>NZ_JAMTCG010000001.1 GCF_024171725.1 Williamsia serinedens
TGGGTAGGGGAGCGTCCTGCATCCGTGGAAGCGCCGGAGTGATCCAGGTGTGGAGGGTGTGGGAGTGAGAATGCAGGCATGAGTAGCGAAAGAAGAGTGAGAAACTCTTCCGCCGGATGACCAAGGGTTCCTGGGCCAGGCTAATCCGCCCAGGGTGAGTCGGGACCTAAGGCGAGGCCGACAGGCGTAGTCGATGGACAACGGGTTGATATTCCCGTACCCGTGTTCGTAGCGTCCATGCTGAATCACATGTACTAACCATCCAAAACCACCGAGAAGACCTTCGGGTCTCGAGTGTGGGGCTGCATGGGACCTTGTGTGGTAGTAGGCAAGCGATGGGGTGACGCAGGAAGGTAGTGGGGCCAGTCAGTGGTTGTACTGGTGTAAGCCTGTAGGGCGAGACATAGGCAAATCCGTGTCTCATACGAGCCTGAGAGGTGATGCGTAGCCGTTTGAGGCGAATTCCATGATCCTATGCTGCCGAGAAAAGCCTCTAGCGAGTTGGAACACGGCCCGTACCCCAAACCAACACAGGTGGTCAGGTAGAGAATACTAAGGCGATCGAGAGAACTGTGGTTAAGGAACTCGGCAAAATGCCCCCGTAACTTCGGGAGAAGGGGGACCACTGCTGGTGACCCATGTACGTGGTGAGCTGGTGGTGGTCGCAGAGACCAGAGAGAAGCGACTGTTTACTAAAAACACAGGTCCGTGCGAAGTCGTAAGACGATGTATACGGACTGACGCCTGCCCGGTGCTGGAAGGTTAAGAGGACCGGTTAATCACTTCGGTGGTGAAGCTGAGAATTTAAGCCCCAGTAAACGGCGGTGGTAACTATAACCATCCTAAGGTAGCGAAATTCCTTGTCGGGTAAGTTCCGACCTGCACGAATGGCGTAACGACTTCTCTGCTGTCTCAACCACAGACTCGGCGAAATTGCAGTACGAGTAAAGATGCTCGTTACGCGCGGCAGGACGAAAAGACCCCGGGACCTTCACTATAGCTTGGTATTGGTGTTCGGTTCGGTTTGTGTAGGATAGGTGGGAGACTGTGAAACCCGCACGCCAGTGTGGGTGGAGTCGTTGTTGAAATACCACTCTGATCGTATTGGATACCTCAACCTCGGACCATGATCTGGTTCAGGGACAGTGCCTGGTGGGTAGTTTAACTGGGGCGGTTGCCTCCCAAAATGTAACGGAGGCGCCCAAAGGTTCCCTCAGCCTGGTTGGCAATCAGGTGTTGAGTGCAAGTGCACAAGGGAGCTTGACTGTGAGACGGACATGTCGAGCAGGGACGAAAGTCGGGACTAGTGATCCGGCACCGGCATGTGGAAGCGGTGTCGCTCAACGGATAAAAGGTACCCCGGGGATAACAGGCTGATCTTCCCCAAGAGTCCATATCGACGGGATGGTTTGGCACCTCGATGTCGGCTCGTCGCATCCTGGGGCTGGAGTAGGTCCCAAGGGTTGGGCTGTTCGCCCATTAAAGCGGCACGCGAGCTGGGTTTAGAACGTCGTGAGACAGTTCGGTCTCTATCCGCCGCGCGCGTAAGAAACTTGAGGAAACCTGTCCCTAGTACGAGAGGACCGGGACGGACGAACCTCTGGTGTGCCAGTTGTTCCACCAGGAGCACCGCTGGTTAGCTACGTTCGGAAGGGATAACCGCTGAAAGCATCTAAGCGGGAAGCCTGTTCCAAGATGAGGTTTCTCACCACCTTTGCGTGGTTAAGGCCCCCCACAGACCATGGGGTTGATAGGCCAGAACTGGAAGCCCAGTAATGGGTGCAGGTGACTGGTACTAATCGGCCGAGGACTTACAACAACAACAATCTATAAGGCGTGTTTCGCATCCACTGTGCAATATCTGAAACAACACACACGACGTGGTTGATAAACAAACCCGTGTGGTTTCACAGAGTTACGGCGGCCATAGCGGAGGGGAAACGCCCGGCCCCATTCCGAACCCGGAAGCTAAGCCCTCCAGCGCCGATGGTACTGCACCCTAACCAGTGTGGGAGAGTAGGACACCGCCGAACACAACATCCCACGATGCCCCCGCCTCACGGCGGGGGCATCGTGCTTTCTCGACCATTTCGCGTCGCGATTCACAGCCCGAGAGCCAGCAGGACGCCCCAGCCGGCGACCGATTGCGCGTCGACGATCCGACCGCCGACGATGCCGTCGAGGATCTCCTGCCTCGACCACCACGCCCACGTCATGTCGCCTTCGGTGACGTCCCGGGACTCGGCTCCGTCGGACAGATTCTCCGCGAGGACGATCGTCGTGCGCTGGGACGTGAAGCCCGGTGCGACGTCCAGGACGGCGAGGACACGGGTGGAGCCGGCCTCGAGCCCGGTCTCTTCCCGCAGTTCGCGACGTCCGGTCGCACGGGCGTCGGCGTCGTCGATATCGGCGGTGCCGGCGGGGAACTCCCACCGACGCGCGCCCAGCGGATACCGGTACTGCTCGACGAGACAGAAGCGCTCCTCGTTGTCGATGACCTGCCGAGCGATCACGACGACTCCCGGGGCGCGGTGGACGACCCCGTAGATGCCCTCGCTCCCGTCCCCCCGCCGCACGACGTCCTCGGTGACCGTCATCCACGCGTTCCGATACGTCTCTCGGCCGCGCACGCGTTGGACGTCGGCCGGGCGGGTGTCGCGTCGGGGTGCGGGTGTCACGCCACTAGGGTGACATCCGTGCGCTTGGTGATCGCGGAATGTCAGGTCGACTACGTGGGACGCCTGACGGCTCACCTGCCCCGGGCGAAACGGTTGCTGCTCATCAAGAACGACGGCTCGGTCAGCGTGCACGCCGACGATCGCGCCTACAAGCCGTTGAACTGGATGAGCCCGCCGTGTCGCCTCGTGGAGCATCCCGCTCCCGAGGACAGTGACGCGCACGCCCTGTGGGTCGTGACGAACAAGGCCGGCGAGGAGCTCCGCATCCTGCTCGGGGAGGTCGAGCACGACTCCGCCCATGACCTGGGCATCGATCCCGGACTGGTGAAGGACGGAGTCGAGGCCCATCTGCAGGAGCTGCTCGCCGAGCACGTCGAGACGTTCGGCCCCGGCTACACCCTCGTCCGCCGCGAGTACATGACAGCGATCGGTCCGGTCGACCTGCTCTGTCGGGACCCTGCCGGCGGCACGGTGGCGGTGGAGGTGAAGCGACGGGGGGAGATCGACGGCGTCGAACAACTGACCCGGTACCTCGAGCTGCTCAACCGGGACACGACCCTCGCCCCGGTGCAGGGGGTCTTCGCGGCGCAGATCATCAAGCCGCAGGCGCGCACGCTCGCCGAGGACCGTGGCATCCGCTGTGTGACCGTCGACTACGACGCCCTCCGGGGCATCGAGAGCACCGAGTTCCGGTTGTTCTAGGCATGCCCCGTCGCAACCGTCGCCCGAGCGTCGCCCCCCGAGGGCTCTCGGGCGGCATGGCACGGACCGAGCGTGGCCCCGACGGTCTCGACCGTGATCACCACGTCCGCACGATCACCGGGGACCGCGCGACGAAGCCCTACCGGTGTCCGGGCTGCAACCAGGTGATCACCCCGGGCACGGCCCACATCGTGGCGTGGCCCACCGACGACCGTGACGGCGACGACCGTCGGCACTGGCACACCGGGTGCTGGCGGGGACGGACGGCGCGGACCGGCTACCGCCGCTGAGGCCGTTCAGGACCGCGTGATCTGGGCGTCCTCCGACAGCCCCTTGTTCAGGAGGTCGGTGCTGTCCAGTTCGACGAGGTCCTCCTCGCCGTCGAGTTCGGCGAGCAGGCGGGGGAGTTCGTCGAGCTGCGAGCGCACCTCGGAGAGCTGCGCGAGCATGCGGCTGCGGAGCTGACGAGCGCTCTGGACGAGCTCGGCCGACCGCGTGACCCGCTCGGTCGCGAGGGAGTGCGAGCGTGCGAGGAGCCGGTCGGACTCGGCGCGGGCGTTGTCGATGAGCTCGCGTGCCGTCGCCTCCGACGACAGCTCCAACTCCTTGACCGCCTGTACCGCCTTGTCGCGGCGGGCGGCCATCGTGACGTCGAAGTCCTCCTGGGTCCGCTCGCGGTCCCGGCGGGCCTGCGCGTCGAGTTCCTCGGCCTCGGCGCGCGCGTTCGCGACGATCCGCTCGGCCTCCTTCTTCGCCGCGGCCATCGTCGACGCGTGCTCGGATTCCATGGCCGCGGTGCGCTCGGCGATGAACGTGGCGTTCTCGTCGTGGGCGGTGCGGGCGTCGGCCTCGAGCCGGGCCGCCTCGCCCCGCAGTCGCTGCGACTCGACCTTCGCCGCGGCCAGCTGCGCGTTGGCCTCCTCCGAGGCGTCCTCCCGCAGCTGCGCCGCCTCCTGGCGGGCGACGGACAGGATCTCGGCGGCCTCGGACTGGGCGTTGGCGCGCATCTCCGAGGCCTCGTCGGCCGCTAGCTGGAGCATCCGGGAGATGCGGTCGCTCATGCCCTGTGCGGTGGTCACCGGCACCGACAGCGAGTCGACCTCGCGACGGAGCTGCTCGATCTCGTCGCGCGCGTCGTCGAGGTGCTCGGCGAGCTCGCGGGCGTTGGCGGCCGCGGCATCACGGTCGGCGGCGATGACCCGCAACTCCGCGTCGGACCGGGCGAAGAACTCCGCCACCTGGTCGCGGTCGTACCCGCGCATGGCGATGGCGAACGGGAGTCCGTGCGATGAGCCCTGATCGTGTTCCGGCATGTCGCGTAGCTTACTTGGCCCGTCCGAGGCCGCGGCGGGTCCGCCGCGCGGCGATCAGTGCACGTCGGCGGGCGGTTCCACCAGCTCGAGCAGCACGCCACCCGCGTCCTTCGGGTGCACGAAATTGATGCGCGAACCCGCGGTGCCGCGGCGCGGCTCGGGGTACAGGACGCGCAGGCCCTTCGCGGTGAGCCGCGCGACGACCTCGTCGACGTCGGTCACCCGCACGGCCAGTTGCTGCAGCCCCGGGCCGTTGCGGTCGAGGAACTTCGCGATCGTCGACGACTCGTCGAGCGGGGCGAGCAACTGGATCTGGGCCGCGCGGGTCGCTCCGGCGTCGGCCGGGCCGACCATCGCCTCGACGACTCCCTGCTCGTCGTTCGTCTCCTGGTGCAGACAGACGAACCCGAGGGTGTCGGCGTACCACGCCTTCGCGGCGTCGAGGTCGGCGACGGCGATGCCGACGTGATCGATCGCGGTCACCAGATCGCCGAGGTCGGCGGTCGCGACGGAGGCGGGAGTGGATGCACTGGTCGACATGCTGTGACGGTATCCTAAGCACCGAGCGATCGCTCGGGCCGGGCTGAGCCCGCGGCCCGGTCACGCCGTCGCGCACCACACGCCGAACCAGAACGAAGAGGTCCCCCATGTCGTCGGTCATCGTCGCCGGAGCCCGCACACCCGTCGGTCGCCTCATGGGCGCATTCAAGGACACCAGCGCCGTCGACCTCGGTGCCACCGCCATCCGCGGTGCCCTCGACAAGGCGGGCGTCCCGGCGTCGGCGGTCGAGTACGTGATAATGGGGCAGGTCCTCACCGCGGGGGTCGGCCAGATGCCCGCCCGTCAGACCGCCATCAAGGCCGGGATCGGATGGGACGTCGCGGCCCTGACGATCAACAAGATGTGCCTGTCGGGGATCGACGCGATCGCACTGGCCGACCAGCTCATCCGTGCCGGCGAGTTCGACTGCATCGTCGCCGGGGGCCAGGAGTCGATGTCGCAGGCACCGCACCTGCTGCCCGGCAGCCGGGGCGGGTTCAAGTACGGCAACACCGAGTTGGTCGACCACATGGCCTTCGACGGTCTGTTCGACCCGTTCACCGACCAGCCGATGGGCGCGCTGACCGAACAGACCAACGACGTCATCACCTTCACCCGCGAGCAGCAGGACGAGTTCGCCGCGCGGTCCCACCAGCGCGCGGCCGCGGCGTGGAAGAACGGCGTCTTCGCCGACGAGGTCGTCCCGGTCAGCATCCCGCAGCGCAAGGGCGACCCCGTCGAGGTGACCGAGGACGAGGGCATCCGCGCGGACACCACCACCGACTCCCTCTCGCGTCTGCGTCCCGCGTTCCGCAAGGACGGCACCATCACCGCGGGCAACTCGTCGCAGATCTCCGACGGCGCCGCCGCGGTGGTCGTGATGAGCAAGGAGAAGGCGACCGAACTGGGCCTGAGCTGGCTCGCCGAGATCGGCGCGCACGGCGTCGTCGCCGGCCCCGACTCTTCCCTGCAGGCACAGCCGGCCAACGCCATCGAGAAGGCGTGCGCCCGCGCCGGCATCACGCCGTCCGACCTCGATCTCGTGGAGATCAACGAGGCCTTCGCCGCGGTCGGCCTGGCCTCCACCCAGCAGCTCGGCATCGACCCCGAGAAGGTCAACGTCAACGGCGGTGCCATCGCCATCGGCCACCCGATCGGCATCTCGGGCGCACGCATCGCCCTGCACCTGGCCCTGGAGCTGCAGCGCCGCGGGGGCGGCACCGGCGCGGCCGCGCTGTGCGGCGCCGGCGGACAGGGCGACGCCCTGATCCTCACGGTCCCCGCGCAGTCCTGACGTCCACGCCGTGACCTCTACTACCTGTAGTAGTAGGGGCGCGGTGCGTCGGGCACAATGGTCCCCATGAGTTCCGTCCTGGACCCCCGCATCGTCGCCCGCGTGTTCCGTGTCGTGGCGATCCTCGAGGCCATCTCCTGGTTGGCCCTGCTGATCGCGATGTACTTCAAGTGGGTCGAGGGCCACACCGAGGCCGTCGCGGTGCCGGGCATGGTCCACGGGATCGTCTTCGTCGTCTTCGTGGTCGTGTCGATCGTGACCGCGCGGGTGCTGCGCTGGACGGTGCCGACCACCCTGTGGGCGCTGTTCTCCAGCATCCCGCCGTTCGGCACCCTGGTCTTCGAGATCTGGGCGCAGCGCACCGGCCGCCTCGAGCGCGACGGTGACCGCGGTGCCGTTGCCAACCGCGCCGCATCCGTGTGACCGTTACCGGGTGATCGTCGCCTTCAGCCTCGCCCCGTCCGGAGGATCCGCGGTCGCCGACGACGGCAGCATGAGCGCCGCCGTCGCCGAGGCGGTGCGCGTGGTCCGCGCCTCCGGGGTCACGCATCAGACGACGGCGATGTTCACCTACCTCGAGGGCGACTGGGACGAGGTGATGGCCGTCGTCAAGGACGCGACCGACGCCGTGCTCGCGATCGCACCCCGGGTCTCGCTCGTCCTCAAGGCCGACATCCGACCCGGTCACGAGGACCAGTTGACCGCGAAGGTCCGCCGGGTCGACGAGCACCTGGCGTGACCGTGCCGGCGGGCGGCCGGTCGGAGGCGGGCGCGGCGGCCTCGCCGTCGATCCCGTGGGCGTCGCGTCGCCGCGCGGTGTCCACCGTCTTCTTCGTCAACGGGCTGCTGGCCGCGATGTGGGTCGCGCACATCCCCGTCATCTCCGACGCCACCGGTGTCGACCACGGCACGCTCGGAGCGTTGTTGCTGCTGCTCGGCGGATGCGCGTTCCTCGGGATGCAGGTGTGCGGTCCGATCATCGACCGTCACGGGTCGCGAGCCGTCATCCTCGTCGCGGCGGCGACTCTCGCCGTGGCCGCACTGCTGCCGGTCCTCGCGTCCACCACCTGGCAGTTGGCACTCGCGCTCGCGCTGTTCGGTCTCGCGAACGGCTCGATCGACGTGGGCATGAACGCCCACGCCGTCGTCGTCGAGCAGGACCGGGGACGCCCCGTCATGTCGTCGTTCCACGGTTTCTTCTCGCTCGGCGGACTCGTCGGGTCCGGGATCGTGGCCGTCGGACTGTTCCTCGGCGTCCCCGTCGTCCTCACGGTGGCGGTGGTCGCCGTCGGATCGGTCGTGGGCGTCGCCGTCATCCGCCCGTCGTTGACGCGCGGGCGGCACCGGACCGACGACGCGGGACGCGACCACGAGGCCGGGTCGCGCTTCCCGGCCGGGATCCGGGGACGGATCGTCCTCATGGCCGCGGTGGCGTTCGCGCTGATGCTCGCCGAGGGGACCGCCTACGACTGGAGTGCGCTGCACACGACCGAGCGCTTCGGCGTCGGTGACGGCGTGGGGGCGCTGGCGTTCGGGGCGTTCAGCGCGACGATGCTCGTCGGACGGTTCCTCGCCGACCGCGTCACGGCCCGGTTCGGGGCGGTCGCCGTGGTGCGCGGCGGTGCTGCGACCGCGGCGCTGGGGATGGCCGTCGTGATCGCGGCGCCCGCGCCGGCCGTCGGGATCCTCGGGTGGGCGGTGTTCGGTATCGGCGTGGCCGGCGGCGTCCCGCAGCTGTTCACCGCGGCCGGGAACGTGACCGCCCAGCCCAGTGGCCGGGTGATCTCGACGGTGGTCGGGTGCGGCTACCTGGGGATGCTCGCCGGGCCGGCGGTCGTCGGGTTCGTCAGCCGCGCGACCACATTGGGCACCGCGCTGTGGGTCGCGGTGGCCGCGATGGCGTTCGGCTGCGTGGCCGCGGGTGTGGTGCGCGCGGGCGGTGGTCGCGGTGCCCGGCGGCGTGGAGACACACCGGCGGTCCGTGCCAGACTGGACGCGTGAGCCGACCTCAGAACCGCGCGCAGGCAGGCGCGCTCGCCCGGGCCGCGGCCATGTCCGGGGCCGTCGACCTCTCCGGTCTCAAGGAACGCGCCGACGCCGAACGCTCGCGCGCCGCGGCGCCACCACGGACCCCCGCCGCCCCCGCGGGACAGGAGACGTCCGCCCCCGGCGCGGTCCCGCCGATCGTCGAGATCACCGAGGCGACGTTCGAGTCCGAGGTCATCGCCCGGTCCGACCAGGTGCTCGTCCTCGTCGACCTGTGGGCGACGTGGTGCGGACCCTGCAAGCAGCTCTCGCCGATCCTCGAGCGACTCGCCCAGCAGGCCGACGGCAGGTGGATCCTCGCGACCGTCGACGTCGACGCCAACCCGCGCATCGCGCAGGCGTTCGGCGTCCAGTCGATCCCGACCGTCGTCGCCATCGCCGCGGGCCAGCCCGTGTCGGCGTTCCAGGGCGTGCAGCCCGAGGCGCAGATCTCGGCGTGGATCGACGAGATCCTGGGCAAGGTGGGGGACCGCCTGACCGGTCTCCCGTCGACGGGTGAGGCGCCGGTGGAGGAACCCGGGGACCCGAGGATGGAGGCGGCCGGCGCGCTCCTCGACGAGGGTGACTTCGACGGTGCGCTCGAGGCCTATCGTGCGCTCGCGCAGGAGGATCCGTCGAACCTCGAGGCTGCCTCGGCCGCGCGCAACATCGAGTTCGTCGTCCGGGCGCGAGCCCACGACCCCGCCGTGGTCGACTCCGCGGCCCCGGGTGACGTCGACGCCGCGCTGGCCGCGGCCGACGTGCTGCTGCTGAACCAGCAGCCCGAGGACGCCTTCGACCGGATCATCGACGTCGTCCGGGTGACCTCGGGCGACGACCGCGCGCGGGCACGCGAACGCCTGCTGTCGTTGTTCGAGCTCTTCGACCCGGCCGAGACGTTCGTCGTCGCGGCACGCCGCAAGCTCGCCAGCGCGCTGTTCTGACCCGTCTGGGTGTCGTCAGACCTCCGGGACGAACCAGACCGCACCGTTGGCGGGCAACGTCATCCGTGCCGAGGCGGGACGTCCGTGCCACGACTCGTCGGCGGCGGTGACGGACCCGAGGTTGCCCTCTCCCGACCCGCTGTAGTGCGGGGAGTCGGTGTTGAGGATCTCGCGCCACACGCCCGCCTGTGGCAGGCCGATGCGGTAGTCGGTGCGGGTGGTCCCGGAGAAGTTGTAGACCGCGGCCAGGACGCTGCCGTCGCTGCCGAACCGCAGGAAGCTGATGACGTTGCCGGCGGTGTCGTTCGCGTCGATCCACGAGTAGCCGTTGGGCGTCGTGTCCTGGCTGTAGAGGGCGGGGGTGGCCCGGTAGACCGCGTTGAGATCGGCGACGAGCGCGGCGATGCCGGCGTGCAGCTCGCCCTCCCACCCCGAACGCTGATCCCAGTCGAGCGAGCGCGACTCCGACCACTCGCCGCTCTGTCCGAAGTCCTGGCCCATGAACAACAGCTGCTTGCCGGGGTGTGCCCACATGTAGGCCAACGCGACCCGGACGCCGGCGGCCTTGGTGCGGGAGTCGCCGGGCATCCGTGACCACAGCGTGCCCTTGCCGTGCACGACCTCGTCGTGACTGATGGGCAGGATGAAGTTCTCGCTCCAGGCGTACATCAGCGAGAACGTGATCTCGTGGTGGTGATGGCTGCGGTGCACCTGGTCCCGGCCGAGGTAGCCGAGGGTGTCGTGCATCCAGCCCATGTTCCACTTCATCGTGAAACCCAGTCCGCCGAGCGTGGTGTCGCGGGTGACGCCGGGCCACGACGTCGACTCCTCGGCGGCGGTGACGACGCCGGGGAACGTCTTGTGGACGGTGGCGTTCATCTCCTGCAGGAACTGGACCGCCTCGAGGTTCTCGCGGC
The DNA here is from genome assembly GCF_024171725.1 of Williamsia serinedens. GTDB lineage: Bacteria > Actinomycetota > Actinomycetes > Mycobacteriales > Mycobacteriaceae > Williamsia_A > Williamsia_A serinedens. The sequence continues at coordinate 10,415 of NZ_JAMTCG010000001.1, forward strand.
CGCCGTGGACGTTCGGCGTCCAGCCGCCGTCGGGTCGGGAGTAGTCGAGGTAGAGCATCGACGCGACGGCGTCGACGCGCAGCCCGTCGATGTGGAACTGGTCGAACCAGTAGAGCGCGTTCGCGACGAGGAAGTTGCGGACCTCGTTGCGGCCGAAGTCGAAGACGTAGGTGCCCCAGTCGAGTTGCTCACCGCGCCGGGGGTCGGCGTGCTCGTAGAGCGGGCTGCCGTCGAACCGGGCCAGTGCCCATTCGTCCTTGGGGAAGTGGGCGGGCACCCAGTCGACGATGACGCCGATCCCGCGGGCGTGCAGCGTGTCGACGAAGGCCCGGAAGTCGTCGGGCGTACCGAATCTCGACGTCGGCGCGTAGTACGACGTGACCTGGTAGCCCCACGATCCACCGAAGGGGTGCTCGGCGACGGGCAGCAGCTCGACGTGCGTGTAGCCCATCTGCTCGACGTAGTCGCCGAGTTCGACGGCGAGCTGTCGGTAGTCGAGCCCCGTCCGCCACGACCCGAGGTGCACCTCGTAGACGCTCATCGGTTCGTCGGTCGGGACGAGCCCGGCCCGACGGGCGATCCAGTCGTCGTCGGCCCAGGCGTGCGTGGTGTCGTCGACGACCGACGCGGTCGCCGGGGGGACCTCGGTGCGCCGGGCCATCGGGTCGGCCTTTTCCCGCCACGCGCCGTCGCGGCCGGTGACGCGGAACTTGTACCGGGTGCCCACACCGACGTCGGGGACGAACACCTCCCAGACACCGCTCGACCCGAGTGACCGCATCGGCGTCGAGCGGCCCCGCCACCCGTCGAACGACCCGATCACGGTGACCCCGATGGCGTCGGGTGCCCACACCGAGAACGACGTCCCGGTGACCGTGCCGTCGGGGGTGTCGTAGCTGCGCAGGTGCGCGCCCAGGATGTCCCACAGGCGTTCGTGGCGTCCCTCGGCGAACAGGTGCAGGTCGAGTTCGCCGAGCGTCGGCAGGAAGCGGTAGCCGTCGGCGACGACGTACTCGGTCGTGGTGCCGTCCGGCCCGGGGTAGACGACGCGGTAGCGGTAGTCGATCAGGTCCACGATGTCGACGAGGCCGACGAAGACTCCGTCGGCCTGGTGCTCGAGCGGGTGGTCGACGCCACCGATCACCGCGGTCACCGACAGCGCGTCGGGCCGGATGGTCCGCAGGACGGTGCCCCCCGCGACGGGGTGCGCGCCGAGGACGGCGTGCGGGTCGTGGTGGGTGCCCGTCGCGAGGCGGTGCACGTCCGACCCGGGAACCCGTGGATCGGGGCGGTCCGTGCTGTCGGTCGTGGTCACCCCTGCACCTCCTCGGACGGCAGTCGGTACGACAGCCGGGTCGCTGTCGCGGCGTCGACGGGCGGCAGCGCGACGATGTGCGCGACCGCGCGCCACGGCTCCAGCCGGACGTAGTTCGCCTGGCCCCAGTGGAAGTGTTCGCCGGTGACCTCGTCGACACCGGAGAACCGGTCGTTCCAGTCCTGACCGATGGCCGGCATGTCCAGCCAGAGCGTGGACTCCTCGGCCCCGAACGGGTTGAGGTTCACGACGACCACGACGCGGTCGCCGGTCATCGGGTCGATCTTGGAGTAGGCGATGATCGCGTCGTTGTCGACGTGGTGGAACGTGATGTTCCGCAGCTGCTGCAGCGCGGGATGGCGACGCCGGATCAGGTTCAGCGCGGTCAACCAGGGCTCGAGCGACTCACCGCGCGACGACGCGGCCTTGAAGTCGCGGGGACGGAGCTCGTACTTCTCGGAGTCGAGGTACTCCTCGCTGCCCTCGCGCACCGGCTGCGACTCGTAGAGCTCGTAGCCCGAGTAGACGCCCCAGGTCGGCGACATCGTCGCGGCGAGTGCGGCGCGCAGTGCGAACATGCCCGGTCCGCCGGTCTGCAGGCTCGCGTGCAGGATGTCGGGGGTGTTGACGAAGAGGTTGGGACGTCCCTCGTCGGCGTGGTCGGCGATCTCCCGACCGAACTCGGTGAGCTCCCACTTGGCCGTCCGCCAGGTGAAGTAGGTGTAGCTCTGGGTGAACCCGAGCTTGGCGAGACCGTAGAGGCGCGCCGGGCGGGTGAACGCCTCGGAGAGGAACAGCACGTCGCGGTCGCGCTTCTTGACCTCGGCAATGAGCCACTCCCAGAAGTCCGGCGGCTTGGTGTGCGGGTTGTCGACCCGGAAGACCTTGACCCCCACCGACACCCAGTGCAGGACGACGGCGAGGACCGCGCGGTAGATGCCGGCACGGTCGTTGTCGAAGTTCAGCGGATAGATGTCCTGGTACTTCTTCGGCGGGTTCTCCGCGTAGGCGATGGTGCCGTCGGGCAGGACGGTGAACCACTCCGGGTGCTCACGCGCCCACGGGTGATCGGGTGCGCACTGCAGGGCGAGGTCGATCGCGACCTCCATGTCCAGTTCCCGTGCGCGCGAGAGGAACCAGCGGAAGTCCTCCAGGGTGCCCAGCTCGGGGTGGATCGCGTCGTGGCCGCCCTCGTCGGACCCGATGGCCCACGGCGACCCGGGGTCCGTCGGACCCGGCGTGAGCGTGTTGTTCGGACCCTTGCGGTTGACCTTCCCGATCGGGTGGATCGGCGGGAGGTAGACCACGTCGAAGCCCATGTCGGCGATGCGCGGCAGGTCGGCCGCGGCGGTCAGGAACGTGCCGTGGACGGGTCGGCCCTCGTCGTCCCAGCCGCCGGTCGAGCGGGGGAACATCTCGTACCAGGACCCGAAGAGTGCGCGGGGACGGTCGACCCAGACGCGGTGGGCGCGGCTCTTGGTGACGAGGTCGCGGACGGGGTGCGCACGCAGGACCGCCGCGACCTCGGGCGACAGCGCCGGCCGCACGCGGATGGCGAGGTCGCGGTCCTCGCGCAGCGCGGCGGCCGCGTCGTCGAGCAGTCGTCGGTCCGACGGGGGCACGCCGTCCGCGGCGCGGGTCAGCAGTCGCGCCCCGATCTCGAGGTCGTTGGCGAGCTCGGCGGCGTCCTGCCCGGCGTCGAGCTTCGTGGTGACCGCGTGGTGCCAGGTCGCGTACGGGTCGCTCCACGCGTCGATGCGGAACGTCCAGTAGCCGACGCCGGTCGGGACGAAACCCGCGTTGTACGTGTCGGGTTCGTGGGCACGCACCATCGGGGTCTCGATCGCCGACGCTCGACCGGGGCCGTCGACGTGCAGGGTCGCGGCGACGGCGTCGTGGCCCTCGCGCCAGACCGTCGCGCTCACCGGGACGAACTCGCCGACAACGGCTTTCGCGGCGAACTGCCCGCAGGTGATCACCGGGGCGACGTCGTCGATGCCGATTCGTCCGATCACGCGGGCGACCGCCTCTCTGCCGTCGAGGGGGTGCGGGGACCCGCACCTGCTCTGGAGACAACCGTAGGGGATCGGCGGGGTGAGTGGGGACGCCCGGGCCGGCGGGCTCGGGCGACGGTGTCAGACGGTGGAGCGGTCGCCGAGGCGGGACAGGGCTGCGCGCACGACGGCCGGGTCGGTGGTCTGCCAGTACGGCGGCAGCGAGGCGCGCAGGAACCCTCCGTAGCGCGCGGTGGCCAGGCGCGGGTCGAGCACCGCGATCACCCCGCGATCGCCGGTGCTGCGCAGCAGTCGACCGGTGCCCTGGGCGAGCAGCAGCGCGGCGTGGTGGGCGGCCACGGACAGGAAGCCGTTGCCGCCGCGCGCCGCGACGGCGCTCTGCCGGGCCACCAGCAGCGGGTCGTCGGGTCGGGGGAAGGGGATGCGGTCGATGAGCACGAGCGACAGCGACGGCCCGGGCACGTCCACGCCCTGCCACAGCGACAACGTGCCGAACAGGCAGGCGGCCTCGTCCTCGGCGAAGCGGGACACGAGCTGTCCGGTCGGCGCGTCGCCCTGGCACAGCACCGGCAGGGAGACCCGCTCGCGGACCGCGGCGGCCGCGTCCTTCGCGCCACGGGTGGAGGAGAACAGTCCCAGGGTGCGTCCGCCGGCGGCCTCGATGAGCGCGACCATCTCGTCGAGCGTCGCCGACGACATGCCCGACCGTCCGGGCGGGTCGAGGTGGGTCGCCACGTAGAGGATCCCCGACCGCGCGTGGTCGAACGGCGACCCGACGTCGAGTCCGGTCCAGCGGACCGACGCGCCGTCCGACGGGACGGCCCTGCCCGACGCGGTGAGGTCCGACAGCGCGTACACCGACTCGTCGGTACCGGCGGGGCCCGCCGATGCCGCCTGCGGAGGGACCGTCTCGACGGTGCTGCGGCCGGCCACCGGCAGTCCCCACGTCGCGGCGAGCGCGTCGAAGTTCCCGCCGATCGTGAGCGTGGCCGACGTCAGCACCACGGTCGCGTCGGCGAACAGCGACGAGCGGAGCAGCCCGCCGACAGACAGGGGAGCCACCCGCAGGACGCGCCGCCGGTCGTCCTTCGTGCTGTCCTCGTCGACCCAGACGACGTCGCGTCGCCGCGACTCGTCGGGGTCGTCGAAGGCTCCGAGGATGCGGACGGCCGTGTCATGGGCCTCGTCGAGGCCGGTGATCGCGGCCGAGCGCGCTGCAGCCGCGGTCGAGTCGGTGCCGGCCTGCGGGGGCCCGATCGCCGACCGGGCGCGCCAGAGCCGGTCGCGCACGGCGGCGAACACCGCGGCCGCGCCGTCGGGCAGCCTCGTCCAACGGCCGGGCGTGACCTCGTCGAGCAGGCGCTCGAGCAGCTCGCCCGCGCCGGCGACGTCGTCGGCGATCTCGTCGTCGACGAGCTTCCCGCAGCGGCGGGCGAGCATCCCGAGCGTCGCGGGGGCCATCTCGGCGGTCGCGACGGACGTGATCCGGTCGACCAGTTCGTGCGCCTCGTCGACCACCACCACGTCGTGCTCGGGCAGGACGTTGAAGCCGCTGATGGCGTCGATGGCGAGCATCGCGTGGTTGGTCACCACGACGTCGGCGTGGCCCGCCCGCCCCCGGGCCTTCTCGGCGAAGCAGTCGGCGCCGTACGTGCACGACGAGGCGCCGAGGCACTCGCGGGCCGACACGCTGACCTGCCGCCACGAGCGGTCGATGACCGCGGTCGGCAGGTCGTCCCGGTCGCCGGTCTCGGTGTCGCTCACCCACTCGCGCAGGCGGACGACCTCGCGACCGACGCGCGAGGAGGTGAACGGGTCGAACAGCTCGCCGGTCTCCTCCTGCGCCTCACCGGAGTGGATCTTGTTCAGACACACGTAGTTGGCGCGTCCCTTGAGGATCGCGAACACCGGTTCACGACCGAGGGGCTTCGTCAGGGCCTTCGCCAGCCGGGGGAGGTCGCGGTCGACGAGTTGGCGCTGCAGGGCGATCGTCGCGGTCGAGACCACCACCGTCGACCCGGACTCGACCGCGTGGCGGATCGCCGGGACGAGGTAGGCCAGGGACTTGCCGGTGCCGGTGCCCGCCTGCACCGCGAGGTGTTCGCCGGTGTCGATGGCGTTCGCCACCGCCGTCGCCATCGCGAGCTGGCCGTCGCGGCGGGTGCCGCCGAGCGCGGTGACGGCGTCGGCGAGGAGTTCGCCGACGCCCGGGATCGCGCTCACGGGAGGACGAAACGGGTCGGGACGGCCGGGTCGCCCGACGACAGACCGAGGCCCTCCCAGGGGAGACTGACGAGGGCGTCGGCGAGGTGCGCGCGTCCCTCTTCCAGGGTGGGCAGGTCGGCGACCGGCTCGCCGTCGCGGACCAGAGGGATCTGCAGCGGGCGGGCCGACAGCCCCGGGGTCGACGGTGGTTCGGCGTCGGCGGAGTAGACGATCTCCTCGACGATCGTTCCGGTGTCGCGAGCGGTGCGGACCGCCGCCTTCCGACCGCCCCGGGACTCCTTGTGGCTGGCGCGCTTGGCCACCCCGATGCCGTCGACCTCGACGAGCTTGTAGACCATCCCCGCCGTCGGTGCGCCGCTGCCGGTGACGAGCTGGGTGCCCACGCCGTAGGCGTCGACCGGCTCGGCCCGCAGCGCGGCGATCCCGTACTCGTCGAGGTCGCCGGAGACGACGATCCGTGTCGAGGTCGCGCCGAGGTCGTCGAGTTGGGCGCGGACCTGCCGTGCCAGCACACCGAGATCACCGCTGTCGATCCGGACACCGCCGAGACCCGTGCCCGCGACCTCGACCGCGGTGGCGACGCCGCGGGTGATGTCGTAGGTGTCGACGAGCAGTGTCGTGCCGACACCGAGCGCGTCGACCTGGGCGGCGAACGCCGCGCGCTCGTCGGGACCGTCGGGACCGGTGTGGGCGAGGGTGAACGAGTGTGCGCTGGTGCCCGCGCCGGGGACGCCGTACCGACGCGTCGCCTCCAGGTTGGAGGTCGACGCCATCCCCGCGAGGTACGCGGCCCGAGCCGACGCGACCGCAGCCGACTCGTGGGTCCGGCGCGACCCCATCTCGATGATGGGGCGTCCGGCGGCCGCGCTGACCATGCGCGCGGCGGCCGACGCGACCGCGCTGTCGTGGTTGAGGATCGACAGGACGAGCGTCTCCAACACGACCGCCTCGGCGAACGTGCCGCGGACGGTGAGCACCGGGGAGCCCGGGAAGAAGAGTTCCCCCTCGCGGTACCCGTCGATCGAGCCCGAGAAGCGGTAGTCGCCGAGCCAGGTGAGGGTGTCCGGCTCGAGGAACTCCTTGAGCGCGGCGAGCCGGTCGGCGTCGAACCGGAACCCCGCGAGGGCCTCCACCAGCCGACCGGTGCCCGCGACGACGCCGTACCGACGCCCGTCGGGCAGGCGCCGGGCGAACACCTCGAAGGTGCAGGGGCGCTGTGCCGTGCCGTCCCGCAGGGCCGCCGAGACCATCGTCAGCTCGTACCGGTCGGTGAACAGAGCCGTGTTGTCGATGCTCACCATCACCTACCCTTGTGGCCATGCGCGGACGGACGTCGATCGCAGACGCACGCACCGACCGACCCCGTGGGGCTCGCCCCCGGCGGTGGTGGTCGGGTGCCGTCGCGGTCGACGGTCGGCACGAATCTACCCCGGGCGGTGCGGCGGTCGCCGACCCCGACACGGCCGACGCGGACACCTCCGACGACCGCCCCTGGGTGACGATCGTCTGGGACGACCCGGTGAACCTGATGCGCTACGTCACCTACGTGTTCCAGAAGCTGTTCGGTTACTCGGAGACCAAGGCCGCGGAGCTGATGATGCAGGTGCACACCGAGGGCAAGGCCGTGGTGTCCAGCGGTGACCGCGACAAGGTGGAGATCGACGTGCGCAAGCTGCACGCGGCCGGCCTGTGGGCGACGATGCAGCGCGACGGCTGAACGGTGCAGAACTGGAAACGGCGCGGTCGCGGGGACTCGCTGCGCATCACGAGCCGCCTCGACGCCCACGAGAGCGAGCTCATCGCCTCGCTGGTCTCGTCGATGACCGAGTTGCTCGACGAGCGCGCCTCGACCGCCCCCGACGACGAGCTCGCCGCCATGACCGGGATCGCCGTCGGACACTCGTCGGCCCCGCAGGACGCCACGCTCGGCCGCCTCCTGCCGGACTTCCACCGGCCCGACCAGGACCGCCACCTCGCCGCCGACGCCGTCACCGGCGACCTCAACGGCGCACTGCGCAGCGTCCACGAACCCCACATCATCGAGGCCAAGTCGCGCGCGCTGCGCACCGTCCTCGACACGCTGCCCCAGGGCGGCGGCGACGTGACGCTGTCGCGGGCGCAGGCCGAGGAGTGGATGGCCGCGATCAACGACGTCCGGTTGGCGCTCGGCGCGATGCTGGGCGTCACCGAGACCACCCCCGACCACCTGCCGCCCGACGACCCGCAGGCGGCTCACCTCGACGTCTATCACTGGCTGACCGTCGTGCAGGAGTTGCTCGTCGTCGCGGTGATGGGCGCGCGGTGAGACCGACGTGCCGGTGAGCGGGATCGGGTCGATCACCGACGTGGCCGGCATCCGGGTCGGCCACGCACACCGTGTCGACGACGACGCCACCGTCGCCACCCCCGAGGCACCCGGGTCGGGATGGGCCACCGGCGTGACCGTGGTGACGCTGCCGGCGGGGTCGGTCGCCGCCGTCGACGTCCGCGGCGGCGGACCCGGGACGCGGGAGACCGACCTGCTGGACCCGGTCAACTCGGTGCAGACCGCCCACGCGATCGTGCTGACCGGTGGCAGCGCGTACGGACTGGCCGCCGCCGACGGCGTCATGGCGGGCCTCGAGGAGGCCGGCGTCGGCCTCCGCATGGACGACCGTGGGGGCGTGGTGCCCATCGTGCCGGGGGCGGTCGTGTTCGACCTGCCCGTCGGTGGGTGGCGCAACCGTCCCGATGCCGCGATGGGGGCCGCCGCGCTCGCCGCGGCGGGCACGGCCGTCGGGCGGGGTTCCGTCGGCGCGGGGACCGGTGCCCGCGCCGGGGTGCTCAAGGGCGGGGTCGGCACCGCGTCCACCACGGTCGATCTCGGCGACGGCGTCGCGGTGACGGTCGCGGCGATCATGGTGGCCAACCCCGTCGGCGACGTCGTCGACCCGGGGATGGGTCTGCCGTGGGACGCCTCGGCCGACGAGATGGCGGTGCACGGGCTGACGGCTCCCTCCGCGGCGCAGATCGCCGCGCTGGGCGAGCTGCGGGAGAAGGCGACCGTCCTCAACACCACCATCGGCGTCGTCGCGACCGACGCCCGTCTCGACCCCGCGGCCACCCGCCGCGTCGCCATGGCCGCCCACGACGGGATGGCCCACGCGATCCGGCCCGCGCACTCGCCCCTCGACGGCGACACCGTCTTCGCCGTCGCCACCGGCGCCGTCGAGCCCCCGGCGCACCCCGACGTCCCGGACGGGATGCACCCGGCGGTGCCGTCCATCGCGCGGATCGGCGCCGCGGCGGCGGTCGTGACGCGGCGAGCGATCGTGGATGCGGTCTTGTCGGCGACGGGCGTCGCCGGGATCCCCGCCCACCGCGACATCCTCGCCCCGGCGTCGCACGGCTGACCCGCCGTCACCGGCGGGGCCGGACCGTCGTGCTCGGTATCCTCGGGTGACCCGACACGAGGAGTGCAGGCCATGGTGTCCACCGGTGCGCCGCAGGGCGCCGTCCCACCGCTCGGCGGGGGTGCGGGCCCCCGGGTCGGCCCCGGCCGCGAGCCGCGCCGCGTGCTGTGGATCCGCTCGGCCGTGGTCATCGCACTGGTGATCGGGGTGCTCTACCTCGTCGAGGCGTTCGACGCGGCGTCGAGCAACCGTCTCGACGACGACGGGATCCACCCCCGCGACGCCGACCGGTGGTGGGGCGTCCTCACCTCGCCGTTCCTGCATGCCGGGTTCGACCACCTCACCTCCAATGCCGTCCCCGCCGCGGTCCTCGGCTTCCTGCTCCTGCTCGCCCGGCGGTTCGTCGTCACCACGCTGGTCGTGTGGGCGTTCTCGGGGATCGGGGTGTTCCTGTTCGGTCCCGGCAACTCGGTGACCATCGGCGCGTCCGGGATCATCTTCGGCTGGCTCGCCTTCCTGCTGGTGCGGGGACTGTTCAACCGCTCGCCCGCGCAGATCGGGATCGGCGTGCTGCTGCTCCTCGTCTACGGCTCCGTGCTGTGGGGGGTGATCCCGGGGCAGCCGCAGATCTCGTGGCAGGCGCACCTGTTCGGCGCGATTGGGGGAGTGGTCGCCGCATGGGCGCTGGCCGGGCGTGATCGTCGACGCCGCGCCACGACGCCGACACCCGTCGTCGAGCCCCGGCGGTGACCGGCGACCCGCGCCAGGACGCACCGATCGGCATCTTCGACTCCGGTGTCGGCGGGCTGACCGTCGCGCGGGCGATCGTCGACCAACTGCCCGACGAGGACATCGTCTATGTCGGCGACACGGCCAACGGCCCCTACGGCCCACTGCGCATCCCGGAGATCCGACGCCATGCACTGGCCGTCGGCGACGATCTCGTCGAGCGCGGCGTCAAGGTGATGGTGATCGCGTGCAACACGGCGTCGTCGGCGTGCCTGCGCGACGCCCGTGAGCGGTATCCGGTGCCGGTGGTCGAGGTGATCCTGCCCGCGGTACGACGTGCGGTCGCGACCACGCGCACCGGCCGGATCGGCGTCATCGGCACGGCCGCGACGATCGCCTCGCGCGCCTACGACGACGCGTTCGCCGCCGCCCGCGGCGTCGAGCTCACCACGGTCGCGTGCCCCCGCTTCGTCGACTTCGTCGAACGCGGCATCACCTCGGGTCGCCAGATCCTGGGCCTGGCACAGGGATATCTCGAACCCCTGCAGCAGGCCCGCGTCGACACCGTCGTCCTGGGCTGCACGCACTACCCCCTCCTGTCCGGGGTCATCCAGCTCGCGATGGGTGACGAGGTGACGCTCGTGTCGAGCGCCGAGGAGACCGCCAAGGACGTGCTGCGCGTGCTCACCGAACAGGACGCCCTGCGGCCGCACGACGGCCGGCCGGCGCGGCGCGACTTCACCGCCACCGGCGACCCCGACTCCTTCGCACGCCTCGCCGCCCGCTTCCTCGGGCCGGCTCTCGGCGCCGTGCACGCGGTGTGAGATCACGACGGGACATCGGACGCCGCGAGGCTCGTCGCTGTGGTCGTCGTCACGTGGCACAGTGAACGGCATGCGAGTGACCGTCCTGGGGAGCTCGGGGAGCGTCGTCGGCCCCGAGAGTGCGGCATCGGGGTATCTGCTCACCGTCGACGGTCACCAGCCGGTGGTCCTCGACTTCGGGCCGGGGGTGCTGGGGGCGTTGCAGCGCGTGCACGACCCCAACGACGTCACGGTGATGCTCAGTCACCTGCACGCCGACCACTGCCTGGACCTGCCCGGTCTGCTGGTGTGGCGGCGCTACCACCCGGTGCCGGCGTCGGTGAAGGTCGCGCTGTGGGGACCCGACGGCACGGGCACCCGTATCGGCGCCGCCTCGTCGGAGTACGCGGGGCAGGTCGACGACATCTCCGACACCTTCGACGTGCACCACTGGGCCGACGGCGACACCGTCGACATCGGTCCGCTCTCGGTGACACCGCATCGGGTGCTGCACCCGCCGGAGACCTACGGGTTGCGGATCGTCGGACCCGACGACCGGGTCCTGGCGTTCAGCGGGGACACCGCGGAGTGTGACGCCGTGGTCGACCTCGCCCGCGACGCCGACGTGTTCCTTTGCGAGGCGTCGTGGACCCATGCGCCCGACGAGCGTCCCCCGGGCCTGCACCTGTCGGGTACCGAGGCCGGCCGGATCGCGGCCCGCGCCGGCGCGAAGTCGCTGGTGCTGACCCACATCCCGCCGTGGACACCGGTCGAGGACGTCGTCGCCGAGGCGAAGGCGGAGTACGACGGCCCGCTGGACGTCGCCCGGCCCGGTCGCGTCTTCGGGATCTGAGGCACCCACCCCGACCCGTCGGCCCGACGGGCCCGCGGTGGAGGCGATCGCGTCGTTAGAGTGGCCGCGTGAGTAGACGAGCAGACGGACGCACCGACGACGAGATGCGGCCCATCCGCATCACCCGTGGATTCACCGACCACCCCGCCGGGTCGGTGCTCGTCGAGTTCGGCAGCACCCGCGTGATGTGCACCGCGAGCGTCGAGGAGGGTGTGCCGCGGTGGCGTCGCGGATCGGGGCTGGGTTGGTTGACCGCCGAGTACGCGATGCTGCCCGCCGCCACCCACACGCGGTCGCAGCGCGAGTCGGTCAAGGGCAAGGTCGGCGGCCGTACCCAGGAGATCAGCCGACTCATCGGCCGGTCGCTGCGCGCCTGCATCGACCTGGCGGCGCTGGGGGAGAACACGATCGCCCTCGACTGCGACGTCCTGCAGGCCGACGGCGGGACCCGGACCGCCGCGATCACCGGGGCCTACGTTGCCCTCGTCGACGCGGTCGCGCTGCTCAACGAACGCGGACTGCTCGCCGATCCGCAGCCGATCTCCTGTGCCATCGCCGCGGTCAGCGTGGGGGTGGTCGACGGGCGTGTCCGTCTCGACCTGCCCTACGAGGAGGACTCCCGCGCCGAGGTCGACATGAACGTCGTCGCCACCGACGCCGGCACCCTGGTGGAGATCCAGGGCACGGGCGAGGGCGCCACGTTCGCACGCGCGACGCTGGACAAGATGCTCGACATGGCGGCCATCGGCACCGAGCGGCTGTTCGAGGCGCAGCGCGAGGCACTCGGCGCGCCGTCGCCGGCCGCGCCCGGCGTGTGACCGGGCCGACCGCGACGACGCTGCTCGTCGCCAGTCGCAACGCCAAGAAGCTCACCGAGCTCCGGCGCCTGGTCGTCTCCGAGGGGATCGAGGACGTGACGGTGATCGGCCTCGACGAGGTGCCCGCCTTCCCCGAGACCCCGGAGACCGGCGCGACCTTCGAGGACAACGCGCTCGTGAAGGCGGTCGACGGGTGTGCCGCGACGGGTTTCGCCTGCCTCGCCGACGACTCGGGCCTCGAGGTGGATGCGCTGCGCGGGATGCCCGGCGTGCTCAGCGCCCGGTGGTCGGGCCGGCACGGCGACGACGAGGCCAACCTGCGCCTGCTGCTCGGCCAGATGTCCGACGTCCCCGAGGAGCGTCGCGGTGCCGCGTTCGTCTCGGCCTGCGCGCTGGTGACGCCGTCCGGCGGGCAGCACGTGGTGCGGGGCGAGTGGCGGGGCCGGATCGTCCGGGAACCGCTCGGGCACAACGGCTTCGGCTACGACCCGATCTTCGTCCCCTCCGACGACGCGATGTCGGGTGGTTCGGTCGCCGGCCGGACCGCCGCGCAACTCGCACCGGCCGAGAAGGACGCGATCAGTCACCGCTCCCGCGCGCTGGAGCAGCTGCTGCCGGTCCTGCGTGACCTCGGCGCGGGGGCCTGACGGGCGGCGACCGCGGGGGTCAGACGTCGAACTGGGCGCGGACCTCGCGGGTGCGGATGTGCTCTACGTAGAACGACAGGAACGGGATGGTGCCCGCGATGAGGGTGACCACCGTCTTGCCGATCGGCCACCGGACGCGGATGGACAGATCGATCGCCATGATCAGGTACACGAAGTAGACCCAGCCGTGCACGATCGGCACGAAGTCGAGCGAGTCGACGCCGAAGCCGTACTTGAGGATCAACTCGACGACGAGCAGCAGCAGCCACAGACCGGTCACCCACGCGAGCACGCGGTAACGCAGGAGAGCGCCGCGGATCTTGGACGCGGGCTGGGTCACGGGCTTGGCCGTCGTGACGGGATCGGTACTGCTCACACGAACTCCTGAATCGACTCGACGTCCGAGGTCACCGCGCGTCGCGCCGTGCCAGTTCGGACAGGTAGCGGTTGTACTCCGCGTGCGCGCGGTCCTCCGGCGACGCGTCGTCGTCGACCTCGTCGACCTTGTCGACCGCACCGGTCCGCGCCGCCGGCCGCGGGGGCAGGACGTCGGGACGGATCTCCGTCGCACCGCGGGTGGCGGGATCGAGTTTGGCGACCTCCTCGGGGTCGCTCTCCAACACCACGAACCGCCGGTAGGCGTAGACGACGAAGGCCGCGAACGCCGGCCACTGCAGCGCGTAGCCCAGGTTCTGGCCGGTACCGTCGGTCGACTCGAACCGGGTCCACTGCCACCAGGCGAGGCCCAGACAGGCCACGAACGCGACCACGACCAGCACGATGAGTGCCGGCCGGTGTCGGCGACGGTGCGGACTGCTCACGAGACGACGGTACCGCGCGGACGGATCCCGGCGGCCGACCGCTAGGGTGGCGCTGCACACGCGCGAGTGGCGGAACTGGCAGACGCGCTGGATTTAGGTTCCAGTGGGGCAACCCGTGGGAGTTCGAGTCTCCTCTCGCGCACTCCGCGACACCGTCACCGTCCGCGCGTCCACGGCTGTGTCCTTCCCCAACGTTCCCGGAGCACTGCGCCGGATCACACCTCACCGTGTCACGCTCACGCGGCGACGGCCGTCGACGGCGACGGCGGGCGAGAGGGGATCGGGTGTCGGTGACCGACGTCGAGGTCGTGATCGTGGGGGCCGGGTTGTCCGGCATCGGGGCGGCGCACCACGTCCGTGAGGCCGTCGGTGACAGCTTCGTCGTCCTCGAGTCCCGACGACGGATCGGTGGCACCTGGGACCTGTTCCGCTACCCGGGCGTGCGCTGCGACTCCGACATGCACAGCCTGAGCTACCGCCATCACCGCTGGACCGACTCCGACTCCATCGTCTCCGGTGACCGCATCCGCGAGTACATCGAGTCGAGCGCGCGCCGGGACGGCACGCTCGACCACATCCGGTTCGGTCACCGCGTCACCGGAGCCGACTTCGACTCCTCGACCGGCAGGTGGACCGTCACGGCGACCACCGAGGACGACCCCGAGCCGGTCGTCGTCCGCGCACGCTTCCTCTACCTGTGCACCGGCTATTACGACCACGCCCGCGGCCACGAACCGCACATCCCAGGACTCGACGACTTCGCCGGGCCGGTGGTGCACCCGCAGCACTGGCCGCAGGACCTCGACCTCACCGGCAAGCGGGTGGTGGTCGTCGGCAGCGGCGCCACCGCGATCACCGTCGTACCGGCACTGGCGCAGACCGCTGCGCACGTGACGATGCTGCAGCGGTCACCGACGTACGTGATGTCGTTCCCGAGTCGCGACGCCGCCGACGAGCGGCTCGCGCGACTCGTCGGACGCCGCACGGCGTCCGCGGTGACGCGAGTGAAGAACATCGCCATCGACACGGCGCTATACCAGGCCTGCCGTCGGTGGCCCGATCGCATGCGCGGCGTGATCCGGAAGGAGAACGCCGCCCAGCTCCCCGCCGACTTCGACCTCGACCGGCACTTCACGCCGCGCTACGACCCATGGGACCAGCGCATGTGTCTCGCGCCCGACGGAGACCTCTTCCGCGCTCTGTCGGACGGGTCCGCCTCGGTCGTCACCGACACCATCGACCACGTCCGCCCCGACGGCGTCGTCGTCTCCTCGGGGGAACTCGTCCCCGCCGACGTGGTCGTCACCGCGACGGGTCTGCAGATGCTCGCGTTCGGTCGCGTGACGCTGTCGGTCGACGGCGTCGAGACGCCTGTCTCCGAGACCCTCTCCTACAAGGGGATGATGCTGAGCGGCCTGCCGAACCTCGTGTTCACCATCGGGTACACGAACGCGTCGTGGACGTTGAAGGCCGATCTCGTCGGCGAGCACTTCCGACGCCTGGTGCGCCACATGCGGCGGCACGGCCACGACACCTTCGTGCCCGTGGCGCCGACGGGGGTGCGCAGGGAGCCGCTGCTCGACTGCCGGGCGAACTACATCGTCCGGTCGATCGACACCTTCCCGCGGGCCGGAGGACGCGCGCCCTGGCAGCTGGGGATGAACTACTACCACGACGTACTCATCCTGCGGCGCCGCCGCGTCGCCGATCCTGCGCTGCGATTCGGGCGGATCGCCCGCACCGAGCGGGCCGCGGTGGGGACCGAGGCGCAGGTGGCGGTCTCCTAAGCTGAGGCGATGACCAGCGAGCCCCGTCGGATCGACATCACGCTGCCGGAACTGCGAGTCGCGGCGCTGACCTGGGGCCCGCAGGACGGGCCGCTCGCGATCCTTGTGCACGGTTACCCCGACTCCGCGTGGTCGTGGCGGCACCTCGGGCCCGCGCTCGCCGACCGTGACTTCCGCGTCGTGGCACCGTTCAGCCGCGGGTACGCGCCCAGCGACATCCCCGACGACGGCGACTACCACGTCGGAGCGCTCATGCACGACGTGATCGGGGTGCACCGGGAGCTCGGCGGGAACGAGCAGGCCGTCCTGGTCGGCCACGACTGGGGTGCCGTCACCGCCAACGGGATAGCGGCGTGGCCGAGATCGCCGTTCCGGCGGGTGGTGTCGATGGCGGTGCCACCGGTGCCGGCGATGACCCGGTCCGTCGCGTCCCCGGCGGAGACCGTGCGGATGCTCGCCCGCCAGGCTCGGATGAGCTGGTACATGGCGTTCAACCAGGTGCCCCGCGTCGCCGAGTCGTCCCTCGACCGCCTCATACCGCGGCTGTGGCGCGACTGGTCCCCGGGGCACGACCCCAGCGGCGACCTCCCGCACGTCTTCGACTCGCTCCCCGACGCGGCACATCGTCGCGCGGCGCTCGGGTACTACCGCGCGCAGGTGCGCCCGCGTCGCCCGGCGGCGAGATACCGCGAGCTGCAGGATTTCTGGCTGAAAGGTCCGGTGGTCCCGATGCTCTACCTGCACGGTGCCGACGACGGCTGCATGCAGGTCGGCTACACGCGCGGTGTGCGCGACGTGCTGCCCGAGGGGAGTGCCGTCGAGATCGTCCCCGACGCAGGGCATTTCCTGCAGGTCGAACGACCCGAGGAGGTCAACCGACTGGTGCTCGACTTCCTCGGGTCGCCCTGACGCGGTGCCGGCGGGGACTCAGTCGACCTGCATCTCGCCCATCGGGCCCCATCCGTCGGCGCCGATCTTCTCGCTGATGATCTTCGGCGTGCGGGCCAGGTACTGCGGGAGTTCGTCGACAGCTTTCCTGAAGTGGTCGCTGCCCACGTGCGCCTCGGCGCCGTCGTCGGCGAACCCCTCGGTCAGCACGTACTCGTTCGGGTCGTCGAGGCTGCGGGCCCAGTCGAAGAAGAGGTTGCCCTCCTCGGCGCGGGTGCCGGCGGTGAACTCGGCGACCAGCGACGGCCACTCGTCGGCGTGCTCGGGCTTCACCGGGAACTTGACGACGATGAAGATCACTGTGGGGCTCCTTGCGGTTCGATGCGTGCGGGGTGGACGTCGGCCGTGATCACGGGGTGAGGATGGCGCGTCCGCGGACGTTGCCGGCCCCGAGATCGTCGATGGCCCTCTGGAAGTCGTCGAGCGGGTACTTCGCCGTGTGGAGCACCACCGACCCCCGGGCGGCCAACTGCATCAGATCACAGAGGTCGTTGTAGGAACCGACGAGGTTGCCGACGACGTTCTTCTCCTCGGAGATCAGGTCGATCGTGGGGACGTCGACGTTCTCGCCGTACCCGACGACGTGGTAGTCGCCGGCTCGGCGCGTCATCGCCAGACCCTCTGCGGTGGTGCCGTTCTCGCCGACGAAGTCGACGACGACCTCGGCGCCGTGCCCGCCGGTCAGCTCGAGCACCTGCTCGACCTGGCTGCCGTCGGCGACGACGCCCCGATCGGCGCCGATCGACTCCGCGAGCTTGAGAGCCTGCTCGTTGCGGTCCACGACGATCAGCTCGGCGGGCGTGAGCGCCTTGAGCACCTGGATGCCGATGTGGCCCAGACCGCCTGCGCCGATCACCACGCACCGGTCCCGGGGCGTCAGGCGCCTCGCCGCCTTGGCCGCCGCGTGGTAGGCGGTCAGGCCGGCGTCGGCGAGGGCCGCGACGTCCGCGGGTTCCAGGGCGTCGTCGATCTTCACGACGCTGCGGGCGGAGGTCTTGATGTAGTCCGCGTAGCCGCCGTGGGTGTCGATGCCCGGGAAGGCGTTGGCCTCGCAGTGCACGTCGTCCCCCGAGCGGCACGCCCGGCACAGGCCGCACGTGATGAGGGGATGGAGGATCACCTTGTCGCCCTCGGCGACGTGGGTGACCGCCGACCCGACGGCGTGCACCCAGCCCGCGTTCTCGTGTCCGATCGTGTACGGCAGTGCGACACCGGACTTCTCGGCCCACTGGCCCTCGAGGATGTGGATGTCGGTGCGGCACACCCCCGCTCCGCCGATCTTGACCACCACGTCGAACGGTCCTGTCGGTTCCGGCACGGGCAGCTCGGTCATCTCCAGGTCCTGGTGGTAGCCGACCACCTGGACGGCGCGCATCGTGGACATCGGTGTCTCCGGTTCTGTTCTGGGTGTCGGGGTCAGGAGCCGCGCACGGTGAGCGCGGTGAGCGGGACGAAGGTGGGGTCGGGGGGTTCGTCGGCGTAGCGCGTACCGAGGAGCCCTTTGCACCAGTGGGCGTTGCCGTCGATGGAGATCCGGGTGGAGCGCGCCCGACGCAGTGCGTGGGACACCGCGTCGGGCGCGTACCCGTTCCCGTCGGGATCGACGAGAACCAGATCGGACTCGGCCGTGCCCAGTCCGATCGCCCGGCGTCGACGGACCAGCGACCGCTTCGTGTCGTCGTCGGGGAGTCCGGTGAGCCGGACGTCGCCGAGGTCCGTCTCGGCGAGCGTCGGGTCGGCGCGCAGCAGCCCGGTGAGACAGCGCTCCATCGCCGCGGTGTGTGCCTTGCGGCGGAACGTCTCGCGGAGCTCCTCGAGGTCGGTGTCGGCCTCGTGGCGGAACGTGCCGCGGTAGCCGGCGTCGGCGGCGAGGCCGGCGTTGATGATGTCGGAGTCGTGGTGGTCGTCGAGTTCGACGGTCACGTCCGTCGTCCAGGGCAGACCGACGACGGCGTCCTTGGCGTCCGACGCCATCAGGTACGCGAAGTTGGGGGCGCAGAACGACGTCGGGAGTCGCAGGTGGACCTCGACGGCCCCCTCATCGCTCACGTCGATCGACCGCACGAACCCCAGATCGGTGATCGGTTCGTCGAGTTCGGGGTCGATGACGTGGTCGAGAACGCCACGCACGTCGGCGTGCCGCGCCTGGTCGAGCGACACCCGGTCGGTGGTGGGCGCACTCATGAGGCACCCACCATCTCGTCGGCGCCGCGCGGACCGGTGGCGGTCTCGTCGGCGTCCGGGAGCTGCAACTCCGCCGGCACCGGGATGTCGTAGAGCTTCGCGGCGTTCAGACCGAGGATCTTCTTCTTCTGTTCGGTCGTGATCGCCGGGTATTCGCTCAGCTCGTCGGGGATCTGGAAGTCGACGAACGTCTCCACCAGCCACCTCGGCGTCCACAACGCGTAATCGGACGAGAAGAAGATCCGGTCCTCGCCGAGCCAGTACAGGAGCTCGCCCATGATCTGCGCGAAGTACTTCGGGCGGGTGTGCATGAACGGGATGGCCACGGCCAGACCGGCGTAGACGTTCGGCTCCTGGGTGGCGATCCAGCAGAAGTCCTCGAGCCGGGGGAGACCGCAGTGCTCCACCACGAAGTTCAGGTCGGTGAAGTCCGAGGCGACGTGGTCGACGTCGGCGACGTCGAACGCATCCCGGTCGAGCGGGCGGATGGTGGGTCCCTTGTGCACGTGGATGTTGCGGATGCCGAGCTCCCGGCACTCCTGGAAGTAGCGGTAGGCCCACGGGTCGTCGAGTTTGTACCCGCGGGATTCGCCGTGCCACTCGGCGGTGTACAGCTTCACGCCCTTCAGCTGGTACTTCTCCGCGTCGCGCCGCAGCTGATCGAGGCCGGCCTCGCCGTTGCGCGGGTCGAAGTGGTGGTTGTAGGTCAGCTTGTCCGGGTGGGCGGCGGCGAGCTGCGACGCCTCCTCGGTCTGTCCGAATCCGCGGTGGTAGAACTCGCCGAGGTGGGCGGGCTGGAAGATCGCGTGGTCGACGTGACCGACCTCGAAGATGTCGTGCATCAGCCGCTCGCCGCCCTGGTAGAGGTACTCCTCGTAGCCCCACAGCTCCGACTCCGGCGACAGGTTGCGGTGGTAGTCGTAGAAGCAGTCGATGAACTGCTTGCCGTGGATGTTGCGCTGGTTCTCGGCGCGAGCATCCCAGAGCGCGATGTGCGCGTCGACGACGAAGTAGTCGGCGTCCGGTGTGTGATACATGTCGACCTCCCTGGTGCATGTGATGAGTGCCACACGTCTGAGAGCGACCGTAGGGAGCGTCGGACCCGTGATCGAGGGGGCGACCGTCTCAGTTTGAGACACCCTCTGACCTGCCGAGTCCGTCCGGATCCGGCATCAGGCACCCGTGCGGCGGCCGCGTGGACGGGTAACGTGGGTCACATCCGGGAGGGGTGATGGACGTGGCTCGACCGCCGGGATCTCGGCGCGACCTCGCGCGGCTCGGCGCGCCGTCCGGCGGGCGCCGTCTGCTCGCCTCGTGGCAGCGGTCGGCGGAGTACGGGGTCGCCGACGACGCGGTCACGCCCGCGTTCACCGGTACACACGACCTGGACTCGCTGTTCTGCGCATGCGGCACAGAGGTGCTCACCGACCTCTCGCACACGCTGTCGGGCGAGCCCGTCGGACTGATGCTGACCGACCCCGACGGTGTCGTCCTGCACCGGGCGAGCGGGGACACGTCTCTGCTCGGCGCACTCGACGACGTGCGCCTCGCGCCGGGGTTCGCCTACTCCGAACGCGAGGTCGGCACCAACGGACTGGGGCTGGCGCTCGCCGATCGTGCGCCGACCCTGGTGCGCGCGGAGGAGCACTACGCGCAGAACCTCAGCAGCTTCACCTGCGCCGCGGTCCCGGTGATCGACCCGGCGTCCGGGCGGGTGGAGGGTTGCGTCAACCTGACGACCTGGTCGCGGTCGTCGCCGGATCTGCTGCTGGCCCTGGCCCGGTCCGCGGCCGGGACCACCGCGGCCCTGATGGGCGCCCGGTCGACGGGCCGGCGGGCGCGGCGCACCCCGCGGGGGACGGTCATGCGCATCGACCTGCCGTGCCTCGAGCCCGGGGCGGGCACGCTGCGCGGGTTGTCGCCGCAGTGGTGCGCGGTGGTCGATCACGTCGAGCGCGGGCTGCGGGCCGGCCACGTCGTCGCCACGGTGGGTGAACGCGGGTCCGGTCGCGCCACCGCGCTGGCCCAGGCCGCGCGGCGCGTCCGCCCGCGAGACCGCATCCTGTCCGCTGCCCCGCCGGCGACCGGCGACGTCGTCACCTGGCTCGACCTGTGGCTGCCGGAGGTGGGCAAGGACCACACCGCGGTGATCGTCCGTGACGTCGACAGGCTGCCGGACTGGGTGGCGGTCCGGCTCGGCGACGTGCTGCGTCGCCGACCGGCGGGTGAGGTACCGGTGGTTCTCACCGCCGACCGCCTCGAAGACGTGCCGATGGCGTTGAGGTCGGCGATCGACGTCATCGTCGACGTTCCGCCGTTGCGGGACCGGCCCGACGACATCGTCCCGCTCGCAGCACATCTCGCGGAGTCGGCGCGGGGACGGCCGGTGCCCGTCCTGCCGGCCGCACAACGCGCACTGCAGTCCTACGACTGGCCCGGCAACGTCACCGAACTCGCCGACGTGGTCCGTGCGGCCGCGCTGCGGGGGGACCGTGTCGACGTGGGTTCCCTGCCGTCCGACGTCCTCGCCGGCGGCGGTCGACGCCTGTCCCGCATCGAGGCATTCGAGCGCGGCGAGATAGTGCGGGTCCTCGCGTCGGGGCCGCCCAGCATGGGCGACGCCGCGCGGACGCTGGGGATGAGCCGGGCGACCCTCTACCGCAAGATCTCCCACTACGGCATCACGACCGAGGTGGGTGCCTGACCAGGGTCATGGCACCCACCTCGTGGGGTCGTGCGTCACCGGGCGTCGTCCCGGTGGGAGGGGTCTACTTGGTGTAGAGCTTCTCGATCTCGGCGCCGTGCGCCTCGTGGATCACGTTGCGCTTCAGCTTCATCGTCGGCGTGATCTCACCGGACTCGATGGTGAAATCACTGTCGAGGATGGTGAACTTCTTGATCTGCTCCGCCTTGGACACCTTCGTGTTGGCCTGCTTGACCGCCTCGTCGATCTCCGCGCGGAGATCGTCGTTCTTCGCGAGGTCGGCGATCGAGGTGTCGGCGGGCAGCGAGTGGCGTTCCAGCCAGCCCGGCGCGGCCTCGGCGTCGAGGGTGATCAACGCGGCGATGAACGGCTTGTTGTCGCCGACGACGAGGCACTGGCTCACCATCGGGTGTGCGCGGATGGAGTCCTCGAGCGGGGCGGGGGAGACGTTCTTGCCGCCGGCGGTGACGATGAGCTCCTTCTTGCGGCCGGTGATCTTGAGGTAGTCGTCCTCGAGCGTGCCGATGTCGCCGGTGCGGAACCACTCACCGTCGAAGGTGTCCTTGGTGGCCTCCTCGTTGTGCCAGTACCCGGAGAACACCATGGGGCCCTTGAGGAGCACCTCGCCGTCGTCGGCGATCTTGACCGCGGCGCCCGCGACGGGCCGCCCGACCGTGCCGACACGCTGGGCCTCGGGCGAGTTCACCGTGACGGCGGCGGTCGTCTCGGTGAGGCCGTAGCCCTCGTACACCGGGATGCCGATGCCGCGGAAGAAGTGGCCGAGGCGCTCACCGAGCGGGGCGCCACCGGAGATCGCGTCCTCGCACTGTCCGCCGAGGGCCGCGCGCAGCTTGGAGTAGACGAGCTTGTCGAACACGGTGTGCTTGGCCTTCAGGACGAGACCGGCGCCGCCGGCGTCCAGCGCCCGTGAGTACTCGATGGCGGTGTCGGCCGCGCGGTCGAAGATCTTGCCCTTGCCCCCGTCGTGGGCCTTCTGCTTGGCGCTGTTGTAGACCTTCTCGAACACGCGCGGCACCGACAGGATGTAGCTGGGCTGAAACTTCTCGAAGTCGCTCAACAGGTTCGGGATGTCGTTGGTGTGGCCCAGCACCACGCCGCTCTCGATGGCGCCGACGGCCACCATGCGGGCGAACACGTGCGCGAGCGGCAGGAACAGCAGCGTCGAGCGCCCCTCGCCCATGACGTGCCCGAGGGTCTGCCGGACGCTCTCGCACTCGCCGAGGAAATTGGCGTGGGTCAGGGCCACGCCCTTGGGGTTGCCGGTGGTTCCCGACGTGTAGATCAGGGTCGCCATGTCCGAGGCGCTCATCCCCGCGCGGCGACGGTCGAGTTCGGCGTCGTCGACGTCGGCGCCGCGCTCGGCGAGGACACCGAGGACGTCGTCGTCGATGACGAGCGTCTCGCGCAGACCCGCGGCCTCGACGACCGCCGAGTGCTGCTCCTTCTGCTTCGTCGACTCGACCAGCAGCATCGTGGTGCCGGAGTCGGAGAGGATGTACTTCACCTGGTCCGACGCGGACGTCTCGTAGATCGCGACGGTCGCGCCCCCCGCGCGCCAGATCGCGTAGTCCAGGACGGTCCACTCGTAGCGGGTCGAGGACAGGATCGCGACGCGGTCGCCGGCGTCGACGCCGGACGCGATCAGACCCTTCGCGGTCGCGTCGACCTGATCGGCGAACTCCTTCGCGGTGACGTCGTTCCACCGGCCGTCGACGCGCCGCCGGAACAGCCGCAGCGAGCTGCGCTCCTCGCGCAGCCGGATCGGGCGGTCGACGATCGTGGTGTCGTCGTCCACGACGATCTCGTGGGGACTGGTCGCTGCTGCGGTCACGGGAGCCTCCGATCGTGAGTGGTCGTCCGCCCAGAAATCGGACAATCCGGTCCGGGCGACGATGTGACACAGATTACCCGCGCTCGGACACCGAGAACCGTAGCAACGGGTGATGGAACGGATCCGAGAGGGTGTGTCAGCCGGCACGCGCTCACGATGCGGGGTGGGAGGCCTCCGGCGACTAGAGTGCTCCGTGCAGGTCGGACACAGCTCACCGGGGGAACAGGGCACGGTCCGACGATTCGGATCGACGGCCGGGTGGCCGGGAACAGTGGTGGTGTGGCGTGGACGGCAGTGTGTCCGACGGGGCGAGAACAGACGACAGGGGCGGCGACGACGCCCCAGGCGTGACCTTCGCCGACCTCGACATCGCTTTCCCCGTCCTGCGGGCGCTCGAGGACGTCGGCTACGAGAGCCCGTCGCCCATCCAGGCCGAGACCATCCCGCCTCTGATGGCCGGTCGCGACGTCGTCGGCCTCGCCCAGACGGGTACCGGCAAGACCGCGGCGTTCGCCATCCCGGTGCTCTCCCGCATCACCGCCGAGGGCAAAGCGCCGAAGGCACTGGTGCTGGCGCCGACCCGCGAGCTCGCGCTGCAGGTGTCCGAGGCGTTCGGCAAGTACGCGGCGCACCAGCCCGACGTGCGGGTCCTGCCGATCTACGGCGGTCAGTCGTACAGCGTGCAGCTGTCCGGGCTGCGCCGCGGTGCGCAGATCGTGGTCGGCACGCCGGGCCGCATCATCGACCACCTCGACAAGGGCACCCTGGACCTCTCGCAGCTGGAGTTCCTCGTCCTCGACGAGGCCGACGAGATGTTGACGATGGGCTTCGCCGAGGACGTCGAGCGGATCCTCGCCGACACCCCGGACACCAAGCAGGTGGCCCTGTTCAGCGCGACGATGCCCAGCGGCATCCGACGGCTCGCGCAGAAGTACCTCGCGAACCCCGTCGAGATCACGGTGAAGGCCAAGACCGCGACCGCGCAGAACATCACGCAGCGCTACCTACAGGTGTCCCACCAGCGCAAGCTCGACGCGCTCACCCGTGTGCTCGAGGTCGAGTCGTTCGACGCGATGATCGTGTTCGTCCGCACCAAGTCCGCGACCGAGGAGCTCGCCGAGAAGCTGCGTGCCCGCGGGTTCTCGGCCGTCGCGATCAACGGTGACATCCCCCAGGCCCAGCGCGAGCGCACGATCGCGTCGCTGAAGAGCGGGTCGATCGACATCCTCGTGGCCACCGACGTGGCCGCGCGCGGACTCGACGTCGACCGCATCAGCCACGTCGTCAACTACGACATCCCGCACGACACCGAGTCCTACGTGCACCGCATCGGTCGCACCGGACGCGCCGGCCGGTCGGGGAACGCGCTGCTGTTCGTGTCCCCGCGGGAACGGCACATGCTGCGGTCCATCGAGCGCGCGACGCGACAGCCCCTCACCGAGATCGGTCTGCCCAGCGTCGACGACGTCAACGCGCAGCGCGTGGCGAAGTTCGGGGAGTCGATCACCGAGAACCTCGCCTCCGACCACCTGGCGACGTTCCGCAAGCTCGTCGAGGACTACGCCCGCGACAACGACGTGGCCATGGCCGACATCGCCGCCGCCCTCGCGCTGGAGACGCGCGACGGCGGGTTCTTCCTCACCCCCGACCCGCCCGCGGGGGACCGTCCGCAGCGTGGCGACCGTCCCGAGCGGCCACGCCGCGAGGGTCAGCCGCGGTTCGCGACCTATCGGATCGCGGTGGGGAAGCGGGACCGCGTGACGCCCGGCGCGATCGTCGGCGCGATCGCCAACGAGGGCGGTCTCACCCGTCAGGACTTCGGACACATCAGCATCCGCAACGAGTACAGCCTCGTCGAGCTGCCCGACGACCTGGGGCGCGAGACGCTCACCGCGTTGCGCTCGACGCGCATCAACAACAAGCCGATCAACATCGGACCCGACCAGGGGCCGCCCCGCCAGCGCTCGTCGGCGCGTGGTCACCGTGACGGGCCCGCCCGTCGAGGTGCGCCCAAGGTCGCGGGCCGCGGCGCACGGCGCTGATCGACGCGGTCCGTCCCTGGTCGGTCACGGCCGCGTAACACCGGGCACGCGTGGCACGACTCACCCACCGAAGACAGCTCGCATCCGCCGGTCGGGGCGAGGAGATCGGTACACGAGGATCGGTGAGTCCCCATGGGCATGGTGGATCGCATCTCGGCGACGGAAGCCGCCGAACACACGCAGCAGGGACAGGCGGTCGTGCTCGACACGCGTCCGCAGGTCGTCCGACACCAGGGCTCGCTGCCCGGTGCCGTCGTGGTCGAGCCGACCGAGCTCGTCGACGCCCTCGCCCCCACGTCGCCCCGCCGGATGGCCTGCATCGCCGGCCTGGACACGGAGATCGCCGTGGTGTCGGTGCGCGCCCAGGCGCGGCGGATCGCCGAGCAGATCGCGGGCCTGGGGTACACCAACGTGCGCTGGGTCGACGGCGGGTACCCGGCCTTCTGGTCCGCCCTGCACGCGCGCTGAGGGCCCCGACCGGCTGGACGTGTCCCGACACCACCGGGGTGAGCGCTCCGTGCGTTGCGTGTCCGACCAGGTCACCAGGTAGCGTTCTACCTACTCGGGTCGAGTGTCGACCTGAGGTTGACCTCGAGGGAGAGCGACGACCTCGACCGACGGTGGTGCGGGCGAAGAGGACCTGATGACCGAAGCGATGTCCGGGGACGACCGGCGGGGCCGTGTGCTCCGCCTGCTGCAGTTCCTGCACGAGCTCGTCGCGGCCCGGTCGACCGTGGTCCGCGACGTCGGCGACCACCCGTCGGTGCTGTGGTTGGGCGACGAGTGGAACCTCCCGGTGAAGGCCAAGGCGGCCCCCGGGTCGACGCTGGTAGAGATCCGCGCCGACGGTTCCGCGCCCGACGCCTACGCGCTGGCCGCGACGATGCTCGACGACCTCGCCGAGCGCCCGGAGTCCCTGGAACTCGTGCTGGCCGCGGGTCTGCTCACGGTGTCCGACGCCGAGGCCCCCGAGACCGAGCCCACCATCAACCAGCATCTGCTCACGCAGGCGGTCGTCGCCGACCACGACCACTCCGCCGGGGTCGTCACCGTCCGCCTCGTCGGCGACTCGGTGCCGCGCCTGCAGGACGGACTCCTGCTCGGAGGTGTCGACGGCTTCGACCTCGGCCGGTCCGCGGCCGTGTCGGACGCGCTCGCCGGTGTGCCGTCGATCGTCGCGGCCGGCGTCGACGACATCCTCGACACCTGGCGCACCACGGTCGCCGCCGACGTCGACGGTGTCTCGATCGCCGCGCGGCCCGCGCTGGTGCTGCGCGACCGCGGTTCGAGCGCGGTGCTGGCCTACTACGAGACGATGATGGCCGCACTGCGCGACGACGCGGACGTCCCGATCGGACTCGCGCAGCTCGTCGAACCGATCGAGGCCCCCGAACGACTCGAACGGCTTGCGGCCAGTGGCGCGATGAGCGCCGGCGAACTCGTCGAGGACGCGCTGTACCCGCTGCCGTCGAACGTCGAGCAGCGCGACATCCTCGCCCAGCTCGGGGTCGACTCCGGCGTCGTCGTCGAGGGCCCTCCGGGGACCGGCAAGACGCACACCATCGCCAACCTGATGTCGGCGCTGTTGGCCAAGGGTCAGCGGGTGCTCGTCGTCAGCGAGAAGGCGCAGGCCCTGCAGGTGCTGCGCGACAAGCTCCCGGCCGAGCTGCGGGAGCTCGCCGTTGCCATCACCGACGTCACCAAGGACGGATCCGCGTCCCTGGCCGAGAGCGTCGCGGCCATCGCGGCCCGCAAGGGCACCTTCTCCGAGCGCGTGGCGACGTCGGAGATCAAGAACCTGCGGTCCAAGCGCGACCAGGCCCGGGCCAAGCGGGAACAGATCCTGCGGGAGATCTGGCAGCTGCGAGAGTCCGAGACCGAGAAGCACGAGTGGGTCGCGCCCGGCTACAGCGGCACCGCCGCGCAGATCGTGCGCGCCTGCCAGGACGTCGCCGACCGGTACGACTGGCTGCCCGGCCCGCTCGACTCGGTGCTGCCCCCGCTCGACACCGACGAGATGACCCGTCTGCTCACCCTCCTGCGCGAGCGCGACGACTCGTGGGCGCAGCGACTCGGTCAGCGACTGCCCGACCTCGAGGACCACCTGCCCGACTCGGTGGCGCTGGAGACGATCAGCGCTCGCGTGCGGGCACAACCGCACGAGAAGATGACGGGAAACGGGTCGCTGCTGGCGATCCTCGCCGACGTCGACAGCGCACGCCTCACCGCGATCAAGGCGCAGTGCGACCGACTCGCCGCGGCGGTGCGCGAGGTGCGCAGCTTCGATGCGCCGATGCAGGACATGACCGAGCGCCTGCTCTCGGGATCGGCTGCGTATTTGTGGAACCGGGTCACCCAGATCTCCGCGGTCATCGACGAGGCGACCCGGCGCGACGCGGCGATCGGCACCCACGACGTCGTCGTCGAGCCGATCACCCCGGGCGCGGCGGACGTCTTCGCCGACGCCGCCGAGCACCTCCGCTCCGGCGGTACCTGGCGTGGTCGCTTCCGCAAGTCCCCCCAGCAGAGGGCCGTCGAGGCGCTCGGCGTCACGGCCACCGTGGACGGTCGCCCGCCGACCGACGCCGACTCGCTCCAGATGGTCGCCGACCACCTCCGTGTGCTCGAGAACGTGTCGACGGTTCAGACGGTGCTCGCCGACGTCGAGGTCGACGTCGACACCTCCGGGTCGCGGTCGGCGCAGCTGGGCCGACTGGTCTCCCTGGACGAGCAGCTCGGCTGGGTCTCGGAACTGCTGACCGGGCGCGACGCACTGATCCGGCGACTCGAGTCGATCAGCCCGGGTGGTCCGCGCCCGAAGAGCGTCGACGAGGTCGAGGAGGTCGCCCGTCAGACCGGTGCCATCGCCGCGACGAACGACGCCGTGCTGGCGCGCCGCGAGCTGGAGGAGGCCGCACGCAGCCTCGCCGCCGAGACCGACCAGGGGCCCTCGGAGGAGGCCGACGCCCTGGTCGCCGCGCTCACCGCGGGCGACATCGACGCCATCAAGGACGCGCGCCGGGCCTTCAGCGTCGCGCGCGCCCAGCGGGACCGACAGGGAGCGCTGGACCTGCTCGAGCTGCGCCTCAAGCAGAAGGCGCCGGGACTGCACCGGGCCCTCGTCGACACCGCACAGGACTCCGCCTGGGATGCACGTCTCCGCGATCTGGGGGACGCGTGGTCGTGGCGTCGCGCGTACTCGTGGGCGCAGGAGCGCAGCGATCCCGACCGTGAGTCGCGACTCGCGGCCGACCTCGACTCGGTCGAAGCCGACATCGCCCACTTCACCGCGGGCCTGGCCGCGGCGGCGGCGTGGCGCGAGTGCCTCGAACACATGACCGTCACGCAGGTGCAGGCGCTGCAGTCCTACCGGGACCACATCACCAACCTGGGCAAGGGATCCGGCAAGCACGCCGAGCGGTTCCGCACCGCGGCGCGGTCGGCGATGACGCAGGCGCAGGGGGCCGTGCCGGCGTGGATCATGCCCATCTCGCAGGTGCTCTCCTCGATCGCGCCGGAGCAGAACTCCTTCGACGTCGTGATCGTGGACGAGGCCTCGCAGGCCGACATCACGAGCCTCTTCCTGCTGTGGCTCGCTCCGCGCGTCATCGTCGTCGGTGACGACCGTCAGTGTGCGCCCGGTGGTTTCGGCGGTGCCGGCCTCGACGAGATCTTCGCCAAGCTCGACAGCTACCTGCAGGACGTGCCGCAGTACATGCGCGACAGCCTGACCCCCCGGTCGAGTCTGTTCTCGATGCTGCGCACCCGCTTCGGGCACGTGGTGCGCCTGCGGGAGCACTTCCGGTCGATGCCGGAGATCATCGAGTACTCCTCGCGCCAGTTCTACCCGGACTCCCCACTGGTCCCGGTGCGACAGTTCGGCGCCGACCGTCTGCCGCCGCTGCGGTCGGTGTACGTCCCGGACGCCGTCGCGACGGGGGAGGGGTCCGCACTCACCAACGTCGACGAGGCCGATGCCCTCGTCGCACAACTGGTCTCGTGCCTGCGCGACGAGCGGTACGCGGGTCTGACGTTCGGCGTGGTGGTCCTGCAGGGTCAGCGTCAGGTCGACGTGATCACCCAGAAGCTGCGCTCGGCGATCGGCGTCGAGGAGTGGCACGAACGTGCCCTGCGCGTCGGCACCCCGCCGGACTTCCAGGGCGACGAGCGCCATGTCGTCTTCCTGTCGATGGTGGTGTCGACCGACCGCAACCCGGTGTCGTTGACGCGCAGCGAGTCCCAGCGGCGGTTCAATGTGGCCGCGTCCCGGGCGATGGAACAGGTGTGGCTGTTCCACAGCGTGGGCTCCGACGACCTGCGTCCCAACGACCTGCGGTACTCGCTCCTGACCTACCTCGAGCGCACCCAGAACGCCCTCGTGGACCCGATGCCGGCCGACATCGGGACCACCGAACGCGCCGAGCCGTTCGAGAGCCTCTTCGAGCAGCGGATCTTCGGTGAGCTGCGGGACCGCGGCTACCACGTCGTGCCGAAGGTGTCGGTCAACAACCGCGTCATCGACCTCGTCGTCACCGGCGCCGACGGGCGGCTCGCCGTCGAGTGCGACGGCGACGAGTTCACCAGCACCCCCGAACAGGCCCGCGCCGACATGGAACGCGAACGCGAGCTCCGCCGCTGCGGCTGGCGTTTCTGGCGGGTCCGCGAGTCGGAGTACCTCCTCGATCCCGAGCGCGCCCTGGCCGGGCTGTGGGCCGAGCTCGAGACCCGGGGCGTGCGTCCCGGGACCGTCGGGGCGACCGACGGGGTCGCGGTCGCGCAGCCCTGGGAACCGATCGACCTCGGCGGCGACTGACCGAGGGTCTAGGACACGATCGCGGCCCGGATGGCCGCGGCGGTGGCGTCCGGATCCGGATCGCGACGGGTCACGAACCCCTTGGCGAACGACAGCCGGTCACCGTGATGGCGTGGCACGACGTGCATGTGGGTGTGGAACACCGTCTGGAAGGCCGCACGCCCGTCGTTGAGGACGAGGTTCACGCCGTCGGCGGCGATGGTCGACGCACGCAGCGCCGCCGCGACGCGACTCGCGCCGGCGAGCACCGCGGCGCCGTCGTCGGCGGGCAGGCCGGCGAGGTCGGGGGTGTGGCGCCGGGGGATGACCAGGGTGTGGCCCGGCTTCACGGGTCGGATGTCGAGGAACGCGACGACGTCGTCGTCGGCGTAGACCTGCCGGGACGGGGAGACACCGTCCACGATCGCGCAGAAGACGCAGTCCATGGGCGCCAGCCTATGGAGCGTGTCGTCCTCGTCCGGACGCGACCCGAGCCGCTGCAGCGTCAGCTGGATCTCCTCGACCAGTTCGCGGGTTCGCCTGATCCGAAGAACTCGCGCGGTTCTCGTGTCCCCGCGCCGTCTTCGGCGCGAACCAGCGAGTTCGCCGCGGGTTCACGCCCCCCGTGCTCGATCCGCTCACGCTGTCGATCCGCGTCGGTCACGTGGCTCCGCGCGGTGCTTCGCGCGAGTTCAGATGCTGAAGGCGGGCTGTGCCGGTCCCGCATGAATCCGCGCCGTTCTGACCGATCTGCAGCCACCCCCCGGACCCGCGCCGATCTCCGGAATCCGCGCGAGGCTCGGCGCTGGTCGGCGTGCACGCCCCGGTTCGCGCGACGCACCCGTCCGGACGCGACCGGACTGCATCACGATTCGATAACGAACGCGGTCGCACGTCGTGATGCGTCGCCCGGCGGTCCTCCGCCGCGCTGACCTGCGCGACCCCGTCCGGTGTCGACGGCGGTTGTCGTGGTCGCCGTTGTTACCCGTGGGGATACCGGCGGGTATACCCGTGGGTCACCTCAGAACATGAGGGATCCCTCATTTTCGTGTGCGACGATGACTCTCGTCCGCAGGCAGGGCACGTCGCGCCATCCCGACCGAGCGCCGCGCGAAGTCTCTGCCTGACAACGACTTCCGCCGTCCGCCGGCGGAGGGCCGCGGTGACGCACCGCATCTCGTCGTCGAGATGACCACCGGCCCGCCCCGACACCGATGTCGTCCCCCATCGCCGCGCGCCCGACGCCGTGGCGAGACGCCCGCCCCCGACGTCCCCCGACAG
The DNA here is from genome assembly GCF_024171725.1 of Williamsia serinedens. Lineage (GTDB taxonomy): Bacteria > Actinomycetota > Actinomycetes > Mycobacteriales > Mycobacteriaceae > Williamsia_A > Williamsia_A serinedens. Next base: position 41,624 of record NZ_JAMTCG010000001.1, read on the forward strand.
CCGAGGAGATCCCCTGTGACGGTCAACGAGTTCCGCAACGAGACCGAGGGCACGCCGTCCTCCCGCCACACCGACACCCTGATCGCGCGTCTGCGCGCGGGCACGCCGTACGCCGTGACCTTCGGGGGGCAGGGGACGCCGTGGTTGCCGGCGCTGGCGGAGCTGGTGATCGACGCCGAGCTCGACCACTCGCTCGCGCACACCGTCGACGCCGCCGAGCGTCTCGTGGCCCCGGTCGCCGGTGAGATCGACGCCGTGCGACCCGACGGGTTCGACCCGCTGGCCTGGGTGCACCGTCTCGCCGCCGACCGCACCGTGCCGTCGCCGACCGTCCTCGCCGGGGCGGCGCAGTCGGTCCCGGGCATCCTCCTCGCCCAGATCGCCGCGCTCGCGGCGCTGGCCAAGCAGGGCCTCGACACCGCCGAGATCGCGCCGACCGCGGTCGCCGGACACTCGCAGGGCATCCTCGCCGCCGACGTCGTCGCCGACGCGGGCGGGCGTGGCGCGCTGCTGGCGGTCGCGCACCTCATCGGCGCAGCGGGAGCGACCGTCGCGCGACGCACCGGCCTCGGGGCCACCGCCGACGGCGCCCCGATGGTGTCGGTCTCGAAGGTCGACCCGGCCCGGCTGGCCGCGATCCTCGACGAGCACCGCGCGTCCCTGGTCGGCGACGACGCGCTCATCGCGCCGGTGGTCGCCATCCGCAACGGCCGGCGGTCGGTCGCCGTCTCCGGCGCCCCGCGGCAGCTGCGCGCGATCGAACAGCGCTGCGCCGCGATCGCGGCCGCCGAGGCCGCCGAGCGCAAGGCCAAGACCACGGGCGGAGCGCCCTTCGCGCCCTCCTTCGACGCGATCGACGTCTCCATCGCGTTCCACCACCCGGCGCTCGCCGGTGCCGTCGACCTGGTCGCGGACTGGGCCGATCGCTGCGGCCTCGACGTCGCCTGGGCGCGCGGCCTCGCCGAGGCGATCCTCGTGGCGCCGTGCGACTGGGTCCGCAGCCTCGACGACGTCGCCGACGCCGGTGCCCGCTGGCTCCTGGACCTCGGCCCGTCGGACTCGGCGACCCGGCTGTCGGTGCCGAACGTCCGTGGACGCGGCATCGGCTGCATCCCCGCCAGCTCCCGCGGCGGCCAGCGCAACATCTTCGCTCCGGGCGGGGTGCCGTCGGTCCCGGCCCCGTGGAGCGTGCACGCCCCTGCCCTCGCCGAGCTGCCGGACGGGCGCACCGTCGTCGAGACGGCCTTCACCCGTCTGACGGGTCGCTCGCCGATGCTGCTCGCCGGCATGACCCCGACGACGGTGGACCCGGCGATCGTCGCCGCCGCGACCAACGCCGGCCACTGGGCCGAGCTCGCCGGTGGCGGACAGGTGACCGAGGCGATCCTCGCCGAGAACCTCGACCGCCTGCACACCCTCCTCGAGCCGGGCCGCCAGGCGCAGTTCAACGCGCTCTTCCTCGACCCGTACCTGTGGAAGCTGCAGCTCGGCGGCAAGCGTCTGGTGCAGAAGGCCCGCGCCGCCGGTGCGCCGATCGACGGTGTCGTCGTCTCGGCCGGCATCCCCGAACTCGACGACGCCGTCGCGCTGGTCGAGGAACTGGTCGACGCGGGGATCCCGTGGGTCGCCTTCAAGCCGGGCACCGTCGAGCAGATCCGCTCGGTGGTCCGCATCGCCGCCGAGGTGCCCGCGCACCCGGTCATCGTCCACATCGAGGGCGGCCGCGCCGGCGGTCACCACTCGTGGGAGGACCTCGACGACCTCGTACTCGCCACGTACGCCGAGCTGCGCGCCCGGCCCAACGCGGTCATCTGCGTCGGCGGTGGCATCGGCACACCCGAGCGGGCCGCCGACTACCTGACCGGACGCTGGTCGACCGCGCACGGCTTCCCGGCCATGCCCGTCGACGGCATCCTCCTCGGGACCGTCGCGATGGCCACCCTGGAGGCCACCACCTCGCCCGCGGTGAAGCAGCTGCTCGTCGACACGCCCGGATGCGACGCATGGATCGGCGCCGGTCACGCCCGGGACGGGATGGCCTCGGGCCGGAGCCAACTCGGCGCCGACATCCATGAGGTCGACAACGCCGCGTCGGCCTGTGGTCGCCTCCTCGACGCGGTCGCCGGCGACGCCGACGCCGTCGCCGAGCGCCGCGCGGAGATCGTCGCCGCGCTCGACGCCACCGCCAAGCCGTACTTCGGCGACGTCGCCGCGATGACCTACCGTCAGTGGCTTACCCGCTACGCCGACCTGGCGGTCGGCACCGATCCCGGCCCGGCGCCGGTCTGGGCCGACGTCACCTGGCGCGACCGTTTCCTGCAGATGCTGCAGCGCACCGAGGCGCGGATGCACCCGGCCGACCGCGGCGAGGTCGCGACGGCCTTCGCCGACGAGGCCGCCACCGACAACCCGCACGCGGCGATCGACGTGCTCGGCAGCCTCTACCCGGAGATCGACGCCGACGTGCTGCACCCGGCCGACGTCGCCTTCTTCCTCGGGCTGTGCCGCACCCCCGGCAAGCCCGTGAACTTCGTCCCCGTCGTCGACGCCGACGTGCGCCGCTGGTGGCGCAGCGACTCCCTGTGGCAGGCGCACGACGCCCGCTACGGTGCCGACGAGGTCTGCGTCATCCCCGGCCCCGTGGCGGTCGCCGGGATCACCGAGGTCGACGAGCCGGTCGGCGACCTGCTGAACCGCTTCGAGGCCCACCTGGCCGCCGAACTCGCCTCCCGCGGCGTCGACGCCACACCCGTACCGAGCCGTCGGGCCGGGATCGCAGGCCGCACCGGCGTTCTCGCGACGGTGCTGGCCGCCGACTCCGTCGAGTGGGCCGGACGCATGGTGCCGAACCCGATCGCACGTCTCGGCGACGTCGAGCGCTGGGCGTTCCTCGACGACGGCGACGACCGCGCCGAGCACGCCCCCACCGGCGCGACGCTGACCCGCGTCGACGGCGGTGTGGAGCTGGTGGTCCCGGTCGCGTCGACCACCGTCACCATCCCGATGCGCATCGACGCGTCCTTCGCCGACGGTGGTGCCCCGCGCGTCGAGCTCGACGCCGCGTCGGACGCGATGCGGACCATCCTGGCCGTCGCCGCGGGTGATCTCCCCGACGTGAACGACGGTGTCGCGACCACGACCGCCCTGTGGACGGCGCATCTCGCCGCCGACCACGCCGGGGTGACCGCACACGCTCTGCCGCAGCATCTCTCGGCGTCGACCCCCTCGGGCAGCGGTGGGTTCGCCGTCCCCGACGCGCTCGTCGGTCTCGCCTGGCCGGCTGTGTTCGCCGTCCTCGGCGCGGCACGCTCCCTCGACGGGCGCCCGGTCGTGGAAGGACTCCTCGATCTCGTCCACCTCGACCACGCCGTGTCCGCCGTCTCCGACCTGCCCCGCGTCGACACCGACGTCACCGTCACCGCCACGCAGCGGTCGGTGACCGACACCTCCGTCGGGCGCGTCGTCACCGTCGACGTCGAGATCGCCGGTCCGACCGGGGTCCTCGCGACCCTGACCGAGCGGTTCGCCATCCGCGGTCGCACCGGTGCCGGCGAGCTGACCGACCCGGTCCGCGCCGGCGGCGCCGTGGTCGACGAGCGGTCGGCCACGCGGGCCCTCGTGCGGACCACACGTGTCACCGCCCCCGCCCGCATGCACGGCTTCGCCGCAGTGTCGGGTGACCGCAACCCGATCCACACCGACCTGCGCGCAGCCCGTCTCGCCGGTCTCGGCGAGCCGATCGTGCACGGGATGTGGCTGTCGGCGATGGCCCAGCACGTGGTGACCGCGACAGACTCCGACCGCCCCGTCCCGGCCCCCCGCCCGCTGCTCGGCTGGACCGCCCGGTACCTGGGGATGGTCCGCACCGGCGACGAGGTGACCGTCCGCGTCGAGCGCGTCGGCCTGGACCAGGGTGCCGAGGTCGTCGAGGTCACGTGCTCGGTCGACGGCGACCTGGTCCTCGCGGCCACCGGCCGTCTCGCGGCGCCGCGCACCGTGTACGCCTTCCCCGGACAGGGCATCCAGAGCGCGGGCATGGGTCTCGCCGCCCGTGCCCGCTCGGCGGCCGCCCGCGACGTCTGGGACCGCGCCGACGCGCACACCCGTGCGGCACTGGGCTTCTCGATCCTCGCGGTCGTCCGCGACAACCCGACACGACTGGTCGCCCGGGGCACCACCTACACGCACCCCGACGGCGTGCTGTTCCTGACGCAGTTCACCCAGGTCGCGATGGCCACCCTCGGTGTCGCGCAGATCGCCGAGCTGCGCGAGTCCGGCGGCTTCGTCGAGGGCGCCATCACCTGCGGCCACTCGGTGGGCGAGTACAACGCGCTGGCCGCCTGCGCCGGGGTCCTCCCGCTCGAGGCGGTCCTGGAGGTCGTGTTCCAGCGCGGCGAGGCGATGCACCACCTCGTCCCGCGCGACGAGCTGGGGCGCAGCAACTACCGGCTCGCCGCCATCCGCCCGAGCCAGTTCGGTGTCGCCGACGACGAGGTCGTCGGATTCGTCGCCGACGTGTCCCGCGCCTGCGGTGAGTTCCTCGAGGTGGTCAACCTCAACCAGCGCGGCACCCAGTACGCCATCGCGGGCACGGTCCGTGGCCTGGAGAACCTCGAGGCCCACATCGAGCGTCGTCGGGCCGAGGTCGGCGGCAAGCGCGGCTTCATCCTGATCCCCGGCATCGACGTGCCGTTCCACTCCAGCGTCCTGCGTGACGGGGTGCCGGAGTTCCGGGCGCGTCTGCAGGAGCTGCTGCCGGAGTCCCTCGACCCCGACGTCCTCGTCGGGCGCTACATCCCGAACCTGGTCCCGCGTCCGTTCACGCTCGACCGCGAGTTCGTCAGCGAGATCGCCGATCTCGTGCCGTCGCAGCCGTTGGCCGACGTCCTCGACGACTGGGCCGCCGCCTCGGCCGACCGGTCGGCGCTGGCCCGGACGGTCCTGATCGAGCTGCTCGCATGGCAGTTCGCGAGCCCGGTCCGCTGGATCGAGACCCAGGACCTGTTGTTCGCCGGGCGTGAGACGGGCGGTCTCGGTGTGCAGCGGTTCGTCGAGGTCGGTGTCGCCACCGCCCCCACCCTCGCCGGGCTGGCCACGAACACGCTGAAGCTCGACGCGTTCGCGGGGTCGGCCGTGCAGGTGCTCAACGTCGAACGCGACAGCCAGGTGCTGCTCGCCCAGGACGAGGCGCCCGAGGAGGTCGACGAGCCGACCACCGCGGACGTCACCGACGCGCCGGCCGCCGCGCCCGCGGAGGTCGCCGCAGCACCCGCACCGGCGCCCGCCGCCGCGGCGGGCCCTCGCCCGGACGACATCGCGTTCACCCCGGCCGACGCCGTCCGTGCGGTCATCGCGCTGTGGACGAAGATGCGCCCGGACCAGATCGGGACCGCCGACACCATCGAGGCGCTGTGCGACGGTGTCTCGTCGCGCCGCAACCAGCTCCTCCTCGACGTCGGCGCCGAGCTGGGCCTCGGCGCGATCGACGGCGCGGCGGAGGCCGACATGGCCTCGCTCGCGTCGACCGTCGACGCCCTCGCCCGCGGCTACAAGCCGTTCGGGTCGGTTCTCACCGACGCCGTCGGCGACGCGTTGCGGAAGGTGTTGGGCCCCATCAACAAGCGGCCCGCGCACATCGAGGACCGGGTGTCCTCCGTGTGGCAGCTCGGCCCCGGGTGGGCGCGCCACACCACGGTCGCACTGGCCCTGGGCACCCGCGAGGGCGCGTCGGTGCGGGGCGGTGACCTCGGCGGGCTCGTCGACGGTGCCCTCGGGTCGGTCGACGCCCTCGACGCCGCGATCGACGCCGCCGTCGTCGCGGTCGGCGCCCAGCGCGGTGTCACGGTGAGCAAGCCGGCCGCCGAGTCCGGCGGTGGCGCGATGGTCGACGCCGCCGCGCTGGGTGCCCTCACCGAGCAGTTCACCGGGCGCAGTGGAGCGCTGGCGAGCGCGGCGCGGACGGTGCTGCGCAAGCTCGGGCTCGAGGACGACGTCACCGAGATCGACCCGGGCGCCGCCGACGAGGCCCGCGCGGCCCAGGTCCTGTCCGACCGTGTGTCGGCCGAACTCGGCGCCGACTGGCTGCGTGTCGTCACGCCGACGTTCGACGCACGGACCGCCGTGCTCGTCGACGACCGGTGGGCGAGTGCACGCGAGGACCTCGCGCGTCTGTGGCTGGCCGACGACCACGACCTCGACGCCGACTTCGAGACGGTCACCCGACGATTCGCCGGTGCGGGACACACCGTGGCCCAGCAGGCGACGTGGTGGCAGGGCAAGGCGCTCCACGTCGGTGACGGGGTGCGCGCCCGGGTCTACGCCCAGATCGCCCACCTCGCCGAGGATCCCACGCCCGGCACCTACTGCGACGAGGTCGCCGTCGTGACCGGTGCGTCGTCGGGCTCGATCGCCGCGGCGGTCGTCGGGCGTCTGCTCGCCGGGGGAGCGACCGTCGTCGCGACCACCTCCCGTCTGGACGGGACCCGTCTCGCGTTCTTCAAGCAGCTCTACCGCGAGCACGCCCGCGACGGGGCGGCCCTGTGGGTCGCGTCGGCGAACATGTACTCCTACACCGACGTCGACGACCTCGTGGAATGGATCGGGTCCGAGCAGTCGGAGACCGCGGGCGGTTCCACCACCCTGGTGAAGCCCGCACTGCGCCCGACGCTGCTGTTCCCGTTCGCCGCGCCGCGTGTCGCGGGTGACCTGTCCGACACGGGTCCCCGCGCGGAGCTGGAGATGAAGGTGCTGCTGTGGTCGGTCGAGCGTCTGATCGCCGGTCTCGGCGAGCTGGGCGCCGACCACGACATCGACGGCCGGGTGCACGTGGTGCTGCCGGGGTCGCCGAACCGCGGCATGTTCGGAGGTGACGGGGCCTACGGCGAGAGCAAGGCCGCCCTCGACGCCCTGGTCGCGCGGTGGTCGGCGGAGTCGTCGTGGAACACCCGCGTCACGCTGGCGCACGCGATCATCGGCTGGGTGCGCGGCACCGGGCTGATGGGGCACAACGACCCGATGGTCTCGGCGGTCGAGGCCGCCGGCGTGCGCACCTGGTCGACCACGGAGATGGCCGACGAGCTGCTCTCGCTGTGCGCCCCGGCCCGACGCGCCGCGGCGCGCACCGCGCCGATCGTCGCCGACCTCACGGCAGGACTCGGTGAGGCCGACCTCGACCTCGGGGCCCTGGCGTCGCAGACCCAGGCCACGGCCGACGACGAGGCCGCCGAGGACGCCGCTCCGGTGACGGTGCCGGCGCTGCCGGCACCGGCGCGCCCCGCGTCGGGAACGACCCCGTCGTGGCCCGAGGTGGCCGTCGACCCGGCCGACCTCGTCGTCATCGTCGGCGCCGGCGAGCTCGGCCCCTACGGCAGCGCACGCACACGGTTCGAGATGGAGGTCTCCGAACACCTCTCGGCGGCCGGTGTCCTCGAACTCGCCTGGAGCACAGGGCTGGTCCGCTGGGAGCAGACCCCGAAGCCGGGCTGGTACGACACCGAGACCGGCGACCCCGTCAGCGAGCACGAGATCGCCGACCGGTACCACGACACCGTGGTCGAGCGGTGCGGGATCCGTCGCTACGCCGACGACGGCGAGATGGTCGACAACGCGGCGCCGCTGCTGACCTCGGTCTACCTCGACGAGGACCTGACGTTCACCGTCGCGTCCGAGGAGGAGGCCCGGGCGTTCGCGGCGTCGGACGGGGAGCGGACCGCCGTGCGGGCGCTCGAGTCGGGCGACTGGGAGGTGACCCGTCGGGCGGGCACCGAGATCCGCGTCCCGCGCCGGTTCGCGTTGAGCCGCACCGTCGGTGGGCAGATCCCGACCGGGTTCGACCCGACCGTCTACGGCGTCTCCGCCGACATGGCGTCGTCGCTGGACCGCGTCGCGCTGTGGAATCTCGTCGCGACGGTCGACGCGTTCCTCGGCTCCGGTTTCGACCCCGCCGAGCTCATGCGGTGGGTGCACCCCGGCCTCGTCGCCAACACCCAGGGCACCGGCATGGGTGGCATGGAGTCCATGCGGTCGCTGTACATCGACACCCTGCTGGGGGAGTCGAAGGCGAACGACATCCTGCAGGAGGCGCTGCCGAACGTCATCGCCGCGCACGTCGTGCAGTCCTACGTCGGCAGCTACGGCGCGATGATCCACCCGGTCGCCGCGTGCGCCACCGCCGCGGTCTCCGTCGAGGAGGGTGTCGACAAGATCCGGCTCGGCAAGGCGCTGTTCGCGGTCGCCGGCGGCTTCGACGACCTGTCCATCGAGGGCATCGTCGGGTTCGGCGACATGTCGGCCACCGCCGACTCGGCGGCGATGGCCGCGCGCGGCATCGACCCCCGCCGGTTCTCGCGCGCCAACGACCGGCGACGGGGCGGCTTCGTCGAATCCCAGGGCGGTGGAACGGTTCTGCTGGCCCGAGGCGACGTCGCCGCCGACATGGGACTGCCGGTCCTCGGTGTCGTGGCGTGGGCGCAGAGCTTCGGCGACGGTGTCCACACGTCGATCCCGGCCCCGGGCATCGGTGCCCTCGGTGCCGCCCGCGGTCGGGCGGAGTCGCCGATGGCCCGCGCGCTGCGCGATCTCGGCGTGAGCGCCGACGACGTGGCGGTGGTGTCCAAGCACGACACCTCGACGAAGGCCAACGACCCCAACGAGGCCGACCTGCACGAGCGGGTGGCCGGTGCGCTGGGCCGCAACGACGGTGCACCCCTGTTCGTGGTGTCGCAGAAGTCGCTGACCGGGCACGCCAAGGGCGGCGCGGCGGCGTTCCAGCTGATCGGGCTCTGCCAGATGCTCCGCGACGGCGTCATCCCGCCCAACCGCAGCCTCGACTGCGTCGACGAGACGATGCGGGAACACCCGCACCTGGTGTGGGTGACCGAGGCCCTCGACCTCGGCGAGCGGTTCCCGCTGAAGGCGGGGCTGCTCACCAGCCTCGGGTTCGGCCACGTGTCCGGGCTCGTCGCGGTGGTGCACCCGGAGGCGTTCGTGGCGGCGCTCGACGCCGACCGCCGGGCGGCCTACCGGGAGGCCGCGGCGCAGCGGTCCCGCGAGGGTGCGCGCCGACGGCTCGAGGCGATGTGCGGCGGTGCGCCGATGTACCAGCGTCCGCCGAACCGCCGTCTCGGCGACGACGGACCGGACCCCGACCGCGAGGCGGCGATGCTCCTCGACGAGTCGGTGCGCCTCGACGCCGGCGGCGACTACCCGGCGATGTCGGGGTCGGCGCGACGATGAGCGTGCTCGGTGTCGGTATCGACATCGTGTCGGTGCCGGAGTTCGCCGAGCAGATGACGCAGGCGGGCACGACGTTCGCCGACCGGTTCACGGTCGGTGAGCGTCGTGACTCCGCGGCCGGGACCGGTGACGACGCACGGCATCTCGCGGCCCGCTGGGCCGCGAAGGAGGCCGTCGTGAAGGCGTGGTCGGTGAGCCGGTTCGCGTTGCCGCCGGCCATGGCCGCCGTCGAGCACAGCGACATCGAGGTCGTCACCGACGCGTGGGGTCGCCCGTCGATCCGGCTTTCGGGGACGATCGGGGAGCACCTGCGTGCCGCGCGGGTCCACATCTCGTTGACGCACGACGGGCCGTCCGCGGCCGCGGTCGCGGTGATCGAGGGACCCGACCCGGGCTGAGCGTGCGGGCGGGGGTGTCAGGCGGTCTCGGGGTCCTCGAGGAGCAGGTAGCCGGTCAGCATCCGCTTCAGCTCGGCGACGGTGCGGGCGTGGTCGTGCCCGTCCTGCACCGAGAAGCTGAGCAGCGAGTACGCGGTGTGGACGAGCACCTCCGACATCATCGTGCGCCGGGCCCGCTGGCTCGGGGTGAGCGGCGCGATGATGCGCGCGACCATCTCGGCCAGCGCCCGCTCGTGGACCATCGCGGTCGCACGGGTGGCCGGGGTCGACTGGACGGCGAGCCACACGGCCCGCCTCGACGGGTCGTCACGCCACAGCGACGCGAGGTGGTCGAGGAACTTCTCGAGCAGCCGCGGCCAGTCGAGCGACGGGATCTCCTCGCCGAACGCGCGCAGTGCGTCCTGCACACCCACCGCGTCCTGCCGGTCGAGTTCGCAGACGATCACGTACTTGTTCGCGAAGTACTGGTAGAGCGTCCCGATCGGCACGTCCGCGCGGGCCGCGATCTCCTCGCACGTCAACGACTCGAAGCCGACCTCGATGAGCAGCGACCGCGCCTCGACGAGCATCGCCTCGACGCGACGGCGACTGCGCTCCTGTGTCGGTCGCTTCCGGGGCACCAGGGGTGCCGTCGGGTCACCCATGGGCTCGGAGCTCAGATCGCGAGGTCGCGGCGCAGCTTGGCGACGTGGCCGGTGGCGCGGACGTTGTACTGCGCCACCTCGATGGTCCCGTCGGCGTCGACGAGGAACGTCGACCGGATGACGCCGGTGACGGTCTTGCCGTACATGGTCTTCTCGCCGAACGCACCCCACTCGGTGAGCACCGTCTTGTCCGGGTCGGACAGGAGCGGGAAGGTCAGCTCCTGCTCGTCGCGGAACTTCGCCAGCTTGGCGGGCTTGTCGGGGGAGATGCCGACGACGTCGATCCCCGCCCCGGACAGCTCGGCGAGGTTGTCGCGGAAGTCGCAGGCCTGCTTGGTGCATCCCGGCGTCGACGCCGCGGGGTAGAAGTAGACGACCACCTTGCGGCCGGCGTAGTCCGCGAGCGAGACGGGATTGCCGTCCGCGTCGGGCAGGGTGAAGGCCGGGGCGGTGTCACCGGGAGCGAGCCGTCGTGTCGTCACGCGTGACACGGTAGCCGAGCAGGGTGGCGCCGGTCGTGGCCGAGGACGGTCTCGGGCGACGGCTCGTGTCCCGTCACCGGGCGCGTGAACTACGGTTGCCTGAAGAGTGCCCGGCCGCCGTGCCGGCACGACCCGGAGCCGGGGCCGAACGCAGGCGTCGACCCGCCGACGACGATGGAGGACACGTGGCACGCGACCCCGACAGCATCGAGCGCGACATCGTCCGCGCCCGCGAGGATCTGGCCTCCACCCTGGACTCGCTCGCCGAGCGTGCGAACCCGCAGCGGCTCGCCGAGGACGCCAAGAACGGGGTCGTCGCCACCCTGAACACCCCCGCGGTGAAGTACCCGCTCATCGGGGTCGGGGTGCTCGTGCTCGCCCTGACGATCAAGAAGATCGTCAGCTGATCTCAGCGCGCGGTCCCCGTCCCCGGTGACCCCGCGCTCTCCGCGACGAAGAGCGCTTCCGTCGCCGCGACGGCACAGTCCGCGATGTCGCGCAGCGGTGCGTCGGCCTCGACCTGCGCCGCGATCAGCTCGCGCAGACCGCCGACGAGCAGAACCACCATCGGACGCGACGGCGGGCTGAACCCCTCACGGCGGAGGTCGTCGTTGTCGGCGAGGTCGCAGACCAGGTCGACGAAGCCCTCCCGCGTGGCGCGCTCGACGTCGCGTGCGCCCGATCGCAGGGTCGGGGCGTCGCGGATCCAGCTCAGCGTGATCGCCGGTTCCGCCGACGACCCCGCGATCCACGTCTCGATCCCCACGCGCACCTGCTCCCGCCAGGGCGCCGACCGGTCCACCACGCGGTAGATCAGGTCCATCTGCCCCTGGCTGACCATGGCCAGCATCGCGGCGAAGCACTGTTCCTTGTCGCCGAAGTGCTCGTAGAACGTTCGCCGCGACATGTGTGCGAGACGCACGATGTCGGCGACGGTCGTGTCGCGGAACCCGCGCTCGACGATGGACGTCGCGAGTGCGTCGACGATCCGACCGCGTACGTCGTCGGTGCGGGCGACCTCGCGCGGGGACGGAAGGGCGGTCGTCCCGTCGGGTGCCATGGCCGCGAGCGTATCCGCCGGTCTCCTCCCGGCCCGGACGACGACCGTCGACATCCGTGGTACGCATGCGTACCATCGTCGACACCGGCGACCGCCGAGCGCAGAGACGAGGGTTCCCATGAGCATTCCGACCACCGACCGTCCCGCCGCGCCGGCGACACCGCCGACCCCGCGGGTCCCCCGTGCGCTCGTCGCCGGCGCGACCGTGGTCAACCGCCGGGCCGGCCTGGAGTGGCTGCGTTCCCGACACGGCTCGGTGTTCACCGTCGACATCCCGGTGTTCGGGTCGACGGTGGTGGTCGCCGATCCGCTGCTGGCGCGCGACGTGTTCCGCGCCCCGACCGACGTCCTGGAGTCCGTCGAGCAGAACCTCGGACGGGTCCTCGGGCCGAACTCGATGTTCGCCCTCACCGGAGAGCGCCACCGGCGCGAGCGCAAGCTGCTCGCGCCGCCGTTCCACGGACGTCGCCTGCGCTCCTACGCCGACGTCATCGAGGCGTCGGCGCGGGCGGAGATGGCGACGTGGCCGACCGACCGCGAGTTCGCGACCATGCCGTCGTTCATGCGCATCACGCTGGACGTGATCATCAAGGCGGTCTTCGGTGCCCACGGCCCCGAGTTCGACCGGTTGCGGATCGTGTTGCCGCGCATGGTCGAACTGGGCTCGATGCTTGCCGTCGTGCCGCTGCCGCAACTGCCCGCGCTGGGTGACATGAGCCCCTGGGGGCGTCTGCGCCGCTGGCGGCGCGAGTACGACGCCATCGTCGGCCGCCTCATCGCCGCGGCACAGGCCGCCGACGATCTCGACGAGCGCGACGACGTGCTCTCCATGATGGTGGCGAGTCGCTACGACGACGGCAGCCCCATGACCCGGGACGAGATCGCCGACGAACTGCTCACCATGCTCTCCGCAGGGCACGAGACGACCGCCACGACCCTCGCCTGGGCCGTCGAGCGGATCTCCCGCCATCCGGCACTGCTCGACCGGCTCGTGGCCGAACGTGCCGCCGGCGAGAGCGCACTGCTCGAGGCGACGATCCTCGAGGTGCAGCGCGCGCGACCGGTGATCGACGTGACGTTCCGTGACGTCGTCGCCACCGAGGTGCACCTCGGCGACTGGACCGTCCGCCGCGGTCAGTCGGTGATGGTGGGGATCGGGCTGATCCACTCGGACCCGTCCGTGTGGCCGGACCCGGAGCGTTTCGACCCCGACCGATTCCTAGGCACCCGACCGGATCTCACCGAGTGGATCCCGTTCGGCGGCGGCGCCCGGCGGTGCATCGGTGCCGCCTTCGCGTCGATGGAGCTGCAGGTCGTCCTGCAGACGCTGCTCGACGAGGTCGTCGTGGTGCCGACGTCGCGTCGGGGGGAACGGTGGCGGCCCCGCGGCGTCGCCTACGCCCCGGCGCGCGGCGGTCGGGTGCGGGTGAGAAGGCGGCGCAACGCCTGACGCAGGCGGTCCCACAGACCCGGCGACGGCCGCGGCGGTGCGCCCGGACCGGGTCCGGGCGCCGGCGCGACCGGGGTCACGCCCGAGCCCGCCGTCCAGCGCAGCGACCCGTGCTCGAAGTCCTGGCGACGTCCGTCGCCGTCGGCGTACTCGTCGGACACGGGCCAGCCGAGGTCGCCGGCCTGCGCGCCGAGAAGCGCGTACCGGGCACCGATCGCGCCGTGTGTCCAGTGGCCCGACCGGGATCCGTTCTGTCGGAACAGGACACCGCCGAGGAACGGTTGCACGCCGCCGCCGTCGACCACGGTGTGGGGACCGGCGGGGTAGCCCAGGGGGCCGCGTTCGAAGCCGAGGGCGGCCCACGCCTCGAAGAGGCCGTCGTGGGGGATCGGCTGCGCGTGCACGCGGCCGTCCGGCGTCCGGGGCATCGTCGGTGACCAGTAGACGTGGGCGTGCTCGAACTCGGCGAAGCGGCCGAGGCCGTCGGGGCAGACGATCTCGCCGGGGGTGATACGGCGGCCGATCCAGGCGGCGGCGATCCGCGCCGCCTCGTCGATCTCGTTCGGCGCCGGCGGACCGCCGATCCCACACGCTGCCGCGAACTGCTCGGCGCTCAGCCCGTCCGCGGAGTTCATGTCGCAGTTGCCGAACGGTGGTGCGCCCTCGGGCAGTCCGCCGCCCCAGCCCTGCCCGTCGGTGTACTGGTGCGCGATCTGCCCGGGCAGATCCGGGTTGCTGCCGTAACCCGCCCCGATCACGCGCAGTCCCGGCGGGCGCGTACGCCACATCGAGGCGAAGTCCGCCGCGTTGGCGTACCCGATCACCCGGCGGGCGTTCCCGCCGCAGTAGGCGACGAGATCCCAGTAGGTGCGGTTGATCCAGTCCGACGCGTCGCCGGCCGGGTTGCCACCGGACTCCACGTCGAGCATGAGCACCACGCGTGGGTGCAGCCCGCCGTTGCGGTCGACCTGGTCCCGGAGCGTCGCCGCCGTCTCCTGCCAGTTCGGGCGGACGTAGCAGTAGACGATCCCGACGGTGAGACGTCCGGAGTCCAGCGATCGACGCACCCACGAGTAGTTCCGGGGAAAGTTCGGATCGCGGAAGGTCCCGTCGTTCGCCCGGATCGACAGGATCGGGTACGGATACGTGTCGTCCACGGGCGGTTGGTAGTACGAGACGTCGGCGAAGAGGGTGTCGGTCATCGCGTCCCACTGTGCCCGGCGGCTCCGACGGTGTCCCGATCCACCCGCCCACCACGGGATTTCTCGACCCGCCGGTCGACCTGTTAATGTCTCTTCTCGCGCCACCGCGCGCCATTAGCTCAATTGGCAGAGCAGCTGACTCTTAATCAGCGGGTTCGGGGTTCGAGTCCCTGATGGCGCACAGAACGAGAGCCCCCGTCGCGACCGTCCCGGTCCGGCGGGGGCTCTCGTCGTCGGGAAGCCGTACCGCGGGCGTGCCGTGACCTCGACGTGACCGCGGGTCTCGTACACTGATGCGGTCTGCCTGCGGGGGTCGGGCGTGAGGCCGCGATGTGCGTCATCCGCGGTCGAGGGGCGCAGCGGCGCGCACGAGTCGGTGAACAGATGTATTCGGGAGTGCAATGGTGTTCGGACGTTCGGGTCGACGTGTCTCGTGGTCGGTGGCGGCGGTCGCGCTCGTCGCCGTGATCGCGACAGCGTGTTCGGCGGGGACCGCGACCCCGACCTACAGCGACAAGGTCGCCAGCAACCTCGGTTTCGACGATCTGCTGCGTCCGGTCATCTCCGTCACCGGGTTCGCCGGGGCGCCGCTCACCGACCGCTCGGCCGGCGTGCAGCCCGGGGCGCCCCTGAAGGTCACCGCGCAGTCGGGGACGCTGACCGACGTCCGCATCCCGAAGGCCGACGGCGCCGGGAACGTGGCCGGCACCTACAACGCCGACCGCACGACGTGGACCTCCACCGAGCCCCTGGGCTACGGCACCACCTACACGCTGTCCGCCGACGCCCGCGGCATCGCGGGCGCATCCGCGACGCAGATGTCGTTCACGACGCGCTCGCCGAACAACCTGACCGACGCCTACCTGTTGCCGGAGAACAACTCCACCGTGGGCATCGGACAGCCGGTCGCGATCCGCTTCGACGAGCCGATCACCGACCGCAAGGCCGCGCAGGACGCCATCACCGTCCGCACCGACCCGCCCGTCGAGGGCGCCTTCTACTGGCTCAGCGACAGTGAGCTGCGGTGGCGGCCGCAGAACTTCTGGAAGCCCGGCACCAAGGTCCACGTCGACGTCAACACCTACGGGATCGACCTCGGTGACGGGGTGTTCGGTCAGCAGAACAAGACGCTCGACTTCACCATCGGGCGCGCGCTGATCGCCACCGGTGACGACAACACGAAGCAGGTGTCGGTCGCGATCGACGGCAAGGTCGTCCGGACCATGCCGGTGTCGTTCGGCAAGGACAGCTCGCCGACGAACCCCGGCACCTACATCGTCGGAGATCGAGTCCCGAGCATCATCATGGACTCGTCGACCTACGGCGTCCCGGTGAACTCGCCCGGCGGGTACCGCGAGACCGTCTACTTCGACTCGCAACTCTCGTACAGCGGCATCTATCTGCACTCCGCGCCGTGGTCGATCGGAGATCAGGGCAACACCAACGTGAGCAACGGCTGCCTCAACGTGAGCCCGGAGAACGCCGAGTGGTTCATGAACACGGCGCTGCGCGGCGACATCGTGATCGTGAAGAACACGATCGGTCCGGTCCTGCCCGGCACCGACGGCCTGGGAGACTGGAACATCCCCTGGGACGTGTGGAAGAAGGGCAACGCGGGCGGCAGCGCCTGACGGGATCCACCACACTGCCATCGGCCAGTGTTACGCTCCGCGTTGACACGATGGCCGGGGTGATCGGCCGTCCCAGGTGGCGCGCCGCGCCCGAGGAAAGGCAGTTCCCCCGATGGCACCTCGTTCCCCGTGGATGACCGACGACCTCGACGACCTGCGCCGCATGGTGCGGGCGTTCATGGAGAAGTCGGTCGCGCCGAACGTCGACAAATACGTCGACCAGCACCACGTCGACCGTGACCTGTGGAACGCGGCCGGCGAGCTCGGCCTGCTGTGCATGTCCATCCCGGAGGAGTACGGCGGCGGCGGTGGCACCTTCGCGCACGAGTCGGTGCTCATCGAGGAGCAGGCGCGCATCGGTGACTCGTCGTGGGGCGTGAGCCTGCACAACGGCATCATCGCCCATTACCTGCTGGCCTACGGGTCCGAGGAGCAGAAGCGGACGTGGCTGCCGAAGATGGCCTCGGGCGAGGTGGTCGGTGCGATCGCCATGACCGAGCCGGGCACCGGATCGGACCTGCAGAACGTCAAGACCAAGGCGATCCGCGACGGTGACGACTACGTCATCGACGGCTCGAAGACGTTCATCACCAACGGTTCCCAGGCCGACCTGATCATCGTCGTGGTCAAGACCGACACGTCCGAGGGTGCCAAGGGCATCTCGCTCGTCCTCGTCGAGGGTGACCGAGAGGGCTTCCGTCGCGGGCGGGTCCTGGACAAGATCGGTCAGCGCGGGCAGGACACGTCGGAGCTGTTCTTCGACGGGGTGCGGGTGCCCACCTCGAACCTCCTCGGCGCGGAGGAGGGTCAGGGCTTCATCCAGCTGATGCAGCAGCTGCCGCAGGAGCGGTTGATTATCGCGGTCGCATCGATCGCCGGCATGGAGGCCGCCATCGACCACACCCTGCGCTACACCAAGGAGCGACAGGCGTTCGGGCGCCCCGTCTTCGGGTTCCAGAACACCAAGTTCAAGCTCGCGGAAGCGGCCACCGAGACCCGCATCGGACGCGTCTTCGTCGACGACTGCATCGTCAAGCACCTCGACGGTCAGCTCGACATCCCGACCGTCGCGATGGCCAAGTGGTGGACCACCGACCGCGCGATGACTGTCCTCGACGAGTGTGTGCAGCTGTTCGGCGGCTACGGCTACATGAGCGAGTACCCCGTCGGTCGCATGTGGGCCGACGCGCGCGTGCAGAAGATCTACGCCGGCACCAACGAGATCATGAAGGAGATCATCGCCCGGTCGCTCTGACGACGACGATCCGACAGGCGTCTGTGATGGGGGTTCCCCCCATCACAGGCGCCTGTTATCGTTAAGGCGTGTCACGGTCCGGACCGCGGTGGACAGACGAGGACATCGCCCGTCTCCCGGCCTGGACGCTGGTGCAGGCCTACCACCCGGTCGCTCGGCGGTTCCATGAGATCTTTGCCGCCGAGCAACTGACGCCGGTCCAGTTCGGAGTCCTGATCCAGCTCGAGGCGACGCCGGGCATCTCGCAGGCCCAGCTCGCGCGCAAGATCCTCGTCCGCCAACAGAGCATGGCCGAACTGGTGTCGGGACTCGTCGAACGAGGGCTTCTCGCACGGGATCTCGACGCGCGGCGGGGTCGCACGGTACCCATCGTCCTCACCGACGCCGGGCGTGATCTCGTCCTCCGTGCAGCCGACGCGGTGGCCGAGTTCAACCGGGCCACCGAGTTGGGCCTCACCGAGGCCGAGGCCCGCAGCCTCAACGTGTTGCTGCACAAGGTGATCGACGCGTCCCGTCGGTGGTGACGCGCGGTCGCCGGTGCCCGCCGGAGACCGAGGAGAAGTCATGGCCGCTCTCGCACGATTCGTCACGTCCCACCGGTGGTGGGTCGTCGCCGCCTGGATCGTACTGACCGCGCTGGGCGGGTTCGGGGCGTCGAAGGCGGTCTCCGCGCTCAGCTACGACTTCGGTCTGCCCGGTCAGCGGGGATACGAGACGAACGTCGACATCGTCGAGCAGTTCGGGTCCGGCGGTGCCAACGCACCGATCCTGCTGGTGGCCGACGGGAAGGACCGTCGGCTCACCGCGGCCGACGGTACGGCCGTGGCCCGCGCTGCCGGTCAGGCCGCACCGGGCGCCCGGGTGACCTCCTTCGCCGAGAACCCGCAGCTGCTGTCACGCAGCGGGACAACGGGAGTCGTGCTGGTCTACCCGACACCCCGCGGGGGAGCCGAACCGTACGTGGCGGCCACCGCCGCTCTCGAGACGGCGGCCAGGTCCGTGTCGTCGTCGACGGGTGTCGCGGTCACGGTGACCGGTGCCGACGCGCTCGCCAGTGGTGGGGAGTCCGGCGGCGTGGACATCCTGGCCGAGACGGTCTTCGGCGGCGTCGGAGCTCTCGTCGTGCTGGCGTTGGTGTTCGGATCGTTCCTGGCGCTCATGCCGCTCATGGTGGCTGCCGCGTCGATCCTCACGACGTTCCTCATCCTGTGGGGCCTCACCGCCGTCACCGAAGTGTCGTTCATCGTGCAGTACCTGCTCGCGCTGATCGGACTCGGTGTCGCCATCGACTACGCGCTGCTCGTCGTCACCCGGTGGCGCGAGGCGCGCGGGGAGGGCCTCGACGACGTCGCCGCCGTCCACGAGGCGATGACGACCGCAGGGCGCTCCGTGCTCTTCTCCGGCCTGACGGTGGCCGTGAGCCTCGCGGCGCTGATCGCGCTGCCCGTCCCGTTCCTGCGCAGCATCGGCTTCACCGGACTGCTGATCCCCCTGCTCAGCGTCGCGGTGTCGCTCACCCTGCTCCCCGCTCTGCTGGTGTTGGTCGGGCGACGCCTCGAGTGGCCCCACCGACGCGGGACGAGCCCCGACAGCCGGTTGTGGCGCCGGGTCGGGACCGTGGTGGTCCGGCACCGATGGGTCTCGGCTGCGGCCGCGCTGGCGGTCCTCGTCGTGCTCGCGATCCCGGTGTTCTCCCTGAATCTCGCCGACCCCACGAACGACTCGCTGGCGTCCCGCGGCGGACCCGCCGGTGCGGCGATCGGTGCCGTCGAGGACTCCGGTCTCGGCGCCGGACTGACCAAGCCGATCGAGGTCGTCACCGATCGTCCCGCCGTCCTCGCGCAGCGTCTCGCCGACGTGCCGGGGGTCGCCGGTGTGGTCGCGCCGGACGGCTGGCGCTCGGGTGCGACACACGTCGTCGACGTCTGGACGACGGCCGACGTCTCCACGTCCGCCGGTGCCGACGCGGTGGCACGCGTCCGATCGGCGGCGGAGGCCGACGGGGCGCGGGTCGGTGGTGTCGCCGTCCAGAACGCCGATTTCATCGACGCGGTCTACGGCAACGCCTGGTGGGTGCTGCTGGTGATCGTCGTGGTGACCTTCGCCCTGCTCGCCCGGGCGCTGCGATCGATCGTCCTGCCGCTCAAGGCGTTGCTGCTCAACGTCATGTCGCTCGGCGCGGCCTACGGCATCACGGTGTTCATCTGGCAGGACGGCTTCGGCACGGAACTCCTCTTCGACCAGCAGTCGTCGGGGGCCATCACGCTGTGGATCCCGATCGCGGTGTTCGCGTTCCTGTTCGGGCTGTCGATGGACTACGAGGTGTTCCTGCTGAGTCGCATTCGCGAGGAGCGCGATGCGGGCGCGGACACCGACACGGCGACCGTCACGGGGGTGACGCGGACGGGCCGGTTGGTCACCTCGGCCGCGATCATCCTGTTCCTCGCGTTCATCTCGCTGTCCCGGGTCCCGACCACCGACGTGAAGATCCTCGCCACCGCGTTGGCGCTCGGCATCCTGATCGACGCGACGATCGTCCGCGGTGTCCTCGCGCCGGCACTCGTGGCCGCTCTCGGTCGGGCGAACTGGTGGGCGCCGTGGCGACGGGAGCGTACGACGTCCTGAGAAGGCGTGTCCCGAGACGACGATGGCCCCCTCCGGGTGGGAGGGGGCCATCGGTCGGGGTGGATGACGGGACTCGAACCCGCGACAGCCAGGATCACAACCTGGTGCTCTACCAACTGAACTACATCCACCATGGGCCCCGATTGCTCGGAACCAGGGTCACACTCTATCCGCAGTCGCCTCGACAAGACCAATCGGTTGTCGGCTGCGGTGTGTCAGGCCTCGCCGAGGTCGCGCACGACCTGTTCGATCTGCGACGTGTCCGGTCCGGGCGGCGCGACGAAGACGGTCTCCCGGTAGTACCGGAGCTCCCGGATCGATTCGCGGATGTCGGCCAGTGCGCGGTGGGCCAGTCCCTTCTCGGGCTGACCGAAGTAGATCTTGGGGTACCAGCGCCGCGACAGCTCCTTGATCGAGCTGACGTCGATCATCCGGTAGTGCAGGTAGGCGTCCAGCGTCGGCATGTCGCGGGCGATGAAGCCGCGGTCGGTCGCGATCGAGTTGCCGGCCAGCGGCGCGGACCCCGACGACGTCACGTGCTCCCGGATGTAGTCGAGGACCATCTTCTCGGCCTCGGCGAGCGTCACGGTGGACTGACGGACCTCGGTCGTCAGACCGGAGTGGGAGTGCATCTTCTTCACCACGTCGGGCATGGCGTCGAGGTCGGCGTCGTCGGCGTGGATCACGACGTCGACGCCCTCACCGAGGATGGTGAGGTCGCTGTCGGTGACCAGCGCCGCGATCTCGATCAGTTTGTCCGAGTCGAGCCGCAGGCCGGTCATCTCACAGTCGATCCACACCAGTTTGTCCTGCACCCGACAACCTTAGCGGGCCGATAGGGTTGTCCCCGGTCGACCAGGTGCGCACCACGAGGGACGGGGACGAGGCGGATGACGCAGGCAGACGGCTCAGGGCAGCGCAGCGCGGCGCAGGAGATCGCGGCGGGCTACGCCGTCGACGGGGCGGCGCTGCAGCTCGGCGCGGTGCGCGTGGACGGTGTCGTCGACGCCGGTGCCCAGGTCCGGATCCCGCTGGCGATGATGAACCGCCACGGCCTCGTCGCCGGGGCGACCGGTACCGGCAAGACCAAGACGCTGCAGGTGATCGCCGAGCAGCTCTCCACCGCGGGCGTACCCGTCGTCCTGGCCGACATCAAGGGCGACCTGTCGGGGCTGAGCCGTCCCGGCGAGCCGTCGGAGCGGATCAGCAAACGCGTCGCGGAGATCGGCGACGACTGGGCGCCCGCCGGCCACCCGTGCGAGTTCGTGTCGCTCGGGACCGGCGGGGTCGGTGTGCCCATCCGCGCGACGGTCACCTCCTTCGGGCCGATCCTGCTGAGCAAGGTGTTGGGGCTCAACGACACCCAGGAGTCGACGCTGCGGCTGATCTTCCACTGGGCGGACACCCGCGGTCTGGCGCTGCTCGACCTCAAGGACCTCCGGGCGGTCATCACGCACCTCACCGGCGATGAGGGCAAGGCCGACCTCGCCGAACTCGGCGGGGTGTCGAAGGCGACCGCCGGGGTCATCCTGCGGTCGCTCACGACGTTGGAGGCCGACGGCGGCGACACGTTCTTTGGTGAGACCGAGATCGAGCCCGCTGACCTGCTGCGCACCACCCCCGACGGGGCGGGGATCATCACGTTGTTCGAACTCGGCGACCAGGCCGCGCGGCCCGTGCTGTTCTCCACGTTCCTGATGTGGATCCTCGCCGACCTGTTCGGGTTCCTCCCCGAGATCGGCGACACCGACAAGCCGAAGCTCGTGTTCATCTTCGACGAGGCGCACCTGCTGTTCAGCGACTCGTCGAAGGCGTTCGTCGAGCAGGTCGAGCAGACGGTGAAGCTCATCCGATCGAAGGGTGTCGGGGTGTTCTTCTGCTCGCAGTTGCCCACCGACATCCCGAACCAGGTGTTGTCGCAGCTCGGCGCCCGGATCCAGCACGCCCTGCGCGCGTTCACCCCTGATGATCAGAAAGCGCTGTCGAAGACGGTGAAGACCTACCCGACGTCGACTGCCTACGACCTCGAGAAGGCGTTGACCTCGTTGGGCATCGGCGAGGCGATCGTGACCGTGCTCTCCGAGCGTGGGGCTCCGACGCCGGTCGCGTGGACCGTCGTGCGACCTCCGCGGTCACTGATGGCGGGCATCGGCGCCGAGGCGATGACCACCGCGGCGACGGCGAGCCCGCTGCACGCGAAATACGCGGAGACCATCGACCGCGAATCGGCGTACGAGAAGCTCAACGCCAAGGTTCTCGCACCCGCCGACACGCCCGCGCCCCCGGAGGCGCCTGCCCCGCCGGCGCCCGCCCCCGAGGCGCCCAAGGCCGGCGGCAAGCCCGAACCCGGTGTCGTGCAGGAGATCCTGGGGAACCCGGCGGTGAAGAGCTTCATGCGGTCGGCCGGGAGCGCGCTCGGCCGCGAGATCACCCGGTCGCTGTTCGGGACCGGGCGTCGCCGGTAACCCTCAGCCGCCGAGCTTCTTGTAGAACCCGCCGACGATCGGCGCGACGATCGCGCGCGGGGTGTAGCCGCCGGCCACCGACATCGCCTTCGACAGCGCGCCGGGGACGACGCGCATCTTGTTGCGCGCCAACGCGTCCAGGCTGAGGCGGGCGACGCCCTCGCTGTCGTCCCAGAGGAACCCGGGAACCATCTTGTCGACGATGCTCGCATCCTCGGGCGAGGGCTCCTCGGTGCGCACCGGGCCCGGCGCCAGCAGCGTCACGTGCACGCCCGCC
Organism: Williamsia serinedens; assembly: GCF_024171725.1. Classification (GTDB taxonomy): domain Bacteria; phylum Actinomycetota; class Actinomycetes; order Mycobacteriales; family Mycobacteriaceae; genus Williamsia_A; species Williamsia_A serinedens. The sequence continues at coordinate 64,347 of NZ_JAMTCG010000001.1, forward strand.
GAGGCGACCTCGCCGCGGATCGACTCGCTGAAGGTGTTCACGAACGCCTTCGACGCCGCGTAGGTCGCGTTGTTCGGGATCGGCATGTTGCCCGCCGCCGACCCGACCATGAGGATGCCGCCGGACCCGCGCTGCACCATCTGCGGGAGGACGGCGAGCGTCAGGTCGTGCACGGCGGTCACGTTGAGGCGGACCTGGGCGCGCTCGTAGTCGGCGTCGAGGTCGACCAGCGGGCCGAACGTCGCGATGCCGGCGTTGTTGCAGAGCAGCGCGATCTCCCGCGCGGCGAACTCGGCGCACAGCACCTCGACGGCGGCGGGATCGGACAGGTCGCTCGCGCGGACCTCGACGTCGACGCCGTGGGCGGCGCGGAGTTCACCGGCGGTCTTCTCCAGGATCTCGCCGCGGCGGGCGACCAGGATCAGGGAGTAGCCCCGCCGGGCGAGTTCCCGGGCCAGGGCATCACCGATGCCGGACGACGCGCCCGTGACGACGGCGCGGTTGGACTGCGACGGTGCGGTCAGTGCCATGGCGCCGATCGTAACGGGGGACTACAGCGCCGCGGCGACCTCGGTGCCCTGGCGGATTGCGCGCTTGGCGTCGAGTTCCGCGGCGACGTCGGCCCCGCCGATGACGTGCGTCGCGACGCCGGCGACGGTCAGCGGGTCGACGAGATCGCGGACCGACTCCTGGCCTGCGCACACCACCACGGTGTCGACCTCGAGCACGCGGGGCTCCCGGTCGGAGTCGGGAAAGCTGAGGTGCACGCCCGCGTCGTCGATCCGGTCGTACCGGGCGCCGGAGATCTGCTCGACGCCCTTCATCTTGACCGTCGCGCGGTGCACCCACCCGGTGGTCTTGCCCAGCGACTTCCCCTGCGATCCGGGCTTGCGCTGCACGAGATAGACCGTGCGGGTGGCGGCCGTCGGGCGTGGCTTCGTGACGAACCCGGGGGTGTCGAGGTCGTCGGTGACACCCCACTCCTGGTCCCACTCCTTGGCGTCGAGGGTGGGCGAGTCGGTGACGGTGAGGAACTCGGTGAGATCGAACCCGATGCCGCCCGCACCGATCACCGCGACGCGATCACCGATCTCGCGGTCACCGAGGACGGCGTCGGCGTAGGTCATCACCGACGGGTGGTCGATCCCGGGGATGTCGGGCACACGCGGGGTCACACCGGTCGCGATCACGACGTCGTCGAACTTCTCCGCGACGAGACGATCGGCGTCGACGCGGGTGTCGAGGTGGACGGTCACGCCGAGCACCTCGAGACGGCGGGTGAAGTACCGGATCGTCTCGGAGAACTCCTCCTTACCGGGAATCCGTGCGGCGATGGCGAACTGGCCACCGATCGCCGGGCCGGCGTCGAAGAGGGTGACGCGGTGCCCGCGCTCGGCGGCGGACACCGCCGCGGACAAGCCTGCGGGGCCGGCGCCGATCACCGCGACCCGACGGGCGGTGCGGGTGGGGGAGAGGACCAGCGTGGTCTCGCGACCCGCCTGCGGGTTGACCAGGCAGGAGACCTTCTTGCCGACGAAGGCGTGGTCGAGGCAGGCCTGATTGCAGCCGATGCACGTGTTGATCTCGTCGGCCCGACCGGCCTGCGCCTTGGCCGGGAGGTGCGGGTCGGCCAGGAGCGGCCGCGCCATCGACACGGCGTCGACACGACCCCGGCTCAGGACCTCCTCGGCGACGTCGGGGGTGTTGATGCGGTTCGAGGCGATCAGCGGGATCGTCACCTCGTCGCGCAGACGCTCCGTGAACCGGACGAACGCCGCACGCGGGACCGATGTCGCGATGGTGGGCACCTTCGCCTCGTGCCATCCGATGTCGGTGTTGATCGCGCTGACGCCGTGCGCCTCGAGAGTCCGTGCCAGCAGGGCGATCTCGTCCCAGGTCTGACCACCCTCGACGAGGTCGGCGATGGACTGCCGCATGATGATCGGGTAGTCGGCCCCGACCCGGGAACGGATCTCGTCGACGATCGCCACGACGATGCGCTGCCGGTTCTCCGTCGAGCCACCCCACCGGTCGGTGCGTCGGTTCGTCCTGGGGCACAGGAAGGTGTTGAGCAGGTATCCCTCGCCGCCCATGATCTCCACCGCGTCGTATCCGGCGTCGCGGGCCAGGACCGCGGTGCGTCCGTAGGACCGGATGACGTGACGGATCATCGCGTCGGTCATCTTGATCGGTCGGAACGGATGGATCGGCGACTTCTCCCACTCCACCGACCACTTGTACGGCGTGTAGCCGTACCGGCCCGCGTGCAGGATCTGCATCGCGATGTGGCCGCCCTGCGCGTGCACGGCGGCGGTGGCGCGACGGTGCCGACGCGCGTCGAAGCGGTTGGTGAGTTTGGCGCCGAACGGCAGCAGCAGTCCGGTCCGTGTGGGCGCGATACCGCCGGTGATGATCAACCCGACGCCGCCCCGGGCCCGCTCCGCGTAGTAGGCGGCGAGACGCTTCCCGTCGAAGAACCGCTCCTCGAGGCCGGTGTGCATCGAGCCCATGACGATGCGGTTGCGGATGGTCATGTCGCCGATGGACAAGGGCTGGAACAGGTTCGGGTACTCGGTCATCGTCCTGCCTTCGCTGTGGTGGGTAGGGGCTGGGGTTCGTCGGTCGCGATCTCGGCGTCCAGGGCGTCGATGACCTCGTCGCACCAGTCGATGAGGCCCTCCTCGATCCGGATGCCGCCCTGCAGGACGAGGCGTTGGTGCAGGCGGCGTCCCCGGGTGGCCGTCGACGGGGTCAGGTCGGTGTCGGCGAAGCGCCGGTACAGCGAGAGCCGCTCACGATGTGCGTCACGGTGGCGACGGAATTCGGCGACGAGGTCGCGCAGGTCGCCGTGTTCGGCTGCGCGCAGGCGCACGCTCAGTTCGTCCCGCAGGCGGGGGACCGGTGCCGGGTCGGAGATCCACGCGCGCAACGCGTCTCGCCCGGCGGCCGACAGCGTGTAGACCTTCTTGTCCGGCCGGCCGTCCTGCGCCACGTCCTCCATCTCGACGAGACCGTCGACGTGCAGCTTTTTCAGCGTGCGATAGATCTGCTGGTGCGTCGCCGACCAGAAATATCCGATGGAGCGCGCGAACTGACGGCCGATCTCGTATCCCGTGCCGGGACGTTCGGCGAGCGACACCATGATCGCGTGCTCGAGGGCCATGACAGGACGGTAATACGCAACGACGCACTGTGCAACAAAGTGCATATAAACCGCTCAGCGTGACTGCTTAGGCTGCCGGGCATGACGGACCCTGAGGTGCCCGGTCGCGATGAACCGCCGTTCGACGCCGACGAGGTCACGACGCTGCGAACATTCCTGGCCTATCAGCGCGCGACCTTCGCCTGGAAGTGCGAGGGACTCGACGCGGCGGGTCTGGCCACGACCGTCGCCGCGTCGTCGATGACCCTCGGCGGCATGCTGAAGCACCTCGCCTTCGTCGAGACGCAGTGGGTCGTGCATCGGATGGCCGGCGATGACTGGCCGGAGCCGTGGGCGTCGGTCGACTGGGACGCCGATCCCGACTGGGACTGGAATTCCGCGGCCGACGACAGCCCCGAGGAGCTGTGGGCGATGTGGCGTGATGCAGTCGGTCTCGCCGACGACATCATCTCGGCGGTGCTCGCCGATAGAGGTATCGAGGCGATCGCGCGTCATCCGCGGGGAGACGGGGCGCTGGTCTCCCTGCGGTGGCTGCTGGTGCACCTGATCGAGGAGTACGCGCGACACAACGGCCACGCCGACCTCATCCGCGAGGCGATCGACGGGCGAGTCGGGGAGTGACCCACCTCTGACGGATGCCCGATTAGTCCGATCCCCCTACCCTGACGCCATGGCCGGACACCCCGACGACGCCACCCGTGTGGGCAACCCGGAGCGCGAACGCGCGATCGCCCATCTCAACGACGCCTTCGCCCAGGGGTACCTCGACGTCGCGGAGTTCGAGGAACGGTCGGAACGCGTCTACGCCTCGCGGACGAGAGGCGACCTTCGCGGCGTGCTGGAGCACTTTCCGATCGCGGGGGCGCTGTTCCCCGACGCCACGGTGATGACCGCCGGCTCGATGACGCCGTCCGCGGTGCCGACGCGGCCGGTCGAGCTGGAGGCGAACTGGGACACGGTGCGGCGCAAAGGGGTGTGGGACGCGCCGGCGAGCCTCCTGCTCACCGGGACGATGGGCACGATCGATCTCGACTTCACCTCGGCGGTGCTCGCCGGCCCCGTCACCACGGTGCAACTCCAGGTCTCGACCTCGACGATCAAGATCCGCGTCGGCCCCGATCACGCGGTGCGTACCTCGGGCCTGGCGCGCAGCGGGTGGTCGACCCTGAAGGACAAGGCGGGGGAGCCGACGCGTCCGGGCGGGCCGGTCGTCGAGCTGACCGGGTCGATGTCGGCGATGTCGGGCCTGACGCTGCGCCGCACCGCCTGAACGATCTGCGGGTGCCCCCGGCAGGACTCGAACCTGCGACCTAGGGATTAGAAGGCCCTTGCTCTATCCACCTGAGCTACGGAGGCGCGCGGCAAGTGTATCGGTGCGCTCCCGACGCGCTGTTCCCGCGACACCGGTCGACTCCCGCGACTGTGATCGCAGTCGCGGGAGTGGATCACCGTCGCGGGAGAGCCCGGTATGCGCAGATAAACTCGGCTGCATGACAGCTCTCGCACCCGACTCCCTCGACCTGCGCCGCAGCGCGGCGGGGGCCGTGGCGTGGGCGATCGGGTGGGCGACCGTCGCCGTCGCGGTGATCGTGACGGCGGTGTCCGCGTCGACCGCGGTGGAGCTCGCCGGGATCCCCGATCCGGGGTGGATCACCACCTACGGGATCGCGGCCGACCAGGGGATCGGAGAGGTCGCGGCCGCGTTCGCGGTCGGGTCGGCGCTCTTCGCGGCGTTCTTCGTCCCACCGCAGTCCGACGGCGTCCTCGACGTCGGGGGGTATCGCGCGATGCGATGGGCCGCGGTCTCCTCCCTCGTGTGGGCGGTCGCGTCGGTGGTGATGATCCCGCTGTCCCTGTCGAACGTGTCGGGACTCCCGCTGTCCGAGACACTGGCCCCCGGGCGATGGGCCGACGCGCTCGACCAGGTCGCCGACGCCCGCTCGTGGATGTGGACCGCGATCCTCGCGATCGTCGCCGCCATCGTGGCGCGGGTCGGCCTGCGCTGGTGGACGACCCTGGTCGCGCTCGCCGTGGCCGTGCTCAGCCTCATGCCGCTCGCGCTGAGCGGTCACTCGTCGGCCGGTGGGGACCACGATCTGGCGACGAACAGTCTGATCCTGCACATCGTCGGCGCGTCGGTCTGGATGGGCGGACTGTTCGCCGTCCTCGCATACGCCCGTGGCAGCGGCGGGTACGGCGCACTCGCCGTGCAGCGCTTCTCCCGGGTCGCGCTGTGGTGCATCGTCATCGTCGGTGCCAGCGGGGTCGTCAACGCGTTGATCCGCGTGCACCTCGACGAGCTGTTCACCACCACCTACGGCCGGGTGGTCCTCCTCAAGGTGCTCGCGCTGGTGGTTCTCGGCGGACTCGGCGCAATACATCGACGACGGACCGTCTCCGCGCTGACCGCCGACCCACAGGACCGCGGCGCCTTCATCCGCTTCGCCCTGGTGGAGCTGGGTGTGTTCGCCGCGACGTTCGGACTCGCGGTCGGCCTCGCGCGGACCCCGCCGCCCGCCCGTGACACGTCGTCGATCTCGGTGCAGGCCGTGGAGCTCGGTTACGACCTGCCCGGCAAGCCGACGCTCGAGACCATCGCGACCTTCTGGCGGCCGGACCTGATCCTCGGCCTGGCCGCGATCGTCCTCGGGGTCACCTACCTGCGCGGCGTGGTGCGGCTGCGACGCCGCGGCGACGAGTGGCCGGTCGGCCGGACCATCTCGTTCACGCTGGGCGCGGTCCTGCTGCTGGTCACGACGTCCTCGGGCCTGGGTGCCTACTCGGCGGCGATGTTCAGCGTCCACATGATCGCCCACATGATGATGTCGATGCTGATCCCGGTGCTGCTGGTGCTGGGCGGTCCGGTCACCCTGGCGCTGCGGGCGTTGTCGCCGGCCGGGGCATCGGCGCCTCCGGGGCCGCGGGAGTGGATCCTCGCCGCGGTCCACAGCCCGGTCTCGCGGTTCCTCACCCACCCACTGGTCGCGTTCCTGCAGTTCGTGGGCAGCTTCTACGTCCTGTACTTCAGTGGACTCCTCGACGCCGTCGCGACCTATCACGCGGCGCACATCCTGATGAACATCCACTTCCTGCTCAGCGGGTACCTCTTCTACTGGGTCGTCATCGGGATCGACCCGTCACCGCGTCAGGTGCAGCCGCTGGTCAAGGTCGCGATGGTGTTCGCCGCCCTGCCGTTCCACGCGTTCTTCGGCGTGATCCTGATGTCGCAGAACACGGTGATCGCCCAGCAGTGGTTCCGCAGCCTGGCGCTGCCGTGGAACACGGACCTGCTGGCCGACCAGCGCACGGGCGGAGCCATCGCCTGGGCCGCCGGTGAGGTGCCGCTCGTCATCGTGCTGATCGCACTGTTCATCCAGTGGACCCGGCACGACCAGCGCATCGCCCGCCGCATCGACCGTCGCGCCGACCGCGACCACGACGCCGAGCTGACCGAGTACAACGCCATGTTGGCCGGCCTCGCGGGACGACCCGGCGTGACCGCGGACAGCCGCCCCGACACCGACCGCTGACGTTCCCGTCGCCCGGCCGACGGCCGGGGACCGACCGCTAAGGTTGGTGACGACCTCCGCCGCGTCGGCACGGGCGGCGCCGCACCCCGGCGCGCCGGTCGCAGCGACGACGGCAGACCCTCGACCACATCGCGCGAGCACCATCACCGCGCACGGAAGGACGAAGACACCATGGCCGAATTCATCTACACCATGAAGAAGGTGCGGAAGGCGCACGGCGACAAGGTCATCCTCGACGACGTCACCATGTCGTTCTACCCCGGCGCCAAGATCGGCGTCGTCGGCCCGAACGGCGCCGGCAAGTCGTCGATCCTGAAGATCATGGCCGGCATCGACCAGCCGTCGAACGGCGAGGCCTTCCTCGACCCGAACGCCACCGTCGGCATCCTCATGCAGGAGCCGGAGCTCGACGAGAACAAGACCGTCCGACAGAACGTCGAGGACGGGCTGGGGCAGGTCAAGAGGGATCTCGACCGGTTCAACGAGATCGCCGAGCAGCTCGCCACCGACTACACCGACGAGCTCATGGAGGAGATGGGGCAGCTTCAGGAGAAGCTCGACCACGCCGACGCCTGGGATCTGGACTCCCAGCTCGAGCAGGCGATGGACGCGCTGCGCTGCCCGCCTGCCGACGAGCCCGTCACGCACCTGTCCGGTGGTGAGAAGCGCCGCGTCGCGCTGTGCCGACTGCTGCTGTCCAGCCCCGACCTGCTGCTCCTCGACGAGCCGACCAACCACCTCGACGCCGAGAGCGTGCTGTGGCTCGAGCAGTTCCTCGCGACCTACCCCGGTGCGGTGCTCGCCGTCACCCACGACCGGTACTTCCTCGACCACGTCGCCGGCTGGATCTGCGAGGTCGACCGCGGCAAGCTCCACCCCTACGAGGGCAACTACTCCACGTACCTGGAGAAGAAGGCCGAGCGCCTCGAGGTGCAGGGCAAGAAGGACCAGAAGCTGCAGCGGCGCCTCAAGCAGGAGCTGGAGTGGGTGCGCTCGGGTGCCAAGGCCCGCCAGACCAAGAACAAGGCGCGTCTGGCCCGCTACGACGAGATGGCCGCCGAGGCCGACAAGATGCGCAAGCTCGACTTCGAGGAGATCCAGATCCCGACGCCGCCGCGCCTGGGCGACGTCGTGGTCGAGGTGAAGAACCTCGACAAGGGCTTCGACGGCCGCGTGCTCATCAAGGACCTGTCGTTCACGTTGCCCCGCAACGGGATCGTCGGCGTGATCGGCCCGAACGGCGTCGGCAAGACGACGCTGTTCAAGACGATCGTCGGCCTGGAGCAGCCCGACTCGGGCAGCGTCCGCGTCGGCGAGACCGTGAAGCTCAGCTACGTCGACCAGAACCGCGCCAACATCGACCCGAAGAAGAACGTGTGGGAGGTCGTGTCCGACGGACTCGACTACATCGAGGTCGGCCAGAACGAGATGCCGTCGCGCGCCTACGTGAGCGCGTTCGGGTTCAAGGGACCCGACCAGCAGAAGAAGGCCGAGGTGCTCTCCGGTGGTGAGCGCAACCGCCTGAACCTCGCGCTGACGCTGAAGGAGGGCGGCAACCTGATCCTCCTCGACGAGCCGACCAACGACCTCGACGTCGAGACCCTCGGGTCGCTGGAGAACGCGCTCGACTCGTTCCCCGGCTGCGCGGTGGTCATCAGCCACGACCGGTGGTTCCTCGACCGCACCTGCACCCACATCCTGGCGTGGGAGGGCAACGTGTCGGAGGGCCAGTGGTTCTGGTTCGAGGGCAACTTCGAGGGCTACGAGAAGAACAAGGTGGAGCGGCTCGGGCCGGAGGCGGCCCGTCCGCACGCCGTCACCCACCGCAAGCTGACCCGGGACTGACCCGGTGAGCCGCGCGGCGGGGGAGGCAGGTCCGACGGTGGTCTCTCCCGCGGAGGTCGCGCGGAGCTACGACGCGCGCGCTTCCCGCCGCGCGGAGTCCTCGACCCGGTTCGACGCCGACCGTGTGCGTGCGCACCTCGCGGTCGCGCAGACGCGGGCGCGGGGCGAGGTCCTCGTCGACACCGCCGAGATCCCCGGCGGGGGACTGGCGGTGCTCGCGGTCGCCGACGACCAGCCCCTGCTCGTCGAGGCGGCCGTCGGGGCCGTCGAACGCGCCGGGTTCACCGTCGGCCGGGTCGATCACCCGATCCTCCGGGTCGATCGGGACGACACCGGAGCCATCACCGGTGTCACCGCCGACGACGGGTCGGCCGGTGACGGGGGTACCCGGGAGTCGTGGATGTGCCTCGAGGTCGACGGCGCCGACACCGACGACGCCGCGGCTCTGCGCGCCGCCACCGAGACCGTCATCGCCCGCGTGGTCGCGGTCCACGCCGACGCCGAGGCGATGTGGTCCGTCGTCGACGAGGCGATCGAGGCCCTCGACGGCGAGGAGCGTGACCTGCTGGTGTGGTTGCGCGACAGGCACTTCCACCCCATCGGGCTGGTGGCGGCCACCGGCGATGACTGGGACCGCGGGCTGGGGGTCTTCGCCGACACCGACCTCCCGCGTCCTCCGTTCGTCGCCGACGCGGGCGTCTCCGTCGGGCGGATGCACCTGCCCGCCGGGGTTCATCGGACGGAGTACCCGACGGTCGTCACCATCGGGACGGGGCGGCGCCGCGACGCCGTCGTCGGGGTGTTCTCCACCGCGGGCGTCACCGCCGACGTGACCACGGTGCCGGTGGTCCGAGAGATCGTCGCGACCACCCTGCGCCATGCCGGCACCGACGCGGACGCCTACTCGGGCGCGACGATGATCGAACTGCTGCAGAACCATCCCCGCACCGATCTGTTCTCGGCGGATCCGGAACTCCTCGCGCGCGATCTCTCCGATGCGCTGGAGGCCGTCACCGCCCGTGAGGTGCGGGTGTTCCTCCGGGCCGACCCGCGATCGGCGATCGTGTCGGCGCAGATCCACCTGCCGCGGGACCGCTACACCACACGGCTGCGGGCGACCATGCAGGACCATCTCGCACGTCGGCTCGGTGGTCGCGACGCGGAGTACTCCGCGCGGATCACCGACGCGCCGCTGGCGGCCATCCACGTCCTGATGCGCACCGAGACCGTTGAGGACATCACCCCCGCGGCGCCCGGCACCGTCACCGACCTCGACGGCGACCTGCGCTCGGCGATCCAGGCCGATCTCGCCGAGGCGGCGCGCAGTTGGGACGAACAACTCTGCGCCGTCGCGACATCCGACGACACCGACCTCGACGCGTCGACCGCGGCGGCCTACGCGGCTGTGCTGTCGCAGGCGTACAAGGATCAGCGGGAGCCGCGCACGGCGCTGGCCGACGCCGCCGTGCTCTCGGCGTTGGAGCCCGGTGGTTTCGACGTCCGACTGGCCCGTCACGCCGACATCGAGCACCGCTGGACCTTCGACCTCTACCTCTGCGGACGGTCCGCGTCGTTGACCGCCGTGCTGCCGATGATCCAGAGCCTCGGCGTCGAGGTGCTCGACGAGCAGCCGCTCTCCGTCACCCGACCCGACGGGATCGACTGCTGGATCTACGAGTTCACGCTGCAACCCGCGGGCGGGGTGAGCCTGCCCGCGGATGCCGGCGACGATCTCGGGCACCGCTTCACCGACGCGTTCTCCCACCTGTGGTCGGGGATCGCCGAGGTCGACGAGTTCAACGAACTCGTCATCCGCACGCGGCTGGACTGGCGTTCCATCGTCATGCTGCGCGCCTACGCGCACTACCTCCGGCAGTGCGGGTTCGCCTACAGCTCCCGGCGCATCGCGTCGGTCCTCGGCGACCACGCCGAGTTGGCCGAGGCGTTGATCGACGTCGTCGAGACGTCCTTCCACCCCGACAGGGCCGACGACGCCGCCCGGGACGCCGCGCTCGACCGTGTCGCTCGGCTCTCGGGTGACGTGATGAGCCTCGACGCCGACCGGATCGTCTCGGCCTTCGTCGACCTGGTGCGTGCGACCGTACGCACCAACTTCTTCACCGAGGGCGTGCTCCGCCGCTCGCTGGCGATCAAGCTGCTCCCCGAGGCGATCCCGCAGGCACCGCAACCCCGTCCGCACCGGGAGATCTACGTCTACTCGCCGCGCGTCGAGGGTGTGCACCTGCGGTTCGGCGCCGTCGCCCGCGGCGGCATCCGGTGGTCGGACCGGGCGGAGGACTTCCGCACCGAGATCCTCGGGCTCGTCAAGGCGCAGGCGGTGAAGAACGCGGTCATCGTCCCCGTCGGGGCGAAGGGCGGGTTCGTCGTGCGGCGGCCCCCGGTGCCCACCGGCGACGCCGCCACCGACCGCGAGGCCACCCGTGCCGCCGGGGTGGCCTGCTACCGCGAGTTCATCTCGGCGCTGCTGGATCTCACCGACGACGTCGCACCCGACGGCGGTGTCCGGCCCGCGCCCGGGCTGGTCCGCCGCGACGGTGACGACACCTACCTGGTGGTCGCGGCGGACAAGGGCACCGCGGCGTTCTCGGACATCGCCAACGAGGTCGCCGCCGACCACGGCTTCTGGCTCGGCGACGCGTTCGCGTCCGGAGGGTCGGTCGGGTACGACCACAAGGCGATGGGCATCACCGCCCGCGGCGCCTGGGAGTCGGTCCGTCGCCACTTCCTCGAACTCGACCTCGACATCGACGTCGACGACTTCACCGTCGTGGGTGTCGGTGACATGAGCGGCGATGTGTTCGGCAACGGGATGCTGTTGTCGGACCACATCGGGCTGGTCGCCGCCTTCGACCACCGGCACGTCTTCGTCGACCCCACACCCGACCGCGCCCGGGCCACCGAACAGCGTCGACGGCTGTTCGCGATGCCGCGGTCGTCGTGGGCCGACTACGACACCGACGCCATCTCGGAGGGCGGGGGTGTGTGGTCCCGCGAGACCAAGGCGATCCCGATCAGCGCGCCGATGCGGGCCGCGCTCGGGATCGACGACGGCGTCGAGTCGCTCAGTCCGCCCGAGCTCATCACCGCGATCCTCTGTGCGCCCGTCGATCTCCTGTGGAACGGGGGCATCGGGACGTACGTGAAGGCGTCGACCGAGAGCCACGCGGACGTCGGGGACAAGGCGAACGACGCCATCCGCGTCGACGCGCCGCAGGTGCGCGCCCGTGTGATCGGCGAGGGCGGCAACCTCGGGGTCACCGAGCGGGGCCGTGTCGAGTTCGATCTCCACGGCGGCCGGATCAACAGCGACGCGTTGGACAACTCCGCCGGCGTGGACTGCTCGGACCACGAGGTCAACATCAAGATCCTGCTCGACGCCGCGGTCGCGGCCGGCGACCTCGACGCGTTCGAGCGCAACGAGCTGCTGGCGTCGATGACCGACGAGGTCGCGCGACTGGTGTTGGGCGACAACATCGCCCAGAACACCGCACTCGGGATCGCGCGGTCGCAGAGCGCGCCGATGGCCGAGGTGCACGTCCGTCTGCTGCGTCACCTGGCGCGTGAGCACGGCGTCGACCTCGAGCTGGAGGTGCTGCCCACCGCCCGCACCCTCACCCGTCGCGGACCCGACCGCGACCGGGTCGGGCTCACCTCACCCGAACTCGCCACCACGATGGCCCACGTGAAACTCGCCGTGAAATCCGAGCTGTTGCACGGGGATCTGCCCGACAACGACGTCTTCGAGCAGCGGCTCGCACGCTACTTCCCGGTGCCGCTGCGGGAGCGTTTCGCCGACGGGATCCGGCGTCACCGACTGCGCCGCGAGATCGTCGCCACCACGCTCGTCAACGACGTCGTCGACTGCGCCGGGCCCGAGCACGTCTTCTCGTTGACCGAGGGGTCCGGTGCGTCGGAGACCGATGCCGTGCGCGCGTTCGTGGTCGTGTCGGAGATCTTCGGTCTGGACGCCCTGTGGCGAGACGTCGTCGACGCACAGGCGCCTGCCGCGGCCGTCGACGCCATGGTGATCCGGTGGCGTCGCCTGCTGTTCCGGGCCTCGCGCTGGATGCTCGCGACGCGTCCCCAACCGCTCGCCGTGTCCGCGGAGGTGACCCGCTACGGGCAGCGCGTCGCGAACCTCCTGCCACAGGTCGACGGGTGGCTGGGTGACCGGTCGCGACACGAGATCGACGCCGTCGCAGCCGAACTCACCGAGTTCGGCGCCAGTGGTCCGGTGGTCGCGGCGGCCGCCGGCTGTCTGCACTGGTTCTGCCTGCTCGACATCGTCGACGCCGCGGAGATCGCCGACCGCGACGAGCGCGAGGTCGGGGAGCTCTACTTCGCGATCATGGAGTACCTCGGTGTGGAACAACTGCTCTCGGCCGTCTCCGACCTCGACTCCGGCGATCGTTGGCAGTCGCTGGCGCGTCTCGCCCTGCGTGACGACCTGTTCGCGGTGATGCGGTCGATCACCCTGACCGTGCTGGAACTCGGCGAACCCGACGAGAGTGCCGCCGAGAAGATCGAGGAGTGGCGGATGCACACCGCGACGAGGCTGACGCGCGCGCAGGCCACGTTGGAGGAGATCGACGCCTCCGGCCACCACGACCTCGCGACGCTGTCCGTGGCGGCGCGCGCGTTGCGGAGCATGATCCGATGACCGAGCCGGGGTTCACCGCGTCGGTGCCGGTGCGATGGTCGGACATGGACGTCTTCGCCCACGTCAATCATGCGCGCATGGTCACGCTGCTCGAGGAGGCGCGGATCCCGTGGCTGTTCGAGCCCGGTCGGCCGACGCGAGAGATGCGGCTGGGGTGTCTCGTCGCCGATCTGCACGTCCGCTACCAGGGTCAGGTCCGCCACGAGGACACGCCGCTGCAGGTCACGATGTTCACCACCGCCGTCCGCGCGGTCGACTTCACCGTCGGCTACGAGGTGCGCCGTCGTGACGAGGAGTCAACGGTGAAACCCGCGGTCGTGGCGTCGACGCAACTGGTCGCGTTCGACGTCGACACGCAGGCACCGCGTCGCATGACCGACGACGAGAAGCAGTACCTGCGGGAGTTCCTGAGGCCCGACGCGAAGGTCCCCGGCGGGCGGGGCCGATGATCGACCTGCCCGACCTCGCCGACCGCTACGACCTGTCGGCGTTCGTGTCCCGCGCGCGGGTGCTGGACGAGACCGCCGTGATCCGCTTCCGCCGCCGCCCCGACGGGGCTGTCGGGGTGTGGGTGCGCACACCGTTCGACGTCCTCGCGACCCGATCGGTGCGGATCGGCGTCGACGATCCCGACGTCGTCCTCGACGCGGCCACCCTGCAGAGCGCGTTGCGCACGCCGTCGGCACCGCGGTCGCCTTTCGACGGCCCGTCGGGACCCGCCCGCATCGACCCCGGGTTCTCGATGCCGAGCGCGTGGGACGGCGGGGCGTTGCCGCCCGACGCCGGCTTCGTCCACATCGACGACGTGCCCGCGCGGACGGTCGTCGGGCTGTCGCGGGACGGCGCCGAGGTGGCGCGGACCGAGGGCGGACCGCAGGGTCCGCCGCCGTCGCTGCTCGATCAGACGGTGCTCGACGTCAGCGCCGCAGGGCTGGACGGCGGCGGCGTCGAGGTGCCGATGCGCGCGGTGTTCGCGGTGACGGCCATGGGTTTCGTCATCGACGCGGCCGGCCGGATGGTGACGTCGACGACCCCGATCGACGCGATCGACGCCGACGAGCCGGTCCGGGTGCGCGCCACACCGACCTGGGCCCGTCTCGACGCCCGCTTCGGGTCGGTGTACTTCCGCCGCGCACCGTCGATCCCGCTCACCCCGATCTGACCGGGACCCCGAGACCCCTCGCCGAGCGTGCACCAGATGCCGCCGACCGTGCCACAACACCTCGCCGACCGTGCCGAAACACTTCGCCGACCGTCCGCTCTCGTGCTCGGCCGACGTCTTCTGCACGCTCGACGGCACTTTTCGGCACGGTCGGCGGGGTCGAGCACGCGAGGCGAGGTGACGCCGTGTGCTCAGGTCGGTGGGGTCCGAGACCCGCTGCGTCAGACGAGCCAGGCGGCGGCGTTGGCGGGGAGCCTGCCGTCGACCAGCGGTGCGCTCGAGAGCAGCACCTCACCACCGGGCAGCCCGACGGGTGCGTCGGTGGTGTTCAGGGCGCAGACCAGGCGGCCGACCGACCGTCGGAAGGCCAGGCAGCCGGGGGGCGCCCCGTACCACTCGACCTCCTCGCCGGCGAACTCCGGCCGGGTGCGGCGCAGCTCGATCGCGAGGCGATGCAGCGACAACGTCGAGTCGACGTCCTCCAACTGGGCCTCCGCGGTGAGGTCTGCCCACCCCTCCGGCATCGGCAGCCACGTGTCGGCCGAGTCGCTGAACCCGTAGGGCGGTGTGTCACCGGTCCACGGAACCGGGATGCGGCACCCGTCGCGACCACGGTTCGTGTGCCCCGACCGCTCCCACACCGGATCCTGCAGTGCCGAGTCCGGCAGGTCGACGTTCGGCATGCCCAGTTCGGAGCCGTTGTAGAGGAACACCGTGCCCGGCAGCGCGAGCTCGACGAGCACCATCGCACGCGCGCGGTCCCGACCGACGTCCTCGGTCGTGCCCTCGGCGTAGCGGCTGACCTCCCGCTCGACGTCGTGGTTCGACAGCGTCCAGGTCGGCACCCCCTGCACGGAGTCGACGGCTTTCAGCGAGTTCTCGATCGCGTCGCGCACCGACTCGGCGGTGAAGTCGGCCTCGGCCAGGCGGAAGTTGAAGCCGAGGTGCAGCTCGTCGGGACGGACGTACTCGGCGAAGCGCTTGTTGTCGCGCACCCAGATCTCGCCAACGGTCACCGCGTCGGGGTACTCGTCCATCACCGTGCGGATCCGCTTGTGGATCGCGTGGACGCCCGGGTTGTTGAAGCGCGGGTCGTCGTCGTCGTTGATCAGCAGCCCGGTCTGCAGCTCCTCGGGCATGTCGGGCAGGCCCGGAGGCTTGGCCATCCCGTGGGCGACGTCGATGCGGAAGCCGTCGACGCCACGGTCCAGCCAGAACCGGAGGGTGGTGGCGAGGTCCTCGAAGACCTCGTCGTTCTCCCAGTTCAGATCGGGTTGCTCGGCCGCGAAGATGTGGAGGTACCACTGGCCGGGCGTGCCGTCGGGCTCGGTGACGCGGGTCCATGCGGGACCGCCGAAGATGCTCGGCCAGTTGTTGGGCGGTTCGTCACCGTTCTCGCCGCGTCCGTCGCGGAAGATGTAGCGCTCCCGTTCCCGGCTGCCCGGCTCGGCGGCGAGTGCCTCGACGAACCACGGGTGCTGATCACTGGTGTGGTTGGGCACCAGGTCCATCGTCACCTTGATGTCCCGGGCGTGCGCCTCCTCGATGAGCGCGTCGAGGGCGCCGATGCCGCCGAAGAGCGGATCGATGTCCCGGGGATCGGAGACGTCGTAGCCGTGGTCGGCCATGGGGGAGCGCATGACGGGGCTGATCCAGAGTGCGTCCACGCCGAGGAGCTCCAGATACCCCAGCTTGTCGACGACGCCGGGCAGGTCCCCGACGCCGTCGCCGTCGCTGTCGGAGAAGGAGCGCGGGTAGATCTGGTAGAACACCGCGGTCGCCCACCAGGGCTTCGCGGCGTCACCCCCGTCGGCAGGCGTCGGGTCGGCGATCGTCGACGGCGCGTCGGGCGCGTCGGGGCTGTCCGGGGATCCGTCGGCGACGGAGACGTCCGGTGACTCGTCGTTCACGACGCCCATCTTGCCTCACCCGTCGCAGATGCCCGGGTGTCCACACGCGCGTGGCGTGGTGGCCCTCACAGACAGCCGGCGCGGGTGTCCTGCACCTCATCGGCTGTGCCCGTTGCGAATTGGCGGGCCGAGGACGCGCGCGAGCGTCAGAGCGGGCTGTTCACCATCGACTGCGCGGCCATCTCCATGTAGTCGACGAGCGCCCGACGGTGGTCGGCGTCGAGGCGGTCGTCGCCGATCGACGCGATCGCGGTGTGCATGCACCGCAACCACGCGTCCCGTTCCATCACGCCGATGCGGAACGGCTGGTGTCGCATCCGCAGCCGCGGGTGACCGCGTTCGTCGGAGTAGGTGCGGGGGCCACCCCAGTACTGCTCGAGGAACATCCGCAGTCGGCGCTCGGCGCCCTCGAGGTCGTCCTCGGGGTAGAGCGGGCGGAGGATCTCGTCGCGGGCCACCTCGGCGTAGAAGCGCCGGGTGAGGTCGGCGAAGGTGTCGGCCCCGCCGACCGCGTCGTAGAACGTCTCGCTGGCCTCGGTCACGCCACCAGTGTCCCGCATCGACCGCGCGGCGCGGTCGGGCGCCCACGTCGCCCGACGGTCACCGGGGCGTCACCGCACGGACACCCGCGTCACCTCCCCGACGGCGTGTCCCCCCGCATAAAGCCATGCGCAGGCGCGACGAACGTGGTGCACTGGTGCGGGCGAGGGCATCGACACCCTCGGACGCTCGGAGGACGGATGGCGCGCACGCGGTCGCAGCAGTCGGAGGTCGTGACCCCGATCGTCGGCGGCGCACGCCATCCCACCGACCCCGTCTCCACCCCGGACGCGCCGCAGCGCGCCGACATGGGCCGCGGCGGCGCGGTCTGGGGCAAGCACCGGGTCCTGCTCCTCAACGCCACCTATGAGCCGCTGACCGCCATATCCATCCGACGGGCGGTCGTGCTGGTGCTCCGCGAGCGCGCCGACGTCGTCCACACCGACGAGCGCGGGCCGGCGATCCACTCCGCCGACGTCTCCATGCCCGTGCCGTCGGTGATACGGCTGCGCACCTACGTCCGCGTGCCCTACCGCGCGAAGATCCCGATGACCCGCGCCGCGCTCATGCACCGCGACCGTTTCCGCTGCGGGTACTGCGGGGCGAAGGCCGACACGATCGACCACGTCGTGCCACGCAGCCGCGGCGGGGCGCACAACTGGGAGAACTGCGTCGCGTGCTGCGCCTCGTGCAACCACCGGAAGGCCGACCGCCTGCTGTCGGAGCTCGGGTGGACCCTGCGCACCGCGCTCACGCCGCCCAAGGGCCGCCACTGGCGGTTGCTCGCCACGGTCAAGGAGATCGACCCGTCGTGGTCGCAGTACATCGACGTCGGCGCCGCCTGACGTCGCTCCCGACGACGCGTGCTCGGAGCCAACGACACGGCGTCGTACCCGGCTGGGCCACGGCGGTGCGGTTCGGATAGGTTTTCCCCGAACACTCCCGGAGAAGGGTCTCGAGGCTGATGGAAGATCTCATCATCGCAATCGGGCTGCCCGTGACGATCATCTGCATCATCGCGGTCGTCCTGTGCGTCCTGTCCATGGCGTGGGCCTTCGGGTCGGGGCACAAGCCCACCGTCCGCTACACCCTGGACAAGGAGTGGGATCGTGAGCCGCTGCTGTTCAGCGCGGTCGACGTCGCCCCGGTCGCCCCGCCGGCGCATCACGAGCCGTCCACCGACGAGCTGACCGGAGGTTCCGCACATGGCAAGTGGTGAGATCAAGCCGGTCGTCACCGACCCCGACGCGTTGCCGCTGGGCCACGTCGTCACCACCAGTGGGCGCATCTCCGCCGCCCGCACACCCGGCTCGGCCCCGGAGACACCGCCGTTCGACCGCGACGAGCTCGTCGCGCTCGACGAGGCGCTGTCGAACGCCACCGAGCTCGCCATGGTCCGGTTCTCGGTCTACATCGGCGACCTCGGCGGCGATCCCGTCGCCAAGGCGGGGGAGATCCTGCCGCAGGTGCCCGAGCCCGAGCACGCCGCGCTGATCGCCGTCTCGCCGAACAGCAAGGACGTGGTGGTCGTCTCGGGGCGGCAGGTCGCCGACCGCATCAACGACCGGGTCGCCCAGCTCGGGGTGACGGCCGCGATCGCCGGTTTCCGCGAGAACGATCTCATCGACGGGGTGATCGCCGCTCTGCGCGTCATGGCCACCGCGGTGGCCCGCTCCTGATCCCAGGCCCACACGTCCCGCCGTCCGGCGCCCGACCTCTCCGGTCGGGCGCCGGACGCGTTCGTGGGGCGGTCAGCCCTCGCCGCGGTCCGCCCGGCGGATGCGCAGGGACCGGGCGACGGTGTCCCGGCCCTCGAGGACCAGACGCCGCAGCGCCGGCGGGTGGTCGCCCGTGAGGAACTCGTCGGCGCGGGACAGCGCGTCGTCGTCGATCGCCCACTGCGGGTACAGGCCGATGACCACGCTCTGCGCGACCTCGCTCGAGCGCCGACGCCACACGTCGGCGACAGCGTCGAAGTACTTCTCGACGTAGGGCTCCAGCAGGTGCTCCTGTCCGGGGCGTGCGAAGCCCGCGATGATCGCGCGGCCCACCGTGTTCGACAGCGAGTCGTCGGTGACGACGCGGTCCCAGGCGTTCTTCTTCGCCTCGGCGAGAGGCCGCGCGGCGCGGGCGGTCTCCGCCTTGCGCGCACCCGCGGCGGTGTTGTCGCGCTGCGCCTCGGCGTCGATGACCGGCGTGCTGTCCGGGTCCTCGTCGACGGCGCCTGCCGTCGCCAGTGCGGTCAGGACCGACCACCGCAGGTCGGTGTCCACGACGAGCCCCGGCAGGCCGACCGACGCGGGGTCGTCGCCGTCGAGCAGGGACCGCAGCACCGCGACGACGTCGTCGTCCACCAGGCCCGACAGGAGGGCGCCGACGAACGCCAGCTGGTGGTCGGAGCCGGCCTCGGCGTCGCGCGCCAGCTCCAGCATCCGTCGGCTGAACCGCGGCCACCCGGTCCCCACGGCCCACTCGGGGTCGGCGTACCGGTCGATCGCGGTCTGCGCCTGCATCAGGACCCGCTGCACGACCGCGATCTCGGTCTCGGCCCCGATGCCGCGCAGGACCAGCTCCACGAAGTCGCGTGGGCGCATCGTGGCGGCGCGGGTCTGTTCCCATGCCGCCGACCACACCAGCGTGCGGGGCAACGACTCGGTGATGTCGGCGATGCGCTCGGTGGCGACCCGCCACGAGTCGTCGTCGAATCCGATGGTGCAGTAGGTCAGGTCGTCGTCGTTGAGCAGCACCAGCGCGCCCCGCGGGACGCCGACGAGGTCGGGCACGTCCGTCCGTTCGCCCTCCACGTCGAGCTCGACACGGTGGGCGCGCACCAGCTTCCCGTCCTCGTCGTCGTAGACACCGATCGCGATCCGGTGCATCCGGGTCTCGCCGGCGCCGGGTTCCGCGCCGGTCTGCACGACGGTGAACGACGAGAACGCGCCGGAGTCGTCGACGGTGAACTCCGGGCGCAGACCCGTGATCCCGGTGGTGCGCAGCCAGGTGTCACCCCAGTCCGACAGGTCCCGGCCCGACGACCGTTCGAGCGCCCCGACGAGATCGGCGAAGGTGGCGTTGCCGAACCGGTGGGCCGTGAAGTAGTCGCGCAGACCGGCGAGGAAGTCCTCGAGGCCGACGTAGGCGACGAGCTGCTTGAGGACCGATGCGCCCTTGGCGTAGGTGATGCCGTCGAAGTTGACCTCCACCGCGGCGATGTCGGGGATGTCCGCGGCGACGGGGTGGGTCGAGGGCAACTGGTCCTGGCGGTAGGCCCACGACTTGTCCACGGTGGCGAACGTGGTCCAGGCGGTCGTGTACTCGGTCGCCTCGGACTGGCAGAGCACGGAGGCGAAGGTCGCGAAGGACTCGTTGAGCCACAGGTCATCCCACCACCGCATGGTGACGAGGTCGCCGAACCACATGTGCGCCATCTCGTGGAGGATGGTCTCCGCCCGGCGTTCGTAGAGGGCCTTGGTCACCTTCGACCGGAAGACGTAGTCCTCGAGATAGGTGACCGCCCCGGCGTTCTCCATCGCGCCGGCGTTGAACTCGGGCACGAACAGCTGGTCGTACTTGCCGAACGCGTAGGGCACACCGAAGTTCCGGTGGTAGAACTCGAACCCCTGCTTGGTCTCGGTGAACACCCGCTCGGGGTCCATGTGCTCGGACAGCGATGCGCGGCAGTAGATCCCGAGCGGGATGGTCCCGTGATCGTCGCTGTAGGTGTCCTCCCACCGTGCGTAGGGACCGGCGATCAGCGCGACCAGGTAGGTGCTCATCGGCTCGGTGGGGCGGAAGCGATGCACGCCCGGCTCGGAGGCGAGTGTCTCGACCGGTGCGGCGTTGGTGATCACCTGCCAGTCCTGCGGCGCCGTGACGCCGATCGTGAAGGTGGACTTGAGGTCCGGCTGGTCGAAGCAGGCGAACATGCGCTTGGCGTCGGCCGTCTCGAACTGCGAGTAGAGGTACACCGCGCCGTCCGAGGGGTCGACGAAGCGGTGCAAACCCTCGCCGGTGTTCGAGTACAGGCACCGCGCGACGACGGTCAGCTCGTTCTGTGCGGCCAGATCGGGGAGGTCGATGCCGTGTTCGGGGTCGTACCCGGAGACGTCGAGTTCGGTGCCGTTCAGCGTCGCCGACTCGACGGAGTCGGCCACGAGGTCGATGAACGTCGACGCGCCCGCGGTCGCGTCGAACGTCACCGTCGTCGTGGACGCGAACGTCCGCTCACCGGGTCCGCCGGAGCCGTCGGTGAGGTCGAGGTCGACGGCGTACCCGGTGACGGTGATCGTCTGGGCACGCTCGACGGCGGCGTCGCGGGTGAGATTGGGTGCGGTCACGGCGGATCCCCTTCGAGGGTGTCGGTGGTGGTTCACACTTACCCCATCACCGGTGCGAGTGGTCGCGCGGAGCGGCACGGGAATGCCGACGACCGCCCCCGGTTGTATCCCGATGGACCTGTAGGACCCCGACGGCGCCGTGTGAGCGCAGACGAGGAGACATCCATGACCGCCACCGACACCGCACCGTCCGCGTCGGACGCGTCGACGCGCGACCGCGTCGACTTCTGGCTCGACCCCCTGTGCCCCTGGTGCTGGATCACCTCACGCTGGATCCTCGAGGTCGAGAAGGTCCGCGACGTCGACGTGAACTTCCACATCATGAGCCTGGCCGTGCTCAACGAGGGCAAGGACATCCCGGCCGAGTACGCCGAGCGGTTGAAGCCGGCGTGGCGACCCGTCCGCGTGCTGCAGGCCGCGGTGGACGCCCACGGTCACGAGGTCCTCGACCCGCTGTACACCGCGATGGGCACCCAGATCCACAACCGTGGCGTGTCCGACTACGACGCCGCGATCGCGGCGGCGCTGGCCGACGCCGGGCTGCCCACCGATCTCGCCTCCGCCGCGGACTCCGACGAGTACGACGAGGCCATCCGGAAGAGCCACCACGAGGGCATGGACAAGGTCGGCGACGACGTCGGTACCCCCACAATCCACATCAACGACGTCGCCTTCTTCGGCCCCGTGCTCTCGCGGATCCCGCGCGGCGAGGACGCGGGCCGGGTGTGGGACGGCGCCGTTGCGCTGGCGAGCTACCCGCACTTCTTCGAGCTCAAGCGCAGCCGCGACGAGGACCCGCAGTTCGACTGAGGCAGACGCTCCCGGCGGGCCGCTGACCAGGCGGTCGCGGCCCGCGGGGCACCTGTCATGCTGGTCGCCATGCGCGTCTACCTGGGTGCCGACCACGCCGGCTTCGAGTTGAAGAACACCATCGCCGACCACCTGCGGTCCGCGGGTCATGACGTCGTCGACTGCGGTGCGCACGTCTACGACGCCGCCGACGACTACCCCGCCTTCTGCATCGCCGCGGCCCAGCGGACCGTCGCCGACCCGGGCAGCCTCGGGATCGTCCTCGGCGGGAGCGGCAACGGTGAGCAGATCGCGGCGAACAAGGTCCCGGGTGCGCGGTGTGCGCTGGCCTGGAGCGTCGAAACCGCCCAGCTCGCCCGGCAGCACAACAACGCCCAGCTGATGGGTATCGGCGGCCGGATGCACTCCACCGAGGAGGCGTTGGCCATCGTGGACGCGTTCCTCGCCACCCCGTGGTCGGAGGAGCCGCGCCACCAGCGTCGCATCGACATCCTGGCGGAGTACGAGACCACCCACGAGGCCCCCGCGGTCCCCGAGAGCTGACCCGGGGCGGGGGAGAGGAGGACCGATGCCCGAGGGGCACACCGTCCATCGTCTCGCCCGCCTGCACACGCGCCGCTTCCGCAACACCCCGGTCCGGGTCTCGAGTCCGCAGGGCCGGTTCGTGGCCGAGGCCGAGCGCCTGGACGGCCAGGTCTTCGCCCGCGCCGAGGCGTGGGGCAAGCACCTGGTGCACGAGTACGCCTCGGGCGACATGGTGCACGTCCACCTCGGGCTCTACGGCAAGTTCAGCGACGTCCCCGCACCGATGGACCCGCCCGTGGGCCAGGTCCGGATGCGCATCGAGAGCGACACGCGCGGAGTGGATCTCCGCGGACCGACCGCCTGCGAGTACTTCACCCCGGCGGACCTCGACGCGCTCGTCGCGCGTCTCGGGCCGGACCCGCTGCGACCCGACGCCGACCCCGATCGCGCCTTCGCCCGGATCCACCGGTCGAAGCGGGCGTTGGGCTCGATGCTGATGGACCAGAAGGTGATCGCCGGCGTGGGCAACGTCTACCGCGCCGAGGTGTTGTTCCGACACGGCGTGCACCCGATGCGCCCCGGCACCGACGTCGACGAGGCCGTGTGGCAGGACATGTGGGACGACATCGTCGAGCTCATGGCCGTCGGGGTGCGCAAGGGCAAGATCATCACCATCCGCCCCCAGGACGACCACGGGCCACGTGGCCTGCGCGGTCGGCCCCGCAGCTACGTCTACCGCCGTCGTGGTGAACCGTGTCGCATCTGCGGGACGACGGTCCTCGGCGAGGTGATGGAGGGCCGGAACCTGTTCTGGTGCCCCACCTGTCAACCCGACTGAGCCCCAGCGCTCACCGGTCCGCCAGGGAGTTCTTGCCGTTCTCACACGATCGGGGCGCACCATGGTGGGCATGGAGACGGTGACCGTGCTGGTGGTCGGCGGTACCGGGGAGGCCACGCCGACCGATCCGCCGCAGCCGGTGCGCGGTCTCCTCCGGTGCGTCGTCGACGATCTCGACGCCCGCTTCGACGCCCGGTGGGTCGCCTATCCCGCCAGCTACGGCCCGGTCCCCGTCCCGGACGGACCGAGTTTCGCCGACAGTGTGGCCGCCGGTGTGAGGTCCCTGCGCGCGGCGATCGCCGCGACACACGGCCCATGGGCGGTGATCGGCTACTCGCAGGGCTGTGTGGTCATCCGAGAAGCACTGGCCGACAACCCGTCTCGACCGCCTGTGGCGATCGGGCTCGTCGCCGACCCGCACCAGCCGGCCGGCTGCGTCCGCGAATGCGACGGCCACGGCGTGGCCGGACCCGGCCGACCGCTGCCCGACGTCCCGACGATGTGGATCGGCGACCGCGACGACGTCATCTGCAACGCCAGCCCCGACTCGCTGGTCCGCGACGTCGCCGACCTCACACGGTCGCTCACGACGACACACCCCGGCGCGTGGGTGTCGACGATGCTGCGGGCGATCCGCACCGGCGCGATGCAGAACGCACGGTCGACGTCGTTCCGGCCGGCCCAGTGGCGTCGCGACATGACCCGTCTCGCGACCGCGGCCCGCGAGGTACGCGGATATCTGCCGTGCAGCCTGCGGATCGGGCCGATCACCCTGCGCAACCCGACAGGGGGTCGACACGTCGCCTACGCCACCGACCGTAGCGACGACGCCGCAGCGCTCACCGGCTGCGCCGCGCTGGCCGCCTGGCTCCAGGTCGTCGCGACCGTGCATCTCGGACCGCTCGACACGACGACGTTTGCGCCGTCGTCATCTGCTCGACACGCGGATGGACCGGTGCTGGGCGACACTGGGTGAGCCGCCGCCCGGTGGCGTCGGGCGTCGACCAACGGAGCGTGACCGTGGACCACTACGACCTCCTCGTCATCGGCTCGGGGCCGGCGGGCCAGAAGGCCGCCATCGCGGCGGCGAAGCTGGGCAAGCGCGCAGCGGTCGTGGAACGCCGGGACATGGTCGGCGGAGTCTGCATCAACACGGGCACGGTGCCGTCGAAGACGATGCGCGAGGCGGTCATGTACCTGACCGGTCTGAACCAGCGCGAGCTCTACGGTCAGTCCTACCGCCTGAAGTCCGACATCACCGTCGCCGACCTCTCTGCCCGGACACATCACGTGATCGGCAAGGAGATCGACGTCATCCAGAACCAGTTGGCGCGCAACCGGGTCGCGCTGCTGATCGGCAGTGCGACGTTCGTCGACGACCACCAGATCGCCGTCCACGGACCCGACGGGGACCACACGACCGTCAAGGCCGACCACGTCGTCATCGCGGTCGGCACGCGCCCCGCCCGCCCGTCCACCGTCGACTTCGACGGCGCGACGATCGTCGACTCCGACCAGATCCTCGGCATGGACCATGTGCCGCAGTCGATGGTGGTCGTGGGCGCCGGTGTCATCGGCATCGAGTACGCGTCGATGTTCGCGGCGCTGGGCACCAAGGTGACCGTCGTCGAACGACGACACACCATGCTCGACTTCTGCGACCGCGAGATCATCGAGGCGCTGCAGTACCAGTTGCGCGAGCGCGGTGTCACCTTCCGGTTCTCCGAGTCGGTGAAGACCGTCGAGAAGCACGCCGGTGGGACGCTGACGATTCTCGAGTCGGGCAAGAAGATCCCGGCCGACACGGTTCTCTACTCCGCCGGTCGGCAGGGCGTGACCGACGAGTTGAACGCCGCCGCAGCGGGTCTCGAGGCCGACGACCGCGGTCGGCTGGCGGTCGACGAACACTTCCGGACCTCGGTCGAGCACATCTACGCGGTCGGTGACGTGATCGGGTTCCCCGCGTTGGCGGCGACGTCGATGGAGCAGGGGAGGCGCGCCGCCTACCACGCGTTCGGTGAGCCGGTCGGCAACGGCGAGGGCATCCAGCCGATCGGGATCTACTCCATCCCCGAGGTGTCCTACGTCGGTCGCACCGAGGAGGAACTCACCGCGGACGGCGTGCCCTTCGAGGTGGGGGTGGCCCGGTACCGCGAGCTCGCCCGCGGGGCGATCATGGGGGACTCGTACGGCATGTTGAAGCTGCTCGTCCACGCGACCGACCGGACCCTGCTGGGCGTGCACGTCTTCGGCAGCAACGCGGCCGAACTCGTCCACATCGGACAGACGGTGATGGGGTGCGGGGGAACCGTCGACTACCTCGTCGACGCCGTCTTCAACTACCCGACCCTCGCGGAGGGGTACAAGGTGGCCGCACTCGACGCGGTGAACAAGATGCGCGCGATCAGCCGGGTGACCGGCTCGGGTGCCGCGCACGAACTGGGCACCCAATGACACATCCCCCGCCGGCCGGTGGCCGACGGGGGATGCGGGAGTGGTCGAACGTGGTGCGGGTCAGCTGCCCTGCACGTACTGACCGCCGACGGTGCCGCGGACCACGATCGGAGTCCCCTCGGGGAAGTTCTCGAAGGCCCACTTGGCGTTCTCGGTGCTGACGTTGATGCAGCCGTGGCTGACGTTGGTCTTGCCCTGCTGGGCGACCGACCACGGGGCGGCGTGCAGGAAGATGCCGTCCCAGCTCATGCGGATCGCGTACTCGACGTAGGTGCGGTAGCCACCGGGGGAGTCGACCGGGACGCCGTACGTGGACGAGTCCATGTACATGTCGCGGTACTTCTCCTTGGTGAAGTACGTGCCGTTCGGGGTCGGGTGCGCGTTCGACCCCATCGAGATCGGGATGTCCTTGCGCGCGATCTTGCCGTCGTGCCACACGGTCATCGTGTGGGTGGCGTCGTCGGCGAGGGCCACCCAGCCGGTCTTCGTCGGCACCGGGGGAGCCGGGTCGGCCGGGGCCGGCGCGGGCTCGGTGCTCGGCGGCGCCGCGGGAGCCGGGGCCGGAGCCGTCGACGACGGCGGCAGGAACGGCTTCAGGAAGTCGGGCGCGGGGACGCCGGGCAGACCGGGGATGGTCGGCGGCGGCGACGCGGGAACTGCCCCGGCGGTCGCGGGGATCGCGAACAGCGCGATGGCTGCACCGGCGACGACCGTGACGAGACGGGTGCGGGTGGCACCCCGGCGGGAGTTCGAGGGAGTCGGCACGAGTTCGGACCTGACCTTCGGTGTCGGTGCCCTGTGGGCATGAACGGTGGCGGTGAGGAGACGGCGATTTCTGCGCGAGACCCCCGCCGCGCGTCGTCATCGTCGCATGAGCGGACCGTCTGTCCAACACGGACACCCGCGACGTTGTGACCTGTGCCAACGCGTGTGACTGGTGTGACTGCTGGGACGTCGGATCGCGGGTGGCCGCGCGGGACCGGCGGCGGGAGACGGCAGATTCGGCCCGCCGACGCGCGCACGGTAGAGTCGCCGCTGCACGCGACGCCGGGGGCGATCCCGCCCGACGTGGTGTGCGCGCGGGTGTAGCTCAATGGTAGAGCCCCAGTCTTCCAAACTGGCTACGCGGGTTCGATTCCCGTCACCCGCTCCACCGCTCCCGTCGCGGAGTGGCGGTGGCGTCGTCACCGAGACCGGGATGTGGCGCAGCTTGGTAGCGCATCCGCTTTGGGAGCGGAGGGTCGCAGGTTCAAATCCTGTCATCCCGACCGCAGAACGGTGGCCGACCGGCCGCCGCGATCGCGGCGGCGCGCGACAACCGCGTCACCCACACCGACCCGGTCCACAGCAAGGAGTCACACAGTCGTGAAGAGCACCGTCGAGCAGCTGAGCCCGACGCGGGTGAAACTCAACGTCGAGGTCCCGTTCGAGGAACTCGAGGGTGACTTCGCCCGCGCCTACAAGTCGCTCGCGCAGCAGATCCGCATCCCCGGCTTCCGCCCGGGCAAGGCCCCGGCCAAGCTCATCGAGGCCCGCGTCGGTCGCGACTCGGTGCTCGCGCAGGTCGTCAACGACGCCCTGCCCGGCAAGTACTCGCAGGCGATCGCCGAGACCGAGACCAACCCGATCGGGCAGCCCGAGATCGATCTCGCCGAACTCGAGTACGGCAAGTCGATCACCTTCACCGCCGAGGTCGACGTCCGTCCGGAGATCACCCTGCCCGAGTACTCGACGATCACCGTCGAGGTCGAGCCGGTCGATGTCGACGACGCCGCCGTCGACGAGCAGTTCGAGGCGTTGCGTGCGCGGTTCGGCACCCTCACCGGTGTCGAGCGGGCCGCAAAGGACGGCGACTTCGTCTCCATCGACCTGTCGGCCACCGTGAACGGCGAGCCCGTCGAGGAGGCCTCCACCACGGGCCTGTCGCACGAGGTCGGCTCCGGTCAGCTCATCGACGGACTCGACGAGGCGCTCGTCGGCATGTCCGCCGGTGAGGACAAGACCTTCACCACCACGCTCGTCGCCGGTGAGCACAACGGCGAGGAGGCGGAGGTCACCGTCACCCTCAACTCGGTGAAGGAGCGCGAGCTCCCCGAGGCCGACGACGAGTTCGCCCAGATGGCCAGCGAGTTCGACACCGTCGACGAGCTGCGCGCCGACCTGCGCGAGCGCGTCGGCCGGTCGAAGCGCGCGGAGCAGGCGACCACCGTCCGCGACAAGGTGCTCGAGAAGCTGCTCGAGTCCGTCGAGATCCCGGTGCCGGAGAAGGTCGTCGAGGCCGAGGCCGACGGTCAGATGCACCAGGTGATCCACGCCTTCGACCACGACGACGCCAAGGTCGACGAGTTCCTCACCGCGCAGGGCACCACCCGCGAGGAGTGGGAGTCCGAGGCCCGCTCGGCCGCGGAGACGTCGGTGAAGACCCAGCTCCTGCTCGACGCGATCGCCGAGCAGCAGGAGACGACCGTCGGCCAGGACGAGCTGACCCAGCAGATCATCTTCCAGGCGCAGCGGTACGGCATGCAGCCGCAGGAGTTCATCCAGCAGCTGCAGCAGGCCGACCAGCTCGGCGCGATCTACGCCGACATCCGTCGCAGCAAGGCCCTCGCCGGCATCGTCGGGCTGGTCACCGTCACCGACACCACCGGTGCGACCGTCGACACCTCGGAGTTCTTCGGCACCGGTGAGTCCGACGGGGACGCGTCGACCACGGGTGACGACGACTGACACGACTCCACGGCGGACATCGCTCCGCTGTCAGCGAATGCGGGTGGCACCGGGGACCGGTGGCCACCCGCATTCGTTAGTGTCGGTGGAGCACCCGAGCAGCGGACCCGCCTTTCGGGTCCGCGCACAAGTCCCGGAGAAAGTAGGAAGCGTGACCGACCCGAAGAACCTCCTGACCGCGACGGGTTCGCCGATCACCGCGAGCTCGGGCGTGGCAGGCCTGAACCTCAGCGACTCGGTCTTCGAGCGCCTGCTGCGCGAGCGGATCATCTTCCTCGGCACCCAGGTCGACGACGACATCGCGAACCGCCTCTGCGCGCAGATCCTCCTGCTCTCGGCGGAGGACAGCACCAAGGACATCAACCTCTACATCAACTCGCCGGGCGGCTCGGTGACCGCCGGCATGGCCATCTTCGACACCATGCAGCTGGCCCAGTGCGACGTCGCGACCTACGCGATGGGCATGGCCGCGTCGATGGGGCAGTTCCTGCTCGCCGCCGGTGCCAAGGGCAAGCGCCACGCGCTGCCGCACGCGCGGATCATGATGCACCAGCCGTCGGCCGGCATCGGTGGCACCGCCGCCGACATCGCCATCCAGGCGGAGCAGTTCGCGCTGACGAAGAAGGAGATGAACCGGCTCAACGCCGAGTTCACCGGGCAGCCGCTGGAGAAGATCGAGGCCGACGCCGACCGCGACAAGTGGTTCACCGCGGAGGCGGCCAAGGAATACGGGTTCGTCGACCACGTCATCACGCGTCCCTGACGCGTCCCGCAGTCCACCGCCCCCTGCCCGCGGCCTCCCGCGCCGCAACCCATCGCTTCGGAGAGAGAGAACCCGTGACCATGTTCGGTTCGTCCAGCCAGACCCCGTCGGGTCTCGCGCCCGCGGGCGCGCAGAGCCGGTACATCCTGCCCTCGTTCATCGAGCACACGCCCAACGGCATGCGGGAGTACAACCCCTACGCCAAGCTGTTCGAGGAGCGCATCGTCTTCCTCGGGACGCCGATCGACGAGACCGTCGCGAACGACATCATGGCGCAGCTGCTGGTCCTGGAGTCCCAGGATCCCGACCGCGACATCATCATGTACGTCAACTCGCCCGGCGGCAGCGTCCCGGCGATGCTCGCGATCTACGACACCATGCAGTACGTCCACTGCGACATCGCGACCGTCTGCCTCGGTGAGGCCGCGTCCGCGGCGGCGATCCTGCTGGCCGGCGGGACGCCGGGCAAGCGCGCCGCGCTGCCCAACGCCACCGTGCTGATCCACCAGCCGCGCACCGGTGGCGCCTACCAGGGTCAGGTCTCCGACCTCGAGATCCAGGCCGCCGAGATCGAGCGCATCCGCCGCCGCCTCGACGACATCCTGGGCTCGCACACCGGGCAGGACGCCGACAAGATCCGTCGGGACACCGACCGCGACAACATCCTCACCGCGGCCCAGGCCAAGGAGTACGGGATCATCGACGAGGTGTTCGAGTACCGCAAGAAGTCGGCTCGCGCGAGCTGATCGGCGACGACACGCCCGGGCGCACGGATGCGCCGGGCGTGCTCGCGCAGGGGCGATCCTGTACGTCCGGGCCGCGGGCCCGAACACACAGGTCGTGACACCACTCCCGGCCACATCGGCGACGTCGTCGTCACCGGGACGGGGCGTACGGACACGGCGCCCCGACATGGTGGTTATCGGTCGAAGTTCGGACCACCCGCGGGTACGGTCGGGGATACTGACCACCGGGTCGGTCCGCCCGTCGTGAGCACTCGCGACGGTGCACGAGGAAGAGGTACAGCACACGATGGCGCGAATCGGTGACGGCGGCGACCTGCTGAAGTGCTCGTTCTGCGGGAAGAGTCAGAAGCAGGTCAAGAAGCTCATCGCGGGCCCCGGCGTGTACATCTGCGACGAGTGCATCGACCTCTGCAACGAGATCATCGAGGAGGAACTCGCCGAGTCGAGCGAGGTCAAGCTCGACGAGCTCCCCAAGCCCTCGGAGATCCGGGACTTCCTCGAGAACTACGTCATCGGGCAGGACACGGCGAAGCGCACCCTCGCGGTCGCGGTCTACAACCACTACAAGCGGATCCAGGCGGGCGACCGCAAGGACGTCCGCGGTGGCGAGGCCGTCGAGCTCGCGAAGTCGAACATCCTCATGCTCGGCCCGACCGGCTGCGGCAAGACCTACCTCGCGCAGACCCTGGCCAAGATGCTCAACGTCCCGTTCGCCATCGCCGACGCGACCGCGCTCACCGAGGCAGGCTATGTCGGTGAGGACGTCGAGAACATCCTCCTCAAGCTCATCCAGGCCGCCGACTACGACGTGAAGCGCGCCGAGACCGGCATCATCTACATCGACGAGGTCGACAAGATCGCCCGCAAGAGCGAGAACCCGTCGATCACCCGCGACGTCAGCGGCGAGGGCGTGCAACAGGCACTGCTGAAGATCCTCGAGGGCACGCAGGCGTCGGTCCCGCCGCAGGGCGGCCGCAAGCACCCGCATCAGGAGTTCATCCAGATCGACACGACCAACGTGTTGTTCATCGTCGCGGGCGCGTTCGCCGGGCTGGAGAAGATCGTCTCCGATCGGATCGGCAAGCGCGGCATCGGATTCGGCACCGAGGTCGCGAAGAAGAACGACGACGAGATGACCGACGCGTTCGCCGAGGTCATGCCCGAAGACCTGATCAAGTTCGGGCTCATCCCCGAGTTCATCGGCCGTCTGCCGGTCGTCGCGTCGGTGACCAACCTCGACAAGGAGTCGTTGGTCTCCATCCTCTCGACCCCGAAGAACGCGCTGGTCAAGCAGTACGTGCGTCTGTTCGAGATGGACGGCGTCGAGCTGGAGTTCAGCACCGACGCGCTCGAGGCGGTCGCCGACCAGGCCATCCACCGCGGGACCGGCGCCCGCGGGCTGCGCGCCATCATGGAGGAGGTCCTCCTCCCGGTCATGTACGACATCCCCAGCCGTGACGACGTCGCCAAGGTGGTCGTCACCGGGGAGACCGTGCGCGACAACGTCCTGCCGACGATCGTCCCGCGTAAGCCGCGCCGCGACGAGCGTCGCGACAAGACCGCCTGAGGCTCAGACCACCCGGTCCCCGCCGGCGTAGACGTTCATGGATTCGCCGCGCAGGAACCCGACCACGGTCATGCCCAGTTCCTGGCCGAGGGACACCGCGAGCGACGACGGCGCGGACACCGCGGCGATGATCGGGACGCCGGCCATCCCCGCCTTCTGCACCAGCTCGAACGACACCCGGCTCGACACCATCAGCACGGTGTCGCGCAGGGGCAGCAGGTTCTCGCGGACCGCCCACCCGATCACCTTGTCGACGGCGTTGTGGCGGCCGACGTCCTCCCGCGCGACGAGCAGCGTCCCGTCGGTGCGGAAGAGCGCCGCGCCGTGGATCCCGCCGGTCGTCGCGAAGGTCGCCTGCGCGGCCCGGAGTGCGTCCGGCAGCGCGGCCAGCACATCGATCCCGACGCGACACCCGTCGGCGGTCAGGTCCCAGGGGATCGTCGTGCGGATCCGATCGATCTCACTGGTCCCGCACACGCCGCACGCCGAGGTTGTCGCGAAGGACCTCGGCGTCACCTCGCGCGGCGGCACCGTCGCGACGTCGAGCACGTTGTAGGTGTTGCGCCCCTGCTCGTCGACGCCGTCGCAGTACCGGACCGACGAGATCTCGTCGGGGCCGGTGATGATTCCCTCCGCCAACAGGAACCCGTGGACCAGGTCGACGTCGGACCCGGGCGTGCGCATCGTGACGGTCAGCGGTGTCCCGCCGACCCGCATCTCCAACGGCTCCTCGACGGCGAGGGTGTCGGCGCGCGTCGACTCGCCCGTCGGACGGATCCGGCGGACGCGTGCTCGGGTGGTGACGCGTCCCATCAGGCGGCGACGAGCCGCACGGTGATGCCCTTCGACACCGGCGTGTTCGACTTCGCGGCGACGAAGTCCAGCGGCACCAGCGGGTTGGTCTCGGGGTAGTAGGCGGCGGCGTTGCCCGGCGGGGTGGGGTAGGAGACGACGACGAAGTCGTCGACACGCCGCTCCTCGACGCCGGAGTCCGTCTCGAACTCGGAGATGATCGAGACCCGCTGTCCCGCAGCGAGACCCATCGCCTCGATGTCCGACGGATTCACCATGACCACACGCCGGTTGCCCTTGATCCCGCGGTAACGGTCGTCGTGGCCGTAGATGGTGGTGTTGTACTGGTCGTGGCTGCGCAGGGTCTGCATGATCAGCCGTCCCGGTGGCGTCGGCAGCCAGACCAGGTCGTTCGTCGTGATCTGCGCTCGGCCCGACTCGGTGGGGAACTCGCGGGCATCGCGCGGCGGGTGGGGCAGCAGGAACCCGTCGGGCTGGCGGACGCGGGTGTTGAAGTCCTCGCAGCCCGGGACGATGCGGGACACGTGGTCGCGGATGCGGTCGTAGTCGGCGGCGAGGCCCAGCCAGTCGACCGGGTGGTCGGCGCCGAACATGACGTCCGCGAGTTCGCAGACGATCCCCACCTCGCTGCGCATCTGATCGCTCGACGGGCGCAGCGACCCGCGCGACAGGTGCACCGATCCCATGGAGTCCTCGACCGAGACCTGCTGCTTCTTTCCGCCGCGGATGTCGCGGTCGGTGCGGCCGAGTGTCGGCAGGATGAGATTCGTCGTGCCGGTGTGCAGGTGCGACGCGTTCAACTTCGTGCTGACCTGCACGGTGAGCCGGCACTTCTCCAGCGCGGCGCGGGTCGCGTCGGTGTCGGGGGTGGCCGACAGGAAGTTGCCGCCCATCGACATGAACACGTCGACCTTGCCGTCGCGCATCGCGCGGATCGAGTCGACGACGTCCCAGCCGTGGTCGCGGGGGCTCGTGATCCCCATCTCGTCGTCGAGGGCGGACAGGAACGACTCGGGCATCTGTTCCCAGATGCCCATCGTGCGGTCGCCCTGCACGTTGGAGTGGCCGCGAACGGGGCAGACGCCCGCACCGGGCTTGCCGATCATCCCGCGCAGCAGCAGCGCGTTCGACACCTCCTCGATGGTCGCGACCGCGTGCTTGTGCTGGGTCAGACCCATCGCCCAGCAGACGATGGTGCGCTCCGAGCGCTCCCACAGCCGCGCGAACGTCTCGAGCTGCTCCATCGTCAGACCGGTCGCCTCGAGCACCTCGTCGAGGTCGGTCTGCTCGACGGCCGCGAGGTAGTCGTCGAGGCCGTCGCAGTACTCGGTGAGGAACTCGTGGTCGAACACCGTTCCAGGAGCACGCTTCTCGTCACGCAGCAGCAGCGCGGCCAGCCCCCGGAACAGCGCCATGTCGCCGCCGAGGCGGACCTGCAGGAACTCGTCGGCGATGTCGGTGCCGTCGGAGAGGATGTCGCCGACGCGCTGCGGGTCGCGGAAGCGCATCAGCCCGGCCTCGGGCATCGGGTTGACCGCGACGATGGTGGCGCCGTTGCGCTTGGCGTCGCCCAGGATGGACAGCATCCGTGGGTGGTTGGTGCCCGGGTTCTGACCGGCGATGACGATCAGGTCGGCGTTCTCGATGTCGAGGACCGTGACCGAGCCCTTGCCGATGCCGATCGTCGTCGACAGCGCGTGACCGGACGACTCGTGGCACATGTTCGAGCAGTCGGGCAGGTTGTTCGTACCCATAGATCGCGCGAACAGCTGGTACACGAACGCGGCCTCGTTGCTGGTCCGGCCCGAGGTGTAGAAGACCGCGCGGTCGGGGTCGTCGAGTCCGGTCAGCTCGTCGGCGATCATCCGGTACGCCGAGTCCCAGTCGATCGGTTCGTAGTGCGTCGCGCCCTCCCGCAGGATCACCGGGTGGGTGATGCGGCCCTGCTGGGACAGCCAGTACTCGCTGCGCTCGCGCAGAGCGGACACCGGGTGGGTGGCGAAGAACTCCGGGGTGACCGTGCGACGGGTCGCCTCCTCCGCCACGGCCTTCGCGCCGTTCTCGCAGAACTCGGCCGGCTTGCGACCGCCGGGCTTCTCCGGCCACGCGCAGCCCGGGCAGTCGAACCCGTGGCGCTGGTTGAGCTCCAGGAACGTCTTGGCGGTGCGGAACGGACCCATCTGGGTGAACCCGCGCTGCATCGAGACGGCCACCGCGGGGATGCCGGCGGCGTAGGTCTTGACGTGGTGGACCGACGTCTCCTCCGGTTCGGCGACCGTCGTCTCGGGCGCGGTGGGGCGTGGCGGGGTGGCGGGGGAGTAGCCGTC
Source organism: Williamsia serinedens (assembly GCF_024171725.1). Lineage (GTDB taxonomy): Bacteria > Actinomycetota > Actinomycetes > Mycobacteriales > Mycobacteriaceae > Williamsia_A > Williamsia_A serinedens. The sequence continues at coordinate 99,085 of NZ_JAMTCG010000001.1, forward strand.
CCCGGGGATGTCCTGCCGAGAACCGGTTGTCGTCATGTTCCCCATAGTGGCCCCGCGCACCGGCCCCGTCACGCGATACTCGACCGATGTCGCACCCACTGGCCGCCCTCGTCCTCGCCGGAGGCGCCTCGCGCCGGATGGGAGAGGACAAAGCCGCACTCGACCTGGGCGGACAGCCCATGCTCACGCGCATCGTGACCGAACTGCGACGACGCTGCGATCCGATCACGGTTGTCGCGGCGGCGGACTCGCCGGCCTACCGGGCCTTCTCGGGTGACACCGATCTCGTGTGGGTCACCGACGAGGACCCCGGGACGGGACCGCTCGGCGCGCTGGCGGCGGGACTCACCGACGCCGCGGCGCGGGGTCTGTCGGCGGTCTTCGTGTGCGCCACCGACATGCCGCTGCTGCGCGCCGAGCTGGTCGACGAGCTCGCCGCCGGACTCGGCGCCGACGACGAGGCCGTGATCGCCGTCGACGCGCAGCGGCAGCACCCGCTCGCCGCGATCTACCGCTCGTCGTGCGCCGGGCGGCTCACCGAACTCGTCGCCGGGGGCGAGCGTCGACTGCTCGCCGCGCTCGACGAGATGGTCGTGCACCGTGTCGGCGTGAGCGACCCGTCCTGGCTGACCAACGTCAACGCGCCCGAGGACGTGCACCGGCTGCGTCTGGACAAGATCGCCATTCCCTAGACTCGAGCGGTGAGTTCGTCCCCCGAGACCGCCGGAAACCCCCGGATCGCTGAGAACGCGACACCCGACGGCCCCGCGCTGCCCACGAGCTGGGAGCCCGGCGCCCACGAGGCCCGGATCTACCAGAGCTGGGTCGACAGCGGCTGTTTCACCGCCGACCCCGACAGCGGCAAGCCGCCGTTCTCGATCGTCATCCCGCCGCCGAACGTGAACGGCTCCCTGCACATGGGACACGCGTTCGAGCACGTCCTCATGGACGCGCTGAGCCGCCGACGCCGCATGCAGGGCTACGAGGTGCTGTGGCTGCCGGGCATGGACCACGCCGCGATCGCGATGCAGGCCATGGTCGAGAAGCGTCTGACCGCCGAGGGGACGGATCGCCACGCCCTCGGCCGCGAACGCTTCCTGGCCCGTGTGTGGGAGGCCAAGGAGGAGATCAGCGGCGACATCGGCGCCCAGATGCGACGCCTGGGCGACGGAGTCGACTGGTCGCGCGAACGGTTCACGATGGACGAGGGACTGTCCCGTGCGGTCCACACCGTGTTCAAGCGCATGTACGACGACGGCCTCATCTACCGGGCCGAGCGGCTCGTCAACTGGTCGCCGGTGCTGCAGACCGCGATCAGCGACATCGAGGTCTCCTACAGCGACATCGAGGGCGAGCTCGTCAGCTTCCGCTACGGCTCGCTCGACGACGCCGAGCCGCACATCGTCGTCGCGACCACGCGTCTGGAGACGATGCTCGGCGACACCGCCATCGCCGTGCACCCCGACGACGACCGCTACCGCGACCTCGTCGGCACCGAGCTGCCGCACCCGTTCCTCGAGCGCACCGTCCCCGTCGTCGCCGACGAGCACGTCGACCCCGAGTTCGGCACCGGCGCGGTGAAGATCACCCCGGCGCACGACCCGAACGACTTCGCCATCGGGCAGCGGCACGGCCTGCCGATGCCCACGATCATGGACGCGACCGGTCGGATCGCCGACACCGGGACGCAGTTCGACGGTCTCGACCGCTTCGAGGCGCGGGTCGCCGTCCGGGAGGCGTTGGCCGAGCAGGGCCGGATCGTGAAAGAGGTCCGCCCGTACGTGCACAGCGTCGGACACTCCGAGCGCAGCGGCGAGCCGATCGAGCCGCGTCTGAGCATGCAGTGGTGGGTGCGGGTGGAGTCGTTGGCGAAGGCCGCCGGCGACGCGGTGCGCGACGGGTCGACGCAGATCCACCCGGCGTCGATGGAGTCGCGCTGGTTCGCCTGGGTCGACGACATGCACGACTGGTGCATCTCGCGGCAGCTGTGGTGGGGCCACCGGATCCCGATCTGGTACGGACCCGACGGCGACGTCGTGTGCGTCGGACCCGACGAGCAGCCGCCGGTCGGCTACGAGCAGGACCCCGACGTCCTCGACACGTGGTTCTCCTCGGGCCTGTGGCCGTTCTCCACGCTCGGGTGGCCCGACGACACCACCGATCTGCGGACCTTCTATCCGACGAGCGTCCTCGTCACCGGCTACGACATCCTGTTCTTCTGGGTCGCCCGGATGATGATGTTCGGCACCTACGTCGGGACGTCGCTCGACTTCGACGCGCCGGTGCCGTTCCGACACCTGTTCCTGCACGGCCTCGTCCGCGACGAGCACGGCCGGAAGATGTCGAAGTCGAAGGGCAACGGCATCGACCCGCTCGACTGGGTCGACCGCTACGGCGCCGACGCCCTGCGCTTCACGCTGGCACGCGGCGCCCGTCCGGGTGCGGACCTGTCGGTGGGGGAGACCAACGCCCAGGACAGCCGCAACTTCGCCACGAAGCTGTTCAACGCGACCCGCTTCGCGCTCATGAACGGCGCTCGCGTGGGCGAGATCCCGGCCGACGCCGACCTCACCGACGCCGACCGGTGGATCCTGCGCCGCCTCGACGAGGTGCTCGCCGAGGCCGACGCCGGGTTCGAGTCGTACGAGTTCTCGCGGGCCTGTGAGGCGCTCTACCACTTCGCGTGGGACGAGTTCTGCGACTGGTACCTCGAGCTGTCGAAGGTGCAGGTGTCCGGCGCCGCGGCGCAGACCACCGCGCTCGTCCTGGGTCGTGTGCTCGACGCCCTGCTGCGCGCGCTGCACCCGGTCATGCCGTTCGTCACCGAGGTGTTGTGGACGGCGCTCACGGGTCAGGGCACGGTGACGCTGGCCGCGTGGCCGCAGGCGTCGGGTGTCCGGGACGGCGCGGATTCCGCTGCGGCCGAACGCATCTCGTCGGTCCAGCATCTGGTCACCGAAATCCGTCGCTTCCGCAGCGACCAGGGCCTGCCGCCGGGCAAGCGTGTCCCCGCCGACATCGACGGTCTCGACGCGGCGGGGCTCGCGGCCCTGCGGCCCTACGTCGACACCCTCGCGCGTCTCGACCCGCGCGGCGACGACTTCTCCGCCACCGCGACCCTCGAGGTGCGTGTGGGGGCGCAGACCGTCCGCGTCGCCGTCGACACCTCCGGTGCCGTCGACGTCGAGGCCGAGAAGCGCCGTCTCGCCAAGGATCTCGCCGCCGCCGAGAAGGAGAGGGACCAGACGCGCGGGAAGCTCGACAACGAGCAGTTCCTCGGCAAGGCGCCCGATCACGTCGTCGCGCGCATCCGCGAGCGGAACACGATCGCGCTCGACGAGATCGAGCGGTTGAGCGCCGCGCTGGCGGCGCTGGGCGCGTCGTGACCGAGCCGTCGTCGGTCCCGACGCCCGAGGACCTCGCGGAGTTCGCCGACGTCGAGACCGAACTCGACACGCGGTGGCCGGAGACACGGATCGAGCCGTCGCTCAGCAGGATCGCCGCGCTGATGGACCTGCTCGGGTCACCGCAGCGCGGCTACGCGTCGATCCACATCGCGGGGACCAACGGCAAGACGTCGGTGACCCGCATGATCGACGCGCTCCTCACCGCGCTGCACCGCCGGACCGGCCGGATCACCAGCCCGCACCTGCAGCTCGCGACCGAACGCATCGCCGTCGACGGACGGCCGATCACGCCACGGCAGTACGTCGACGCGTTCCGCGATCTCGAGCCGTACGTGACGATGGTCGACGACTCGTCGGTCGCCGAGGGCGGCCCGCGGATGAGCAAGTTCGAGGTGCTGACCGCGATGGCCTACGCCGTGTTCGCCGAGGCCCCCGTAGACGTCGCCGTGGTGGAGACGGGCATGGGCGGCACGTGGGACGCGACCAACGTCATCGAGCCGTCGGTCGCGGTCGTCACGCCGATCGCGATGGACCACGCCGACTACCTCGGCGACACGCTGACCAAGGTGGCGGGGGAGAAGGCCGGGATCATCAAGCCCGCCGTCGACGACCTCGTCCCGGTCGACCCGATCGCGATCCTCGCGACCCAGGAGCCGGAGGCGGCGGCGGTGCTGATGGCGCGGGTCGCCGAGACCGACGTCGTCGTGGCGCGGCAGGACTCGGAGTTCCGGGTCCTCGAGCGCCGCACGGCCGTCGGCGGGCAGATGGTCACGCTGCAGGGGCTCGGCGGGGTGTACGACGAGGTGTTCCTGCCGCTGCACGGCGCCCACCAGGCGTCGAACGCCGTGCTGGCCCTCGCCGCGGTGGAGGCGTTCTTCGGTGCCGGGGCCGACCGGCAGCTCGACGTCGACGCCGTCCGAGCGGGATTCGCGTCGGTGACCGTGCCGGGCCGGCTCGAGCGTGTGCGCAGCGCGCCCGCGGTGTTCCTCGACGCGGCGCACAACCCGCACGGCGCGGCGGCGCTCGCGCGCGGCCTGACCGAGGAGTTCGACTTCCGGCGCCTCGTCGGCGTCGTCGGGGTGATGGGCGACAAGGACGTGCTCGGGATGCTCACCGCCCTCGAACCCGTTCTCGACGAGGTGATCGTCACGAACAACGGCTCGCCCCGCGCACTCGACGCCGACACCCTCGGGGATCTCGCGGCGACGGTGTTCGGCGAGGACCGCGTCCAGGTGCGGGAGTTCCTGCCCGACGCCGTCGAGGCGGCGGTCATCGCCGCCGAGGACGTCGACGACGAGTCCGACGCCGGGCTGTCCGGTGTGGGGGTCGTGATCACCGGCTCGGTGGTCACCGCCGGTGCGGCCCGCACCCTGTTCGGGAAGGACCCCGCATGACCGAGCCGGCCCCCCGCTTCTCGCCGCCGACCACCGACCCCTGGCGGGGGTTGCGGGGCGTCATGGCGGGGACGTTGATCCTCGAGGCGATCGTGGTGCTGCTGGCGCTGCCCATCGTCGCCAAGGTCGGCGGCGGGCTGACCGCGGTCTCGACCACATACCTGCTCGTGGTCACCGTCGCGATGATCCTCGGCGCCGGCCTGCAGGGCCGCTCGTGGGCCCTGGGCTACGACCTCCTGCTGCAGGTCGTCCTCCTCGCCGGGTTCGCCGTGCACTGGTCGATCGGCGCTGTCGGCATCGTGTTCGGGCTCGTGTGGCTCTACATCCTCTACATCAAGCGTGACGTCGCGAAGCGGATGGCGGAGGGACGGCTGCCCGGCCAGGTCCGCCTCGACGACCACGGACCGTCGCCGTCGGCAGACGTGTCCGATTCGTGACCTCCCGGGCCGCGCGAGCGGATGACGGCACCGCCCCCGCCTGACACCATCACGGGCGACCCCCGCACATGCGAGCGGCCGGGGTCGTCGAACGATCGAGAGGACACGTCACCCCATGCAGTCGGCGCGCACCATCACCGCCCTCGTCCGCACCGCCGGAGTCGCCGCAGCGGCCTCCGCGATCGTCGCGGCCGGCCTCGGAGCCGGGACGGCCGGCGCCGAGGAATCGGTGGTCGTGGTCCCGCCGGGGCCGCCGGTCCCCGTGTCGTCGCAGGAGTACTCCTACATCGCGACGCATGACCTCACCGTCCGGGCGAAGTCGATCGACCTCGCTCGGTTCGTCGCCGACATCCCGGTGCCCGAGCAGTACCGCGCGGCCAACCTCGCGCTCGCGGCACGCTTCGACGCGACCGTCGACTCCGCGCTCACCTCGCCGGGCGGCTGCGTGCAGCTCGTCGTCGACCCGCGGGCGAAGGACGGGAACCTCTTCAACTACGGCTTCTTCCCGGTCGCTGGGGAGTTCTGCGACTGAGTCACGGCACGTCCATCCGTGCCCGCTAGGGTGTCGCCGTGACTGAACGGACTCTGGTTCTCATCAAGCCCGACGGTGTCGCCCGTGGCCTCGTCGGCGAGATCATCTCCCGCATCGAGCGCAAGGGACTGCGCATCGTCGCCCTCGACCTGCGCACCGCGACCGACGAGGTGGCCCGCGGCCACTACGCCGAACACGAGGACAAGCCGTTCTTCGGCTCGCTGCTCGAGTTCATCACCTCCGGCCCGCTGGTGGCCGCGGTCCTGGAGGGTCCGCGTGCCATCGCGGCCTTCCGTCAGCTCGCCGGCGGCACCGACCCCGTCGAGAAGGCGGCGACCGGCAGCATCCGCGCCGACCTGGCGCTGGAGACGCAGAACAACCTGGTGCACGGTTCCGACTCGCCCGAGTCCGCGCAGCGCGAGATCGCGCTGTGGTTCCCCGGCCTGACCTGATCGCACCCGCCACCCGCCACCCGCCACCCGCACACGGCCCGCCCGGACACGCGTCCCGGCGGGCCGTGTCGTATCTCGACCATGCGCCGGGTGATGTGACGTGTGTGGGATACTCGCAGTGTCGTCGACGACACATCGTCGACCGACACGGTGATCAGCCCAGTTCACCGCGGACCACCGGGCACCGCGGCAGCCGCCGCCCACACTCCGGTGTGGCACCCGGGGTCGGCAGGTCTGGCATCGCCACCACCAGGTGTCGCACGGAGACCGGAGCAACCCCCGATCGCCTGCGACGCGAGACCACACATACTCGGTCGCCCCGGGGCGCACCGACACACAGCAGAACCCTCGCGCGGCCGCGTCCGACGATGCGCCCGAGGGTCGAGGAGAAACACGTGGCCGACACAGGCACGCCGGACGACCGCACCGATGCGTCCCCGGCGCAGGAGTTCCCGCACAAGATGAGGGTGCACGCCCTCGCGCGCATGATCGGGCTGACCAGTCGCGAGGTGCTCGCGCACCTCGCAGAGCTGGGCATCAGCGCCCGCAGCCCGCAGTCCAGCATCGATCGCAGCGCTGCTGTCGCCGTCCGCGACGCGCAGGCAGCGCGGTCGGGCGACACCCCGGCCGAGGTGCCCGCCGAGACATCGGCCGCCGACACCACAGGTGCCGCCAACACCACGGAGTCCGGCGACGCCGCGGCACCTGCCGCCGACGACGCCGCGGCACCTGCCGCCGGCGACGCCGCGGCACCTGCCGCCGGCGACGCCGCGGCACCTGCCGCCGACGACGCACCGTCGCTCTTCTCCGCCGCGACCACCGAGGAGGCGGTCACCCCGGCGGCCGCCGCCGACACCGGGGTCTCACCGCTCTTCCTCCCGCCGCCGGATCCCGAGGAGGTCCGTCGCGCCCGTCGGCGTCGTCCCGCGGCCGACAAGACTCCGGAGGAGTCCGCCGAAACGCCGGCCGACGACACCCGTACGGCATCCGGCGAGGAGACGGCGACCGACAGCGGAGCCGGGGGCGGTACCCCCGACAGCGGCGCCGACTCCTCCGACGGTGACGACGACTCCGGCTCCGGTGGGGGCCGGCGGCGTCGTCGCGGACGGCGTGGCCGTGGTCGGGGCCGGGGCGACCAGAACGACGGTGACTCGTCGGGTGACGCGTCCGACGATGCCGCGGCCCGGGACACCGACGCGGGGCAGGCCGCCGACAAGGAATCCTCGACGAAGGACCAGTCCGAGAAGAAGTCCGGTGACACGGACTCGGGCGGCAAGGACTCCAGCGGCAAGGACGCCAAGGACAAGGACGCCAAGGACAAGGACGGTGCGGACACGGACGGCGGGGACACCGAGTCCGACGACGCCTCCGACGACTCCGACGACGACACCTCGTCGGGCAGTCGTCGTCGGCGGCGTCGTCGTCGCCGCAAGGGCGGCGGGGACGCCGAGGACGGCTCCGGTGAGGACGATCCGCCGAACACCGTGGTCCACGAACGGGAGCCGCGGAACAAGTCCCGCGCCCGCGACCGCGACGAGGTGCAGGGCATCTCCGGGTCGACGCGTCTCGAGGCCAAGCGGCAGCGTCGACGCGACGGGCGGGACGCGGGCCGACGCCGCCCGCCGATCCTGACCGAGTCCGAGTTCCTCGCCCGCCGCGAGTCCGTGGACCGCGTGATGGTGGTCCGCGAGCGGTCGGCGAACACGACCCTGGCCGCGGACGGTGCCGACGACGCCGCGCCGACCGAGGACTACACGCAGGTGGCGGTGCTCGAGGACGGCGTGCTGGTCGAGCACTTCGTCACGACGTCGACCTCGTCGTCGATGGTCGGCAACATCTTCCTGGGCCGCGTGCAGAACGTGCTGCCGGGGATGGAGGCGGCGTTCGTCGACATCGGCCGCGGACGCAACGGCGTCCTCTACGCCGGCGAGGTCAACTGGGACGCCGCGGGACTGGACGGCGGCAGTCGCAAGATCGAACAGGCCCTCAAGCCCGGTGACACCGTCGTCGTGCAGGTGAGCAAGGACCCGGTCGGTCACAAGGGCGCGCGCCTCACCACGCAGATCTCGCTGGCCGGCCGCTACCTGGTCTACGTGCCGGGCGGATCGTCGACCGGCATCTCGCGCAAGCTGCCCGACACCGAGCGCAAGCGACTCAAGCAGATCCTCGGCAAGGTGGTCCCCGCCGACGCCGGCGTGATCATCCGCACCGCCTCCGAGGGGGTCAGCGAAGAGGACCTCGCGGCCGACATCGAGCGGCTCAAGGCGCAGTGGGAGAGCATCGAGTCCGCCGCGGCGTCCGCGACGGGCAAGGGCGGCAAGGGCTCCGGCTCGTCGTCGCCGAAGGTGCTCTACTCCGAGCCCGACCTGCTGGTGAAGGTCGTACGCGACCTGTTCAACGAGGACTTCTCGACGCTCGTCGTCGACGGCGACGGCGCGTGGGAGCAGGTCCACGGGTACGTGCAGTCGGTGGCGCCGGATCTCGTCGACCGCCTCAGCCGGTTCGAGAAGCCGCACGCCGACGCCCCCGACGCCTTCAGCGTGCACCGCATCGACGAGCAGCTCGCGAAGGCGCTGGAGCGCAAGGTCTGGCTGCCGTCGGGCGGGACGCTCATCATCGAGCACACCGAGGCGATGACCGTCGTCGACGTCAACACCGGGAAGTTCACCGGCTCCGGGGGCAACCTCGAGGAGACGGTGACCCGCAACAACCTCGAGGCCGCCGAGGAGATCGTCCGGCAGATGCGTCTGCGGGACATCGGCGGGATGATCATCGTCGACTTCATCGACATGGTCCTCGAGTCCAACCGCGACCTGGTCCTGCGGCGTCTGACCGAGGCGCTCTCCCGTGACCGCACCCGCCACCAGGTGTCCGAGGTCACGTCGCTGGGCCTGGTGCAGATGACGCGCAAGCGACTCGGTACCGGGCTGCTCGAGGCGTTCTCGTCGCCGTGCACGTGCTGCAACGGTCGCGGGATCGTCGTCCACGCGAACCCGGTCGAGGTGACCGGCGCCGGCGGCGACGACTCGGGCAAGGAATCGGGCGGCAAGCGGTCACGCCGGTCGGGGCGCAAGAAGTCCGACGGCGGGTCGTCGGAGCAGTCGGAGTCGGCGAAGGCGGCGAAGCCCGCCGAGCACCCGATGTTCAAGGCGATGGCCGGTCACGGTTCCGACGGCGCGGCTGCGGACGGCACGACCACCGAGGAGGCGACCTCGGCCGAGACCGAGACCGAGACCGCCCGCGAGGTGTCGGCGCCCGAACCGGTCGTCGAGGCCCCCGCGACCGAGGCGCCGGCAGCGGCCGAGGCGGACACCGCCCCGGTCGAGACCCCGGCAGCCGACGTCCCCACATCCGACGCGCTCGCATCCGACGCCCCCGCACCCGACGGTGTGGCGGGCGAGCCGGCCGAGGCGGCTCCCAAGCGCCGTCGCCGCGCCGCGCGTCGTCCGGCCGCGGCACCGGTCGGCGGGTCGGAGCCCGTTGCCGGGACGGCGGACGCACTGGCAGTCGAGGTCGCGCACACGCCGACCACCACGGTGGCCACGCAGCCGTCGTCCGACACCCCCGTGGTGGCGGTGCGCCGCACGGCCCGTCGGCGGGCCGCGGGTCGGCCCGCGGGACCGCCCGTCGACGAGTGACCGCGGCGACGTCGGGGAGCGTGTCGTCCCAGCGGGTCGCGGTTTGACCCGGTCGTCGGCACTCCCGTAACCTCGACAGGTCGCCTCGACGCGAGTCGGACGGTGCTGTGCGGAACCTGCCGCTGCGGCGCCCCGCCGGACCGAGGCATCACCGACCACCCCGGTCGTCGCGCGCGAGCGCAGGCCCGGGGTGGACGTACCCCGACATGCACGATGCCGGCGCACCCGCGCGGGCGAACGAACACGACAGTGAGAAGGTGAGTTGTCGCGATGGCAACGTACGCGATCGTCAAGACCGGCGGGAAGCAGTACAAGGTCGCCGAGGGCGACCTGGTCAAGGTCGAGAAGATCGAGGGCGCCGTCGGCGACACCGTCTCGCTCCCCGTGGCGCTCCTGGTCGACGGTGCGTCGCTGACCACCGACGCCGACGCTCTGGCCACGGCGTCGGTCACCGGTGAGGTCGTCGAGCACGTCAAGGGCCCGAAGATCCGGATCCACAAGTTCAAGAACAAGACCGGCTACCACAAGCGCCAGGGCCACCGTCAGCGTCTGACGGTGCTCAAGGTCACCGGCATCAAGTAGCCCACCGAACCCCGACGTCTCGAGAGGACCGACGACATGGCACACAAGAAGGGCGCGTCCAGCTCGCGCAACGGTCGTGATTCCAACGCCCAGCGCCTCGGCGTGAAGCGGTTCGGCGGCCAGCAGGTCAACGCCGGCGAGATCCTGGTCCGCCAGCGCGGCACCCACTTCCACCCCGGCGTGAACGTCGGCCGCGGCGGCGACGACACCCTCTTCGCCCTGGAGACCGGTGAGGTCGCCTTCGGCACCAAGCGCGGTCGCAAGACCGTCAACATCGTCCCGGCGCCCGCGCAGGCCTGACCGCGCGGCGTCGTACGACGCACGTCCACCAGGGGCGGGCAGGTCCTCGAGACCCTGCCCGCCCCTGGTTTTTCTCCCGACCACCCCCGGCACAGAGGACCCAGCATGTCGCGATTCGTCGACCGCGTGACGATCCACGCCGCGGCGGGCAACGGCGGCCACGGGTGCTCGTCGGTCCACCGTGAGAAGTTCAAGCCGCTCGGCGGCCCCGACGGGGGCAACGGCGGCAACGGCGGAGACGTGATCCTGCGGGTGGACCCGCAGGTGCACACGCTGCTCGACTTCCACTTCCGTCCGCACGCGCGCGGCCAGAACGGCAAGCCCGGCGCCGGCTCGAACCGCGACGGCGGCCACGGCGAGTCGCTGGTGCTGCCCGTCCCCGACGGCACCGTCGTCCTGGACGAGCGCGGCCGCATCCTGGCCGACCTCGTCGGGGCCGGAGCGGAGTTCGTTGCGGCGAAGGGTGGTCGCGGGGGACTGGGCAACGCCGCACTCGCGTCCAAGGCGCGCAAGGCGCCCGGGTTCGCCCTGCTCGGTGAGGAGGGGGAGACCCGCGAGCTCGTCCTCGAGCTGAAGTCCGTCGCGGACGTCGGCCTGGTCGGGTTCCCGTCGGCGGGCAAGTCGTCGCTGGTCTCGGTGCTGTCCGCGGCCAAGCCGAAGATCGCCGACTACCCGTTCACCACGCTCGCGCCCAACCTCGGTGTTGTCACCGCGGGTGCGCGTGTGTTCACCATCGCCGACGTCCCCGGTCTGATCCCCGGCGCCTCGCAGGGCCGCGGCCTCGGGCTCGACTTCCTGCGCCACCTCGAACGCTGCGCGGTGCTCGCCCACGTGGTCGACTGCGCCACGCTCGAGCCGGGCCGCGACCCGATCTCCGACATCGACGCCCTCGAGGCCGAGCTCGCGGCCTACACCCCGGCGCTCTCGGCCGACCACGGCCTGCAGGATCTGGCCGACCGACCGCGGGTCGTCATCCTGAACAAGATCGACGTCCCGGAGGCGGCAGATCTGGCCGAGATGGTCACCCCCGACCTGGAGGAGCGCGGCTGGCCTGTGTTCACGATCTCCGCGGTGGGCCACGTCGGGCTCGACCGGTTGCGGTTCGCGTTGGCGGAGAAGGTCGCCGAGCACCGCGCGGCCACACCGGCACCCGTCGCGCGGCGCCCGGTCATCCGTCCCGTCGCGGTCGACGAGTCCGGGTTCTCGGTCGTGCCGGACCCGGCCACGCCGGGCGGCTTCATCGTCCGCGGGACCCGGCCGGAACGATGGATCAAGCAGACCGCCTTCGACAACGACGAGGCCGTCGGGTACCTCGCCGATCGCCTCAACCGACTGGGGGTCGAGGACGAACTCGTCCGCCAGGGTGCCGAGCCGGGTGCTCCGGTGACCATCGGTGACGTCACCTTCGACTGGGAGCCGACGCTGCCCAGCGGCGACGCCGTTCCGATCACGGGGCGCGGCACCGACATACGCCTGGACCGCACCGACCGCGTCGGCGCCGCCGACCGCAAGATCGCCCGCAAGGCGCGCCGCCACCACGCCGACGACCTGTCCGACGACGTCGGGGACGCCGATGGGGACGACTGACGCGACGACCGGCCACGAGCCGGCGATCTCGACCGTCCGTCGGGAGATCGCCGGTGCGCGCAGCATCGTCGTCAAGATCGGGTCGTCGGCGCTGACCGACCTGCATGCCGGTCTCGCCGTCGACCGCCTCGACCGGCTCGCCGACGCCCTCGAGTCGCGGATGGCCGCCGGCACCGACGTCATCGTCGTGTCCTCCGGGGCGATCGGTGCGGGACTCGCCCCGCTGGGTCTGCGACGACGCCCCACCGATCTCGCCACCAAGCAGGCGGCGGCGAGCGTGGGGCAACTCGCACTGGCGCACGCCTGGGGGACGTCGTTCGCGCGGCACGGTCGGACGGTGGGGCAGGTCCTGCTGACCGCCCACGACATCTCCCGCCGCTCGCACCACGCCAACGCCCAGCGCACCCTCGACCGCCTGCGGTCGCTGGGTGCGGTCGCGGTGGTCAACGAGAACGACACCGTCGCCACCGACGAGATCCGCTTCGGCGACAACGACCGTCTGGCCGCCCTGGTCGCGCACCTGGCCGGCGCGCAGGCACTGGTGCTGCTGTCCGACGTCGACGGCCTCTACGACGGTGATCCCCGCAAGGGTGGGGCAACCCTGATCCGGGAGGTCGGCGGCCCGGAGGACCTCGACGGCGTGGTCGCCGGGTCGGGGGGAGCGCTCGGCACCGGCGGCATGGCGTCGAAGCTGTCCGCGGCCCGACTCGCAGCGGACGCCGGGGTGCCGGTGTTGCTGGCCGCGGCCGAGAGCGCCGCGGCCGCACTGGGTTCCGCCGACGTCGGGACCGCCTTCGCCGCCCGTCCGGCTCGGATGAGCGCGCGGCGGTTCTGGGTGCGGCACGCCGCCGAGACCCGCGGACGGCTCACCGTCGACGACGGCGCGGCCGCGGCCATCGCGCGGCGGGCGTCGTTGTTGCCGGCGGGTGTCGTGGCCGTCGACGGGACGTTCGGGGCGGGCGACGTCGTGGAGATCGTGGGCACCGACGGTGCGCTGCGCGCCCGCGGCGTCACCGCCTACGACGCCGACGAGGTCGGTCAGATGGTCGGCCGCTCGACGTCGTCGCTGCCGGAGGGGTTACGACGCGCGGTGGTGCACGCCGACGACCTCGTCGCCGCGCGCTGACGGAGTCGGTGCGCCATCGTCGCCGCGCGCTGACGCAGTCGGTGCGTCGGCCTCGACCCGGGCCACGAGGCGCTCGAGGACGTCGGCGCACCGGTGGTCGATCTTGAGCGTCGCGCAGTCGTCCCCGCGGGTGGCCCCGCGGTTGACGATGACGACGGGGATGCCGCGCCGCCGGGCGTGCCGGACGAAGCGCAGCCCCGACATCACGGTCAGGCTCGACCCCAGGACGAGGAGGGCCTCGGCGGCGTCGACCATCGCGTACGCGTCGGCGACGACGGGACGCGGCACGCTCTCGCCGAAGTAGACGATGGCCGGCTTGAGCGGGCCGCCGCAGGCGGGGCAGTCGATCATGTGGAAGTCGCGGGTGTCGTCGACGACGACATCGGCGTCGGGTGCGACGTCGAGCGCACCCCTGGACCGCACGCGCTCGGTGAACGCGACGTTGAGGGGGTCGAGCACCTGCGCCAGACCGTGCCGCGAGATCTGCCAGCCGCAGTCGAGGCAGCAGACGCGGCCGTAGCACCCGTGCAACTCCAGCACCGGTCGGGACCCGGCCTTGGTGTGCAACATGTCGATGTTCTGGGTGATGACACCGCGGACGAGCCCGTGGCGCTGCAGGGTCGCGACGGCACGGTGGCCGGCGTTCGGCGTGGCGGCGTCGAGGTGACGCCACCCGAGGTGGTTGCGCGCCCAGTAGTGCCGACGGAAGTCCGCCGAGGCGAGGAACGCGTCGATCGTCATCGGGGTCCGGGGGGCCGCGCCGGGGCTGCGGTAGTCCGGGATGCCGGAGTCGGTCGATATGCCGGCGCCGGTGAGCACGACCGCACGACGACCCGTGAGGAGACCGTGTGCCTGGTCGACGCGTGCGTCGAGGTCCTCGTCGACGGGCGTCGGATCACCCGGGGTCCAGGCGACCTGCAGGCGTGTGCGCATCGTCTCCAGGGTACCGAGCACCACGACGCGCGGTGTGTCCGTGTTTGTGTAGCTCGAATGGGGGAATCACCACAGTGGATCGCCAGGGGATTCGCTGTCGTGGGGGCGAAGGTGATCTGCTGTATCCGGGACGGGGTGTCCACGAGAAGAGTGCAGTGCGCAGAACGAAGAACGCGACCGTCGCCGCGTATCGGTCCCACGACCGGACGTGGTGGGTCGGGCGGGTCGATCCCGCGGTCCTGGGCGATGCCGCCCGCGAGAACGACTCCCTGGACGGGGACTGGCGACGACGCGGTGTACCCGTGTCGTCCGCCGACATCCGCCCGCCGCTGGTGGTGATCCACGACCCGGGCGGCAGGTTCCGGCCGGGCTGCTCGACGAACTCCCACTTCGACGCCCACGACCGGGCACACACCGATCCGCACGCGGACTGCGCGCACGGTCGAGCGCTCGACCACATCGTCGCCGTCATGCAGGACGGCGAGGGCGTCAGTAGCGACTGTCCGGGCCGACCGTCGACAGCATCTCCGCACCGGAGCGGAAGCGACGCAGGTTCTCGGCGATCCACGGTGCGAGGGTCCGCGTCAGCCCGGACGACGGGTTGGCGACGTGCGGGGTCACGATGATCCTCGGGTCGTGCAGGATGGGGTCGTCGGGTGACGGCGGTTCGGGGTCGGTGACGTCGAGGGCGGCGCCGGCGATCGAGCCCGATCGGACGGCGTCGAGCAGGGCCGCCTGATCGACGAGCGTCCCGCGGGCGACGTTGACCACCCACGCGTGCGTCGGCAGGGCCGCCAGCGCCGCGACGCCGACCATGTGTCGCGTCTCCGCCGTCGACGGCGCAGCGACGACGACGTGGTCGACCCGGCCCCACACCTCGGCGAGCCTGTCGGCGGGAAGCGTCTGCGCGGCGCCGTCCACGGGCCGACCCGAGCGGTTCACCGCCACCACCTGCGCGCCGCACGCACGCAGACGCGGGATGAGGGACCGCGCGATCCCACCCGCCCCGAGGATGCCGACGGTCGACCCGTGCAGGGAGCGGACCGCGGTGTCGATGGGCTCTTTGTCCCAGCCGTCGCGGACGGCCTCGGGGACGCGGCGCAGACCGGCCAGCAGCAGCGCCAGAGCGTGTTCGGCGACGTTCTCGGCGTAGAAGCCCGACGCGTTCGTCCACACGCGGGCGTCGTCGATGATCCCGGCGTCGATGAACGCCTCGATCCCGGCCAGACGCAACGCCACCCACCGGACCGAGTCGGGCAGAGGCGGGAAGTCCTCGTGTCCGCCGAGCCACACCAGCACCTCGGCGTCGTCGAGGTCGACGAGGCGACCACCGGCGCCGGAGACGGCCGCGGCGATGTGCTCGTCGACCTCGGGCGCGATCGCGACGCGGGTCCCGTCGGTGCTCACGCGGCCGCCGCGATCAGTCGTCGACCGTGACCAGCGGGTAGACGCCGTTCTCGTCGTGCGTCTCGTTGCCGACGACGGGCGGGTTGAACACGCAGTACATGCGCAGCTCGGTGTCGGCGAAGACGGTGTGGCGGTCGTGCTTGTCGAGCAGGTACATCGTGCCCGGGCCGAGGGGGTACTCCTCGCCGGTCTCCCGGTCGAGCAGGCGACCGGTCCCCGAGATCAGCCAGACGGCCTCGATGTGGTTGGCGTAGTGGAACTCGTTCTCCGTACCCGCCTTGATGACCGTCTCGTGGTAGGAGAACCCGACCTTGTCACCGCCCAGGATGATCCGCTTGGACCGCCAGTTGCCGTTCTCGGCAACGATGTCGCGGTCGGTGTCGGTGATCTCGTCGAGGGTGCGGACGATCAAGGCGAACTCCTGTCGTGTCGGTGGTGGGGGACGTGCGGACGGATCGCTAGGAGACGACCTGGGCGGTCGCCTCGGCGAGGATGTCGAGGCCCTGGTCGAGTTCGTCGTCGGTGATGGTCAGCGGCGGCAGCAGCTTCACAACCTGGTCCTCCGGACCCGACGTCTCGGCGAGCAGGTGCCGGTCGAAGGCGAGCTGACAGACCTTGCCGGCGTGCTCGGGCGTGTCGAACACGAGGCCCTGGGCCATGCCGCGACCACGGGTCGACACGCCCTCGTGCTCGTCGGCGAGTCGGGCGAAGACGTCGTGGATCTTCTGGCCCTTGCGGATGGTCTCCTTCTCGAACGTGTCGTCGCCCCAGAAGTGGTCGACCGCGGTCTTCGCGGTGACGAACGCGGGGTTGTTGCCGCGGAACGTGCCGTTGTGCTCGGCCGGGCCCCAGATGTCGTGTTCACGCTTGAACAGCGTCAGAGCCATCGGCAGTCCATAGCCGCCGATCGACTTCGACAGCGTCACGATGTCGGGGGTGATCCCGGCGATCTCGAACGAGAAGAACGGGCCGGTGCGTCCGACGCCCATCTGGACGTCGTCGATGATCAGCAGGATCCCGTGGCGCTGGCACAGGTCGGCCAGGCCGCGCAACCACTCGGCGCGGGCGACGTTGACGCCGCCCTCACCCTGCACGGTCTCGACGATGACGCCGGCCGGCTTGTTGAAGCCACTGCCCGAGTCGGTGAGGATCCGCTCCATCCAGCCGAAGTCCTCGACGCAGCCGTCGAAGTAGTCGTCGAAGGGCATCGGGGTGGTGTGCACCAACGGGATGCCCGCGCCGGCGCGCTTCATCGAGTTGCCGGTGACCGACAGGGCGCCGAGCGTCATGCCGTGGAACCCGTTGGTGAAGTTCATGATCGCCTCGCGGCCGGTCACCTTGCGCGCGAGCTTGAGCGCCGCCTCGACCGTGTTGGTGCCCGTCGGACCGGGGAACATCACCTTGTAGTCCAGACCTCGCGGCGTGAGGATCTTGTCGGTGAAGCTCTGCAGGAACTCGCCCTTGGCGACGGTCATCATGTCGAGGCCGTGGGTGATCCCGTCGCGCGACATGTACTCGAGGAGGGCTTCCTTGAGCACCGGATGGT
This sequence comes from Williamsia serinedens, assembly GCF_024171725.1. Classification (GTDB taxonomy): domain Bacteria; phylum Actinomycetota; class Actinomycetes; order Mycobacteriales; family Mycobacteriaceae; genus Williamsia_A; species Williamsia_A serinedens. The sequence goes on from NZ_JAMTCG010000001.1 coordinate 116,426, forward strand.
TGTGCCCGTAGTTGAGCGCACCCGCCCCGGCGAAGAAGTCGAGGTATCGCGTGCCCTCGCGGTCGGTCAACCACGACCCCGAGGCCGTGTCGAACACAGCGGGCCAGCCTCGGCTGTAGCTGCGGACCTCGGACTCACGGTCGGCGAAGATGTCGTCGGGAAAGCTCATCGGGGTTCCTCACTCGGGGTTCGGGACTCGGGCATCAGAACTGATCGCGCATCCACCACATTCCCGAGCGCCTGCGCTCGCGGGACCTGGCGGGACAGAGGTGTCCGCGCACGCGTGACGCGATGCGCGGGGGTCTGCGCGTCCGTACTGCAGGGGACGGACGCGGTCACCGTGGGCCTCAGCCGCGGGGCGCGATGGTGTAGAGGTCCTCGGGCTCGTGGGAGTCCGGGAAGTCCTCCGGCGCGAAGTAGTCGCGGCGGGTGATGGTCATGCCACGCTTCTCGGCGAACGAGGTGAACAGCGCCTGCGATGCCTCGTTGTCCGGGCTGATCGTGGTCTGCATGCGGGTGATCGCGTCCTCTTCGACGCGGTCCATCAGTGCGTTCAGCATGCGGCCGGCCAAGCCGAGGCCGCGCTGGTCGGCGTCGACGGCGACCTGCCACACCATGACGGTGTCGGGAGCCTGCGGACGGACGTACCCGGTGACGAAACCCACCACCCGGCCGTCGACCTCGGCGACCACCGTGGTGCGTGCGTAGTCCTGGCACCACAGCACGTAGGCGTAACTCGAGTTCAGGTCCAGGACCTTCGAGTCACGGGCGATCTCCCACAGCCGCACCCCGTCGGAGACGTCGGGGAGGCGAAACGTGACTTCCGGTGTCGTGGTCACTGAGGCGCCCATCTGTGCGGTTGGCATGGCACCAGCAAAGTTAACAACGGGTCACAGCGATGTCACCCGAGCTGGGGGAGAAGGCGGCTGCCCTCTCGGTAAAGGGGCAGTATATGGGGTCCGTGTGAGCCCTGTCACGGCGCACACCCGACGCCACCTGCGACGACGGGATCGTGGCGGGGAAGAATCGCGGCATGAGGATCATCGCGGGGGTCGCGGGCGGGCGTCTGGTCACCGCGCCGCCGGCCGGCACGCGACCCACGACCGACCGGGTGCGCGAGTCGCTGTTCGCGATGCTCGAGACCCGGATGGACCTCGACGGAGTGCGGGTGCTCGACCTCTATGCGGGTTCCGGGGCGCTCGCCCTCGAGGCGGTGTCGCGCGGGGCGGGCCACGCGACCCTCGTCGACTCCGACGCGAAGGCGGTGGCCGTCATCCGCGCCAACGCCCGCATCGTGGGTGCCGGCCCCGACGTCGTGACCGTGGTGCGGCGACGGGCCGACGCCTTCCTGCAGGCCGCGGCCGGCGACCCGTTCGACCTCGTGTTCTGCGACCCGCCGTACGACCTGCCCGCCGAGGTGGTCGATGGCCACGCGGCGCGTCTGGTCGAGAACGGCTGGCTGGCCCCGCGGGCGACCGTGGTGGTGGAGAGGTCTGCGCGCTCGCCCGCAACGACGTGGCCGGACGGTCTGGACGGCGACGGCGACCGCCGCTACGGCGACACCCGCGTGGAGTTCGCGCTGCTAGCGTGATCGGCCATGACGACAGCGGTGTGTCCCGGTTCGTTCGACCCGATCACCAGCGGCCATCTGTTCGTCGTGGAGCGCTGCGTCGAGCGCTTCGACGAGGTCGTCGTGCTGGTCACGGTGAACCCGTCGAAGAAGGGGATGTTCGACGTCGACCGGCGCGTCGCGCTCATCGAGGAGTGCACGGCACACCTGCCGGGCGTGCGCGTCGACTCCTGCGAGGGTCTGCTCGTCGACTACCTGACCCGGCGCGGCCTGACCACGATGGTCAAGGGTCTGCGCGGGCCCGTCGACTTCCAGTACGAGACCCCGATGGCCCAGATGAACCGCGAGCTCGCCGGTGTCGAGACGCTGTTCCTCCTCGGCGACCCCCGGCACGCCCACGTGTCCAGCTCGCTGGTGAAGGAGGTCGCCCGCCTGGGCGGCGACGTGAGCCCGTATGTCCCCGCGCCGGTCGCGGCAGCCATCGCCGACACGCTGCGCTGACCGACACACCCCGCCGCCTCCCGCGAAACTCGAGTCACAGACGGCACACTGTTCACACAGACACCACCAATCCCATCGCGGGTGGTGCGTCGACAGCCCGGACGAAGTGAGGTAGCCGTGTACCGCGTGTTCGAAGCTCTGGACGAACTGGGCGCCATCGTCGAGGAGGCGCGCGGCGTCCCGATGACGGCGGGATGCGTCGTCCCACGGGGTGACGTGCTCGAGCTCCTCGACGACGTCAAGGACGCCATCCCCGCCGAACTCGACGACGCGCAGGACGTGCTCGACCAGCGCGACAAGCTCGTCGGCGACGCCCGTGAGCACGCCGACACCACCGTCGCCGAGGCGACGTCGCAGGCCGACGCGATGGTGTCGCACGCCCGCGCCGAGGCCGACCGCATCCTGTCCGAGGCGAAGTCGCACGCCGACCGCATGGTCGCCGAGGCGCAGGCGCACGCCACCGACCTGATGGCCGACGCCACCGAGGAGGCCAAGCGGACCGCCGCCGGCGCCGCCCGCGAGTTCGAGGCGGTCACCGGGCGCGCCCGCGCCGAGGCCGCCCGCATGATCGAGTCGGGCAACGCCTCCTACGAGAAGTCCGTCGCCGAGGGCATCGCCGAGCAGCAGCGACTGGTCTCCGAGACCGAGGTCGTCGCGGCCGCGAAGTCCGAGGCCGACCGCATCATCGACGCCGCCCACGCCGAGTCCGACCGTCTGCGCGGCGAGTGCGACGTCTACGTCGACAACAAGCTCGCCGACTTCGAGGAGGTGCTCACCACCACGATGCGGTCGGTGAGCCGCGGTCGGCAGCAGCTGCGTACCGGCGCCGGCGTCCACGACTACGCCGACCACGCCGTGGACCTGCACGATCGCGAGTACCCGCACGGCGTCGCCGTCTGAGCGACGGCCCGACCGGACGCGTCTCGTCCTGTCGGTGATGCCGGGCGTGTGACGGGTGGGATGACCCCGCGAGTTCACGTATCGTTTCGCGCGTGTCCGACCAGCGAACCAGTTCGACGATGTCCCCCTTCGTCCTCGACATCCGGTCCCTCGGACGGCGCGCCGGGACGATGACCCAGGTGCACCGCACGGTGTCCTGTGACCACGCCATCGGGCTCGATCTGATCGGGATCCCCGCCGAGAGCGACATCGACCTCGACCTGAAGCTCGAGGCCGTGACCGAGGGTGTCCTCGTCACCGGCACGGTGAGCGGTGAGACCGCGGGGCAGTGCGCACGGTGCCTGGAGCCGCTCGGCGGGACGGTGACGGTGTTCCTCACCGAGCTCTACGCCTACCCCGACAGCACCACCGACCAGACGTCGGACGCCGACGACATCCACCGCATCAGCGACGACCACATCGACCTCGAGCAGGCCGTCATCGACGCCGTCGCCCTCGACCTGCCGATGGCGCCGTTGTGTCGGCCCGACTGCGCCGGCCTGTGCTCGGAGTGCGGCGTCCGCCTCGACGCCGCCGGCCCCGACCACGGCCACGAGGTCATCGACCCGCGCTGGGCCGCGCTCAAGGACCTCGCGACCGCCGACGGCCCCGGCGAGACGGGGGACGACACGGCGGGGGACGGGCCGGGGAGCGGTCGATGACCGACGTCGACGGTCGCACGGGCTCGCCGGCGCTCATCGCGGACCCGGCGCCGTTGCTCGCGGCCCTCGACGTGACCATCGCGCCCGACCTGCTGGTGCTCGCGCTCACCCACCGCTCGTACGCCTACGAGAACGGCGGCCTGCCCACCAACGAGCGGCTCGAGTTCCTCGGGGACTCGGTGCTCGGGGTCGTGGTGACCGAGCAGCTCTACCTCGACCACCCCGAGCGGCCCGAGGGTGAGCTCGCCAAGATCCGGGCGAGCGTGGTCAACATGTACGCCCTCGCCGACATCGCCCGTGGGCTGGGGGAGGGCGGCCTCGGCCGTCACATCCTGCTCGGTCGGGGTGAGGAGATGACCGGTGGTCGGGACAAGGCGAGCATCCTCGCCGACGGCATGGAGTCGATCCTCGGCGCGGTCTACCTCGACCACGGCTTCGAGGTCGCCCGCAGGGTCGTCCGCGCGTTGTTCGCCGAGTCCCTGGGCCGCGCCGCGGTCGCCGGCGCCGGGCTGGACTGGAAGACCTCGCTGCAGGAGCTGACCGCGGCGCGCGGACTCGGCGTGCCGTCGTACCGCATCACCTCGACCGGACCCGACCACGACAAGGTGTTCTCGGCGGTCGCCGTAGTCGGGGGCGAGGGCCACGGCGAGGGCTCGGGTCGGACGAAGAAGGAAGCCGAACAGAAGGCGGCCGCGGCGGCCTACGCCACGTTGACCGCCGACGCCGCCCCGGCCACGCCGGCCGTCGCCACGGGCGACTTCCCCGCGCCTCCCGCCTGAGGTGCCCGAGCTCCCCGAGGTCGAGGTGGTCCGGCGTGGGCTCGACGCGCACGTCGTCGGGCACGTGGTCGAGTCCGTCGCGATCGGTCATCCGCGGGCGGTGCGACGGCACCTCGCCGGCGCGACCGACCTCGCCGACGCCCTCACCGGCACCCGGATCGTCGCCGCGCGTCGACGTGGCAAGTATCTCTGGCTCGACGTCGCCGACGCGGCGACGTCCGCAGACGCACCCGGCGACATGGCCGTGGTCGTCCACCTCGGCATGAGCGGCCAGATGCTCGTCACCGACCCCGAGACGCCCGACCCGAAGCACCTGCACATCCGCGTCGGCCTCGACGACGGTCGCGAACTGCGATTCGTCGACCAGCGGACCTTCGGGGGTTGGTTCCTCGACGAACTCGTCGCACCGGCCGACGGTGGCACCGACACCGTGCCCGCATCGATCGCGCACATCGCCCGCGACCCGTTCGACCCCGCCTTCGACCGACGACAGGTCGTTACGACGTGGCGCGGCAAACACACCGAGATCAAGCGCGCCCTGCTCGACCAGACCGTCGTCAGCGGTGTCGGCAACATCTACGCCGACGAGTCCCTGTGGCGCAGCAGGATCCACGGCGCGCGGATGACCGACGCCCTCGGTCCCCGGGTGCTGGGCCGTCTGCTCGACGCCGCACGCGAGGTGATGGAGCAGGCGCTGGCGCAGGGCGGCACGTCGTTCGACGCGCTCTACGTGAACGTCAACGGCGCCTCGGGCTACTTCGACCGCTCACTGGACGCGTACGGCCGCGAGGGTCAGCCGTGTCCCCGGTGCGGAACCCCGATCCGGCGTGAGCAGTTCATGAACCGCAGCTCGTTCAGCTGCCCGCGGTGCCAGATCCGTCCGCGCGGCGCCTGATCGCACACCCGAGCACTCGTTCGCCTGGCGAAGGATAGCGTGCGCGGCGTCTCACCGCCCGTGAAGATCTCGTCAAGAACCCAGGTCACGGCGTCGAAAGCGCGTTAACGGCGCGGTGACGGCCCACTCGGACCGGCAGCATCGCCGATGCGAGCCGCCCGCCCCGGGTGGCCCTGTCCCCAGGAGTGACCGACGTGGCGGATTTCGCCTTCGTGGCAACGATCCTCGTGCTCTTCGCGCTGTGCGCGCTGACCCTGCGGGCCGTGGCGTCCCGGGTGTCGCGGTGACCCTCACCGGCACCATCACCGTCGTGGTGCTCGTCGTCGCCGCGGCCCTAGTGCTCTACCTCGTCGCCGCCCTCGTGTTCCCGGAGAGGTTCTGACACCGCTGTGAATCCCGCACTCGCCGCCACCCTCCAGGTCGGGGTGGTGGTCCTGATCCTCGCCCTGGCCTACGTGCCGCTGGGCGATTACATGGCCCGTGTCCTCACCTCGCCGCGACACCTGCGCGTGGAGAAGGTGCTGTACCGCGTCGTCCGCGTGGACGCCTCGCGACCGCAGACCTGGGTCGGCTACACCGCCGCGGTCCTCGGGTTCTCGCTCGTCGGCGTGCTGTTCCTCTATGCGCTGCAACGACTCCAGGCCGTCCTGCCGATGTCGGGCGGACGCCCGGACGTGCCGAGTGCGATGGCGTTCAACACCGCCGTCTCGTTCGTCACGAACACCAACTGGCAGTCCTACAGCCCCGAGGCCGTGATGGGGAACCTCGTGCAGGCCGGCGGGCTCGCCGTGCAGAACTTCCTCTCCGCGGCCGTCGGCATCGCCGTCGCTGTCGCACTCATCCGCGGGATCGTCGCGAAGACCGGAGGGGACGAGCTCGGCAACTTCTGGGTCGACCTCGTCCGCGCGACCCTGCGCATCCTGCTGCCGCTCTCGGTGCTGTTCGCCGTCCTGTTCCTCACCCAGGGTGTGGTCCAGTCGTTCCACTCCGGCTTCGACTTCACCAACCTCGACGGGTCGCAGGGACACGCGGTGGTGGGGCCCTTCGCGTCCCAGGAGGCCATCAAGGAACTCGGGACCAACGGCGGTGGATCGCTGGCCACGAACAGTGCGCACCCCTTCGAGAACCCGACGCCGCTGAGCAACATCGCGCAGATCATCGCCATCCTCCTCATCCCGATCTGCCTGACGCGCACCTACTCGACGCTGGTGCAGGACCGCCGTCAGGGTCTGACCATCCTCGGCGTCATGACGGCTCTGCTCGTCGTGATCTTCGCGATCACCGCGTCTTTCGAGGAGCACACCACCGGCGTCGCCGCCCGTGCGGCCGGCGCGATGATGGAGGGCAAGGAGCAGCGGTTCGGCATCCCGGCATCGGTGCTCTACGCCGTCGCCACCACCGGCACGTCGACCGGCGCGGTGAACTCCCAGCACGACAGCTTCTCGGCCGCCGGTGGTGGGGCGCTGATCTGGAACATGCTGCTCGGGGAGGTCGCGCCCGGCGGTGTCGGCACCGGCCTCTACGGCATCCTCGTGCTCGCGGTCATCGCCGTGTTCGTCGGCGGGCTGCTCGTCGGTCGCACACCGACGTTCCTGGGCAAGAAGATCGGCCAGCGCGAGATCACAATGGCGGCGTTGTCGATCCTGGTCATGCCTGCGCTGGTCCTAGTCGGCACGGGCATCACGATGACCCTCGCGTCGACGACAGGGTTCCAGGGCAACAGCGGCGACCCCGGGTCGCCCCAATCGGTGCACGGCTACTCGGAGGTGCTGTACGCCTTCGCCTCCGCGGCCAACAACAACGGCAGCGCGTTCGGCGGTCTCACCGTCACCAGCGACTGGTTCCAGACGTCCCTGGCCGTGGCGATGCTCCTGGGCCGCTTCCTGCCGATCGTGTTCACGCTCGCGCTCGCCGGACTGCTGGCGCGCCAGCGCCCCTCGCCGCCGTCGACGGCGACCCTGCCCACCCACGGGCTCCTGTTCGGCGGACTGCTCTTCGGCACCGTGGTGCTCGTCGCCGGACTCACCTTCTTCCCCGCGCTCGCGCTGGGACCGATCGCGGAGGCGATGCAGTGACCGTCACCGAACTCCCCGAGACCTCCTCTGCCCCGGCCGACCTGGCCGGGCACGGTTCCTTCTCGCCGCGGTCGCTGGTGACCGCGCTGCCGGATGCGGTCCGGGCGCTGACACCGCGCAAGCAGGTCCGCAACCCGGTCATGTTCGTCGTGTTCGTCGGCTCGATCGTCACCACGATCCTGGCGATCGTGCGACCGTCCGTGTTCGCCTGGGCCATCGCGTTCTGGCTGTGGTTCACCGTGGTGTTCGCCAACCTCGCGACGGCGGTCGCCGAGGGCCGCGGGAAGGCCCAGGCCGAGAGCCTGCGGAAGGTGAAGCGCGACACCGTCGCCCGCAAGCTCGGGTCCGACGGGTCGATCGTCGAGGTGTCCGGTTCCGACCTCACCATCGGCGACCGCATCGTCGTCGAGGCCGGCGAGACCATCGCCGGCGACGGCGACGTCGTGGAGGGCATCGCGACCGTCGACGAGTCGGCCATCACCGGCGAGTCCGCGCCCGTCGTCCGCGAGTCCGGCGGAGACCGCTGCGCGGTGACCGGCGGCACCGTCGTGCTCTCCGACCGCATCGTCGTGCAGATCACCACCAAGCCCGGGGAGTCGTTCGTCGACCGGATGATCGCCCTGGTGGAGGGTGCCTCGCGGAAGAAGACGCCCAACGAGATCGCGCTCGACATCCTGCTGGCGAGCCTGACGATCATCTTCCTGCTCGCGGTGGTCGCGATCGGCCCGGTGCAGCAGTACGGCGGACAGACACCCGACCCGATCAAGCTGATCGCGCTGCTCGTCTGCCTCATCCCGACCACCATCGGCGCGCTGCTGTCGTCCATCGGCATCGCGGGCATGGACCGGCTGGTGCAGCGCAACGTCCTGGCGATGTCGGGACGCGCGGTGGAGGCCGCCGGCGACATCGACACCCTGCTCATGGACAAGACGGGCACCATCACGTTCGGTAACCGTCGCGCCACCGCGGTGGTCCCGGCGCCCGACGTCTCCGTCGACGAGATCGCCCTGGCCGCATGCCGATCGAGCCTCGGCGACGACACCCCCGAGGGACGCAGCATCGTCGAGTTCTGCGCCGAGACCCACGGCGTGGACGTCGAGGCGATCCGCCCGGCGCCGGGCTCGGCGACGCTGGTGCCGTTCACAGCGCAGACGCGTATGAGCGGACTGGACCTCGCCGACGGAACGGCCCTGCGCAAGGGTGCCGCCGACGCGGTGATCTCCTGGGCCCGCTCGACCGGGTCCACCGTCCCGGACGCGGTCTCCGACCAGGTCGACGCGATCGCCACCGGCGGTGGTACCCCGCTCGTCGTCGGTGAACGCCGCGGCGATGACGCCGTGCGGGTGCTCGGTGTCATCGCCCTGTCCGACGTCGTGAAACCCGGTATGGCGCAGCGGTTCGCGCAACTGCGCGCGATGGGCATCCGCACGGTGATGGTCACCGGTGACAACCCGCGCACCGCGGCGGCCATCGCCGCCGAGGCCGGCGTCGACGACGTCATCTCCGAGGCGACGCCGGAGGACAAGCTCGAGGTGATCCGCGCCGAGCAGGCCGACGGCAAGCTCGTCGCGATGACCGGCGACGGGACCAACGACGCGCCCGCGCTCGCGCAGGCCGACGTGGGCCTGGCGATGAACACGGGCACGTCGGCCGCGAAGGAGGCCGGCAACATGGTCGATCTCGACTCCGACCCGACCAAGCTCATCGACGTGGTGGCGATCGGCAAGCAGCTGCTCATCACCCGCGGCGCGTTGACGACGTTCTCGCTCGCCAACGACCTGGCGAAGTACTTCGCGATCCTGCCCGCCCTGTTCAGCGGCATCTACCCGCAGCTCGACGGGCTCAACATCATGCGGCTGCACTCGGCGCAGTCGGCGATCACCTCGGCGGTGGTGTTCAACGCGCTGATCATCATCGCGCTGATCCCGCTGTCCCTGCGGGGTGTCGCCTACCGGCCGTCGTCGGCGTCGCGACTGCTCGGCCGCAACCTGCTCGTCTACGGCGTCGGCGGTGTCATCTCGCCGTTCGTGGGCATCTGGCTCATCGATCTCGTCGTCCGATTCATCCCGGGAATGGGGTAGTGGTGCTCGTCGTCAAGCAGGTCCTCCGTCAGGCGGTCGTCGGTCTCGCGGTGCTCGTCGCGCTCACCGTCGTCGTCGGGATCGCCTATCCCGCCGTCGTGTGGGGCGTCGCGCGGATCGCGCCGGGCGGCCCCGAGGGGTCGCGCGTCACCGACCGCGCCGGCTGCGAGGTCGGGTCGGCGCTGCTCGGCATCGACCCCCGCCCCGCGCGCGGTGCACCCGATCCCTATCTGCACGCGCGCGTCGTCGGGTCCGACGACGACCCGTTCGCCCCGGGTGACGCGTCGGCGTCGGCGGCGAGCCAGCAGGGTCCGTCCAGCGAGAAGCTGGCGCGGTGGATCCAGACCCGTCGCGCCGACATCGCCGCCCGCGAGGGGGTGTCGCCCGACCGTGTCCCGGTCGACGCGGTGACCGGGTCCGGGTCAGGACTGGACCCCGACATCAGCCCGGCCTACGCCGCCGTCCAGGTGCCGCGCATCGCCCGGGTCACCGGCAAGACCCAGGATCAGGTGCGTGCCGTGATCGCCGCCAACACCGACGGGCGTCAGCTGGGCTTCCTGGGGCAACCGACGGTGAACGTCCTGGGTGTGAACCGGGGGCTCGGCCTGACCGCGGGCAGGTGCGGGTAGCGCGGCATGAGTGACACAGCGGAAGATCAGGCGGTGTCCGCACCGACCGCATCGTCACGGGACGCCGACCGGCGCGGGACGCTGCAGATCTTCCTCGGCTGCGCCCCCGGCGTCGGCAAGACCTACGAGATGCTCGCGCAGGCGAAGACGCTGCTCGTCGAGGGCTCCGACGTCGTCGCCGCGATCGTCGAGACGCACGGTCGCAGCGCGACCGCCCAGATGGCCGACGGGATCGAGACCGTCCCGACCCGACCGGTGGAGCACCGCGGCACCGTGCTCCACGAACTCGACGTCGACGCGGTCCTGGCCCGCGACCCCGACGTGGTGCTCGTCGACGAGCTGGCGCACAGCAACCCGCCGGGGATGCGGAACGCCAAGCGGTGGGAGGACATCCGCGACCTGCTCGACGCCGGGATCGACGTGCTGTCCACGGTGAACATCCAGCACCTGGAGAGCCTCAACGACGTCGTCGCCGAGATCACCGGCGTCACGCAGCGCGAGACCGTTCCCGACGAGGTCGTCCGCGCGGCCGACTCGATCGAGTTGGTCGACATCGCACCCGAGGCGTTGCGACGCCGTCTCGCCGCGGGCAAGGTCTACAAGGGCGACCGCATCCAGGGTGCGCTGGTGAACTACTTCCGTCAGGGCAACCTGACGGCGCTGCGCGAGCTGGCACTGCTGTGGCTCGCCGACCGGGTCGACGACTCCCTCGCGGACTACCGGGCCCAGAACGCGATCACCGCGACGTGGGAGACCCGGGAACGCGTGGTCGTCGCGATCACCGGTGGCCCCGAGTCGGCGACGCTGCTGCGGCGCGCCAGCCGTATCGCGTCGCGCTCGAGCGCGGAGCTCATCGCGGTGCACGTCGTCCGCGGCGACGGTCTCCTCGACCGCCTGTCGGGGGAACTGCCCTCGCTGAAGGACCTCGCCGAGGGGTTCGGTGCGCGCATCCACACCGCCGTCGGCGACGACATCGCCGAGACCCTCCTCGACTTCGCGCGCGGAGTGAACGCGACCCAGCTGGTGCTCGGCACGTCGCGGCGGTCCCGGTGGGAGCGGTTGCTGTCGGAGGGCACCGGGGCCGCCGTGGTGCGCATGTCGGGCAAGATCGACGTGCACATGGTCACCCACGACCAGGCCCCGCGCCGCAATCCGCTCGACATCCGGCAGAGTCGTTTCCGCCGCCCGCTGACGTGGGTGTTCGCGGTGCTCGTGCCGTCCGCCGCGGCTGTGGTCATGTACTTCGCCGACGCGTGGATGGGATTCGCGACCGAGACCGCGGTCTTCTTCCTCGTGGTGCTCGCGATCTCGCTCCTCGGAGGCGTCGCGCCGGCGGCGCTGACCGCGATCGTCTCCGGCCTGCTGCTGAACTACTTCTTCACCGACCCCCGGTACAGCTTCACCATCGACAACACCGAGAACGCCTCGACGATCCTCGTGATGCTGGTGGTGGCGATCGCGGTCGCGGCCCTGGTCGACTCCGCGTCGCGGCGTCGTCGGGAGGCGTCGCGGGCGGCGGCCGAGGCCGAACTGCTCACGACGTTCGCCGGTGCGGTCCTGTCGGGGACGAGCCCGAGCACCCTTCTCGAGCTGGTGCGCGACACCTTCGGGCAGACGTCGGTGTCGGTGGTCCGACTGGCCGGCGATTCCGTCCCCGTCGTGGAGAACGCGGTCGGGACCGACCCCGCCACCCGGCCCGGGGACGCCGACACGGTGTGCACCGTCGCGTCGGGGGAGTACGCGATGCTGCTGTGCGGGCCCTCGCCGACGGGCCGTGACCGGCGTGTGCTGACGGCCGTCGCGACCCAGGCCGCCGGTGTGGTGGAACGTCGCCGGCTCGCCGAGGCCGCGTCGGAGGCGCGGGCCCTGGCCGAGACCGACAGGCTCCGCCGAGCACTGCTCTCGGCGGTCAGCCACGACCTGCGGACCCCGCTCGCGGCGGTGAAGGCCGCCGCCTCCAGTCTGCGCAGCACCGACGTCTCGTTCTCCCCGGAGGACACCGCGGAACTGCTCGCGACGATCGAGGAGTCGACGGATCACCTCACCGCCATCGTCGGCAACCTGCTCGACTCCTCGCGCCTCGCCGCGGGCGTCGTGCGCCCGCAGATGCGCCACGTGTACCTCGGCGAGGTGGTCGGACGGGTGTTGGTGGGCATGGCCAGCTACGCGACGACCGCCACCGACCGGGTCCGCGTCGAGGGCGGCCACGTCCTCGTCTGGGCCGATCCGGTGTTGCTGGAACGAGTTCTGGCGAACCTCGTCGACAACGCGCTGCGCCACTCCGGCGACGCGACGGTGACGGTCCGCGCCGAACCGGACGAGCCGAGCGGCGGGGGCGACGACACGACGACGAGCGCCTCGCGTCGGGTGCGGGTGCTCGTCGTGGACCACGGCGTCGGCATCGACGAGGGCGACCGCGCCGCGGTGCTCGCGGCCTTCCACCGCCTCGGCGACCAGAACGCGAGTTCCGGTGTGGGGCTGGGCCTGTCGGTGGCGTCGGGGTTCACCGAGGCGATGGGCGGGCAGCTCGAGGTCGTCGAGACGCCGGGCGGCGGGTCCACCATGGTGGTCGACCTGCCCGCCGACGCGACCACCGACCCCACCGCCGAGGACGGTGGGGCGGACGACTCCGACGGGACACTCGGGTCCCCCCGGCGAGAGGATGTGCAGGGTGTCGCAACCACCGGCCCCTGACCCCGTGCGCGTGCTCGTCGTCGACGACGAGCCGCAGATCCTGCGTGCCCTGCGGATCAACCTGCGCGCGCGAGGGTTCGAGGTCACGACCGCGTCGACCGGTGCCGGCGCGTTGCGGGCCGCGGCCCAGACCGACCCGCAGGTCGTCATCCTCGATCTCGGGCTCCCCGACATGGACGGCATGGCCGTGCTGTCCGGCCTGCGCGGCTGGACGACGGTGCCGGTCATCGTCCTGTCCGCGCGGGTGGACTCCGCGGACAAGGTCGATGCTCTCGACGCCGGCGCCGACGACTACGTCACCAAGCCGTTCGGCATGGAGGAGTTGCTCGCCCGCCTGCGGGCCGCCGTCCGGCGCGCGGCTGCCCCGGCACCGGGCGCCGAGGTGCCGGTCGTGGACGCCGGGTCGTTCGTCGTGGACCTGACGGCCAAGATCGTCACGCGCGACGGCGAACCGGTGCACCTGACCCCGACCGAGTGGGGCGTGCTGGAGATGCTGGTGCGCAACGAGGGCAAGCTCGTCGGGCAGCGGGAACTGCTGCACGAGGTGTGGGGACCCTCGTACCACTCTCAGACCCATTATCTCCGTGTGTATCTCGCGGGTCTGCGTCGCAAGCTGGAACCGGACCCCGCCCGCCCGCGGCATCTCCTCACCGAGGCGGGCATGGGGTATCGCTTCGTGCGCTGAGGGCGGACGCGCCCGGAGTGCCGGAATCGCCGCCCCGAGGACCGTGTTGACTGCTGGCATGAGCGCAGAGAACACCGCACCCGCCGCCACCGAGCTCTGGGTGGAGCGGACCGGCACCCGTCGCTACGTCGGGCACAGTTCGCGCGGGGCCACCGTCGAGGTCGGCTCGGTCGACGTCGACGGCGTGTTCACCCCCGGCGAACTGTTGAAGATCGCCCTCGCCGCGTGCACGGGCATGAGCTCCGACGCGACCCTCGCCCGTCGCCTCGGGGACGACTACGCCGCGACCGTGCGCGTCTCCGGGGACGCCGACCGCGAGAACGAGGTGTACCCGCACCTGCAGGAGTCCCTCGAGCTCGACCTGTCGGACCTCGACGCGGCAGCCCTCGACCGGCTGCTCACCGTGGTACGCCGCTCCGTCGACGCCAGCTGCACCGTCGGCCGCACCCTGAAGGCCGGCACGACCGTCGACCTCGACATCCCCACGCCGTGACCACGCCGGCCGGGTCCACCCGCCTCACCGCCTGGGTGCACGGACACGTCCAGGGCGTCGGGTTCCGCTGGTGGACGCGCTCACGGGCGCTGGAACTCGGACTGACCGGGTACGCGGCCAACCAGGCCGACGGTCGGGTGCTCGTCGTCGCCGAGGGCACGCCCGACGCGACCGCCCGGCTCCTGGAACTGCTGCGGGGCGGTGAGACGCCGGGGCACGTCGACCTCGTCGTCGACGACACCGCGCCCGCGACCGGCGAGTTCACCGGGTTCGTCGAACGCTGACGCCCACCGCGGTGTCGCGCGGCGTTCACCCTGTGGTCGCCCGTGCGATTACCCTCTACCGTCGTGCACCTGAAGAGCCTGACGTTGAAGGGGTTCAAGTCCTTCGCGTCGGCCACGACCCTCCGGTTCGAACCGGGGATCACCTGCGTCGTCGGCCCCAACGGCTCCGGGAAGTCGAACGTCGTCGACGCGCTCAGTTGGGTGATGGGGGAGCAGGGCGCAAAGGCCCTGCGCGGCGGGAAGATGGAGGACGTCATCTTCGCCGGCACCTCCGGTCGCGCCCCGCTGGGCCGGGCCGAGGTGACACTGACCATCGACAACGCCGACGGCGCCCTCCCCATCGACTACTCCGAGGTCTCGGTGACGCGGCGCATGTTCCGCGACGGAGCCGGTGAGTACGAGATCAACGGCAGCACATGCCGCCTCATGGACGTGCAGGAGCTGCTCAGCGACTCCGGCATCGGGCGCGAGATGCACGTCATCGTCGGCCAGGGGCGGCTCTCGGCGATCCTCGAGTCCCGTCCCGAGGACCGCCGCGCCTTCATCGAGGAGGCCGCCGGCGTCCTCAAGCACCGCAAGCGCAAAGAGAAGGCCGTCCGCAAGCTCGAGTCCATGCAGGCCAACCTGGCCCGGCTGACCGATCTCACCGACGAGCTGCGTCGCCAGCTCAAGCCGCTCGGCCGGCAGGCCGAGGTGGCCCGGCGCGCGGCCACCGTCCAGGCCGACCTGCGCGACGCGCGACTGCGCCTCGCCGCCGACGACCTCGTCACCCTGCGGGCGTCCCGCGCCGACCGGGACGCCGTCGAGGCGCAGATCCGAGAACGCTCCGACGCCGTCGCCGCCGCGCTCGACGCCGCGACCGCCGAGATGACCGGCCACGAGGAGAAGGTCGCCGCGATCGCGCCCGCCGCGCAGGCCGCCGCGGCGAGCTGGTTCCGACTGTCCGCACTCGCCGAACGCATCGACGCGACACGCCGGGTGGCCGCGGAACGGTCCCGGCACCTCGCCGAGCCGGTGGTCGTCGAGGCGGGTCGCGACCCCGACGAGCTCGACGCCGCGGCACAGGCGGCCGCCGAGGACGAGGCCATCCGCACCGAGGCCGTCGAGGAGGCGCAGGACACGCTCGAGTCGGCACGGGCGGCCCTGCAGGCCGCCGAGTCGGTCGCGAGCGAGGCCGAGCGCGCCCACCTGGCCGCGGTGCGTGCCGTCGCCGACCGTCGCGAGGGTCTCGTCCGGCTGGAGGGTCAGGTGACCACTCTCGCCGCGCGGGTCGAGTCGGCCGAGGCCGAGGACACGCGGCTGTCGGAGGCGATCGTCGAGGCCGCCCAGCGCGCCGACGAGGCGCAGCGCGAGTTCGACGCGGTGCAGGCGCGGGTGCCGGAGCTCGACGCAACCGAGAAGGGTCTCGACGAGCACCACGAACGGACCGTCGCCGCGCTCGACGCCGCGAACGCCCGCGTCACCGAACTGCAGGCCGCCGAACGCGCCGCCGAACAGCAGGTGGCGTCGCTCACGGCGCGCATCGACGCACTCTCGACGGGCCTGAGTCGTCGCGACGGCGGCGCCTGGCTCCTCGCCGACGGCCATGGCATCGACGGGCTGCGCGGTGCGCTGGCCGACGTGCTGCGGATCGAACCCGGGTACGAGACCGCGGTCGCCGCCGCACTCGGCCCGGCCGAGGACGCCGTCGCCGCGACCGACCACGGGGCCGCGCACACGGCGCTGCGCCGGCTGAAGGAGGCCGACGCGGGCCGGGCCGTTCTCGTCGTGGGTGGACTCCCGCGGCACCGTCCGGCGCGGACGGTGACCCTGCCGGTCGGGGCCCGATGGATCGCCGACCTCGTCCGCGCCCCCGACGACGTGCAGGGCGCGATGGACCTCGTCCTCGCGCAGACGGTCGTCGCCGACGACCTCGACGTCGCGACACGGATCGCCCGCGACGCCGCGGACGCCGGTGACCGGCTGCTCGTGGTCACCCGCGACGGCGACGTGGTGGGGCCAGGGTGGCTCAGCGGTGGCTCGGACCGACGCCCGTCCGCTCTCGAGCTGCAGGCCGAGATCGACTCCGCCGAGGCGGATCTCGTCATCGCGCGGCACCGCTGCGAGGAGCTGTCCGCGGCACTGTCGGGTGCTCTCGCCGACCAGGAGGCCCGCCGACTGGCCGCCGACGACGCGGTCACCGCGCTGCACGAGTCCGACGCGGCGGTCGGTGCCGTCTACGAGCAACTCGCCCGCCTGGGTCAGGCGGTGCGCGCCGCGCACGGCGAGGCCGAGCGCCTGTCGGTGCGTCGCGCCGCGGTCGAGTCGAACCGGGCGACCGCCGTCGCCGAGCTCGCCGAGATGGAGCGCCGTCTGCAGGCCGCGAACGTCGACCCCGACGACACCGTGACCGACACCGGCGCCGACGCCGAGCGCGCGGCTGCGGCTGCGGCCGTCGCCGACGCGCGGTCGGAGGAGACCGACGCGCGCCTGGCGCTGCGGACGGCCGAGGAGCGGCTCGCCTCCGTCCGCGGTCGCGCCGACCAGCTGCGTCGCTCGGCCGCAGCCGAGCGCGAGTCCCGAGCCCGCGCCGAACGGCAGAACGCCGCGCGTGCCCGCGCCGCCGAGGTGGCCGCCGCCGTGGTCGCGGCGTGCGACGCGATCGACGGTCGCCTCCGCGGGTCGGTCTCCGCCGCCCAGGACATCCGCGACCGGCTCGAGGCCGCGCGCACGCAGCGGTCCACGCAACTCGACGTCGCCCGCCGCCGCGTCGCCGAGCTGACGACCGAGCTGGCCGGTCTGCGCGAGGAACTCCACGCCGACGAGGTCGCCCGTGCCCAGCTCGCCCTGCGCGTCGAGCAGCTCGAGGCGCAGATCATGGAGACGTGGTCCATCGGCCCCGACGACCTCGTCGCCGAGTACGGACCCGACGTGCCGCTGCCGCCGAGCGCGCTGGAGATCGCCGAGTACGAGCAGGCCAAGGAGCGGGGCGAGATCGTCGTCGCGCCCGCGCCCCTGCCGTACGACCGGGCCACGCAGGAGCGCCGCGCGAAGACGGCGCAGAAGGACCTCACCGCCCTGGGCAAGGTGAACCCGTTGGCGCTCGAGGAGTTCGCCGCCCTGGAGGAGCGCTACACGTTCCTCTCCACCCAGCTCGAGGACGTGCGCAACGCCCGCCGCGACCTGCTCGACGTCGTCGCCGAGGTCGACGAGACGATCCTGCGCGTCTTCACCGAGGCCTACGCCGATGTCGAGCGGGAGTTCGTCGAGGTGTTCCGCACGCTGTTCCCCGGCGGCGAGGGCCGGCTGATCCTCACCGACCCGGGTGACATGCTCACGACCGGCATCGAGGTGGAGGCCCGCCCGCCGGGCAAGAAGGTCAAGCGCCTGTCGCTGCTGTCCGGTGGCGAGAAGTCGCTCACCGCGATCGCGATGCTCGTCGCGATCTTCCGGGCCCGGCCGTCCCCCTTCTATGTGATGGACGAGGTCGAGGCCGCCCTCGACGACACCAACCTGCGGCGGTTGATCCGACTCTTCGAGCAGCTCCGCGAGCGGTCGCAGCTCATCGTCATCACGCACCAGAAGCCGACGATGGAGATCGCCGACGCGCTCTACGGCGTCAGCATGCAGGGCGACGGCATCACCACCGTCATCTCCCAGCGCCTGCGTGGCGTCGACACGGGTGTCGCGGTCCGGTGACCGACACGGGTGTGGCGGTCCGGTGACCGACACGGGTGTCGCGGCCCGCTGACGCCGCACCCCCGCCGCGGTGACACCATGAACGGGTGAGCACCGAACTGATCGTCGTGATCGCGGTCGCGGTCGTCGCGGTCCTCCTCGTCGCCCTCGTCGTCGGCCTCGTCATCGGTCGACGTCGTCGGATCTCGCTGCGGGAGGCCGACACCGACACCACCCCGCGCCAGGTGGACCGATCCGGGTCCTACCAGGCCGGCGGCGGTTTCTCCTTCACCCAGGGCGGTACCGCCACCGACGAGGACCCGACCCCGCCGCCGACCGGTGACGCCACCGACCTGCTGCCCGAGCGCACCGACACCGACGGGCAGCCGCGTGTCGGCGACGACGCGGCGATACCGCGAGACGCTCCGAAGCGCTCGTTCACCGATCTGTCCCTCCCCGACGCCGACGTCCCCGTCGACCCCACGCCCCCCGTCACGCAGCCGGTTCCGGAGACGCCGCCGGTGGTCGAGCGGCCGTCGGCACCCGACGAGGTCGTCGTGCCGGACGACGCGGCGTCCCTCGACGAGCGGGTGCCGCAGCGCGACGTCATCGAGCCCGTCGAGGGACGTCTCACGCGCCTGCGCGGACGACTCGCCCGCTCCCAGTCGACGTTCGGCAAGGGCGTCCTCGGACTTCTCGGCGGCGGTGACCTCGACGAGGAGTCGTGGGAGGAGGTCGAGGACATCCTGCTCTCGGCCGACCTGGGGTCGACGACGACGACGGCCATCGTCGAGCGTCTGCGCACCGGGCTGGCCGAGTCGTCGGTGCGGACCGCCGCCGGCGCCCGCGAGGTGCTGCGCACCGTCCTCGTCGACGAACTCCTGCCCGGCATGGACCGCTCGATCCGCGCGCTGCCGCACGCCGAGACGCCCGCCGTGCTGCTCGTCGTCGGGGTGAACGGCACCGGCAAGACCACGACCGTGGGCAAGTTGGCCCGCGTGCTCGTCGCCGACGGTCGCCGGGTCCTGCTCGGTGCGGCCGACACGTTCCGCGCCGCCGCCGCCGACCAGTTGCAGACCTGGGGTGAGCGCGTCGGTGCGACCACCGTGCGCGGCAAGGAGGGGGCGGACCCGGCGTCGGTGGCCTTCGAGGCCGTGGCGAGTGGGGTCGCCGACGGCGTCGACGTCGTCGTCGTGGACACCGCGGGACGTCTGCACACCAAGACCGGTCTCATGGACGAGCTGGGCAAGGTGAAGCGCGTCGTGGAGAAGAAGGCCACCGTCGACGAGGTGCTGCTCGTCCTCGACGCGACGACCGGCCAGAACGGGCTCACCCAGGCCAAGGTGTTCGGCGACGTCGTCGACATCACGGGCGTGGTCCTCACCAAGCTCGACGGCACCGCGAAGGGCGGCATCGTGTTCCGCGTCCAGCGCGAACTCGGCGTGCCGGTGAAGCTGGTCGGGCTGGGGGAGGGTGCCGACGACCTCGCGCCGTTCGAACCGGGCGCCTTCGTCGACGCCCTGCTCGGCTGAACCGCACGCCTGCGGCACTCGCTGATTAGCCGCCCGAACGGGTTTCGTGACCTGCGACGATACATGGACGTCATCTGGTCGGCCGTTCCGTTCACACCCGAGAAACATGGGGTAGCCACCACCGAAACATGCGGATAGCAACCTCCTTGCAGATCGAAGCCGGATGACCCGCCTCGGGACAGCCGGTGTGACACGAGGAGGAATTGGTGGCTTACCCCGCAATGGGTGTCCCGGATGCCGGAGACACCGCCTGGATGCTCGCGAGCTCTGCGCTCGTGTTGCTGATGACCCCAGGTCTGGCGTTCTTCTACGGCGGCATGGTGCGCGCCAAGAACGTCCTCAACATGATCATGATGAGCGTCTCGTCCATGGGCATCGTCACCGTGTTGTGGGCGCTGTACGGCTTCTCGTTCGCGTTCGGCGAGGACAAGGGCGGCGTGATCGGTGACCCCGGTCAGTACTTCGGGCTCAAGGGCGTCATCAGCGGGAACGGCGCGGCCGCCGTCGCCGCAGACGCCGCCACCGGCACGGAGGCATCCGACGCGGTCAACATCCCGCTGTTCGGCACCCTGCCGCTGTCGGTGTTCGTCATGTTCCAGCTGATGTTCGCCATCATCACCGTCGCGCTGGTCTCCGGTGCCGTCGCCGACCGCATGAAGTTCAGCGCGTGGGCCGCCTTCACCGTCCTCTGGTCGACGATCGTGTACTTCCCCGTCGCGCACTGGGTGTTCGCCTTCGACGGCTACACCGGTGAGCACGGCGGGTGGATCGCCAACAAGCTCAAGGCGATCGACTTCGCCGGTGGTACCGCGGTCCACATCAACGCCGGTGTCGCGGGCCTCGTGCTGGCCATCCTCCTCGGCAAGCGCCGCGGCTGGCCGCAGACGCCGATGCGCCCGCACAACCTGCCCTTCGTCATGCTCGGCGCCGGACTGCTGTGGTTCGGCTGGTACGGCTTCAACGCCGGGTCGGCCACCTCGTCCAACGGCACCGCGGGAACCACGTTCCTCACCACCACCGTCGCGACCGCCGCGGCCATGCTCGCCTGGCTGGTCGTCGAGGTCATCCGCGACGGCAAGGCCACCTCGCTCGGTGGCGCCTCCGGCGTCGTCGCCGGCCTGGTCGCGATCACGCCGTCCTGTTCGTCGGTCAACGTGCTCGGCGCGCTCGTCATCGGTGTCGTCGCCGGAGCGATCTGTGCGCTCGCGGTCGGCCTGAAGTTCAAGCTCGGCTTCGACGACTCGCTCGACGTCGTGGGCGTCCACCTCGTCGGTGGTCTCATCGGCACGCTGCTCGTCGGCCTGGTCGCCACGCACCAGGCACCCGCAGCGGTCGACGGCCTCTTCTACGGCGGCGGGTTCGACCAGCTGTGGCGTCAGGCGGTCGGCGCGTTCTCCGTGCTCGCCTACTCGGCGGTCGGAACTGCCATAATCGGGCTGATCATCAAGTTCACCATCGGCCTGCGGATCGATCCCGAAGCAGAGGCCGAGGGTGCCGACGAGTCGCAGCACGCGGAGTCCGCGTACGACTTCGCCGCACTCGGCGGGACCTCGGGAACCAGCGCGTTGAGCCAGAGCGGTCTCGCTCTCGGCAAGGAGGGATGAGCAAGTGAAACTGGTCACAGCAATCGTCAAGCCGTTCACACTCGAGGACGTCAAGACCGGACTCGAGCAGGCCGGTGTGCTCGGCATGACGGTCAGCGAGGTCCAGGGCTACGGCCGGCAGAAGGGCCACACCGAGGTCTACCGCGGCGCGGAGTACTCGGTGGACTTCGTCCCCAAGGTCCGTGTCGAGGTGGTCGTCGACGACGCCGCCGTCGACAAGGTCGTCGACGTGATCGTCGAGGCCGCCCGGACCGGCAAGATCGGCGACGGCAAGGTGTGGGTGTCCCCGGTGGACTCGGTCGTGCGCGTGCGCACGGGCGAGCGCGGCGCAGACGCGCTGTAAGAGGCACCGACACCCGTGCCGTTCGTCACCTCCGGTGGCGCCGGATCGACCGGCGACGACGACACGACAGGCCCCGGCCCCGGCTCCACGCCGGGATCGGGGCCTGTCCCGTCCTCGGCCGCGTCCGATCTCGTCGCCGCACGCCGACAACTCCTCGCCCACAGCGACGCCGCGCAGCGCGACGACGCCGCCGGGCTGCGGCAGGTCCTCGTCGACCTCCACGACTTCTGGCTCACCACGAAGGGCGCCGAACTCGGCATCCGCCCCGACAGCGGGTTCGCGATCGTAGCGGTCGGCGGGCTGGGCCGACAGGAGTTGCTGCCGCACTCCGACCTCGACCTGATCCTCCTGCACGACGACATGGACCCCGCGCGGGTCGCCGAGGTCGCCGACGGCCTCTGGTACCCGCTGTGGGACGCCCACATCAAGCTCGACCACAGCGTCCGCACGGTGTCGCAGGCACTGCAGGTCGCCTCCCAGGACATGAGCGCGGCGCTCGGGCTGCTCGAGGCCCGACACATCGCCGGCGACGAGTCGCTGTCGGCGCTGCTCATCTCCGGTGTGCGCCGGCAGTGGCGCACCGACATCCGCACCCGCTTCCCGCAGCTCGTCGAGTCCGCCCGCGACCGGTGGCGGCGCAGCGGCGACATCGCGCACCGCGCCGAGCCGGACCTGAAGAACGGGCGCGGCGGCCTCCGGGACGTGCAGATGCTGGGCGCACTCGCCGCCGCCCAGCTCACCGACGGGATGGGCACGCTGCGTCCGGACTCGCCCGGCGCAGGACTGCAGACCGCCTACGGTCGACTGCTCGACATCCGGACCGAACTGCACCGCATCGCCGGTCGACCGCGCGAGCAGCTGCGCGCGCAGGACGCCGACGAGATCGGTGCCGCATTGCGCATCGGCGACCGCTTCGACCTCGCCCGCGTCATCAGCGACAGCGCCCGCACCATCGGCTACTCGGTCGACGTCGGTCTGCGGACCGCGGGCAACGCCCTGCCGCGCCGCGGACTGGCCAAGCTGCGGCGATCGCCGGTCCGTCGCCCCCTCGACGAGGGTGTCGTCGAGCACGCCGGCGAGGTGGTGTTGGCGCGCAACGCGATCCCCAGCAAGGATCCGGGACTGATCCTGCGGGTCGCGGCCGCCTCGGCCCGCACCGGTCTGCCCATGAGTGCCTCGACGCTCGCCCGACTCGCCGACCACGCACCCGAGCTCCGCGAGCCGTGGCCCGCCGAGGCCCTCAGCGACCTGCTGGTCCTGCTCGGGACGGGACGCCACATGGTCGCGCCGATCGAGGCGCTCGACCGGACCGGACTGTGGGGGAGGTTGCTGCCGGAGTGGGGTGCGGTGCGCGACCTCCCGCCTCGGGACCCGGTGCACACGTGGACCGTCGACCGGCATCTCGTCGGGACCGCGGTGTACGCCTCCACCATGACCACCCGGGTGTCCCGGCCCGACCTGCTGGTCCTCGGGGCGCTGCTGCACGATCTGGGCAAGGGTCGCGGTGCCGACCACAGCGTCGTCGGCGCCGAGCTCGCCACCCAGATCGGGAACCGGTTCGGGTTGTGGCCGCAGGACGTCGCGACGCTCTCGGCGATGGTCCGTCACCACCTGCTCCTCCCCGTCACCGCCACCCGCCGCGACCCCGACGACCCCGCGACCACGCAGTTCGTCGTCGACACGCTCGGCGGTGACCGGGTGCTGCTCGAACTGCTCGCCGCCCTGGCCGAGGCGGACTCGCTGGCGACCGGGCCCGGTGTGTGGGGCGACTGGAAGTCCTCGCTCGTCTCCGAACTGGTCCGGCGCTGCCTGCGCGTGATGGACGGGGAGGAACTGCACCGGCCCGACCCGCTCACCGACGAGCAGCGAGCCCGGGCCGAGGCCGGGGGAGTGCACGTCGACATCGCATCCGTCCCCGGCTCGCACACGCGGGTGGTGACCGTGATCGCCCCGGACGGTCCCGGCCTGCTGTCCACGACGTCGGGTGTGTTGGCGCTCAACGGGTTGCGCTGTCACACCGCGATGGTGCAGTCCCACGCGGGCAGCGTCGTCAACACCTTCCGGGTCATCCCGGCCTTCGGCGACCCGCCCGACCCCGGCCTGCTCCGCCAGCAGGTGCTCCAGGCGACGGCGGGCACCCTCGACGTCATCCGCCGTCTCGACAAGCGGGAGGCCGAGTCACCGGTGCCGGTGGCGTCGCCACCCGAGGACGGCACACCGGTGGCCGTCCCGGCCCTGTTCGCGATGGCCCCGCCGCGCGTGTTGTGGATCGACGCCGACCCGACGGCCGGCAGCGGCCCGGTGCTCGAACTGCGTGCCGCCGACCGCATCGGTCTGCTGTCGCGGGTCTCGGCGGTGCTCGAACGACATGGTGTCGACATCGTGTGGGCGATGGTCGAGACACTCGGCGGGACGGTCGTCGACACGTTCTGTCTACGCCTGCCCGACGACTCCCCGGCGCGGCGGTCGGAGCTCGCCGACGCCGTGATCGCGGTGGTGCCCCCACCCGAGCCGCCGCGTGAGACCGAGACCCCGGCACCCACCGCGGACAGCGCCCGCGGCGGTGTGCCCGGCGCCTGACACCGACACCGTCGCACCGTCGAATACGCTGGTGGTCATGTTCGATTCCCTGTCCGACCGGTTGACCGGTGCCCTCAAGGACCTGCGCGGCAAGGGCAAGCTGTCCGACGCCGACATCGACCGGACCTGCCGGGAGATCCGTCTGGCCCTGCTCGACGCCGACGTCTCGCTGCAGGTGGTGCGCGGGTTCATCGCGCGCATCAAGGAGCGCGCGAAGGGCTCCGAGGTCTCGGGGGCACTCAACCCGGCCCAGCAGATCGTCAAGATCGTCAACGAGGAGCTCATCGCGGTCCTCGGCGGCGAGACGCGGCGCATCGCCTACGCCAAGACGCCGCCGACGGTCATCATGCTGGCCGGCCTGCAGGGCGCGGGCAAGACGACCCTCGCGGGCAAGCTCGCCGCCTGGTTGATCAAGCAGGGCCACACCCCGATCCTCGTCGCGTGTGACCTCCAGCGCCCCGGTGCCGTGGACCAGTTGAAGGTCGTCGGTGAGCGGGCCGGGACGCCGGTGTTCGCGCCGCATCCCGGCACCTCCGTCGGGGGCGAGGGTGTCCTCGGCGTCAGCGCGGCCGACCCGATCGGGGTGGCCCGCGACGGCATCGAGCACGCCCGTGCGCGCCAGCACGACGTCGTCATCGTCGACACCGCCGGTCGCCTCGGCATCGACGCCGAACTCATGGCGCAGGCCAAGGGGATCCGCGACGCCGTCTCGCCCGACGAGGTGCTCTTCGTCGTCGACGCGATGATCGGTCAGGACGCCGTCACCACCGCCGAGGCCTTCGCCGAGGGCGTCGACTTCACCGGTGTCGTGCTGACCAAGCTCGACGGCGACGCCCGTGGTGGTGCCGCGCTGTCGGTGCGGGAGATCACCGGCCGCCCGATCATGTTCGCGTCGTCGGGCGAGAAGCTCGAGGACTTCGACGTCTTCCACCCCGACCGGATGGCCAGCCGCATCCTGGGCATGGGCGACGTGCTCTCGCTCATCGAGCAGGCCGAGGAGCACTGGGACGCCGAGCAGGCCGAGGCCGCCGCGGCGAAGATCACCCAGGGCGAGCTGACCCTCGAGGACTTCCTCGAGCAGATGCTGATGATCCGCAAGATGGGTCCGATCGGGAACCTGCTCGGCATGCTGCCCGGCGCCGGCCAGATGAAGGACGCCCTCGCGCAGGTCGACGACAAACAGCTCGACCGGGTGCAGGCCATCATCCGCGGCATGACGCCCGCCGAGCGCGACAACCCGAAGATCATCAACGCCTCCCGGCGCCTGCGGATCGCCAACGGGTCGGGCGTCAGCGTCAGCGAGGTCAACCAGCTCGTCGACCGGTTCTTCGAGGCCCGCAAGATGATGGCCCAGATGTCGGGTCGGATGGGCATGCCGGGTGGCAACCGTCGCTCCAACCGCAAGAAGGGCGGCAAGAAGGGGAAGAAGGGCGGCCGCGGTCCGACGCCACCGAAGATGCGCGGTGGGATGCCGGGCATGCCCGCCGGCTTCCCCGACCTGTCGAACATGCCCGCCGGGCTGGACCAGCTGCCCCCGGGCCTCGAGGGCATCGACCTGTCGAGCCTGCAGCCGAAGAAGCGCTGACGCACCCCGACATGACGGGTCCGATCGCGCCGCCGCTGCACGTCCGCGGGCGCGACGCGTTGACCGGTGAACCGGTCGAGCTGTGGACCGACGGCGAGGTCATCCGCCACGACCCGGTTCCCGGTGCCGTCACCGTCGCCGACGACGGATGGGTCCTGCCGGGTTTCGTCGACGCCCACAACCACGTCGGCATCGCGCCGGGGCTCGGGGTGACGATCGGGCAGGCACGGGAGTTCGCGCTCGCCGACGCCCGCGCGGGTGCCCTGCTCATCCGCGAGGTCGGGTCGCCGGTCGACACCCATCCGCTCGACGACGACCCCCGCTGCCCGCGGTTCCTGCGGGCCGGACGACACATCGCGCGGCCCAAGCGGTACCTGCGCGACTACGGCGTCGAGCTCGACGACCCCGACTCGCTCGCCGACGAGGTCCGTCGTCAGGCCCGCGCCGGCGACGGCTGGGTCAAGCTCGTCGGGGACTGGATCGACCGCGAGGTCGGGGACCTCGCCCCGCTGTGGACCGACGACCAGGTCGCCGCGGCGGTCGTGGCGGCCCACGACGAGGGTGCGCGGATCACCGCCCACGTCTTCGGCACCGATGCCCTGCACGGGCTCATCGCCGCGGGCATCGACTGCATCGAACACGGCACCGGACTCACCGACGACCTGATCGCGCAGATGGCCGACCGCGGCATCGCGCTCGTCCCGACCCTGATCCAGGTCGACAACTTCCCCGGCATCGCCGACTCGGCCGACCGGTTCCCGACCTACGCCGCCCACATGCGCGCGCTGCACGCCGGCGCCCCGGGGGTCGTCGAGGCCGCCGCCGAGGCAGGGGTGCCCGTCTTCACCGGCACCGACGCCGGCGGGTTCGTCGAACACGGTCGCATCGTCGACGAGATCGTCGCGCTGGCAGGGATCGGCCTCGACGCCACGCGGGTGCTGCGGGCGGCGACCGTGCAGGCGCGCGCCTGGTTGTCGGCGGGTGCTCTCGCCGACGGTGACCGCGCCGACCTGCTGGTCCTCGGCGACGACCCGCGCGCCGACCTCGACGTGCTGCGGTCACCGGCGGCGGTCGTCGTCGGTGGCGCGGTGCTCTGAGCACGCAGCCGACGATTTCGGGGGCGGGTGGGGACTCTGGCACAATGGTCCGCCGGTACGTCGGACCCGGTCATGTGCCGCCCGACGGTCACGCCGCACCAACCGCGAAACCGGGCCCACCACACCAGGTGGGTCGCTGAATCGCGCTGTGACCACAGAGAAGAGAGACCCATGGCAGTCAAGATCAAGCTCACGCGACTCGGCAAGATCCGCAACCCCCAGTACCGCGTGGTCGTCGCCGACGCCCGCACCCGCCGGGACGGTCGCGCCATCGAGACGATCGGCAAGTACCACCCGAAGGAAGAGCCGAGCCTGATCGAGATCGACTCCGAGCGCGCGCAGTACTGGCTCGGCGTCGGCGCACAGCCGACCGAGCCGGTGCAGGCCCTGCTGAAGATCACCGGTGACTGGCAGAAGTTCAAGGGCCTGCCGGGCGCCGAGGGCACGCTGAAGGCCAAGGAGCCCAAGCCCAGCAAGCTCGACCTGTTCAACGCCGCCCTCGCGTCGGCCGACAGCGAGCCCGCGGGCGAGGCCACCACCCCGAAGAAGCGCGCGCCGAAGAAGGCCGACGCCGACGCCACCGCCGAGGAGACCCCGGCCACCGAGGCCGCCGAGTGAGTGCTGTCGTCGCCGACGCCGTCGAGCACCTGGTGCGCGGCATCGTCGCCAACCCCGACGACGTCCGGGTGGAGTACATCACCGGCCGTCGCGGCCGGATGGTCGAGGTGCACGTCAACCCCGAGGACCTCGGCAAGGTGATCGGTCGGGGTGGTCGCACGGCGACCGCCCTGCGGACCCTCGTCGGCGGGATCGGTGGCCGCGGCGTCCGCCTGGACATCGTCGACACCGACCGCTGAGGTCCACACCGCCGATGGATCTCGCGGTCGGTCGGATCGTGAAGTCGCACGGGGTGCGCGGTGAGGTCGTCGTCGACGTCCGCACCGACGACCCCGACGCCCGTTTCGCCCCGGGCACCGTCCTGCGCGGCAAGTTGCCGCGCGGGGCGGGGGAGCGCAGCTTCGGTGTGGTCGCCGCACGCGACCACGGCGACCGTCTGCTCGTCCGGCTCGAGGGCGTGGACGACCGGACCGCCGCCGACGACCTGCGCGGTGTCCTGCTCGTCGTCGACGCCGACTCCGTCGACTCCGGCGACGACCCCGACGAGTTCTACGACCACGAGATCATCGGTGTCCCCGTGCGCACGGTCGCCGGGGACGAGGTCGGCACCCTCGCCGACGTGCTGCACCTGCCCGGCGGTGACACGCTCGTCGTCGCCGTCGGTGAGGGCGACGCCCGCCGCGAGGTGTTGGTGCCGTTCGTGGCGGAGATGGTGCCGACCGTGACCACGGAGGTCGTCGAGATCGACCCGCCCGACGGCCTGCTCGACCTGTGACCACCGCGACGGGGTCACCGGCAGGAGGGGAGGGACCGCGCCTGCGGCTCGACGTCGTGTCGATCTTCCCCGACTACCTCGAACCGTTGCGCCTGTCGCTGCCGGGCCGGGCCGCCGAGCGCGGGATAGTCTCGCTCGCCGTCCACGACCTGCGGGACTGGACCCACGACGTCCACCGCGCCGTCGACGACTCGCCCTACGGCGGGGGTCCCGGGATGGTGATGAAGCCCGAGATCTGGGGGCCGTGCCTCGACGACGTCTGCCCCGACGACGCGATCCTCGTCGTCCCCACCCCGGCCGGCGTGCCGTTCACCCAGGCGATCGCCGAGGAGCTGTCCGCCGCAACGCATCTCGTGTTCGCGTGCGGGCGGTACGAGGGGATCGACCAACGCGTCGTCGACGACGCCGCGCGGCGCGTCCGGGTCCTCGAACTGTCGATCGGCGACTACGTGCTCATCGGTGGCGAGGTCGCCACCATGGTCATGGTGGAGGCGATCGTCCGTCTCGTCGACGGCGTCCTCGGCAACGCCGAGTCCCACCGGCAGGACTCGTTCTCCGACGGCCTCCTCGAGGCGCCCGCCTACACCCGGCCGCAGACCTGGCGCGGGCTGTCGGTGCCCGACGTCCTGCGCGGGGGCGACCACGCGGCCATCCTCGCGTGGCGACGCGAACAGTCCCTGGCCCGCACCCGCGATCGACGACCCGACCTGCTCGCCGGGGAACCGGACACCGACCACGGATCACGGGGATAACCTCAGCGGGTGCACCACTGGTACACCCACGACATCGTGGCGGGCGGCAAGCTGCCGCTGCTGCTGTTCTTCGCCGGCTTCGTCGGCGGGTTCATCGCGACCCGGGTCAGCGTGCGGCTCATCCGCGCCGACGTGAAGTGGTGGTTCCGCAACGTCAGCGCCGGACAGACCCACGTGCACCACATGGTGTTCGGGGTGGTGCTGTCGCTGGTGTCCGGCGTCTGGATCGTCGCGATCTCGATGACCGCGACGCAGGCGCAGCTGTCCTGGCTGGCGTGTGCGTTCGGCGTCGGGGCGGCGCTCATCCTCGACGAGTTCGCCCTCATCTTCTATCTGCGCGACGTGTATTGGGCCGAGGAGGGGCGTGCGTCGGTGGACGCCGTCTTCGCGATGGTCGGGGCCACCGGCATGGCGTTGCTCGGTTTCCGACCCCTCGAGCTCATCAGCGTCTCCGACGCCTTCGACGACAGTTGGACCGAGACCCTCATCACCGTCGCCTTCGGCCTGGTGGGGCTGCTCGTCGCCGCGGTCGTGGTGGCCAAGGGCAAGCCGTGGACGGCGTTGATCGGCATCTTCGTGTTCCCGGTGCTGCTGATCGGTGCCATCCGCCTCGCCGACCCCGCGTCGCCGTGGGCGCGGTGGCGTTACACGTCGCGGCCGAAGCGGATGCACCGCGCGATCCGACGCGAGCGTCGGCAACGGCGCCCGCTGGTGCGGGCGAAGATCTTCCTGCAGGACCTCATGGCCGGCAGCCCGGACGTCGCCCACGCGATCGAGGCCGCCGAGACCGAACTCGACCGGGTGGTCCACCCGGCACCGGCACCCGACCCCGCCGGGCCGCGATCGTCGGTGCTGCTCTCCGGTCCGCGCTGACCCCGTGGGCTGACCCCGCGGGCGATTTCCGCAGCGGAGGGGGCCTCTGGCACAATGGTCGGGTTGCCGCTCGACGGTCGCATGCCGGTGTCGTCTCGACACCCGCGCCGGATGTCCGATCCGGTCCGACGAGCGGTCGCCCACGACTGGAGCACGAACCGGCGTCGGAGCACATCGCCTGCGGTGTGCGCGCCGGGTCCTCTGTTCACGCCCTGTACGCAGATTGGAACCGACCGATGAACACGCTGGACTCCCTCGACCAGAAGTCGCTGCGCGACGACATCCCCGACTTCCGCCCCGGCGACACGCTCGACGTGCACGTCAAGGTCATCGAGGGCTCGAAGGAGCGCGTCCAGGTGTTCAAGGGCGTCGTGATCCGTCGTCAGGGCGGCGGGATCCGTGAGACGTTCACCGTCCGCAAGGTCTCCTTCGGCGTCGGTGTCGAGCGCACCTTCCCGGTGCACAGCCCCACCATCGCCAAGATCGACGTGGTCACCCGCGGTGACGTCCGCCGCGCCAAGCTCTACTACCTGCGTGATCTGCGCGGCAAGGCCGCCAAGATCAAGGAGAAGCGCTGACGCTCTCCCGTGTCGCCGCGACGTGTGCCGTCGCGGCGACCACGGCCTGCGCTCGACTAGGCTGACGCGGTGCCCGACACTCCTCGCCACGGACGGCCCGACCCGGATCCCCCGCTCGACGACGAGTCGCGGTACGACCCGCAGTCCGCGCCCGGTGAAGGCGATGCCGACGAGACGGACGAGAAGCCGTGGCGCACGACCGGGCCCCGGCGTGAGGGCCGCGGTCGGTCCGCGCTGCGGGAGACCGCCATCATCATCGTCAGCGTCCTGGTCCTCACCTGGGTGCTGCAGACGTTCGTCGGCCGCCAGTACGTGATCCCCTCGGAGTCGATGGAGAACACCCTCCACGGCTGCACGGGGTGCACCAACGACCGCATCGTCATCGACAAGCTCACCTACCGCTTCGACGACCCGAAACCCGGCGACGTCGTCGTGTTCAAGGCGCCGACGGCGTCGTGGGACGAGGGGTGGACCTCACCGCGCTCGAGCAACACCGTCGTCCGCGGTCTGCAGGATGCGCTGTCCTGGTTCGGGTTCGCCCCGCCCGACGAGAACGACCTCGTCAAGCGCGTCATCGCGACCGGGGGTCAGACGGTGCAGTGCCGCAACGCCGACCGCAAGGGCGTGACGGTGAACGGCAAGGCCCTGACCGAGCGCTACATCGACAAGGCCCTGCAACAGCAGGACGCCGGCATCAACCCCGGTCTCGACGCGGGCGGCACCGGCACGCTGTCCAGCTGTCTCGGACCGGATTTCGGACCGATCACCGTTCCCCAGGGCAACCTGTGGGTGATGGGGGACAACCGGGGCAACTCCGCCGACTCCCGCTATCACATCACCGACGAAC
This sequence comes from Williamsia serinedens, assembly GCF_024171725.1. GTDB lineage: Bacteria > Actinomycetota > Actinomycetes > Mycobacteriales > Mycobacteriaceae > Williamsia_A > Williamsia_A serinedens. Next base: position 147,554 of record NZ_JAMTCG010000001.1, read on the forward strand.
TGCAGGGCACCGTCCCCATCTCCGACGTCCGAGGCAAGGTGCGCTTCATCATCTATCCGTTCTCCCGGATCGGTGGTGTCGGCTCCTTCGACCCACAGCGGTGACCGGCGCTCTCCCGGGCGCGCGCTCCCGGCGCTGGCCGCCGCGACCGCCCGTGCGACGCGCGGCGAGTCTCCGCACCTACGAGTTCGCCCTGACCAACAGCGGACTGGGCCCGGTGGCCGGTGTCGACGAGGCCGGCCGCGGCGCCTGCGCGGGACCGCTCGTGGTCGCGGCCTGCATCCTGCGGCCCACCCAACCGGTCTCGCTGTCCGAGCTCGACGACTCGAAGAAGCACACCGCCGCGATGCGGGAGACCCTGTACCGCTCGGTGTTGCGGCACGCCGTCGCGAGCAGCGTGGTCGTGATCGACGCCGAGGAGGTCGACCGGATCGGCATCCACGTCGCCAACATCGAGGGGATGCGCCGGGCGATCGCGACGTTGTCGGTCCGTCCCGGATACGTTCTCTCCGACGGGTTCCGGGTCCCCGGGTTGACCGTGCCGTCGTTGCCGGTGATCGGCGGCGACGGGGCGGCGGCGTGCATCGCGGCGGCGAGCATCCTGGCCAAGGTGACCCGCGACCGCATCATGGTCGAGATGGACGCCGCACTGCCGGGATACGAGTTCGCGGTGCACAAGGGGTACAGCACCGAGCTGCACATGTCCTGCATCGACCGCCTCGGGCCGTCCCCGCAGCACCGCATGTCGTACCGCAACGTGCGTGAGCGCGTGCGTCCGGGATCCGCGCAGGACCGCACTGGTTAGGCTGAGCGCATGAGTGCGGAGGATCTCGAGAAGTACGAGACCGAGATGGAGCTGTCGCTGTACCGCGAGTACAAGGACGTGGTCGGCCAGTTCACCTACGTGGTCGAGACCGAGCGTCGCTTCTACCTCGCCAACAGCGTCGAGATGGTGCCCCGCAACGCCGACGGTGAGGTCTACTTCGAGGTGCGGATGTCCGACGCCTGGGTGTGGGACATGTACCGGCCCGCACGGTTCGTCAAACAGGTCCGCGTGATCACGTTCAAGGACGTCAACATCGAGGAACTCGAGTCGTCGGAGCTCAGGCTGCCCGAGGACGGGGACCTGCCGGGCTGACCGGCTCGGCCGGTGTCCGCCGCAGGGCGAGACACGCCGCCGCGAGCACAAGCGCCGTCGCGGCGATCGTCCACAGCGTCGTGGTGAACGCGGCGAGGAACGCGCGGGCCGCCGCGTGGTCTGCCGCGTCCCGCAGCGCGGGACCCGCGGTCGCCAGCACCCGGGCTCGCGGACCGGTGCCCGCATCGCGGGTGGAGCAGCCGGGCGGGGCCACCTCGGGCCGCGTGGACGACAGCTGCCGTCGGGCGCAGTCGGTGAACGACCCGACGACGAACGGCGCCACCTCGGTCGGCACGGGCGTGGTGCGCAACGACGCGGTCAGGCGTTCTCCCGACTGCGTGGCCGCCGACGGGGCCGCGCCGGCCACCTGCGCGAAGAAGAACACCCCCACCACCGCCAGGCCGACCGATGCACCGATCTGCTGCACCGTCGGGACCATCCCCGACGCCGAGCCGACGGTCTGCTCGGTGGTGCCGGACACGATGGTCGCCTGCAGCGGCGCCACGAACAGTCCGACGCCGACGCCCCCGAGCACCAGTGCCGGGATCAGGGGCGGCAGGTCCAACGCAGCCGACGACGGGTCGAGCAGGGCGGCCGTCCACGCGACGGCCACGGCGAAGACGGCCATCCCGAGCGCCAGGGTGCGCGCACCCAGGCGCGGCACGATCAGCGACGACCCGACCGACCCGGCAGCGGCACCGAGCGCGAACGGCAGCGTGATGAGTCCCGTGCGCAGCGCCGAGTAGCCCAGGCCGAACTGCGCGGTCACCGACATCGCGAAGAAGAACGCGCCGAAGACCCCGAAGAACGCGATCGACAGCACGCATCCGACCGCGAAGGCGCGGCTGCGGAACAGGTCCACGCGCAGCAGTGGCTGCCCGCCCCGGTCCAGCAGTGACCTCTCGTGCACGAGGAATGTCGCGACCAGGATCACCGCGGCGCCCATGAGCACCCAGGTCCAGGCGGGCCATCCCTTCTCCCGGCCGACGGCGAGCGGGTAGATGAGGGCGAACAGGCCGGACGACGACAGGACGGCGCCGCGGAGGTCGAGCGGGACGTCGCGGACGGCGCGCATCACCGGCAGACACCGCCACGCCACGAGGCAGGCGATCACGCCGAAGGGCATGTTCACGAGGAAGACGACCCGCCAGCCGAGCCCGGCCACGTCGGCCGAGATGAGTGCACCGCCGACCACCGGGCCGCAGATCGCGGCGATGCCCGCCGTCGCGCCGTAGACGCCGAACACGAGCGGGTGCCGCGCCCGGGGGAACATCGTCGCGATCACCGCGATGGTCTGCGCCGACGCACAGGCGGCGCTCACGCCCTGCACCCCCCGCAGCACGATCAGCTCGGTGGGGCCGGTCGCCGTGCCGCACAGGACGGACGCGATCGTGAACGCGGCCAGGGCCCCGACGAACATGCGGTGTCGCCCGACGCGTTCACCGAGTCGCGACCCGGCCATCAGCGTGCAGGCGAACGCCAGGGTGTAGACGGTGAGCACCAGCAGCTGGTCCGACGACGTCGCCGCGAGATCACGGGCGAGGTCGGGCAGTGCGATGTTGACGATGGTGGTGTCCACCATCTGCATGAACACCGCGATGAGGCACGCCGCGAACGCCGCCCACGCGATCGCCGGTCGGGGATGGATGGCCGCCCCGACCGGCGGGGTGACCACCGACGTGTCGGATGCCGTGCGTGTCGGCGAGTCCGCCACGTCGGCTCAGCGCGTCAGCGAGGCCAGCGACGGCGCGTGGTCGCCGGCGGAGGCGATCGCGCGGAACATGTCGGAGAACCGGGCGACGTAGTGGTCGATCGACTCCGCGGCGGTGGCGGTGTCCGGGTAGAGCAGGGTCATGACGGTGTACTCGGGGAACCGGTTGACCCAGAGGTACACCTCCTCCGACGACCCGCGGTTGCCGAAGACACCGCCGTTGATGTGGTCGAACATCTGCGCGCCGGGCAGCTTGCGGACGTCGATGAAACTCACCATCGGCACGACCCAGCCGTCGGGGACGACGATGCCGGAGTCGGCGGGGATCAACTCGACCACGCGGTGCAGCGACACCTCCGACAGCGACTTCCCGGCGTCGAAGGACTGCTGTGTCCGGCCCACGAGCGAGGCGAAGGTGTCGTCGTTCTCGAAGTCGGTGGTGACCGGGATGAGGTTGGTGAACCAGCCGACGGAGTTGAACTCCTCCGGGGTGCTGCGGGTGTTCTTCGGCGTGAAACCGAGGTACCGCGAGGCGCCGGTGATCTCGTGGGCGACCATCCCGGCGACGGTCAGGACACCGGCGGTGAAGCCGGCGCGGTTGGCCTTGCAGGCGGCGTCGAAGCGGTCGGCCCCGGGGCCGTCGAGGAGTTGCACGGTCAGGATCCGGCTGCGGGTGTAGCCGTCCTCGGCGACGCCGAGGTCGAGCGGGAAGCGGGGCAGCGTCCCGCCGTTCGCGGAGAGCAGGGACAGCCACCGGGCGACCCGCTCGTCGGACAGGTCGAGCTCGGCGCCGGCGTCGCGCTCGCGGACGCAGTAGTCGAGGTAGCTGCCCGCCGGAGCGAGGGCGGGGGCGGATCCCGAGACCGCGCTGCCGTAGAGGGCGATGAGGTCGACGCACGACAGCGCCTGCGAGACACCGTCGGAGTTGAGGTGGTCGACCGCGAAGTAGACGGTGAAGCTCTCGTCGTGCTCGATCACCCCGACGGTGAAGCAGTCCCAGTGGAACGGCCCCGGCGTCGTCTGCTGCACGTGGGCGAGGATCGCGGCGCTGTCGGCGAAGTCACCGTGATCGGTGGGGGCGAACTCGACCGACTCGGCGTCCATCAGATGGCGGGTGACGACGTGGTCGTCGTCGATCGCGAACCAGCTGCGGAAGGTGTCGTGCCGGCGGAGGAAACCGTTCACGGTGCGGGTCATCGCCTCGACGTCGAGGTGCCCGCCGATGTCGAAGGAGATGAGGCACAGCCGGGAGAAGCGGAAGCCCGCGTTCTCGTTGCGGCGTGCGGCGCGCAGGTAGGACTGCTGCTGGTAGGACGGCGGCACGGCGGTCGCGGGAGCGGCGGCGGCCGCGTCGATCGCGGCCGGTGTCGCGTGCCAGGTGGTGACCCGGCCCGGCGCCGGCGTCCACTCGTCGATCAGCCCGAAATTGATCATGTCCATCCCCTCTGACGCGGGTGCCCGCGCCTGTCCCCGGCACCGGTCTCGCCCTCGACCCACGGGGTCGCCGACGCACCACGACGTGTGTCTCACCCGTACACACCCAATCGGACAATGCCGACGAGAGCGCGTGTGTCACAACAGGTGTTGAGACGTGACCGCCCCCACACCTACGGGAAGGTAACCCGGACACCTGAGCAGAGGCAACTTCCGACGGACAGTGCCACAAGTGGTGCTGTGACCTGCACAGCGGATGCTGTGACCTGCATTACCGTGGGGTAGGGTCGCCTGCGCACCACGGGCCGCACGTCGCCCGCGGCGGCCGCCGGAGCCGGTCCACACCGTGATCGTCCCGGCGCGGGGATCGAGGGGATGGGCGGGGTGACCGGGCGACAGGCGACGGCGGGACGCGGCACGACAGGAGCCGTCGGTGCAGTCGTCGTCCTCCTTCTCGCGGCGTTGGCGGCGACGGTGTCCCCGGCGTCCGCGCAGTCCGCCGCGACCATCGCCTCCGAGCGACCCGGCGTCCGCGGGACCCTGGCCCTGACCGTCGCCTCGCCGGCGATGCGTGCGCCGATGCGCGTCGACGTGATCCCCCCTCGGGACCCCTCCGTCCCCCATCCGACCGTCTATCTCCTCAACGGCGCTCAGGGTGGACTCAACGGCAGCAGCTGGCTCGACCAGACCGACGTCGTCGACTTCTTCGCCGGCAAGAACGCCACCGTCGTGATCCCGGTGGGCGGTCAGGCCAGCTACTTCGCCGACTGGCGGGCCGACGACCCCGTCCTGGGCCATCAGAAGTGGGCGACGTTCCTGACGAAGGAGCTGCCGCCGCTGATGGACGCCCGTTTCGGCGGCGACGGGCGCAACGCGCTCGCCGGGATCTCCATGGCGGGCACGTCCGTCCTCCAGCTGGCGATCGAGGCACCCGGTCTCTACCGCGCCGTCGGCTCCTACAGTGGCTGCGCCCAGACGTCCGACCTCGTCGGACAGGCCTACGTCCGACTGACCGTCGCCCGCGGTGGCGGGAACGCCGACAACATGTACGGCCCCGTCGACGACCCGGCCTGGGTCCGCAACGACCCCTACGTCAACGCCGAGAAGCTGCGCGGCACGGCGCTCTACATCTCCGCGGCCACCGGTGCACCCGGCCCCTACGACCGCATCGACGGGCCCGGGATCGACGGGAACGTCGCGGAACTGGTGTCGCGCATCGGCGTCGGCGCCGTCATCGAGAGCTCGGTACGACGGTGCACGGTCGCGCTGCAGGCCAAGCTCGACCGTCTCGGCATCCCGGCGACGTTCTCGCTGCCGCCGGCCGGGACGCACAGCTGGCCGTACTGGCAGGACAGCCTGCACCGCTCGTGGCCGCTGTTCGCCCGAGCGCTCGCGACGGGCTGACGCTCCCCAGTTCGCCCCGCCTCCACACATGGGGCGCCGGGGCGCGGTCGTCAGCCCCCGGGCGACGGTCCCGGCGACCAGAGTGGCCGACGTGGAGGACAGCGCACGGCCAGCGAGCCGACAACTGATCGGCCGCCGGGGCGAGGACGCCGCGGCGGACCACCTGCTGCACCAGGGCTTCTCGGTGCTGGAGCGGAACTGGCGGTGCCGCTGGGGCGAGCTGGACATCATCGCCGCCGACGGTCCCGCCCTCGTCGTGGTCGAGGTGAAGACCCGCACCGGCGACCGCTTCGGTAGCCCGGCCGAGGCGGTGACCCCGGCCAAGTACCGGCGACTCCGTCGTCTCGCGGGCCTGTGGCTCGACGGACAGTCCCGGGGCTTCGCCGCCGTCCGCTTCGACGTCGTCGCCGTCCTGCTCGACCTGCGTACCGACGCGGTCGCGGTGACCCACATCCGGGGGATCTCGTGAGCGGCCTGGGGCGCGCCCGGTCGGCCGCGGTGGTCGGCGTGTCGGGGACCCCGGTCGAGATCGAGTCGTTCGTGAACCAGGGGCTCCCCGCGGTCGCGCTGGTGGGTCTGGCCGACGCGTCGCTCCGCGAGGCCAAGGACCGTGTGCGTGCGGCGGTCAGCAACTCGGGGTGCAAGTGGCCCGACGGCCGCGTCGTGCTGAACCTGTCGCCGGCGACGATGCCCAAGAGCGGATCGTCCTACGACCTCGCGATCGCGGTCGCGGTCCTCGCGGCGAGTGACGCCGTGCCCACGGCCCTGCTCGACGAATGCCTCCTCCTCGGCGAACTGGCGCTCGACGGGCGGGTCCGGCCCGTGCACGGTGTCCTGCCGTCGGTGATGGCGGCGGTCGAGGAGGGGCTGACGCGGGTCGTCGTGCCCCGCGGCAACGCCGCCGAGGCGGCGCTGGTGCCCGGGGTGGAGATCGGGGCGGTCGGTCACCTGCGGGAGGTGGTCGCGTGGTTGGAGGGCAAGGCCGTCCTCGACACAGTCGGCGACCCGGTGCCCGCCGCGACGGCGTCGTCCGCCGACACCGTCGACATGGCCGACGTGGTCGGCCAGGAGGAGGCCCGTCACGCGCTCGAGATCGCCGCCGCCGGTGGGCATCACGTGTTCATGAGCGGTCCGCCGGGCATCGGCAAGACGATGCTCGCGCGCCGTCTGCCGGGGATCCTGCCGCCGCTGACCGAGTCGGAGGCCCTCGAGGCCACGGTGATCCACTCCGTGGCCGGCACGTTGCCGGTCGGCGGACCGCTGCTCGTCGAGCCACCGTTCATCGCGCCGCACCACTCGACCTCGCACACCGCCCTCGTCGGCGGGGGCACCGGGATGGCCCGGCCGGGCGCGGTGTCCCGCGCGCACCGTGGGGTGCTGTTCCTCGACGAGTGTGCCGAGATGGGGGTGAAGGCACTCGAGTCGCTGCGCACGCCACTGGAGGACGGGCAGACCCGGGTGTGGCGGCGCGACGGAGTCGCGACGCTGCCCGCACGCTTCCTGCTCGTCCTCGCGGCGAACCCGTGCCCGTGTGCACCGGCGCAGGACGTCGACTGCGTGTGCACCGCGCAGGTGCGGCGCCGCTACCTCGGCAAGCTGTCGGGGCCGCTCATGGACCGCGTCGACCTCCGGGTCCGCATGGACCCGCCCGGCACCGCGGCGTTGACCGGCGGGCCCGGTGAGTCGAGCGCCGACATCCGGGCGCGCGTCGTCGCCGCCCGGGAGGCGGCGAGGGAGCGGTGGGCCGACCACGGATGGGCGACCAACGCCGAGGTGCCCGGGTCGGCACTGCGCACGCGATACGCGTTGCCGTCCACCGTCACCCGGCCCATCGGGCTCTACCTGCGAGACGGACGAGTCACCGCGCGAGGGGCGGACCGGGCCCTGCGGTTGGCGTGGACACTGAACGACCTGCGCGGTGGGGTCACCCCGACGCAGGACGAGGTCGCCCAGGCGCTGATGTTCCGCGACCGGGAGCGCGTGTGAGCGCCCCTGCGCCCGGGGCCGGCACCCGGCGGCTGCACGCGTGGGCCTACCTGTCCCGCGTCGCCGAGCCGCCTGCGGCCGGGGTCGCCCGCCTGGTCGAGGAGCTCGGTGTCGAGGAGGCGGCCGCGGCGATCCGCACACGTGTCGTGCCGCCGGCGCATCGCGGCGTGCTGCGCTCGACGGCGGCCCGCTGCGAGACCGATTGTGCCGCCGACGATCTCGTCACCATCGATCGTCTGGGCGGTCGGCTCGTGACGCCGGACGACGACGAGTGGCCCGGGTGGGCGCTGCACGCGCTGGACACCGCCGACACGGCGGCGCGCGGCGGGCCGCCGCTCGCGCTCTGGGTCCGGGGGCCCGCGCATCTCGCCGACCTGGCCGACGGAGCGGTGGCCGTGGTGGGATCCCGGGCCGCGACGGCCTACGGCACACGCATGGCCTCGACGGTCGCCGCCGGTGCCGTCGAGCGGGGCAGGGCGGTGGTGTCCGGCGGGGCCTACGGGATCGACGGGGCCGCGCACCGGCGCGCACTCGCCGACGCGGGGAGCACGATCGCGGTCCTGGCCTGCGGCCTCGACATCGACTACCCGACCGACCACGGCGCGTTGTTCGCCGAGATCGCCCGCACCGGTGCGGTGGTCAGCGAGTACGCACCCGGCACCACCGCAGCTCGCCACCGGTTCCTCGCCCGCAACCGACTCGTCGTCGCACTGTCGGCGGCGGTGGTCGTGGTGGAGGCGGGACGGCGCAGCGGGGCGAACAACACGGCGGCCTGGGCGAGGATCGTCGGCCGACCACTCGGTGCCGTTCCCGGGCCCGCGACGTCGGCCATGTCGGTGGGATGTCACGCGTTGATCGCGGACGGCTACGCGCAACTCGTCGACGGCGCCGCGGCCGTCGAGCGCCTTATCGCCCCGGATGGCGGGGGCGACTCCGCGAACCCCCGCACCACCGTCGACGACCTCGACCCGGTCGTCGCGCGGGTGCGGGAGGCCATCCCCGCCGCCGGACGTGCCGGCGTCGCGGAGATCGCGTTCTCGGCAGGGGTCGACGCGGGCACCACGCGATCGGCGTTGGCGACACTGGACATGCTGGGCCTGGTCGACGGGGACGGGTCGGGGTGGGCGTTGGCCCGGACCCGCCCGGCGCGCGCCGGGGAGGGAGGTGCGGGACAGCGCCGTCTGCTCTGACGGTGGCCCGCGCGGCGTGACCGGTTAGGCTTACCTAACATCCGGTGTACGCTGTCGCCATGGCCAAGCGACTGAACACCATGGAGGTCCGTCGGACCGAATGGATCACCCCGCACATGGTGCGCGTCCATCTCGGCGGTCCCGGCTTCGCCGACTTCGCGGCGACCGACGACACCGACGCCTACGTGAAGTTCATCTTCGGCGTCCCCGGCGTCGTCTACCCCGAGCCGTTCGACCTCGACCGCATCCGTACGGAGTTCGCGCCCACGGAGCAGCCGGTCCTGCGGACCTACACCGTGCGGTCGGTCGACGACGAGCGTGGCGAGATCGCCGTCGATTTCGTCGTCCACGGGGACACCGGTGTCGCCGGACCGTGGGCCGCGTCGGTGCAACCGGGGGAGACCGTGCGCTTCCTGGGTCCGGGCAGCGGGTATCGCCCCGATCCCGAGGCGCCATGGCACCTGCTCGCCTCCGACGAGGCCGGGCTCCCGGCGCTCGCGGCCGCGCTGGCCGCGCTGCCCGACGACGCGACCGCCCAGGCCTTCATCGAGGTCGCGGGTCCCGAGGACGAGATCGCGCTCACCGCGCCGTCGCGGGCCACCATCACCTGGGTGCACCGCGGGGCCGGGTCGGACGTCGCCGACGACTCGATCGCCGGGGACAACGCGCCTCTGGTCGACGCGGTCCGACGTGCTCCCTGGCTGCCGGGCGAGCCGCAGGTCTTCATCCACGGCGAGGCCCAGGCCGTCATGCACGGCCTGCGCCCCTACGTGCGCAAGGAACGCGGGGTGAGCGCCCGACGCGCGTCGATCTCCGGGTACTGGCGTCGCGGCCGCACCGAGGAGGGCTTCCGGCAGTGGAAGGCCGACCTGCGTCGTGCCGAGGAGGCCGTCCCGGCGGTCTGACACCGCCGATCACGGGCGGCGTCGGGCATCAGGCGTCGCTTCGGTCACGACAGGCGCGTCACACGCGACACACGCGTCCCGTCGGCGCAGGGTGGTCCCATGCACGACGCCGGACGACTGGCCGACTTCGAGGCCTTCTTGCGCCACGAGAAGGGGCACAGCGAGCACACCGTGCGCGCCTACTGCGCCGACGTCCGCTCGCTGGTCGCGTTCGCCGGGTCCCGGGCGGTGTCGGCCGGCGACATCGATCTCGACCTCCTCCGCGCCTGGCTGGCGCAGACGGCGCGGCGCGGCGCGGCGCGCACGACGATCGCCCGCCACGTCTCGTCGGCGAAGACGTTCTGCGCGTGGGCGGTTCGCGAGGGTGTGCTCGCGGGCGACCCGTCCCTGCGGTTGCAGGCGCCGCGCGCCCATCGCACGTTGCCCCCCGTGCTCACCGCCGACCAGGCCGCCGCGGTGGCGACCCGCCCCGTTCCCGATGGCTCGCCGATCGCCGTGAGGGACGCAGCCCTCGTGGAGGTCCTCTACGGCACCGGGATCCGCGTCGGCGAACTCTGTGGCCTCGACCTCGACGACGTCGACGACGACCGTCGGGTGCTGCGGGTGATCGGCAAGGGCGACAAGGAACGCAGCGTCCCGTTCGGCGTCCCCGCCGCCGACGCGCTCGCGCGCTGGCGTCGGGACGGCCGACCGTCGCTGGCGACCGGGGAATCGGGTCGGGCCCTGTTCCTCGGTGTCCGGGGCCGACGCCTCGACCAGCGAGCGGCCCGTCGTGTCGTGCACGAGGCGGTCGCCGGCGTCGACGGCGCCCCCGACATCGGCCCCCACGGGCTGCGGCACTCGGCGGCGACGCATCTGCTCGAGGGAGGTGCCGACCTGCGTGTGGTGCAGGAACTCCTGGGCCACTCGTCGCTGGCCACCACGCAGCTCTACACCCATGTGGGTGTCGACCGCCTGCGCGCGGTCCACCGACAGGCGCACCCCCGGGCGTAGACGCGTCGGCCGGTGTGTCCCGTCACCCGTCCCCGACGGGCAGCAGCCGGACACGCACGGCGCCGACGAGCGCGCGGGGGTCGAGGTAGACGGCCGATCGTCCGGTGCCGCGCCGGGCTCCCCAGTGCAGGCACGACGTCGCGCACCCCGGGTGACCGGGGAGCAGCGTCCCGATCGGCGAGCCCCGGGCGACCACCGCGCCGGCGCTGACGGTCGGTTCGACCGGCTCGTAGGTGGTCACGATGCCGTCGGCGTGGAGGATCGACACCACCTGCTTGTCCGCGACGGTGCCGGCGAACCGCACCGTGCCCGCCCCGGCGGCCAGCACGGCGCCGGTCCCGACGAGGTCGACGCCGCGGTGACCGGCCAGCCAGCGTTGCACGGGCGGGTCGAACCCGCGGGACACCGCGGGGCGGGGGAGCATCGGCCAGCCGTACCCGCCGGGGATGCGCGCGTGAGCGTCCGCCGCCGGGACCAGCGACGACAGGACCAGGACCACGACGACCCGCACGACACCCGACATCCCCACCTCCATGGGACGCAGGCGTGCCCGGTGCGGTTCCACACGGATTTCGTCGGGCGGGCGGGCCGTGACTACACTGGCCGACGCACTCCGCCCCCGGGTGGGGTGACTTCGCACGCCCGGACCCCGGCTGCGCACCCTCGCGGGCTCGCGCACCGACACCACCGGCCAGGCGGTCCCGGATCCCTCACGGAGCCGGGTTCTGACCGGCCCGGGCGTCAGGGTCGGCCGCATCCCGCGTCCGACGACCAACTGCACACGAGAGAAGACACGACATGGCTGTCGTCACCATGAAGCAGCTGCTGGACAGCGGCGCCCACTTCGGCCACCAGACGCGACGGTGGAACCCGAAGATGAAGCGGTTCATCTTCACCGACCGCAACGGCATCTACATCATCGATCTGCAGCAGACGCTGACCTACATCGATCGCGCCTACGAGTTCGTCAAGGAGACCGTCGCCCACGGCGGCACCATCCTGTTCGTCGGCACCAAGAAGCAGGCGCAGGAGTCGATCGCCAGCGAGGCGACCCGCGTCGGCATGCCGTACGTCAACCAGCGGTGGCTGGGCGGCATGCTCACCAACTTCTCCACCGTCCACAAGCGTCTCCAGCGCCTCAAGGAGCTCGAGACCATGGAGCAGACCGGTGGCTTCGAGGGTCGCACCAAGAAGGAAATCCTCATGCTGACGCGTGAGATGACGAAGCTCGACCGCACCCTCGGCGGCATCCGCGACATGGCCAAGGTGCCCTCGGCCATCTGGGTCGTCGACACCAACAAGGAGCACATCGCCGTCGGCGAGGCGCGCAAGCTCAACATCCCGGTCATCGCCATCCTCGACACCAACTGCGATCCCGATCTCGTCGACTACCCGATCCCGGGCAACGACGACGCGATCCGCAGCGCGGCCCTGCTGACCCGCGTGGTCGCGTCGGCCGTCGCCGAGGGTGTGCAGGCGCGTGCCGGCCAGTCGACCGACGCCGACGCCAAGCCCGAGGCGGGCGCCGGTGAGCCGCTGGCCGAGTGGGAGCAGGAGCTCCTCACGCAGGCGTCCGCCCCCGCGGGTGACGCCCCGGCCGCCGAGGCCCCTGCCGCGGGCGAGGCCCCGACCGCGCAGGCCTGATCCACACCGTCAGCGGTGCCCGTCCCGCCGGGGAGATCCGGCTGGACGGGCACCGCCACATCTGAGAAGGAGGCTCGCCACCGATGGCGAACTACACCGCAGCCGACGTCAAGCGGCTCCGTGAGCTGACCGGCTCGGGGATGCTGGACTGCAAGAACGCCCTGGCCAACAACGACGGTGACTTCGACAAGGCCGTCGAGGAGCTCCGCATCAAGGGCGCGAAGGACGTCGGCAAGCGCGCCGAGCGCTCCACCGCCGAGGGTCTCGTCGCCGCCCGTGACGGCGTCATGGTCGAGATCAACAGCGAGACCGACTTCGTCGCCAAGAACGCCGAGTTCCAGGCCCTCGCCGACAAGATCGTCGACGCCGCGATCGCGTCGAAGGCGACCGACCTCGACTCCCTGTCGGCCGCGCAGGTCGACGGCCAGACCGTCGCCGACGCCGTCGCCGCCCTGTCGGCGAAGATCGGCGAGAAGCTCGAGCTGCGTCGCGTCGTGTCCTACGACGGCAACGTCGCGAGCTACCTACACAAGCGCGCCTCGGATCTCCCGCCCGCCGTCGGTGTGCTCGTCGAGTACACCGGTGACGGCCCGGAGGCCGCCGAGGCCGCCCGTGGTGCCGCGATGCAGGTCGCCGCGCTGAAGGCCAAGTACGCGACCCGCGAGGAGGTGCCCGCCGACATCGTCGAGAACGAGCGGCGCATCGCCGAGCAGACCGCCCGCGAGGAGGGCAAGCCCGAGCAGGCGCTGCCCAAGATCGTCGAGGGTCGGGTCAACGGCTTCTACAAGGACGTCGTGCTCATCGACCAGCCGTCGGTGCAGGACTCCAAGAAGACCGTCAAGGCGCTGCTCGACGAGGCCGGTGTCACCATCACCCGCTTCGAGCGCTTCGAGGTCGGCCAGGCCTGAGTCCACACGGACACACGGACCCCGGGACCATCACGGTCCCGGGGTCCGTTTGCGTCGGGGGCATGGCAGACCCCGCGCACCACATAGGATTGCTTCCGGCGACCACCCGGCCGCGTCGCCACCGGACATCGTGAGGAGTGGCGAGTGACCGACGGTTCTGCCCCGACAGCCGACACGACGGACACGGCACGACCGGGGTTCTCCCGTGTGGTGCTCAAGCTCGGCGGCGAGATGTTCGGGGGTGGGAAGGTCGGACTCGACCCGGACGTGGTGTCCACGGTCGCCGCACAGATCGCCGAGGTCGTGCGCACCGGCGTGCAGGTCGCGGTGGTCATCGGCGGCGGCAACTTCTTCCGCGGGGCGGAACTGCAGCAGCGCGGGCTCGAGCGCTCCCGGTCGGACTACATGGGCATGCTCGGGACGGTCATGAACTGTCTTGCGCTGCAGGACTTCCTGGAGAAGCAGGGGATCGTGACGCGTGTGCAGACCGCCATCACCATGGGCCAGGTCGCCGAGCCGTACATCCCGCTGCGCGCGCAGCGACACCTCGAGAAGGGCCGGGTGGTCATCTTCGGCGCCGGCATGGGCATGCCGTACTTCTCCACCGACACCACCGCCGCGCAGCGCGCGCTGGAGATCAAGGCCGAGGTGGTGCTGATGGCCAAGGCCGTCGACGGCGTCTACAGCGCCGACCCGCGGACCGATCCCGACGCCACGCTCTTCCGCGAGATCAGCCACCGCGAGGTGCTGGAGAAGGGGCTCGCCGTCGCCGACTCGACGGCGTTCAGCCTCTGCATGGACAACAAGATGCCGATCCTGGTCTTCAACCTGCTGCAGGAGGGCAACATCGCCCGCGCGGTGGCGGGTGAGAAGATCGGGACACTGGTCATGTGAGCGCCGCGTACCCGCGCCCACCGCGCACCACGACCGTGTCCACCGACGACGAAGGGCGAGACCGTGATCGATGAAGCACTCTTCGACGCCGAGGAGAAGATGGAGAAGGCGGTGAGCGTCGCCCGCGACGACATGGGGTCGGTGCGCACCGGCCGCGCGAACCCGTCGATGTTCAACCGCATCGTGATCGACTACTACGGCGCGATGACGCCGATCACGCAGGTGTCGTCGATCAACACGCCCGAGGCGCGCCTGGTGGTCATCAAGCCGTACGAGGCGTCGTCGTTGGGCGCGATCGAGACCGCCATCCGCAACTCCGATCTCGGCGTGAACCCCACCAACGACGGGTCGCTGATCCGCGTGGCCATCCCGCAGCTCACCGAGGAGCGCCGTCGCGAACTGGTCAAGCAGGTCAAGTCCAAGGGCGAGGACGCGAAGATCTCGATCCGCAACGTCCGGCGCAAGGCGCTCGACGAGCTCAAGCGGATCCAGAAGGACGGCGAGGCCGGCGAGGACGAGGTGACCCGCGCCGAGAAGGACCTCGACAAGACCACCGCGGGCTACGTCGCGCAGGTCGACGAGCTCGTCAAGAACAAAGAGAACGAACTGCTGGAGGTGTGAGCACCGGCGGCGAGGGCGTGGAGATGACCGACGAGGCGGCGGGTCCGCAGGCGACGTCGACGACGGGCGACGAGCCCGCGCCCAAGAAGTCCCGTGCGGGCCGGAACCTGCCCGCGGCGTTCGCCGTCGGCGGGTCGCTCGGTGTCGGGGTCATCCTGGTCCTCGTCTTCGCCCCGCTGGTGTGGATCCCGGTCGTCGCGGTGTCGTTGGCCGTCGCGACCTGGGAGGTCGTGAAGCGGGTCCGCGACGGCGGCTACGACGTCGGCGTCGTGCCGTTGCTCGTCGGTGGCCAGGCCATCATGTGGTTCGCGTGGCCGTACGGCCCGACCGGGGCGCTGGTCGCGTTCGTCGCGACCGTGTTGGTCGCCATGGTGTGGAAGCTGCTCAGCAACGGCCGCACGACAGCCCCGGAGAACTACCTGCGTGACCTGGCGGTCACCGTGCTGGTGCTCGCGTGGCTGCCCCTGTTCGCGTCGTTCGCGATCGTCATGGTCACGCAGGACCACGGGTGGGCCCGCGTCCTGACCCTGATGATCGTGGTGGTCTGTTCCGACGTCGGCGGCTACACGGCGGGAGTGCTGTTCGGCCGGCACCCGATGGTCCCGGCGATCAGCCCGAAGAAGTCCTGGGAGGGGATGGGCGGATCGCTCGTCTTCGGCACCGTGGGATCGGTGCTGCTCGTGGCGTTCCTGCTCGACGCGCAGTGGTGGATCGGCCTCGCGCTGGGACCGGTCCTCGTGATCTGCGCGACCCTCGGCGACCTCGTCGAGTCCCAGGTCAAGCGCGACCTGGGCATCAAGGACATGGGCACGCTGCTGCCCGGGCACGGCGGCATCATGGATCGTCTCGACTCGATCCTGCCGTGCGCGTTCGTCGTGTGGGCGGTCCTCGCGGCGCTGCTGTAGGCCGCCCCGAGGGCGATCCCCCGAGGCGGCCGGAGCGTCAGGCCTTGCGGACCGCGCGGCGCACCTGGAACATCCGCGCACCGCCGACGACGGCGGTGATCAGTGCCCCGGCGATGGCCGCGATGAGCAGGCTGACGCCCTGGGGCAGGTTCACCTTCCAGAAGAACAGCTGGATCTGCTGCTGGTCGAGGTTCTGCACGATGAACACGAGCAGCAGGATCAGCACGATCGCGCCGACGATGATGCCGACCCACGCCGACTTCGTCCGCGTGTGCTTCACCTCGGCGAGGGCCTGCTTCACGTCGGTCTGCCTGCCGTGCTCGTCGTGGGCGGGCGGCGGACCGTCGGTGGGCGCGAGCGGGTCGGGGTCCGAGGCGGAGGACTTCGGGTTCGTCATGGCTGACATCATCCCCCGTGCCGCACCCGACGTGGTGCCCTCGCGCGCGGACGGTGAGGAGATCGTGACCAGGGGTCCGTCGCCGATGACGATTGGATTTCCGGCCGCGGGTGCGGGACCGTTGTGGACGTGTCCGGTCCTGCTCTGCCCCTGGTCTTCGACGCGCCCAAGCGCGGGCGTCCGCCGACGCACCTGGCCGACCTCGACCGTGCGGGGCGCCGCGCGGCGGTCGAGGCGCTCGGCCTGCCCGGTTTCCGCGCCGATCAGCTCGCCCGCCAGTACTACGGGCGACTGTGCGCCGACCCGGCCGAGATGACCGACCTGCCCGCCGCCGTACGGGAGAAGGTGGCGCAGACGCTGTTCCCGACCCTCATGACGCCGGTCCGTCACATCGCCTGCGACGACGGCACCACCCGCAAGACGCTGTGGCGGCTGCACGACGGGACGATGCTCGAGTCGGTACTCATGGGCTACTCCGACCGCACCACGGTGTGCGTGTCGAGTCAGGCCGGCTGCGGCATGGCGTGCCCGTTCTGCGCGACCGGCCAGGGCGGTCTCGACCGCAACCTGTCGACCGCGGAGATCGTCGACCAGGTCCGGGCCGCGGCCCGGGCGGTCGCCGACGGCGAGCTCGCCGGTGCGCGCCGTCTCTCGAACGTCGTGTTCATGGGCATGGGGGAGCCGCTGGCGAACTACGCCCGCGTCCGCGACGCCGTGCACCGGATCACCGCGCCAGCGCCCGAGGGACTCGGGATCTCCCAGCGGTCGGTGACGGTGTCCACGGTGGGTCTGGCGCCGGCGATCCGTCGGCTCGCCGACGAGAAGATGCAGGTCCGGCTGGCCGTGTCGCTGCACACCCCGGACGACGAACTGCGCGACACCCTGGTCCCGGTCAACAACCGCTGGTCGGTGGACGAGGTGCTCACGGCGGCGCGGTACTACGCCGACGTCTCCGGGCGGCGCGTGTCCATCGAGTACGCGCTGATCCGGGACGTCAACGACCAGCCGTGGCGGGCGGATCTCCTCGCGAAGCGGCTCCGTCACCGTCTCGGCCACCTCGCGCACGTCAACGTCATTCCGCTGAACCCCACGCCGGGCAGCGAGTGGGACGCCGCCCCGAAGGCCGTCGAGCGGGAGTTCGTCCGGCGCGTCAACGACGGTGGCGTGGCCTGCACGGTCCGCGACACCCGCGGACAGGAGATCGCCGCCGCCTGCGGTCAGCTCGCCGCGGAGGGCTGAACCGCCGTCACCGACGACGGTCAGGCCTGACGGGCGACGGTCAGTTCCGCCACTTGCCGCGCGAGAGAACCAGGTCGCGGACGAGGATCGCCCACAGCAGCGCGGTGATGGCGATGAGCCAGATGTCCTCGACGTGACCCTTGTGGTTGCCGATGATCATCGCCAGCAGGATGAGGCCGGAGATCCAGCCGCCCACACGCATCGCCGTCTTCGACTCGCCGTGCCAACCGAAGCGGGCGGACGGGGCGTCGGTCGGTTCGCGCTGCCAGCCGGTGTCGACGACCTCCAGCTCGTGCGAGTGCTTGTCGGTCTGGGCGATCTCGGTGTCGGCCACGGATCCTCCTGGCTGGGCGCACCGGCACGGGGCGCGGCGTCAACGATGGCGTGTAGTAGGTGCCAGCATATCGGGGGCACAATGACCGTCGTGGCATCACCCCCGCGCCCCGCGCCGCAGCCCGACACGCACGCCCGCACCCGGGTGGTGATCCTCGGGTCGACCGGGTCGATCGGGGTGCAGGCCCTCGAGGTCGTCGCCGAGCACCCCGACCGTTTCGAGGTCGTCGCGCTGGCCGCCGGCGGGGCCGACCCGCAGGCCGTCGCCGACCAGATGGCGGCCACGGGTGTCACCTCGGACCGTGTCGCGATCGCCGATCCCGCCGCGGCCCGTCGACTCGACGACCTGCTCGCCGACGGTCCGCTCGCCGCGGGACCGGTCCGCTCCGGCGACGACGCCCTCGTCGACCTGGTCGGGTCCGTCGAGTCCGACGTGGTGCTCAACGGCGTCGTGGGGTCGCGGGGCCTGCGGCCGACGCTCGCGGCGCTGGCGACCGACGCCCGGCTCGCCCTGGCCAACAAGGAGTCCCTCGTCGCGGGAGGGTCGCTGGTGCTGGCGGCGGCGTCGCCCGGGCAGATCGTCCCCGTCGACTCCGAGCACTCGGCGATCGCCCAGTGCCTGCGGGGCGGGTCCGCCGACGAGGTCGACCGCCTGGTGCTCACCGCCTCCGGCGGTCCCTTCCGCGGATGGAGCGCCGCCGACGTCGCGACGGTGACGCCCGAGCAGGCCGGGAGGCACCCGACCTGGTCGATGGGGCCGATGATCACGCTGAACTCGGCGACGCTGGTGAACAAGGCGCTCGAGGTGATCGAGGCGCATCTGCTGTTCGACGTCCCCTACGACCGGATCGACGTCACCGTGCACCCGCAGTCGATCGTCCACTCGATGGTGACGTTCGTCGACGGTGCGACCATCGCCAAGGCGTCGCCGCCGTCGATGAAACTGCCCATCGCGCTGGCGCTGGGATGGCCCGACCGGGTCCCCGGGTCGTCGACGGCGTGTGACTTCTCCCTCGCCGCGCAGTGGACCTTCGAGCCCGTCGACGCCGCGGTCTTCCCGGCGATCGACGTCGCCCGCGCCGCCGGCACCCGCGGTGGGTCGCTGACCTGCGTGTTCAACGCCGCGAACGAGGTCGCCGCGCAGGCGTTCCTCGACGGCGCGATCGGTTTCCCGCGGATCGTCGGGATCGTGTCCGACGTGCTGGAACGCGCCGACGAGTGGTCGCGCGAACCGGGTACCGTGGACGACGTCCTCGCCGCCGACGCCTGGGCGCGTCGCAGCGCGGAGGACCTGGTGGCAGCGTCGTCCCGCTGACCACGCCGCATCGGGCGGCACATGATCCGACGGGTTGAGGAGGGCACGGGCAGGTGGGCTTCGTCATCGGCGTGATCGTGTTCGCGCTGGGGTTGCTGCTCTCCATCGCGTGGCACGAGTGCGGGCACATGTGGGCCGCGCAGCGCACCGGGATGGTCGTGCGGCGCTACTTCGTCGGCTTCGGTCCGACGCTCTGGTCGACCCGACGCGGCGGCACCGAGTACGGCGTGAAGGCGATCCCGCTCGGCGGCTTCTGCGACATCGCCGGGATGACCACCTACGACGAGATCGCCCCCGAGCACGCCGACCGCGCGATGTTCCGCCAGAAGGCGTGGAAGCGCCTCGTAGTGCTGGCCGCGGGTCCCGCGCAGAACTTCATCCTCGGCTTCGTCCTCATCGTCATCCTCGCGATCGGCTGGGGGCTGCCGAATCTGAACCCGCCACCGGCGCCCGCGCAGGTCGCCGAGACCTCGTGTGTCTCGGCCACGGTCGCCGGGGACGGCTCCAGCGCGCCGTGCGTCGGCACCGGTCCCGCGGCCGCCGCCGGACTGCAGCCGGGCGACGTCATCGTCTCGGTCAACGGGGCGAACGTCACCACCGCCGCACAGATGACGCCGCTCGTGCGCTACTCGACCGGTCCGCTGGACCTGCAGGTCCGCCGCGACGGTGTCGTCCGCCAGGTGCAGGTCACGCCGCAGACCGTCACCTACGAGGCCGGCACGGGCACCGGCCTGAAGGAACCGCTGACGTTCCGCCAGATCGGCATCGCCTACCCGCAGCAGACGCACAGGGACTTCACCCTCGCCGGTGCCGTCCCCGGGGCGGTCGTGTTCACCGGCCAGCTGGCGCACGCCACCTGGGACGCGCTGATCTCCCTGCCGCAGAAGGTCGGTGCCCTGTGGACCGCCGTCACCGGCGGCGAGCGTGCCATGGACACCCCCGTCAGCGTCTACGGTGCCACCGTGCTCGGTGGCGACGCGGCCGAGGCCGGGCAGTGGCAGTCTCTGGTGCTGCTGCTGGTCAGCATCAACTTCTTCCTCGGCCTGTTCAACCTCGTCCCGCTGCTCCCGCTCGACGGCGGCCACATGGCGATCGTCGGCTACGAGAAGCTGCGTGACGCCGTCCGCCGTCGGCTGGGCAAGCCGCGCGGGGGTCCCGTCGACTACCTCAAGCTCATGCCCGCCACCTACGCGGTCCTCGCGGTGATGGGCTGCTACATGGTGCTGACCCTCACCGCCGACATCGTCAACCCGCTCAAAGTCTTCTAGAAGGAGACCAGATGACCTCCGAATCCTCTGCTCCCACGGTCGGTCTCGGCATGCCCGCGCCGCCCCCGCCGGTGCTGGCGCCGCGCCGCAAGACCCGCCAGATCATGGTCGGCTCCGTCGGCGTCGGCAGCGACCACCCGATCTCGGTGCAGTCGATGACCACCACCAAGACCCACGACATCAACGCCACGCTGCAGCAGATCGCCCAGTTGACGGCGAGCGGCTGCGACATCGTGCGGGTGGCCTGCCCGCGCCAAGAGGACGCCGACGCGCTGGCGACGATCGCGTCGAAGAGCCAGATCCCGGTCATCGCCGACATCCACTTCCAGCCGCGGTACATCTTCGCCGCCATCGACGCCGGCTGCGCCGCGGTCCGGGTGAACCCCGGCAACATCAAGGAGTTCGACGGCCGCGTGAAGGACGTCGCCCTCGCGGCCAAGGACGCGGGCATCCCCATCCGCATCGGCGTCAACGCCGGCTCCCTCGACCCGCGACTGCTCGCCAAGTACGGACGCGCGACGCCGGAGGCGCTCGTCGAGTCCGCGCTGTGGGAGGCGAGCCTGTTCGAGGAACACGGCTACGGCGACATCAAGATCTCGGTCAAGCACAACGACCCCGTGATCATGGTCGAGGCGTACCGCCAGCTCGCGGCGCAGAGCGACTACCCGCTGCACCTCGGCGTGACCGAGGCCGGTCCCGCGTTCCAGGGGACGATCAAGTCCGCGGTGGCGTTCGGATCACTGCTGGCCGACGGCATCGGCGACACCATCCGCGTGTCCCTGTCGGCGCCGCCCGCCGAGGAGGTGAAGGTCGGCGACCAGATCCTGCAGTCGCTCAACCTCCGTCCGCGCAAGCTGGAGATCGTCTCGTGCCCGTCGTGCGGGCGCGCGCAGGTCGACGTCTACTCGCTCGCCGACCAGGTCACCGCCGGCCTCGAGGGGATGGACGTGCCGCTGCGCGTGGCGGTCATGGGTTGCGTCGTCAACGGTCCCGGCGAGGCCCGCGACGCCGACCTCGGTGTGGCGTCGGGCAACGGCAAGGGACAGATCTTCGTCAAGGGTGAGGTCATCAAGACCGTGCCCGAGGCGCAGATCGTCGAGACCTTGATCGAGGAAGCTCTTCGCATCGCCGAGGAAACAGGGGACACTGGCGAGGGGACCACCAGCGGGTCGCCGGTCGTCAGCGTCGGGTAGACGTCGGCACGACCGGTGCCGGGGCGGTCCCGTTCCCGCCCCGCCGCCCGGTGAGGACGGTCCCGCCGACCCCGGGCAGGAGTGACGGTGCTGAAGCTCGTGGGCGACAAACCGCTGGGCGCGCGTGACGCGCAGGCGGTCTCGCGCGCCCTGGAGACGGATCCCGTCGCCATGTGCATGGTCGCCGCCCGCGTCGAGGAGCACGGTGTGTCGCCGCGGATGCTCGGCGGCGAACTCTGGACCGCCGGCGACCCCGAGACCTCGCTCTGCTTCTCGGGCGCCAACCTCATCCCGCTGCTCGGCGACGCCGCCGACATCGCGGGGTTCGCGGCGCGTGCCACCCGGTCCCCGCGGCACTGCTCGTCGGTGGTGGGTCGCGCCGAGTACGTGATGCCGTTCTGGGAGCACGCCCGCGAGCACTGGGGTCCGGCGCGGGAGGTGCGCGAGCACCAGCCCCTGCTGGCCATGTCGGGTCCACCGGTCATCGCACCGGATCCCCGGGTGCGCCGCGTGCGGCTGGCCGAGATCGACGCCTATCTGCCCGCCGCGGTCGAGATGTTCCGCGGCGAGGTGGGCGTCGACCCCTGCGCCGGGGACGGCGGTCGGTCCTATCGCCGGCGGATCGCGGCGCTCATCTCGGCCGGTCGCGCCTTCGCCCGTTTCGAGGACGGCGAAGTCGTGTTCAAGGCGGAGATCGGGTCGATGTCGTCACGGGTCGGACAGATCCAGGGGGTGTGGGTCGCCGAGCACAAGCGCGGCCGGGGCCTCGGTGCCGCCGGTACCGCGGCGGTCGTCTCCGCGATCGCGGCGCAGGGCCGCGTCTCCAGCCTGTACGTGAACGACTTCAACTCCCCGGCGCGGCAGGTCTACCAGCGGGTGGGCCTCACCGAGGTCGGCACCTTCGCGACGATCCTCGTCGACTGACCGCTCTCACGCATTTCACAGGTCGCCGCCCTGCGTGGCACCCGTGCCCGTCGAGTCGGGCGCCCTAGCATCGCAGGCGCGATGGACAGCTCTGGGTACGGACGAGTGCGACGACGACTTCTCGTGGTGATGGTGGCCGCGGTCGCCGCCGTGCCGGTGATCGTCGCCTGCGGCTCGGCCGACGACGGTCCGCGCGCCGCCGCGTCGTCGTTCCTGGCCGTGGTCGCATCGCGTGACCTCGACGGCGCCGCCGGGCGTACCGACTCACCGGATGCCGCGCGCACCGACCTGGCGGCCGCCTGGAGCGGACTGCAGGCGACGGGAGTGCGGACGGAGGTCGGACGCAGTCGCGTCGATGCCGACACCGCGACCGTCGACGTGAAGTGGTCCTGGGCACTGCCGCGTGACCAGACCTGGTCCTACGACGGGCGCCTGGACATGGCGCGCAGCGACAGCGGCTGGCGGGTGCGCTGGACGTCGACCGATCTCCATCCCGATCTGGGTGCGACGCAACGGATGTCGCTGCAGACGATCCAGGCCCCGGTCGGTTCGGTGAACGAGTCCGACGGCTCGTCGGTGCTCGTCCCCGGCTCAGTGTACCGGATCGGGCTGAACGCGCAGGAGGCGGCGCAGACCGGCTCCGCCGCCGACTCCGCCTCGCAGCTGACCGACGTGCTGCGCCGGTTCGACCCGACCCTCGACCCGCAGGCGATCGCCGAGGAGTCCACGGCGACCTCCGGTGTGTACGCCGTGGAGACGCTGCGGCGCGACCAGTACGACCAGGTCAGCGACCTCCTCGCCGCCATCCCGGGGGTGAGTTCCGCCGATCAGGCCGACCTGGTGCCGACCGACCCCACGTTCGCGCCCGACCTGATGACCCAGATCAAGAAGCAGGTCGCCTCCGACCTCGACGGCAAGGCCGGCTGGCGTGTGGTTTCCCTGAACCCCAACGGCGCGACCGCGGGTGTCCTCGCCGAGGTCGACCCCGCGCCGTCGCCCTCGGTCGCCATAAGCCTGTCGCGCGAGGTGCAGACCGCGGCGCAGCAGGCCGTCGACACCGCGACGCGGTACAAGACCATGATGGTCGTCGTCCAACCGTCGACCGGACGCATCCTCGCGATCGCTCAGAACCCGTTGGCCGACAAGGACGGACCGCTCGCCACCATCGGCCAGTACCCACCCGGCTCGACCTTCAAGATGGTCACCTCGGCCGCCGCGATCGGCAGCGGCCTGGCGAGGCCGTCGACGATGGTCGGCTGCCCGGGCACCGTCACGATCGGTCCCCGCACCATCCCGAACTACGACGAGTTCGCGCTCGGCACGGTGCCGATGCAGACCGCGTTCGCGAAGTCGTGCAACACGACCTTCGCCAAGCTCGCGAGCGAGATGGGGCCGTCGGATCTCGCCGCCGCGGCGGCGAAGATGGGCATCGGACCCCACTACGACATCCCGGGGATCCCGGTCGACTCCGGGTCGGTCCCGATCGCGCCCGACCTGATCCAGCGCACCGAGGACGGGTTCGGCCAGGGCAAGGTGCTCACGAGTCCGTTCGGACTGGCCATGGTCGCCGCCACCGTCGCCCACGGCTCGACGCCCGTCCCGCAGCTGATCCTCGACCGCGCGACCACCGTCACCGGTCCGCACCCGGCGATCGAGCCCGCGGTCGTCGCGCAGCTGCGGCCGATGATGCGCCAGGTCGTCGTCGACGGCACCGCCGACCGCATCAAGGACCAGGGCGAGGTCTTCGGCAAGACCGGTGAGGCCGAGGTCCCCGGTGGCTCGCACGCGTGGTTCGCAGGCTACCGGGGTGACCTCGCCTTCGCGACGCTCATGGTGCTCGGGGCGAGCTCCGACAACGCCGTCGCCGTCACCCGTGACTTCTTCGAGGACCTGCCCCCGGACTTCCTCGCCGACCCGCGGTAGAGCCCGCGCCGCGGCCCGCGACCTCCGCCGAGCGTGCAGAAAACACCCGCCGAGCGTGCGGAAAGCCACCGCCGAGCGTGCGGAAAATGCATGCCGAGCGTGCGGAAAATGCATGCCGAGCGTGCGCGATAGGCTTGTCGCCATGTCCGTCCGCACCGCCCTGGCGCCGGGTGAGGTGTCGCCGACCCTCCCGGTCCCGTCGTCCATCCCGCGCCCCGAGTACGCCTGGCGTCCCACGGCGAACGAGGGCAACGAGCCCTGGGTGCAGACACCGGAGACCATCGAGAAGATGCGCGTCGCCGGGCGGATCGCCGCCGACGCGCTCGCCGAGGCGGGCAGGGCCGTCGCCCCCGGCGTGACCACCGACCAGCTCGACCGGATCGCCCACGAGTACATGGTCGACCACGGTGCGTACCCGTCCACGCTGGGCTACCGCGGGTTCCCGAAGTCGTGCTGCACCTCGCTCAACGAGGTGATCTGCCACGGCATCCCGGACTCGACGGTCATC
This sequence comes from Williamsia serinedens, assembly GCF_024171725.1. Classification (GTDB taxonomy): domain Bacteria; phylum Actinomycetota; class Actinomycetes; order Mycobacteriales; family Mycobacteriaceae; genus Williamsia_A; species Williamsia_A serinedens. Next base: position 172,387 of record NZ_JAMTCG010000001.1, read on the forward strand.
CAGGACGGCGACATCGTCAACATCGACGTCACCGCCTACATCGACGGCGTGCACGGGGACACCAACGCGACGTTCCTCGCCGGCGACGTCAGCCAGGAGCACCGCGACCTCGTCGAGCGGACCCACACGGCCACCATGCGCGCCATCAAGGCCGTGCGGGCCGGCCGCGAGCTCAACGTCGTCGGCCGTGTCATCGAGTCCTACGCGAACCGGTTCGGCTACAGCGTCGTCCGCGACTTCACCGGGCACGGCATCGGGGAGACGTTCCACAACGGACTCGTCGTCCTCCACTACGACCAGCCGAACGTCGACACCGTCCTCGAGCCCGGGATGGTCTTCACCATCGAGCCGATGATCAACCTCGGTGGACTCCCGTACGAGATCTGGGACGACGGCTGGACGGTCGTCACCCGTGACCGGAAGTGGACGGCGCAGTTCGAGCACACGCTCGTCGTCACCGAGGACGGCGCGGAGATCCTCACGCTGCCCTCGGAGTAGTCGGGTGCGGGGCGCGATCCTCGTGGGCGGCACCACGTCCGACGCGGGCAAGAGTCTCGTCGTGGCCGGGCTGTGCCGGTCGCTGGCCCGGCGTGGGGTGTCCGTGGCGCCGTTCAAGGCGCAGAACATGTCCAACAACTCGGTCGTCACCGCCGACGGCGGTGAGATCGGCCGCGCGCAGGGGATGCAGGCGCAGGCCTGCGGCCTCGAACCGTCGACCCGGTTCAACCCCGTGCTGCTCAAGCCCGGCAGCGACCGCCGGTCGGCGGTCGTGGTGCGCGGGCGTCCCGACGGCTGGATCGGCGCCGCCGACTACCACGAACGCCGGGCGGCACTGGCCGCCGTGGTGCAGGACGAGCTGTCCGCGCTGCGCGCCGATTTCGACGTCGTGGTCTGTGAGGGGGCGGGGTCGGTCGCCGAGATCAACCTGCGCGACACCGACATCGCCAACATGGGGCTCGCACAGGCCGCCGACATCGGCGTGCTGCTCGTCGGTGACATCGACCGCGGGGGAGTGCTGGCGCACCTGCTCGGCACGATGGCCGCACTCTCCGACGACGACCAGCGCCGTGTCGCCGGGTTCGTCGTCAACAAGTTCCGCGGCGCCCGGTCGATCCTGCAGCCCGGGCTCGACACCCTCGCCGAGCGCACCGGGCGCCCCATCCTCGGTGTGCTGCCGTATCTCGACGACCTGTGGCTCGACGCGGAGGACTCCCTGTCGTCGCCGATCGGCCGACCGGTCGGGCCGTCGACCCCGTCGGTCGGACGGGATCGTCTGTCGGTGGCGGCGATCCGTCTGCCGCGGCTGTCGAACTCGACCGACCTCGAGGCGCTGGCCTGCGAACCCGGGGTCGACGTCCGCTGGGTCGACGACATCGCCAGCGTCACCACGGCCGACCTCGCGGTGCTGCCCGGGACCCGCGCCACCGTCGACGACCTCGCGTGGGTGCGGTCGCGGGGACTCGACGACGCCCTGCGCGAGCGGGCCCGGGCCCGACGACCGATCATCGGCATCTGCGGCGGCTATCAGATGCTGGGGGAGACCATCGTCGACGGCGTCGAGTCCCGTCGGGCCGGGGGCGGCGCACGCGTCGTCGACGGGCTCGGGATCCTCGACCTCACGGTCCGGTTCGAGGCGGAGAAGACGGTGCGACCGGTGACCGGCACCTGGGGTGACCACCGCGTGCAGGGCTATGAGATCCACCACGGCCGCGTGGTCGACAACGGCCACCGGCCGCTCCTGACCGACGACGAGCACGGACCGGAAGGCAGTGTGGGCGACGCCGTCTGGGGCACCCACTGGCACGGACTGCTCGCGAACGACGCAGCCCGCCGGGCGCTGCTCGTCGAGGTCGCGACGGCCGCCGAACGCGCCGACTTCCGCGTCGCGCCGGACACCGACGTCGAGGCGGCGCGTGTGTCGCAGCTCGACCGTCTCGCCGACGCCGTCGACGAACACCTCGACACGGCCGCCGTCGAGGCGATCATCACCGACGGCCCACCGGCGACGGCGTCGGTCGTCCGCACCACCGTCGCACCGTCACCGACGTAGGCTCGTCGCGATGGACGTCCAGACCCAGACCGTCGCCGTCGGCGACCTCGAGTTCACCGTCCGTACCTGCGGCCCCGCGACCGCACCGGCGGTGCTCCTCCTGCACGGATTCCCCAACGACGGAACGTGTTACGACGCGGTCGTAGCGCGCCTGCACGAGTCCGGACTGCGGACGATCGTGCCCGACCAGCGGGGCTACTCACCCGGCGCACGGCCGACCGACGTCGACGCCTACCGCGTCGAGCACCTCGTGACCGACGCCGTCGGGATCCTCGACGCCCTCGGCGTCCACCACGCGCTCGCCGTCGGACACGACTGGGGTGCGCTGGTGGCCTGGCACCTGGCGGGCAGGCACCCGGACCGGCTCACCGGGCTGGTCGTCGCGAGCGTCGGCCACCCGTCGGCGATCGCGGCGTCCCTGGCCCAGGACGACGACCAGCGCCGGCGGTCGTCGTACATCCCCGGCTTCATCGACGCGTCCGCGGAGGACCGTCTGCTCGCCGACGACGGGAAGGCGCTGCGCGATCTCGTCCCCGATGACTCGGTGCTGCCGCTCCTGGAGCGGCCCGCGCTCACCGGCGCCCTGAACTGGTACCGCGCGAACTTCACCGGCGACATCGCGGGGAACCTGGCGTGCCCACCGATCGAGGTGCCGACCACGATGGTGTGGAGCGACGGCGACCCCGCGCTCGGTCGCGGACAGGCCGAGGCCAGCGGTCGGTACGTCTACTCCGACTACCGGTTCTCCGAGCTGCACGGCGTCGACCACTGGGTCCCGCAGAACGCCGCGCCCTCGCTGGCGAGTGAGATCGCCCTGCGGTCGGCGACGTGGTGACGGGACCGCGATGACGACGTCCGACACCGCAACCCGCGTCGTCACGACCGCGGCCGGGCGGTTCCGCGGTCGGGTCGCTGACGGGGTCCTGCACGCCTCGGGCATCCGCTATGCCCAGGCTGCCCGGTTCGCGCCGAGTCGGCCCGTCCCGACGCCGGACGACGTCGTCGACGCGACCCGGCCCGGACCCGCCTGTCCGCAGATCGTCTCCCGGCTCGCGTCGGTCACCGGGCCGGTCGCCGACGACCTCGAGCAGTCGGAGGACTGCCTGGTGCTGTCGGTGTTCGCCCCGGACGGTGCACCCGAGGGGTCGCTCCCGGTGCTCGTGTGGATCCACGGTGGTGCCTACGTGTCCGGCGGTGGGGAGGCCGTCGTGCACGACTTCTCCGCGATGGTCGCCGAGCAGGACGTGGTGGTCGTCAGCGTCACCTACCGGCTCGGCATCCTCGGCTTCCTGCCGATCGACGGTGTCGCACCGGCCAACCTCGGCCTCGGCGACATGCTCGCGGCGTTGCGCTGGGTCCGGCGGTCGATCGCGCCGTTCGGCGGGGACCCGGGGAGGGTCACCGCGATGGGCCACTCGGCCGGTGCGGACGCGATCCGCGCGATGCTGGGTGTCGCCGAGACGGCCGATCTGTTGTCCGGGGTCATCCTGCAGAGCGGACCGTTCGCGATGCGCGCCGACGTCGACGACATGACAGCGGCGATGTCCCACGCCGCGTCGGAGGCACTCGGCGACGACCCGCGCGGCCTCCCGGTCGACGACGTCCTGCAGGCGCATGTCGCCGCACTCGCCGCGGCACAGGGTCATCGCGGCGCCGGGGTCGCGTACGGGCCGGTGTACGGACACGACCCCCTGCCGGACGTCGGCTCCGCGACGCGACAACGCGCCGCCGTCGCGCCGCGGATCCCGGTGCTCGTCGGCTGGGCCGCCGACGACGGGTCGCCCTACGTCGATCTGGTCCCGCCACTCGCGCGGGTCGCGGCGCTCCCCGTGGTGGGGCGGGTCGCGCGTGCGGTCATCGTCCGCGGGATCACCCGTCGGGTGTTCTCCGGTCCGGCACGCCGACTGGCCGACGCGCATCGCGACGCCGGGGGTCGGGCACAGACCTACCGGTTCACCTGGCGCGCCCCGGGGTTCGCCGCCGGCGCCTGCCACAGCGTCGAACTGCCGTTCCTCATGGGGTCACCCGACGCGTGGTCGCGGGCGCCGATGCTCGGCGACGACCCGCGGTCGGCTCTCGCGCAGCACGGACCGGCGATGCGCGCCCGCTGGGCGGCCTTCGCGCGGGACGGGATCCCCGACGACGCGGGCGAGCACGTCGAGATCCCCTGACCGGCGGCGTCAGATGTCGAGGCCGAGCAGCGCGTTCTCGAGCACCTCGGGCATCGCGGGGTGGATCCAGTACTGGCCGCGGGCCATCGTGTGCGCGTCGAGTCCGAACGACATCGCCTGGATGACCGGCTGGATCACCGTCGGCGCCTGCGGGCCGAGGATGTGGCACCCGACGATGCGACCGGTGCCGCGTTCGGCGATCACCTTGCACAGCCCGGTGGTGTCCTCCATCGCCCAGCCGTAGGCGACGTCGCCGTAGGCCTGCACCTTCACGGTGATGTCGATGCCCTGCTCGCGCGCCTGCGCCTCGGTCAGTCCGACCGCCGCGATCTGCGGGTGCGTGAACACCGCCGACGGCACCACGTCGTGGGGGAACGTGCCGAGATCGTCGGCGTCCCATCCGCGGTGCAGGTTCGTCTGCACGACACGGGCCTCGGCGTTGGCCACGTGCTTGAGCTGGTAGGGCGAGCTGACGTCGCCGAGCGTCCACACGTTCTCCGCGGCGGTGCGGCCGTGGCTGTCGCACTCGACGCGGCCGGCGTCGTCGAGTCCGACGCCGATGGTGTCGAGGGCGAGCCGGTCCCCGTTCGGCTGCCGGCCGGTCGCGACGAGGATGGCGTCGCCGGTCACCGACGACCCGTCGGAGAGCTCGACGATCACCTCACCCTCGTCGGCGAGACGGACCCGGCTGACCTCGACGCCGGTCCGGACGTCGTGGCGGCCGCGGGCTATCTCGGTGAACCGTTCGGCCACGTCCGAGTCGTGCGCGCGCAGCAGGTGGTCGCCGCGCACGACCATCGTGACGTGCGATCCCAGCGACCCGAAGACGTGCGCCATCTCGGCCGCGATGTACCCACCGCCGACGACGACGAGCCGTCCGGGGAACTGCGCGAGACGCATGATGTCGTCGTTGGTGTGGTAGCGCACACCGGATTCGGCGATGGCGGGCGGGATGACCGGTCGCGACCCGGCCGCGATCACCACACGTCGGGCCACGACCTCGGTCCCGTCGTCGGCTACGAGCCGGTACCCGTCGTCGGTCCGGCCGTCGAACCGGACGTGCGACCGCACGACGGTCACGTTGTCGCACCGGTCCTCGCGGTACTCGAGGCCGCCCTGCGAGATCGGGTCGATGCGACCGAACACGCGGGTGACGATGTCGCGCCAGCGCACGCCCTCGAGACGGGAGTCGACCCCGTAGCGCGACGACTCGGCGATCGTCGCCGCGACCTCACCGGCGTAGACGAACATCTTGGACGGGATGCAGCCGACGTTGAGGCAGGTGCCGCCGAAGGTGCCCTCGTCGGCGATCACCACCGACCAGTCGTCGAAGGACGGGTCGACGATCGAGTTGCCGCTGCCCGAGCCGATCACGGCGAGGTCGACGACGGTCATGGGGTGACTCCTGAGGGGTCGGATCCGGCGGCCGGTGCGTGCACCGATCGCCGTGCGGACAGGGTGGGTGTCGCCGCGGTGAGCCACCGCGACAGTTCGGCATAGGCGATGTCGCGGGCCGGGGTCCGCGAGAGGAAGACGTCATGGCGTGCGCCGGGGACCGGTACGACGGTGACGCGGTCGCCGAGGCATCCGCTCCACCGCGCGATCTGCTCGACGTCGAGGACGGCGTCGACGGTGTCGATCTCGGTGCGGTACGGGCCGCCGAGCAGCGACCGGTCCGAGCGCAGCACGAGCGACGGGACGCCGACGTCGAGCCCGCGGTGCAGCGTGGCGTGACCGCGGCGGACCGCCGAGAGGAACCCGAAGGTCACCGGGAACCCGCCGAGCGGCTTGAGATCGAGGTCGTACTCCCACTCGCCGTGCGCCGAGGCGTGCAGGCTCTCGCCGTACCCGCCCGGGAGTCGTTGCGGGAGTGGTCGGGTCGGGGCGATGCGCGCGAGGGCGTGGACGATCCAGGTGCCCCACGACCGCAGCGCCGGGGCGCCCTGCAGGTCGAACCAGGGGCTGTTGAGGACGAGACCCGTGACGCGTTCGTGCCGGACCGGATCGGTCCGGCGCAGACGGTCCAGCCACAGCGGCGTGATGATGCCGCCCGTCGAGTGCGCCGCGACGACGACGGCCGCCCCGCCCGTGACCTCGTCGACGATGTCGAGGGCCGCGTCCAGCTCGGCGTCGTAGGCGGCGAGATCGGTGATGTGGTGCGGGGTGTGGCCGGGCCGCCGCGACCGACCGCACTTGCGCAGGTCGAGGGCGAAGAAGTCGAACCCGGCGGCGGCGAAGGCCTCGGCGAGCGGGGCCTGGAAGAAGTAGTCGGTGAAGCCGTGGACGTAGAGCACCGCGGCGCGCGGGCCCTCGGGGACGGTGTCGGGGCGATGACGCACGAGCGTCGCGACGATCGGCGCCTCGCCGTCGGGGTCCGCGCCGAGGTCGATCGTGGTGCAGGTGAAGCCGTCGCCGAGGATGTCGGGAGACCACTCGGTCGCCGGCGCGGCGGTCGGGGTGCGGTCGCTGCGGGGCACGACGCCGACTCTAGACGCCGCGACGACGCGGACCGGCCGACCTGCGGCAGGACCGCGGGACGTGACCCATCCCACCTGCGGGATGGGCCACACGGTCTTTGGCCTGTGACGGGGGTCAGGTGGACAATGGGTCCACAACCGTCCCCGACCGGGGGCGGGAGCCGACCGCCTGGTGACGGCGCGGGATGACCGCGCCGGGCGCGGCGGTTGGACTCGACGACGCAGGGCGGCACGGCGAGGTGCCGTCATCGAGCGACAGGGGTATCCCATGGCCGGCTACACCGCAGACACGACGACCGACGTCGTCCTCATCGGGGCGGGCATCATGAGCGCGACGCTCGGGGCGCTCATCCGACAGCTGCAGCCCGACTGGTCGATCGCGGTGTACGAGCGCCTCGACGCCGCCGCCGCGGAGAGCAGTGACCCGTGGAACAACGCCGGCACCGGGCACTCCGCGCTGTGCGAGCTCAACTACACCCCGCAGAACTCCGACGGGGGCGTGGACATCGCCAAGGCCCTGACGATCAACGAGCAGTTCCAGGTCTCGCGCCAGTTCTGGGCGCACTCCATCGAGAAGGGGCTGCTGGACACCCCGGCGGAGTTCATCAACCCGATCCCGCACGTCAGCTTCTGCCACGGCGACGACGGCGTCGACTACCTCCGCAAGCGCTACGACGCGCTCGCCTCGCAGCCGCTGTTCGCCGACATGGAGTACATCGGTGACGACGCCGAGTTCGAGCGTCGCCTCCCGCTCATGTCCGCCGGTCGCGACTTCTCCGACCCGGTCGCGCTGAACTGGTACACCAACGGCACCGACGTCGACTTCGGTGCCCTCACCCAGAAGCTGCTGAACATCGTCGCCGAGGGCGGCACGGTCAACTTCGGCCATCAGGTGACCAACCTGTCGCAGCAGAAGGACAAGAGCTGGGTCGTGAAGGTCCAGAACCTGCGCACCAAGCGCAAGACCACCGTCCGCGCGAAGTTCGTCTTCGTCGGCGCCGGTGGCGGCGCGTTGCACCTGCTGCAGAAGTCGGGCATCCCCGAGGCCCGGCAGTTCGGCGGCTTCCCCGTCTCCGGGGCGTTCTTCCGGTGCACCAACCCCGACCTCGTCGACGAGCACAAGGCCAAGGTGTACGGCCGTGCCGCGGTCGGCGCGCCGCCCATGTCGGTGCCCCACCTCGACACCCGCGTGATCAACCACAAGCCGGGCCTGCTGTTCGGCCCCTACGCCGGGTGGTCGCCGAAGTTCCTCAAGGAGGGCAGCAACACCGACCTCCTCACGTCGGTGACACCGTTCAACGCCTTCCCGATGGCCAGCATCGCGCCCAAGGAGTTCGGCCTGCTGAAGTACCTCATCAGCGAACTCACCGCCGGACCGGCTGACCGCGTCGAGACGCTGCGGGAGTTCGTCCCCCGCGCCGTCGGGTCCGACTGGGAGCTCATCACCGCGGGCCAGCGCGTGCAGGTCATCCGCAAGAAGAGCGCGTTCAACGCCGACCTCGAGTTCGGCACCGCGGTGGTCAACTCGGCCGACGGCACGATCGCCGGCCTGCTCGGCGCGTCCCCGGGCGCGTCGACCGCGGTCCCGGCCATGCTCGACGTCCTCGAGAAGTGCTTCCCGTCGCAGTTCGACGCGTGGAAGCCGCGGCTGACCGACATGATCCCGTCGTTCGGGCGGAAGCTGAACACCGAGCCGGACCTGTTCCGTGAGGTGTTCGAGTGGAGCGGCCGGGTGCTCGGCCTCACCGACACCCCCGCCGACGACTCCGTCCGCGAGGGCGAGCGGGAGATGGCGGCACCCTCGGCCGTGTGACAGCCTTGGGACCCATGACCGCCACCGCGTCGCTGCACCGCAGTTGGGCCCTCGATCTCGACACGACCACGCTGTACAAGATCCTGAAGTTGCGGGTCGACGTGTTCGTCGTGGAGCAGTCGTGCCCGTACGCGGAGCTCGATGGCCGGGACCTGGCGCAGGACACCCGTCACCTGTGGCTCGAGGAGGACGGCCAGGTGGTCTGCACGCTGCGCCTGCTCGAGGAGCACGACGACGGCAAGTCGTTCCGCATCGGGCGGCTGTGCACCGAACGCGGGCACCGCGGGCAGGGGCACACCACCCGCCTGCTGCGCACGGCTCTGGCCGAGGTCGGATCGCACGCCTGCCGCATCGACGCGCAGACCTACCTGGTCGACATGTACGCCAAGCACGGGTTCGCCCCGGAGGGACCGGAGTACCTGCTCGACGGCATCCCCCACGTGCCGATGCGGCGCGGCGGCGGGGAGCCCTGGCAGCCGGCGTGACAGCGACCTCGACGACCGCTCCCGCCCAGCACGACCCGCCGATCGGCTTCCCGTTCAGCGCGGTCGTCGGACAGGACCAGCTCAAGCTCGCACTGATCCTGTGCGCCGTCGCGCCCGAGATCGGGGGCGTCCTCATCCGCGGGGAGAAGGGCACGGCGAAATCGACCGTGGTGCGGGCGCTCGCCCCACTGCTCCCGCGGGACGGGGGGACCGGTCGCCCGGGACGCATGGTCGACCTGCCGATCGGCGCCACCGACGACCGCGTCGTCGGGTCTCTCGACGTGCAGCGCATCCTCGCCGACGGCGAGACCGCGTTCACGCCCGGTCTCCTGGCCGACGCCGACGGCGGGGTGCTCTACATCGACGAGGTGAACCTCCTCGCCGACCACCTCGTGGACCTGCTGCTCGACGCGGCCGCGATGGGGCGGGTGACCGTCGAGCGCGACGCCGTCTCCCGGTCCTACCCGTCGCGGTTCGTGCTCGTCGGGACCATGAACCCGGAGGAGGGGGAGCTGCGCCCGCAGCTGCTCGACCGGTTCGGCCTCGCGGTCGCCGTCGCCGCCTCGCGGGATGTCGACGACCGGGTCGAGGTGGTCACCCGGCGCATGGACTTCGACGCCGACCCCGTCGCGTTCGCCGACCGGTGGCGCGACGCGGACGACGCTGTCGCCGAGGCCATCTCGCGTGCGCGCCGGGCCATCGCCGGGGTGAACACCCCGCGGGCCGAACTGCGCCGGATCGCCGGCGCGTGCACGGCCCTCGGCGTCGACGGGCTCCGCGCGGACATCGTCGTCGCCCGCACCGCGCGCGCCCACGCCGCGCTGCGCGGTGCGACCGAGGTCGACGCCGCCGACATCCGCGTCGCCCTCGAACTCGCCGCACCGCACCGGCGGCGCCGCGACCCGTTCGACGACGCCGACCTGTCCGACGAGGATCTCGAGGCCGCCCTGCAGGCCGGCGACGACGCCGCGCGGACGACGCCGCCCGACCCCCCGTCCGCGGTCGGCGGTGAGGGCACCGACGAGACCACCGACGGCGCACCGCGACCCCCGGGCACCGGCACCGGCGACGGTCCCGACGACGACGGTCCCGACGGGAACGGTCCCGGAGACGGTGGACCCGACGGCGACGGTCCCCGGGGCGGCGGTCCCGACGGGCCGGGTGCCGGCGCGCCCGACCACGGCGCGACCCCCGGCCCCACGGGCTCGGACGACGCGCAGCACACGGCCTCGCCGCAGGGAGCTTCGTCGCGCACGGGTCCGCTGCCCGTCGACACCGCATCGGCACCGTTGCGGCCCACCGTGTCCCGGTCGGTGCGGGCGGCCGGCGTCGGTGACGGCGATCCCGGTCGGCGGTCGGCGGCCTGGAGTCGACGCGGCGCGACGGTCGGTCACCGCGACTACGACGGCACCGGCGTGCACGTCACCGCGAGCATCCTGACCGCCGTCGGCGACCCCGCGACGCGCACGGGCCGCGTCGGCGGCGACCGACTGCGCCTGGCGCCGGCCCACCTGCGGTCGCCGCTGCGCATCGGCCGCGAGGGCAACCTCGTCGTGTTCTGCGTCGACCTGTCCGGGTCGATGACCGCGCGCCGCCGGCTCGACGCCGTCGGGACCGCGTGTGCCTCCCTGCTGCGGGACTCCTACCAGCGGCGCGACCGGGTCGCGGTCGTCGCCGCACGCGGCACCGGGGCCGAGGTCGTGGTCCCCCCGACACGGTCGGCCTTCATCGCCGGTCGCCGTCTGTCCGGGGCCCGCACCGGCGGTCGGACCCCGCTCGCCGAGGGGCTCCTGACGTCGCTGGGGGTGATCGACCGGGCGCGGCTCACGGACACCCGCCGTCGGCCGCTGCTCGTCGTCGTCACCGACGGCCGTGCGACCGCCGGTGCGGACGCGCCGCGACGAGCCGTCGACGCCGCGGGCCGGATCCGTACGCGCGGGGTCGACGCGGTCGTCCTGGACTGCGAGACCGGCGTCGTACGGCTCGGCATGGCCCGCACGCTGGCCACCCACCTCGACGCCACCTGGATGCCGCTGGCGGAGATCACCGGTGACGCCGTCACGGGTATCGTCCGCTCGGCCGCCTGAGCGGCAGGAGGAGGAGAGATGCCGCAGGGAGTCCCCGCGACCGTCCCCGACGACGGGCTCACCACACGCCAGCGCCGCAACACCGCGGTGCTCGCCGTCCACACCGGTGACGGCAAGGGCAAGTCGACCGCGGCGTTCGGGATGGCCATGCGGGCGTGGAACGCCGGGATGGACATCGGCGTCTTCCAGTTCGTCAAGAACGCGAAGTGGAAGGTGGGGGAGGAGACCGCGATGCGCGCCCTCGGCGACCTGCACACCACGACGGGTACGGGCGGTCCCGTCGAGTGGCAGAAGATGGGATCCGGCTGGTCGTGGATCCGTCGCGACGACGGCGCCGAGGCCGACCACGCCGAGCAGGCCCGCGCCGGCTGGACCGAGATCGCGCGCCGCATCGCGCAGGAACGCCACGACTTCTACGTGCTCGACGAGTTCACCTACCCGCTGGGGTGGGGTTGGATCGACGTCGACGAGGTGCTCGACGTGCTCGCGAACCGCCCCGGCAAGCAGCACGTCGTCATCACCGGCCGCCGAGCCCCGGCGGCGCTCGTCGAGGCCGCCGACCTCGTGACCGAGATGACCAAGACCAAGCACCCCATGGACGCCGGCCGCAAGGGGCAGAGGGGGATCGAGTGGTGACCCCCACTCCCGCGATCGTCATCGCCGCACCCGCGTCGGGGAGCGGGAAGACCACCGTCGCAACCGGTCTCATCGGTGCGCTCGCCGCGGCCGGACACCGTGTGGCGCCGTTCAAGGTCGGGCCCGACTTCATCGACCCCGGCTACCACGCCGTCGCCGCGCACCGCCCCGGACGCAACCTGGACCCGAACCTCGTCGGTGCGGATCGTGTCCCCGCGCTGTTCGCCGCCGGCTGTGCCGACGCCGACATCGCCGTCGTCGAGGGCGTGATGGGCCTGTTCGACGGGCGCATCACCGACGAGCCCGAGGGGCCGGACGACATCGCCCACGGATCCACCGCGCACGTGGCCGCCCTGCTCGGCGCCCCGGTCGTCGTCGTGATCGACGCCGCGGGGCACGGCCAGACGCTCGCCGCGATCCTGCACGGGCTCCGCGGTTTCGATCCCCGCGTCGACATCTGCGGCGTGATCCTCAACCGTGTCGGGTCCCCGCGTCACGAGCAGGTGCTGCGCGCCGCCTGCGACCGCGTCGGACTGCCGGTGTTCGCGGTGCTGCGTCGCGCCCCCGAACTCGCGGTCCCCTCACGGCATCTCGGTCTCATCCCGGCCGTGGAGCACGGTCACGCCGCGCGGGTCGCGGTCGACGCGATGGCCGGACTGCTCACCGCGTCGGCCGATCTCCCCGCGATCGTGGCGGCCGCCCGAGGACGCCGGATGCCCGACGCGACACCGTGGTCCGCCGCCGACGAGATCGCCGACGCACGGACGCGATCGGGTCTGACGGCACCCGACCGCCCGGTGACCGTCGCCGTCGCCGGGGGAGCGGCGTTCACCTTCGGCTACGCCGAACACGCCGAGCTGCTCGCCGCGGCGGGCGCGCAGGTGCACACCGTCGACCCGCTGCGCGACGCGGACCTCCCGGCCGACACCTCGGCCCTCGTTGTCGGGGGTGGGTTCCCCGAGGAACACGTCCACGAGCTGGCCGCGAACCACGGGCTGCTCGACGCCGTGCGCGGCCACGCCCGCGCGGGACGGCCGATCGCCGCCGAGTGCGCGGGTCTGCTGTACCTCGCCCGCGACCTCGACGGGCACCGGATGGCCGACGTCGTCCCCGTCTCCGGGCACTTCGGGCCGTCGCTGACGTTGGGGTACCGCGACGCCGTCGCGCCCACCGATTCGGTGCTGCACACCGTCGGCGACCGCGTCACCGGCCACGAGTTCCACCGCAGCACCGTCACCGCCGTCGGGGACGCCACTCCGGCGTGGCGGTGGCGTCGCGGGGACGTCGCCGTGGCCGACGGTGTGGTCGCCGGGTCGGTGCACGCGTCGTACCTGCACACACATCCGGCGGGCGTCCCCGGGTCGATCGCGCGCCTCGTCGACCGTGCGGCCGCCGCGCTGCCCGCGGGGGTCGCCCGATGACCCCGCGCGACCCGGTCACCGGGCCGCGCGGCGGCGACGCGCACTACCTCGTCGGTCTCGACCTGCGCGGCCGCCGGGTCGTCCTCATCGGGGGCGGCTCGGTGGTGTCCCGACGACTGGGCACGCTGGTGGCCGCCGGCGCCGACGTCCACGTGATCGCGCTGGAGACGACGCCCACCGTCGAGTCGTTCCCCGGGATCACCGTCGAGACCCGCGCCTACCGGCACGGTGACCTCGAGGGGGCCTGGTACGCGCTGGCCTGCACCGACGACCCCGACGTCAACGCGGCGGTGGTCGCCGAGGCGGAGGAACGGCACATCTTCTGCGTCCGCGCCGACGATGCGAGTCGGGGGTCGGCGGCCACGCCGGCGACCGTCCACCACGCGCAGCTGACCGTCGGGGTGCTGGCCTCCGGCGACCACCGGCGGTCGGCCCGGATCCGCGGTGAGATCGCCGACGCCCTGCTCGACGGGACACTGGGCACCCCGAGCCGCGGGTCGCACCCCGCCGGGGTCGCCCTCGTCGGCGGCGGACCCGGCGACCCGGATCTCATCACCGTCCGCGGACGACGCCTGCTGGCCGCGGCCGACGTCGTCGTCGCCGACCGTCTCGCGCCGCCGGCCCTGCTCGCCGAACTCGCCCCGTGGGTGCAGGTCATCGACGCGGCCAAGGTGCCCTACGGCCGGGCGATGAAGCAGGAGGCCATCAACGCCGCGCTGGTCGAGCACGCGTCGGCGGGCAAGTTCGTCGTGCGACTCAAGGGCGGCGACCCGTACGTCTACGGCCGCGGGTACGAGGAGGTCGTCGCCTGCGTCGAGGCGGGGGTGCCGGTCACCGTCGTGCCGGGCATCTCGAGCCCCATCGCCGCACCCGCGGCCGCGGGCATCCCTGTCACGCACCGCGGTGTCGCGCACGAGATCGTCATCGTCTCCGGACACATCCCGCCCGACCACCCCGACTCCCTCGTCGACTGGGACGCCCTCGGTCGGCTGCGCGGGACCGTCGTGCTGATGATGGCGGTCGAGCGACTCGACGTCTTCGCCGACGCGCTGATGGCCGGCGGCCGGGACGCGTCCACCCCGGTCTCGGTGATCGAGAACGGCTCGATGCCCGGGCAGCGGCGCCTCACCAGCGACCTCGCCTCGGTCGGGGCCGACGCCCGCGCCGCGGGGGTGCGACCCCCGGCGATCGTGGTCGTCGGCGAGGTCGCGGCGTTCGACGCGCTGACCGGTTCGCTGGGCCGCGTCTCGTCGTGACCCGTGAGACCGCCCACGTGGGCTCGTCGGCGATTACGCCCCGGCGTGCGGCGTTCGGTAGCGTCGGGAACCGTGTCCACCCTCTCCCCGACGTCAGCGGCCGACGGCGGCGCGACACGCGTCTTCGGGTGGCCCATCGTGGTCCTCGGCGGGATGCAGCTGCTCGTCGTGCTCGACGGCACGGTCGCCGCGCTCGCGCTGCCCCGCATCCGTGACGCCCTGGACCTCACCGAGTCGGGCGCGAATTGGATCATCACGGCCTATGTGATCGCCTTCGGCGGGCTCATGCTCCTCGGTGGTCGGCTCGGGGACACCTTCGGTCGCAAACGCATGTTCATCGGGGGTGTCGCCGCCTTCACGCTGACGTCCCTGCTCTGCGGACTGGCGTGGGACGAGCCGAGCCTGGTGATCGGCCGTGCGCTGCAGGGTGCCGCCGCCGCTGTCGCCGCGCCGACGGCCATGGCCCTGGTGACCACCACCTACGCGCCCGGTCAGCCACGCAGTCGCGCCTTCGCGGTGTGGGCCGCGATGAGCGCGGTGGGGTCGGTCGCCGGACTCATCGCCGGCGGTGCGCTCACCGAGATCTCCTGGCGTCTGGTCTTCCTCATCAACGTCCCGATCGGCGTGCTCATCGTGCTCGGCGCCGTCGCGGTGCTCGGGGAGTCCCAGGGCGAGCGCCTGCCGCTCGACGTGCCCGGTGCCGTCTCGGCCACGCTCGGCGCCTCGCTGCTCGTGTTCGCCGTCAACGAGGGTCCCGGCGGGTGGGGTCGGCCCGTCGTGTGGATCCCGGGGCTGCTCGCGGTGATCGCCTGGATCACCTTCGTCGTCGTCGAGCGTCGTGCCCGGCACCCGATCATCCCGTTCAGCCTCTTCCGCAGCGTCAGCCGCGTGGCCGCGCTCGCGTCGATCCTGCTCGCGGGCGCCATCCTCATGTGCATGGCGGTGTACATCGCGCTGTTCCTGCAGGGGATCATCGAGTACTCGCCGCTGCAGAGCGGACTGGCCGTGGTGCCGTTCGCGTTCGGGCTGGGGTTCGCCGCCCTCGTCGCGTCGAAGGCCGCGCTGTGGATCCAGTGTCGCTGGCTGGTCATGGTGGGCGGCGTCTGCATCATCGCCGGCTGCCTCTGGGCGGCACACATCGCGACGGCGTCACCGTCCTACTTCCCGGCCATCTTCATCCCGGTGATCGTCATCGGGTTCGGCGTGGGCGCCGCGTCGGTCCCGCTCACCCTGGGTGCGGTCGCGGGGGTCGGCGCGAACGAGGTCGGACCCATCACCGCGATGGTGCAGGTCGCCCAGAACCTCGGCGGCGGCATCGGACTGGTCATCGTCGGGGCGTTCGTCACCTCGCGCACGCTGTCGCTCGGGGGTGTGACCGGGCCCGTCGAGGACATGACCCCGCCCCAGCTCGACGCCCTCGCCAGCGGCTACGGCCTGGCGTTCCTCTGCGCCGCCGGGATCGCCGTCGTCACCGGCGTCGTCGTGTTCTTCATGCGCTTCACCCCGCAGGAGGTCGCCGAGGGTCAGCTCGCGACCAAGGCCGCCAACGAGGGCGACGCGGCCGAGCAGCCCGTCAGCTCGTGACGACCGTCAGCGCCGTGGGGGAGTCGACCTCCACACGCTGACCACCGTCGGCGATCACCGCCGCGAGACCCTCGACGTCGCGCACCGTACGTCGGGTCGTCACCAGGCTCCGCGCGACGAGCCCCTTGTGATGCTTGTTGAAGTGGCTCACCACCGACCGCGACCCGTCGGGGGCCTCGTGCACGACGTCGACGCGGACCGCGTCGCGGATCGGGCCCAGCGCGCGGTAGCCGCCGGAACGGAGATCCACGACCACCTCGTCGTCGAGGGCCGCGAGTGTCGGTGTCAGGACCGGCTTCCACCGCGACGCCAACGTCCCCATCCCCGCCAGCTTCGACCCCGCCGACAGGCGGTACGCCGGGATCGGGTCGTCGGCGCGCACCACCCCGAACAGGGCCGAGCCGACGGCCAACCGCTCGGACGCCTTGCGCCTGCCCGCCCGGGTCAACCCGCGGTGGTCCAGCGCGTCGTAGAGGACACCGGTGTAGCGCTCGATCGCCGGACGGGTCGGGGAGGCGAACAGCGCGGCGTTGCGCTCGATCTCGTCGAGCTGCGACCGCCCGATCCCCAACGCGGCGACGCTCGCCTCGACGTCGCCGGCCAGCGCGACGAGCGCGTCGGCGATCTCCCGACGGACCTCGGTCAGCTCCGGGAACGACAGCGCGTCGAGGTCGAGGGGCGCCCCGGAACCGCCGTCGGACTTGGTCTCGGAGGGCGGCAACACGATGAGCACGAGGGCACACGCTAACAACCCGGCCGCCCGGCGCCGTCGGCTGCGGTGTCGGGCGGACCCCGTCGTCGCACTAGGCTGGCCGATCGTGATCACCCGCATGTCGAGCCTGTTCCTGCGCACCCTGCGCGACGACCCCGCCGACGCCGAGGTCCCCAGCCACAAGCTCCTCGTGCGCGCCGGCTACGTGCGCCGCGTGGCGCCGGGAGTCTACAGCTGGCTGCCGCTGGGACTGCGCGTGCTGCGCCGCGTCGAACAGATCGTCCGCGAGGAGATGGACGCCATCGGCGGGCAGGAGATCCTGCTGCCCGCCCTGCTGCCCAAGGAGGCCTACGAGGCCACCGGACGCTGGACCGACTACGGCCCGAACATGTTCCGGCTGACCGACCGCAAGGGCGTGCAGATGGGACTCGGTCCCACGCACGAGGAGTTCTTCGCGCAGCTGGTGAAGAGCGAGTACTCGTCCTACAAGGACCTGCCGGTCACGCTGTACCAGATCCAGACGAAGTACCGCGACGAGGAACGCCCCCGCGCCGGCATCCTGCGCGGCCGCGAGTTCGTCATGAAGGACTCCTACAGCTTCGACCTCGACGACGCCGGGGCGAAGGCGTCCTACGCGGCGCACCGCGAGGCCTACCAACGGATCTTCGGCCGCCTCGGCGTCCGGTACGTCATCGTCGCCGCGACGTCGGGAGCCATGGGCGGCAGCGCCTCCGAGGAGTTCCTCGCCGAGAGCGAGGTCGGCGAGGACACGTTCGTGCGGTGCCCCGACTCCGGCTACGCCGCCAACGTCGAGGCCGTGGTCACCCCGGCGCCCCCGGCACGCCCGGTCGACGGCCTGCCCGAGGCCGTCGTCCACGACACCGAGAACACACCCACCATCGCGACCCTGGTCGACTGGGCCAACGAAGCGCTCGACCGCACGGTGACCGCCGCGGACACCCTCAAGAACGTCATGGTGAAGGTCACCGCGCCCGGCGGCACACCGGAGATCGTGGGCATCGGTGTCCCGGGTGACCGCGAGGTCGACATGAAGCGCCTCGAGGCGTCGTTCGAGCCCGGCACTGTCGACCTGCTCGAGGAGTCGGACTTCGCCGCCAACCCGTTCCTGGTGAAGGGCTACATCGGTCCGCGTGGTCTGCAGGCCAACGGGGTGCGCTACCTCGTCGACCCCCGTGTCGTCGACGGCACCGCGTGGATCACCGGCGCCGACGAGCCCGGCAAGCACGTGGTCGACCTCGTGGCCGGCCGCGACTTCACCCCCGACGGCACCGTCGAGGCCGCCGAGGTGCGCGACGGCGACGCCTCTCCCGACGGCATGGGCACGCTCGTCAGCGCGCGTGGCATCGAGATCGGGCACATCTTCGCGCTCGGCCAGAAGTACACGGACGCGTTCGAGGTCGACGTCCTCGGCGAGAACGGTGCCCCGGTCCGCCTCATCCAGGGGTCCTACGGCATCGGTGTGTCGCGCATGGTCGCGGTCGTCGCCGAGCAGACCCATGACGAGAAGGGTCTGTGCTGGCCCGCGGCGATCGCGCCCTTCGACGTGCATGTCGTCATCGCGAACACCAAGGACACCACCCTGGTCGACGGCGCACAGCAGGTCGCCGCCGCCCTCGAGGCGGCGGGCCGCAGCGTCCTGCTCGACGACCGGAAGGCCTCGCCCGGGGTGAAGTTCAAGGACGCCGAGCTCATCGGCGTCCCGCTGATCGTCGTCGTCGGACGTGGCTGGGCGAACGGTCTCGTCGAGGTCCGTCGACGTGCCTCCGGCGAGGTCACCGAGGTCGGTGTCGACGATCTCGTCGCGGGTCTCGACGCCTAGCCGCGGTCAGGACGCGGTGCCCGGGAGCGCCACCGTCGACGGTGACACCTGCAGCACCAGACGCCAGCGCGCGGCGCGCACCGCCGCGGCCGACAGCGCGTCCACCCCGACCCGCCGGACGGCGTCGGAATCGGCCTTCTCGAGCAGCACCCGGTAGGCGCGGGTGCAGTCCTCCTCCGCGGCGAGCATCGCACGGACGGCGGAGACGGGATCGCTGACGGCGACGGGCAGCACGTACCCGACGGCGGCCTCGGGCGGTGTCGCTCCGGCGGAGGTCATGAGCCGGGCGAGCTCGTCGCGGCGTGCACGGTGATCGGCGGTGTACTCGTCGACGGTGTCGCGCCGGGTCGTCGCCGCGTAGGCCACCGCGATGCCGTAGGCGAAGATCGCGGCGTTCTCCGTGTCGACGGCGGTGCCCAGGGCGTCGGTGGAGGAACTCATCCGAGCTGCACCTCCACCAGCGTCGTCAACGACGCCGCGATCGACCCCAGCAGACCCGCGCGGTACCCGTCGGAGGTCACCGCGAGATCCGCCGACGCCGTGCGGGCACCGGAGAGTCGGCCCCGCAGTGCGTCGACGGTCGCCACCACCGGGGCCGCCGGGCCGGACGGGGTGACCGAGGAGGGCGGAGACGCGCTCGGCACGAGGTCGGCGGACAGCCGGCTGACCTCGTCGGTCAGCGACCGGGCGTGGACGTCGCGCTCGTCGGCGATCACCCGGAGGGCGGCGGCGCGGTCCGGGGTCTGCACGGCCAGCGCGCGGGCGGCGACCGCGTCCTCGCCGGCGGCGCGGGCGAGCGGCGCCAGCTGCTGCGCGGTCCGGGTCGCCGCGTCGGGGCCGGAGGACGTCGAGCATCCGGCGAACACCGCGCCGGTCCCGACCACCCCGAGGACCGCGGCGCCGCGGACGAGCGCCTGGCGTCGGGTCAACGCCGACGACACGGGCGGGGAGAGGGAGGTCACGTCGGACGTCGTGCGCGGGGCCACGGTCGACCATCGTGCCAGGTGCCCGGGCGGAGTCGCGCACAGCCGCGGCCGTGTCCCGTCGTCCTGCGGCCGGCGGCGATCGCGGGCGGTCAAAGGCGGCCCTCGGAGCGGGTAAACTCCGTCGGGCGCATCACCTCCCGGTGCTCGGGTGACCGGGCCGCGAGGGGTGCACCACGGCGAGGCGACAACTGCAGACGAGGAGGTACCGGTCATGGCGGGCGACGGTCGGACCGAGCGCGACGCGCGGTCCTCATCGACGGCACGGGATCCCCGGACGCAGGGTGTCGGCGACGCGATCGCCACGGTCGTCGGGCCCCTCGTCGAGGCACATGGTCTGGACCTCGAACGTGTCGAGGAGTCCGGGTCGGGGGACTCCACCGTCGTCCGCGTCGTCGTCGACGCCGACGCCGGCACCGATCTCGACGACCTCGCCGAGCTGAGCCGGGAACTGTCGACAGCGCTCGACGGCGCCGACCCCGACCCGCTGGGCGATCGCCGGTACACCCTTGAGGTGACGTCCCCCGGCGTCGACCGTCCACTCACCGCGCCGCGGCACTGGCGACGCGCGCAGGGCCGCAAGGTGACCGCGACCCTGCGCACCGCGAGCGGTCCCGACGAGCGCGTCGCCGGGCGCGTGGGACGCCTCGACGAGGCCGCGGGCACCGTCGACGTCGTCGTCCCCGGCAGACGCGGGACGTGGGACGTCCGCTCGCTCCCGCTGGCCGACATCACCGCGGCCGTCGTCGGCGTCGACTTCTCGTCACCCGGCCCGGCCGAACTCGAACTCTGTGGCATCGACGGCGCGGATGCGCGCCGGGAAGGCAACCGATGAACATCGACATCGGCGCTCTGCGCATGATCGAGGCCGACAAGGGCATCCCGATCGACACCGTCATCACCGCGATCGAGACCGCCCTGATCACGGCGTACCGCCACACCGACGGCTTCGCGCCGCACGCCCGCATCGACGTCAACCGCAAGACCGGCGAGGTCCGGGTCATGGCGCAGACGCTCGACGAGGACGGCACCGTCATCAGCGAGTGGGACGACACCCCCGAGGGGTTCGGTCGCATCGCCGCGACGACCGCCCGCCAGGTGATCCTGCAGCGTCTGCGGGACGCCGAGAACGAGAAGAGCTTCGGCGAGTACGTCACCCACGAGGGTGAGATCGTCGGCGGTGTCGTGCAGCAGGACTCCCGCGCGAATGCCCGCGGTCTGGTCGTCGTCCGCATCGGCAGCGAGGCGACGGGCGCCGAGGGGATCCTCCCGCCCGCCGAGCAGGTCCCCGGCGAGAGCTACCGCCACGGTGACCGCATCAAGTGCTACGTCGTCGGGGTCACCCGCGGCACCCGCGGCCCGCAGATCACCCTGAGCCGCACCCATCCCAACCTCGTGCGCAAGCTGTTCTCCCTCGAGGTCCCCGAGATCGGCGACGGGTCCGTCGAGATCGTCGCGGTGGCGCGTGAGGCCGGCCACCGGTCGAAGATCGCCGTGCACACCGGTGTCGCGGGTCTCAACGCCAAGGGCGCGTGCATCGGCCCGATGGGCCAGCGCGTCCGCAACGTCATGAGCGAGCTGGCGGGGGAGAAGATCGACATCATCGACTACTCCACCGACCCGGCGGTGTTCGTCGGCAACGCGTTGTCCCCGTCGAAGGTGGTGTCGGTGACAGTCGTGGACCAGGCGGCCAAGGCCGCGCGCGTCGTCGTCCCCGACTACCAGCTGTCGCTCGCGATCGGCAAGGAGGGCCAGAACGCGCGCCTGGCCGCCCGCCTCACCGGGTGGCGCATCGACATCCGCTCGGACGCCGAGGCGCGTCCGGCCGACGGTGCCGACGCGACCGCCCCGTCGGCAGGGGCGTGACGACACGCGGGGAGCTCGGGTCGGTCGGACACATCGGATTTGCGACGGGCGGTAGACTGCTCGATGGTTGACAGAGCGCTGACGACCTCCGGCCCCGTGCGAACGTGTGTCGGGTGCCGACAGCGCGCCGCGGTCACCGAACTCATTCGGTTCGCTGCGGTGGTGTCCGCTGATCCGACCACCGAGTCCGTCCCCGCGACGGTCACCCTCGATCGTGCGTCGGGTCTCGCAGGGCGAGGTGCCTGGCTCCATCCCGACCGCGGTTGTCTGCGGTCGGCGGTGCGGCGCCGGGTCTTCGCCCACGCGTTGCGGACACCCGACGTGCGGGTGGACGAGTCGGCTCTCGGAGACGAGATCGACGCGCTGCTCGCAGACCGCGAGGGACGACCGACCACCGACGGTGGTCGGAGAGGGTCGAGGGCAACCCGCCCACGACAGGACAGGTAGCAGAAGACATGAGCACACCGTGAAGTTCCCACGATGAGCACGTTTCGGACGTAATCCGAGGCCGTAGCGGGCAGCCCGCTCGGCCTCACCAGTGAGGAGAGCAGTGGCAGGCAAGGCCCGCGTGCACGAGTTGGCCAAAGAACTCGGTGTCACCAGCAAGGAAGTCCTGGCTCGTCTGAGCGAGCAGGGCGAGTTCGTCAAATCGGCGTCGTCGACGGTGGAGGCCCCCGTCGCGCGCCGTCTGCGGGAGTCGTTCCCGTCAGCAGGTTCGAAGTCCGACGGCGCCGCGAAGAACGGTGGCGGCGCCCCGGCGCGCACGCCGTCCTCGGCCGCGCCGAAGCCCGGCGCGACCCCCGGCCCGAAGCCGGGCGCGCCGAAGCCGGCCGCCCCGACCCCGGCGGCCCCGGCCGCGCCCGCGGCCCCCACCCCGGCCGCCGCGTCCACACCGCCGGCGGCCCCCGCCGCGCCGGCAGCCCCTGCCGCGCCGAAGAACGACGGCCCGACCCCGGGTCCGCAGACCCCCGCGGCCCCGGCGGCCGCCGCGACACCGGCCCCGCCGCAGGCTCCCGGTCCGCGTCCGGCCCGTCCCGGTCCGAAGCCCGGCCCGCGCACCCCGCGTGTCGGCAACAACCCGTTCTCGTCGACGCCCGCACCGCGTCCCGCGCCCCGTCCGGCGCCGGGGCAGCAGGGCGGCGGCACGGCCCGTCCCGGTGCCCGGCCCGCGGCCGGCCCCGGCGGACCGCGTCCGGCGCCCGGCAAGGGCGGTCCCCGTCCCAGTCCCGGCAGCATGCCCCCGCGCCCGAACCCGGGTGCCATGCCGGCACGCGCAGCCCGTCCGGGTCCCGGCGGTGCCGCAGGTCGCGGCCGTCCCGGTGGTCCCGGTGGCCGTCCCGGCGGCGGCGGTGGTGGGTACCGCGGTGGCGGCGCCCCGACGGCCTCGCCCGGGGGTCCTCCCGGCGGTTTCCGCGGTCGTGGTGGCGGCGGCGGTCGTGGTCGCGGCGGTGCCGCGGGTGCGTTCGGTCGTCCCGGTGGCGCACCGCGTCGTGGTCGCAAGTCGAAGCGGGCGAAGCGCGCCGAATACGAGTCGATGCAGGCGCCCGCCGTCGGCGGCGTCCGTCTGCCCCGCGGCAACGGTGAGACCATCCGTCTCGCCCGTGGTGCCTCGCTGTCGGACTTCGCCGACAAGATCGACGCCAACCCGGCAGCCCTGGTCCAGGCGTTGTTCAACCTCGGCGAGATGGTCACGGCGACCGAGTCGGTCAACGACGAGACGCTGGAGCTGCTCGGCGGCGAGATGAACTACGTCGTCCAGGTCGTCAGCCCGGAGGACGAGGACCGCGAGCTGCTCGACAGCTTCGACCTGACCTACGGCGAGGACGAGGGCGGCGAGGAGGACCTCGAGCAGCGTCCGCCGGTGGTCACCGTCATGGGTCACGTCGACCACGGCAAGACCCGACTGCTGGACACGATCCGCAAGGCCAACGTCCGCGAGGGCGAGGCCGGCGGCATCACCCAGCACATCGGTGCCTACCAGGTCGACACCGACCTCAATGGCGAGCACCGTCTCATCACCTTCATCGACACCCCGGGTCACGAGGCGTTCACCGCCATGCGTGCCCGTGGTGCGAAGGCGACGGACATCGCGATCCTCGTGGTCGCCGCCGACGACGGCGTCATGCCGCAGACGGTGGAGGCGCTCAACCACGCGCAGGCGGCCGACGTGCCGATCGTGGTGGCGGTCAACAAGATCGACAAGGAGGGCGCCGACCCGGCGAAGATCCGCGGTCAGCTCACCGAGTACGGGCTCGTCCCCGAGGAGTACGGCGGCGACAGCATGTTCGTCGACATCTCGGCACGCGAGGGCACGAACATCGACGCCCTGCTCGAGGCCGTGCTGCTCACCGCGGACGCCTCGCTCGACCTGCGCGCCAACCCGGACATGGACGCCCAGGGTGTCGCCATCGAGGCACACCTCGACCGCGGTCGCGGTCCGGTGGCGACCGTGCTGGTCCAGCGCGGCACGCTCAAGGTGGGCGACTCGATCGTCGCCGGCGACGCCTACGGTCGTGTCCGACGCATGGTCGACGAGCACGGCGACGACGTCGCCGAGGCCACCCCGTCGCGTCCGGTGCAGGTCGTCGGTTTCACCTCGGTGCCCGGCGCCGGCGACAACCTGCTCGTCGTCGACGAGGACCGCATCGCCCGGCAGATCGCCGACCGCCGCAACGCGCGCAAGCGCAACGCGATGGCCGCCCGCAGCCGTAAGCGCATCAGCCTCGACGACCTCGACGCCGCGCTGAAGGAGACGTCGCAGCTCAACCTCATCCTCAAGGGCGACAACTCCGGAACGGTGGAGGCCCTCGAGGAGGCGCTGCTCAACATCGATATCGGCGACGAGGTGCAGCTGCGCGTCATCGACCGCGGTGTCGGTGGCGTCACCGAGACCAACGTCAACCTGGCGACGGCCTCCGACGCGATCATCGTCGGGTTCAACGTCCGCGCGGAGGGCAAGGCCACCGAGCTGGCCAACCGCGAGGGTGTCGACATCCGGTACTACACGGTGATCTACCAGGCGATCGAGGAGATCGAGAACGCCCTCAAGGGCATGCTCAAGCCGATCTACGAGGAGGTCGAGCTCGGGCGTGCGGAGATCCGCGCGATCTTCCGGTCGTCGAAGGTCGGCAACATCGCCGGTTGCCTCGTGCAGTCGGGGATCATGCGCCGCAACGCCAAGGCCCGGCTCCTGCGCGACAACGTGGTGGTGGCGGACAACCTCACCATCTCGTCGCTCAAGCGGGAGAAGGACGACGCGACCGAGGTCCGCGAGGGCTACGAATGCGGTCTCACCCTGACGTACAGCGACATCAAGGTCGACGACGTCATCGAGACCTACGAGCTGCAGGAGAAGGCCCGCACGTAGGCCGCATGGGGCCGCGCCCCACTGCAGACAGGTTCACGCACCCGGCGCCCGGGCACCCGAGAGATCAGGTGTCCGGGCGTCGGGCTCCCCGGGCAGGGGTGAGGAAGGAGATCCACCATGGCCGATCCGGCCCGCGCGCAGCGTCTCGCCAAGCGCATCTCGTCCATCGTCGCCTCGGCGATCGGCGGGGAGATCAAGGACCCGCGGCTCGCGCACGTGACCGTCACCGACACGACCGTCACCGCGGATCTGCACGACGCGACGATCTACTACACGGTGATGGGCGCGTCGATCGACGACGACCCGGACTACGAGGCCGCCGCGGCGGGACTCGCGCGTGCCACCGGTGTCCTGCGGTCCAAGGTCGGCGCCGGGACCGGGGTGCGCTTCACCCCGACCCTGCGGTTCGTCCTCGACACCGTCCCCGACGCGGCGCGGGAGATGGAGGAACTCGTCGCCCGGGCCCGGGCCCAGGACGAGCTGGTCGCGCGGAGGGCCGCGGAGGCCGTGCCCGCCGGCGACGCGGACCCGTACAAGACCGACGATCGATCCGATCACGACGACGATGACGCCGATCGGGACGAGCCCCGGGGCTACGATGGGCACCGTTCCTCGGCGCCCTGAGCGCCGCGACGCCGGTGTCGGACATCCCGGCGTCGGGACGGACACGACGCGAGGGGAGGTGGCGGTGACCGACGGCTCCGACGACCGCAGGCGCATCGTCGACGTCCTGCGCGACGCCTCCGCCGTCACACTGTTCACCCACGTCCGGCCCGACGCCGACACCATGGGGTCGGCGCTGGCACTCGCGGTCGCACTCGACCGCAACGGGGTCGACGTGGAGGTCGGCGTCCCCGGCGCGCTCCCTGTGCCCGATGCCCTCACACGGCTGCCCGGGGCGAAGATGGTCGTCCCCTCCGACCAGATCGCCGGCCACCGCGTCGCCGTCGCGCTCGACTGCGCGAGCGTGGGACGTCTCGAGGACCTACAGGACGTGTTCACCCGGGCGGAGACCCGCGTCGTGATCGACCACCACGCGTCGAACACCGGTTTCGGTGACCTCGACCTCGTCGACGCCGAGGCCGACTGCACCGCCGAACTCGTCCTCGCGGTCCTCGACGACCTCGACGCGGAGATCGACGCGGACGTCGCCACCTGCCTCTACGCCGGCCTCGTCACCGACACCGGGTCGTTCCGGTGGGCCCGGCCGGGATCGCACGCGATCGCCGCCCGACTGCTCGCCGCCGGGGTCGACGGACCCGCGTGGACACGCACCCTCCTCGACACCCACCGGTTCGGCTGGCTCGCCATGGTCGCCGACGCCCTCCGGTCGGCCGTCCTGGTCCCCGAGGCGTTCGGCGGAAACGGGCTGGTCTACGCCTGCGTCGACCACACCTGGCGCGACGCGATCGGCTGGGACGAGGCCGAGAGCGTGATCGACCTGGTCCGCACCATCGGCGACGCCGACGTCGCGGTGGTGTTCAAGGAGTCCGACCCGGGCACGTGGACGGTGTCGATGCGCTCGCGCTCGGCGACCGACCTGGTCCCGATCGCCCGGGCACACGGCGGGGGCGGGCACCCGCACGCCGCCGGCTTCGGCTTCACCGGTGCCGTCGAGGACGTCGTCGCAGCGTTCTCCGCCGCGTGAGCGAGACTGACACCGCGTACTCCTCGATCGGCCGACTCGCCCTCTCGGCGCTCGTCGTCCTCATCGCCGAGCCGCTGTACCTCATGGAGGACCTCGCCGTCGTCGGACGGCTCGGCACCGAGCCGTTGGCGGCGCTCGGTGTGGGGACGGTCGTCCTCGGCGTGGTCAGCACCCAGCTGACGTTCCTCTCCTACGGCACGACGGCCCGGTCCGCCCGGTGGTTCGGTCGCGGCGACCGTGCCGCCGCCGTCGGTGAGGGCGTGTCCGCCTCGTGGCTCGCGGTCGGTGTCGGACTGGTGATCGTGGCGGTCGTCGCCACCCTCGCCGGGCCGATCGTGCGACTCGTCGCGTCCGACGGCGCTGTCGCCGACGAGGCCGCGGGGTGGCTGCGGATCGCCGTCTGCGGGGTGCCGCTGATCCTGCTGAGCATGGCCGGCAACGGGTGGATGCGCGGTGTCCGCGACACCCGTCGGCCCGTGGTCTACGTGGCGACCGGGTTGGGGCTCAGCGCGGTGCTGTGCCCGCTGCTCGTGCACGGGCTGCTCGGTGCACCGCACCTCGGGCTGCACGGCAGCGCGGTCGCCAACGTGATCGGGCAGTCCCTGGCCGGGCTGCTGTTCGCGTTGCGGCTCGCGCGGGAGACCCGGCAGTCGGGGTCGCCCGTCTCCCCGTGGCCGGTGGCGTCCGTCATCCGCGCACAGCTCACGCTCGCCCGTGACCTCGTCGTCCGCAGCCTGTCGTTCCAGGTCTGCTTCCTGTCGGCGGCCGCGGTCGCCGCCCGGTTCGGGGTGGCCGCCCTGGCCGCGCACCAGGTCGTCCTCCAGCTCTGGAACTTCCTGTCGCTGCTGCTCGACGCCCTGGCGATCGCCGCGCAGGCGCTCGTCGGGGCCGCGCTCGGAGCCGGTACGGCGTCGTCCGCGCGGGTCGTCGCCCGGCGGGTCACCGTCGTCTCGGTGGCCGTCGCCGCGATTGCGCTGTCGGTGCTCGCGGTCGCCCGGACACCCATCGCCGGGATCTTCACCGACGACCCCGACGTGCTCGACGCCTCGGCGACGCCGTGGTGGTTCCTCGTCGGCATGCTGCCCGTCGCGGGCGTCGTCTTCGCCCTCGACGGCGTGCTCCTCGGATCGGGGGACGCCGCCTACCTGCGCACCACGACGGTCGGGAGCGCCCTCGTCGGGTTCCTGCCGATGATCTGGGCGTCGCTGGCCTTCGACTGGGGCCTCGCCGGCATCTGGACGGGGCTCGCCGCGTTCATGGTCCTGCGGCTCGTCGCGGTCACCGCGCGACTCGTGTCGGGGCGGTGGACGCGGATCGAGCTGTCCGGCGTCGGCCGATAGCATCGAGCGAATGGCCACTCTCTGGGCGATCAGTGATCTGCACGTCAGCCACAAGGGCAACGACGAGATCCTCGACCGCATCGCGCCGGAGACGTCGGAGGACTGGCTCATCGTCGCCGGCGACGTCGCCGAACGCACCGACGACATCGCCGACACCCTGCGCCGACTGAAGATGCGCTTCTCCACGGTCGTCTGGGTGCCCGGCAACCACGAGCTGTACACGACGGCGAAGGACCCGCTGCAGATCCACGGCGTCGCCCGCTACGACTACCTCGTCCAGGTCTGCCGCGACATTGGGGTGGTGACGCCCGAGGACATCTACCCGCTGTTCGACCCCGGTGACGGGTCACCGCCCGTGCGTGTCGTGCCCATGTTCCTGCTGTACGACTACACCTTTCGACCGCCGGGGACGACCACGGCGCTCGCGGCCCTGGCCGTCGCGCGGGAGAACAACGTCGTGGCGACCGACGAGTTCCTGCTCTCGCCCGAGCCCTACGGCACCCGGGACGCGTGGGGGAGGGCGCGCATCGCCGCCACCCGCGAGCGCCTCGACGCACTCGACCCGAGTGAGAAGACGGTGTTGATCAACCACTGGCCGCTGCGGCGCGAGCCGACGGACGCGCTCATGTACCCGGAGTTCGCCCTGTGGTGCGGGAGCGAGCTGACCGACGACTGGCACACGCGGTACAACGCGGCGTGCTGCGTGTACGGCCACCTGCACATCCCACGGACCACCTGGTACGACGACATCCGCTTCGAGGAGGTGTCGGTCGGATACCCCCGCGAGTGGAAGCGGCGTGGTCTGCCCGAGCCGCTGCTGCGGCGGATCGCCCCCGACGACGGGACACGCCCCGAGGACCTGCCCGAGCACGGGGCGCGCTTCCACCTCCCGCCGGACTACCGGGAACGGGCGAAGGAGTTCACCGAGCGTGTCGCCCGGCAACGGGAACTGCGGGCGAGGGCCCGCGCGGAGCGTGGGGAGGGGAGTCGGTGATCGAGGACGTGGTCGGACCCGGCGTCGTGGCCGCCGAGGCGTTCGGCGACCCGGCCGACGCCGCGCTGATGCCCGGTGAGGAGTCGATCGTCGCGCGGGCGGTCGACAAACGGCGGTCGGAGTTCACGACCGTGCGGACGCTGGCGCGTCGCGCTCTCACACACCTGGGGGAGGATCCCGTACCGATCCTGCGTGGTGAGAAGGGCGAACCGCTGTGGCCGCGGGGGATCGTCGGCAGCCTCACCCACTGCGACGGCTACCGGGCCGCGGTGGTCGCACACAAACTGCGGGTCCGGTCGGTCGGCATCGACGCCGAGCCCCACGGCCCGCTGCCCGACGGGGTGCTCGACCACGTCAGCATCGCCGAGGAGCGCGCGGTCCTGGCCGACCGTGACGACACCCTGCACTGGGACCGGATCCTGTTCTGCGCCAAGGAGGCCACCTACAAGGCCTGGTTCCCGCTCACCGGGCGGTGGCTCGGGTTCGAGGACGCCCACATCACCGTGGACCGCACCGACGACACCTCCGGCACCTTCGCCTCCCGACTGCTCGTCGACGGGTCGACGACCGACGGCGGTCCGCCGCTGACGGGCTTCGAGGGCTCGTGGCGGGTCGCCGACGGCATCATCGTCACCTCGATCACGCTGTGAGCGGCCGGGACAGGCGCGCCGACGCCGGTGCGGTCATTGCGGCCGGACTCGTCCTGGTCGACAAGCCGGCGGGCATCACCAGCCACGACGTGGTGGCGCGGTGCCGGAAGGCGTTCTCCACCCGCAAGGTCGGGCACGCGGGCACCCTCGATCCGATGGCGACCGGCGTGCTGGTGATCGGCGTGGAACGCGCCACCAAACTCCTCGGGCTGCTGTCGCTGACCACGAAGTCCTACACCGCCACCATCCGCCTCGGTGCCGGCAGCGACACCGACGACGCCGACGGCACGCTGGGCGACCGCGCCGACGTGACCCACCTCGACCGGGAGGCCGTCGTCTCGGCGACGCGCGCGTTCGTCGGCGACATCGATCAGGTGCCGGCGAGGGTCAGTGCGATCAAGGTCGACGGACGCCGCGCCCACGCTCTCATGCGCGAGGGCGTGGACGTCGAGCTGCCGTCGCGGCGGGTCACCGTGTCCCGGTTCGACGTCCTCGACACGCGCGCGACCGACGGCTGGTTCGACGTCGACGTCGAGGTCGACTGCTCGTCGGGGACCTACATCCGTTCGCTGGCACGGGATCTCGGGGCGGCGCTCGGCGTCGGCGGACATCTGACGGTGCTGCGACGCACCGCCGTCGGCCCGTTCACGATCGACCGTGCCGTCCCCCTCGACGCGCTCGAGGAGGACCCACGGATGTCGCTGGCCATCGACGACGCGATCGCTGTCGCGTTCGAGCACCGCACCATCGACGACGAGCAGGCGGAGTCCATCAGTCAGGGCCGCTGGCTCGAGCCGATCGGGATGTCCGGCGTCCACGCGGCGGTCACCGCCGACGGACGGGTCATCGCCCTGCTGCAGGAGAAGGGCCGACGTGCGGCGTCGGTGATGGTGGTGCGCCCGGCGACGCTGCGCTGAGCGGTGTCGTCCGTGACGGCGACCTTCAGGACCCCTCGGTCTCCACCCAGATCGCGCGCGTCGCGATGTCGCCGAGGTCGATGACGTCTCCCTCGTCGACCCGGACCGCGACCGTGCCGGCGAACGGTCGCTGCTCGACGACGGCGATGTGCCGGTCCAGCGAGATCCCCACCGAGTCGAAGTAGCGCAGCATGGCCGGGTCGGTGTCGGCGATGCGCGCGACCCGACCGCCGGACTCCGGCCCGAACTCCGCGAGCTGGCGGGCCGTGGTCCGGGGCACCTCGCCGTCGGGGGCGGGGATCGGGTCGCCGTGCGGATCGCGCGTCGGGTGGCCGAGCTTGGCGTCGAGCCGGTCGATCATCCGGTCGGACATGGCGTGTTCGAGCACCTCGGCCTCGTCGTGGACCTCGTCCCACCCGTAGCCCAGCTCGCGCACCAGGAAGGTCTCGATCAACCGGTGTCGGCGCACCATCAGCACCGCGGCCGCGCGGCCCCTGTCGGTGAGGGTGACGGCGCCGTACCGGGCGTGCGACACCAGGTCCTGGTCGGCGAGCTTGCGCACCGCCTCCGACACCGTCGACGGCGAGACGGCGAGCTTCTCCGCGAGGAGCTTGGTGGTGACCTTCGCCTCCGACCACTCCTGCGCGGTCCAGATGATCTTGAGGTAGTCCTGCGCGACGGTGGACAGCTCCGTCACCGGCACGACGGTCGCCGGGCCTGCGAACACGCCGCCGGGGTCTGCGCGGCCATCGGTCGAGGACACGTGTCCGAGCCTATTGCACGTCCTCGACACGCCCGACGGGCGACGAGCCGACGGGAGTTCCCCGCCCGATGGTCGGCCCGTAGGCTTGGGTCGTGCTGCGATGGCGAGGGCTGGAGGACATCCCTGCGGGCTGGGGTCGCTGCGTCGTCACGATCGGTGTCTTCGACGGCGTGCACCGCGGGCACGCGCAACTCATCGCCACCGCCACCGCCGCGGCCCGCAAGCGCGGTGTCCCGGCGGTGCTCATGACCTTCGACCCGCACCCCGCGGAGGTGGTGCGCCCCGGCACGCACCCGCCGCAGCTGTCGACGTTGACCCGTCGGGCCGAGCTGGCGGAGGAACTCGGGATCGACGTCTTCTGCGTCATGCCGTTCACGCCGGTGCTCGCCTCGCAGTCGCCGAAGGACTTCGCCCACGAGGTCCTCGTCGAGGGGCTCCACGCCGCAGATGTGGTGGTCGGCGCCAATTTCACCTTCGGCAAGAAGGCCGCCGGCACCGTCGAGGTCCTCGCCGACCTCGGGCGCACGTTCGGGTTCGAGGTGCAGGCCGTGTCGCTGCTCGGTGACGGGACCGACGAGTCCCGACCGGCGGTCACCTTCTCCTCCACCTACATCCGGTCCTGCGTCGCCGCGGGTGACGTCGAGGCGGCTGCCGAGGCGCTGGGCCGACCGCACCGTGTCGAGGGCGTGGTCGTCCGCGGCGACGGGCGTGGTCGGGAGATGGGCTACCCCACGGCGAACGTGGCGCCACCGATGTACTCCGCCATCCCCGCCGACGGCGTCTACGCCGCATGGTTCACCGTGCTCGGTGCCGGGCCGGTGGTCGGGCAGGTCGTGCCAGGGGAGAGCTATCAGGCCGCGGTGTCCGTCGGGTCGAACCCGACGTTCTCCGGCCGCACCCGCACGGTCGAGGCGTTCGTCCTCGACACCCACGCCGACCTGTACGGCCAGCACGTCGCCGTCGACTTCGTCCGTCGCATCCGCGGGATGGAGAAGTTCGACTCGATGGAGTCGCTCATCGAGCAGATGGACCGCGACGTCGAGGTCGCCCGCGAGGCCCTCGCACCCTGATCCGCGCGCGATTTGGGCGGCGGGTCCGGCCGCGGGTATCCTGACCGGTCGGTGTTGCTGCGGTCCGCGGCGGCGCACCACCTGTCCCCGCCCCGGTGGGCGCGACAGGTCTCCACCAGCGCGGTACCGAACAGAAGAGGTACACCATGGCTCTGACCACGGAGCAGAAGAAGTCGATCCTGTCCGAGTACGGACTGCACGAGACTGACACCGGCTCGCCGGAGGCGCAGATCGCGCTGCTCACCAAGCGCATCAGCGACCTGACCGAGCACCTCAAGTTCCACAAGCACGACCACCACAGCCGTCGCGGCCTGCTGCTGCTCGTCGGTCGTCGTCGTCGTCTGCTGAAGTACGTCGCCTCGGTCGACATCCAGCGCTACCGGTCGCTGATCGAGCGCCTCGGCCTGCGCCGCTGACCTCACACGCCCCGCACCTCGCGGGGTGAGCATGCACGGATCCTCGGGTCCCCGGTGGTAGTCTCGCCGGGGACCCGATCTCGTGAGGGGTTCGTCCGCGCGGTACACGTTCGGGCGATCGGTCTTCGGTAGTGGCTGCCGGAACAACTCTGCTCCGGCTGCTTCGATCGACGGCCGTCGCCACGTGACCGACCCGGCCGCCGTCCGGTGCGTGCGCGCACCGGGGCCACGGACATGTCGTCCGCAGTGTCGCCGGGCTCCGCACCGCCGTCTCCTCGCACCCATCGGACCCACGTCGTCCGCCGTCACGGCGACGACGTCACCGCTGCGCGCCGCGCATCGCCGCCGCGCACCTCGATCGAGAGGATCTCCACCACCCATGACCGACGTGACCAACGCCCCGGCCGACGATCTCGACTACGACGACGAGATCACCGAGGCGACCGCCGTCATCGACAACGGCGAGTTCGGCACCCGTTCCATCCGCTTCGAGACCGGGCGCCTCGCGCAGCAGGCCGCCGGCTCGGTCGTCGCCTACCTCGACGACGAGACGATGCTGCTGTCGGCGACCACCGCCGGCAAGCACCCCAAGGACCAGTTCGACTTCTTCCCGCTCACCGTCGACGTCGAGGAGCGTATGTACGCCGCGGGCCGCATCCCGGGCTCGTTCTTCCGTCGTGAGGGCCGCCCGTCGACCGACGCGATCCTCACCTGCCGTCTCATCGACCGCCCGCTGCGCCCGTCGTTCGTCGACGGTCTCCGCAACGAGATCCAGGTCGTCGTGACCGTCCTCAGCCTCGACCCGAAGGACCTCTACGACGTCGTCGCGATCAACGCGGCCTCGGCGTCGACGCAGCTCGCCGGACTGCCCTTCTCGGGCCCGGTCGGTGGCGTGCGCGTCGCCCTGATCCCGACCGAGTCCAACCGGGCCGGCCAGTGGGTCGCGTTCCCGACCGTCGAGCAGCTCGAGGGCGCCGTCTTCGACATGGTCGTCGCCGGCCGCATCGTCGGTGACGACGTCGCGATCATGATGGTCGAGGCCGAGGCGACCGAGAACGTCATCGAGCTCGTCGCCGGTGGTGCGCAGGCGCCGACCGAGGCGATCGTCGCCGAGGGCCTCGAGGCCGCCAAGCCCTTCATCCGCTCGCTCTGCGTGGCGCAGCAGCAGCTCGCCGAGTCGGCCGCGAAGGAGACCGGTGAGTTCCCGCTCTTCCCGCCGTACCAGTCGGATGTCTACGACGCCGTCGAGTCGGGCGCGAAGGACCGCCTGTCGGAGATCCTGACGATCGCCGGCAAGGCCGAGCGTGACGACGCCACCGACGCTCTCAAGGCCGACGTCCTCGACTCCCTCGGTGGGCAGTTCGAGGGTCGCGAGAAGGAGATCGGTGCCGCCTACCGGTCGCTGACGAAGAAGCTGGTCCGCCAGCGCATCCTCACCGACCACTTCCGCATCGACGGTCGCGGCATCACCGACATCCGGTCGCTGTCGGCCGAGGTCGCCGTCATCCCGCGCGCCCACGGCAGCTCGCTGTTCGAGCGCGGCGAGACCCAGATCATGGGTGTCACCACGCTGGACATGGTGAAGATGGCGCAGCAGATCGACTCGCTCGGACCGGAGACGTCCAAGCGCTACATGCACCACTACAACTTCCCGCCGTACTCGACCGGTGAGACCGGTCGTGTGGGCTCGCCGAAGCGTCGCGAGATCGGCCACGGCGCACTGGCCGAGCGCGCCCTGATGCCGGTGCTGCCGAGCGTCGACGAGTTCCCCTACGCCATCCGTCAGGTGTCGGAGGCGTTGGGCTCCAACGGTTCCACGTCGATGGGCTCGGTCTGCGCATCGACCATGTCGCTGCTCAACGCCGGCGTCCCGCTGAAGGCGCCGGTCGCGGGCATCGCCATGGGCCTGGTCTCCGACGAGGTCGACGGCCAGACCCGCTACGTCGCGCTCACCGACATCCTCGGTGCCGAGGACGCGTTCGGCGACATGGACTTCAAGGTCGCCGGCACGAAGGACTTCGTGACCGCGCTGCAGCTCGACACCAAGCTCGACGGCATCCCGTCGCAGGTGCTCGCCGGTGCGCTGAGCCAGGCAAAGGACGCCCGGACCACCATCCTCGAGGTGATGGCCGAGGCGATCGACGAGCCCGACGAGATGAGCCCGTACGCCCCGCGCGTCACCACCGTGAAGGTGCCGGTCGACAAGATCGGCGAGCTGATCGGCCCGAAGGGCAAGAACATCAACGCCATCACCGAGGAGACCGGCGCCAACATCTCCATCGAGGACGACGGCACGGTGTTCGTCGGTGCCACCGACGGTGTCAGCGCGCAGGCCGCGATCGACCGCATCAACGCGATCGCGAACCCGCAGCTGCCCAAGGTCGGGGAGCGCTTCCTGGGCACGGTCGTCAAGACCACCGCCTTCGGCGCGTTCGTGTCGCTGCTCCCGGGTCGTGACGGCCTCGTGCACATCTCGAAGCTGGGGCAGGGCAAGCGGATCAACAAGGTGGAGGACGTCGTCAACGTCGGCAGCAAGATCCGTGTCGAGATCGCCGACATCGACGACCGCGGCAAGATCAGCCTGGTCCCCGTCGCCGACGCCCCCGCCGAGGGTGCCGACGCGCCCGTGGCCGCCGGCTGACACTGACCGGAACACGTACCCCGCAGCCCACCGGCGGCGCTGTCTCACGCAGCGTCCTGCCCGGTGGGCTGCGGGTCGTCACGGAGCATGTCCCCGGCGTGCGATCGGTCTCGATCGGCGTCTGGGTCGGCGTCGGATCACGGGACGAGACACCGGGTCTCGCCGGTGCGGCGCACTTCCTGGAACACCTGCTGTTCAAGAAGACACCCACGCGGACCGCGGCGTCGATCGCCCGCGAACTCGACGCGGTGGGAGGTGAGCTCAACGCGTTCACCAGCAAGGAACACACCTGCTTCTACGCGCACGTCCTCGACGACCACGCAGCCATGGCCGTCGACGTCCTCGCCGATGTCGTGGTGCGCGGTGAGTGCGCGGCCGCCGACGTCGAGGTCGAGCGCGAGGTGGTCCTCGAGGAGATGGCCATGCGCGACGACGACCACGAGGACCTGCTCGCCGACGCGTTCATGACCGCCGTCTTCGGCGACGCCCCGATCGGTCGACCGGTGATCGGTACCCCCGAGGTCGTCGGATCGCTGTCGGCGCACCGCATCCGGGGCTTCCACACCCGTCGCTACACGCCGGACCGCATGGTGGTCGCGGTGGCCGGCAACATCACCCACCGCGAGGTGGTGTCGCTGGTGCGCCGCGCGTTCGGTCCCCATCTCGACCCGGACGCGACGACCGCCGCACCGCGTCGTCGCACGCGGCCCGCGCGCGCTGTCGGGGCCGCACAGATCGTCGACCGCGACAGCGAGCAGACCCACCTCATGATCGGCATGCCCACCGGCGGTGTCGACGACCCCGACCTCCCGGCGCTCTCCGTGCTGAACGCTGCGGTCGGTGGCGGGTTGAGTTCCCGGCTGTTCCAACAGATCCGGGAGGAACGCGGTCTCGCCTACTCGGTGTACTCGTCGCTCGACACGTTCAGCGACGTCGGCACGTTCTCGGTCTACGCGGGGTGCAACCCCGAGCGCGCGGGCGAGGTGACGAACGTGGTCACCCAGATCCTCGCCGACATCGCCGAGAACGGCATCGACCGCGACGAGATCACCCGCGCCCGGGGCTCCCTGCGGGGGTCGATGCTGCTGGGACTCGAGGACACCGGATCTCGGATGCACCGGCTCGGTCTCGGCGAGATCGACCACGGCCGGTACCGCACGGTCGCCTCGTCGCTGCGTCGCATCGACGGTGTCCGGCCCGTGCACGTCTCGGCGGTCGCGCGGAAGGTTCTCACGCACCGTCCGTCCCTGGCGGTCGTCGGTCCCTACCGGCGAGAGAAGGACCTCCCCGCGGAGCTGCGCACCCTCGTCGATCACTGACCCGTAGCCGGTTCGTCCCGACCTGTACGCTGGACATCGGTCCGGGGGAGGACCACCGTGACGGGTCATCTCGTGGGGGGATAATTTGTCTGAACGTACTGCTGTCCTGTCGACGTCGCGACATCGGGCCGGGCGTCGGTCAGCGAATCGCCGTGCCGCTCGGCGACCTGCATCGATTGCCGAGGCGGTGGCTCGGAATGCGGCCGTGCGGCCGGACCATGCCGTCGTCGTGACCGAATCGGCCTCCATCACGTCGGGCGAGCTGTTCGATCGTGCGATGTGGCTCCTTCCGGCGGTCGCCGACCGTGCCGGTCCGGCTCGGACGCCGATGGCGGTCGAGATGGACGGTTCGATCGAGTCGATTGTCGCGTGCGTGGCCGTGTTGATGTCCACGGCGCCGCTCGTCCCCGTGGACAGACACCAGCCCTTGGCACGCCGCTCGCTCATCCTCGAGTCGACCGGGGCCACAGTTCTCGATCACTTCGATCTGTCGGCGAGGTGCACAGCCGCCGACGATGAACGCTCGTCGTCTCCCGTGAATCTCTCACCGCCTGAGCCGAAACCCGACGATGTCGCGATGATCGTGATGACATCGGGTTCGTCGGGCACCCCGAAGGGCGTGCTCCTCAGTCATCGGATGTGCCTGGAGAAGGCCACCGACGTCGTCGATTCCATGAATCTGATGTCGACCGACCGGCTCGGGGTCGCGCTTCCTCTGGGGTTCGGCGCCGGCATCAACTCGCTGCTCGCCGGTCTGGTGGCCGGCGCGCGAACCCTGTGCAGAGATCCGCGATCGAGCGGCCCCGTGTCCCTGCGCGCCTGGCTGCGCGATCAGCGGGCGACGACGCTGCACTGCTCGCCGACCCTCGGCAGGGCCATCGCTCATGCAGGCGTCGCCGACCCGGCGGCCGCCGACCTGGCTGACCTGCGGGTGGTCGTCTACTACGGCGAGCCTCTCGACAGCGAAGACCTTCGCGTCACGCGAACGCACCTCGCGCCTGGGGCGTCTGTCGTGAACTGGTACGCGTGTACCGAGTGCGGTGTGGTGGCCAATCGGTCGTTCCCGCCGGGTGAAGACGTGTCGGATGGGAGGCTCGCCACCGGACGTGCGCTGTCGCGACGTCGCGTGATGATCGTCGACGATGCCGGTGGGCAGATGACGGACGGCGAGGTCGGCGAGATCGTGGTCAGCGGTGGCGCCATGGCGCTCGGGTATCTCGGAGATCAGACACTGTCGACGCTTCGCACCGCCGACGGGACGGTGTGGTACCGCACCGGTGACCGCGGTCGCCTCGACGAGCAGAACGAGTTGCGCGTCGTCGGCCGAATCGGCTCGGCTGTGAAGATCCGTGGTTATCTCGTCGAACCGGGCGAGGTGTGCTCTGCACTCCGCAGGGTTCCCGGGGTGGCCGATGCCCATGTCGAGGGGACCACTCACCGTGGTCGGGCCGGACTGGTCGCGCATGTCGCACTGGATCGGGCCGCAGCGTCACCGGTCGATGCTCATGGAATTCGCATCGGTCTCCGTTCGCTCCTGCCGGACTGGATGGTTCCAGGTGGTGTGATCGTCTACGACTCGCTGCCGCGCACCGACCGCGGGAAGATCGACCGTGGACGACTTCGTCAGCCTGACGAGGTCGTCCATCCCGCCCCTGCCCGTCCCGCTCGACCGCTCGACACCTCCGACCTCGCAGTGCTGGCCGTACACGAGATGGTGCGATCGGTCATGGGCCGCGACGACATGCAGATCGACGACGATCTCATCGACATGGGTGCGGACTCGCTGGCCCTGAGCACGATCCTGGCGCAGGTCGATGCGCATTTCCATGTGCAGATCGACGTCGCGCGTGTCGCTGCGAATCCGTCGATCGCGGTCATCGCTGCCGTCGCCCGCGATGAGGTCTCAGCCGATGCGGGCAGGCGTCGGGGCATGTCGGTGCTCGTGCCTCTGCGCGCCGACGGCGCCGGTACCCCTCTGTTCATGGTCGCCGGGGCAGGTGCCCCGGCCGTGTCACTGATCCCGACCACTCGAGGCCTCGCGCCGGGCCGCCCCGTCTACGGACTGCAAGCCTGGGGGCTCGAGAACCGTGGCCGGCCGGACCGTTCGGTGCGAGCGATCGCGCGGCGGAACATCGCCGCGATACGCGCGGTCGCCCCCTCAGGACCGTACCTGCTCGCCGGTCACTCGATGGGTGCCCACATCGTGTGGGAGATGGCAGGACAGCTCCGCGAGGCAGGGGAGAGCGTCGAGGCGGTCGTGTTGATCGACCCGCGTCTGTCCGCCGAGATGGTCCGTCACCTCAGCGGCCGTCCGGAGCTCGGTCCGTCGACAGCTGACGATGTGATCACACCGGAGTTGCACACCGGGCCGCCTCTGGAGGCGAGTCTGTGGCGACTGGTCGCCATACGACTGAAGATGGCGGTGGCCGGTCTGGTGCAGTTCGATCCACTGACCCAGTGGCTGCTGTTCTACAACCTCGGGATGGCAACTCTCGCACGTCACCGACCTCGGGCACTCGATGTGCCCACGGTGGTACTGCGAACGGCCGACAACCCACTCGGACGAGAGCATTGGTCGCTGATGGCTCGTGGCCCGCTGCACATCACCGAGGTTCCTGGCGGACACACCGATCTACTGCGCGAGCCGTACGTGTCCTCGGTCGCGCGAAGCATCGACGCAGGACTCGCCGCGGTCGGCGTCCAGTGACGGAGAGCCGCGTCAGCCAGTGACGCGGGCCCTGTGCTCGGCCTCGGCCTCGGCCCACGCCGACCGGATGCGGCCGCCGGTGTGCTCGACGACGTTGCCGCGGATGCAGTACCACCCGATGGTCAGCGCGGCCGCGATGACGGGGATGCCGACGACGACGACCCAGAAGTCGACCTGTCCGCCCTCGTGGTCGAGGTATCCCGAGATGGCGAGGCCGATGATCACCGCGGCCAGGAAGACCAGCCCGGCGATGCTCGCCCACGGATAGAGCGGTGCCTGGAACGAACTGCGGGGGATGATCCCCTTGTTCACCAGCGAGCGGAGTTTCAGCTGGCAGGCGAAGATCGTGCCCCACGTGAAGACGATGCCGATCGACGCCGCCTCCAGGGCGATGTCGAAGGCGCGGCCGGGAACCGTCGCGTTGAGGACGACGCCCAGCACGTAGACGACGCTGGTCATCGCGATGCCGGCCCACGGGACGCCACCACCGCTCATCTTCGTCGTGAAACCCGGTGCCTGCTTGCTCATCCCGAGGCTGCGCAGCACACGACCGGTCGAGTAGAGACCGGAGTTCAGGCTCGACATGGCGGCGACGATGAGGACCACCTGGATGACGTCGCCCATCCACCCGAACCCGAGCGCCTGG
Organism: Williamsia serinedens; assembly: GCF_024171725.1. Taxonomy (GTDB): domain Bacteria; phylum Actinomycetota; class Actinomycetes; order Mycobacteriales; family Mycobacteriaceae; genus Williamsia_A; species Williamsia_A serinedens. The sequence goes on from NZ_JAMTCG010000001.1 coordinate 212,246, forward strand.
AACACGGTGACGAACGGGCTGGTGCCCGACGTGTACGAGGTCGTCGGCAGCATCGCGCACAGCAGCAGGATCGACCCGATGTAGAACACCGCGATCCGGAAGATGACCGCGTTGACCGCCCGCGGGACCTCCTTCTCGGCGTCCTCCATCTCGCCGGCCGCAACACCGACCATCTCGATCGCGGCGTACGCGAAGACGACACCCGACATGACCAGGATCGGTCCGTACCAGTTGTAGGGGTCCATGGTGGGCCAGAACCCGCCCGGGTTGCTCCACAGGTTCGAAAAGCCGGCCTGGTGGTCGCCGACGTGGACCGCGCCGATCACCACGACGAGCCCCACGACGAGGAACAGCACGATCGCGCCTACCTTCAGGATCGACGCCCAGAACTCGAACTCACCGAATGCCTTCGCGCTGAGCAGGTTCACCGCGAGCACCACCACGAGGGCGATGAGTGCCGACGCCCAGTTCGGCATCGACGGGAACTTGTCGCGGACGTAGACGCCGACGGCCGACAGCTCGGCGACGCCGGTGAGCGCCCAGTTGAGCCAGTACATCCAGCCGGTGACGTAGGCGGCCTTCTCGCCGAAGAACTCGCGCATGTAGGAGACGAACGCGCCGCTGGTGGAGCGGTGCAGCACGAGCTCGCCCAACGCCCGCATGAGGAAGTAGGCGACGACGCCGGCGACCGCGTAGCTCACCAGGAGTGCGGGGCCGTTGCTGTTCAGGCGCGACGCGGACCCGAGGAACAGGCCGGTGCCGATGGCCCCGCCGATCGCGATCATCTGCACCTGTCGGCGACCGAGTGACTGCTTGTACCCGACCGTCTCCGCGTCGAGATGCGCTGTTGCCGAGGAGGTGTCCGAACTCATGAGGTGTGAGTATGCGCACACGGCGTTTCGTCGATGTTGCCGGGGCACGCCTGCGATGTTGCCCGACCGGACATCTCGTACAAGGCGGACAGGCGACCTGCGGCGCGTCGGCCCGGTCGGTGTGTCACGATCGGCCCATGACCGACGTCGCGGAGTTCCTCGGGCGCCATCCGCCGTTCGACGCGGTCCCGGTCGACCAGCTCGAGCGGCTCGCCTCGACGGTGTCGCGGCGTCGGTTCGCCGCCGGTGAGGTGATCGTCGACGGCTTCGCCGAGCGCATCACCGTGCTCACGGTCGTCGTGTCGGGCCAGGTCGGTCTCTGGAACCGTCGCGTCGACGCCCCGCACGGCCTGCCGGACGAGGATCCCGACGAGGTGCTCGGGGTGGGCGGGGTCTTCGGGTACCTGTCGTTGCTGACCCAGGAGCTCTCGGGCCCACGGGCCGTCGCGTTGAAGGACAGCACCGTCGCGACGCTGCCGAGTGACTCGGTGCAGGCGGTGTTCTCGACGATGGCCGGCGCACGCTTCCTCGCCGGCAAGCTGCAGACGCCGCGCAAGGTGGTCAGCACGCCCGCGCGCGGCGGCACCGTGGACGAGTTGATCCGCACGACGCCGGTGGTCGGCACCCCCGACATGACCGTCGCCGAGGCGGCCCGCGTGATGACCGACCGGGGGCGCGACCACATCGTGGTGCCCGGCGGCGACGGGGCACTGGGCATCCTCACCGACGCCGACATCCGCTCGCGGCTGGTCGCCCACGGTCGGGACGCGACGACCCCGGTGCGCGAGGTGATGACGCCGCGGGCGCGCAGCGTGGTCACCGGGACCCCGGCGACCGAGGGGCTCCTGCAGATCCTCGAGCACGACCTGAGCTGCCTGCCGGTCGTCGACCCGGCAGGTCGACTGCTCGGCGTCGTCGGACCGGGCGACTTCGTCGCCGCGCCGGGCGGGGCGACGGTCGGGTTGCGCACCCAGATCTCGCGATCCGGGTCGGTCACGGAGTTGGCCGAACAGGCGCAGCGGGCACCGTGGGTCCTCGCCGACCTGGTCCGTCGTGGTCAGCCGTCCCACGAGGTGACGGCGGTGCTCTCCCTCATCCACGACGCGACGGTCCGGCGGGCGCTGGAACTCGCTCTCGGCGAGGCGCCGACGATCGACGGCGATCGGTTGACCTGGTTGTCGCTGGGGTCGAACGCGCGTCGCGAGGCGGTCCTCAGCTCCGACGTCGACAGTGCGGTCGCCTTCGACGACGAACTCACCGATCCCGACGAGAACGCCGCGTACCGGGCGGTGTTCGCGCGCGTCGACGACATCCTGCGTGACTGCGGGCTGGCGATCGACCCGAACGGCGCGATCGCGTCGTCGCCCTTGTTCGCCCGCACCCACGCCCACTGGCGTGCAGCGGCGGGGGAGTGGCTCCGGGCCCCGCTGGAGAACAAGGGCATGATCATGACGTCGTTGATGCTGGACGGTCGTCCCATCTGGGGTGACCGGGGGCTGTCGGAGGTGACGCGGGTCTTCTCCGACCTGCGGTCGCATCCCTCGACGTTGCGTCTGCTCCTCGCGGAGTCGTTGTCGCACAAGGCCCGTATCCGCTCGACCCGGGACGTCCTGGCCCGCCGCGGCGGGACGTTCGACATCAAGACCCACGCGCTGACGCCGCTGGTCAACATCGCGCGGTGGGCTGCGCTGTCGGTGGAGTCGACCGAACTCGACACGCGGTCACGGTTGCAGGCGGCCGCCGGCAGCCTCATGCTCACCGACGACAACGCCCGCACGCTGATCGAGGTGTTCGACGTCCTGCAGAAGGTGCGGATCTCCTACCAGGTGGCTCAACTCGACCGGGCCGAGCACGTGGGCGACGTGATCACGATGCGTCGCCTGTCACCGCTCGACCGCGGTCTCGTCGGCCAGGCGGTGCGGGAGATCGCGGGCATCCAGCGGCGCATGGCGAACATGGCGCACTATGCGCCGCTGGTGCCCGAGGACTGACCGCCTCAGACCGCGGCGACCGGGAGGTCGAGCGCCTCGCCGACCGAGGCGGAGTACAGCTGCCCCTCGTGCGTCGAGAGCCCCGCCGCGAGACCGGGGTCCGCGGCGCAGGCCGCCTCCCAGCCCTGGTCGGCGAGCGCGATCACGTGGGGCAGCGTCGCCCCGGTGAGTGCCCACGTCGACGTCCGCGCGACCGAGCCGGGCATGTTCGCGACGCAGTAGAAGACGGAGTCGTGGACGGTGAAGACCGGGTCGTCGTGCGTGGTGGGACGCGAGTCCTCGAAGCAGCCGCCCTGGTCGATCGCGATGTCGACGAGCACCGAGCCCGGCTTCATCTGGGCCACCAGCGAGTTGGGCACGACGACAGGCGCTTTGGCCCCGGGGACGAGGACGGCGCCGATGACGAGGTCGGCGCGGACGACGGCCTCCTGCAGTGCGAGCGCGGTGCTGTACCGGGTGTGGACGCGCCCGCCGAAGCGGGCGTCGATCGCCCGCAGCTTGGTGACGTCGAGATCGAAGACGGTGACCTGGGCGCCCATGCCCATGGCGATCGTCGCGGCGTGGACGCCGCTGACGCCACCGCCGATCACGACGACCTCGGCGGGCTCGGTGCCGGGGACGCCGCCCATCAGCACACCGCGGCCACCTGCCGAGCGCATCAGGTGGTAGGCCCCGACCTGCGGTGCGAGACGACCCGCGACCTCGCTCATCGGGGCCAGCAACGGCAGGCTGCCGTCCGGGGCGCTGACCGTCTCGTAGGCGATCGAGGTGATGCCCGACGACAGCAGGGCGTCGGTGCAGGGGCGGCTCGCGGCGAGGTGCAGGTAGGTGAACAGAGTCTGGCCGGCCCGCATGCGGCCGTACTCCTCGGCGATCGGCTCCTTCACCTTGAGCACGAGGTCCGACTGCTCCCAGACGGCGTCGGCGCCGGAGATGATCTGCGCACCGGCCTCCTTGAAGTCGGTGTCGTGGATGGACGAGCCCTCGCCCGCACCCGCCTCGACGACGACCTCGTGGCCGCGGCGGGTCAACTCGGTGACGCCGGCCGGGGTGATCGCCACCCGGTACTCGTTGTTCTTGACCTCACGGGGCACTCCCACGCGCATCGTCCGCCTCCTCCAGCTGTGTCGTCGACGCCCGAGATCGGTGCGCCAGTGCGTTCAAGCGTGAAGGGTGTTCGGAACACTGGCAACAGTACTGAAGAGTATTCTCCAACTAGCCGCTGAGCGATCTGATTCTTCGGTATCGTCGAACGTCATGAGTACCCCACCGAACGATCTTCGGCCGTCGGGGCCGGTCGAGCTCGACGACGTCGACCGCGAGCTGGTCCGGTTGCTGCGGGGGGACGGGCGCATGGCCAATCGCGAGCTCGCCGAGCGCGTCGGGATCGCCCCGTCGACCTGTCACGGGCGGGTTCGGCGTCTGGTCGAGACGGGGGTGATCCGCGGGTTCTTCGCCGACATCGACCCCGCTGCGGTCGGGCGGACGCTGCGCGCGATGGTGGCGGTGAGCCTGCAGTCCGACGCGCGGGGGCAGATCCGTCACTTCGTCGGCCAGATCCGCGGACGCGACGAGATCATCGACGTCTTCTTCCTGGCCGGGACCGACGACTACCTGCTCCACGTCGCCGTGCCCGACACGCAGGCGCTGCGCGAGTTCGTCGAGACCCTGAACTCCCGGCCCGAGGTGGCGGGCACGACGACGTCGCTGGTGTTCGAGCACGTCCGCGCGGCCGCGCCGGTGTTCTGACGTCAGACCCGCACGGCGCTCGACCGCCTGTCCATGGTCTTGCGCAGCCGTGTGAACGGGCGCGGCATGTCGACGGCGACCACGGCGTCGGGGCTGTCGGGATCCCCGACGACCGCCACGAACGCGTCATCGTCGATCGATCCCTCGACGACCGTCGGGTCGGCATCGCGGGGCATCGCCCCGCAGATCTGGATCCGACGACCGTGCTGCTCACTCCAGACATACGGCGTGCGCGGCGCCGGCACCGGGTGGCCCGCGATGGCGTGGGCGACGGTGCGGGCGGACTCGATGGCCGCCGACCAGTGCTGGTGCGTGGCCGCGGTGCCGGTGACCGGATCGACGGTGCGCGCACAGTCGCCCGCCGCCCAGACCGCCGGCATCGAGGTCGCACCGGATGCGTCGGTGACGAACCCGCCGTCGACGTCGATCGGCGAGCCGTGGGCCCACGCGGTCTCGGCGGCCGCGCCGACCCCGACCACCACGACGTCGGCGGTTATCGCGCGACCGTCGGCGAGACGGACCGCTCGCACACGACCGTCGACGGAGTGGAACCCGTCGAGATCCACGTCGACCAGGACGTCGACGCCGGCGCGACGATGCAGGTCGAGCGCCCACGACGCCAGCCGCGACCCGAGCACCGCGGCACCGGGGTCGGGTGCGCGTTCCACGATGGTCACCCGCCGGCCCATCGCGGCCGCCGTCGACGCGATCTCCGCGCCGATGAACCCGGCACCGACGACGACGACGTCCTGCGCGCCGCGCAGGTCCTGCGCGAGTCGGCGGGCGTCGTCGAGCGTGCGCAGCGAGTGGACACCGGACAGGTCGTCGCCGGGCAGCCGCCTCGCGCGGGCGCCGGTCGCGAGAACCACTGCGCGCGCGGCCAGATCACCGGTCTCGGTGTGGACCACCGGCCCCTGGGGAGTCGACGAGAGCCCGGTGGCGCAGACGCCGAGACGCCAGTCGAAGCCGTCGGCCTCACCGGGCGTGAGCAGGGTCGACCACCCGGGGTCGGGTGCGGGGGACGCGTCGGTACCGGTGAGCATCTCCTTCGACAGCGGAGGCCTGTCGTAGGGGAGCCAGGGTTCCGCGCCGACCAGCGTGATCGGTTCGGTGACCCCGAGTGACCGCAGGGTGCGCGCGACGGTGAGACCGGCGAGGGACGCCCCGACGATCCCGATCACGCCGCGTCGGACGCGGCGTCGGCGCCGCCCGTCCAGACGCTCACGAGGCCGTCGACGACCTGGACGGCGTGGGTCGCGATCGGCTGCGTGGCCGGCGGTCCCATCGCGGCGCCGGTGCGCAGGTCGAAGCACGCCTCGTGCAGGGGGCACTCGACGGCGCAGTCCTCGACCCACCCCGCCGACAGCGAGGTGTCCTGGTGCGAGCAGGTGTCGTCGACGGCGAAGACACCGTCCTCGGTGAGGACGACCATGATCGGCGGGCGTCCGTCGAGCTCCACGCGTATCGGGGTGTCGACGACGAGGTCGTCGAGCGCGGCGACCGCCACGAACGCGCCGAAGTCGTCGGCGGATGTCTCGGGTCGGGTGGTGTACTCGCTCAGCGTCATGACCGTCTCCCATCGTGTTGCGTTCCACGCAACGCTGCGCGTATTGCGCAACACTGTCGCAGCGGCGGCCGAGCGCGTCAAGTGACGGTCGGGCGAGTCGCGCGATCTACAGTGACGAGGACATGACGAAACGCGACGTACCGCCCGCATCGGTCCAGTCCGTGGACCGGGCCCTCGAGGTCCTCGAGATCCTCGGCCGCGACGGGGAGGGCGGCGTGTCCGACATCGCCGACGCCCTCGGCGTCCACAAGTCGACGGTGTCGCGGTTGGTCTCGGTCCTCGAGTCGCGGGGGTTCGTCGAGCAGATCAGCGATCGCGGGAAGTACCGACTGGGCTTCACGGTGGTCCGTCTCGCCGGCGCCACGATGTCGCGACGGGACCTGGGTCGGGAGAGTCGGGACATCTGCGAGCCGCTCGCCGACACGGTGGGTGAGACGGTGAACCTCGCCGTCCTCGACGCCGGTCGCGCCGTGAACGTCACCGAGGCGAACGGTGGCGCCGGGATCGCGCTGCGCACGTTCGTCGGCCAGAGCTGCCCCGCGCACGCCACCTCCAGCGGGAAGGTGCTGCTCGCGGGACTTCCCGAGCATCGCCTGCACCCGTTCCTCGTCGTCGACCTGGAGCGCTTCACGCCCTCCACGATCGTCAGCGCGGACGTCCTGCGCGAAGAGCTCGACGGCGTGCGTGAGCGCGGGTGGGCGGCGGCCCGCGACGAGCTCGAGGACGGGCTAACCGCCGTCGCAGCTCCCGTGCGCGACCACACCGGTGACGTCGTGGCGGCGTTGAGCATCTCCGGGCCGTCCTTCCGGATGAGCCCTGATCGTCTTCCGGATCTGTCGCATCAGGCCATCGCCGCAGCGCAGGCCGTGAGCGTCCGCCTCGGTCACACCGGCTGATCCGCGCGCCGGATTGACGCGGTGGCCCACGGGCCCCATCCTGTTGCGTGTTGAGCAACCCGTTGCGGTCTCAGCAACAATCCAGGACGACACGGGCAGGTGGGTGATCCATGGGCGGCGAGCAGCACGGCCCTCGCGTGGTGGTGATCGGTGCGGGCATCGTGGGCACCTCCCTCGCCGACGAACTCGTCGCGCGGGGCCTGGGCGACGTCACGGTGGTGGACCGGGGGCCGCTGCCCGCCGCGGGCGGGTCGAGCAGTCACGCGCCCGGCCTCGTCTTCGCGACGAACGCATCGCGGACGCTCTCGGACCTCGCCGCCGCGACGATCACCAAGTTCCGGGGTCTCTCGACGCCGGATGCGCTGTGCTTCAACGCCGTCGGCGGACTCGAGGTCGCCACCACACCCGAACGGCTGGCCGAACTGCACCGCAAGGCGGGATGGGCCGCGTCGTGGGGAAGGCGTGCGGAGGTCGTCGACACCGCCGACTGTGTCCGACTGCACCCGTTGCTGGACCCCGCCACCGTCCTCGGCGGTCTCCACACGCCCGACGACGGTCTCGCCGACGCCCTGACCTGCATCGCGGTGCAGCGCAGGCGCGCCGAGGCCGGCGGTGCGCGCTTCCTCGCCGACACACAGGTGCTCGACGTCCTCACCGTCGGTGACCGGGTGGTCGGTGTCCGGACCGACGCCGGTGTCCTCGACGCGGACGTGGTCGTCTCCTGTGGCGGGTTCTGGGGCGCGGAACTCGGCGAGCTGGTCGGGCTCACCGTCCCGCTCGTCGCGATGGGTCACGAATACGTCACCACGACAGCGGTTCCCGCTGCTGCACCCTTCGCCGATCCGAGGACCGGCCACGCCGCCGCGACGCTGCCGATCCTCCGCCACCAAAACGCGGACCTCTACTACCGCCAGCACGGCGACCGCATCGGCATCGGGTACTACGGCCACGATCCCGTCGTCGTCGACATGACCTCGCTGTACGACGACACCGCCGACCAACCCATGCCCTCGATGCTCCCGTTCTCGGCGAGCGGGTTCCGCGCCGCCTGGGACGAGTCGCAGCGCGTCCTGCCAGGGCTGCGCGACGCCGCGATCGCCGACGGGTTCACCGGCATCTTCTCCTTCACGCCGGACGGCGGGCCCATGCTCGGCCCGCACCCCGGCCTGGACGGGTTCTGGGTCGCCGAGGCGATCTGGGTGACCCAGTCCGCCGGCGCCGCCGCGGCCATCGCCGACTGGGTGGTCACCGGTGCACCCGGCATCGACGTCTCCGGCTGTGACGTGAACCGTTTCGCCCCGGCCGAACTCGATCGCGACGCCGTCGTGGCACGGTCGTCGCGTGCGTTCGTCGAGGTGTACGACATCATCCACCCGCGTGCAGTCCCCGCCGAGGCGCGGGATCTGCGGCTCTCGGCGCTGCACGACGACCACGTCGCGCGGGGTGCGTCGTTCGGTGTCTCCCACGGGTGCGAACGGCCGCTGTGGTTCGCGGCGAACCGGTCTCTCACGGAACGGTTCCCGATCGACGCCCCCGGCATGCCCGAGTGGTACACGCGCGGCTGGTCGCCGATCGCCCTCGCCGAGGCCGTCGCGACCCGCGAGGTCGGCGGACTCTTCGACATGAGTTCGCTGACGCGGGTGGAGATCTCGGGCCCGGACGCGGTCGCGACCCTCGCGCCGCTGATCACGCGCGACCCCGACCGCCCGGTCGGGTCGGTGGTGTACGCACTCATGCTCGACGAGACCGGCGGCGTCCTCAGCGACGTCACCGTCGCGCGGGTCGACCACGACCGACTCGTGGTGGGCGTCAACGGACCGCTCGACGTCGCACGTCTGTCCCACGCGGCCCGCCACGCGCGGGCCCGGGGCGCGACCGTCGACGTGCGCGAGATCACCGACGAGACATGCTGTGTCGCGGTGTGGGGTCCGCGTGCACTCGACATCGTCGCCCCACTCACCGACCTCGACGTCAGCCCGTCGGGTCTGCGGTACTACCGCTGCGCCGACGCGGTCGTCGCCGGGGTGCAGGCGTCGTTGACGCGGGTGTCCTACGTCGGTGAGTTCGGCTGGGAGATCACGACCTCCGCGTCCGACGGATCGCGGTTGGCCGCCGCTCTCGGCGAGAACGCCGAACGCGTGGGCGCGGTGTGGGGTGGTCGCGCGGCGATGGACTGCCTGCGGATCGAGAAGGGGTACCGGTCGTGGGGGACCGACATGACCCGCACCGACTCCCCACACGAGGCGGGTGTGGCCTTCGCCGTGGCCAAGGACCACGAGTTCGTCGGACGCGCCGCCGTCGCGGAGCGACCCGTCGTTCGACAGCTGCACACACTGGTCGCCGACGACCGCGACACCGTCCTGCTCGAGTCGGAACCCCTGCGCCACAGAGGGTCCGACGTCGGCTACGTCACGTCGGCGGCCTGGTCTCCCGCGGTCGGCGCCACCGTCGCGTACGCGTGGGGGCCGGCCGACCTCCGACCCGGTGACGCCGTCACCGCCGAGTGGTTCGGGCAGGAGCGATCACTCCGCGTCGCGCCGCCCGTCACCGTCGACCCCGAGAACCTCCGACTGAAGGGTGTGTATCGATGAGCCGGGAACGTGTGATCGTCGTCGGACTCGGTGGCATGGGTTCGGCGGCGGCGTATCACCTCGCCACGCGTGGAGCCGACGTCGTCGGACTCGAGCGGTTCCAGCCCGCCCATGCCCGCGGGTCCTCCCACGGCGGGTCCCGCATCATTCGTCAGGCCTACTTCGAGGACCCGGCCTACGTGCCGCTGCTGCTGCGCGCCTACGAGTTGTGGGAGCAGCTCGGCTCCGACAGCGCACGGGAGGTCCACCGCATCACCGGCGGCGTCTTCGCCGGACCCGAGTCGTCCACCACGGTCGCCGGGTCGCTGCGCGCTGCGCGGGAGTACGGCCTCGCGCATGACGTGCTGTCCGCCGACGAGATCGCCGCCCATCTTCCCGGATTCGCGCCGGCCGCCGACCAGATCGGCGTGTACGAACACCGGGCCGGGTTCGCCCGCCCGGAGGAGACCGTCCGCGCACACATCGAGCTCGCCGAGCGGGCGGGTGCGGATCTGCGCTTCGGCGTCGAGGTGCTCGACTGGGCCGACACGGGCGACGCCGTGCAGGTGACCACCGATCAGGGCGTCCTCCACGGTGACCGGCTCGTCGTCTGCCCGGGTGCCTGGGCGCCGGAGATGCTGGCGGACCTGCAGACCGGGATCCGGATCGAGCGCCAGGTCATGTACTGGTTCGACCTCGCCCCGGACGCGCCGTCGATGGACGACGCACCCGTCTACATCCACGAGACCGCCGCGGGCGAACAGATCTACGGGTTCCCGGCGATCGACGGCCCGGGTGGCGGCGTCAAGACGGCGTTCTTCCGCAAGGGCGTCGACTGCTCACCGGACACCATCGACCGGACCGTCCACCCCGAGGAGGCGCAGGCGATGCTGGAGCGCGTCCGTGCGCTCCTCCCGGGTGTGGGGTCGAGCGACGACGCGTCGGCCTGCATGCTGCACGCCGCGACATGCATGTACTCGACGACACCCGACCACGATTTCGTCATCGCGGAGCACCCGCGGCATGCGCGGGTCGCCGTGGCGTGCGGATTCTCCGGCCACGGGTTCAAGTTCGTGCCGGTGGTGGGCGAGATCCTCGCCGACCTCGTGCTCGACGGCGCGACCCGGCACCCGATCGGCATCTTCGACCCGAGCCGGCCCGCGCTGGCCGCACAGACAGCAGGAGTGGGCATCGCATGACCGCGGAGACGACCGTCGCCCACGACGGGGCACAGACCGAGACACTCGTCCTCACGCTGCCGGGATCGACCTACACCGATCCGACCGTCTTCGCCCGGGAGACCGACCGGATCTTCGGTCGGCGGTGGATGTGTGCGGTCCGTGTCGCCGACGTCGCCGCGACCGGCCGGTTCGCGACCGTCGAGATCGGCGGGGAGAGCATCCTCGTCGTCCGCGGTCGCGATCAGGTGCTGCGGGCGTTCCTCAACGCGTGCCGTCACCGCGGTGCCCTGGTGTGCACCGAGGAGTCCGGTGCCGTGCGTCGGAACCTGCAGTGCCCCTACCACGCTTGGACCTACGGACTCGACGGTGCGCTCGTCGCCGCCCCCAACCTGTCGAGCCTCGGCGACATCGACCGCACGCGGTACGGGCTCGTCCCCGTCGCGTCGCGGGAGTGGTTGGGCTATCTGTGGATCTGCCTCGCCGACGACCCACCGTCGTTCGAGGACAGCGTGATCGGCGCGGTGACCGATCGTCTCGGCGATGCCGCGATGATCGACCGCTGGGACGTCGCGGGTCTCGCCCTGGCACACCGGGAGATCTACGAGGTGGCGGCGAACTGGAAGCTCATCGTCGAGAACTTCATGGAGTGCTACCACTGTGCGACGATCCACCCGGAGTTGACCGAGGTGCTGCCCGAGTTCGCCGACGGTCTCGCCGCGCAGTACTACGTCGGACACGGTGCCGAGTTCGCCTCGGACGTCGACGGGTTCACGGTCGACGGATCCGCCGGCGCCGCGGCGCTGCCGTCACTCGATCCCGAGCACGACCGTCGGTACTACGCGATCACGATCAACCCCACCGTGTTCGTCAACCTCGTGCCCGACCACGTGATCGTGCATCGGATGTTCCCGCGCGCAGCAGATCGCACGTCCGTGGTCTGCGACTGGCTCTACGCACCGGACGTGGTCGCCTCCGGTCACGACGTGTCGGCCGGCGTCGAGCTGTTCCACCGCGTCAATCAGCAGGATTTCGACGCCTGCGAGCGGACGCAGCCGGGGATGTCGTCCCGGGCCTACCGCGACGGCGGCGTCCTGGTCCCGGCCGAACACCACATCGCGCAATTTCACGATTGGGTGAGCGAGATGACCGCCTAGGGGCAAAGATCGAGTTCGTGGACGATCTGTACATCGACGGGACGTGGCGCGCCGGCGCATCCGGGCGCACCCGGCCGGTTATCGACCCGGCCGACGGCAGCACCATCGTCGAGGTCGCCGAGGCCGACCCGTCCGACGTCCGCGACGCGATCGTCGCCGCGCGTCGCGCGTTCGACGACTCGTCCTGGCCCGCGACGCCGGTCGCCGAACGATCGGCACTGCTGCGTCGCGTCGCCGATCTGCTGCAGCGGGACAAGGAGAGCCTCGCCGAGACCGAGACCCGCGACACCGGCAAGACCCTGGCGGAGAGCCGCATCGACATCGACGACGTCACCGCCGTCTTCCGCTACTACGCCGACCTCGTCACCACGGTCGGCGATCGTGTGGTCGACGTCGGCGACCCCGCTGTCGTCAGCAGGGTGGTCCGCGAACCCATCGGCGTGTGCGTCCTGATCGCACCGTGGAACTACCCGCTGCTGCAGATCTCCTGGAAGGTCGCGCCCGCCCTCGCGGCCGGCGCGACGATGGTGATGAAACCCAGCGAGGTCACCCCGCTGACGACCATTGCGTTCACCCGGCTGCTCGTCGAGGCCGGGGTGCCGCCCGGCGTGGTCAACCTCGTGCTCGGAGCAGGGCGGGATCTCTCCGACCCGCTCAACGACGACCCCGACGTCGACCTCATCTCGTTCACCGGCGGCCTCGCGACCGGGCAGATCATCGCGGCCACGGCCGCGAAACACGTCACGCGGGTCCTGGTCGAGCTGGGCGGCAAGAACCCGCATGTCGTCTTCGCCGACGCCTGCGAGACCGCCGACCAGTTCGAGGCCACCGTGGACCAGGTGGTGACCGGGGTCTTCCTGCACTCCGGCCAGGTCTGCTCGGCCGGAACACGTCTCATCGTCGAGGAGAGCGTCGCCGACCGACTCGTCGCCGCCGTCGCCGACCGCGCCGACCGCATCGTCGTCGGTCCCGGATCCGACCCCGCCAGTCGCACAGGACCGTTGGTCTCACAGCAGCAGTTGGACAAGATCGTCGACCACGTCGCGTCGGGGCAGGCCGAGGGAGCACGGCTCGTGACCGGCGGACGTCGACTCGACGACCCCGACCGGGACGACCCGCGCCTGGCCCAGGGGTACTTCTACGCCCCGACGGTGTTCGACCACTGCGACCGTTCGATGCGGATCGTCCAGGACGAGACGTTCGGCCCGATCCTCACCGTCGAACGGTTCACCACCGAGCAGCAGGCGCTCGAGCTCGCCAACGACACCCGCTACGGCCTGGCCGGCGGTGTCAGGACGGCCGATCCCGCGCGCGCGGAACGGTTCGCGCGCGGGATGCGCCACGGCACCGTGTGGATCAACGACTTCGGCTACTACACCCCCGCCGCGGAGTGGGGTGGCTACGGGCGGTCCGGCAACGGGCGCGAACTCGGCCCGTCCGGGCTGGCCGAATACCAGGAGACCAAACACATCTGGAACAACACCGCGGCACCGACGGCAGGATGGTTCGAGCCATGACACAGACCGCCCCCGACACCGGGATGGAGCATTTCGGCTACAAGGAGAGTCTCGACCGCAGCATCGGCAAGTTCGCCAGCTTCGCCGCCGGCGTCAGCTACATCTCGATCCTCACGGGCACCTTCCAGCTCTTCTACTTCGGGTTCGGCACCGCCGGGGCCGCGTACCTCTGGAGCTGGCCCATCGTCTTCGTCGGACAGCTGGCCGTCGCACTGTGCTTCATGGAGCTCGCCGCGAAGTACCCGATCGCCGGATCGGTCTACAACTGGGCGAAGATCCTCGGCAACAAGGTCGTCGGCTGGTTCTCGGGCTGGATGATGCTCACGGCGTCGATCGTGACGATGTCGGCGGTCGTGCTGGCCATCGACTCGACGTTGCCGAAGATCTGGGGTGGGTTCCGCCTGATCGGATCCGACGACCTGTCGGTGGTTTCCCCGTCGAACGCGGTCCTGCTCGGCTCGATCCTCGTGCTCGTCACCACGGCCATCAACGCCTTCGGTGTCCGGTTGATGGCCCTCATCAACAGTGCGGGTGTGTTCATCGAACTCATCGCGGCCGTGTTGATCGCGGTGATCCTGGCGTTCAACGTGCAGCGGACGCCGGCGGTGTTCTTCTCGACCAACGGTTACGGCGCGGGGGAGAGCGGCGGCTGGCTGGGCGCGTTCCTCATCGCCTCGTTGGCGTCGGGGTACGTGATGTACGGCTTCGACACCGCGTCCTCGCTCGGCGAGGAGACCGTCAACCCGCGCAAGACCGCACCGTCGGCGATCCTGCGAGCGATCCTGGCGTCGTTCGTGATCGGGGGCGCGATCCTGGTGTTCGCGATCCTCGCCGCCCCCAACTTGTCCGATCCTGCGCTCGGCCAGCAGGGCGGGCTGCAGCAGATCGTGCTCGACGTCATGTACGGGCCGGTCGGGAAGATCTTCCTCATCTGCATCGTGGTCGCGGTCTTCGTCTGCACGCTCGCCGTGCACACGGCCGCCATCCGGCTCACGTTCGCCATGGCGCGCGACAACGCGCTGCCGTTCGGGGAGTCACTGGCGAGGGTCCACCCGAAGACGCAGACCCCGGTCATCCCGTCGGTCCTCATCGGGGTCCTGTCGATCCTCATCCTGGTCATCAACATCAACCAGCCCACCATTTTCCTGCTGCTGACGTCGGTGGCCATCATCATGATCTACATCGCGTACCTCATGGTCACCGTGCCGTTGTTGCTCAAGCGTTTCCGCGGCCAGTGGCCGCCGGCGGACCTGAAGTCCGGCGGGTACTTCACGATGGGCCGCTGGGGCCTGCCGGTGAACATCCTCGCTGTGCTGTGGGGCGTCGGGATGGCGATCAACCTCGCCTGGCCGCGCACCGCCGTCTACGGTGCGCCCTGGTACAACACCTGGGCTGCGTTCATCTACATAGGCGTCATCGGTGGCGTCGGACTGATCTGGTACTTCGCGGTCGGCAGCCGCGGGATGGGGACGCTCCGATCCCACGCGTCGGAGACCAAGGCCGATGCCGTTGCCGCCGAACCGTTCCCCGGACCCGAGGGAGTCTGACCACATGGCTGATCCGTTGACCGACACCACCGTCACCGCCGGGGAGTTCGACTACGTCATCCTCGGTGGGGGCACGGCCGGATGTGTTCTCGCGGCACGGCTCTCGGAGGACCCGTCGGTGTCGGTCCTCCTCCTCGAGGCGGGCCCCAGCGACGTCGACGACCCTGCGGTGCTGATCCTCAGCGACTGGATGCACCTGCTCGACTCCGGATACGACTGGGACTACCCGATCGAGCCGCAGGAGCGGGGCAACAGCTTCATGCGCCACGCCCGCGCCAAGGTGCTCGGTGGGTGTTCGTCGCACAACTCCTGCATCGCCTTCTGGCCGCCGACCGAGTATCTCGACGAGTGGGAGCAGATGGGACTCACCGGGTGGGGGTCCGCCGCGGTGCACCCGTTGACCCGTCGTCTGGAGAACAACGACGCCCCCGGTGACCACGGACACGACGGGCCCGTCCGGTTGCGCGACGTCCCGCCGCTGGACCCCTGCGGTGCTGCGCTTCTCGAGGCCGCCGCGGCGGTCGGCCTGCCCACCGTGGGGTTCAACCGCGGTGAGACGGTCCGCAACGGCGCCGGGTGGTTCCAGATCAACGCGGGTGAGGACGGCAAGCGCATGTCGACCTCACACGCCTACCTGCACCCCATCATGGGCCGGCGACCCAACCTCGAGATCCGCACGGGCTGCTGGGTCCAGGAGATCGTGTTCGACGGCACCACGGCGACCGGAGCCCGCTACCAGCGACCGGACCTGACCGGCTTCGACGTCGTCGGTGCGCGACGAGAGGTCATCGTGACCGCCGGTGCCATCGACACCCCGAAGCTGCTGATGCTGTCCGGCATCGGACCGGCGGAACAACTGCGGCAGTTCGGCATCGACGTCCGCGTCGACCTGCCGGGTGTCGGGGAGAACCTAGACGACCACGTCGAGGGCCTCGTGTTCTGGGAGGCGTCGCAGCCGATGGTCACCAGCTCGAGCCAGTGGTGGGAGATCGGGGTGTTCGCGACCACCGAGCCCGACCTGCCGCTGCCCGACGTGATGATGCACTACGGGAGCGTCCCGTTCGACATGAACACCCTGCGGTGGGGGTACCCGACCACCGACAACGGGTTCTGTCTCACCCCGAACGTCACGCAGGGCCGTTCACGCGGGACGGTGAAGTTGCGCAGTCGCGACTTCCGCGACCGCGCCCGCGTCGACCCGCGGTACTTCACCGACCCCGACCACCACGACGAGCGGGTGATGACCGCGGGCATCCGCCTGGCGCGGGAGATCGCCGAGCAGGACGCGCTGAAGGGCTGGATCGCCCGCGAACTCGCGCCCGGGCCCGACGCCGTCACCGACGACGATCTCGTCGACTACATGCACAAGACGCACAACACCGTCTATCACCCCGCGGCGACCGCTCGGATGGGCGTCGACGGCGACCCGATGGCTGTTCTCGACCCGCAGCTGCGGGTACGAGGGACGCAGCGTCTGCGTGTGGTCGACGCGTCGGCGATGCCCAAGCTGCCCACGGTCAACCCCAACATCACGGTCATGACCATGGCCGAGAAGTGCGCCGACCTCATCCGCGGCGCCTGACGCCTCCCGCCCGGCCGGCCGTCGTCCGGCGTGGGGGATCATGGACCCATGAGTGAGCGGATCCGGGTCGGTGTGTTCGGCAGCGACGGCAAGGTGGGGCAGGCCATCGTCGACGCGGTCGAGGCCGCCGACGACCTCGAGTTCACCGTCGGCGTCGACAAGGGTGACAACCGCTCCGCGCTGGTCGAGTCGGGCACGCAGGTCGTCGTCGACTTCACCCACCCGTCGGTGGTGATGGACAACCTCGAGTTCCTCGTCGGAAACGGCATCCACGCCGTCGTCGGCACGACCGGGTTCGACGACGAGCGTCTCGCGCAGGTGCGGTCATGGCTCGAGGCATCGCCGGGAACCGGGGTGTTGATCGCTCCCAATTTCGCGATCGGCGCCGTGCTGTCGATGCGGTTTGCGGCGGCCGCTGCACGCTTCTACGACTCCGTCGAGGTGATCGAGCTACACCACCCGCACAAGGCGGATGCGCCGTCGGGCACCGCCTACCGCACCGCGCGGATGATCGCCGAGGCCCGCGCGGAGGCCGGTAGCAAGCCCATGCCCGACGCCACGTCGGAGGAACTCGACGGTGCCCGCGGCGCGGACGTCGACGGTGTGCGGGTTCATTCGGTGCGCGTCGCAGGGCTCGTCGCCCACCAGGAGGTGCTGCTCGGTACCCAGGGGGAGACCCTCACCATCCGTCACGACTCGATCGACCGCACGTCGTTCGCGCCGGGTGTCCTCCTCGGGGTACGGGAGATCGGGTCGCGACCCGGGCTCACCGTGGGTCTCGACGACCTGCTGGACCTCTGATCGCCGTGGCCCGCAGGGACTTCTACACCCGCGACGCGCGACCGATCGTCGTGACCATCGTCGTGATCCTCGTGTTGCTGGCGGTCTACATCGTGTTGCTGGGTGTCCGCGGGGTGCAGCTCATCCAGGACGGGGGAGTGGTCGGGACCGGACTCGGCATCGGCGTCCTGATCCTCCCGCTGCTCGGGATCTGGATGGCCGTCACGACCGTGCGGGCGGGCATCACCCATCAGCGCCTCGCCCGGCGTGCCCGGGAGGAGGGCCGCGAACTCGACGTGGCCGACCTGCCCCGACGGCCGTCCGGACGGATCGAGCGCGACGCCGCCGACGACCTCTTCGCGCAGGTGCGCACCGAGTGGGAAGCCGATCCCGAGAACTGGCGCAACACCTACCGCATCGCCCGCGCCTACGACTACGCCGGCGACCGGACCCGCGCGCGCCAGATGATGAAACGCGCTGTGGAACAGGAGAAGACGGAGCGGCAGGGCTCGGCGTGACCCGCCTCCTGATCGTCCACCACACGCCGTCGCCGCACTGTCAGGCCATGCTCGAAGCCGTGGTGTCCGGGGCGAGCGACCCCGAGATCGAGGGTGTCGAGGTGATTCGTCGCCCGGCGCTCACGGTGTCACCGGTCGACATGCTGGAGGCCGACGGGTACCTGCTGGGTACGCCGGCGAACCTCGGCTACATCAGCGGCGCCCTGAAGCACGCATTCGATGTCTCCTACTACCAACTGCTCGACGCCACCCGCGGGCGCCCGTTCGGTGTGTACCTCCACGGCAACGAGGGAACCGAAGGCGCCGAACGGGCCATCGAGTCCATCACGACAGGCCTCGGGTGGTCGCGTGTCGGCCAGACGGTGGTGGTGTCCGGGGCGCCGTCGAAGACCGACACGGAGGCCTGCTGGGAACTCGGGGCGACCGTCGCGGCGCAGCTGATGGGCTGAGCGGGGCTCACGAGAGCATGTTCCCGCCGGCGCCGCCGAGTGCGCCGATCGCGATCTGGGACGCGGCCCCGCCGAGCACGGCCGCAACCTGACGAAAGCGGGTCCTCTCCGCCTCCGGATGTTTGTCGTCGTCCGCGGCAATGTCCAGCGCTGTGATGATTCGCCCCAACTGGGATTCCGGGGAGGGCCATTGCCCTGCAACCCTCAGCGCGTGACCCGTCGGAGGGCTGGCGATCGACACGCCTCCGCCGTAATCGGTCACCACATCGAAGTACGGTTCACGACCGAGGGCGCGGACGGCGCGCACAACGGTGGTGAGATCGAACCCGCAGAAATCCGCGAGTTCGTGGGGCTGAGCCATGGAGCCGGTCTTGTCGAAGATCTCGACAGCTGCGCGCAGGACAGGTAGGTCTCGGTCGTTCCACGTATCGGTCATATGCGCGATTATGCGGATCGACTCTGACATCCGGGAGTCTCGCGGTCGGCGATAGATCGTGCGATTTCCACAGATGGGCGCGGATCCACAGAAGCTGCGTCGAGCGTGGCTGACGCGCAAGGATTGTCGGTGCGCGCCGATAGCGTCGCACACATGTTCGAGAAGGTTGTCGAGGCGGCTGATCGTCTCGCCGATGCCGTCCGCGAGTGCGAACCGCCCGCGGACGATGACGCGCTGCTGGCAGGGCTATGGGCCGCGGTCGCTGCCCGGAACGCTGCGGACGGGTTGCTGGCCCGGGTGACCGGGGAGATCGAGTGCAATGGCTCTGCGAAGCGGTTGGGAATGTCGGTGCGGGAGCTGTTGCGCCGTAACGGCTGTGTGCCGGTGGTGGCATCCCGGGCGATCCGGCTCGGGCGTGCCATCGCGCACCTGCCGGTGCTGGCGCGGCATCTGCGGGATGGGTCGCTGTCGGGCGAGTACGCCGACGCCGTCGCCCGCGGAGTCCGCCACGTCTGCACGCGCACACGCTCACCGCTCGGATCGGAGCTCGCGATCGAGACCGAGGCGGTCCTGATCGGGCACGCCCTCGCCGGCCGGTCGCCGGTCGAGATCGGCGACCGAGCGCGGGCCATCGCCCTCGAGAACCAGCCTGACGTCGACGAGGTCGACGGTCCGGTGCCGCCGGTCGCGGAAGACACGACGTTGAACGAGGTGTCGTGGGCGCAGCGCGACGACGGTCGGTTGGCGGGGTCGTTCGACCTCGACGTGATCGCCGGCGAACGATTGATCTCCTGCGTCGACACCGCCTCGCGGCCGCGGCCGCTACCGGACGGCACGCCGGACCCGCGGTCGGCGAATCAGCGTCGGGCGGATGCGTTCGTGCAAGTTGTCGAGGCGGCGTCCCGGGCGCTCGGGGTCGATGGGCTCGTCGGGTCGGCGAAGACCGAGATCCTGCTGACCGTGCCCGCCACCCAGGACGAGTGCTGCGGGATCGCACCGGCGGGGCCGGCGCATCTGCAGTGGATGGGCAGCGTCTCCGACGAGGCGGTGTCGTTGCTGTCATGCGACGCCTCGGTCACCCGCATCGCCGTGGATGTCGACGCCGCGCCGATCGACATCTCACCCGCCGCCAGGTTGTTCACCGGCCGCACCCGCAAAGCGATCGTGGCGCGTGACCAGTCGTGCGTGATGTGCGGAAATCCCGCCTCGTGGACCGATGTCCACCACATCCTGCCGTTCTCGCAGGGCGGGGCGACGACGTGTGACAACGGGTGCCTGCTGTGCCGCACCTGCCACGTGGCGGTCCACCAGCACGGCTGGGAGATCGTCATGGGACCCGACCGCCACCCCTGGATCCGGCCATCTGCCACCGTCGACCCACACCGCGAACTGCAGCCCGCCTACAACCGACGAGCACTGCGCCTCGACGCCCTCGCTGCCTGACCAGGCAGAACACATACAGCACCTGGCCCCGGCCAGAACCGCATCCGACCTTCGACAACTCCACAGTGTGGGTCGCGGCGCGCAGCCCGGTGGCTGCCGCCGCGACCAGGGCCTCTCTCGTAGACTGTCGCCGATGATCGCGACCCCGTACGAGGACCTGCTGCGCGACGTGCTCGAGACCGGCACGCCCAAGTCCGACCGCACCGGAACCGGGACCCGCAGTGTGTTCGGTCGCCAGCTCCGCTACGACCTGGCCGAGGGGTTCCCGCTGATCACCACCAAGCGCGTGCACCTGAAGTCGATCGTCTACGAACTGTTGTGGTTCCTCCGCGGGGACTCGAACGTGCGGTGGCTGCAAGATCACGGCGTCACGATCTGGGACGAGTGGGCCGACGCGAACGGCGAACTGGGACCGGTCTACGGCGTGCAGTGGCGCAGCTGGCCGACCCCGTCGGGCGAGCACATCGACCAGATCTCCGCCGCGCTCGACCTGCTCCGCAGCAATCCGGACTCGCGGCGGAACATCGTCTCGGCCTGGAACGTGGGGGAGATCCCGCAGATGGCACTCCCGCCGTGCCACGCGTTCTTCCAGTTCTACGTCGCGGACGGGAAGCTGTCGTGCCAGCTCTACCAGCGCTCGGCAGACCTCTTCCTCGGCGTCCCGTTCAACATCGCCTCCTACGCGCTGCTCACCCACATGATGGCGGCGCAGGCGGGCCTCGAGGTCGGCGACTTCGTGTGGACCGGCGGTGACTGCCACATCTACGACAACCACGTCGAGCAGGTCGCCGAACAGCTCACCCGCGATCCGTTCCCGTACCCGACGCTGCGTCTCGCGCCCCGAGAATCGTTGTTCGACTACACCTTCGACGACATCGAGGTCCTCGACTATCAGCACCACCCGGCCATCAAGGCACCCGTCGCGGTATGACGGTCGCGCTCATCTGGGCTGCCGACCGCGCCGGCGCCATCGGCAGCGGCAACACGATCCCGTGGCGGGTGCCCGAGGATCAGCGCCGCTTCCGTGACCTGACATCCGGCCACCCCGTGATCATGGGACGACGCACCTGGGACTCGCTCCCACCGCGGTTCCGGCCGCTGCCGAACCGCCACAACATCGTCATCACCCGAGACGCTTCCTGGTCGGCCGAAGGTGCCACCGCCGTGACCGACGTCGACTCGGCTCTACACCTCGCCCAGCGCGAGGACGACACCGTCGTCATCTCCGGTGGAGAACAGATCTACGCGCTGGCGCTGCCACACGCCGACACCCTGTGGGTCACCGACATCGACCTCGAGATCGACGCGCCGGACGCGTTCGCGCCCGCGGTCACGGAGGCGGACTGGGAGACCGTCGCCGATCACGGATGGCAGACCTCGTCGACGGGAATCCGCTACCGCTACCGCGACCTCGCCCGTCGAGGATGACGACACCCCACGCGCCCCGTCGCGAGATCGGGTCGGCGGTGGCACGCCGGATCGCCCTGGGCGCACAGGGTTTCGCCGACCGACAGCCGACCGGGGACGTGACGCGGAGGCATCTGCGGCGGGTCGTCGACCGGCTCGGCGTCATCCAGATGGACTCGGTCAACGTCGCGGTCCGTGCGCACTACATGCCGCTGTTCAGCCGACTCGGGCCCTACACCACCTCGGTGCTCGACGACGCGGCGTGGAGATCGACCGCATGGCAACCTCGCCTGCTCACCGAGTACTGGGCACACGAGGCCGCCCTGATCGACGTCGACGACTGGCCGCTGTTCGGGTGGCGCATGGCCGACTACCGCTTCGGGCGCTACTCCCGCGCGACGTCGGAGAGTCCGTCCCAGACCCGCTTGCGGGCCGAGATACTCGCCGCGGTCACCGACCTCGGTCCGTCGACCGGAGGCATGCTCGAGGACGCGCTCGGTCGCCGGCGTGAGGGCCCACGCCGCGGTACATGGTGGGACCGCAGCGAGGTGAAGCACACCTGTGAGGTGATGCTCGCCGCGGGCGAGCTGGCCGCCGTCCGCGACAGCACGTTCGCGCGTCACTACGACCTCGCCGAGCGCGTGGTGGGGGAGGAGCGCGTCGGCCGACAGATCCCCCGCGACGAGGCCGTGGATGCGCTGATGCGCCGCGCCGCTGGCGCGCTCGGCGTCGCCGCCGAACTCGATCTCCGCGACTACTACCGGCTCCCCGTGGTCGACGCCCGGGAGTCCCTCGCACGGCTGGTCGAGGCGGGCGACCTCGTCCCGGTGACCGTGCGGGGGTGGGACGCGACGGCCTACCTCGACCCGACCGCCCGGGTGCCACGGCGGGTCACGGCGTCGGCCCTGCTCGCCCCGTTCGATCCCCTCGTCTTCTTCCGGCCGCGCCTGGCCCGCCTGTTCGGCATGGACTACCGCATCGAGATCTACGTCCCCGAGCCCAAGCGCGTGTACGGGTACTACGTGTTCCCGTATCTCTGGGACGAGACCGTCGGTGCCCGTGTCGATCTCAAGCACGACCGCGCCGAGGGGCTTCTCCGCGTGCAGTCAGCGCACGCCGAGGACGACGTCGACCGCGGCGCGCTCGCGGCGTCGCTCGCGGACGATCTCCAGACGATGGCCGGATGGCTCGGAGCCGAGGACGTCGTCGTCTCCGACCGCGGCGACCTCGCAGCCGAGCTCACGCACGCCCTGCGCTGACGCGGGTCAGCGCGGGGACGCGAGCAGCGACGACCGGAGCTGCGCGATCACCCCCGCGCCGAGCCCGAGCCCGCGGCGCACGTAGCCGTCCATCCCGCCGAAGCGGGAGTCGACAAGACGCCACGACGTGTCGAGAAGCCCTCGATTCACGCCGTTCACCGGATCCGCGGCGGACGTGTGGCGGTAGGCGTTGCTGGCGAGATAGTCGGATCCGATGGTCTCGCTGTCCACGCCGAGGATGCTCAGCAGTACCGCCGACACCCACCCCGTCCGATCCTTCCCGGCGGTGCAGTGGATGAGCACGCGGTGTCCGGCGCCGGTCGTGGCCGCGATGTCCCGCAGTGTGGCGGCGATCTGCGCTCGCGCCGACGGGTCCGTCACGAACGCGCGGTACGCCGCCGGGAGGTCGACGACCGTCGTGATCGGCGCCCGCCCCAGCACGTCACGGACGCGGACGGTCGCACCCGGCACCGCCCGGTCCGGCTGCAACGCGCGCTCGAAGCTCGTCCGCAGGTCGACGATCAACCGCACGTCACGACGCTGCAGCGCAGCGACGTCCGTCGCGGTCAGACGGGACAGGTTGTCGCTGCGGATCACCCGGTCGTCGACGACACGCCCGGCGACGCCGGTGTAGCCCTGGAACGTCCGGGCGTTCGGCGCCCCGGCGAGGTGCAGCGACCGGTCGACCGTCGGACTCGTCGGTGCGGCGTCGGCGGCGGCGGTCCCGAGGAGACCGAGCACCAGCGTGAGCGTCGCGACGACGGCGGTCGTCGCCGCGCGGACCGGACGAGCGGACATGGAGGCCTCCTGTCGTCGGGAATCCCTCGTCGAGTGTGCACCGGAGGTGCGACCGGCGGCCGGCGGAGGGCGGATGGCGGGTCCGGCAGCGCATCAGGGGAGAATCGGCCCGTCGCGAGAGTCGCGGGGCGAGGAGTGTGTGCGGTGTCGGAGATGGTCGGGCTGCGAGTGCGACTGGTGGCCCACAGCGCGTTCCTCCCACCCGCCGACGTCGACTGGGAGACCGACGCCGCGGACGGCGAGGCGCTCGTCGAGTTCGCCGGCCGCGCCTGCTACCAGAGTTGGGACAAGCCGAACCCCCGCACCGCGACCAACGCGGGCTATCTGCGCCACATCCTCGAGGTCGGACACCTGTCGCTGCTCGAACACGCGACCGCGACGTTCTACATCACCGGCATCTCGCGGTCCTGCACGCACGAACTCATCCGGCACCGCCACTTCTCGTACTCGCAGCTGTCGCAGCGCTTCGTCCCCGAACACGACAGCAATGTGGTCTGCCCGCCGGCGGTGGAGGGTGACCCGGAACTCGAGGCGCTGTTCGCCGCGGCGACCGACGCGTCCCGGGCTGCGTACACCGAGTTGCTCGCCGCGCTGGAGGCGAAGTTCGCCGACGTCCCGAACGCGATCCTGCGACGCAAGCAGGCCCGTCAGGCGGCGCGGTCGGTGCTGCCGAACGCGACCGAGACGAAGATCGTCGTCACGGGCAACTACCGGGCCTGGCGGCACTTCGTCGGGATGCGCGCCACCGAGCACGCCGACGTCGAGATCCGCCACCTCGCGGTGGAGTGCCTCCGACACCTCACCGAGCTCGCGCCGACCGTCTTCGGTGACTTCGAGATCGGGACCCTCGCCGACGGGACCGAGGTCGCGACCTCCCCCTACGTCGTCGACGCCTGACGGTCCCGGACGCGCGGCTGACCCGCTGGTCGTCGCGCCCGCCGGGCGGGGTGGGCTGTTCGTGAGACGGGGTCCCCGGGCGGTAGCCTCTCCGCCATGAACAGCGCCCCTGCCCAGCACGGGCCGCACCCGTTCGGAACGGTGGGTGTGGCGATGGTGACGCCGTTCCGTCCCGACGGCTCGCTGGACCTGCCGCGGGCCGTGGAGCTCGCCGAGCACCTCGTCTCCCGCGGCATCGACGGGCTCGTCGTGTCGGGCACGACGGGGGAGTCGCCGACCACCACCGTCGACGAGAAGCTGGACCTGCTGTCGGCGATCGTCGAGGCGGTCGGGGATCGCGCGCGGATCACGCAGGGCGCCGGCAGCTACGACACCGCGGAGAGCGTCCGTTTCGCCGTCGAGGCCCACAAGCGCGGTGCCCACGGTCTGCTCGTGGTGACGCCGTACTACTCGCGTCCGCCGCAGACCGGCCTCCTGGCGCACTTCACGGCGATCGCCGACGCGACGCCCCTGCCGGTGCTGCTCTACGACATCCCACCGCGATCGGTGGTGCCCATCGAGCACCGCACGCTGCTCGAGCTCGCCCGCCACCCGAACATCGTCGGGGTGAAGGACGCGAAGGGCGATCTCAACTCGGCCGCCTCGCTCATCGCCGACGCCGGGCTCGAGTACCTCTCCGGAGAGGACGCGCTCAACCTGCCGTGGCTCGCGGTCGGTGCCAGCGGGTTCGTGTCCGTCATCGGCCATCTCGTGCCCGAACGCCTCCGCGACCTGCTCGACGCGGTCACCAAGGGGGACATGGTCACCGCGCGGGAGATCAACATCTCGAACATCCCGCTCGTCAACGCGATGGGCCGCCTCGGCGGGGTGACGATGGTCAAGGCCGCCCTGCGCATTCTCGGCATCGACGTGGGCGACCCCCGTCTCCCGCAGGTGCCCGCCACCGGCCCCCAGATCGAGCAGCTCATCGCCGATCTCCGTGCAGCGCAGGTGCTCTCGTGACGCAGCCCACCGGTGGGAACCGCCGCCGCAAGCGCGCCAGCCGTCCCTCGGGGCCACCGGCACCCGCACCCGAGCCGACCGTCGAACCGACACCGCAGCCCACCCGCGCGTCCGAGCCCGCCGCGCAGGACACGCGCACGCCCGACACCGCCCCGCAGGATGCACCGACGCAGCGATCCGGCGGCAGGCGTGGGCAGCGGAGCGGCGGCCCGAAGGGCAACGACCAGAACCCCTCTCGTGCTCCGCGCGACACCGGTCCGCGTCGGGACCGGCAGCCCCGGCCGGCGTCGGTCGAACCCGCCCGGGACCGGACGACGCGCCCGGCGTCGCAACCCGTGGGTGACGCGATGGACCGCCTGGGCACCCCGCGTAAGCTGCCGAAGAACGGCCTGCGCGTCGTCGCGCTCGGCGGCATCGGCGAGATCGGCCGCAACATGACCGTCTTCGAGTGCGACGGCAAGCTGCTCATCGTCGACTGCGGCGTCCTCTTCCCCGAGGACCAGCAGCCCGGCGTCGACCTGATCCTCCCGGACTTCCGCTACATCGAGGACCGGATGGACGACGTCGAGGCGATCGTCCTGACCCACGGCCACGAGGACCACATCGGCGCCGTGCCGTTCCTGCTGCGCCTGCGCGGCGACATCCCCGTCGTCGGGTCGCGCTTCACGCTGGCCCTCCTCGCGGCCAAGTGCCGTGAGCACCGTCAGCGCCCGACGCTGGTCCAGGTCGCCGAGGGCGACAGCACGAACCACGGGCCGTTCGAGTGCGAGTACTTCGCGGTCAACCACTCGATCCCCGACGCAATCGCCGTCGCGATCCGCACACCGGCGGGCGTGGTGCTGCACACCGGCGACATCAAGCTCGACCAGCTGCCGCTCGACGGCCGCCTCACCGACCTCGCCGGGTTCAGTCGACTGGGCGACGAGGGGGTCGACCTGTTCCTCGTCGACTCCACCAACGCCGAGGTCCCCGGGTTCGTCACACCCGAACGCAACATCGGCGGCGTCCTCGACACGGTCATCGGCAAGGCCCGCCAACGGGTGATCGTCGCGTCCTTCGCCAGTCACGTCCACCGCATCCAGCAGGTCGTCGACGTCGCGGCCGCCCACGACCGCCGCGTCTGCTTCGTCGGCCGGTCGATGGTGCGCAACATGCAGATCGCCCAGGACCTCGGCTACCTGTCCGTGCCCGACGGCGTCGTCGTCGACATGGACACCGCCGCAGCGCTTCCCGACCACCGGGTCGTGCTCGTCTCGACCGGGTCGCAGGGCGAGCCGTTGTCGGCGCTGTCACGGATGGCGCGCGGCGAGCACCGCCAGATCAACATCCACGCCGACGACCTCGTGGTGCTCGCGTCGTCGCTCATCCCGGGCAACGAGAACTCGGTGTTCACCGTCGTCAACGGGCTCGCCAAGCGCGGTGCGACCGTCGTGACCCAGGCCAGCGCCAAGGTCCACGTCTCCGGTCACGCGTCGGCGGGCGAGCTGCTGTACCTCTACAACGCCGTCCGGCCGCGCAACGCGATGCCCGTGCACGGCGAGTGGCGACACCTGCGCGCCAACGCCGCGCTCGCCGAGGCCACCGGGGTGGACCCGGAGCGCGTGGTGCTGGCCGAGGACGGCGTCGTCGTCGACCTCGTCGACGGTGTCGCGTCCATCGTGGGACGTGTGCCGGTCGGGTTCGTCTACGTCGACGGCCTGTCCGTCGGTGACGTCGGCGAGTCGACGCTGTCGGAACGTCTGGTCCTCGGGGAGGGCGGTTTCATCGCCATCACCGTGGTCATCGACGCCGCGGACGGTCGTCTGGTCAGCACACCGGAGGTGTCCGGGCGCGGCTTCTCCGACGACCCGAGTGCACTCAAGGACGCGGCGACCCTCGTCGACGCCGCCCTCGCCGATCTCGCGGCCGAGCGGGTCACCGACACCCACCGCATCGCGCAGACCATCCGACGCACCGTCGGGCGCTGGGTCGCCGACACCTACCGGCGGCGTCCGATGATCGTCCCGACCGTGCTCAGCGTCTCCGGCGGCGACCGCCGCCGCTGACGTCCACCGCGCTCACCGGCCGATAGTCTCGGACCATGAGCGCTGTCGCCGACGAACGAGCTGCCCTCGCCGCCACCTTCCGGGAGACGGCGCCCGACGCGCCCACCCTCTGCTCGGGGTGGGCCACCCGGGACCTCTTGGCGCATCTCGTCGTCCGGGAGAGCCGTCCCGACGCCGCCCCCGGGATCGTCGTGCCGTTCCTGTCCGGGTACACCGACCGTGTCCAGAACTCGTACGCGCGCGGCGACTACGCCGCGCTGGTCGACCGGTTCGCGGGCGGGCCGCCCTGGTGGTCGCCGTTCCGGCTGGTCGAGGGTCTGGCCAACACGGCCGAGTTCTTCGTCCACCACGAGGACGTGCGGCGTGCGATCGACGGCTGGGAGCCACGCACCCTGCCGCCTGCGCTCCGGGATGCGCTGCTGACCACCCTGAAGAGGGTCGCGAAGCCCACGTTGCGGTCCGTGCCGGCGCGGGTGACGCTCGTCGACCCGCAGGCAGGTGAGTTGGTCACCACCGGGGCCGGCCCGACGGTCACCGTCACCGGCGACGTCGGTGAGCTGGTCGTCTTCTGCTTTGGGCGGGATGCCGCCCGGCTCGACATCGACGGTGCCGCCGACGTCGTCGACGCGGTGCGGGGTGCGTCCCGCGGGATCTGAGGGTTCCCGGCGACGTCCGCCGCGTCGCACATCACGAAACAGACACACCGCCCGTGTGACCGGTGAGGTGGACGGGGCTTCTGTGACGGATGCGGTTTATCCTGAGCGGCATGAGCCCCAAGTCGACGGCCCGCCGCTCCGCCGCGCCCGCGTCGCAGTCGAAGGCCGCCTCGGGACGTCGATCCACCGGCACGCGCCGGTCCGGCACCGCGTCCGCCGGCACCTCGCGCAGCAGCCGGTCCACCGCGTCGCGCTCCACCTCGAGGACGTCGAGCTCGGGGTCGGCGACGCGGTCCACCGCACGGTCGGGGTCGGCATCCCGGGGTGGGAAGACGACCGCTTCCCGGTCCACCGCTGCGACCCGCCGCACCTCGTCGACCATGGTCGACGACCGCTTCGAGGACGCGCCGCCCCAGCGGTCGGCGGCCAAGGCCGTCGGTCGGGGAGTGGGCCGCGGTCTCGGCGCCGGCTGGATGGCAATGGCCCGCGGCGTCGGCTCGCTGGCGCGGGTGGGTACGCACCCCGCGGCCGCGGTCCACGACCGCGACCGCGACCGCGACGCGGACCTCGACGCCGTCGACGACCTCGACGACGACCCGTTCGGTGGCCCCGCCGGTGCGGTCGACGCGCCCGCTCAGACCGACCACCGCCGCGACGGGGTGGCCCTGGGCCTCATCGCCGCGGCCATCCTCATCGGGGCGTCGGTGTGGGTCCACGCCGCGGGGCCGATCGGGGCGTTCGTCGACACCCTCGTGCGCGCGGTCGTCGGGTCGGCGGCCGTGGTGGTCCCGATCCTGGCGGTGGTCGCGGCCGTCGCCCTCATGCGTCGGGGACCGAACCCCGCCGATCGGGGACGTCGAGTCGGTGTCGTGCTGTTGATCGGCCTGCCTCTGCTCGGGCTCTGGCACCTCGTCGCCGGCGCGCCCATCGACTTCGACGGCCGCCTGCGTGCCGGCGGCTTCCTCGGCTTTGCCGCCGCCGGGCCCCTGACCGCAGGCCTCACCGCCTGGGTCTCCGTCCCGATCCTGCTGCTGTGCATGGTGTTCGGCGTCCTTCTCGCGCTCCGCATGACGGTGCGCGAGGCCGTCACCCGCGCCGGCGACTACCTCGGCATCGGCCACCGACGAGCCGACCCCGACGACCTTCATGCCGACGACCTCGACGCCGACGACTGGTACGACGAGGACCCGCCGCCCTACGACGTCGACGAGACGCCGGCCTACGGCGACGACCCGTACGACAACTACCCACCCGACCCGCCGGTCGGACGCCACCGTCCCGTCACGGCGAGCGAGGCGCTCACCGAGCCCGTCATCGACGACACCCCGCCGGCGCCGGCGGCCGAGCAGGTCACCGAGGTCCTGCCCCGCCGTCGTCGTGCCGCACCGAAGAAGACCGCGACGCCGCCCACGCCTGCACCCGCGGTCACCGACACGGACGAGCTCGTCGACCGTCCGGTGGACGGCGACTACCGCCTCCCGCCGGCGTCGCTGCTCATCGACGGCGAGCCGCCCCGCACCCGCAGCGCGTCGAACGACGACATGATCGACCGGATCACCGCGGTGCTCGAGCAGTTCAAGATCGACGCCGCCGTCACCGGCTTCACCCGGGGTCCGACCGTCACCCGGTACGAGGTAGAGCTCGGACCCGGTGTGAAGGTGGAGAAGATCACGGCCCTGGCGCGCAACATTGCCTACGCCGCGGCCACCGACAACGTCCGGCTGCTCGCGCCGATCCCCGGCAAGTCCGCCGTCGGCATCGAGGTCCCGAACTCCGACCGCGAGATGGTGCGGCTGGCCGACGTCCTCAAGGCGCCGACCACGCGCAAGGACAAGCACCCGCTCGTCATCGGCCTCGGCAAGGACATCGAGGGCGACTTCGTCTCGGCGAACCTGGCGAAGATGCCGCACCTGCTGGTCGCCGGCTCCACCGGCTCGGGCAAGTCGAGCTTCGTGAACTCCATGCTGGTGTCGCTGCTGACGCGGGCGACGCCCGAGGACGTGCGGATGATCCTGATCGACCCCAAGATGGTCGAACTGACGCCCTACGAGGGCATCCCGCACCTCATCACCCCGATCATCACGCAGCCGAAGAAGGCCGCGGCCGCGCTGGCGTGGCTCGTCGAGGAGATGGAGCAGCGCTACCAGGACATGAAGGCGTCGCGGGTGCGCCACATCGACGACTTCAACGCCAAGGTGCGGTCGGGGGAGATCAGCACCCCGCTGGGGTCGCAGCGCGTCTACCGGCCGTACCCGTACATCCTGGCCATCGTCGACGAGCTCGCCGACCTCATGATGACCGCGCCGAAGGACGTCGAGGACGCCATCGTCCGCATCACCCAGAAGGCGCGCGCCGCCGGTATCCACCTGGTGCTGGCGACCCAGCGCCCGTCGGTGGACGTCGTCACCGGTCTCATCAAGACGAACGTGCCGTCGCGGCTGGCGTTCGCGACCTCGTCGCTGACCGACTCGCGCGTCATCCTCGACCAGCCCGGCGCGGAGAAGCTGATCGGCATGGGCGACGGCCTGTTCATCCCGATGGGCGCGAACCGTCCGATCCGCATGCAGGGCGCGTTCATCACCGACGAGGAGATCGCGGCCGTCGTCGATTTCGCCAAGGAGCAGGCCGACCCCCAGTACGACGAGGGCGTCACCACCCAGAAGGCGAGCGACAGCAAGGACATCGACGCCGACATCGGCGGCGACCTCGACGACCTGCTGCAGGCCATCGAACTCGTCGTGTCGAGTCAGTTCGGGTCCACGTCCATGCTCCAGCGCAAGCTGCGCGTCGGCTTCGCCAAGGCGGGCCGCCTGATGGACCTGATGGAGACGCGCGGGGTCGTCGGACCGAGCGAGGGGTCGAAGGCGCGCGAGGTGCTCGTCAAGCCCGAGGACCTCGCAGGCGTCATGGCCTCGATCCGGGGCGGCGTCGCGGGGTCCGGCGGGGACGAATGACCGACTCGTCCGAAAGCCCCGCCCTCTGACCTGCGACGATGCACGCGTGACAAACCAAAGGTAAAGTGGTCTTTGCTTTCGAGGGGAGTATCCCTGTCGCGGCAGTCTCGTCAATACGTTCAGCGGTCGCACCGGTGCGGATCATCGGTGTGTGCCCCTGTTCCGGGATGTCGGCCCGATCGCTGATCGGGTGGGAGAGACCTCTGGCGCCCTTGCATGGAGAGCTGGAGGAATCCTGTCGTGAACGTGTCCCTGACCGTCTGGTTGGTCACCATCGTGGTGATCATCGGACTGTTCGTCTTCGACTTCTTCGCCCACGTCCGTACGCCACACGCCCCCTCGTTGAAGGAGTCGGGGTCGTGGTCGGCGGTCTACATCGCCCTCGCCCTGGTGTTCGGCGGGTTCATCTGGTGGCAGTACGGCGGCACGTACGGCGGTGAGTACTACGCCGGCTTCGTCACCGAGAAGGCACTGTCGGTCGACAACCTCTTCGTCTTCGTCATCATCATGGCGAAGTTCGCGGTGCCCCGGGAGTACCAGCAGAAGGTGCTGCTTCTCGGCATCGTGATGGCGCTGGTGATGCGCGGCGCGTTCATCGCGGTCGGCGCGGCGGCCATCAACGCCTACAGCTGGGTGTTCTACCTGTTCGGCGCGTTCCTCATCTACACGGCGGTCAAGCTCATCCGTGAGGCCACCTCCCACGAGGAGGAGGACGACGAGGCCGACAGCGCCATCATGAAGTTCGTCAAGAAGTACCTGCGCACCACCGACGAGTACAACCGCGACAAGCTGTTCACCAAGATCAACGGCAAGCGTCTCGCGACCCCGATGCTCATGGTGCTCATCGTCATCGGCTTCACCGACGTGCTGTTCGCGCTCGACTCGATCCCGGCCATCTACGGTCTGACGACCGAGCCCTACATCGTGTTCACCGCCAACGCGTTCGCGTTGATGGGTCTGCGTCAGCTGTTCTTCCTGCTCGACGGACTGCTCGACAAGCTGGTCTACCTCTCGTGGGGCCTGTCGATCATCCTCGGCTTCATCGGCGTCAAGCTGGTGCTGCACGCGCTGCACGAGAACACCCTGCCGTTCGTCAACGGTGGCGAGCACGTGACCGTCCCGGAGATCTCGACGGGTCTGTCGCTGAGCGTCATCCTCGGCGTCCTCGTGATCACCACCGTCGCCAGCCTGGTGAAGTCCAGGAAGGACTCGGGCGGCACCGGGGGGACCCCCGCGGTGGCCGAGTCGACCACGGCGACGTCGGACACGTAGTCACACCGGTGCTCGCGGCCCTCAGTCGAGGGTCGCGAGCATCCGCGTGTTCCCGAGGGTGTTCGGCTTGACGTAGCTCAGGTCGAGGAACTCCGCGACGCCCGCGTCGTAGGACCGGCACATCTCCTCGTACACCTCGGCGGTGACGGGGGTCCCGTCGATCTCGGCGAACCCGTGCCGCCCGAAGAAGTCGGTCTCGAAGGTGAGCACGAACACTCGGGTCAGCTGCAGGTCGCGCGCACACGCCATCAACTTCTCGACGATGCGGTGACCGATGCCGCGCCCGACGTAGGAGGTGTCGACGGCGACGGTGCGCACCTCACCGAGATCGGCCCACAGGACGTGCAGCGCACCGCATCCCACGACCACCCCGTCGATCTCGGCCACCCAGAACTCCTGGACCGCCTCGTAGAGGGTCACCAGGTTCTTCTCCAGCAGGATGCGACCGGCGTACATGTCGACGATCTGCTTGATCCGCGCGACATCCGAGGTGCGGGCGCGTCGGACGACGACCTCACCGGCACCCGGCGCGCGCGGACGCGGCTCGTCGTCTGCCATGCGCGACACAGTAATCGGTGACCTGCACGGTGACCGTGCCCGACCGGCCGATAGTGTCGTCGCCGTGGGTGACGCGCGACACGGGACCGTCTCGCGGTGTCGCCGTGCCCGTGCGGCGACGCGCCCGGCGGCAGCAGGACCGCGGCGATGACCGAGCGCATGCGCGACTCGCTGCGCGCCAGGCACGACGACCCGATCACGGACCCGGTCAGCGACGTCCCCGTCGTCAACCTGGCCAACGCGCTGACGGTCTTCCGCATCGCCCTCGTGCCCGTCTTCCTGGTGACGCTGTTCTGGGACGGCGGCCACGACACGCTCTGGCGGGTGATCGCGTGGGCGGTGTTCGCCGTCGCCGCGGTGACCGATCAGGTGGACGGCCGCATCGCCCGCAGCCGCGGGCTGGTCACCGACTTCGGGAAGATGGCCGACCCGATCGCCGACAAGGCGCTGATCGGTGCGGCACTCGTCGGCCTGTCGGTCCTCCACGACCTGGCCTGGTGGGTCACCGTCGTGATCATCGTCCGCGAGCTCGGCGTCACCGGACTGCGGTTCTGGGTGCTGAGGCACGCGGTCATCCCCGCCAGCCGCGGCGGCAAGCTGAAGACCCTGCTGCAGGCGGTGGCGATCGGTCTCTACATCCTGCCTCTGCCGGGGCCCGTGCACTGGGCCGCGGTGGTCGTCATGGCCGCCGCGATCGTGATGACGATCGTGACCGGGCTCGACTACGTCTGGCAGGCGCTGCGCGTCCGGTCCGCCGGGCGCCGTCGCGCCGCCGCGGGCACGCGTCCGGCGCCGTCGCCCCGCCGGGACTAGAGTCGGCCGGACCCGGGGAACGCATCGGGTCGCCCGCGCGTTCCACCCGGTGGAGGATCCAGGAGGACCGCACATGGCAGCGTTGTTACGCGAGGCACTCGGCGACAGTCTCCGTCGCGTGCGCATCGAGCAGGGTCGGACGCTGCGTCAGGTCTCCACCGACGCCCGCGTGAGTCTGGGGTACCTGTCGGAGATCGAACGTGGCCAGAAAGAGGCGTCCAGTGAGTTGCTGGCGTCGATCTGCGGCGCCCTGCGGGTGGACATCGGCGACGTCGTGAGCGACGCCGGTGCCGCGATGCGTCGGATCGTCCCCGTCGACGCCCGCATCGACCCCGACACCCGGGTCGTGATCCCGGCCCCGAGCGAGTCCGGGGCGCTCACCGCGGCCTGACCGCCGCGACCCGCCGGGGTCCGTGTGGGTCGTCATCACTCCCGCTAGATTGGTGACCACGATGCGGCGCGGGCCCGCGAGGGCCCGCCGACCGCGGCTCATCGAGGACAGGGGCATCCATGCCGAACCCATTCGTCAAGGCCTGGCGCTACATGATGGCCTACGGGAACGCCACCATCGACGAGAAGGCCGACCCGAAGATCCAGATCCAGCAGGCCATCGAGGACGCCCAGCGCCAGCACCAGGCGCTGTCGCAGCAGGCCGCGAACGTGATCGGCAACCAGCGCCAGCTCGAGATGAAGCTCAACCGGCAGCTCGAGGAGGTCGAGAAGCTCAACGCCAACACCCGTCAGGCGTTGACGCTGGCCGACCAGGCCGCAGGCGCCGGCGATCAGGCCAAGGCCGCCGAGTACACCAACGCCGCCGAGGCGTTCGCCGCCCAGCTGGTCACCGCCGAGCAGAGCGTCGAGGACCTCAAGACCCTGCACGACCAGTCGCTGCAGGCCGCCGCCCAGGCGAAGCAGGCCGTCGAGCAGAACTCGATGATGCTGCAGCAGAAGCTCGCCGAACGGACCAAGCTGCTCTCGCAGCTGGAGCAGGCCAAGATGCAGGAACAGGTGTCGAGCTCGCTGCAGCAGATGAGTGAGCTGTCCGCGCCCGGCAACACGCCCAGCCTCGAGCAGGTGCGCGACAAGATCGAGCGGCGCTACGCCACGGCGCTGGGCTCGGCGGAGCTGTCCCGCAACACCGTCGGCGGACGCATGATGGAGGTCCAGCAGGCCTCGGTGCAGATGGCCGGCCACTCACGGCTCGAGCAGATCCGCGCGAACATGAAGGGCGAGTTGCCGTCCGGATCGGGTGGCACCGCCACACCCGGCATCGAGAGCGGTCGGCCGGACCTCCAGAAGGGCCCCGAGAACGCCTGACGTGGCCGGGGCGGTACCTCCGGGGAGTCCCTGATCTTCCCCCCGCTTTCGGCGCGCACCGGTGACAGGCGGGGTCGGCTCGGGTGACGCTGAGAGCACGGGTCGACGACCGACGTCGGCCGTGGATCTCGGAGGACATGACATGTGGTGGAAGATCGCACTCGCCGTGGTGGCCGTCTGGCTTCTGTTCGGACTGGTCGTCGCGCTGGTGAAGGGCGTGGCGGCGCTCGCCGTCATCGCGCTCGTCGTGATCGGCGCGGTCAGCGTCTACCGCTGGGCGACCCGTCCCGCGCGGGACGAGGTGACGAAGACGCCGGTCTGAGCCGGCCACGAGCTCGGGAAGGGAGCGGTGTGCGGATCGCTCTCGTCGCGGGACCCGATGCCGGACATGCCATCCCAGCCATCGCTCTCGCCCGACGCCTCGCCGCGGCCGGGGACGACGCGATCGTGTTCACCGGGGAACCATGGCACCGACGCTGGCGTCCCCGGGAGGCGAGCGACGAGCGGGTGACGCTGCTGCCGTTGCCCGGGCTGGACCGCACCGGTGGCGACGACTCCGACGCGGGGGCGAGACTCTCCGTCCGCGCCGCGCAGATGACGACCGACCTCGTCGGCCCGCTGGGCGAGCAGGACGTGGACCTCGTCGTCGGCGACGTGATCACCGTGTGCGGGGGATGGGCCGCCGAGACACTCGGTCTGCCGTGGGTCGAGCTCTCGCCGCACCCTCTCTACGAACCCTCCCGTGGCCTGCCCCCGATCGGCAGCGGCCTGGCACCGGGACGGGGACCGCTCGGGCGCGTACGCGACACGATCATGCGGGCGCTCACCGCGCGGTCGCGGGCGACGGGTGAACGACAGCGGGGCGCGGCGCGCGTGTCGATCGGGCTGCCCGCCGCCGCGCCCGGACCGGCGGCGCAGCTGATCGCGACCCTCCCGGTGCTCGAGCTGCCGCGCCCGGACTGGCCCTCCCGCG
This sequence comes from Williamsia serinedens, assembly GCF_024171725.1. Lineage (GTDB taxonomy): Bacteria > Actinomycetota > Actinomycetes > Mycobacteriales > Mycobacteriaceae > Williamsia_A > Williamsia_A serinedens. The sequence goes on from NZ_JAMTCG010000001.1 coordinate 248,449, forward strand.
CGCACGTCGTCGGGCCGCTGCTGTGGGAGCCGACCGACGAGGAGTTCGCCCCGCCGGCCGGGGACGGGCCGCTCGTCGTGGTCGCGCCGTCGACCGCGGCCACCGGCGTCACGGACCTCGTGGAGACGGCTCTCGCCGCGCTGGACCCGGAGGTCACGGGGGTCGGTGTGCGGGTGGTGATCTCGGCCCTCGACGTCGCCGTCGGTGACCTCCCGCCCTGGGCCGTCGCCGGGACCGCACGGCAGGACCGGGTGCTCGCCGGGGCGTCGGCGGTGGTGTGCGGGGGCGGCCACGGGATGCTGGCGAAGAGTCTCGCCGCGGGCGTCCCCGTCGTCGCCGTGCCCGGGGGTGGCGACCAGTGGGAGCTCGCGAACCGGGTGCAGCGTGCCGGCGTCGGTGCCTGTGTCCGGCCGCCGGACGTCGCGGCCGTCCGCGCCGCCTGCCTCGCCGTCCTCGCCGACCCCGGCGTCGCCGCCGGCGCCCGCCGGGCCGCGCTCGGCGCCCGTGACGTCGCCGACCCGGTCGCCGTGTGCCACGCCGTGGTGGGGGAGCACCGTTCGTGATGGCTAGGCTCGGGAGTCGATGCGCCTCACCGAGTTCACCGAGCTGATGTACACCGAGTTCGGATCCGTCGCCGCCGAGTCCATGCTCCGCGACCACGTCTTCGTCGAGTTCGACAACCGCACGGGTGCCCGCGCGCTCGACGACGGCGTCGACCCGAAGGCCGTCTGGCAGGCCTACTGCCGCGAGTTCGACGTCCCCCGCGACCGCTGGTGACGCCCTGCCGACACGCCCGGCGTGTCGGTACGGGCGTCGAACACGTGTTCGGGATAGTCTGACGTCGTTCGATCGCGCAGCGCCGGCGGGCATCCACAGATGTCCGCCGTCCACAGCCCCCGGCCCCGACGAGACCGTCGTTGTCGGAGGCAGGCCCTAGCGTGACGCGCATCGAGAAGCACCGGCTCGCCGACGGGCCGCACGAGACGCGAGGAGCATCATGGCAACCGCACCGCAGGACCGCGAGAAGGCCCTCGATCTGGCGCTGGCGCAGATCGACAAGAACTTCGGCAAGGGGTCGGTGATGCGCCTCGGCGAGGAGGTGCGGCAGCCGATCGAGGTCATCCCGACCGGCTCCATCGCCCTCGACGTGGCGCTCGGCATCGGCGGCCTGCCCCGCGGCCGTGTCATCGAGATCTACGGCCCGGAGTCCTCGGGCAAGACCACCGTCGCCCTGCACGTGGTGGCCAACGCGCAGGCCAACGGCGGCATCGCGGCGTTCGTCGACGCCGAGCACGCGCTCGACCCGGACTACGCGGCCAAGCTCGGTGTCGACACCGACGCGCTGCTGGTCTCCCAGCCGGACACCGGTGAGCAGGCGCTGGAGATCGCCGACATGCTCATCCGTTCCGGCGCGCTCGACATCCTCGTCATCGACTCCGTGGCCGCGCTGGTGCCGCGCGCCGAGATCGAGGGCGAGATGGGTGACAGCCACGTCGGTCTGCAGGCGCGCCTGATGAGCCAGGCGCTGCGCAAGATGACCGGTGCGATGAACAACTCGAAGACCACCGTCATCTTCATCAACCAGCTGCGCGAGAAGATCGGCGTGATGTTCGGCTCTCCGGAGACCACGACCGGTGGCAAGGCACTGAAGTTCTACGCCTCGGTCCGCCTCGACATCCGTCGCATCGAGACGTTGAAGGACGGCACCGATGCGGTCGGCAGCCGCACCCGCGTCAAGGTCGTCAAGAACAAGGTGTCGCCGCCCTTCAAGCAGGCCGAGTTCGACATCCTGTACGGCCACGGCATCAGCCGCGAGGGCTCGCTGATCGACCTCGGTGTGGCCGAGGGCTTCATACGCAAGTCCGGCTCGTGGTTCACCTACGAGGGCGATCAGCTCGGCCAGGGCAAGGAGAACGCCCGCAAGTTCCTGATCGAGAACGTCGACATCCGCGAGGAGATCGAGAAGAAGATCAAGGAGAAGCTGGGCATCGGCGCCGTCCTCGACGCGGACGACATCGCGCCCGCGCCCGTCGACTTCTGATTTCCCGGGGCCGGGGAGCCGCGGTGGATCCGCACGCCATCGACCGACTGCGGTCGGCCACCGAGGAGATCGTCGCCCGCCCCCGACCAGCCGTCGCCGGGTCGGGGCGCGAGGCGGCGAGTCGCGCACCGCATCGTGGTCCGCAGTCCGCGGCCGCATCCGAGGCGCCTGCCGGCCGGTCGTCGTCGGCATCGTCCGGCGCGTCGCCGTGGGACAGCGCGCTGCGGTTGCTCGGCGTCCGCGCGCGGTCGCACGCGGAACTGCGAACCCGTCTGCTGGACAAGGACTTCTCGCCCGCACAGGTCGAGGAGACCCTCGCCCGGCTGACCGAGATGGGTCTGATCGACGACGCCGAGTTCGCCCGGCAGTGGGTCGAGTCGCGGCACCGCAACAACGGGCGTGGTCGGATCGCATTGCGGAACGAGCTGCGCGGCAAAGGAGTCGACCCCGCCGTCGCGGAGAGTGCGCTCGCACTCGTCGGCGACGACGACGAGCGGGACCGTGCCGCGGACCTGCTCGACCGCAAGACGGCGTCGCTCTCGGCGGCCGACATCGCCGACCGCGCGGATCGGGACAAGCACACGCGACGCCTGGTGGCGATGCTCGCCCGCCGGGGATACCCGGCGAACGTGGCGTTCGATCTCGTGCGCAGCGCTCTCGACGACCTCGTCTGAATCACGGGACCGCTCCTGGGATTCGAGCGGCCGGTGCGGTCAGCCGGCGAGTCGACCCCGGGTGGCGCCCCTCCAGGCCTCGACGGCCTGGTCGACCGGCAGCCCGATCGCCTCGCAGAGCGCGACCACTGTCCCGAACCCGGGGCTTGGGATGCGACCGACCTCGATCTTGCGCAGTGTCTCCGGTGAGATCCCGGCTGCCGTGGCGACCTCGGCGGGGTCACGGTCGCCGCGGGCGGCGCGGATGAGGGTGCCGAGCCGTCGGCCCGCCTCGAGCTGCTCGGGCGTGAGGGGGATGCGCACCATGTGATCAGGGTAGACGCTCAGCGGTATTTCGATACCGCGTCTGTTATCGTCGCATCGGTATAGAAATACCGATGCGGTGGGCAGGCGGAGGAGTGGCGAACATGATCGAGCTGAAGTCGGCGGGGGAGATCGACGCCATGGCCGCCACGGGCGCGGTGGTGGCACACATGCTCACGACACTGTCGGAGCAGGCGCGCCCCGGCGTCGACGTCATGGAGATCGAGCACCACGCACGTGATCTCCTCGCCGACGCAGGCGCCGTGTCCTGTTATTGGGACTACGCCCCGTCCTTCGGCCGTGGCCCGTTCCGCAACGTCGTCTGCCTGTCGGTGAACGACGCCGTCCTGCACGGTCGCCCACGCCCCCATGTGCTCGCCGACGGGGACGTGTTGTCCCTCGACCTGGCCGTCTCCGTCGACGGCTGGGTCGCGGACTCGGCCGTCACCGTCGTCGTCGGGACCCCGCGCGAGGACGGCGATGTCGCGCTGATCGATTCCACCCGGCGGGCGCTGGACGCCGCTGTCGCGGCGGCGGTCCCGGGGAACCGCCTCGGGGACGTCTCCGCTGCGATCGGCTCGGTGGCCGACGCGCACGGCTACCGCGTCAACACCGACTTCGGCGGGCACGGTCTCGGGCGGACGATGCACGAGGACCCGCACGTGTCGAACCGCGGCCGGGCCGGGAAGGGCCTGCGACTGCGCGCCGGGATGACCCTCGCCCTCGAACCGTGGTGGTCGCGTGGCGCGCCCGACCTCGTCGTCGACGACGACGGGTGGACGTTGCGGATGGCCGACGGATCCATGGCCGCGCACAGCGAACACACCGTTGCGATCACCGACGACGGTCCCCGCGTGCTGACCGCGCCCGCCGCCTGACGTCTCAGGCGCCGGCGGTGCCGACCTGCGAGCGGGTCTCGTCCGCGGGAACAGCCGTCTCCTTGCGACGTCCGGTCCGGATGCGCCGCTCCACCGTCGTGGCCAGCTGCGACAGCCCCGTGTTGATGACGATCATGACGACCGCGACGACCACCAGCGCGGGCAGGTAGTTGCCGTAGAACGACGCCGACTGGATGCCCGAGCGGACGACCTCGATGTAGCCGATCGCATAGCCCAGCGCACTGTCCTTGAGTGCGATCACCATCTGAGAGATCAACGCTGGGAGCATCGCCGTCACCGCCTGCGGCAGCAGGATCAGTCGCATCGTCTGACCGGGACGGAGTCCGAGGGCCTGCGCGGCCTCGGACTGCCCCGACGGCAGCGACAGGATGCCGGACCGGATGATCTCGGCGATGACCGAGCCGTTGTACAGCGTCAGGCCCGTCACGACGGCCGCGAACGACAGTCGCAGCGACGGGAAGACGGCGTATTCCGCGTACAGGTAGTAGGCGAAGATCATGAGGATCAGCACGGGGATCGCGCGGAAGGTCTCGACGACCGCACCCGACACCATCCGGACCCACCGGTGTTCCGAGAGTCGACCGATGCCAAGGACGCCACCGAGCACCAGCGCGAAGACGATCGACAGCGCCGCGGCTGTCAGCGTGCCCCAGAGACCGGGGAGCAGGTAGGTCGTCCACGTGGTCGCGGTGACGAACGGCTTCCACTTCTGTGCGGTCAACTGGTCGTTGCCGGCCAGCGTCACGAGCACGAACACGATCAGGGCCACGAGCACGAGCCCGAACACCGCCGCGATGACGGCGTTGCGCCGTCGGGCCCGCGGGCCGGGGGAGTCGTAGAGGACGGTGGCGCCGCTCATCGTCGCACCGCCAGTCGTCGTGCCAGCCAGCCGAACACGTAGCCCTCCGCCAGGGTGATGATCATGAAGCCGACCGCGATGATCGCGAAGATGGCGATGATCTGGTCGGCGTGGTTCTCGATCTGCTCCTTCATGAGCAGCGACGCCTCCGCGACGCCGATCGCCGAGGCGATCGTGGTGTTCTTCGTCAGCGCGATGAGCACGCTGCCCATCGGGCCGATCACCGACCGCGCGGCCTGGGGGAGCACCACCAACCCGAAGACGCGACCGAACCCGAGTCCGAGCGACCGGGCGGCCTCGGCCTGACCCAGCGGCACGGTGTTGAACCCCGACCGCAACGTCTCGCACACGAAGGTCGACGTGTAGAGCACGAACCCGAGGACAGCTAGCCAGAAGTTGTTGTTCTCGACGAAGTTCTCGTTCTCGGGTGCGAGCGTGAGACCCAGGTTCTGGTAGAGCCCGATCGAGCAGAAGATGACGATGAGCGTCAGCGGGGTGTTGCGGACGATCGTCACGTACCCCGTGCCGAACGCGCGCATCACCGGGACCGGCGACACCCGGAACGCGGCCAGGATCGTGCCCCAGACCAGGGATCCGATCGCGGAGAAGAACGTCAGCTTCAGCGTCGTCCAGTACGCGGGCCACAGCGCGGGGCCCATGTCCGACCACAACTCGTTCATGACAGACCTGCCGGGCAGGGCGTCGACGGGGAGTCGAGGAACGACAGGTCGCCAGGCTTCGGGGTGAAGGTGAAGGGCGAATCCGGTGCCGCCGCACGCGACATCAGCTTCTCGACCTCGGTGTCACCGATCGAGGACCGTAGGGCCCGCTCCCACGGCGACGTCCCGGACCCGTCCGGGGTCAACATCTTCTGCAGCGCCGTGTTCACCGCGGCCACCGCCTGGGGGTAGTTCTTGGCCATGCCGATGCCGTAACGCTCGGTGGAGAACGGGGCACCCTCTTTGCGGAGGACCTTCTTCCCCGACGACGTCACGCACGCGTTCTTCGGATAGGTCATGTCGACGACCCGGAAATCCCCTTTGTAGATGTCGAAGTCGGCGAAGCCGGCGAGGATCACCTCGTCGGTCGTGAGTGCGTCGACCTTGCCCTGGCGGAGCGCCTCGACGCAGCCGGAGTAGGAGTCGTACTCCTGCAACTGGACTCGCGGCAACTGGGCCTTGACGTTCTGCGCCGGTGTCGACCCGGTCACCGAACAGAGCTTCTTGCCCTTGTCCAGATCGGTGAGGGTGCGGATGCCGGTGTCGTCGCGGCGGACCAGGAGACCCTGGTAGTTGACGAGATACGGCCCCGCGAACGCGACGCGCTTCGACCGTGCCGCGTTGATCGAGTAGGTGGCGGCGATCATGTCGACCTCGCCGTTCTCGATGAGGGTCTCGCGCTGGGCCGATGGCGTCTCGCGCCACGTGATCTTCGGCGTCTTCACGCCCATGTCGGCGGCGATGGAGTCGACGACGTAGCGGGAGACCAGGGTGTCGAAACCGGTGAAGTCCTTGTCGGGTTCGCGCAGACCGAGACCCGGCTGGTCGTACTTGGTGCCCAGGATGACCGACCCGTCGCGGATCGACCCGAGCAGGTCGCGGGGGTTGGTGTTGCCGCAGGCGGACACGACGCCGGCGGCGACGGCGAGGGAGAGGACGGCGAGCGCGGTCGCGCGCAGCCGGGGGCGTCGGGTGGTCGGGTGCATCAGTGGCCCAGGATCTTGCCGAGGAAGTCCTTCGCGCGGTCCGACGACGGCGCGGTGAAGAAGCTCTCGGGGTCGGTGTCCTCGACGACGGCGCCGTCGGCCATGAACACCACACGGTCCGCGGCCTTGCGGGCGAAGCCCATCTCGTGAGTCACCACCACCATGGTCATGCCCTCCTTGGCCAGGGAGACCATGACATCGAGCACCTCGTTGACCATCTCCGGGTCCAGTGCGGAGGTCGGCTCGTCGAACAGCATCACCTTCGGCTCCATCGCCAACGACCGGGCGATCGCGACGCGCTGCTGCTGGCCGCCGGAGAGCTGGGCGGGGTACTTGTCCTTCTGTTCGGCGATGCCGACCCGCGCGAGGAGCTGCTCGGCGTTCGCGCGGGCCTCCGCCTTGTCCTTCTTGCGCACCTTGATCGGGGCGAGGGTCACGTTCTCGAGGATCGTCTTGTGGGCGAACAGGTTGAACGACTGGAACACCATGCCGACGTCGGTGCGCAGCCGCGCGAGTTCCTTGCCCTCCGACGGGAGCACCGTCCCGTCCACGCGGATCTCGCCGGCGTCGATCGGCTCGAGCCGGTTGATGGTGCGACACAGGGTCGACTTGCCCGACCCGGACGGTCCCAGGACCACGACCACCTGACCGCGGGGGATCTCGAGATCGATGTGGTCGAGGACGTGCAGGTCACCGAAGTACTTGTCGACACCCCGCAGGGAGATCATCGGGGGCGCCTGCCCGGTGTCCGGTGTCGCCGGGCCGGTCTGCGAAACGGTCATGGGGTGCAACCTCGCTGTTCGACGGTGCTGCCCACCGGCGGGGTGTGCCGAGAGCAAAGAGGACTTTACTGTTGCGGCGGCCGCTCCGTCGGGGTTCGTCGCCCCGGGGAGGCGTCGGCCACACCGGCGCGACTGGGGTCCCAGGCCCGGGCGGACGTACCCTGGTGGTCGATGAACGCCCCGGTCACCCACCCCGCGAGCCCCCTGTCGGACGCCCCCCGCCGCTATCAGGTGAAGACGTACGGCTGCCAGATGAACGTCCACGATTCCGAACGCATCAGCGGCGTGTTGGAGGACGCGGGATACGAGCGTGCGACGAGCGACGACGAGGCCGACCTGGTCGTCTTCAACACGTGCGCGGTGCGGGAGAACGCCGACAACAAGCTCTACGGGAACCTGTCGCACCTGGCGCCGGTGAAGGCGGGTCGGCCGGGGATGCAGATCGCCGTCGGCGGCTGCCTGGCCCAGAAGGACCGGTCGACGGTCGTCGACCGCGCCCCGTGGGTCGACGTCGTGTTCGGCACCCACAACCTGGGGTCGCTGCCGGCCCTGCTCGACCGGGCCCGCCACAACGAGACCGCGCAGGTCGAGATCGAGGAGTCGCTGAGCGCCTTCCCGTCGACGTTGCCCGCGCGCCGTGAGTCGGCCTACGCCGGCTGGGTGTCGATCTCGGTCGGGTGCAACAACACCTGCACGTTCTGCATCGTGCCGTCCCTGCGCGGCAAGGAGGTCGACCGTCGACCCGGCGACGTGCTCGCCGAGGTGGAGGCGCTCGTCGAGCAGGGCGTGCTCGAGGTGACGCTGTTGGGGCAGAACGTCAACGCGTACGGGATGTCCTTCGCCGACCCCGACACGCCGCGCGACCGGTCGGCGTTCGCGGAGCTGCTGCGCACGATCGGGTCCGTCGACGGTCTCGAGCGGCTGCGCTTCACCTCACCGCACCCCGCCGAGTTCCGCTCCGACGTCATCGCGGCGATGGCGGAGACCCCGTCGGTGTGTCCGCAGCTGCACATGCCGCTGCAGTCCGGCTCCGACCGGATCCTGCGGGCGATGCGTCGCAGCTACCGCCGGGACCGTTTCCTGCGCATCCTCGACGAGGTGCGCGAGTCCATGCCGCACGCGGCGATCACCACCGACATCATCGTCGGGTTCCCCGGGGAGACCGAGGAGGACTTCGCCGCCACGCTCGACCTCGTCGAGCGCGCTCGGTTCAGTTCGGCGTTCACGTTCCAGTACTCGAAGCGGCCTGGGACACCCGCCGCCGACCTGCCCGATCAGGTCCCCGCCGACGTCATCCGCGAGCGCTACCTGCGGCTCACGGCGCTGCAGGACGACATCTGCCTGCAGGAGAACCGCCGTCTGGTGGGCACGGAGGTCGAGCTGCTGGTGATGGCCGAGAGCGGGCGCAAGGGCGCCGTCACCGGTCGACGGACCGGGCGTGCCCGCGACGGCCGGCTCGTCCACTTCCTCGCCCCGGACGCGGGCCCGGACGGGGCGATCCGCGCCGGCGATCTCGTGGAGACCGTCGTCACCGAGGCCGCACCCCACCACCTCGTCGCCGACGGCGGCCTGCGCGCGCACCGTCGGACCCGTGCGGGGGACGCGTGGGAGGCGGGGCGCACACCGTCGACGCCGCCGATCGGCGTCGGCCTGGGGATGCCGGGTGTCGGCGCCCCTGCTCTGACGGCGACCGCGAGCCCCGCGGCGTCGTGTTCGGAAGGATGTTCGGCATGAGCGACAGTCAGCACGGCACCGGCTCGGGTGCACCCGCGGGTCTCGAACAGCTCGAGGGGGACCTGCGCAAGGCCGAGCGCAAGATCGCCGGCGAGATCGAACCGGGCGCCCGCGCGGTCGTCGTGGCGGGTGCGGTGCTCGTGGCCATCGTCGCGATGGTGCTCCCGCACACCGGCGCCGCCAACGGCATCGACGTGCTGACGTTCTCCGGCGCCGCGCGCGACGAACGCGTGACCATCACCTCGCGGGTGTTCGTCTACCTGCTGGTGGTGTTCGGCATCGGCTTCTCGATGCTGGCGCTGGTGACCCGTCGGTGGACGGTCGCGTTCGTGGCCCTCTGCGGCAGCGCCGTCGGGTGCGTCGCCGGGATGCTCGCCTGGTGGTCGCGGAACACCCCCGGCGTCAACGGCGTGACCCCGCCGCACGGCGTCGGCCCGGGACTGGTCCTGGGGTGGTTCGCGCTGATCGTCATCGTCTTCCACTGGTCACGCGTCGTGTGGGCGCGCACGTCGTACCACCTGGCGCTGGAGGCGCAGCGACGCGACGAGGCCCGCGAGGCCGAGGACCGGGCACGGTCGCTGCAGAGGTCGGTGGACGGCCGGAACGCGTCCGGCGGGGGCTCGGCGGCCGGCGATGCCGAGGGCACCGACGGCGGCGCGGGGTCGAAGGCCTGATCCGGCCCTAGCGGCCGCCGACGGCGTTGTCCGCGGCGGCGGCCCACTCACGCCACTGCTGTGCCTGGGCACGCAGGTCCGCGGCGTCCTTGTCCTTCCCGCGCGCGGCGGCCTTCTCCGCCTGCTCCTCGAGCTGGGCGACGCGGGACCGGAACTGCTCGGCGCGGGCTGCGACCTCGGGATCGGTGCGGTGCCAGTGGGTCTCCTCGGCGTCGCGGACCCGCTTCTCGATGGCCCGGATGCCGCGTTCCAGTGACTGCATCCGCTCACGGGGCACCTTGCCGATCGCGTCCCACCGTTCGCGGATGTCGCGAAAGGCGCGGCGAGCCGCGTCGAGGTCGGCCGACGGGTCCACGGACTTCTCCGCCTCGTCGAGCAGTGCCTGCTTGGCGTCGGCGTTCGCCGCGAACTCCTCGTCCCGTTCGGACTGCGCGGCGTTGCGCGCCGCGAAGAACACGTCCTGGGCGGCCTTGAAGCGTTCCCACAGGGCGTCGTCGGAGTCGCGCGGCGCGCGACCGGCGGCCTTCCAGTCGGCCAGCAGCTCGCGGAAACGGCCGGCCGTGACGCCCCAGTCCGTCGACGACGACAACGACTCCGCCTCGACGATGATCTCCTCCTTGCGCGCGCGGGCACCCGCACGCTCCCGGTCGAGTTCGGCGAAGTGGGCGCCGCGGCGACGGTTGAAGGCGTCGCGCGCCTTGGCGTAGCGCCGCCACAGCACGTCGTCGGTCTTGCGGTCGACGCCCTTGATCGTCTTCCACTCGTCGAGGATCGCGCGCAGCCGGTCACCGGCGTGCTTCCACTGGGTGCTCTCGGCGCCGATCGTCTCCGCCTCGGCGCAGAGTTCCTCCTTGCGGGCGACGGCGGCCGCCCGCGCGGCGTCGCGAGCCCGCGTGCGCTCGACGGCGACGCCGTCGGCCCCGTCGATCACCGCGGTCAGGCGTGCCCGCAGCGCGGGGACGTCCCCGATCACCGCGGCGTCGGCGAGGGTGTCGCGCACCGCGATCGCCGACGCCTTCGTCTTGCGCGGGTCGCCGGTGCCGGCGGACAGGCGCTCCTCCAGCAGCTCGATCTCGGTGGCCAGGTCGTCGTAGCGGCGGCCGTAGTGGGCGAGGCCCTCCGCGGGTGTCCCGGCCTGCCAGGAGCCGATGACCCGCGGGGTGCCGTCCTCGATGAGCCAGACCGTGCCATCGTCGTCGACGCGGCCGAACAGCGACGGGTCCGACGCGGGCCGCGCACGGGGCGTCTCGACGGGAACGGCGGCGGGTCGGGGGACCGGCGTCGGGCGCGGTCCCGGTCGGGGACCGGGGCGTGGACCGGGCTTGGGAGGTGCCGGCGGCATCGCGGACGGGCTGGGTGCGGAGGTGCTCTGTGCGGAGGTGCTCTGTGCGGGAGGTGCGGCGACGGCGGTGTCCGCTGCCGGTGCGGCGGACGCCTCCGGCGGCGGGGGTGCGCTCGCGTCGTCGACGGTGCCGGTCTCCTCGGGGGCCGCCCGGCCCGCGTCCTCGCTCATCGTGATCCTTCGTCCTCGCCGCGCGTCACGGCTGCCGTCCTCGTGCCGCGCGCCGCGCGGCGAGCCCACGCCGGGGGCGCGGTGCAGACCATTCAAACAGGTGCCGTCCGTTTTCGTGCGCACTCGTCGCAGCGCACCGGTCGCCTGACCGACACGCGCGCACGTCGTCCCCACGCGCTCGATCGGTAGCGTGTGCAGGCGTGCTCGCTGCCGTCGCGATCGTGCCGGGGTCGCCGTCGCTCGTACCCGCCCTCACCGGTCCCGACACGACCGGTCCCGCAGCCGATCTCGACGTACCTCGGCTCGCGGCCCGTCGGGTGACCGACCGTCTCGCCACCGCGGCGCCGGGTCGATGGGTCGCCCTGTGTGCCGCCGACGTCCACGATCCCGTCCCGGTCGGGGACACCGGTATCCGGTGCGGCGACCTCCCCGTCGACGGGACGTACCGCGGCTTCGGGGTGGACGTCCGGGTGCGTCTGCAGCCCGGGGCGTTCCCGACCGACGTCGACGACCTGATGCCGACGACGCTGCTCGCGGCGGCCTGGCTGCGCAGCGAGGAGGCGCCCACGGTGACCGTCGACCCGGTGGTGGTCGCGCCGACGCTCGACGCCGTCGGGGTCACGTCTGCGGCCCGGGTCGTCGCCGATCTCCTCGCGGGCCACCCCGCGCCGACGGGGCTGCTCGTCGTCGCCGACGGGTCGACCGGTCTCACCCCGAAGGCCCCGGGTGGCCTCGTCGAGGGCGCCGACGCGGTGCAGGCGACGGTCGACGCCGCGATCGCCCGCGCCGATCTCGACGCCCTGACGGCCCTCGACGTCGACGACTGCGCCCGCGCGCGGATCGACGGTCGCGCGGTCCTGCAGATCGCCGCCGCGGTGGTGCGCGACGCCGGCACCCCCGTCGTCGAATCCGAATCCCTCTGGCACGGTGCGCCCCTGGGCGTGGGTGGGCACGTCGCCTGGTGGCGGATCGGGCCGGCCGGTGCCTGATCGCCCGGTGGCCGTCGTCGGTCCGACCGGCACGGGCAAGTCCGATCTCGCGCTCGACATCGCCGAGCGGTGGGGCGGGGAGATCGTCAACATCGACGCGATGCAGCAGTACCGCGGCATGGACGTCGGCACCGCGAAGGTGCCCGTCGCCCAGCGGCGCGGGATCCCGCACCACCAGCTCGACGTCCTCGACGTCACCGAGATCGCGACCGTCGCGCGCTACCAGCGCGCCGCCGGCGCCGACGTCGAGGACATCCTCGCCCGCGGTCGGCTCCCGGTCATCGTCGGCGGTTCGATGATGTACGTGCAGTCGCTGCTCGACGACTGGTCGTTCCCCGCCACCGACGACGCCGTGCGCGCCCGCCTCGAGGACGAACTGGCCGACCGGGGCGTCGCCGCGATGCACGCACGCCTACAGGAGGTCGATCCCGACGCGGCCGCGTCGATCCTGCCCACCGACGGTCGACGGATCGTCCGTGCGCTCGAGGTCGTGGAGATCACCGGTGAGCCGTTCGCCGCCTCGGCCCCGCGCATCGGGACCCCGCGGTGGTCGACCGTGATCGTCGGGCTCGACCGCGACACCACCGAGCTCGACGACCGCCTGCGGTCCCGCACCGAGGCGATGTTCTCCGGTGGGCTGCTCGCGGAGGTCGCCGGACTGGTCGGGCACGGGCTGCGCGAGGGGCGGACCGCGTCCCGCGCGATCGGCTACGCGCAGGCCCTCGCCGTCCTCGACGGCACGATGACACCGGCCGACGCGGTCGAGGCGACGTTCGTCGGTACCCGCCGGTACGTCCGCCGCCAGCGGTCCTGGTTCCGCCGTGACCCGCGGGTGCACTGGCTCGACGCGGGTGCCCCCGGGCTGGTCGACGCCGTGGCGGCGGTGCTCGAGCCCGGCTGAGGCACGCTCGGTGACTACCCTGGGGGGATGGCCGACGTCGACACCGCGCTCCCGTTCGTCAAGGGACACGGCACCGAGAACGACTTCGTGCTGCTCCCGGACCACCAGGCCCGGCTCGACCTCACCGAGGACTTCGTCGCCGCGCTCTGCGATCGCCGCGCCGGCATCGGCGGCGACGGTCTCCTGCGGGTGGCGCGCACCGACGCACTCGTGATCGCGGGTGTGCTCGACGAGATCCCGGCCGGCGTGTCGAGCTCCGACTGGTTCATGGACTACCGCAACGCCGACGGGTCGATCGCCGAGATGTGCGGCAACGGCGTGCGGGTGTTCGCGCACCATCTCGTCGTCGCGGGTCTCATCGACCGCACCGAGTTCGTCGTCGGCAGCCGCGCCGGCGGTCGTCGTGTGCACGTCCGGTCCGCCGATGCCGCCGACGCCGACGTCACCGTGGAGATGGGACCGGTCCGGATCGGGGAACGCAGCAGCACGACCCTGGGCCGACAGCTCGACGGGGTCGCGGTCGACGTCGGCAACCCGCACCTGGCCTGCGTCGTCGACGACCTCACCGTCGCCGACCTCGACCGCCTGGACTTCACCGGCGGCGCCGTGGTGGACACCGGTGTCTTCCCGCACGGGGTGAACATCGAGGTGCTCACACCCGTCCGCGACGGCTCCGTCCACATGCGTGTCCTCGAACGCGGCGTCGGGGAGACCCGCAGCTGCGGCACCGGGACCGTCGCCGCGGCGGCCGCGGCCCTGCTGGCCCAGACCGGGAAGCCGCAGGGCGCCCTCGACGTTCACATACCGGGAGGCACCGTGACCGTGACGATCACCGACGACGGCGCCACCCTGCGTGGGCCGTCGCGCCTCGTCGCCGTCGGGACCGTCTCCCTGCCGGAGGCGACCGGCAGCCCCGCCGAAAACCGGGTGCACGTCGCACCGTCGGTGTGAGTCACTGATGGCGGCACCCGACCACGATCCGATCACCGAACCCGACCGCCGACGGGGCACCGCCCCGTCGCGTCCTTCCCCCGAGGAGACCACCTTCTTCACCGAGAACACCTCCGGCGTCGCCTACGCCGACGACGACACACAGGACACAATCACCGGCTACCGCCACACCCCGACCACCGGCGAGCTCCAGCTCGACGAACGGTCGTCGCTGCAGCGTGTGCCGGGTCTGTCCACCGAGCTCACCGACATCACCGAGGTCGAGTACCGACAGCTGCGCCTCGAGCGCGTCGTGCTCGTCGGTGTCTGGACCGAGGGCTCCCAGCAGGCCGTGCAGGGACGTATGGCCGAGCTCGCCGCCCTCGCCGAGACGGCCGGGTCCGAGGTCCTCGACGGCGTCGTCCAGCGCCGCGACCGACCCGACCCCGCGACCTACATCGGTTCCGGCAAGGCCCATGAACTGCGCGAGGTCGTCCTCGCGACCGGCGCCGACACCGTCATCTGCGACGGCGAGCTGACCCCGGCGCAGCTGACCGCGCTGGAGAAGGTGGTCAAGGTCAAGGTCATCGACCGCACCGCGCTCATCCTCGACATCTTCGCCCAGCACGCCACGTCCCGGGAGGGCAAGGCGCAGGTGGCGCTGGCACAGATGGAGTACATGCTCCCGCGCCTGCGCGGCTGGGGTGAGTCCATGTCCCGACAGGCCGGCGGTCGCGCCGGCAGCAACGGCGGCGTGGGCCTGCGCGGTCCCGGTGAGACGAAGATCGAGACCGACCGTCGTCGCATCCGCGAGCGGATGGCTAAGCTGCGGCGCGAGATCCGCGGGATGAAGACCGCCCGCACCGTGAGTCGTACACGGCGCAGGTCGTCGGTGGTGCCGACCATCACGATCGCCGGGTACACCAACGCCGGGAAGTCCAGCCTCATCAACGCGATGACCGGAGCCGGTGTCCTGGTCCAGGACGCGCTGTTCGCCACCCTCGACCCGACCACGCGCCGGGCCACGCTGGACGACGGCCGCGAGGTGACGTTCACCGACACCGTCGGCTTCGTCCGCCACCTGCCGACGCAGCTCGTCGAGGCGTTCCGGTCGACGCTGGAGGAGGTCGTCGACGCCGACGTCGTCCTGCACGTTGTCGACGCGTCGGACCCGATGCCGATGGACCAGATCTCGACGGTGCGTCGGGTCATCGCCGACGTCGTCGCCGAAGAGGACGCGGTGTCACCCCCGGAGATCCTGGTGATCAACAAGATCGACCGCGCCGACCCCCTCGTGCTCGCGGCGCTGCGCGGGGAGTTCCCCGACGCCGTGTTCGTCTCGGCGGTCACCGGTGCGGGTCTCGAGGACCTGTTCGCGCGGGTGCGCGAGGTGGCGAGTCGTCACGACGTCGACATGACCGTCCTCGTGCCGTACTCGCGTGGGGATCTGGTGTCGCGCATCCACGCCCACGGTGACGTGCTCGACACCGAGCACGTGGTCGACGGGACACGCCTGCACGTGCGTGTGCCACCGGCGCTGGCCGGCGAACTGCAGGAGCTGACCGTCTGACGCCCCCTGCGCCGGACCCTCGGAGCCGGACACGACGCGGCCCCCGATGCTCGAGAGCATCGGGGGCCGCGTTCGTCGGACCGGTCGGTCAGTCGGCGTCGAGGTCCTTCGCGACGAGGCCGGCGATCGAGTCCAGCGTGGGCTGGTCGTCGGCGGTGACGACGACCTGCGTCCCCTTCTCCGCGCCGAGGGTCATGATCATCAGGGCCGAACCGGCGTCGACGGGCTCACCGCCCTCGACGGCGAGCGTGACGGCGGAGCCGGCGGCCGCGACGGCCTCGGCGATGATCGTCGCGGGCCGGGCGTGCAGTCCGACGGCGGAGCCGACCGGAACGGTGGTGCTGGGCATGGGGTGGGTCCCTTCTTCGGTGACGGGTGTGGTCAGGCTGCCACGGGGGTGGCGGCCGGGGTGGCGGTGACGGTGTCCTTGGTGGTGCGGACGCGCATCTCCTTGAGGGCGACGACGATCGCGGCGGCGACCACGGTGCCCGCGGCGAGGGCCACGAGGAACCCGAGGACGTTGCTCATCGCGAAAAATACGAAGATGCCGCCGTGCGGGGCGCGCAGGCCCACGTCGAACGCCATGGTGATGGCGCCGGTGACCGCGCCGCCGGCCATCATCGAGGGGATGACGCGCAGCGGGTCGGCCGCGGCGAACGGGATGGCGCCCTCGGAGATGAACGAGGCACCGAGCAGCCACGCGGCCTTGCCGTTCTCACGCTCGGGCTCGGTGAAGAGCTTCGGGCGGACGAGGGTGGCGAGGGCCATCGCCAGCGGCGGGACCATGCCCGCCGCCATGACCGTGGCCATGATGTGCAGTTCGGCGGGACCACCGGTGGCGAGTCCCTGGACGGCGAACGCGTAGGCGGCCTTGTTCACCGGGCCGCCGAGGTCGAAGCACATCATCAGGCCGAGCACGATGCCCAGGATGATCGCGGAGCTGCCGGACATGTTCGACAGCGCGCTGGTCAGCTCGCGGGTGACCCACGCCAGCGGACGACCCAGGACCATGAGCATCAACGCGCCGGTGATCAGGGTCGCCAGCAGCGGGATGATGACGACCGGCATGAGACCGCGCGCCCACTGCGGCAGCGGGATCCGGCTGATGTAGAGCGCCACGAAGCCGGCGATGAGACCACCGACGAGGCCGCCGATGAAGCCGGCACCCACGGTCGCGGCGATGTAGCCCGCGGTGAAACCGGGTGCGAGACCGGGCCGGTCGGCGATCGCGAAGGCGATGTAGCCGGCGAGCGCCGGGACCAGGAAGAAGAACGCCAGCGAGCCGATCTCGAAGAACACCCCACCGAGGTACTGCATGATCCCGCCGGACGGCAGGTTGGTGAGGCTGTTGCTCAGCGCGATGGTGGCGCCGATCGGGTCGGTCGCACCGTCGGGCTTCAGTGCGATCTCGTACCCGCCGAACAGGAATCCGAGGGCGATGAGCAGACCACCCGCGGCGACGAACGGGATCATGTAGCTGACGCCGGTCAGCAGGATCTGGCGCAGACGGGTGCCCCAGCCCAACTCGCTGCCGGACGACGCGGATGCGGCGCCGGCGGCGGCCGCGGTGCCCGAGACCCGGGGAGCCGACGGGTTGCCCGCCGCGGCGACGGCGTCGGCGATCATGGCGTCGGGCTCGTTGATGGCGCGCTTGGTGCCGGACTCGACGACGGGCTTGCCCGCGAACCGCTCGCGGCCCTTGACGCCCACGTCTGTGGCGAAGATGACGGCGTCGGCGGCCGCGATGACCGCGGGGTCGGCCGGGGTCGACTTCGACGATCCCTGGGTCTCGACGACGAAGTCCACCCCGGCACGCTCGGCGGCGTAGGTGAGGGAGTCGGCGGCCATGTAGGTGTGGGCGATCCCGGTGGGGCACGCGGTGATCGCGACGATCGACGTGCGCTTCCCGGACGCCGTGGTGCCGGTCGGCTCGGCCGAGGCCGGCGCCGGGGTGGCTGCGGCGGGCGCGGCGGCGGCACCGGTGGCGCCGGCGGCGGGGGTCGGGGACACGACGTCGCCGACGAGGTCGACGACCGTCGCGGCGTCGGGCGCCGAGCGCAGCGACGCGACGAAGTCGGGACGGACGAGAGCCCGGGCGAGCGCGCTCAGCAGCTTCATGTGCTCGGAGCCACCCGATGCCGGTGCGGCGATGAGGAACACGATGTCGGCGGGGCCGTCGGCGGCGCCGAAATCGACCCCGGGTGCCAGGCGGGCGAACGCGAGGCTCGCCCGCGTGACGCCCTCGGTGCGGCAGTGCGGGATGGCGATCCCGCCGGGCAGCCCGGTGGGCGACTGCGCCTCGCGGGCCAGCGCGGCCTCGACGAGGCCGTCGGCCTGCGTCGCGCGCCCCGTCTCGACCAGCAGGCCGGCGAGATGTGTGATGACCGCGGCGGTGTCGGACCCGGCGTTCACGTCGAGGGCGACGGTGGCCGTCTCGATGATCGCCGACGCCTGCGGGTCGGAGCCCGGGGTGACCGGGCCGGGATGGGTGGTGGACATGGTGCCTCTTCTGTTCAGGTGGGACGGTGCTCGTGGGATGTGATGCGGGAGTGCGTCGGTCGTCGGTGCTCGGCGACCGTGGTCGTCAGACGAATGGTGTGGACACCTCGCTCACCCGCACCGCGTGCAGCGCGAGGTCACCGGGGGAGGGGGGCTGGGTCCCGGGCAGGGCCGCCGCGGCCGATCCGTGTGCGACGGCGGCGCGCAGGGCCTCCGCGGGTCCGTGACCGGCCATGTCCGCCAACAGGTATCCGGCGAGCGTGGCGTCGCCGGCGCCGACCGTGCTCACCGGCGTGATCGGCGGCGGTGACGCCTGCCAGGCCCCGTCGGCCGTGACGAGGAGCGCGCCCGCCGCGCCGAGGGTGGCGAGGACGGCGCAGCCACCGGAGCCGACGACCGACCGCGCCGCGTCGAGGGTGGGGGTGAAATCCCCACCGGCTGCGGCGGAGTCGAGGTCGGCCACGTCGGCGCCGGTGATCTCACAGAGCTCCTCGGTGTTGGGCTTGATCAGGTCGACCGACCCGTCGGCGAGGGCGCCGACCAGTGCGGCCAGGGGTGCCCCGGAGGTGTCGACCGCGACGCGGCAGCGCGATCCCGACAGGGCCGCGGCGATGCGCGCGTAGAGATCGGCCGGGACCCCGGGCGGCAGCGACCCGCACAGCGCGACCCAGTCCGCGTCCTCGGCGACGTCGAGCACGAGCGAGAACAGCCCGTCGATCTGCGCGGGGCCGAGCGTGGCGCCCGGGAGGTTCAGCTTGGTCGTCGTCCCGTCGGGTTCGGTGACCGTGATGTTGGTGCGGACCTCGTCGGCGATCTCGACGGTGCGGTGGTGCAGACCCACCGCGTCGAGTCCGAGCAGGAGGGGGTCGCCGGCCGGGGCGGGCAGGATCGCGGTGGTCGCGACCCCGGCGACCTGGGCCACGCGGGAGACGTTGATGCCCTTGCCGCCCGGCTCGCTGCGGGTGCCCAGGGCTCGGACGACGGCGCCGCGCTCGAGGACGCCCGGCAGGACGACGGTGCGGTCGAGGCTGGGGTTGGCGGTGACGGTGACGATCATGCGATCACGACCTCGACGCCGAGCGCGGACAGGCGGGCGGAGAAGGCGGGATCGATGCCGTCGTCGGTGATGAGCACGTCCACCGCGGCGATGTCGGCGAAGCTGCGCAGGTCCTCCCGGCCGATCTTGGTCGAGTCCGCGAGCACGACGACACGTTGCGCGGCCGCGACCATGGCCGACTTCACCGCCGCCTCCTCGATGTCCGGCGTCGACAGACCGTGGTGTTCGGTGAGGCCGTTCGTGCCGATCATCGCGACGTCGACCCGCAGGTCGCCCAGCGCGGCCAGCGGTGCGGGACCGACGGCGGCCTGGGTGATCCCGCGGATCCGTCCGCCGAGGAAGTGGAGGTCGGCACCGGGGTGCTCGGCCACCGTCGACGCGACCGACAGCGAGTTGGTGAAGACGGTGAGGCTGCGGTCGCGGGGGAGACGGGCGGCGGCCTGGATGGTCGTGGTGCCGGCGTCGACGACAAGGCTGCCGCCGTCGGAAGGGATGAACCGGCACGCGGCGGCCCCGATGCGCATCTTCTCGTCCGGGCGGGCGTCGGCGCGCTCGGCCACACCGAGTTCCGACGGCCGGACGGCGTCGACGGTGACGGCGCCGCCGTGCACGCGGCGCAGTGCGCCGACCCGTTCCAGCGCGGCCAGGTCGCGGCGCACCGTCTCGCTGGTGACCGCGAACTCGCGGGCGAGCGCGGTCACCGACGCCCGTCCGTGGTTCGCCACCTGCTCGGCGATGGCCTGCTGTCGCTCCTCGGCGTACACCGTGGCTCCTGTCGTCGTCGGCGCCCCGGTGTCCGTGGATCAGGTGATCCGTGTGGATTTCTGTGGGTGCCGGTGTTGGTTCATGTCTGTTTACGCTTGACTGTGTTGACAAGTCAAGCATTTCTTGTAATTTGAGTCACAACAGCCGGTCCACCGGGGCCGGGACACCATCCATCCGTCGCCGACCCGAGGTGAACCCATGACCGCTCACGCCACCGCCGCACCCGACTCCGGGACGGTCCTCGTCGGGACCCCGGTGGTCGCCGGCGTCGCCTACGCCCCGGTGATGTGGCCGGGTGCCCGCCCCGCCCTCCCGGGACCGGGCACGCCGCCCGCGGACGTCGAGGCCGAGTGCGCGCGGTTCGTCGCGGCGGCCTCGGCCGTCGCCGACCGTCTGCGGTCGCGGGCGTCGGCGGCCACCGGTGTCGCATCGGAGGTGCTGTCGGCCACGGCCGCCCTGGCCGAGGACCGCGGGTGGATCGGCGCGGCACAGAAGGAGATCCGCGGCGGGGCGCCGGCGCCCAACGCCGCCGTCGCGGCCACCGAGCAGTTCGTGACCCTGTTCACCAAGCTCGGCGGCCTCATGGCGGAGCGGGTCACCGACCTCCAGGACGTCCGAGACCGTGTCCTCGCGGAGCTCGCGGGGGAGCCCGAGCCGGGGATCGCACGGCCCGACCACCCCGTCGTCCTGTGTGCCGACGACCTGGCCCCCGCCGACACCTCCGGCCTCGACCCCGCCGTCGTGACCGCGCTGGTCACCCGCCTGGGCGGGCCCACCAGCCACACCGCGATCATCGCCCGCCAGCTCGGCATCCCGTGTGTCGTCGCCGTCACCGGGCTCGACGACGTGCCCGCGGGCGCGCCGGTGCTGGTCGACGGTGCCACGGGCGCGGTCACCGTCGGCCCCGACGAGGAGACCGCCGCCGCGGCGGTGCAAGACGCCCGCGCGGTCGCCGCCGAGATCGCGCGCTGGTCCGGACCCGGACGCACCGCGGACGGACACGACGTCGCGATCCTGGCCAACGTCCAGGACGGAGCGTCCGCGCGGGCCGCGACCGACCACCCGGTGACGGGCGTCGGCCTGTTCCGCACCGAGCTCGCGTTCCTCGACCGGGCCTCCGAACCGACCGTCGACGAGCAGACCACGCTGTACCGCGAGGTGATCGAGGCGTTCGCGGACACCCCGGACCCCGCCAAGATCGTCATCCGCACCCTGGACGCGGGATCCGACAAGCCGCTGGCGTTCGTCGACGCGGGTGTCGAGGCCAACCCGGCGCTCGGTGTCCGCGGCCTGCGCGTCGCCACCGCCCACCCCGCGCTGCTCGAGCACCAGCTCGACGCGATCGCCACCGCGGCGGTCCAGGCAGGCGCGACCCCGTGGGTCATGGCCCCGATGGTCGCCACCGCGGCCGAGGCCCGCGCCTTCGCCGCGCAGGTCCGCGACCGGGGGCTGGTCGCCGGCGTGATGATCGAGGTGCCCTCGGCGGCTCTGCTCGCCCCCGCGATCCTCGCCGAGGTCGACTTCGTGTCGATCGGCACCAACGACCTCACGCAGTACACGATGGCCGCCGACCGGATGTCGGCCGACCTGGCCACGCTCACCGACCCGTGGCAGCCGGCGGTCCTCACGCTCATCGAGCGCGTCGCCGCAGCGGGCGCCGCCGCCGGCAAGCCGGTCGGGGTGTGCGGTGAGGCCGCGGCCGACCCGCTGCTCGCGTGCGTGCTGGTCGGCATGGGTGTCACGTCGTTGTCGAGCGCGCCCGCGGCCGCCGCCGCGGTGGGTGCGGCGCTGGGACGGGTCACCCTCGCGGCCTGTCGCGCGGCCGCCGACGCGGTCCTCGCGACGGCCGACCCCGCCGACGCGCGTGCGGCCGCCACCGCGGCGCTGCAGAGCTGAGCCGCACGGCCCACCCACACAGCCCCACCGACGACACGAGGCGCCCTCCTCGCAGGAGGGCGCCTCGTGTCATCGAGGAGAGCGGGATCAGATGCGGCGCATCACGGTGACGACCTTGCCCAGGATCACGGCCTCGTCGCCGGGGATCGGGTCGAACGCGGGGTTGTGCGGCATCAGCCAGACGTGGCCGTCGGCGCGCTTGAAGGTCTTGACCGTCGCCTCGCCGTCGATCATGGCCGCGACGATGTCGCCGTTGTCGGCCACGTTCTGCTGACGGACCACCACCCAGTCGCCGTCACAGATGGCGGCGTCGATCATGGACTCACCCACGACGCGGAGCAGGAACAGCGCGCCGTCGCCGACGAGTTCGCGGGGGAGCGGGAAGACGTCCTCGACGGCCTCCTCGGCCAGGATCGGCCCACCCGCGGCGATCCGGCCGAGGACCGGGACGAACGTCGGGGTCGGCAACGGGGTCGCGCCGCTGTCGCCGCCGTCGCCCGGGTCGTTCTCCTGCACGTTCACCGCACGCGGGCGGTTGTGGTCGCGCTTGAGGAAGCCCTTGCGCTCCAGCGTGCGCAGCTGGTGGGCGACCGACGACGTGGAGGTGAGGCCGACCGCGTCGCCGATCTCCCGGATGCTCGGCGGGTACCCGCGCTCGCGGACCGACGTGCGGATGACGCGCAACACCTCGAGCTGGCGCTCGGTGAGCTCGCTCTCGGCGGGGGCGGTCGTCCCGGTGCCGCCGGGGGTGATGGTCGTGTCGGACACGGCGTCCTCTCCTTCGCGATGCGGTGCGCGCGGGGCGGGTGCCCGCGTCCTGAGGCGTGCATCTGTCCTGCTCGTGCCCCGACCGTAGTGCACCGGGTCACGACTTTCAAACATTTGTTCGACGGTGTGTCGACCGTGTCGGAGGCCCGTGGTAGAACTCGAACACACGTTCTTTCGAACGCCTGATCGAGAAGGAGATCGCGATGAGCCAGTCCCTCATGGCCCCCGGCGTCACCCGTCCTCGCGCGGCCCACGTCGAGCCCCGCACGGCTCGTCGCCACCCGCTCGACCCGTCGCCCCGCCGCAGCGCGCGGGTCGCGGCACCGACGCCCGCCCGGCCGCGGACGCGCCCCGCCGCCACCGAGCCGCGTCGCCCGGTCGCGCCCGCGCCGCGGCCCGTCGGGTCCGTCTGCCGCACGGGATCGGAGCGGTCGGGACTGATCCGCCCCGCCCGCGTGGGGTGGGGGGCCGCGATCCTCGCCGGCCTCGCGCTCGCCGTGGCCGTCTGGGCGGTCGTCGTCGGCGGGTCGATGGTCGCCGACGACCACGCCCCGGCGGTGGTCGGCAGCAGCGTCGTGCACGTGCGCGGCGGTGAGTCGCTGAGCGCACTGGCCGCCCGGACCGTCCCCGACGCCCCCGTCGCACAGGTCGTGGCCGACATCCGCGAGATGAACCACCTCGAGGGCTCCGCGCTCGTCCCGGGGCAGCCGTTGCTCGCACCGCAGTACGCGCGCTGAACCGTCCCGTCTCCCGGCAGTGATGTCGTACCCGCTGCTCGTGTCCACGGCGACGTGGGTACCGGTCGTGTTCGCACCGCCCCCGACCGTCCCGGCCGCACCACCGGTCCCGGTATCGTCGACGGGTACGGATCATCTCGATCCACCCGGCCCGTCCCGGGCGCACCCGCCCGACGCCGGCCCTCCGAGCACCGAGGACGTCGCGATGCGCTGCCCGTTCTGTCGACACGAGGACACGCGCGTCGTGGACTCCCGTGTCGCCGACGAGGGACAGGCGATCCGTCGACGCCGGTCGTGCACCGAGTGCGGACGCCGCTTCACCACGGTCGAGAGTGCCGTGCTCGCGGTGGTCAAGCGCAACGGCGTCACCGAGCCCTTCTCCCGCGAGAAGGTCATGCGCGGTGTGCGTCGCGCCTGTCAGGGCCGCGCCGTCGACGAGGACCGTCTCGCCCTGCTCGCCCAGCAGGTGGAGGACACGGTGCGCGCGTCGGGTTCGGCCGAGATCCCCAGCAACGAGGTCGGTCTGGCCATCCTGACGCCGCTGCGCGAGCTCGACGAGGTCGCCTATCTGCGCTTCGCGTCGGTGTACCGGTCGTTCGAGTCCGTCGAGGACTTCCAGCGCGAGATCGACGACCTCCGTGCCGCCGGGCACGTCGGCGCCGGGTCAGGCGGCCAGGGCGTCGATCGCGCGTAGCACCCGCTTCTCCGACACCGGGAACGGCGTGCCCACACGTTCGGCGAACAGCCCGACCCTCAACTCCTCGATCAGCCAGTGGGCACGATCGTTCACCGCGGCGCGTCGTGCCGGGGCGCACCGCGCGACCACCTGCGCCCAGTGCTCGACGACCCGGTCCACCGCGTCGATGCCGCGCGCGTCCGTCGACGCGGCGGCGGGCAGCCGCTGCAATCGCACCACGACCGCGTCGAGGTAGGCGACGAGCCGGGGCCGTTGTGCCGCCGGCGTGTCCCCGACGAACCCGGCGTAGACGAGCTGCGACAACTGGTCTCGGACATCGGCGGTCGCCCGGCTCTCACCGAGTCGCGCGAGTTCGGCGTGGACGGCGGGCAGGCGCGTGAGCGCGTCGGCGACCGTCCCGAGGATGGCGCGGCCCTGCTGCCCCGCGACCGCCGCGACGCGTGCGCGTAGTGCGGCGAACGTCTCCGGGTCGCGGACGTCACCGGTGTCGCCGGCGGCCTCCACGATCGCTGCGCGGGTGCAGTCGGCGAGCAGCGCCTCGACCGAGGCATAGGGACTCTGCGACAACGCGAGTCGCTGCTCCATCGGCAACGCGGAAGCGGCCGACGCCTTCAGGGGTGGGACGGACAGCTCCAGCAGCCGGAGCACGGCCCGATGCGTGGACGCACGGGCAGCCGCGGCGGTGGTCTCGAGCACCACGCTCACCCCGCCGTCGACCACCCGGAGTGCGGGGTGGCTCGTGACCGTCTGTCCTGCGACGGTCTCGGTCACCTGCGACTGCAGGGTCCCGATCGTCGACGCCGTCCAGCTCGTGACCACGGGGGCGGCAGGTCGGGCCTCGGCACGCGGCGCGGCCCGGGACGCGGTCCGGGTGGATCCGTGGACGGCGGCGGTGAGCGCGGCGAGGGAGTCCGCCTCGGCCACGACGTCACCCGCGTCGTCGACCGCGGCGAACCGCAGCACGAGGTGCGCCGGCAGCGCGGACGGGTCGAAGTCGTCGGCGCCGACGGACACTCCCGTCAGACGGGTGACCTCCCGGGCGAGTCCGGTCACCACCGGTTCGCTCCGGGGTGTCAGCG
This sequence comes from Williamsia serinedens, assembly GCF_024171725.1. GTDB lineage: Bacteria > Actinomycetota > Actinomycetes > Mycobacteriales > Mycobacteriaceae > Williamsia_A > Williamsia_A serinedens. The sequence goes on from NZ_JAMTCG010000001.1 coordinate 273,521, forward strand.
CCGCCATCGCCTGCGGTCCGACGTCGGCTGCGGGTCCGAGGCGACGCCGGATCGACTTGGGAAGGGTGCGGATCAGTGCCACCGCGAGATCGTCGCGCAATCCCGGTACCAGCCAGTCGAACCCGGCGGGTCGGATGCGGGGCAGGAGGGCGAGCGGGATGAGCACCGTGATCCCGTCGTGGGTGCTGCCGGGCGAGAACCGGTAGACCAGGCGCAGTCGCGCCTCGCCCTGCTGCCACACGTCGGGGAACTGCCCGGCCGACACCGTGCTCGTGTCCGCGACGTCCTCGGGTGTGAGGTCCAACAGGTCGGGTCTGGTACGCCGCGCCTTCTTCCACCACGTGTCGAAGTGCGCACCGGACACCACGTCGGCGGGGATGCGGGCGTCGTAGAAGTCGTACAGCTGGTCGTCGGAGATCACGAGGTCGCCCCGGCGTGCGCGGTCCTCGAGCTCCCGCGCCTCCTCCAGCAGCGCGCGGTTGTGCGCGAAGAACGCGTGCTGTGTCCGCCATTCGCCCTCGACGAGTGCGCGGCGCAGGAACAGGTCGCGGGAAGCCTCGGGGTCGATCCGGCCGTAGGGGACGGCGCGGCGTGCCACCAGGGGGACGCCGTAGAGCGTGACGCGCTCGTACGCCATCGCCGAACCGCGCTTGCTCGACCAGTGCGGCTCGCTGTACTGCCGCTTGGCGAGATCGCCCGCGAGGCGCTCGGCCCACTCCGGCTCGATGCCGGCGACCGTGCGGGCGAACAGCCGTGAGGTCTCGACGATCTCGGCGGCCATGACGAACCGCGGCGGCTTCCTCGCCAGGCCGGAGCCCGGGAAGACGACGAACTTCGTCCCGCGCGCACCGAGGAACTCCCGGGTGTCGCCCTCCCGCACGCCGATCTGGCCCAGCAGGCCCGCGAGCACCGACTGGTGTATCGCGGCGGCGTCCGGGTCGGGGGAGTCGTCGGTCGGTCGGGTGACCGTCCAGCCCTTGTCGACGACGATCCGCTCGAGCTGGCCGACGAGGTCACGCCACTCACGGATCCGCAGCCAGTGCAGGAACTCGCGCGCACACTGCCGACGGAACTGGTTGCCCGACAGCGCTCGTCGCTGTTCCTCGAGGTGGCGCCACAGGGCCAGGATCGACAGGAAGTCCGAGCCGGGTACCGCGAAACGGGCGTGCATCTCGTCGGCGGCCTGGCGGTGCTCGGTGGGTCGTTCGCGGACGTCGGGCAGCGACAGCGCCGCGACGACGACCAGCACCTCGTACAGGACGCCCTGCTTGTGCGCGGCGACCACCATCCGCGCCCACCGGGGTTCGATGGGCAGGCTCGCGATGTCGCGCCCGACGGGCGTGAGCTCTCGGTCGTCCCCGCGGCCTCGCAGCGCGCCCAGTTCCTCCAACAGGCCGACGCCGTCGCGGATCGCGCGCGGGTCGGGCGGGTCGACGAAGGGGAACCGGGCGACGTCACCCAGGTCGAGCGCGGCCATGGTGAGGATGACCGACGCGAGGTTGGTGCGCAGGATCTCCGGGTCGGTGAACGCGGGACGTGCCTCGAAGTCGTCCTCGGAGTACAGGCGGATGGCGATGCCGTCGGCGACACGTCCGCAGCGACCCGAGCGTTGGCGCGCCGACGCCTGCGAGATCGGCTCGACCGGCAGTCGCTGCACCTTGGTACGGGTGGAGTACCGGGAGATGCGGGCGGTCCCGGCGTCGATCACGTAGCGGATGCCGGGAACGGTGAGTGAGGTCTCGGCGACGTTGGTGGACAACACGATCCGCCGACCCGAGCTGCGCGAGAACACCCGGTTCTGGTCGGCGGTGGACAGTCGCGAGAACAGCGGCAGGATCTCCTCGTCGGGATGCGATCGACGCAGGCTGTCGGCGGTGTCGCGGATCTCGCGCTCGGTGGCGAGGAACACGAGGATGTCGCCCGGACCCTCGCGACGCAGTTCCGTGACCGCCGCCGCGATGCCCCCGATCGCGTCGAGGTCCTCGTGGTCGCCCTGCTCGTCGGAGTCCCGGACCAGTGGGCGGTAGCGCACCTCGACGGGGTAGGTCCGCCCCGACACGGAGATCACCGGCACCGGTGCGTCGTCGGTGGCGAAGTGGTCGGCGAAGCGGCCGGGGTCGATGGTGGCCGAGGTGATGATCACCTTCAGATCGGGCCGGCGGGGCAGCAGCTGCTTGAGGAAGCCGAGGATGAAGTCGATGTTGAGGCTCCGCTCGTGGGCCTCGTCGACGATGATCGTGTCGTAGGCGCGCAGCAGTCGGTCGCGCGCGATCTCGGCGAGCAGGATGCCGTCGGTCATCACCTTGACCAGCGTGTCGGCGCCCGACCGGTCGTCGAACCGGACCGAGAACCCCACGGCGGCACCGAGATCGGTGTGTGTCTCCTCGGCGATGCGGGTCGCCACCGACCTGGCGGCGATCCGCCGTGGCTGGGTGTGCCCGATGGCGCCGCGGACGCCGCGACCCAGTTCGAGGCAGATCTTCGGCAGCTGCGTCGTCTTGCCCGATCCGGTCTCCCCGGCGATCACCACGACCTGGTGCGCTGCGATGGCCTCGCGGATCTCGTCGCGCGCGGCAGAGACCGGGAGGTCCGCCGGGTAGTCGAGCGTCGGGACGAGCTCGCGGCGGCGCGACAGGCGCTGCGTCGCGCGGGCCACCGCGCTCTCGAACGCCGCGGCGTCCTCCTGCGACCGGACGCGTCGGGCGCGCTGGTGCAGGCGGTGGGCGTCGGCGATCGTGACGTCGTCGTCGGGGATCGGGACCGTCGCGACGGGCGGGTGCGCCGATGCCTGGTCCGACGGGCGGCGGGACCCTCCCCGGCGTCGGCGCGGACGGCGCGCCGGGCGCGGGGACTCGTCGGACATGGCCTGACCAGGATAGTGGTCGGTCGCTCCGTCGCTCGCCGCGGCGGGCATGATGGGCGTCATGACGTCGACTCTGTGGCACGGGTTCGCCGACATGGGAGCGGTCAGCGCGAGCGGCCCGTTCGCGATCGCGAGCGGGTCGGGCACGCGCATCACCGACACGCACGGCACCGAGTACATCGACGCGACCGCGGGGCTGTGGTTCACCAACGTCGGGCACGGGCGCGCGTCCATCGCCGACGCGGTCGCGCAGCAGCTGCGGACCGTCGCGCACGTGTCCGGGTTCGGCGACGTGATGCCCGCGGTCACCGTCGAGCTCGCCGACCGTCTCGGCGGCCTCGCCCCGATCCCGGGCAGCAAGGTCTTCTTCACCTCGGGTGGCAGCGACTCGGTGGACTCGGCCGCCAAACTGGCCCGACGGTACTGGCACGAGATGGGTCGACCGGGCAAGACGATGATCGTCGGTCGGACGAAGGCGTACCACGGGATGCACGTCGCCGGTACGGCGTTGTCGGGTCTCCCGCCGAACCGCGAGGGCTACGGGACGCTCATGACCGACGCCGCGACGGTCGACTTCGACGACGCCAAGAGCCTGCTGGGGTTGATCGAGCGCGTGGGTGCGGACTCGATCGCGGCGTTCTTCTGCGAACCGGTGATCGGTGCGGGCGGCATCTACCCGCCGCCGGACGGCTACCTGAGCGAGGTCCGCGACATCTGCCGTGAGCACGACGTGCTGTTCGTCGCCGACGAGGTCGTCACGGGGTTCGGCCGGATCGGCGGTGCCTGGTTCGCGTCGTCACGGTTCGACCTGCAGCCCGACATGATGACCACCGCCAAGGGGCTCACGTCGGGATACGTGCCGATGGGCGCGCTGTTCGTCGCCCCGCACGTCGCGGAGCCGTTCTTCTCCGGTGGGGTGTGGTGGCGGCACGGCTACACCTACGGCGGGCACGCCGGGGCCGCCGCGGCGGCGATGGCCAACCTCGACATCGTCGAGTCGGAGGGCCTGCTCGACGAGGCCCTTCGGCTCCAGGACGACCTGCACACCGCTCTGACGCCCCTCGCCGACCTCGACGCGGTGTCCGAGGTGCGCAGCGGAGTGGGGGCCGTCGCCGGGGTGCAGCTCGCCGACCCGTCCGTCGGACCCCATGCCGTGGCCGCCCTGCGCCGTCACGGGGTCTCGACGCGCGTGGCCGGCGCAGGGGCCCTGCAGGTGTCGCCGGCGTTGGTCATGACCACCGACGAGGTCGGCGAGATGGCGTCGCGCTTCCACGCCGCGCTGAGCGGACTCTGACGGCTCAGCCGGAGACGACCGCGACGTCGACCACCTGCGGCATGTCGTCAGGGTCGTCGGGGCCGGGCAGGTCGACCGACGCCGTGATCGCCCAGCCGTGGTGCCCCGACGGGTCGTCGAGGGTCTGTCGCACCGACCACCGGTCACCCTTCTCGTCGAGGGTGAAGAGACGGGGGCTCCGCGCGTCCGGTCCCATCCCGATGTCGTCGTACTCGTCGAAGTAGTCGTCGAGAGCGGTCGGCCAGTCGACCTCGGGGTGCATGCGCCGCAGCGCGTCCTCGTCCTCGGCGGCGAATGCGGAGACGATCGCGAACATGTGGTTCCGGACGTGCACCCGCCATGCGCGGCGGTCCGGGCCGGGCGGGGCGCTGGGCGTCACCGGACGGGTCGGGTCGGGAGAGGTGAGCTGTTCCCACTCGTCGATCAGGCTGGAGTCGGTGGACCGGACGAGATGCCCGAGCCAGGCGACGACGTCGTCGAACTCGTCGGTGTGGCGGTCGGGCGGGACGCCGTGGCGGGCGATCCGGTAGACGTCGGTGAGATACCGGAGCAGGACCCCCTCGCTGCGGGCCAGCGACAGGCGTGCCACGACGTCGCCGAAACCGTCGGCGTGCTCCAGCATCTCGCGGACCACGGACTTCGGGGACGGTCGGGTGTCCGCGACCCACGGGTGACCGCGGAGGTAGATCTCGTAGGCGCCGTCGAGGAGCTCGTCCAGGGGTCGCGGGTAGGTGATCTCCTCGACGCGCGCGACCCGCTCCTCGTAGTCGAGCCCGTCGGCCTTCATCTGTGCGACGGCGGCGGCCCGGGCCGCGTTCTGTTGAGCCCGCAACACCGGCCGCGGGTCGTCGACGATCGACTCGATCACCGACACGGCGTCGCGCGCGTAGTCGGGGTCGTCGACGTCCAGCAGCTCGAGTGCGGCGATGGCGAACGCCGACAACGGGTTCGACAGCGCGAAATCGGACGGGAGCTCCGCGGTCAGCCGGACCGTGGCGCCCGTCGCGTCGGGCTCGGTGGTCTCGACGAGCCCCGCGGTCCGCAGTCCCCGGTAGATGTCGATGGCCCGCAGGATGTGTCGGCGCTGCCGCGCGCGGGGTTCGTGGTTGTCCTCCAGCAGGTGACGCATGGCGGGAAAGCAGGGACCCGGCCGGGCGATGACGTCGACCAGCATGGCGGTGCTCACCCGGAAGTGGGATCGCAGCGGCTCCGGTTCGGCGCCGATGAGGCGGTCGAAGGTGGGGTGACCCCAGGAGACGAACCCGTCCGGGGGTTTCTTGCGCTGGATCTTCTTGAGCTTCTTCGGGTCGTCCCCGGCCTTGGCGAGCAGTCGCGCGTTCTCGATCTCGTGATCGGGGGCCTCGACGACGACGTAGCCGCGGTCGTCGAACCCGGCACGCCCTGCGCGGCCCGCGATCTGGTGGAACTCGCGCGCCTGCAGATGGCGGGTTCGGGTCCCGTCGTACTTGGTGAGACCGGTGAACAGCACGGTGCGGATGGGGACGTTGATGCCGACACCGAGCGTGTCCGTACCGGCCACGACCCGCAGCAGACCCTGCTGCGCAAGGCGTTCGACGAGACGGCGGTAGCGGGGGAGCATCCCGGCGTGGTGCACGCCGATCCCGGCGCGCAGCAGCTTCGACAACGTCGCGCCGAATCCCGAGGCGAAGCGGAAGTCGCCGATGGCGTCGGCGACGGCGTCCTTGCCCGCGCGGTCGAGCAGGGGCACCGACAGCAGCGCCTGCGCCCGCTCGACGGCCGACGCCTGGGTGAAGTGCACGACGTAGATCGGCGCCCGACCCTTCTCGACGAGCAACTCGATCGTGTCGTGCACGGGCGTCGTGACGTAGGAGAACTCCAGTGGGACCGGTCGTTGTGTGCCGGTCACCGACGCGGTCGGGCGGCCGGTCCGGCGGGTGAGGTCGTCGACGAAGAAATCGATCTCGCCGAGGGTCGCCGACATCAGGAGGAACTGCGTGCGCGGCAGCTCGATGAGGGGGACCTGCCACGCCCACCCGCGGTCGGGGTCGCCGTAGTAGTGGAACTCGTCCATCACGACCAGCCCGATGTCGGCGTCCGCGCCGTGCCGCAGCGCGAGGTTGGCGACGATCTCGGCGGTCGCGCACACCACGGGAGCGCCGGCGTTGACCGTGGCGTCCCCGGTCATCATGCCGACGTTCTCGGCGCCGAAGACGGCGCACAGGTCGAAGAACTTCTCGCTGACCAGCGCCTTGATCGGCGCGGTGTAGAAGGTCCGCTCGCCCCGTGCGCGGGCGAACTGCGCCGCACCCGTCGCCACGAGCGACTTCCCCGACCCGGTCGGCGTCGACAGGATCACGTGCGACCCGCCGACGAGTTCGAGGAGTGCCTCCTCCTGCGCCGGGTACAGCGACAGGCCCCGCGAGGACACCCACTCCGTGACGGAGTCGAATGCCTCGTCGGGGCCGTCGGGCAGGCGCGACAGCGGCGCCGGTACGGACTCGGCGGGAGCGGTCACCTAGGGCCGGTCGTCACCGGGTGAGGTGTCTCCCTCGGGCCCCTCGTCCGGTGCGTCGGTGTCGGTCTCGCCGGCCGCGGCCTGCGCGAGGAACATCTCGACCTCGGCGCCGAGCTCGTCGCCGCTCGGCAGCGACTCGTCGGAGGCGAGCAACGACGGCGCCTCCTCGGCTCGACCGGTGACGGCGTCGTACTGAGTCTCCAGCGCCGACACGACCGCCTCGACCTCGGCGTTGCCCGACACCTCGGCGTCGATCTGTGTGCGGACCGTCGACGCGGCGTTCTCGAGGGCGCCGACCGGCAGGTCCAGACCCGTGACCGTCGACAACGTCTCGATGAGGGTCGCCGACGCCGCGGGGTACTTCGCCTGCGACAGGTAGTGCGGGACGTGCACGGACAGACCGGCGGTCCGGTAGCCGTGCTGGGCCATCCGGAGCTCGATCAGCATGGAGGCGCTGCCCGGGATCTTCAGTGGGCTGCCCCAACGCGGCAGGTCGCCGAGCATCTCCGGCGCGGACCCGTGCGCAGTGACCGTCGGCGGTCGCGTGTGGGGGATCGCCATCGGGATCGCGTTCAGGCCGACGACCGACGACACCTGGAAGTGGTCGGACAGACGGCGGACCGCCTCGACGAAGCGGTCCCACCGCAGGTCGGGCTCGGCACCGGCGAGCAGGAGGAACGGGCGACCGGAGTTGTCACGGACGGCGTGGATCGTCAGAGCGGGCATCTCGACATCGGTGAACTCCTGACCGGAGAACACCATGGTCGGACGGCGGGACCGGAAGTCGATCAGCTCGTCGGCCGAGAACGTCGCCACCAGTTCCGAGTCGAGGCTGTCGCGCAGGTGCTCGGCCGCCAGGGCGACCGCGTGCCCGGCGTCGGCGAAACCCTCGAGCGCGTGCACCAGCACCGGTCCGTCGCCCTCGTCGCCGCTGACGTGGGGCACGGGGAACTCCAACTCGTAGAGCGTGGATTCCTCGTCCATCACCACTCCTCGTTCGTCGTCGGTCCGCGGCACTGCCGCGGTGTCGTCGCTGTACAACGATCCCACCCGCCCCGCGTGTTCCGGACGGCCAGGGGTCGGCGACACGGCGACAGGCGACCATCGTCACACCCGTGCAGGTGGACACCTGTCCACCTGCGCGCCATGAGCCCCGTCACACGTGAAAGGATCGTGGTGTGCGCATACGCGCACCCCGACCCGAACCGAGAGGACGCCGGAGAGCATGCCGCAGCAGGTACGAGGTGTCGTGTCCCTGTCGACGAAAGAGCCGACGCAGGTGGTGACGGTGGTGATCCCGGACCCCGGACCCCGCGACGTCGTCGTGCGGGTGCAGGCGTGCGGTGTGTGCCACACCGACCTGGCCTACCGCGACGGCGGCATCAACGACGAGTACCCCTTCCTGCTCGGCCACGAGGCCGCGGGCGTCGTCGAGCAGATCGGCGACGAGGTCACCCACGTCGAGGTCGGCGACTTCGTCGTCCTCAACTGGCGCGCCGTGTGCGGTCAGTGCCGCGCGTGCAAGCGCGGACGCCCCTGGTACTGCTTCGACACCCACAACGCGAGCGTCCCCATGACCCTGGAGGACGGCACCGAGCTGACCCCGGCACTCGGCATCGGCGCGTTCGCCGAGAAGACCCTCGTCCACGAGGGCCAGTGCACCAAGGTCGCCCCCGACGCCGACCCCGCCGTCGCCGGTCTCCTCGGCTGCGGCGTGATGGCGGGCCTGGGTGCGGCGATGAACACCGGGAACGTCGGCCGCGGCGACAGCGTCGCGGTGATCGGCTGCGGCGGCGTCGGTGACGCCGCGATCGCCGGCGCGCGTCTGGCGGGGGCATCGACGATCATCGCCGTCGACCGCGACCCGCGGAAGCTGGACTGGGCCACCGATCTCGGCGCCACGCACACCATCGACGGGTCTGCCGTCGACGACGTCGTCACCGCGATCCAGGACCTCACCGACGGCAACGGCGCCGACGTCGTCATCGACGCCGTCGGACGGCCCGAGACCTACGAGACCGCCTTCTACGCCCGCGATCTCGCCGGGACGGTCGTCCTGGTCGGCGTCCCGACGCCGCAGATGCGCCTGGAGCTGCCGCTCGTCGACTTCTTCTCGCGCGGCGGGTCGCTGAAGTCGTCGTGGTACGGCGACTGCCTGCCCGAACGCGACTTCCCGATGCTCGTCGACCTGCACCAGCAGGGCCGTCTGCCGCTGGACAAGTTCGTCTCCGAACGCATCTCGCTCGACGACGTCGAGGCGGCGTTCCACAAGATGGAGGCCGGCGAGGTGCTCCGGTCGGTGGTGATCCTGTGACCGTCCGCGTCGACCACGTCGTCACCTCCGGCACCTTCGAACTCGACGGCGGCAGCTGGGACGTCGACAACAACATCTGGATCGTCGGGGACGACGACGAGGTCGTGGTCATCGACGCGGCGCACTCCGCCGACCCGATCGTGGAGAAGGTCGCCGGCCGCCGCGTCCGGGCGATCGTCGCGACCCACGGTCACAACGACCACGTCACGGTCGCACCGGAGCTCTCCGAGCGTCTCGACGCCCCCGTGTTCCTGCACCCCGGCGACGACATGCTGTGGCGCGACACCCATCCCGAGGCCGGTCACCGGGACCTCGAGGACGGGCAGCGGATCACGGTCGCCGGCACCGACCTCGTCGTGATCAACACGCCGGGGCACTCGCCGGGGTCCTGCTGCCTGTACCTGCCGGAGGCCGGGATACTGTTCAGCGGCGACACGCTCTTCTCGGGCGGGCCCGGCGCGACCGGGCGGTCGTTCTCGAGCTTCCCGACGATCATCGAGTCGATCCGGGACAGGATCTTCACCCTGGACCCCGCCACCGAGGTCCGCACCGGACACGGTGACTCCACCTCGGTGGGCCAGGAGGCCCCGCATCTCGAGGAGTGGATCGCGCGCGGCAGCTGACCCCGAGACGGCCGTGGTGCGGGTGTCGGTCCCGGCCGACGGGCACCGGTGGTGGCAGGGTGACGCGTGTGACCGTGCCCCGCCGTGCCCGACTGCTGCTCGCCGCCGTGCTGGTGACCGCCGCGTCGGCGGGGTGCGCGCAGAGCATCGACGGTGACCCCGTCGCCGCGCCGAGTTCGCAGGCGACGGCCGACCTCGACCGCCTCGCGATCAGTCCGAACGAGTTCCCCGCGGGCTACCCGGCGACGCGCCTGCCCGCGCCGCAGGCCGCCGATGCGCTCGCCGACCTGTCGGGTCGTCCGAACGGCGGGTCGGTGACGCCGTCGTCGTGCCTGCCGCCGCCGTTGGTGGCCGATCTCGGGTCGACGATCGTCGTCACCGGCCAGTCGTCGTCGGGCGGGAACCTCACGGTGGTGCTGACGCGCGCGCAGACCGCGCTGGCCGACATCGCCGACGCGGTCGCACGGTGCGGCTCGTACACCGTCGACATGGGGGCGATCCGGTCGACCGTGCGCGCGGAGATCCTGCCGCCCTCGCCGATCGACACCCAACAGTCGCTCGCGTTCCGACGTACCTCCACCTCCGGTCGGGCGCCGGTCACGGTGTCGCAGACGACCACGGTCCTCGCCGCCCAGAACGACGGCATCCGCGTCTACGCCGCGTTCGTCTCGTTCTCCGGTGCCCGCGTGGACGGTGCCGCCCTCGACCAGGTGTTCACGACCGCCGTCCAGCGTTCGCGGGGCCGCTGACCGGGGTCGGCCGACACCGACGGCGTCGCGCGGGTCCGCGGCGCCGCGTTCCTATGGGGGCCGCCGGAACTGTGCACAGGCCGGGGTCGCGGGCCCGACGACGGCCGACGTGGTCGGGCGGGTGCCGGAGTGTTCGGGCCATGGACATCGACCACCACACCCTGACCCTCCACGACCCCGGTGACCTCATCGCAGCGATACCCCCGATGCTCGGGTTCGTCCCGGCGCGAAGTCTGGTCCTGGTCTGCTTCAGCGGCCCCGGGTCCCGCCTGGGGATCACGATGCGCCACGACATGGTGCTCGACCACGACGACGCACCCGCCGCCGTCATGTGCGACGTCGTCGACCACCTGGTCACGGTCGCCGCCCGTGAGCGCGCCTCGTGTGTCGCCGTGATCGTCGTCGACGACCGGCTGCCCGCCGACGACCCGCGCTGGGAGGCGTTGGTCGCCGACATCGAGGCGCGCCTGGGCGACATCGACCTCGGGGTCGCGCTCGCGGTCGACGAGATCCGCCACGGCGCACGGTGGTTCGTCGTCGGTGCCACCGCCGGACGCGGCGCGTGGACCGGTCTGCTCCCGGACCCGTCGTCGACGCCGACCGCGGTCGCGCGGGCCGTCACGTCGGGCACCACCGTGCACGCCCGTCGGGAGGACATGGCCGCGGCGCTCGACCCCGCGCCGCCCTGCATCGACCTCGACTGCCGCCACCACCACACCGACGACTCGCCGGCGCACAACGGCACCCGCCACTCCGACGCCGCGCGCCTGCGGTCGGTGCTCGGCCGACTCGGTCGGCGCGAGCTCAGCTGCGCCGACGTCGAGGTCGTGGCCGCCGCGATCGCGGTGCCACGTGTCCGCGACGCACTGCTGGCGTTGGCCGTCTCGGTGCACGCCGAGGAGGCGGGCGCACTGTGGACCGCGGTGACCCGACGGTGCCGGGGGCGCGACCGCGCCAACGCCGCGACCCTGCTCGCGCACTGGTACTACGCGCACGGCGACGGGTCCTTCGCGGGGATCGCCCTCGACACCGCGCTGGTGGCCTTCCCGGCGCACTCGATGGCGGGTCTGCTCGACCGCTCGCTGCGTGCGGGGCTGCCGCCGTCGCTGCTGACCGGACTGCTCGCCACGTCCCACGGGGTCGCCGCGGAGCTGGGCGTGGCCATGCCACCGTCACTGCCCGAGCTGCTCGAGCCCGGCGCGTGACCGGGGGCGTCGCCGGGCGACTACGCGGTCGCGGAGTGGGCGCGGTCGCCCAGGGCGCGGATGTACTCCCACGCATCGGTGACGATCGTGGGCAGTGCGGTCTTCACCGGCTGCCACCCGAGCTCGTCGATCGCCTTGTCGCTCGAGGCGATCAGCACGGCCGGATCGCCCGCGCGGCGCGGTGCCTCGACCACCGGGATGTCGATGCCGGTGACCTCGCGGCACGTGTCGATCACCTGTCGCACGGAGAAGCCCGCACCGCTGCCGAGGTTGTACAGGGCGTGGCGACCCGCGACGGCCGCCTCGAGCGCCAACGCGTGTGCCTGCGCGAGGTCGTGCACGTGGATGTAGTCACGAACGGCTGTGCCGTCGTCGGTGTGGTAGTCGGTGCCGAAGATCTTCACCGAGTCGCGGTGGCCGAGAGCGGCCTGCAGGACGATCGGGATCAGGTGGGTCTCGACCCGACGGTTCTCGCCCGCGCCCGCGTAGGCGCCGGCGACGTTGAAGTACCGCAGGCTGATCGCGGCGAGCCCGTGCGCGACGGTGTACGAGCTGATCGCGTGGTCGATCGCGAGCTTCGTGGCGCCGTAGGGGTTGGTGGGTCGGGTCGGGGACGACTCCACGATCGGCACGGCGTCGGGCTCGCCGTAGGTCGCCGCGGTCGAGGAGAAGACCAGCCGGGGGGTCCCGGTGCGACGCATCGCCTCCAGCAGCGCGAGCGACTCGACGACGTTGCCGTACCAGTACTTCTCGGGTGCCTCCACGGACTCGCCGACGAGGGACTGTGCCGCGAAGTGCAGGACACCGTCCACGTCGCCGTCGGCGAGCACGTCCTCGGCGACCGCACTGACGTCGCCCTCGACGAAGCGGGCGCCCTCGGGGACGGCGTCGCGGTTGCCGGTGCTGAGGTTGTCGACCACGGTCACGTCGTGACCGGCGTCGACCATGACGCGCGCGCAAACGCTCCCGACGTACCCGGCCCCGCCGGTGACGAGCAGCTTCACCCGTCTCAGACCTTCTCGACCTGGACCGAGTGGGCCATCTCCGACGACAGCCGCAGACCCTCGTGGCCCGGGGTGTTGATGGTGACCGCACCGTGCTCGTTGGTCACCGTCACGCGGGCGTTGGGTACCACACCGGCCTCGCGCAGCCGCGCGATCAGCTCGGGGTCCTCCTGGGCGTGCTCGGACAGCCGTCGCACGATGACCGCGACCGGCTCGCCCTCGGGCAGCTCCGACAGCCGTGTCGCGACCGCCGCCACCCCGTCGGTCTCCACGCCGAGCAGGTCGAGTCCGGGGATGGGGTTGCCGTAGGGCGACGTCGTGGGGTGGTCGAGGACCTCCAACAGACGACGCTCGACGTTCTCGCTCATCACGTGCTCCCAGCGACACGCCTCGGCGTGGACGTCCTCCCAGGGCATCCCGATGACGTCGACGAGGAGCCGCTCGGCGAGGCGGTGCTTGCGCATCACCGAGATCGCCAGGGTGCGGCCGCGGTCGGTGAGCTCCAGCTGCCGGTCGCCGGCGACCCGCAGGAGTCCGTCGCGCTCCATCCGGGCGACCGTCTGCGACACCGTCGGCCCGCTCTGCTCCAGGCGCTCGGCGATCCGGGCGCGCAGCGGGACGATCCCCTCTTCCTCGAGGTCGTAGATGGTGCGCAGGTACATCTCGGTGGTGTCCACCAGGTCGTTCACGATGCGATTTCCTCCGTCGCCGTCCCCGCGTCGCACGTCGTGGCGCTCCGCGATCTCGCCCCACAGGTTACCGTCTCGACCCCGCACCGAGGGCGCCCGCGGCGCGGCGCGTGCGCCGTACGCTGAGGCCATGACCACCCCAGCCGGCGCGCGGCCCGGTGCGGTCGGGCGTGTCGAGGACACCCTCGTCGTGTGGGGGGAGGACCTGCTGGCCTATAGGTGGACCCCGACGCACCCGATGAACCCGATCCGCCTGGCGTTGACCATCGGCCTCGCACGCGGACTCGGCGTCCTCGACGACGTCGCGACCCACGCCCCGATCGCCGCCGACGACGACCTGCTGCGGACGATGCACCGCAGCGAGTACATCGCCGCGGTCCGGGAGGCGGGGGAGGCGGCGGCCGGACACCCGGTGCCCGGCTGGTCGTCGGCGGTCGCCGAACGCATCTTCGGCCTCGGCACCACCGACAACCCGATCTTCGGGTCCATGCACGACGCCGCCGCGTTGATCGTCGGCGGGACCGTCGCGGCCGCGGACGCCATCGCGCGCGGGACGGCCCGACGCGCGGTGAACATCGGTGGTGGGATGCACCACGCCTTCGCGGGACGGGCGTCGGGCTTCTGCATCTACAACGACTGCGCCGTGGCCATCGGTCGACTGCTCGACGCCGGGTTCGACCGGATCGCCTACATCGACGTCGACGCGCACCACGGCGACGGCGTGCAGCGCCGGTTCGCCGCCGACCCACGGGTGCTGACCGTCTCGGTGCACCAGCACCCCGCGACCCTCTTCCCGGGCACGGGATACCCGGAGGAGGTCGGTGACGGCGACGCCGCCGGCACGTCGGTCAACCTGGCCCTGCCGCCGAGCACACCGGACCGTCTGTGGCTGCGGGCCTTCCACGCGGTCGTCCCGTCCGTCGTCGCCGACTTCGCGCCGCAGGTGATCGTGTCGCAGTGCGGTGTCGACAGTCATCGGGCCGACCCCCTGACCGACCTGCACCTGTCCGTCGACGGTCAGCGCGCGGCCATGCAGGCCATGCGCGACCTCGCCGACGAGCACTGCGACGGGCGGTGGCTGGCGGTCGGCGGCGGGGGGTACGGCGTCGTCGACGTGGTGCCGCGCAGCTGGACGCACCTGCTGGCGGTCGCCCTGGACCGCGACCTGGACCCGGCGACGCCGACTCCCGCCGCCTGGCGGGAGTCCGCCGCGCAGGCGGCGCTGACCGTGGCCGCCGACTTCGCCACCGATGTCGGGGTCGACACGATGGGCGACGGGGCGACGGTCGACTTCGACCGCTGGGAGGGCAACTGGGGACAGCAGGCACCCGAGGGGGTGTCGGCCCATCTGCAGCAGGCGACCGACGCCGCGATCATGGCGACCCGCTCCGCCGTGTTCCCACTGCGCGGTCTCGACCCGGGGGACCCGCGTGACTGACGACCCCGGCACGGCGCCGCCCCGCCGCCCCGACACCGGCGCCCCGTTCCCCCGGCACTGGAGTGCCGACGTCCTGGCCTCCGACGGTGGCACGGTGCACCTGCGCCCGATCTCACCGTCGGACGGGGATCGCGTCGTCGCCTTCCACGCCGGCCTGTCCGAACGCACCCGCTACATGCGGTGGTTCGGGCCCTACCCGGAGATGTCCGCGCGCGACGTCGCCCACATGACCGGCGTGGACCACCACGACCGCGTCGCGCTGGTCGCTGTCCTGGGCGGGCGCATCATCGCGATCGGCATCTACGAGAGCCTCGCGGGTTCGGGCCGCCCCCAGGCCGCCGAGGTCGCCTTCGTCGTCGCCGACGACCACCAGGGACGCGGGCTCGGGACCGTCCTGCTCGAACACCTCGCCGGGGCGGCCGCCGAGAACGGCTTCACCCTCTTCGAGGCGGAGGTGCTCGCCGAGAACCGCGCGATGCTGTCGGTGTTCCGCGACGCGGGGTACCAGCTGAGCCGCAGTTTCGACGGCTCGACCGTGCACGTCGAGTTCGCGATCGACCCGACCGACGCGTTGCTCGCCGTGCGCAACGCCCGCGAACTCGGGTCCGAGGCGCGCAGCGTCGCGAACCTCCTGCGCCCCGGGTCGGTCGCGATCATCGGCGCGTCCACCGATCCCCGGAAGGTGGGGAACGCGCTGCTGGCCAACGTGATCGCCGGCGGCTTCCAGGGGCCGGTGTTCCCGGTGAACGCCGAGGCGCGGGCGGTGCGCGGCATCCGCAGCTACCCGTCCGTGCGGGACATCCCCGACCCGGTGGACCTCGCGATCGTCGCCGTCCCCGCCGAGACGGTCGGCGACGTGCTGCAGGACTGTCTGGCCAAGAACGTCAAGACGATGGTCGTCGTGTCGGCGGGCTTCGCGGAGTCCGGCGAGGCCGGGGCCGTCGCCCAGCGCACCCTCGTCCACGAGATCCGCGCGCACGGGATGCGGCTCGTCGGGCCGAACGCGTTGGGTGTCATCAACACCGATCCCGAGGTCGCCCTGAACGCGACGCTCGCACCCCGTGTGCCCGGTCGGGGACGGGTCGGTTTCTTCTGCCAGTCCGGTGCCCTGGGGATCGCGATCCTCGACACCGCGGCCCGCCGACAGCTGGGGCTGTCGACTTTCGTGTCCGCAGGCAACCGCGCCGACCTGTCCGGCAACGACCTGCTGCAGTACTGGGACGCCGACGACGCGACCGACGTGATCCTGTTGTACCTGGAGAGCTTCGGCAACCCGCGCAAGTTCTCCCGCCTCGCTCGGCGGGTCTCCCGCAACAAGCCGATCATCGCGGTGAAGGCCGGACGGACCGCGGTGGCCCCGTCGCAGATCCGCAGCGACTCCGGCATCGACGACGAGAGCGCCCGGGCCGTGCTCGAGCAGTCGGGCGTGATCCAGGTCGACACCATCGCCGACCTCTTCGACAGTGCCTCCGTGCTCGCGCATCAGCCGTTGCCGGCCGGGCCGCGGGTCGCCGTCGTCGGCAACTCGACGGTGCTCGGCGTGCTCGCGTCGAGCGCGGGGGAGCCCTTCGGCCTCACCGTCGTCGCGCAGACCGACCTCGGCCCCGGCGCGGGTGTCGACGAGTTCGGGGCCGCCGTCCGCGCGGCCACGGGCGACGACGGCGTCGATGCGGTCATCGCGGTGTTCGTCCCGCCCGTCGCGGTCGGGGCCGAGGCCTACGCCCGCGCGCTGGTGGCCGCAGCCCGCGACTGCGGCAAGACCGTCGTGTCGACGTTCCTCGGTGTCGAGGGCATCCCCGACGCGTTGGCCGTGCACGACGACGGGGTCGCCGGCCGGGGATCGGTGCCGTCCTATCCGGGACCGGAGCGCGCTGCCGCGGCCGTCGGTCGGGCGTGGCGGTACGCACGGTGGCGGGCGCGTCCGGAGTCCGAGGTCGAACGGCCCGAGGGCCTCGACGTCGACCGCGCTCGGGCGCTCGTCGCCGCGGAATGGGGTGACTCGGTGGGCCACGGCGACGACGCCCGCGCGCTCGACGAGCCCACGTCGGCCGAGCTGTTGCGCTGCTACGGCATTGAGGTCGCGCCGTTCCGGGAGGTCACGACGGCCGACGAGGCGGTCCGCGCCGGTGCCGATCTGGGCTACCCCGTCGTGGTGAAGGCCGTCTCCGCGGTGTGGCGGGGACGACTCGACGGGGAGGGTGCGCGCCTCGACCTGCCGGGGCCGGACGCCGTGCGCGCCGCCTTCGCCGAGCTGGCGGCACTGACGGGGGAGAGTGCCCTGCACGTGCAACGCATGGCTCCCCGCGGGGTGCCCGTCGTCATCCGCGTGCGCGACGACCCGTCACTCGGGTCGCTCATCTCGTTCGGACTCGCCGGCGCCACCTTCGAGTTGCTCGGCGACCATGCCCACCGTGCGGTCCCGCTCACCGCCGTCGACGCCGACGAAATCCTGCTCGCGCCCCGCGCGGCACCGCTGCTCGACGGCTTCCGCGGGCAGGCCGCGGCCGACCGGTCGGCCGTCCGCGATCTGCTGGTGCGCGTGTCGGCACTCGCCGACGACCTGCCCGAGGTGCGGGAACTCGCGCTGGACCCGGTTCTCGCCGCGCCCGACGGCGCCACGGTCGTCTCGGCACGGATACGCCTCGGCCCGGTGCCGTCGAGGACGGACACCGGGCCGAGGCGGTTGAGCTGATCGCTCCGCGACCGCGCGGCTGAGCTGGGCTGTCAGCTGGCGTAGGCGCGCAGGCGATCGGCACGATCGCCCTGGCGCAGCTTCACCATCACCTCACGCTCGATCTGACGCACCCGCTCGCGCGAGAGGCCGAAGAGTCGGCCGATCTGGTCCAGGGTGCGGGGCTGCCCGTCGTCGAGGCCGAACCGCAGGCGGATGACCTGCTGCTCGCGCTCGTCGAGAGTGGCCAGCACCGACCGGACGTCGGTGTGCAGGAGACCGGCGATCACGGCGCTCTCCGCCGACGTGGCCTCGGCGTCCTCGATGAAATCGCCCAGCGGCGCCTCCTCGTCAGACCCGACCGGCATGTCCAGGCTCACCGGGTCGCGGCTGTGGTCGAGCAGGTCGGCGATCTTCTCGGCCGGGATGCCCGACTCGGCGGCGAGCTCGTCGTCGGTCGCCTCGCGGCCGAGCTGCTGGTGCAGCTCCCGCTTGATCCGGGCGAGCTTGTTCACCTGCTCGACGAGGTGGACGGGCAGGCGGATGGTGCGGCTCTGATCGGCCATGCCGCGGGTGATCGCCTGCCGGATCCACCAGGTGGCGTAGGTGGAGAACTTGAACCCCTTGGCGTAGTCGAACTTCTCCATCGCACGGATCAGACCGAGGTTGCCCTCCTGGATGAGGTCCAGCAGCGGCATGCCCCGGCCGGTGTAGCGCTTGGCGAGCGACACCACGAGGCGCAGGTTGGCCTCGAGCAGGTGCGCACGGGCCGACTCGCCCTCACGCACCAGCTGGGCCAGGTCGCGCTTCTTGGTGGCCGACAGACGCTTCTTGGTCGCGAGCACGTGCTTGGCGTACAGGCCGACCTCGATGGCCTTGGCCAGCTCGACCTCCTGCTCGGCGTTCAACAGGGCCGTGCGGCCGATCCCGTTCAGGTAGACACGGACCAGGTCGGCGGCGGGGCTCTGCGCGTCGAGGTCGGCGTCGGTCATCTGCGGGCGCGGCGTGTCCGACGTGCGGGTCGGAGCGGTGGTGCTGGGCATGGCGGCCTCCTCGCGAGCGTGGCGTCTTCACCGGGTACAACGGCATGCGGGGCGGGTTTAGTTCCCGGAAAGGTTGTTCACTTTCCCGATCGGCGACGCCCTGACCTGCACGGATTCCCGGGCCGATCTGAGAAGTTCCTAAGAGACCCGCACGCTGGAGCTCAGGCGGGGACGAGCACGCCGTGGCGGACGAGACCGGCGATCACCTCGCCCACCGACGCGGGGTCGATCTCCTCGCCGCGCGCGGCCCCCAGGAGGTCGACGACGTCGGCCACGGGCAGTCCGTCGTGCCGCAGTCCGGCGACCAGTGCGGCGACGCGATCGTCGACGTCGTGGGACCACCGCGGTCCGCCGGTCCGGACCAGACGGGTGGCCACCTCGACCCACGGGCCGGCGCGGTCCGACGTCGGCGGCGTCCACACACGGTCGAGCGCGACATCGGGGGCGGCGGCCAGGCGCGCGGTGAGGACGTCGTGGCGACGAAGCCACGCCACGCGGTCGAGGTAGGCGAGCGCCTCGTCGCCGAGCGGGTCGTCGAGCGCATGCGACAGTTCCTCGGCGAGCAGGTCGGTCGGTTCCCCCGTGGTGCGCAGGAACACGAATCCGAAGCCGATCCCCTCGACGTCGGAGCGGGCGAGATGGTCGAGCCACTCGTCGGCCAGCGCCGCGCCGCGCCCGGTGCGGGGGTCGTAGCCGGCGTCGCGCAACCAGGTGCCGACATACAGTGCGGGGTCGGCGACGTCGCGCTGCACTACCCACGCGTCGACGCCGTGGTCGGGGATCCAGGACGCGACCCGCTCACGCCAGTCGTCGCCGGTGACGACCCAGGACGCCAACATGCAGGCGATGCCGCCGTCGTTCAGGTGGTCGACGACGCCGGACACCATGACCTCGCTCGCACCGTCGAGGTCGAGCCCGGAGTCCCGGTAGCTGTGCGTCACGGTCGGGGGACCCACCACGAACGGCGGGTTCGCGACCACGCGGTCGAAGCGGCGTCCGGCCACCGGCTCGTACCACGACCCGCGGAGCAGGTCGGCGCGGTCGGCGCCGATCCCGTTGAGCGCCATGGTGGCGCGCGCCAGCGACAGCGCGCGATCGGTGATGTCGGTGGCGGTCACGTGGTCGGCGGTGTCCAGTGCGTGCACCGCCTGCACCCCGCACCCGGTCCCGACGTCGAGGACGGACCCGCGGGCGGGGATCGTCGCCCGCAACAGCGACAGAGAGGCGTGACCGACACCGAGCACGTGGTCGGGGGCGATGTCGACGGGACGCATCGAGCCGTCCAGATCCGACACCATCCACCGGGTGCCGTGTCCGGCGTCGAGGGGGCGGACGTCGACCGCCGCGCGCACCGAGTCCCCGTCCGCCTCCAGGAGTCCCGCGGCGACCGCGTCGTCCACCGCGATCGGACCCAACGCGGCGCCGACCGTCGAGCGATCGAGACTGTCATGCACCAGCAGCAGTCGGACGAGCGTGCCGAGTTCGCCTCCGTCGGCACATGCACGCCGCACCGGGACGGGTTCACCCCGTCCGAGTGCGGCGTGGACGTCGTCGCCCAAGAGGTCGAGCACGCCGTCGGCGTCGTAGCCGTGGGTGTGGAAGACGTCCAGCAGTCGCGGGGCGAGGTCGGCCAGGCCGTCCGTCGGGGTGTGCACCCGACCGGCGGTCGTCACCGCTGGTCGTCGGTGTGCGTACGCCGGTCCTCGCCGGCACGGGAGCCCATGTCGGGTGTGTCGAACTCGCCCGTGTCGAAGGTGCCCAGTTCGCGGTGGTTCCTGCCCGCGATGGCGGTCGCCGCGTGGTCGCCGGACCACTTGTACTGGCGCACCTCACCCTTCTCGCGCGGTGGGCGGTCGTTCGCGATGAGGACGGCGACCCAGGGCAGCGGGATGGACAGTGCGATGACGGCGAGGGCGAGCAGGCCGTTGCCGGTGGCGCCGTACACGACCCCGGCCAGGATGAGGGCCGGGACTCGGAAGGCCATCAGGCTCAGATAGCGACGCACCCGTGCCCGTTGCTGGTCCTCCTGGGACGGCTGCGCCTGGGTGATCAGGATCGCTTCGCGTGCCTCTTCGTGTGCCACGTACTCCACTGTTGCACTTTCCGTTCACCAGCGCATCGTCGCTGATAACACACCCCGTGACGGGAATGCTCCCGGGGTCTCGAGGGTCTGCTGCGCGGTGTGTCGTATCAGGCACAATGGTCCGCATGGGAACCCAGACGATCGAACGCCCGGACGTCGACACCGAGGAGACCACCGACGACGACGCGCCGAAGTTCTTCCACTACGTCAAGAAGAACAAGATCGCCGAGAGCGCCGTCATGGGGACCCACGTCGTGGCGCTGTGCGGGGAGACCTTCCCGGTGACGAAGTCGCCCAAGCCCGGATCGCCGGTGTGCCCGAAGTGCAAGAAGATCTACGAGAAGATGAAGAAGGACTGAGGTCCCTCACCGCTCGTCGTCGGGCCGCGGTGACCGGCGTATCGGTCCGCTCTGGAACTTCTTCGGCACCGCCCGCAGGCGGTCGGTGATGTCCGTGGTCTGCTGGGTGGCCCATTCCCGGACCTGTTCGATGTGCGTGGGCCCCGCCGCGGGCCAGATCGACTGGATGGCCGCGTTGAACTGTGCGCCGATCACGATCGCGAACCCGAGGAAGAACGTGAAGAGCAGGAACGCGATGGGGGTCGCGAGCGCGCCGTAGGAGTACCCGGTCTTGGTGATCGAGCCGAGATAGACGCGCAGACCCGCGCTCGCGAACCAGAACACGACCGCCGCGAGCACGGCCCCCGCGACCAGGCGGTGCCAGGGCAGCGGTTTCGGCAGCGACACGCGGTACAACGTCGTCAGGCCGAGGATCAGCAGCACGCCGACGGCGGGGTAGTAGGCGATGTGGATGATCTGCCCGCTCACGGGTTGCCACGAGTCCGGGGCGATGTCGGACGCGTAGGTGGGGCCCAGGGCGACGAGCGGCAGGATGAACGTCGACAGGATCAGGAACCCGATGTAGAGGTTCAGGGCGAAGATCCTCTGCCACACCGCGTGCCGCACGTTGTGTTGGTCGTGCGCCTTGTTGATCGAGTCGACGAAGCTCGACATCGCCGACGACCCCGACCACAGCGACAGCACGAAACCCAGGGAGATGAGTTCCCCGCGGCCGCGGGCGAGGACGTCGTTCACCGTGGGCGTGATGATCTCGGTGACCACGTTCTCCGAGAAGGTGCGGCCGGCGAAGCTGATGATGCGGCTGCGGATCATCTCGGTCGTGCCCGGCCCGAACCAGTCGCCGACGTAGCCGATCGAGCCGAGCACACCGAGGAGCAGGGGCGGGAGCGACAGCGTCTGCCAGAACGCGGCCTGCGCCGACATGCCGAAGATCGAGTCGTCCCAGGCCTTGACGATGGTGCGCCACACCAGGCGGGGGAGGGTACGCACCACCGGCGGACCGCCCGCGGACGACGCTGTCGTCGCGGGAGGCCGGGCATGGGTGGGGTCGATGGCGGCGATCCACCCATCGTCCCCGATGCCGACGCGCTCGGTGCGGATGCCCCCGCCGCCGTGTCGTGGATCCGACGGCGCGAGCCGGTACAGTCGACCGCGGCCGTCACCGGCTGCGGGCGTATGACACACGCCGGCACCGCGAGCACGCAGGAGTTCCCCGATTTCGCAGACCAGGGTCTTTGACACCGGCGGGTCGTTGCGGACGTGGCAGCGACGCGCGCTGACCAAGTACCTCGCCACCAAACCCCGCGACTTCCTCGCGGTGGCCACACCCGGCGCCGGCAAGACCACCTTCGGTCTGCGCATCGCGTGTGAGCTCCTCATGGACCGGACGGTCGAGACCGTCACCATCGTCGCCCCGACGGAGCACCTGAAATTCCAGTGGGCGCAAGCGGCCTCCCGTGTCGGGCTCGCCCTCGACCCGCGGTTCAGCAACACCACCGGCGTCACCAGCTCCGACTTCGACGGCGTCGTGGTCACCTACGCCCAGGTGGCCGCACACCCCAGCCGGCACCGGGTGCGCACCGAGAACCGGCGCACGCTGGTCATCCTCGACGAGATCCACCACGGCGGTGACGCGAAGACGTGGGGCGACGCGATCAGCGAGGCGTTCTCCGACGCCACACGCCGCCTCGCGCTGACCGGCACCCCGTTCCGCTCCGACGACTCGCAGATCCCGTTCGTGACCTACGAGCCGGACGGGACGGGCGCACTGCGGTCCAAGGCCGACCACAGCTATGGCTACTCCGATGCGCTCGCCGACGGTGTGGTGCGGCCGGTCGTGTTCCTCGCGTACTCGGGGGAGGCCAGCTGGCGCACCAACGCGGGGGAGGAGTTCACCGCCCGTCTCGGCGAACCGTTGTCGGCCGAGCACACCGCCCGTGCCTGGCGCACCGCGCTCGACCCGCACGGCGACTGGATCGCCGCCGTGCTGCGCGCCGCCGACACCCGACTGGGTCAGTTGCGCGCCTCGGGCGTGCCCGACGCCGGTGGGCTGGTCATCGCCGGTGACCAGAAGACCGCCCGCGACTACGCGGAACTGCTCGAGGCGATCTCGGGGACCACGCCCAGCGTCGTCCTCTCCGACGACCCGTCGTCGTCGTCGCGGATCGAGGAGTTCGCCCGGTCGGACGCACGGTGGATGGTGGCGGTGCGGATGGTGTCGGAGGGTGTCGACGTGCCGCGCCTGGCCGTCGGCGTCTATGCGACCAGTGCGTCGACCCCGCTGTACTTCGCGCAGGCGATCGGTCGCTTCGTGCGGTCGCGGCGCCCGGGGGAGACCGCGAGCGTGTTCCTGCCGTCGGTGCCGGTGCTGCTCCGTCTGGCGAGCGAGCTCGAGGCGCAACGCGACCACGTCCTGGGCAAGCCGCACCGCGAGTCGACCGGCTTGGACGACGAACTCATCGCGGCGGCGAACAAGCAGGAGGACGAGCCCGGCGACGACGACCCGGCGTTCATCTCGTTGCACGCCGACGCCGAACTCGACCAGGTGATCTTCGACGGGTCCTCGTTCGGGACGGCGACGTTCGCAGGCAGCGACGAGGAGTCGGACTATCTCGGCCTACCCGGCCTGCTGAATGCCGACCAGGTTCGCGACCTGCTACGCACCCGACAGAGTGAGCAGGTCGCCGCGCGGTCGGCCGCGGCGGAGGCGCCGTCGGCACCCCGACCCGACGCGACGACCGGTGCGCAGTTGACCGCGCTGCGCAAGGAGCTGAACAGCCTGGTGGCCATGCACCACCACCGCACCGGCAAGCCGCACGGTGTCGTCCACAACGAACTGCGGTCCAAGCTGGGCGGGCCACCGACGGCGATGGCAACCGCTGACCAACTGCGGGAACGGATCAGCGCGCTGCGACAGTGGCGGTGACCGAGACGACGATGGCGGTGACCGTGCTGAACACGGTCACCGCCATCGGTGGGTCTGTCGGTCTGACGTCAGACGAGTTCCTCCGAGTCGGTGGACACCGTCGCGCCGAGATCGGCGAGACGGGCCTCGTGCTCGTTGTAGTGGTGACGGCAGAACAGGAGTTCGCCCCCGGCGGGGAGAACGGCACGGACGCGGGCAGCGGCGCTGCACCGGTCACACCGATCGGCGGCGGTGAGGGGCATCGAGATCGTGGGCGTGGTGATGACGTCTGACATGACTCCTCCGTCCCGGGCCAGCGCGAGCGCTCCCCTTCGCGAACTCCTCCACCTGGAGTGGTGGGGTGATTCCACTCTGTCAGACGTTCGCGGAGTTCGTATTGTTCCCGCGTCCGCCGCATCCACGATTCATGCACACGTAACACGGGTCGAGAGATCGCTCACGCGCCCGGAGGTGTCGTGACACGGTCCCCGTCGACCTGGTCGTCGCGTCTGTCCGCGGCTCCGGTCTGGCCGGCGTTCGTCGCCGGTGCGGTCGCCCAGTACGGCGGCGCCGCGGTCGCCGTCGGACTGTTCACGCAGGCACCTCCGTCGATGGTGGGCTGGCTGCGCACGTTGTTCGGCGGGCTCGTCGTCGTCGCGGTGACGCGACCGTCGTGGGTGCTGTCCGCCCCGCGGCGGGTGGTGCGCGCGGCGATGCTCGGCCTCGTCACCCTCTCCATGAACATCGTTTTCTACGAAGCGATCTCGCGTGTGGACCTCGGTGTCGCGGTGGCCGTCGAGTTCCTCGGTCCCGTCGCCGTCGCGGCGGTCGGCACGAGGGGGGCGCGCGGCGCGGCGTCGCTGGTGGCCGTCGCCGTCGGGGTGGTCCTCGTGTCCGGCGCGCCGGCCGGCACGGTCACCGTCGGGGCGCTCTGGGCGGTCGGCGCCGGGGTGCTGTGGGGCGGGTACATCGTGCTCGGGGCGAGAGTGTCCGCGGCGCACGAGGGGGCGGTCGGCAGGGGCCGTCGCGGGATCGAGGATCTCGGCGTCGGACTGTCCGTGGCGGCGGTGGCGACCGCGCCCGTGGTGGTCGGTGTGAGTGTCCTCACCGGCGTGTCGACGCCGCCGGCAGCCGCCGTGGCCCTGTGCGTGGTCGTCGGGGTCCTGTCGAGTGCCGTCCCCTACGTGCTCGACCAGGTGGTGCTCACCCGGGTCGGCCGGGCCCGGTTCGCGCTGCTGCTCGCGTTGCTGCCCGTGACCGCCGCGCTGGTGGGCGCCGCGGCGCTCCGGCAGGCACCGTCGACCCCGGAGATCCTGGGGATCGCGGCGGTCGTCGGGGCGATCCTCCTCGCGCCCCGCGAGGTCCCGGCTTTCGGAACGCCGAGGTCGCCGCGACGCGGTGTGGCACCGTGGACGGTGATGCCGCAGCAGACGAACACGCCGCCCGGGCCCCTGGTCCACCTCTGCCCGAAGCCGACGTGGCTGGCCGCACACAGCCACGGACGGCTGGAACCGGATTCGTTGCACGACGTCGGCTTCATCCACCTCTCCGCCCTGTCCCAGGTGCACGTCCCCGCGAACGCGCTGTTCCGCGGCCGCGACGACCTCGTCCTGCTCGAGATCGACCCACAGCGGGTGCCGGCCGAGATCCGATGGGAGGACGGCGACCCGCCCCATCCGGACGGCTGGCAGTTCCCACACCTCTACGGTCCGCTGCCGGTCACCGCGGTGACCCACGTGCACCCGTACCGTCCCGGTCCCGACGGGACGTTCAGTTCGCGCGCCAGCTTCTGATAGACCTCGCCGGATACCGCGCGATCTCATCCCTCCGTCGGAGGGCGCTCCACCCTCCGGCCGATGCGCACGGCGTACCCGACCCGGCAGGGTCGCCGACATGGACGTCTCACCGGTTCTCGTCGCGATCGTCGCCTGCGAGGTGGGCTTCTGGCTGGTCCTCGGGGCAGGTCTGACGATTCGGTACGGCCTGCGACGCCCGTCGGCGTCGACCTGGGTCCTGCGGTGCGTCCCCGTCCTCGACGTGGCCCTGCTCGCCGCCGTGGCCGCGGACATCGCCGGCGGCGCGGAGGTGGGTCAGGTGCACCGGCTGGCCGGCATCTATCTCGGGGTCACCGTGGCGTTCGGACACAGCATCGTCGCGTGGGCCGACGTCCGGGCGGCGCATCGCTTCGCCGGGGGACCCCCGCCGGAACCGGCCCCGCGGGGGCGGGCGGCACTCGGACGCGAGATCGCCTCGTTCACACGGTGGATCGTCGCCGCCACGATCGCCCTCGCCGCGACGGGATTGCTCGCGATCACCGTCGCCGACGACCGGCAGGCGTCGGCGCTGTGGGGGATCGCGGGACCGCTCGGCGTCGTGACGGTGATCTGGGCGGTGACCGGTCCGCTCTGGGCCCTGGCCTCCCCGGCTCGCGCGGCGCGGTGAGGACCCCGCAGACGACGATCGCCCCGGGGATTCCCCGGGGCGATCGTCGTGTGGGTGCTGGTCAGTCGAGGTAGTCGCGCAGGACCTGCGACCGGCTCGGGTGCCGCAGCTTCGACATCGTCTTCGACTCGATCTGACGGATGCGCTCACGCGTCACGCCGTAGACCTGGCCGATCTCGTCGAGGGTGCGCGGCTGACCGTCGGTGAGGCCGAAACGCAGACGCACGACGCCGGCCTCGCGCTCGGAGAGCGTCTCGAGCACCGACTGCAGCTGATCCTGCAGGAGGGTGAACGAGACGGCGTCGACCGCGACGACGGCCTCGGAGTCCTCGATGAAGTCGCCGAGCTGGCTGTCGCCCTCGTCGCCGATGGTCTGGTCGAGCGAGATGGGCTCCCGTGCGTACTGCTGGATCTCCAGCACCTTCTCCGGGGTGATGTCCATCTCCTTGGCGAGCTCCTCGGGGGTGGGCTCGCGGCCCAGGTCCTGCAGGAGCTCACGCTGGATGCGACCGAGCTTGTTGATGACCTCGACCATGTGCACCGGGATGCGGATGGTGCGGGCCTGGTCGGCCATGGCGCGCGTGATGGCCTGGCGGATCCACCAGGTGGCGTACGTCGAGAACTTGTAGCCCTTGGTGTAGTCGAACTTCTCGACCGCGCGGATCAGACCGAGGTTGCCCTCCTGGATGAGGTCCAGGAACGCCATGCCGCGGCCGGTGTAGCGCTTGGCCAGGGAGACGACGAGTCGCAGGTTGGCCTCGAGCAGGTGGTTCTTGGCGCGGTTGCCGTCGCGGGAGATCCACGACAGGTCGCGACGCTGGGCGACGGTGAGCTTCTCGCCCGCCTCGGCCATCCGCTTCATCCGCTCGGTGGCGAACAGACCGGCCTCGATGCGCTTGGCCAGCTCCACCTCCTCCTCGGCGTTGAGGAGGGCGACCTTGCCGATCTGCTTCAGGTAGGCGCGGACCGAGTCGGCGGACGCGGTGAGCTCGGCGTCCTTGCGGGCCTGCCGCAGCGCCTCGGACTCGTCCTCGTCCCAGACGAAGTCGCCGGACTTCTTGTCCTCCTCGGAGGGCTCCTCGATCTCGTCCTCGTCGGCCTTGGCCGGCTTCTGCACCTTCGCGGTGGGCTCGGCCTCAGCGTCGTCGGAGTCGACGTCGTCGACGACGACCTCGTCGTCGGCACCGACCGCGTCGGGCCCGTCGATGTCGTCGATCGACTCCGGTGACTCGTCGACCTCGTCGGTGTCGGCGGGTGCGGAGGCGGCCTTCGCCGCGGCCTTGCGGGGTGCCTTCTTCGCCGGCGCCTTCTTGGCGGGTGCCTTTTTCGCCGCCGTCTTGCGCGCGGTCTTCTTCGCCGGCGCGCGCGGTGCGGTCACCTCGGCGGCGTCGTCTGCCGCGGTGTCCTGCTGGCGGGTTTTGGTGGCTGCCACGTACGACCTTTCGAGACGTCGTCCTGGGGGCGCAACACCGAGGCGGTCCTCGGCGGCGCGGGGGTCTTGTGTGGCCGGCGCACTGGCCGACCCGAGTCATTGTAGGCGATCAGGGCGCAGGTACCCGCCCGGCCGGACGGGACCGCCCGCCACGGCACGGGCTGTTGCCGGGCCCGGGGGTCAGGGTCGCAGGCCGGCGGTCACCGCCATCGCCGCGCCGACGATACCCGCCGTGTTCTGCAGCGTCGCGGGCACGACCGGGGTGCGGACGGTGAGGTGCGGCACCCACTTGTCGGCCTTGCGGCTGATGCCGCCGCCGACGATGAACAGGTCGGGCCAGAAGAGGTCCTCGTAGGCGTTCAACACGGTCGACACGTGCTTGGCCCACTTCTCGTACGACATCTCCTTGTCGTCCTTGACCTTGGACGACGCCTGGTGCTCGGCCTCCTTGCCGCCGACCTCCATGTGCCCGAGCTCGGTGTTGGGGACGAGGTTGCCGTGGAACAGGATCGCCGACCCGATCCCGGTCCCGAACGTGAGCAGCATGACCAGCCCGGACTTGTCCCGGCCGGCGCCGTAGGCGTCCTCGGCCATCCCGGCCGCGTCGGCGTCGTTGAGGACGCAGAACCCGCGGTCACCGAGCGTCGACGCCAGCAGCGGATAGGGATCGGTGCCGATCCACCCCTTGTCGATGTTGGCGGCGGTGCGCACCACCCCGCCGGACACGACGCTCGGCAGGGTCACACCGACCGGGCCGGTCCAGCCGAAGTGGTCGACGACCTCCTTGATCCCCCCGACGACGGCCTCCGGCGTCGACGGCTGGGGGGTGAGGACCTTGAACCGCTCACCGACGAGTTCCCCGGTGCCGAGGTCGACCACACCGCCCTTGATCCCCGAACCGCCGACGTCCACTCCGAACGCCTGGGTCGGGACGGCTGCGCCGGACGCGTCGTCTGCCGGGGTCTCGGGGGCCATGGTCGTCTCCTGGTTCTGCACGGCGTGCGGGGGACAGCGGGCGGGAGGACGGCAGGTCGGCGACGCCTGCGCGCCACGTCACACCGGTTCGCGCTCAAGGCTAGTCACGCGGCCTGTGCGGTGTCCTGGCGTCCACCGACGTCGCGGGTCGGTGGTCGTCGTGCTGACATTGTGGGGTGACGACAGCTGAGGAACTCGCCGCCATCGCGGTCGAGGTCGCCCGTGGTGCGGCCGACCATGTGCGTACGCGCAGGGCCGAACTCATCGACGACGTCTCGTCGGCCTTCCGGTCCGACGCGGTGACGACGAAGAGCACGCCCACCGACCCGGTGACGATCGTGGACACCGAGACCGAGGAGCTGATCCGGCGCGAGTTGGCGCGGCTGCGACCCGACGACGACGTCCTCGGGGAGGAGGACGGCGGGTCGGTGGACGTGCCCGACGGCGTGCGATGGGTGGTCGACCCGATCGACGGCACCGTCAACTTCCTGCACGGGGTGCCCGCCTACTCGGTGTCGGTCGCCGCGCAGGTCGGCGGCGAGTCGGTGGCCGGCGCCGTCGTCGACGTCGCGCGCGGCATGGTCTACCGGGCGCATCGCGGGGGCGGTGCCTGGCTCGAGGCGGGCGGCGGGACGGACCCGGTACGGCTGCGGGCGACACCCGTCGAGTCGGTCTCGATGGCCCTCGTCGCAACGGGTTTCAGCTATCAGGCCGACCGTCGCGCCGCGCAGGGGGCGCTGATCGCGGCGCTGCTGCCGCGGGTGCAGGACGTCCGACGCATCGGGTCGGCGGCACTGGACCTGTGCATGGTCGCGGCGGGGATGGTCGACGCCCACGTCGAACACGCGCTGAACCCGTGGGACTGGGCGGCGGGAGCTCTCGTCGCCGCGGAGGCGGGTGCGGTCGTCCGGACACCGGCGCCCACGTCGCGCAGCGCCGACGGGCTGCCGACCGTCGCGGTCGCCCCGGGGATCGCCGACGAGTTCCTCGCCCTGCTGGAGGAGTTGGGCGGGCTCGACCCGCTCTGACCGTCGGCGCCGGTGGTCAGCAGGCGCTGCTGTGCACCGCGCGCACGAGCGAGGGGTCGGCGCCGGTGGCCGCGCCGCCGGTGCGACCCGACGTGTCGGTGGACCGCAGGGCCTCGAGCACGGCCTGCTGGTCCTGGGTCTGCTCCTTGCTCGAGAACTGACGACCCAGCGCGAGGTCCACGACGGTGCCGGGGCGACCGTCGTCGACGAGTTCCGCGCACGGGACCGCGACCCACACGGCGGCGGCCGCGGCGCGTCCGGCCGGTCCGAACCGGATCTGACCGACGCAGTCGAGGTCCTGGTCCGGGTAGACGGTGTCGTCGGCGTACGGGGTGTCGGTCGCCGGCGTGAACCCCTGGCCGGTGAGGTCGTCGAGCACGCTGCGGGCCTCGCCTCGGCGGGCCGAGGCGTTGAGGACGCGCACCTGGAACGAGGCGAGGGGGGCGGGGGCGACCTCGACGAGCTGGTTCGCCGCGACGGTGGTTCGGGGTGCGGCGGAGGTGGGGGCCGCGGAGGACGACGCGGACGCCGACGGGGCGGTGGGCTGGTTGCACGTCGTCGCGACCGGGTCCGACGAGCCCTTGCTCAGCGCGCTCACCCACACGATCATCGCGAGGACGAGCAGCACGACGACGGCGATGACGAACGGCACCCATCGGCGACGCTGGAACGGCCGTCCGCGGTCGTCGGTCGGGTACCCCAGGGTGATCTGCGAAACCACGAGGCGTGAACTCTCCTCTGCGTGAACTCTCCCCGGGGGGACGTGCCGCCGGGACGGGCGACGCGCGTCACACAGTAGACGGCGGACCGGTGTGCGGCGCCGCGACAGGCGGTGGTTGACCCGCGGCTCGTCGCGAGCTAACCTCTGGCCGCCTTCGCGATGCAGAGATGTTGGACGATCAGTTCGGCAACAGTGGCGAACGTCACACCCCGCGACGTCGACGATGGCAATGAATTCGACAGGGATGTCGTTGCGAGATGGGCACTCCGCGGCTCGCGGAGACGACTCGAAGCAGCAGGGTCGACGACACCTCGACACCCCATCCACCGCGAACCCCGCGTGGGAGAGGTGTCACTCGATGGGATGGAGTGAAGGCGAAAGATGGCTACTGATTACGACGCTCCTCGCCGCACCGAGACCGAGGACCTCGGCGAGGACTCGCTCGAGGAACTGAAGGCTCGTCGCAGCGAGGCGCAGGCCGCCTCGGTCGACGTGGACGACAGCGACACCGCCGAGTCGTTCGAGCTGCCCGGCGCGGACCTCTCCGGTGAGGAGCTGTCGGTGCGTGTCGTGCCGAAGCAGGCCGACGAGTTCACCTGTACGAGTTGCTTCCTCGTGTACCACCGCAGTCGTCTGGCCCGTGAGAACGGCGCCACGCGGATCTGCGTCGACTGCGCGTAGGTCGCACCGGTCCGGTCCAGCGGTGGGCCGGACCCACCGACACGGACGGCGCCGCACCCCATCGGGGTGCGGCGCCGTCGTCGTGTCCGGGGTGCCGGCGACGGTCAGGCGCTGGGCGGGTCGAGCGCGGCGTCGGTGCGGCCGAGTGCCGCGATCAGCTCGGCGGGCCGTCGGGTGGAGACCAGCCAGTAGGGCGTCGGGTCGTCCGGGTCGTCGAGGACGACGAGCACCATCGTCTTCACCCACGCACGGTGCATCAGGTAGGCGGCCGGGTCGAGCTGGCGACCCAGCGCCGCGCTCTTCGCGGTGGCCGGGATCGACGCGGTGCGGGCGATGACCGACGGGGGCAGGTGGGCCTTGTTCGCCCACAGCTCCCCGTCGGCCGCGACACGCACGCGCGTCCGCCCCATCGACCACAGCAGCCACGCCGCGAGCAGGGCGACCAGGGGGTAGGCGATCGCCGAGACCGCCGCATGACGTGCCGCGAGCTGGATCTCGTAGCCGAACACCCCGACGACGACCGCAGCGGCGGCCCACCACCACAGGGGGACCGTCAGACGCTCGCTGAACCGGTCCTCCGCCGCGGACGGCGTCGACGTCGGATGCGGCGTGGCGTGCTGGTCACTCATGGGTCCTGCCGGGGGTCATCGGGTCTCACGGTTCGTCTCGGGGGCGGAAACGGGTCGGGCCCAGGGTGTCCCGGGTCGGCCACCGGCGCCAGCGTAGTCTTCTCCCGTGGCAGTCGACGCGCAGGTCAGCACGGTTGCGTTCCGACGACTCGATCCGAGTCTCCCGCCGCCGCGGCGCGCACACCCCGGTGACGCCGGGGTCGATCTCTGCAGTGCGATCTCGACCATCATCGGCCCGGGGGAGCGGGAACTGGTGCCGACGGGCGTCGCGGTGGCGCTGCCGATGGGCACCGTCGGCCTCATCCATCCCCGGTCGGGGTTGGCCGCTCGGGCGGGCCTGTCGATCGTGAACACGCCCGGGACGGTCGATGCCGGGTACCGCGGGGAGATCAAGGTCTGTCTGATCAACCTCGACCCGCGGGAGCCGATCGCGGTCACGAAGGGCGACCGCATCGCCCAGCTGCTGGTGCAGCGGGTGGAGCTGCCGGAGTTCGTCGAGGTCGACACACTCGACGAGACCAGCCGCGGGACAGGTGGGTACGGGTCGAGCGGCGGTCACGGACTGCTCGAGGCCGGCGACGAGCGGAGAGGGTGACGATGAGCGACGCGACGGAGGGACCGCGCATCGGCGACGGTGCGGGCCCCTACGACATCTCCGACCTCGGCGACGAGCTCGGGCTGGACAACTCCCACCTGGATCTCGGGTCGGTGCTCGTTCCCGTGGTCGAGGGTGGGCAGGTCACCGTCGAGATGACCGCCGACCACCAACCGCAGGCCGTCTACCTGGTCACCCCGCACGGACGGATCAGCGTCGCCGCGTTCGCGGCTCCGCGGTCGCCCGGGCTGTGGGCCGAGGTCGTCGGCGAGCTGGTGGAGTCGCTGCGCACCGACGGGGCGACCGCGGCGACGGAGTCGGGGCACTGGGGCCGCGAGGTGATCGGCACGGTGCCGGGCGCGGTGCACCGGTTCATCGGTGTCGACGGCCCCCGCTGGATGGTGCGCTGTGTGGCGAGCGCCCCGGCCGAGTCCGCCGACGACCTGGCGCTGGTCGCCCGCGCGGTGCTCAGCGAGACCGTCGTCCGCCGGGGGAGCGACCCGTTCCCCCCGCGTGAACCCCTGCCCGTCGTCCTGCCGCCCGTCCTGGCCGAGCAGGTCGCCGCGGCCCAGCAGCAGATGGCCGACCAGGGTGCCTTCGCCGAGAACGGCATGGTCGACCCCCAGGCACAGACACCCGTGCCGTCGGCGCCGGAGGCCCCGGCCCACGAGGTCGACGAAACCGACGCGGCCGACCCCGAGGGCGCGCTCGGACAGATCGCGCGGGCTCAGGTGGTGGCCGAGGACGGCGCCCCGGTCGTCGACCCGGCGGCACCCGCCCAGGGCGACGAGGCGCCGGCGCCGCAGGGCAAGCGTCGGTCGTCCGGGTCGGCAATGCAGCGTCTGCGTCGACGTCAGGGCCGCTGAGCGACAACAGTTCTCAGCGGGTCGGCGGACGCAGGTCTCGCAGGGCGTCGGCCGCCGCACGGCCGATCGAGCCGGGGTCCTCGGCCCAGGTGTCGAAGTCGATCACCCGGGGTGCCACGCCGAGCATCTCCGCCCAGCCGATCGCGACCTCGGTCGGGTGCACCGCATCGCCGTCGACCGCCACGACGGCGGTCGCGACACCGAGGTCGGCCGACCTGCTCATGTCGGCCGCCGTGGGCACCGACGCCGACGCCGCCTCACGGAGGTGCGGTGCGAGCAGATCACCGAGCGCCGTCCAGGACCGACCGAGTTCGTCCCCGAGCCACCCAGGACTCGAGGCCCGCATCGCCGCGATCGCGGCCGCGAGACCGTCCTGCTCGATCGCCGCGACCGTCGCGCGCGCTGCCGCCGCCGCGGGGGAGTGGCCGGCCCCGCCCGGCGGCCACGGGGGACTCGCCGCGACCACGGCGGCGCACGCCCCCGGCCGTGTCGCCGCCCAGTGCACCGCGACGCACGCGCCGATGGAGATCCCGGCCGCGATCACCGGGCCGTGCCGCGCGGCCTCGTCGAGGGCGTCCAGACAGGTCGCGACGATCCCGGCGGGGCCCGGGTCGACGGCGATCAGCGGCACGCCGACCGTCTCGGCCAGAGGGCCCAGCGCGCGTCGCGCGTAGTCCCCGTCCGAGCCGGCCCCGGGCATCGCCACCAGCGACGACGCGGTGATCGCGACCCGGTCCGGGGGGGTGTGGAAGGTGGCCATCCGACGATGGTCCCCCGCAGGTGGTGCGCTCGTTCGGCGAGGTCTACCCTGAGGGTCCGACGACGGCAGGGTGCCGTTGTCGCAGTGTTCCGACGACGCCGTCGGGACGTCAGAAGGGTGATGATGATCGGTGGCCGGAGGCCCGCAATGATCGTTCCCGTCCCGCACACCGGAGGCCGCGCATGACCGCCGCCGGATACCTCAAGCGTCTGAGCAAGCGGCTGACCGCCGACCTCGAGGAACTCGACGCCGAGCGGATCTCCGAACAGTCCCAGGCCACCGGTGCGCAGCGCGCGTGCGACTGCGGCCAGGGCGAGGAGGTCAGCATGCTCGGTGAGCTCCGTTCCGTGCAGACCTGTTCCAAGGCCGCGAAGACGGGCGTCGTCGCCGAGTTCTTCGACGGCACCGACGTCGTCGTGCTCAAGTGGATCGGCCGCAACCGCATCCCGGGCATCGAGCCGGGGCGCAAGCTGACCGTTCGCGGTCGCCTCGGGGTGAAGGACGGCGTGAAGGTCGTCTACAACCCCTACTACGAGCTCATCGGTGACGACTGACCCCTCCCGGTCGGGCGCGCCCGCGGACGACGCGACCGCCGGTGGCGGCCCGGGCGTGACGTCGGACGACGTCTCCGAGGCCGTGCCGACCCTCCTCGAGCAGATGGGTGGCATCGCCGGCCTGATCTACTCGACGGTCCCCATCGTGGTGTTCGTCGCCGTCAACGCGCTGTCTTCGCTGACGCCGGCGATCGTCGCCGCACTCGCCGTCGCGGTGCTCATCGCGATCGTCCGGGTCGTCCGCCGCGAACCGGTCCAGCCGGCGGTGTCCGGTGTCTTCGGTGTCGCGATCTGCGCCTTCATCGCCTACCGCACCGGAGACGCCAAGGGGTTCTTCCTCTTCGGGATCTGGAGCACCCTCGTCTACGCGGGTGCGTTCGCACTCTCGATCCTCGTGCGTTGGCCCCTCGTCGGCGTGATCTGGAACGTCGTGAACGGCAACGGCACCGACTGGCGTAAGCACCGGCGGACGCTGCTCGCCTACGACCTGGCGACCGCGGTGTGGGCCGTGTTGTTCGCGCTGCGGTACGTGGTGCAGTCGTTTCTGTACGACTCCGACCAGACCGGGTGGCTCGCCGCGGCGCGTATCGGGATGGGGTGGCCGCTGACGGCCGTGGCCGCGCTCGCGACCGTGCTGCTGGTCCGGTGGGCCGAACGGACCGAGGAGTCCGAGGACGCAGCCGACGACGCGAGCGTCGCCGGCGGCGAGATCAGCGGCGCGGAGACACCGCCGACCCGCTGACCGGCCGGGCTCAGGACTGCAGGATCGCGGCCTGGAGGTCGTCCTCGACCTCCGCCGGTGCGATGAACACGAGCTCGTCGCCGCCCTCGACCGGGTCGTCGGGTTGGGGCACGATCACCCGACCGCCCCGCAGGATCGCCACCAGCGCGGCGTCGCGGGGGAGCACCAACTTGCGGACGGGCTTGCCCGCGAACGACGTGTCCTGCGGCAGCGTGATCTCGACGAGGTTCGCCTGGCCCTGACGGAACGTCATGAGGCGCACCAGGTCACCCACGGAGACGGCCTCCTCCACCAGCGAGGCCAGGATGCGCGGGGTGGACACGGCGACGTCGACGCCCCAGTCCTCCCCGAACAGCCACTCGTTGCGCGGGTCGTTCACCCGCGCCACCACGCGCCCCACCGCGAACTCGGTCTTGGCGAGCAGGCTGACCACCAGGTTGGCCTTGTCGTCGCCCGTCGCGGCGATCACGACGTCGAACGTCTGCAGCTGCGCCTGCTCGAGGTTGTCGAGCTCGCAGGCGTCGGCGTGCACCCACGTGGCGCCGGCGACGGCGTCGACGTCGATGTTCTCCCGACGACGTTCCAGCAGGACGACGTCGTGGTCGCCGCCGATGAGTTCCCGCGCGATGGACCGGCCGACGGCACCGGCGCCGGCGATGGCGACCTTCATTCCCCGCCCTCCCGCTGCGCACCTGCGACCGCGAACGCCTCGTCGCGGTGGTCACGCAGGACGGCCACGTAGACCGTGTCGTCCTGCTGCAGGACGGTGCGCGGCTCGGGCAGCAGGCTCGAGCCCACCCGGCTGATGAACGCGATGCGCGCGCCCGTCTCCTCCTGAAAGACCTTCGCGGTCTGCCCGATCCAGCTCTCGTGCACCGTGATCTGGGTGACGAGCACCTGGCCGGACGGATCCCGCCACGCGGTGGCGGCGTCGCCCACGCCGAGCGCGGCGACGAAGCGCTGCGTCGTCCACGGGACCGTCGCGACGGTGGGGATGCCGAGGCGTTCGTAGACCGCCGCACGCTTGGCGTCGTAGATGCGGGCGACGACCCGCTCGACGCCGAAGGTCTCGCGGGCGACCCGGGCGGCGATGATGTTCGAGTTGTCCCCCGAGGAGACCGCGGCGAACGCGTCGGCGTCGGCGATACCGGCCGCCTCGAGGACGTCCCGGTCGAAGCCGACGCCGCGGACTGTGGTGCCGCCGTAGGACTGGCTGAGGCGCCGGAAGGCGGACTCCTCGCGGTCGACGACGGCGACCGTGTGGCCCTTGCTGTCGAGGGCCTGCGCGAGGGACGACCCCACGCGCCCACAGCCCATGATCACTACCCGCACCGTGTCTGTGCTCCTCATCCGGTGGACGATCGCTCGTCGTGGGTCGGGTGTGCATCCCGCCACGTGCGGCGAACGCTACCGCCCGGCGTCGACGATCGTGTGTCCGCGTCTAAGGTTGCCTGGTGTCCACGGTGTCCACCGTCTCGGTCGCGGCCAAACGGCTGTTGCTGGGCCGTCCGTTCCGCAGCGACAAGCTCGGGCACACGCTGCTGCCCAAGCGGATCGCCCTCCCCGTCTTCGCGTCCGACGCGATGTCCTCGGTGGCCTACGCGCCGCAGGAGATCTTCCTGGTCCTCTCCGTCGCCGGTCTGTCGGCGTACGCGTACACGCCGTGGATCGGTCTCGCTGTCGCGATCGTCATGGCCGTGGTCGTCGCCAGCTACCGGCAGAACGTGCACGCCTACCCCTCGGGCGGCGGCGACTACGAGGTCGCCACCGTCAACCTGGGCCCGAAGGCCGGACTGACCGTCGGCAGCGCACTCCTCGTCGACTACGTGCTGACGGTGGCGGTGTCGATCTCGTCGGCCGCGGAGAACATCGGGTCGGCGATCCCGTTCGTCGAGCAGCACCGCGTGCTGTTCTGTGTCGCGGCGATCGTCCTGCTCACCAGCGTGAACCTGCGCGGCATCCGGGAGTCCGGCACCGCGTTCGCCATCCCCACCTACGCGTTCATCGGCGGGATGGTGGTGATGTTGATCTGGGGGTTCGTGCAGATCTTCGCCCTCGGCGACTCGGTGCGGTCGGAGACCGCCGACTTCACGGTCAAGGCCGAGAACAGCCACCTCGTCGGCATCGCGTTCGTGTTCCTGATCGCCCGCGCGTTCTCCTCCGGGTGTGCCGCGCTCACCGGTGTGGAGGCGATCAGCAACGGTGTCCCGGCGTTCCAGAAGCCGAAGTCCCGCAACGCGGCGACGACACTGCTGCTGCTCGGCGGCATCGCGATCGTGTTGCTCATGGGCATCATCGTGCTGGCCCGCAGGATCGGCGCGAAGTACGTCGAGAACCCCTCGGCCGACCTCGTCGGCGCCCCCGACGGGTATCAGCAGAAGTCCCTGGTCGCGCAACTCGCGCACGCGGTCTTCGCCGACTTCACGCCGGGCTTCTACTTCGTCACCACGGTGACCGCGCTGATCCTCGTGCTCGCGGCCAACACCGCGTTCAACGGGTTCCCCGTGCTCGGGTCGGTCCTCGCGCAGGACCGCTACCTCCCGCGTCAGCTGCACACCCGCGGCGACCGTCTCGCCTTCAGCAACGGCATCCTCTTCCTCGCCGTCGCGGCCATCGCGTTCGTGGTCGCGTTCGGCGCACAGGTGACCGCGCTGATCCAGCTGTACATCGTCGGTGTCTTCGTCTCGTTCACGCTGTCGCAGATCGGCATGGTGCGGCACTGGACCCGCCACCTGCGGTCCGAGTCCGACCCGCAGGCCCGCGGTCGGATGCAGCGGTCGCGCGTGATCAACTCCATCGGCCTGTTGATGACGGGCACCGTGCTGATCATCGTGCTCATCACCAAGTTCCTCGCCGGGGCCTGGATCGCGATCGTGGCGATGGTGGCGATCTTCGGGCTGATGCAGCTCATCCATCGGCACTACGCCTCCGTACAGCACGAACTCGACACCACCGACGAGGACGTCGTGTTGCCCAGCCGCACGCACTCGGTGGTGCTCGTGTCGAAGATCCACCTGCCGACCAAGCGTGCTCTGGCCTACGCCCGCGCCACGCGCCCGGACACGCTCGAGGCCATCACGGTCAACGTCGACGACCGCGACACCCGGCGCCTGGTCGCCGAGTGGGAGGCCAGCGACCTGACCGTGCCGCTCAAGGTCATCGCGTCGCCGTACCGCGAGGTGACCCGACCGGTCATCGACTACGTGCGCCGTATCCGACGGGACTCGCCGCGCGACGTCATCACGGTGTTCATCCCCGAGTACGTCGTGGGGCACTGGTGGGAGCAGATCCTGCACAACCAGTCCGCGCTGCGCCTCAAGGGACGCCTGCTGTTCGAGCCCAACGTGATGGTCACCTCGGTGCCGTGGCAGCTGTCGTCGTCGGACCGGCGCAAGGACAACGACCGCGACTACAACGCCCCCGGCGACATGCGCCGCGGTGTGGTCGACATCCCGCCCGCGGCGATGTCCGCCGACGACCGCACCCCGTGACGGCCGAGTCGGCCGGCCCGGGCGCCGGGGACCTCGTCGAGTTGTCCGGGCTCCGTGCCGGCAACGGCGGCGTCATGGTGGGCCGCCACGACGGCCGCGTCGTGTTCGTGCGTGGAGCGCTGCCCGGCGAACGGGTCCGCGTCCGCGTCGTCGACGACCGACGGTCGTCGTACCTGACCGCGACCGTCGTCGACGTGCTCGACGCCTCGCCGCACCGCGTCACCGACCGCTGCCC
This sequence comes from Williamsia serinedens, assembly GCF_024171725.1. Taxonomy (GTDB): domain Bacteria; phylum Actinomycetota; class Actinomycetes; order Mycobacteriales; family Mycobacteriaceae; genus Williamsia_A; species Williamsia_A serinedens. The sequence continues at coordinate 312,409 of NZ_JAMTCG010000001.1, forward strand.
GGCCGCCGCGGCGGGGGCGGGGTGTTGCGACCTCGCCCACGCCGACGACACCGTCGCGGCCGACATCCGGCTGACCGCCGTGCGGGACGTGCTGGCGCGGATCGGGAAACTGCCCGACGCGGTCGTCGCCGGCGTCCAGATGCAGGTCCTCGCGCCGACGTCGCACTACCGCACCCGGGTACGGATGCCGGTCGACGGCGCCGGGGTGGCCGGCGTGCACGTCCGCGCGGGCAGCGGCGTCGTCACCGACGCTCCCTGTGCGCAACCGGTCCCGGACCTCGTCGAGGCGGTGGGTCGGCGGTCGTGGACGCCGGGAGCGGAGGTCGTGGCGGTCCACGGTGACGACGGCGGGATCCACCTCGCCGAGCGCGCACCCGAGGCCGGTCGCCGAGGGTCGTCACGGGCGCGATCGCAGCGCGCCCGGTCGCGGAGACCGCGCCTGACGCCGCGGACGGTCGCAGGCGGCGACCACGTGACACGCCGCGTCGGGGGCCGCGAGTGGGCGGTGCCTGTCGCCGGCTTCTGGCAGGCGCACGTGCGTGGCGCCGACGCCTACAGCGCTCTCGTGGCGCAGATGGCCCGTGACGCCGCGCCGGATTCACGAAGCGCGTGGGACCTCTACGGCGGCGTCGGGGTGTTCGCGGGGTCTCTCGTCGACGCCCTGCCGTCGCTGGAGCACGTGACCGTGGTGGAATCCGACGCCGACGCCGTCGCCGCGGCGCGCGAGACCTTCGCCGGCGACGACCGCATCGCCTGCTACCGCGGGCCGGTGGGGCCCGCGCTGGGGTCGCTGCCCGGGCCGGACGTCGTCGTGACCGACCCACCGCGGTCCGGGCTCGGGGCCGACGTCGTGGCCGGGATCGTGTCGGCGCGACCGCGGGCGGTGGTGCACGTCGGGTGCGACCCGGCCGCCGCGGCCCGTGACCTCGGTCTCCTCGTCCGGCAGGGCTACGAGGTGGAGCGCGTCGTCGCCGTCGACGCGTTCGGTCTGACCCATCACGTCGAGGTGGTCGCCGCCCTCGTTTCCGTAGACTGATCGACACGATGTGCCCGGGCGGACGCCCAGGCGCGGAAGGGAGCGTCGAGGACGATGGGCGTGCTGGAACGTGTGGGGTCACCGCGGGACCTCCGGGACCTCACCGACGACGAGCTCGACGACCTCGCCTCGGAGATCCGCGCCTTCCTCATCGACAAGGTGTCGGCCGTCGGCGGACACCTCGGCCCGAACCTGGGTGTCGTCGAGCTGACGCTCGCGGTGCACCGCGTGTTCGACTCCCCACACGACGCGGTCATCTTCGACACCGGCCACCAGTCGTACGTGCACAAGATCGTCACCGGCCGCCGCGACGCCTTCGACACGCTTCGCCAGAAGGGTGGTCTCACCGGCTACCAGGAACGCGCGGAGAGCGAGCACGACTGGGTCGAGTCGTCCCATGCCTCGGCTGCGCTGTCGTACGCCGACGGGCTGAGCAAGGCCTTCGAACTCGACGACCTCGACCGGCACGTCGTGGCGATCGTCGGTGACGGCGCACTCACCGGCGGCATGTGCTGGGAGGCGCTCAACAACATCACCGCCGGCGACCGTCCCGTCGTCGTGGTCGTCAACGACAACGGCCGCTCCTACGCGCCGACCATCGGCGGGTTCGCCAAGAACCTCGCCGCGCTCCGGCTGCAGCCCGGCTACGAGAAGGTCCTCGGTGAGGCGCGCAAGGTGCTCACCGGTGTGCCGATGGTCGGTTCGCTGGCGTACGCGATCCTGCACAGCATGAAGAGCGGCGTGAAGGACTTCCTCGCGCCCCAGGCGATGTTCACCGACCTCGGCATCAAGTACGTCGGCCCCGTCGACGGTCACGACCGTGGCGCGATGGAGAGCGCGCTGGCGCACGCGAAGGCGTTCGGCGGACCCGTGATCGTGCACGCGGTCACCCGCAAGGGGATGGGCTACGCGCCGGCCGAGAACGACGAGGCCGACCAGATGCACGGCATCGGCATCATCGACCCGCGCACCGGTCGAGCGACGAGTGTGCCGCCGCAGGACTGGAGTTCGGTGTTCAGCTCCGCCCTCGTGGAGGCCGCGGCACGTCGGGAGGACGTGGTGGCGGTGGTCGCCGCGATGGCCGGGCCCACCGGTCTCGCGCCGTTCGCGGAGCGGTTCCCGGACCGCTTGTTCGACGTCGGCATCGCCGAGCAGCACGCCCTGACCTCCGCAGCGGGGCTCGCGCTCGGCGGCAAGCACCCCGTGGTCGCCATCTACTCGACCTTCCTCAACCGGGCGTTCGACCAGCTCCTGATGGACGTGGCGCTGCTGAAGCAGCCCGTGACCCTCGTGCTGGACCGTGCCGGTGTCACCGGCCCGGACGGTCCGAGCCACCACGGGATGTGGGACCTGTCCCTGATGGCGATCGTCCCGGGGATGCGGGTCGCCGCCCCCCGCGATGCCCTGCGGTTGCGTGAGGAGCTCGGCGAGGCCCTCGACACCGACACCGGTCCGACGGCGCTGCGCTACTCCAAGGGCGCTGTGCCCGAGGACATCCGGGCCGTCGAGCGTCTCGACGACGGCGTGGACGTGTTGCACCGGTCGTCCGGGTCCGATCCCGCGGACGTCCTCATCGTCGGTGTGGGCGCGTTCTGTGCGCTCGCCGTCGACACCGCCGAGCGGCTGGCGAAGCAAGGCATCCGGGCGACCGTGGTGGATCCGCGGTGGGTGCTGCCCGTGCCCGACAGCGTCGTGATGCTGGCCCGGGAGCACCGGCTCGTGGTGACCCTCGAGGACTCCGGGGTGCACGGCGGTGTCGGGTCGGCCGTCGCCTCGCGGCTCCACGCCGAGAACGTCGACGTGACCATCCAGCAGCGGGGCATCCCACAGGAGTTCCTCGAGCACGCCTCGCGCGGGGAGTTGCTCGCCGAGATGGGCCTGACCGCACAGGATCTCGCCCGTGGGATCACGGCCACGGTCGCCACCATGCAGTCGACGCCCCTGACCGACGACATCACCGCGCGCTGAGCGCGCGGCGGTCTCAGTCCGCCGTCTCGGTCCCCGCCGTCCGCAGTGCCTCGGCGACGACCGGCCCGCAGGTCTGTGCCTGCCACGGCCGTGCGCCGAGTGAGCGCAGCCGCTCGGCGACCGCCTCGTCGGTTGCGGGTTCCACACCGTCCCAACAGATCTGACGCAGGATGTCCGGCTGGAGGAGGTTCTCCACCGGCGTCGAGACCTGCTCCGACAGTGCGGCCATCGCCGGCCGGGCGGCGCCGATCCGCGCGGCGGCGGCCGGGTTGCGGTTCGACCACCGGTTGACCGCGGGCAGGCCCACGCTGCGGGCGGTGCGGGGTGGGAGCTCGGAGTCGGGCAGACGCCGCGCGCGGTCCAGTGCGTCGAACCACCGCCGTGCGGAACGACGTTGGCGGTGACCGCCGAAGACCGGGAGCGACGTGAGCTCCTCGACCGAGGTCGGCGCGGCGGTCGCCGCGGCGACGATCGCGGAGTCGGGCAGGACGCGACCGGGGGCGATGTCGCGCTGCTCGGCGACCTGTTCGCGGGCGGTCCACAGTTCGCGGACCGCGGCGAGCACGCGCGGGGACTTGACCGTGTGCAGCCCCGAGGTCCGTCGCCATCGGTCCGGTCGGGGTGCGGGCTCGGGCTTGGTGCGGACGTGGTCGAACTCCTGTGCCGCCCAGTCGGCCTTGCCGGCCTCGTCGAGCGCGGTGGCGACGGCGTCCCGCAGCTCGACGAGGACCTCGACGTCGAGCGCGGCGTAGTTCAGCCAGTCGTCGGGGAGGGGTCGCCGCGACCAGTCGGCGGCGCCGTGTCCCTTGGCCAGACCCATGCCGAGGAAGTGCGCCACCATCGCCGCCAGGTTCACGCGGGGCAGTCCGAGCAGCCGACCGCCCAGCTCGGTGTCGAACAGGTCGGCGCAGACGAAGTCGAGGTCACGCAGGCACGGTAGGTCCTGGTCGGCCGCGTGCAGCACCCACTGCGGCCCGTCGAGGGCCGCGATCAGCGGTGCGAGTGCGTCGGGGTGGTCGATCGGGTCGATGAGGAAAGACCCGGCGCCGCGGCGGCGGATCTGGATCAGGTACGCGCGGTTGGAATAGCGGAACCCCGACGCACGCTCGGTGTCGAGGGCGATCGGTCCCTCGCCCTCGGCGATGCGTCGCGCCGCGTCGGCGAACTCCTCGGGCAGCGACAGCACCGGCGGCACACCCTCGGCCGGGTGCTCCAGCGCCACGACGGTCGGCTCGTCGACCGCGGTGGGATCGTCGGCGGCGGTGTCGGTCCCCGAGGGATCACCGCCGGTGGGAGTGGTCATCCGCGTCAGGTGACGCGGTCGCCGACACCGAGTGTCGTCACACCGCTCGGCGGCAGACCCGCGGCCAGGGACAGGACGTCGCAGAACGCCTCGACGTGGGCGGCCAGATCCACCGACAACGCCGTCCACGACGCACGCAGCTCCAGCTGGTGGGCGCGCGGCGGTCCGGCGATGTCGCCGTAGCGGACCGACGTCGTCGAGGTCACCGTGCCGCCGAGCGCGGTGACGCTGTCCTCCGACAGCGGCCCACCGGACAGGGCGTCGACGAGCCAGCTCCACGCGACCTCCGGGAGCAGGGGATCGGTGGCCAGGGCGGCCTCCACCTCGGCCTGGATGAACGCGACGAGGCGCATCGTGCCGTTCCAGGCGTCCTGACCCTCGGGGTCGTAGAGGAGGATCAGTCGACCGAAGGCGCTGCCCTCGGAATCGGTGGGGATCTGCGCGGAGTCGGGGTCGATGGTGCGGACCTCCGCCCCGATCGCGTGGCTGAAGGGCGCGAGTCGCTGGGGCGGACGAATGCTGCCGACCTCGATGTCGGGGCGGATACGCGCAGCGTGCATCGAGTCGACGGCGCTACGGAAGTCGTCGGGCTCCGTGCGAGCCCCGGATGAGGTCACGTGAGGCACGGTAGGCCGAGCGACCCCCTGTGCGCAGGAGGCGCGCCGGGCGGGGACCTGCGGGCGCCGTGGGACCATGGGTGCGTGAAGACGCAGCAGACGCCGGGCAGTGTGCGCCGTATGCCCCTGATCGCGGCCGCGACCGGCGCCACCCCGTCCCGTCGTCCCATCTGGTTCATGCGTCAGGCCGGGCGGTCGCTGCCGGAGTACCGCGCCATCCGAGCCGACCGGGGGATGCTCGAGTCGTGCTTCGACGCCGACCTGCTCGCCGAGATCACCCTGCAGCCCGTTCGCCGTCACGGCGTCGACGCCGCCATCCTCTTCTCCGACATCGTCGTCCCGCTGCGTGCAGCGGGCATCGACCTCGACATCGTCGCCGGCACCGGTCCGGTGATCGCGTCGCCGGTTCGCGACCGGGGCGCGGTCGAGGCGATCCCGCGTCTGATCCCCGGCGAGGTCGGTTCGATCGCGACGGGCATCGGCACCATCCTCGGCGAGCTGCCCGAGGACACCGCACTCATCGGCTTCGCGGGTGCCCCGTTCACCCTCGCGTCCTACCTGGTGGAGGGCGGCCCGAGCCGCACCTACGAGCGCACGAAGGCGCTCATGCACGGGGATCCGCAGATCTGGGAGCGACTGCTCGCCGCCCTGGCCGACATCACCATCACCTTCCTGCGCGTCCAGCTCGACGCCGGTGTGCACGCGGTGCAGCTGTTCGACTCGTGGGCGGGTGCGCTGTCGCTGGCCGACTATCGCCGGTTCGTCGCGCCGCAGACCCGTCGTGTCCTCGCGGAGGTCGCCGAGTACGGGCGTCCCCGCATCCACTTCGGCGTCGGCACGGGGGAGTTGCTGCACGAGATGGGTGCCGTGGGCGCCGACGTCGTGGGCGTCGACTGGCGGATCCCGCTCGACGACGCCGCGCGGCGCGTCGGACCGGGGAAGGCGCTGCAGGGCAACATCGACCCGTCGATCCTGTCCGCGCCGTGGGAGGTCGTCGAGGCGGAGGTCCGCCGCGTGCTGGCCGAGGGCGAGGCCGCGGTCGCGGCGGGTGCCACCGGACACATCGTCAACCTCGGACACGGCGTGCTGCCGTCCACCGACCCCGACGTGCTGACCCGGATCGTCGAGCTCGTCCACACGGCATGAGCGACGGTCCCCGCGTCGCCGTCGTCGGTGCGGGCATCTCGGGACTGGCGGCCGCGCTCGCGCTGCGTGACGCGCTCGGGTCGACGGCCCGCATCGACGTCCTGGAGGGGTCGTCGCGGCCCGGAGGCCTGCTGACGTCGCGCTCCGTCGCGGGCGTCGACGTCGACGCGGGCGCGGAGTCGTTCATCGTCCGGCGTCCCGAGGCGGTGCGGCTGATCGAGCGGCTCGGGCTGTCGGGGCATGTCGTCACGCCGACGACCCGCCGCCCCGCCGTCCTCGCGCGCGGCGCCCTGCAGCCGCTGCCGCGTCCGACCGTGATGGGTATACCGGCCACGCCCGAGGCGGTGGCCGCGGTCGCCGACGCCGACGACCTCGCGACGATGGCATCCGAGCCGGACCGCCCGTGGTCGTGGACGCCGGGGGACGACGTCGCGATCGGCGAGCTCGTCGCCGACCGCTTCGGTCGCTCGGTCGTCGACCGCAGCGTCGACCCGATGCTGTCGGGGGTGTACTCCGCCCGCGCCGACGACATCGGACTGCGCGCGGCGTTGCCACAGATCGCCGCCCGCCTCGATGCCGGGGCGCCCAGCCTCACCGCGGCGGTGTCCGCCGTTCTGCCCCCACCGTCGGACGCGCCGGTCTTCGGCGCACTCGACGGCGGGTACCGCACGCTGATCGACGCTCTCGTCGACGCCGCCGGAGTCGAACCGCGCTACGACACGCCGGTCACCGCGATGACCCGGGACGGGAACGGGTGGGCGGTGTCGGTCGAGGGGGAGCCCGACCTCACCTGCGACGCCGTCGTGCTGGCGGTCCCGGCGCCCGCCGCGGCCGCTCTGCTCGATCCCGATGCGACGCAGTCTGTGTCGGCCCTGTCCCGGGTGCAGGTCGCCGGGTCTGCGCTGGTCGTGCTGGCGCTCGACGAGGCGACGACGCTGCCGGACCACTCGGGTGTCCTCGTGGCGACGGGGGAGGCGACGACCGCGAAGGCGATCACCCTGTCGTCGCAGAAGTGGCCGCATCTCGGCATTGGGCCGCGGTTGGTCCGGGTGTCGTTCGGACGCCTCGGCGACCCGGTCGATGCCGTCGCCGACGACGAGCTGATCGGCGCGGCCGTCACCGACCTCGGGCTCGTGTGCACCCTCGCCGGCGGGAGTGCGCCGCGACCGGACGAGGTGCTCGACGCCGTCGTGCAGCGGTGGCCGGTCGGGTTGCCGCGCTACGGGCCCGGGCATCTCGCCCTCGTCGCGGAGGCCGACGCCGCACTGCCGGACGGTGTCGCCACCTGCGGTGCCACCTACGCGGGCGTCGGCGTCCCCGCCTGCATCGCCCGCGCACAGGTCGCGGCGGCGCGCATCGTCACGCATCTCACGGCCGACGCCCCCGGCGCCGGTGGCACGATGGGCACATGAGCCGTCTCGACTACGCCGCGCTGAACTCCACCGTCCGCTACCTGATGTTCTCGGTGTTCGCGGTCCGTCCCGGTGAGCTCCCCGACGATCGCGCCGACGTCATCGCCGAGACGCGCGAGTTCGTCGACAAGCTCGAGACCAGCGGCGTCGTGGTCCGCGGTCTCTACGACGTCGCGGGGATGCGCGCCGACGCCGATTTCATGATCTGGTGGCACGCCGAACACATCGAGGACCTGCAGCGCGCCTACGCCGACTTCCGACGGTCGACGACCCTGGGGCGCGCGTGCACCGCGGTGTGGAGCAATGCGGCGCTCCACCGCCCGGCGGAGTTCAACAAGAGCCACGTTCCGGCGTTCCTCGCCGGGGAGGAGCCGGGTGCGTACATCTGCGTCTACCCGTTCGTCCGCAGCTACGAGTGGTACCTCCTGCCCGACGCCGAGCGGCGGAAGATGCTCGCCGACCACGGCAAGGCGGCCCGGGAGTACAAGGACGTCCGAGCGAACACCGTCGCGTCGTTCGCCCTGGGCGACTACGAGTGGATCCTCGCCTTCGAGGCCGCTGAACTGCACCGCATCGTCGACCTCATGCGCGACCTGCGTGCCACCGAGGCGCGGCTGCACGTCCGCGAGGAGATCCCGTTCTACACCGGCCCCCGCGTCGAGGTGGACCAGCTGGTCGCCGCGCTGCCCTGACGGTGGGGCTCAGGCCTCCTCCAGGCGCATCGAGATGGAATTGATGCAGTAGCGCAGGTCGGTCGGGGTGTCGTAGCCCTCGCCGGAGAACACGTGCCCGAGGTGGCTGCCGCAGTTCGCGCAGAGGACCTCGACGCGCAACATCCCCATCGACCGGTCCTCGCGCTCGATGATCGCGTCACCGGCGAGGGGGCTGAAGAACGACGGCCAGCCGCAGTGCGAGTCGAACTTCTGCTCGCTGCGGAAGAGCTCGGCGTCGCAGGCGCGGCAGCGGTAGACGCCCACGGTCTTGGTGTCGGTGTACTCACCGACGAAGGGCGCCTCGGTGCCTGCCTGCCGCAGCACCCGGTACTCCTCGGGGGTGAGCTGGGCGCGCCATTCCTCGTCGGATTTCTGGACGGGGGGAGTGATGCTGCTGGTGCGGTCGACGCTCATGCGTCCACGGTAGCGCGCGGGCTGTCGACCGCCGGGGTGTCGCGCTGGGCGCGGAGGTCCAACCAGCGGAACAGCAACACACAGAAGATGGCGATGAGCAGCAGTGACCATCCCCAGGTCACCTTGTTGTACTCGAGCATGCGGCCGAAGGCCGCGAACCGTTTCGAGATGAACGAGTCGAACGTCATGCACCCGACGACGCCCAGCCACGCGGGCCAGTTGCGCATCACCGACCCGGGCCGGACGACGGTCATCAACAGGGGGAACAGCATCATCGAGTAGTAGCCCTGGCCCAGCGAGGACACGAGGAACGAGGTGGCCAGGAGGACACCGCTCGAGGTGGCCGCCCACAGCAGCTCGTCGGTGCGGCGGTACTGCGTGTAGAGGAACCACAGGCAGAAGATCGCCATCAGCACGAACGCGATGCGGAGCACGTAGAGCAGCCACGACTGGACGCCGAAGTACGCGCCGTTGCCCGCGATCGAGCTGTTGTAGTAGTCCCGCGCCTCGCCGAGATACGGCACGGTGCGCTTGATGAAGTCGACCGGGTCGGCCGAGATCGGCCAGGCGAGGGCGGTGAGGACCAGCGGGATCCCGACGGCGCCGGCGAACACCCGCCACTGCCGGTTCAGCAGCGGCAGCAGGAGCAGCGGTGCGAGCACCGGCTTGACGGCCAGGGTGATGCCGATGGGGACCCCGGCCCACCAGTCGCGCCGCTTCAGCATCAGCATCAGGAACGCCACCTCGCCGAGCAGCACGAACGAGTTGAAGTTCGTGAAGATCAGTGTGTGCGCGACGGTCTCGGTGCAGAAGAAGAAGAACAGCACCACCGGGAAGGCGACCGAGCGGGCGTCGAAGCCGAACATCCGGATCAGCAGGTAGGCCGACGCGATGAGGGCGACCACGGACACAGCGATGAAGATCCAGCGGGCGCGTTCGGGATCGATGTAGGCCATCGGGGACATCAGCAGCGTGCCCGACGGCGGGTACAGGTAGTGCGGGTCGACGGTGTCGTAGTTCTCGCCGTACACCGCGCGCCCGTTGAGGAAGGCCAACGCCGCGTCGTAGACGGGGCGGAAGTCGTCGGTGCGATCGCCGTTGACGCCCATGATGATCGACCGCTGCAGGATGATCACGACGGTGATCGGCCACAGGATCAGCGCGACGATCCGCTGGGTGGACATCGAGGGGAACAGACGGGCATCGCTGCGCGCAGAGAGGTCAAGCGGCACCCGCGCACCGTACTACGACTCGCGCCGGCGTTCCCTGAGGCGGCGGGTCAGGACGGGCACGCGCCGGACGGCGGTACGTCGCCCGACCGTGCGTAGCGGTTCACGATGTCCGCGGCGCAGTCGGAGTGGGCGGTCACGCCGAAACCGGGCCCGTCGTAGGTGATGGTCGACGCGGTGCCACCGGCGGTGATGATCAGCGGGGTGAGGGCGCCCGCACCTGTGCCGCCGTTGATGGTGTCGAAGCCGCTGGTGAGCACCAGGAGGGGGACGTCAAAGCCGAGTGGGCGCGGCGCGGCGGGTCCGGCGGGCCACCCGGAGCACCGCAGCAGCGAGAGCGCCGTGTCGGACCCGGTGTAGGGGTACCGGCTCTGCCACGCCTGCTGCAGCGCGCTCACGTCGGAGCGACCGATCGAACTGCTCGCGTCGTTGCAGCGCGACAGGAGCTGGCCGTCGGTGCCGCGCAGTGCCCGTGCGCGGTCCACGGCGGCCGCGAATGCGGGTGACGCCGGCTCGGCCAGCAGCCCTGCGACGCGGGTGATCGTCGAAGCGCGGTCGGTGGTGGTCAGCGCGATCTCGGTGGACAGCGCTGCGAGCACGTCGCTGTCGGTGAGGTCGCCGAGACCCCCCTGCGCACCTCGCTGCACCAGCGAGCGGATCGCGGCACCCGGATCCGACCCGAGGGGGCAGCCCTGCGAGGCGCAGTCGGACGCGAACCCGGCGACGGCCGCGTCGGTGCCCGCGGCGACCTGTTGCGCGCGATCACGCACCGACGCCCCGTAGGCGGTGGGGGTGTCGAGGATCAGTCGCCCCACGCGATCGCGGTAGAGCCCGGCGTAGGCCAGCGCGACGTCGGCCCCCGAGCCCACGCCGAGGATGCCGATGCGGTCGACACCCCAGGTGCGGCGCAACTGCTCGAGGTCGCCCGCGGCGTTGGCGGAGGTGAACGCGAGTTGATAGGGGCTGATCGTCTCGGTGCAGGCGTCGGCGGCCTCACCGGCGGTGGTGGCGAGCAGGTCGCCCCGGGCCTGCGCGTCGCGGGTCGACGGGGTCAGGCCGTTGGCGAGGACCACCGACCGTTCCTGGCTGGTGAAGCAGTCCAGCGGACCGCTCGAGCCGGTCCCGCGTCGGTCGACGGCGACGAGCGGGTGGTCGGCGAGCAGCGCACGTCCCGGTCCGTCGGCCAGGAGCAGGCCGGCCACCGCCGACGGCATGTCGGTGCCGGAGGTGACGACGAGCGGCGCCCCGGACGCCGGGGTGGAGGTCAGTCGGAACCGGACGGCGGCCACGCTGACGGTGTCGCGTGTCGCGACGCCCGGGGTGACGGTCGCCTCGAATGTCGCGCAATCGACCCGGACGTCGCCGCCGGGCGCGGGCAGCCCGAACCGGGATGCCAGGTTCGTGGGACAGGTTCGCCACGCCAGATCGCTGCGCGGTGCCGACAGCGTCGGCGGTCGCGGGGGAGTGGACGTGGCGCCGGCCCCGGCGCCGCCGCCGTCCTGGACGATCAGCGGAGGGCCGGTGTCCGGACCGACGGCGCAGCCCGCCATGGTGATCGCAGCCAGCACCAGACAGAGCGCACCGAGGAGGCGACGGCGCGGTCGACGGGTCCGCGGCGTCGTGGTCGGGCGCATGTCGGCGACTGTAGTCACGTGGGCGTGGCGGCCCGCCTCGTCGCGGGTCAGCGGTCGTCGGTGGCCCGGGACCACCGTGTGAACAGGAACCCCTCGTCGTCGGCGAGGACGTGGTCGCGGGTCATCGTGCGGGGGTCGATCTCGTCGTCGCCGTGTGCGATACGCCCGGCGGACCCGGCGAGCATCGTGGGGCCGATGGTCAGGCACAGCTCGTCGACGAGGTCGGCGGCCGCGAGCCGGCCGAGCAGTCCGGGCCCGCCCTCGCTGAGCACACGCCACCGGCCGCGGGACGCGAGATGGGCGAGCGCGCGGGGCAACTCGACGTTGTCGCCCCCGCAGTCGACGAGGGTGGCCCCGGCGTCGACGAGGCGTCGCCGACGGTCCTCGGGCGCCGACGAGCAGGTGAGCACGGTGGTCTGCGGGGCGCGGACGGCCTCGGAGTCGGGGTCGAGGCTGAGCGAGCCGGACACGATCGCGAGCGTCGGCAGCGTCGGGTCGGATGGGTCGGCGTCGATCGGGCCGTAGCCCTCGCCGGTGACCGTGCCGGAGCCGACGAGGACGACGTCGGCGAGATCGCGCAGGACGCCGAAGATCCGCTTGTCCCCGTCGCCGCCGAGCCCGGCCGACGCGCCGTCGCGGTTCGCGGCACCGTCGAGGGAGGAGACCATGTTCACGCGCACGTGACACCGCGGATCGGGATGCTCGGGATCGGGGTACGCGTACAGCCGACGCAGCTCGGCGTCGTCGACTGTGACCTGGGTCGCCTTCTGGACGAGGTACATCCGTTCATTGTCCATGTCGTCGCTACTGTCAGCGGATGACCGCACGTCTTGTCGACCGCACGCCGCAGGTGTCGCCGGAGGACCTGGTGCACCAGATGGTGCCGCCGCCGATGTTCGACGACGTGAGTTTCGACTCCTACATCCCGGACCCGGACGAGCCGTCGCAGGCGGCGGCGGTCGAGGCAGGTCGCGAGTTCGTCGAGAAGGCGCAGAAGGCGCGGGCGGGCAAGAAGAGCCTTTTCGGCAAGCGCACACCGGGCCAGGGCGTCGGCCTCTACCTCGACGGCGGGTTCGGCGTCGGCAAGACCCACCTGCTCGCGTCGATCTTCCACCAGATGCCCGAGCCGAAGGCGTTCGCGACGTTCGTCGAGCTGACCCACGTCGTCGGTGCGCTGGGTTTCACCGCGTCGGTCGAACGGCTGTCGCAGCACAGCGTCATCTGCATCGACGAGTTCGAACTCGACGATCCCGGTGACACGATGCTCGTCTCCCGACTGCTCACCGAGCTGACCGCAAAGGGTGTCTCGATCGCCGCGACGTCGAACACGCTCCCGGGACAGCTGGGCGAGGGGCGGTTCGCCGCCCAGGACTTCCTGCGCGAGATCCGCAAGCTCGCCGGCGTCTTCGACACCGTGCGCGTCGACGGCCCCGACTACCGCCACCGCGACCTGCCACCCGCGCCCGAGCCCCACTCCGACGCCGAGCTCGCCGAGCTTGCCGACCGCACCGAGGGCGCCACGCTCGACGAGTTCGACGCGCTGTGCAAGCACCTGGGGACCCTGCACCCGTCGAAGTACAAAGCGCTGGTCGAGGGCGTCACGCTGGCCTGCGTATCCGGTGTGCACGCCGCCCCGGATCAGACCGTCGCGCTGCGGCTCGTCGTCCTCGCCGACCGCCTCTACGACGCGAACATCCCGCTGATGGTGTCGGGCGGCAAGCTCGACGAGCTGTTCACCGAGGAGATGCTCGCCGGCGGATACCGCAAGAAGTACCTGCGCGCGACGTCCCGCCTTCTCGCGCTGTCGCGGTTCGCCGAGTCGAAGAACTAGGCCGGGACCGACTAGTCGGGACGCGGGTCTGCGAGGTCGCGGACCATCACATAGTCGCGTTCCTCGATCCCGCCGAGCCAGAACGACTTCCGGCCGGCGATGCGGAAACCGGTCTTGGTGTAGAAGCGCTGGGCGCGGACGTTGACATTGCTCACACCGAGCCAGGCGGCGACGCTGCCGCGGTCGACGGCGCGGTCCAGCGACGCCGCGACGAGCGCCTGCGCGGTCCCCGTCCCGTGCGCGGCCGCCACGACGTAGACCTTCGAGATCTCGCTGACCGGTCGCATCGGGACCGCCTCGCGTACTTCGGGATCCGACGGGTCGGCGTGCACGACGAGGGTGTACCCGACGATGGCCCCGCCGGCGTCGCGGGCGATCAGCACATCACGGTCGGGTGCGGCGATGTGCTCGGCGAAGTGGGCGGGCGTGAGGTTCGCCGCGACGAACGCGTCGGTCGACTCGCTCGTCGTCCCGGGTGGACACGCGAGCGGGAACGTCACCGCCGCAACGGATGCCACGGCCGCGGAGTCGTCGACGTCGGTCACGGTCTCGATCTGCGGGGACGCCATGGGCACATCTCAGCACAGGAGACCGCGTCCGCGACGCGGCGGTCAAGACGCCCGTCCACACCCTCGCCGCCTGTGGACAGACCGATTGGCCGACGGCGGTGAGAACGTCATGGTTCCGTGCATGGACATCGACGACCCGATCCCGCCTCTCGAGACCGCCGAGGACCCGTTCACGTCTCCGGAGGAGCTCCGGCAGCGTTGGCGCGCCCTGATGGGACCGCTCGGCTTCTCGGAACCGCTCGTGTGGGTGGCGCCCGTGCATCCCGATCGCACGCTGCACAAGGCGCTGATCCAGGTGGAGCGGACTCTCGTGCCGAACCGTGTCTCGCCGACCTGCTCATGCTGCGGTTGTCGGAGCTGCTCGACGGTAGGGAGGACCACGTCTGTGGGTTCGCGCTGCTGCTGACACGACCTGGGCGCAACGGCGTCTCCCCGTGGGACCGCGGGTGGACCCGTCTGCTCGCGAATGCGGCCGGAGCCGTCGACGTGCCCCTCGAGCCGGTCTTCCGCGCGAATGCCCGGGACGGACGAGAGGTCCCCCTCGTCGTCGACGAGCGCCCCGCTGCATGAGCGACGCGGCGAACCAGTTGCGACGAGCCGAAACTTTGATGAATCGGATCAGATCTTCGCGATACGACACCTACGGTCGCGGTGCGGACGCCGTGGGGCATCCCGTTCGGGAAAGGATCGATCGTGGGCTCTCTGGAGAACATCAACGCACTGCTCACCCTGTGGAACAGTCTCGGCGGCGCCCCCAGCGCCGGCGTCGGCGGGTTGGGCCTCGCTCAGCTGCTCGGCGGCCTGTTCGGCGGCCTCCTGGGAGGCTGACCGCGTAGCTCGAACCACCCGCAACATCCGAAAAGTTTGTTAAATCGGACACAAACTTTGTCATTTGACATTTACCGTCACGGGACGGACGCACCGCCGCGTCCGATTCGGGAAAGGATCGACCATGGGTTCTTCAGACCTCGCCGCACTGCTCGGACTGCTGTCGTCGGGGAGCGCGGGTGGTGGCGACACCGAGCCGACCACCGGCCTCGGCGGTCTGCTGAGTGGCCTCCTCGGCCTGTTCGGCTGACCCTTCGACACGACGACGCCCCCGGAGCAGTGGCTCCGGGGGCGTCGTCGTGTTCTGGTGCGCGATACTGGGATTGAACCAGTGACCTCTTCCGTGTCAGGGAAGCGCTCTCCCACTGAGCTAATCGCGCGGGTATTGAGTTGACGATCTGGAGGCGGCGACGGGAATCGAACCCGTGTGCACGGCTTTGCAGGCCGTTGCCTCACCACTCGGCCACACCGCCACGGTGAAAATTCATCCTCCGAGCGGATGACGGGATTCGAACCCGCGACCCTCACCTTGGCAAGGTGATGCGCTACCAGCTGCGCTACATCCGCGTGCCCGCGCTGCCTTGTGGGCCTCGCGGTGCGAAAGGGAACACTATCCGAGGCCCGGACCGCTTACAAATCGCCTGGTGAGCGTCATTTCGCCGATCGGGTCCGGGTGGTGCGGGCGACAGGCCGGCGATGCGGGGGCACCGGAATCACCGTGATAGTGTTCTGCACCTGTCGGAGCGCATCGCCGCTCCACGCGGTCCCGTGGCTCAGTGGAAGAGCGTCCCGTTCACACCGGGGAGGTCGCTGGTTCGAACCCAGCCGGGACCACCCACCTCGCCCCAACACCCACCTTTCGGCTGTACCGCCGCCGGTGTCCGATTCCGTACTCTGTGAGGCGACCCTGTCGCCGACGCGAGGACGCCTGAGATGACCGAGCAGACCGACGCCGCGGTGTCCCGTCCCCGCGCGGCCGACGACGTCGACGAGCCCGGCAGCCTGCTTCCCGACAGCCTGCAGCGCCGGCGACAGAAGCTCGCGGAGAAGCCGGCGCTGGATCTCGCCTACCGGATCGGTGTCGGTGTCGTCGGCACCGCGGTGCTGATCGTCGGAGTCGTGCTGATCCCGTATCCCGGGCCGGGCTGGCTGATCGTGTTCGCGGGCCTCGGGATCCTCGCGACCGAGTTCAGCTGGGCGCACCGCCTTCTCCGGTTCGCCCGCGCCAAGTACGACGCCTTCGCCGAGTGGCTCAAGGTGCAGCACTGGTCGGTGCAGCTGCTGTTCGGGCTCTTCACGTTCGCCGTGGTCGTCGCGACCCTGTGGATCCTGGGCGCGCTGAAGCTGGCCGCGGGGTGGGTCGGCATCGAGTGGTCCTGGCTGGCCAGCCCACTGTTCTGACGCACCGCCGCCCGACGGCTCCGAGGCCGGCCCCGCGCGGCCGATACGATCTACCCGGCCGCCACCGGTGCCTGGTGACGGCTGCCCCGTCACCTGCGAGGAGTCACCACCGTGCCCGAGAACGTCCTGCCCGCATCCGTCCGCGTGTCGGCCGGGACCACTGCGGGCACCGCTCTGCGGGACGCGGGTGCGCCCAACAAGGGACCCGACGCCATCGTCGTCGTGCGTGACCCCGACGGCGCTCTGCACGACCTGTCGTGGGCGCCGGAAGCCGACGTCGACGTCGAACCGGTTCGCGCCGACTCCGAGGCCGGTCGCTCGGTCATCCGGCACTCGACCGCCCACGTGCTGGCCCAGGCCGTGCAGGAGCTGTTCCCCGACGCGAAGCTCGGCATCGGCCCGCCGATCACTGACGGCTTCTACTACGACTTCGACGTCGCCGAGCCCTTCACGCCCGAGGACCTCACGGCCCTCGAGAAGAAGATGAAGCAGATCATCAAGAGCGGCCAGCGGTTCTCGCGCCGGGTCTACGCGTCGCCGGAGGAGGCCAAGGCCGAACTCGCCGGCGAGCCGTACAAGCTCGAGCTCGTCGACGACAAGGGGTCGGCCGACGACCCCGAGGTGATGGAGGTCGGTGGGGGGGAGCTCACCGCCTACGACAACCTCAATCCGCGGACGGGTGAGCGCATCTGGGGCGACCTGTGTCGCGGCCCGCACGTGCCGACCACCAAGTACATCCCCGCCTTCAAGGTCACCCGTAGCTCGGCGGCGTACTGGCGTGGTGACCAGTCGAAGGCCGGCCTGCAGCGCATCTACGGCACCGCCTGGGAGTCGCAGGAGGCCCTCGACACCCACCTGGAGCGCCTGGCGGAGGCCGAGCGTCGCGACCATCGCCGCCTCGGCGCCGAGCTCGACCTGTTCAGCTTCCCCGACGAGATCGGTTCGGGGCTCCCGGTGTTCCATCCCCGGGGCGGGATCATCCGCAAGGAGCTCGAAGACTACTCGCGACTGCGCCACGCACAGGCCGGCTACGAGTTCGTCTACTCACCGCACGCCACGAAGGGCTCGCTGTTCGAGCTGTCCGGGCACCTCGACTGGTACGCGGAGGGCATGTATCCGCCCATGCAGCTCGACGAGGAGCGCAACGCCGACGGCACCATCCGGAAGCCCTCGGTGGACTACTACCTCAAGCCGATGAACTGCCCGATGCACAACCTGATC
This sequence comes from Williamsia serinedens, assembly GCF_024171725.1. Lineage (GTDB taxonomy): Bacteria > Actinomycetota > Actinomycetes > Mycobacteriales > Mycobacteriaceae > Williamsia_A > Williamsia_A serinedens. The sequence continues at coordinate 329,731 of NZ_JAMTCG010000001.1, forward strand.
TACCGGTCGCGTGGGCGGTCGTACCGTGAGCTGCCGCTGCGGCTGTTCGAGTTCGGCACCGTCTACCGCTACGAGAAGTCGGGTGTCGTGCACGGTCTGACCCGTGCCCGCGGGTTCACCCAGGACGACGCCCACATCTACTGCACCCGCGAACAGATGGGCGACGAGGTGCGCTCGCTGCTGCAGTTCGTCCTCGACCTGCTGCGCGACTACGGCCTCGACGACTTCTACCTCGAGCTGTCCACGCGCAACCCGGAGAAGTCCATCGGTTCCGACGAGGCATGGGCCGAGGCGACCGAGGTGCTGCGCGACGCGGCGTCGAGCTTCGGTCTCGACCTCGTCGACGACCCCGGCGGCGCGGCGTTCTACGCGCCGAAGATCTCGGTGCAGGCCCGCGACGCGATCGGGCGCACCTGGCAGATGTCGACCATCCAGGTCGACCTGATGCTGCCCGACCGCTTCGAGCTGGAGTACACGGGCACCGACGGCGCCAAGCACCGTCCGGTGATGATCCACCGGGCGCTGTTCGGGTCGATCGAGCGCTTCTTCGGTGTCCTCACCGAGCACTACGCGGGGGCGTTCCCGGCGTGGTTGTCGCCGGTGCAGGTGGTCGGCATCCCGGTCGCCGAGGACTACGTACCGCACCTGCAGTCGGTGGTCGACGCCCTGCGCGAGCACGGGATCCGCGCCGAGGTCGACGCCTCGGAGGACCGGATGCAGAAGAAGATCCGCAACCACACCACGGGTAAGGTCCCGTTCATGATGCTCGCCGGCGACCGCGACCAGCAGGCCGGCGCCGTCAGCTTCCGGTTCCGCGACGGTACGCAGGTCAACGGCGTGCCGGTGGCCACCGCGGTCGACGCGATCGTCGACTGGGTGCGCACGCGCCGGAACGCGTCGCCGACGGAGGCGTTGTTCGAGAACCTGGTCCCGGGGTCGGCGTGAGTGACGACTCGATCCGCGACGAGGGGGCCGGTGAACCCGACCGGTTGACCCGACTGTGGAGTCCGCACCGGATGTCCTACATCACGGGGTCCATCAAGGCGCCCGCGGGCGGTTCCGCGGGCTCGAGCCATCCTTTCATCGACATCCCGCTCATGTCCGACGAGGACGGCCTCGTCGTCGCCCGCGGCGAGAGCGTCTACTGCGTGCTGAACCTGTACCCGTACAACCCGGGCCACTCGATGATCGTGCCGTACCGGCAGGTCGCCGACCTCGAGGACCTCACCCAGGCCGAGAGCACCGAGTTGATGGCCTTCACGCAGCGACTGATCCGCGCGATCAAGTCGGTGTCGCGGCCGCACGCCTTCAACGTCGGCCTCAATCTCGGTGCCGCGGCGGGTGGCTCGCTGGCCGAGCACCTGCACATGCACGTGGTGCCCCGGTGGGGTGGCGACGCCAACTTCATCACGGTCATCGGCGAGACCAAGGTGATGCCGCAGCTGCTCCGCGACACCCGCTCCCTGCTCGCGCAGGCGTGGATCGACGTCGAGGCCTGAGATGGCCCGTTTCCTGAGCATCCGTGGCCGCGCCGGCATGGGCCGCATCAACGAGCCCATCGCCCGGGCGCTGCTGCGGGTGGGTCTCACGCCCGACTCCATGACCATCATCGGGACGGTCGCATCGGTCGCGTCGGCGATCGCGCTGTTCCCGACCGGTCACCTGCTCATCGGGGCGCTGCTCATCTGGTTGTTCGTCATGTTCGACATGCTCGACGGCACCATGGCCCGCGCCCGCGGCGGCGGCACCCGCTACGGCGCCGTCCTCGACGCCACCTGTGATCGCATCGCCGACGGTGCGATCTTCGCCGCGCTCGGCTGGTGGTCGGTGGTGCACACCGATCACCCGGTCTTGTTCGTCGGTCTGATGATCTGCCTGGTCACCTCGCAGGTCATCTCCTACGCGAAGGCCCGCGCCGAGGCCAGCGGGCTGAACGGCAACGGTGGTCTCATCGAGCGCCCCGAACGCCTGATCATCATCCTGGTCGGCGCGGGCTTCACGGGGATGGGTCTGCCGTGGGCCGTCCACGTCGCGACGTGGGTGCTCGCCGTCGGCAGCGTCGTCACCGTCGGCCAGCGGATGCTGTCGATCTCACGATCCCCGGGTGCGCGCGACCTCCTCCCGCTGGGCACCCCGGCGCCCTCGCAGACCGGAGAGCAGGACCCGACCCGGTGAGTCTCGCCGAGCGCGCCGCCGACCTCGGCTACGGCGCGGGATGGTCCGTGGTCCGACGCCTGCCCGAGCCCTGGGTGCGCGCGGTCTTCGACGCCGCGGGCGGCCGAGCCGGGGCCAAGGGTGGCCCGGAACAGCTGCGGCGCAACCTCTCCCGTGTGCTCGGTGTCGACGCCGCAGAGGTCCCCGACGACCTCATGCGGGCCGCGACGCGGTCCTATACGCGGTACTGGCGCGAGGCGTTCCGCCTGCCCTCGATGGACTTCGCGCAGGCCGCGTCCCGCGTCCACGTCGCGCCGCAGGACCTCGCGAACTTCGAGGAGGCGTACGCCCGGGGCAAGGGCGTCGTGTTCGCGCTGCCACACAGCGGCAACTGGGACATGGCGGGCGTGTGGCTGGTGAACCGCATCGGCGGGTTCTCCACCGTCGCCGAGCGACTCAAGCCCGAGTCGCTGTTCGAACGGTTCGTCGCCTACCGCGAGAGCCTCGGATTCGAGATCTTCCCGCTGTCCGGCGGCGAGCAGCCGCCGTTCGGACAGCTCGCAGAGCGCCTCCGGGCAGGCAGGGTGGTGTGCCTGCTCGCCGAGCGCGATCTCGCCGAACACGGTGTGCCGGTGACGTTCTTCGGTGAGCCCACGCGCATGCCGGCCGGTCCCGCCAAGCTCGCCATCGAGACCGGGGCCGCGCTGCTCCCGGTCCACCACTGGTTCACCGACACCCACGGTTCGCAGATCTCGTGCGACCCGCCGGTCGACGTCTCGGGCGGGTTGCAGGCGGCGACACAGGCGATGGCCGACGTGTTCGCCCGCAACATCGCCGCGCACCCCCAGGACTGGCACATGCTGCAGCCGCTGTGGGAGGCCGACTGGTCCCGGGGTCGCCGCGAGCGACTCGGTGTGACGGGCGAGGATGGCGCGCCATGAGGATCGGCATGATCTGCCCGTACGCCTTCGACACCCCCGGCGGTGTCCAGGCGCACGTCGTCGAGCTCGCGCAGGTGTTCATCGAGCGCGGCCACACCGTCAGCGTCCTCGCGCCCGCCGGGGACGACGTCGCCCTGCCCGACTACGTCGTGTCCGTCGGTCCGGCGCTGGCCATCCCGTACAACGGCTCGGTCTCGCGGGTGAACTTCGGCCCCGAGGCCTACCGCCGTCTGCGGACGTGGTTGCGCGACGGGCAGTTCGACGTGTTGCACGTCCACGAGCCGAACGCGCCGAGCATCTCGATGTTGTCGCTCATGGTGGCGCAGGGCCCGATCGTCACCACGTTCCACACGTCGACGACGAAATCGTTGTGGCTGAGCATCTTCCAGGGCATCCTGCGGCCCTACCACGAGCGGATCGTCGGCAAGATCGCCGTGTCCGAGCTCGCCCGACGGTGGCAGATGGAGTCCCTCGGATCCGACGCGGTCGAGATCCCCAACGGCATCCACGTCGCGGCGTTCGCCGACGCCCAGCCACTCGACGGTCATGCCCGACGGGGCCGCACCATCCTGTTCCTCGGGCGCTACGACGAGCCCCGCAAGGGCATCGACGTCCTCATGCGCGCGCTGCCGTCGATCGTCTCGGCGATCCCGGACGTGCGCGTCCTGGTCGTCGGCACCGGGCACGAACGCGCGCTGCGTCGTCGCGCCGGCGCACTGTCCGACCACCTCGAGTTCCTGGGCCAGGTCGACGACGCGACCAAGGCCCGCGCCCTGGCGTCGGCCGACGTCTACGTCGCCCCCAACCTCGGTGGCGAGAGCTTCGGGATCGTGCTCGTCGAGGCGATGGCCTCGGGCGCGGCCGTGGTAGCCAGCGACCTCGACGCGTTCCGCCGTGTGCTCGACGACGGCCGAGCCGGCCGCCTGGTGCGGGCGGGGGAGCCGGCGGCGCTCTCGTCCGCCGTCGTCGACCTGCTCCGTGACGACGACGCCCGCGCGGCGCTCGTCGCCACCGCCCACGAGGTGGCCCTGCGCTACGACTGGTCGCGCATCGCCGACCGCATCCTGCAGGTCTACGAGACCGTGGTGGTCGGTGCGGACCCCGTGTTCGTCAGCGACTGAGCCCGTGACCCCGACCAGGAGAACCCGCCCATGACGGTGTCCGCACTGACCATCCTCGTGACCGCGATCGTGGTGGTCGTCGTCGGCGTCGGGGTGGGGTGGGTCTACAAGACGGCGAACCGTCTGGACCGACTGCACGTCCGGGTCGACCTCGCCTGGCAGGCTCTGGACGCCGCCCTGGCGCGGCGCGCGGTCGTGGCGCGCGCGATCGGAGCCGGGCTCGGTCCCGACGGTCGCGAGCTGATCGCCTCGGCCGACCGGGCCGAGCGTGCGGACCGCGAGGACCGGGAGGTCGCGGAGAACACGGTGTCGGCGCAGCTCTCCCAGGTCGACCACTCGACGCTCCGGGCGCAACTGGTGTCCGAACTCGCCGACGCCGAGACCCGCGTGATGATCTCGCGGCGCTTCTACAACGACGCGGTCCGCGACACCCTCGCGCTGCGGCGGCGCCGACCGGTCCGCTGGCTGCAGCTCGGCGGGACCGCCCCCGAGCCGCGCTACCTGGAGATCGTCGAGCGCGTCTCCTCCTGAACAGTTCGTTCGACATCTCACCTGTGAGCCCCCGCACTCCGCGTGGGTGAGGCCGGTGGGCGTACGCCTAAACTCTCGGTGGACACCAGCTGTACGCACTCGATGGTGCGCCGGATCGGCGCACGTCAGGAGACGAGAAGACGATGACCACCGTCAACGGACACGGGCCCGACGCGACCGAGGGCACCGCACCGACGGGAGCGGGCACCGCGCGCGTCAAGCGCGGCATGGCCGAGATGCTCAAGGGCGGCGTGATCATGGACGTCGTCACCCCCGAGCAGGCGAAGATCGCCGAGGACGCCGGTGCGGTCGCCGTCATGGCGCTCGAGCGAGTCCCCGCCGACATCCGTGCCGAGGGCGGCGTGTCGCGCATGAGCGACCCCGACATGATCGACGGCATCATCGCGGCCGTCTCGATCCCGGTGATGGCCAAGGCGCGCATCGGCCACTTCGTCGAGGCGCAGATCCTGCAGAGCCTCGGCGTCGACTACATCGACGAGTCCGAGGTGCTCACCCCGGCCGACTACACCCACCACATCGACAAGTTCGCCTTCACCGTCCCGTTCGTCTGCGGCGCGACCAACCTGGGCGAGGCGCTGCGGCGCATCACCGAGGGTGCGGCGATGATCCGGTCGAAGGGTGAGGCCGGCACCGGCGACGTCTCGAACGCGACGACCCACATGCGCACCATCGGCGGGGAAATCCGTCGTCTCACGTCGCTGCAGTCCGAGGAGCTCTACCGGGCGGCCAAGGACCTGCAGGCGCCGTACGAGCTCGTTGCCGAGGTCGCCCGCCTCGGGCGCCTGCCGGTCACGATGTTCACTGCCGGTGGCATCGCCACCCCGGCCGACGCCGCGATGATGATGCAGCTCGGCGCGGACGGCGTGTTCGTCGGCTCCGGCATCTTCAAGTCGGGCAACCCGGCCGAGCGTGCCGCGGCGATCGTGCAGGCCACCACCTTCCACGATGACCCCGACGTGCTGGCCAAGGTGTCGCGCGGCCTCGGCGAGGCGATGGTCGGCATCAACGTCGAGCAGCTGCCGCAGCCGCACCGGCTCGCCGAGCGCGGCTGGTAGGCACCGCACATGGGTCGGGGGACCACACGCGCACCGAGGTCGCCTCGTCCGGGGTCGGCGCGGTGAGCGCCGCGCCGATCCGCGACGCGACCGTCGCCGGTGTCCATCACCGCGGCGACCTCGAGTTGCTGTGGTCGGCGGTCAGCGACGTCGGGCTGGTCCGCGAGACCAACGAGGACGCCGCGCTGGTGTCAGAGGGTCGGTTCCTGCTCGCCGACGGCATGGGCGGACACGATCGCGGTGAGGTGGCCAGCGAGAGTGCGCTGAGCGCGCTCGGCGAGGTCGAACTCGCCGACATGGCGACCACCCGCGACGGCGTGGTCGCCGCCCTGGACTCCGCGCAGGAGACGATCGCGGGGATCTCGTCACGCAACGGCCGCCGGGCCGGCACCACCGTCACCGGCGCGGTCCTGGTCACCTACGACGACGCCGACCAGTGGTTGGTGCTCAACATCGGCGACTCGCGGACCTACCGCTGGTCCGACGGCACCCTCGAGCAGGTCACCGCCGACCACTCGCAGGTCCAGGAACTCGTCGACGCCGGATACCTCACCCCCGAGCAGGCCCGGGTCGACCCCCGGCGCAACGTCATCACCCGCGCGCTGGGTGCCGGCATGGACGCCGAGGCCGACTTCTTCCTGTTCCCGGTGGTGCGCGGGGACGTCCTGCTGGTGTGCTCCGACGGCCTGACCGGCGAACTCCCGGACGGTGAGATCGCCGCGATCGTCGCCGAGCACGCGACGACCGAGAACCCCGACCCCCAGGCGCTGGCCACCGAACTCGTCCAGGCGACGCTGTCGCTCGGCGCGCGGGACAACGTCACCGTCGTCGTCGTGATGGTGCGCTGACCCACATCCGACGACGCGGATGCGGGATCGCGCCGCGCCAGGTGAGAAGATCGTCCACCGTGACGAACGATCCCCGGGCGGTGCAGGGCTGATGGCGACCATCGAAGAGATCCTCGAACTCGAGCGCATCGACGCCGACATCTACCGCGGCAAGGCGTACACCAGCCAGCTGCAGCGCACGTTCGGCGGACAGGTCGCCGGTCAGGCTCTGGTGTCGGCGACGCACACCGTCGCCGACGAGTACCGCGTCCACTCGCTGCACGGCTACTTCCTGCGGCCCGGCAACCCCGACGCCCCCACCGTCTTCCTGGTCGACCGCATCCGGGACGGTCGCTCGTTCTGCACCCGCCGGGTCACCGGCGTGCAGGAGGGTGAGGCGATCTTCACGATGTCGGCGTCCTTCGGCAAGCCGTCGGAGGGCCTGGTCCACCAGGACACGATGCCCCAGGCACCCGACCCGGAGGGCCTGCCGGACGAGTCGACGACGATGACCGAGGCGCAGCGGTCGGTGTTCCGCGAGTGGGAGAACTTCGACCTGCGGATCGTGCCCCGCGACCAGCTGGTCACCCACCCGAACTTCGCTGCCCAGCAACGGGTCTGGTTCAAGTACCGGCACCCGCTGCCCGACGACCAGGTGTTCCACGTGTGCACCCTGGCCTACATGAGCGACATGACTCTGCTCGGCTCCGCCAAGGCCGCCCACCCCGGCGAGAACCCGCAGAGCGCCTCGCTCGACCACGCGATGTGGTTCCTGCGTCCGTTCCGTGCCGACGACTGGTTGCTGTACGACCAGACGTCGCCGTCGGCCGAGGACGGCCGCGCCCTCACCCAGGGCCGCATCTTCGACCGCGAGGGTCGGATGGTCGCCGCGGTCACGCAGGAGGGTCTCGCGCGCACCGGACGACCCATGCCCGTCGACCAGCACGCCAGACGCGCCGGTCAGGACGCGTGACGCCCCGCGTCGGGGTCCTCGCGCTGCAGGGCGACGTCCGCGAACACGTCTGGGCGCTCGCCGACGCGGGCGCGTCCGCGGTGGCCGTCCGACGGCCCGAGGAACTCGCCGACCTCGACGGCATCGTGCTGCCGGGTGGGGAGTCGACCACGATGAGCCGGCTGCTCGGCGTCGTCGGGTTGTTCGAGCCCCTGCGCGACGCGATCGCCGGCGGGCTGCCCGCGTACGGTTCGTGCGCCGGGATGATCCTGCTCGCGTCGGAGGTCCTCGACACCCGACCCGACGCCCGTCACCTCGACGCACTCGACATCACCGTGCGGCGCAACGCCTTCGGTCGGCAGGTGCAGTCCTTCGAGACCGACCTCCCGCTCGCCGGGCTCGACGACGGTCCCGTGCGCGCGGTGTTCATCCGCGCCCCGTGGGTGGAGGCGACAGGCCCGGACGTCGAGGTGCTCGCCCGGGTCCCGGACGGACCCGCGGCCGGTCGGGTGGTGGCCGTCCGACAGGGCCGGGTGCTCGCGACGTCGTTCCATCCCGAGGTCACCGGTGACCACCGGGTGCACCGTCTCTTCGTCGACATGGTCTCGGCGACCGTCTGAGGGCCGATGACGTGCGGGTAGACTCGGCCCGCTGAGGACGAGCGTGCACGCACCCCGGGTCGGCGGACGTCAGGTCCGGTGACGTCGCGGCGGGTGCGAGGAAAGGGGCATGTGCGATGAGCGGCCACTCCAAATGGGCCACCACCAAGCACAAGAAGGCGGTGATCGACGCCAAGCGCGGGAAGATGTTCGCCAAGCTGATCAAGAACATCGAGGTCGCGGCGCGCACCGGTGGCAGCGACCCCGCGGGCAACCCCACGCTCTACGACGCCATCCAGAAGGCGAAGAAGTCGTCGGTGCCCAACGACAACATCGAGCGTGCGCGCAAGCGCGGCGGTGGGGAAGAGGGCGGTGGCGCCGACTGGCAGACCATCACCTACGAGGGGTACGGCCCGAACGGTGTCGCGATCCTCATCGAGTGCCTGACCGACAACCGCAACCGCGCCGCCGGCGAGGTCCGCACCGCGATGACCCGCAACGGCGGGACCATGGCCGACCCCGGGTCGGTCGCCTACCTGTTCACCCGCAAGGGCGTGGTGACGCTGGAGAAGAACGGGCAGAGCGAGGACGACGTCCTGATGGCCGTGCTCGACGCCGGCGCCGAGGAGATCACCGATCTCGGTGACGCGTTCGAGATCCTCTCCGAGCCCACCGATCTCGTCGGCGTCCGCAGCGCGCTGCAGGAGGCCGGCATCGACTACGACTCGGCCGAGGCCAGCTTCCGCGCATCGGTCGACGTCCCCGTCGACGCCGAGGGTGCCCGCAAGGTGTTCAAGCTCATCGACGCCCTCGAGGACTGCGACGACGTCCAGGAGGTCTACTCCAACGTCGACGTCTCCGACGACGTGCTCGCCGAGATCGACGCCTGACCCGACCTCACGCCACCCGGACCGCCGGGCGGTCGGGGTGGTCCCATCGCACCTCGATGTCGGCGGGTCCCGTCTCGTCGGCCTGCTCGAGCAGCGGTGCGATCGTCCAGTGCTCCGCCTCCGGCGTGCGCCGTCGCAGCGCCCCCTCGGTCATGCGCAGCGCCACCGTCAGATCGACGTCCAGGCCGCTCCCGACGAGCATCGGGCCCGCGAGCACGATCACCTGATCGGGGCCTGCAGGACTCGGTTCGTCCCGGAACGAGCGGTCGCGCTCCGGATCCCACAGCCGCGGCAGCCATTCCCCGCGCGACCGCAGTGCGTCGATCACCTCCCGCCCGATCGCGGCGAGGTCGAACCAGGCGGTGCGATAGCTCTCCGCGTCGGTGTGTCCCCACTCCATCCGCGTCGAGGCGGGCCGCAGCCAGTGGTGGAGGTCGACGACGTCGGCGGCGCGCCCGGTGGCGCGCAGTCGGCGGGCGAGCGCGTCGGCGAGGGTGGCGGGCTCCGCGGCGTCGGCACCGTCGACCGCGACAACCCGCCGGCCCGGCAGGTCCGCGATCGCCGCGACACACTCGTCGACGAGACCGTCGGGGCTCAGAGGTCGGTAGCGCATCGCCGTCCATCCTCCCGTGACGTGTCGGCGGGACGCGGGGGCCCCGGCCGTGTCGGTACCGGGCTGAGACGGACCCGCTGGATAGGATCTCGAACAACTGTTCGTCTCGTCGGGAGCGGAGGTCGGGTGTGCGTGTGATGGGTGTCGACCCCGGACTGACCCGGTGCGGTATCGCGCTGGTCGAGTCCGGGGCGGGTCGCGCGGTCACCGCCCTCGACGTCGACGTGGTCCGCACGCCCACCTCGATGGATCTGGCCGAGCGGCTCCTCGCCGTGCACACCGCGGCCTGTCACTGGCTCGACACCCATCACCCCGACGTGGTCGCGGTCGAGCGGGTGTTCGCGCAGAACCAGGTGAGCACCGCGATGGGCACGGCGCAGGCCGGCGGGGTCATCGCGCTCGCGGCCGCGCAGCGCGGGATCCCCGTCCGCTTCCACACCCCCAGTGAGGTGAAGGCCGCGGTCACCGGGAGTGGTCGTGCGGACAAGGCCCAGGTGACGGCGATGGTGACGCGGATCCTCGGCATGCAGACGAAGCCGAAGCCCGCCGACGCGGCCGACGCGCTGGCGCTCGCCATCTGCCACTGCTGGCGCGGACCGATGGCCGAGCGCCTGGCCGCGGCGCAGGCACGGGCGGTCGGTGCGGGCACACGGAACTCGTGGGTGCAGCGGTGATCGCGTCGTTGCGGGGGCCGGTCGTCCACGTCGCCCTCGACCACCTCGTCATCGAGTGCGCCGGCGTCGGCTACCGCGTGCTCGCCACCCCGTCGACGCTCGCGAGCGTGCAGCGCGGCGCCGAGACGACGCTGCTCACCGCGATGATCGTCCGCGAGGACTCGATGACCCTGTACGGGTTCACCGAACCCGACGCGCGCGACCTGTTCGCGCTGCTGCAGACGGTCACCGGTGTCGGACCGCGTCTGGCGATGGCGACCCTGGCGGTGCTCGAGCCGTCGGCGCTGCGCGCGGCTCTCGCAGACTCTGACGTGAAGGCTTTGTGCACCGTGCCCGGGGTGGGGAAGCGCGTCGCCGAACGGCTCGTCGTCGAACTGCGCGACAAGGTCGACCGTCCGCAGTCCGGTGCGGCGGATCCCGCCGGGATCGGCCTCGCCGCGTCGATGAGCGTGCGCGACCAGGTGGTCGAGGCACTGGCCGGACTCGGGTTTCCCGTGCCGGCCGCGGAGAAGGCGGTCACCGCGGTCCTCGCCGACGACCCCGACGCCGACTCCGCCCGGGCGCTGCGCGCCGGGCTCGCGCTGCTGGGGAAGACCCGATGAGCGACGGGTACGACCCCACGGCGGGCGACGACGACCGGACGGTGAGCCCGTTCACCGTCGCATCCGACGGCGACCTCGACGCCGGTCTGCGACCGAAGTCGTTGGCGGACTTCATCGGTCAGCCGCGGGTGTGTGAGCAGCTGGAGCTGGTGCTCGCCGGCGCGCGCGGCCGTGGCGGTACCCCCGACCACATCCTGCTGTCGGGACCGCCGGGCCTGGGCAAGACGTCGCTGGCCATGATCATCGCCGGAGAGATGGGGTCGGCGATCCGCGTGACGTCGGGTCCGGCCCTCGAGCGCGCCGGTGACCTCGCCGCGATGCTGTCGAACCTCATCGAGGGCGACGTGCTGTTCATCGACGAGATCCACCGCATCGCGCGGCCGGCCGAGGAGATGCTCTACCTGGCGATGGAGGACTACCGCGTCGACGTCGTGGTGGGGAAGGGGCCGGGTGCGACGTCCATCCCACTCGACGTCGCACCGTTCACCCTCGTGGGCGCGACCACCCGGTCGGGGTCGCTGACCGGACCGCTGCGGGACCGGTTCGGGTTCACCGCGCACATGGAGTTCTACGAGCCGTCGGAGCTGGTCCGGGTCCTCGACCGGTCCGCCGGGATCCTGGGTGTCCGGATGGTCCCCGACGCCGCCGCCGAGATCGCGGGCCGCTCGCGGGGGACGCCGCGGATCGCGAACCGTCTGCTGCGACGCGTGCGCGACTACGCCGAGGTCCGGGGCGACGGGACCGTCACGCTCGCGGTCGCCCGCGCCGCGTTGGCGGTCTACGACGTCGACGAGCTCGGCTTCGACCGTCTCGACCGGGCCGTGCTCGACGCCCTGGTGCGCGGATTCGGGGGCGGGCCGGTCGGTGTCTCGACGCTGGCGGTGGCGGTCGGGGAGGAGCCCACGACCGTCGAGGAGGTGTGCGAGCCGTTCCTCGTCCGGGCCGGGATGATCGCACGGACCCCGCGCGGCCGGGTCGCGACCGCAGCGGCGTGGCACCACCTCGACCTGACCCCGCCTGCGGGGGCGATGACCGGCGCCTACGGGGTCCGGACCCGCGATCTGCAGAGCGAGGCCCTGTTCGACCCCGACGCCGGCTGACCGGGGAGTACCGCGATCTCGCGCCCGGAACGTCCGATTCTTGCGTGGGGTGGCACACTGGAGCGGTCCCGGCACGCCGTCGTGCGTCGCCCACCCGAGTTCGTCACGAGGTTCGTCACCCCATGGAATTCCTGTTCCCGGTCATCCTGCTCGTCCTGGTCGGCTTCATGCTGCTCACCGCCCGCCGCCAGAAGAAGGTGCAGGCGCAGACCCAGCAGATGCAGGACTCGCTGACCATCGGCGACCGCGTGCAGACCACCTCCGGCGTGTACGGCACCGTGACCGGCGTCGACGACGGTGTCGTCGACCTCGAGCTCGCCACCGGCTACGTCACCCGCTGGAACCGTCTGGCGGTCCGAGAGGTCGTGCACGAGGACGACCTGGCCGCGTCCTACCCTGGTGCGCCGACCTCGGTCGCGCCCTCCGACGACACCGAGGGCGGCGACGACCGCCCGGTCGCGCTCGAGAAGGACTCCGAGCGGGAGCGCTGACCGGCACACCGCGCCTCCTGCGCACGTCGGCGGTCGCCTCGGGGCGACGGCCGATGATGTCGCGTGTAGGCGCCACGTAGCCTGTCTGCGGACCGTCGGCACCCCGACGGCGTCCCCCCGCTTCACCGAGGAGTCGTTGCACTCGTGGCACCGTCCAAACGCGAGACCCCGCCCCTGGTCATCGTGGGCGCATTCCTGCTGCTCATGGTCATCGTCTACGTCCTCGTGTTCTTCACGGGCGGGGGCGGGACCAAGCCCAAGCTCGGCATCGACCTGCAGGGCGGCACCCGGGTCACGCTGACCGCGCGCACCCCGGACAACACGGCCCCGGCCAAGGACCAGCTCGACCGCGCCAAGCAGATCATCGAGCAGCGCGTCAACGGTCTCGGTGTGTCGGGCTCCGAGGTCATCATCGACGGCAACAACCTGGTCATCACCGTGCCCGGTACCGACGGTCGTCAGGCCCGCACCCTCGGCCAGACGGCTCGTCTCTACGTGCGACCCGTCGTCGACGTGAAGGCCGCGACGCCGATGCAGGCGGTGCAGCAGCCGGCGGGGGAGACGAACGCGCAGGCGATCGCGGCGGCGAAGGCCGCCCGCCAGGCCCCGGCGAACGCGAACACGACGCAGCTCGAGGCGCAGATGGCGAAGACGAACTGCAACCCCGGGAGCGCGGACCCGTTGCAGGGCAACGACGACCCGAACCAGTACCTGGTCGCCTGCTCGCAGGACGGCGCGCAGGTCTACCTGCTCGGCCCGGAGATCATCGACGGCCGCGACATCGCGAGCGCCACCGCCACCACCACGCAGCAGAGCGGCGCGTGGATCGTGCAGGTCGGCTTCAAGGGGGCGGCACAGAGCTTCTGGCCGAAGTACACCGGTGAGAACGTCGGCAAGCAGACCGCGTTCACCCTGGACTCGAAGGTGGTCAGCGCGCCGCAGATCCAGGGTGCGATCACCTCGCCGACCACCGAGATCAGCGGCAACTTCAGCCAGACCACGGCCACCGACCTGGCGAACGTCCTGAAGTACGGGTCGCTGCCGCTGTCGTTCAAGTCGTCCGACGCCGAGACCGTCTCCGCCACACTCGGTCTCGCGTCGCTGCGGGCGGGTCTGATCGCCGGTGCGATCGGTCTCGTCGCGGTGCTGGTGTACGCGCTCCTCTACTACCGCATGCTCGGCTTCCTCACGATGCTGTCGCTCATCGCCTCCGGTGTGATGGTGTACGGGATCCTCGTGCTGCTCGGACGGTGGATCAACTTCACCCTCGACCTGTCGGGCATCGCCGGCCTCATCATCGGCATCGGCATGACCGCCGACTCGTTCGTCGTGTACTTCGAACGGATCAAGGACGAGATGCGGGAGGGCAGGAGTTTCCGGTCCGCGGTGCCACGCGGTTGGGCACGCGCCCGGCGGACCATCTGGTCGGGCAACGCGGTCAGCTTCATCGCGGCCGCCGCGATCTACTTCCTCGCGATCGGCGAGGTCCGCGGGTTCGCGTTCACCCTGGGGCTCACGACGATCCTCGACATCGTGGTCGTGTTCCTGGTCACCCACCCGCTGGTCGTGCTGGCCAGCCGGTCGTCGTTCCTGTCGAAGCCGTCGGTCAACGGGCTCGGGGCCGTCACGCAGGTCGCCCGTGAGCGGCGTGCCGCGGCCACGGGTGCGACGAAGAAGGAGGAGGCGGTCCGATGAGCAAGGACACCGACACCCGCCGCGACACCGACATCGTCATCGAGGACGACGCCACCGAGGCGCGGAACCGGACCGTCGCGCAGAAGCACTCGCTGTTGTCCCGGCTCTACACCGGCACCGGTGCGTTCGAGATCGTCGGCAAGCGGCGGATGTGGTTCTCCATCACCGCCGGCATCGTCGCGATCTGCCTGCTGTCCATCGTGTTCCGCGGCTTCACCCTCGGCATCGACTTCGAGGGCGGCACCCAGATCTCGTTCAAGGACACCGCTCAGACGTCGACGTCGGCGGTGGAGTCGGTCTTCTCCGAGACCCTGGGTCGCGATGCCGAGTCGGTGCAGACCGCCGGGTCGGGATCGAGCGCCACCGTGCAGGTCCGTACGTCGACGCTGTCGCAGGCGGAGACCGAGAAGATCACCGCGGCGCTCGCGCAACGCTTCGGTCCGGCGTTGACCGCGGACGACATCAACTCCTCCGACGTGAGTTCGACGTGGGGTGGCGAGGTCACCCAGAAGGCCTTGATCGCACTGGCGGTGTTCCTCGCGATCGTGCTCGTCTACATCGCGGTGCGGTTCGACAAGGAGATGTCGGCGGCGGCGATGGCCACCATGATCTTCGACATCGTCGTCACCGCCGGCGTCTACTCGATCGTCGGCTTCGAGGTCACCCCGGCCACCGTGATCGGCCTGCTCACGATCCTCGGCTTCTCGCTCTACGACACCGTCGTCGTGTTCGACAAGGTGGAGGAGAACGTCCGAGGGGTTCTGCACACGACCCGTCGCACGTACGCCGAGCAGGCGAACCTCGCCGTGAACCAGACCCTCATGCGGTCGATCAACACGACGGTCATCTCCGTGCTGCCGATCATCGCGCTCATGGTGATCGCCGTGTGGTTGCTCGGCGTCGGCACGCTCAAGGACCTCGGTCTGATCCAGCTCGTCGGCGTCGTGGTGGGCACCTTCTCGTCGGTGGCGTTCGCGACGCCGCTGCTGGTCACGCTCAAGGAGCGCCGCAAGGACATCCGTGAGCACACGCAGCGGGTGCTGTCGCGCCGCGCCGGTGCCGATGCCCCGGCGGACGCCGCGACGGCGTCGGCGGGCGCGCGGACGTCGCTGTCGAAGGCCACGGCCACGGCCACGCCCCCCGCCGCGGGCGACCGCCCGTCGGGCAAGCGAAACCGTCGCCGGTGACCGCGTCCCAGACCGGCGACGCGCTCGCCCGGGCACGTCAGGCCATTGCCACCCACACGCGTCTCGTGCCGGACTTCCCGGAGCCGGGCATCCAGTTCAAGGACCTCACCCCGGTCCTCGCCGATCCCGAGGGCCTCGCCGCGGTGACCGCGGCACTGGCCGAGGCGGCCGGCGACGCCGACCTCGTCGCCGGGATCGACGCCCGCGGGTTCCTGCTCGGCGGGGCGATCGCGCTGCACCTCGGTGTCGGCGTCGTGGCGGTCCGCAAGGCCGGCAAGCTGCCCCCGCCGGTGCACGCCGAACGCTACGACCTCGAGTACGGCTCGGCCTGCCTGGAGATCCCGGCGGACGGCGTGTCGCTGGCCGGGCGGCGGGTGTTCGTCGTCGACGACGTCCTCGCGACCGGCGGGACGCTCAACGCGGCGATCGCCCTGCTGAGCGCGGCCGGTGCCCGCGTCGACGCCGCGGCCGTCGTGATGGAGATCGAGGGCCTCCCGGGCCGCGAGGCGGTCCGCACCGCACACCCCGACCTCGTGCTGACCGGTCTCACCACCGGGTGAGGACTACCATCGCCTCCGAGGAGGTGTAGATGGCCGACGACACCACCGCGGGTCCGCGCGACGCGTCCACCGACGTCGCCCCCGACACCGGTGTGTCCGAACCCGCCTCGCGCACCACCGCGACGGACGTCACGGCCACCGCCCCGGTCGTCCCCGAGCCCGCACCGACGGCGCCGATGCCCACCGCCGCCGAGTCCGTCGCCCAGACGTCGGGGTCGTCGGCGTCGCGCAGGGTCCGTGCCCGCCTCGCCCGCCGGATGACGGCGACGCGCAACCCGATCCGGCCCGTCCTCGAGCCGCTCGTCGCCCTGCATCGGGAGCTGTACCCCAAGGCCGACGTCGCACTGCTCCAGCGCGCCTACGACGTCGCCGAGCGCCACCACGACGGTCAGTTCCGCAAGTCCGGGGACCCGTACATCACCCACCCGCTCGCCGTCGCCACCATCCTCGCCGACCTCGGGATGGACACGACGACGCTCGTCGCCGCGCTCCTGCACGACACCGTCGAGGACACCGGGTACAGCCTGGACGCGCTCGCGACCGACTTCGGCGACGAGGTCGCCCACCTCGTCGACGGCGTCACCAAGCTCGACAAGGTCGCCCTCGGCCACGCCGCCGAGGCGGAGACCATCCGCAAGATGATCATCGCGATGGCCCGCGACCCCCGTGTGCTGGTCATCAAGGTCGCCGACCGCCTGCACAACATGCGCACCATGCGATTCCTGCCGCCGGAGAAGCAGGCACGCAAGGCCCGCGAGACGCTCGAGGTGATCGCCCCGCTCGCGCATCGCCTCGGCATGGCCACCGTGAAGTGGGAACTCGAGGACCTGGCGTTCGCGATCCTGCACCCCAAGCGGTACGAGGAGATCGTGCGGCTCGTCGCCGACCGCGCACCCTCTCGCGACACCTACCTCGCGAAGGTTCGCACCGAGATCACCGCGTCGCTGAACGCCGCGCGGATCACCGCGACCGTCGAGGGTCGCCCGAAGCACTACTGGTCGATCTACCAGAAGATGATCGTCAAGGGCCGCGAGTTCGACGACATCCACGACCTCGTCGGCATGCGCATCCTGTGCGACCAGATCCGCGACTGTTACGCGGCGGTCGGCGTCGTGCACTCGCTGTGGCAGCCGATGGCCGGCCGGTTCAAGGACTACATCGCGCAGCCGAGATTCGGTGTGTACCAGTCTCTCCACACGACGGTGGTCGGGCCCGAGGGCAAGCCGCTGGAGGTGCAGATCCGCACCCGCGACATGCACCGGACGGCCGAGTTCGGCATCGCCGCGCACTGGCGCTACAAGGAGACCCGTGGCCGCAACGGGGCCAAGGGCGACGACGCGGCCGAGATCGACGACATGGCGTGGATGCGTCAGCTGCTCGACTGGCAGCGGGAGGCCGCCGACCCGGGTGAGTTCCTGGAGTCGCTGCGCTACGACCTGGCGGTCAAGGAGATCTTCGTCTTCACCCCCAAGGGCGACGTGATCACCCTGCCCGCGGGGTCGACGCCGGTCGACTTCGCCTACGCGGTGCACACCGAGGTGGGTCACCGTTGCATCGGCGCCCGGGTGAACGGCCGCCTCGTCGCGCTCGAGCGCACGCTCGAGAACGGTGAGGTCGTCGAGGTGTTCACCTCGAAGGCGCCCAACGCCGGGCCGTCGCGGGACTGGCAGGGGTTCGTGGTGTCGCCGCGGGCCAAGGCCAAGATCCGGCAGTGGTTCGCGAAGGAGCGCCGCGAGGAGGCGCTCGAGGCGGGCAAGGACGCCATCGCAAAGGAGGTCCGCCGGGGCGGACTGCCGTTGCAGCGCCTGATGAACGCCGAGTCGATGGGCGCCATCGCCGCCGAGCTCCGCTACGCCGACGTCTCCGCGTTGTACACCGCAGTCGGGGAGGGGCACGTGTCCGCCCGTCACGTGGTGGGCCGCCTGGTCACCGCCCTCGGTGGAATGGACGACGCCGAGGAGGAGCTGGCCGAACGGTCGACGCCGTCGACGATGCCGTCGCGGCCCCGGCAGACGGGCGACGCCGGCGTCGTCGTACCCGGTGCCGACGGGGTGCTCGCGAAGCTCGCCAAGTGCTGCACGCCGGTGCCCGGCGACGAGATCATGGGCTTCGTCACGCGCGGTGGCGGCATCAGCGTCCATCGCACCGACTGCACGAACGCCGATGCGCTGCAACAACAGTCGGAACGCATCATCGAGGTCAAGTGGGCGCCGTCCCCGTCGTCGGTGTTCCTCGTCGCCATTCAGGTGGAGGCGCTCGACCGCTCACGGCTGCTGTCGGACGTGACCCGCGTGCTCGCCGACGAGCGCGTCAACATCCTGTCGGCGTCGGTGAACACCAGCCGCGACCGGGTGGCCATCAGCAAGTTCACTTTCGAGATGGGCGACCCCA
The DNA here is from genome assembly GCF_024171725.1 of Williamsia serinedens. Taxonomy (GTDB): domain Bacteria; phylum Actinomycetota; class Actinomycetes; order Mycobacteriales; family Mycobacteriaceae; genus Williamsia_A; species Williamsia_A serinedens. The sequence goes on from NZ_JAMTCG010000001.1 coordinate 348,135, forward strand.
AACACCTCGGTCACGTGCTCAACGTGGTCCGCAACGTCGAGGGCGTCTACGACGTCTACCGGGTGACGTCGGCCTCCTGAGGCACACGCCCCGACGAGACCTCGCCGAGCGTGCACCAGATCCGCGCCAGCGTGCACTTCTGACGCCACTCGACGCGACGACTGCACGACCGGCGCGATCTGATGCCCGGTCGACGGGATCTACTGCACGGTCGGGGAGTTCGCGCCGGGCGCGCCCTGGGGAGTTCGCGCCGGGCGCGCCCCGGGGAATTCGCGCCGGGCGCGCCCCGGGGAGTCGACGAGCGGCCAGGTCAGCTGACGGTGGCCTTCTCGATCGTCGTGGTGAGCTTCGGGGTGCCGTCGCCCGGGGTGGGGGCGTAGGTGACCGCGCCGGTGTTGGGGTCCTGCTGCGGGCGGATCGACGGGTTGATCCCGCCCTTCGAGATCTTGTCGAGAACCGACAGGCCGGCCTGGTCGACCGAGCCGACGACACTGTAGTTCGGCGGCAACTGGCTGTCGTTGATGACGATGAAAAGCTGCGACGACCCGGTGTTCGCGCCCTGCGTCTGACCGCCGGCGCCCGCCTGGTATTGGTTCGCGATGGCCACCGTGCCGCGCGGGTACACAGCGGTGGCCGGCACGCCGAGCGCGGCCAGCTGCGGGTCCTGGGGGACTGTCTTGAGGTTCGTCGGGAACTCGTCCGGGCTCGACCACCCGGGCCCGCCGGCGCCGGTGGCGGTGGGGTCACCGCACTGCAGCACGGCCACCTTGCCCGCCCCGCCCTCGGTGAGGCGGTGGCACGTCGTGTCGTTGTAGTAGCCCTCGGTGATCAGCGACGCGATCGCGCCGACGTTGCACGGCGCCTCGGCTCGCTTCAGCGTCATCGGGATGGTGCCCTGCGTCGTGTCGAACGTGGCCTGCAGGTCACCCTTCTTGAGCTGGCGGTCGGCGGGCAGCGGCGCCTTGCGCTGCTTGTCCTTGCCGGCGGCGATCTCGTTCCGGTACTGCTCGGCCAGGGTGCGCTGCTCCGGCGACAGGTTCGGCGGGATCTGCGGCAGGTTGGCGAACGGGTCCTGCCCGGCGGGCTCGGGCGTGTACTGGCACGCGGTGTAGCGGGCCCGCTCGCGGTCGTCGAGGACCTTCTTGGTGATCAGGGTGGCGCCGGTCGCGACCACGACAACCGCCACGACGATCGAGGTGGTCACGATGATGCGCTTTCGGCGACGCGCGGCCGCCTCCTGAGCGCCGAGCTTCTCCTCGAGCTTCCGCTTGGCCTCGGCACGTCGCTGTTCGTTGGTGAGCTGGTCGCCGCCGTCCGGGATGTCCTCGCCGGGATTCTCGGTGTTCGGCACAGCTCTCCTGACCTCGATCGATGACTCCTGGCCCGACGGGTGGTCGGGGCCCACGCAGGGGGCGCGGGGCGCGGTCGGCGGCCTGCCGACGGGCATCGCCCGGGCTGGGTCGCCGGTGTGAGTGTGCCAGCCCTCCCTGTGAATCGTCCCGACCGGGTCTCGGCGACGACGGCCTCCATCGCCGGTTTGCCATGATGGAGGTTCCGACCACGACGGGAGACGCATGCTGATCACCGGGTTCGCCGCGGGTGTGTTCGCGACGAACTGCTATGTCGTCGCCGATCGACCGGGTGCGGATGCGGTGATCATCGACCCCGGACAGGACGCGGCGCCCGCGGTGACCGAGCTGCTCACCGAGCACGGTCTCACCCCGGTCGCCGTACTGCTCACCCACGGCCACCTGGACCACACGTGGAACGCGGCCACGCTGTGCGAGCAGTTCGGGATCCCCGCCTACATCCACCCCGCCGACCGCCCGATGCTGGCCGATCCCGCGGCGGGCATCGGTCCGGCGTTGTCGTCGCTCATCGGTGACCTGACGTTCGCCGAGCCGGACAAGGTCGTCGAGTTCGTCGACGGCCAGGCTGTGGAACTCGCCGGCATCCGGTTCGACGTGGCGGAGGCGCCCGGCCACACGCAGGGGTCGGTGTTGCTCACCGTGACCGCGCCGACCGACGACGCCGAGGTACCGGTGTGCTTCTCCGGCGACGTACTCTTTGCGGGTTCCATCGGCCGGACGGACCTGCCGGGCGGCGACCACCAGCAGCTGCTGGGCAGCATCGCCGCCACGCTGCTCACCCGCTCCGACGACACCCAGGTGCTGCCCGGCCACGGGCCGCAGACGTCGGTGGGACGCGAGCGCGCCACCAACCCGTTCCTCGCCGATCTGCCGGGGGCCGGGCGCGACGCCGCCGCGCACCCCCGGAAAGGACGACACGGACTGTGAGCGCAGACGCGCCCGGCACGACCCCCACCACCGCGACCCCGTCGGCGTTCCAGGCGCCCCGCGGCGTCCCCGACTACCTCCCGCCGACGTCGGCGACCTTCCTCGCGGTGCGCGACACGCTGAGCCAGGCGGGACGCCTCGCCGGTTACTCCCATGTCGAGCTGCCGGTGTTCGAGGACACCGCGCTCTTCGCCCGCGGTGTCGGCGAGTCCACCGACGTGGTGTCGAAGGAGATGTACACCTTCGCCGACCGCGGCGAACGGTCGGTGACCCTGCGCCCGGAGGGCACGGCCGGCGTCATGCGCGCGGTGATCCAGCACGGTCTCGACCGCGGTCAGCTGCCGGTCAAGCTCACCTACCACGGCCCCTTCTTCCGGTACGAGAAGCCCCAGACCGGTCGCTACCGCCAGCTGCAGCAGGTCGGCGTCGAGGCCATCGGCGTCGACGACCCCGCGCTCGACGCGGAGGTGATCGCCATCGCCGACGAGGGCTACCGCAGGCTCGGGCTGACGGGCTACCGCCTGGAACTGACATCGCTCGGCGACGACACCTGCCGCCCGCAGTACCGGGAGGCATTGCAGCAGTTCCTGTTCGGCCTCGATCTCGACGAGGAGACCCGGCGGCGTGCGGAGATCAACCCGCTGCGCGTCCTCGACGACAAGCGGCCGGAGATCCGCGCCGCGACGGCCGACGCGCCGCTCATGCTGGACCATCTGTCGGAGTCGGTCGCCGAGCACTTCGCCGCGGTGCGACGGCATCTCGACGCCCTCGGGGTCCGCTACGAGATCAACCCGCGCCTGGTGCGCGGCCTCGACTACTACACGAAGACCACGTTCGAGTTCGTCCACGACGGGCTCGGGGCCCAGTCCGGCATCGGTGGCGGCGGTCGCTACGACGGGCTCATGCGGCACCTCGGCGGCAAGCAGGAGCTGTCGGGCATCGGCTATGGGCTCGGCGTCGACCGCACGGTGCTGGCGTTGGAGGCCGAGCAGCTGACCGCGACGACGGGCGGTCGGTGCACGGTGTTCGGCGTCCCGATGGGCGACGCCGCCCGTGATCGCATGGTCGCGCTCGCCGGCGAGTTCCGCGCCCGCGGCGTCGCGGTCGACATCGCCTACGGCGGACGGGGACTCAAGGGCGCGATGAAGGCCGCCGACCGCTCCGGTGCGCGCTGGGCGCTCGTGCTCGGCGACCGTGAGCTCGAGGCCGGACAGGTGGAGGTCAAGGACCTTTCCGACGGGTCGCAGCGCACGACGTCGCTCGACGCGGTCGTCGGCGAGATCGCCGCGCCTCAGGCCTGACCTGCCGTCCAGCGACGCTCAGACCAGCCGGTCGTCGAGCCGTCCTGCGTCCATCGTCCAGCGACGCGTGGCCCGGACGGTGTCGAGCATGCGGCGGTCGTGGGTGACCAGCAGCAGGGTGCCGTCGAACGTGTCCAGTGCGGACTCGAGCTGCTCGATGGCGGGCAGGTCGAGGTGGTTGGTCGGTTCGTCGAGGACCAGCAGGTTCACCCCACGGGCCTGAAGCAGGGCCAGGGCCGCGCGTGTGCGCTCGCCGGGGGAGAGGTCGGCGGCCGGTCGGAGCGCGTCGTCGCCGCGGAGCCCGAACTTCGCGAGGAGGGTGCGGACGTCGGCCTCCGTCTCGTCGGGAACCCGGTCGCGGAACGCCTCGGTGAGCGACTGCGGCCCGGTGAACGCCGCCCGCGCCTGGTCGATCTCGCCGAGCTCCACACCCGAGCCGGTCGAGACGGTGCCGCGATCCGGCGGGGTGCGTCCGAGGATCACCGACAGCAGCGTCGATTTCCCGGACCCGTTGCGGCCGGTCACCAGGATCCGGTCGCCCGCGTCGATGCTCGTCGAGATCGGTCCCAGGGTGAAGTCCCCGCGCTCGACGACGACGTCGTGCAGGGTCGCGACCACGCCGCCGCCGCGGGGCGCGCGGGCGATCTCCATGCGCAGCTCCCACTCCTTGCGGGGCTCCTCCACGACGTCGAGGCGCTCGATGCGCCGCTGGGTCTGCCGCGCCTTCGCGGCCTGCTTCTCCGTCGACTCCGCGCGGTGCTTCCGGGTGATGGTGTCGTTGTCGGTCGCCTTGCGGCGGGCGTTGCGGACCCCGTGTTCGAGCCAGTTGCGTTGCGTGCGTGCGCGTTCCTCGAGCCCCGCCTTGGTGTCGGCGTACTCCTCGTACCGCTCGCGGGCGTGCCGGCGCGCGATCTCGCGCTCGGCGAGGTACGCCTCGTACCCGCCGGAGTACGCCGCCACGGTGTTCTGCCCGCGGTCGAGCTCGACGATGCCGGTCGCGGTGCGCGCCAGGAACTCCCGGTCGTGGCTGACGAGCATCATCGCCGCGGGCGCCTCGGCGACGAAGCGTTCGAGCCGCGCGAGCCCGGCCAGGTCGAGGTCGTTGGTCGGCTCGTCGAGGAGCAGCACGTCGTGTCGCGACAACAGGATCGCGGCGAGACCGGCGCGGGCGGCCTGCCCGCCGGACAGTGCGGTCATCGCCGTGCCGGGGTCCACGTCGAGCCCGACGTCGGTGAGGACGCCCGCAACCCGGTCGTCGAGGTCGGCCCCGCCCAGGGCGAGCCAGCGCTCGAGCGCCGGGGTGTACGGGTCGTCGTCACCGACGGCGTCGGCGAGCGCCGCCGCCGCGTCGTCCATGGCCTGCTGTGCGTCGGTCACGCCGGTGCGTCGCGCGAGGAACGCGTGCACGGACTCGCCGGGTCGGCGGTCGACCTCCTGGGTCAGCAGCCCGACGGTCGCGTCGGGCGGTGTGACCGTGACCGCTCCGGTGTGGTCGGCGTCGGTGTTGCCCGCGATCACCCCGAGCAGCGTCGACTTCCCGGCACCGTTCGCGCCGACGAGGCCGACGACGTCGCCCGGTGCCACGACGAGGTCCAGACCCTCGAAGAGGACGCGGTTGCCCCGGGACGCCCCGACGTCGTCGAGGTGCAGGACCGCGCTCACGCCCCGATCAGTTCCGAGCGCAGCACGTCGAGGGTCACGCCACCGAGACGCAGTGCGCGCGTGTGGAACTCCTTGAGCGTCCCGTCGGGATGGGTGGCCCGGAACTCGTCGCGGGCCTGCTCCCACACGCGTTGGCCGAGTGCGTACGACGGCGCCTGACCGGGCCAACCGAGGTACCGGTTGCGCTCGAACATGAGGACCGTCCGGTCCATCGCGACGGCCTGCGACAGGAACGTCCACACCTTGTCGGCGTCCCACGTCCCGCCACCGACCGACTCGGGCGCGTCGAGGCCGCAGTGCAGGCCGATGTCCACGACGACGCGCGCCGCGCGCAGGCGCTGGGAGTCGAGCATGCCCATCCGGTCTCCGTCGTCGTCGAGCCAGCCGAGATCGGCCATGAGTCGCTCGGCGTAGAGGGCCCAGCCCTCGCCGTGGCCGGAGGTGAACGAGGCGAGCTTGCGCCAGCGGTTCAGTTCGGGGCTGACCATCGCCGACCCGATCTGCAGGTGGTGACCGGGCACGCCCTCGTGGAAGACGGTGGTCGTCTCCTGCCAGGTGTGGAACACGTCCTGTTCCGGCGGCACCGACCACCACATCCGGCCCGGGCGACGCATGTCCTCGCTCGGGGCGGTGTAGTAGATGATCCCCGTCGCGGACGGTGCGAGCATGCACTGCAGCGCGGTGAGATCCGACGGGATCTCGAAGTGCGTGTCGCGCACCGCGTCCAGGGACCGGTCCGACAGGTCCTGCATCCAGGCGACGAACGCGTCGCGGTCGGTGACGCGGTAGCGGGGGTCGTCGTCGAGGGCGGCGAGCGCGCCCGCCACCCCTGCTCCGGGGGCGATGCGTTCGGCCAGCACCTCCTGTTCGGCGACGATCCCCGCGAGGTGGTCCAGACCCCAGGCGTAGGCCTCGTCGGGATCGATCTCGGTGCCGACGAACTCGGCCGAGTGCAGTCGGTAGCGGTCCCGACCGACCGCGTCGGCGGGGTCCGCGCGGTCGGCGACGGACTCCCGCAGGTGCCGTTGCAGCCGCTCGAACGCCTCGCCGGCGGCGGCGTGGGCGAGGTCGAGGTGACGCTGCATCGACGCGTCCTGCGCCACGACGCGGTCGACGGTGGCCCGGACGGCGTCGGCGGCGGTGCCGCACTGGTCGGCGACGAGCCCGACCTGGCGGCGCGCGATGGGGGGACCCGAGGCCAGTCGGTGCTCAAGTCCGGCGATCACCGTGTCCACCGCGGTGGGGATCGCGGTGACACGCGCGAGCACGGCTCCGCGGTCGGCCTCGTCGTCGACGGGCATCAGGTCGAACACGTCCCGGATCGCCTGCAGCGGTGAGGCGATGACGTTGATCTCCCCGACGCGCAGGCCCGCGTCGTCGACGGCCACGGCACGCGACAGCTGGTCGGTCATGGTCGCGATCGTCACGCGGTCGACGTCGTCGGCGGGGGTCACCGCGGCCAGGCGCCGCAGGGTGTCGCGGAGGATGTCGGTCCGGTCGGCGACGGCGGCGGGGGAGAAGTCGGTGAGCCGGCTCTCGTGGCCCCCGACACCCAGATCGGTGGCGGCGATCGGATCGGCGGCGCACACGCGCGCGAGGTGGTCCTCGGCGATCGCGTCGACCTCGGTGGGTGTGCGGGCGGTCGTGCTCACGGACGGGTCCTCCTCGGGTCGGTGACGGTCGTGTCTACAGGCTGCGCGCCGAGAAGGTGTCGCACGACGCCGGGTCACCGGTGCGGTAGCCCGTCTGGAACCACCGCACACGTTGGGCCGAGGACCCGTGGGTCCAGCCCTCGGAGTCGTTCCTGCCGGACAACGTGTCGTCGCCGATGGCCTTCGCGGTCTGGATCACCTCGGAGATCTGCTCCTGCGAGATCGGCGCGAGCATCGCGTCGGGACCCTTGTCGGCGTGCTCGGCCCACACCCCGGCGTAGCAGTCGGCCTGCAGCTCGAGCCGTACCGAACCCGAGGTGGCGCCGCGTGATCCGAGGCGCTGCGCCTCCTCCATCGTGCCCATCAGGTTCTGGACGTGGTGGCCGAACTCGTGCGCGACCACGTACTCCTGGGCGAGCGGGCCGTTGCTCCCGCCGAGCTGGTCGGACAGCGTGGTGAAGAAGGTCGGGTCGAAGTAGGCGGTGCGGTCACCGGGGCAGTAGAACGGTCCGACCGACGACGTCGCCGAGCCGCATCCCCCGGTGCTCACCGCGTCGGAGAAGATCACGGTCTTCGGCTTCGTGTAGCCCTGCATCAGGGTCGGCCACACCTCGTCGAGGCTGTTGGTGGTGGCCACGATCCGACAGATCGTGTCGGTGTTGGCCTTCGCGATCGTGCAGCTGTCGATCTGCTGCTGGATGGCCTGGTTCGACGTGCCCTGCGGCGCCGCGGTCCCGCCGTCGCCGCCGAGGATGTCCCCGGGGTTCACGCCGAACAGCACCGCGACGATCGCGACGATGAGCCCGGCGCCGCCACCGAGGGCGATGCGCCCGCGCCCACCGCCCCCACCACCGGACACGCCACTGGTGTCGAGCGGTCCGTCTCCCTGGAACGTCATGCCACCCTCCCGTGCGCGCCGCCGACGGCCGTCGAGTCGGACATCTGATCGTACGTAGGATGAGCGGCGCCGTGGGGCCGACCGTCCCGCCCACCCGTCTCGAGAGGACACCAGTGCTGCGCACCCATTCCGCCGGATCCCTCCGTGCCGACGACGCCGGGGGATCGGTCACGGTCGTCGGCTGGGTGGCCCGTCGACGCGACCACGGTGGCGTGGTGTTCATCGACCTGCGCGACAGCACCGGCCTCGTGCAGGTCGTCTTCCGCGACGAGGCCGTCGCCGAGGCCGCCCACCGCCTGCGCGCGGAGTTCTGCGTCCGCGTCGTCGGCGACGTCGAGGTCCGCCCCGAGGGCAGCGAGAACGCCGCACTCGCGTCGGGCGCGATCGAGATCAACGCCACCGAGCTCGAGGTCCTCAACGCCGCCGCGCCGCTGCCGTTCCAACTGGACGAGGCGCCCGGTGAGGAGGCGCGTCTGCGCTACCGCTACCTCGACCTGCGTCGTGAGGGTCCCGGCAAGGCCCTGCGCCTGCGGTCGAAGGTGAACGCCGCCGCGCGCGGCGTGTTGGCCGAGCACGACTTCGTCGAGATCGAGACCCCGACGCTCACGCGGTCCACCCCCGAGGGCGCCCGCGACTTCCTCGTCCCGGCACGCCTGCGGCCCGGGTCGTTCTACGCGCTGCCGCAGAGCCCGCAGCTGTTCAAGCAGTTGCTGATGGTCGCGGGGATGGAGCGGTACTACCAGATCGCCCGCTGCTACCGCGACGAGGACTTCCGCGCCGACCGGCAACCGGAGTTCACCCAGCTCGACGTCGAGATGAGCTTCGTCGACCAGGACGACGTCATCGCCCTCGCCGAGGAGATCCTGGTCGCGCTGTGGTCGCTCATCGGCGTGCAGGTGCAGACGCCGATCCCGCGGATGACCTACGCCGACGCGATGCGCCGCTACGGCAGCGACAAGCCCGACCTGCGGTTCGACCTCGAACTCGTCGAGTGCACCGAATTCTTCGCCGACACCCCGTTCCGCGTGTTCCAGGCGCCCTACGTCGGCGCCGTCGTCATGCCCGGCGGCGCGAGCCAGCCCCGCCGCACGCTCGACGCCTGGCAGGAGTGGGCCAAGCAGCGCGGCGCGAAGGGACTGGCCTACGTGCTCGTCGCCGAGGACGGGACGCTCGGCGGGCCGGTCGCGAAGAACCTGTCCGACGCCGAGCGCGAGGGCCTCGCGGCCCACGTCGGCGCGAACCCCGGCGACTGCGTGTTCTTCGCCGCCGGGCCGGCGAAGGCGCAGCGTGCGCTGCTCGGTGCCGCGCGCGGCGAGATCGCATCCCGCCTGGGGCTCATCGACCCCGACGCGTGGGCGTTCACCTGGATCGTCGACGCGCCGCTGTTCGAGCCGACCGCCGACGCCACCGCGGGCGGCGACGTCGCGGTCGGGTCCGGCGCCTGGACCGCCGTGCACCACGCGTTCACCTCACCCAAGCCGGAGTCGCTCGACACGCTCGAGGAGGACCCCGGGGCCGCGCTCGCCTACGCGTACGACATCGTCTGCAACGGCAACGAGATCGGCGGCGGCAGCATCCGCATCCACCGTCGTGACGTGCAGGAACGGGTCTTCGCGATCATGGGCATCAGCGCCGAGGAGGCACAGGAGAAGTTCGGCTTCCTGCTCGACGCCTTCTCGTTCGGCGCCCCGCCGCACGGCGGCATCGCGTTCGGCTGGGACCGCATCACCGCGCTGCTCGCGGGCGAGTCCTCGATCCGCGAGGTCATCGCGTTCCCGAAGTCCGGCGGCGGCGTCGACCCGCTCACCGACGCGCCCGCGCCGATCACCGCGGCGCAGCGCAAGGAGTCGGGCATCGACGCGACGCCCGCCCCGCGCGGCGGCGACGCCGCACCCACCGCCGGCTGACCCCCGCCGCATGCTGCACCTGCGGGTGATCGTGCCGGCCGACGAGTCCGCCGAGATCGTCGACCATCTGCGGGACGCGGTCGGGGTCACGCACCTCGTCGTCAGCCCCGGTGCCGCGATCGAGCCCGCCGGGGACCTCGTGCAGGCCGACGTCACGCGCGAGGCGGCCGACGCGGTCCTCGACGCCCTGACCGCCCGGGGCCTGCAGCGCCGCGGCGCGATCACGATGGAGCCGCTGGACACGGTCCTGTCCGACGCCGCGGTGCGCGCCGAGAAGGAGGCGCCCGGCGACCCCGACGACGCGATCGTGTGGCACGAACTCACCGGCCGCACCCGCGACGACGCCACCCTCAGCGTCACGTTCCTCGCGTTCCTGACCATCGCGTGTCTGCTCGCGGCCGTCGGTGTCATCACCGATTCCCCGGTCACAGTGGTCGGCGCGATGGTGGTCGGACCCGAGTTCGGGCCCCTCGCCGGCATCGCCGTCGGGTTGGTGGCGCGTCGTGCCGACCTGGCGCGCCGGTCGCTGATCGCCCTGATGATCGGGTTCCCGCTCGCGATGGTCGTCACCGGACTGGCCGCGCTGCTCGGGGAGGTCAGCGGGCTGATCGAGCTGAGCGACGTCACCGCCGCCGACCAGGTCGACTTCATCTACCAGGTGGGCGTGTTCTCCTTCGTCGTCGCGGTGCTCGCCGGCGCGGCCGGGATGCTGTCGCTGGTGTCGGCGAAGTCCGCGGCCCTGGTCGGGGTGTTCATCTCGGTGACGACGGTGCCCGCGGCCGGGTACGCGGTGGTCGCGGCGACGCTCGGGCAGTGGGCGGTCGCCGCGGAGTCGGCCGCGCAGCTGGCGGTCAACATGGTCGGCATCGTGCTGGCCGGGGTGGGTGTTCTGTGGGCGCACCGAGCGGTCGGGCGACGGCGGTCGGCGCGCGTGGGCTGACGCGAAACCTCGTGGGCGAGCGGCCCGCCCGACGAGCGACGTCACACCTGCTCGTGCGGTGGACCGCGCGCGGGTGTGGTGGGATCGAGGGCACCGCCGGACACGGATCACTGGATGCCGGCGCCGGGAAGGACTCTCCGCCGTGACGATCAAGGTCGCCCTCGAGCACCGGACGAGCTACGCCTTCGACCGCCCCGTCACCATCCACCCGCACGTGGTCCGGTTGCGTCCGGCACCGCACTCGCGGACGCCGATCGAGGCGTACTCGCTGCGGGTGGAGCCCGACGGCCACTTCGTGAACTGGCAGCAGGACGCGTTCAGCAACTACCAGGCGCGCCTCGTGTTCCCGACCCCGGCGACCTCGCTGACGATCACCGTCGACCTCGTCGCCGACCTGACCGCGGTCAACCCGTTCGACTTCTTCGTCGAGGAGGCCGCGCAGGAGATCGGGTTCACCTACACCGACGATCTCCGGGCCGACTTGGAGCCGTACCTGCGTGATGTCACCCCGACCGGTCGGCACGCGGAACGGTCCGCGGGCGCGGACGGTCCCGCACCCCTGCTCGACGAGTGGGTGGCCGCGCACCGCCCGACACCGGGCACCGGGACCATCGACCACCTCGTCGCCGTCAACCAGGCGCTGCGCGACGACATCGGCTACACCGTGCGTCTCGAGGCCGGCGTGCAGACCCCCGAGCACACGCTGTCGACGGCGATCGGCTCGTGCCGCGACTCGGCCTGGCTGCTCGTCGCGATCCTGCGCCGCATGGGCCTCGCCGCGCGCTTCGTGTCGGGCTATCTCGTACAGCTCACCTCGGACGTCAAGGCCGTCGACGGCCCGTCGGGCCCGTCCGCGGACTTCACCGACCTGCACGCCTGGACCGAGGTGTACCTGCCCGGCGCCGGCTGGGTCGGCATGGATCCCACGTCGGGCCTGTTCGCGGGTGAGGGCCACATCCCGCTCGCCGCGACACCGGCGCCCGGCGGTGCCGCGCCGATCACCGGGGCAACCGGCCCGTGTCACGCCACGATGGACTTCTCGAACACCGTCACGCGGTTCCACGAGGACCCGCGGGTCACGTTGCCCTACACCGACGACCAGTGGCAGCGCGTCGTGGACCTCGGAGCCCACGTCGACGAGCTGATGACGACCCACGCGGTCGACCTGACCATGGGCGGCGAACCGACCTTCGTCTCCGTCGACGACCAGACCGCACCGGAGTGGACGACCGCGGCCGACGGCCCGCACAAGCGACGCCGCGCATCGGTGCTCGCGGAGAGCCTGCGCGAGAAGTACGCGCCGCGGGGACTCGTCCAGCGCAGCCAGGGCAAGTGGTACCCGGGGGAGCCGTTGCCGCGCTGGCAGATCGCGCTGATGTGGCGCACCGACGGCGAACCGCTGTGGACCCGGCCCGAACTGCTCGCCGACCCCTGGCCCGACGACGACGCCGCCCGCCGCTCCATGTCGGGCGAGGCCTCGACACCCACCGCCGCGTCGTCGGCGCGGTCGCGGGCGTTCACCGAGGCCATCGCCGCCGCACTGCACCTGCCCACGACGACCGTTCAGCCCGCCTACGAGGACCCGCTCGTCGCACTGGCGGAGTCGCTGCGTCGACCCGCGGGGACCCCGACACCCCCGGCGTCGGACACCGACGGCGGGGACACGCCCGATCTCGGACCCCACGTCGACTCCCCGGATCGACGGGCGGAGCTGCTCGCGGCCCTCGACGGCCCCGTCGTCGACGCCACCGCCCATGTGCTGCCGATCAGCCGCACCGAGGACGACGTGACGTGGGAGTCCATCCCGTGGGCGACGCGCCGCGAGCGGCTCGTGTTGACCGCCGGGACGTCCCCGGCCGGACTGCGGCTGCCGCTGGACTCGCTGTCGTGGTCGGCGCCGCCGGTGCTGCCCGACACCGACCCGACCGCACCGGCCCCGGCGCTGCGCGCGCCCGGGCCGCCGCCGGAGGTGACCATCGTGACGCCGGGGGCCACACCGCCGCCGCCGGCGCAGGACCCCGCCGACCGTCCGTTGCCGCGGACCGCGGTCGTCGTCGAGGTCCGTGACGACGTCCTGTACGCGTTCCTCCCGCCCACCCAGTCCCTCGACCACTTCGTCGACCTGGTGTCGGCGGTGGAGGAGGCCGCCGCCCGCACCGGAGACCCCGTCGTGGTGGAGGGATACGGCCCGCCCGCCGACGCGCGGCTCCAGTCGCTCTCGGTGACACCGGATCCCGGGGTCATCGAGGTCAACGTCCAGCCCACGGCCTCGTTCGCCGAGCAGTCGGAACTGTTGGGCGAGTTGTACTCCCAGGCGCGACTGGCCCGTCTGGGCACCGAGTCGTTCGACCTCGACGGCTCGCACGGGGGGACCGGCGGCGGCAACCACATCACGCTGGGCGGCGTCACCCCGGCGCGCTCGCCGCTCCTGCGTCGCCCCGACCTGCTGGTCTCGATGATCGCCTACTGGCAGCGGCACCCGTCGCTGTCCTACCTGTTCTCGGGCCGCTTCGTCGGGACGACGTCGCAGGCACCGCGGGTCGACGAGGGGCGGGAGGACGCCCTCTACGAACTCGAGATCGCGTTCGCCGAGATCGACCGTCTCGCCGGTGCCGGGCACACAGCGCCGTGGACCGTCGACCGTGCGCTGCGACATCTGCTCACCGACATCACCGGCAACACCCACCGGGCCGAGTTCTGCATCGACAAGCTCTACAGCCCGGACTCGGCGCGTGGCCGCCTGGGCCTGCTGGAGCTCCGCGCGTTCGAGATGCCGCCGCACCACCGGATGGCGATGGTGCAGTCGCTGCTGGTGCGGTGCCTGGTGATCTGGTTCTGGCAGCACCCGTTCCGTGGTCGCCTCATCCGGCACGGCGCGGAACTGCACGGCCGACACCTGTTGCCGCACCACGTGATCGCCGACATCGCCGCGGTCGCCGCCGACCTGCGCGACGCCGGGCTCGAGTTCGACACCGCCTGGCTCGACCCCTTCACCGAGTTCCGCTTCCCGCGGTTGGGGACCGTCGCGATCCGCAACCACGAGATCGAGCTGCGCGGTGCGATCGAGCCGTGGAACACGTTGGGGGAGGAGTCGACCGGCACCGGCACCGCGCGCTACGTCGACTCGTCCGTGGAGCGGGTGCAGGTGCGTGTCACCGGCAGCGACGACGACCGGTTCGTGCTCACGTGCAACGGGATCCCCGTCCCGCTGGCCGCCACCGAGCGTCCCGGGGAGCGGGTCGCCGGGATCCGGTTCCGTGCGTGGCAGCCGCCGAGCGCGCTGCACCCGACGATCACCGTCGACTCGCCGCTCGTGTTCGACCTCGTCGACACCGTCGCCGGCCGGTCGGTCGGCGGCGCGACCTACCACGTCGTGCACCCGGGCGGGCGCGCCTACGAACGTCCCCCGGTCAACGCGGTGGAGGCCGAGTCCCGGCGCAACGGTCGGTTCGAGGCGATCGGGCACACACCGGGGCCGGTCGACGTGGCCGCGATCCGGGAGATGCGGGCCCGCCTCGCCGTCGACCTCGGAGTGCCGGGGATCCTCGACCTCCGGCGAGCACGTACGGTCCTGAGGTGACATCGGCCCGGACACCCGTCGGCGCGACGTCGGCCCCGGTCGACGACACACAGGCCGCCGGCATCGTCGAGACCTATCGCGCCGACCGCTTCGGCCTGTTCGACGCCCGCGACCCCCGGCATCTGGGCGCGACCGGCCTGCCCCACGACGAGTTCGTCGACGCCGACGGCGGCATCCGCCCGCAGTGGTCGGAACTCGTCGACGCCTACGCCCGGGCCGGTGAACCCGGGCTGACGCGCACCGACGCACGGTTGGCCGCGATGGTCGCCGACGAGGGCATCACCTACACGCCGGTCGGCGACGGCATGGAGCTGCCGACGTCGCCGGTCCCGTGGCAGCTCGACAGCGTGCCCCTCGTCCTCGACGGCGAGACCTGGGCGACCGTGGAAGCCGGTGTGGCGCAACGGTGTCGGCTCCTCGACGCGCTGCTCGCCGACCTGTACGGCCCGCAGCGGACCCTCGAGGAGGGCATCGTCGCCCCGGAGATGGTGTTCGGCCACCCCGGCTGGATCGCCAAGGTGGGTGCCGGCGCGTCGGCCGGTGTCCGGTCGCTGGTGCTGCACGCCGCCGACCTCGGACGCCTGCCCGACGGGTCCGTCGCGGTGTGGGGTGACTACACCGGTGCGCCGTCGGGCATCGGGTACGCGATGGCCGACCGTCGGATCGTCTCCCGGGTGCTCGCCGGGCCGTTCGGACGCGCCGTACCCCGTCCGATCACGTCGTTCGCGGCAGCGCTGCGGGTCGCCCTCGTCGACGCCGCCCCGAGCGGTGTCGACGACCCCACGATCGTCGTGCTCAGCCCCGGATCCCTGTCGGAGACGTACTTCGACCAGGTCACCGTCGCGACCCACCTCGGCGTCCCGCTCGTCGAGGGCTCCGACCTGCTGGTCCGCAACGGTGCCGTCTACATGCGCTCGCTCGGCAGCTTCAAGCGCGTCGACGTCGTCCTGCGGCGCGTCGACGCCGCCTGGTGCGACCCCCTGGACCTGCGCACCGACTCCCGTCTCGGTGTCGCCGGGCTCGTCGAGGCGGTCGCGCGCGGCGCGGTCACCGTGGTGAACACCCTGGGCAGCGGCGTCGCGGAGAACCCCGCGCTGCACACCGTCGCCGACGCGCTCGCGCGGACCCTGCTCGACGAGGAGCTGATCCTGCGGCCCGTCGACTCCTGGTGGGCCGGGGATCCCACGGGCGCCGCCGAGGTCCGGCGACGGGCGGCCGACCTCGTCCTCGACAACGTGCGCACCGGTGAGCGGGTGATCGGCCCGGAACTCGACGCCGCCGCGCTCGACGCGACGCGCGACCGCGTCGAGGCACAGCCGTGGCAGTGGGTCGGACGCTCCTGCCCGGCGTTCTCGGTGAGCCCGAGCGCCGTGCGGTCCCCGGGCGGGACGTCGCGGCTGCGCCCGGCATCGGTGACCCTGCGCACCTTCGCGGTCGCGCACGGCACCGGCTACACGGTCATGCCGGGTGGTCTCGGACAGGTCCTCGCCGACGGCCCGGCGGGCGCGGGACTGCGGTCGGTGGCCGCCAAGGACGTGTGGGTGGTGGCGCCCGAGCCCGCCGGCGACGCCCGCGTCACCGAGACCTCGGTGGCCATGTCGGTGCCGAGCACCGGTGCCGCCATCGACCGGTCGGCGTTGTCGCCACGCGTCCTGGCCGACCTGTTCTGGCTCGGCCGCTACGGGGAGCGGACCGAGGCGACGGTCCGCATGGTGCGTGTGGCCTCCGAGCGCCACCAGGCGCAGCGGTACCGCCCCCGCGCCGACGACACCGCCGTCGTGGCCCGCTATCTCGCGGGTGTCGGTGCGGCCACCGGGACCGGTCACCTCATCGACGACGACGCCACGGACCTCACCGCCACGCTCGCGGCGATGACGACGGCGCGGACCGTCCCGGGGACCGTCGCGCACGCCCTCGACCGCCTCGCCTCGTCGGCCCGCGCGGTCCGTGACCAGATGTCGACGAGCACGTGGATGGTGCTGGGCACCGTCGAACGGGCCATGGCCGAACTCCGTGGCGGGGGACCGCCGGATCTCGGCGACCTCGCCCGCGGTCACGAGCAGATGCTGCACGGGATGCTCGCCCTGTCCGGTCTGCAGGCCGACTCGATGGTCCACGACCCCGGGTGGCTGTTCATGGACGCCGGGCGTCGGCTCGAGCGGATCATCCTGGTCGCCGAGCTGCTCCGCGGGATCGCCGCCCGGCGGTCGGACCCGGTCGTCGAGCAGGGCCTGCTCGAGGCGTTCCTCGTCGCCAACGAGTCCGCGGTCATCTACCGCCGGCGGAACCGCGCGGTCATGGGTCTGCGATCGGTCATCATGTTGTCCGTGCTCGACGAGACCAACCCGCGGTCGGTGATCTACCAGCTGGACGCGCTGCGCGACGACTGGGACGCGATGCCCGACGAGGTGCGTTCGGCGTCGGTGGAGCGCACCGTGGCCGACATGGTCGCCGACGTCCGGCGTGTGGAGATCGGCGACCTCGTCGCGACCGACGACACCGGTGTCCGCCGCGACCTGGACCGGCTGACGGCGGGACTCGCGGAGGGGGCACGGTCGGTGTCGGACCAGCTCGGCCGCACCCGTTTCGCGCCACCGCGTGACCTGCAGCCGCTGTGGGGCGGCGCGCGCGCCCTGGTCCCGTGACGCCGGGGTCCGCCACGGTGGACGCTGTCGCGGCGGGCACCCGTCGCTACGCCGTCACCCACCGCACCACCTACTCCTACGACGACGTCGTGAGCTCGTCGTTCGGTCGCTGTCATCTCCTGCCGCGTGACCTGCCGGGCCAGCGGGTTCTCGAGGCGGCCGTCGCCGTCGACCCCGAACCGGCCGACCGGTCCACCGGCACCGACGTGTTCGGCAACGCCGACACCTACTTCCACGTGCGCACCCCGCACCGGCGACTCGAGGTCACCGGCACCTCGATCGTCGACGTCGACCCGATCGCTTCCGACATCGTCGAGCGGGGTCCCGCCCTCGACGCGTGGGAGTCGCACCGGCCCGGCCGGGACCGACATCCCCGGTCGGTGGCGTTCGTCCTCGATCTCGACCCGCCGGAGATCACACCGGCCGTGCACGACTACGCCGCGCAGGTCCTCGTCCCCGGCCGGCCGCTGATCGACGTCGTCGTCGACCTCACGTCCCGGATCCACGCCGACTTCACCTACCGGTCCGGTTCGACGGCGGTGAGCACCCGTGTCGCGACGGTGATGCAGCGGCGCGAGGGGGTGTGTCAGGACTTCGCGCGTGTGGCCGTGGCCTGCCTGCGGAGTCACGGGCTGGCCGCGCGGTACGTGTCGGGGTATCTGGCGACCGAACCGCCACCCGGTCGCGACCGCGTCGTCGGCGCCGACGCCAGCCACGCGTGGGCGGCCGTCGGCACCTCCGACGGCCGCTGGATCGCGTTCGACCCGACCAACGACACGCTCGTGGGTGAGAGGCACGTCACAGTCGCCGTCGGACGGGACTATGATGACGTACCGCCCCTGCGGGGCGTGATCTACACCGACGCGACATCGAGCTCCATCGAGGTCTCCGTCGACGTCGCCCCGCAGCCGCCGACGCCCGAGAACCGGGCGGACACCCGCGCGCAAGCAGCGACGCCCGGGTCACCGCACACGACTACTGCGAACGGACCCGACACCGTGTGAGCGGATGGGCGTGTCCGTCGCGTTGGGTAGGTTGAACGGCGATGACCGTGATCAGCGAGACGCGCCTGTCGGGGGCCGTCCGGACCGCCGAGCGTGTCCTGAGTTCCCGTGCCGGGGTGCAGGTGGATCTCACCGACCCCGTCGATCTCGGGGGCAGCGGTCGCACCGACGTCGTCCGTGTCCGCGTCGCACCGAACCCGGTGACGATGGACCGCACGCTGGTGGTCAAGGTCTGGCCCGTCGACGAGCCGGGCGACGCCTTCGCCCGCGAGCTCGCCTCGTACAAGTACGCGACGGCCCTGCCGACGCCGTCGCGGCCGGGACCGCACCTCATCGCCTTCGACCACCGCGCCCGGGTCATCGTCCTCAGCGACCTCGGGCACGGACGGTCGATGGCCGAGATGCTCGCCGCGACCGACGTCGACGCCGCCCATCGCGCGGTGAGCGCCTGGGGGCAGGCCCTGGGCCGGATGCACGCGGCCACCGTCGGCGGCGAGCAGGACTTCGCCGCGCTGCTGCGCCACGGTCCGGACCGCAGCACCGCCGAGTCGCTCGCCGTCCACCTCGACACCGGGGTGGCGTTGGCGCCGGAGGTGCTCGCCGACGACCTCGGGGTGGGCGACGCGCCGGAGTTCGTGGAGGTGCTGCGCCGCGGGGCCGGGTTGGTCCGCGAGGGCGACCACCGCGCGTTCAGCCCGTCGGACGTCGGGCCGCCGAACATCCTCCTCAACGACGACGGCGTGCAGTTCATGGACTACGAGTGGGGCGGCTTCCGGGACGCCACGCTCGACATCGCCTACGCGTGTCTGACCTGCACCAGTGCGGTGGCGCCGTCGCTGGCCGCGCACCGCGACGAGCTCGTGACCGCCATGATCGACGCGTGGCGCTCGGAGGTGCAGTCGATCTGGCCGTCGCTCGGACACGACGGCGAGATGAACCGCAAGATGCTCGTCGCCCGCACCCTGTGGGTGTGGATGTCGACCCTGTGGATGCTGCCGGTGGACCTCGGCGACGACAGCCACGCCCGCGGCCTCGCGCTGCGCACGGGCGACCCGACCGTCGTCGTCGGCCGGTGGCGCGATCTCGCCGAGGCCGGTCGTCGTGTCGGCGTGCCCGAGGTGGCGGACTGCTCGGCGGCGATCGCCGAGGCGCTGGACGCCGCCTGGCTGCGGTGAGCCCTCGGGACGTCCCGTGACCGACACGGGGGAGAGGGGTCTGTTCGACCCTCCCGCGCCCGACCTCGACGAGGGCACCGGACCCCTCCTGATCGACACCTCGGGCCCACTCGCGGTACGCATGCGCCCGCGATCGCTCGACGAGGTCGTCGGGCAGGACCACCTGCTCGGCACCGGCTCCCCGCTCCGGCGGCTCGTCGAGGGCTCCGGGGCGGCGTCGGTGCTGCTCTACGGGCCGCCGGGGACCGGCAAGACCACGATGGCCTCGCTCATCTCGACGGCGACCGGCCGCCGGTTCGTGGCCCTGTCCGCGCTGTCGGCCGGTGTGAAGGAGGTCCGCGCGGTCATCGAGACCGCCCGGCGCGCGCTCGTCGCCGGTGAGCAGACGGTCCTGTTCATCGACGAGGTCCACCGCTTCTCGAAGACCCAGCAGGACGCCCTCCTCGACGCCGTCGAGAACCGCATCGTGCTGCTCGTCGCGGCCACCACCGAGAACCCGTCGTTCTCCGTCGTCGCCCCGCTGCTGTCGCGGTCGCTGGTCCTGCAGCTGAACCCCCTCGACGACGAGGCCGTGCGGACCGTCCTGCTGCGCGCCGTCGACGATCCGCGGGGCCTCGGGGGACGGGTCGTCGTCGCCGACGACGCGCTCGAGCACATCGTCGCGCTCGCCGGAGGGGACGCGCGTCGAGGTCTGACCGCGTTGGAGGTGGCCGCCGGCGCGGTGCAGGAGGGACCGCAGAACGGCCACGACGGACCACCGACGGTGGACCTCGCCGACGTCGAGGCCGCGATGGACCGGGCCGCGGTCCGCTACGACCGGGACGGCGACCAGCACTACGACGTCATCAGCGCGTTCATCAAGTCCATCCGTGGATCCGACGTGGACGCGGCCGTGCACTATCTGGCCCGGATGATCAGCGCGGGGGAGGACCCGCGGTTCATCGCGCGGCGGTTGATGATCCACGCCAGCGAGGACATCGGCATGGCCGACCCGACCGCGATCCAGGTCGCCGTCGCGGCGGCGCAGGTCGTCGCGCTCGTCGGCATGCCCGAGGCGCGCCTGGCCCTCACCCAGGCGACCATCCACCTGGCGACCGCACCCAAGTCGGGCGCGGTGGTCTCGGCGATCGGGGCGGCCATGTCCGACGTGGCCGCCGGGAAGGCGGGGGCCGTGCCCCCGCACCTGCGCGACGGGCACTACGCGGGCGCCGCGGCACTCGGCAACGCCCAGGGGTACCGCTACCCCCACGACGACCCCGACGGCGTCGTACGCCAGCAGTACCCCCCGGACCAGCTCGTCGGGACCGATTACTACGTGCCGACCGACCACGGCAACGAGCGCGGCCTGCGGTCGCGGGTGGAGCGGCTGCGCGCGATCGTCCGGGGCGGGCGGGACAGGAGAGCCGGGACGGACTGACCCCCCCGGGTGGGCGGGTTGGGTGGGCGGGCTCCCCCGGTAGGCGGGCTGGGTGGGCGGGCTCCCCCGGTAGGCGGGCTGGGTGGGCGGGCTCCCCCGGTAGGCGGGTTGGGTGGGCGGGCTCCCCCGGTAGGGTGGACACGCTCTCCCGGGCCCCTGTCGGCGGTCCGGTGCCACCGTGCGGCGTCGTCGGATCGACGACACCCACACCCCGACCGCAGAGGACGACGTCAGGTGCAGACCCACGAGATCAGGAAGCGATTCCTCGATCACTTCGTCGCGGCCGGTCACACCGAGATCCCCAGCGCGTCCCTCGTCCTCGACGACCCGAACCTGCTGTTCGTGAACGCCGGCATGGTGCCGTTCAAGCCGTATTTCCTCGGCGAGCGCACCCCGGAGTCGCCGCGCGCGACGTCGATCCAGAAGTGTGTCCGCACCCTCGACATCGAGGAGGTCGGCATCACCACCCGCCACAACACCTTCTTCCAGATGGCGGGCAACTTCTCCTTCGGCGACTACTTCAAGCGCGAGGCCATCGCGTTCGCGTGGTCGCTGCTGACGAACCCCGTCGCCGACGGCGGGTTCGGCATCGACCCGACCCGCCTGTGGCCGACGGTCTACCTCGACGACGACGAGGCCGAGGCCATCTGGCGCGACGAGATCGGGGTGCCCGCCGAGCGGATCCAGCGTCGCGGGATGAAGGACAACTACTGGTCGATGGGTGTCCCGGGGCCCTGCGGCCCGTGCTCGGAGATCTTCTACGACCGCGGCCCCGAGTACGGCGTCGAGGGCGGGCCCGAGGCCGACGAGGACCGCTACATCGAGATCTGGAACCTCGTGTTCATGCAGAACGAGCGGGGTGAGGGCGGGACCAAGGACGACTACCCGATCCTCGGTCCGCTGCCGCGACCCAACATCGACACCGGCATGGGCATCGAGCGCGTCGCGACGATCCTGCAGGGCGTCGACAACGTCTACGAGACCGACCTGCTCAAGCCCGTGATCGACACCGCCGCCCGACTCACCGGCCGCGCCTACGGCGCCGGCGGCGAGGACGGGCACGCCGCCGACGTGCGCTTCCGCGTCATCGCCGATCACGCCCGCACCGCGGTGATGCTCATCTCCGACGAGATCACCCCCGGCAACGACGGCCGCGGGTACGTGCTGCGTCGCCTGCTCCGCCGCATCGTCCGCTCGGCTCGGCTGCTCGGAGCCGACCAGCCCACGATGGGGGACTTCGTCGACACCGTCATCGCGACCATGTCGCCGTCGTATCCCGTTCTCGCCGAGAAGGCCTCGTCGATCCGCGCGACAGCGGTCGCGGAGGAACAAGCGTTCCTGCGGACGTTGGCCGACGGGTCGAAGCTGTTCGACGAGGCCGTCACCGCCACCCGCGACGCGGGCAGCACGGTCATCACGGGCAGCAAGGCCTTCGCACTGCACGACACCTATGGCTTCCCGATCGACCTCACGCTCGAGATGGCCGCCGAGGCCGGGCTGTCGGTGGACGAACAGGGATTCACCGACCTCATGGCCGAGCAGCGCCGCCGGGCGCAGGCCGACGCCAAGGGCAAGAAGACCGGGCACGCCGAGGAGTCCGTGTACCGCGAGTTCCTCGACCGCGGGCCCACCGAGTTCACCGGGTTCGACGAGCTGGTCAGCGACGCAACGGTTCTCGGGATCGTCGGGGGCGGCCTCACGCGGCCCGTCGCGACCGTCGGTGACCAGGTCGACATCGTGCTCGACCGCACCCCGCTCTACGCGGAGTCGGGCGGGCAGATGGCCGACATCGGCACCATCTCGACCTCCGCCGGCGCCCGCGCCCGTGTCACCGACGTGCAGAAGGTGGCCAAGTCCGTCTACCGGCACGTCGCGACCGTCGAGGCGGGCGAGTTCGTCGTCGGCGACGTCGTGCTCGCCGCGGTCGACCCGCAATACCGTCGCGGTGCCACCCAGGGACACTCCGGCACGCACCTCGTCGGCGCGGCCCTGCGTCAGGTGTTGGGTTCCGGTGCGACGCAGGCGGGTTCGCTCAACCGTCCGGGCTACCTCCGTTTCGACTTCCGCGCACAGGGACCGCTCAGCGACGCGCAGCGGGCCGAGGTCGAGGACATCACCAACTCCGCGGTCGAGTCCGACCACGAGGTGCACACCTTCGAGACCGGGCTCGACGAGGCCAAGGCGATGGGCGCCATGGCGCTGTTCGGGGAGAACTACGGCGACCGGGTGCGTGTCGTCGAGATCGGCGGCCCGTTCTCGATGGAGCTCTGCGGTGGCACCCACGTCGGGTCGTCGGCGCAGGTCGGTCCCGTGACCCTGCTCGGGGAGTCGTCGGTCGCGTCGGGCGTGCGTCGCGTCGAGGCCTACGTCGGACTCGACTCCTATCGGCACCTCGCCCGCGAGCGGGCTCTGCTCGCCGCGGTGAGCTCGACGTTGAAGGTCCCCGGCGAGGAGGTGCCCGATCGCGTCGCCACCCTCGTGGAGCGGTTGCGGGACGCCGAGAAGAGCCTCGAGAAGTTGAAGGCGGACGCGGCCCGTGCGTCCGCGGCGTCGGTCCTCGACGACGCCGAGCGCATCGGCGACACCCTGGTCGTCGCCGCCCGGCTGGCCGACGGACTCTCCGGCGGTGACCTGCGTGCGCTCGCCACCGACCTCCGTGCTCGTCTGGGCTCCCAGGCGGGCATCGTCGCGCTCTTCTCCGTCACCGACGGCAAGGTCCCGTTCGTGGTCGCGCTCACCGGTGCCGCCCGCGACGCCGGCCTGTCGGCAGGGGCGATCGTCGGCGACGTCGCACCGACGGTCGGCGGCCGCGGTGGTGGCAAGCCGGACCTCGCCCAGGGGTCGGGGACCGATCCCGACGGCATCGCGACCGCCCTCGCGCGCGTGCGGCAGGCGGCCGGATGACGGTCGCCGACGGGGAGCCCTCTCCGGCACGCCCGCGCGGACGTCGACTCGCCGTCGACGTGGGGAGTGTGCGCATCGGCGTCGCCGCATGTGATCCTGACGGGATGCTGGCGACACCGGTCGAGACCGTGCCCCGGGTCGGCGACGGACGCGACCTCGCCCGGATCGCGGCGCTCGTCGACGAATACGACGCCGTCGAGGTCATCGTCGGGCTGCCCACCACCCTGCGGGGTGACCACGGGCCGGCCGCCCAGACCGCCACGTCCTTCGCCGAGGCACTGCGTCGCCGCGTCGGCGACGTCCCGGTCACCCTCCACGACGAACGGATGACGACCGCACTGGCGAGTCGGTCCCTGCGCGCCGGGGGTCGGTCGTCCAAGCAGCAGCGCGCGATCATCGACCAGGCCGCCGCCGTCGAGATCCTGCAGTCGTGGCTCGATCGCCACCTGCGGCGTCCGGTCGTCGGCGACCCCGGGGCGGCCGACCGGTGAGCGACGAGAACCGGCATCGGCGCCGGGCCGACGACGGCACACCGAGCGAGCGGTTCCGTCTTCCCGCGGACGCCGGCCACCAGCCGCGGGCGCATCGTCGCGCACGGACGGCCGACGACACCGTGGACCCGCGCCTGCGCGGGCCGGTCCGTCCGGGGCCCGTCCGGCGCGAGTCCCCGGTCGACCCGACGGCGTCGGGCTGGACCGAACCGCGTCGTGCCCGACCCGAGGCGATCCCGCCCCGAGGACCGGCTGGAGCCCGGCCCGCCCGCGACCCCGGGTGGGAACGCCCGCTTCGCCGTCCGGCGCCGGACGGGTACGACCGTCCGACGGAGCGCGACGTCCGTCCGACCGCGGCGCCGCGCGACCCCGGTCGGCCCGTCGACGGTGAGCGTCCCCGGTCGTACGCCCCACGCGACGAGACCCCGCCCACCACCTCGTACGCCGATCCGCCCCGCGTCGACGACGGTGTCACCGACGTCGACGCGGCCACGGTGCCCACACGCGTCGTCGACGGTCGCCGACCGTCCCCGGCCCGCCCCCGGCGGCGCGGCACCACCGCGACCGTGCGACGACGTCGCCGCGTCGCGCTCGTCGGTGTCCTCGTGGTGATGGCGGTGCTGGTGTGCGGTGTCACCTACGCCGGACTGCGGCTCACCGGCTTCTTCGTCGACGACAAGGACTTCAGCGGCAGCACGGGCACCGGCGACGTGCTGGTGCAGATCCCCGACAATGCCCCGCTGAGCCAGTTCGGCCAGATCCTGACCGACCGCGGCGTCGTGGCGAGCGTCCGCGCCTTCACCGACGCCGCCGACGGCAAACCCATCTCCGCCGGGTTCTACAAGCTCCGCACCCGCATCTCGGCGGCGTCGGCGGTGTCCATGCTCGACGGTGACGACAACCGCGTGGGCCGGGTGGTCATCCCCGCCGGACGGCAGCTCGACACCAAGCAGTCCGCCGACGGGTCGGCCACCACCGGGATCTTCGCGATGGTCGCGCAGGCGACCACGGTCACCATCGACGGCACACGCCGCGGGGTCACCGCCGAACAGCTCGCGCAGGCAGCCGCCACGGCCACGCCCCAACAGCTCGGGGTGCCGTCGTGGGCGACGTCACGGGTGCAGGCCCTGACCGGCGACCACCGTCGGATCGAGGGCCTCATCGCGCCGGTCGCCTGGGAGGCGATCGACCCGTCGCTGTCCCCGGTCGACATGCTGCGCTACCTGATCTCGACCAGCGCGGGCTACTTCGAGCGCTGGGGACTGACGCGGGAGGGCAGCAGCGGGCTCAGCCCGTACGACACCCTCGTGGCCGCGTCGGTGGTCGAGAAGGAGGTCGCGAACCCCGACGACTACGGCAAGGTCGCCCGCGTCATCGTCAACCGGCTCGCGAAGAACCAGAAGCTCGAGATGGACTCGACCGCCAACTACACCGCCGCGGTGGTCAACATCGACGTGTCGGGGGACGCCTACACCGCCGACACGAAGTGGAACACCTACCAGGTGACGGGGCTGCCGGCGACGCCGATCGGGTCGGTGGGCGAGAACGTCGTCGCCCCCACGGTCGACCCGCCGGCGGGCAACTGGCTGTACTTCGTCGCGGTCGACTCGAAGGGCACCACGGACTTCACCGACGACTACCAGCAGCACCTGCGCAACCGACAGTTGGCGTGCGACAACAAGGTCCTCTCGGTCGGGTGTCGGTGACCGGTCCGGTCGGGGGAGTGCGGCACGCCGCGGTCCTGGGCCACCCCGTCGACCACTCACGCTCGCCCGACCTGCACCTGGCCGCCTATCGGGCCCTCGGGCTCGACGGCTGGACCTACGAGCGGATCGACTGCACCGCGGAGACGCTGCCCGGCCTGGTCGCAGGGCTCGACGAGTCGTGGGTCGGCCTGTCGGTGACGATGCCCGCCAAGGCCGCCGCCCTGGACTTCGCCGACACGGTCACCGACCGCGCCCGCCGCGTCGGATCCGCCAACACGCTGGTCCGGACGGATGCCGGTGCCTGGCATGCCGACTGCACGGACATCGACGGTGTCCGCGGGGCCCTCGACACGCTCGGCGCGGCCGACCTCGCCGCGGCACCCGCGGTGCTGCTGGGAGCCGGGGGCACCGCCCGTCCCGCCCTCGCCGCCCTGCACGCCGCCGGCGCGGGCGAGGTCGCCGTCGTCGTCCGCGACCCCGCTCGGGCCGGTGACCTCGTCCACCTGGCCGACGACCTGGGGGTCGCGGTCACGGTGGTCCCGTTCACCGACACCCCGGGACTGCGTGACCGGGCCGCCACGGCGGGTGTCGTGGTCAGCACCGTTCCCGCCGCGGCCGCCGCGGGGCTCGCCGAGGCCCTGGCCGGTGCCCCACGCCTCGTCGACGCCATCTACGACCCGTGGCCGACACCGCTGGCGCAGGCGGTGGCCGACCGCGGCGGCACGGTCGCCGGCGGACTGGTGATGCTGCTGCACCAGGCGTACGCGCAGGTCGAGGCCTTCACGGGTCGGCCCGCCCCGCGCGAGGCGATGGCGTCGGCGGTGGACGCGCACACGCGCTGACCCGCGTCCCCACATCCGGCGCCGTCCACAGGACGCCGCGCGCCGACCCACCGGTGAGGTCGGCCGGTCACCGGCACCGCCGACGATCACCGGGTGCAGACACCGATCGCCATGGCCGTACCCGTGCTGGTGTGGCTGCTCGTGCTGACCGGTACCGATCTGCGCGCGCGGCGACTCCCGAACACGCTGACGATGCCGGGGGTGATCGCCGCCGTCGTCGCCGGTGTGACGCATCCGTCGGTGGCGGTCGCCGTCGCGGTCGCCGCGTTGCCGTACCTGGTCGCGGTGCTCACCGGGAGCTGCGGTGCGGGCGACCTCAAGCTCGCCGTCGTGGCCGGGGCCCTCGCCGGGGACGCCCTGCGCGCCGGTGCCGTCGTCGCGCTCGCGGCGGCGCTCACCGTCGCCGCCATCGTGGTGCGTTGTCGGGACTGCCCGCGCACCGTGGCCCACGGTCCGGCGCTCGCCTCGGCGCTGCTCGTCCTCGTCGTGTGAGGTCGGTGGTCGTCTGCGGTCGGTCGTGGTGGCCGGGGGAGGGTCGGCGATGCGGGGGCGACGGGAGGGACGTGGGAGAATGGGCGCGTGTTGCGCTGGATCACCGCCGGAGAATCACACGGACCCGCCCTGGTCGCCCTGCTCGAGGGGATGGTGGCGGACGTCGCCGTGACGTCGGACGACGTCGCGGCGCAGCTCGCGCGACGGCGCCTCGGCTACGGCCGCGGCGCCCGCATGAAGTTCGAGGCCGACGCGGTGACCATCCTCGGCGGCGTGCGGCACGGCCGGACGCAGGGCGGGCCCGTCGCGATCCAGATCGCGAACACCGAGTGGCCCAAGTGGGAGACCGTCATGGCGGCCGACCCCGTCGACCCGGCCGAGCTCGACGGGGTCGCCCGCAACGCCCCACTGACCCGGCCCCGCCCCGGCCACGCCGACTACGCGGGGATGCTCAAGTACGGCTTCGACGACGCCCGCCCGGTCCTCGAGCGCGCGAGCGCCCGCGAGACGGCGGCCCGCGTCGCCGCCGCGACCGTCGCCCGCAACTTCCTGCGCCAGGTGGTCGGCGTCGAGATCCTGTCGCACGTCGTGACGATCGGTGCCTCGGAAGCCGTCGACGCACCGCCGCCGCGGCCGGAGGACCTCGAGCGGATCGACGCCAGCCCGGTCCGCGCGGCGACCCCGGAGGCCGAGGCGGCGATGATCGCCGAGATCGAGGCCGCGAAGAAGGACGGCGACACCCTCGGCGGCGTCGTCGAGGTGATCGCGACCGGGCTGCCGATCGGACTCGGGTCGCATGTCAGCGGCGAACAGCGGCTCGACGCCCGTCTCGCCGCGGCGCTCATGGGCATCCAGGCCATGAAGGGTGTCGAGGTGGGGGACGGCTTCGCCACCGCCCGCCGGCGCGGCAGCCTCGCCCACGACGAGATGGTGCCCGGCTCCGACGGCGTGCTGCGGTCGACGAACCGTGCCGGTGGACTCGAGGGCGGCATGACCAACGGCGAGGACCTCCGCGTCCGTGTCGCCATGAAGCCGATCTCCACCGTGCCCCGTGCCCTGTCCACCGTCGACATGGCCACCGGGGAACAGGCCCAGGCGATCCACCAGCGGTCCGACGTCTGCGCCGTCCCGGCCGCCGGGGTCGTCGCCGAGGCGATGGTCGCGCTCGTGCTCGCCCAGGCCGCCCTCGACAAGTTCGGTGGCGACTCGGCCCGGGAGACGGCCGACAACGTCGCGCGGTACAACGCCGCCGTCGCCGACCGCATGGCGGTCCTCGCCGCCGAGTCGGCCGCGCACGCCGGCCGGTGACCGGCTCGGCGACACCGGAGCCCGCCGGCCGCCGCCCCGTCGCGGTCCTGGTCGGCTTCATGGGGGCGGGGAAGTCGACGGTCGGCGCGGCACTCGCCCGTCTCCTCGACGCGCCGCTGGTGGACACCGACGCCGAGATCGTCCGCCGCGCCGGACGCCCGATCCCGCAGATCTTCGTCGACGACGGGGAGCAGGCGTTCCGGGACCTCGAGGCGCAGGTGGTCGCCGACGTCCTGGCCACGCACACCGGTGTCGTCGCGCTCGGCGGCGGAGCGGTCACCACCGCCGCCGTGCGCGAGGCCCTGGCGGGCCACGCGGTGGTGCACCTCGACATCACCCCCGAGGCCGGGTGGGCGCGGGTCCGTGGATCGGACCGCCCACTCCTGCGGGACGACGACGGGCGCGGCGCCGAGCAGCGGTACCGCGACCTGCACGCGGCGCGGCGCGCTCTGTACCGGTCGGTCACGGTGCACCACGTCGACGCGACGTCCGGGGACGCCGACCGACTCGCCCGTCGGATCGTCGCGGTGCTGGACGCAGACCATCTCGAACCGACAGCAGGGAGTCCGTCATGACCTCGCCCGAACCGGTCCGCATCCACGTCGCGACCGCCGACCCCTACGACGTGGTGATCGGTCGCGGGTTGCTCACCGACCTCGTCGAGGCCGCACGGGGTGCGTCGCGGGTGGCGATCCTCTACCAGCCCACCCTGGCGGCGACGGCCGAGGCGGTTCGGGCGGCGCTCGCCGACGCCGGACTCGACGCCCACCGCGTCGAGATCCCCGACGCGGAGGCCGGGAAGGACCTCGCGGTCGCCGCGTTCTGCTGGGAGGTCTTCGGGCGCATCGGCATCACCCGCAGCGACCTCGTCGTCGGACTGGGCGGCGGGGCCGCCACCGACCTCGCCGGGTTCGTCGCCGCCACCTGGATGCGGGGTGTCCCGGTGATGCACCTCCCGACGACGTTGCTCGGGATGGTCGACGCGGCGATCGGCGGCAAGACCGGGATCAACACCGACGCCGGCAAGAACCTCGTCGGTTCGTTCCACGAACCGGCCGCGGTGTTCGTCGACACCGGGACGCTCGAGACCGTGCCCCCGAACGAGATCGTCGCGGGGCTCGCCGAGGTCATCAAGACCGGGTTCATCGCCGACCCCGAGATCCTGGACATCATCGAGGCCGACCCCGCCGCCGCGACGGACCCCACCGGCACGGTGCTGCCGGAACTGATCCGTCGGTCCGTGCAGGTGAAGGCCGATGTCGTCGCGGCCGACCTCAAGGAGTCGTCGCTGCGGGAGATCCTCAACTACGGCCACACCCTCGGCCACGCCATCGAGCGCCGGGAGAAGTACCGGTGGCGTCACGGCGCGGCCGTCGCGGTGGGTCTGGTCTACGCCGCCGAACTCGGACGGCTGGCCGGTCGTCTGGACGACGCCACCGCCGATCGTCACCGGTCGATCTGTGAGCTCGTCGGACTGCCGACCACCTACGACCCGGACGCCTTCGGCGATCTGCTGCAGACGATGGGTGGGGACAAGAAGAACCGCGCCGGGGTGCTGCGGTTCGTCGTGCTCGACGGTCTCGCGAAGCCCGGACGGCTCGAGGGACCGGACCCGGGCCTGCTGGCCGCGGCGTACTCGGCGGTCGCGGGGTCGCCGACGACGGGGTCGAGCGGGATCCTGCTCTAGCTCAGGCGTTCTGCTTCTGCAGGCTGGGCCGGGTGTCCTCGGGCTCGTCGGCCTGCTCACGCCGCCGCTGGCGGCGGACGAAGAACCGTCCCACCGAGGCGCCGACCATCGCCGGGATGAAGACGAGGAGTGCGGTGAACGAGCCGCCGGCGAACAACTCGATGACGAAGCTGTTCTTGCCCATCCCCGCGAAGACGTGGTTGGCCAGTGCCCACCCGACGATGCCCGCGATGACCCCGGCGAGCAGGCCCGCCTTGAGCCACCGCATCGTGAGGTCCTCGTAGTCGTCGGGGTCGTCGTGGGCCCGCGCGTCGGCGATGCCGTCGATGCCCGCCCAGATCAGCGGGATGATCACCACGGCGGCGACCGCGAGCGTCTTCCACCACGTCCCGTTCAGGGGGCTGTGCACGATGGCCATCCCCAACAGCACACGGGCAACGATGTGGACGGCCGCCATCGGCAGGCCGCGGATCAACCACGACACCATGGCGCGAAGCGTAGCCCACGCCGCGCGCAGGATGTGCCGCACCACACAGTCCCGTCGTGCGCGCGCCGGTAGCGTGGCGTCGATGAACGCCCCGACCGTGACCGACCCGACGGACACCCACCGTCGCCGACGCGACCGCCTGCGTGCCCGGCTCGACGAGATCGGTGCCGACCACGTGCTCGTGTCCGATCTGGTCAACGTGCGGTACCTGTCGGGGTTCACCGGGTCGAACGCGGCGCTGGTCGTGGGATCCGACGCCGGCGCCGACGCCATCGCCACCGACGGCCGGTACATCACGCAGGTGGCCGACCAGGCGCCCGACCTCGAGGCCGTCATCGACCGCGCCTGCGCCCCGGCCCTGCTGTCCCGGGTGGCGTCGTCGGCCCCGACGGTGGCCGTCGAGGAACACGCGCTGACGGTCACCGCGTGGCGGGCTCTCGGCGACCTCGCCGAGGAGTCCGGCACCCGTCTCGTCGCGTCCGGACGGGTGGTCGAGGACCTGCGGACGGTGAAGGACGCCGACGAGATCGCACTGCTGCGTGAGGCCTGCCTCATCGGTGACACCGCGCTCGCCGCCCTCGTCGACGACGGTGTCCTCGCGCCCGGTCGCACCGAGCGGGAGGTCGCCCGGGCCCTGGAGTTCGGGATGTATGCGGCCGGCGCCGACGACATCGCGTTCGAGACCATCGTCGCCGCCGGTGCCAACTCCGCGATCCCGCACCACCGGCCGACCGACGCCGTGCTGTCCTCGGGGGACTTCGTGAAGATCGACTTCGGGTCGGTCGTCGGCGGGTACCACTCCGACATGACCCGGACGTTCGTGCTCGAGCGCGCCGCCGACTGGCAGCACGAGATCTACGAGCTGGTCGCCACCGCCCAACGGGCCGGACGTGAGGCACTGGCCCCCGGCGTGGAGGCCGCGGCCGTCGACGCCGCCGCGCGCTCGCTCATCGCCGACGCCGGGTACGGCGAGAACTACGTGCACGGTCTCGGCCACGGCGTCGGTCTGCAGATCCACGAAGCGCCGTCGATCGGCGCGAGCGCCCCGGGTACACTGCCCTGCGGTGCTGCAGTGACCGTCGAGCCCGGTGTGTACCTACCCGGCCGGGGCGGGGTGCGTATCGAGGACACCCTGGTCGTCCGCGAGGGCGACGCAGAACTGCTGACCACCACCGACAGGACATTCAGGATCGTCTGACCCGTGCGCGCCCCGCGCCGCCGGACGGTCGTGTGCCCGCGCGACGGGCGAGAGGGAGCGAGGCGTCACCAGTGGCAACCACCGCGGATTTCAAGAACGGGCTCGTGCTGCGCATGGACAACCAGCTGTGGCAGATCCAGGAGTTCCAGCACGTCAAGCCGGGCAAGGGCCCCGCGTTCGTGCGGACGAAGATCAAGAACGTGCTCAGCGGGAAGATCGTCGACAAGACGTTCAACGCCGGGGTCAAGGTGGAGACCGCCACCGTCGACCGTCGTGACATGACCTACCTCTACAACGACGGCTCGGACTTCGTGTTCATGGACTCCGAGAACTACGAGCAGGTCCCGGTCAGCCCGGAGACCCTCGGCGGCGGCGAGCGCTTCCTGCTGGAGAACATGAAGGTCCAGGTGGCGATGCACGATGGCACGCCGCTGTACGTCGAGCTCCCGGTCACCGTCGAGGTCGTCGTGGCCCAGACCGATCCCGGCGTGCAGGGCGACCGTTCCACCGGCGGCACCAAGCCGGCCACCCTGGAGACCGGCGCCGAGATCCAGGTCCCGCTGTTCATCAACACCGGCGACAAGCTCAAGGTCGACTCGCGCGACGGCAACTACCTCGGGCGCGTCAACTCGTGACCGACCACCGCCCGTGAAGAAGCCCGGTACCCGACACAAGGCGCGCAAGCGCGCCGTCGACCTGCTGTTCGAGGCGGAGGCCAAGAACGTCTCGCCGGTCGATCTCGTCGCCGAGCGTCGCGAGCTGGTGCGTTCCGACGAGAGCATCGGTGTCGTCGCCGAGTACACCGAACGCATCGTCGCCGGGGTGACCGCCGACGGCCCGCAGATCGACGCCGTGCTGACGTCGCACCTCAAGGAGTGGACGCTGCCGCGCCTGCCGGCGGTGGACCGCGCCATCCTGCGATTGGCCGCGTGGGAACTGTTCAACACCCCGGACGTCCCGCCCGTCGTCGTCGTGGACGAGGCGGTCGAGCTGGCCAAGGAGCTCTCCACCGACGAGTCGCCCGCGTTCGTCAACGGCGTCCTCGGCCGGATGGTCCACCTCGCCCCGCAGGTGCGTGCGGCCGCCGCGGCGCAGCCACGGGGCGAGACGCGCGACACATCCGACTGAGCACGGCTCGGACCGCCCGCGCGGCGCTGCTAGGCTTCTCACCGCCGGACCACCCTCCGGCGCGCAAGACATCCTTTAACGATCCGTCCCGTGAGGCGGAGAAGGAGGTCTCCCTTCGGTGAGCCCGTCGCACCCCGCGTCACCCGGATCGTCCCGGGTCCTGTTGGACGCCTCCGACGTCACCCGCACCATCGCCCGGATGGCGCACCAGATCATCGAGAAGACCGCCGTCGACTCCGACGACGCGCCCCGCGTGCAGATCATCGGCATCCCGACCCGCGGCCCCATCCTGGCCCAGCGGCTCGCCGACAAGATCGCCGAGTTCTCCGGTGTGCGACCGGGTGTGGGCTTTCTCGACATCACGCTCTACCGCGACGACCTCCGCGGGAAGCCCCACCGCCCGCTGGAGCGGACCTCGGTCCCCGCCGGTGGGGTCGACGGCGCGCTGGTCGTCCTCGTCGACGACGTGCTGTACTCCGGCCGCACCGTCCGCGCCGCGCTCGACGCCCTGCGCGACCTCGGTCGTCCCGCCGTGGTGCAGCTCGCGGTCCTCGTCGACCGCGGTCACCGGGAGCTGCCGATCCGCGCCGACTACGTCGGCAAGAACATCCCGACCGCCCGCTCCGAGGACGTCGGGGTGCGCCTGGTCGAGCGGGACGGGGTCGACGAGGTCGTCATCACCGACGGCCCGCGGGGCGGGGGTGCCCACTGATGCGGCACCTGCTCGGCGTCGACGACCTCGACGCCACCACCGCCACCGAGATCCTCGACGACGCAGAACGTTTCGAGCAGGCACTGCTCGGCCGCGAGGTCCGCAAGCTGCCCACGCTCCGCGGCCGCACCGTGATGACGGTCTTCTACGAGAACTCCACCCGCACGCGGGTCTCCTTCGAGGTGGCCGGCAAGTGGATGAGCGCCGACGTCATCAACGTCAGCGCGTCGAGTTCGTCGGCGGGCAAGGGGGAGTCGTTGCGGGACACCGCGAAGACCCTCCACGCCGCCGGTGCCGACGCACTGATCGTGCGCCACCCCGCCTCGGGTGCCGCGCACCAGATCGCGCGGTGGACGTCCGAGGAGGGCCCCGGCCCGTCGGTGATCAACGCCGGTGACGGCACGCACGAGCACCCCACGCAGGCACTGCTCGACGCGCTCACGCTCCGACAGCGCCTCGGGACGCTCGAGGGGAAGCGGATCGGCATCGTCGGCGACGTCCTGCACTCGCGGGTCGCGCGGTCGAACGCGCACCTGCTGTCGACGCTCGGCGCCACCGTGGTCCTCGTCGCCCCGCCCACCCTGCTGCCCGTCGGGGTGGAGCAGTGGCCGGTCCTCGTCGAGCACCACCTCGACGCGGCGCTGCCCGCGCTCGACGCGGTGATGATGCTGCGGGTGCAGGCCGAGCGCATGAACGGCGGCTTCTTCCCGTCGGCGCGCGAGTACTCGATCCGCTACGGGCTCAACGACCGTCGGCTCGCGCTCCTGCCGGACGAGGCGATCGTGCTGCACCCCGGCCCGATGCTGCGCGGCATGGAGATCGGGTTCTCGGTCGCCGACTCCCCGCGGGCGACGGTGCTGCAGCAGGTGACCAACGGGGTCCACGTCCGGATGGCGGTCCTGTTCCGACTGCTCGTCGGGACCGACGGAGAGGTGGGATGAGCATGGCCGGCTCCGACAACCAGACGCTCGTCACCGACGTCCGTCCCTACGGCGAGGGTGATGCTGTCAACGTGCTGATCCGCGACGGGGTCGTCGTCGAGATCGGTGCCGACCTGTCGGCAGACGCCGAGCAGACCGTCGACGGTCGTGGTGGTGTCCTGCTGCCCGGCTTCGTCGACCTGCACACGCATCTGCGCGAGCCGGGTCGCGAGGACACCGAGACCATCGAGACCGGTTCGCGCGCAGCCGCTCTCGGTGGCTACACCGCCGTCTTCGCGATGGCCAACACCGACCCGGTCGCCGACACCGCCGTGCTCACCGACCACGTGTGGGCCCGCGGGCAGAAGGTCGGTCTCGTGGACGTCCACCCGGTGGGTGCGGTGACCGTCGGCCTCGGCGGCACGCAGCTCGCCGAGCTCGGGGCCATGGCCGACGGCGTCGCCGGCGTGCGGATGTTCTCCGACGACGGCAAGTGCGTGCACGACCCGCTGCTCATGCGCCGCGCGCTGGAGTACGCCCGCGGGCTCGACGTGCTCATCGCACAGCACGCGGAGGAGCCGCGGCTGACCGTCGGCGCCGTGGCGCACGAGGGTGCGGCCGCCGCCCGTCTGGGCCTGGCCGGGTGGCCGCGGTCGGCGGAGGAGTCGATCGTCGCCCGGGACGCGATCCTCGCCCGCGACGCCGGTGCGCGGGTGCACATCTGCCACGCCTCGACCGCCGGGACCGTCGAGCTGCTGCGCTGGGCGAAGGCGCAGGGCATCGCGATCACCGCCGAGGTCACCCCGCACCACCTGTTCCTCGACGACTCCCGCCTGGCGACCTACGACCCGGTGAACAAGGTCAACCCGCCGTTGCGCGAGTCGTCGGACTGTGCGGCGCTGCGGGCGGCCCTCGCCGAGGGCGTGATCGACTGCGTTGCCACCGATCACGCGCCGCACGCCGACCAGGACAAGTGCTGCGAGTTCGCCGTCGCGCGCCCCGGGATGCTCGGGCTGCAGACGGCCCTGTCGGTCGTCGTCGCGACGATGGTCGCCCCGGCCGACGGCGCCGGGACGCTGGACTGGCGGGGCGTCGCCCGCGTCATGAGCGAACGCCCCGCGCAGATCGTCGGACTGCCCGACCAGGGTCGCCCGATCGAGGTGGGGGAACCGGCCAACCTCACCGTCGTCGACCCCGACGCGTCGTGGACGGTGGACGCGACCGCGCTGGTGAGCATCGGACGCAACTCGCCGTTCGACGGCATGGAGCTGCCGGCGCGGGTGCGCGCCACCCTGCTGCGCGGTCGGGTGACCGCCCTCGACGGAGCGGTGGTCGGCCGATGACCAGCGTCCTGATCGTCCTCGTGGTCCTGCTCGCCTGGGTCGGCGTCGTCGGGCTGATGCTGCGCGGCTGGCGCAACCGTGGCCACCGCCAGACCCAGCTCATCGGCGCGTTCCCCGAGGTCCCGGCCACGCTGTCGGTGCCGGAGCTCGGACCGCACACGGGCCTCTATCTCGGTTCGACCATCGCGCCGAGCTGGCAGGACCGCGTCGCCGTCGGCGACTACGGCGACCGTGCGACGACCGAGATCTCCGCCTACCGCGACGGCGTGCTCCTCGAGCGCTCCGGGGCGAACCCGATCTGGATCCCGGCGACGTCGATCACCGCGATCCGCACCGAACGCGGGATCGCCGGGAAGGTGATGACCGCCGACGGAGTGCTGGTGATCCGCTGGACGCTGCCGTCGGGAACCGAGATCGACTCCGGCATCCGCGCCGACGACAAGGGTGTCTACCCCGACTGGGTCGCCCGTGACCCGCGCCGACGTCCACCCCCGGACGACACCGGCGACCATCCCGACACCACCCCCACCGATCCGACCCCACCGGAGGACGACCGCCCATGACCGCCGCCGTACTGGTTCTCGAGAACGGGCAGGTCTTCACCGGCGCCGCGTTCGGCGCGACCGGCCAGACCCTCGGCGAGGCCGTGTTCTGCACCGCGATGACCGGTTACCAGGAGACGCTCACCGACCCCAGCTACCACCGTCAGATCGTGGTGGCGACCGCGCCGCAGATCGGCAACACCGGCTGGAACGACGAGGACGGTGAGAGCCGGGAGGGTGCCACCGACGGCACGAGCACCGGCGGACACATCTGGGTCGCCGGGTACGCCGTGCGCAATCCCGCACGGCGCGTGTCGAACTGGCGCGCCAACCGCAGCCTGGACGACGAACTCGAGCGCCAGGGGATCGTCGGCATCGCCGGCATCGACACCCGCGCCGTGACCCGGGTGCTCCGCGACCACGGCTCGATGCGGGCCGGGATCTTTTCCGGCGACGCACTCGCGCAGGGGGCGAACGGGCCCGACACCGACGCCCTGCTCGACCGCGTGCGGTCGCAGCCCTCGATGGCGGGCGCCGATCTCGCCGGTGAGGTGAGCGCCGACGACGGGTACGTCGTGGAGCCGGTCGGGGAGCACCGGCACACCGTGCTCGCGGTCGACCTCGGCATCAAGACGAACACCCCCCGGATGTTCGCGCAGCGCGGGATCCGGGTGCACGTGGTCCCCGCCGGCACCGACCTCGCCGCGATCGACGACATCGCCCCCGACGGTGTGTTCCTGTCGAACGGGCCGGGGGACCCCGCCACCGCCGACCGGCCCGTCGCGTTCGCGCAGGGCGTCCTCGAGCGGCAGATCCCGCTGTTCGGCATCTGCTTCGGCAACCAGATACTCGGCCGCGCTCTGGGTCTGGGCACCTACAAGATGCGGTTCGGGCATCGCGGCATCAACATCCCGGTCATCGACCACACCACCGGGCTCGTGTCCATCACCGCCCAGAACCACGGCTTCGCCCTGGAGGGGGAGGCCGGCGCCGAGTTCGACACCCCGTACGGCCGCGCGCGCGTCAGCCACACCTGCGCGAACGACGGCACCGTCGAGGGCGTGGAGCTGCTCGACGGTGGCGCCTTCTCCGTGCAGTACC
Source organism: Williamsia serinedens (assembly GCF_024171725.1). Classification (GTDB taxonomy): domain Bacteria; phylum Actinomycetota; class Actinomycetes; order Mycobacteriales; family Mycobacteriaceae; genus Williamsia_A; species Williamsia_A serinedens. The sequence goes on from NZ_JAMTCG010000001.1 coordinate 385,474, forward strand.
ACCCGGAGGCCGCGGCCGGACCCCACGACGCCGCCTACCTCTTCGACCGTTTCCTCGCACAGCTGGACGCGCGTGCCGCGCAGAAAGGCCGGGGCTGATGCCACGCCGTAGCGACCTGTCCCACGTCCTCGTCATCGGTTCCGGCCCGATCGTCATCGGTCAGGCCTGCGAGTTCGACTACTCGGGCACCCAGGCCTGCCGTGTGCTGCGGGCCGAGGGGCTGCGGGTCAGCCTGGTGAACTCCAACCCGGCGACGATCATGACCGACCCGGAGTTCGCCGACGCCACCTACGTCGAGCCCATCACGCCGGAGTTCATCGAGAAGGTCATCGAGACCGAGCGCGACAACGGTCACCCGATCGACGCGGTGCTGGGGACGCTCGGTGGTCAGACGGCGCTCAACGCCGCCGTGCAGCTGCACGAGCGGGGCATCCTCGCCAAGCACGGCATCGAGCTCATCGGCGCCGACTTCGACGCCATCCAGCGCGGCGAGGACCGGCAGAAGTTCAAGGACATCGTCGAGAAGGTCGGCGGGTCCAGCGCCCGCAGCCGTGTGTGCTTCACGATGGACGAGGTCCGCGAGACCGTCGCCGAGCTCGGCTTCCCGGTCGTCGTGCGTCCCTCGTTCACCATGGGCGGCCTCGGGTCGGGCATGGCCTACGACGAGTCCGACCTCGAGCGCATCGCGGGCGGCGGACTCGCCGCGTCGCCGACGGCCAACGTCCTCATCGAGGAGTCCATCCTCGGGTGGAAGGAGTACGAGCTCGAGCTGATGCGCGACGGCAACGACAACGTCGTCGTCGTCTGTTCCATCGAGAACGTCGACCCCGTCGGCGTGCACACCGGTGACTCGGTGACGGTCGCCCCCGCGATGACCCTCACCGACCGCGAGTACCAGGTGATGCGCGATCTCTCGCTGGCCATCATCCGCGAGGTCGGTGTCGACACCGGTGGCTGCAACATCCAGTTCGCCGTCGACCCCACCGACGGTCGCATCGTCGTCATCGAGATGAACCCGCGCGTGTCGCGGTCGTCGGCGCTGGCGTCGAAGGCCACCGGGTTCCCGATCGCCAAGATCGCCGCGAAACTCGCCGTCGGCTACCGACTCGACGAGATCGTCAACGACATCACCGGCGAGACCCCGGCCTGTTTCGAGCCGACCCTGGACTACGTCGTGGTGAAGGCGCCGCGCTTCGCCTTCGAGAAGTTCCCCGGCGCCGACGACACGCTGACCACCACCATGAAGTCGGTGGGCGAGGCGATGAGTCTCGGCCGCAGCTTCGCCGAGGCCCTCGGCAAGGTGATGCGGTCGTTGGAGACCAAGGCCGCCGGCTTCTGGACCGAGACGCGCCCCGAGGCGACCCTCGACGAGATCCTCACCGAGATCGCCACACCCCGCGACGGGCGGCTGTACCGCGTGATGGCCGCGTTCGACGCGGGCGCGAGCATCGAGCAGGTCTTCGACGCCACGAAGATCGACCCCTGGTTCCTCGCCGAGATCGCCGCGATCGGCGAGATGGGCCGTGCCGTCCGGGACGCCGACACCCTCGACGCGACACTGCTCCGCGAGGCGAAGGGCACCGGCCTGTCGGATCGCCAGATCGCCGCGCTGCGCGACGATCTCGCCGACGAGGCCGCCGTCGCGGCGCTGCGCCTGCAGCTGGGCGTGACGCCGGTCTACAAGACCGTAGACACGTGCGCGGCCGAGTTCGAGGCGAAGACGCCGTATCACTACTCGACCTACGAGACCGATCCCGCGGCCACCAGCGAGATCGCCCCGCAGACCGAGCGCGAGAAGGTCCTCATCCTCGGGTCGGGTCCGAACCGCATCGGTCAGGGCATCGAGTTCGACTACTCGTGCGTGCACGCCGCACTGACGTTGTCGCAGGCAGGGTTCGAGACGGTGATGGTCAACTGCAACCCCGAGACCGTCTCCACCGACTACGACACCGCCGATCGTCTCTACTTCGAGCCGCTGACGTTCGAGGACGTCATGGAGGTCTACCGCGCCGAGTGCGCGTCGGGCACCGTGCGCGGTGTCATCGTGCAGCTCGGCGGCCAGACCCCGCTCGGGCTCGCGCGGCGTCTCGAGGAGGCGGGGGTGCCGATCGTCGGCACGTCACCCGCCGCCATCGACCTCGCCGAGGACCGTGGCGAGTTCGGCCGCGTGCTCGACGAGGCGGGCCTGCCCGCCGCGAAGTACGGCACGGCGACCAGCTTCGACGAGGCGCGCGCCATCGCCGCCGACATCGGCTACCCGGTGCTCGTGCGCCCGTCGTACGTGCTCGGCGGCCGCGGGATGGAGATCGTCTACGACGAGCCGTCGCTCGAGGGCTACATCTCCCGCGCCACCGAACTCACCCCGGAGCACCCGGTCCTCGTCGACCGGTTCCTCGAGGACGCCGTCGAGATCGACGTCGACGCCCTGTGCGACGGCACCGAGGTCTACATCGGCGGCGTCATGGAACACATCGAGGAGGCGGGCATCCACTCCGGTGACTCGGCGTGCGCCCTGCCGCCGGTCGCGCTCGGCCGCACCGACGTCGCGGCGGTCCGCCGCTCCACCGAGGCGCTCGCGAAGGGCATCGGTGTGAAGGGTCTGCTCAACGTGCAGTTCGCCCTCAAGGACGACGTCCTCTACGTCCTCGAGGCCAACCCCCGCGCCAGCCGCACGGTGCCCTTCGTCTCGAAGGCGACCGCGGTGCAGCTGGCCAAGGCGTGTGCCCGGGTGATGCTCGGCTCGACGATCGCGGAGCTGCGCGAACAGGGGATCCTGCCCGCCACCGGCGACGGCGGCGAGTTGCCGGTGAACGCACCGATCGCCGTGAAGGAGGCGGTGCTGCCGTTCAACCGGTTCCGCCGCCTCGACGGCTCCGGTGTCGACTCGCTGCTGAGCCCGGAGATGAAGTCGACCGGCGAGGTCATGGGCATCGACGCCGACTTCGGACGGTCGTTCGCCAAGTCGCAGACCGCGGTGTCGGGATCGCTGCCCACCTCGGGTGCGATCTTCGTGTCGGTGGCCAACAAGGACAAGCGCGCACTGCTGTTCCCGGTGAAGCGTCTCGCCGACCTCGGATTCCAGATCCTCGCCACCGAGGGCACCGCAGAGGCGTTGCGCCGCAACGGCGTCGCGTGCACGCAGGTCCACAAGCACTCCGACACCGACCTGCCGCCGGGGGAGCGGACCATCGTCGAGACGATCCGCGCCGGCGAGGTGTCGATGGTCATCAACACCCCGTTCGGCAACTCCGGGCCTCGCGTCGACGGCTACGAGATCCGCAGTGCCGCCGTGTCGCAGAACATCCCGTGCATCACCACCGTGCAGGGCGCGAGCGCGGCGGTGCAGGGCATCGAGGCCGCCCTCGTCGGCGACATCGGGGTGCGCTCGCTGCAGGAGCGGCACGAGGCGATGCGCGGCGCATGACCGCGGACTTCGCGACCCGCGTCGCCGACGCCGTCGCCCGGCGAGGCCGGCTGTGCGTCGGCATCGACCCACACGCGCAGCTCCTCGCGTCGTGGGGGCTGACCGACGACGCCGCCGGGGTGCGGGCGTTCACCGAGACCGTGGTCGCGGCGATCGGACCGCACATCGCCGTGGCCAAACCGCAGGTGGCGTTCTACGAGCGCCACGGGTCGCGGGGCGTCGCGGTGCTGGAGGACGCCCTGACGTCCCTGCGGGAGGCCGGCGTGCTCGTCATCGCCGACGCCAAGCGCGGTGACATCGGGTCGACGATGGCCGCCTACGCCGACACCTGGCTCGGCGACGCGTCGCCCCTGCGGGCCGACGCGGTCACCGCCTCGCCCTACCTCGGGGTGGGCTCGCTCGACCCGGCCGTCGAGCTCGCCGACGCGACCGGTCGCGGGGTGGTCGTGCTCGCGCGGACCTCGAACCCGGAGGGCGGCGGTCTGCAGACCGCGACCGACGCCGCGGGGCGCACGGTCGCGCAGTCCGTCGTCGACGCCGCGGCTCGGCACAACGCCGACGGCCCGGCCAGCATCGGGCTGGTCGTGGGCGCGACCCGCGACCACGGCCTGGATCTGACGGGCGTCGGCGGTCCGGTCCTCGCGCCGGGACTCGGCGCGCAGGGCGCGACCCCCGACGACCTGGCCCGCGTCTTCCGCGGCGCCACCGACCTGCTGCTGCCCTCGGCGTCGCGTCAGGTCCTCGCCGCGGGCCCGGACGGCGCCGCGGTCGCCGCGGCGGCGCAACGCCTGCGCGACGAGGTCGAGACAGCCCTGTCCTGAGCCCCGCGGCCGGTGCCGGCGTCCTCCGACCGCAGGTCAGGGACGTGCGCGACACGCGCGGGCACGCACCGGATCGTGACGGGACACCCCCGGAACCCCCTGTCACACCCGTCACAGGACGGACTTCTCACCCCCGGACCGGCCCGTCGTCACCCTATGGCCGAGTTCTGTTGTGACACAGTGAGATCGAGCCGATCGCCCTGCGTCCGCGGGTGCGTCGGCCACAGGCGGGGGTTGTCCACCGGTGAGGCCCTACAACACCCTCTGTGGTGCGGAAATGCCGGGGTGGGGGTCGCAAACGGCAGGTTGCGTGGGTACGGTCTGGAATCGCTGTCGGCGATCGGTGACACCGGACACCGGCAGGCACATGGACCAGTGAGTGCTGCGAGACGCAGTTCTATGAGTACGGAGGAACCCGTGGCCCTTCCCCAGTTGACCGCCGAGCAGCGCGCCGCTGCTCTCGAGAAGGCAGCTGCTGCCCGCAAGGCGCGCGCCGAGCTCAAGGAGCGGCTCAAGCGTGGAGGCACCGATCTGTCGCAGGTGCTGAAGGACGCAGAGACCGACGAGATCCTCGGCAAGATGAAGGTCTCGGCCCTGCTGGAGGCGCTGCCGAAGGTGGGCAAGGTCAAGGCGCAGGAGATCATGACCGAGCTGGAGATCGCGCCGACCCGTCGTCTGCGTGGACTCGGCGATCGGCAGCGCAAGGCGCTGCTGGCCAAGTTCGACCAGAACTGAGGCCGACGTAGAAGCTCGTGGAGGTCCGGGTGCGGGGGAGACCCCGCCCCGGGCGTCCGACCGGAGGGGCCGACTGCTGGTGCTGGTCGGCCCCTCCGCCGTCGGCAAGTCCAGTGTCGTGCGGCGGGTGCGGGAACTTCTGCCCGAGCTGGTGTTCAGCGTCTCGGCGACCACCCGCGCACCGCGCGCCGGGGAGGTCGACGGCGTCGACTACCACTTCGTCACCGAGGACCGCTTCAGCGAGATGATCGCCGACGGCGAGCTGCTCGAGTGGGCGGAGATCCACGGCGGACTGCAGCGGTCGGGGACCCCCGCCGCGCCGGTCCGGGCGGCCATGGCCGCCGGGTCGCCGGTCCTCGTCGAGGTCGACATCGCCGGGGCCCGCGCCGTCCGACACGCCGTTCCGGAGTCCGTCTCGGTGTTCCTGGCCCCGCCCAGCTGGGACGAACTCGTGCGCCGACTCACCGGCCGCGCCACCGAGAGCGCCGAGGTCATCGCCCGTCGGCTGCAGACCGCGCGGGAGGAGATGGCCATCGCCGACGAGTTCGACCACGTCATCGTCAACGACCACGTCGACCGCGTCGCCCGCGAGTTGGTATCCTTGCTGGTCGGACATGACCGGAGCACCACGGCGGACGCACATGCGTCCGACCCCGCTCGTCCCCAGACCTGAGACATCCAGGCCGCCGCAGCGCGCGGCGACACATCGCGGCCGCCGCACGGACGGCCGCAGACCGTGAGGAACACATCTCGTGAGCACGCCCCTGAGCACGGACGCCACCACCCCCGCGTACGACACCCCGCTCGGCATCACCAACCCGCCGATCGACGAGCTCCTCGACCGCGCGTCCTCCAAGTACGCGCTGGTCATCTACGCGGCCAAGCGTGCGCGCCAGATCAACGACTACTACAACCAGCTCGGCGACGGCATCCTCGAGTACGTCGGCCCGCTGGTCGAGCCGGGTCTGCAGGAGAAGCCGCTGTCCATCGCGATGCGCGAGATCCACACCGACCTGCTCGAGCACACCGAGGGCGAGTGATCCGCACCGGATCCGCCCCGGCGTCCCGCACCCCTCGGTGACCGCACCGGCCGCTCGCAGCCGCATCGTCGTCGGTGTCGGCGGGGGCATCGCCGCGTACAAGGCGTGCTCGCTGATCCGCCACTTCACCGAGGCCGGCCACAGCGTCCGGGTGATCCCGACACGATCGGCGCTCGAGTTCGTCGGCGCCGCCACGTTCGAGGCGCTGTCGGGCAACCCGGTCACCCCGGAGGTCTTCGCCGACGTCGAGCACGTCCCGCACGTGCGACTCGGCCAGGAGGCCGACCTCGTCGTCGTGGCGCCGGCCACCGCGGACCTGATGGCCCGCGCCGCGGCCGGTCGCGCCGACGACCTGCTCACCGCGACGCTGCTCACCGCGCGCTGTCCGGTGGTCTATGCGCCGGCCATGCACACGGAGATGTGGGAGCACCCGGCCACCCAAGCCAACGTCGCCACCCTGCGCGCCCACGGCGCCACCGTCCTGCGTCCCGCGTCGGGACGACTGACCGGTCGGGACTCCGGCGCCGGCCGACTGCCCGAGCCGAGCGAGATCGGGCTGCTCGGCGACGTCCTGCTCGAGCGACCCGACGCCCTCCCGTTCGACCTGGCAGGACGACGCGTCCTGATCAGCGCCGGCGGCACCCGCGAACCCCTCGACCCGGTGCGGTTCCTCGGCAACCGCAGCTCGGGCAAACAGGGTTTCGCCCTGGCCCGGGCCGCCACCCACCGCGGCGCCGACGTCACGCTCGTCGCGGGCACGGCGACCGGCCTGGAGGCACCGTCGGGTGTCGAGCGTGTCGACATCACCACCGCCGAGCAGCTCTCCACCGAGATCACGACCCGCGCGGCCGATGCCGACGTGGTGATCATGGCCGCGGCGGTCGCCGACTTCCGGCCGGTGCACGTGGCCACCGCGAAGATCAAGAAGGAGCCGGGCGCCGACGCGACGCCGACGCCGATCGAGCTGGCGACCAACCCCGACATCCTGCGGGGCCTCGTCGCGGCACGGTCGGCGGGCGACGTCGCGGCCGACACCGTCATCGTCGGGTTCGCTGCCGAAACCGGTGACGAGCGCGGCGGCGTGCTCGACCACGGCCGGGAGAAGCTGGCCCGCAAGGGCTGCGACCTCCTCGTCGTCAACGCCGTCGGCGACGGCAAGGCGTTCGGCACCGACGACAACACCGGCTGGGTGCTGGCGTCGACGGGTGCCGAGACCGCCCTGCCGCTCGGGTCGAAAACACTCATGGCGAGCCGAATACTGGACGCCGTGACAGCCCTGCTGTCGGGACGTCGGACCGACTGACACCCACCGGAGTGCCCGGCCGTGCGGGTCACCGACCAGCGACGAGGGTGTGTAGGTTGTTGCTCTGGCAGGGGGAGAGACCACCCGGGGACGGGCCACCACCGCGGCGGGACACCCCGCCGCGCCACCGCCCCATGCGACGTCGACCGGCGTCGGACTTCGAGAGGAAATGATGACTGCAGGCCAGAGTCCCGCGGGGACGTCGCGACTGTTCACCAGCGAGTCGGTCACCGAGGGCCACCCGGACAAGATCTGCGACGCGATCAGCGACTCGATCCTCGACGCGCTGCTGGAGCAGGACCCCACCAGCCGCGTCGCCGTCGAGACCCTCGTGACCACCGGCCAGGTCCACGTCGCGGGCGAGGTCACGACCTCGGCCTACGCCGACATCCCCAAGATCGTCCGCGACAAGGTCCTCGAGATCGGCTACGACTCGTCGTCGAAGGGCTTCGACGGCGCGACCGCCGGCGTGAACGTCGCCATCGGTGCGCAGTCGCCCGACATCGCGCAGGGTGTCGACAACGCCTACGAGTCGCGCGTCGACGGCCAGACCGACGAGATCGACAAGCAGGGCGCCGGCGACCAGGGTCTGATGTTCGGCTACGCCACCGCCGAGACCCCGGAGTTCATGCCGGTGCCGATCGCGCTGGCCCACCGCCTGTCGCGCAAGCTCACCGAGGTCCGCAAGAACGGCACGCTGCCGTACCTGCGTCCCGACGGCAAGACCCAGGTCACCATCGAGTACGACGGTGACACCCCGGTCCGTCTCGACACGGTCGTCCTGTCGACGCAGCACGCCGCCGACATCGACCTCGTCAACATGCTGACCCCGGACATCAAGACGCACGTCGTCGACGCGGTCCTCGCCGATCTCGAGCTGCCGTCGCTGGACACCTCGAACCCGCGCCTGCTGGTCAACCCGACCGGCAAGTTCGTGCTCGGTGGCCCCATGGGCGACGCCGGACTCACCGGCCGCAAGATCATCGTCGACACCTACGGCGGCATGGCCCGCCACGGTGGTGGCGCGTTCTCCGGCAAGGACCCGTCGAAGGTCGACCGCAGCGCCGCGTACGCCATGCGCTGGGTCGCCAAGAACGCGGTCGCCGCGGGTCTCGCCAAGCGCATCGAGGTCCAGGTCGCCTACGCGATCGGCAAGGCCGCCCCGGTCGGCCTCTTCGTCGAGACGTTCGGCACCGAGGCCATCGACCCGGTGACGATCCGCGCCGCGATCTCGGAGGTCTTCGACCTGCGTCCGGGCGCGATCATCCGCGACCTGGACCTGCTGCGCCCGATCTACGGCCCGACCGCCGCGTACGGCCACTTCGGTCGCACCGACCTCGACCTGCCGTGGGAGCGCACCGACCGCGCCGACAAGCTGAAGGCGGCCGCGGGCATCTGAGTCCGCTCCCCGTCCCCGGCCCCGCCGGGACCCTCCCTCGACACCGACGCCACCGTCGATGAGCCCGCGCGCAGCCACCACCGCGCCCGCCGCCCATCTGCCGGTGGCGTCGGTGCTCGTCATGCTGGGCCTGTCGCACCTCGACCGACTCTTCGACTACGAGGTCGGCGCCGACCAGGACACCGACGCCGTGCCCGGTGCCCGCGTGCGGGTGCGGTTCGCCGGTCGCCTCGTCGACGGGTTCGTCGTCGAACGGATGGCGGGCACCGACCACCCCGGCAAGCTCGGTCGGCTCGACCGGGTGGTGTCACCGGAACCGGTGCTCACCCCGGAGGTCGCCGCGCTGTGCCGCGCGGTCGCCGACCGCTACGCCGGGACGCTGACCGACGTCGTGCGCCTCGCGATCCCCCCGAGGCACGCCCGCACCGAGGCCGCGCTGCCCGTCCAGGCGCCCGAGCATCCACCGCTCCCGGAACCCGACGACACCGCGTGGGCGGCCTATCGGGCCGGGCCGGCGCTGCTGACCGCCCTCGCCGACGGCGGGGCGCCCCGCGCCGCGTGGCAGTCGCTGCCCGGCGAGGACTGGCCGGCGCGCATCGCCGACCTCGCCCTCGCCACCGTCACCGGCGGACGCGGGGTCGTGGTCGTCGTCCCCGACCAGCGTGACCTCGACCGCGTCGACGCGGCCTGCCGGGACCTGCTCGGCGACCGCGTGGTCGCGCTGTCCGCCGGACTGGGACCGACCGCGCGCTACCGCCGGTGGCTGCAGGCGCTGCGCGGACACGCCGCCGTGGTCGTCGGGACCCGCAGCGCGGCGTTCGCACCCGTCCGCGATCTCGGACTGATGGTGGTGTGGGACGACGGCGACGACAGCCTGACCGAACCCCGCGCCCCCTACCCGCACCCACGGGAGGTCGCCGTCCTGCGCACCGCGGCGGCGTCGGCGGCGCTCGTCGTCGGCGGGATCGCGCGGACCGCCGAGACCCAGGTGCTGGTGACCTCCGGCTGGATGCACGACGTCGTCGCCGACCGCGCCGTCGTCCGTGACCGCGCCCCGCGCATCCGGGCCATCAGCGACGACGACCGCACCGTCGCCCGCGACCCGCTCGCGCGCGTCGCACGCCTGCCCGCGATCGCCTTCGACGCGGCCCGCGCGGCCCTCGCCGCCGACGCCCCCGTGCTGGTGAGCGTGCCCCGCCGGGGCTACCACCCGTCACTCGCCTGCGCGCGGTGCCGGACGCCGGCACGCTGCCGGCGGTGCCACGGCCCGCTGCGGGCCGACTCCGCCGACGCGACCACCACGCCGTCGCCGACGCTCACGTGCAACTGGTGCGGACGACGCGAGGCCTTCCGCTGCGTGGAGTGCGGCGACACGCGCCTGCGGGCGACCAGCACCGGCGCACGACGCACCGCGGAGGAGCTCGGCAAGGCGTTCCCGGGCGTCCCCGTCCTCACCTCCGGCGGCGACACGATCGCCGACCGCGTCGACCCCGGCGCGCGCCTGGTGGTCGCGACCCCCGGCTCCGAGCCCGTCGTCGACGGCGGCTACGGCGCGGCGATCCTCCTCGACACGTGGGCGCAGCTCGACCGCGCCGACCTGCGGGCGGGGGAGCAGACGTTCCGCCGGTGGACGTCGGTGCTCGCCGGCCTCCGTGCCGCGCGCGACGGCGGCACCGCGGTGGTCGTCGCCGACGCGGGACTGCCGGTCGTCCAGGCCGCCATCCGCTGGGATCCCGTCGGGTTCGCCGCGCAGGAACTGGCCCAACGCGCCGAGCTCGGGCTGCCACCCGCGGTGACCATGGTGTCCGTCGACGGCACCGACCGCTCGGTCGCGGCGTTCGTCGACGCCGTCGACCTCCCCACCGACGCCGAGACCCTCGGACCGGTCGACCTGCCCTCCGACGCCCGTCCGCCCGCCGGGTGGGACGGGGAGACCGAGGGCCCGCTCACCCGGGTGCTGCTGCGCATCCCGCGCAGCCACGGCCGGGACCTGGTGCGGGCGCTCAAGGTCGCGCAGGTGCACCGCTCGGCCCAGCACGACACCGGACCCCTGCGCATCCAGGTGGATCCGCCCACCATCGGCTGACAGGGCGGACCTCTTCGACGCCTAGACTCGACACCCGGTCCCGGATCCGGGACACGACCCGTGAGGAGGCTGTCGGTGGCGGTGCGTGCGATCCGGTTGTTCGGCGACCCGGTTCTGCGGACCCCGACCCCGCAGGTCACCGACTTCGGCCCCGAGCTGCACCGTCTCGTCGACGACATGCTCGAGACCATGGATGCCCACCACGGGGCGGGTCTGGCGGCCCCGCAGGTCGGGGTCGGTGCGCGCGTCTTCGTCTTCGACTGCGGCGGCCGGCGCGGACACGTCGTGAACCCCGTGTGGACCGCGTCGGACGACGAGACCCAGACCGGTGCGGAGGGGTGCCTGTCGATCCCCGGCGTCCAGGCCGCGTGCACCCGTGCCGCCCGCGTGCGAGTGAGCGGTGTCGACCGCGACGGCGCACCCGTGACCATGGAGGTCGACGGCATCCTCGCCCGGGCCGTCCAGCACGAGACCGACCATCTCGACGGCGTCCTGTTCCTGCAGCGGCTGTCGCCCGAGGCGCGCCGCGCGGCGATGCGCGTCATCCGCGCGACGCCGTGGTTCACCGCAGGGGAGACGGTCACGGAGAACCCGTCGACCGGGCGTCCCGTCTGGGTCGGCGACGGACTGCCCGCCGACGAACCCGCGGAGGCGCTGCGATGAGGATCGTGTTCGCGGGCACGCCCGAACCGGCGGTCCCGTCGCTGCGGGCGCTGCTCGCGTCGGCGCATCACGAGGTGGTCGGTGTGCTGACCCGTCCCGACGCGGTCGCCGGACGCGGCCGGACGGTCACGCGCTCGCCGATCGGGGTGGTCGCCGACGAGGCCGGTGTCGAGGTCGCGACACCGCGTCGCCTGCGCGACCCCGACGCCCGCGAGACGCTTGAGCGCTGGGCCCCCGACTGCGTGGCCGTCGTCGCCTACGGCGCCCTGGTCCCGCCCGATCTGCTCGACCTCCCCGGCCACGGGTGGATCAACCTGCACTTCTCGCTGCTGCCCGCGTGGCGGGGCGCGGCCCCGGTCCAGGCCGCGATCGCCGCCGGTGACGAGTTCACCGGCGCGAGCACCTTCCGCATCGAGGAGGGCCTCGACACCGGACCGGTGTTCGGCACGCTCACCGAACGCATTCGTCCCGACGACACCAGCGGCGCCCTCCTCGACCGCCTGGCCGACGCCGGGTCGCATCTGCTCGCGTCGACACTCGACGGGATCGAGGCCGGCGAGCTCGTCGCGGTGCCGCAACCCGCCGACGGGGTGAGCGTCGCCCCGAAGATCGAGGTCGCCGACGCGCAGGTGACCTGGAACCGGCCCGCGCACGTCGTGGACCGCCTCATCCGCTCACGCACCCCGGACCCGGGCGCCTGGACCCTGCTCGGCGACACCCGCATCAAGCTCGGGCCGGTGTCCCCGACCGCGGACGGTGACCTCCCCGCCGACGTCGGACCGCTCGCGCCGGGTGCGGTCGCCGCGACAAAGAAGGCGGTGTTCGTCGGCACGGCGTCGACCCCGGTGCGACTCGGCCAGGTCCAGCCGCCCGGCAAGAAGCCGATCCCCGCGGCCGACTGGGCCCGCGGCGCGCGCCTCGACGGGTCCACGGTGCTCGCGTGACCCGCCCGGCCCACCTCCGCGACAAGCCCGTCGACGCCGCCCGGGCGGTCGCCCGCGACGTCCTGCGTGCGGTCCGCGAACGCGACTCGTACGCCAACCTCGTCCTGCCCCGACTGCTCCGCGAGCGCCACGTCACCGGGCGTGACGCCGCGTTCGCCACCGAGCTCGCCTACGGGACCTGCCGCGCGGCGGGTGTCCTCGACGAGGTCATCGCCGCGGCGGCGCGGCGTCCGGTCGCCGAGATCGACCCGACGTTGCTCGACGTGCTCCGCCTGGGCACCTATCAGCTGCTGCGCACGCGCGTGGGATCCCATGCGGCCGTGTCGACCTCGGTCGACCTGGTGCGCTCGGAGGCCGGACAGGGCCCGGCCGGGTTCTGCAACGCCGTGCTGCGCAAGGTCTCCCAGCGCGACGACGACATGTGGACCGACGAGCTCGCACCCCCGATCGGCGAGGACCTCGTCGGCCACCTCGCGTTCCGGTACGCCCACCCGCGGTGGATCGCCGAGGTCTTCGCCGACGCGCTGAGCACGCCGCAGCGTCGGGTCGGGGCGGGGGAGCTGCAGGCGGCACTCGCCGCCGACGACGACCGGCCCGCGGTGCACCTCGTCGCCCGACCCGGGTTGATCACGGCCGACGAACTCGCGGCGGTGACCGGTGGCGAGGTCGGGCGGTGGTCGCCGTACTGCGTGTACCTGCCCGGCGGCGACCCCGGCGAGCTCGAGGCCGTGCGCGAACACATGGCTGGTGTGCAGGACGAGGGCTCCCAGCTCGTCGCCCGGGCCCTGTCGCTGGCGCCGCTCGACGGGCCGGACACCGGCCGGTGGCTCGATCTCTGCGCCGGGCCGGGCGGCAAGGCCGCGCTCCTGGGTGCGCTGGCCGACATCGATCTGGCTCACGTCGACGCCGTCGAACCCGCCGAGCACCGCGCCGACCTCATCCGGCAGGCCACCGACGGTCTGCCGGTGACGGTCCACGTCGCCGACGGTCGGGACAGCGGGCTCACCCCCGGCTACGACCGCATCCTCGTCGACGCGCCGTGCACCGGGCTGGGATCGCTCCGTCGGCGACCCGAGGCGCGGTGGCGACGGACCCCCGACGACGTGGCGCCGCTCGTCACGCTGCAACGCGAACTGCTCACCGCGGCGCTCGGGTTGCTGCGTCCGGGCGGAGCGCTGATCTACTCGACGTGCTCGCCGCACCCCGCCGAGACGCGCGGTGTCGTCGAGGCCGTGGTCGCCGAGACCGGTGCCCAGCTGCTCGACGCGCGTCCACTCGTCGGGGTGGAGTCGGGCGACGGGCCGCTGGAGGGCACCGTCCAGCTGTGGCCGCATCGGCACGGCACCGACGCGATGTTCCTCGCGCTGCTCACCGTGCCGGTGCCCGACAGCGCCCACGGCCCCTCATAGACTCCCGGCCATGCCTGCCGACGCCCCCGTGCGCCCTGATCAGCCGATGATCGCTCCGTCGATCCTGTCCGCCGACTTCGCCAACCTCGCCGCCGAGGCCGACGCCGTCCGCGGCAGCGACTGGCTGCACGTCGACGTGATGGACGCCCACTTCGTGCCCAACCTCACCCTCGGCCTGCCCGTCGTGCAGAGCCTGCTGGGTGCGACGGACATCCCCATCGACTGCCACCTCATGATCGAGGACCCGGCCCGCTGGGCCCCGCCCTACGCCGAGGCCGGCGCCCACAACGTCACCTTCCACGCCGAGGCCACCGACGACCCGACGGCCGTGGCCCGCGACATCCGCGCGGCCGGCGCGAAGGCGGGCCTGAGCATCAAACCCGGCACCGCGCTCGACCCCTACCTCGACATCCTGTCGTCGTTCGACACGCTGCTCGTGATGAGCGTCGAACCCGGGTTCGGCGGGCAGTCGTTCATACCCGACGTGCTCGACAAGGTGCGCACGCTGCGGCGGCGGATCGACACCGACGGGCTGCGGATCCTCGTCGAGATCGACGGCGGCATCAACGCCGACACCATCGAGCAGGCCGCGGAGGCCGGCGTCGACTGCTTCGTCGCGGGGTCCGCGGTCTACGGCGCCGACGACCCGGCCGGCGCCGTGTCCGCGCTGCGCGCGCAGGCCGCCCGCGCCCGCGGCTGATCTCGGTGACCCCCGACCCGCGCGGTACGCGTCCGGGCGACCTGACCGCCGCCATGGCCCTCGCGCTGGAGCAGGGCCTCGCCGCGTGCGGCGTCAGCACGCCGAACCCGCCGGTCGGGGCGGTCGTCCTCGACGCCGACGGTGTGGTGGTCGGGGCCGGGCACACGCAGCCCGTCGGGGGGCCACACGCCGAGGTGATGGCGCTGCGTCAGGCCGGGGGCGCGGCGCGCGGCGGGACCGCGGTGGTGACGCTCGAGCCGTGTGACCACACGGGCCGCACCGGACCCTGCACCCAGGCCCTGCTCGAGGCCGGCGTGGCGCGGGTCGTGTACGCCGTCGACGACCCCGATCCCGTCGCCGGCGGGGGAGCGCAGACCCTCCGCGCGGCGGGCGTCGACGTCGTCGCGGGGGAGTGCGCGGAGGCCGCCGCGTCCGGTGCGCTCGCGGGCTGGCTGCACCGGCGCCGGACCGGCCGGCCACGCGTCACCGCCAAGATCGCCGCCACCCTCGACGGCCGCGTCGCCGCTCCCGACGGGACCAGCCGCTGGATCACCGGACCGGCAGCCCGCGAGCACGTGCACGCCGAACGCGCGCGGCTCGACGCGATCGTCGTCGGCACCGGCACCGTGCGCGTCGACGACCCCGAACTGACCGCCCGCCACGACGACGGGTCACCGCGCCACCGCCAGCCCCGCCGGATCGTGCTGGGACGCAGCGGTGTCCCCGACCGCGCCCGGATGCGCGACACGGGGGAGCCCCCGGTCGAGGTCCTCTCCCATGACCCGCGGGACGTCCTGTCGGCCGCCGCTGACGCCCTCGACGTCCTCGTCGAGGGCGGTCCGACGGTTCTGGGTGCCTTCTTCGCTGCCGACCTCGTCGACCGTGTGCGGGTGTACCTCGCCCCGACGATCCTCGGCGCCGGTCGCGCGTCCGTCGACGACGTCACCGTCGGCACCCTCACCGACGCCCACCGATTCCACCGTGAGTCGGTGCTCGAGCTGGGTGACGACATTCTCATCACGCTGGTCGCAACCCGCTGACCGGCGGTTTCGGGCTGAACGCGTTCTGATCGGGACAGCTCGCTGTGCTAGCGTCGACACAGCGAAGTTCTCAGGGCGGGGTGCAATTCCCCACCGGCGGTGACGGTCTCCCACGACCGAAGCCCGCGAGCGCCCGGACCCCACAGGTCCGGGGTCAGCAGATCCGGTGCGACTCCGGAGCCGACGGTCACAGTCCGGATGAGAGAGAACGGACGTGGTCGTCCTCGACCACGAGACGTGCCGCCCTGAGCTGACGACAGGAGGCACGGTGTTCACCGGCATCATCGAGGAACGTGGCGAGATCGTGCGCCGCGAGGACCTCACCGACGCGGCCCGCTTTGTCATCCGCGGCCCGCTCGTCACCAGCGACGCCGGCCACGGTGACTCCATCGCCGTCAACGGCGTCTGTCTCACCGTCGTCTCCGCGCCCACCGACGGCACCTTCGCCGTCGACGTCATGGCCGAGACGCTCCGCCGCAGCTCGCTGGCCGCGCTCGACGCCGGCGCGCCCGTCAACCTCGAGCGCGCGATGGCTGCGGGCGGTCGTTTCGGCGGCCACATCGTCCAGGGCCACGTCGACGGCACCGGCACCGTCGCGACGATCAGCCCGTCGGAGAACTGGACCGTCATCCGCATCGCGATCCCCGCCGACCTCGCGCGCTACGTCGTCGAGAAGGGATCGATCACGGTCGACGGCGTCTCCCTCACCGTCTCGGCCACCCCGAACGACCCGACCGGCGACAGCTGGTTCGAGATCTCCCTCATCCCCACCACCCTCGACGTCACCACCCTCGGGCGGCTCGCGGTCGGGGACACCGTCAACCTGGAGGTCGACGTGATCGCCAAGTACGTCGAACGACTCGCCGCGCCGCACGCGCGCACCCCGCACGAGAGCGAGGCCTCGGCATGACCGACATCCACCCCGACACCGGGTCGCCGCGCACGGTCGTGCTCGACACCGTCGAGCGCGCGATCGCCGACATCGCCGCGGGCAAGGCCGTCGTCGTGGTCGACGACGAGGACCGCGAGAACGAGGGCGATCTCATCTTCGCCGCGGAGAAGGCCACGCCGGAGCTCGTCGCCTTCATGGTGCGGTACACCTCGGGGTACCTGTGCGTCCCGCTCGCCGGCGCCGACTGCGACCGCCTCGGGCTGCCCCCGATGTACTCGGTGAACCAGGACAAGCACGGGACGGCGTACACGGTCACCGTCGACGCCCGCAAAGGCATCGGCACCGGCATCTCCGCGTCCGACCGGGCCGCGACGATGCGCCTGCTGGCCGACCCGCAGAGCGACGCCGGTGACTTCACCCGCCCCGGGCACGTGGTGCCGCTGCGCGCCAAGGAGGGCGGCGTGCTGCGTCGTCCCGGACACACCGAGGCCGCCGTCGACCTCGCCCGCCTGGCCGGGCTGACGCCCGCCGGCGTCATCTGCGAGATCGTCTCGCAGAAGGACGAGGGCGACATGGCGCACGCCGAGGAGCTGCGCGGGTTCGCCGACGAACACGGCCTGGCCATGATCTCCATCGCCGACCTGATCGCGTGGCGCCGTCGCAACGAGAAGCACGTCGTGCGCGTCGCCGACGCGCGGATCCCCACCGCGCACGGCACCTTCCGGGCCGTCGGCTACACCAGCGTCTACGACGACGCCGAGCACGTCGCGCTCGTCCTCGGTGACATCGCCGGCCCGTCGCAGCGCGGTGAGGACGTGCTCGTGCGGGTGCACTCCGAGTGCCTCACCGGCGACGTCTTCGGCTCGCTGCGCTGTGACTGCGGTCCCCAGCTCGACGCGGCCATGGCCATGGTCGCCGCCGAGGGACGCGGCATCGTGCTCTACATGCGGGGACACGAGGGCCGTGGCATCGGCCTCATGCACAAGCTGCAGGCCTACCAACTGCAGGACGACGGGTCCGACACCGTCGACGCGAACCTGCAGCTCGGCCTCCCCGCCGACGCCCGCGACTACGGCCTCGGGGCGCAGATCCTCGTCGACCTCGGTGTCCGGTCGATGCGGCTGCTCACGAACAACCCGGCCAAGCGCGTCGGTCTCGAGGGCTACGGGCTGCAGATCGTCGACCGTGTGCCGATGCCCGTGCGCGCGACCCCGGAGAACCTGCGGTACTTGCGCACCAAGCGCGACCGGATGGGCCACGACCTCGTCGGACTCGACGACATCGGTCCCGGTGACGTGACGTCGGGGACGGGCGCGTGAGCGGCTCGGGCGAGCCCGTCGTCGAACTCGGGTCGGCGTCGGGGATGCGGCTGGCCATCGCGGCGTCGCAATGGCACGCGGAGATCTGCACCGCACTGCTCGACGGCGCGCTGCGCGTCGCGAAGGACGCCGGCCTCGCGGACCCCACCGTCGTACGGGTGGCCGGGGCGATCGAGCTGCCCGTCATCGTGCAGGCGTTGGCCCGCACCCATGACGCCGTCGTGGCGCTCGGCGTCGTGATCCGCGGCGAGACACCGCATTTCGAGTACGTGTGCGACGCCGTCACCGCCGGGCTGACCCGGGTGTCGCTCGACGAGTCGACGCCGGTCGGCAATGGCGTGCTCACCACCCTCGACGAGGCGCAGGCCCTGGCGCGGTCGGGACTGCCCGGCTCGAGCGAGGACAAGGGCGCCCAGGCCGCGACGGCCGCGTTGGCCTCGGCGATCACGTTGGCGGAGCTGTCCGCCCGGTCGGCGCGGTGAGCAGGACCTCGACCGGCGGGACCGGTGAGTGGGAGCTGCAGTACCGATCGACGCGGACCCCTCGGCTCGCCGTGATCGTCGCCGCGATCGTCTTCGCCGTCCACGTGGTGGTCGGTGTGCTGCTGCGGGTCTCGGACACCGGGGTGACGTTCCGTCTCTCCGACCAGATCGGGTTCGCGCTCATCGGTGCCGTGTGGGCCGCCGCGATCCTCACGTTCACCCGGCCGCGCATCCGCGCCGGCGCCCGCGGCGTCGAGATCCGGAACCTGGTGGGGGAGAAGTCGTTCGACTGGGATGTCGTCGAGGGCATCTGGTACCCCGACAAGGGCCGCTGGGCGCGGCTCGAACTCCCCGACGACGAGAACGTCCCCGTCATGGCAATCCAGGCCACCGACGGCCAACTCGCCGTCGAGGCGATGGAACGCTTCCGGGAGATCCACGCCCGGCACCGCGCCGACGCCCCCTCCTGACCCCGGCCCCACCCCGTCGAGTGGGCGCTTCCAGACGTCGGGTGTGCGTTTCCGGACGTCGGGTGGGCGTTTCCGGACGCGGGTCGTCGGTAGCCGCCCAGTCGACGTCCGTAGTCGCCCACTCGACGGGTGAGGACGGCCGATCTATCGGGTGTCGCCCTCCACGACACCCTCGCGGCGGGGGTCGGCGCCGCCGATCCAGCCGTCGCCGTCGCGCATGATCGCCCCGAGACCCGAACTCTGGTCCGCCACCGACACCTGGTGACTCTTGGCGCGCAGCTGCTGCACCAGCGGGTCCCGATCGCCGTTGTCGGCGGCGTCGATGTCGGGGTGCTCCCCGCCGACGTTGGTGGTCGGGGAGTTCGCGGCCCCGAAGTCGACCGCGCCGACCGCCTGTTGCGGGTCGAGACCCCAGTCGAGCATGGCCACGAGCGTCTTCACGACGAACTGGATGATCACCGAGCCGCCGGGGGAGCCCATCGTCCCGACCGGCGCGCCGCGGGACCCGTCGGGCTGGGCGGCGAACACCAGCGTCGGGGACATCGAACTGCGCGGCCGCTTGCCGGGTGCCACGCGGTTGGCCAGCGGTCGTCCGTCGTCGCCGGTCGGCGCGGCGGAGAAGTCGGTCAGCTGGTTGTTCAGCACGAACCCGTCGACGAGGTGGAACGAGCCGAACGACGACTCGACGGTCGTCGTCATCGACGCCATGTTCCCCTGCCGGTCGACGATGGAGATCTGGCTCGTGCCGTGCTCGGGGGTGTCGCGCCCGACCGGCACGTCACCGAGATCCCCGTGCGTCGCCGTGCCCATCGACCGGTTGCGGTCGATCAGTGCCGCCCGCGATCGCAGGTAGTCCGGGTTCAGCAGCGCCGCGGGCGATCCGTCCGGCAGCGGCACGAAGTCGGTGTCGGCGACGTAGGCGTCGCGGTCGGCGTAGGCCAGCCGTTCGGCCTCGGAGATCAGGTGCACCGCCTCCGCTGTGGGCCGGCCCCCGTTGCGGTCGAGGTCGGTGGGGCGCAGCGCCGACAGGTCGAACGACGACAGGATCCCCAGCGTCGACGCGACGGTGATCCCACCCGAGGACGGCGGCGGCATGCCGCACAGCACGTGGTCGCGGTACCGGGTGCACAGCGCCGTGCGCTTCTTCGCCCGGTACCCGGCGAGGTCGGCGAGTGTCGTGACCCCGGGGGTCATCGGTTCCGATGCGCCGGTGGGCGACAGCCGGGTGGTGCGCCCGATGGCCTCGACGACGTCGCGCGCGATGGCCCCGGTGTAGAAGGCATCGGGGCCGTCGGAGGCGATGGCGCCCAACGTCTTCGCGTACGCCGGGTTGGTCAGCACCGTGCCCGCGGGCTTCGGCGAGCCGTTCGGCTCGAGCAGGTACGAGCGCGCCTCCGGGTCCGACGCGAGGTCGTCGCGGCTGTCGGAGATCGCGGCCGCCATCCGTGGGCTGATCGCGAAGCCGTTGTCCGACAGCGCGATCGCGGGGTCGAAGAGGGAGCGCCAGGGCTTGGCGCCGTGGTCGTCGTGGGCCATCTCCAGCATCCGCAGCACGCCGGGCGTCCCGATGGACCGCCCGCTCGCCCGCGCCGAGGGGATCGGCGTCCGGGGATCGGTGGGGCTGATCTGCCGGAGGTACTCGCCGGTCGCGGCGGCGGGAGCCGTCTCGCGACCGTCGTAGGCCTGCACCGAGTTCGACGCCCTGTCGAAGTAGACGAGGAACGCACCACCACCGATACCTGTCGCCTGGGGTTCCACGAGACCGAGGACCGCCTGCGCGGCGACCAGGCCGTCGGCCGCCGTGCCGCCGTCGGCGACCACCTCGCACGCCGCGCGGGTCGCGAGCGGGTTCGCGGTGACGACGGCGAAGGACTTCGTGCGGACCGGGGACAATCCGGCGCGGTAGCCGGTCGCGACCTCGGGGGCGGTGGCGATGTCGCGCGAGGACGGACCCGCGGAGGCCGGTGCCCCCTGCGCTGCCGTCGACGCTCCCGGAGTGGTGGTCGTGCACACACCGGGCCCCGTGGTGTCGGGGGAGGACGTCGACGAACAGGCGCCGACCCCGAGCGCGACGACCGCCACGAGGCACCCGATCCGCACCACCGGCCGTGCCGGTCCACTGCGCTCCCGCATGTCGCGTCACCTTCTCCCGTCCGGGCCCTCCCGCCGTACGGACGGGGCCGTGCACTCCGGGACGCTAGCCCACCCGGGCCGTCGGAGTGGGGTACTAACCTGGACCGGTGCCCGATCCGACCACGTACCGCCCGGCGCCGGGGAGCATCCCCACCGACCCGGGCGTCTACAAGTTCCGGGATCCGCACGGACGCGTCATCTACGTCGGCAAGGCGAAGAACCTGCGGTCCCGCCTGACCTCGTACTTCCAGGACCTCTCCGGCCTGCACCCCCGCACCCGTCGCATGGTCACCACCGCCGGGTCTGTCGAGTGGACGGTCGTGACGACCGAGGTCGAGGCGCTGCAGCTCGAGTACAACTGGATCAAGCAGTTCGACCCGCGGTTCAACGTCCGCTACCGCGACGACAAGTCGTATCCGATGCTCGCGGTCACCCTGAACGAGGAGTACCCCCGGCTGTTCGTCTACCGAGGGCCGCGACGCAAGGGCGTCCGCTACTTCGGTCCCTATGCGC
This sequence comes from Williamsia serinedens, assembly GCF_024171725.1. Taxonomy (GTDB): domain Bacteria; phylum Actinomycetota; class Actinomycetes; order Mycobacteriales; family Mycobacteriaceae; genus Williamsia_A; species Williamsia_A serinedens. Next base: position 406,847 of record NZ_JAMTCG010000001.1, read on the forward strand.
ACGCGTGGGCGATCCGCGAGACGCTCGACCTGCTGACCCGTGTCTTCCCCGCTCGCACCTGCTCGGCGGGCGTGTTCAAACGGCACGGACAGATCGACCGGCCCTGCCTCCTCGGCTACATCGACAAGTGCTCCGCGCCGTGCGTGGGCCGTGTCGACGCGGCCGAGCACCGGCAGATCGTCGAGGACTTCTGCGACTTCCTCGCCGGTCGCACCGACCGGATGATCCGCAACCTCGAGACCCAGATGGCCTCGGCCGCCGAGGATCTCGACTTCGAACGCGCGGCGCGCCTGCGCGACGACGTCGGAGCCCTGAAGCGTGCACTGGAGAAGCAGGCCGTGGTCCTCGGCGACGGGACCGACGCCGACGTCATCGCGATGGTCGCCGACGACCTCGAGGTGTCGGTGCAGATGTTCCACGTGCGTGGAGGCCGTGTCCGTGGTCAGCGCGGCTGGGTCGTGGAACGGGTCGACGACCTGTCCGGCGGCGACGGCACCGCCACGGACGGCGACGGGACCGACGGCCCCGACCTGTCCGAGCAGGTGGCCCAGTTCCTCACCCAGTTCTACGGCGAACAGGTCGACCAGGCGGCCACCGTCGCCGATGGCGAGCCCGGTGGGGTCGAGTCGGTGCCGCGTCAGGTGCTGGTGCCGGTGCTCCCGCCCGACGCCGACGAGTTCTCCCGCTGGCTGTCGGGACTGCGCGGCGCGCAGGTGAGTCTGCGTGTGCCCCAGCGCGGTGACAAGAAAGCCCTCTTCGACACGGTGGCGCGCAACGCCGGTGAGGCGCTGACGCAGCACAAGCTCAAGCGCGCAGGCGATCTCACGACCCGCTCGGCCGCGCTCACCGAGATCCAGGAGACCCTCGGTCTCGACGACGCACCGCTGCGGATCGAGTGCATCGACATCTCGCACGTCCAGGGCACCGACGTCGTCGCGTCGCTCGTCGTGTTCGAGGACGGTCTGCCGCGCAAGTCCGACTACCGGCACTACAGCATCCGGGAGGCCGCCGGCGACGGCCGCAGCGACGACGTCGCGTCTATCGCCGAGGTCACCCGACGACGCTTCCTCCGTCACCGCGCCGACGCACACCGCAGCGATCCCGCCGACCCGACGGCCACCGTGTCCTCGTCGACCGGCGGGGACCCGATGCCCGACAACGGCGGTGACCTGGCACCGGAGGCCGCGATCGATCCGGCGACCGGCCGCCCGCGCCGGTTCGCGTACCCGCCCAACCTGTTCGTCGTCGACGGCGGTGGTCCGCAGGTGCGGGCGGCGGCCGAGGTCCTCGACGAGCTCGGCGTGACCGACGTGTCGGTGATCGGCCTCGCCAAGCGTCTCGAGGAGGTGTGGACCCCCGACGACGAGGACCCGGTCATCTTCCCGCGCTCGAGCGAGGCACTGTTCCTGCTGCAGCGTGTCCGCGACGAGGCACACCGCTTCGCGATCACCTACCACCGCAGCAAGCGCAGCAAGCGGATGACGGCCTCGGCGCTCGACGGCGTCCCGGGATTGGGGGAGACCCGACGCAAGGCGCTCGTCACCCACTTCGGTTCCGTCGCACGGCTGAAGCAGGCGTCGGTCGAGGAGATCGCCGGTGTCCCCGGCATCGGTCCGTCCACGGCGGCTGCCGTACAGCGTGCACTCGCGGAGCCGGCGTCGTGAGCGACGACACCCGCGACGCGCAGGGCATGCTGCTCGAGGACGGTGCGGGGCGTGACCTCGACGTCCTGCTCGTCACCGGCATGTCCGGCGCGGGGCGGGGGACCGTCGCACGGCTCCTCGAGGACCTCGGGTGGTACGTGACGGACAACGTGCCGTCGCCGCTGATCCCACGCACGGTGATCGTCGCCCGCCAGGAGACACCGGACACCAACCGTGTGGCCGTCGTGATGCGCACACCCACAGCGGCGTTCGCGGCCGGCGTCAGCGACGTCCGGTCCGACCTGGAGTCCACCGGTGCCGCCGTGCGCCTGCTCTTCCTCGACGCCGACGACGCCGCGCTCGTCCGCCGCTACGAGCAGGTGCGGCGACGTCACCCGTTCCAGCAGGACGGCACCCTCGTCGACGCGATCGCTCGGGAACGGGCGGCCCTGGCCGGGGTGTCGGAGTCGGCCGACCTCGCCGTCGACACCTCCGGGTTGTCGGTCACCGCGCTGCGCACCATCGTCGACAACGCCTTCGCCCAGCCGTCGGGGACCGACGTGCGGATCACGGTGCAGTCGTTCGGGTTCAAGTACGGACTGCCCATCGACGCCGACCTCGTCGCGGACGTCCGCTTCCTGCCCAACCCGTACTGGGTGGCCGAGCTGCGCGACCTCACCGGCCGCGACGACCCGGTGTCCACCTACGTCCTCGGTCAACCCGGCGCTGACGCCTGGCTGGAGGCCTACGAGCGCATCGTGCGCCTCACCGCCGAGGGGTACACGCGAGAGGGCAAGCGCTACATGACCGTGGCGATCGGCTGCACCGGCGGCAAGCACCGCAGCGTCGCGATGTCGACCGAGCTCGCCCGCCGCCTGTGCGCGCCGGCCGCCGACACCACGTGGCCCGGCGCCGACCGCGCCGACCTCACCCCGTTCGACGCCCGCGCCGTCCACCGCGACCTGGGCAGGGAATGACGACGCCCGCGCCGCGGTCCGCGGTCGCGCTCGGGGGCGGTCACGGTCTGTACGCCACCGTGACCGCACTGCGGCAGGTCTGCGAGCACGTCACCGCCGTCGTCACCGTCGCCGACGACGGCGGCTCGTCGGGTCGGCTGCGTTCCGAGCTCGCGGTGATCCCGCCGGGGGACCTGCGGATGGCGCTGGCCGCCCTGCTCGAGGCGGACGCCGACGGTCCCGACGACCCCGCCGCGCGGTGGGCGGCGGTGCTGCAGCACCGATTCCGCGGGCGCGGCGCACTCGCCGGACACCCCATCGGCAACCTCCTCCTGGCCGGACTGCAGGAACATCTCGGCGATCCCGTCACCGCGCTCGACGCCATGGTCGAGCTGTTCGGCGTCACCGGGCGGGTGCTGCCGATGTCCACGGTGCCGCTCGGCATCGAGGCCGACGTCTCCGGCCTCGAGGACGACCCCCGGATCAGTCGGTCGATCGCAGGACAGGTCGCGGTCGCGACCACCCCCGGCAAGGTCCGACGCGTCCGTCTGCTGCCGCCCGACCCACCCGCCTGCGACGCCGCCCTGGAGGCCATCGCGTCCGCGGATCTGGTCACGCTCGGGCCGGGGTCGTGGTTCTCCAGCGTCATCCCGCACGTCCTGGTGCCGGACCAACTCGCCGCACTGCGGGCGACGTCGGCGCGGCGGGTGTTGTTCGTGAACCTCGCGCCCGAACCGGGTGAGACGAGCGGTTTCTCGGTCGAGCGGCACCTGCACGTCCTGCACGCCCACGCCGACGACCTGCGCATCGACGACGTCGTCATCGACGGCGCATCGGTGCCCTCGGAACGAGAACGCGACCACGTGCGGCGCGCGGCCGACCGCTTCGGCGCCACCCTGCACGTGGCCGACCTCGCGCGTCCCGGGACGCAGACCCACGATCCGGGGAGAGTGGCAGCCATGGTGCATACGCTGACCGGGGCTCGACAGGGTGGCTACTCTGACGGGGCCGACCGGTCGGGCGGGGGTGACGCCGAGGGGACCGGACCGTCGCCGGGGTGATCCCCCGGCGCGACGGGGCACCACGCGGGGGAACGACGCGACGAGAGACTCCGGGCACACCCGGGCAGGAGGACGACAACCGGTGGCGATGACAGCGGCCGTCAAGGACGAGCTCAGTCGGCTCGTCGTGACCCAGACGAGTTGCCGGAAGGCCGAGGTGTCCGCGCTGCTCCGCTTCGCCGGCGGTCTCCACATCGTCGCGGGCCGTGTGATCGTCGAGGCCGAGGTCGATCTCGGCAACGTCGCGCGACGCCTGCGCAAGGAGATCTTCGACCTCTACGGCTACAACTCCGAGGTCCACGTGTTGCGCAGCGGCGGGATCCGCAAGGGCTCGCGCTACGTCGTCCGCGTCACGAAGGACGGCGAGGCGTTGGCGCGCCAGACGGGTCTGCTCGACCTGCGCGGGCGTCCCGTGCGGGGCCTGCCGGCGCAGGTCGTCGGCGGCGGTGTCGCCGACGCCGAGGCCGCCTGGCGCGGCGCGTTCCTCGCCCACGGCTCGCTCACCGAACCCGGACGGTCGTCGGCGCTGGAGGTCAGCTGTCCCGGGCCGGAGGCCGCGCTCGCCCTCGTCGGCGCCGCCCGACGCCTCGGCGTCCCCGCGAAGGCCCGCGAGGTCCGCGGCGCGGACCGCGTCGTCATCCGGGACGGCGAGGCCATCGGTGCGCTGCTGACCCGGATGGGCGCGCAGGACACCCGACTCACGTGGGAGGAGCGCCGGATGCGGCGCGAGGTGCGCGCCACCGCGAACCGTCTCGCCAACTTCGACGACGCGAACCTGCGGCGATCGGCCCGTGCCGCGGTGGCCGCCGCCGCCCGCGTCGAACGCGCGCTCGAGATCCTCGGCGACACCGTCCCCGACCACCTGCTCAACGCCGGCCGGCTGCGCGTCGAGCACCGGCAGGCGTCGCTGGAGGAGCTCGGTCAGCTGGCCGACCCGCCGATGACCAAGGACGCCGTCGCCGGTCGGATCCGGCGACTGCTGTCGATGGCGGACAAGAAGGCCGCGGCCGAGGGCATCCCCGACACCGAGTCCGCGGTCACCGCGGATCTGCTCGACGAGGCCTGAGCCCCGACCACGCGGCCGACGGACCGGCCGTCGCGGGTGCGGGCCCGCCCGATTAGGGTGATCGGTGACCGCGGGCCGGGTGGCTCGCACCGGTACTGCAGAGGGAGCACAACGTGACCGTTCGGGTAGGCGTCAACGGATTCGGCCGGATCGGTCGCAACTTCTTCCGCGCCGTCGAGGCCCAGAAGGCGCTCGGCAGCACCGACATCGAGATCGTCGCGGTCAACGACCTCACCGACAACGACACCCTCGCGCACCTGCTCAAGTTCGACTCGATCCTCGGCCGCCTGCCGCAGGACGTGAGCGCCTCGGGCGACACCATCACCGTCGGCGACCAGGAGATCAAGGGCCTCTCGGTCAAGGAGGGCCCGTCGGCGCTGCCGTGGGGCGACCTCGGTGTCGACGTCGTCGTCGAGTCGACCGGCATCTTCACCGCGCGCGACAAGGCCCAGGGCCACCTCGACGCCGGCGCGAAGAAGGTCATCATCTCCGCGCCCGCGTCCGACGAGGACATCACCATCGTGATGGGCGTCAACGACGACAAGTACGACGGCAGCCAGAACATCATCTCCAACGCCTCGTGCACCACGAACTGCCTCGGCCCGCTGGCCAAGGTCCTCAACGACGAGTTCGGCATCGTCAAGGGCCTCATGACCACGGTCCACGCCTACACGCAGGACCAGAACCTGCAGGACGGTCCGCACAAGGACCTGCGTCGCGCCCGCGCCGCCGCCATCAACGTCGTCCCGACCTCGACCGGTGCCGCGAAGGCGATCGGCCTGGTGCTGCCGGAGCTCAAGGGCAAGCTCGACGGGTACGCGCTGCGCGTGCCGATCCCGACCGGCTCGGTCACCGACCTCACCGCGCACCTGTCGAAGTCGGCGTCGGTCGAGGACATCAACGCCGCGATGAAGTCCGCCGCCGAGGGGAAGCTCAAGGGCATCCTCAAGTACTACGACGCGCCGATCGTCTCCTCCGACATCGTCACCGACCCGCACAGCTCGCTGTTCGACGCAGGCCTGACCAAGGTCATCGACGACCAGGCCAAGGTCGTCTCCTGGTACGACAACGAGTGGGGCTACTCCAACCGCCTGGTCGACCTCATCGGCCTCGTCGGCAAGTCCCTCTGAGGCGCACGTCCATGGCGCTGCAGACCCTGCAGGATCTCCTCGACGCCGGGGTGTCCGGCCGCATCGTGCTGGTGCGGTCGGACCTCAACGTCCCGCTCGACGGCTCCACCATCACCGACCCGGGGCGCATCGTGGCCTCGGCGCCGACCATCGCGAAGCTCGCGGAGGCCGGTGCGTCGGTGATCGTGACCGCGCACCTCGGTCGTCCGAGGGGTGAGCCCGACCCGAATTACTCGCTGGCGCCCGTCGCGCAGCGCCTGAGGGAGGAACTGGGCCGCAACGTCCAGCTCGCCTCCGACGTCGTCGGCACCGATGCGCTCGCCCGCGCCGAGGGTCTCACCGACGGCGACGTGCTGCTGCTCGAGAACGTGCGGTTCGACGCACGGGAGACGTCCAAGGACGCCTCGGAGCGCGAGTCGCTGGCGAAGGCCCTCGTCGAACTCGTCGGCGACGACGGCGCGTTCGTCTCCGATGGCTTCGGGGTGGTCCACCGCGAACAGGCCTCGGTGTACGACGTCGCGAAACTGTTGCCGCACTACGCCGGTGACCTCGTCCGCTCCGAGGTCGAGGTGCTGCGCAAGCTCACCGCCGAGGTCGAGCGGCCGTACGCCGTCGTGCTGGGCGGGTCCAAGGTCTCCGACAAGCTCGGGGTCATCGAGGCGCTGGCCCCGAAGGTCGACACGCTCGTCATCGGTGGCGGGATGGCGTTCACCTTCCTGGTGGCGCAGGGCTACTCGGTGGGCAGCTCGCTGCTGCAGGAGGACCAGGTCGACGTCTGCAAGGACCTGCTCGAGCGCTTCGGCGACGTCATCCACCTGCCGGTGGACGTCGTCGTCGCCGACTCCTTCTCCGCCGACGCGGAGGCGAAGACGGTCGCGTCGTCGGAGATCCCCGACGGCTGGATGGGTCTCGACATCGGCCCGGAGTCGGTGAAGCGCTTCGCGGCGGTGCTCTCGGGTGCACGCACGATCTTCTGGAACGGCCCGTCGGGCGTCTTCGAGTTCGCGAAGTTCTCCGCCGGTACCCGCGGTGTGGCCGAGGCGATCGCGCAGGCCACGACGCAGGGCGCCTTCAGCGTCGTCGGTGGCGGCGACTCCGCGGCGGCGGTCCGTTCGCTGGGCCTGCCGGACGACGGCTTCTCCCACATCTCGACCGGCGGCGGCGCGTCGCTGGAGTACCTGGAGGGCAAGCAGCTGCCCGGCCTGACGGTTCTGGAGGACTGAGCACGTGGCGACCCGCAAGCCGCTCATCGCCGGCAACTGGAAGTGCAACCTGAACCACCTCGAGGCGATCGCCCTGGTGCAGAAGATCGCGTTCGCGCTGCCGGCGAAGTACTTCGACCACGTCGACGTGACGGTGATCCCGCCGTTCACCGACATCCGCAGCGTGCAGACCGTCGTCGACGGCGACAAGCTGCTGCTCACCTACGGTGCGCAGGACCTGTCGCAGCACGACTCCGGTGCCTACACCGGGGAGATCAGCGGCGCGTTCCTCGCCAAGCTCGGCTGCACCTTCGTCGTCGTCGGGCACTCCGAGCGGCGGACGCTGCACGGCGAGACCGACGAGATCGTGCTGGCCAAGACCACGGCCGCTTTGCGGCACGAGCTCACCCCGATCGTCTGCATCGGGGAGGGGCTCGACGTCCGCGAGGCCGGGGATCACGTCGCGCACAACGTCGCGCAGCTGCGCGGGTCGCTGGCGGGTCTGACCGCCGAGCAGATCGCCCGCGTCGTCATCGCCTACGAGCCCGTCTGGGCCATCGGCACCGGGCGGGTGGCGTCGGCGTCGGACGCGCAGGAGGTCTGCGCCGCGGTGCGGGCGACGCTGCGTGAGCTCGCCGGGGACGACGTCGCCGGGTCGGTGCGCGTCCTCTACGGCGGGTCGGTGAACGCCAAGAACGTCGGTGAGATCGTCGGACAGCCCGACATCGACGGTGCCCTCGTCGGTGGCGCGTCACTGAAGTCCGACGAGTTCGCGACGCTGTCGGCCATCGCCGCGGGCGGGCCCCTGCCCTGACGGGCGTCCGGTCCTGACCCCTGGCCGGGTCGGCCGGGATCGGCACGTACACTCGCACGGTGCACGGCCGGGTCCGGTCGTGCCCGCGATCGGAGAGGATTCGAGTGAAGCTCGCGCTGGACATCGGACTGGTGATCACCAGCCTGCTGATGGTCGTCCTGGTGCTGCTGCACCGCGGCAAGGGTGGCGGCCTGTCGTCGCTGTTCGGCGGCGGCGTGCAGTCGAGCCTGTCCGGGTCGAGCGTCGTCGAGCGCAATCTCGACCGCCTGACGATCTTCGTCGGCGTCATCTGGTTCATCTTCATCCTGGGCATCGGTCTCGACATCAAGCTGTCCTGACCTGGCGTCACCGACCGCGCTGAGGCGCGTGGTGCGCGCGGTGCGGCCTCGCACGGGATACTGATGCGATGACCGACACCTCCACCGCATCCGAGACGTTCGCCGCACCGTCCGACGCCCCGGTCACCTCCACGGCCACCGGTCGCGCAGCGACCGAGCCCCTGCGGCAGGACATCCGGTTGCTCGGCGGTCTGCTCGGTGACGTGGTGCGGGAGCACGCCGGCGAGGAGATCTTCGACCTCGTCGAGAAGGCGCGCGTCGAGTCGTTCCGGGTGCGGCGGTCGGAGATCGACCGCGGTGAGCTCGCCGACGCGCTCGCCCGTGTCGACACCGCCGAGGCGATCCCGGTCATCCGGGCCTTCTCGCATTTCGGTCTGCTGGCCAACCTCGCCGAGGACATCCACCGCGAGCGGCGGCGCGCGATCCACGTGCGCGCCGGTGAGCCGCCGGTGCCCAGTTCGCTCGCCGCCACCTGGGCGAAGCTCGGCGCCGCCGATCTCGCCGACGAGCGGGTGGGTGAGGCGTTGTCGTCGGCCGCCGTCATCCCCGTGATCACCGCGCACCCGACGGAGACGCGGCGCCGGACGGTGTTCGAGGTGCAGCGCCGCATCACCGACCTCATGCGCTACCGCGATCGCACGGAGCTCACGCCGGACGAGGACGCCGAGGTGACCGCGGCCCTGCGCCGGCAGATCCTGACCCTGTGGCAGACCGCGCTGATCCGGCTGGAGCGTCTGCGGATCGAGGACGAGATCGAGGTCGGGCTGCGCTACTACGACGCGTCCTTCTTCGACGTGATCCCGTCGCTCAACGCCTCGCTGCGCGACCACCTCCGTCAGCAGTACCCCGCGGCCGGCCTCCCTGACGCCCCGATCGTGCGGATGGGTTCCTGGATCGGTGGCGACCGCGACGGCAACCCGTTCGTCACCGGCGACGTCGTCGCCCTGGCCACCGGACGCGCCGCACGGACGGCGCTGGACCACCACCTGACGGAGTTGACGCTCCTCGCGCAGGAGCTGAGCATGTCGTCGCGGCTGGTCACCGTGAGCGACGCTCTCCTGGAGCTCGGCGGCGCCGACTCCGGCGACGTCGCGGCGGACGAACCGTACCGACTCGCGCTGCGGCACATCCGTTCCCGCCTGCTGGCCACCGTCCGCGACCGGTTCGGTGACGACGCCGAGGATCCCGGCCCCCTCGACGACCCGAGCGCGTCGGCGTACGCCACCGCGGCCGAGCTGCTCGCCGATCTCGACGTCGTCGACGACTCGCTGCGGTCCAACCGTGACGGCGCGCTCGCCGACGACCGCCTGCTCCGGCTCCGGGAGTCGGTGCGCACGTTCGGCTTCCACCTCTCCGGGCTCGACATGCGGCAGAACTCCGACATGCACGAGGAGGTGGTCGCCGAGCTGTTCGCCTGGGCCGGTGTCCACGACGACTACGCGTCGCTGTCGGAGGACGAGCGCGTCGAGATCCTCACCCGCGAGCTGTCCCACCGTCGTCCGCTGCTCGGGCCGGGCGCCGAGCTGGGCGAACTCGCCACCAAGGAGATCGGCATCGTCCGCTCCGCGGCGCGGGCGGTCGCGTCCTACGGCCCGGAGGCCGTCCCCAACTACGTCATCAGCATGTGCACCTCGGTGAGCGACATGTTCGAGGCGCTGCTGCTGCTCAAGGAGGCCGGCCTGTTCGACCCGGCCGGCGGCGAGCCGCGCTGCACCGTCCGCGTCGTCCCGCTGTTCGAGACCATCGAGGACCTGCGCCAGGGCGCGACCACGCTGCGGGCCGTGCTCGACGTGCCGCTCTACCGGGCGCTCGTCGCGGCCCAGGGCGACACGCAGGAGATCATGCTCGGCTACTCCGACTCGAACAAGGACGGTGGCTACATGGCCGCCAACTGGGCGCTGTACCGCGCCGAGCTGGACCTCGTCGAGGCCGCCCGGGAGGCGGGGATCCGGTTGCGGCTCTTCCACGGTCGCGGTGGCACCGTCGGCCGCGGCGGGGGCCCGAGCTACGACGCGATCCTCGCGCAGCCCCCGGGCGCGGTGCAGGGTGCGCTGCGGATCACCGAGCAGGGCGAGGTGATCGCGGCCAAGTACGCCGAACCCGTTCTGGCGCGCCGCAACCTGGAGACCCTGGTCGCGGCGACGCTCGAGTCGACGCTGCTCGACGTGGAGGGTCTCGGCGACGACGCCGGCTCGGCGTACACCGACCTCGACGAGATCGCCGAGCTGGCGCGGTCGGCGTACGCGGCGCTCGTGCACGAGACGCCCGGCTTCGTCGAGTACTTCACCACCTCGACGCCGCTGTCGGAGATCGGTGCGCTGAACATCGGCAGCCGGCCGGCGTCGCGGAAGCAGACCGAGAAGATCTCCGATCTGCGCGCCATCCCGTGGGTGCTGTCGTGGACGCAGTGCCGCGTGATGTTGCCCGGCTGGTACGGGACGGGTTCGGCGTTCGAGCAGTGGATCGGTGATGACGATGCGCGTCTCGAGACGCTGCGAACGTACTACCGGCGGTGGCCCTTCTTCCGGACCGTGATGTCGAACATGGCCCAGGTGTTGGCCAAGTCCGATCTCGGCCTCGCCGAACGATATTCGCACCTCGTCTCCGACGAGGACCTGCGGTCGCGGGTGTTCGGGATGATCACCGAGGAACACCGTCGGACGGTGCGGATGTACTTCGCCATCACCGAGACCGACGACCTGCTCGCCGACAACCCCGCACTGGCCCGGTCGGTGTTCAACCGGTTCCCGTACCTCGAACCGCTCAACCTGCTGCAGCTGGAACTGTTGCGGCGCTTCCGGTCCGGCGACGACTCACCGCAGGTGCGCCGCGGCATCCAGCTGACGATGAACGGCCTCGCGACCGCCCTCCGCAACAGCGGGTAGAAGCCGACGGCGGCGCATCCGTGACCGGTCAGGGACGGGCGCCCGGGATGTCGGTGAAACTGATCCGCACCGAGATCGGCGTCGTCGCGGTCGCGCGTGCGACCGCGACGGCGAGGGGCCGCAGCGCGGGGTGGGAGGCGAAGGTCGCCGCCCGTGCGCGGACGTCGTCGTCGGGGACGAACGCGGCGGTGCCGGATCGCCAGCGGTCGCCCTGCCGGATGGACACCGCGGGATCCGCCGTGATGTTGGCGCCCCACCCGGAACGACGGCCGTGCTGACTGATCACCCAGGCGCCGGTGGTGTCGAACGCCGCCGTCACCGGCACCCGGCGTCGCAGGCCCGTCTTCCTGCCGGTGGTCTCGATCTCCGTCGCGAGGCTGGTGCGGATTCCCAGTCGTCCCAGCGCGCGCACCGTCGGGTTCGCCACGCGACGCCCGACCGCCCGCTCGACGCGGAACTTGCGGGCAGCGGTGTCCGTGGACTCGGTGACCCCGCGCCGCCGACTCCGGAGTGCGTCGAACCCGTTGCGGCGCAGTGTGCTGACCACCGTCCGACGGAGGGGCCGGTCGGGGTCGGGATCGTCTCCGTCACCCATCCGGTGCAGTTGATCGGTGTGCCACTGCAGATCCAGCGCCCCCTCCACCGTCCGTGCCGTCCGCGCGGCCCCCACCCGGGCGGGAACGGGCAATCGCAGCGATCCCGCGGGGAGCACCGTGGTGCCGCCGCGCAGGACAGCACCGGCCGCGTCCGGGAGCACCGCGGCCGGTCGTCCGATGCCGACCACGTCGCACAGCCCGTCCGCGATCGCCCGCGCCATCGTGTCGCGGGTCCGGAACCCACCGGTGACGGCGATCGGGATGTCCTTGGCCACCGCCCGGACGGTCTCGGCGTAGTCGAGGAAGTAGGCCTCGCGAGCACGGGTGCTGGCGGACTGCGCGCGACCCATCATCGCAGGCGATTCGTAGCTGCCGCCGCTGATCTCGAGGAGGTCGATGTCCTCGTCGGCGATCGCGTCGATCACCGCGCGGGAGTCGTCCTCGCTGAACCCGCCGCGTTGGAAATCCGCCGAGTTGAGCTTCACCCCGAGCGCGAAGCCCGGGCGGACCGCGTCCCGGATGGCATGGACGAGAGCGAGCAGGAACCGCATCCGACCGTCGATGTCACCACCCCACCGGTCGGTCCGATCGTTGCTGAGCGGGGAGAGGAACTGTGAGACGAGGTAACCGTGCGCGGCGTGGATCTGCACACCGTCGAATCCGGCTGCGTCGGCCAGCGCGGCCGCCGTGGCGAACCGCTCGACGATGTCGCCGATCTCGGCGTCGGTCAGCGCCCGCGGTGCCGGCACGCCCGGGATGGCCACACCGCGAGAGGAGGGTGCGACGGCGTGGTGGGTCGAGGCGAGGGGGCTGGCCTGGCGGCCGGGATGGTTGAGCTGCATCCACACCGGGCTACCGCCGTCCTGAACGGTCTTCGCCCAGCTACGGAACCCGTCGAGGTCGGAGTCCGCCTCGAGCACCACGTTGCCGGGTTCGCCGAGGTGACGTCGATCGACCATCACGTTCCCGGTCACGACCAGTCCGAACCCGCCCTCGGACCACCGGCGGTACAACGCGCCGATCCGCTCTCCCGGCAGGTGGTCGGCTCCGGCCAGCCCCTCGGACAGCGCCGACTTCATGATGCGGTTGCCGAGCACCTGGCCGTTCGGCAGGCGCAGCGGCGACGCGAGCGTCGCAGAGGGGGCGGGGGTGGTGCTCGTCATCGCGGTACCTTTCGACGGGGCGAGGTGCCGACGACGGTAATAGACCAATCGGTATACTTCAAGGCCGGGAGTGAGGTGGTTCGGTTGAGCGTGCGCGATCGTCTGGTCGACGCGACGGCCGCGTTGATCCGTCGCAACGGCGTCGCCGGCACGGGTCTGGCGGACATCCTCCAGTGCAGCGGGGTGGCCCGCCGCAGCGTCTACCTCACCTTCCCGGGCGGCAAGGAGGAACTGGTCGCGGCCGCCACCCGTGAGGTGGGTGCGTCGATGACCGCGCTCCTCGCCGCCGGAGGGCCGGTGGCCGGCTCTGTCCGTGACTTCGTCGACCTGTGGGCGGTCCGTCTGCGCGACAGCGGCTTCGCCGACGGGTGTCCGATCGTGGCCGCGGCACTGGGCCGACACTCCGCGAACGCCGCCGCCGACGCGGCCGGCGCGGTGTTCGCGGACTGGACGTCGGCGCTGATCGCACGACTCCGGGACGAGGGCTACGCCGAGGCCGACGCCCGCGACATCGCGACGATGGCGATCGTCAGCGTCGAGGGGGCCGTGGTCGTCGCGCAGGCGCGGCGGACCGCCGAGCCGCTGGAGGTCGTCGGTCGCGTCCTCGAGGAGATCGTCCGCGCACGCCGTCCGGTGTGAGTCGCTCCTCGTCAGAGGTCGGCGGAGGCGGCGGCGTCGACGAACCAGACGGTCGCCTCGGTGCCGCTCACCGACGCGCACGGCCATGCCGACGCGTCGCCCCCACCCACGCCGGCAGCGACTGCCTCCGCCTTCTCGGCTCCCGCGACGAGGAACCAGACCTGCCGGGCGCGGTTCACCGCCGGCACGGTCAACGTGATGCGCCGCGGCGGCGGCTTGGGGGAGTCCTCGACGGCCACGACGGTCGCCGACCGCTCAGCGAGCGCGTCGGTGTGCGGGAAGAGCGAGTTGATGTGTCCCTCGCCGCCCATGCCGAGCAGGTGGACGTCGAAGGCGGGGCTGTCGGCGCCGTCGCCGTGCTCGGCCAGCAGCCGCGCGTAGTCGGCGGCGGCCGCGTCGATGTCGTCGCCGAACGCCCCGTCGCTGGGCGCCATGACGAACACCCGGTCCGGGTCGACGTCGACGTGGGCGAGCAACGCGTCGCGGGCCTGACCGGAGTTGCGTTCGTCGTCGGCCTCGGGGACGAAGCGGTCGTCGCCGAACCAGATGTCCACCGACCGCCAGTCGATGTCGGAGCCGTTGTCGCGCAACCACTCCAGCAGCGCGATGCCGTTGCTGCCGCCGGTGAGCACCATCGACGCCGACCCCCGCTCACGCTGTGCCGCGACCACGGTCTCGACGAAGCGGCGGCCCGCGGCCTCCACCAACTCGGACGCGTCGGTCACCTCGACGACCTCGGGACGAGCGCTCACGCCGGGACCTCCGCTCCGGGACGGGTCAGGCGCTGCACACCCTGCAGCGCCAGGTGGTAGATCTCGTCGGGATCGAGCCGACGTAGTTCCTCCGCGATGCACTCGCGGGTGCCGCGCGTCGACATCGCGATGCGTCCGTCGGGCCGCCCCGGGTTCGACAGCACCGCGTTGTTGTTCTGGTCGACGGCGAGGACCAGCGGGCCGGAGTCGCGCTCGAGACGGATCTCGAAGCTGCCGACGCCGCGGTGGACGTCGACCCCCAGCTGCGCCTGCAGCCACCCGGCCAGCAGGTCGATCGACGGCGAGTGCGTCGGCCCGGTCACCGACGCCGACCGCACCGGCTCCAGCGGGGGACGGTCGAGCGCGGCGGTGAGGATGGCGCGCCAGTAGGTGATCTGCGACCACGCGAGGTCGGTGTCGCCGGGGGCGTACCCCTGCAACCGGGTCGCGAGGATGCCCTCCGGGTCGGCGGCGTGCGCGGCGTCGGTGATCCGTCGACCCGCGAGACGTCCCAGCGGATCCCGAGCGGGGTCGGCCGGGGCCTCACCGGGCCACCAGGTGACGACAGGGGTGTCCGGCAGCAGGAACGGCGTGACGACGCTGGCCGCGTGCTGGGTGAGGTCGCCGTAGAGCCGCAGCACCACGACCTCGGATGCACCCGCGTCGCCGCCGACGCGGATCTGCGCGTCGAGCCGTGTCGCGGCGGCGGGGTTGCCCAGCGACACGACGATGACGCGACAGGGGTGTTCGCGACTCGCGTCGTTCGCGGCGTCGATCGCACCCTCGGTGGGCTGACCCTCCGCGGCGCACACGACGAGCGTGAGCACACGACCGAGGGTGACCGCGCCGCCGGTCTCCCGGATCGACACGAGCTTCTTGCTGACCTTCTCGGTGGTCGTGGCGGGCAGGTCGAGGATCACCGCAACGGCTCCTTCGCGGACGGGGTGGGGGTCACGGTCGCCGCCAGGTGCGTCCGACGCGCGACATCATCTCGTCGGCCGAGCGCGGCCCCCAGGTGCCGGATTCGTAGGTGTCCGGGCGACCGGACGCCGCCCAGTGCTCGAGCACCGGGTCGAGGATCTTCCACGAGAGCTCGACCTCGTCGTTCACCGGGAACAGCGACGGCTCACCGAGCAGGACGTCGAGGATGAGCCGTTCGTAGGCCTCCGGGGACGACTCGGTGAACGCCTGCCCGTAGCTGAAGTCCATGTTCACGTCACGGACCTGCATGCTCGAGCCGGGCACCTTCGACCCGAACCGGAGCGTGATGCCCTCGTCGGGCTGGACCCGGATGACGAGGGCGTTCTCGCCGAGCTCCTCGGTCATCGTCTTGTCGAACGGCAGGTGCGGCGCCCGTTTGAACACGATCGCGATCTCGGTGACCCTGCGGCCCAACCGCTTTCCCGTCCGCAGGTAGAACGGCACGCCCGCCCACCGGCGACTGTCCACCTCGACGGCGATGGCGGCGTAGGTCTCGGTGATCGAGTCGGCCGCGAAACCCTCCTCGTCGACGAGGCCCGGCACCTCGGTGCTGCCCTGCCATCCCGGCCCGTACTGCCCACGGGCGGTGTTGAGCTCGAGCGGCAGGACGTTGCGGGTCGCAGAGAGGACCTTGATCTTCTCCGCCTGCAGTTCCTTGGGCTCGAACGACACCGGCTCCTCCATGGCCACCAGCGCCAGCAGCTGCAGCAGGTGGTTCTGGATGACGTCGCGGGCGGCGCCGATGCCGTCGTAGTACCCGGCGCGACCGCCCAGCCCGATGTCCTCGGCCATCGTGATCTGCACGTGGTCGACGTAGTGGCTGCTCCACAGCGGGTCGAACAGCTGGTTGGCGAAGCGCAGCGCCAGGATGTTCTGGACCGTCTCCTTGCCCAGGTAGTGGTCGATCCGGAACACCGCGTCCTCCGGGAAGACCCGGTTGACGACGGCGTTCAGTTCCTGGGCGCTGCGCAGGTCGTGGCCGAACGGCTTCTCGATGACGACCCGACGCCAGTGCTCCTCGGTCTGCTCGGCCAGACCCGACCGCTGCAACTGCTCGCAGACGGTGGGGAAGGCACCGGGCGGGATCGAGAGGTAGAACGCGTGGTTGCCGTCGGTGCCGCGCTGCCGGTCGAGCTCGGCGAGCACCTCCGAGAGCTGGTCGAACGCGGCGTCGTCGTCGAACGCCCCCTGGACGAAGCGGAACCCCTCCGACAGCCTCTCCCACACCTCCTCGCGGAACGGTGTCCGCGAGTGGTCGCGCACGGCGTCGTGCACGATCTGGCCGAAGTCCTGGTCGTCCCAGTCCCGTCGGGCGAAACCGACGAGGGCGAAGCTGGGCGGCAGGAGGCCGCGGTTGGCCAGGTCGTACACGGCCGGCATGAGCTTGCGGCGGGCCAGGTCACCGGTGACGCCGAAGATGACCAGGCTGCAGGGGCCGGCGATGCGGGGCAGACGCTTGTCGCGTGAGTCCCGCAGCGGGTTGGACCACCCTGTCTCGACGGTCGCTGTCACGCCCGCGTCAGCTCTTGGCGGAGTCGAGCTGCTCCTGGGTCGCGTCGAGCAGCTCACCCCAGGCCTTCTCGAACTTCTCGACGCCCTCGTTCTCGAGGGTGAGGAACACGTCGGTGAGGTCGATGCCGATCTCCGACAGCTTCGCGAAGACCTCCTCCGACTCCGGGCCGCGCCCGATGAGCGACTCGGTGTTCACCTCGCCGTGGTCGGCGAAGGCGTCCATCGTCTTCTCCGGCATCGTGTTCACGGTGTTCGGGGCGACGAGCTCGCTCACGTACAGCGTGTCCGGGTAGTCGGGGTTCTTCACACCGGTCGACGCCCACAGCGCGCGCTGCGGCAGTGCGCCGTCGGCGACGAGACCCTGGAAGCGCGACCCGACCTCGAACACCTGCTGGTAGGCGACGTACGCGAGGCGCGCGTTGGCCAGGGCGGCCTTGCCCTTCAGCTCGACGGCGTCGGGCGTGCCGATCGCGTCGAGACGCTTGTCGATCTCGGTGTCGACGCGCGAGACGAAGAACGACGCCACCGACAGCACCGTCGACAGGTCGTGGCCGGCGGCCTTGGCCTGCTCGATGCCGTCGAGGTAGGCGTCCATCACCGCCCGGTAGCGCTCGACGGAGAAGATCAGCGTCACGTTCACGCTGATGCCCTCGGCGAGGGTCTTCGTGATCGCCGGGATCCCCTCCTCGGTGGCGGGGATCTTGATGAACATGTTGGGCCGGTCGACCGTCTTCCACAGGTCGATCGCCTGCGCCGCGGTCTTGTCGGCGTCGTGGGCGATGCGCGGGTCCACCTCGATGGACACGCGGCCGTCGACACCGTTGGTGGCGTCGTACACCGGACGGAGCACGTCACACGCGTTGCGGACGTCGTCGGTGGTGACGGTGCGGATGGTCGAGTCGACGTCGGCCCCGCGGGCGGCGAGCTCACGGATCTGGTCGTCGTAGGCCGAGCCCGACGAGAGTGCGGCCTGGAAGATCGACGGGTTCGTCGTGACACCGACGACCGACTTGGTCTCGGTGAGCTCGAGCAGGTTGCCCGACGAGATGCGCTCGCGCGACAGGTCGTCGAGCCACACCGAGACTCCGGCGTCGGAGAGTGCCTTGAGGTTCGCGTTCTGGCTCATGCGGATTGTCCCTTCACGGTCGTGATGGAGCGCTGCGCTGCTGCGACGACGGCCTCGACGGTGAAGCCGTACTCGCGGAACAGCGTCTGGTAGTCGGCGGATTCCCCGAAGTGCTCCAGGGAGATGATCTCGCCGTGTCCGCCGACGATCGGGTACCACGGCATCGCGATGCCGGCCTCGACGGAGACGCGGGCGGTCACCGTCGGCGGGAGCACCTGGTCGCGGTAGTTCTGGTCCTGGCTCATGAACCACTCGATGCACGGCATCGAGACCACGCGGGCACCGATGCCCTTCTCCTCCAGCGACGCCGCACCGTCGACCGCGAGCGACAGCTCGGAGCCGGTGGCGACGATGATCACCTCGGGCTCGGGGGTCGAGGACTCCTTGAGCACGTAGCCGCCCTTGGCGACGCCCTCGGCCGAGGTGCCCTCGAGGATCGGGATGTTCTGACGGGTCAGCGCCAGGCCGACGGGGCCGCTGCTCGACGACCGCGCGATCACCGACTTCCACGCGTAGGCGGTCTCGTTGGCGTCACCGGGACGCACCACCGACAGGTTCGGGATCGCGCGCAGGGCGGCGAGGTGCTCGATCGGCTGGTGTGTCGGGCCGTCCTCGCCGAGCCCGATCGAGTCGTGGGTCCAGACGTAGATCGGGTCGATGTCCATCAGCGACGCCAGGCGCACCGCGGGGCGCATGTAGTCGGAGAACTGCATGAACGTGCCGCCGTAGACGCGGGTCGGGCCGTGCAGCACGATCCCGGACAGGATCGCGCCCATCGCGTGCTCGCGGACACCGAAGTGCAGCGTGCGGCCGTACGGCTCGGCGTCCCAGTCGTCGGTCGAGATCGACGTCGGACCGAAGGACTTCGCGCCCTCGATGGTGGTGTTGTTCGAGCCGGCGAGGTCGGCCGAGCCGCCCCACAGCTCGGGCAGGACGGGGCCGAGCGCGCCGAGCACCTTGCCCGACGCCGACCGGGTCGCGACCGCCTTGTCACCGGGGTTCCAGGACGGGAGCACGTCGGCCCAGCCCTCGGGCAGCTCGTCCTTGGTAAGCCGATCGAGCAGCGCGCGGCGCTCGGGGTTGGCCGACGACCACTTCTCGAACTCGGCGTCCCAGTCCTGGTGCGCGGCGCGCCCACGCTGCAACAGTTCGCGGGTGTGGGAGATGACCGCGTCGTCGACCTCGAAGGTCTTCTCCGGGTCGAAGCCGAGGATCTTCTTGACCTCGGCGACCTCGTCGTCTCCGAGTGCCGCACCGTGGGCGGCGCCGGTGTTCATCTTCGTCGGCGCCGGGAACCCGATGATGGTCCGCAGGATGATGATCGACGGCTTGTCGGTGACGGCCTTCGCCGCCTCGACGGCCTCGAGGATGCCGGTGACGTTCTCGCCGCCCTCGACGTACTGGACGTGCCAGCCGTAGGCCTCGTACCGCTTGGCGGTGTCCTCGGACAGAGCGATGTCGGTGTTGTGCTCGATGGAGATCTTGTTGTCGTCGTAGAAGACGATGAGGTTGCCGAGCTGCTGGGTGCCGGCCAGCGACGACGCCTCGCTGGTGACGCCCTCCTCGATGTCGCCGTCGGAGGCGATCACGTAGATGTGGTGGTCGAAGATGCTCTCGCCCTCGGGCGCGTCGGGGTCGAACAGTCCGCGTTCGCGGCGGGCGGCCATCGCCATGCCCACCGAGGACGCCAGGCCCTGCCCGAGCGGTCCGGTGGTGATCTCGACGCCGCGGGTGTGGCGGAACTCCGGGTGGCCGGGGGTCTTCGACTTGAACGTGCGCAGCGCCTCGAGGTCGGACAGTTCGAGTCCGAAGCCACCGAGGTAGAGCTGGATGTAGAGCGTGAGGCTCGAGTGCCCGCACGAGAGGATGAAGCGGTCGCGGCCCACCCACGCGGTGTCGTTCGGATCGTGGCGCATGATCCGCTGGAACAGCGTGTACGCCAGGGGAGCGAGGCTCATCGCGGTACCGGGGTGACCGGATCCACATTTCTGTACCGCGTCGGCGGCGAGGACGCGGACGGTGTCGACGGCGCGGGTGTCCACGTCGGTCCAGTCCGCCGGATGCGACGCCTGGGTGAGGGAACGGATCTCGTCTGTCACGGCCACGATGCGGGGATCTCCTGAGGTCGGTGCGGTGCGTCGGGGGGAATCGGCAGCGGTCCGCGCAGGTGTGCCGACCACGTACTCACCCTAGTCGCCGACGCCCTCGCCGCGATGCCCCCGCCGATGCCCGTGTGGGTCTCACGGCGGGGTGTCCGTTTGTCGTCGAGAGGGTGGGGCCGTCTACCATTCCCTGTAGTAGACGCGCGAGGCGACGCCGGTCGGCTCGGCCCGCGCGCGGACCAGCCGGGTGAGGCGTCGTCGACACCCCGGGACAGCGGGACGGTTCAGGAGAGTCAGTGGACATCGGGCACAGCGGCGCACGGACGTCGGCCGCGACCCGCACGGCTGACGCCCCCACGGCTCCCACCTCGCCGGCACGGCGGCTGCGCGACCTCGTCCTCGCCTACGTGGCGCTGACCAAGCCCCGCGTGATCGAGCTGCTGCTCGTCGCCACGGTGCCGGTGATGCTTCTGGCGGACCGCGGCTCGGTCGACATCGTCCTCATCGCCGTCACCCTCGTCGGGGGCTGGCTGGGTGCGGCGAGCGCCAACACCCTGAACATGGTCGTCGACGCCGACATCGACCAGAAGATGAAGCGGACGGCCCGCCGTCCGCTGGCCCGCCACGCCGTCGGACGCGGCCACGCGTTCGTGTTCGGTGTCGTGCTGGGCGCGGCGTCGTTCGCCGTGCTGTGGGCCTTCGCGAATCTGCTGGCCGCGCTGCTGGTGATGGCGACCATCGCCTTCTACGTCCTCGTCTACACAATGGTGTTGAAGCGGCGGACGTCGCAGAACGTGGTGTGGGGCGGCGCCGCCGGGTGCATGCCCACGCTCGTCGGCTGGGCCGCGGTGACCGGCAGCATCTCGTGGCAGCCGATCGTGCTGTTCCTGATCATCTTCTTCTGGACCCCGCCGCACACCTGGGCGCTCGCGATGCGCTACAAGGAGGACTACGCGGCGGCCGGCGTGCCGATGCTCCCGGTGGTCGCCACCGAACAGCAGGTGGCCAAGCAGATGGTCGTCTACACCTGGGCGACCGTCGCGGCGACGCTCGCGCTGGTCGCGGCGACCGGCTGGATCTACGCCGTGATCGCGGTGGCCGCCGGGGCGTGGTTCCTGCGCGCGGTGCACAAGCTGTACGCCGGGACGCGCCGCGGGGAGCCGATCGCTCCGCTCCGTGTCTTCCTGCAGTCGAACGAGTACCTCGCCGTGGTGTTCTGCGGCCTCGCCGTCGACTCGGTGATACACCTGCCCACGGTGCTGTCCACCCTCTGACCCACCCGGGCGGCGCGCTCAGGGGATGAGCGCGACCGACCCCGTGGTCTTCCGACCCTCCAGGTCGGCATGCGCCTGCGACGCCTCGTCGAGCGGGTAGCGGTGGTCGACCCGCATCGGCAGTCGCCCGTCTGCCACGGCCGCCATCACCTCCGACGTCCGGCGCGCGAACTCGTCGGTGTCGGCGATGTAGTGCGCGAGCGTCGGTCGCGTCACGAACAACGAGCCGAGACCGTTGAGCCGCTGCAGGTCGAACGGGGGCACCGGGCCGCTCGCGGCCCCGAACAGGGCCACCGTGCCCCGAATGGCCGTGGCGGCGAGGCTCTGCTCGAACGTGTCGGCACCGACGCCGTCGTAGGTGGCCACGACGCCCCTGCCGTCGGTGAGCTCGCGGACCCGCTCGGCGACGTCGTCGCCGTAGCGCAGGACGTGCGCCGCGCCGGCCTCGCGGGACAGCTGTTCCTTCTCGTCATTCGAGACCGTGGTGATCACACGGACGCCACGCGCGGTGGCGAGGCGGGTGAGGATCAGGCCCACGCCGCCGGCGCCGGCGTGCAGCAGCACGGTGTCGGGGCCACCGGCGTCGTCGCCGCCCCGGGGGTGCGACACCCCGTCGAGCAGGTAGTGGGCGGTGCATCCCTGCAGCAGGACGGAGGCGGCCACGGCGTCCTCCACACCCTCGGGGACGACCACCGTGCGGCGAGCGGGGACGACCGCGAGTTCGGCGTAGCTGCCGGGCGCGTCGCACCACGCGACCCGCGTCCCGACGGCCGGTTCGCTCACGCCGTCACCGACCGCGACGACCGTGCCCGCGCCCTCGGCGCCCGGGATGTAGGCCGGCTCGGACGGGTAGTAGCCCGAGCGGAGGTAGGTGTCGATGAAGTTGACGCCGACACCGCCGACGCGGACCAGGACCTCGCCCGGTCCGGGTGTGGGGTCGTCGACGGTCACGGTCTCGAGCACTTCGGGTCCGCCGTGGCGGGTGACATGGACTGCGCGCATGGGACCGTTCTACCGCCGGGGCGCAGGAGGCCGCGGGGCGGCCCCGATAGGATCACCGACATGGCTGACGACACCGCGACCGAATCCGCCCAGGCCACCGACGCCTCCGAGGCCGCGGTGCAGGCGCCCAAGAAGGCCGTCGCGGCGGCGACACGGTTCGTGCGACAGGGCGGCGGATCGGCGAAGGCCGTGATCGAGCCGATCGGCGCCGCGGGCGTGCGGATCCTCATGGTGGCCGAGGACGGCGGCGTCATCGGGGATCAGGTCGTGAAGGACGTCGCCTCGGCGCATGCGGTCGTCGACGCCGTCGAGGGACTCACCGCCGCCGAGTGGGACCGCGAGCTCAGCGCCGCCGCGACCCCCGCGCCCGGGCACTGGCGCAAGATGGCCGGCTGGGTCGCCAACACCTGATCAGCGGTCGGCACGCTCCGCGACGCCGGGCGTCTCCGCGGACTGCTCGCCGACCGGCAGCAGCCGTCGCGGCCGCATCGACATCCACAGCGCGGCGGTGGCGGCCACACAGACCGCTGCGCCCGCGACGTGCAGCACGACGAGCGCCTCGGGGATACCCGTGGCGTACTGGGTGATCCCGATGGCCGCCTGCACCACGATGGTCCCGACGACGACGTACAGCCGGCGGCGGATCGCGGCGGTCGCGCCGACCGCGGCCAGTCCGAAGCCGAGGGCGACGATCAGCGCCAGGTAGGCGACCATCATCTCGGCGTGGAAATGCACGAGCGTGGTGATCGCGACCGCCAGCCGCGGTACGGGCTTCTCGATGCTGGCGTCGCCGGCGTGCGGTCCGGCGCCGGTGACCATCGTCCCGGCGACGAGGACGACGGCCATCACGACGGCCGACAGCGCGGCGAGCCAGCGCAGCGGTGCCGGGACCAGCGGGATGGCCTCGCCGTCGTCGGGTTCGCGCACCTTCTCCAGCAGCAGCACCGAGAGCCAGACCATCGCCATCGACACCAGCAGGTGGATCGCGACGGTCCACCACAGCAGACCGGTGAGCACGGTGATGCCGCCGATGACGGCCTGCGCGACCGTCGAGAGCGGGATGAGCCACGCGTAGAACCGCACCTCACGACGACGGTCGGCCCGCGTCACCGCGATCACGATCGCGGCGGCGACGACCACGACGGCGAACGTCAGCATCCGGTTGCCGAACTCGACCGCCTGGTGGATGCCGGCGACCTCCTGGTGTGGTTCCGGGGTGAAGCTTCCCGGGAAACATTGGGGCCAGGTGGGACACCCGAGCCCGGAGGCGGTGACCCGCACGATGGAGCCGGTGACGGCGATGCCCGCCTGGGTCAGGACCACGAGGACGGCGATGACCGTCTGCACTCGGAGGGACACTGCGGGCAGGAGGTTCACCAGCCGGACGAAACCGCGATACAGCACGTCGTCGATGCTATCGCCGCGGCTCAGGTGAACCGAAACGAGCGGATGGCGGCGACCGCGGCGACGACTCCCCAGGCGATGAGGACACCGAAGCCCACCCAGTCGATCGACAACCGGGTGGCCTGGTGCAGGGCCTCGGCGAGTGCCCCCGACGGGGAGCAGCGGGCGACCCATCGCACCGCCTCGGGTACCGACGACCCGGCGACCACGAGACTGCCGATGCCGATGAAGACGAACCACGCGATGTTCGCGACCGCCAGGACGATCTCGGCCCGCAGGGTGCCGCCGAGCAGCAGGCCGAGCGCGGAGAACGTGAGCGTGCCGAGGGCGATCGCGACGGCGCCCACGAGCAGGCCGCCGAGGCCGACGTCCCAGCCGAACGCGACGCCGATCGCGCCGAGGACGACCGCCTGCAGCACCACCACGACGGCGACGGCGATCGACTTCCCGGCGATGACACCCCATCGGGGCAGCGGTGTGGCGCCGAGGCGTTTCAGGGCCCCGTAGCGACGGTCGAAGCCGACCGCGATCGCCTGCCCGGTGAACGCCGTCGACATGACCGCCACCGTCATGATCGCGGGGACGAACCGATCCGCGCGCGACTCCGCGCCCGTGGAGATGGGCAGCAGGCAGAGTCCGATCAGCATCGTGACCGGGATGAACATGGTCAGCAACAACTGCTCGCCGTTGCGCAGCAGCAACACCAGCTCCATGCGCGACTGCGCCAGCAGCATGCGCAGGACCGGCGCGGCGGCGGGTCGCGGGGTGAACAGGCCCGGGGTGAAGCGTCCCGCGGGTGCGGCGGCGCGGTGCGGGGTGTCGGTCATCCGCGGAGCTCCCGTCCGGTGAGGTCGAGGAAGACGTCCTCGAGGCTGCGCGTCTCCACCCGCATGTCGGTGGCCAGGACGTTGATCCGGGCACACCAGGCCGTCACCGCCGCGACCACCTCGGGGGTGACGGGTCCGGCGACGAGGTAAGTGCCGGGGGACACCTCCTCGGTGGAGTACTCCTCGGCGAGGATCGAGCGCAGCAGGTCGAGGTCGAGGCCACGGGGCGCCTTGAACCGCAGCTCGTTCTCCGCGCCGCGACTCGTCACCTCCGACGGCGTGCCGTGTGCGACGACGCGACCGCGGTCGATGATCACCAGGTCGTCGGCGAGTTGCTCGGCCTCGTCCATGAGGTGCGTGGTCAACAACACACAGACACCGTCGGCCCGCAGGCGGTCGATCAGCTCCCACACCAGGATCCGCGCGGCGGCGTCGAGGCCGGCGGTGGGCTCGTCGAGGAAGACCAGTTCCGGGCGACCGACGAGCGCGCAGGCCAGCCCGAGGCGCTGCTGCTGGCCGCCGGAGAGCCGCCGGTACGGCGTACGCTGGGCCTCCCGCAGGCCGAGGGTGTCCAGGAGCCAGTCAGGGTCGATGGGGTCGGCCGAGTAGGCGGCGCACAGGCGGAGCATCTCGCCGGCGCGGGCGCCCGGGTAGGCGCCGCCGCCCTGCAGCATCACGCCGATGCGGGGTCGCAGCGCCTCGTTGTCGGCGATCGGGTCGAGTCCGAGCACGCGCACCGTGCCGTCGTCGGGGGCGAGGAACCCCTCGCAGATCTCGACGGTCGTCGTCTTGCCCGCGCCGTTGGGACCGAGCAGTGCGACCACCTGACCGCGTTCCGCACGCAGGTCGATGCCGTCCACCGCGGTCGTCCCGTCGAAGCGTTTGACGAGGCCCGTGACGTCCAGCGCCGGGGCTCCGATCGGGCTGTTCACGCGCTCAACAGTAGGCGGACGGCCGCGCGCGATCGCCGGGGGGCGTGCCCGGCACGGGTCACCGGACCCGCTGGTCGGCGGCCACGACGCGGTCCGACGGGGCTGTCGACGACGTCGCGTCGTACGACGCGGTGTCGAGCGGGTCGGTCCGGTGGTCGCCGTGCTCGCCGGTCGGGTCGTCGTCGGGGGCGGGCGCGTTCCGGTCGCGCCGGCTGCGCGGACGCTCGAAGAACAGGGCGACGAGGACGGCGGTGAGCAGGATCGATGCGACGATCGCCTCGGCGAGCTGGAACCCGCGGGTACCCGCGCCGGTGGGCAGGACGACCACGGCGATCACCGCGGACACCGCGATCGCGACGAGTCGGAACCATCGGCCGGTCGCCCACGCGGCCAGCGGGATTATCGCCCACAGCAGGTACCACGCCTGCACGAACGGGAAGAACACGACGAACGTGGCCATCGCGATGCCGAGTGCGCCGAGCGGGTGCAGGCGCCCGGCGAGGGCCGCGAGCAGCCACCGGACGATGAACACGGCCGCGATGAGCTGCCCGATGGGACGGGCCACGTCGAGCATGGCCTGGGTGTGGTCGCCGAGACCGAGCAGGACGCCCACACGCCCGCCGGTGACGCCGAGCAGCGTCGGCATCGACATCCACGACCGGACGACGTCGCCGGTGCTCAGCGTCTTCGTCCAGCCGAAACCCAGACCGGTTCCGACGCAGATGCCGACGACCACGACGGCGAGCACCGCGAACAGCACCCCGGCCGCCCCGGCCAGGGCGATCACCGACTGTCGTGACCGCACCCACCACTGCGATCGGGGTGCGTGTCGGAGCGCGGGCAGGGTGGCGCCCCACCGGCGCGCGAGTCCGATGCCGACGAACCCGAGCGCGAGCAGGGAGGCGATCTTCACCATCGACGACGCCGCGATCACCACCACGCCGGCGAGGAACAGCCACCCCGTCGGTGACGGCAGCCACGACGGGACGCGGCGTAGACGGTTCGGGGAGTCCAGCGCGCGGAAGCAGAGTTCGATGCCGGCGAGCATCATGCCGAGCATCAGGGCCTCGTTGTGGATGCCCCCGACCAGATGCAGGATCAGCAACGGGTTCATCGCCCCGAGCCACAACGCGGCGACCGGTGACACCCCGCAGCGCCGGGCCAGGCGCGGCAACGCCCACACGATGAGGGCGACGCCGGCGAGCGCGACCACACGGTGCAGCAGGATCGCGGCGGACAGATCGTCGCCGGTGAGGTTCGTGATGCCCTTGCCCAGCCAGAGGAACAGCGGCCCGTATGGCGCGGGGGTGTCGCGCCAGAGGTTGGGCACCGACCGGGTGAAGACGTGGTCGACGCCGAGTCCGCGCACCGGGCTGATCACGTACGGGTCCATGCCCTTCGCCGCGATCGCGCTCTGGGCGAGGTAGGAGTAGATGTCCTTGCTCAGCAGCGGCGGTGCCACGACGATCGGCGCCAGCCAGACCAGCAGTGTCCGGTCCGCCTGTCGGCGCGTCATCCGTCGTTCGGGCCGGCGTCCGGCGGCGACCTCGACGGTGAGCCGGCCCACCGCGAACCGGCCCAGCATCAGCCAGGCCAGCACCAGGATGATCGTCCCGGAGATCGAGAGGGTGAGCGCCGTCGTCCACATGCGGGACGGCAGCGACAGCAGCCGCATCCCCGCGATGGGGTTCTGCAACACGGGCACCGCGCCGGTGCCGAGCGAGCCGACCAGGATCAGGATCGAGCCGACGGCGCCGAAGATCCGGATCCGCGCGAGGTCCCGGTTCTCGGCGGGCCGCAGCGGACCGACCTCGGGCTCGCGGTCGTGCATGCGGGCGAGCGACACGCCGTAGTCGCCGGGCAGGTCCGGGGGCGGCGCGGTCCGACGGCGTCGCAGACCCAGGTACTCGCCCACGACACGGACGCGCGCGGGAATCACGCCGCGGGCCCGCGGCCGGGGGTCTGCCACGAGTGCAGACTATCCGTCGGGCAGGCCGTGCCGGGCGTCGTCGTACCGCGTCTCGTGCCCGGCGGGGGATAGGTCACCCTTGCTGGCATCGCGTCGCGAATTAGGTGACACTTGTGTTGTGAAAACCTCGTCGGCAGGCGCGCGCTCGGTGGAGCCGCACGTCACGATCATCGCGGAGGGCCAGACCCGGTCCGCGGTGATCGCATTGCTGCTCGAGCACGGACCCAGCACCGCCGGCGAGATCGGCGAGGAACTCGGCATGAGCGCCGCGGGTGTGCGACGTCACCTCGACGCCCTGATCGCCGAGGGTCACGTCACGGCCGGCGAGTCGTCGCCGTACGTGCGCCGCGGCCGTGGGAGGCCCGCCAAGCAGTTCCGGCTGACCGCCTCCGGCCGGGGCCGCCTCCCGCACGCCTACGACGACCTCGCCGGTGCGGCCATGCGCCGTCTGCGTGAGCTCGGCGGGGACGACGCCGTCCGTGCCTTCGCGGCCGACCGGATCGACGACGTGGTCGGTGACGTCGAGCCGACCACGCCGGAGCAGGCCGAGCGCGACCCGGCCGCCGTCGAACGCACCGCGGCGCAGATCGCCGACGCGCTCACGCGGTCGGGGTTCTCCGCCGACACACGCCGCGTCGGCAACGGCGTCCAGATCTGCCAGCACCACTGCCCGGTGGGGCACGTCGCGCAGGAGTTCCCCGAACTCTGCGAGGCCGAGACGGCACGGTTCACCGCGCTGCTCGGCACGCACGTGCAGCGGCTGGCCACGATCGCCAACGGCGACTGCGCGTGCACCACCCATGTACCCCTGCCCACCCCCACGACCTCGCACCCCGGCCCCGGCCGGGCACGTGTGACCTCGGCGGCCGACGCACAGCCCCCGTCGCCGACCGCCACCATCCACCGAGAGGACACCGATGACCGTCACTGACCCCCGCACCCCCACCGGCGGGCCGACCCCGTTGACGCAAGAGGAGACCATCGCGTCGCTGGGGACGTACGGCTACGGCTGGGCCGACTCGGACGACGCCGGCGCCGCCGCGCAGCGCGGCCTGTCGGAGGCCGTCGTCGCCGACATCTCGGGCAAGAAGAACGAGCCCGAGTGGATGCTCGCCGCCCGTCTCAAGGCGCTGCAGACCTTCGAGCGCAAGCCGATGCCGACCTGGGGCAGCGACCTCGACGGCATCGACTTCGACAACATCAAGTACTTCGTGCGCTCGACGGAGAAGCAGGCCGCGTCCTGGGACGACCTGCCCGACGACATCAAGAACACCTACGACAAGCTCGGCATCCCCGAGGCGGAGAAGCAGCGTCTCGTGGCCGGTGTCGCGGCCCAGTACGAGTCGGAGGTCGTCTACCACCAGATCCGCGAGGACCTGGAGGAGAAGGGCGTCATCTTCGTCGACACCGACACCGGTCTGCGCGAGCACGAGGACCTGTTCCGGGAGTACTTCGGTTCGGTGATCCCGGCCGGCGACAACAAGTTCTCCGCGCTGAACACCGCCGTGTGGTCGGGTGGCTCGTTCATCTACGTGCCGAAGGGTGTCCACGTCGACATCCCGCTGCAGGCCTACTTCCGGATCAACACCGAGAACATGGGCCAGTTCGAGCGGACGCTGATCATCGTCGACGAGGGCGCCTACGTGCACTACGTCGAGGGCTGTACCGCGCCGATCTACAAGACCGACTCGCTGCACTCCGCGGTCGTCGAGATCATCGTGAAGAAGGGTGGTCGCTGCCGCTACACGACCATCCAGAACTGGTCGAACAACGTCTACAACCTGGTCACCAAGCGCGCGAAGGCCGAGGCCGGCGCGACCATGGAGTGGGTCGACGGCAACATCGGTTCCAAGGTCACGATGAAGTACCCGGCGGTGTGGATGACCGGTGAGCACGCCAAGGGCGAGGTGCTCTCGGTGGCGTTCGCCGGCCCGGGCCAGCACCAGGACACCGGTTCGAAGATGGTGCACCTCGCACCGCACACGTCGAGCAACATCGTCTCGAAGTCGGTCGCCCGCGGCGGTGGTCGCGCGTCCTACC
This sequence comes from Williamsia serinedens, assembly GCF_024171725.1. GTDB lineage: Bacteria > Actinomycetota > Actinomycetes > Mycobacteriales > Mycobacteriaceae > Williamsia_A > Williamsia_A serinedens. Next base: position 436,261 of record NZ_JAMTCG010000001.1, read on the forward strand.
GTGGCCTGATCCAGGTCAACCGTGGCGCGCACGGCAGCCGCTCGACGGTGAAGTGTGACGCACTGCTGGTCGACACGATCAGCCGCAGCGACACCTACCCCTACGTCGACATCCGCGAGGACGACGTGACGATGGGACACGAGGCGACCGTCTCGAAGGTCAGCGACGACCAGCTGTTCTACCTGATGAGCCGCGGCCTCACCGAGGACGAGGCGATGGCGATGGTGGTGCGCGGGTTCGTCGAGCCCATCGCCAAGGAACTGCCCATGGAGTACGCGCTCGAGCTGAACCGCCTCATCGAGCTGCAGATGGAAGGATCGGTCGGTTGAGTTCGGCCCAGGAGACGCCCAACGGTGTGGTCGGCGCGGTGGCGGGGGAGAACCCGCACCCCGTCGCCAACAAGGGCGAGTTGTTCACCTCGTACGACGTCGAGGCCTTCGAGGTCCCGTCGTCGAAGGACGAGGCGTGGCGGTTCACGCCGTTCCGCCGACTGCGCGGCCTGCACGACGGCTCGGCCACCGCGTCCGGGTCGGCGTCGATCGAGGTCTCGGGTGCCGGTGACGGCGTGACCGTCGAGACCGTCGGCCGCGAGGACTCCCGTCTCGGTGACGGTGGTGTCCCGTTCGACCGCATCGCCGCGGCGGCGTGGTCCGGGTTCACCGAGGCCACGGTCGTCTCGGTGGCGCGGGAGACCGAGCTCGCCGACCCGGTGACGGTCACCGTGACCGGCCCGGGCGAGGGCGTCACCGCGTACGGCCACCTCCAGATCCGGGTCGACCGGCACGCACGCGCCGTGGTCGTGCTCGACCAGGTCGGCAGCGGCACCTACGCCGAGAACGTCGAGTTCGTCGTCGGTGACGGTGCGTCGCTCACCGTCGTGAACGTCCACGACTGGGCCGACGACACCGTCCACGTCGCCGCGCACCACGTGCGGCTCGGCCGGGACGCGTCGATCAGGCACTTCGCGATCAGCCTCGGCGGCGACCTCGTGCGTCTGAGCCCGCTGGTCCACTACGACGGTCCGGGCGGCGACGCCGAACTGTGGGGCCTGTACTTCGCCGACGCCGGTCAGCACCTCGAGCAGCGGCTCCTCGTCGACCACTCCCAGCCGCACTGCCACTCGAACGTGGTCTACAAGGGTGCGCTGCAGGGTGACGTCGACGTCACCGGGCGGGCGACCGACCGGTCTCGCGAGGCGCACACCGTGTGGGTCGGCGACGTGTTGATCCGCGCCGAGGCCGAGGGCACCGACACGTTCGAGCTGAACCGCAACCTCGTCCTCACCGACGGCGCCCGCGCCGACTCGGTGCCGAACCTCGAGATCGAGACCGGCGAGATCGTCGGTGCCGGGCACGCCAGTGCCACAGGCCGTTTCGACGACGAGCAGCTGTTCTACCTGCAGGCCCGCGGAATCCCGGAGGACCAGGCACGCCGCCTCGTGGTGCGCGGCTTCTTCTCCGAGATCATCGCGAAGATCGGCGTGCCCGACCTGCGCGAGCGCCTCGAGGCCGCCATCGAGGCCGAGCTCGCCACCGCCGGCGTCTGACGCCCCCACCCACGACACACGAAGGAATTCCGTGACCACTCTCGAGATCCGCGACCTCCACGTCGACGTCGCCGGCAGCGACACCGACGCCGAGCCCATCCACATCCTCAAGGGCGTCGACCTGACGATCGAGTCGGGCCAGACCCACGCGATCATGGGCCCCAACGGCTCCGGCAAGTCGACACTGTCCTACGCCATCGCCGGCCACCCCAAGTACACCGTCACCTCCGGGTCGATCACCCTCGACGGCGAGGACGTGCTGGAGATGTCCGTCGACGAGCGCGCCCGCGCCGGCCTGTTCCTCGCGATGCAGTACCCCGTCGAGGTGCCGGGCGTGTCGATGTCGAACTTCCTGCGCACCGCGGCCACCGCGGTCCGTGGCGAGGCGCCGAAGCTCCGCCACTGGGTCAAGGAGACCAAGGAGGCGATGACCGAGCTCGAGATCGACGCGTCGTTCGGTGAGCGCAGCGTCAACGAGGGCTTCTCCGGCGGCGAGAAGAAGCGGCACGAGATCCTGCAGCTGGGGCTGCTCAAGCCGAAGATCGCCATCCTCGACGAGACCGACTCGGGCCTCGACGTCGACGCTCTGCGCGTCGTGTCCGAGGGCGTCAACAAGTACAAGGAGCGCGAGAACGGCGGCGTGCTGCTCATCACGCACTACACCCGCATCCTGCGCTACATCCAGCCGGAGTTCGTGCACGTGTTCGTCGGCGGCCGCGTCGTCGAGTCCGGCGGCCCGGAGCTCGCCGACGAGCTCGAGGAGAACGGCTACGTCCGCTTCACCGGGGCGGGAGCGTCGGCCTGACGCCCGACCCGACATCCACCGTCACGAGGTGATCGCATGACCAGCACCGTCGCATCGCCCGCGCTCGACGTCGAGGCGTTGCGCGCCGACTTCCCGATCCTGGGCCGCACGGTCCGGGACGGCAAACCGTTGGTGTACCTCGACTCCGGGGCCACGTCGCAGCGGCCGCTGCCCGTCCTCGACGCCGAGCGGGACTTCCTGCTGCACCACAACGCGGCGGTCCATCGGGGAGCCCATCAGCTCGCCGAGGAGGCCACCGACGCCTACGAGGGCGCCCGGGCGGACATCGCGTCCTTCGTCGGTGCCGCCGACGATGAGGTGGTGTTCACCAAGAACGCCACCGAGGCGATCAACCTGATCGCCTACACCCTCGGCGACGACCGGACCGCCCCGCTGCTCGGCGGGCACCGGCTCGGCGAGGGCGACACCGTCGTGGTCAGCGAGCTCGAGCACCACGCGAATCTCGTCCCGTGGCAGGAGTTGTGCCGTCGTACCGGTGCGACGCTGCGCTGGTTCGGCGTCACCGACGACGGTCGGATCGATCTCGACTCGCTCGAGCTCGACGACTCCGTCGCGGTGGTGGCGGTCACGCATCAGTCGAACGTGACCGGTGCCGTCACCGACGTCGCCGAGGTGGTGCGCCGCGCCCGAGCCGTGGGCGCCCTCGTCGTCCTCGACGCCTGCCAGTCGGTGCCGCACATGGCCGTCGACCTGCACGCTCTCGACGTCGACTTCGCCGCGTTCTCCGGACACAAGATGTTCGGGCCGTCGGGAGTCGGTGTGCTGTACGGGAAATCGGCGCTCCTAAAGCAGTTGCCCCCGTTCATCTCGGGTGGCTCGATGATCGAGACGGTGTCGATGGAGGTGTCGACGTATGCGGCTCCGCCGCAGCGGTTCGAGGCCGGCGTGCCGATGACGTCCCAGGTCGTTGGACTCGGTGCAGCGGTGCGGTACCTGCGCGACATCGGGATGGACGCCGTCGCGGCGCATGAACACGTCCTCACCGAACACGCCCTGGTGCGGCTCGGCGCCGTCGAGGGGCTGCGCATCGTCGGCCCGACCGATGCCACGGACCGCGGTGGCGCGGTGTCATTCGTCGTCGACGGCATCCACGCCCACGACCTGGGTCAGATCCTCGACGACGAGGGTGTGGCGATCCGTGTCGGTCACCACTGTGCGTGGCCGCTGCACAAGCGGTTCGGCGTCGCGGCGACGGCACGCGCGTCCTTCGCCGCGTACAACACCATCGCCGAGGTGGACGCCCTGGCCGAGGCGATCGGGACCGCACGACGGTTCTTCGGGGTGGGCTGATCCCATGCGGATGGAGCAGATGTACCAGGACGTGATCCTGGACCACTACAAGCACCCGCACGGTCGCGGGCTGCGGGAGCCGTTCGGCGCCGAGGTGCACCACGTCAACCCGACCTGCGGTGACGAGGTGACGCTGCGCGTCGCGGTCGCCGACGGCGCCGTCGCCGACATCTCCTACGACGGCCAGGGCTGCTCCATCTCCCAGGCCGCCACGTCCGTCCTCTACGACCAGGTCGTCGGGCAGTCGGTGACCGAGGCGCTCGACACCGTCGGCGCCTTCACCGACATGGTGACCTCTCGCGGCGAGGTGGACGGCGACGAGGACGTCATCGGCGACGGCATCGCGTTCGCCGGCGTCGCCAAGTACCCCGCCCGCGTCAAGTGCGCCCTGCTCGGGTGGATGGCCTTCAAGGACGCACTGGGTCGCACCGACGCCGAGGTCACCGACGCGACAATCCATCTCGACGAGACCACCACCAGGAGCACGACATGACAGACCAGACCACGCCGGTACCCGCGGAGGTCCAGACCTCGCTGCCCACGATCGACGACGTCGAGGAGGCCATGCGCGACGTCGTCGACCCGGAGCTCGGCATCAACGTCGTCGACCTCGGCCTCGTCTACGGCATCGACGTCGACACCGAGGCAGTGGCCAAGATCGACATGACCCTGACGTCCGCGGCCTGCCCGCTGACCGACGTCATCGAGGACCAGTCGCGCGCCGCGGTCGTCGCCAGCGGCCTGTGCACCGACATCGAGATTAACTGGGTTTGGCTGCCGCCGTGGGGCCCGGACAAGATCACCGACGACGGTCGCGAGCAGTTGCGCGCCCTGGGCTTCACCGTCTGAACGGAGCGCTTGACGCGAGATTGTTGTAGTACCCACAATGGTTGTCATGAGTACAACGATTGTGGGTGACGTCCTGATCGTCGGGGCATCCCGGGGGCTCGGAGCAGCTCTCGTGGAGCAGTGGGTGTCCGCCGGTCGCCACGTCGTGGCGACCAGTCGTGGCGGGCACACCCCGCTCGACGACATCGCGGCGACGGATCCCGGATCCGTCGAGGTCGAGCACGTCGACGTCACCGACGTCGACCAGATCGCGGCACTGCGCCGTCGACTCGACGGGCGGTCCTTCGGTCTGCTGTTCGTCAACGCCGGTGTCACCGACGAGGCCGACGCCACGGTGCCGGAGATCTCCACCGACGAGTTCGTGCGCCTGATGGTGACCAACGCGCTGAGTCCGTTGCGCGTCATCGACGCTCTCGAGGATCTCGTCGTGCCCGGCGGGATGATCGGCGTCATGTCGTCCGGGCAGGGGAGTGTCGCCAACAACACCCGCGGCGGCCACGAGGTCTACCGCGGCAGCAAGGCGGCACTGAACACCTTCGTCCGCAGCTACGTGGCCCGCCGCGGCGAGGACCGCGGACCGGTCGTGCTGATGGCGCCCGGATGGGTCCGGACGGGGCTGGGCGGCCCCGGCGCGCGGCTGACCATCGAGGACAGCGTCCCGGGGGTCGTCGCGACCCTGGACTCCCTCGTCGACCGTCCCGGTCTGCACTACGTCGACTACCAGGGCAGGACGGTCCCGTGGTGAGCGGCGATCCGGCGACCCGGGCGTGGACGTCGCTGTACGCGTTCGTCGAGGCGCAGGGCCGACGCGCGGAACTGGCCGAGGCGCTCGGGTTCTCGCTCGGCGGCGGACGCGGGAAGGTCCTGACCCGCCTGGGCGACGGGCCGCTCTCGCTGCGCGACATCGCCGTCGAGATCGGGGTGGACGCGCCCTACGCAACCGTCATCGTCGACAAGCTCGAGTCACACGGCCTGGTGGAACGCCGACCGCACCCCGACGACCGGCGGCGGAAACTGGTGGCCCTCACCGACACGGGGCGCCGCGCCCTCACCACCGTCGAGCAGATCCTGAGTCGTCCGCCCGCCGCGATGGAGCGGCTCACGGACGCACAACAGCGCACCCTTCTCGACCTCCTCGAGGAATTGACCGCCGACGACGCCTGATCCGCGTCGTCACCGGGTCCGGGTGGACCGCCAGGCCGGGCGCCGCATCGCACCGCGGGCGATCCGGACCGCCGCCGCGGGGCCGACGATCGGCATGAGGGCGGCCATCGCACCGGCCACCGCGCCGAGGTCGTCGCGGCCGCTGAGATAGGCGTCGCGACGGGCCGGATCGAGCAGGAAGAACCCGTCGAAGAAGCCGATGGTGGCCGCGGCGTCCATACACAGCATCGTGTTCAGCCCGCGACGCCGCAACGCGTGCACCGTCCGCGCCGACGACGGCCACAGGGCGTCGACGACGTCGGTCCCGTCGGCCACGGCCCGCACCACCACGTCGGCGAGGGCGAGCGAGACCGCGACGCTGTACCCGGTGGCCGGGTGCATCAGACCGCCCGCCGCGCCGAAGCGCACCGGGTCGGCGTGCCAGGGGCGTTCGCCGCCGCCGTCGAGCGCGAACCGCACCGACTCGCGCGGCGCCTCGGTCGCCACGTCACCGTCGAGGCCCGCGCGGGCCAGCCGCCGCAGCAGTCGGCCGCGTAGTTCGGCGACCGGGACGGGCGGATCCGCGGCCAGACACGTCTCCTCCAGCAGGACGGTGTCCTCGGCCACGGGGATCGCGTAGAGGAAGGTCGCGGGCAGTACGCGTCCCCGCCCGTCGACACCCGGGGTGTCCAGGGCGCGGCCGTCGGGATCGCGCCAGTCCATGAGCACGGCCTCGTCGTCGCCGAGAAGGGGTGCCGCCGTCGCGAAGTCGACGAAGATCCCCGACGCGGTCTGTGCCGGACCGGGGGTGTCCTGGCTGCCGCGGGCGTCGACGACGACATCCGCGGCGAGTACGCGCCCGTCGGCGAGCCGCACCGCGCGGGATGCGACGTCGGTGACCATCGCGCCGTACTCGGTGACCTCGCCGTCGAGCGCGAGCCGCAGAGCAACGGTGTCCAGCACGACGTAGGGCCGGTCGATGCGATGGCGCCGACCCGTGTACACCGTGACGGACCGGTGGCGTGTCGCGATCGCCTCCGGGGGCAACCACAGGGGCAGTTCGTCCTCCCACGCCGCGTACGTCGCCGACCACGGCCCGGCCGGGCGGGGGTCGACGATCGCGACGTCGATCCCGGCGAGCGACGCCCGGTGCGCGACCGCGCGGCCCGCGGGCCCGGCGCCGACGACGACGAGCCGGTGCAGCGCCGTCGGGCGATCAGCCACCGGCCAGCAGCCCGCCGTCGAGGGTGATGGTCTCGCCGCTGATCCATCCCGACCGCTCGTCGTCGACGAGGAACGCGACGAGCTCGGCGACGTCGGCGGGTGTGCCGAGTCGCTTCAGCGGGAAGCGGGACGCGACACCCTCCTCGTCGGCGCTGTAGAGCGCCTCGGCGAACTGTGTCTTGACGATGTTCGGGGCGATCGCGTTGACGCGGATGCCGGGACCGAGTTCGGCAGCGAGTTCCGCGGTCAGCCGGATCAGCGCCGCCTTCGACGCACCGTAGGCCGCGATGACCCGCGTCGACCGCAGACCCGCGGTGCTGGCGATGTTGACGACGGCGCCACCTGTGCGACCCATCCCCGCACGGTGGCACTCCTGCAGATAGCCGAGGGCGGCGACGACGTTGACGTCGAAGATCTTGCGGACGGCGTCGAGGTCGGCGTCCATCAGCGGGCCGTACACCGGGTTGATCCCGGTGTTGTTCACGAGGATGTCGACCGTTCCCCGGTCGCGGGCAGCGAGCTCCACCGCGGCGCGCCGATCGTCGGCGGAGCCGGTGTTGGCGACGATGGTCCGCACGTCGGCGTCCGGAGCCGCCTCGCGGATGGTCGCCTCCGCCGCGGCGAGGGCGTCGGGTTTGCGGCCCGTGACGGTCACCGTGGCACCCCGCGCGGCCAGCACGGATGCGGTGCCGAGACCGATCCCGCGGCTGCCGCCGGTCACGAGTGCGGTCCGTCCGGACAGGGGCTGTGTCACATCGGTCACACCCACGACGCTAGCCGACGCCGACGGGAGTCCTGCCAGGTCAGCCCCGCCGCGGCCGGCGGTACCGGTTTGCACCCGTCCGTAGACTGGACCGTCGTGATCACGGCAACGGACCTCGAGGTGCGGGCAGGGGTGCGGACCCTGCTCTCGGCGCCCGGCCCTGCGCTGCGCATCCAGCCCGGTGACCGGATCGGCCTCGTCGGCCGCAACGGTGCCGGCAAGACCACCACCATGCGGATCCTCGCCGGCGAGGGCGAGCCCTACGCCGGCAGCGTCGCACGCAGCGGGGACGTCGGCTACCTCCCGCAGGACCCCAAGGAGGGCGACCTGGGCGTCCTGGCGAAGGACAGGGTGCTCTCCGCGCGCGGGCTCGACGCGATGGTCCGGGACATGGAGAAGCAGCAGGCGCTGATGGCCGAGGCCGCCGACGACGCCACCCGCGACAAGGCGGTCGCGAGGTACGGACGCCTGGAGGAACGCTTCTCCGCGCTTGGGGGTTACGAGGCCGAGTCCGACGCCGCGCGCATCTGCCACAGCCTCGCCCTGCCCGATCGTGTCCTCGGCCAGCCGCTGTCGACGCTCTCGGGTGGCCAACGACGCCGCATCGAGCTGGCACGCATCCTCTTCGCCGCGTCGACCGGCGGGGGGAAGTCGAACACGACGCTGCTCCTGGACGAGCCGACGAACCACCTCGACGCCGACTCGATCTCCTGGCTGCGCACCTTCCTGCAGAACCACGACGGTGGTCTCGTCGTCATCAGCCACGACGTCGACCTCCTCGCCGACGTGGTGAACAAGGTGTGGTTCCTCGACGCCGTCCGGGGCGAGGCCGACGTCTACAACATGGGCTGGGCCAAGTACCTCGACGCGCGCGCGACCGACGAACAGCGACGCAAGCGTGAGCGTGCGAACGCGGAGAAGAAGGCGTCGGCGCTGCGGACGCAGGCCGCGAAACTGGGCGCGAAGGCCACCAAGGCCGCTGCGGCACAGCAGATGCTGAAGCGGGCGGACAAGATGATCGACGCCCTCGACGAGGAGCGCGTGGCCGACCGGACCGCGAAGATCCGGTTCCCGGAACCGACCGCGTGCGGCAAGACGCCGCTCATGGCCAGGGAGCTCACGAAGAACTACGGGTCGCTGGAGATCTTCACCGGCGTCGACCTCGCCATCGACCGCGGCAGCCGCGTCGTCGTGCTCGGGCTCAACGGTGCCGGCAAGACGACGCTCCTGAAACTGCTCGCCGGCGTCGAGAAGCCGGACCTCGGCACCATCGAACCCGGCTACGGCCTCAAGCTCGGGTACTTCGCCCAGGAGCACGACACCATCGACGACATGGCGTCGGTGTGGGAGAACATCCGCCACGCCGCGCCGGACGCGGGCGAGCAGGACCTGCGAGGGTTGTTGGGCGCGTTCATGTTCAGCGGTCCGCAGCTCGAGCAGCCGGCGGGGACGCTGTCGGGCGGCGAGAAGACGCGTCTCGCGCTGGCGGGCCTGGTGTCGTCGGCGGCGAACGTCCTGCTGCTCGACGAGCCGACGAACAACCTCGACCCGATCTCCCGCGAACAGGTGCTCGACGCGCTGCGGACCTACGCCGGGGCCGTCGTCCTGGTCACCCACGACCCGGGTGCGGCGGCGGCACTCGAGCCCGAACGGGTCATCCTCCTGCCCGACGGCACCGAGGACCACTGGTCCGCCGAGTACCAGGAGCTCATCGAGCTCGCGTAGCTCGCATCAGACGTAGGCGGCCCTGAGCTTTCCCTTCACCAGCTTGCCGGTCGCCGTGCGGGGCAGTTCGTCGACGAAGTCGTAGCTGCGCGGCACCTTGTAGGCGGCGAGCTGCCCGCGGACGAACGCGTCGAGCTCAGCGGCGAGTTCCGGTGAGCCCGTGTGCCCCTCCTCGAGCTGGACGCAGGCCTTCACCTCCTCGCCGAACTCGTCGTTCGGGACGCCGATCACCGCGACGTCGAACACGGCGGGGTGGCCGATGAGCACGTTCTCGGCCTCCTGCGGGTAGATGTTCACGCCGCCGGAGATGATCATGAACGCCTTGCGGTCGGTCAGGTAGAGGTAGCCGTCGGCGTCGACGTGGCCGATGTCGCCGGTGGTCGCCCACAGCTCGTGATCGGGATGCTCTGCGGCGCGGGTCTTCTCGGGGTCGTTGTGGTACTCGAAGGTCTTCGCCTCGCGCTCGAAGTACACCGTCCCGGTCTCGCCGACGGGTAGTTCCGCACCGGTGTCGTCGCAGACATGGATCACCCCGAGGAGCGGCTTGCCCACCGAACCCGGGTGCGCCAGCGCCTCCGCCGAGTCGATGAACGTGCCGCCGATCGCCTCGGTCGACGAGTAGTACTCGTAGATCACCGGGCCCCACCAGTCGATCATCGCCCGCTTGACGTGCACGGGACACGGGGCGGCGGCGTGGATCGCGGCCTTCATCGACGAGACGTCGTAGCGGTCGCGGACCTCCTTGGGCAGCTTCAGCATCCGCACGAACATGGTCGGCACCCACTGGCTGTGGGTGACGTGGTAGGTCTCGATGAGGCGCAGTGCCTCCTCGGGTTCGAAGCGGTCCATCACGATCACCGTGCCGCCCACCGACTGCGTCATCCCGCAATAGCGCAGCGGCGCAGCGTGATACAGCGGGGCGGGGGAGAGGTAGACGGTTGCGGCGTCGAACCCGTACATCCCGGAGAAGATCACCGTGTAGATGTCGGGGACCTCGTCGACCTCGCCATCCGGCAGCGGCGGCTGGATGCCCTTGGGTCGCCCCGTCGTACCCGACGAGTAGAGCATGTCGTGGCCGCGGGGCTGACTCGCCGGCTTCTCCGGCGAGGCCGCTGCCAGCACCTCGTCGTAGGACTCGAAACCGTCGATCCCACCCCAGGCGATCCGGTGTTCGAGGGTGGTGACCTCCGCGGCGTCGGCGACGGCGTCGGCCGACGCCGCGGAGGCGAACAGGACACGCGCACCGCAGTCGCCGAGGATGAAGTTCGTCTCGGCGGCGGTCAGGTGATGGTTCACCGGCGTGATGTAGAGCCCGGACCGCAGGGCGGCCCAGTAGACCTCGAACACGCGGAGGTCGTTGGTGGAGACCAGCGCGATGCAGTCGCCGCGCTGTAACCCCAGTTCCCGGAGGTGGTTCGCCAGCCGGATCGAGCGCTCGTCGAGCTCGGCGTAGGTGATCTGCTCACCCGTCGCCGGGAGGATGGCTGCGGGCTTGTCGGGCGTCGTCGCCGCGAACACTCCTGGGAACATGGCGACAGGATAACCACACCTATGGCCGCGATGGAACAAAACCGCGAAAGTGTCGCTTTGGGTTCCCGTCACTCGGTCCGCGACCGGCGGACCGACTCCTCCACGAGGTCGAGGACGGCGTGCAGATCCGAGCCGCGGTGACCCGAGGCCAATCGGGTGATCAGCCCGTCGAGGATGAGGTCGAGGTAGGCCACGATCACCTCGGTGGGCAGGTCGTCGCGCAGACGACCGGCACTGCGTTGGCGTTCGAGCCGTGCGAGGGTCGCGGCCTCGAGGTCGATCGACCGGGCCAGGAACTCCGACCGGAACTCGGGGTCGCTGCGCAGCTTCCGCGCGATCTCCAGCCGCGTGCCGAGCCAGTCGAAGTCCTCGGGGTGGTCGAGCATGTCGCGCATGACCTGCACGAGCCCCTGCTCGGCGGCGACGTCGGCCATGCGTTCGGCGTCCTCGTGCGCGAGCGCCAGGAACAGCGCCTCCTTGTCGCGGAAATGGTGGAAGATCGCACCCCGCGACAGACCGGTGGCCTCCTCCAGACGACGGACGGTCGCGCCGTCGTAGCCGTGCTCGGCGAAGCAGCGCCGGGAGCCGTCGAGGATCTCGCGACGACGCGCGGCGAGATGGTCCTCGCTCACCCGTGGCACGGCGTCACCCCCTTTCCTGCGGCGATCACGGTGGTGATGGTCGTGCGCCCCGGCTCTCGGGGGAGAACCGGGGCGCACGGACTCATGGGAACGGCGTGCCTCAGCTGCCGATCATGTTGCGCAGCACGTACTGCAGGATGCCGCCGTTGCGGTAGTAGTCGGCCTCGCCGGGCGTGTCGATGCGGACCTTCGCGTCGAACTCGACCTTGTTGCCGTCTTCCTTGGTGGCGACGACGTGCACCGTCTCCGGGGTGGTGCCGCTGTTCAGCTCCTCGATGCCGGTGATGTCGAACGTCTCCGTGCCGTCGAGGCCCAGCGACTTGTGCGACTCGCCCTCGGGGAACTGCAGCGGGATGACGCCCATGCCGATGAGGTTCGAGCGGTGGATGCGCTCGAAGCTCTCGGTGATGACCGCACGCACACCCAGCAGGCTGGTGCCCTTGGCCGCCCAGTCACGCGACGACCCGGTGCCGTACTCCTTGCCGCCGAGCACCACGAGCGGGGTGTTCTGCGCGGCGTAGTTCTGCGCTGCGTCGTAGATGAACGACTGCGGTCCACCGTCCTGGGTGAAGTCGCGGGTGTAGCCACCCGAGACCCCGTCCAGCAGCTGGTTCTGCAGGCGGATGTTGCCGAACGTCGAGCGGATCATCACCTCGTGGTTGCCGCGACGGGCACCCAGCGAGTTGTAGTCCTTGCGGGCCACACCGTTCTCGTCGAGGTACTGCGCCGCCGGGGTGCCCGGCTTGATCGTCGAGGCGGGGGAGATGTGGTCGGTGGTGACCGAGTCGCCCAGCTTCGCGAGCACGCGTGCACCGGTGATGTCGGTGACCGGTGCCGGCTCCCGCTCCATGCCCTCGAAGTACGGGGGCTTGCGCACGTAGGTCGACTTCTCGTCCCACTCGAACGTCTTGCCGTCCGGGGTGGGCAGGTTGCGCCAGCGCTCGTCGCCCTTGAAGACGTCGGCGTAGTCGGCCGCGTACTGCTCCGGCGAGATCGACTCGGCGATCGTCTTCTGGATCTCCTCACCCGAGGGCCAGATGTCCTTGAGGAAGACGTCGTTGCCGTCGGTGTCCTGTCCCAGCGGGTCGGACTCGAAGTCGAAGTCCATGGTCCCGGCCAGGGCGTAGGCGATGACCAGCGGCGGCGACGCCAGGTAGTTCATCTTGACGTCCTGGTTGATGCGGCCCTCGAAGTTGCGGTTGCCCGACAGCACCGCGGTGGCGGTGAGGTCGTTGTCGTTGATCGCCTTCGAGATCTCCTCGGGCAGCGGGCCCGAGTTGCCGATGCACGTCGTGCAGCCGTAGCCGACGAGGTAGAAGCCGAGCTTCTCCAGGTACGGCCACAGGCCGGCCTTCTCGTAGTAGCCGGTGACGACCTGCGACCCCGGGGCCATCGAGGTCTTCACCCACGGCTTGCTGGTCAGACCCTTCTCGACGGCGTTGCGCGCGAGCAGCGCGGCGCCGAGCATGACCGAGGGGTTCGAGGTGTTGGTGCAGCTCGTGATCGACGCGATCGTGACGATGCCGTGGTCGAGGATCATCTTCCCGCGCTCCGGCGAGTCGACGGTGACGGGGTTCGACGGGCGACCCTCGGCGTTGCGGGCCGCGGAGTGCAGCGGCTCGGCGTCGTCGTCGGCGAAGGACAGCGCAGCCGGGTCGGACGCGGGGAACGTGTCCTCGACGGCCTCGTCGAGCTTGGTGTGCTCGGGGGCGTTGCCGTTCTCGACGTAGTTGTGGATGTCCTTGCGGAAGGCGTTCTTCGCGTCCCACAGCTCGATGCGGTCCTGCGGGCGCTTCGGGCCCGCGATGGACGGGACGACGTCGGCGAGGTCGAGCTCGAGGTACTCGGAGTACACCGGCTCCTTCTCGCCGTCGTGCCACATGCCCTGTTCCTTGGCGTACGCCTCGACGAGGTCGAGCGTCTCCTGGCTGCGGCCGGTCAGCTTCAGGTAGCTGATGGTCTCCTCGTCGATGGGGAACATCGCGCAGGTCGAGCCGAACTCGGGGCTCATGTTGCCGATGGTGGCGCGGTTGGCCAGCGGCACCGCGGCCACACCCTTGCCGTAGAACTCGACGAACTTGCCGACGACACCGTGCTTGCGGAGCATCTCGGTGATCGTGAGGACGACGTCGGTGGCGGTCACGCCGGGCTTGGTCTCACCGGAGAGCTTGAAGCCGACGACGCGGGGGATGAGCATCGAGATCGGCTGCCCGAGCATTGCGGCCTCGGCCTCGATGCCGCCGACGCCCCAGCCCAGGACGCCCAGCCCGTTCTCCATCGTGGTGTGCGAGTCGGTGCCGACGCAGGTGTCCGGGTAGGCCACGCCGTCGCGGACCATGACCGAGCGCGCGAGGTGCTCGATGTTGACCTGGTGCACGATGCCGGTGCCCGGGGGGACGACCTTGAAGTCGTCGAACGCTCCCTGGCCCCAGCGGAGGAACTGGTAGCGCTCCTCGTTGCGCTGGTACTCGATCTCGACGTTGCGCTCGAACGCCTGCGCGTTGCCGAAGGCCTCGATGATGACCGAGTGGTCGATGACCATCTCGGCGGGGGCGAGCGGGTTCACCTTGTCGGGATCGCCGCCGAGTTCCTTGACCGCTTCACGCATGGTCGCGAGGTCGACGATGCAGGGCACGCCGGTGAAGTCCTGCATGATCACGCGGGCCGGGGTGAACTGGATCTCGATGCTGGGATCGGCCTCGGGGTCCCACCCGGCGATCGCCTGGATGTGGTCCTTGGTGATGTTCGCGCCGTCCTCGGTGCGCAGCAGGTTCTCGGCGAGCACCTTCAGCGCGTAGGGGAGGCGGTCGACGCCCTCCACGGCGCTCAGGCGGTAGATCTCGTACGAGTTGTCGCCGACCTGCAGGGTCCCCTTGGCTCCGAACGAATCAATTGACGAGCTCACGCAACACTCCACTCCTCGGTTCGTCGACGTCGGTGATCCGCCGACTCTCGTCGCCGGCGGGGCTGCGCCGGCGCTGATGTGTCCTGCGCCCCGCGGGCCGGCGGGGTGCGAACGTGCCCACAGTCTAGCAGTACGCGCGTACTGGTTGGGGCCATTGGGTGAATGGCGTCTCCCGGCGGGTGAACATCGCGGGGACGCCGCGCTGTCGTACTGTGCATCCGTCACCCCGGGCCTGCACCGGCCCGCATCCCGACGCCAGAGGAGCCACCGGTCATGACCGTCGGCATGCAGATCGCCGGCACGGACCCCGCGGACGTCCGCGGGATCCTGCACTCGGCGCCGGCGTTCACCGTGATCCCCGAGGACGTCGACCTGGGGTCGATCGCGAAGGATCTCGCCGGGGATCACGTGTCCGCCCCGAGTGGCGACGTGGCGGGCCTGGAACGCGTGGTGGCCGAGGCGAAGGCCAAGGGCCACGACATGAACTTCGTCGTGCTCGAGCAGGCGCAGCCCAACTTCACCTACTACCGCGACATCGCGACCGCGTTGCAGAAGCAGACCGGCGGGACCGTCGTCGTGTTCGGGCCGGACACCGTCGGCACCGCGTCGGACGACTTCAGCCGGGTGCAGCTGGAGCAGGCGCAGGACAACCTCACGGTGTCGCAGCCGGCGACCGGCGCCCAGCAGATGCTCGACCGGATGACCGAGCAGACGCAGATCCCGTGGACCGTCGTGACGCTCGTCCTCGTGGCCGTGGTCGCGGTCGGTGCCGTGGTCGCCCGCGTGCTGCAGGTGCGGCGTCGCCGCGCCGCCGCCCCGTCCGGCGCGACGTCGTCGGAGGCGTCCGCCGCCGTGTCGGGCGGCGTGGGAACCGAGGATCGGGACACCCCGCCGACGGCCTGATCGGCCCGTGGTGCACGCCTCCGTCTCGGTGGCGCATCCAACCTTTGCGATCGTGGATCAAATGACGCCGATGTCGTTCCGCTGATCAGCCCCCGGAACGAGCCCTCGGGCAGCATTTCCGCAGGTAATCACGCACTTGTAATTTGTTACTCGTGTTTCACTGGTGGCGATTGTGACGTACTGTTCCTCGTGTCATTGGTGGTGTTGATGGGGAAGTTGACACCTCCCGTGGCGCACTTCGGGGGTGGGTCGACGTTCGGCGGAGCCGTGGTGTCGCCACCCGCCGATCGCATGTCCGTTCTGCGAGGGAGTCATCTGTGAGGCGACGTTCCGCATGCGGTCGTCGGGAGTCGTTTCATCCCGCCGACCCGCGCCGCCATCCCGCCGTCGACCACGGCACCATCCACCCGACGGACCCCGGAGACGGACACCTCGTGCGGTCGGCGGCGCGTGGTCTGCGCGTTCTCACCGCCGCGACCGTGACCCTCCTCGTCGCCGTCGGTCTGCTCGGTGTCGGAGCGGGCGCCGTGGCGGCCGACCCGGCCGGACCCGCACCCCGCGGGCCGTCGGGCATCGCGGGGCTGATCAACCAGATCGCCGACGTCGACCAGCGTCTGGCCGACATCGACGCCTCTCTCGCGATCAAGCGGGAGGCCGCGAACCGTGCCCTCGTCGACCTGCAGACGTCGCGCGACCAGGAGCGGCTGTCGGTGCTGGCGGTCAACGGGTCGTCCGACGCGCTGAAGAAGGCCGACGCCCAGATCGCGACGGCGCAGAAGAACTTCGACGACTTCGTCCGGGACCTGTACCGCCAGGGCAGCAACCAGGCGTCGCTGGCGACCGTGTTCACCTCCGGCGACCCGGCCGCCGTGCTCGACCGCGCCGGCGTCATCGCCCAGCTGACGAAGGACCAGCAGGCGACCATCCAGCAGCTGAAGGTCTCGCGCAACGAGAAGGCGAACAAGCTCGCCACCGCGACGGCCACCCGCAAGTCGGCGGCACGCGCGGCCGAGCAGGCAGCCCAGCGCAAGCAGGACGCGGTCGACGCCATCGCGCAGACCGTCGCCGCAGCCAAGACGGAGTCCGCGACGAAGGCGCAGCTCAGCGCCGCCCGGGATGCGGCCCAGCAGCAACTCGACGCGCTGCGTGGACGGGTCCCGGCCGCCGCTCCCGTCACCGTCCCGGGCGGTGCTCCAGGCAGCACGCCCGCGGCGGCGCCGGCTCCGTCCCCGGGCGGGGTGGCCGCGGTCATCCCCGGCCGGGTGGACGCCGCGTCGCCCATCGACCCCCTGCGGGACGCGATCGTCACCGCAGCGCAGTCGGCGTTCCAGATCGCGGCCCAGGCCGCGGCCAAGCTCGCCGTCGACGCCGCGCAGCAGGTCGTCGCCCAGGTGATCGCCTCGATCACCGGCAACCACACCGACATCGACGGCACCGATGGTGGATCGGGTACGTCCTCCGGCGGGAGCGGTGGCGGCGGCGCCACCTCCGTCACGCCCGGTGTCACCGGCTCGGCCGCGGTCGAGATCGTCGTGAACCGCGCGCTGTCGCAGCTCGGTGTCCCGTACTCCTGGGGCGGCGGCAACGCCAACGGACCCACGAAGGGCATCCGCGACGGTGGCGTCGCCGACAGCTACGGCGACTACAACAAGGTCGGCTTCGACTGCTCGGGTCTGATGATGTACGCGTTCGCCGGCATCGGCATCTCGCTGCCGCACTACACCGGTTACCAGTACACGTCGGGTCCGCATGTGCCGCTCTCGCAGATGCAGCGGGGCGACATGATCTTCTACGGCCCCAACGCCAGCCAGCACGTCGCGCTCTACCTGGGGAACAACCAGATGGTCGAGGCGCCGGAATCGGGCTCCGTGGTGAAGATCTCGCCCCTGCGGACCAGCGGCGCGATGCCGTACGTCGTCCGTCTCACCGGATAGTCGCCGACGCCGCGCCCGCGGCGCCCGGGCGGGTGGCGACGAGACCGCTACCCTCGGGGGCGACAGGCGTGCGGGGGTCCCCGCACCGTGGAGGCCAGCAGGCGCGACGACCGGTGGAGGAGAGCGCGTGACCCAGACGCACGACGGTGGCGGGACCCGGACGGAACAGGACGGGGGTCTCACCGACGCCGACGTGAAGCTCCTCGAACGGGCCATGTTCGAGGTGAAGCGCGTGATCGTCGGGCAGGACGCCCTCGTCGAGCGCATCCTCGTCGGGCTGCTCGCCCGGGGTCACATCCTCCTCGAAGGTGTCCCCGGTGTCGCCAAGACGCTCGCGGTCGAGACCTTCGCCCGCGTGATCGGCGGGTCGTTCTCGCGCGTGCAGTTCACCCCCGACCTGGTGCCGACCGACCTCATCGGCACGCGCATCTACCGCCAGGGTCGGGAGTCCTTCGACACCGAGCTCGGTCCGGTGGTCGCGAACTTCCTGCTCGCCGACGAGATCAACCGCGCGCCCGCCAAGGTGCAGTCGGCGCTGCTCGAGGTGATGGCCGAGCGGCACCTGTCCATCGGCGGCGAGACCTTCCCCATGCCCGACCCGTTCCTGGTCATGGCGACGCAGAACCCCATCGAGAACGAGGGCGTCTACCCGCTGCCCGAGGCCCAGCGCGACCGCTTCCTGTTCAAGGTGCTCGTCGACTACCCGTCGGTGGAGGAGGAGCGAGAGATCGTCTACCGGATGGGCACCCGCCCGCCGCAGGCACACCAGGTGCTCGACCCCGCCGCGACGGTCCGACTGCAGGACCTCGCGTCGACCGTGTTCGTCCACCACGCTCTCGTCGACTACGTCGTGCGGGTCATCACCGCGACCCGGCGTCCGGAGACGGTCGGGCTCACCGACGTCGCGGGGTGGCTCGCCTACGGTGCGTCGCCGCGCGCGACCCTCGGCATCGTCGCCGCGGCCCGCGCCCTGGCCCTCGTGCGCGGTCGCGACTACGTGATCCCCACCGACGTGGTCGAGATCATCCCGGACGTGCTGCGCCACCGGCTCGTGCTCAGCTACGACGCGCTGGCCGACGAGGTCGACGCGGACCGTGTCATCACGCGCATCCTGCAGACCGTCGGGCTCCCGCAGGTCGCGTCGCAGCCCGTGGGCGGCCCGCCGCCCAGCCAGAACGGGCAACAGCGTCCGGCCGTGCCCGGCCCCGCGGTCCCGTACGGCGCGCCGCCGCAGCCGTATCCGCAGAACACGCCTCCGGCCGTCCCGAGCCCACCACCCGCCCCGGTCGCCGATGGCCGAGGCTGACCGCCTTCCGTCGTTCGGCGGCGGATCCCTCGACGACCCGACCCTGACCGCGGCGCTCAAGACCCTCGAGCTCACCGTCCGCCGCAAGCTCGACGGCGTGCTGCAGGGGGACCATCTGGGGCTCATCCCGGGACCGGGGTCCGAGCCGGGCGAGGCGCGTCCCTATCAGCCCGGTGACGACGTCCGACGCATGGACTGGTCGGTCACGGCCCGCACCACGCACCCGCACGTGCGCCAGATGGTCGCCGACCGCGAGCTCGAGACGTGGCTGGTGGTCGACATGTCCGCCAGCCTCGACTTCGGCACCACCGGCGGGACCAAGCGCGACCTCGCCGTCGCCGCGTGCTCGGCGATCGTGCACCTGACGCTGGGCGGCGGCAACCGGATCGGTGCGATCGTCGCGACCGGCGACCACATCGTGCGGGTGCCCGCACGGTCGGGCCGACCGCACGCGATGTCGCTGCTGGCGACCATCGCGTCCACCCGTCGCAGCTCCGAGGGTGTGCGCGGCGACCTCGCGGGGGCCGTCGACGCGCTGCGGCGGCCGCAGCGTCGCCGCGGCCTCGCGGTCGTCGTCAGCGACTTCCTCGGCCCGATCGACTGGGACCGTCCGTTGCGGGCCGTCGCCGGCCATCACGAGGTCCTCGGCGTCGAGGTGCTCGACCCCCGGGACCTCGAGCTGCCCGCCGTGGGCGAGATCATCCTGCGTGACGCCGAGAGCGGGCAGGTGCGGGAGCTGACCGTCACCGAGAAGGTCCGCACCGACTACGCGCGCGCCGCGGCCGCGCATCAGGCCGACGTGCATCGGGTGCTGCGCACGTGCGGTGCACCCACGATGAGCCTGCGTACCGACCGCGACTGGATCGCCGACGTCGTGCGGTTCGTCGCCCGCCGACGTCGCGGGCTCCACGCCGGCGCCGTGGCCGGGGCCGCACGATGATCGATCTCGCCACCCCGTGGTGGCTGTTGTTGCTGCTCGCCGTCGCGGCTCTCGCCGCGGGGTACGTCTACATGCAGCGGCGTCGGCACGCCCGGGCGGTGACGTTCGCGAACCTCGAACTGCTCGACACGGTGGTCCCGCCGCAGCGCAACCGGTTCGTCCACGTGCCGATCGCGCTGATGCTGGTCGGGTTGATCCTGCTGACCGTCGCGTTGGCCGGCCCGCAGGCCGACCGACGGGTTCCCCGCAACAAGGCCACCGTGATCCTCGTGATCGACGTGTCGCGGTCGATGAACTCCACCGACGTCGCGCCGTCCCGCATCCAGGCCGCCCAGCAGGCCGCGAAGAAGTTCGCCGACGACCTCACCGACGGCATCAACCTCGGACTGATCTCGTTCGCCGGGACCGCGGCGACGCTCGTGTCGCCCACGCCCGACCACGACGCCACCAAGGCCGCCGTCGACAAGCTGCAACTCGCCGACAAGACGGCCACCGGCGAGGGCATCTTCGCCGCGATCGAGCAGATCAAGACGCTCAACGCCGTGCTCGGCGGCGACAAGGGCGCCCCGCCGGCGCGGATCGTGCTCGAGTCCGACGGCAAGGAGACCGTCCCCGACGACCCCGACGACCCGCGCGGGGCCTTCACCGCCGCCCGCAAGGCGAAGGAGGAGAAGATCCCGGTCAACACGATCTCGTTCGGGACCCTTACCGGCACCGTCGATCTCGAGGGCGACCGCATCCCGGTGCCCGTCGACGACGCCTCCCTGGAACGGATCGCGAACCTCTCGGGTGGCGAGTTCTTCACCGCGTCGACCCTGGACGAGCTCACCCGCGTCTACGACACCCTGCAGGAGCAGATCGGCTTCGAGACGCAGCGCGGCGACAACTCGCGACCGTGGGTCATCGCCGGCACGATCCTGGTCATCATCGCGGCGATCGGCGCGATCGCCATGAACCGCCGGTTGCCGTGAGCGAAGGTCGCTCCACTCGCCGACCGCGGTGTCGTCGGGCCCGTGCGCAGGCGATAGGTTGACCGGCATGGCAGAGACCGCGTCCCAGCAGCCCCCCGCCACCACCCGCTCTGGCGGACCCTCCCGGTCGGTCCTCGTGACCGGCGGCAACCGGGGCATCGGCCTCGCGATCGCCCGGCGACTGTCCGAGGACGGCCACCGTGTCGCGGTGACCCACCGGTCGTCCGGTGCCCCCGAGGGCCTGTTCGGCGTCCAGTGCGACGTGACCGACTCCGCGGCCGTCGCCCGCGCGTTCGCCGAGATCGAGGAACACCAGGGTCCCGTCGAGGTGCTCGTCGCCAACGCGGGCACCACCGACGACACCCTGCTGATGCGGATGTCCGAGGAGCAGTTCGAGAAGGTTCTCGACGCCAACCTCACCGGCTCGTTCCGTGTCGCGAAGGCGGCGTGTCGGTCGATGCTGCGCAAGCGGTTCGGCCGCTTCATCTTCCTCGGCTCGGCCGTGGCGACGATGGGCACGCCGGGGCAGATCAACTACGCCTCGTCCAAGGCCGGGCTCATCGGCATGGCGCGGTCGCTCACCCGGGAGCTGGGCACCCGGTCCATCACCGCGAACGTCGTCGCACCGGGGTTCATCGACACCGACATGACCGCGGCCCTGCCCGACGAGTACCGCGAGCAGGTCACCAAGATCATCCCGGCCGGCCGGACCGGCAGCGCCGAGGAGGTCGCCGCCGTCGTGAGCTGGCTGGCGTCCGAGGACTCCGCCTACGTCTCCGGTGCCGTCATCCCGGTCGACGGCGGCCTGGGCATGGGGCACTGACACTTCCGACCACCGAGACGACCGACGCGGCAGCCCATCCCGCCGCGACCACACCGACGTGAGGGGACAGCCATGAGCGGACTGCTCGAGGGCAAGACCGTACTGATCACCGGCATCATCACCGATGCCTCCATCGCGTTCCACGCCGCGGCCATGGCGCAGGAGCAGGGGGCGACGGTCATCATCACCGGCATCCCGGAGCGACTGCGACTCATCGACCGCATCGCCCGACGGCTCCCGAAGGAGGTGCCGCCGGCGATCGGACTCGACATCACGAACGAGGAGGACCTCGCGGCCCTGGCCGACAAGGTCCGCGAGCTCGCCCCGCAGGGCGTCGACGGCGTCATGCACTCGATCGCGTTCGCACCGCGCACGCTGATGGGTCCCGACGCCAAGCCGTTCCTGGAGGGTCCCGGCCCCGACGCGGCCAAGGCGTTCGAGATCTCGGCCTGGAGCTACGCGTCCCTGGCCCGCGCCGTGCTGCCGGTGATGAACGAGGGCGGGTCGATCGTCGGGATGGACTTCGACCCGCGCACCGCCATGCCGTACTACAACTGGATGGGCGTCGCCAAGGCGGCGCTGGAGTCGGTCAACCGCTACGTCGCGCGGGAGGTGGGCGAGGCCAAGAAGATCCGCTCGAACCTGGTCGCGGCCGGCCCCATCAAGACGCTCGCCGCCAAGGCCATCGCCGGCACCGCCACCGACGACGCCAGGCAGCTCACCATGCTCAACGAGTACTGGGACGGCGCGTCGCCCATCGGCTGGGACGTCGACGACCCCACCGTCGTCGCGAAGTCGGTGTGCGCGTTGCTCTCCGACTGGCTGCCCGGGACGACGGGATCGATCGTGTACGTCGACGGCGGCGCGAGCCACAACACCTGGTTCCCGGAGAGCTTCGGCTCGTGACCGACCCGGGGACCGCGCCGTTCGACGCGGTGATGGTGCTGTCGTTCGGTGGCCCCGACGGGCCCGACGACGTGATGCCGTTCCTGGAGAACGTGACCCGCGGTCGTGGTGTGCCCCGCGAACGGCTGGCGTCGGTCGCCGAGCACTACATGCACTTCGGCGGCGTGTCGCCGATCAACCGGCTCAACCTCGACATCATCGACCGGTTGCGGACGGCGTTGCGGGACAACGCGATCGACCTGCCTGTGTTCTTCGGCAACCGCAACTGGCACCCGATGGTCGAGGACACCGTGGTGGAGATGTTCGACGCCGGCCACCGTCGGGTGCTGGTGTTCCCGACGTCGGCGTGGGGTGGCTACTCGGGGTGCGCGCAGTACCACGAGGACATCGGGCGCGCGCTGTCCGCGCTCGCCGAGCGGCGTCCCGCCTCCGTTGACGACCCGATGACGCTGCGGAAGCTGCCGCACTACTGGGACCGGCCGGAGATGATCGAGGCCGGCGCCGACGCCCTGCGCGCCGCCCGCGAGCGGTTGCCCGAGGACGTGCGGTCGACGGCACGTGTCGTCTTCACCGCGCACTCGGTGCCGTCGGCGGCCGACGCGGTGGCAGGGCCTCCCGCCGAGGGCGGACACCTCTACAGCCGCCAGGTCACCGCGGCCTCCGCGGCGGTCGCCGCCGCGGCCGGCGTCGACGACCACGACGTCGTGTGGCAGTCGCGGTCCGGTCCGCCGCAGGTCCCGTGGCTCGAACCGGACATCGTCGACCACCTCGAGGCGATCCACGCCGACGGCGCCCCCGGCGCGGTCGTCGCGCCGGTCGGCTTCGTCTCCGACCACCTCGAGGTGGTGTGGGATCTCGACACCGAGGCCGCCGAGAAGGCCGACGAACTGGGCATGCCCATGGCGCGTGCGGCGACCGTCGGAACCGACCCCCGGTACGTGTCGATGATCGTGGAGCTGATCCGCGACCAACTCGCCGGCGCGTCGACGGAGAGCACCGGGATGGGCTGCACCGACAACGGTCGGCGATGCGTCGAGGGCTGCTGCCCCCTCGTCCGGCCCCAGCGCCCGTCCTGACCGGTCGAGCGCGCGGACCGCGGCGGCGCGTCTATCGGCGTGGTGCCCGATCCGATTCCGCGACAACGGCGTTGAGCGCGGTCATCCGCGCGGTGCGGACCGTCCGGTGCAGATCGTCGAGGGCGCTCTCGACGCTGCCCTGACCTGTCGAGGACAGCCCCGTGCGGGGCCGTGCCGCGGCGGCGAGGTGGAGGATGGCGGCGATCTGCGCGGTCTGGCCGATCACCCGCACCACCCGGTCGCCCGCGTCCGGTGGCACGTCGAGCATCTCCGTCCGGGTCCGCGCGGCAAGACGCATGCGTAGATCCGATGCGGACCCGTCGCCCGACTCGATCCCCCCGACACGCGTGAGCAGCGCGGTGGCGTCGCGGACGGCCTCCTTCATCAGGAGCTCGGCCTCGCCCAGATCGCGGTCGGGCAGGCGCACCACGCTCCCCAGCGATCGCACCGTCCACGTCACCGAGCCCGGTCCCACCGTGCGGGCGTAGACCCCGACCGCCTCGTCGGAGAGGTCGCCGAGCCACAGGACGAGCACCGCGCCGGCGTCCAGCGCAGACCCGAGCGGCGCGCCGGTGAGCCCGAGCGTGTCACCGGGAGCGGGCAGCAGTACGCGCAGTCGCGCGGCGCGGCGGACGGCGCGCAACAGCACCCCGGTGCCGACCTCGGCGGCGGTCAGGTCGACGACGGCGGCAGCGTCGGGGTCGGCGGCCACCACGCGGTGCGCGGGCGCCACGTCGGCCAGGGCGTCGACGACGTCGTCCGGGGAGCAGAGGCCGGCACGCCACACCGAGCCCCAGGTGGCCAGCGCGGCGACGGCCGGGAGCCCGGCTTCCGCGACGTGGTCGGTCATCTCGCTCACCCCGGCCACGATAGCGACGGTCCGCGGCGGTGGGAGTGTGACGCCGTCCACGGTCCGGCGTGGCACCGGGGCGCCGCCGCGCCGACCTCCTACGGTCGCGTCATGGGTTTCTCCGACGACCGCTACGGCTTCGACGTCCTCGACGCAGGGGCCCGCCGCGCCCGGTCGGCGCCCGCGGTGCCCGTCGTCGACGCGGAGCGGGACCTGGTCGTCGAGGACGCCGCGACCGGCTTCTGCGGCGCCGTCGTGGGTTTCGAGAAGGGCTACGACGGCGACCACGTGCGTCTGGAGGACCGGCGCGGTGCCACCCGCATCTTCGCGATGCGTCCGTCGGCGTTCCTCATCGACGGCGCACCGGTGACCCTGCGCCGGCCGGTCGCGCGGGCTGCGGCCCCGGCCCGCACCGCGTCGGGCTCGGTCGCCCCGGCGTCGTCACGGGCACGGGTGGCCCGCGCGAGCCGCATCTTCGTCGAGGGGATCCACGACGCCGCACTGGTGGAACGCATCTGGGGTGACGACCTGCGCGCCGAGGGCGTGGTGGTGGAGGGGCTCGACGGCCTCGACAACCTCGACGACGTCCTCGCCGACTTCGCGCCGGGCCCGTCGCGGCGTGCGGGCGTGCTCGTCGACCACCTCGTCGCGGGCAGCAAGGAGAGCAGGCTGACCCGCGAGGTCGGCCCGCACGTGCTGGTGTGCGGGCACCCGTTCGTCGACATCTGGGAGGCCGTGAAGCCCGAGGTGCTCGGCATCGCCGAGTGGCCCCGCGTACCCCGCTCGGAGGAGTGGAAGGCCGGGGTCTGCCGTCGGTTGGGGTGGGGCACACCGACCGAGGGGTGGCGACGGGTGAACCGCGCCGTCTCCGACTACCGCGACATGCGGGTGGAGGTGCTGCGCAGTGTCGAGGAGCTCATCGATTTCGTGACCGCCGCGAGCGGCGACGGGTAGGCAGTCGCGAGCGGCGCCGGGTAGGCAGTCGCCGACGACGGCCGCCGAGCCACCGTCCGACGGGCGGTGCGTGCGAGACCTGGACGGGCGTCTGGTCTCTGGCACGATGGAGGCATGGCTGCGATCATCTGGCTGATCGCGGCGCTCGTCCTGGTCGGTGCCGAGGCGCTCAGCGGCGAACTGGTGCTGCTGATGCTGGCCGGTGGGGCGATCGCCGCCTCGGGCACCGCCGCGCTCACCGACCTCCCGGTCGTCGTGGACGCCGTCGTGTTCGCGGCCGTGAGCGTGTTGTTGCTGGCCGGTGTGCGGCCGGTCGCCAGGCGACACCTGTTGCGTCGGCCGACGCTCGCGACGAACGCCGAGGCGTTGCAGGGGAAGACCGCCGTGGTGACGACGACCGTGGACGCGCACGGTGGTCAGGTGCGTCTCGACGGGTCGATCTGGTCGGCCCGTCCACTGCACTCCGGCGACGTGTTCGCCGAGGGGGAGGACGTGATGGTCATGCAGATCGACGGGGCCACCGCGGTCGTCTGGAAGTCCTGATGTGACCGGTCGTCGACCGGTCGGGAGTAGGAGCGTGCCATGGAAGTCGGAGTGATCGTCGTCGTCGCGGTGGTGGTGCTGCTGGCGTTCGTCATCCTGTTCCGGTCGGTCGCGTTGATCCCGCAGGCCGAGGCCGCGGTCATCGAGCGGCTGGGGCGGTACACCAAGACCGTGTCGGGTCAGCTCACGCTGCTGGTGCCGTTCGTCGACCGGATCCGCGCCCGCGTGGACCTGCGGGAACAGGTGGTGTCGTTCCCGCCGCAGCCGGTGATCACCGAGGACAACCTGACGCTGTCGATCGACACGGTCGTCTACTTCCAGGTGACCGTGCCGCAGTCGGCGGTCTACGAGATCAACGACTACATCATCGGTGTGGAGCAGTTGGCCACCACGACGCTGCGCAACGTCGTCGGCGGCATGACGCTGGAGGAGACGCTGACCTCCCGCGACTCCATCAACGCGCAGCTGCGCGGGGTGTTGGACGAAGCGACCGGCCGGTGGGGCCTGCGGGTGGCCCGGGTCGAGTTGAAGAGCATCATGCCGCCGCCGTCGATCCAGGAGTCGATGGAGAAGCAGATGAAGGCCGACCGTGAGAAGCGCGCGATGATCCTCACCGCCGAGGGTCAGCGGGAGTCGTCGATCAAGACCGCCGAGGGCAACAAGCAGAGCCAGATCCTCGCGGCCGAGGGTGCGAAGCAGGCCGCGATCCTCGCCGCCGAGGCGGACCGCCAGTCCCGGATCCTGCGGGCGCAGGGTGACCGGGCCGCGCAGTACCTGAACGCCCAGGGCGAGGCCAAGTCGATCGAGAAGGTGTTCGCGGCGATCAAGGCGAGCCGGCCGACCCCGGAGTTGCTGGCCTACCAGTACCTGCAGAAGCTGCCCGAGATGGCGGCGGGCGAGGGCAATTCCGTGTGGGTGGTGCCGTCCGACTTCGGTTCGGCGCTGCAGGGTTTCGCGCGCTCGTTCGCGAACCAGGGCGATGACGGCGTGTTCCGCTACGAGCCGCCGCAGGACACGGCCACGACGACGTCGGGTGACGACTCCGAGGTCGACGACTGGTTCGACCTCGCCCCCGATCCGAAGGTGGCACAGGCCGTCGCCGAGGCCGAGGCGGTCGCACGCACGCCCGTCGCCCCGGAGATGGAGAGCCGACCGGCCAAGCCGGGCATCGGGGCCGCGTCGGACGTCCCCGCGGTCGGCGGCGGCTCCGACTCGTCGGACAGCGCGGCACCGACGGCCTGATCGGGTCGGTCAGCGGCAGAGTGATCTCGACGCCGACGCGAGCGCCACGGCGTGCAACGGGTCGAGCCGGTGGGTCGCCGTGGTGGTCGCGACCGCGGCGGCCACCTCCGCGAGGCACCCGGGTGCCCGGAGCGTGGCGTCGTCGCGGGCCAGTCCCGACACGAGGTCGCCGGTGAGTGCGGTGATCCGCGGTCGGACGTCGGCCAGGTCGGCCGGTGCCGTCGGGGCGGTCGCGGGCACGGTGCGCCACAGCGCGAGGAGCGTCCGCTGCACGGCCTTGCCCACCTCGATCTGGTCGCGGACGACGGTCATCACCCGGGCCGGGTCGAGTCCTGCGGTTCGTCCAGCGGCGACGGCCGCCGCGATGACCTGCGCCTCGCGGGCGGGGTCGTCGACGGGCGTCCCCGTCCGCCACTTCGCGGCGGCGACGGTGTCGGCGGTGGCGAGGCGATCGGCGACGATCCCGGTCAGGGCGCCGAGCGTGACGTGACGGTGCGGGGTGGCCGCGGCCGACGGGGCCGTCGCGACGAGCGCCGCGGCGACCGTCGCGACGACGGCGGGCAGGTGACGGGGCACGGGGGTCTCCTCAGGTGAGGGCGAGTCGGGCGACACCGGCGGCGGCGACGGCCCACAGCACCGAGGCGAAGGTGCCGATGATGAACTGCTCGCCGGCGTGCTGGTCACGGATCTCGGGGTAGCGGGCGAGGCCCTTCACGGCGAGGACGACCGCGATCCCCTCCGGCCATCCCGCGACGAGGGCCCCGACGACCGCGACGCGTTCGAGCACACCGATGACCCGTCCGCCCCGCAGCGGCCGAGAACGCAGGGCGGTGGTGTCGTCGTCTGTGGCCGCGGCTCCCGGTTCCTCCGCCGGTCGGTGGTCACGGTGGTCGACCTCGACGAGGTCGAACACCAGGGGGACCAGCCCCACCCCGCCGAACGCCGCGATCACGACGACGAGGGTGACCACGACCCCGCGCGTCGACCCCTCGGCGGGAGAGACGACCGCGGCGGCGACGGCCGCCGTCGCCAGCGTGACCGTCGCGACCACCACCGCCGCGGTGCGCAGGAAGCGACCGTGCGGGAGGGTCGACAGGACGGCGACCGCCGCGCACACCGCGAGACACACCACCGTGACCGTCATCGCGGACCCCCGGCCGCCGAGTCCGCCGCGGCCACGAGATGGATCGCGGCGACGCGGCCGTCCCGTTCCGCCTGCCACTCGGCGACGGAGAGTCGCTGCGAGACGGCCTGCTTGCTGATGCCCAGTTCGTCGGCGATGTCGCTCTGCGACGCCCCGGCCCGGATGCGGGCCACCGCCTGATGGCCCTCGTCGGACCGTCTCGCGACGACGATCGCCAGCAGGGCGAGCACCGCCGCGGCGTCGGCGGAGCGAGCCGGGTCGCCCCCGGCGACGCTCACGTTGCCCGGCGCCCGTTTGGCCCGGGTGACCGCGTCGCGGGCCGCCTCGAACGCGCGACCGCGTCCGGCGCGGGTGACCGAGGGCAGGGGGTGTTCGACGGCGCCCACCCCGACGCCGATGCTCCACCCGCCGAGCGCCACCAGGTCGAGGACGACGTCGACGACGACGCCGGGATCGTCGGCGACCGCCTGCACCTCGTCGCCGGCGGTGCGGTCGAAGCCGCGGAGGAGGGGGGCGTCGGCGAAACGCTCGACCAGTTCGGGCACGCGGTCACGGTCGCGCCGGCTCCGGCGCTGGTCGACCGTCAGAACGTACACACCGGTCAAGCTACTCGGGTTTACTCTGTGACTTCAAGCCGTCAGGCTTTCACGGACGGTCCGCGGTGACCGCGGCGCCTGTGTCAAGCCCGTCGACCTGACCCTGGGCTGTCGAGTCCGAAGCCTTGACGCCGTGCTCGTCGTCGCGCACCGGTGTGAGCGAGTCGACGCCGAGACCGACGACCCCCAGCACCACGCCGGCGATCGAGATCGCCAGACCCGCCGGGTGCGCGCTGCCCGACAGGACGCTGCCGAGCACCACCACCGAGACGGTGCCGGGCAGGATGCCCACCGCCGTCGCGACGGTGTACGGGATCAGACGGATCCGCGAGAGCGCGGCGCAATAGTTGATGACCGAGAAGGGTGCGGGAGCGATCAACCGCAGTGACCCGACCGCGAGCCACCCGCGCCGGGCCAGGCGGGCGTCGACCGCGCGCACCGCGGGGTGGGTGAGTCGAGGCGCGACGACATCCCGACCGATCGAGCGGACCAGCAGGAACGAGGCGACCGCGGCGATCATCGTGGCACCGAGCGCCACCACGAGACCCGTCACCGGACCGAAGAGGACGCCGGACGAGAGGGTGAACACGGTGCGGGGGATCGGGGCGACCGTGATCACCGCATAGGCGAGGAAGAAGACGACCACGAACCAGGGTCCGAGCGAGTCCGACCATGCACGGAAGCGGTCGACGCCCGGCAGTCCGACCACCGCGACGACGATCAGCGCGGCGATGAACACGACCGCCAGGGCGATCGGTCCCCACCATCTGCGCGCCGCCCGGATCACGCGGGCGAGGCTACCCGCCGACGCCGGGGCAGCTCCCGACCGAGCGTTCACACGGGTGTGATGGCCGTCTCACCCCGGTATGCGGTAAGACACAGGTGCAGCACCGGATCCGGCGGACGACCCCCCGCGCCCGCCGGAGCCGGACACGACGGTCGCCCGACCGTCGCCGAGGACAGGGAGTTCGCCGTGCCCCCACCATCCGACGCCTCCGCCCCCGACGTCGACCTGCGGGCCGCACGCCAGGCCTGGGACGACGCGGTCGCCGGCGTGCTCGCCAAGGCGCGGCGCACCGAGGCCGACCAGATCAGCCGGCCCGCGGCGGCGCACCTGCAGACGACCACCTACGACGGCACGGTCATCGACCCGCTCTACACACGGGCCGACGAGCTCCCCGAACCGCCGCTGCCGGGCGGGTTCCCCTTCGTCCGGGGCCGTGAGGCCACCCGTGACGTCATGCGCGGCTGGCACGTCACCACACGTCTCGGCGCGCTCGACGCCGATCCCGCGGACACGAACGCCGCGATCCTCGAGGCACTCACCACCGGCACCAGCGCGCTGTGGTTGACGCCGACCGCCGACCCCGGCGACCTGACCCGCATCCTCGACGGCGTCCTGCTCGACCTCGCTCCGCTCACCCTCGACGCCGGACCGCACACCACGGCGGCCGCGCACGCGCTCTTCGACCTCCTCGACGAGCGCGCGGCCGCACCCACATCCGGCTCCGCACCGGCACCCGACGCGAGCACCACCCGGATCACGCTGGGCGTCGACACCCTCACCGCGCAGTTCGCCGGCGTCGACGCGGTCACCCACGACGAGGCGATCGCCCTGACCCGGGCGGCCGTCGCGCGGCCCGAGGAGATCCGCGCACTCGTCGTCGACGCCACCGTCTTCCACGACGCGGGCGCCTCCGACGCGCAGGAGATCGGGGCCGCGATCGCCGCCGGACTGACCCATGTCCGGATGGCGGTCGAGGCGGGGCTGTCGATCGCCGACGTCCTCGACACGATCGCGTTCCGGTTCGCCGCCACCGACCAGCAGTTCGAGACCATCGCCAAGTTCCGTGCCGCACGCCGGGTCTGGGCCCGGGTCGCCGAGGTGCTCGGTGCACCCGACCACGGCGACGCCCCGACCCATGCGGTGACGTCGGCCGCGATGATGACCCGGCGTGACCCGTGGGTGAACATGCTGCGGACCACGCTCGCGGCGTTCGGCGCCGGACTCGGCGGGGCGGACCAGGTGACCGTCGCGCCGTTCGACTCGGCACTGCCGCCCGGCGCGCTCGGGGTGTCCCGGTCGTTCGCCCACCGCATGGCCGTCAACACCCAACTGCTGCTGCTGGAGGAGTCCCACCTCGGGCGTGTGCTCGACCCGGCTGCCGGCAGCTGGTACGTCGAGTCCCTGACCGACGCCACGGCACGCGCGGCGTGGGACGTGTTCACCGGCATCGAGGCACAGGGCGGCTACCGCGAGGCCCTCGCCTCCGGCGAGCTCGCCGCCGCCATCGCCGCGGTCCGTGACCGCCGGGCCGACGACGTCGCGCACCGGCGGCACGCCATCACCGGGGTGAGCGAGTTCCCCGACGTGGCCGAGAAACCCCTGCCCACGGCCGCCCCGTCGGCGGCCCGTCCCGTCGCCCGTCACGCCGAGCCGTTCGAGACCCTGCGCGACCGGTCCGACGCCCACCTCGCCGCGACCGGGTCCCGACCCACGGTGCTGCTGGCCCCGCTCGGCAGCCTCGCCGAGTACACCCCCCGCACCACCTTCACCACCAACCTCCTCGGCGCCGGCGGTGTCGGAGTCATCGACCCCGGGCCCGGTGCCGACCTCGCCGCAGCCGTCGCGGACACGGGATCGCCGGTCGCGGTGGTCTGCGGGACGGACAAGCGCTACGCGACCGAGGCCGGAGACACCGTGGCCGCGCTCCGGGCCGCCGGGGTGACCCGGGTGCTCCTGGCGGGCACCGAGAAGGCCGTCGCCGACCTCGAGGGCGATCGCCGACCCGACGGGTTCCTGTCCCTCGGCATCGACGCCGTGGCGGCGCTGACCGACATCCTCGACCTGCTGACCGCGCAGGACGCCGACACCGCGGGGGTCCCGGCATGACGACACACGACACCGAGCACGGCATCGGCAGCTTCGCCGACGTGCCCCTCGCCGACGAGACCACCGACACGGCGACCCCGCCGGGTCCCGGCGACGCCGACGCGCTCGCCGCGGCGGCCGCGAGCGCGCACGGCTACACCACCGACCAGATCTCGTGGACCACGCCCGAGGGCATCGAGGTGCCGCCGGTGTTCACGCGCGCCCACCGCGACGAGGTGGCCGCGGAGGGCTTCCCGATCGACACGGTGCCCGGCGCGACGCCGTTCCTGCGCGGGCCGTACCCCACGATGTACGTCAACCAGCCCTGGACGATCCGGCAGTACGCGGGGTTCTCGACGGCGGCGGAGTCCAACGCGTTCTACCGGCGCAACCTGGCGGCGGGCCAGAAGGGACTGTCGGTCGCGTTCGACCTCGCCACCCACCGTGGATACGACTCCGACCACCCGCGCGTCGCCGGTGACGTCGGCATGGCGGGCGTCGCCATCGACTCGATCCTCGACATGCGCCAGCTGTTCGACGGGATCGACCTCGGGTCGGTCTCGGTGTCGATGACCATGAACGGCGCGGTGCTGCCGATCCTCGCGCTCTACGTGGTGGCCGCCGAGGAGCAGGGCGTGCCGCCGGAGAAGCTCGCCGGGACCATCCAGAACGACATCCTCAAGGAGTTCATGGTCCGCAACACCTACATCTACCCGCCCGAACCGTCGGTGCGGATCATCTCCGACATCTTCGCCTACACGTCGCAGAGGATGCCGCGGTTCAACTCGATCTCGATCTCCGGCTACCACATCCAGGAGGCCGGGGCCACAGCCGATCTCGAGCTCGCGTACACCCTCGCCGACGGTGTCGAGTACATCCGGGCCGGTCTCGACGCGGGCCTCGACATCGACAGCTTCGCACCGCGGTTGTCGTTCTTCTGGGGCATCGGGATGAACTTCTTCATGGAGGTCGCGAAACTGCGTGCCGCTCGGCTCATCTGGAGCGAGCTGGTCGCTCAGTTCTCCCCGCAGAACCCGAAATCGCTGAGCCTGCGGACGCATTCGCAGACGTCGGGGTGGTCGCTGACAGCGCAGGACCCGTTCAACAACGTCGCCCGCACCTGTGTCGAGGCGATGGCCGCGACGCAGGGCCACACCCAGTCGCTGCACACCAACGCACTCGACGAGGCGCTCGCGCTGCCGACGGACTTCTCGGCCCGCATCGCCCGCAACACGCAGCTGCTGCTGCAGCAGGAGTCGGGCACCACCCGTCCGATCGACCCCTGGGGCGGCTCCTACTACGTCGAGTGGCTGACCCACCGGCTCGCCGAGAAGGCCAGGGCGCACATCGCCGAGGTCACCGAGGCCGGCGGCATGGCCAAGGCGATCAACGAGGGCATCCCGAAGCTGCGCATCGAGGAGGCCGCCGCGCGCACGCAGGCCCGGATCGACTCCGGCCGCCAGCCGGTGATCGGCGTGAACAAATACCAGGTCGAGTCCGACCAGGAGGTCGAGGTCCTCAAGGTCGAGAACAGCAAGGTCGCCGCCGAGCAACTCGAGAAGCTCGCCCGGCTGCGGTCCGAGCGGGACGGCGCCGCGGTGGAGCGTGCGCTCGCCGACCTGTCCCGCGCGGCGGCCCAGACCGGTCGCGGCGGGTCGCTCGACGACAACCTCATGGCGCTGGCCATCGAGGCCGCACGCCGACAGGCGACGGTCGGGGAGATCTCCGAGGCGTTGGAGAAGGTCTACGGTCGTCACCAGGCGGAGATCCGCACCATCAGCGGGGTATACCGACAGGAGGCCGGCCAGGTGGGCAACATCGACACGGCCACCGCCGTCGTCCGCGCCTTCGCCGAGGCGGAGGGTCGGCGCCCCCGTGTGCTCATCGCCAAGATGGGCCAGGACGGACACGACCGCGGCCAGAAGGTGATCGCGACCGCGTTCGCCGATCTCGGCTTCGACGTCGACGTGGGCCCGCTGTTCCAGACCCCCGACGAGGTGGCCCGTCAGGCGGCCGACAACGACGTGCACGTGGTCGGGGTCAGCTCGCTCGCGGCCGGTCACCTCACCCTGGTGCCCGCCCTGCGGGACGCCCTCGCGGCGGTCGGTCGCGAGGACATCATGATCGTCGTCGGCGGCGTCATCCCGCCCGGCGACTTCGACGCCCTGTACGCGGCCGGTGCCACGGCGATCTTCCCGCCCGGCACCGTCATCGCCGACAGCGCCGTCGAGCTCGTCACCAAGCTCGGGGAGTCCCTGGGCCACGACCTGTCCGCCGCGGCGGGGTAGCCCACACGCCGATGCCCGCACCCCCGATCGACCCCGGTGAGCTCGCCGCTGCCGTCCGGGCCGGCGACCGCGCCCGTCTCGCCCGCGCGATCACGCTGGTGGAGTCCACGCGTCCGGACCACCGGGCCGCGGCCCAGGAGATGCTGCTCGAGCTGACCCCGCACGCCGGCGACTCCTACCGCGTCGGTATCACCGGTGTCCCCGGGGTGGGCAAGTCGACGACCATCGAGGCGCTTGGCATGCACCTCATCGGTCAGGGTCACCGGGTGGCGGTGCTCGCGGTCGACCCGTCGTCGACGCGCACCGGCGGGTCGATCCTCGGTGACAAGACCCGGATGGGCCGTCTGTCGGTCCACCCCGACGCCTACATCCGTCCGTCGCCGACGTCGGGGACGCTCGGCGGCGTCGCGAAGGCCACCCGCGAGACGATGGTCGTGCTCGAGGCGGCGGGCTACGACGTCGTCATCGTGGAGACGGTGGGCGTGGGGCAGTCCGAGGTGACGGTGGCCAACATGGTCGACAGCTTCTGTTTCCTCACCCTTGCCCGCACCGGTGACTCCCTGCAGGGCATCAAGAAGGGCGTCCTGGAGCTCGCCGACATCGTCGTGGTGAACAAGGCCGACGGCAAGCACGAACGGGACGCCCGTTCGGCCGCCCGCGAACTACGTGGCGCCCTGCACCTGCTCTACCCGCACGACGCGCTGTGGCACCCGCCGGTGCTGACGATGAGCGCGCTCGAGGACGTCGGGGTGACCGAGTTCTGGGACACCGTGATGCAGCACAAGCAGGTTCTCGCCGACGCGGGCGAGTTCGCCGAGCGTCGACGGCGGCAACAGGTCCGGTGGATGTGGTCGATGGTGACCGACATCCTCACCGACCGCCTCGACACCGATCCCGGTGTGCGCGAGGCACGCCGGCGTGCCGAGGAGGCCGTCCGGTCGGGGGATCTGACCCCGGCGCTCGGCGCCCAGCAGATCGTCGAGGCCTTCGACGCGCGTTAATTGAGGCCGCCGACCGAGCGGGCCGCGTGACGTCACCTCCGAGAGCAGCGTTGACGGTAACTAGACCGAGACGACGGAAGTGCACTGAAAGAGTGCTTAGCAGAGAGCTCCACGTTCGGCGCGCGAATTGAAAGCGAATGCAGTGCAAAAACTGGCGCGCATTTTAAAGCCGGAGAAAATGCAGATTCGGCTCGCTTTCTGCAACGCAATAAGCAAAGGTAGGCTGCCTTTTCAAGGCCGAGGCCTCTCCGGGGCGGGAAACCTGTTGAAGTTTTGAGCTCCCGATGCTGCAAGGCCCACGGCTCCCGAACGTTCGACGGTTCACGCCTTGGTTCGGCAAGCTGAAATCTCCCGCACCTGCGCACCGCCTAGCTCGAAACAACGAGCGGAGATGAACGATGCCGAGTCGCGCGCCTGTAGCTCGAACGTATGAAACTACCTCCGAACACAGATGTCAGGCGGTCGCTCAACTCGTCAGCAACGCTTAGTATCCGGATTGCCGAGACAACGACCACAACGGGCTCTAGTGTCAGACCGGTCTGGCACGAGTTCGCTTGTTGCGGGGTTCGAGGTCCGGTTGAACTCGAAAGGAGGAATCTTGTGGCGAGGTTTGCCTACGGCCGTCGCGAGCGGCCGACACCTTTGCCCGTAGAAGGATTTCGCCGAATACGCGTCATGCGTCGCGACCAGTGACAGCGATAGCGGCTACTACCCAGGTAAGGGTGGGTCTTGGGCTCGGCCTGGGAGTCTCCTGGACCTCGAGCGCGGAATTCGCTCAGTTCGCGCGCTCCGCTGAAGCGACAGGTTGGGATTCAATATGGTTGTCTGAACATTTGACCGGACCAACACCCGCTGCCCTTCCCGCACTGGCCTACGCGGCTGCCGTCACATCCAACATCCGTCTTGGTACTTCAATAACCGTCGTGCCTGGGCGCAGCCCCGTCGAGCTTGCGAAGACGTTGTGGACGATTGCAGAGCTATGCGACGGTCGGCTTTTGCCGATCTTTGGGCTCGGAACAGCTGAGGACGCCGAGCACGCCGCTTTCAATGTCGGCCGGCGCCACAGGGGTCCATGGTTTGATGCCGCATTGCCCGTTATCCGCGCATTACTTCGCGGGGACCGTGTCACGGCATCCTCGCCATATTTCAACATTAGTGACACTTGCGTCACCGATGGTGGGGCGGCCGCGATTTCGGACCTCTGGATGGGTGGACGAAGTCAGACCGAACTGCGTCGCGTCGCCAAGCTTTCTGATGGCTGGCTTGCCAGCTTCGCCACTCCACTTCAAACGCGCAATTCGATCGCGTTTATTGTCAATCAGGCGGCCGAAATGGGCCGAGAATTTGACAAAGAACACTTTGGCCTGCTTCTTCCCTACGGCAGGCTGTCCCGGTCCGCGGCAATCGCCGACTTGCTCGACCACGCATATCCTGGGATCGACCCCGACGAACTGTGCCCTGTCGGCGTCGATGCTCTGCGTAGGGTGCTTGACGGCCACGCCAAGGCTGGGGTTACGAAGTTCATCCTGGTGCCCGACAATCGGCCTACGAACTGGAGCCTCGAACTTAAACTGCTACGTGACGACGTCGTGTCGGCGGCTGCACGGTCAGAAATTGTGAGGTTAGCGGAATGAGCACGAAGGCAACAAAACTTCCGATAATTGATGCCGATGCGCATGTAGTCGAGCCTTTCGATCTCTGGTCCGAGCGGATGCCGGCCGAGTTCCAGCACCTGGTCTGGCGACGCGAACTTGACGACGACGGCCGCGAGCGGCTGTATTACGACGGCGAGTTGCTGAACATCGAATGGTCCACCGGCACGCTGAGCACACCGGGGGCCGTGCAGGAGGGCGGCCGGCTCGACATCGACATCGAGACCGAGGTCGACGAGGGGGTGCGCGATCCGCACCGTCGGCTGGCACTGATGGATGAACAGGGCATTGCGGTCAGCGTGCTCTTCCCGTCGATGATGCTCGGACTATCCGACATGCGTGAGGATCGGATTCAGGTCGCTTACGCACGCGTGTACAACGACTGGGTCGCCGAACTCTGCTCGACAAATCCGTTGCGGCTCAAATGGGGCGCGGTGATTCCGGCCGGGGATATACCCGCTGCCGTAATAGAGGCAGAGCGTGCCATATCGGCCGGGGCACAGGCGGTAATGGTGCCTCCCATCTTCAACAAGCAGCATCTTTCGGTGGCCGATCCGGCGCTGGATGGACTGCACGGTCTGCTGGCCGAGGCGGGCGTGCCGCTCGTCGTACACGCGGTCAATCCCCACAATCGCTGCCTGTCGATTTACCCGCACTTGCGAGGTCGCGTTCAGTGGCAAATGGGCTACTCGTTTCAAAATCAGCTTGCGACAATGCACGTGCTCGACTCGGACCTGTTCGTCCGGCATCCGCGGTTGCGGATCGGGTTCTTCGAGGGCGATGTCGGTTGGGTGCCTCACTGGTTCAGCCGGCTCGACTTGACGCTCGCCAAGATGGCTTTAGTCGCAACACGGCGGGAGACGCCCGTCGTCAATGCATTTTTGCGCAACTGCGTGATGTCGGGCGATATGAACGATCCCCAATTGGCCGCTGCGGTGGACTATCTCGGATTGGGCGGCGTGTTGTTCGCCTCCGACTGGCCCCACCACGACGGCACCTGGCCGGACCCGATTGTCGCCATCCGCGAACACTCTGGGCTGACAGACGCGCAGAAGCGCGACTTGTTGGTCGATGCCCCAGCCAACTTTTTTGGCATTAACATCCCCGAGCTACTCGCCCGACTGCCCTCCGAGTGGAGCCTTGACGCTCCGCTCGCTACGATCCCGCCGCTCTTGCGGCAAGGGCGGGGCCCCGCCATCGATGCCGTGACTACCGCGGCAACACTTTGACCGTCCGACGAGAGGATCACCCGCTATCCCGCCATTTGCCTTCCGTTCAGTCATCTGACCTAGTAGCGCAGTAATTAGACCTTCAGAGGAGATCATGTCCATCAAGACCGGAGGATCGCTCAGCGACCTTTCTCGGACCGAAGCCGCGGACTCCATCGCCAGAACCGGCGAATCCGCGCTGGCGTTAGCGCTGCGGCGGGCGCGTGAAGACGATACGGACTCGCGCTCGCAGCACCACAGCTACAACAGCCACTCGTCGCACCCTTGGTGACAAACACGTTTCTCGGTACGCCGTCGGCGGCCATCAGGACTGCGCCGGAATGGCCGTCGGCGGCGCACTTCGACATCCCCACGATGCTCGCTGAAGGGTGGCGGTCCAGTCCCTTCACGGAGTTCGTGGTCAAGATCGCCAGTCGCTGCAATCTCGACTGCGACTACTGCTACATGTATCACGCGGCCGACCAGAGCTGGCGTTCGCAACCCAAGCTGATGAGCTTCGAGAACATCGGCTTGCTCGGCGAGCGCATCGCCCAACACGCGGAAACCCATTCGCTCACCCGCGTCGGCGTGTCCCTTCACGGCGGGGAACCCCTGCTAGCGGGAGCCGACTACGTCACCCGGTTCGCCGAGCTGATGAGGTCGAAGCTGGACGGGCAGTGCGAAATGTCGCTGGTGTGCCAATCCAACGCCACGCTCATTACCGTCGATCTGGCGCACGCGTTGCAGCGCAACGAGATTCGAGTCGGAGTGAGCCTGGACGGCGATCGCGCGGCGAACGATCGCCACCGGCGGTATCGGGACGGCCGGTCGAGCTTCGACGCGGTACTGAAGGGGATCGAGACCCTGCGTAGCGTCGACGAGCAGCTATTCTCCGGCATTCTGACCACGATCGACGTCCGCAACGATCCGGTCGCTACGTACGAGCAGATCGTCGCGCTGGACGTCGAACACTGCGATCTGCTTTTCCCCCACGCCAATTGGACCACGCCACCGCCGGCGAAGGGAAGCGAATCCACCACGCCGTACTCGGACTGGCTTATTCCGATCTTCGATCTCTGGTACCACCAGCCTCGACAACCGTTGAAATTGAGGATCTTTCGCGACATAATGAACCTTCTGCTCGGCGGCGTTGGCGGGTTCGAGATGGTCGGTCACGGACCGGTGACGTTAATAAGCATCGAGACGGATGGGTCAATCGAGCTCGTCGACACCCTCAAGACGACGTACGAGGGCGCTGCGAGCACATGTCTGACGCTGCGTGAATCGACACTTGATGCCGCGCTAGTGCATCCCGGGGTGGTGGCCCGGCAGATTGGACTCGATGCCCTGGCGCCGTCGTGTCTCGCGTGTAGATTTCGGGACGTTTGCGGTGGGGGAATGTACACCCACCGCTACCGGGCGGGTAGCGGCTTTAAGAACCCCAGCGTCTATTGCTCCGACTTATACAAGTTAATCGACCACATCGCAACCACCCTCGAGGCGGATCTCGTGGCCCTGAACAGGGCAGTCCAATGACAGCCTTCGGCGCCAACGCGCAGATCATGATCACCGAACGGTGCAATCTCAAATGTGTCCACTGTGCAGTGCCGGAGGAGAGCTCGCCTGCTGATACCGAGTTGACCACCGCTGAGTGGGGCGACTTCATCAAGCTCATCGCCGAGGGCGGCGTTGAAGCGTTGACCATCTCCGGGGGCGAGGCGACTCTGCGTGACGACGCTCCGTTGCTGCTCGAAGCCGCCGCCGCCGCACGTATCCCGCGGGTGACTCTGTTGACCAATGGGCTGCTCCGCAACTCAGTGATCACTGAACTCGTCGCCGTGCAACGACGCCATTCCAACGTCGGGATCCACGTCAGCCTAGATGGGGCCTCTACTGCTACCCACGACGTCATCCGTGGGCGTGGGACGTTTCGCGCGACCATGACCAGGATCGAGAGCCTGCGCGCCGCAGGTGGTGTCATCACTGGTGTGCACACGGTGCTGCACCGGGACAATGTCGACGAGTTCGAGGCGATAGTTGCGATGGTGTCTGAACTTGGCGCCTCCGTGTGGACCATTTTCCCCGTAGCAGCCCTGGGCCGCGCGCAGCAGAGCGCACTCACCAGCTTGACCGCGGAGCAGTGGGCAGACGTCACGGCACGGCTGGCACACGTAAGGAACGCCCTTGGTATCGACGTGGGACAGATGGGGCCTGTACTCAACGACGACTGGCCGGCCGATGCCTCCATCACACCGCGGGGGCGGAGCGAAGCCAGTAGCAACGTCGTAGTGGGTCCCGACGGCGCCATCTTCACGTGTCCACCGCTGCGCGATCACCTGATGGGCGACGTGCGCACCCAACGCACGGTCGACGACTGGCGTATCGCGCTGCAGATGGGCGAGGAGCTCACCGAATCAGTCTGTCGGAAATGTCAATTTAGGCTGCTGTGCACGGGTATCGATCCCGACCGACCGTTCCGTACAGTCGACACGCCGGAGTGGTCTGGGCGTCCAGACGAGATCCTGGCGCGACAGCCATCCATGACGAACTTGAGCGGAGGACACTGATGCCGGTATGGATTGATCCGGCGCATCCGTTGTCCCCTTGGCGCGCAGCAGTAGTTACCGATTTGCCGACGTCCGGAGCGGTGAGCGCAGCGCACTTGCACTGGCGCGCCGTCGACGACTTCTGGTTCGCGATCTCGGATCGCACCGGCGGTTGGGTGATGGCTACCAATGACGAGCGCCACGGAATTTGCTCCGCGCTCGACCGGGATGTCAGTGATGTCGAACGAGCCTCACTCGTGCGCGACTTCTGGCGGCGCGGCCTCGTCGAGGTCGATGGTCGAAACGTGGTCGAGGGCGCGGACTGGTCGGCCGCGATTGACGAAACCCGTTCCTACTACGGTCTGGTGCTAATCCTAAATTCCGGGTGCAACCTCGCGTGCACCTACTGCTACCTCGGACACTCAGCACCCGACCGGCGCAACGACATCGACCTCAACATCGCCCAAACCACGATCCTCGCCGCACTAGATCGCCCAGAAACGCAGGTCATCCTGGATTTTGGCGAAGTAGCGGCGGCCACCGCGCTGTTCTACGAACTCGCGACCTTCGCCGAGCGGTCGGCCGCGACGCTCGGAAAAAAGCTCCGCATCGCGATCCAGACAAACGCCACGACGCTCAACGATCGGCTAGTCGACTTCCTCGTCGAACGCGACGCCATCTTGGGGGTCAGCCTTGATGGCCCGCATGACATCCACGACAAGGCCCGGCCCACCCGCAGCGGCCGCGGTTCACACCGCACCGCCGTCGAGGCGCTGAAACGCTGTCGCGCAGCCGGTCTCGATTTCCACCTGATCGTAACCGTGGGCGCGCACAACGTCGGCTCGGCGTCCCGCGTGCTCGACGAGATCGCATCCATGGCGCCGAAGACATTCCTCTGCAAGCCGATCTTGGCTCACGGCGAGGCCAGTACCAGCTGGGACGACGTAGGTGCCAATAGCGACGACATTGCGGCTTTCCTCGCCAACTCGGTGCGCCGCGCCGCCCACGACGGGCTAGAAATGCTCGACCAGTCGGCTACGAAGTTCCTCAGCCGGATGATCGGAGAATCAAGCGGGTGGCGCGAATCATGTACGTCCCGAGACTGTGGTTCCGGCCGAAACATGCACGTACTCAGTGCCCGCGGGGAACTACACGCCTGCCCACGGTTCGTCGAGCCCGGTAAGGGTCGCCTCGCGACACCGAAAACCGTCGAGCTAGTGCTGCAGCGCAAGATCGACCTCGTCGGCGACGAGCTTCACCGGCAGCCGGAGACTTGCAAGGGGTGCCCGTGGTTGCGCAGTTGCGGCGGCGGATGCACTCTATCGGGCGACCCGGACTTCACGCCGCTCCCGGACCCACACTGCGCCTCGTACATGGCGCAGCACGAGGCGCTCGTCGATCACATTCTGCCGGAACTCATTTCTGGTCGGCTGCCCATTGACGGGCCATTGGCCGGTGGGCGGATTCGGGTCAGCAGCGAGGATGTGGCACCTACCCCGGTGCGCCAGTCGCAGTCTTAGGCCGCCGCGCTACCAGGACGCCCCAAGGGTCTCGCTAGGCGGGTCCGGCGAGGGTTTCGGGCTGGCGTCGGTGAGTACGTCCGCGGCTTCGCATATTGAGTCGAGTCGGGCTGCCGTACACCGAACGTAGCCGGAATCGACAGTAGTCACCGTGCTCAGTACATCCTCGGTAAGTGCGTCGCCGCGCGTACACAGCAGTGTGTAGTTGCCGAAGTACGGGTGGTGTGGCGACATTACAGTCATCCGCAGCGGGGTCGCGGCACGAATGGTGGCGCACACCCTAGCGACGTATTGCATGTCCGGATGGTCGATCAGCCCGTAGACCAGAATGCCTTCGTCACGCAGCGCGCAATTGAGCCGAGTCACGCACTCCGCCGTGGTGAGATCCTCCGGAACATGGCCCCCCGCAAAGGCGTCTACCACAATGAGGTCGGCCGAATTGGCTGGTAGTTCCTCGATGACCGGCCTGCCAAGCTCGTGTCGCAGCGTCAGTTTGGCGTCAGCAGGGAAGGAGACCCGTGCCAGCACCGCCTCAGTCATTGCCCTGTTGGGTTCCACAATCAGCTGCCTAGAGGCCGGATGGGCGTAGGCGAAGTAGCGGGCGAGCACCATACCCCCGCCGCCTATGTGTACGACATCAAGCGCAGCGGGTCTCTGATGATCGAACGCCGCAGCGATGTGGCGGAGGTACCCCCACGACAATTCATATGGATTCTGGACGACTATCCTTGATTGCGCGGCACGCCCAACAAACACCAGAAGAGCATCGCCATCGTGCTCGATTGTAAAGTTCTCATGCATAAGTGCACCTTAGTGTCCCAACTGCGGTAGGACTCCGAGTGAGCCTGGGAAAACTGATCAAATGAGATGTTCAACTGTCGAGACGAGCGGCGGCGCCCTCTGTAGTACTTAGACCGCCGAGACGGCATGCATATATAGGAGGAGTCGATCGCAGTAGATATCGGCCGCAGGCCGTGCGCGGTCCACACCGTACGCAGCGGCT
Source organism: Williamsia serinedens (assembly GCF_024171725.1). Taxonomy (GTDB): domain Bacteria; phylum Actinomycetota; class Actinomycetes; order Mycobacteriales; family Mycobacteriaceae; genus Williamsia_A; species Williamsia_A serinedens. The sequence continues at coordinate 478,981 of NZ_JAMTCG010000001.1, forward strand.
TCGCGAAAATCGGCGACTGTCACCGCGGATACCTAGACGCAGTCGGGCATCCATTGCGGTCAATAGCTGGCGCGTAGAACTTGACCACAGAACATGACGGCTAAAGACCCGGCCTGACCTAATGCAGAATAGAGCGGGTAACCGCGCTGTAGACACAGCACCAAATCGATAATCGAACCTTGCAAACTTCGTGGCATCCGCGTCTCGAAATCAAGCAAACCCTATACCCTCAGTCGGCCATCGCCACGGGATCGGTCGATGTCGGACACCGATAAGTCAATCCGTACGGTCGAAAACCCTGATCGACTATACGGGATCGGAAGTGCACCTATTCCGCATCCGACATGCTTGCACCATACCTTGAATTCCTCCGCCGCCCATCGGCATCATTCTGGTGGTTGCGGCACTGCAAAAACTAGTTGCTCGGCTCCTCTGCCCGCAAGCAGCCGGTCACGAGCAAGCGGCCCGAGCGTCTTCGACGGCCGCCTCGGCCAGTTCCTCGCCCGCACTCGTTAATACGCCTGCTGCCAGCACTGCGGTCGCCGACTGGAGTACCTGGTTGGCGCGCCGCGAGATGAGTTCGTTCGCACGAGTCGATGCAACGCTGCGAGTCTTGCTTAGGTGAATCCAGAATCTCATTACGGCACTGAACGCAACGATTCCGTGCAGAACGGCCCGTGTCGGTCGCGTCGCCCCCTTCCATGGCGCATAAAACTCAGCTTCATTCTCAAGTTCGAACTCGCAGAGCTCTAGCGCCATGTTGAACAGGCTGTGATACGATTCGTGAACCATTGCTTCGGCGAAGCTAACGCGGTCCCATGTACCGGGCGAAATATAGGCCATACCGACGGCGTCAGTCAGCGATCCACTCTCGATCTCGAACTTGCTGGTGCGGCCATAAGCCTTCCCGTCGCGCTGGAGAAGCGGCACTACAACTGTGGTGAGAGCCGTCGCATTAATGAAGTCGCGGTTGTCGAGCTCAGCGATCAAAGCGGCCGAGTCGCTAACCAGTGCACGCCACTCACCGGTGATGTTGGGGTCCACGTGATCTGACCACGCGTTGAATGCCGGCTCGATGTTGTTCAGCTCGAATCCGTTGACCACTTCGAGCGCACGCATTGTTTTGGCCGAGTGATCCCACACCGATGCGGTCCCTGGAAGATGAACGCCCCCGGCCGTAAGGACACCGCGACTGCGCAGCGCGGCGATTGCGCCGACCTCGTCACCGGCGAGTAGCTGAAGTGCGGCTACGACAGGCGCCCAGTGCTTTGGTGCGGCCGACCCTGCTCTAGCCATAGATCCCACCGCAGGATGGGAAAAAACCTTCCGAATTGCCTCCGGTGGCGCGAGTTGAGATTCAGGCAACGGCGAAGCCGCACCGTACGTTTCGAGTCTTAAAGCGAATTCTCGCTCCGCCCACGCGACGCGCACAGGTTCGGGGTCGATTCGGCCCAACAGAGCAGGCACAAGATTCGTCAATGCCATGCTCAGCGGCCCTTTAGTCGTTGCCACGTGGCCAGCGTAGCGGCGGCCTGCGTTTGTCGATGACCAAATGGGGCAGCGGTCGGGCCAATCGACGATACGGTCACGCGATGGACTTGGGGCTGCACTACCACGACTTCCTCTCCTTCCCGCCCGAGCGGATCGGTACGACGATAGCCGCCACGGCTCGTGCGGCCGAGGACGTCGGCTTTACACTGTTCACCGTCGCCGACCACATGTTCCAGATGGAAATGATCGGCAGGGCCGAGGACCCGTTTTTGGAGAGCTACACCACCTTGGGCTTCCTCGCGGGGCAGACCAAGAGCATCACTCTGGCCGCGCTTGTCACTGCGGTGACATATCGGCATCCCGGGGTTCTAGTCAAGGCCATGACCACTTTGGACGTGCTTGCCGAGGGTAGAACAATACTTGGTCTCGGCGCCGCGTGGTATCAGCGCGAGCACGACGCGCTCGGGATTCCGTTTCCGCCAGCTGCAATCCGACTCGAGCGTTTGGAGGAGACGCTGCGTATCTGTAGGCAGATGTGGAGCGATGACCATGATGGGCCGTTCGAAGGCAAACACTTCCGACTTGCCGAGACGATCTGCCAACCACAGCCGTTGCGACCACCCCCAATCCTTATCGGTGGCTCAGGCGAGCGCCGACTGCTCCGGATTGTGGCCCAGTATGCCGACATATGGAACACCACAGATGGCCTCAGTCGGCTCCCCGGTAAGGTCGAAGTCCTTCGCAGGCACTGCGCGAGTGTCGATCGCGACTTTTCCCAGATCCGCCTGACGGCCTCTACTTTCGTCGATCCATTTTCAAACGTCGATGTGTTCTTGCGCCTGGTAGACAGCTATGCTGAGCTTGGCTTTACTTTGTTAACGGTAGGACCACTCCCAGGACGCACCGACCCTGTCGGATTCGTTGAGCGTTTCGGCGAAGATATTCTTCCTCGGATTTCTGACTGAAGTCCCGATTGAGTGATTGGGCTCGACATAATTCCAGCTTAACTGCCGGCAGGGCTATCGGAGGGTCCAGTTTTCCAAACGTGGGTTCGCGCTTAGACACTTCGACTCTCAAGAATCTCGGGTAGCGTCGTCCGGCCTAGCGGCAAAATCACCACTGTGAGGACACGGCAGCAGTGCATTTTTCTGTCGGTAACCACTACGCAACACCCGGACCGCTTACTGGGTAGACGCACACATCGTGGTGTGTGCTCCCGTCCCCCAGCAGCAGGAGAGTGCGATGACGACCATCGCCGCCGTGTCCGCGAACTTCACCCGCGACCTCGACCAGAACTACGCCCTCATCACCGATCTCGTCAGCCGGGCCCGGGCCCGCGGGGTCGACTTCCTCGTCCTCCCCGAGGCCGCCATCGGCGGCTACCTCTCGTCGTTGGGCAACCACGGTGACACACGCCGCGACGCGGCCGTGTCGCTGCCCCCGGCGATCTCCCTGGACGGCCCCGAGCTCGCGCGCGTCGGTGCCATCGCCGGCGACATGCTCGTCGCCATCGGCTTCTGCGAACTCGCCGAGGGCCCCGACGGGACCCCGACGCGGTTCAACGCGGCCGCCGTGCTCGACGGCAGCGGTATCTACGGCAACTACCGCAAGGTGCACCAGCCGTTGGGGGAGAACATGTCCTACGCCTCCGGCGACGGGTACGGCGTCTTCGACACGCCCGTCGGCCGCGTGGGCCTGCAGATCTGCTACGACAAGGCCTTCCCGGAGGCCGCGCGCGTCATGGCGCTCGATGGCGCGCAGATCATCGCGAGCCTCTCGGCGTGGCCCGCCGCACGCACCGCCACCGCCGAGGACCTCCAGCAGGACCGGTGGACCTACCGGTTCAACCTGTTCGACTCCGCCCGCGCCCTCGACAACCAGGTGTTCTGGGTGGCCTCGAACCAGTCCGGGACCTTCGGGTCGCTGCGCTACGTGGGCAACGCCAAGGTCGTCGACCCGGGCGGGAACGTCCTGGCCACCACACTTCTCGACTCCGGGATGGCGGTGGCCGACGTCGACATCGACGGCACGTTCGCCGCGATGCGCGCCGGGATGTTCCACCTGCGCGACCGTCGCCCCGACGTCTACGGCGCCCTGACCGAGATTGCCGTGACGCAGGGAGACCTGGCCCATGCCTGAGATGACCGTGACCGTCCGCTGGCCGGACGGCACCCGCGACGACTGCTACTCGCCGAGCCTGGTGATGCACGATCACCTGCGCGCCGGCACCGACTACACGGTGGCCGACTTCACCGACCGGGCGACGGTGGCCCTGGGGGAGGCGGCCGAGCGCGTTCGCGCCCGGTACGGGTTCGCGTGCACGTCGGCCATGGCCTCCGCGGAGCACATCCGCACCCGCGCGGAGCGGTTCGCCTCCGACGCGACCGTCACCGTCGTGGCGATGGAACCGCCGCTGCCGGCGACGGTCCCCGGAGCCACCCGATGAGCGCCCACGTCCCCGTCGCCGTCGTCGGCGGCGGGCAGGCGGGGCTCGCCGTCAGCTGGTACCTCGCCGAGTCCGGTGTCGACCACGTGGTCCTCGAGGCGCAGACCCCGATGCACCACTGGTCGGACACCCGCTGGGACGCCTTCACCCTCGTCACCCCGAACTGGCACTGCCGCCTGCCGGGCCACCCGTACGACGGGGACGACCCCGACGGCTTCATGACCCGCGACGAGGTCGTCGCCTGGCTCGACCGCTGGCTCGAGGACTTCCACCCACCGCTGCGCACCCACACGCGTGCCACCCGGCTCAAGCACGCCCCGGACGGCGGATGGGAACTCACCGTCGTCCCGGACGGCGGGGAGCCGCAGACGCTCACCTGCGACGAGGTGGTCGTCGCGACAGGCGGCTACCAGGTGCCGATCATCCCGCCGTACGCCGCACGCATCCCGGCCAGGATCGAACAGATCCACTCCGCCCAGTACCGCAACCCCGAGCAGCTGCCCGACGGCGCGGTGCTGGTCGTCGGGACCGGTCAGTCCGGTGCGCAGATCGCCGAGGACCTGCACCTCGCCGGGCGGACCGTGCACCTGGCGGTCGGCGGCGCCCCGCGCGTCGCGCGGTCCTACCGGGGACGCGACGTGATGACGTGGCTCGCCGACATGGGCCTCTACGACACCCCGGTCGCCCAGTACCCGGGTGGCGCGCCCGCACGGGAGAAGACCAACCACTACGTCACCGGCCGGGACGGCGGGCGCGACATCGACCTGCGTGCCTTCGCCCGCGAGGGCATGCAGCTGCACGGACAGCTCGTCGACTGTGACGGCGCGGCACTGCGATTCGCACCGACGCTCGCCGCGGCCCTGGACGCCGCCGACGCCGTCTACAACTCGATCTGCGCCGACATCGACCGCCACATCGAGCGCGAGGGCCTCGACGCCCCACCGCCGTCGCGGTACGAGCCCGTGTGGCGGCCCGAGACCGAACCCACCGAGGTCGACCTCGCGTCGGCAGGCATCACCTCGGTGGTGTGGGCCATCGGGTACCGCCCCGACTGGTCGTGGATCGAGGCCAGCGCCTTCGACGGGGCCGGTCGGCCGATGCAGACGCGCGGCATCAGCGAGGTGCCCGGCCTGAGCTTTGTCGGGCTCCCGTGGATGCACACCTGGGGATCGGGCCGGTTCATCGGGATCGACACCGACGCGCGTCATGTCGCCGACGTCGTCGCGCGGCGGGTCGGCGTCGCCGGCGGGCTCCGGCTGGCCGCCTCGGGGTGACGGGTGCCCGAGGCGGACAGGCCGATCGGTGACCTCGTCGCAGACCGCGCGCGACGAGAACCCGACGCGGTGCTCGTGGTCGACGCCGGTACCGGCGAGGAGATGACCGCGGCGGCGCTCGACGCGGCGGCGTCGACCCTGGCGCGTCGTCTCCGCGCTCTCGGGGTGACCCGGGACGACCCGGTGGTCGTCGCCCTGCCGACGTCGACGGCGGGCGTGGTCGCGGTCGTCGCGGTGTGGAAAGCCGGGGGAGTCCCGGTGCCGGTGTCCCCGCACCTGCCCGACGATGAGCGTGCCCACGTCGACGATCTCGCCCGCCCCGCGGCCGTGATCGGGAGACCCGCACCCGGGTCGACGCCACCGACGATCGAGACGGTGTCCGAGAACGGGGTCGACGCGGGAGACGGCGGACCGAACGGTCTGTGGGCGTCGGCGTGGAAGGCGACCACGTCGTCCGGCAGCACCGGACGGCGCAAGCTCGTGTGGTCGACGTCGCCGGCCCGCTTCGACCCCGATCGTCCGATCGCGCCGTTCCTGCCCGGGGGCGCGGTCCAGCTGGTGACCGCCGACCTGTGGCACTCGGCCGCCTTCACCTACGCCTTCCGCGGCCTGATGACCGATCACCGGATCGTGCTGGCGCCGTCCGTGTCCGCCGCAGACATCCCCGCGACGATCCGACGTCATGCCGTCACCTGGACGCTCATGGCACCGTCGCTGCTGCGTCGCATCGTCAGACTGCCCACCGAGCACCGCGGGGACGTCCCCACCCTGCGGTCCGTGGTGCACCTCGGGGCGCCGTGCCCCGCTGCCGACAAGCGTGCCCTCATCGATTGGCTGGGGCCCGAGCGGGTCGTCGAGGTGTACGCGAGCAGTGAGTCGTTCGGCCTCACCGTGATCACCGGGACGGAGTGGCTCGACCGTCCGGGCAGCGTCGGCCGGGGCGTCGGGGGGACACGGATCGCCGTCCGCGACGACGACGGCAGGGACCTGCCGACCGGTGAGGTCGGCACCGTGTGGATGCGCCGCGACGGCGGACCCCTCTACCGGTACGTCGGCGCGGAGTCGGCCCGGACCCACGACGGATGGGACACCGCAGGGGATCTCGGCCGACTCGACGACGACGGGTACCTCTACCTCGTGGGTCGGGTCACCGACCGACGTCCCTGCGGTGACACCGTCGTCGACCTCGCCGACGTCGAGGACCGTCTGCTGCGCCACCCCGACATCGTCGAATGCCTCGTCACCCTTCCCGACGAGGACGGTCTCGGCGCCGACCTCGTGCTGCACGGCGACGTCGACGAGTCGGCCGTCACGGACCACGCTCGTTCCGTGCTGGCCCGGTACTGCCGCCCGGCGCGGATCCGACTGCGTCGCACACCGATCCGCGACACCGCCGGCAAGGCACGCCGCCCGTCGTGACGACGACGACCGTGTGCGCCGCATGAAACCCGGTCGCAACACACGGATGTCGCTGTAACACAGCGTTGTTCCGCACCGAACCACCGCGCAACGCGACCACCGTTGACTGGTCCCCACCAGAGCCGGATCCCCGGTTCTCGGTCCGACACTCTCCTCCCGGAGGATCCCATGTCCGAGATCGACGACGCCATCGCCGCCAACATCGCCACCTCGCTCGCCGAGATCCCGCACCCCTCGCTGCCGAAGGGCTCGAACATCTACGGCGGCACCAAGTTGTTCCCCGACTACCAGGCCGAGGACGGCGAGACGTACTTCACCCTCGTGCACGGTATCGCGCACGAGTCGTCGGTGAGCTTCGTCGCCGTGCTGCAGGCCACACGCGCCCTGCGCAAGGGCTTCGAGTCCGCGATCTACTTCTACGGGCCCGGCGCCATCAACTGCCTGGCCACCCGCGGTTTCCCGACCACCGGCGACAGCGGCTTCCCGGGCGAGCAGAACATCAACAACTCGCTCGAGACGTTCATCGGCGAGGGCGGCACCGTCTACTGCTGCCGCTTCGGGCTCGCACTGCACGGTGGCCGCGAGGAGGATCTCATCGCCGGCGTGATCCCCGCGCACCCGCTCGACGTGCAGGACGCGATCATCCATTACGCACGCAAGGGCGCCATCATCAACTCCACGTACATGGTGTGAGGTGACCGTGGTCAGCCCGTCCTCGGTCTCCACCCGCGTCGACCTCGCGCTCCTCGGTATCCGCGGCGAACCGCCCGTGTCGAGGGGCGCGGGGGCCGGACCCAGCGCCGACGGTCACGTCGTCGTCGACGGCCTCGGAGCCGCGATCCCCCGGAACCCGCTGAGCCCCTACGTGTTCGACGGGGATCGCATCGTCCTCGACGGCTCGGACACCGGGCTGTCGGTGGAGGCGGTCGCGCGGCCGCGGTTCTACGACCTGCACACCGCCGACGGTGTCGCCTACGAGAAGATCGCGCGGTTGCACGGCCGCGACGTGCTGGCCACCACCGTCGTGCAGACCTGCGTCCGCTACGCCCCCGACCAACGGTGTCGCTTCTGCACGATCGAGGAGTCGCTGCGGTCGGGTGCGACGGTGGCGGTGAAGAAACCGGCCGACCTCGCCGAGGTCGCGCGGGCCGCCGTCGACCTCGACGGTGTGCGGCAGATGGTGATGACCACCGGCACGTCCAACGGGCGGGACCGCGGCGCCACGCACCTCGCCCGCTGTGTCCGCGCGGTGCGTGACGCGGTCCCGGATCTGCCGATCCAGGTCCAGTGCGAGCCGCCCGCGGATCTCGCGACGATCCGCGAGCTGCGCGACGCCGGTGCCGACGCGATCGGCATCCATGTGGAGTCCCTCGACGACGACGTGCGACGCCGGTGGATGCCGGGCAAGGCGTCGGTGCCTCTGTCGGAGTACCGCGCCGCCTGGGCCGAGGCGGTGCGGGTCTTCGGACGCAACCAGGTGTCGACCTACCTGATCGTGGGCCTCGGCGAGGACCCCGAGGAGCTGGTCGCGGGCGCGGGGGATCTGATCGACATGGGGGTCTACCCGTTCGTGGTGCCCTACCGGCCTCATCCCGGCTCGCTCGCGGTCGAGGTCGACGGTGTCGGCCCACCCGACGCCGCGGTCTACGAAAAGGTCGCCCGCGGCGTCGCGGACCGGCTGCAGGTCGCCGGGATGGCCGGGTCCGACCAGCGGGCCGGGTGCGCCGCGTGCGGGGCCTGCTCCGTGCTGCCGGCGGTGGGCGGATGATCGACGGACGCGCGCCGGCCCCGGTCGACCTGTCGGGCCCGATGTCGATCCTCGAGGGGTTGCCGCGCGCCACGACGGGCACCGCGGGGTTCCTCGTGCGGCCTGCGGAGACGACCGAGCACCACCGGAGGTACCGCTCCCTGCGGCGCGCCGTCTTCGTCGACGCGCAGGGTGTGTTCGAGCGCTCCGACGTCGACGAGATCGACATCGACGACCGCACCGTCGTCCTCGTCGCGATCGCCGGCGACGGCGACGTCGTCGGCGGGGTGCGTCTGGCGCCGGTGGGTGAGACCGACATCGGCTGGTGGACCGGCAGTCGACTGGTCGTCGCCCCCGACCACCGCGGGACCACCATCGCCTCGGCGTTGATCCGCGCGGCGGTCGCCCACGCCGAGGGCCGCGGCGTCCTGCGGTTCGACGCGTGCGTCAACGCCGCACACCGGGGACTGTTCACCCGGCTGGGGTGGACGGCCCACGGCGACACCACGATCGCCGACGTGCCGCACGTGCACATGCGCCGCCCGATGGACCGCATCGCCCGGACCGCGCACGCCACCAAGTCGTTCCTCGCCGACGTGCTGGCACCGCTGCGCACCCAGGCGGGCGGGCTCGGTCCCGCCGGGTTCGTCGGTGACGACGGTGTGCCGGTTCCCGGTGGGGACACCGTCGCGGCGTGCGACGCGATCCTGCCGTCGATGGTCGACCGCGACCCGTGGTGGGCCGGGTGGTGCTCGGTGCTGGTGAACGTCAACGACCTCGCCGCGATGGGTGCCGCGCCGACCGGTCTTCTCGACGCCGTCGGCGCGCGCACGACCTCGCAGCTCACACGCGTGGTCCGCGGGCTCGCCGCGGCCGCCGCCGCGTGGGATGTGCCGGTACTGGGTGGACACACGCAGGTCGGCGTCCCGGCGTCGCTGTCGGTCACCGCACTGGGTCGCGCGTCGCATCCCGTCCCGGCGGGCGGGGGGCGTGTCGGCGACGCGCTGCGCCTGACCGTCGACGTCACCGGCGGCTGGCGTCCCGGATACACCGGGGCGCAGTGGGACTCGACGTCGCGACGCGGCGCCGACGACCTGCGTGCGATGAACGGCGTGGTGCGGCACCTGTCGCCGCACGCCGCGAAGGACGTGTCGATGGCCGGGATCGTCGGGACCAGCGGGATGCTCGTCGAGGCGAGCGGTACCGGGGCGGTCGTCGACGTCGCCGCGGTCCCGCGACCGTCCGGCGCCGACATGGCCTCCTGGCTCACGTGTTTCCCGGGGTTCGGGATGCTCACCGCCGACGACCCCGGCACCGCGGCGCCGACGGTGCCCGCCGGTGTCGCGACCGCACCGGTCGGTCGGCTCACGGCGGAACCGGGCGTGCGTCTGCGCTGGCCCGACGGTGTCGAGACCGTCGCGGTGGGGTCGTCGGTCACCGGACTCGGTGCGGCGTGAGCGGATCGACGCGACGGACCCTGGGCTGACAGGCTGAGCAGCATGGGTCCCATCACGATCGGTGCGGTCGCGGCGCATTTCGGCCGCGACCTCGAGCGGTCCCTGGAGAAGGTCCTCGGCATCGTCGAGGCGGCCGCGCGCGACGGCGTCGACCTCCTGGTGCTCCCGCACGCCAGTCTCGGTGGGTACATCGGCGATCTGCGCGACCCCGACCTGACCGAGCTGCCGCCGCCGATCCACCTCGACGGCCCGGAACTGACCGCCGTCCGATCTGCGGCCGGGCCGATGACGGTCTGCCTCGGCCTCACCGAGGACGCCGGCGCCGGCCGGCGACACAACACCGCGGTGTGTCTCACCGGGAACGGCATCCTGGGCGTCCACCGCAAGGTGCATCAACCCGCCGGCGAGGCCCGCGCGTTCGCCCCCGGGGACCGCTTCGCGGCCTGCGACACCCCGGTCGGCAGGGTCGGCATGCTCATCGACTACGACAAGACGTTCCCGGAATCGGCACGGACCCTCGCGCTCGACGGCGCCCACGTACTGGCGATGCTGTCGGCGTGGCCGGCGAGTGTCACCGACCGCGCCTCCCGACTGCCCGCCGACCGTCAGTCCCGACTGTTCGACCTCTACGACGCCGCACGGGCCGCGGAGAACCAGGTCGTGGTGGCGTCGGCGAACCAGACCGGTGTGATGGGGTCGCTGCGCTTCCTCGGTCAGGCCAAGGTCGTCGGGCCGGGCGGCGAGACGTTGGCGACGACGCGGTCGAAGGGCGGCATGGCCACCGTGAGCATGGACGTCGACGCCGAGATCGCCCGTGCGCGACGTGTTCTCGACCATCTGACCGAACGCCGGGTCGACACCTACCGTTCGGGCCTCGACGTCACCACGCCCGGGTCGCACGACCCGACGGGAGGAGTGCTCACGTGAGGGTCGCGCTCGTCACCTATTCGACGCGTCCGCGCGGGGGCGTGGTGCACACCCTGAACCTCGCCGAGGCGCTGGCCCGGGCGGGCGCGCACGTCACCGTGTTCTCCCTCGCCCGCGACGGCGACCCCGGCTTCTTCCGACCCGTCGATCCTGCCGTCGACGTCCGCCTCGTGCCGTTCACCGCCCGCGACGACGAGTCCGTCGCCGACCGCATCGTGCGGTCGATCGCGGCGCTCGCCGACGGCGTCGACCGCGGCGGCCACGACATCGTGCATGCGCAGGACTGCATCAGCGCCAACGCGATCGGGACCTGCATCCGCACCGTGCACCACCTCGACACGTTCACGACCCCGGTCCTGGTGCGCTGCCACGAGAAGGCCATCGTCGATCCCTACGCCCACATCTGCGTCTCGGCCGCGGTGGCCGCGGAGGTGCAGGCCGGGTGGGGGATCGCACCCACCGTCATCCCCAACGGCGTCGACGCCGGCCGCTTCGCGTCGGCGGCGGGCGACGACGCCGCTGCGGTCGCCGCGCGTCACACATGGCGAGATCGTCTGGGCCGCTTCGTGCTCGCCGTCGGCGGCATCGAACCCCGCAAGGGCAGCATCGACCTCCTCGAGGCGTGGGCCGTCCTCCGGCGTCGCCATCCCGACGTCGACCTCGTCGTCGCGGGCGGGGAGACCCTGTTCGACTACCGCGACTACCGCGCGGCGTACGAGCGTCGTGCGGACGAGCTCGGTGCACACCCGACGGTGCTCGGCCCGGTGGCCGAGGACGCCTTGCCGTCGCTGGTCGCCGCCTGCGACGTGTTCGCCTTCCCGTCGGTCAAGGAGGGGTTCGGCCTGGCCGCGATGGAGGCACTCGCCTCGGGGCGGCCCGTCGTCACCCGGGACCTACCGGTCCTGCGAGAGGTGTTCGGCGACAGCGTGTCCTACGCAGCCGACGTCGACGCTCTCACCGATGCACTGTCGGACTCGCTGGAGCGCGCCGCGGACCCGGGTCCCGGGCGGGCGCTCGCGGAGTCGCTGACGTGGGATGCGGCTGCCGCCGCGCACCTGGAGTTCTACGCGCGCAACCCGACGCCCTGAGTGTCGTCGGGCGTGCGCCGGGCGAGGTCGGCGACGCGGTCGACGATGTCGTCGAGGACCGCGTCGGCGTCGGTCGCCGTGGCGATCCGGGCGTTCACCGGGCGACCCCACATGCCACGGGTGTCGGCGACCGTGGTGCCGCGGGTCAGCGCTCCGTCGACCTCCACGTCGACGACGGCGGGCCGCGTCGTCACGATGCCGGGGTCGACGGCGACCGCCGCGGCGAACGGGTCGTGCATGTGGCAGATGTATCCCTCGTCGTGGTCGGCGTGGAACTCGAAGTAGAAGCGGACCGCGTCGGTGACGTGTCGGACGACGGTGTTCGACGCGACCGATCGCGTCCCGTACTCGTCGTCGGGGCCGGGTTGCTCCACCGGCTCGCTCTCGGCCGCTGCGGCCAGCCGACCGAGGTGGTCGGGTGTGAACACGATGGACTCGGTGAGGTCCAGCGGGCACACGATGGGCTCGGGCGCGCCGTCGCGGCCGAACGCCGCGAAGACGGCCTTCGCGGCCTCGGGGTCGACCGCCACGTTCCACTCCGACGTCGGGGTGGTGTTGCCGGGGTGGTGGAAGGTGCCGCCCATGATCACCAGACGAGCCAGACGGGCGGGCAGGGCGGGGTCGGCCTCGACGGCCTGCGCCAACGTCGTCAGGGGACCGGTGACGAGGCCGACGACCTCGCCGGGGTGGCGGGTGGTGACGTCGATCCACCAGTCGACACCGGACCGCGACGACGCCGGACGTGCCGCGGTGGGCAGCTCCGCATAGCCGACGCCGAGCGGCCCGTGGGTGTCCTCGGTGGTGCGCAGCGGCGCGACAAGCGGATCCGTGGCACCGAGCGCGACGGGGATGTCCTCGCGGCCGCAGACCTCCATCCACGCGAGGTTGTTCGCGCACACGACGTCCGCCGGGACGTTGCCCGCGGTCGACACGACAGCGAGGAGCTCGGCCGCGGGGTGGGACAGCAGGTACAGGATCGCGAGGGAGTCGTCGATCCCGGTGTCGCAGTCGAGGATCAGCGGGACGGGCGTGGCCACGGTCGCCGACCCTAACCGTCTGCGGACGACGTCAGCAGGTCGCGGGTGATCTCGAGCTGGCCGAGGTGCTGGGACAGTTCCCGCACGACGTGCAGCAGCATCCACTCCGCCGACGCCTCTCTCACCGCTGCGGTCCGCGTGGACCCGACCGCCGTGCGGTCGCGCGGCCCCTCCTCGAGCGCGATCCGCACCCATCCCGGGACGCGGTCGGCGAGTTCGGTCAGGCGCGCCGCGACGTCGGCGACCCGTCCGGTGGCGGTGAACTCGCCGTCGCGGTCGCGCGGGATGCGCTCCCCGCCGACGACGCTGCCGAGCCAGAACTCGACGAGTCCCACGCAGTGGTTGGCGATGCCGTAGGGCGCGTTCGCACCGGGGAGGTCGGGTCGGCGGGCGGCCAGGTCGTCGCCGAGCCCGACGACGAGATCGGCGACGGCGGTGAGGTTCTCCTGCAGCAGCGCGATCGCGGCGTCGTGCAGTGGGGTCACCACGGGTGCACCCGGAAGTCCTTGAGGAAGCAGCCGGACAGGTCGATGCCGTTCTCCCCGTCGACGATCGGGTGGTAGATCCGCGCCGCGCCGTCGACGAGGTCGAGCGGGGCGCGGAACCCCTCGTCGGCCAGTCGGGTCTTCGTGGTGTGCGGACGTTCGTCGGTGATCCAGCCGGTGTCGACGGCGGTGACCAGCACGCCGTCGCGGGCGAGATCGCCGGCGGTGGTGCGCGTCAACATGTTCAGGGCCGCCTTGGCCATGTTGGTGTGCGGGTGGCCCGCACCCTTGTAACGACGCGAGAACACGCCCTCCATCGCGGACACGTTGACGACGTAGCGGCGGCGGGCGTCCGAGGCGCGCAGCGCGGGTGTGAGCCGCGACAGCAGTATGAACGGCGCGACGCTGTTGCACAGCTGCACCTCGAGCAGTTCCAGCGGGTCGACGTCGTCGACGGTCGCGACCCAGCTGTTGGTGGAGACGAGGTCGGGGAGGAGGCCACCGGCGTCGACGGCGGTGCCGTCGGCCAGCCGCGCCGGCGAGGCCGACCCACCGGTCATCGCCGCGACGGCGAGCGCGCGCGCACCGGCCGCCGACATCGCACCGGGCGTGTCGGTGGCCGACAGCAGCGCTGCCGGGTGTTCGGCGGTCTCCCCGACGGTGAGCACCGGGACCCGGGCCGCTGCGCCCGTGAGCGGGGCCTGTTCGGCGTCGACGAGCGAGCGGTAGGCGCCGGGGGAGCGTCGTACGGTCTGCGCCGCGTTGTTGATCAGGATGTCGAGCGGGCCGCCGGCGGCGACCTCGTCGGCGAGCGCCACGACCTGCGCTGGGTCCCGCAGGTCGATGCCGACGATGTGCAGCCGGTGCAGCCAGTCGTCGGCGTCGGGCCGGGCGGCGAACCGTCGGGCCGCGTCGCGGGGGAAGCGGGTCGTGATCGTCAGGTCGGCGCCGTCACGCAGCAACATCAGCGCGACGTGCATCCCGATCTTGGCCCGACCGCCGGTGAGCAGGGCCCGGCGACCGGTCAGGTCGACCCGCTGGTCGCGACGAGCCCCGTTGTCGCGCACACAGTCCGGGCACAGCTGGTGGTGGAAGGCGTCGACCTGGGTGTAGGCGCGCTTGCAGATGTAGCAGTCCTGCGGTCGGACGAGGTGGCCGGCGATGCCGGACCCCGACGGGGTCAGCGGCAGGCCGGCGGTCTCGTCGTCGATGCGATCGGGGGAGCCGGTGGCGGTCGCGTCGACGACGGCGCGGTCGGCGGCGATGCGTGCACGCCGGGCGCGGCGCTTCCGTGAGCGCTTCACCTCCTTGAACATCGCACCCACCGCGTGCTGCACCGCGACGGAGTCAGGATGCGTCGGGTCGAGGTCGGCGGCACGGTCGAGGATGCGACGGAGTTGCTCGAGGTCGTCGGCCCCGAGGCCCGGATCACGTGTCGTCTGCCCCGTCACGAGCGATCAGTGTAGGAAAGCGGCTCGCGGGACGCAGATCACGCCTCGCCCCGGTCGTGCTACAAGAGGGTGTGGACGACGCCGCGCCGACCGACCGCCACATCTGCGTCATGGGGGTGAGCGGGTCCGGGAAGACCACGATCGCCACCCGGCTCGCCGAACGGCTGGACCGCAGCTTCTGCGACGCCGACGACCTGCACCCGCAGAGCAACATCGACAAGATGGCCGCGGGGACCCCGCTCACCGACGACGACCGTCGCCCGTGGCTCGACGCCGTGGTCGCCTGGTGCGACGAGCAGGCCGCGGCGGGTGCGTCGACCGTGTTCGCCTGTTCGGCTCTGAAGCGCAGGTACCGCGACCACCTCGCGCAGGCGTCCGGTGGGGTGTTGTTCGTCGAGCTGGCGGTGCCCGAGGACGAACTGCGTCGCCGCCTCGAGTCGAGGACGGGTCACTACATGAAGGTCGCGATGCTGGCGTCGCAGCTGAAGACGTTCGAGGACCTGCAGCCCGACGAGAACGCGGTCACCGTCGACGCCACCGGTGAGATCGAGGAGACGGTCGCCGCCGCGCTGCGCGCCGCCGACGATCGGTGAGTGTGTGTCCGGAGGGGGACTTGAACCCCCACGCCCGTTAATAGGGCACTAGCACCTCAAGCTAGCGCGTCTGCCATTCCGCCACCCGGACATGTGCGCCGCCGCAGCAGCGCGTCGACCACACTAGCGGAGGGCGCGCGCGGTCCCCAAATCTCCCGGCGGTGACAGGATGGCCGGGTGACCGATGCCTCCACGCCCCGCGCCACCGACGAGGTGGTCGACCTGGTCAGCAGGTTGATCCGCTTCGACACCTCCAACACCGGCGAACTCGCGACGACCGCGGGCGAGGAGGAGTGCGCCCGCTGGGTGGCCGACCAGCTCGCCGAGGTCGGCTACGAGACCGAGTACGTCGAGTCGGGACAACCCGGCCGCGGCAACGTGTTCGCGCGGTTGCGTGGCTCCGACCCCGACCGCGGGACCCTGCTGCTGCACACCCACCTCGACGTGGTGCCCGCTCGACCCGAGGACTGGAGCGTGCACCCGTTCTCGGGGTCGGTGAAGGACGGCTACGTGTGGGGCCGCGGGGCCATCGACATGAAGGACATGGTCGGGATGGCCCTGGCTCTCGCCCGCCAGTTCGCCCGCGAGGGCACGACGCCACCGCGCGACATCCTGTTCGCGTTCCTGGCCGACGAGGAGGCCGGCGGCAAGTGGGGGTCGCACTGGCTCGTCGAGAACCGGCCCGACCTGTTCGAGGGCGTCACCGAGGCGGTCGGTGAGGTCGGCGGGTACTCGCTGACCGTCGACACCCCCGACGGAGACACCAAGCGGCTCTACCTCGTCGAGACTGCGGAGAAGGGCATCGCCTGGATGAAGCTGACCGCGTCGGCGACGGCGGGCCACGGGTCGTTCCTGCACGAGAACAACGCCGTCACGATCCTCGCCGAGGCCGTCGCCAAGCTCGGCCGCCATACGTTCCCCCTGGTGATGACCGATTCGGTGGGGGAGTTCCTGGCCGCGGTGTCCCAGGAGTCGACACTCGACCTCGACGCCTCGTCGCCGGACCTCGAGACCACGCTGTTCAAGCTCGGGTCGATCGCGCGGATCGTCGGCGCGACGCTGCGGGACACCGCCAACCCGACGATGCTCGACGCCGGCTACAAGGCCAACGTCATCCCGCAGACCGCGACCGCCGTCGTGGACTGCCGGGTGCTGCCGGGTCGGCAGGCGGAGTTCGAGGCCGAGGTCGACGCGATCATCGGGCCGGACGTCACCCGCGAATGGGTCACCAAGCTCGACTCGTACGAGACCACCTTCGACGGCGACCTCGTCGACGCCATGAACGACGCGATCCTGGCCTTCGACCCGGACGGCCGGACCGTCCCGTACATGCTGTCGGGCGGCACGGATGCCAAGGCGTTCGCCAAGTTGGGCATCCGCTGCTTCGGTTTCGCGCCGTTGCAGCTCCCGCCCGACCTCGACTTCGCTGCGCTGTTCCACGGCGTGGACGAGCGCGTCCCCGTCGACGGGCTGCTCTTCGGCGTGCAGGTGTTGGAACACTTCCTGCTGCACAGCTGACGCAGCACGGATCATGCAGCGTCGGTTCGTCGCGCGGGCGCGCGTGATCGGTGTTCGTGGCCGGTCGGCGTGCGGATCAGCGCCTCGTGGGTGTCGTCGTCATCGATCGACGTGGTGACCGCCCAGCCCGGGTTCTGTTTCTGCCGGTTGTGGGTTCGGCACAGGCCGTTTCCGTTCAGGCTGTCGGTCACCCCGCCGTCGACGTGCGGATGGGCGTGGTCGATCTCGGCGATCGGGGCGTCGCAGTAGGCCATCCGACACGACACGTCGCGCCGGGTGATGAAGCGACGCAGCCCTGTCGGGAAGATCCTCGCTCTCGACTCCATCGCGACGAGCGCACCCGACTCCGGGGCGGCGAACAGTCGCCGCAGCGTCACCAACGCGTCCGCGTCGAGCGTGTCGGATATCAGGCTCCGCGCCGTATCGGCCGGGACCGGTCCGTAGCCCGGAACCTCCGCCGCAGCATTGGAACCGGCGACGAGCGTGTCGGCAGACATGACGACGTCGACAGACACCGCCACGTCTTCTGCCGCGGCCTTGCCGGTCAGCCGTTCGAGGAGGGTGTCGGCCATGACCTGCGCGTGAGTCCGGTCCCCGTCGCCGACCAGCCCATCCGCATGCTGCTTCAGGGCGGCGTACGCCGCGATCCCGGCTGTCATCGGCAGCAGCGCCGAGAGCTGCACCATCGCATCGGGTTTCGGACGCATCGTCACGCGGCGGTCCTTCGGCGCTGAGGCGTTGTCATCCACCACAGCCTGTGGGTCACGTTCGTAGGTGATCCTTTTCGCCAGCGCCTCGAGCGCCCGGTCGCCGACACTCTCGAGCGTCGACGTATCGGCGCACAGCGCGTGATCGATGATCCGACGGTCCTCGACCTGCAGGTACGCCGTCTCGCGGACCAGGATCGTCGCCCGCCACTCCGACAGCGAACCCTCCCTCAGACGCGCGAAGGTGTTGGGCATTTCGCTCATCGCACGCGCGAACCCCAGATGCCGACCTCCGGCGTTGCCGGACGCCCGCCGCGCGAGTGCCACTTCCGCCGACAACCCGCGGCAGCGTCGCTCGACCGGCACACCCCGTTCAGACTCGGCGGCCGACCGGAGCTCCTGCAGGCGCAGAGTGTCCTCGGCCTGCCCCGCCGCACAGACGGCCTTGATCGACTCCATCAGCGAGATCCGGTCGACGGTCTCGGCTTCGTCGGCCGCAATCGGTAGATCGGCCAGCGCAGTCATCATCTCGCGCAGTGTCGCGCGGGCGTCGATGGCGCTGGTCGAGTTCATGAGTACATGTGTACACGAGGGCTCCGACAACGTGTCCGGGTCAAAGCTGTTCGTGCACAGAACAATTTGTATCCACAGCCCGACGTTCTCCAACCGCCCAACGGATGGTTCCAACCGCCCAACAGACGTCAGTCGATCGCGTGAACATCACGCTTCCTAGTAACGCTCACTATCGACCCCGGCGACCTCACAGATGTACAACACCCCACAGGAAGCGAGCGTCCGATGACCCCTCTTACGAAGTCCACCGTCCGTCGCGTCACCGCCACCGCAGCAGCGGTCGCGGCCGTCGCCGTCATACCGGTCGCCGGCGCGAACGCCGCCACCGGTGACGAGAGCGTGGCGTACTCACCGACCCTCACCATCCGCCCCGGACCGATCGGCTGCGCAGCCCTCATCCAGACCACGAAGCTCCCGCAGACGCGGTCCGGGGCCTACCGCGTCCAGATGAAGGTCGTCCCGTTCGGAATCGACTGCGGCTCGTTCAAGGTCGCCGTCGACTGGCGGAACACGACGGCCGGCGGCACCGGCGGTCAGGTGAACACCGTCTTGCCCGACGGGAGCATCGAAGGCGCCCCGGGCGGCGTGATCGACGGTTTCGGCTATGCCCCCGGCGCCGGACGGATCGTCTCGACCATTCACACCTATTCGCAATACGACGAGGCGGGCGAACAGCAGCTGCCCCACATCGCCGGCACCGCGACCTTCACACTGCGCTGACCACCGACGCTCCCGTCTCGGGAAGGCCCGGGGCGGGAGTGTGGTTGTGGTCCATGCAGGCGCGTGTCCGCGCGCCGTCGAGACGAGAGGATGTGCCTTACAGACATGTCGAGCTACAACCCGTACGACGCGCTCCCGGACCTCCCGACGTTCACCGTGACGTCGGAGAGCTTCACCGACGGTGACGCCTGGGGCTCACGGCAGGCCAGCGGCATGATGGGACCGGGCGGCGACGACGCGTCACCGCAGGTCAGCTGGTCGGGGTTCCCGGCCGAGACCAAGAGCTTCGCGGTCACCGTTTACGACCCCGACGCCCCGACCGCCTCGGGCTTCTGGCACTGGGCCGTCGCCGACATCCCCGTGTCCACCACGTCGCTGCCCGAGGGTGCCGGCGACGACACCGGCAGTGCCCTGCCCCAGGGCGCAGTGACCCTCGCGAACGACGGCGGGATGAAGCGCTTCGTCGGTGCCGCCCCGCCGCCCGGACACGGCCCGCACCGCTACTTTCTCGCCGTGCACGCCGTCGACGTCGAGTCGCTCGACCTGCCGGACGGGGCCACGCCTGCGTTCCTCGGTTTCAACCTGTTCAGTCACGCCATCGCGCGCGGCATCATCCACGCCACCTTCGAGGTGCCCGCGGACAGCTGATCCGAGCGGTGACCGCGCCCCTCACGCCTGTCGGGCGTGGGGGGCGTTCTCGCTCCCGACGGCCTCGGCGACGGACCGGAACCCGTTGTCGCGCAGACGCTGCGCGAGGCCGTCGTTTATGTCGCGGACCCACATCGGGCCGCCGTAGATGAAACCGGTGTAGCCCTGCAGCAGCGACGCGCCGGCGCGGATCCGTTCCCACGCCTGGTCCGCCGTCTCGATGCCCCCGACGGACACGAGCGGGAGACGCTCTCCGACACGGCCGTAGAGGCGCCGCAGCACCTCCAACGACCGGTCCGCCAGCGGCGCCCCCGACAGCCCACCGGCCCCCATGGCCGACACGGCAGCGGTGTCGGTGTGCAGACCGTCCCGCCCGATCGTGGTGTTGGTGCAGACGATCCCGTCGAGTCCCAGCTCGACGGCGAGGTCGGCGATGGCGTCGATGTCCTCGTCGGACAGGTCGGGGGCGATCTTCACCAGGACCGGGATGTCGACCGCCTCCTGGACCGCGGCCAACAGCGGTCGCAGGGACGCGACAGCCTGCAGATCGCGCAGCCCGGGGGTGTTCGGGGAACTGACGTTGACGACGAGGAAGTCGGCGACGGGGCCGAGCAACCGCGCGCTGTGCAGGTAGTCCTCGACGGCCTCGTCGGCCTCGACCACCTTCGTCTTGCCGATGTTGGCCCCGATCGGGACCGACTGCGGACCACCGAGCCGTCGGGACAGCCGATGCGCCGCCGCGGCCGCGCCGTGGTTGTTGAAGCCCATCCGGTTGATCAGCGCGCGGTCCTGCGGCAGGCGGAACAACCGCGGGCGGGGGTTGCCCGGCTGTGCCGCCCCGGTGACCGTGCCGACCTCGGCGAACCCGAAGCCCAGCGACCCCCACGCGTCGACGGCGCGGGCGTCCTTGTCGAATCCGGCCGCCAGCCCCATCGGCGCGGGGAAGTCGACCCCGAACACCGTCGTCGCCAGGACCGGATCGCGTCGGGCGAACACACGGGCCGTCTGCCGCGCGACACGCGGGCGGGCCAGGAACCCCGACAGCACCGCCGAGGCGACGGTGTGGATGCGCTCGGGGTCGACGAGGAACATCACCCGCAGAGCGAGGGGATAGAACAGTCGGTAGAGCGCGTCGATCACGAGTCGTCCCGGCCGGCGTCGGCCGACGAGCCGGGCCCGGTCCGCGGGCGTCGACGCTTGAGCAGCACCTTGCGGGTCCCGTCGGAGTACAGGCGGACGCGCGAAATCTCCCAGCCGCCGAACTCGGCCTCGATGGCCAGACGGACGGACGCGGTCACCCGCGTCACGTCGGGTGGGAGCCGTAGCGGGACGTATTCGTAGTCACCGCGCGTGTTCACCGACCACTCGCGGGGGAACCCGAGCGCCCGCCCACCGGTCGTCCCCGATCTGCGCATCTCGCCTCCTGCTGCTCGCCGGTGTCAGTACGCCGCCTGAAGGCCGTCCCCGAGGGCCGACACCAGGTAGACGACGCCGGACCCGCTGTCGACGGCCATCGCGTCGGCCTGACGCACGGTGGTCAACCGCTGACGCTCCACCGGGATTCCGGACGCCAGGTCGAAGCCGACGAGACCGTTGTCACCGGTCGTCGCGACCCAGGTCAGGTTGCGTGCGTCGTCGTATCCTACGGCGTACGGCCCGCCGGGCACCGGATAGCGGATCCGCATCACGATGGGGTCGCCGTAGAAGGCGACGACATCACCGGACCGGGTGTCGGTGACGAGGAACCGCCCGTAGTGGTCGACGGCCATGTTCGTGGCACCGTCCCCGGCCCGCAGGGCCACCCCGAGTGACGCGTCGGGGATGTCGACGGTGGTCACCGACGACTGCGCGCGGTCCAACGCGAGGACCTGGTCGTCGCGCCCCTGTCTCGGGTGGACCGCCAGCGCGTCGACCCGGACCAGCCCGCCGATGCGGGTCACCGGCGCGGTGGCGTTCGCCGGATCGACGACGGTGACCTCGCCCGTGGCGCTGCCCACGAGGACGCGCCCGTCGGACAGACGCGCCAGCGACAGCGGCTGGGACACCGGGACCGACCGCGCGGTCACCGCACCCGACGCGAGGTCCACGACGACCAGCCGGTCGGCCGCGGCCCCGACGAGCACGCCGTCGCGGTCGGCGCCGAGCACGTCGACGGCGGTCGGCAACGAGATGGTCCGCTGCGCAACGGGTCTGCGGGGGTCGGCGACCGAGTACACCGACACCGACGTCCGGTCCGCGCCGAGGACGGCCAGCCGCCGACCGAACGCGTCGAAGACGATCGACGACGACGCCGGCGCGGGCACGACCGTCCCCGACGGGGTCTGGGCCAGGGGAGGGGCGGCGAGCGGGGTCTGCGGCACGGTCGTCGCGACGTCCGGACGGGACGACCCGCCGCCGGAGCCGCAGGCGGCCGCCAGCGCCGTCGCCGCGACGATCACGACGGCGACGACCGCGCGCCGGGGGTGGACTGCCATGGCGTCCATAGTGCTGCACCCGTCGGGGGCCGCTGACCGGTGGAGCGGGAATGTCCGTGTCGTACGATCCTCGCCGTGACCGACGCGATGACGTGGACCCAGGCCGTCGTCCTCGGGGCCGTCCAGGGCCTCACCGAGTTCCTCCCGGTCAGTTCCTCGGGGCACCTGCGGATCGTGTCCGGGGTGTTCTTCGGCGACGACGCCGGTGCGTCCTTCACCGCCGTCACCCAGCTGGGCACCGAGGCGGCGGTGCTCCTCTACTTCCTTCGCGACATCGTGCGGATCGTGATCGCCTGGGTACGGGGCCTGCGCACGCCCGCTGAGCGCGGCCTGGACTACCGGATCGGGTGGTACGTGATCTTCGCCACCATCCCGATCGGCATCCTGGGTTTCGTGTTCAAGGACGAGATCCGTACGGGCGCACGCAATCTCTGGCTGATCGCGACGATGCTCATCGTGTTCTCCGCGGTCATCGTGCTGGCCGAGCGCTACGGCAGCCGCCGTCGGCCGATCGAGGAGCTCACCCTGCGCGACGGTCTCACGATGGGCCTGGCGCAGTGCCTCGCGCTGATCCCCGGGGTGTCCCGGTCGGGCGCGACGGCCAGTGCAGGCCTGTTCCTCGGCCTGGAACGGGCGGCGGCCGTCCGCTTCTCGTTCCTGCTCGCCATCCCCGCGGTGACCGCGTCGGGTCTGTTCAGCCTCCCCGACGCCTTCTCGCCCAGCGGCGAGGGCCTCGAGGCATCGGGGCCGCAGCTGCTCGTCGCGACGGTCATCTCGTTCGTCATCGGGTTCGCGTCGATCGCCTGGCTGTTGAAGTTCGTCGAACGCCATTCGTTGAACTGGTTCGTCGGCTACCGCGTCGTGGTCGGCGTGATCGTGCTGATCCTGCTGTCGGCGGGGGTCGTCAGCGCCACCTGAGCCGCGCAATGCCTAGTGTGAGTGCGTGACCGTCATCCTCCTGCGCCACGGGCGCTCGACCGCCAACACCTCGGGGGTGCTGGCCGGGCGCAGCGGGGGAGTGGACCTCGACGACACCGGCCGCTCCCAGGCCGACGCCGTCGTCGAGCGCCTCGCCGACGTCGCCGAGGTGGTCGGCATCGTGCGTTCGCCGCTGCAGCGGTGTCAGCAGACCGTCGAGCCGCTGGCCCGTGCCCGCGACATCGAGCCGATCGTCGACGACCGCCTGGTCGAGGTCGACTACGGCTCGTGGACCGGGCGCAAGATCACCGACCTGGTCGGCGAGGACCTGTGGAAGACGGTGCAGCAGCAACCGTCGGCCGCCGTCTTCCCCGACGGTGAGGGTCTCGCGGACGTGCAGGCCCGGGCGGTGCGGGCGATCCGAGAGCTCGACGCCCGCCTCGCCGGTGCCGACCGCTCCGGTGTGTGGGTGGCGTGCACGCACGGCGACGTCATCAAGGCCATCGTGGCCGACGCGATGGGCGTGCACCTCGACTCGTTCCAACGGATCGTCGTCGAGCCGTCGTCGATGAGCGTCATCCGCTACAGCTCCGCACGGCCCTACGTCCACGGGGTGAACTCGACGACGGGGCGCCCGCCGGTGCCCCCGCCGCCGCCGAAGCCCGCCGAGGGCCAGGCGGCGACGCCGCCCGCCGACGACGCGGTGATCGGCGGGTCGACCGGTGCGCCGACGGAGGCGGTACGGCCATGACCGACCGGCGCGGAACTGCAATGATCGAGGCAGGGCCCGACATCGGCCACCACAGGACCACGAGCAGCGAGGAGGTGTGATGCCCAGGGCCATCCACGTCTTCCGGAGCCCGGACCGTTTCGTCGCCGGGACCGTCGGGACGCCCGGTGACCGCACGTTCTACCTCCAGGCCACCCACGAGGCGCGGGTCGTCTCCGTCCTGTTGGAGAAGCAACAGGTGCAGATCCTCGCCGAGCGCATCGGGGCACTGCTCGAGGAGATCCACCGCCGGTTCGGCACGCCGCTGCCGCCAGAGGACGACCACGTCGAGGACCTCCGTCCGCTGACGATGCCGGTCGACGCGGAGTTCCGCGTCGGCACCATGGGCCTGGGCTGGGATGCCGAGTCCGAGGCCGTCGTCGTCGAACTGCTCGCGATCACCGAGGGAGACTTCGACGAGAGCGTCGTCCTCGACGACACCGAGGAGGGGCCCGACGCCGTGCGGGTGTTCCTCTCCACCACCGCCGCCCGCGAGTTCGCCGCCCGCTCGACGCGCGTCATCTCGGCCGGGCGGGAACCGTGCCCGCTGTGCGGTCAGCCGCTCGACGCGACCGGCCACATGTGCGTGCGCACCAACGGGTTCAAGCGTGACGTCGCGTTCGACAAGTCGCTCGACTTCGTCGACCCGGACGTCTTCGACGACCCCGACCTCCGCGACGCGCTCGAGGAGGACCCCGAGGACGACGATCCCGACGACCCGGGGCCCGCACGTCCATGACGTCGGCGTCCGACCGACCCGACCCGGGCGAGGACACCGCGACGCCCACCGACGTCATGACGCTGCTCACCACCGGTGAGCTCGAGCTCATCGGCCAGGTCCGGTCCGCCAGCAACGCCACGCTGGTGTGCGACGCGGTGCTCGGCGACGAACGGTTGCGGTGCGTCTACAAGCCCGTCCGCGGCGAACAACCGCTGTGGGACTTCCCCGACGGGACGCTCGCCGGCCGCGAGGTCGCGTCGTACCGGATCAGCGCCGCACTCGGCTGGTCGGTCATCCCCGAGACGGTCCTGCGGGACGGGAAGTTCGGGCCCGGGATGGTCCAGCGGTGGATCGACACGCCCGAGCCGCGCGACGTCGTGCCCGACCGTCTCGACCTCGTCGACCTCTGTCCGGCCGACCTCGTGCCCGACGACTACCGGCGCATCCTCGAGGCCTACGACGCCCGTGGCGAGGAGGTGACGCTGGTGCACGCCGACGACCCCCGCCTCCTGCGGATGGCCGTGCTCGACGTGGTCATCAACAATGCCGACCGCAAGGGCGGTCACGTGCTCGAGGGACTCGACGGGAACGTCTACGGCGTCGACCACGGCATCTGCCTGCACGTCGAGGACAAGCTGCGCACCGTGCTGTGGGGGTGGGCCGGTGAGGTGGTCCCCGCCCACCTCGTCTCCGACGTCGCCGGACTCTGCGACGCCCTCGCCGGCGACACCACCGACCTGTCCGTCGAGCTGGCCCGGCTCATCACGCCCGCCGAGGTCGCGGCGCTGCGCGAGCGCGCCGAGTACCTCGTCGAGGTCCCCGAGATGCCGACGCCCGCCCGGTCGCGTCCGATTCCCTGGCCCGCGTTCTAGACCGTCCCGGGCACGAGGCGATGGCTGCACACGGCCGCTGATCACGCCCGCGGCGGACGACCATATGGTGGTGCCATGCAGTCGTGGTCGCGTGTCGAGGTCCGGTCGGTGCCGGGCACAGGTCCCCAGCTCCGTCTCCACGACACCTCGGACGCGGAGGTCCGCCCCGTCACGCCCGGGCCGACGGCCACGATGTACGTCTGCGGCATCACGCCCTACGACGCGACGCACCTCGGCCACGCGGCGACCTACCTGACCTTCGACCTCATCCACCGCCTGTGGCTCGACGCCGGACACGACGTGCGCTACGTGCAGAACGTCACCGACGTCGACGACCCGCTGTTCGAGCGGGCCGAGCGTGACGGCATCGACTGGCGCGACCTCGGTGAGCGCGAGACCCGCCTCTTCCGCGACGACATGGCCGCGCTGCGCGTGCTCCCGCCCCACCACTACACCGGTGCGGTCGAGTCGGTGGACGAGGTGATCGAGCTCGTCGGCAAGCTCGTCGCGTCGGGCGCGGCCTACGTGGTCGACGACGCCGAACACCCCGACATCTACTTCCGCACCGACGCCACACCGCAGTTCGGCTACGAGTCGAACTACGACCGCGCCACCATGGAGACCTTCTTCGCCGAACGTGGCGGCGACCCCGCCCGCCCGGGCAAGCGCGATCCGCTGGACGCGCTCATCTGGCGAGCCGCCCGCGACGGCGAGCCGTCGTGGGACTCACCGCACGGCCCGGGCCGTCCCGGCTGGCACATCGAGTGCGCGGCGATCGCGCTCAACCGTCTCGGCGCACCGATCGACGTGCAGGGCGGCGGCAGCGACCTGATCTTCCCGCACCACGAGTTCTCCGCGGCGCACGCCGAGGCCGTCACCGGCGAGCGCCGCTTCGCCGGGCACTACGTGCACACCGGGATGATCGGTCTCGACGGCGAGAAGATGTCGAAGAGCCTGGGCAACCTGGTGTTCGTGTCGAAGCTGACCGCCGCGGGCGTCGATCCCGGGGCGATCCGGTTGGCCGTCTTCGCCGACCACTACCGCGCCGACCGCATGTGGACCGACGCCGTGCTCGACGCGGGCGTCGCCCGGCTGAGCCGCTGGCGCGACGCCGTCGCCCGCGGCACCGGCCCCGACCCCGACGACGTCGTCCTGCGGCTGCGCACCCATCTCGCCGACGACCTCGACACCCCGAAGGCGCTCGCCGCGATCGACGGGTGGGTCACCGACGTGGAGCGCGGGATCGGGTCGGTGCCCGACGCGGGTGAGCGGATCGCCGACGCGGTCGACGCGTTGCTCGGTGTCGAGCTGCGTCAGGGATCCGGACCGAAGTAGGTTTGCCCGGTGGCCCATCTCACCGAACTGGACCCCGACACCTCCGAGGGCGTGTGGACGGTGGTCACCCGCACCTCGACCTACCTCCTCGACTTCGAGGAGATGACGCTGCTCCGCGCCCCCGGCGTGGGTGGGCCGCCGCCCGGCGCGGACGGCGACGATCCATGGGCGGTCAGCCAGTTGCGGCGCGACTCCGAGGACATCCCGCTGCTCGGCGTGAAGTCGTGCCGGATCGGGGAGTCCGCCCAGTTCTGGGTCCGCGCCGTCGACGACCCCGACGTGCGGACGTGGCGCATCACCACCCCCGTCGTGTCGATCGAGCGGATCAGCTGAGGTCCGCGGTCAGCCGTACCGCGACCCGATCCCCGTCGACCCGGGCCGCGAACACCTCCAGCGACCCGATGCCGTCGTCGGTGCACGAGCCGTCGGCGAAGCGGAACCGGTACTGGTGCAACGGACACACCACCGTCTCGGTGTCGATCTGACCGTCCGCGACGGGCCCGCCCCGATGCGGACACACCGCTCCGGTGGCGCGGACCGTGCCGTCGGAGAGACGGAACACCGCGACCTGCCGCCCGTCGACGACGTAGGTACGCCCTTCGCCCGGCGTCAGGTCCGCGATCGACCCGACGACGACCCAGCCCGGCGCGGTGTCGGTGGTCATCGGGCCGGCACGGTCGGGAGCGGCAACAGCGGCAGGGCCGAGGCGAACTGGGCCGGTGACCGCGGCGCCTCCCGCTCACGCCACGGGTCGCGGTACCCGGCGACCGCGGCCTCGATGCGCTCCTGCAGTCCGGCGACGACGCCGTCGCGGTCGTCGACGAGCACCGCACGCAGTTCCTCGATCCCGACGCGCGGCACCCACGCGTAGGTCCGCTCCAGCCATCGCGCCTGCTCGCGGTAGTGCTGGACGAACAGACCGATCAACCGGATCACCTCGTCGCCGGAGTCGACGGTTGCCAGCAGGTCACCCTTGCGGACGTGCGCACCGGCCGCGCCACCGACGTAGATCTCCCAGCGGTCGGAGGCGGCCCCACCGTCACCGACGGCCACCGCCCCGATGTCCTTGCACAGGGCCTCGGCGCAGTTGCGGGGACACCCGGTGACGGCGAGCTTCAGTTTCGCGGGCGTCTCGAGCCCCATGAACCTCTTCTCCACGGCGACGCCGAGCGCGGTGGAGTCACCCAGCCCGTAGCGGCAGTAGTCGGTGCCGACGCAGGTCTTCACCGTCCGCATGCTCTTGCCGTAGGCGTATCCCGACGGCATGTCGAGGTCGGCCCACACCTTCGGCAGGTCCTCCTTGCGGACCCCGAGCAGATCGATGCGTTGGCCACCGGTGATCTTGACCATCGGGACGGAGTACTTCTCGGCGACGTCGGCGATGCGCCGCAGCTGCGCGGGACTGGTCACGCCGCCAGCGATCTGGGGGACCACCGAGAACGTCCCGTCGCGCTGGATGTTCGCGTGCACCCGGTCGTTGATGAACAGGGCGCCGCGTTCGTCGGTCCAGTCGGGACCCCAGACGACCCGCAGCAGCGAGGCCAGCGGCATCTTGGCGGTCGCGTCCTCACCGTCGGGCGCGAGTGCGGCGAACACCTCCGACACCGAGCGCAGGTCCGACGCCCGGATCGCGCCGATCAGTTCGGGTTTCGTCATCGGGATGCACGGCACGTAGCGCTCCGCGGACGGGTCGGCACCGAGCCCGCCTCCCGACGCGTGGTCGACGATGTCGGCGACGAGGCCCTTGCAGGAGCCGCATCCCTTCCCGGCGCGGGTGGCCGCCACGACCTCGGCGAGGCTCGACGCACCGCCGCGGACGCACCCGACGATCTGTCCCTTGGTCACGCCGTTGCAGTTGCACACCTGCGCGTCGTCGGCGAGTTCGGCCGCACCGGTCTCCGCGCTCGGGGCACCGAGGTCGAACAGCATGCTGATCCGTTCCTCGGGCAGCGGCACCTTGTCGTCGAACGCCTGCGTCAGGAAGTTCGCCTTGCTGATGTCGCCGAGGAGCATCGCCCCGATGAGCTTGTCGTCGCGGACCACGACGGACTTGTAGGTGCCGCTGCGGGGTTCGTAGAACTGCACGAACTCGTCGTCGTCGCGCTCGGGGCCCTGGACCCCCATCGCCGCGACGTCGACGCCGGCGACCTTCAGCTTCGTCGCCGTCCGCGACCCGTGATAGGTCGCGCGCGGGTCCGCGCCGGTGAGGACGTCGGCGAGGACGACCGCCTGCTCCCACAGCGGCGCGACGAGCCCGTAGACCTCGCCGCGGTGCTGCGCGCACTCGCCGACCGCGAACACCGAACTCTCGTCCTCGCAGCGCATCTGGTCGTCGACGACGATCCCGCGCTCGATGACCAGTCCCGCACGGCGGGCGAGCTCGACGTTCGGCCGGATCCCCGCGGTGATCACCACCATGTCGGCGTCGAGCCGACCGCCGTCGGTGAACGCCACCCCGCTCACGTCGCCGCGGTCGTCCCGGAGGACGGCCGACGTACGCCGGGAGGTGTGCACCCCGACACCGAGCGATTCGATCTTGCGGCGCAGGACGCGTCCCGCGCGCTCGTCGAGCTGCTGGTTCATCAGGTGCCCGGGGGAGTGCACCACGTCGACCGTGACGCCCTGCGTCCGCAGACCGTGCGCCGCCTCCAGACCCAGCAGCCCGCCGCCGACGACGACCGCGCGCGTCCCGTCGCGGGCGCTCGCCATCTGCAGCATCCCGTTGGTGTCGGCGATGGTCCGGAACCCGAACACCCCGCGGGCGAGCCGTCCGTCGGGTTCGCGCAGACCGTCCATGTTCGGGAAGTGGGTGAGGCTGCCGGTCGCGACGACGAGGACGTCGTAGCCGATGACGAGGTCGCTCTCACAGGTCACCGTCTTCGCGAACCGGTCGATGGCCACCACACGGTCCCCGGCGTGCAGCGTTATGCCGTTCTCGGCGTACCAGGCCATCGGGTTGAGCATCAGGTCGTCGTCGTCCAGCGACTGCTCCCCGGCGAGGACGTGCGAGAGCATGATCCGGTTGTAGTTGCCGTAGGGCTCGTCGCCCACCATCGTGATGTCGAACATCTCGCCGCCGCCGCGGGCGAGGATCTCCTCGACGGTCCGCGCGCCTGCCATGCCGTTGCCGACGACCACGAGCCGACGGCGCCCGCCGCTCAGAAGACCACCATCCCGAAGTCCACGACCATCTCCCCGGTGCACCCGGCGGGTGCGGCGAAGACCAGTTCCAGCGTGGAGTCGGGGTCGACGTCCTCGACGACTCGCAGCGGGATGTTGACCGCACCGCGCGCTCCCATCGGGAACAGGCGCATCGTCCGTCCGTCGCACGTCAGTGCCACGTGGACGAGTTCGTCCGACGAGTTGCCGCCGCGGAAGTACAGCGGCTGGGCGGTGAGGCCCGACGGGACGACGTACCGCAGCGAGGGATGCAGGGGGGCCGGCGTGGCCAGGCCCGTGCCCGCGAACGGGAACACGCCCTGCAGGAAGTGGGGTGTGGACATGCGTTCACCCTGCTGGCACGACGTCAACCGACCTTTGCCGCGCCGTAACGGCTCGGTTGTCGGCAACTCACGGCCCGCGCGCCCGCGGGGTGAACTGCGGTGGGCTCAGCCTCCGAAGGAGCCCGGTCCGCGTCGACGCAGGTAGCGCTCGAACTCGGCGGCCAGGGCGTCGCCGTCGATCTTGCTCATCGCGTCCTCGACGCTGACCTCGGCGTCACCGCGCTCCTCGAGCCCGCGGACGTACTCGGCGATCTCCTCGTCGTCCTCGGTCATCTCGGTGACCGCCTGCTCCCACTCCTCGGCCTGCGCGGGCAGGTCACCGAGCGGCACCTCGAGGTCGAGGACCTCCTCGACCCGCGAGAGCAGCGCGACGGTGGCCTTGGGGTTGGGCGGCGTCGAGACGTAATGCGGGACCGCGGCCCAGAACGACACCGCGGGGATGCCCTCGGCGACGCACAGGTGTTGCAGCACACCGGTGATGCCAGTCGGCCCCTCGTAGCGACTCTCCTGCAGGTTGTAGCTGAGGGCCGAGTCCTTGCTGTAGGTGGTGCCGGTCACCGGCACCGGCCGCGTGTGCGGGGCGTCGGCCAACAGTGCGCCGAGGATGACCATCGTCTGCACGTCGAGACGACGTGCGACATCGATGATCTCCGCGCAGAACTGACGCCACCGCATGTTCGGCTCGATGCCGCGCAACAGCACCACATCGTGATCCGACCCGGGAGGGCTACACCACGAGATCGACGTGGCCGGCCACTCGATACGTCGCGTCACCCCGTCGACCTGCTTTACGATGGGACGGTTGACCTGGAAGTCGTAGTAGTCGTCGGAATCGATCTCGACGAGGGGGAGGGCATCCCAGATCAGCGCCAGATGCTCGACCGCGCCGCTCGCGGCGTCGCCGGCGTCGTTCCAGCCCTCGAAGGCCGCGACCAGGATCGGCGCCCGCAGGGTGGGCAGTGGGGACGACTGGTCAGCTGTCACCGACCCAGCCTACGACCGATGACCGAAACGGAGCGAACTACCCTGAGCACCATGTCTGTCTCCACCGGAACCGACTCGTACGACTCGGCGTTTCTCGATGCGCTGGGCAAGCGCGTCCTCATCGGCGACGGGGCGATGGGGACGATGCTGCAGGCCTCCGACCTGACCCTGGACGACTTCCAGGGGCTCGAGGGCTGCAACGAGATCCTCAACGTCACCCGCCCGGAGGTGCTCGCGGGCATCCACCGCGCCTATTTCGAGGCCGGTGCCGACGCGGTGGAGACCAACACCTTCGGGTGCAACCTCTCTAACCTCGGCGACTACGACATCGCCGACCGCATCCGCGAGCTCGCCCGCGAGGGCGTCGCGATCGCCCGCGGCGTCGCCGACGAGATGGGTCCGGGCGACGACGGCATCCCGCGGTTCGTCCTGGGCTCGGTCGGCCCGGGCACCAAACTCCCCAGCCTCGGCCACACCACGTACGCGGTGATCCGCGACGCGTACATGGAGTGCGCGCTCGGCATGATCGAGGCCGGGGCCGACGCGATCCTCGTCGAGACCTCGCAGGACCTGCTGCAGGTGAAGGCGGCCGTCGTCGCCGCGCGCCGGGCGATGGAGAAGCTCGGCCGTCGCATCCCCGTCATCTCGCACGTCACCGTCGAGACGACCGGCACGATGCTGCTCGGCTCCGAGATCGGTGCCGCCCTGGCATCCATCGAGCCGCTCGGCATCGACCTCATCGGTCTCAACTGCGCGACCGGACCGGCGGAGATGAGCGAGCACCTGCGCTACCTGTCGCAGCACGCCCGCATCCCGGTGTCGGTGATGCCGAACGCCGGTCTGCCGCAGCTCGGCCCGAACGGCGCCGAGTACCCGCTCGGCGCCGACGAACTCGCCGAGGCCCTGACCGGGTTCGTCGGCGACTACGGCCTGTCCTTCGTGGGCGGCTGCTGCGGCACCACCCCGGACCACATCCGCGCCGTCGCCGACGCCGTGAAGACGGCGCCCCGCGGCAGCCGTACCCCGGTCCACGAGCCGGAGATCTCGTCGCTGTACGCGGCGGTCCCGTTCGAGCAGGAGAACAGCTTCCTCATGGTGGGGGAGCGCACGAACTCGAACGGGTCCAAGGCGTTCCGCGAGGCCATGCTCGCCGGCGACCACCAGAAGTGCCTGGACATCGCCAAGGACCAGACGCGCGACGGCGCGCACATGCTCGACCTCAACGTCGACTACGTCGGTCGTGACGGCGCCGAGGACATGACGGCGCTCGCGTCAAAGTTGGCCACCTCGTCGACGCTGCCGATCATGCTCGACTCGACCGAGCCCGACGTCCTGCGTGCGGGCCTCGAGGCGCTCGGCGGACGGTGCGCGGTCAACTCGGTGAACTACGAGGACGGCGACGGGCCCGACTCGCGGTTCCAGAAGATCATGCGGTTGGTCGTCGAGCACGGTGCCGCCGTCGTCGCGCTCACCATCGACGAGGAAGGTCAGGCGCGGACCGCGGACTGGAAGGTCCGCGTCGCCGAACGCCTCATCGAGGACATCACCACCAACTGGGGTCTGACCGACGAGGACATCATCATCGATGCCCTGACGTTCCCGATCTCCACCGGTCAGGAGGAGACCCGTCGGGACGGCATCGAGACGATCGAGGCGATCCGCAGGATCAAGGAGTCCCACCCGGACATCCACTTCACGCTGGGCATCTCGAACATCTCGTTCGGTCTGAACCCCGCGGCGCGGCAGGTGCTGAACTCGGTGTTCCTGCACGAGTGCGTCCAGGTCGGGTTGGACACCGCGATCGTCCACGCCTCGAAGATCCTGCCGATGGCCCGGATCCCCGACGACCAGCGCGAGGTCGCGCTCGACCTCGTCTACAACCGTCGGGGCGCCGAGGGCGTGCGCAGCGAGGGCGACGAGAACTACGATCCGCTGCAGACCCTGATGGGTCTGTTCGAGGGCGTCTCGGCGGCCTCGGCCCGGGAGACCCGCGCCGAGGAACTCGCGAAGCTGCCGCTGTTCGAGCGGCTCGAGCAGCGCATCGTCGACGGCGAGCGCAACGGCCTCGAGGCCGACCTCGACGAGGCGATGACGCAGGTCCCGCCGCTGAAGATCATCAACGAGACACTGCTGTCGGGGATGAAGACGGTCGGCGAGCTGTTCGGCTCGGGCCAGATGCAGCTGCCGTTCGTGCTGCAGTCGGCCGAGGTGATGAAGACCTCGGTGGCGCACCTCGAGCCGCACATGGAGGCCTCCGACGAGGACGGCAAGGGCCGCATCGTGCTCGCCACGGTCAAGGGCGACGTCCACGACATCGGCAAGAACCTCGTCGACATCATCCTGTCCAACAACGGCTACGAGGTCGTCAACATCGGCATCAAGCAGCCGATCTCGACCATCCTCGAGGTCGCCGAGGACAAGCGCGCCGACGTGATCGGGATGTCCGGTCTGCTGGTGAAGTCCACGGTGGTGATGAAGGAGAACCTGCAGGAGATCAACGCCCGCGGGCTCGCCGAGAACTACCCCGTGCTCCTCGGCGGCGCCGCGCTGACGCGCTCCTACGTCGAGAACGATCTCACCGAGACCTACGAGGGCGACGTGCACTACGCACGCGACGCGTTCGAGGGTCTGCGGCTCATGGACGAGATCATGACGACCAAGCGCGGCGGGGCGACCACGGTCGACCCGGAGGCGAAGGCCGCGGCCGACGCGAAGGCGGCCGAGCGGAAGGCCCGCCACGAGCGGTCGGCGCGCATCGCGGCCAAGCGCAAGGCCGAGCAGACGCCGGTCGAGGTGCCGGAGAGATCGGACGTGGCCGCGGACAACGAGATCCCGGTGCCGCCGTTCTGGGGTACCCGCATCGTCAAGGGCATCCCCGTCGCGGAGTACCGCGGTCTGCTGGACGAGCGCGCCCTGTTCCTCGGCCAGTGGGGTCTGCGCGGTGCCCGCGGCGGCGACGGCCCCAGCTACGAGGAGCTCGTCGAGTCGGAGGGACGTCCCCGCTTCCGCGAGTGGATCGACCGCCTGTCGACGGCGAACATCCTGCAGCACGCTGCCGTCGTCTACGGGTACTTCCCGGCGGTGAGCGAGGGCGACACCGTCCACGTGCTCACCGAGCCGGACCCCGACGCCGACGTCCGGTTCAGCTTCGACTTCCCGCGTCAGCAGCGGTCCCGGTTCCTGTGCATCGCCGACTTCATCGCGTCACGGGACCGTGCGCGCGAGCTGGGTCGGGTCGACGTGCTGCCGTTCCAGCTGGTCACCATGGGTCAGCCCATCGCCGACTTCGCCAACGACCTGTTCGCGAAGGACGCCTACCGCGACTACCTCGAGGTGCACGGCATCGGCGTGCAGCTGACCGAGGCGCTCGCGGAGTACTGGCACCAGCGGGTGCGCTCGGAGCTGACGTTCGACGGCGGCTCCGTCGCCTCGGACGACCCGGACTCCCCGCAGGGTTTCTTCGACCTCGAGTACCGCGGCGCGCGCTACTCCTTCGGGTACGGCGCCTGCCCCGACCTCGAGGACCGCGCGAAGATGATCGAACTCCTTGAGCCCGGTCGGATCGGCGTCGAGCTCTCCGAGGAGTTGCAGCTGCACCCCGAGCAGTCGACGGACGCCTTCGTCCTGCACCACCCGGAGGCGAAGTACTTCAACGTCTGAGCCGTTGACGGCGGGCTGGGAGGTCGCTCACACCGTCCTCCCAGCCTGACCGCTCAGGGTGTCGGGTATGACCGCTGTGCTCGCCGACCCGGCCACTACGACCGATGCCGACGCTGATCGGTGGTCACTGATGACGCGTCCACCACGGATCGTCCGCTGGGCTGCGGTCGTCGCGGTCCTCACGGTCGCCCTGCTGGTGCGCTGGCAGTTCGTGCACGTCGAGACCCTGGACTACCGGGCGTTCCTCAGCCGGTGGTACGACACCCTCGACCAGCAGGGCGTCAGCGCGTTCCGATCGCGCTTCGCCGACTACAACTACCCGTACCTGTACCTGATCGCGGGACTGGCGTGGCTGCACATCCCGTCGTTGGTCGGCATCAAGGCGCTGTCGATCGCGGCCGACGTCGTGCTCGCCGCGATCGCCGCCCGGATCGCGGCACTGCGGTCGCCGAACCCCTGGGTGCCGATCGGCGCGTTCACGCTCGTGCTGTTCCTGCCCTCGGTGATCGCGAACAGCGCGTGGTGGGGCCAGGCCGACGGCATCTACACCGCGTGCGCGCTGGCCGGGATCCTGTTCCTGCTCCGGGGTGGTCGTGGGCACCGTCGCCGTGACGCGCTCATCGCCTGCGCGCTGTTCGGGCTCGCGGTGTCGTTCAAGCTGCAGGCGGTGTTCGTCCTCCCGGTCCTCGCCTGGGTCGTCCTGCGCCGCCGCGTGCCCTGGTACGCGGTGCTGATGCTCCCGCTCGTCTACGTCGCACTCGACGTCCCCGTCCTGATCGCCGGGGCGCCCTGGCGGGAGGTCTTCTCGGTGTACCTGAGTCAGACAGACTCCTACCGGCAGTTGACGCTCGGCGCGGCCAACCTCTACCAGTTGATCCCTCTGTCCGGTGACGTGACCTGGGCGGCGTACAAGGGCATCGGCGCCGCACTGGTCGTCGTGGTCGGGTTCCTGCTCTGGTCGGTGGTCCGTCGGCCCGCGGTGACCGACGCGTCGATCCTGGTCGTCGCGGCCGCGTCCGCGATCGTGGTGCCGTTCCTGCTCCCGGCCATGCACGACCGGTACTTCTACGCCGCCGAGGTGCTCAGCGTGATCGCCGCGTTCTTCCTGCCTCTGCGCTACGCGCTCATCCCGGTGCTCGTGCAGGCGGCGGCGATCGGCGTCTACCACTCGTCGCTCACCGGCGATCAGGGCGGGATGCGCGGTGGCGGCATGGGGTCCGGCGGTGGCGGTGGATTCGGCGGGGGTGGTCCGCGGCCCGACGGCGCGGGGCCGGGCGCCGGCTCCCGACCCGGTGGGTTCCGGCCCGAGGGAGGCGGTGGCGGGCCGGGGCGTTCCGGCGGTGCAGGGTCGTCCGGGTACACCTCCGGCCGCGGCGACACGGCCCTCACCGTCTACGCGTCGATGATGGCGTGCGCCGCGGCCGGGGTGGTGGTCGCGCTGCGTCGGGTGCTGCGTCGTCAGGCGGTCTCGACGCGGTCGCCGGACGAGTCCAGCTGGGCAGCCGGCGCCTGAGCGGCGACGAAGTCGCGGCTGCGGACGAGCAGCAGTGCGCAGACCCCGCCCACGACGGCGACCGCGGCGCTGACCACGAACAGCGTGTTCATCCCGTCGGCGAAGGCGGTGCGGATCGCGTCCCCGACGAGGGCCCGTTGCTGGCCGGGCAGCGCACCGAGTGCCCGCGGGATCGAACCGTCGTGGACTGCGTCGGCGAGACCTGCTGCGCGGGAACGCAGTTCCGGTGATCCGGCCAGGGACGCCTCCAGCGAGGAGCGCACCCGCGCGGCGAACAGCGAGCCGTAGACGGCGATGCCCACCGCGATGCCGACCTGGCGGCAGGTGTTGTTCACACCGGACGCCATCCCCGAACGGTGATGGTCGACCACGCCGACCGCGGTCGACGCCAGCGGCGGGTTGACCAGACCGCTGCCGACGCCGGCGACGAGGAACCCGACCGCGAGGTGCGTCCACGACGACGCCCCGTCGAGACCGGCGCACAGGGCCAGACCGACGCCGACGAGCAGGAGGCCCGGGCCGACGAGCCAGCGGACGGGCAGCGTGTGGGCGAGTCGGCCGGACAGGGTCGCGACCACCATGGTCGCGCCGGAGATCAGCACCAACCGCAGACCGGCCTCCAGCGAGGAGTACCCGAGACCGTCCTGCAGGTAGAGCACGACGTACAGCAGCATCGCGAACAGCGAGCCGTTCATCGCGAACGCGGCCAGCGAGCCGCCGACGAACGTCGGGGTGCGGAGCAGCGACAGGTCGAACATCGGCTCGCGCACGGTTCTCTCGACCGCGACGAACGCGAGGAGCAGGACCGCGCCGATCACGAACGACCCCACCACGATCGGGTCACCCCAGGAGCGGCTGCCCGTCTCGATGAACCCGAAGACCACGGCGAGCAGACCCACGGTCAGCGTCAGGACGCCGGGGACGTCGACCCGGCGGGGGTGCTCCGCCCGCGACTCGGCGATGACACGTGTGCCCCACAGGGCGAGGAGTCCCACCGGGAGGTTGACGAGGAAGATCCATCGCCACGACAGCCCGGTCGTCAACACCCCTCCCAGGATGGGGCCGAGCGCGGTCGCGACACCGGTGACCGCACCCCACGCGCCGAACGCGACACCGCGGTCACGGCCCTGGTAGAGCACCGAGAGCAACGCCAGCGAGGTCGCGAACAACATGGCCCCGCCGACGCCCTGCACGGCGCGTGCCGCGATGAGGAGGCCGGGATCGCCCGCCAGTCCACACAGCACCGAGGCGGCGGTGAACAGAGCCAGACCGAGCGCGAAGACGCGTCGTCGACCGACCCGGTCGGCGATCGACCCGGCGGTCAGGAGGAGGGACGCCAACGCGAGCGCATAGGCGTCGGTCACCCACTGGAGCTGGTCGAAACCGGCTCCGAGGGAGCGCTGGATGTCGGGGAGCGCGACCACGACGATGGTCACGTCCAGCAGGAACATGAAGGTGGCGGTGCACACCACGGCCAGGGGCCACCATTTGCGGGACACGGTCGGACCTCTCGATCGGGGACTTCGGACGCGCAGAGCATCGACCCCGACCTCCGCAGCAGGCGCCCGGGACTGTGCCCGGCGTACGATCACCACGATGAGCGCGCCGTCCGCGTCCGGATCCGTCGTCCTGGACCCCGTCGACGAACAGATCGTGCATGCCCTCCAGATCGCGCCGCGGGTGGGATTCGCACGGCTGGGCGAGGTGCTCGAGATCGGGGAGACCACCGCGGCCCGGCGCTATCGCCGCCTCCGGCGGAGCGGACTGGTGCGGGTGACGCTGGCCGTCGACCCGGCGGCGCTCGGCCTCACCGTCTGGCACGCCCGCATCCGCTGCCGACCCGAGGGTGCGGAGGTGGTGGCGGAGGCGTTGAGTCGACGCGACGACGTGTCGTGGGTCGCCGTCGACGCGAGCGGGTGGGAGGTGACCTGCTCGGTCCGATCGACCGCGGGGGACGAGGCACAGCGCCTCATCACCCGGCAGCTGCCGAAGTCACAGTCCGTGCTCGACGTCGAGGTCGCGGCACTGCTGCACACCTTCGTGGGCGGGAGCGCGACCGACTGGGCGGCGTGGTCGACGCCGCTGTCCGCGGCGCAGCAGGAGGCGTTGGCGCCCGACACGCCACCGGTGGCGTCGGCCGGTGACGTCGCGACGACCGTCCGCCCCGAGGACCGCGCGGTGCTCGACGCACTCGCCCGCGACGGCCGGACCCCGTACGCCGCCCTGGCCCGTCTCACCGACAGCACCCCCGGCCGGGTACGGCGACGCGTGGAGGCGCTCCTGGCTGCGGGCATCACCTACTTCGACGTCGACGTCGCGACGGCCGCGTCCGGGATCCGCACCGTCGTCGCGCTCTGGCTGTCGGTGACGCCGGGATCACTCGCGAGGGTCGGCACCGCCCTCGCCGACCACCCGCACGTCCCGTTCGCCGCTGCCGTCACCGGCCGCCACAACCTCACGGCATCGCTCGCCACCCGCGGCTTCGGCGACGTCTACGACACGATCACGACGACGCTCGCCGACCTCGACGGCATCGTCGGCTACGAGGTCGTGCCCGTCGGCCGGCGGATCAAGTTCGCCGACGCCCGCGTCGTCGGTGACCGCCTCGCACCCCCCGAGCCCGTCCGGGCTCAGCGCGCCCGGCGGTAGTCGACGACCCGGACGCCCGAGGAGAACGACTCCTCGCCGGCGACCGTCCACCGGTCGGGGCCGGGCCCGGCGAAGAGCGGCCGACCACCGTCGCCGATCACCACCGGGTTCACCTTGAGGACCATGCGGTCGATCTCGTCGCGCAGCGTCGAGGCGAGGACCCCGCCCCCGCACAGCCAGATGTCGGCGTCCGATCGCCGTCTCTTGGCGTCCCGGACGGCCGCGACCGGGTCCGCGGTCACCTCGACGTCGGGTCCCACCGGTGGCGCGGACCGTGACACGACGATCTGCCGCAGATGCGGGTAGGGGCTGAGCAGGCCGAGCGGCACGCCGACGCCGTGGGTGGCCCGTCCCATGACCACCGTGTCGAACACGTCGAGCGCGGGCGTCAGGCCCATCGCGGCCAGGGCCGGCGCGGGCAGCGCATCGCGGAACCGTCCGGTGACCACCGCCATGTGGTCGCCCTCGACCGGGAACATCGAGAAGTCGCCGTCCGCGGCAGCGATGCGGCCGTCGAGCGACACGGCGACGTAGTAGACGAGGTCGGGACGGCCGTCGGGCATGGATCACTTCTACCGTCCCGGCGGGCGGGAACGGCGACGGCGCGACAGTAGGCAAGGATGGGACGTCATGAGCAGCCTGCCGCGCGCCGTCCTCTGGGACATGGACGGGACCCTTCTCGACTCCGAGAAGCTGTGGGACGTCGCCATGGCGGACCTGGCCGCGAAGCTGGGGGCGACGATGACCCAGGAGCTGCGGCAGTCGACCCTCGGCAACTCGATGACCAACGCACTGAACCGGCTGTTCGACGCGGCGGGCATCGCCGGGGCCGACCGTGATCACGAGCGGGAGGCGCAGTGGCTGCGCGACCGCGTGACGGAGTTGTTCGCCGACGGGATCCCGTGGCGCGACGGCGCCCGCGATGCGCTGGAGCTCGTCGCCGGGCTGGACATCCCGATGGTGGTCGTCACCAACACCGATCGGGTGCTGACCGAGAAGGCCCTCCCGACCATCGGCCCCGAACGATTCGTCGCGACGTTCTGCGGTGACGAGGTACCGCACGGCAAGCCCGCACCCGACCTGTACCTCGCCGCCGCGGCACACCTGGGGCTGGCACCGTCGCAGTGCCTCGTCGTCGAGGACTCACCGACCGGCTCCGCCGCTGCCGAGGCGGCCGGATGTCCGACGCTCGTCGTCCCGTCGGACGCACCCGTGCCCGCCGCGGAGGGGCGGGTCCTGAGGGAGAGCCTCGTGGGACTCGACGCGCAGACCCTCGCCGAGGTGTTCCGCCTCGCCGGCGGTGCCTCCGGCGGCGAGGTCGATCCCGCACCCGTGGGAGACTGAGCCACCGTGAAGACCTTCGACGAGCTGTTCGCCGAGCTCTCCGACCGCGCCACGACCCGACCGGAGGGCAGCGGGACCGTCGCCGCCCTCGACAAGGGCGTCCACCACCTCGGCAAGAAGATCGTCGAGGAGGCCGGTGAGGTGTGGCTCGCCGCGGAGTACGAGTCCGACGAGTCGCTGTCGGAGGAGATAAGTCAGTTGCTGTACTGGCTGCAGGTCGTGATGATCAGTCGCGGCCTGACACCGGCCGACGTGTACCGACACCTGTAGCCCCGCGGTCCGGCCCCCACCACGATCACGACGAACGAGAGAACGATGCTGCGCGTAGCCGTCCCCAACAAGGGCGCGTTGTCCGAGGCGGCCGCCGCCATCCTGGCCGAGGCCGGGTACCGGCGTCGCACCGACGCCAAGGACCTCACCGTCCTCGACTCGTCCAACGACGTCGAGTTCTTCTTCCTCCGCCCGAAGGACATCGCGATCTACGTGGGGTCGGGCGAACTCGACCTCGGGATCACCGGCCGGGACCTCGCGTGGGAATCACAGGCGCCCGTGGTCGAACGACTCGCGTTGGGGTTCGGCGCCTCCACGTTCCGCTACGCCGGGCCCGCCGAGACCCCGATGACCGTCGACGACCTCGCAGGGAAGCGGATCGCCACGTCGTTCGGGAACATCGTCGCCGCCGACCTCGCCAAGCGCGGGATCAGCGCGGAGATCATCCGTCTCGACGGCGCCGTGGAGATCTCCATCGCCCTCGGCGTCGCCGACGCCGTCGCCGACGTCGTCGGGTCGGGGCGCACCCTGCGACAGCACGGACTCGCGGCGTTCGGCGAGGTGATGTGCGAGTCGGAGGCGATCCTCATCCACGGTGCGGACAAGGAGCCCTCGGCGGCCGCGAACGGCCTCATCGCTCGCGTGCAGGGCGTCGTCGTGGCCCAGCAGTACGTGATGATGGACTACGACTGCCGCAAGGACCTGCTCGACGACGCCGTCGCCATCACGCCGGGTCTGGAGTCGCCGACCATCGCACCGATGGCCGACGAGAACTGGGTCGCGGTGCGCGCCATGGTCCCTCGCTCCGGCCACCAGGCCGTCATGGACGAGCTCTCGGCCCTCGGCGCGAAGGCGATCCTCGTCACCGACATCCGATCCTGCCGCTTCTGATCGCTCAGGGCTGCGGCGCGATCAGCACCGTCTGCGACGACCGTCCCACCCGGCCGGACCCGTCGTACAGATCGGCGCCGGTGTAGCCGTAGCCGTCGGGACCGGCGACCAGCTGCGCGTCGACGCCGACCCAGTCGCCGACGGGCCTACGCACGAGGTGGATGGTCGTGTCGGTGTTCATCCACTGCCACTGCCTCGCCGACAGGCGGCTGCCCAGCCCGTTGGCGATGTCGACGACGCAACAGAACCGCGCGTAGGGACCGGCGTCCTCGCCCGCGACGAGCGGATACCGCGGGCGCAGCCACGTCGGGCCGGGGTCGTGGACCCCGACGACGTCGACGGCGGCGATGAATCCCGTGTGCCCCCAGCCCTGGTCGACCCATTCGGCGGGACGGTCGTCACCCGTTCCGACCGGTGCGTCGACGGCCGTCGACGACGGCGCGGCGATCCCCGCGGTGTCGCCCGTCGCCAGCACCCACGCCGACGCACGGGCGGCGGTACGGAAACCGCCGCGGGCCACGCGCACGTCGAGATCGGCCTCGACCAGCGAGATCCGCCGGCCCGGCCGGACGATGCGCGCCCGCACCCGGTTCTCCTCGAGACCGACCGCACCGAGGATGTCGATCGTGATCCGCGAGATGGCCGTCCCCGCAGGCACTCCCGCTCGCTCGATCGCCCACACCAGCAGCGCGGACGGAGGGCCGCCGTGCTGCAGGGTGTCGGCCCAGACGCTCACCGTGTGCTCGGTGGGCTGCACGTGTGTCCATCCGTCGTCCTCGCCGAGCGGCGTGTAGAACGACGGGCCGGCCGCGCCGGTCACAGGGCGACGCGGTCGGCGGCGGTGTCCTCGCCGGGTGTCGTCGGCCAGCCCGGGTAGTCGGGGATCGAGCCGCCGAACTCGGGGCAGAACGCCTTGTGGTCGCAGAACCGGCACATCGACGACCGCTTGGGGCGGAAGTCGCCGGTGGCGCCGGCGTCGAGGATGGCCCGCCAGATCGCGGTGAGCGTCCCGGCGAAGCGCTCGAGCTCGTCGCGGTCGGGGGTGTAGCGCAGCTGCTGTCCGTCGGCGAGGTACATCAGCTGCAGACGGTGGGGGACCACGCCCCGCAGCCGGAGGATGGCCAACGCGTAGAACTTCATCTGGAACAGGGCCCGCGCCTCGAACGACTCGCCCGGCGCACGGCCGGTCTTGTAGTCGACCACGCGGATCTCGCCGGTCGGCGCGACGTCGATGCGGTCGACGAAACCGCGCAGCGCCACGTCGTCGGCGAGGTCGACCTCGACGCGCAGCTCGCAGCTCTGCGCGTCGAACGCGGTGGGGTCCTCCATGCGGTAGTAGGTCTCGATCAGGCGGTGCGCGTCGGCGAGGAACCCGGCGACACCCTCGGCCGGGACGAGGTCCCGCAGCTCCGGCTCCTTCTCGCACAGCGCATCCCACGCGGCGTCGACCAGTTCGTCGGCGGTCTCGCGGGTCCGCAGCGGTGCCGGGAGGTCGAAGAGGTGCTCGAGGGCCGAGTGCACCACCGTGCCGCGGACCTGGGCGGTGGTCGACGGCTCGGCGAGACGGTCGATGGCGCGGTAGCGGTACAGCAGCGGACACTGCTTGAAGTCGGCCGCGCGCGACGGTGACAGGGCCGGGCGACGGGGCACGACCGGCGGGTCGCCGATCGCGGTGGGGCAGGAGGGGATCTCCCGCCCGGCCGGGACGAACGTCACGGTGTCCGTCACCGCGGGTCGGGTGGGTGCAGGGTCGCCGCAGATCACGTCGCTCACACCTGGCAGGGTAAGCCCGGTGTACGACAGAGGCCGGGAGGCGCGATGACCCACGATCCCGCCTTCGCCGTCGGTGACCGCGTCCAGCTCACCGACACCAAGGGCCGCAAGTTCACCGTCCACCTCGAGCCGGGGAAGTCGTTCTTCACCCATCACGGGGCGATCGCGCACGACGACCTGATCGGCGCGGACGAGGGCAGCATCGTCTCGTCCACCGGTGGTGCCCAGTACCTCGCGCTGCGGCCCCTGCTCGTCGACTACGTGCTGTCGATG
Organism: Williamsia serinedens; assembly: GCF_024171725.1. Taxonomy (GTDB): domain Bacteria; phylum Actinomycetota; class Actinomycetes; order Mycobacteriales; family Mycobacteriaceae; genus Williamsia_A; species Williamsia_A serinedens. The sequence continues at coordinate 522,511 of NZ_JAMTCG010000001.1, forward strand.
CCGCGCGGGGCGCAGGTGATCTACCCCAAGGACGCGGCGCAGATCATCACCGAGGGCGACATCCACCCCGGCTGCACCGTGCTCGAGGCCGGCGCCGGGTCCGGCGCCCTCACGTGTTCCCTGCTGCGGGCGGTCGGACCCGAGGGACGCGTCCTGTCCTACGAGGTCCGCGACGACCACGCCGAGCACGCCGTCCGCAACGTCGAGACGTTCTTCGGCGGCCGTCCCCCGAACTGGGAGCTGACCGTCGCCGACATCCGGGACCACCCCGAGCGGACGGAGAAGGTCGACCGGGTCGTGCTCGACATGCTCGCCCCCTGGGAGACACTCGACGTCGTCGCCGAGACCATCCGCCCCGGGGGCGTGCTCATCGTCTATGTGGCAACGGTCACACAGCTCTCGCGGGTGGTCGAGGGCCTCCGCGAGCAGGAGTGCTGGACCGAGCCGCGCGCCTGGGAGTCCCTGGTCCGCGACTGGAACGTCGTCGGCCTGGCGGTACGGCCCTCGCACAAGATGCACGGCCACACCGCGTTCCTGGTCACGGCCCGACGGCTCGCCCCCGGCACCGTCACCCTGCGCCCGGCGCGGCGGCCCAGCCGCGGCTGAGAGCGGTCCCGCGCGCCCTCGCCGGCATTCCCCTGGGTGTCCAGAATGCGGGACGCCCGGCGGGTCCGCGCACGCCTGCCCCGCGTACATCGCTGCACGCCGGTAGCGTGGAAGGACGGTGAGCCCGATTGCGACTCACCGGCGAGAGGAGTCAGCAATGACCGAATCCGACCGTCGTGACAACGCCCGTCCCGAGAACGCCGCGGACCGAGCAGGTCGCCCCGGACACGGCCGTGTCCCCATCCCCGACACCGGTGGGCTCGACCGCCCCCTGAGCGGTGATCTCCAGGAGCGCGTGGACACGCTGACGGCCCGCAACGCGAAACTGCTCGACACCCTCAAGGACGCGCGCCAGCAGCTGCTCGCGCTGCGTGAGGAGGTCGATCGTCTCGGACAGCCGCCGAGCGGGTACGGCGTGCTCCTCGCCACCTACGAGGACTCGACCGTCGACGTGTTCACCTCCGGTCGCAAGATGCGTCTGACGGTCTCGCCCAACATCGACGTCGAGCTGCTGCGCCGCGGTCAGACGGTCCGCCTCAACGAGGCACTCACCATCGTCGAGGCCTGCGACTTCGACACGGTCGGCGAGATCAGCACCCTGCGGGAGGTCCTGGGCACCGGTGATCGCGCCCTCGTCGTCGGGCACGCCGACGAGGAACGGGTCGTCTGGCTCGCCGAGCCGCTGATGGGCGAGGTCGACGGCGAGGACGGCAAGCGCGCCCTGCGCCCCGGCGACTCGCTGCTCATCGACACCAAGGCCGGCTTCGCGTTCGAGCGCGTCCCGAAGGCCGAGGTCGAGGACCTCGTGCTCGAGGAGGTCCCGGACGTCGGCTACAACGACATCGGTGGCCTGGGCCGGCAGATCGAGCAGATCCGCGACGCCGTCGAGCTGCCGTTCCTGCACAAGGACCTGTTCCGCGACTACTCGCTGCGTCCGCCGAAGGGCGTGCTGCTCTACGGCCCGCCCGGGTGCGGCAAGACGCTCATCGCCAAAGCCGTCGCGAACTCGCTGGCGAAGAAGATCGCCCAGGCGCGCGGCGACGACGCCCGCGAGGCGAAGTCGTACTTCCTCAACATCAAGGGCCCCGAGCTGCTCAACAAGTTCGTCGGTGAGACCGAGCGGCACATCCGCCTGATCTTCCAGCGGGCCCGTGAGAAGGCGTCCGAGGGCACCCCGGTGATCGTGTTCTTCGACGAGATGGACTCGATCTTCCGGACGCGCGGCTCGGGTGTCTCCTCCGATGTCGAGACCACCGTGGTCCCGCAGCTGCTCAGCGAGATCGACGGTGTCGAGGGGCTCGAGAACGTCATCGTCATCGGCGCGTCGAACCGCGAGGACATGATCGACCCCGCGATCCTGCGCCCCGGTCGACTCGACGTGAAGATCAAGATCGAGCGTCCCGACGCGGAGTCGGCGATCGACATCTTCTCGAAGTACCTCACCGACAGCCTGCCGATCAACGCCGACGACATCGCCGAGTTCCACGGCGACCGCAGCGCGTGCGTGCAGGCGATGATCGAGCGCGTCGTCGAGCGCATGTACGCCGAGAACGAGGACAACCGGTTCCTGGAGGTCACCTACGCCAACGGCGACAAGGAGATCATGTACTTCAAGGACTTCAACTCCGGTGCCATGATCCAGAACGTCGTGGACCGGGCGAAGAAGTACGCGATCAAGTCGCAGCTGGAGACCGGTGCGCCAGGTCTGCGGGTGCAGCACCTGTTCGACTCCATCCTCGACGAGTTCGCCGAGAACGAGGACCTGCCCAACACCACGAATCCCGATGACTGGGCACGGATCTCGGGCAAGAAGGGCGAGCGGATCGTCTACATCCGCACGCTGGTCACCGGCAAGAGCGCCGGCGCCAGCCGCGCCATCGACACGGAGACGAACACCGGCCAGTACCTCTGACCGACTCCAACGCCGACCCCGACGCCGGCCCGTCCACCGATCACGGACGGGTCGGCGTCGGCCGTCTGTCGGCGTGACGCCTAGGCTCGACGACGTGCAGCGCATCATCGGAACCGAGGTCGAGTACGGCATCTCGGCCCCCAACGACCCGGGCGCCAACCCCATCATGACCTCGACGCAGGCGGTGCTGGCCTACGCCGCCGCGGCGGGCGTGCCCCGCGCGAAGCGGACGCGCTGGGACTACGAGGTGGAGTCACCACTGCGTGACGCGCGCGGGTTCGACCTCGGCCGGTCGTCGGGTCCGGCCCCCATCATCGACGCCGACGAGGTCGGCGCCGCGAACATGATCCTCACCAACGGCGCCCGGCTCTACGTCGACCACGCTCACCCCGAGTACTCCGCGCCCGAGGTCACCGACCCGATGGACGCGGTGATCTGGGACAAGGCGGGAGAGCGGGTGATGGAGGCCGCGGCCCGGCACGTCGCGAGCGTGCCCGGCGCCCCGCGACTGCAGCTGTACAAGAACAACATCGACGGCAAGGGCGCGTCGTACGGCACGCACGAGAACTACCTGATGGCCCGCGACACCCCGTTCACCGCGGTGATCGCCGGCCTCACGCCGTTCTTCGCGACGCGTCAGGTCTTCACCGGCTCGGGCCGTGTCGGCATCGGGCAGTCGGGGGACGAGGCGGGCTTCCAGCTCTCGCAGCGTGCCGACTACATCGAGGTCGAGGTCGGCCTGGAGACGACACTCAAGCGCGGCATCATCAACACCCGCGACGAGCCGCACGCCGACCCCGACCGATACCGCCGACTGCACGTCATCATCGGCGACGCGAACCTGGCGGAGACCGCCACCTATCTCAAGGTCGGCACCACGTCGCTCGTCCTCGACCTCGTCGAGGCCGGTGTGGACCTCTCCGACCTGGAGCTGGCCCGTCCGGTGACCGCGGTGCACCGCATCAGCCACGACCCGACCCTCACCGGCACCGTCGCCCTGGCCGACGGCCGCGAGGTCACCGCGCTGTCGGTGCAGCGGATCTACCACGAGCGGTGCGCGGAGTTCGCCCGCGATCGCGGGATCGACGACCCCCGCGCCCAACACGTGCTCGACACGTGGGTCGACGTCCTCGACCGTCTCGAGCGGGACCCGATGGAGTGCGCCGACATCCTCGACTGGCCGGCGAAGCTGCGCCTGCTCGAGGGGTTCCGGACTCGCGAGGGACTCGGGTGGAGCGCTCCCCGGCTGCAGCTGGTGGACCTGCAGTACTCCGACGTCCGGCTCGACAAGGGCCTCTACAACCGCCTCGTGGCGCGGGGGTCCATGAAGCGCCTCGTGACCGAGCAGCAGGTCACCGACGCCATCTCGAGCCCGCCGGAGAACACCCGCGCCTACTTCCGCGGCGAGTGCCTGCGCCGGTTCGGCGCCGACATCGCGGCGGCCAGCTGGGACTCGGTCATCTTCGACCTCGGCGGCGACTCCCTGGTCCGCATCCCGACCCTGGAACCGTTGCGCGGCAGCCGCGCCCACGTCGGCGCACTGCTCGACTCGGTCGACTCGGCGGCCGAACTGGTCGACCAGCTCACCACCTGACCCCCGCCCGGGCAGGGGCCCGCACGTCCCGCGGGGGCGCAACGCCTGCCGGTAGGGTGGTCACACGGACTCCCCGGGCCCTCGCGGCCCCGGGATCGCAGGATCGAGGAGGCAGCAATGGCGCAGGAGCAGACGCGGCGCAGCGGTGGCGGGGACGACGACTCCGCCGACGGCCCGGACACCGCCGCCGGGCAGGAACGACGCGAGAAGCTGGCCGACGACACCGACGACCTGCTGGACGAGATCGACGACGTGCTCGAGGAGAACGCCGAGGACTTCGTGCGCGCGTACGTGCAGAAAGGCGGCCAGTGAGCGGACAGCTCGACGGAATCGGCCGGGACATCTCGTCCTTCACCGACCACCTGCGGCGCACCGCACCGGAACTGCTCCCCGACACCACCCACGTCGTGTCACCCACCGACTCCATCCCGCACGGCACCACCATCGTGGCCGTCGCGTTCCCGGGCGGTGTGCTGATCGCGGGTGACCGTCGGGCCACGGCGGGCAACATGATCGCCAGCCGCGACATCCGCAAGACGTTCGTCACCGACGAGTACTCCGCCGCCGGCATCGCCGGGACCGCGGGCATCGCCGTGGAGATGGTCCGACTGTTCGCGGTCGAACTGGAGCACTACGAGAAGATCGAGGGCCGTCCGCTCACCCTCGACGGCAAGGTGACACGCCTGGCCACCATGGTGCGGTCGAACCTCGGTGCCGCACTGCAGGGCCTGGTCGCCATCCCGATGCTCGTCGGGTTCGACCCCGAGGGCACCGATCCCGCCCGTCCCGGTCGGATCTTCTCCTTCGACGTCGCCGGGGACCGGCACGAGGAGTTCGGCGGCTACCAGGCCATCGGGTCGGGCTCGGTGTTCGCCAAGTCGTCGCTGAAGAAGCTGTACCGGGCCGATCTCGACGCCGCGTCGGCGCTGCGCATCGCGGTCGAGGCCCTCTACGACGCCGCCGACGACGACTCCGCCACCGGCGGACCGGATCTCGTGCGCCGTATCGTTCCGACCGCCGTCGCCATCGATGCCGACGGTGCCCGCGAGGTGCCGTCCACGGAGATCGAGGAGGCCGCACGGGCCGTGATCGCCGACCGAACCGCCGCCCACGACGCCGCGTTCGGGGGTGACGCGTCATGACGTTCCCGTACTACGCCAGTGCCGAGCAGATCATGCGCGACCGCTCGGAGCTCGCCCGCAAAGGCATCGCGCGCGGGCGCAGCGTCATCGTGCTGACCTACGCCGACGGCGTGCTGTTCGTCGCGGAGAACCCGTCGAACGCGTTGCGCAAGGTCAGCGAGATCTACGACCGCATCGGCTTCGCCGCGGTCGGCAAGTACAACGAGTTCGAGACCCTCCGCAAGGCGGGCATCCAGCTCGCCGACGTCCGCGGCTACAGCTACGACCGCGCCGACGTGAACGGTCTGTCGCTGGCGAACGCGTACGCCAACACCCTGGGGTCGGTGTTCACCGAGCAGCCGAAGCCGTTCGAGGTCGAACTCTGCGTCGCCGAGGTCGCCCAGCCGGGCAAGACGACACCGTCGCAGCTGTACCGCATCACCTACGACGGGTCCATCGCCGACGAGACCCGCTTCCTGGTGATGGGCGGCTCCACCGAGTCGATCACGACGGCGATGAAAGACGCCTACGACGCCGAGGCCGACCTCGCGACCGCCCTGACCGGTGCGGTCACCGCGCTGGGTGCGCCCCCGGCCGCGACCAACGGGTCGTCGTCGCAGCCGACAGCCGAACCGCGTGTGCTGGCCGCCGGCGACCTGGAGGTCGCCGTCCTCGACCGCTCGCGTCCCCGTCGGGCGTTCCGGCGCCTGACCACCGACGCGGTCGCGGCAATCCTGCCGGCCCCGCCGGCCGACACCGCCGAGGGCGACGCCCCCGACGCGTCCGACCCGTCGGGGGACACGACCTCCTGACGCGGCCGCCCCGACCGCTCATCCCGGCCGGCCGCCGATCGCACCGGTAGTGTCGACGAGGTGGATCGTCGCATCATGGGCATCGAGACCGAGTTCGGCGTGACCTGCACCTTTCACGGTCATCGCCGCCTCAGCCCCGACGAGGTCGCCCGCTACCTGTTCCGACGGGTCGTGTCGTGGGGCCGGTCGTCGAACGTCTTCCTGCAGAACGGCGCGCGCCTCTACCTCGACGTGGGCTCGCACCCGGAGTACGCCACCGCCGAGTGCGACGGGTTGGTCCAGCTGATCAACCACGATCGCGCCGGCGAGCTGGTGCTGGAGGAGCTCCTCGTCGACGCCGAGCGCCGTCTCGCCGACGAGGGGATCGGCGGTGACATCTACCTGTTCAAGAACAACACCGACTCGGCCGGGAACTCCTACGGCTGCCACGAGAACTACCTGGTCGTGCGGGCGGGGGAGTTCTCGCGCATCTCCGACGTCCTGCTCCCGTTCCTGGTGACCCGCCAGCTCATCTGCGGCGCGGGCAAGGTGCTGCAGACCCCCAAGGCCGCCACCTACTGCCTGTCGCAGCGTGCCGAGCACATCTGGGAAGGCGTCTCGAGCGCGACCACCCGGTCGCGGCCGATCATCAACACCCGCGACGAGCCGCACGCCGACGCCGAGAAGTACCGGCGCCTGCACGTGATCGTCGGCGACTCGAACATGGCCGAGACCACCACGATGCTCAAGGTGGGGTCCGCCGCCCTGGTGCTCGAGATGATCGAGGCCGGGGTCTCGTTCCGGGACTTCGCCCTCGACAACCCGATCCGCGCCATCCGCGAGGTCAGCCACGACACCACCGGACGGCGTCCCGTGCGTCTCGCCGGTGGCCGCCAGGCGAGTGCGCTGGACATCCAGCGGGAGTATCACGCCCGGGCCGTCGAGCACATGCGTGACCGCCGCCCCGATCCCGAGATGGAGCTCGTCGTCGACCTGTGGGGTCGCACGCTCGACGCCGTCGAGTCGCAGGACTTCTCGTCGGTCGACACCGAGATCGACTGGGTCATCAAGCGCAAGCTGTTCCAGCGGTACCAGGACCGCTACGACATGGATCTGGCCGACCCGAAGATCGCCCAGCTCGACCTGGCGTTCCACGACATCAAGCGGGGACGCGGTGTGTTCGACGTGATGTCACGCAAGGGGCTGGTCCGCCGGATCACCACCGACGAGGACATCAAGGCCGCGGTCGAGGAGCCACCGCAGACGACCCGGGCCAAGCTCCGCGGCGACTTCATCGCCGCGGCGCAGAAGGCGGGCCGCGACTTCACCGTCGACTGGGTGCACCTCAAGCTCAACGACCAGGCCCAGCGGACCGTGCTGTGCAAGGACCCGTTCCGCAACGTCGACGAGCGGGTCGATCGCCTCATCGCGTCCATGTGAGCACCGGCTCGACACGGCCGGTCGTGTCCGCTTCGGTGACCGTTGCCGTGCCCTAGGCTGCGACGAGTGGCGACCTCCAAGATCGAACGGTTGATGAACCTCGTCATCTGCCTGTTGTCGACCGAGCACTACCTCACCGCGGACAAGATCCGGACCCTGGTCAAGGGCTACGACGACTCGAGGAGCACCGAGGCGTTCAACCGGATGTTCGAGCGCGACAAGAACGAACTCCGTGATCTCGGCATCCCGCTGGAGACCGGCCGGCACCTCGGCTCGGAGATCGAGGGCTACCGCGTCAACCGCAGTGCCTACGAGCTGCCGGCCATCGACCTCGACCGCGACGAGTCGGCCGCGGTGACGATGGCCGCGGCGCTGTGGGACGACCCGTCGATGGCGTCGGTGGCCCGTACCGCGTTGCTGAAACTGCGCGCGGGTGGCGTCGAGCTCGTCGCCGACACCGATCTCACCGTCGGCGTGCGCGCCGCGACACCGCGCGCGATGGGGTCGGAGGCCGTCGTCGCGGTGCTCCTGCGGGCCGTCGAGAACCAGCTCCCGGTGACCTTCTCCCACCGGCCGTCGCCCACCGCCGAGCCGACCACCCGACGTCTCGAGCCGTGGGGTGTCGTCACCCACCGCGGCCGGTGGTACGTCGTCGGCCACGACCTCGACCGCGGGAAGACCCGGACGTTCCGGCTGTCGCGCATCCTCGAACCCGTCGAGATCGGGACGGCCACGTTCACCCGCCCCGACGACGTCGACGTGCGCGCACTCGTCGCGGCGGCAGCGGGCTTCGCCGACTCCGGCGACCGCGGCGTCGCCCGGGTGTGGGTCGCCGAGGGGCGTGGGGGAGGTGTGCGCCGCGCCGCGACCGACCTCGAGCCGTCGGAGCGCGGTGGGCGTGCCGGTGCGATCGTCTCGCTGCGCGAGTGGTCGGCGGACAGCCTGGCGCGTCAGGTGGTGGGACTCGGGGAGGACGCCGTGGCGCTGGAGCCGCCGGTCCTCGTCGACCTGGTCGTCGCCGGGCTCCGCGGCGCACTCGCGGGGGCGGACGCGTGAGCGGCGCGCCAACCCGTCTGTCGCGGTTGCTGGCGATGGTGCCGTACTTCCTCGCCCATCCCGGGGTGGCGAAGACCCAGGCCGCCGCCGACCTCGGCGTGACGCCGGCCCAGTTGCAGGACGACCTCATGCAGCTGTGGATGTGCGGCTTGCCCGGCTACTCGCCCGGCGACCTCATCGACCTCGACTTCATGGACCGCGACACCGTGGACGTCACCTTCTCGGCAGGCATGGATCGCCCCCTGCGGCTCACGCCGGCCGAGGCCTCGGTGCTCCTCATGGCGCTACGCGCATTGCTCGACATGGGCGGCGTCGTCGACCCCGACGCGGCCCAGCGTGCGATCGCCAAGATCGAGCGGGCCGTCGGCGACGCGGCTCTGGGTTCGGCCTCGTCGACCGCACCCTCGCCTCCGGCCACGTCCGCGGACGGGTGGGACGGCGTCGTCCGCGACGCGCTGCGCACGCACCGCGCGCTGTGGTTGCGGTACTACTCGGCGTCACGGGACGCCGTGTCCGAGCGCACCGTCGACCCCATCCGCATCCAGGCCGTCGACGGACAGAGCTACCTCGAGGGGTGGTGCCGCGAGAGCGAGGGCGTCCGTCTCTTCCGCTTCGACCGCATCGACGAGGCGCGGCTGCTCGACGAACCCGCCGACGATCACGCGGCGTCGGACCGGGGGTCGTCGTCGCTCTCGCTGTTCGGCGACGACGTCGAGTCGCTGCCCACCGTCGACCTGCTCATCGAGCCGGACGTCGCCTGGGTCGTCGACTACCACCTGATCGACGTCGTCGACCCCGGCGCCGACGGCGGACCGCTGCGCGGACGCATGACCTACGGCTCCGACGAGTGGCTGACGCGGTTCCTGCTCGGTTTCGGCGGTCGGATCCGGCCGGTCGACGCGCCCGGCGTCGGCGCGGAGATCCACCGACGCGCGCAGGCCGCCCTGCACGCGTATCCCGACGTCACGGCCTGACCCACCGCCCGAGGAGTTCACCTCGAGCCCGGCCGACGGCTCCCGCCGGGACACCTCCCGTCCGGTAGCATCGGCACCAGTCGACGCGCGAAAGGAAGGCCAATGGGCGCCATCCAGCCATGGCACATCATCATCGTGGTGATCGTGTTCCTCATCCTCTTCGGGTCGAAGAAGCTCCCCGACGCCGCCCGCGGCCTCGGTCGATCGATGCGCATCTTCAAGTCCGAGGTCAAGGAGATGCAGAACGACGGCAAGAAGGACGAGCACGCCGAGTCCGAGGACGTCGCTCCGCGACAGATCCCCGCACCGACCCCGACCGACTCGACCGGCCACACCACCTCGTCGCAGTCCGACGGGGAACGCCGCAGCGCCTGACCCCGCCGCACCACGTCGCTGCACGCCCGGCCCGTCGGGTCGGGCGTCCCGCGTGACCGTGGTGCCCTTCCGACTGGTGGTTCCCTGACCCGTGGTCCGCATACCCCTGGATCCGCGCCGTCGTCGGCGTCACGTCAACCCCGACGGCACCATGTCGCTCGTCGAGCACCTGTACGAGCTCCGACGTCGACTCGTCATCTCCGTCGTCGCGATCGCGCTGACGACGATCATCGGTTTCGTCTGGTACTCGCACGGCGTGTTCCGGATCGAGTCGCTCGGCGAATTGTTGCGCGGTCCCTACTGTTCGCTGCCGCCGAGTTCCCGCGCGACCCTCACGCCGGGCGACGAGTGCCGACTCCTCGCGACCGGACCGTTCGACCAGTTCCTGCTGCGCCTCAAGGTCGGTGCCACCGCAGGCGTCGTGCTCGCGTGTCCGGTCTGGTTCTACCAACTGTGGCAGTTCATCACCCCGGGCCTGCACAAGAACGAACGCCGCTACGGGCTGTCGTTCGTGTCCGCGGCGGCGGTGCTGTTCGTGGCCGGCACCGTGCTCGCCTACCTCGTGGTGGCGAAGGCGTTCCACTTCCTGCTCACCGTGGGCAACGACGTCCAGGTGACGGCGCTCGCCGGTGACCAGTACTTCACCTTCATGCTGCACCTGCTGATCATCTTCGGCGTCAGCTTCGAGGTCCCGCTGCTGATCATCGCCCTCAACCTCATCGGGGTCCTCAGCTACGCGCGACTCAAGGCCTGGCGGCGGGGCCTGACGTTCGGATTGTTCGTGTTCGCCGCCGTCGTCACCCCCGGCTCCGACCCGTTCACGATGCTCGCGCTGGCGCTGGCCCTCACCGTGCTGTTCGAGCTCGCGGTGCAGTTCACCCGCATCCACGACCGCCGCAAGGCGCGCCGGGTGGGCGAGAACTGGGACCACCTGTCCGACGAAGAGGCCTCCCCCCTGGACCACCGCCCGGAGATGGTCGGTGCGAGCTCGCCGGTGGCCGCGAGCGGACCCGTGTCGGCGAGCCCGATGACCGCGTCACGCCGACCCGTCAGCGCGTCGGACCTCGATGACGTCCTCTGACCCGGACCTCGACGACCTGGGAGCAGGCCCCTCCGCCCTCGTCGCCTCCCGGCCGCGGCTGCTCGAGTTCACCGATCGGCTCGACTTCGGCCTCGACCCGTTCCAGCTCGCCGCCTGCTCGGCGCTCGAGGACGGCCACGGTGTCCTGGTGTGCGCGCCGACCGGTGCCGGGAAGACGATCGTCGGCGAGTTCGCCGTCCACCTCGCGCTCGCGGCGGGCTCGAAGTGCTTCTACACCACCCCGATCAAGGCACTGAGCAACCAGAAGTACGCCGACCTCGTCGCCGTCCACGGCCACGACGCGGTCGGCCTGCTCACCGGCGACTCGTCGATCAACCCGCACGCACCCGTGGTCGTGATGACCACCGAGGTCGTCCGCAACATGATCTACGCGAACTCGCCTGCGCTGCAGGGACTGTCGCACGTGGTCATGGACGAGGTGCACTTCCTGGCTGACCGTTTCCGCGGCGCCGTCTGGGAGGAGGTGATCCTCCACCTCGACCCGGGGGTCAAGGTGGTCAGCCTGTCGGCGACCGTCAGCAACGCCGAGGAGTTCGGCGACTGGATCAAGACCGTCCGCGGTGACACCACCGTCGTCGTCGACGAGCACCGGCCCGTCCCGCTGTGGCAGCACATGATGGTCGGCAACCGCATCCTCGACCTGTTCGACCGCAGGTCCCGGCCCGGCGCCAAGCCCGAGGTCAACCCCGAGCTGACGCGCTACATCAAGCAGCGCGAGATGGTCGACGACCACGACCGCGTGCACGGCCGCGGGCCGCGAGCCGGGCGTGGTCGTCACGGCACCAGGGGCGGGGTCCGCACCGGCGCGGTCGTGTCGCGTCCCGACCTCATCGCCCGGCTCGACCGCGAGGGTCTGTTGCCCGCGATCACCTTCGTCTTCTCGCGCGCCGGCTGCGACGCCGCCCTCGACCAGTGTCTGCGGTCCGGGCTGAACCTGCTGCGCCCGGACGAGGCCGGCGAGGTCGAGGCGGTGGTGGAGAAGCACGTCGGGGAGTTGTCCGACGCCGACCGGGAGGTGCTGCGCGTCGACCGGTGGGCGTCGGCGCTGGCCCGGGGGTTCGCCGCACACCACGCCGGCATGCTCCCCGCCTTCCGTCACGCCGTCGAGGAACTGTTCGTGCGTGGTCTGGTGCGCGCCGTGTTCGCCACCGAGACGCTGGCCCTCGGCATCAACATGCCCGCGCGGTCGGTCGTGCTCGAACGGCTCGTGAAGTTCAACGGCGAGGCACACGTCGACCTGACGCCGGGTGAGTTCACCCAGCTCACCGGACGCGCCGGCCGCCGGGGCATCGACGTCGAGGGCCACGCTGTGGTGGTCTGGTCACCCGAGCTGGACCCCGGTCGCGTCGCGGGGCTCGCCGGGGCGCGCACGTTCCCGCTCCGCAGCTCGTTCGCGCCGGAGTACAACATGGCGATCAACCTCATCGATCGTGTCGGGTTCGACGGTGCCAAGAACCTGCTCGAGCGGTCGTTCGCCCAGTTCCAGGCGGACCGGTCGGTGGTCGGTCAGCATCGGCGGATCGACGCGACGCGCGCGACCCTCCGGACGGTGGACGCCGAGCTCACCGGTCGCGCGGGCTCCCTCGGCATCGACGCCGGCGACCTCGATCCCGACCCCGCCTCCGGTCCCGACGGATACGCCGGGTTCTTCGGGTACATGCGCCTCCGCCAGAGCATCCGGGCCCGGGAACGGGACCTCAAGTTCCGGACACGGATGGACCGGCAGGACTCCGTCGTCGACGACCTGTTCGGTCTGAAGCGTGGCCACGTCATCGCTCTGCGGGGTGGACGGCACCGCGGACTGGCGGTCGTCGTCGAACAGGCCTCCGATCGCCGCGACCCGCGTCCACTGGTGCTCTGTGAGGACGCGTGGTGTGGCCGCGTGGGTGCTCGGGACTTCGTGAACCCGCCCGAGGTCCTCGGCGACATGCGGCTGGGCGAGCAGGTCGACCGCCGCACCGGGAAGGGCCGACGCGACCTCGCGTCGTCGTTGCGCAACACCGGTATCGAGATGCCGAGGGGTCGCCCCGCCAAGCGGGCCCCGGCCGCCGACGACGGCCAGTTGGCGGACCTGCGAGCGCGGCTGCGGGCGCACCCGGCGCACGACATCTCCGGATCCGACGAACTCTTCCGGCTCGCCGAGCGACGGGCCCGGGTCCAGCGGGACCTCGACGGCCTCGTCGAGGGGGTCCGCACCCGCACCTCGACGCTGTCGGTCACGTTCGATCGCGTGGTCGCGGTCCTCGAGCACCTCGGATATCTCGTGCGCGACGGCGAGTCGCTGACGGTGACCGCGTCGGGCGCCGCCCTGGCGCGGGTCTACAGCGAGAGCGACCTGCTCATCTGCGAATGTCTGCGCGGTGGCATCTGGGAGGGACTGACCGCGCCGCAACTGGCCGCGGTGGTGTCGTCGACGGTGTACGAGTCCCGGCGCGACGCCTACGCCGGTGCGGACCTCGTGACGGGCGACGACGCCGTGCGCGACGCGCTCACCGCCACCCACCGTGCCTGGCGTGCGCTGTCGGTGGTCGAGGAGCGCCATCACGTGACGGTGACCCGCGAACCGGACGCCGGTTTCGCGCTCGCCACGCACCTCTGGGCGTCCGGGCGGCCGCTGGCCGAGGTGCTGGCCGTGGCCGGTGACCGCGGACGGCCGCTGCCCGCAGGCGATTTCGTGCGGTGGTCGCGGCAGGTGATCGACCTGTTGGAGCAGATCCGCATCGCCGCGGCAGGGACGCCGGTCGCCGCGACCGCCCGCGCCGCGGCCCGCGCGGTCACCCGCGGGGTGGTTGCGGTCGAGATCGGCTGACCCGACGGGACGGCCCGCGCCGCACGTGCCGGAGCTACCGGGGCGAGCCGGGGTGGTGCGGTATCTTCGGTCGCGGACCAGGGCGTCCGCGCGCGGGTGCGGTCGCAGCGTGACGACAGTGCGGGAGGGCTCGATGACCGATCCCCGGACACCGGGCCCCGCCGACGGGGGCGGGCGCGGACCCGACGAGCAGACGCAGGCGTGGCAGGACCCGGCGCGTGCGCACGACCAGGATCAGTACGGGCAGCAGCCGCAGTACGGCGGGCACCCGGGGCAGGCCCCCTGGGGTCAGCAGGGGTATGGCCAGCAGCCGCCGCCCCAGTACGGACAGCAACCGTACGGTCAGCAGCCGCCGCCCCAGTACGGACAGCAACCGTACGGTCAGCAGCCGCCGCCGCAGTACGGACAGCAGCCCTACGGCCAGCAGCCCTACGGCCAGCAGCCCTACGCGCAGTCCGCCGGGTCGGCGCCGGGACAGGACGCGTTCGCGTCGATGGCACCGTCGAAGGCGCGCCGGCCGATGCTGTTCGGCGTCATCGGCGGGGTGGTCGCGCTCGTCGTCGTCCTGGCGATCACGGCGTTCTGGGCGCCGGGATTCGCGGTGACCACCGAGCTGTCGCGCTCGGCGGCCGAGAACGGTGTGCGGTCGATACTCGTCCGCGACTACCAGGCCACCGACGTCTCGAGCGTGCAATGCCCGGACGGGCAGAAGGTCGAGAAGGGGTCGAGCTTCCGCTGCAGCGCCACCATCGCGGGGGCACAGCAGCAGGTGACCGTCACGTTCCTCGACGACAACGGCACGTACCAGGTCGGACGGCCGGCCCCGAACTGATCCGTCGCGGTCTGACCGCTCGGGGTCAGAAGCGCTCGTCCCATCCGAACGCGGCGGCCACGCGGTTGACCGACGAGCCGACGCCGAGTTCCTCCACGAGCGCTGCGAGCGCATGCGGATCGGCGGGGCCGTCGGGCACCAGAGCCGGTACCGCACCGGATTCCCAGGCGATGTCGGCGTCGGTGCGCACGAACACGACGGTGCGGGCCGCGTCGAGGTAGTCGTGGGCGTCATTGATCGACGCCGCGATCCGCGCCGAGATGCGCTTGTCGCGGGCACGCGCGGCCTCCTCCACGCCGTCGAGGTCGCCGAACTCGCGCAGGAGCTTCGCCGCGGTCTTCTCGCCGACCCCGGCGACGCCGGGCAAACCGTCGGAGGGATCGCCCCGCAGGATCGCCAACTCCGCGTACGCGCTGCCCGGATGCTGTTGCGGCACACCGTACTTCTGGGCGACCTCGTCGGGTCCGAACATCTCCGCGCGCGTCACACCGCGACCGACGTAGAGCACCCGCACGGCCACCGGGTCGTCGCGGACGACCTGCAGCAGGTCGCGGTCCCCGCTGACCACGACGACCGGGTCGTCGGTCTCCGCGTCGGCGAGCGTCCCGATCACGTCGTCGGCCTCGCAGTCGGGTGCACCCGCGCTGGCGATCCCGGCGGCGGCGAGGACGTCGGCGATCATCGCGACCTGGGGCGTGAGCGTGTCGGGTACCTCCTCGACGAACTCCTCGCCGTCGGCGGTCGGCACCACCTCGGCGACACGGTGCGCCTTGTACGACGGGATCAGTGCCACGCGGAACTCGGGGCGCCAGTCCACGTCGAGACACGTGACCAGTCGTCGGGGACGTTCCCGCTCCACGAGGACCGCGATCATGTCGAGGAAGCCGCGCAGTGCGTTGACGGGCCGGCCGTCGGGTGCGGTGATCTTCTCGGGGATCCCGTGGAACGCGCGGAACCAGAGGCTGGCGCCGTCGAGCAGCATCAGGGGAGCGGCCATGGTCGATCACTGTGCCAGACCTCGGGTCGTGACAGGCTGGACGCCATGAGCGAGTCCCGATTCCCGTCCTCGGTCTACGCCGATCGCCTGTCCCGTGCCGCGACCCACGCCCGCGACGCCGGCCTCGACGCCCTGGTCATCGGGCCCGGGCCGGATCTCGACTACCTGACGGGGTCGCGGGCCAGTACTTTCGAGCGACTCCTCGCGTTGGTGGTTCCGTCGTCGGGCGACCCGTGGGTCGTCGTGCCGCGCTTGGAACTCGCGGCACTGCGGGCGTCCGCGGTCGGTGACCTCGGCATCGCGACCCGCGACTGGGTCGACGGAGACGATCCCTACGGGCTCGCGTTGCAGGGGGTGTCCCCGCGGTCGGCGCTGGCCGTCTCCGACGCCGTCCCCGCCCTGCACCTGCTGCCCCTCGCCGACCGCAACGAGACCGTGCCGGTGCTCGCGACCGATGTGCTGCGGCACCTGCGGATGACCAAGGACGACGCCGAGATCGACGCGCTCCGACGCGCGGGGGCCGCGATCGACCGCGTGCACGCGCAGGTATCGGGTTTCCTCGCTGCCGGCCGCACCGAGCGGGAGGTCGCCGCCGACATCACCGCGGCGATCGTCGCCGAGGGCCACTCCCACGCGGAGTTCGTCATCGTCGGGTCGGGGCCGAACGGTGCCGACCCGCACCACGAGGTGTCCGACCGCGTCATCGAGGCCGGCGACGTGGTGGTCGTCGACATCGGCGGCCCCGTCGCGCCGGGCTACTTCTCCGACTCGACGCGCACCTACGTCGTCGGGACACCCCGCGACGACGTCGCCGAGCGCTGCGCGATCCTCGAACGCGCTCAGCAGGCCGCGGTCGACGTGGTGCGGCCGGGCATCGAGGCGCAGGCCGTCGACGCCGCGGCGCGATCCGTGCTGGCCGAGGCCGGGCTCGCCGACGCCTTCATCCACCGCACCGGCCACGGGATCGGGCTGTCGGTGCACGAGGAGCCCTACATCGTGGCGGGCAACAGCACCGTTCTCACCGAGGGCATGGCCTTCTCCATCGAGCCGGGAATCTACTTCTCCGGCGAGTGGGGCGCGCGGATCGAGGACATCGTGGTCGTCACCGCCGACGGCTGCGAGGCCGTCAACGCCCGTCCCCACGGCCTCACCGCCGTCTGACCCCGCACACAACTCGCCGAGCGTGCATTCGATCCCGCCGAGCGTGCGGAAAACACCCGCCGAGCGTGCGGAAGATACCCGCCGAGTGTGCGGAAGATACCCGCCGAGTGTGCGGAAGGCGCCGCGGTCAGTCCTTCTCGCCGAGCAGGGTGCGTGACCCGAGTACGCGCGTGACCTCGAACTCGATGACGACGCGACGCGGGTTCGGCTTCGGCTGCCGGTAACGGGCGGCGTACCGACGTTCGGCCTCGGCGATCCCCTCGGGGTCGCGGTTCACCCGAGCCGGGCCCTCCAGGGTGAGCCACCGCGGGCCGTCGACGTGTGTGGCGGCGGCATACCCCGACCGCTCGGCGTTGCGGACCTTCTGGCTTCCCTCGACGGTGATGACCCGCGCGAGTCGACGTTCCGGCTCGTAGGTGACACCCACCGCCACCGAGTGCGGCGTCCCGTCCGCGCGGAGCGTCACCAGGCTCGCCAGGTGTCGGTCGGTGAGGAACTCGAGGGCCGTGTCGGTGAGGTCGGAGGCGTCGCGGGGCACGGTGGTCAGGGTAGCCAGCCACCTCGCCACGGCACCGGTGCGGGAGGAGCCGACACCGCGGTGGGAGAATGCTCGACGTGCTGCGCAGACCACCGACCACCGACGGCGTCGTGGTCCTGTTCGGCGGACGTAGCGAGATCGGCATCGAGGTCGCGCGGCGCGTGGCCGACGGCGCCGTCGTCGTCCTCGCGGCCCGCCGGCCCGACGACCTCGCCGACCAGCGACGGGTCCTGACCGAGGCCGGCGCGAAAGCGGTCCATACCGTCGCGTTCGACGCCGACGACACCGACACACACCCGGCCCTCGTCGACGCGATCGTCGCCGAGCACGGCCGGATCGGCATCGCCATCATCGCGTTCGGGATCCTGGGTGACGCCGCTCGCGCCGAGACCGATCATGCCCACGCGCTGCAGATCGCGCACACCGACTACCTCGCGCAGATCAGTGTCCTCACCCCACTCACGCAGGCGATGCGCCGACAGGCCTCCGGCGCCATCGTCGTCTTCTCGTCGGTCGCCGGTGTTCGCGTGCGTCGCGCGAACTACGTCTACGGCTCGACGAAAGCCGGTCTCGACGGCTTCGCGTCGGGGCTCTCGGATGCGCTGCACGGCAGCGGCGTGCATCTCCTGCTCGCGCGGCCGGGTTTCGTCGTCGGGGCGATGACCCGCGACCTGATGGCGTCCGGGGTCGATCCCGCACCGATGTCGAGCACCGCCGACCAGGTCGGCGAGGCCGTCGTGCACGCACTGCGCCGAGGACGCCGCACGGTCTGGATCCCCGGGGCCCTGCGACCGGTGTTCGCCGTCATGCGTGTGCTGCCGCAACCGATCTGGCGGCGGATGCCGCGATGACCACGCCGACGGTCGTCGTCGTCGGCGTCGGGGCCGACGGCTGGCCCGGCCTGTCCCCGCGGTCGCGGGACGAACTCCTCGGCGCGACGATCATCGCCGGATCGACCCGCCAACTCGCGCTCCTGCCCGACGATGTGTCCGCCCGGCGACACACGTGGACGACGCCCATGCTCGACGACCTCGACGCTCTGATCACCCACACCGCCGGAACCGTGCACGTGCTGGCCAGTGGTGACCCGATGTTCCACGGGGTCGGCGCGACGATCGTCCGGCGCATCGGCGCCGACCGGGTCCACGTCCTCCCCGCGGTGTCCAGCGCCTCGCTGGCCGCCGCGCGCATCGGCTGGGACCTCGCCCGGACCACGGTGATCTCGGTCGTCACCGACCCGGTCGAGTCCGTCCTCGCCGAGGCCGGGGACGGCCTGCGACTGCTCGTCCTCGGGCGCGACGCCGACACCCCCGCTGAGCTGGCGCAGGTGCTCTCCGCGAACGGCTTCGGGCGGTCGACGCTGACCGTGCTGTCCGCGCTCGGCGGCCCGGGGGAGTCGACGACGACCGGTCGCGCCGACGCCTGGGCGCATCCGGCGAGCGAGCCGCTGACCGTGATCGCCGTCGAGTGCGTCGGGCCGCGCCTGATCCGCTCGGCAGGACTCGACGACGACGTCTACGACAACGACGGACAACTCACCAAGGCCGGTGTCCGTGCGCTCACCATCGCGGCACTGCAGCCGGCGGCGGGGGAGACGTTGTGGGACATCGGCAGCGGCGCCGGTTCCATCGCGATCGAGTGGTGTCGCAGCGACAGGCGGTGTCGCGCACGGACGTTCGAGGCCGACGAGACCCGACGTGCGCGGATCGCGCGGAACGCCGCGCACCATGGCGTCTCCCGCTCACTGGCCGTCGACGGCGCAGCCCCCGACTCCTTCCCGCCCGACGAGACACCCGACGCCGTCTTCGTCGGCGGGGGCCTCACCGACCCGGGCATGGTGGACGCGTGCTGGGCGGCCCTGCGACCCGGCGGGCGTCTGGTCGCCAACGCGGTCACCGTCGAGTCGGAGCACCTCGTGGTCGCCGAGCAGCGCGCTCGCGGCGGTGACCTCCGCCGCATCCACCTGGAATCCGCCGCACCGCTGGGCACCATGACCGCCTGGCGCCCTGTCCTTCCCGTCACCCAGTGGATCGCCCGCAGACCGGAGGAGCCGTGACCGTCTTCTTCGTCGGCGCCGGACCGGGCGCACCCGACCTGCTGACGCTGCGCGCCGTCGAGACCCTGAAACGATGCCGCACATGCCTGTTCGCGGGATCGCTCGTGCCCGCCGAGGTGCTGGCGCACTGCCCCGACGACGCCGTGCTCGTCGACACCGCGCGGATGCCGCTCGACGAGATCGTCGGGCACATCCGCACCGCCCACGACGCCGGTCACGACGTCGCCCGGCTGCACTCCGGCGACACCTCGCTGTACTCCGCCATGGCCGAACAGATCCGAGCGCTCGACACGATCGGCATCGACCACGTCGTCGTGCCCGGCGTCCCGGCCTTCGCCGCTGTAGCGGCCTCGCTCGGACGCGAACTGACGGTGCCCGGCGTCGGGCAGTCGCTGCTCATCACCCGCGTCTCCACGCTGTCCACCGACATGCCGCCGGGGGAGACATTGGCGGAACTGGCCCGCACCGGCGTCACCCTCGCACTCCATCTCGCCGCCCGGCAGGTCGACGCCGTGCAGGCAGACCTCGTGGCCACCTACGGACCGGACTGCCCGTGCGCGGTCGTCGCGTTCGCCAGCCGCGAGAACGAGACGATCGTGCGCTGCACCCTGTCCGAACTCGCCGAGCGCACCCGACAGGCCGGCATCGTGAAGACCGCGGTGATCCTGGTCGGCCGGGTGCTCGGCGCGTCGGGTTTCCCCGACAGCTACCTGTACTCGGCCGCGCGGATGACGAAGCTGTCGGAATCGCCGTGACCGGGCCCGTCCTCCTCCTGGGTGGCACCGGCGAAGCCCGATCGCTCGCGGCACTCCTGGTCGACGCCGGCACCCCCGTCGTCTCCTCGCTGGCCGGTCGGGTGACGCAGCCCCGTCTGCCGGTCGGACAGGTCCGGATCGGCGGTTTCGGCGGCGTCGACGGGCTGCGCGACTGGATCGTCGAGCACCGGTCCCCGGTCCTCGTCGACGCCACCCACCCGTTCGCCAGGACCATCTCCCACAACGCGGCGCGCGCCGCCACGCTCGCCGGCGTCCCCCTGATCGCTCTTCGACGACCCGCCTGGCAACCCGGCCCCCGTGACCGGTGGACCGTGGTCGACGACGTCGCCGCCGCCGCCGAGGTCGTCGCCGACCGCGGCGGGCGGGTCCTGCTGACGACCGGCCGGCAGGATGTCGGGGCGTTCGCCGCGGTGCACACCGCCTGGTTCCTGATCCGGGTCGTCGACCCGCCCACCGCCGATCTGCCGCCGCACCACCAGATCCTGCGCAGCCGCGGACCCTACGACCTGGACTCGGAGCGGACGCTGCTGCAGGACAACAGGATCGACCTCGTCGTCACCAAGAACTCCGGCGGTGAGCTGACCCGGGCCAAGCTGACCGCCGCGGCCGACCTCGGACTCGAAGTGGTGATGGTGCGACGCCCCCCGACGCCGGCAGTCGACCACGAGGTCACCACCGTCGACGAGGTCATGGCCGTGCTGCGGCAGATCCTGACGAGTCCTCGTACCGACGGGACGTGAACACAGCCCGGCCGGCCGCACGCTCGACCACCGTCGTGGTCGACGACCCCACGATCAGCAGTGTGCGCATGTCGACGACGCCCGGGTCCATCTCACCCGCGGTGGTCACCGTGACCGTCTCGGTCGGCCCACCGACGTCCCGGCCGAGGATGACGACGCGATCCGGAGAAGCCAGCTCGATCACCATCTCGCGTAGCGCCGCGACCTGCCAGGTCCGCTCGCGAGAGGCGGGGTTGTACACAGCGATGACCATGTCGGAGGCCAGTGCCGAACGGAGGCGGCGGACCACGATCTCCCACGACTTCAGCCGGTCCGACAGGGAGATGACCGCGAAGTCGTGTCCGAGTGGGGCCCCGACCGCCGCGGCGACCGCGCTGGCCGCCGTGACACCGGGCACGACGCGCACCGGAACGTGCGACCACTCGTCGTCGGCGGCCATCTCGACCACGGCGGTGGCCATGGCGAACACGCCGGGATCGCCGGACGACACCACGACGACCTGACCGCCGCGCGCGGCCAGATCCAGTGCCATGCAGGCCCGTTCGGACTCGACCTTGTTGTCGCTGGCGTGCACACGCTGGCCGGGTCGTGGCACGACCCGACGCAGGTAGGTCGCGTAACCGACCAGGTCCGTCGCACGCGAGAGCTCTGCGGAGACCTCGGGCGTCGTCCATCGGTCGGCGCCGGGCCCGAGACCGACGACGACGACCTCACCGACCGAGACGTCCTGCGGGACGACGCCGCCCGTGGTGACGGCGTTGAGCCGGCCCGGGACGACGACCATGGAGAAGTACGGCACCGTCGACGCGTCGACGTCGCGTACGGGCACCACCCGCTGGCGATCGGTCGACGCCCGCTCGACATACCAGGCGCGATCGGCGACACCGGCGATCTCCAACGCCTCCCGCACGGCGGCGAAAGTCCGGCCCAACTTCATGATCGCGACCGCATCCGCGTCACGCAGACGGCGCACCAACTCGTCGCGGGGGAGGGTGCCCGGCAGGATCGTGGTCGTCTCGTCGGCCTCGACCCAGGGCAGCCCGACGGCCGCGACCGCCGCGCTCGGCGACGTCACGCCCGGGATGATCTCGACCGGGAACTCCCCGACGAGGCGCTTGTGCATGTGCATGAAGCTCGAGTAGAAGAGCGGATCGCCCTCGGCGAGCAGCGCCACCGACTTTCCGGCGCGCAGGTGGACGGCCAACCGCTCGGCGGCCTGTGTGTAGAACTCGTCGAGCGCGCCACGGTATCCGCCCGGGTGGTCGGTCGTCTCGGTGGTGACGGGGTAGCGCAGCTCCTCGCGGACCTGCCCCTCGCGCAGGTACGGCTCGGCCACTCCCAATGCGATCGAGTTGCCGTGCTGCGCACAGTGATACGCGACGACGTCGGCCTCGCCGATCACCCTCGCCGCTTTCACGGTGACGAGTTCGCTGTCCCCGGGCCCGAGTCCGACGCCCCAGAGCGTTCCGGGCGCGGTCATTCGACGGGGCTCGCGAGTGCGTTGACCGCTGCCGCGGTGATGGCCGACCCGCCGCGCCGCCCGAGCACGGTGACGTAATCGAGGTCATGCCGTTCTGCCAGTGCCGCAGCGGATTCCGCGGCACCGATGAACCCGACCGGCGCGCCGACGACGACCGCGGGACGCGGCGCCCCGGCGTCGATCAACTCCAACAGCGCGTACAGAGCGGTCGGCGCGTTGCCGATGGCCACCACGGCACCCTCCAGCATCGGCTGCCAGAGATGGACGGCGGCCGCGGTGCGGGTGGTCGCGAGCTCCCGTGCGAGATCGGGGGTGCGGGGATCGCCGAGCATGCACAGCACGTCGTTGTCGACGGGGAGCCGGCGCCGCGTCACCCCCGACGCGACCATCGTCGCGTCACACAGGATCGGGGCACCGGCCTGCAGTGCAGCGCGAGCGCGGGTGACGGCGCCGTCGGTGATCCGGACGTCCTCGACGAGATCGACCTGGCCGCAGGCGTGGATCATCCGGACGACGACCTTCTCCGTCTCCGGGTCGAGCCCGTCGAGCCGCGCCTCGCTGCGGATGGTCGCGAACGACTGCCGGTAGATCTCGGCGCCGTCGTGGATGTAGTCGTACATGTCGGGCCTCACCCTAGAGGTGTCCCGCGGCAGGGCCCTCACCCGTCCGAGCGCGGGTGTACCCGTCGGGTCCGGCCTCCACGCGCAGGTGGGGACCGTGCGGGCTCCCGCAGCCCCGCTCACAGCCGATCCAGTGCTCCCGCTCACCGGTGTCGCCGGACGCGACGTGCTCGACGAGGTCGCCACGGACGTCGGCGTGCGAGCGGGCGCACCCCGGTGAGCCGGCGCACGCACTCACCCGCGCCCAGGGCGAGGAGGCGTCGTAGATGACGCCCATCGGCGCCAACACCCGCACCACGGTCTCGGCGACGCCGTCCGACAGGTCGCAGACGAGGACCTCGCGGTCGGGGGTGATCACGATGGGGTGGTCGATCGCCGCGAGGAACTCGGCGGTGCGGGCGGGGATGCGCGCCAGTTCGACGACGGCGCCGAGCAGAACACCTCCGTCGTCCTGGTCGAACCACCCCACGATGGGGCCGTCATGGGGGACCACCGGGGTGGGCTCGCCCTGGGCCGGGTGCGTCGCCTCGTCGACCAGCTCGACCAGGTCGGTGAGTCTTGTGTCGTCGAGGTCGGCGATCCGCCACCGATCACAGCGCAGGCGCACGAACTCCCGCGCGACGCCGAGGAGGACGGCGACGGCGTCGGTGGACGCGACCAGCCGACCCGTGCGGCGTCCACCGAGGACGATCTCGACGGTGTCCGCGTCGACCGCGAGCACGCCGACGTCCGGCCGGTGGGCGAGGACGTCGCCGTGGCCGTCGTCGAACCCGAACAGGAACCGGCCGGGCAGGACGGCCAGGTCGAAGTCGTCGACCAGCGCGGCGTCGAGGTCGGCGGCGAGCGGCCGGACGTCGCCGAGTCCGCCGAGGCGCCCCGACAGCGGCGACACCATCGCGTTGCGCACCCGGTCGTGCGCACCCGACGGCAGCAGACCGGCCTCACGCAGACCGCTGATCGCGTCCTCGTCGACCTCGGTCAGCCCGCGGACCTGCACGTTGGCGCGCCCGGTCAGTTCGAGGTGGTCGTCGCCGTGCTCCGCGGCGAACGCGGCCAGCGCCTGCATCTGCGTCGGGGTCACCGCACCGCCGGGGAGTCGGATGCGGGCCACGAGTCCGTCGGCCGCGGGGTGCGGATCGAGCACACCGGGGCAGCGGTCACTCGGTCGGGACATCACTCCAGGCTAGGGTGAGGACCATCCGATCGGGCAGTCGGGAAGCCGGTGCGAGGCCGGCACGGTCGCGCCACTGTGTGGCACCGCGTCGCGGTGCCGAGTCAGACCCCTCTCCCGATGACCGTCGACGCCGGGCGCGAGCACCCGGTCGGGAGGCACCGTTGATCGTCCTGTTGTCCACCTCGGACACCGACCTCATCACCGCGAAGGTGTCCGGCGCCGACTACCGCGTCGCGAACCCGGCACGCCTGTTGCCCGAGACCGACCTGCCCGGCCTGCTCGACGGTGCGGACCTCGTCGTCGTGCGCATCCTCGGAGGCCGACGCGCATGGGAGTCCGGCCTCGACGCGGTGCTCGCCCACCGTCTGCCGACGGTGGTGCTGTCGGGTGAGCAGCTGCCCGACCCCGACCTGATGTCGCTGTCGACGGTGCCCGGCGGCGTCGCCGCGGAGGCGCACAACTACCTCGCCCAGGGCGGCGTCGACAACCTCGTCGCGCTGCACGGCTTCCTGTCCGACACGGTGCTGATGACCGGCGCGGTGTTCGCGCCGCCCACGGTGACGCCGCACTGGGGCGTGCTCGACCGACCGAGCCCGGGCGACGACCTCACCGGCCCCACCGTCGCCGTGCTCTACTACCGCGCCCAGCACCTCGCCGGGAACGTCGGATACATCCACGCTCTCTGCGACGCGATCGACGCGCGAGGGGCGCGCGCGCTGCCGATCTTCTGCGCCTCCCTGCGCACCGCCCCCGACGACCTGCTCGACACGCTGCGACAGGCCGACGCACTCGTCGTGACGGTCTTGGCCGCCGGTGGTGCGGTACCGGCGACAGCATCGGCCGGCGAGGACGACGACGCCTGGAACATCGAGAAACTCGCCTCGCTGGACGTCCCCATCCTGCAGGGCCTGTGCCTCACGTCGTCGCGGTCCGACTGGGCCGACAACGACGACGGCCTCTCGCCGCTCGACGTCGCGACCCAGGTCGCGGTCCCCGAGTTCGACGGCCGCATCATCACGGTCCCGTTCTCGTTCAAGGAGTTCGGCGACGACGGCCTGCCGTGGTACGCCCCCGACCACGAGCGGTGCGCCCGCGTCGCGGGTATCGCGACCTCCTACGCGCGACTCCGGTCGACGCCGCCGCCGCAGCGCCGCATCGCGATCATGCTGTCCGCGTACCCGACGAAGCACGCCCGCATCGGCAACGCCGTCGGCCTGGACACCCCGGCCAGCGTGCTGGCGCTGCTGCGCGCGATGCGCGACGCCGGCTACGACATCGGACCGGAATCGGGGCCCGACGCGATCCCCGGCCTCGCCGAGGACGACTCCGACGCTCTCATCCACGCGCTGATCGCCGCGGGTGGTCAGGACCCCGACTGGCTCACCGAAGAGGCCCTCGCGGCGAACCCGATCCGGCTGTCGGCGCAGCACTACCGGCCCTGGTTCGACGGACTGGACGATGACCTGCGCTCGGACATGGTCGAGCACTGGGGCCCGGCCCCCGGCGAGCTCTACGTCGACCGGTCGGCGAACCCCGAGGGCGACGTCGTGATCGCGGCGAAGACGTTCGGCAACACCGTGTTGATGGTCCAGCCGCCCCGCGGGTTCGGCGAGAACCCGGTGGCCATCTACCACGATCCCGATCTGCCGCCGTCGCACCACTACCTGGCCTGCTATCGCTGGATCGCCGACCGCGACAACGGGTTCGGTGCCGACGCGGTGGTGCACGTGGGCAAGCACGGCAACCTGGAATGGCTGCCGGGCAAGACCCTGGGCATGTCGGCGGCGTGCGGCACCGACGCCGCGATCGGCGACCTGCCGCTGATCTACCCGTTCCTCGTCAACGACCCGGGTGAGGGCACGCAGGCCAAGCGGCGCGCCCACGCGACCCTGGTCGACCACCTGATCCCGCCGATGGCCCGCGCCGAGAGCTACGGCGACATCGCCCGCCTCGAGCAGCTGCTCGACGAGCACGCGAACATCTCGACCCTCGACCCGTCGAAGCTGCCGGCCATCCGCCAGCAGATCTGGACGCTGCTGCAGGCGGCGAAGATGGACGCCGACCTCGGTCTCACCGAGCGACCCGACGAAGAGGTCTTCGACGACATGCTCCTGCACGTCGACGGCTGGCTCTGCGAGATCAAGGACGTCCAGATCCGCGACGGGCTGCACGTGCTGGGCTCCGCACCCACCGACGACGTCGAGGTCGACCTGGTCCTCGCGATGCTGCGCGCCCGACAGCTCTGGGGCGGCACCTGCAGCCTGCCCGGGTTGCGGGAGGCGCTGGGACTCGCCGAGGGGCAGGCGACCCGCGACGACACCGACCGCGTCGAGACGGTCGCCCGTGAACTGGTCGCGGCCTGCGGCAAGGCCGACTGGGCCCGCGAGGAGGTCGCGACGATCGCCGCCGACCACCCCACCGCGGTGGGGGAGATCCTCGACTTCGCCGCCACCGAGGTCGTCCCGCGCCTGCGCCAGACCAGCGGAGAGGTGAGCCGGGTCCTGCACGCCCTCGACGGCGGGTTCATCCCCGCCGGCCCCAGCGGGTCGCCGCTGCGCGGGTTGATCAACGTGCTGCCGACCGGCCGCAACTTCTACTCCGTCGACCCCAAGGCCGTCCCGTCGCGCCTCGCCTGGGAGACCGGTCGCGCCATGGCCGACTCCCTGCTCGAGCGGTACCTCGCCGACCACGGCGAGTACCCGCGGTCGGTGGGCCTGTCGGTGTGGGGCACCAGCGCGATGCGGACCTCCGGTGACGACATCGCCGAGGTCCTCGCCCTCATGGGCGTCATGCCGGTGTGGGACGAGGCGTCCCGTCGTGTCCGTGACCTCGAGGTCATCGGGCTCGACGAGCTCGGCCGTCCCCGCGTCGACGTCACCGTCCGCATCTCCGGGTTCTTCCGCGACGCGTTCCCGCACGTGGTCACCATGCTCGACGACGCCGTGCGACTCGTCGCCGAGCTCGACGAGTCCGACGACGACAACTTCGTCGCCGCGCACACCCGCGCCGACATCGCCGCACACGGCGACACCCGCCGCGCCACGACGCGGGTGTTCGGCTCGAAACCGGGCACCTACGGCGCCGGGCTGCTGCAGCTCATCGACTCGAAGGAATGGCGGACCGACGAGGACATGGCCGCGGTCTACACCGCGTGGGGCGGCTACGCCTACGGGCGAGGACTCGACGGCGTGGCGGCCGTCGACGACATGCGCTCGGCGTATCGGCGGATCGCGGTCGCGGCCAAGAACACCGACACCCGCGAGCACGACATCGCCGACTCCGACGACTACTTCCAGTACCACGGCGGCATGGTCGCCACCGTCCGCGCGCTCACGGGACGGTCACCGGAGGCCTACATCGGCGACAGCACCCGTCCGGACACCGTGAAGACCCGCACGCTGTCGGAGGAGACGTCGCGAGTGTTCCGCGCCCGGGTGGTGAACCCGCGCTGGATCGCCGCGATGCAGCGCCACGGGTACAAGGGTGCGTTCGAGATGGCCGCGACCGTGGACTACCTGTTCGGGTACGACGCGACCACCGACGTCGTCGCGGACTGGATGTACGAGCAGCTCGCCGAGTCCTACGTCTTTGACGAGACGAACCGGGAGTTCCTCCAGCGGTCCAACCCGTGGGCGCTGCACGGCATCGCCGAGCGGTTGCTCGAGGCGTCCGGCCGCGACATGTGGAAGAACCCCGAGCCTGAGACGCTCGGGCGCCTGCAGCAGGTGTTCCTCGAGACCGAGGGCGACATCGAGGGCGGCTGACGCACCGATGCCGGGATCCGGGAGAAAATCCGGCGTCCCGGTCGTTGGGGGGACATGAAGCTCGCAGTGTTCGTCGGATACGTCGCCGTGGAGGTCGCGGCCTTCGTGGGGCTGGTGTACGCCATCGGCTTCTGGTGGACGCTGCTGCTCACGCTGGCCGCGATCGTCCTCGGCGTCGCGGTGCTGCGCCGGCAGGGCGCGCGGATCTTCGCCGAGATGCGCCTTGCCCAGTCGGACCCGGGGGCCGCCGCGCGATCACTCACCGATGCGGCCTTGCTCGCCTTCGCGACCGTGCTGTTCTTCGTCCCGGGCCTGGTCACGACGGTCGTCGGCATCCTCCTGATGCTGCCGCCGGTGCGTGCTCTCGCCCGACCCGCCGTGGCGGCCGTCGGCGCGCGGCGGATGACGCGCGTCGTGGACCGGTTCGGCCCGATGACCGGCCGCGGCGTCACGGTGATCGACGGCGAGGTCGTCGACCCCTACCCGCCGACGTCCACCACGGATCGGTACCGACTGCGCTGACGGCCTCTCGGGGGCACAGGGCAGACTGGTCCCTCGTGGGAACGCAACTGTTCGTCGGGGGACACGTCTACACGCCGTCGTCCCCGGACGCCACGGCCATCGCGATCACCGACGGCGTGGTGTCGTGGGTCGGTACCGACGACGTCGGCCGTGCTCTGCACGAGGGTGTCGAGACCGAGGATCTCGAGGGCGCCTTCGTCGCACCTGCCTTCGTCGACAGCCACGTGCACCTGACGTCCACCGGACTCGCGCTCGAGGGGCTCGACCTCGACGACGCCCGCGACCGGCACGACTGCCTCGACCGTCTCCGCCGTCACGTCGCCGACACACCCCCCGGCGACCTGGTCTGGGGCCTGGGCTGGGACGCGTCCCGCTGGACCGACGACACGCCGCCCTCGACCGACGAGATCGACGCCGTCGTCGGTGACCGGCCCGTGTACCTGGCCCGGATCGACGAGCACTCGGCCGTCGCCTCGTCGGCCCTGCGCCTCATCGCGGGCGGTCTCCCCGACGCGCAGGGGTTCCACCCGCAGATGCCGCTGACCGCAGAGGCCCACCACCTCGTCCGCGCCGCGGCGCGGGAGCTGCTGAGCCCGGTGCAACGGGAGCGCGCACAGCGGCGCGCACTCGACGACGCGCTCGCCCACGGCGTCGTCGCGGTGCACGAGAACGGCGGCCCCGACATCAGCGGGCTGAACGACCTCGCCGCGCTGTCCGTCCTCGACCACCCCGTCGAGGTGCGCCGCTACTGGGGGCAGGCCGTGGCCGATGCCGACGACGCCCGTGCGCTGCTGCACGCGACCGGTGCCCACGGGTTGGCGGGCGACCTGTTCATCGACGGGGCCATCGGGTCCCACACCGCGTGGCTGCGCGAGCCGTACACCGACCATCCCGGACACCGCGGGGTGTCCTACCTCGACCACGACACGGTCCTGGCCCACCTGCGCGCCTGCACCGAGGCCGGCATCCAGGCGGGGTTCCACCTCATCGGCGACGCCGCGACCCAGTGCCTCGTCGACGCGCTGTCGGTCGTGGTGGAGGAGTTCGGCAGCGTGGCGGTCGCCCGCTGCGCGCACCGCGTGGAGCACGCCGAGATGGTCGACACCCAGGCGGCGCAGACCCTGGCCCGCGCGGGTGTCACCGCGAGCATGCAACCGCTGTTCGACGCGCTCTGGGGCGGACCCGGTGACCTGTACGAGCAGCGTCTGGGCACACCGCGCGGCACCGGCCTCAACGACTTCGCGTCGCTGGCGCGTGCGGGGGTCACCCTCGCGTTCAGCTCGGACTCGCCGGTGACGGGCATCGACCCGTGGGCGCAGATCCGCGCCGCGGTCCACCACCACAACCCCGTCAGTGCCGTCTCCCCGCGCGCCGCGTTCGCCGCGTGCACCCGAGGCGGTTGGCGTGCGGCGGGCGAGCGGGACCCGATGCTCGGGACGCTCGTCCCCGGTGCGCCCGCCGACATCGCGTTCTGGGACGCCGGTGACCTGGTCACCGCGGGATCGGCGGAATCGGTACAGCGCTGGTCGACCGATCCGCGCTCGCGGACACCACCCCTGCCCGACGTCACCCCGGGCGTCGACCTGCCGACCTGCCGACGGGTGCTGCGCGCCGGCACCGAGATCCACCGTCGGTCGGGGTCGTGACCGCGACGACGACCCGCGCGCCGGAACCCGCCCCGACCCGATCCCGACGCCCGGCGACAGACCCGCTCGTCCGGGTCGGTGCAGCCGCGGTCGGCGGGTTCGCGCTGTGGGGTGCGTTCCCCCCGCGCAACCTGTGGTGGCTCGCCGTCCTCGGGCTCGCGCTGCTGTACGCGACGCTCGCGGTCGGGCGCCCGCGCGCCCGTGTCGGTGCGCTGTGCGGTCTCGTGTTCGGGTTGTGCTTCTGGCTCCCGCTGCTGCCGTGGGTCGGTGTCTACGTCGGGCCGTTGCCGTGGGTCGCGCTCGCCGTCGCGCTCGCGCTCTACGGCGCCGCGTTCGGGGCGCTGGCGACGGTGACGATGCGACTGCCCGTCGCCCCGGTGTGGTTCGCGACGGTGTGGATCGCGGTCGAGTGGGCTCGCTCGTCGTTCCCGTTCGGCGGGTTCCCCTGGGGGGCCACCGCGTTCGGTCAGGTGGGCAGCCCTCTGCTCCCGGTCGCCGCACTCGGGGGAGTCCCGCTGCTCGGGCTGGCCGTGGCGCTCACCGCATCCGGCCTCGCCGAGGTCGTGCGGCTCGTCGTCACGCGCGGCGCGCAGCCGTGGTCGTCGCTGGTCCGGCCCGCAGCCGTCGCGGCGATCTGCGCCGTCGTGGGTCCTCTCGTCGCCGGGGTGATGTGGCCGTCGGTGCACGCCGCGGACCGTCCCGGGCCGGCGTCGTCGCGGATCACCGTCGCGGCCGTGCAGGGCAACGTGCCACGCCTCGGCCTCGACTTCGCCGCGCAACGCCGCGCGGTCCTCGACAACCACGTGCGCGAGACATTGCGTCTGGCCGACGCCATCCGCGCCGGTCGCGTCGCGCGCCCCGACGTCGTCCTGTGGCCGGAGAACGCCTCCGACATCGACCCGCTCGAGAACGACGACGCCGCCACCGAGATCACCGCGGCGTCACAGGCCGTCGGGGCGCCCATCCTGGTGGGCACGCTGATCCTGAACGCCGACGGGCGGCCCACGAACACGGTGCTGCTCTGGGACAGCGACCGCGGGCCCGTCGGCCGTTACGACAAGCACATCGTGCAGCCGTTCGGCGAGTACCTGCCGTGGCGCTCGTTCTTCCGCCACTTCTCCTCCTACGCCGACCAGGCGGGCAACTTCCGCCCCGGCACGGGACGGTCCGTGCTCGACGTCCCGGTGGACGGACGGTCGCAACCGGTCCCGATCGGGGTGTCGACGTGCTGGGAGATCGCGTTCGACCGCTCACCGCGCGCCGCCGTCGACGAGGGCGCGCAGCTCCTCTACGTCCCGACGAACAACGCCACCTTCGGCCGCACCCAGATGACCTACCAGCAGCTGGCGATGTCGCAGGTGCGCGCCGTCGAACTCGGCCGCAGCGTGGTGGTGGCCGCGACCACCGGTGTCAGCGCGATCGTGGCCCCGGACGGGCGGGTGCAGCAGCGCTCGCAGTTCTTCACGCCGGCGGTGCTCACCGCCGACCTCACACTGCGGACGCAGACCACACCGGCCGCACGTCTGGGCCTCGCGCCACAGGTGACGATCGTGGTGATCGCCGTCGCGGGGTTTTTGGTCGCGCTCGCCCGCCGTACTAGGTTGAGGAAACGTTTGCGCCGGGCCCCCCGCGCCGACGGAGACACACCTGCCCTCACCGCCGAGGAGATCGATGACACCCCGCACCCCTGACGCGTCGGAGTCGGCTGACCCGACCGCATCGGCCGGGGCGCCCGCGACGGTCGGACCCGACGGGTCCGGTGCGCTGGTCATCATCCCCACGTACAACGAACGCGAGAACCTGCCGCTCATCGTCGAACGCCTCCACGGCGCCCTCGCCGGGGCACACGTCCTCGTCGTCGACGACGGCAGCCCCGACGGCACCGGTGACCTGGCCGACTCGCTGGCCTCCCGCGACGCCGACGGCCGACCGGCCACGCGC
This sequence comes from Williamsia serinedens, assembly GCF_024171725.1. Lineage (GTDB taxonomy): Bacteria > Actinomycetota > Actinomycetes > Mycobacteriales > Mycobacteriaceae > Williamsia_A > Williamsia_A serinedens. Next base: position 554,538 of record NZ_JAMTCG010000001.1, read on the forward strand.
ATCCACGTCCTGCACCGCGCCGAGAAGAGCGGACTGGGCGGGGCCTACATCGCCGGGTTCGGCTGGGGCCTCGAGCGGGACTACACGGTCCTGGTCGAGATGGACGCCGACGGCAGCCACGCCCCGGAGCAGCTGCACCGCCTGTTGGAGAAGGTCAACGCCGGCAACGACCTCGTCATCGGGTCCCGCTACGTCCCCGGCGGGGCACTGGTCAACTGGCCGCGTCGGCGCAAGTGGTTGTCGCAGGGCGCCAACACCTACTCGCGGCTGGCGCTCGGGGTGCAGGTCCGCGACATCACCGCGGGTTACCGCGCCTATCGCCGTGAGGTGCTGCAGAAGATCGACCTCGACTCGGTCGACTCGCACGGGTACTGCTTCCAGATCGACCTCGCGTGGCGGGCCATCCAGGCCGGCTTCCGCGTCGCCGAGGTGCCCATCACGTTCACCGAGAGGCAGATCGGTGAGTCGAAGATGAGCGGCGACGTCATCGGCGAGGCGTTCATGAAGGTGCTCGAGTGGGGGATGGCCCACCGGGTGGAGAAGTTCCGCCGACGGTCGCGCTGACGCGCGTTCGACCCCTCCAGACGACGACGGGCCCCGGCATCAGCCGGGGCCCGTCGTGTCGGTCGGTGACGTCAGCCGGCGGACACGCCGCGACGACGCTGCTTGAGCAGCTCGAGCCGCTCGTTGAGCAGCTCCTCCAACTCGGCCTCGCTGCGGCGCTCGAGGAGCATGTCCCAGTGGGTGCGCGGCGGCTTGACCTTCTTCTCCTCGGGCTCGGCGCCCTCGAGGAGGGTGCCCTCCATGCCGTTCTTGCACGGCCACGTCGAGGGGATCTCGGCGTCGTCGGCGAACGGCACGTCGAAGATCTCGCCGTTGTCCGTGCGGTACTGCACGATGCGACGCGGCGCGAGGTCGTGGTCGCGGTCGGTCTCGTAGCTGACGGCTCCGAGGCGGCTGCCGCGGAGTACTCGATCTGCCATGGTCGGTCCTTCCTGCGAGGTGCTCGTGATGGTGTCGGGCGGGTGGGACGCTCTCGTCGCCGGTGACCCCGACTCGTCGGGAGCCGTCTGGCCGGACACGACTGTCACAGAGCAGAACAGGGACATACTACGCCCCGCGCGCGGTGAGTCCCACCCGGCGCGGGCGGCGTATCGTGCGCCGCGTGGAGACGACGACCCGGCGCCGACCGCAGGCCTGCGGATGGTGCGGTCAGCCCGTCCCGGACTCCGGCGTCGGCCGGCGGCGCCTCTACTGCAAGCAGTCGTGTCGGCAGCGGGCCTACGAACAGCGATCGGTCACGCAGGGCACGTCGGTCCCGGACGACGCGCTGATCCTCAGCCGGGGTGAGGTGGACGCGCTGGTCGACCGCCTGTTCACCCTGCGATGCGCCGCCGAGGACGTCGCGACCGCCGTGGCCGAGGCCGCTCCGCACGACGAACTGGCCGACCTGTGTCGGGAGCTGCTCGACCGCGCCGCCGAGGCCGAACGCCTGCGGTAGCCCTCGTCGGACGGCAGGTCGTCGGCCCGCGGGTCAGAGGAAGCGCTCGACCTGCTTCGCCGCCTCACCGGGATGCCGCGCCTGGATGCCGTCGCCGATCGCCTGCAGCGACCACCCCGACGCCGACCGCGACACCTTCGCCATCACGACGCCGGTGAACGGCATCCCGCCGGCGAGGGTGTAGCGCGCGAGTTCGTGGCCGGTCGTGTCGTCGACGAGCCGGCAGAACGCGTTCTCCACCTGCTCGAAGGTATGCCCCTGGTAGGACGTCACCACGAACAGCACCTGCGTGACCGCCGGTGGGACGCGTGTGAGGTCGACGTCGATGACCTCGTCGTCGCCCTCGCCCTCGCCGGTGAGGTTGTCGCCGTGGTGTCGGATCGACCCGTCCTTGCTGATGAGCTGGCCGTAGTAGGCGAGGTCGCCGAGGCGGGAACCGGCGTACATCATCGCCGACGCGTCGAGGTCGATGTTGGCGCCACGGCCACCACCACCGAACAGACCGCGCTTGACGACCACGGGATCCCACCCGAGACCCATCCTGATGCGCGTGAGGGCGACCCCGCCGTCCTTCTTCAGCGACACCGTCTGACCCTTGGTCAGGCTGACCGGCCTGTCCTTGCTGAGGCTGACCTCGCCGGTCGACGCGGTCGGCCACGGCTGCGACCCGCCGGACGGCGCCTGCGGGGCGGCCGGACGCGGTGTGGGCGCAGCCGGAGGCGGCGTGGGAGCCCGCGGCGGGGTGGGGGCCTGCGGTGCCGGGGTGGGGGTGGCCGCGGGACCCGGCGCGTCGTCGACGGAGACGCCGTGGTCGGTGACGAGCGCGGCGAACCCGCCCGCGTACCCCTGGCCCACCGCGCGGACCTTCCACCCGTCGCCGCGTCGATAGACCTCCGCCGCGATGACGATCGACTCGGTCGCGAGGCCGTCGATCCGGTACTCGTAGGTCTCCGACCCCGACGCGATCCGCGTCACCGGCGGCGTGACGGCGCCGAACGTGCCGGAGTCCAGCGTGATGACGGCCCGGATCTGGTCGATGTCGGCGGGGATGGCGGCGAGGTCGATCCGCAGGGTGCCGCCGGCGCCGGCGACGAGGGTGACACCGGGGGCCGACGGCTGGTTGTAGAACACGAAGTCCGCGTCGGTGCGGACCTTGCCCGACGACGTCACCAGCAGTGCCGACAGGTCGGACGACGCGGCCACCTGCACGGTCACCTCGACGCTGCTCGACGGCAGCGGTCCGTTCTGTCCCTTGATCAGCGCGGTCGTCATGGGTTCCCGTCTCGGTCGTCGGTCCAGGTCAGCAGGGTCGCCACGATCTCCTCGGAGGCCGCGACGCCGGAGGCACTCGAAACGGACAACGTCGGATGGTGCCACGAGAGTTCCTCGAGCTCACCGTGTCGCGGGCGGATCGCCCGGTGCGCGCGCTCGAGCACCGGCCGGTCGAGTGCGCCGTCACCGGCGGCGACGACCCTGTCGGCGGGGACGCCGGTGCGGGCCGCGATCTCCGCGACCGCCGCCCACTTGGTCACCGCGTCGGGCATCACATAGACCTTGCGGCCCTGTCGGGACACGTTCCACCCGTCGGCCTCGGCCCACACACGCCACCGTTCGACGAGGTCGTCGGGGGCCGTCGCCGGGTCGATGACCGCGTAGCAGAACAGGTCGTCGGCGACGCGCGCGGCGCGCAGCCAGACCGGGTCGGCGTCGGCGACGATGCGCTCGTACACCGTCGCGACCGGGAGGGAACCGGACACCGCGGCGTCGATCTGCTTGCGCCACAGGGGGTCCGGCGCCCCGTCGACGAGGATCTCCCCACCGTTGGCGGCCACGGCGAACGGCCGCGGACGACCCGGGAACCGCACCCGCCGGTACTGTGCGACGGTCCGGGTGGTCACCGGGACGACGAGCGCCTGCTCGTCGAGCTCGTCGAGGAGGTCGACGGTGACGGGGCTCATGTACGACAGCGGGCGGTCGTCGAGGTGCTCGACACAGCGCAACCCCTCGACCGGGACCCCGGCCGAGGCGGCGGAGAAGATCAGCGTGCGATCGAGGTCGACGGCCGCGATCGCGTCACTCACGTCCCGACTCCTTGATGAGTCCGACGCAGGCATAGGCGAGGTCGGGGTCGACCTCGACCGGGACGCCGCGTGCGGCCGCGAGGGCGAGGATGTGGCGCAGGGCGGGGTCGTCGGGGTCGCGGACGAGGACCCGCCACGGGACCCGCCGCAGGAGCACGCGCGTCGTCTCGCCCACGCCGGGCTTGACGAAGTTGACCGACGAGATGGCGAACTCGGCGCGGATGCGCTCGACCGACGCCCATCCGCGGAAGTCCGGGGTGCGGTCCGCCGCGCGGATCGAGTCGACCTGCGCCGCGGCGTCGTCGGCGACGTCGGGGAAGCAGGCCGACACGGTGTCGAGCAGGTGGTTCGAGACGTCGGCGTCGGCGAGGTCGCGGTAGAACTTCGCGCCGTGGAACTGTCCGGGCGCCAGCAGGCGGTCGTTGAGCACCGTCCGCGACACCAGGCCGGAGACGGTCGAGTTCAGACACGCGGACGCGATGAGGAAGTCGTCGCGGGTGCCGAAGGTGCGAACGCAGTATCCGGGGTCGGCGAGTACGGCGAGGTCCGGGTCGCACCGGGGGCCGCCGGCGCGGGCGAGGTCGTCGAGCGCGACGGTCAGTTCACGGGTGATCGCGCCCTTGCCCGTCCACCCGTCGACGAAGACGATGTCGGTCGGGCGGTGGTGCTCGGCGAGCCAGCCGACGGCCGCGGCGTCGATGCCGCGGTCCCGGACGATCGACACCGCCAGGTGCGGCAGGTCGAGACCGTGCCGAACGCGCGCCCACCGGCGCATCAGGATGCCGACCGGGGTGCCGGCGCGGGCGAGGGACGCGAGCACGACGTCGGTCCCGCGTTCGGCGAGGACGAGGTCGGTCACCGTCGCGACGGCGGTGGCCAGCACCGGTGCCGTCTCCTGCAGAACCTGCTCGAACAGCTCCCGGTAGGCGGCATCGGGCTGGAACTCGTGCGGCAGGGACTCCGCGTAATGGGCGGTACCGGCCTGGATAGCGGTCTCCCGCTCGACCACGTCGGCCTCGAGGTCGACGTGCGAGAGGTCGGTCAGCAACCAGCCCACCTCGTCGGGCGCGTAGCTCCCGAAAGCGGGCCCACGCAGGGGTTCCTGGCTCACTCGATCGCCTCGTGAGCGTCGGCGCGTGCGCGGGCCAGCGCGTCGAACGACGTCCCGCCCGAAACGACGAGCAGCAGGTCGCGACCGTCGGCGGTCAATGCCTCCACGACGCCGCCCGGAGCGACGAGCGCTGCGGTGTCGGAGGGTGGGTCGACGATGAGCACACGCTGCGTCCGCGGGTCGTCGGCGGCGGCGTTGTAGAGGTGCCGCGTGCCGTGGCGTCCCCGTGCGGAGTCGGGTTCGGGTGCGGTGAAGGCGTATCCGTGTCTCAGGGGGTAGCCGTCGCGGTCGGCCACGAACGCGGGGGAGCGGGTGGTGGTCTGCGACGTCACCGACCAGCCGCGGTCCTCCAGGGCCGCGCCGACCCGCAGCGGCAGGTACATGAACTCCTCGTGCCCGACCACCACGACGGCGCGACCGGGGTCGAGGTGCTCGGCGATCGCGTCGGCGACGGGTGCGGTCGCCCGGTCCGCCGCCTGCGCCTCACGCTCGAGCGTCCCGTGTCGTCCGCTGTCGGGCACGTCGGCGGGCCACGCGGTGCGCAGGCGCGTCACCGTCCCCTCCGAGCCGCCGACGTCGGGGGACGGAGGGTCGGGGAGTGCGGCGACACGGTCGACCAGATCGGGCGGGATGACGGCGGAACCCGTTGCCAGCGCGACGAACTCGACCCGTACACCGGAGCGTCGCGCAAGGGCGTCGCAGCGGGCGCGGTCGTCGTCGCCGCGCAGGTCCACCAGTGCCGCGACCACCCACGACGACGCCCGCACGGTCGGCTGCAGGGCGGCGACCGCGGCGATCGCCGTCGCGCCGGTGGAGATCTCGTCGTCGACGAGCACGCACGGCGTGTCGGCCGGGAGCAGACCACGGGACGTGGGTTGCACGAGGTGGTCGGTGGCGTGCGAGTGCCCCTCGACGAACCGCGCCGTGGTCGGCACGGCGGGTACCGCACGGCGCGTGGACTGCAGGTACACCGGCGCGTGCAGCCGGCGAGCGACGCAGTGGCCGAGGCCCGTCGCGGTCTCGGCGAACCCGAACACGGTCGGGGTGCCCACGTCGATGTGCGTCGTCGCCACGACGTGGTCGGCCAGCGCCTCGGCGGCGGCGGCGATCCGCGACGGCGCCACCGGGATGTGTTTGCCGAGCACCGTCGAGACCCAGAGATGCGCGCGACGCGGGTTGCGGCGGAGACCGGGTCGGACCAGGTCGTCGACCGTCCATCCCGGGACACCGCCGGTGGCCGTGATCTGCAGTCCCGCGGTGGGATCGCTCACCGGTCCACCACCGCGGTGAGAACCTCGATGATGCCCACCTCGGGACGGGTCACCCCGAACGCCTCGGCGCGGAGCAGCGTGCGGATCGCCCAGTTCCGGTGCGGGCGACGCTCGTTCATCTTGTTGCGGTACGTCGACGCGAGGACGCCGCCCTCGGTGACGCCGTCGCCATCGCCGGGGGCGTCGTCCTCGTCGCGTCCGAGCACCGCCAGCGCGTCGACGTACTCCTCGTGACTGACGGTGCTGGTGGCGTTGACGACGTTGACGTGTGTGGGGTGGATGACCGTCTTGCCCAGCAGGCCGTTCGCGCGGTCGAGGACGATCTCGCGCAGCATGCCGTCGAGGTCACGGCTGACCAGGTGGCGTCGGAACCGGACGGCGTCGAGTTCCTCGAACGGCGTGTTGCGCAACAGCGGGCGGAACATGCGCTCGTGGGCGTTGTAGTACTCCCACACCGGGCCGGTGATGGTGAACCCGGTGCCGTCGTGCCGGCCCAGCCGGGTCACGACGGCGGCGATCACCGAGGCGACCGGGTGCACGTCGTAGATGGTCAGGTCGGGATCACGACGGATCCCGAACGTGCCGCTGAGGTCGGTGGCCCCGATGCGGACCGCCAACACCCGGTCGCGGTGCTCGTCGAGAAGCTCTGCGATCCCGGCCAGCTCCTCGGCGCGGGTGTCGGGGTGGACCACCCGCGGCGACTCGATGATCGGCATCGCGTACAACGGCCCGTGTGGGGTCGGGAGAGCGGCCGCGATGCGGTCGAGGTGGTCCGCACCGTCGGCGACACCGAACTTGGGCAGCGCGAACCCGCTCAGCGCGTCGGTTCCCACGCCGGCGCCGTCGAGAACGGCGTCGATCTGTTCGGCCGACCGGACGCGGACGAACACCATCGGCGCCGCGTCGGTGCCCGACAGGTCGTCGAGCGTCGCGCCCACGGCGGCGAGGCCCGCGTCCACCTGGTCGTCGGGCACGGCATCTTCGAGGTCGAGGACGACCGATGCCGTGCCCGCCCGCGCGGCGCGCATCACCGACCCGGTGAGGTCGGGCCGGACCGAGGGGATGTACAGCGTCGCGCCGAGGGCGGCGGCGACCTGGTCGCGGGACCCGGCCAACGGGATCGGTCGGGGCGGCCGGTGGAAGAGACGGTGGCGCTCGTCGTCGGTGAGCATGGGGAAGTGGGTCACCGACCGCCCGACCGCAGCCGCGGGTCGTCTCATCGCACGCCCGACTTCATCTTGGCCACGACGTCGGCGACGAACTCCGCCACCGAGTCCAGTTCCCGCACATAGGCGAGGTAGTCGGGGTGGCGGCCGGTCAGACCCGCGGTCGCGCGGTCGACGCGGTTCGCGGCCGCGTCGATCACCGACCCCCAGCGCGCCACCAGGCGGCGGTCCACGGCGAGGAGCTGGGCGTCACGGATGGCGAAACGTGTCCGGCGTTCGACGGCACCGGGGTCGTCGCGGACCGACCGCAGCAGCTCCAAGCGGTCGGTGACGCCGTCGACGAGGGCCTCGGCACGGGCGAGATCGTCGCGCGCCGCCCCGATCTCGGCCGCGGCGGCCTCGGGATCGGAGGCGGAGACGGCAGCGGCGGCCCGGATGTGTTCGTCCGCGCGGTCGAGGGCCTCGCGCCCACGACGGTCGTCGCCGACGACGTCCTCGGAACACGCGGCCGAGAACTCCCGCAGCAGAGCGGAGTAGGCGTCGGGCAACCGCTCGGCCCGGGTGGCCACCGCCGACCGTCGCGTGCGGACCGAGGCCAGCGCACGGGTGACCTCGGCGGTGCGCCCGGGTGCGCGGTCGACCGCGTCGCGCAGTGCCTCGGTCGTCGCGACGAGTCGCTCGGTCGCCCGAGCGACGTCGCCCGGACGGCCTTGCGCCCGCGCCTGGCCGACCGCGTCGCGCGCGACCTCCGTGTCCCGCATCGCGGAACGCACCGAGGCGTAGGACTGCGCGGCGGTCGGCAGCCCACCGACCGCGGCGAGAGCCTGCTCGGCGGCCTGCAGTGCCTGCGTCGCACGGGTGGGCAGCGCCGCCGCGGCCGAGCGCGCGTGCTCGACGGACGTGGCGTGACGCTCGTAGAAGGCGTCGAGTCGGGTCGCCCTGTCGTGCAGGGCGGCGGTGCACCGCTGCAGGTCCGTCACGGTCGGCGCCGGCACGGGGGCCGCCGTCGGGTCCGGGTCGGCAGAGAGCCGGAGGTAGTCGTCGATCGTGGCGTACACCTCTTCACGCAGAGGTGCGAACGCGGTGACCAGATCCGGGTGCAGGCCGAGGTCGCGCGCGGCGTCGACGCCGTCGTCGATCACCGACAGTCGCCGGTCGAGATCGAGGAAGGCGCGCACCATCTCGGCACGGGCGGTCTCCACCGGACCGTCGGAGGGGCCGGCGGTGCGTGCATCACGCCGGAACCACCCACTGACCACGCCGCGATCGTACTGGTGCACCCACCCGGCACGTCCGGCTCGGCCGGGCACATCCGACCTTCGGAGGATGACCGGGATGTCGGGTCTCCGCGTACCGTGGTGGCGACGACCGGGGTGGGTGGCCACCGCGCACCCCGCCGCAGCACGACCCCGCCCCGGGGAGGTCCCGGCCGGCGAGAAAGGACCGACATGGGCGTCAGTTTGAGCAAGGGCGGCAACGTCTCCCTCACCAAGGAGGCACCGCACCTGACCGCGGTGTCGGTGGGGCTCGGATGGGACATCCGCACCACCACCGGGACCGACTTCGACCTGGACGCGAGCGCCATCGCCGTCGGCACCGACAAGAAGGTGTTGTCGGACAAGCACTTCGTCTTCTTCAACAACCTGACGTCGCCCGACGGCTCCATCGAGCACACCGGCGACAACCTCACCGGTGAGGGCGAGGGCGACGACGAGGTCATCAAGGTGAACCTCGCGGCGGTGCCGCCGGAGGTCGACTCGATCGTCTTCCCCGTCTCGATCTACGACGCCGACTCGCGGTCGCAGTCGTTCGGTCAGGTGCGCAACGCGTTCATCCGCGTCGTCGACCAGTCGAACAGCAACGAGATCGCCCGCTACGACCTGTCGGAGGACGCCTCGACCGAGACCGCCATGGTCTTCGGCGAGCTGTACCGCAACGGGTCGGAGTGGAAGTTCCGCGCCGTCGGTCAGGGGTACGCCTCCGGACTCGCGGGGATCGCCCGCGACTACGGTGTGAACGTCTGACGACCCGCACCACACATCTCGTCGGCACAGCCCGGGGAGACGCCACCGTCGGCGTCCCCCGGGCTGTGCCACGCCAGAGGAAAGGCCCACACCTGTGGTAGTCCGCATCTTCGGGATATCGGTCGCCGTGACCGCCGTGTCCCTCGTGGTCGCGTTCATCTACGGCAGCTGGGAGGCGGTCGCGCTGTGCGCCATCCTCGGCGTGCTCGAGGTGTCGCTCTCCTTCGACAACGCGGTCATCAACGCGACCGTCCTCGAGCGGATGAGTGACTTCTGGCAGAAGATCTTCCTCACCGTCGGCATCCTCATCGCCGTGTTCGGCATGCGGCTGCTGTTCCCGCTGGTCATCGTGTGGATCACGGCGGGCCTGAACCCGGTGCGCGCTTTCGACCTCGCCATGAACCCCCCGCCGGAGGGCTCGGGGCAGGAGTCCTACGAGCAGATCCTCACCGACGCGCATCCGCAGATCGCCGCGTTCGGCGGGATGTTCCTGTTCATGCTGTTCCTCAACTTCATCCTGTCCGAGCGGGAGACCACGTGGCTGGACTGGCTGGAGAAGCCACTCGCCGCGATCGGGCGCCTCGACCAGCTCGCCGTGGTCATCGCGGGCGGCACCCTCGTGCTCGTCGCGGAGTTCCTCGCCGACGACACCCACCGCGCCACGATCCTCATCTCGGGCACGCTCGGGATGATCACCTACATCACCGTCGACGGCCTCGGATCGCTGTTCCACACCGACCAGATCGCCGAGGAGAACGGCGACCAGTCCGGTGAGGGCGCGCCTGCCCGCGGACCGTCGGGGGTGGCGAAGGCGACGGGCAAGGCCGCGTTCTTCCTGTTCCTCTACCTCGAGGTCCTCGACGCGTCGTTCTCCTTCGACGGCGTCATCGGCGCGTTCGCCATCACCGCCGACCCGATCATCATCGCGCTCGGCCTCGGATTCATCGGCGCGATGTTCGTCCGATCGATCACGATCTACCTGGTCCGCACCGGCAGCCTCGCCGAGTACCGCTACCTCGAGCACGGCGCCCACTGGGCGATCGGCGCCCTGGCCGTCATCCTGTTCGTGTCGATCGAGTACCACATCAACGAGGTGATCACCGGTCTGATCGGGGTGGCCTTCATCGGCGCGGCCTTCCTCACCAGCATCGCGGCGAATCGGCGTGAGCGGGCCGCGGAGACGACGCGCGAGACCACCTCCGTCGCCTGACACCTCCGGGACCACGCCCAGAACGGCCACGAGGAGATTCGAGGACCATGGACCTGCTCCGTTGGAGTCGCCGCCCCGCCGAGGGTGTCGCGGCCACGACGCCGCACGCCCCGGTGATCCGGGGGCTGCTCGCCCGCGCGACGACCCCGCTGCTCCCGGACGACTACCTGCATCTGCTGAACCCGCTGTGGTCGGCGCGGGAACTGCGCGGTCGGGTGGTGTCGGTCCGCAAGGAGACCGCCGACTCGGCGACGGTCGAGATCGAGACCGGCTGGGGTTTCTCCCACGACTACCGCCCGGGGCAGTACGTCGGCATCGGTGTCCAGATCGAGGGCCGCTGGCACTGGCGCTCCTACTCGTTGACGTCGATCGGCACGGCCGCGCGCAAGCGGATCACGGTTACGGTCAAGGCCAACCCCGACGGGTTCCTCTCGTCGCACCTCGTCGACGGGCTCGCGCCGGGGACGGTGATCCGGCTCGCCGCCCCCCGGGGTGACTTCGTCCTGCCGAGCCCGCCGCCGGAGCGTCTGCTGTTCGTCACCGCCGGCAGCGGCATCACGCCGGTGATGGCCATGCTGCGTAGCCTGCGCGACCGGGGCACCCTGCCCGACGTGGTGCACGTGCACTCCGCACCCACCCGGGACGACGTCATCTTCGCCGACGAGCTGGCCGAGCTCGCCGCGACCGCCGACTCGTACACCCTGCACCTGCAGCTGACGCGCGAGATGGGGAAGGTCGATCTCACCGCCCTCGACGACGTCGTACCCGACTGGCGCGAGCGGTCCACCTGGGCGTGCGGACCGATCCGGATGCTCGACGACGTCGAGCACGTCTTCGCCGACGCCGGGGTCGCCGACAACCTGCACATCGAGCGGTTCGCGATCGACCGCGACGCCGCACGGGGTGAGGGCGGGACGCTGACGTTCACGCGGTCCGAGCGGTCGGTGGAGATCGACGGTGCGACCACCATCCTCGAGGCGGGCGAGTCCCTGGGCGTCTCACTGCCGTTCGGCTGCCGGATGGGCATCTGCCAGTCGTGCGTCGTGCCCCTCGAATCCGGCCACACCCGCGACCTGCGGTCGGGGGAGGAGCACCGCGAGGGCGAGCGGATCCAGACCTGCGTCTCGACGGTGTCGGGCGCGTGTTCCATCGACCTGTGACGAGGCATCGGTGAGCGACGACGGAGCCCCCGCGGACGGCGACGGTCGCGACCGGGCTCGGCGCGCCGGCAGGGCGCTGGCGACCGGGCTGACCCGCGCACGGGAGTGGGCCTCGCGCGTGAACCACACCGAGACCGTGATCCGGGCGGCACGGTCGGCCCGCACCCGCGCGCCCGGCGACCTGCCCGTGATGGACTTCTCGGCACCCGCCATGCGCTACAGCGATCGCCTGGCGCGGCTGATCGGCGGCGGCGACGAACCCACCGCGGTCCGCGAGCTCGGCCTCACGGCCGTGCAGATGTGGCAGGCACTCGGCGGTCGTCGGCAGGCCGACGACGACCCCCCGCGACCGGTGACGATCCTGTTCACCGACCTCGTGAACTTCTCCACGTGGGCGCTCGACGCCGGCGACGACAAGGTCCTCGACCTCGTGCGCCGGGTGAACGCGGCCACCACCGAGGTGGTGCGCCACCGGGGTGGGCGCGTCGTCAAGTCGCTCGGGGACGGCGTGATGGCCGTGTTCCTCGACGGTGCCGACGCGATCGAGGCGGCGCACGAGGCCGGTGTCGCCGTCAGCGCGATCACCGTCGACGGGTACCGGCCGGCCCTGCGGGCCGGTCTGCACACCGGCACGCCCCGTCGCGACGGCGACGACTACCTCGGGGTGGACGTGAACATCGCCGCGCGCGTCGCCGACGCGGCCGGCGCCGGCGAGGTGCTCGCGACCAGCGCCACCCTCGACGCGACCGACGGCGACAAGTACGTGCGACGGCGGCGTCGGTTCCGTGCCAAGGGGACACCGCGTGACCTGGTGGTCTACGCGGTGGTCCCTCGGTACGAGTCCCGCTGAGCGGGGGAGGTGGTCAGCCCAGGATGCTGGCGCGCTCGTCGAGCCGGTAGGTGTACAGCGCGACACCGCCGCAGATCACCGTCGCCGCCAGGAGCATCTGGCCACCGGTGATCACCAGGCTGACGATCCCGCCGATCACGCCACCGACGACGAACGCCAGCCACAGCAGGAAGTACCCGTTCCACTCCTTGGCCTGACCGCCGCTGATGTGACGCTCGATGCCCTGACCGAGCTTCACCAACGTGCCCGTGACGTAGCTGAGCGGGACCGACACCTCGCCCTTCTTGTCGTCGCAAAACGAGGTGTTCAGCGCGCCGATGCCGAAGGCGACGAACAGGATCGGGATGAACGTCACCGCCGGCGCGTTGAAGCCCGCCGTCACGAAGTCGACCCCGGTGGCGATGGCCAGGCTGATGGTGGTGAGCATCGTCGCGCCATGCGGATGGTTCACCCACACGTGCCGCCGCAGCAGCGACGCGACCACGACGCCCGCCACGAAAGTGACGGTGATCAGGATCGCGGCCGTCGCCATGGCCGGCCGTCCGACGAGATACCCGAGGGCGGCGCGCTCGGCGTTGCCTGTCATGAAGGTCACGAAGTAGCCGGTGGTCTGGATGAACGCCGCCGCCCCCACCAGGCCCGCCATCGCGGCGAGCACCCACGAGACCACTGCTTCTGGATCCCCGATCGGTTTCATGACATCCGAGGCTAACCACGCATGCCGCATTTCGCCGTTTCGCCCGTGTTACACAGCGTCTTCTCAGGAATGAGTTGTGCCACATCACCATCGAGGTCGTGACAGTTGTGGCGACGTTGCGTTCCCGGCCATCTGACGGACACCTCCCGGCGAGGGGAGCGGGTGACACTGCGGGCGTGCGCATCGTGCAGGTCGCCAACTTCTACGGGCCCCGGTCCGGTGGGTTGCGTACCGCCGTCGACCAACTCGGGCACGGTTACGTGCAACGCGGACACCAGGTCTCGCTCGTCGTCCCCGGACGGCACCCCGGCGAGGAGATGCTCGCGTCGGGCGTGCACCGGGTCACCGTCGCCGCGCCGTCCATCCCGTGGACCGGTGGCTACCGTGTCGCCGATCCCCGGCGCGTGCGGGACGTCGTGCGGGGTCTGGCACCCGACGCCCTCGAGGTGTCGGACCGTCTCACCCTCCGAGGCCTCGGGCCCTGGGCCCGGCGTCACGGTGCCGCGGCAGTCATGATCTCGCACGAGCGCCTCGATCGGCTTCTCGCACAGGCGATGCCGCGAGCCTGGGCCCGCGCCGCGGCCGACGTCGCCAACGCACGCTCCGCGGCGGCCTACGACGCGGTGGTGTGCACCACCGAGTTCGCCCGCGCCGAGTTCGACCGCATCGGCGCGCGCAACGTGCACCGCGTCCCGCTCGGTGTCGACCTCGACCTGTTCCACCCGCGGCGTCGCGACTCCGTCGGCGGCGGACGGTGGCGCGACGGCGACGGACCCCTGCTCGTGCACTGTGGGCGACTGTCGGTGGAGAAGCACGTCGAGCGCAGCATCGACGCCTGCGCCGGTCTCCTCGAGGCGGGTGTCGCGGCGCGCCTGGTGATCGCCGGCGACGGGCCCCGCCGCCCCGCCCTCGTCCGTCGTGCCGCCGGGTTGCCGGTCGAGTTCACCGGGTTCCTGCAGACCCGCGACGAGGTGGCCGACCTCCTCGCCGCCGCCGACGTCGCGATGGCCCCGGGACCGCACGAGACGTTCTGCCTGTCGGCCCTCGAGTCGCTCGCCGCGGGCACACCGGTGGTGGCGTCGCGCACGTCGGCGGTCGCGGAGATCGTCACCGCCGACTGCGGGGCGGTCGCGCCGAACACCGCCGCCGCGTTCACCGAGGGCGTACGCACCGTGCTCGACCTCGCCGATGCTCGCAAGCGCGCCCGGCAACGGGCCGAGACCTTCGGGTGGCCGACGACGGTCGAGAGGATGCTGGACGTCCTCAGCGCCTGAGCGTCACTTCTGCAGGGTGAACTGCATGACGTCGATGTAGCCGTTGCGGAAGTAGTCCGCGCAGCCGGTCAGGTACTTCATGTAGGTGTCGAAGACGTCGCGGTTGGCGATGCGGACCGCGTCCTCCTCGCGCTCCTTCAGCGACGCGGCCCAGGTGTCGAGGGTGCGGGCGTAGTGCTGCTGCAGCGGCTGGATGCGCTCGACGGTGAACCCGACGCGGGTGCTCTCACGCTCGACGTCGTGCGGCTCGGGCAGCTGTCCGCCCGGGAAGATCTCGTTGGCGATGAACCGCGCGAAGGCCAACACGTCGCGCGTGATCGGCAGGCCCTTCTCGCGGATCACGTGGCGGTTGAAGGCGACGATCGTGTGCAGGAGCATCGTGCCGTCGTCGGGGAGGAGGCCGTAGGTCTTCTCGAAGAAGGCCGGGTAGCGCTCGGCGCGGAAGTGCTCGAAGGCACCGATGCTGACGATGCGGTCGACGGGCTCGTCGAACTCCTCCCAGCCCTGCAGGCGCACCTCGGCCTTCCGACCCGCGGGGGTCGACGCGGAGAGGGACTCGTTGACGAGCTCGTACTGGTTCTTGCTCAGCGTCAGACCGATGACGTCGACGTCGTACTTCTCCATCGCGCGCTTGATGGTGGTGCCCCACCCGCAGCCGATGTCGAGCAGGCGCATCCCCGGCTCGAGACCGAGCTTGCCGAGCGACAGGTCGATCTTCGCGTACTGCGCCTGCTCGAGGGTGTAGTCGTCCTCCTTGAAGTACGCGCAGCTGTACATGCGGGACGGGTCGAGGAACAGGTCGAAGAAGTCGTTCGACAGGTCGTAGTGGGCCTGCACGTCCTCGTAGAACGGGTCGAGCTCGGTCATGACGCCACCTTCCGGTCGGGTTCTCGCCGTCGCGCGGGGCGCGACGCAACGGCCTGAAGGGTACCCGTGGGACACGTCACAACCATGCGTGGCCCGGGCCCGACGGGGTACGCCGTAGCGTCGTCGACGGAGCAGAGGAGCAGCGGTGGCAGATCTGGACGTGACCGTCCGCAGCGATGTGGACCCGGCCACGGCGTGGGCACTCGCGTCGGACCTGAGGCGGTTCGACGAGTGGCTGACCATCTTCGGCGGTTGGAAGTCCGACGTCCCCGACGAGATCGCCGAGGGCACGAGCGTCAAGTCGCTCATCAAGGTGAAGGGGTTCCGCAACACCATCGCCTGGCGCGTGACGCGGTATGACGAACCCACCCGTATCGGACTGGAGGGCAGTGGTCGGGGAGGCGTGCGCATCACCCTCGACCTCACCGTCTCCCCGGACGGCGACGGCTCACGGTTCCGGGTCGCCGCCGAGCTGACCGGCGGGCTGCTCAGCGGGCCCGTCGGCCGCATGGTCGCCAAGGTCATCGAGGGCGACGTACGTCGCTCCGTCGACAACCTCGCCGCCCTGCGCTGACCCGCCGCCGCGTAGCGTCAGACCCCTGGACTCGCATGAAGGGATCACCATGGGTCTGTTGACACCGCTCGCCGTCCGCATCGGGGCGATCGGCTGGATGCCGAGACTGCTGCCCGTCATCGAGAAGACCGACGTTCGGCTGCAACGGATCTCGGGTGGCAAGGTGTCGGTCCTCGACATCGCCGGACTGCCCAACCTCATCCTGCGGGTCCCCGGCCGCAAGTCCGGCGTCGTCCGGTCGACCCCGCTGCTGTGCGTTCCCCGCGACGGCGACTGGCTGATCGCGGGGTCCTACTTCGGGAACCCGAAGATGCCCGCCTGGGTGCACAATCTGCGCGCCACCGACACCGCCGAGATCGTCCGCGGCGGGACACCGATCCGCGTGCGGTGGCGCGAGCTCGCCGACGCCGACCGGGCACGGGCGTGGCAGGACCTCCTCGACACCTGGCCCAACTTCCGGCTGTACGAACAGCGCACCGACCGTGTCATACCGGTCTTCTCGCTCACGGCCGTCGACTGACCCCGCCGTCTGGCAAGGTGGAACCATGCCCGACACCCCCACGGTCTTCGTGTTGTTCGGCGCCACCGGCGATCTCGCCAAGCGGATGGTGCTGCCCGCCTTCTACCAACTGGAGCAGCGCGGGCTGCTCCCCGAGCGGTGGCGACTGGTCGGCAACGGCCGCGGGCAGCGCAGCGACGACGAATTCCGCGACCACGTCCGGTCGTCGCTGGAGGAGTTCGGCGACGGGGTCGGCGACACGTGGGACGCGTTCGCGGCGAACCTGCGCTTCGCCGGCGGCGGGTTCACCGTCGACGATCCGGGGCAACTGCCCGACGTCGTCGACGAGATCCGCAACGAGGACGACCTGGGCGGCGACGACGTGCAGCTCGTCCACTACATCGCGTTGCCGCCCAGCACGTTCACCGACTACACCCGCGCGCTGGGCGAGCACGGCCTGGCCGAGGGGTCGCGGGTCGTCTACGAGAAGCCGTTCGGCACCTCGCAGAAGACGTTCACCGAACTCGACGAGGCGGTCCACGCCGTGTTCGACGAGTCGCAGGTGTACCGGATCGACCACTTCCTGGGCAAGGAGAGCACGCAGAACCTGCACATCCTCCGGTTCGCCAACGGCATGTTCGCCGGGCTGTGGAACCGCGAACACGTCGAGCAGGTGCAGATCGACATCCCCGAGACGCTCGACATCGACGACCGCGCCGAGTTCTACGACGCGACCGGCGCCGTCCTCGACATGGTGGTGACCCACCTGTTCCAGGTGGCGGCCGAGGTCGCGATGGAGCCACCGCTGAGCCTCGGCGCCGACGACCTGCAGTCGGCGCGTGAGTCGGTGATCGCCGCGTTCCGACCGATCGACACCGACGAGGTCGTCCTCGGCCAGTTCGAGGGCTACCGCGAGACCGAGGGCGTCGCCGACGACTCGACCACCGACACGTTCGTCGCCGCACGGCTGTGGGTCGACACCGATCGCTGGCGCGACGTGCCCTTCGTGCTCCGCACCGGCAAGAAGATGGGCGTCTCGGCGCAGCGGGTGACGTTGGTCTTCCGACGCCCCGAGGACGGGCCCATCACGCACATCCCGCAGGGCGGTGCGGCGCTCACCTTCGACCTGTCCGGCGACGGCCAGATCGACATCACGGTCACGGTGAAGGAGCCCGGTCCCGGCGAGGACCTGGCGATCGCCCATTTGGACCTCCCGCTGGACACCGTCGACTCCGACAACGGCGGCGCGCTGTCGCCGTACGCGCGGCTGCTGAACGACGTCCTCGACGGCGACCGGTCGCTGTTCACCCGGCCCGACGGCCTGGCTCACGTGTGGGAGGTCGCGCAGCCCCTGCTCGACAACCCGCCGTCGGTGCAGCCGTACCCCGCCGGCTCGATGGGACCCGGCGCCGCCGACCAGCTCGCGGCACCGATCGGTTGGTTCGTCACCGGCAAGTGACCCCACCCGTCGGGTGACCGCCGTTCGTCGGGCACCCGGAGCCGTTCGTTGGGCACCCGGAGCCGTTCGTTGGGCACCCGGAGCCGTTCGTTGGGCACCCGGAGCCGTTCGTTGGGCACTTGGAACTAATCGTCGGGCGCCCGGAGCATTCTCGCGACGTGTCATCGACCCGGCTGCCCAACGAACGGGCCCTGCTGCCCAACGAACGGGCCCTGCTGCCCGACGAACGGTTCCTGCTGCCCAACGAACGGTTCGGGGGGTGAGCCGTCGGCGGGTGTCAGTCGGCCGAGACCCAGTCGTAGGGGAGGAACTTCCCGTCGAGGGTGATGACGACGCGATCGCCGGACGGGTGCGGCTTCTTGTCGATGTCGACGCTGAAGTTGATCGCGCTCATGATGCCGTCCCCGAACTGCTCGTGGATCAGCTCCTTCAGCGCGGGCCCGTACACGGCGAGGGCCTCGTAGAGCCGATAGATCGTCGGATCGTTGCGCACCACGTCGCGATCGGTCCCGCGGACCGGGACCGCACCGAGGATCGGCACCAGATCCGGCGAGAGCCCGAGCTTCTCGAGAAGCACCTCGGCCTCGGGGCGCGGGATCGGGTGCTGGCCGAGCAGTGCGGCTGTCGTCCACACGACGGGCCGGTCGACGGCGTCCGCCAGTGACTGCCACGTCAGTCCGAGCTCCACGCGTCGAGCGGCGATGGTGCGGGTCACGTCTTCTCGTGTCATGGCACCAGGATCACGCAGAACCGGTCCGGGCGCTCAGTCTCCCAGTTCCCGATCCAGGTTGTAGGCCGCGCTGATCAGGGCGAGGTGGGTGAACGCCTGCGGGAAGTTGCCGAGTTGCTCGCCGGTGAGTCCGACCTGCTCGGCGTAGAGGCCAAGGTGGTTGGCGTGGGTGAACATCTTCTCCATGGCCAGGCGGGCGTCGGGCCGACGGCCGACGCGCGTCAACGCCTCGACGTACCAGAACGAGCACAGCGAGAACGTCCCCTCGGTGCCGCTCAGTCCGTCGTCGTGATCACTGGAGTCATAGCGGAACACCAGCGAGTCGCTCACCAGTTGCTCCTCGATCGCCTTCAGCGTCGACAGGAACCGAGGGTCGGTGGGGGACAGCAGTTTCACGGCCGGGACCAACAGCAGGGACGCGTCGAGTCGATCGGATTCGAAGGTCTGCGTGAAGGACTCGCGGTCGGCGTCCCACCCCTTCTGCATGATCTGGTCGAAGATGGCGTCGCGGGTCTTCATCCACGTCCCGACGTCCCCGGGCAGACCGCGCTGTCGGCTCATGCGGATCATCCGCTCGAACGCGACCCAGCACATGAGGCGCGAGTAGACGAAGTTCTGCGACTCCGACCGCACCTCCCAGATGCTCTCGTCGGGCTGATCCCAGTTGTCGGTGAGCCAGTCGAGCACACCGCACAGTTCGTGCCAGGAGTTCCACGAGATACCGGCGCCGTACTTGTTGAACAGGTACACCGAGTCGATCAGCTCGCCGTAGATGTCGAGTTGCAGCTGGTTGCTGGCCTCGTTGCCGACGTTGACCGGCCTCGACCCGCGGTAACCTTCCCAGTGGTCGAGTGGCTTCTCCTGCGGCGGCGACTCCCCGTCGATGGTGTACATCAGCCGCAGCGGACGTCCGCCGTCGGTGTCGCCGTCGCTGAAACGACGGGTGAGCCACCCCATGAAGGCGGCGGCCTCGTCGTTGAAACCCAGGCGCAGCAGGCCGTACAGCGAGAACGCGGCATCCCGGATCCAGACGTAGCGGTAGTCCCAGTTGCGTTCACCGCCGATCTCCTCCGGAAGGGCCGTCGTGACCGACGCGACGATCGCCCCGGTCGGCTCGTGCGTCATGAGCTTGAGCGCAAGGGCTGAGCGGTGCACCATCTCGCGCCATCGGCCGCGGTAGTTCGACTGTCCCAGCCACGACTGCCAGAACCGCACGGTCGCGTGGATGATGTGCTCGGAGGAGTCGGAATCGATCTCGTCGTCGGGGATCTCGTCGACGCCGAGGGAGAAGGTGGCGGCCTCACCCACACCGAGCCGGACGCGGGCGGTCACGACGTCGTCGGAGACCTCGAGCGGGACGTCCGAGGCGAGATGCAGGGTCAGATCGCCGCCGGACAGGGTGACATGGGTGTCGTCGACGACCGACGTGGTGTGCGCGGCGCGGCCGTAGTCGAACGCCGGGTGCAGGCGCATGGCCATCCGCACCCGACCACGGACGCACTCGATCCGTCGGATGATGCGTGTCCGGTGATCGGGATCCTTCGGCTTCGCCAGGGGCATGAGGTCCTGCACCTCGGCGACGCCGTCCTCGCTCATGAAACGGGTGACGAGGACGTTCGAGTCGGGCAGGTAGAACTGCTTGGTCGAGACGAGTCCGTCCACCATCGAGACGTCCCAGGAGCCGCCCCCGTCGGCGTCGAGCAACGACCCGAACACACTGGGCGAGTCGAACCGCGGACAGCAGAACCAGTCGATGCTCCCGCTGATGCCGACGAGCGCCGCGGTCCGCAGGTCCCCGATCACCCCGTGGTCGGCGATGGGCAGGTACCGGGGCGTGTCGTCGTCGCTCACATCGACCATCGTGTCATCGCACGCGATAGAGACCGCCCGACGCGCCCGTGAGCAGCACCGACGGGTTCCTCAGAGACCGCTGCGACGCCGCGAGTCGATCACGCCGGTGTCGAACCCGGCGAGGTGCAGGCCCCCGTGGAACCGCGCGTGCTCGATCTTGACGCAGCGGTCCATCACGACGGACAGGCCGGCCTCCTCGGCGCGCCGGGCGACGTCCTCGTGCCACAGGCCCAGCTGCAGCCACAGCGTCGACGCGCCGACCGCGAGCGTGTCGTCCAGCACCGAGGGGAGATCGTCGTGGCGTCGGAAGACGTCGACCATGTCGGGGACGCCGGGCAGCTCCGACAGGCTCGGGTAGACCGGGGTGCCGTCGATCTCGTCGATCGTCGGGTTCACCAGCCACACGGTGTAGTCCGAGGTGGACGTGAGGTAGCGGTTGACGAAGTAGCTGGCTCGGGCGGGGTTCGCCGACGCGCCGACGATCGCGATGGTGCGGGTGCCGAGCAGGATCTCGCGCCGGCGGGCGGCGGACGGGCCCTGCCAGGTGCGCTGCGCGGTGTCAGCGGACATCGTCGGCCTCCTTCGTCGCGGCCGTCAGGGCCTGGTCGAGGTCCCACAGGATGTCGTCGAGGTCCTCGATCCCGACGCTGATGCGCACGAGGTCGTCGGGGACGCCCGCGGCCAGCAGTTGCTCCGGCGTGAGCTGCCGATGGGTGGTGCTGGCCGGGTGGATGACCAGCGTGCGCACGTCGCCGATGTTGGCGACATGGCTTGCCAGACGGACGTTCTCGACGAGCGCGCGCCCGGCGACGTGGCCCCCGCGGACCCGGAAGGCGAACACCGCGCCGGGACCCTTCGGCAGGTACCGTGCTGCGCGGTCGTGATGCGGGTGATCTGCCAGCCCGGCGTACGCGACCGATTCCACGCGCGCGTCGCGGGCCAGCGACTCCGCCACCGCCTGCGCATTGGCGACATGTGCGTCCATCCGCTGGGGCAGGGTCTCGACGCCCTGCAGCAACTGGAACGCCGAGGTGGGGGACAGGCTCGCCCCGAGATCCCGGACCTGCTCACTGCGGACCTTGGTGAGGAACCCGTACTCGCCGAAGTTGCCCCACCAGCTCAGCCCGCCGTAGGAGGGGACCGGCTCGGTCATGGCCGGGAATTGCCCGTTGCCCCAGTCGAATCGGCCCGACTCGACGACGACGCCACCCAAGGTGGTCCCGTGCCCGCCGAGGAACTTCGTCGCCGAGTGCACGACGACGTCGGCGCCGAACTCGATCGGCCGGCAGAGCCACGGGGTGGCCATCGTCGCGTCGACGACGAAGGGCAGGCCGCGCTCGTGCGCGACGGCGGCGAGCCCCTCCAGGTCGGCGATGTCGCCGGACGGGTTGCCGATCACCTCGGCGTAGACGAGCTTGGTGCGGTCGGTGATCGCGGCGGCGTAGTCGGCGGGGTCGGTGCCGGGGACGAACGTCGTCTCGATCCCGAACCGCCGCAGGGTGACGTCGAGCTGGGTCACGGTGCCCCCGTAGAGCCCGGCCGCGGCGACGATGTGGTCGCCGGCCGCGCACAACGTCGCGAACACCGCGAACTCCGCCGACAGCCCGCTCGCCGTGGCGACGGCACCGATCCCGCCGTCGAGGCTGGCGATGCGTTCCTCGAACGCCGCCACCGTGGGGTTGCCGATCCGCGAGTACACGTTGCCGTACTTCTGCAGCGCGAAGAGATCGCCGGCGTCGTCCGCGTCGGCGAAGACGTAGCTGGCGGTCTGGTAGATCGGCACCGCACGGGCACCGGTCGTCGGGTCGACGCGGGCGCCGGCGTGGATGGCGCGTGTCCTCAGCCCGAAGGCGTGTTCGCTCACCTGCCGATTTCTACCAGCCGACGGACCGACGCAGGTGAGCGCACCGATGCCTGCCTCACCGTTCGGTTCTGCTCGCCGTGAGGAAAAAGTCACGCCCGACTCACAGCGCGGCAACCGCCCTGATCGGACGGGCCGCCACAGTGGCCGCATGGTCTCGACGGCTGGAGTGCGATCGGTGTGCGGGTACTGCGGCGTCGGCTGCGGCATCGTCCTGCAGCCCGGCGTCCGCGACGACGGCACCGCCGGGGTGCTCTCGGTCGTCGGCGACCGTGAGCACTCCGCGAACCGCGGTCGGCTGTGCACCAAAGGGGCCACCACGGCGGACATGCTCCGTGCATCGGGCCGACTCACCACCGCCCTCGTCCGGCCCGACCGGGACGGTCCCGCGCAGCCGGCGTCGACGTCGGAGGCGATCCGCGACACCGCCGCGCGGCTGCGGGCCATCATCGACGAACACGGCCCGGAGGCCGTGGGTGTCTACGTGTCGGGGCAGATGACCACCGAGGCGCAGTACCTCGCCACGAAGCTGGTCAAGGGATTCCTGGGCACCAACGCGATCGAGTCGAACTCGCGGCTGTGCATGGCCAGTGCGGGCACCGGCTACAAGCAGTCGCTCGGCGCCGACGGGCCGCCCGGCTCCTACGACGACCTCGACCACGCCGACGTCTTCCTCGTCATCGGGTCGAACATGGCCGACTGCCACCCGATCCTGCATCTGCGCATGCTCGATCGTGCCCGGGAGGGCGCCAAGGTCATCGTCGTCGACCCGCGCCGCACCGCCACCGCGGACAAGGCCGACCTGCACCTGCAGACCCGGCCCGGATCCGACCTGTGGCTCCTCAACGGCCTCCTGCATCTGCTCGTCGCCGATGGTCACGTCGACGAGGAGTTCATCGCGTCGGCGACCGAGGGGTGGGACGACCTCGCGTCGTCGCTCGACGCGTATCCGCCCGCGGTCGTCGCGGAGCAGTGCGGCATCGACGAGGCCGACCTGCGGACGGCCGCCACGTGGATCGGCGAGGCGGACGACTGGATGAGCCTGTGGACGATGGGCCTCAACCAGTCGACCCACGGCACGTGGAACACCAACGCCCTGTGCAACCTGCACCTCGCCACCGGCGCCATCTGTCGCACGGGCAGCGGCCCGTTCTCACTGACCGGGCAGCCGAACGCGATGGGTGGCCGCGAGATGGGCTACATGGGGCCCGGGCTCCCCGGCCAGCGGTCGGTGTTCGACGACGACGACCGCGCACTGGTCGAGGATCTGTGGGGTGTTCCGCGGGGGACCATCTCGACACACGTCGGCGGCGGGACCGTCGACATGTTCGAGCGGATGGCGGCCGGGGAGATCCGGGCCGCGTGGATCATCTGCACCAACCCCGTCGCCAGCGTCGCGAACCGGTCGACGGTGATCGAGGGGTTGCGGCGCGCCGACCTCGTCGTCGTGCAGGACGTCTACGGCGACACCGAGACCACCGAATACGCCGACGTCGTGCTCCCGGCCGCCATGTGGTCGGAGACGCACGGTGTGATGGTCAACTCCGAACGCTCGGTGACGCTGTGCCGACCCGCGTCCCCACCACCGGGCGAGGCACTGCCGGACTGGCGCATCATCGCCGAGATCGCCGACGGGCTCGGCTTCGGCGAGCACTTCGCCTACGAGGACGCCGAAGCCGTCTTCGACGAGATCCGCCGGTTCCACAACCCGCGCACCGGCTGGGATCTACGCGGGATGAGTTATGCGAGCCTCGCCGACGGCCCGGTCCAGTGGCCGTGTCCGCCGCAGGAGCCGGACCGACGGCATCCCATCCGCTACCTCGGTCCCGACGGCGGTGTCCCGACGTTCCCGACGTCGTCGGGCCGGGCGCGCTTCCTGGCCCGGCCCGCCGTCGACCCGGCCGAGATGCCCGACGACGAGCACCCGTTCGTCCTCAACACCGGACGGCTCCCGCACCAGTGGCACACGATGACCAAGACCGGTCGCGTGGCGAAACTGCAGAAACTGAACCCCGCGCCCTTCGTCGAGCTCCATCCCGAGGACGCCCGCACCCTGTCCGTGGTCGACGGGGACACCGTCGAGATCGCTTCGCGGCGTGGACGGTCCGTCCTCCCGGCCGTCGTGACCGACCGGGTGCTGCCGGGGTCGGTGTTCGTCCCGTTCCACTTCGCCGACCGGTTCGCCGCGGACGTCGCGGTGAACGCGGTGACCAACGACGCGGTCGACGCCGACTCGCGCCAGCCCGAGTTCAAGGCGTGCGCGGTGCGGCTCACGCGCGTGGCCGCCGCGCCGGGGTCCGCCGACGTCTCGCCCCGGGTCGAGCCCTCCGACCGCGAGCGGCGGCCGACGGACCTCGCCCGGGCACTGGGTCTCCCTGACGCGCGGAGCCCCGTGGAGCCGACGGGGCTCGAGGCCGACTGGCTCGCCGGGTTCGTCACCGGCCTCGACGCACGCCCGGTCGCCGCGGGAGAGGTCCCCACGATCCCGTCGGCGGCGCCACTGCGACCGTCGGTCCGCGCCCACGTCGACGGCGTCCTCGCCGGGATGTACGCCCGCACCACCCTGGGTCCCGCTGCGGCACAGGACGCCGACGAACCGTCGACACCGGTCACGGTGCTGTGGGCCTCGCAGACAGGGACCGCCGAGGAGGTCGTCGAGACGGTGGCCGGCCGGCTCCGCGCCGCCGGGTCGACCGTGGTGACGCGTCCGATGGACGAGGTCACCCCGCGTGATCTCACCGGGCTCGCGACCGTGGTGGTGGTCAGCTCCACGACCGGCGACGGCGACGCCCCCGACAACGGTGCCGCATTCTGGTCCGCGCTCGCCGAGTCCGACGTCGACCTGTCCGGACTGCGGTATTCGGTTCTCGCTCTCGGTGATTCGTCCTACGCCGACTTCTGCGGGCACGGACGCCGACTCGACGGCCGCCTCGCCGAACTGGGGGCTGCGCGTCTCGCCGATCGCGTCGACTGCGAGCCCGAGTACGAGGACGCCGCCGCGCGCTGGATCGACGCGGTCGTCGGCGCGATCGGAACGGACCCGGCCGCATCGCAGTCGGCAACCGACACGGGCGCGCCGACCACGCCCCGCTACGACCGGACGTCGCCGCTGGTGTCCTCGCTGGTCCGCAACCAACGGGTCACGCTCGAGGGCTCCCGCAAGGACGTACGCACCGTCGGGGTCGCGATCCCCGCCGGCACCCTGACCTACGAGACCGGTGACGCGCTCGGGGTGTGGCCGCGCAACAGCGAGGCATTGGTCGGGGAGTGGTTGGAACGCACCGGCCTCGACGGTGCCGACACCGTCGACCTGCCCGCGACCGGTCGGATCGCGCTCCGCGACGCCCTGCGCGACCACCTCGAGATCGCCAAGATCACGCCCGACCTCATGCGGTTCGTCATCGCCCGCACCGGCGACGTCGACCTCGAGGCGATGATGCTCCCCGAGAACCGCGAGGCGTTCGACGAGTGGGCCTGGGGGCGCCAGTCGGTCGACCTGCTGGCCCTCCATCCGGTGCGCGCATCCGCCGAGGACTGGCTCGCGGTGCTGACGCCCCTGCGCCCGCGGCTGTACTCGATCTCCTCCAGCCCGCGACAGCACCCCGACGAGATCCAGCTGACGGTGTCGGCCGTGCGCTACAACGTCCACGGCACCCCCCGGCGCGGCGTCTGTTCGACCTATCTCGCCGACCACGCCGAGGACTCCGACGTCCGCGTGTTCGTGCGCCGGTCGTCGACGTTCCGGCCGCCCACGGACCCGTCCACCCCGCTCGTCATGGTGGGGCCGGGAACCGGCATCGCGCCGTTCCGGGCGTTCCTGCAGGAGCGACGGGCCCGGGGCCACGACGGGCCGAACTGGCTGTTCTTCGGCGAACAGCACGAGGCCACCGACTTCTACTACCGCGACGAACTCGACGAGCTGCGCGCAGCCGGTGTGCTGACACGCCTCGACGTGGCGTTCTCCCGCGACCAGTCGGAGAAGGTGTACGTGCAGGACCGCATGCGGGAACACGGTGCCGAGTTGTTCCGCTGGCTGCAGCGCGGTGCCGTCTTCTGCGTGTGCGGCGACGCCGAGCGCATGGCTCGCGACGTGCACGACGCGCTGGTGGGTGTCGTCGCTGAACACGGCCGTCTGGCACCGCAGAGCGCGGAGGCCTACGTCAAGGCGCTCGCGGCCGACAAGCGTTACCTGCGCGACGTGTACTGACGCCGCGTCGCCCGCCCCCGCCCGACAGCGTCGCCGCACCCCGTCGCGGCGATACCATCGCGGTGTGACGACGCTCGGGGCGGTGCTGCTCACCGTCGTCGACGTGCTCATCGTGCTCGGCTGGTTCTGGTCCGCCGCGCGGGCGTGGCGCGCACCCGACGACCCCGATCTCGAACTCGCCATCGAGGCGTCCCGCCACCGCGGCGCCGACACCCGGGACCAGGCCCGCCGCGACGCCGTGGACTGGAAGGTGCGGTTGGAGAACCGCGCCGGGTACCCCGCGTTCGGCTCGGCGATCCTCAGCGGTATCGCGGTCGGGTTCAGCGGCAACGCCGTCGGGGCCGCGACGTCTCGCTTCGACGCCTGGATCGTGGAGGCGATCATGTTCGTCGTGTCGCTCACCGTCGCCTTCGTGAGCCGCCTCGTGACGGCCAAACGCATCGAACGACGCCTGTCGGCCCTGCGCTGACGCACGACCGGCGAAACGGTCCATTCGGACCAATCGCGCGAAAGTCACTGCGCACATTGGTGATTCACGACCGTGGAGAGCTTGGTCACACCGTCCTGGCGGAATATCCGCACCGGGGTTAGTAATTAGTTGTACTAAGCTCACGATCAGGGTGAGTGTCTGGTCTTGCGCACCAGGGGAGTGACAGGAGGACACCGATGACCACGAACGACGTCACCACCACCGACGAGGCCCGCGACCGGCGTATCGCCGAGCGCCGCGCGCGACTCGTCGACACGGACCCGCAGTTCCGGGACGCGGCGCCCGATCCCGACCTCGCCGAGCGCGTCCTGGCGAGCGACCTCCCCCTCGCGCAGGTCATCGAGGAGATCCTGTCGACCTACGCCGACCGACCTGCGCTCGGGCGTCGCGCCACCGAGGTCGTCACCGGAGACGACGGGTCCGCATCCGTCCGTCTGCGGGACGAGTTCGAGACGGTGTCCTACCGCGACCTCGCCGACCGTGTCCGCGCCGTCGCCGCGGCCTGGCACTCCGACGGGCTGGAGGCCGGCGAGCTCGTCGCCACCCTCGGCTTCACCAGCGTCGACTACGCGACGCTCGATCTCGCATGCATCCACCTCGGCCTCGTCACCGTCCCGCTGCAGACCAGTTCCGCACCCGCGCAGCTCCTGCCGATCCTCGCCGAGACGACACCGACCGTGCTCGCCGTCGGGATCGACCACATCGACGACGTCGTGGAGCTCGCGACGACCGACCACCGACCCCGTCGCGTCGTCCTGTTCGACCACGACTCTCGAGACGACGCACAACGCCGCGCCGTCGAGAAGGCCACGGCGGCACTGCGCGACGCCGACATCGCGGTCGAGACCATCGACGAGGTACTCGCCCGCGGTCGAGACCTGCCGGCGGCACCGGCATTCGGCACCGACGGCGTCGACCACTCCGAGGACCTGGCCAACCTCATCTACACCTCCGGCAGCACCGGGGCACCCAAGGGCGCCATGTACCCGGTGAAGGGTGTCCGCCGCCTGTGGACCACGTTCTGGTTCACCGGCGATCCGACCCTGCCAGGGATCACCGTCAACTACATGCCGATGAGCCACGTCGCCGGTCGAGCCCTCCTCGCGAAGACTCTCGCCACCGGCGGCACCGCGTACTTCGTCGCGGCCAGCGACCTGTCCACGCTCATGGACGACATCGCCCTCGTGCGCCCGACCGACCTCATGCTCGTCCCGCGGGTGTGCGACATGATCCACCAGCGGTACGTCAGCGCGCTGGACCGTCGGGCGTCCGACGGCGACGCGTCGGATCGGTTGAGGGCCGAGGTGATGCAGACGATCCGCGACGAGGTCCTCGGCGGCCGCGTGCTCTCGGCGATGTGCGGGACGGCGCCGCTGGCGCCGGAGATGGCCGACTTCATCGCCGACTGCCTCGACGTGCATCTCATCGACGGCTACGGCTCCACCGAGGCGGGGTCGGTGCTGATCGACGGACACATCACCCGCCCGCCGGTGATCGACTACAAGCTCGTCGACGTCCCGGAACTCGGCTACCACGTCGACGACTCCCCGCATCCCCGCGGCGAGCTCCTCATCAAGTCCGAGTCGATGTTCCCCGGCTACTACAAGCGTCCCGAGACCACCGCGGAGGTGTTCGACGCAGACGGGTGGTACCAGACCGGCGACATCATGGCCGAACTCGGTCCCGACCACCTCGTCTACCTGGATCGTCGGAAGAACGTCCTCAAGCTGGCACAGGGCGAGTTCGTCGCACTGTCCCGTGTGGAGGCCGTGTTCGCCGCCGCGCCGGGCGTCGGACAGATCTTCGTGTACGGCAACAGCTCCCGGTCGTTCCTGCTGGCGGTCGTCGTACCCACCGACGAGGCCGTCGCCGCGGCTGCCGACGAGGCCGCGCTGCACGACGCCATCGTCGACGCCCTGAAGTCGAGCGGGCGCGACGCCGGGCTCAACTCCTACGAGATCCCCCGCGACGTCATCGTGGAGCACACACCGTTCAGCCGCGACAACGGACTGCTGTCCGGTGTCGGCAAGGTCCTGCGGCCCAAGCTGATCGAGCACTACGGGGACCGTCTGGAACAGATGTACCGCGATCTCGCCGACGGTCAGACCGAGGAACTGCGGCGCCTGCGTCGTGAGGCGGCGGATCGGCCCGTCGTCGAGACCGTCGGCCGGGCGGCCGCCGCGGTGATCGGCGGTGGGACGTCGGCGCTGTCGGCCGACGCCCGGTTCTCCGATCTCGGCGGGGACTCGTTGTCCGCGTTGAGCTTCTCCACCCTCCTGGCGGAGATCTTCGAGGTCGAGGTGCCGGTCGGCCTGCTCATGGGCGCCGCGACGGACATGGGTGCCATCGCCGCGCACATCGAGGCCGTCCGCTCGGGAGACGACGCGGTGCCCACCTTCGCCTCCGTCCACGGGGCGGGAGCCTCGACGGTCCGAGCAGCAGATCTGACGCTGGAAAAGTTCCTCGACGCCGACCTCCTCGAGACGGCACCCACCCTCCCCGCCGCACCGGAGTCGCCGACGACCGTGCTCCTGACCGGCGCGAACGGGTACCTCGGCCGATTCCTGTGCCTGGAATGGCTCGAGCGGCTCGACGCGCTGGACGGGACCCTCGTCTGTGTCGTCCGCGGCCGAGACACCGCCGACGCTCGCCGTCGTCTGGAGTCGGTGTTCGACTCGGGCGACGCGACGCTGAGTGCCCGGTTCCGGGAACTCGCCGGGCGACGACTCGAGGTGCTCGCCGGCGACATCGCGAGCCCCCGTCTGGGTCTCGACGAGACCACCTGGACACGACTCGCGCAGGTCGTCGACCGCATCGTGCACCCCGCGGCCCTGGTGAACCACGTCCTTCCCTACGACCAGCTGTTCGGCCCGAACGTCGTCGGCACCGCCGAGGTCATCCGGTTGGCCCTGACGACGCAGCGCAAGCCCGTCACGTACCTGTCGACGGTGGGCGTCGCCGAGCAGGGCGGACCCGACGTCCTCGACGAGGATCTCGACATCCGGCAGGCCAGCAGCGAACGGGCCGTGGCCGATTCGTACGCGAACGGGTACGGCACCAGCAAGTGGGCGGGCGAGGTCCTCCTGCGGGAGGCGCACGACCTGTGCGAGCTCCCCGTCGCGGTCTTCCGGTCGGACATGATCCTGGCCCACAGCACGTTCACCGGTCAGCTCAACGTCCCCGACGTGTTCTCGCGGCTGGTCCTCACCGTGCTCGCCACCGGGCTCGCGCCGGCGTCGTTCTACCGTCGCGAGGCGGACGGGTCACGGTCGCGGGCGCACTACGACGGTCTGCCCGCCGACTTCACCGCCCGGGCGATCACCCAGCTCGGGGTGGCGGTGTCGAAGGGGTTCGAGACCTTCAACGTGGTCAACCCGCACGACGACGGCATCTCCCTCGACACGGTCGTGGACTGGATGCAGGAGGACGGCGTGCGGATCACCCGGATCGACGACCACGAGACCTGGGTCGACCGGTTCGAGACAGCGATTCGCGGTCTCCCCGAACGCATCCGTCAGGCATCGGTGGCGCCGCTGATGGACGCCTACCGGGCGCCGCAGGAGCCCGAACGCGGGTCGGCGATCCCGTCGACGCGGTTCGTCGCCGCGGTCGCGGACGCGGGACTCGGTGACGGCGGCGAGATCCCGCACCTGTCGCACGCTCTGATCACCAAGTACGTCTCGGATCTGAGGTCGCTCGGACTGGCCTGAGCGCCGCCGCGCGGACCCGGTCGACGTCGTCGACCGGGTCCGTGTGCGTCAGGCGTGCGCGCCGCTGCGTTCGCCGAGTGTCACCGGCATCGACGAATAGCCCTGCAGCACACGGGTGTCGCGGCGGACGGGCCGTCCGGCCTCCCGCAGGTCGGGATACCGGTCGAACAGGGCACGCAGACCCACCTCGGTCTCGGCGCGAGCGAGCGCCGCACCGAGACAGAAGTGTCGTCCCCCGGAGAACGAGTGGTGCTTGTTCGCGTTGGGGCGGGTGACGTCGAACCGGTCGGGGTCGGCGAAGACCGCCGGGTCACGGTTGGCGCCCGCCAGCACCAGGACGATGAGTTCGCCGCGGTCGAAGGACACCTCGCCGACGGTGGTGGGTCGCACCGCCGAGCGGGCGGTGAGCTGGACCGGTGAACGCAGACGCAGCATCTCGTCGGCGGCGTTGGGCCACAACGACGGGTCGTCCCGCAGCAGCACAAGCTGATCGGGATGGTGTGTCAACAGGTCGATCCCGCTGCCGAGGATGTTCACCGTGGTCTCGAAACCGGCGGCGAGCACGAGTCCCGCGATCCCGCGCAGTTCCTCCTCGGTGAGCGACACCCCGTTGTCCGTGGCGGTGATGAGCTGGCTCATCAGGTCGTCACCGGGGGAGCGGCGCAATGTCGCGAGGTGGTCGGCGAGCCACTCGTTGAACCCCTCGATGCCGTGCTCCACCCGACGGAACTGTCCCCACGGGAGCCCGAGATCCAGGCTGGGGGCGGCGAGTTCGCCGAAGTGCAGCACCTGGTCGCGCTCGGACTCCGGGACGCCGAGGATGTCGCCGATCACGGTCACCGGGAGCTTGGCGCAGTAGCGCTCCACGATGTCGACGGTCCCGGTGGTCCCGTCGAGGTCGTCGAGGAGTCGCCGCGCGGTGTCCTCGACGTTCTCCCGCATCGCCGCGACGGCACGCGCGGTGAACACCGACGAGACCATCTTCCGGTAACTGGTGTGCTCGGGCGGTTCGGTGGCGAGCAGCGACGGGGGACGGAGTGGGTGCAGCGCGGTCGAGCGGGTGCGCCGTTCGATCGCCCCGAGCGGCCCGGGGAGTCGGGACCCGAGGATGATCGTGCGGAAGTCGTCGGACCGCAGCACCTCGTGCACGACCGCGTGGTCGACGGTGACAGCGGCGAGTCTTCCCTGGACGACGGGGCCGCGCGCACGGATGTCGGCGAACAGGCCCGTCGGGTCCTCGCGGACCCCGGGGTCACCGATGAGGCGCGCCTGCAGGTCCCCCGCGGCCGCCGCGCGACCCGCCAGCAGCCGCAGGAAGCCGTGCATCACGAACCATCGCAGCATCAGTCTCATCGTCGGATCCCGTCGGTCGTCGTGGATGAGGTCGTCGCGCTCGTCGCCATGATGCCCCAGGATGACGGTGCGGTCATTCGTCGAACCCACGACATCGGAGGAACGGGATGCGGGCCATGGTGGCGGACTACCGGGCGTGGCGGGCACTGGGTCCGGGCGGCCTCCCAGCCAACCCCCTCGGCTGGGCGGCCACGACCGCGCTCGGGAGGCTGGGTCGCGACACCCTGAGTGTCGCAGGTGATCCCGCGCCGTCCCCGGACCTGTCCCTGCCCGACCGGGGAGCCCGCCCGGCGATGGCCCCGTACCCGGTGCCGCACCGACAACTCGACCAGATCCCGGACGCCTCGATCGTCGACGACCTCGTCGCCCGGGTGGATGCGCTCGGCCGCGAGAGCGGGAACCGGCTCGCGCGCAGCCGGTTCGAACGCCACCACGACGCCGTGGTCGTCGACGACCCGCTGTCGCCGTGGGCTCGCCGTTCCGGCGGCGAGGTCGCCCACGTCCACCCGGGTCAGGGATCGCTGCACGTCGTCGCGGCGCCGTCCGACGTCGCGACGATCGTCGGTGCGCGATGGGGTGAGCGGCATCCGCTCGCCGGCCGACCGCTGCTCCGACTGCCCGACGGGTACCTCTTCCTCTACGCACCGCGTGACGCGTCCGAACTCGACACCGTGGTGCGGATCGTCGAACGCGTGGTCGCGACCGCCCGCTGACCGCATCGTCACCGCGGCGTGCTCGCGGTCGACGGAGCCCCGACGCGGTTGCTCACCGATCCGATGCGGTCGATGGACAGCGTCACCGTCTGGCCGGGTCTGATCCACCGGTCGATCTCCAGGCCCGACCCCGAGGGCAGGGTGCCGGAGGTGGCGAGCTCGCCGGGGCCGATCTCCTCCCCGCGGGAGGCGTAGGACAGCCAGTCGCCGGGTGACCACCGCATCCCGGCCGTCGACGTCGAGGCCCAGGTCTCGCCGTCCACGACGACGGACGCGTCGAGGTCGTCGAGGTGGGGCAGGATCTCGTCGGGGGTCACCATCACCGCGCCCATGGTGCTGGCGAAGGTCTTCGTCTTCACGACCGGGCCGAACGAGCTTCGGCGGTGCTCGTCCCACTGGACGTCGCGGGCGCTCACGTCGTTGAACACGACGAAGCCGCCGATGGCCGCGGTCGCCTGCGCCGGGGTCGCGTCGCGGATCGGGTGGTCCACGACGACGCCGAACTCCAGCTCGTAGTCGAGCAGGTCGGTGTAGTCGGGCCAGGGGATCTCGTCGCCGTCGGCGCGGATGGTCCGGTGGTTGCCGGTGTAGTAGTCCGGATGGTCGCCGAAGGCCGCTCCCGGTCGCAGCGCGGGGAAGGTCCGGCGCCCGACGGTCTCGTAGGCGCGGATGAACGGCCATGCCGCGCGCAGGTTCCGGCGCACCAGGCTGTGGGCCGCCTGTACCCAGTGCTTCTCCCACCCGAGGAAACATCGCAGAGACGTGACGTCGACGGGGAGCGCCGGCGCCGGGGTGACCATCGCGACCTGTTCGCCGACCGCACGGTCGGCGAGACGCTGCGCCATGTCCCGCCCGCGTTCACGGGCGGCGAGGAGGTCGACCAGGTCCTGCGTCAGCGGCCCGCGCACCGACCGGTCGAACACGGCCGCCGCCGCGTCGAGGTCGACCCACGTGTCGCTCGGACCGTGGTGGACGGCGACCACTCGACGGTCACCGTCGCAGATCCGTCGGACACGCATCGTGCGACCTCCCACGCCGTCGGCGGTGAGCGGCGCCCACCGTCCTCACCGAATCTACAGGCGTTGAGGAACCGGGGTCAGTCCTCCTGCACCTCGGCGGCGTGCGGGTACTCGTCGTCGTCCACGTCGACGACGAACTCCTGCTCGAGGACGTCACCTTCGGCACCCTCCGGGACCGGCTTGTCCGGGACGGAGTCCACGGGCAGAGCACCGGCGTCGGGATCGGTCGCATCGGGATCGATGGTCATCGTTCCTCCTTCCGTCGGGATTCCGGCCGACCAGGGTAACGACCTCCGACGGGGTCCGTCATCCACCGACAGAGGTCGCGCGGCGCCGCCGCGCCGGCAGGCTCAGACGCCGGCCGCTGCGCTGTTGATCTCGTCGAGCGTGCTCGTGGCCTCGAGGTACTCCTGCACCCAGCGTTCGATCACGGCCGAGGTCTTCTCGACCTTGCGGAACTGGCCGACGACCTGTCCGACCGGGTTGAACGCGACGTCGACGGTCTGATCCGGGTACTTGTGCGTCGCCGCGACGGCCATGCCGGAGACCATGTACTGCAGGGGCATGCCGAGCGGGTCGGGGTTCTCCGGCTTCTCCCAGGCCTCGGTCCAGTCGTTCCTCAGCATGCGACACGGCTTGCCCGTGAACGACCGGCTGCGCACGGTGTCCCGGCTCGACGCGTCGATGTAGGCCTGCTGCTGTCGGGCCGTGTTCGCCGACTCCTCGACGATCAGCCACTGCGACCCCGACCACGCGCCCTGTGTGCCGAGCGCGAGCGCCGCCGCGATCTGCTGCCCACTGCCGATGCCACCGGCGGCGAGCACGGGGATGGGTGCGACCTCCTTGACCACCTGCGGCCACAGCACGATCGAGCCGACCTCCCCGCAGTGGCCGCCGCCCTCACCGCCCTGCGCGATGATGATGTCCACACCGGCGTCGGCGTGCTTGCGCGCCTGATACGGGGAGCCGCACAGGGCTGCGACCTTGCGACCGGTCGCCTGGATCCGCTCGATCATGTCCACCGGTGGGGTGCCCAGCGCGTTCGCGATCAGCCGCACCTTGTCGTGCTGCAGGGCGATGTCGACCTGCGGTGTCGCGGTGGCCTCGGTCCACCCCAGCAGTTGCAGGCTGTTGTCGTCACCCTCGGCGAGCGGGACACCGTGGTCGGTGAGCAACCTGCGGCCGAACTCGAGGGTCTCCTGCGGGACCATCGACCGCAGCATCTCCGCGAGTTCGTCCCCCGACAGGTTCGAGTCCATCCCCTCGTACTTGCTGGGGATCACGATGTCCACGCCGTACGGACGGTCGCCGATGTGCTCGTCGATCCACCGCAACTCGACCTCGAGCTCCTCGGGCGTGTACCCGACGGCACCGAGCACGCCGAAGCCGCCGGCCTTGCTGACCGCGACGACGACGTCGCGGCAGTGGGTGAACGCGAAGATCGGGTACTCGATCCCCAGGGTGTCGCAGAGCGGTGTGTGCACGGTCGTCCTCTCGGGCCAAAGCTAGAACGTGTTCTAGTTTAGGTCACGGCGGCCGGCGACGGAACCCGACCGGACGTCAGCGCAGGGTGCGGGCGAACAACGCCTCGAGTTCGGCGAACGACCGCTCCGCGCCCGCCTCCTGGTACATCGAGGTGTCGGCCATCGAATAGCCGTGTGGAGCGTCGGGGTAGATCTCGTTGGTCGCCGTGAGACCCGCGTCGGAGAGCGCGCGGCCGAGTTCGGCGACCGCCTCCGGGGGCATCGACGAGTCGTTGTCGGCGTGGCCGAAGACGAACTCCGCCGTGGCCGAGGCCAGCTGTCGATGCGGGCTGGAGGGATCGTCGGTCACGAGGCCGCCGCCGTGGAACCCGGCAGCCGCAGCGACCACCTCCGGGTGCCGCGCGGCGAAGAACGTCGCGACCCGCGCGCCCATGCAGTACCCGACACATCCGATCGTCGAGCCCGTCACGCCGTCGAGGCTCTGCACCGCCGTCCGGTAGGCATCGAGGTCACCGGCGAGGTCCTGGCGGAACAGCGAGCCCACCCGCGGCATCGCGGTCGCGAAGAACGCGTCGCGCGCGCCGTCGACACGGAGGTCGTCGTGCGGGCGCACGTCGTCGACGGCGCCGTCGCGGTAGAAGAGATTGGGGGTGAGGACGACGTATCCCCAGGACGCGATGCGTTCGGCCATCTCGATCAGCGTCGGCCGGACCCCGATCGCGTCCATGAAGAGGACCACCCCGGGCCCGGACCCCGTCTGCGGTCGAGCGATGTGGGCCTCGGTGTCCCCGTCACCCGCGGGGATCGTCGTGAGCAGCATGCCTCGACGGTAGCGCCGCCACGCCGGAGCAGGGTGCGACCGAGCATTTCCGAAGGGTGGGTAAAGTGCTCCCTCGGCGGTATAGGAGCTCGGCGCCGGTGATTCTTCTTTGCATGCGAAGGAACAGCCGTTGGCAGACTCAGCCCATCCGACATCCGGTGTGCAGCCGGAGGTCCCGCCGACCGCGGGTGCATTCCGATACGTCCTCGCCGACTCCCGGTGGGAGTTGTCGGCGTCCCTGACTGCGCTGCTCGACGGCGCCGGGGCCCCGCGCGAGGACGAAACCTCCGCCCCCACAACGCCGGTCGACAGCACCGCCGGACCGTTGGACACCGCGGACATCCGTGCGGCGATGGAACGGCTCGCGGCCGCCGGACGCCCGAGCGCGACGCGACATCGGATCACCGACCGGGCGAACGTGCCTCGGCACGTGGTGATCGTGGGTGACCGCGTCACCACCGACGACGGCGCCGTCGTGGGTGTGTCGGGGTACGTGGTCGACGTCACCACCGTGTTCGACGAGGCGTTGGAGAACCTCGACGCCGAGGTCAGCGACTTCGTGGAGCACCGCTCGGTGATCGAGCAGGCGAAGGGGATGATGATGCTGGCCTACGGATTCGGCGACCGTCACGCCTACGACGTGCTGGCGTGGCGCTCCCAGCACACGAACACCAAGGTCCGGGTCCTCGCCGCCGCCGTCGTGCGGGATGTCCCGTCGTCGGTGACCCTCGGCGACTCCGACCGGGCCGCCTTCGACAACATCCTGCTGACCGCACACGAGAACGACTGACCACCCTCGGCGAGGACGTCAGCCTGCCGACTCCGCCTCGCGCAGTGCGTTCTTGCGGACCTTGCCGGTCGACGTCCGAGGGAGCGCGTCGGTGAAGACGATCTCGCGGGGCGCCTTGAACGCGGCCAGCCGCGCCCGGACGTGCGCGACGAGGGTGTCGGAGTCGACCGACGCGTCCTCGCGTGTCACGACGAACGCCTTGGGCCGCTCACCCCACTTCTCGTC
The DNA here is from genome assembly GCF_024171725.1 of Williamsia serinedens. Classification (GTDB taxonomy): domain Bacteria; phylum Actinomycetota; class Actinomycetes; order Mycobacteriales; family Mycobacteriaceae; genus Williamsia_A; species Williamsia_A serinedens. Next base: position 591,535 of record NZ_JAMTCG010000001.1, read on the forward strand.
GGGCACACCGATGACCACGACGTCGGCGACGTCGGGGTGGGATGCGAGGGCCTGTTCGACCTCGATGGTCGAGATGTTCTCGCCCCCGGAGATCACGATGTCCTTGGCGCGGTCGAGCAGCTGGACGTAGCCGTCGGGGTGCATGACCCCGAGGTCGCCCGAGTGGAACCAACCACCGGCGAACGCCTCGGCCGTCGCGTCGATGTCGTCGAGGTACCCCTTCATCACCCCGTTGCCACGCATGACGATCTCGCCCATCTCGACCCCGTCGGGCTCGACGTCGACGAGTGTCCCGTCGTCGGCCGTCTCACGCCGGACCACACGCATCCGATCGGCCGTGATCATCCCGGCGCCCTGCCGCGCCATCTGGACGTTCAGTTCGTCGGCGGTCAGCGACGACCACTCGTCGCGCGGCTCGCAGATCGAGTACGGCCCGTAGGTCTCGGTCAGCCCGTACACGTGGACGAGGGTGGCGCCGAGGTCGCGGATCTGGCCCACCACCGTGGGACTCGGTGGGGCACCGGCGGTCACGACGGTCAGCGGCCGGTCGAGGTGGTGGGCATGCGGGGCGGTCGCGAGGGTGGTGAGGACGGTCGGCGCACCGCACAGGTGGTCGATCCGCTCGTCGTCGACCAGTCGCCAGATCGCGTCGCCGCGCACCGCGCGCAGGCACACATGTGTCGCTGCCGCGGCGGTCACGGCCCAGGTGGTGCACCACCCGTTGCAGTGGAACATCGGCAGCGTCCACAGGTACCGACTCCCGTGGACGAATCCCTGGTGGTGCATCTCGCCGAGCGCGTTCAGGTACGCACCGCGGTGGGTGTACATGACGCCTTTGGGTCGTCCGGTGGTGCCGGAGGTGTAGTTCACCGTGATGGTGGCGGTCTCGTCCTCGACCTCCCACGCCAGACGCTCGTCGGTCGCGCGGTCGAGGAACTCCTCGTGGCCCGTGTCGAGGTCGACGACCTCGGACACGGTGAGGTCGACACCGTCGAGCGCGGCCAGGAGATCGCTGTCGCCGAACAGGATCCGCGACGAGGAGTGTTCGCAGATGTATGCGACCTCCTGCGGTGAGAGGCGGGTGTTGACCGCGACGAGGACCGCACCGGCCAGCGGCACCCCGAAGTGCGCGACGAGGAGTTCGAGTCGGTTGGTCGCGAGGAACGCGACGCGCTCACCCGCCCCGACACCCGATGCGCGGATCGCCGATGCGAGGCGTTGCGCCGCGTCGGCCAGCTCCGAGTTCGTGATGCGGCGGTCGCCGTCGACCACGGCCTCCGCATCGGGGTGGACCTCGGCGGCTCGCTCGAGGAAGCGCAGGGGTGTGAGCGGCGTGTCCAGTCCGGCCATCCTGCGATGGTAGACCGGTCAGAGCAGGTGGCACCGGCGATATATCCGGCTCGCCGCCGGCGTCAGGAGACCGACCTCGTCGAGGAATTGCATGAGGTGCACACAGCTCCCGCGCAGCATCGCGTGGCGGTGCTCGTTGGCCAGCATCTCGCCGACGGCGCGCCGTCTGTCGAGTCCCGCGTCGGTGAATGCCTGCGGTCGGACGAGGTTGATGACGATCATCTCCGCACCCAGCGCGACGAGGACGGCGCTGCTCGCCCTGCGGAATCGGCCGGCGCCGACCATCGCCTCGCGCACCTGCTCGCGCGCGAAGCGCATGTGGCGGGACTCCTCGAGCACGTGCACCTCGTTGACCGTCTGGATGAGGGGCAGCACCCGCGGGTCGCCGAGCGATCCCCGCTGCAGCACGTCGAGGATCTCCTCGGCGACCAGGATGCCCGCATAGGCCACCTCGCCCCGGGCGACGTTCATGAACACCCGCCCCATCCGGGCCACCTTCGGCGACGGGTGGTACGACCGCCCGACGATGCGCTGCGAGGCGGCGGAGAACATGAGCGAGTGTCGGCACTCGTCGGCGATCTCGGTCATGGCGAACGTGAACTCGGGGGAGTGGGCCGCGACGGCTCGCTGGTCGCGTATCACCAACTGCTGCAGCATCATCTCGAACCACACGCAGATGGTCATCACCGACGCCATCTCGTGCCGGGTGAGTCGGACGCGCTGATCGTCGGTGAGCTCCTCCCAGTAGGCGGTGCCGTACAACGCCGACCACTCGGGACTGCACCCGTGCTTGTCCGGGTCGAGGGGAGCGGTCCAGTCGATCTCGGTCATCGCGTTGCGCGACGCCACCAGCGACGAGTCGACGAGACGCTGCGCGACCTCGTCCATCCCCGCGTCCACCCGACTGGGCGCCGGATCGGTCCCTGCCAGCGTCGTCATACATCGCTCCCATCGCCCACAGTGCCATTGGTTGATGTCATCGTAGCTGTGTCTGTGACCGATGGGAACAGACACTCACCGGAGCGCCGCGACCGGCGGGCAGCGGCACTACGGTGATCGCCGTGGACCGACCAGCCCGCGGATCCGACCTGACCACCGTCGACCTCCGTCGCGAGGTGCCGGGCTATTCGGCACGACGCGACCGGTTCTCACTCGTCGAGATCCCGCGTGTGCGCTGTCTGATGATCGACGGCCGCGGCGACCCCAACACGGAACCGGCCTACACCGACGCCGTGGCCACCCTCTACCCGATGGCCTACGCCCTGAGGTCACGCAGTCGCGACCGGCACGGGACGGATGTGCGGGTCATGCCGCTCGAGGCGCTGTGGTGGGCCGACGACCCGTCAGCGTTCACCACCCGGCGCGACAAGTCCCGGTGGCACTGGACCGTACTGATGCTCGTCGCGCCCTGGCTCGACGCCGACGACGTCGCGGCGGCGGCCGATGCGGTCGCGGCACGGGGCCGCGGCCTGCGACTCGCCGATCTGCGCCACGACGACCTCGACGAGGGGTTGGTGATGCAGACCCTGCACGTCGGCCCCTACGACGCCGAGGGTCCGGTTCTCGCGAGGATGCACGACGTGGAGATCCCGGAGCGCGGCCTGACGATGACCGGCCGCCACCACGAGATCTATCTCGGCGACCCGCGTCGGGCGGCCCCGGAGCGGCTGCGCACCATCCTGCGGCAACCGGTCCGGCCCGCGCCGTGACCGGTCAGCGACAGGTCGTCGGGGCCGGCTTGCCGTCGAACCGGTCCTGCAGCCACTGCAGCGCGGGGAAGAAGCCGATCGCCGCGGCGCTGAGATGTTCCGGGGCGGGCGTCGACAGCTGGAGCACGCGAGTCCCGGCGCTGCAGTACCGGGCCATCGTCTGGTTCAGGAACGCCACCGAGATCAGCGGGTCGGTCGGGGAGTGGAACTCGAGGATCGGCGCGGTCGGTGTCTCCGGCATGTAGCCGATCGAGTTGTCCCGCAACACCTTTCGCGTCGACGGGTCATTGAGCAGATCGAAGTTCGTCGCCAGCATCCGAGCCGTCTTGCCGAAACCGACGGTCAGGATCTCGTTGGTGCAGGCGTTCGCCATCTGGGCACGCGTCTGCAACCCCAGCCAATTCAGGTGCTTGCTGATCGGCAGTTCCTCCGGGTACTCACGCTCGAGGCCCAGTGCCGCCGCCATCGCCAGCCCGAACGCGGGATGCGTCTTCTCGGTGCCGATCGCCTGGGCCATCTGCTCGAGGTTCGTCGGTACGCCACCCTCGGCCGAGCCGACGAGGTTCACGTCCGGGGCGTACGTCGGTTGTTGCGCCGCGGCCGACGCGGTCGCCATCCCGCCACCGGAGTACCCGGACATGCCGACCCGGGACTTCTGCAGCCGCAGCGGAGCCCACCGTGTCGCGGCCCGGATCCCGTCGAGAATGACGTGACCGCTCTGGCGGACGGCGCCGTACGCCGAGCGCTCGCCGAGGTGATCGGGCACGGCGATCGCCCACCCGCGCAGCAACGCGAAGTTGAAGCCCCACGGGTCGACCGGGGACGCCGAGAAGTCCAGTGAGGTGTACACGCTGTGCGAGGCCTGACACCGCATCCCCAGGGCATTGGTGATCATCTGGTAGGAGAGCAGCGGCACGTTCGCGGGCCGGTTCAGCGGCGCCATCACGAGGGTCACACCCACCATCGGCGCGCCGTGGGAATCGGTTGTCTTGTAGCGGATCTGCCAGGTCTCCGACGGGACGACACGGAAGGGTTGGGGCTTGCGTTCGGCCCCGATCACGTCGCCGTCGCGCATCGCGGCGAGGTTCGCGGGATGGCGGTACAGCGGGCCGGGGTCGGAGTAGGACGGACCCAGCTCGGAGGCCGGGGGCAGCGGCGGCGTCGGGACGCCAGGCAGAGCCGGGAGCGCCGGCGCGGGTGGTGGCACCGGCGCGGCGATCGCCGTCGCCGAGCCGCAGATGACCAGTGCCGCAGCCGCGGTGACGACGATCGCCACCCGACGGACGCGGCGGAACCTCACAGGTAGCACTCGTTCCCCCCTCGATCGTGGCCGAGGCGGCCACCGGGGCGAGTGTGCGTTCAGTTGTGGCCGGTGCCACAACGGGAGTTGAGTTCGGTGATGTGTACCAGTCCCGGGCTCGTGCGGCGCATCATCGCAACAAGACGCTCATCGACACGTGGTCGGGGCCGGCTTGCCGTCGAACCTGTCCTGCAGCCACTGGAACGCAGGCAGGAAGCCCACCCCCGCCGCGCTCAGGTGCTCGGGCGCGGGTGTCGCCAACTGGTAGACGCGTGTCCCGGCGCGGCAGTAGCGGGCCATCGTCTGGTTCAGCGTTCCGACCGAGATGAGTGGATCGGTCGGCGAGTGGAACTCGAACACCGGCGCCGTCGGGGTCTCGGGCATGAACCCGATCGAGTTCTCCCGGAGGATCTGTCGCACATCCGGGTCCTTCAGCACGTCGAAGTTCCGTGCGAGCATGCGCGCTGTCTTGCCGAATCCGACCACCAGGATCTCGTTCGTGCAGGCGTTCGCCATCTGCGCACGGGTCTGCAACCCGAGCCAGTTCAGCTGTTTGCTGACCGGGAGCCGGTCGGGATACTCGCGTTCCAGACCGAGCGCCGCGGCCATGGCGAGACCGAATGCGGGGTGTCCGTTGTCGGTGCCGACGACCTCGGCCATCTGTTCGAGGTTGGTCGGCACGCCTCCCTCGACCGATCCGACGAGGTCGACGTCCGGTGCGTACGTCGGCTGTTGCGCGGCCGCGGACGCCGTGGCCATCCCGCCGCCCGAGTAGCCCGCGAGGGCGACCGGGGACTTCGCCAGTCCCAGCGGAGCCCACCGCGCGGATGCCGTCGAGTACGACGTGCCCGCTCATACGGACGGCCCCGTAGCTGGTCCGCTCACCGAGGTGATCGGGGATCGCTATCGCCCATCCCCGCAAGAGAGGAATGTTGAACCCGGGCGGGTCTGCCGGCGACGCCGAGAAGTCGAGCGGGTTGTACATCGCCTGCGACGGCTGGCACCGCATGCCGAGGGCGTTGGTGATCATCTGGTACGACAGCAGCGGAGTCTTCGCCGAGCGATGGAACGGGAGCATCACCAGGGTGACACCGACCATCGGGATGCCCTGCGAGTCCGTCGTCTTGTAGCGGATCTGCCAGGTCTCGACGGGCAGCACCCTCGGCGGGGCCGGCTTGCGGACGGCCCCGATGACATCGCCGTCGCGCATCGAGGCGAGGTTCGCAGGATGCCGGTACAGGGGGCCGGGATCCGAGTAGGACGGTCCGATCGACGACGCGGGCGGCAACGGGGGCGTCGCGACCCCCGGCAGCGCAGGCAACTGGGGGACCACCGGTTGTGCGGCGGCCGTGCCGCCGGCCATCAGGGCCACGACGAGGGCGACGATCAGCACCGAAGTGCCCCGCCGACCCGACAGGAGATGTGTCACGAGTCCCCCTGACGGCGCCCCGGTGCCGTCGACCTGGGTGATCTCTGTGTGAGATCACCATTACTCGAGGACCGTACAGTGAGAACCTCCATCCGGCTCGGCGAACTTTGGACTGTCCCACAACGGCATTACGGAGCGGACGCGGCGCAGACGAGAACACCCCGACGACAGAAGTCGTCGGGGTGCTCAGAGGAGATCGTTCAGCCGCGTACCGCCCGCGCCGCGAAGCCCGCGCCACGGATCACGTCACCGTTCACCGCGTAGAGGACATGCAGCGGGCCGGGGCCGGCGAGCCGGGCGCCGTTGCAGATGTTGTCGCCGGCGATGCAGTACCGCGCGGTGCGCGAGGTGAGTGCCGGCTGGACCACGACCGGCGGCGCACCGGCGTCGGCGAGGAACCGTGCCGACGGCGGCGCGAACAAGACGACCGCGGCGATCTTCTGCAGCAGCGCCGGCGCCAGCGGACGGGGGGTGTAGGTCCGGTACTCCGGTGGCAGGGTGACGCTGGGACTGACGGCGTACCCGGCGACGACAGCGCCCTGCGAGTAGCCGCCGAGGACGACCCGCGTGCCGGGGCAGGCCGAGGCCAGGAACGCGATCCGACGCTGAACGTCCTCGACCCCGGTGATGACGGAGCGTGCGGTACCGATGCGGTCGGTGAAGCTGGCCGACGCGGGGTAGTTCACGCCGTACTGCGCGACGGACCGGCCGGGCAGCTGCGATCGCAGCGACGCGAGGAACGCCGAACCCGTCAGGCCGACGGGCGGCGCCGGTTCGGCGGTCCCGCGGGCGAAGATCACCTCGACGTTCGAGCACGGCGCGGCGGAGGCGGGGGCTGCACCGGTGAGGACGACACCGGCGGTCGCCACCGCGACGCCGACGGACAGGGACGCGAGCAGTCGCTTGATCACGAAACGGATCGTACGGGACCCATCCCGCCCGGGGCAGCGGTCACCACGAGCCCGCCCGGGTTTCGGCCCGGGTCGGCCGCGGGTATCGCCGGTGCATGGAGAGAACGACATCCCGCACCGTTCTGATCACCGGTGCGTCGCGGGGGATCGGGGAGAGGACGGCACTGCGTTTCGCGGAGTCCGGGGCGCGCCTGGTGGTGGTCGCCCGCGGACGCGCCGCTTTGGAGGACGTGGCCGACCGCTGTCGCATCGCCGGGGCGCCCGACGTCCTCGTCCTCCCCGCGGACATCGGTGACCCCGATGCCGTGCGAGGCGTCTTCGACGCCGCGCTGGACCGCTTCGGCCATCTCGACGTGGTCGTACAGAACGCGTCCGTCGCCGCCTTCGGGCGTTTCACCGACATCCCCGCCCACGTGTTCGACGCCGTTCTGCGCGTGAACGTCCTCGGGGCGGCGAGTGTCTGTCGAGAGGCACTGCAGCATTTCCGGGAGCGCGGGCGCGGCAGCCTCGTCGTCGTCGGATCCCTCCTGGGCCACGCCGCCGTGCCGTTGATGTCGCCTTATGTGATGAGCAAGTTCGCCGTCACCGCTCTGGTCCGGATCCTTCGCCAGGAGACGCGCGCCGACCGGGACATCACCATGCACGGCATCTGGCCCGGAGCGGTCGACACGGCGATCTACCCGTTGTCGGCCAACTACTCCGGACGGCTCGCGCGCGTGCTCCCGCTGAACGACCCACCCGACAAGATGGCACGCGCGATCGTGGACATCTCGTCCCGACGCAGTCGCGACCGGCAGGTGGGTCTGGCCAACCGGCCGATGCTGCTGGGATACCGCCTGCTGCCGTGGGCGTTCGACGTCATGGTCCGCCCGATGATGGGCGTCCTGAGCTTCACGCGCGATCGACTCGACCCGACTCCCGGCAACGTCGAGGCACCGACAGACGTCCCCGCCGTCGCACGGGGGCACGCGCCCCGCTGAGGCGCGTCACGTTCCCCGACGAACCGGACACGACGTTTCCGGGTGCCCGACACCGGGCATCCACCGACACGACCGACCCGTCCCACGAAAGCGAGATCATGGCACGCGCAACGATCTTCCATCAGCTCCACGACCTGGGCGCCGCAGCCTGGTTCGGCGGCACCCTCGCCAACGCTGTGGCACTGAACCCCGCGGCTGCGAGTGCCGGCCGTCCGGAGGCCGTGGGGGCGGTCACGAACGCGGGGTGGGATCGGTGGACCCCCGTCAACGCCGCCGCGATCGGCGCGCACCTCGTCGGCGCCGCCGGCCTGATGAAACACGACGTCGGACGCGCACGGGTGCAGAAGGGGGTGCCGACGATGGCGATCACGAAGACGGCGCTGACAGCGGCGGCGCTCGGGGTCACCGGGTGGTCGCGGCTCCTGGGCAGCACCGTGTCCGACCACGGTGCCGTGCCCGCCGCCGGCGGCACCGAGCCGTCCTCGTCCACCCCGGCCGACGTCGCGTCGGCGCAGCGGATGCTCGCCCGACTGCAGTGGGCCGTCCCGGCACTGACGGGCGCGATCGTGGCCATCGGGTCGTTCGCGGCGGAACAGTACCGACCCGAGGAGGTCGGACGGGGCCTGGTGCAGCGCATCGTCGGCTGACACGAACGGGTCCCGCGGGCTGCACGCACCCGCGGGACCCGAACGGGGGATCAGACCTCGACCGGCACCGTCCGCTGCGGCATCGCCTGTGCCGCGCACCCTCCCGCGGCGATCAGACCCATCATCACGACGAACGCCAGACGGTAGCCCGCCTCGAGACCGTGGTCCTCCGCGACGGAGCTGTAGACCGTCCCGACGACCGCCGCTCCGAGCGCGACCGACAGCGCCTGGGCGGTCGTGAACACGCCGGACGCGGCGCCGGCGAGGCGTACCGGAACGTCGTGCAGGACAAGCAGTCCCGACGAACCGACGATGGCCCCGAAGCCGAGACCGGCGACGACCAGCGCGACCGCGAACCACAGACCCGGGTGCGCCGACCCTTCTGCGACCACCATCAGCGCCATCCCGAGCACCAGCACCGCCGCGCCCACCTGCAGGACGTGCTTCCCGATCCGCGCGGCGAGGACCGTCGCCGCCAGGCCCGCGGACACCGGCACCGCGAGCGAGAACGGGATCCACATCAGACCGGTGTGCAGAACCGACCAGCCGAGAGCGGCCTGGACGTGCAGTGACTGGACGAGGAAGTAGCCGCCGACGGGAACCGTGAGGAGCGCGAACGCACCGATGCCGCGAGCGAACGACGGTGCCGTGAACAGCGCCGGCGGCACCATCGCCTCGACACCCGAGCGGGCGAGAGAGGTCTGACGCCGCGCGAACGCCGACAGGCCCAGCGCACCGACGGCCATGAGGACGAAACCCCAGACAGGCCAGTCGTTCTCGGGCCCGAGCGTGATCGGCACCAACACCGCGGCCAGAGAGGCCGCGAGGAGCACGGCCGAACCGATCGTGATGGGGGAGTGCCGTTCCGCACGTGTCTCGGGGATGAAGGCCAGGGCCGCCGCGATCGCGATCGCGGCCAACGGGACGTTGATCAGGAAGATCGGTCGCCAACCGAGGCCGTACCAGTCACCGCTCGTGATCACCGCGCCGAGCACCGGTCCGACGACCGCGGCCAGTCCGATCACCGAGGTGAACATGCCCATCGCACGCCCGCGCTCGGCCGGCGGGTACAGCACCTGGATGTTGCTGAGCACCTGCGGGACCATCAACGCGGCGGCGGCTCCCTGGACGAGTCGGAACACCACCAGCTCGGCCGGTCCGCCGGCCAGGCCGCAGGCCAGCGAGGCGAGCCCGAAGGCCGCGAGCCCGATGACGAATATCTTCTTGCGGCCCACGTTGTCACCGAGACGGGCGCCGAGGACGAGTCCCACTGCGTACGCGAGTGGGTAACCCGCCACCACCCACTGAAGGCTCGCGGTCGAGGCGCCGAGATCCTCCTGCAGAGTCCGCAACGCCACGTTCACCACCGTCGCGTCCATGAGTTCCATGAAAGAGGCCGCGAGCAGGCAGATGAGCGCGATGGTGCGCGCACGGCCCGTCGGGAACGAGGTGGTCGGGGCCGGCGACGTCGGGTCGTCGCGAACCGGGTCGATCGATGCTGTGGTCATCGGGTTCTCCTGTCGTGTGGGGCGAACGTCGATGACGCTAGGAATCAATCAGGACAGGTTCGGTCCTCTGCTCCCGGGCGTCGGCGGATCTCGTCGTCGGCGCCTCAGGCCGCGACCGCCTCCTCGCGACCGGAGACCGCTCGGTGCAGCAGGGCCCCCACGACGCCGCCGACGAGCGGGAAGACGATGAACACCCAGAGATGCCCCAGAGCGGTTCGGCCGGCGAAGAGCGCGGGCCCCAACGACCGGGCAGGGTTGACCGACGTCGAGTCGATGCCGATCGCGACGAGATGCGCGACGACGAGGGTGGCGCCGATGGCCACGCCCGCACCCGCCGGGGTGGCGATGGAGTCGGTGGCCGCGAACACCACGAACACGAGGACGGCGGTCAGCACGATCTCGATCACCGCCACCGGGAGCAGCCCGTATCCGCCGGTCGACTGCGCCCCGTAACCGTTGGTGCCGAGACCGTCGACGTCGACCGAGTACCCGGGTCGGCCGGATGCCACGAGCAGCACGACCGCCGCTCCGACGATCGCGCCGATGACCTGCGCGACAACGTACCCGACCGCCGTCACCGGACTGATGCGGCGACGGATGGCCATGGCGAGGGTGATCGCCGGGTTCACGTGGCACCCGGAGATCGGTCCGATCGCATAGACCAGGGCGGCCAGCGTGAGTCCGAAGGCGAGAGCGATACCGATGGTGCCCACCGTCTTGCCGGCGAGAACCGCGGTGCCCACACCGCCGATGACGAGGACCGCTGTCCCGATCGCCTCGGCGAGGACGGGCGTCAGCAGCTGGGTCCGACTCTGCGTGTCTGTCATGGGATCCACCTCTTCCTGTCGACCGGACTTCTCCCGGATCGACGATGTAGTCGCAGCACGCATGCGGTTCCGCACCCATCTCGGCGATGTGATCTGTGCCACACGCGGCGACGGGTGCGGGGGTCGTTGCCGCGCCGGTGGATCACGGGCAGTGTGGTGCCATGACCGACACCACACACGTCACCGTCGAGCGCACGATCGAGGCGCCCGTCGATGCCGTCTTCGACGTCCTGTCCAACCCGGAGCGCCACCAGGAGCTCGACGGCGCCGGCTTCATCCGCGGCGTCGACCACGCCGACCGCATCCAGAAAGTCGGCGACGTGTTCACCATGAACATGGAGGGTGACCACATGGGCGGCCAGTACCAGACCGACAACCACGTCACCGGCTACGCCAAGGACAAGCTGCTCGCGTGGAAGACCGCACCCGCCGGCACCGAGCCTCCGGGGTGGGAATGGGTGTGGGAGCTGGAGTCCCAGGGCCCGAACGAGACGCTGGTCCGGCACACCTACGACTGGTCGAAGGTGGAGGACAAGAAGCTGCTGGAGCAGGTCGGGTTCCCGTTGGTGACCGAGGCGCAGCTGCAGGACACCCTCGGCCGCCTCGCCGCCGCAGCGACGGCCTGACACCGCCCGTCACGCCCGTCCCCGCCGATGGCGGGGGCGGGCGTCGTCGCTCCGGTGTCAGATCTCGTCGGCGCGGACGAGTCGTCGTCGCACCGAGAGCAGTTGCATCTCAGGGCGACTCGCCGCGTGTCGCTCGATCCGGTCGAGGATCTCGGTGACATGCGCGCTGTCGGGTGCGACGACCGAGGCGCCGACCGTCGTGCGTCGATGGAGGTCGAGGTGGTCCACCTCGGCAGCCGAGACCGCGAACCGTCGTCGCATCTCGGCCACCACCGGACGCACCACCGACCGCTTTTCCTTGAGCGAGTGCACGTCACCGAGCAGGAAATCGACCTCGATCCATCCGATCCACATCGACGACGACGCTACGCCGTCGCCTCACCCCGCCACGACGTCGGCGGCAGTCGCCACCGCGCGGCGACCGACGGCGTCGGCGATCTCCTCCACTCGTGCCGCGAGTACCTCGCCGTCAGCGGTGTCCGACTCGTGCACGGTCGCGATGACGCCGGAGTTCATCCCGCAGTACCCGAGGACCCCGGTCTCGATCTGCGTCGTCATGGCAACGTCGTATCCGCGTCGACGGAACCCGTCGGCGTCCTCGCCGGCGACCATCACCATGTGCACCGTCAGGTGACCGAGCAGGCGTCGGAACGGCACGGCCCGGTCGTCGAAGGCCCAGCCGCGGACGAACACCCGGTCGACCCATCCCTTCAGCAACGCCGGCATCGACCGCCAGTAGACCGGGAACACCAGAACCAGGTCGTCCACACCGTCCAGACGCGCCTGTTCCGCGCGCACGTCCGCAGGAAGCGGCCCGGCGTCGCGGTACCGACGGCGGTCTGCGAGCGAGAACCGTGGATCGAATCCCTCCGCCGCGAGATCCGCGATCTGCGCCGCTTCCCCGCGGTCGTGGATGCTCGCCGCAACCGAACGGGCGACGTGGTGGGTCAGCGAGCCCGGATCGGGATGGGCGACGACGACGAGCGCGGTCATGACAGACGATCCCTTCGACGACTATCGTGTACCTCGAGTAGGTTACCAAACGTAGGTTACCCGCGGTACACAGGATCGAGGACCGATGGCTCGTGAACGGATGGCACGACCCGACCGCCGCCGGCACCTGATCGGGATCGCGTGGTCGATCGTGCGCGACCATGGTGCCGACGAGTTGACGTTGCCCCGACTCGCGGTCGAGGCCGACATCACGAAACCCGTTGTCTACAGTCATTTCCCCTCGCGCGCCGCGCTTCTCGCCGCCCTGTTCGAGGAGTACGACGAACGTCAGGTCGTCGCGCTCCAGGACGCCGTCGACCACGCCGGTTCGACCCTGACTGCACGAGCCGAGGCGGTCGCCGCGTCCTTCGTGGACTGCGTCGTCGGACAGGGGCGTGAACTGGTCGGCGTGACCGCGGCACTCGAGGGAACCGCGGAACTCGCCGAGGTCAAGCGCAACTCGGACGCCGCCTACGCCGAACAGGTGACGTCGATCCTCGCCGGCGCCCGGGGCGGCGCCGCGCTCCCACCGGCGAGCCTGACGGGGATCCTCGGGGCCGCAGAGGCTCTCGGCGCCGCTGCGGCGGCCGGGGAGATGGACCGCGACACCGCCGTCGACGAGCTCACGTCCGTGATCGAGTCGACGGTGGCGCGACGCCGTCCTCGATCACGACGGTAGGTCCGACGCCCTCGGCGCTGCGTATCCTCGACCACACCATGGGTCAGGTGATCGTCGTCGCGGTGATGCTCGTCCTCGTCGTGGCCGTGCTGCATCGCCGCTACGTCCGGTCGGCCCGTCTCCCGCGCGCCGTGGCGGTCGCGGTGGACGGGGTCATCGGCGTCGGCACGACTCTGGCAGTCGTCGGCGTCCTGTCGGGGCGCGCTCTCGATCCCGTGTGGGCGCGGTGGCCCGCCCTCCTGGGCTGGACCTGGATGGCGGCGGTCCTGTACCTGGTCCTCGGAACCGTGCTGGTCGGCGTGCTGACGCTCACGATGCGGTCCGTCGCCGGCCTGCGAGAGCGCGACTCGACCGCAGCGCGACTGCGGGTCCACCGGATCGGGTCCGCCACCGTCGCGGTCATCTCGTTCGTGACGGTGGGCTACGGACTGGCCGAGGCGGCAGACCCCCGCGTCACCCGGACGACGGTCACGCTGGATCGACTTCCGTCCGAGTTCGACGGTGTGCGTGTGGCTCTCGTGTCCGATCTGCACGCAGGGCCCGCGCGGGGTGCCTCGTTCGTGCAAAAGGTGGTGGACGAGATCCGCGGACAGTCACCCGACATGATCGTGCTCGCCGGAGACCTCACCGACGGGACCGTCGAGCTGGTGGGCGGGGACCTGGCGCCGCTGCGTGATCTGTCCGCACCGCTGGGTGTGTTCGCGGTGAGCGGCAATCACGAGTTCTACGCCGACGACGGCGGCCGGTGGCTGGACCTGTGGAGCGATCTCGGTGTGACCGTCCTGCGCAACGAGCGCCGCTCGGTGGAGCGAGGCGGCGCGAGCATCGACGTCGTCGGGATCAACGACGCCACCGCACCCGCCCCGTATCAGCCGGACCTGGACCGCGCCCTGGCCGGGCGTGACCCGGACCGACTCGCGTTCCTCGTCGCGCATCAACCGCGCCAGGCGTTCGAGGCATCGGAGAGGGGAGTGGATCTCCAGGTGTCCGGGCACACGCACGCGGGACAGATCTGGCCGATCCGGTACCTCGTCCCGCTGCAACAACCGACCGTCGAGGGGCTCGACAGGGTCGGTTCCACGGCGGTCTACACGAGCCGGGGCGCCGGGGCCTGGGGCCCACCCGTGCGTGTCGGGGCGCCTCCCGAGGTCGCGGTGCTGGAACTGCGGGCCGCCTGATCGCCACCTCCGGCCGCCCGCCGCGACACAATGGTGCGATGAGTGACGCCAGCAAGCCGGAACACGACGACGACGAGAAGGAACAGCCGGCACCGGGTCCGGCCGATCACGGCGGCAGTGGCGGGATGGCCACCCGCGAGCTCGACGCGCACGACGACGAGACGGACTGAGTCGCATGCAGATCGGCATCGACAACTTCGTCTCCGCGGTCGTCGAGTACGACACGGGCCGCGAGATCGGCGCTCGCCAGCGCGTCGCACACCTGCTCGAGGAGGTCGAGCTCGCCGACCGTTCGGGCGTCGACGTCTACGGGATCGGCGAACACCACCGCGCCGAGTTCTACGACTCGGCGCCGACCGTCCTGCTGGGCGCGGCCGCCGCGCGCACCGAACGCATCCGGTTGACCAGCGCGGTGTCGGTGCTGTCCGCCGACGACCCGGTGCGCCTGCACCAGCAGTTCGCCACCATCGACCTGATCTCGGGCGGCCGCGCGGAGATGGTGGTCGGCAGAGGCTCGTTCACCGAGGCGTTCCCGTTGTTCGGCCTCGATCTGCAGGACTACGACTCCCTGTTCGCCGCGAAGCTGGACCTTCTCTTGCGGATCCGTGAGAACCCGTCGTCGGTGACATGGAGCGGCGCCCACCGGCCGTCGCTGCGCGGCCAGGGCGTCCATCCGATGCCGGTGCAGGACCCGATCCCGATGTGGCTCGGTGTGGGTGGGAGCCCCGAATCGTTCATCCGGGCGGGCATGCTCGGGCTGCCGCTGATGGTCGCGATCATCGGCGGCGAGCCGCGACGCTTCCGTCCGCTCGTCGACCTCTACCGCCAGGCCGGCGAACGGTCGGGGTTCGACCCGTCACAGCTCCCGGTGGGGGTCCATGCACCCGGCCTCGTCGCCGACACCGACGACGAGGCCGTCGCCGCTGCCTATCCCGGCTGGGCCGACCTGTTCGGCCGCATCGGTCGGGAGCGCGGTTTCGGCGCACCGGGTCGCGCGGAGTTCGACGCGATGGCCGGACCACACGGCGCCATGTTCGTCGGGTCGCCGCAGACGGTGGCCGAGAAGATCGCCCGTGTGTCCGACGACCTGGGCGGGCTCGCCCGGCTGACCGTCCAGATGACGAACACCAAGCTCCCGCACGACGCGATGCTGCGCGGTATCGAGTTGCTGGGATCCGAGGTGGCACCCCACGTGCGACAGGGTCGCTGAGTCGTCGCACTAGGATGGCGTCGTCGGGGCTGACGAGGTGCCTCGCGTCTCAGGATGGGGCACATGGGCTTTCAGCAGTTACAGGACATCGTCGACGACGCCCGGGCGAACGGGCAGTACGTCGAGGGGTCGGCGAACGCGACCGAGCTCGCCGCGCTGACGTCCCTGGCGAGCACTCCGGGGATCCGACGCGTCGTCGAGATCGGGTTCAACGCAGGGTTCTCCAGCCATGCCTTCCTCAGTGCACACCCCGACATCGTCGTCACCTCGTTCGATCTCGGGGAGCACAGCTACGGTTCGCGGGCGAAAGCCCAGATCGACCAGGATTTCCCCGGCCGACACACCCTGATCACCGGTGACTCGCTCACGACTGTGCCGGCGTTCGCCGAGGCACATCCGGGCGAGACGTTCGACCTGATCTTCATCGACGGCGGCCACTCCTACGAGGTCGCGAGCGCCGACATCCGCAACATGGCTCGCGTCGCCGACAGCGACACCGTCGTGGTGATCGACGACCTCCTTCCGCACAGGCTGTGGGGGGAAGGTGTCATCAAGGCCTGGGACGAGGCGATCGCGACGGGCGTCGTCGCGCAGACCACGCTCTACGCCGACGGGGCCGAGGTCGACGTCGTCGGACCCGACGCCGCTCGCGCCTGGGCCGTGGGTCGGTACCTCTGACCGCGTCGAGCGGCCGCGACCGTCTGCTTGGATGACCGGGTGGAGTCGGTGGTCGAGCGGTATCTCGCGCGGATCGAGTCCGGCTGCCTGCCACTGGGGGCGGGTGTCGTCGCCGACTACATCCCCGAACTGGCACGGGTGGACCCCGACCGGTTCGCGGTCTCGCTGGTGGTCCACGACGGGCACATCTACTCGGTGGGCGACAGCGACACCCAGTTCACCATCCAGTCCATCTCGAAGGCGCTGACCTACGCGTTGGCCCTGCGCGAGTGCGGCGTCGACGTCGTCGACGCCACCATCGGGGTCGAGCCGTCCGGTGAGGCGTTCAACGAGATCAGCGTCGACCACTCGACGCGCAGACCGCGCAACCCGATGATCAACGCCGGCGCTCTCACCGCGGCAGCGCTCCTGATCCGTCCGGAGACGATGCCGACGGCGCCGACGACGCGGCAGGAGTGGGCCCCGCATCTCGACGCCGCGTTCGCACGCATCCTCGACTTCTACTCGGGCTGCGCCGGTCGGCAGCTGTCCATGGACGCTGCCGTCTATCGGTCCGAGATGGCGACGGGCTCACGCAACCGCGCCATCGCGTACATGCTCCAGAGCTTCGGCGTCTTCCCGCCGCATCCGCAGGCGACCGTCGATCTCTACGTGCGCCAGTGCTCGGTCCGCGTGACGTCGGACGACCTCGCGGTCATCGGCTCCACGTTCGCCAACGGAGGGGTGAACCCTCGGACCGGTCGACGCATGGTCGACGGGCAAATCGCGCGCCGCGTGCTCAGCGTCATGACCACCTGCGGGATGTACGACGGCGCGGGGGACTGGGTGACCAGCGTCGGCCTCCCCGCCAAGAGCGGTGTCGGCGGCGGGATCCTCGCGGTCCTTCCCGGGCAGCTCGGGATCGGTGTGTTCTCGCCGCGCCTCGACGAACACGGCAACAGCGTCCGAGGTGTCCGCGCCTGCCGACTGCTGTCGGAAGATCTCGGCCTGCACATGTTCACCGTCGCCCGCGAGAGCCGCGTGACCATCCGGTCGGTCTACGACGGACGCGAGCTGGAGTCGGCGGATCGTCAACGCACACCGCGCGAGGCGGGGTACCTCCGCGCGCATCGAGAACGCATCCGCGTCCTCGAACTGCAGGGCGACCTCACCTTCTCGGGCGTCGAAAGCGTTGTGCGCCGGGTCGAGTCGCTTCGCGAACGCGCCGACGTCATCGTGGTCGACCTGAGCCGCGTCGGTGTCGTCGACGACGTCTCCCGCAGACTGCTCGTCGCAGTGTTGCGCGCCCGCGGCGATCACGCGCCGCAATGGGTCGTCGTCGACCCCGACGGCGTCCTGTCGCGCTCGTCGAGCAGTCGGCGCACCGCTGCCGACGATTCCATCGATGACGGTGACGCCGTCATCACGTCGTCGATCGCCGAGGCCGCGATGGCCGCAGAGGACGTGGTGATCGCTCGCGCGGACGCACCTCTGTCCGAACCACGGCACCCTCACCCCGCGAGCCCCCATACTGAGGGCAGCCCGGCCCAGTGACGCACCGGCCACGGTGTGGTGCTGGTCGGGGAGACCGCAGATGACCGTGACCGGAAGGACGTTCCCATGAGCACCACCGCAGCAGCCGTCGAGGTCCTGGCGGAGCGATCGACCACCACCACCAGCGTCGGCGTCATCGGCTACATCATCATCGGTGGTCTCGCGGGATGGGTCGCCAGCAAGATCATGGGCACCGACAAGCAGATGGGCATCGGGCTCAACATCGTCGTCGGCGTCATCGGCGCGTTCCTCGGTGGATTCCTGCTGAGCTTCGCTTTCGACACCGCGAGCGGCGGATGGTTCTTCACGTTCCTGACCGCGCTCCTGGGCTCGGTCATCCTGCTCTACATCGTGAAACTGGTCCGGCGCTAGCAGCGTTCGGAACGCTCACGCCTTGACACCGCGCGAGTCGGTGAGGGTGAGTGCCCCGAATCCGGCGATGACACCGACGACGACCGCCAGTACGCCGTAGGTGATGCGCTCGCCGTGGAAGAACGAGTCGACGAGCGCGGAACCCCATGCACCGGAGGGCAGTTGCGCGGTCACCAGCACCGCGATGGCCGTACCGACGACGGCGGTCCCGACGCTGGTGCCGACCTCCTGCGCGGTGTCGTTGAGCGCCGTGCCCATCGACGTGCGGTTGGCGGGCATGGCGTCGACGAGAGCGACGGCGCAGACCGTCATCACGGTCCGTAGACCGATCGTCATCAGGACCATCGACACCGCGATCACCGCGTAGCCGTGCGCGACGCCCCAGGACAGGCCCGCCAACGACAGCGCGAGGAAGCCGGCGCCGATGAGGCAGGCGAAGCGGTGGCCGAACCTCTCGACGAGCTTCTCGGAGAGCGGTGACGCGCCCAGCATCGTCACGATGATCGGGAGGTTGGCCAGGCCGGCGCGCACCGGACTCCACCCGTACGCGTACTGGAAGTGCAGGATCAGGCCGAACATGACGGCCGCCATGGCGATCGAGGTGCCCACCTGGGCGATCGCGGCGCCGCGCACGGTCCCGTTCGCGAACAGTCGCAGGTCGAGCATGGGCGCGACGCTGCGTCGTTCGTGCCACACGAAGGTTGCCGCGGCCACGATCGCGCCGACGATGGACATCAGGGTGACCGGGGAGCTCCACCCGTTGTCGACGCCGCTGGTGAGCGACCAGCACGCCAACCCGATCGTGACGATGCTCATCAGCGCCCCCGGGATGTCGAGGCGGTCGGCGGTGAGGCCGTCCCGGCGATCCGCGGCGACACCCCAGTACACGCCGAGACCTGCGATCAGTGCGATCGGCGCGTTGACGACGAGGAGCCACTCCCACCGGATGTGCGCCAGCGCGGTCCCGCCGAGGAGCGGCCCGAGGACGAACCCGGCCATGCCGACGGTGATCATCACGGTCATCGCGCGCATGCGCAGCGTCTTGTCGTCGAACAGGCGGAAGACGAGGGAGTTCGTGATCGGGGCCATCGCGGCCGCGGCCACACCGAGCGCGGCGCGCAGGGCGATCAACTCGCTCGTCGAGTCGACGGCCAGCACGGCGAGGCTGAGGACACCGAACGCGGCGAGACCCACCAGCAGCACGCGACGTCGGCCGAACCGGTCCGCGATGGAACCGGCGGTGAGCAACAACCCGCCGAAGGTGAGGGAGTAGGCACCGGTGACCCACTGCAGGTCGGTGGTGCCGCCGCCCAGTGCGCGACCGATGGTCGGCAGGGCGATGGACAGGAGGGTGTTGTCGACCATCTCGACGAAGAACGCCAGACAGAGGGCGGCGAGCGGGATCCACGCCGAAGCCAACGACGTGTAGGTACGGGTGGCGGTCTCCGGGGACGCAGCCGGGGCGAGGCTCATGAGGTCTCCTCTCGGGTGGGGGTTCGAGAGGACGCTAGGAAGCGCGGCTGTCGTCCCGCTGTCGCGCGCTGTCGCCCACCTGTCGTCGGCGACGGCGGCCGCGGTGCCGCGCGGCGACGCGCCCGTGACGACCGGGCGCAGACTGGAGAGATGACCCCGTTCGGTTCGGTCCAACAGCGCGTCGGCGAGATGATCTTCGACCGGGTCGCGGGCGAGGAGGGGCCGCAGCGGCGCGATCGCATCCACCTGACGCCCGGCCCCCGACGCTTCGCGCCCGGCTCGGCGATCCTCCGGGTGCACAGCGACGCGTCGATGTTCGTCGGCGGCATGCGCGCGTTGCTCCTGCAGTCGTTGCACCCGCTCGCCATGGCTGCGGTCGACCAGCACTCGGGCTATCGGGGCGATCCATGGGGACGGCTGCAACGGACCAGCACGTTCCTCGCCGAGACCACTTTCGGCACGATCGACGACGCCGACCGGGCCATCCGCATCGTGCGTGCGGTGCACAAGCGCATCACCGGGGTCGCACCCGACGGGCGGCCCTACGCCGCGTCCGACCCGCACCTGATCCGGTGGGTGCACCTCGCCGAGATCGACAGCTTCCTGCGTGCGCACGACCGGTACGGCGCTGATCCGCTGGACGCGGCGGGCCGCGACGAGTACGTCCGCCAGACCGCGTTCGTAGCGCGGGGACTCGGAGCCGTCGACGTTCCCGAGACGGTGGCGGAGCTCGACGCCGCTCTCGCGTCCTACCGGCCCGAGCTGCGGGGCACCGCGGCCGCTCGTCGGGCAGCGCGTTTCATCCTGCTCACGCCGCCCATACCGGTGGCGTTGCGTCCCGCGTACGGCCTGCTGTCCTCGGTGGCGGTCTCGATGATGCCGTGGTGGACCCGATTCCCCCTGCGCCTGCCCTACCTCCCGGTCACCGAGGCGACTGCTGTGCGGGCCGGGGGCATCGCCATGACGACGGCGATCCGCTGGGCGCTCGGCTCGGGTGAGGTGAGGGCAGCCGACCGCTCGGGCGACGCGATCGAGGACTGACCGTCGGAGCCTCGTTGACACCACCGGGCACGTAGGTGAAGATTTCGTCATCGATGACGGAGGTGTTCACGTGGGTGTTCGTTCAGCTGTGTTCCCGAGCCGGTCGACGCATCGGGGGGCACCCGTCATCGACGTCGACCTCTACGGCGACCACGCCGTCGACAACGCGCAGGACGTGTACCGCCTGATCCGTGACGCCGGCCCGGTGGTGTGGCTGCCGCGGCACCGGGTGTTCGCGATGGGCCGGTTCGACGACGTGCGGGCGGCGCTCCGGGACGACGCCGGTTTCCGGAGCGGCAAAGGCGTCGCGGCGAACCCGGTGGCGAACACGTTGGGGCACTTCACCACCCTCTCCAGCGACGGCGACACCCACATGCGACGTCGGATGATCCTCATGCAGTCACTCACGTCGCGCGCGATCCGCCCGTCGCTGCCGACCCTGGAACGAGAGGCGGCCGCGACCGTCGACCGGCTGCTCGCCCGCGACAGCTTCGACGGCATCGCCGACTTCGCCACCCGGCTGCCCGTGCAGGCCGTCGCCGAGCTCGTCGGCGTCCGGGTCACACCCGAGCAGATGCTGACCTGGGGAAGGGCCACGTTCGACGGCCTCGGGCCGACGAACGGCCGCGCACTGAAGTCGTTGCGAAGCGCCTTGGGATTGTTCTCCTACACGGTGCGACTCGACCGGCGGCACGTCACACCCGACGGGTGGGCGTCGACCGTGCTCGACGCCGCCGACCGCGGCGAGATCAGCCGCATCGAGGCCAAGAACATGATCATCGACTTCGTCGCACCCAGCCTCGACACCACGATCCTGGCGACCGGCCGGCTGCTCTGGAGCCTGGGCACCCACCCGCAGGCGTGGCAGCAGATGCGCGACGAGCCGGACCTCATCCCGACTGCAGTCGTCGAGGCCGTCCGCCTGGCGTCGCCGGTGCGGACGTTCACTCGCAGCGTCACGAGGGAGACCACGATCGGTGATGTGCGACTCCGCGCCGGCGATCGCATCGCACTGCTGTTCGCCGCAGCCAACAGCGACGAGCGACATTTCGACGACCCCGAGAGGTTCTCGCTCGACCAGCGCGGCGGCAACGTCGGGTGGGGGCACGGGGTGCACACCTGCGTCGGCATGCAGCTGGCCAAGCTCGAGATGCAGACGCTGTTGCGGGCCATGGTCGACAGGGTCGACCGGATCACCGTCGACGAGCCGGTGCTGCTGCGGAACAACTGTCTGCAGGGTCTCGAGTCGTTTCGCGCCTCCTTCTCCTGAGGTCCGGAACCGTGCCTTGACTGACACCATCGTCGTAGGTGACAATATCGTCAGAAACTAGGGAGTTGTCACCATGACCGTCACGCACGACGTCCACGAGGGCCTGCACGCCGACGAGGGGGCACTGCCGGGGGAACACCCCGGACGCCACCCCGACCCGGTGGTGAAGGTGCACGACATCGCGTGGTTGGAGTTCGACAAGCCCGACCTGGTCCGCACCGCCGCTTTCGCGGTCGACTTCGGGTTCGTCCCCACCCTGCAGACGCGCGACGAACTGCACCTGCGGGGAGCGCTGCCGGGGTCACCGTGCGTGATCGTCCGTCGGGCGAACCGCACCGCGTTCACCGGTGTGGCCTTCCGCGCGGCCGACGACGCGGACCTGCACACCCTCGCGGCCGAATGGGGCCGACCGGTCGAACCGCTCGGTGACGCCCTGGGCGGACGGGCGGTGACGACCAGGGAACCCAGCGGGTGCCGGGTGCGGGTGGTCGCCGGGGTCACCGACTGGCCCGGGTTGCCACTCCAGGACACGAGGGCGTTCAATGTCGCCCGCACGATCGAGCGCGCCAACGACACCCAGCGTCCTCCGCGCGCCCCGGCAGTGGTCGAGCGCCTCGGCCACGTCGTACTCCAGTCGACGCGCTATCTGGAGTCCCTCAACTGGTATCTGCGCAACCTCGGGTTGATCGTCAGCGATTTCCTGTACTACCCGGGACAGCGTGACCGCGGCCCGGTGATGAGCTTCATCCGGTGCGACCGGGCAACCGAGCCGGCCGACCACCACACGCTGGCGTTGACCCTCGGACCCGCGGACCGCTACGTGCACTCGGCCTACCAGGTGTGCGATCTCGACGCCCTCGCCGCGGGCGGCGAATTCCTCACCGAGCGCGGCTACCACCGCTCCTGGGGCGTCGGCCGTCACATCCAGGGCAGTCAGATCTTCGACTACTGGCGGGATCCGGACGGCTTCCTCGTCGAACACTTCACGGACGGTGACCGGTTCGACGACACGGTCACGGCCGGGTGGGCGCCGATGACGGCGTCCGGTCTCAATCAGTGGGGACCGCCGGCCACGGCGGACTTCCTCGGCGTCAAGCCCGGGAAGGCCGCGCTGCGCGAGTTCGCCGCGATCCTCTCCTCGTTGCGAGAGTCCGACAACGAGTTCGACGTCCACCGCCTCCTCGGTCTGATGAAAGTGGCCCGCTCATGAGCATCTCCGTCCTGCGCACCGCCGACGCGTGGTGGGTCTCCCTGCCCGGCGGCGCCCGCCGCGTCGACACCGTCGCGGCCACGACCGCCGATCTCATCGCCGATCGGGGCGCGGTCGAGTCCGCGGTGTCCGGTTCCGGCGACCTCGTCGACCCCTCGAC
Source organism: Williamsia serinedens (assembly GCF_024171725.1). Taxonomy (GTDB): domain Bacteria; phylum Actinomycetota; class Actinomycetes; order Mycobacteriales; family Mycobacteriaceae; genus Williamsia_A; species Williamsia_A serinedens. The sequence goes on from NZ_JAMTCG010000001.1 coordinate 614,619, forward strand.
GCTCGCCCTTGTGTCACCGGTGACCGCACCGTGTCGGGTGATCGCCCAGATGACGAACTACGTCTCGCACGTGAAGGATTCGGGCATGGACCCCGACACGGTCCCGCTCACCTTCTTCCGCAAGTCCTCCGGGTCGATCTCGGGCCCGTACGACGACGTCGTCAAGCCGGCCCACGTCGACCTACTCGACTACGAGGTCGAGATCGGGCTGGTCTTCGGTCGGACCGTGGCCGTGGGCACCCACATCGACGAGGACACCCTGGCCGAGTCGGTCGCGGGGCTCGTCGTGACCAACGACGTGTCCGCACGGGACGTCCAGCTGCCGAAGACCCAGTTCTACGAGGCGAAGTCGTACCCGACCTTCACGCCGGTCGGCCCGGCACTGGTCCTGCTCGAACCAGGGGAGTGGGAGAAGTTCGCGACCCTGACGTTGCAACTGCGCGTCAACGGCGTCACCCGACAGAACAGCACCGTGGCCGACATGATCTACAAGCCGCTGCAGACCCTGCGCGAACTCAATCGTTTCCAGCGCGTCGATCCCGGTGACCTGCTCCTCACCGGCACGCCCGGGGGCACGGCTCTCACGGCGCCGCCCAAGCCGGTCGAGATAATCGGCGCGTTGCTGCCCCCGCACGTGAAGTGGAAGGCGTTCTTCCGCCGCCAGGCGTCCAACCCGAAGTATCTGCGCGACGGCGACATCGTCGAGGCGACGGTGCGATCCGGGGACGGCATCATCGACCTGGGCACCCAGAAGACCATGGTGCGGCACGCATGATCACGCACGCCCCCGTGCTGATCGTCGGCGCGGGTCCCACCGGGCTGACCGCGGCGGCCTTGCTGGCCGATCACGGTGTGCCGTCGGTGATCCTGGAGCGGTGGGACGACGTGTACCCGCAGCCCCGCGCCGTCCACCTCGACGACGAGGTCTACCGCGTCCTCGGCCGGCTCGGCCTCGCCGAGGAGTTCGCATCCATCTCGCGACCGGGTCACGGGCTGCGCCTCGTCACGCGAGATCTGCAGGTGCTCGCGGAGTTCCGTCGCGACCCCGACGGCGGGGTGCACGGGTACCCGGCAGCGTCGATGTTCGACCAGCCGGACCTCGAGCGACTGCTGCGGTCGGCCATCGCACGCCGCTCCGACCTCATCACGCTGCGCGGTGGGGTCGAGGTCCACTCGATCGACCAGTCGTCGTCGGGGGTGACCGTGTCGGCCTCGGATCGTCACTCCGGCGCACCGTTGTCGTTCGACGGCTCGTACCTCCTCGGGTGCGACGGCGCCGGGAGTCTGGCCAGAGAATCGATCGGAGGGTCATGGCGTGACCTCGGCTTCAGCCAGCGGTGGCTCGTCGTCGACATCGAGACCGCCGAGGATCTCGACCAGTGGGACGGGGTGCATCAGGTCTGCGACACCGACCGCGCAGCGACCTACATGCGCATCGGCGACAAGCGGTACCGCTGGGAGTTCCGACTGCTCGACGACGAATCCGCCGACGACTACTCCTCGGTCGAGGCGGTGGCGCCGCTGATCGGTCCGTGGCTGCCCGCGAACAGCGAAGGCTCGCTGACGCTGATCCGCTCGGCGGAGTACACCTTCCGTGCGCGCTGCGCGCAGACGTGGCGGGACCGACGGGTGTTCCTCCTCGGTGACGCCGCCCACCTCACGCCACCCTTCATCGGGCAGGGGATGGGCGCCGGCATCCGTGACGCGGCCAATCTGAGCTGGAAACTCGCTGCCGTCCTCGCCGGCGGTGTGCCGGAGTCGTCGCTCGACAGCTACGAACAGGAACGGATACCCCACGCGCTCTCGATGATCCGACTCGCGGTCGGCGTCGGTGTCGCCATGACACGAGGTGGGAACGGGGGAGATCTGCTGCGGCGCGTGATCGCACCCCGGATGGCGCGGATCCCGGGGTTGTCGGCGCGGGTGACCGACAGCGCCACGCCGTCGCTGGGCACGTCGTACCACGTGCGGCACGGCGCGGTCGCCGACCTGTTGCCGTCGGTGGTGCTGGGCGCCGCGCGCGGTGCGGCAGGACTGCCGGGGACGCTGGCGCCGAATGTGATCGTCGAGTCGGGGAGGGGACGACTCGACGACTTCCTCGACCGGTGCATGATCGTCACCCTCGACGAACCGTCGCCCGATCAGCGGTTCGAGATCGTGCGTCGCGGCGCCGGAGTCCTCACCGTCGGCGGAGAAACGCCGTTGGGGGCGTGGCTGATCGGACATCGCGCACGCGCCGCGCTGATCAGACCCGATTCGACGGTGATGGCTGCCGGCACCGACATCGACGCGATCTACACCGTCACACCGACTCTCATGGGCGCGTAGAACGCCCCCAGCACTCCGTGGCTGTCAGGGCTCCACGACGAAGAACGCACCGGCCAGGCTCGGCGTCGCGCCGTCCAGACCCACCGATATCCGCCATGTACCGGCCTGATCGAGCGAGACCGGGAGTGCGACCGGGAAGACCGTCGGCTGCAACGGTCGGTCGGCGCCGGGGCCGTCCCAGGACGAGACCAGTTCGAACACGTGACGCTCGGGGTCGGTGGATCCGTCGGGACGCGTCAACTCGATGCGCACATCCATCTGCGCACCGGACTCGGCGGTCGTGTCCCGTAACGCACCGACCGCGGCGTAGAGCTCGATGTCCTGCGGCAGGCTCGTGGGCGAGAACTCGTACGCACCGAAGTTCTTCACGTCGAGTGTGGTGGTGCTGTGGGCCATGGCCTCGGCGAGTCCGAACGCGGTCAGTTGTGGCATGCGGCCGAGGGTACGACACCCGGTGAACCGGTTCGTGACTCCCTCCATCTCCACCATAGACGCGGAGCAGGGCCTTGCCGCAAGACCCCGCTGATGGTGCAGAATGCCTCCGCCGCTGGTGAAGTCACGAGGTCGGAGAGAGAATGCGCATTGCTCACAAGCCCCTCGACGAGGGCCCGCTCTTCCATGGCACCCGCGCCCAGGTGCAGCCCGGCGATCTGCTCACCGCGGGGTTCCGGTCGAACTATCGACCGGAGATCGTCATGAACCACATCTATTTCACGGCGCTGCGCGACGGCGCCGGGCTGGCTGCGGAGATCGCCGCCATGGACGTCGCGGGAGCAACACCCCATGTCTACGAGGTGGTCCCGACGGGCCGGTTCGAGGACGACCCGAACGTCACGGACAAGAAGTTCCCCGGGAACCCCACGCGATCGTTCCGCAGCGCGGATCCGCTGAGGGTGGTCCGGGAGGTGCACGACTGGACCCGCCTGAGCGACGCCGACCGTCAGATGTGGCGGGAACGCCTCGGCGCGATCCGAGACCGTCGCGGCGAGATCATCAACTGACGAAGCGTCGACCCGTCACGTCGACCAGGTGATGTATCGGGTCGTGGACGAAGTAGCGACCCAACGACTCGACGGTGAAGACGCTGCCGTCACTGCGATGGCCGGTGCGACCGAGTGCGTCCACGGGGACCGCGCGAAAGGCGTCGGCGATCGCGTGGCCGGCCTCGGCGAGTTCGCGCAGGACCGTCGTCGGGTCCTGCTCGCCGTACCGCTCGGCGACGGCGGTCGCGTCCTGGTCCCAGTCGTCGAAGGCTGGATCGATGAGAGTAGTCATCGCGTCGAGGCGCACCGCGAAACGGCGGAACACGTCACGGACGTGCGCCGCGTACTCGAGCGGCGACCACGTCGCGTCGTCAGGGCGCGCCGACGGATCCGACAACTCCAGGGCCGCAGGCCACCGACCGACGTTGTCGACGACGAGGCCGGGTATCTCGCGAAAGGGAAGCGACGACGCGTCGAAACCGCACGCATCGCAGCGTCGCTGCAGCACCCATGTCCAGTTCTTCGTGTCGGGATCGATCGGCATGGTCGAACGCTAATCGCGCGGCGCGCCGTGCGGCGGTGTATGAGACGGTGCCGCCGACATGTGGCAGAGGACTTACGGGGGTTGTCGGGCGTTGTACGTTCAGCACATGCAGGGAGCACAACGATGAAGGCGACACTCATCTACGGCAAGGGCGACATCCGGGTCGAGAACGTGCCCGACCCGGAGATCAAGGACCCCACCGACGCGCTGGTACGCGTGGCGCGGTCGTGCATCTGCGGCAGCGACCTGTGGCCCTACGGGTCGAAGAAGCCGTCGGACAAGGGCGCCCGTATCGGACACGAATTCCTCGGGATCATCGAGGACGTCGGCTCCGAGGTCGGCGATCTCACGCGCGGCGATCTCGTCGTGGCGCCGTTCGTCTGGGCCGACAACACCTGCGACTTCTGCCGCGAGGGCCTGCACACGTCCTGTCGGCACGGTGGCGGCTGGGGCATGGGCGGCGTCGACGGCGGACAGGGCGAGGCCGTCCGCGTCCCGCAGGCGCAGGGCACGCTGGTCAAGCTTCCCGTCGCCGAGGACTCCGCCCTGCTCCCGTCACTCCTGACGCTGTCGGACGTGTTCTCGACCGGCCATCACTGCGCGGTGACCGCCGGCGTGCAGGAGGGTGACACGGTCACCGTGATCGGTGACGGTGCGGTCGGACTGTCGGCGGTGCTCGCCGCGAAGCGACTCGGCGCCGACCAGATCATCCTGATGGGCCGTCACACCGCACGGACCGACCTCGGTCGTGAGTTCGGCGCCACCGACGTCGTCGAGGAGCGCGGCGACGAGGGAGTCGAGAAGGTCCGCGACCTGACCGGCGGGGACGGCACCCGCAGGGTCCTCGAGTGCGTCGGCCACGAGGCGGCTCTCGACATGGCGTTCGGCGCGGTCCGAGCCGGTGGCACGGTCAGCCGTGTCGGCGTCCCGCAGTACGACAAGGTGACCGCGGGCCGCCAGTTCTTCATGGACAACATCACCCTCACCGGTGGCGTCGCGCCCGCGCGGGCGTACATCGAGGAACTCATGCCCGACGTGCTCGACGGGAAGGTCGAACCCGGCAAGGTCTTCGACGTCACGATCGGACTCGACGAGGTCCCTGGCGGCTACCAGAAGATGGCCGACCGCGAGGCGCTCAAGGTGCTCATCGCGCCGTGAGTCAGAGACCGAGGTCCGACAGGCCGGGGTGATCCTCCGGACGCGGGCCACCGCGGTCCCAGTGGAACTTGCGGTCCTCCTCACGGATCGGCACGTCGTTGATGCTGGCGTGGCGGTGAGTCATGTAGCCGGCGTCGTCGAACGCCCAGTTCTCGTTCCCGTAGGCGCGGAACCACTCGCCGGTGTCGAGGTGGTACTCGTAGGCGAAGCGCACGGCGATGCGATCGTCGCCGAACGCCCACAGCTCCTTGATCAACCGGTATTCGTGCTCGCGCTCCCACTTGCGCGTCAGGAACTGCACGATGGCCTCGCGACCGGCGAAGAACTCCGAACGATTTCGCCATCGACTGTCGGGGGAGTAGGCCATCGAGACGCGCTGCGGATCACGCGTGTTCCAGGCGTCTTCCGCCTTGCGGACCTTCACGATCGCGGACTCGAGGGTGAACGGCGGGACGGGTGGGCGCGGTTCGGTCGGCGCGGAATCGGTCATCGGCACGTCGCTTTCTCTCGGCACCTCATATGTAGAACGGTCTGTCTACACCGCAGACCGTAGCCGTGGTGGACAGACCTGTCTACCCTATGGTCCATGACTGTCGGCGCCATCCTGGATCCTCCGGTCGACGTGCCGTCGCTTCCCGCACGCGATCGGATCCTCGCCACCGCCTACCGCCTCTTCTATCGGGACGGGATCCGCGCAACCGGTGTCGACCGGGTCATCGCGGAGGCCGGGGTCACGAAAGTGACGTTCTACCGCCACTTCACCGGTAAGAACGCGCTGATCGTGGCTTTCCTCGAACTGCGCCACGAACGCTGGATGGACTGGTTCCGGGATGCGCTGCGACGGCATTCGACGACTGCGCGAAAAAGATCGCCCGTCGTCACGGCGGTGGAGGAGTGGCTGGGATCGCCGAGCTTCCGCGGGTGTGCCTTCATCAACAGCGTCAACGAGTTGGGAGCCGAACTCCCCGAGATCCACGAGATCGCACAGCGACACAAAGAAGCGATGGTGGAAGCGATCCGCGAGGCGCTGCCGGTCGGCCCCCATCGCTCGCAGACGGCGCGTGCGCTCGGCGTCGCGGTCGACGGCGCAGTCGTGCACGCCCAGTACACCCGCGATGTTGCTGCTGCCGTCGAGGCACTGGGCACCATCGCTGCTCGCGTGACGGCCGACAGGCGGCGGTGACGAGATCATGGTTTCGGCAGCGTGCCGACGGGTAGTCCACCGACATGTCAGACGAGCAGGCACGTGGCGACAGCGACGACGTCTACGAGGAACCGGTTCGCGACCAGGCGAGTGATTCGGACTCCGACCCTGACGCCGACCCCGACATGCTCACGTCGGGGGAGCGCGGGCAGAACTCGGATCAAGCCGAGGGTGACGACGATCCCGCCGAGACGGGGTCGCAGTCGTGACCGGCGGATCGCCGATAGGTCGAGTTCTGGCTGCAGCCGAGGGACTGTCGTCGCTCGACGGCGTCGCGTCGACGGTGTCTCGCCTTCTGTCGCCCGTTCTCAGCGGGGGACTGGGCGACGTCCTGCGGGGCTCCTGGTTGGGACACCCCCTGCATCCGGTGCTGGTGACCGTGCCGATCGGCGCCTGGACCGCGGTACCGCTCTTCGACCTCACCGGCCAACCCGTCGCAGCGCAACGTCTCACGGCGCTGGGTCTCGCCGCGGCCGTTCCCGCTGCCACTGCAGGGCTTGCCGAGTACACGACCCTCGACGCCCCGCAACGCCGCGTCGCACTCGTCCACGCGTCGACCAACTCGGTGGCTGTGACCGCATTGGCCGCGTCAATGGTCGCTCGCAGCAGGGACCTCACCGGACGAGCGCTCGCCTTGACGATTGTGGGCCTCGGCGTGACCGGCGTGTCAGGAGCACTGGGTGGCCACCTCTCGTACGTGCAAGCCGCAGGCGTGCAGCGGGAATCCCGTCCCTCGGCATAGGCACCGGTCGACACCCACCGCTGGGCGCGCGTGATGGTGGACGACTTCCCCTGGGCCAGTTTTGCGACCGGATCACCGGGAACCCACCACCTACCGTGTCACCGAATTCAGGAGGCTGACCGAATGGTGAACAAGGCGCTGCTGGTCCGAGTGGAAGCAAAGCCCGGCAAGGAAGGTGCGGTGGAGGAATTCCTCCGCTCGGCCCTGCCGCTGGTAGAGCAGGAGCCGGGGACGCGACCGTGGCTGGCGGTGCGCTTCGGGCCGTCGACCTTCGGCATCGTCGACGCGTTCCCCGACGAGGACGCCCGTGAGACGCATCTGAACGGTCCCATCGGCAAGGCACTCGGCGAGCGAGCCGACGAGCTCTTCGCCGGCGCGCCGGAGATCAGCTTCCTCGACGTGGTCGCCGACAAGCTCTGACCCACCCGAGCGCGGGAACGGTCTCCGCGATGCGACCTCTCCCCACACCGTTTACCACCGGTGGTCCCGGGCATTGCTGGAGTGTCGAGCTCAACCGATCGAGGAGGCACCCATGAGAGCAATCGTGTACGACGGACCGCGCGAGGTCAGCGTCAAGGACGTCCCGGACCCGACGATCGAACGACCCACCGACGTACTCGTCCGTATCACCGCGACCAACATCTGCGGTTCGGACCTCCACATGTACGAGGGCAGAACCGATTTCGAGACAGGACGGTGCTTCGGACACGAGAACCTCGGCGAGGTCGTCGAGGTCGGGAGCGGCGTGGACAAGGTCACGGTGGGAGAGCGGGTCGTTCTGCCGTTCAACATCTCCTGCGGGTTCTGCAAGAACTGCGAGAGAGGATTCACCAACTACTGCCTGACGACCCATCCCGATCCGCAGATGGCCGGGGCCGCTTATGGGTTCGCCGACATGGGTCCGTGGCAGGGCGGCCAGGCGGAGTATCTCCGCGTGCCGTACGGCGACCACAACTGCTTGCGGCTGGGTGAGGATTCGGTCGACAAGGAGAACGACTACGTCATGGTGGCCGACATCTTCCCGACCGGGTATCACGCCACCGAGATGGCCGGCGTCGTCCCCGGGGACTCGGTGGTGATCTACGGGGGTGGCCCGGTGGGACTGATGGCCGCCCTGTCCGCGACGATCAAGGGCGCGTCGAAGGTGATGGTGGTCGATCGCCACCCTGATCGGCTCCGTCTCGCCGAAGAGATCGGCGCGTTGGCCGTCGACGACTCGAAGGTCGACCCCGTCGAATTCGTCCTCGATCAGACCATGGCCCTCGGGGCCGACCGCGGGTGCGAGTGCGTGGGCTATCAGGCGCACGACCCGCAGGGGACCGAGCATCCGAACATGGTGCTCAACAGCTTGGTGAAGTCGGTCCGTTTCACCGGCGGCATCGGCTCGGTCGGGGTGTACGTCCCCCAGGATCCGGGCGGCGCGGACGATCTGGCCAAGAACGGGGAAGTCGCGTTCGACTACGGGCTGCACTGGTTCAAGGGTCAGAGCCTGGGCAGCGGGCAGTGCCCGGTCAAGCGGTACAACCGGCGCCTGCGCGACCTGATCGCCGCGGACAAGGCGACGCCGTCATGGATCGTCTCCCACGACCTGCCCCTGGAACAGGGCCCGGACGCGTACCAGCACTTCGACAACCGGGACGACGGCTGGACGAAGGTCGTACTCCACCCCGCCGCCTCGAACTGACGCGAGGCGAGTGACGAACGCGTCGCACCACAGCTCATCGGGCGGCGCGGAGTTCCGACGGTCGACCGACAGGGCGGACCGTCACACCTTCACGAGAGGACATTCACCATGGCAGACGAATTGAGCGGTACACGCGTCGCGATTCTGGCGGCGGACGGCGTCGAGCGAGTCGAACTGGAACAACCCCGACAGGCGGTGCAGGATGCCGGCGGTTCCACGCAGTTGCTGTCACTGCACGACGGCGAGATCCAGGCTCGCGACCACGATCTCGACTCGGCCGGCACCTTTTCCGTCGATGCACTGGTGCGGTCCGCGTCGGTCGACGACTACGACGCGCTGTTGCTCCCCGGTGGGACGGTGAACCCCGACCAGCTGCGGACCGATGACGAGGCCGTCTCCTTCGTCCGCGACTTCGTGACATCCGGGAAACCGGTGGCGTCGATCTGCCACGGTCCGTGGACACTCATCGAGGCCGGTGTGGCGAAGGGCCGAACGCTCACCTCGTTCCCCAGCATTCGCACCGACCTGCGCAATGCCGGTGCGAACGTGGTGGACGAGGAGGTGGTCCGGAACGGGAACCTCGTCACGAGCCGCTCGCCGGACGACCTCCCTGCGTTCTGTGCAGCGATCGTGGAGCTGTTCGGCGCGGCCGCGCAGCGAACCGGTCGGGGAGGCGGCGCCTGAGCCCACCGCGGGTGGCCGGCCGCACCACGGTGTACCGGCCACCACCTCGCCGAGACTCCCTACTTCAGCGCGCATCCAGGAAGGGTTCTGCTTGCTGCTCACCGACGCTCCCGGGCGGACATGACCGATCACCTCACTCCCATCAGTGATCTCGAGGACCTTCTCGACGCAGACGCGGACCTGAGAGCGTTTCTGTCGCAGTCGTTGCAGATGGCGAGCCCGTGCGCGATCCGACCTGAAACAGCAGCTCTACGACGCGCTGCAGTGGCCGACCACCATCGCGGAGTACAAGGACTACCTCCGGTGGTTCCTCCGGTGGATCCCACGACAATCCGACGCGGAAGCGTGGGCGGAGGGATCGCCCGGCGAGAGGCAGGCTCGTGAGGTCAGCGACCGGCTGGCGCACTTCTTCTGGCTCGTCGACCAGCACCCGGACCATTCGGATCGCGCTGTGGAGAGTTCGCCGGCGTTCGGCGACTGGCTGACCCGTTTCGCCCGGGAGTGGGGGTCGTACCTCGACTCTCCCGACTCGTTCGACGAAGACATCTTGCGATCGTTCGTGGACGACTCACCGGAGTATGCCGTCCAGGACTCGATGATCGACAGCAGGCCGAACATGCCCAGTGGCTGGTTGACGTTCAACCAGTTCTTCGCCCGTGAACTCAACAGCGGCCTCCGACCCATCGCGGAACCGAATCGCAACAGCACGGTGGTGTCTTTCGCGGATTGCTCTTTCCAGCATGTCTACGAGATCGGCAGCGATTCGGCCATTCCCGCGACCCGCATCAAGGGCACCCACACGTACGGGACCGTCACTCAGCTGATGCAGGGCAGCGATTACGCAGACCGCTACGCGGGCGGTACCTTCGCGCACTACATGCTGCCGCCGTCCGCATATCACCGATTCCACGTACCGGTGTCGGGCACCGTTCTGGAAGCCTTCACGATCATCGGCCAGGTGTATCCCTCTGTGGGAATGGCATACGTGGCGTCGGTGCGCCTGACCGCCGCGCCCGGCGGGTTCGTGGCGAAGGGCGACGAGTTCGGCTATTTCCAGTTCGGAGGATCCGACATCATCGTCTTGTTCCCGTTGGCACTCGATCCCGACGTCGACCGCGACGACACTGCACGAAAGATGGGGTCCGTGATAGCGACCGTCTGAGCCGACAGAGCACACGTCGAGCGATGTGCCTCGTCGCGGACACGAGTCATGCAGGTCTCGACAATGTCGAGATCCAGATCCCAGACATCGGCGAGGATTCGACGCATCCACCCGGTGGCGCGATCCCACCCCACGGTGGTGTCCCGGGCGCGTAGTTGCCACCCCGCACCGAGACAAGCACAGCGGGCTTGCCCGCGAGAGCCGGGACGACGGTCGCATCGAAGCGCGGGTCGTTCATGCCGACGTCAACCCAGGTCTTGAAGTGCTGGCACACCGAAGTCGTAGAGCGGCACCGCGAACAAAAGTGCGTCTGCGGAAGTCACCGCGTCGGCGAGTTCGGCCGCCAAGGCCAGCGCCCCGCGTTGTTCCGGCGACCGCTGATCCACGGGGGTGTAACCGGCGAAAGCTGTGTCGCCCAGCGGATATCGGCTCGGTGCCGACGTGCCGCCGGATGACGTGGTCGTCGGGATGACCTGCCGTCCACTCCTGATCGACGATGTCGACGATCGCCCGGCTGTGCGAGCCCTCGGCGCGGATGCTGGCGTCGAGGCGGAAGAGCGGACCGCGGTCCCGCGTCAGCAGAATGACGACGTCCACATGGCCGGAGACCTTAGCCCGAGCCGGCCGGCAGTCCGCATGAAAATCATCGACGATGGCGTTGTGCTGCGCCCAACCAGATCAATTGTCGAGATGGCCGAACAGGTCGGGATAGGGGCGAACGACCGAAGGCCGTGACGAGACGGCCCATTGTCGGCGGATGGCCACGCAAGATTTTTCGCAGTTGCGGTCCACGCCATGGCAGGTGTTCCGCGCAATATGGGTGTGACTACCATGGCCGTTATGGGGGCGTTGTGCGTGACGTCCGCGTTGTGGTGACAGATTATTTCCCATCAGGGCTGCTAGGCGGGAAGTTGTAGGGCCCGTTCTCGAGGCAACTCGCCCACGGATCGGATTTGCACATGGTCAGACCATCGTTGTCAGTGATCGTTCCAGCGTTCAATGAGCAGGAATTGATCTCCGAGTGTCTGCACGCATTGTTCGACCAGGATGAGCCGGTCGACGAGATCGTCGTCGTGGACAACAATTCGACCGATCGCACACTTGCGGCTGTGCAGAAAGCAGCAGCCGGAGACCAGTCCGTTCGCGTGGTCCGGGCGTCCGATCAGGGCGTCATCAATGCACGGTCTGAGGGGTTCGACAGCGCGACTGGTCAGGTGATGGCTCGCGTCGACGCGGACACCCGGGTCGACGTCACCTGGGCGCGGGCCGTGCGTGACTTCTTCGAGACCTTCGGAGACCACTTCGACGCCGGCTCCGGCATGTGTTGGGCCTACGACCTGCCGTTCCAGGGCCCGTTTCGTCGCCAGCAGGGGCGAATCGCAGCCGAGACCACCAGGGCACTGGGCGAGGGAGACATGTCTGCCGCCGAGATCGGTCGGCTGTTCGGGTCGAACATGGCCATCACCCGCGATGCGTGGCTGCGCGTCCGCGGCGCGCGTTCTCGTCGGACCGACGTGTTCGAGGACCTCGACCTGACGCTGACGTTGTTGGCGGAGGGGTGTTCGATCGGCCTGATCCCCGAGGCGAGCGCCTCCATCTCGGGGCGCCGTTACCTGTCGCCCCCGGCAGCGTATCTACGGTATTGCTGGCGTGATCAGCGCACGCTGCGAGCGCGTGGACTTCGGAGCGCTGCACGCAGGGCCGTGCTGCGCACCGTGTTTGTCCAGATGCCCTTCTACTTCGCCATGTGGCTGCCGTTCCGTGCGTTCGATCCGTCGACGGGGCGAATGCGTGTGAACCGCTTGTTGCGCAGATCGCCGCAACGGGTGCTGCCGAGCGGCGAGTGACCGTGACCTATCGGGCTCAGGCCAGGTGCGTGGCGGCGTGGTGGTCGTCGAACGAACGTGCTATGTAGCCGAGGTAGGCGTCGACGTCGGGCATCACGCTGGCGTCGGTGGTGATCGACACCGACAGCCGGTCGTGCACGCTTCGGATGGAATGCGCGAGCAGGCAGCCGGTGCCGATGGTCTGCATGCCGAACATCGTTGCAATCGGAAGACCGGCCATGCTGGTCACGCCCCGGGTGGGCCCGATGTTCGTGATGGCCACGTTGCCGGTGGCCGCGTGCCCGTTGAGGCGAGAGGATCGAGACAAGGCGCCCAGCGCACGCAACAGAGGGGCGGGCAGTCCTGTCTCAGCGGCTTCTGCGTGTCGTGCATTCACCTTTTCCTTGGCGTCGGCAGCAGATGCACTGATCGCCGCCACCCGCACTCGAGGATCGGCGATATCGGTGTGCAGGTCGACGATCGAGGCTGCGAACTGGTTGACGACACCGGTGGCACCGCCTTGCGTGGCGATCGGGACCAGTGCCGCGAGCGTCGGCCCGTATGGTTCCTCGAGATCTGCGAGGTACTGCCGCAAGGCACTGCCGATGACCGACAGCATCACGTCGTTGATGGTCGCACCCGGACACCCACGTTTGATCTGCTGGGCGCGAGTCAGGGACAGCTCCACGAATGAGCAGGTCCGTGCGCCTCGCATCGGGCCGGAGAATCGTGTGTGCGGCCACGGGCCGGGCTTCTCGAGCTCACTGCGCGCTGCCGGATCGCGTCGGTTGGCGCGACCGCGGCCGATCGCCGCGGTGAGGAAGCGCCACCATGTGACGGGCGAGCGCACGAGTTCGCGGCCGAACAATTCCATACGGCCGGCGTGGGAGGTCCCGGCGGACCAGACGTCCGGTGCAGGGCCCCGTTCGTCGGTGGGGTCGGCGAGCGTGTACCGGGTCAGTTGCGTCCAGCGAGTCCCGTCGAACGCTGCGTGGTGCCACATGATGGCGAGGATGGTCGATGCGCCCGTCTGACCAGGCACCCCGCTGACATCAGGCAGCAGGTGGGCGAACCACAGCGGCATGTCGAGGGGAAGCCGGCGGTCGCCGATGTCGGCCAAGGCACGGGTGGCCTCGTGCCAGGTGAGGCCCGCCGGATGACGTCGGTAGTGCCGCGCCACGGTGAAATCGGGGTCGAGCTGCCAGTAGGGCAGGCCCAGCGAGAGCGGCACGAAATGCACGCGGCATCTCAGGTGCTCGTCGAGGTCGGCCATGGCGCGCAACCGCGACCGAACGTTCTCGTCCGTCAGTGGCAGGGCGTCGACGGGGTGGTCGAGCACCCACGCCGAGATGACGGTTGCCGATGAGTGCCGATCCCCGAGGAAGAGATACGCCGCGTCCCGTGAAGACAACTGCCGCATCAGCCCTCATTCCCGTCACGCGTCCCCCAAGTACGACCGCACCACGTGTGGCGAGGCGACAGTGCGCAGCGCCGATGAGCGTATCCAGATTCTGGAGGATCCGGCACGAGAACGGGACAACGAGGATTGCCTGCAATCGGCGACACCCCGGGACCGACCTCTGTCAGGCTTCGACGATGCCGGGCTCACAAACACTCCCGTCGCCACCGGATATCGAGCGTTCGGCCCGTTGGCTGAGCCAGGACGTTCGCCGCGCGACTCGCGATGATCCCCTCGAGGTTCAGCGACGTGCGCGGCGGCGCCTCACCGATGTCGTTCGCCACGCGAAGGCCAACTCGCCGGTCTTCGCCGACTTGTATGCCTCACTTCCACCCACCGCCGAGATCGCCGAGTTTCCCACCACCGACAAGTCGATGCTGATGGCCGCGTTCGACGAATGGTCCTGCGACCGCAGGATCACAGGGGAGGCCGCGGAGCGCTTCTCCTCCAGTGAACGCGTCGGCGAACGGTTCTTGGGCGAGTACCTCTACAGCGAGTCGTCGGGCACGACAGGTTTGAGAGGAAGGTTCGTGACGGAGGATCGTGCCCTCGCAGTGCTGCACGCGTTGCGGTCGCGGATCCCCTCCCCGTCAGCGATGGCCTTGGCCCGCCTTGTCGCGAAACGTGGTCGGTCAGCCGCAATCATCAATCTGAAGGGCCATCATCTCGGTTCCGCGTACTACCGCCGCGTCGAGGGCGAACCGCGGCAGAACCGACGTGTCCTGTCGGTCACCGACCCCGTATCCGAGATCGCCACACAGTTGTCGGAACTGGACCCAGCAACCATCAGCTCGTACGGCTCCGTGCTCAGCCTCCTCGCCGAGCGTCAGCTCGCCGGGCTCGTCGACATAGATCCCGTTGTCCTGGTTCCGTTCTCCGAGACGGTCACCGGCGCGGCCCGCCGTCGGCTTCACCAGGCATGGCCGCGCACGACCATCGTGGAACGGTACGTCGCGAACGAATGCATGTTCATCTCAGCTCGATGCGACCACGGGTCACACCACCTCAACGCAGACTGGGTCATCCTCGAGCCCATCGACTCCGTCGGCCGACCAGTACCTCCGGGCGTGGAATCGGACACGGTGCTGCTGACAACCTTGTTCCGCCGAGTCCAACCCATCATCCGATACGACCTCGGCGACCGGGTTCGGTTCCACGAACAACGATGTCCGTGCGGAAACCAGCTGCCGGCCTTCGACGTCCTGGGACGTAGCGGGGGACTATTGACCTTCCCGACCCGGCACGGCCCCCGCACGATCTCACCCACAGTGCTGACCGTGGTCCTCGACGAACTCGCCGATGCGGCAACCTCGCAGTTGCTGGTGGACAGCGACGAACACGTCACGATCCACCTCACCACTCACCACGACGCAGACCAGGCCCACACCGCGGCCGCCGCACACACAGCGGTGCGGTCCGCCTTCCATGCCGCGGACATCACCACCGTCACAGTCGACGTCACACTGGGCAGCCCGATCCGCACCCCAGGCGGCAAGCTCAGCCGAATAGTCGACCGCCGTGACACCTGAGGCTGCCTGGCCGGCTCGACTGCCATCTGCCGGCTCGAGAACCGGACAATTGCACTAAGGTCATCGCGTGCGAATCTCCGTCGTCCTCCCGGCACACAACGAGGCGGACGTCATCACCGACTGCCTTGCGCGCCTGACGGCGCAGGACGGGCCCATCCACGAAATTCTCGTCGTCGACAACAACAGCACCGACTCGACGGCGGACCTGGTCGCACATGCACGCGTCTCCGACCCCCGGATCGCATTGCTGAGCGAACCTCGACCCGGGGTGGCGTACGCGCGCTACGCCGGGTTCGCGGCGTCGACAGGCGACGTCATCGCCAGCATCGACAGCGATACCCGCGTCGAGCCAGGGTGGGCCGTCGCAATCGCCACGGCCTTCGCCGACCACCCCGAGATGGTGGCCGGCACCTATCCGATGCTGATGTTCGACCTGCCATTCCAGCGGGCCTACGCACGAAGGATCCAGCGCCTCGACGCACGGACCCGACGCCGGCTCGAACGAGGCCTACTCACCCCTGTTCCCGCCCTGTCCGGGGCCAACTCCGTTATCCGGCGCGACGCCTGGCAGAACATCGCACACCAGGTGAGCTATCGACCCGACCTCTTCGAAGATCTCGACCGCTCACTGCTGTTGCGCGACGCCGGACATCCGCTCGCCGTCGTACCCGGAATGGCGGCAACAGTTTCCGGACGACGCCTGCTGTCGGGGCCACGCGCCCTGCACCGATACGCCGCGTGCGGACCCAGAACCTATCTGCTGCACGGGAAACGGGGGATGGCGATCGCAGCATGGCTCGCGAACATCTTTGCCCTGCTCCGCACCGTGGTGTTGTTACCCGCAAATCGAGCCTGGGACCCGACACGCAACGAATTCTCTCTTCGTCGCCTCATCAGAGGCCACTGGCACGAGCGACACTCGCCGATCGGATGAGACGCCTGATCTATCGACTCCAGCCGTTGCACCACCAGCCGACATCCATCGACGGCGTGGAATGGGGGGACCGACGCGCGATCAGGTGGTGTCGACACGATCGAGAACGGTCACACGCAGCGGGCTCGGATGTACTGGTCACACCGCATATTCCACTGCTGCATATTCAGATGCGGATGGTCTACGAACGACGGTTGGCGGTGAGATAGGGCGGCGGGGGCCGGTCCTAGAAGCCACGGAAAATCCCGTCGTCGCTTGCGTTGTCGGCGAAGTCGCGGAAGTCCATGTTGGCCAGGCTGAGGTTGTTCTCGATCGACCACATCTCAGAGGGGATCACTCGGACCGTCCGACCGGGCTCGTGGCCGGTGTCCACGGGCCCGGTGTCGACCGCGAGGATGGGGTGTTCCGGGTGGGTCATCGTGACGTGATCGGCGATGAAGACGTAGTAGGGCGGGGGAGGGCTGACGTCCGTGATGAACTGCTCGGCGGTGATGCCGTCCCAGGCGATGTCGTCGACCGGGAGCAGATCGGCCATGAACTCGTCCGGGGTCGACGGCGCTTGCGCGTCCTCGACAAGCTGCTGCCAGGCGGCGTCGTCGGTGAAGTCGGCCCGGATGAGGACAGATGCGTCGTCGAGTAGTGCTGGCCTGGTCACAGATGACTCCTTGAGTGAGTGGTCGTAGACGGGTGCGCGCCGCCCGGTAGAGGGCCAGCATCAGCACCCTATACGGACGAACAGGACAAGAACGGTGACCGCGGCGCACTCGGTGCGTGAGTATCTACGCCCATTAACGCTGGCGGCGCTGCGTACGCTCAGTGCGTGGTTGGTGACGACTGGTTGTGCTCGTTCTGTGGCGCAACGCCGTCGTGGTCACACCGCTTAGACCCAGGAAAAGTTCACTATCGGCACTACGGCAAGGGCCACACTGTCGGCGATCGACAGGCACTGTGCCAGCTGCGTCAGGACGCGTACCAGTCGGAGGACGAGGAACGTGCGGTAGCCCGGATGACGCTGTACGTCATCCGGATTCGCGGGTAGGCCGATTAAAGTTGACATAATGTATCTTATCGGCGTCGAAGGGCTGGGACGACAACATCTGTGACCCGCGCTGACCGCAGATTTCGAAATTCCCACCGTCAACGCAGATCTCGCGTCACCGCAGATCTCGCGTCGACGCGCATCAGCCTCACCGGCCCG
This sequence comes from Williamsia serinedens, assembly GCF_024171725.1. Taxonomy (GTDB): domain Bacteria; phylum Actinomycetota; class Actinomycetes; order Mycobacteriales; family Mycobacteriaceae; genus Williamsia_A; species Williamsia_A serinedens. The sequence continues at coordinate 632,054 of NZ_JAMTCG010000001.1, forward strand.
TCAGTCACGTCGCGCTGCGCGTGAACCAATCGATTCGCAGAACGTCAGGCGTCGCGTCGTCGCTGCCAACGGCGTCTACTGTCGGGTCACCAGATCGCACCCTTCGACAGTGCTCGAGCTCATCTTCTCAACCCGAGAACAGCCCTATTCGCCAAAGCAAAACGTCACGGTGACGAATTAGGGGAGCTCAAGCCCCCAGCGAGCAGTCCGACTGCGAACGGGGCCGGGGCCACCAGTGGCTCTAAGACGGTCTGCTTCAAGACGGCTGCTGGTAGCGGCTGCCTGCGTCATCGCTCGCGACGAGCTGTAGCTCTTTGCTCCCCGGCGGGATGTCGCCGCGAGAAGTACGAACCAACAGAGATGTACGGATCGGCACCACGTACCGCTTCGACATGGTGACGCACTGGGGCGCCGACGAGACCATGCTTGCCGGCGAGTTTCGGCAGGCTGCGCCCGGGTCGCGCACACCGTCCAACTGCGGGTCCAGCTGGCCACGAGAAGGGCCTCTTGCTCGAAGAGGTAGTCGTGGTGGCCCGTTCAGAGAAGTTACGGCGACTACCCAACGATGCGGACCACCGCGTCGATCAGAGCCGACGCGTTGTTGTTGGCGTCTGCTTCGGAGATGGGTTTGTCTCCGTGAACAGGGATGACGGTGTACCAGTTCTCCCTCTGCAAGTAACGGGTGAAGAACAGGTACCACTGTCCAATCTCCAAGGGCCGATCACCGCCGAAAGAGATGTACCGGTCACCGAATCGGCCACCTTGTTGATTGAGTACGACCGTCTGCGGAACGGTCCCCTTCACATTCAGGCCAGTTGTCACCCGGTACTGGGTCTCCGGCAGCGACCCGAGAGCTTTTACACCCGACTGGCCGTCGATTCTGCCCGTGAAAATGTTAGTCGACAAGGCAACGAGGTTGTAGGGGTCGGAGACATCGGCGACGTGGTCGATGGGCACGGTGACTGTCTGCGGCGAACTCTCGATGTCACTTGGGGTCGTGAACTGGGCGTCCTCTCCCCCATCGCACCCCGCAACCACGAGAAGCGCCAGAATGACACCTGCCTGCCATGTCAAGTGGATCGCAGAACGCCGGACTCGCCGCATCGCAATAGGATTCCTTCAACGAGGTGGTCGGTCAGCAAGAATATCGTCGCGCCTGTCGGCGCCCCAAGTCGCAACAACACTCAGGGCTCCTCAATATTCTTTTGACCCTCGGCGCGGTCGTGGCCGCGGAAGCGTGGCCGCATCACGGCCCATTCCACTTCGCACCGGGCGTCGCGCCGCGACCTCGGTCACGTGAAGACACTGGCAGGTCGTCGCAGGGCCAACTTGCACCGTCGACCATCCCCCTACACCCGATGCATTCGGCGCCGTAGCTGCCACCGACGGGTTGCTGCATGCTTCTTGTGTGAACACGGGCGACAGGACACGCGGGCCGAGTGGGCGGTTCGCCCAGATCTTCACTGACGACGGTCTCCGGGGCCGCGTCCGCCGACATATCGCGATCTATGCGATCGCCACATTTTTAGTTCTGTTCAGCGCGGCTTGTGGCAGCGGCTCCTCGGGTACCGCATCCCTCAGCGAATCGCAGGCGGCGAAGGCGCTGTCCGATCAGGACATTCACATACCGGACGAGTGGTCGTTCGGCCAAATGGATGAGGGCCGTGTATTTGTCGGGGCCCCGAGCTACACGGGCCGATACGACTCCCCCGCCGGCTCAAACCGCAGTAAAGTTCCTGCGGCAGAATTGCTTACCCGCAATCTCGCGAGCGCCAATCCCTCCTTTCCGTCCCTCTGGCGACCCGGGTGCGATGACCTGACGTTGTACGGACTCCGGCGTGGATACCTCGGCTTCGCCTGTTCTCAGGGCATGGAGCTGTTCATATCAACCCGCACGGCCGACGGAATACCCTCGACACCAAACGCCCCAGACAGCAAGACGCTGCTCCTGACCCACGACGGCAGCAGCGCTCATCTGTTCGTGATCGTTCAGGGCCATTAGCGCGCACCCGCGGTCGGCAGCGAGCCGACCAGTGCGAGTTCGCAGTCGCTGCCAACACGGTGCTGGCAATGTCGTCATCACCGCGAAGCCCGTGATCTCGCCGGTGCGTTCAATCCAATTCCAGAGTTGCTCCCTGACGCCACAGTGGACCTATGAGTAGGAAGACCAACCACGCAACGTTTCACATCGTCTTGCCGGCGCACCTCCACGGTCCTGAACTCAGCGAGCGCATCGAGAAGGCCGTGCGCGAAGAGGCCGGCCGCGTTGGAGCCGTCTCCACCGGCGACGTCAGTGTCACCGGCAGCCTCCCCCACGACAACAGAACCGTCGAGCACACCGTTCGAGTTCGGCTTTACTTCGGTGGCCCCGCCTCCCGCTGACACCGCGACCCGGAATGTGGCGACAGCACAGCGCCGGAGATGACAACCTCGGCACGTGAGCGTGCACCCCTGCCCGGACAAGACAGCAGCAGACTGGCTGCTGGCCTCGGATTGCGACTGGTTCGACCTCGTCACTAGCGGGTCGACGGGCTTTGAGGCCTACGCTCGACTGCGCTTCATCCGCGACCCAGCCTTCCCCGGCGAAAAGCACAGCGACGTCGACTTCACCCCAGACGGGCCAGGACCGACCGAGCTCTGGCAACTCGCGGTCGCCGTCGAACACCTCGCCACCCACACAGCCACCCCCGACAATCTGTACTTCCTCATCTGGGACGGCTGGCCGGGCTCGTACGACACCGCCGGCGCCGCTCAGGTGTTGCTCAAGGACGACCGGTTCGGCGTCGTTCGCCGCTACCACCTGTTCACCGGCGACTCGGACCTATTCTCCTGGGAGACCCACAGCCCGAGGGCGTCACCACGATCCGAGCTCCCGGATCCGGCGTTCACCTGGCCCGCCGACCGCGCCTGGTGCATCGCCGATGACATCGACCCCCACTTCGCCACCATCGCCGCCACTCTCCCGGCAATCTACGTTCTGGGCACCGAGAACCGCATCGATGTCACCCCACCCGAAGACCGAACAGTAGGACCACCCCTCTGGTTCTGACGAGCCTTTCAACCGCCCGCTGACCCGCGAGGATCTGTCAGTCTCAACCTGACACGTCTCAGTACCAGTGAACTGGGACGAGTTGAACTAACTGAGATATGTTGCGTCGCAGTGTCCTTTGCTACGTGCACGGGCGTCGAGCGGTCTCGATTCATCCCGCGGCCCCGCCGAAGCGCCGCATCACGCACAATCACCCTCCCTCGACAGTCTCGGCAGCACCGAGCCCGTACTAGTGTGCAGGAATGCTGGTGCTCGCCGAAGCTGGGATCTCCGAGTGCTCGCGGGCCGACACACACTTGCGGCTGGGCGTGAGACCTCGCGATGGTGGTGGCCACGTTCCCGATTTGGGGTCTCAGTACCGAGTTCGGGCGCACTCCCGTGGATGTTCGAAACGTTCCTCAGCGTGAGGCTCACGCTGCGCACACTGGTCGGCATCCTCGTCGTCACCGGGGTGACTGTCGGTGTACTCGGGGCGGTCGGGTGGCGCTACGCCACCCGCCGACTTGTCGTGATCGCCGACCCCCCACCCACGCCACCCGGGAGCACGGGCCTTGTGTTCACCGGCCCTCTGAATGTGGTCGCAGGACCACAGTGGTGGCCGGGCCTACTCCTGTTGCCCGCCACGGGGATTGTCGTCGCCACGGCCGTGGGGACGCTCGTCTGGGCCCTGCTCACATTAAGGTCGGGCCCGTGGGCGACGTGGCTCACGCTCGCATCGGCTGCGACCGCCACAGGTATCTGCGTCGCCATCGCCACTCTGTGGCTGACCGACGAGCGACGACCGGCCGTACTCGTGCGAACCGAGGAGGGATCGGACGCGGGAGCGACCACCACTCCCCTGACAGAGGGCCTCTGGGACCGCGAATGGGCTCCCATCGGCCTGTGGTTCCCTGTTGTCGGGATCCTGGTTGCACTCGTCATCACGGCCGCGCTCTACGGGATCCACCTACTGGCACAGCGCACCTCGCGGCCACGGTTCGAGCCCCGCGACAACACGTGACACCGGACGGCCGAGGCGACACCGTCCGAATTCACGCCTGGTCGAGGAGCATCTCGACGGTCGTCTTGGCCAGGGTCCACGGGTCGTCGTCGTCCAACGACGTGGACAGTGCTGCGGCGCCTTCGTAGATCAGAGCGATCTGGCGACCGAGGAGGCTCGGCTCCTCCACCCCGCAGTCGCGGCACAGGTCGATGATCGCCTCGGCGAATGCCCGCTTCTGGACGTGGACGAACTCCGCGACCTCGGGCATCGCTGACGCCGCCTCGACTGCGGCATTGTGAAACGGGCAGCCCCGCAACGGGCCATCGCGACGGCCCTTCACCGTGAACAGTGCGAGCAGCCGCTCGCGAGGGTCGTCACCGCCGCCCGACCGAGGGTCGGAGACGCCATCCAACAAGAAGACGAGGTACTGCTTCACCAGTTCGGTCTTGCTCGGGAAGTACTTGTACAGAGTGCGTTTCGACACCTCGGCCGTATCCGCGATCAACTCGACACCGGTCGCGTTGATGCCCTCGACGTAGAACAGCGTCGCCGCAGCCGCGAGGATACGGTCGCGCGGACTCGGACGCCCGGCAGTCTGCGCCGCCGCCTCCCGCGTCGTCGTCATCTCACCCACCGATCTGTCGTGTCGTCACCGTGTGCCCAGCGTGCCCGAAAACCGATCAGTTTACAAGGCGGGCCGAGCCCGCTACCGTCCTCGGTACACCGATCAGTTTCCATGCCGAGGAGGCAGCTGTGACGCACACCGACACCGGACGCGGATTCACACCGGGAGGTGCCGACGTCTCGTGGGCCACGGTCCCGACACAGACGGTCACCGTCGGTGGCACGCCGTTCGTGTACCGCGAGTACGGCCCGACAGGCGGCGTCCCCGTGGTGTTCCTGAACCACCTCGGCGCGAACCTGGACAACTGGGATCCCCGCGTCGTCGACGGGATCGCCGCGTTCCACCACGTGATCACGTTCGACAACCGCGGCGTCGGCGCGTCTGCCGGCCGCACCCCGACGAGCATCGAGGCGATGGCCGACGACGCGATCGCATTCATCGAGGCACTGGGCCTCATGAAGGTGCATCTCCTGGGCTTCTCCCTCGGAGGCTTCCTCGTGCAGGTCATCGCCGAGCGTCGGCCCGAGCTCGTCGCCAGGATCGTCCTCGCCGGGACAGGTCCCGCCGGCGGGACCGGCATCGACAGAGTCACCCGGATCACGATCGCCGACAGCATCACCGCCCTGCTGACGGGCAAAGACCCCAAGCAGAACCTGTTCTTCACCCGCACCGACAACGGCAAGGCGGCGGGACGAGAATTCATCGCGCGGCTCGAGGAGAGATCGACCCAGCGCGACAAAGCCGTGTCGCTGAGAACGTTTCGGGCCCAGCTCCGCGCGATCCACACCTGGGGCACGAGCACCCCGGCGGATCTGAGCACCATCACCCGCCCGGCGCTCGTCGTCAACGGCGACGACGACCGGATGGTGCCCACCAGCAACTCCCACGATCTCGCCCGACGACTTCCCGATGCGGTGCTGCACATCTACGGCGACGCCGGCCATGGGGGGATCTTCCAGGCTCACCGCGAATTCGTGTCCGACGTCCTGCTGTTCCTGACGAGCTGAGTCACCCCCGCCGTCGCGATCAGGCGGCGACGTCCCACCATCCCCACAGAAGGAGTCACACATGCCCACCATCGACGACGCCGTCGTCCTCGTGACCGGCGCCAACGGCGGCCTCGGCGAACACTTCGTCCGGCAGGCCCTCGCCCGCGGCGCGCGCAAGGTCTATGCCGCAGCCCGGCGACCGCGCGACTGGGGTGACGACCGCATCGTGCCGATCGCACTCGACGTCACAAACACGCGCTCCCGCGCCGACGCTGTCGCCAGGGCGGCCGACACCACGATCCTGATCAACAACGCGGGAACACTGCCACCGACGGCAAGCCTGCTCGACCTCGAGGAGGCTGACCTGCGCGCCACGATGGAGACGAACTTCTTCGCCCCGGTGCTGCTGGCGCGCGCCTTCGCCTCGACACTGAACTCCGCGCAGAACGCCGCACTCGTCGACGTGCACTCTGTGGCCAGCTGGTACGCCTTCGGCGGTGCCTACAGCGCCTCCAAGGCCGCTCTCTGGTCGGCGACCAACGCGCTGCGACTCGAATTCTCGACGACAGGCGTGCATGTCGTCGGTGTCCACATGGGGTACGTCGACACCCCCATGGCCGCGGGCGCCCCGGGACCGAAACTTCGCCCCGAAGACCTCGTGGCGGCCGTCTACGACACCCTTCTCGCCGGCGGCTACGAGGTGATCGGTGACGACCTCACCGCCTCGGTGAAAGCCGCACTCGCGAGCCCCGTCGAAGCGCTCTACCCCGAGCTCGCCGCCCCGCCGACGACTACCAGTCCGTCACCGGCAGCCGCCGACTGAACGGCCGGCGTCACATCGGCCCGGCGCCCGACCACGACCCGGGTCGCGAATACATTCCATGGAAAGTAGTTTGGATGTGGCTCGAACGAACCACCATCGACGCCGACTGCAAAGGTGACCACATGCGTGCGGCGTTCTACGAGAGTCAGGGCCCGGCCGCGGAGGTGTTGCAGCTGGGCGATCTCGACGAGCGAACCCCCAGTGACGGCGAGGTGCGTGTGCGGCTCACCCACTCGGGCATCAACCCGGGCGATGTCAAGAAGCGGCAGGCATGGCTGGGTGCTCCGATGGCGTTCGACCGGATCGTGCCGCACAGCGATGGAGCCGGATTCATAGAAGCCGTGGGCCCGGGCGTGGACCCCGCGCGGGTGGGCCGCCGGGTGTGGGTTCATGGCGCCCAGTCCTACCGCGACTTCGGCACAGCGGCACAGTCCACGGTGGTCCCCGACGACCGCGCGATCGAACTCCCCGATGCCGTCTCCAACGCGGTGGGCGCCTGCCTGGGCATCCCTGGCATCACCGCGCATCGCGCCGTGTTCGCCGACGGCCCGGTCGACGGTGCCGTCGTGCTGGTCCATGGCGTCCTCGGCGCTGTCGGATCCCTGGCGGCGCAGCTCGCGCGACGAGGTGGCGCGACCGTGATCGGCACCGTCCGCAGAGACACCGACATCGACCGCGTCGGGCCGGGAATCGCCGACGTCGTGGTCTCCACTGCAGCCGGAGTGGAGGAACGGGTCCACGAGGCCGCACCCGCGGGCGTGAACAGGATCATCGAGGTCGCACTGTCGGCCAACGTGGACCTCGACTCTCGGATCGTGGCTGACGATGCCGTGATCGCGGCCTACGGCAGCCCTGACGCACGTCCCACCATCCCACTGTGGCCCCTGCTGTTCGCCAACGTGTCGATCCGACTGCTCGGTAGCGACGACTTCCCCGCAGCTGCGAAGAACGCGGCAGCGCAGGAACTCTCGGCGGCAGCGGCCGACAGTCCTCAGCTTGTCGGCCCCATCCGCGAGTTCCCCCTCGAGGAGATCGCCGCCGCCCATGAACTGATCGAGAACGGCCGACCCGGCGGACGCGTCGTACTCACCATCGACAGCTGAGGTCACCCACGCGGCCGGCTCGGTTCGCGCCGCGGGCAACTATCCGGTCGCTCCGCCGGCCGTCAGGCGACGCGAGAGCCGGAGCACCGCCGTGACGACAACGGCGGCGACGAGGCCTGCAACGAATGCCGCGAACGCGTTGTCCTGCAGCGCATACCCGGCTGGATACCCGTCATGACGACGAACACGGTCCACGTGAGCACCGCTACTGCGGACGCCCGCCGCGACCACGACGGGCTCACTCGGAATCGCGGGCAGGAACGAGTCCACGAACGAGACACCGACCAGGATGACGTACAGCCACGGCGAGGAAACCACCGCCTCAGCGGCGTGGAGCCAGTCGGTCATCAGCCGTCGTTCCCCTTACTCGTGGGGCAGAGCGTGCGGTGTCGCGTCGTCGACGGGTCTCCGTGCTTGACCCAGATGACGCAATAAGTGACGATTCGTTCACTTATGATGAGAACCTACACCAGCCCCGGGCCCCGCGATGGCGTGCTCAGCCCGTCGGCGACCCCGTAGGACAGGAGCGCGCAGTGACCATCGACAACCCCGTAAGCCCGGCATGCGAGGACACCGTTGATCTCGCGATCATCGGTTTCGGTCCGGCGGGTGCGACGGCCGCGAACTTCGCGGGCCAGTTCGGACTGCGCGCCGTGGTGATCGAACGAGACACGGACGTGTACCCCCGCCAGCGAGCCATCGCGATGGACGACCAGGCGCTGCGTGTCGTCCGTGCCATCGGGCTCTACGACGAGATCACCGCGCGTATGCACATGGGTGTCACTGCCCGGTTCATCGGCGTCGACGGTCGACCGTTCCTGTCGACGCCGACCGCACCGACCGACGAATGCGGTGACCCCCTGGCGAACTTCTTCTACCAACCCTGGTTGGAGGGCACGCTACGCGGAGGCGTCTCGCGCTACGACGACGTGGAGGTCATCACGGGGCACGAGGGGCGCCTCGTCGACCAGGACAGCGACGGGGTCACCGTCGACATCGTCCCCACCCGACGACAACGCGCGACACGACGCATCCGCGCTCGGTATGTGATGGCGTGCGACGGTGGGAGCAGTCCGACACGCAAGGCCGTCGGCGGCACTTTCGCCGGCTCCTCCTACTCCGAACAGTGGATGGACATCCAGGCAGAAGTGAAGCGACCGTTGCCGTTCGATCCGCACTTCGACTTCCTCTGCAACCCGGAACGCCCCGGCGTGCGCTGCCCGTGTCCCGGTGGTCACTTCCGCTGGGAGTGGCGGATCAACGAGGGCGAGACCGTCGAGCAGATGCTCTCCGACGAGACGATCTGGTCGATGCTGCGGGCGGAGGGGATCAGTCCCGACGACATCGACATCAAGCGCACCTGGACCTACACCTTCCACGTTCGCAAGGCTGCGCGCTGGCGCATCGGACGGGTACTTCTCGCCGGTGACGCCGCGCACGTCATGCCGCCGTTCGCCGGACAAGGCATCTCCGGTGCTCTCCGTGATGTCGCGAACGTCATGTGGAAGCTTTCGGACGTCGTCGCCGGCCGCGCAGACCCGGCGCTTCTCGACACCTATCAGACCGAACGCGAAGCCCATCACGACGCCATGCTGCGGCGTGCAGAGATGTTCGGCCGAATGGTCATGCCGCCCAACCGAATCGTGGCCCGCGCTCGCGACATCTCGGTCCGGGCACTTGCCCCGACGAGCCCGGGGCGACTCCTCGTGGGACGAATGGCCCGCCCACCCAGGCTGAGCCCGGGTTTCACCGACGCCGGCCGAGACCGCAGCCCCGCTGTCGGGCACCTGCTGAAGGCGGCGACAGTCGCCTCCCCGGGGATCGTGCAACACCGCATCGACGAAGCCCTCGGACCGGGTTGGGCGATCCTCGGACTCGGTCGCAACCCGTCCACCGAGATCCCCCGCCACATCCTCGCCGCCTGGAAGACGTTCGAGCCCCGGCTGGTCACCATCCGCCCCGGGACGTCTGTCGTCGCGGACGGAGAACTCGGCGACCCCGTCGGCGAGCTCTGGGACTGGATGCGGGAACGCAGGGTGCGGTTCCTCGTCGTGCGACCTGATCGCTACGTGCACAGCGCCGCCTGTCGCGCCGCAGACTTGCCACTCCCTGCGCCGAGGTACTCGGCGGTCGACAGCAGCCCGGTGCAGACGGCATAGTCGGCAGCACCGCCGAGCCCGCCGCGGACGCCCGAGGTCATGCGTGGGCCCGTCAGCTGTGACTGCTGATCGAGGAAGGCTCCGTCATGCCGGCACCCGCGGGAATCGACTACTCCTGGGCCATCCAGACCGGTGGGGTGCTGACCAGCGCCCAGAAGCGCGCACTGTTCACGCCACTGGTGCAGACCGTGCTGAAGTATCCCGGTCTGCGCGCGCGGTTGGTCCTTGGACGGCGCGGTCACGGGGGTTTCGATCTCGACACCCTCCGCCTGCCTGATTCGCGACTCGCCCGCGATGCCCAGGAGATGGCACATGAGTCCATCCCCTCCTTCCTCGTGAACCACTCCTATCGCGTGTTCCTGTTCGGCACCGCATTGGCGCGCCTGGACGGCATCTCGATCGACGACGAGGCGGTGTTCGTCGCCTCGATGCTGCACGACCTGCACCTCGGCGACCCGGCGCCTGGCGGACGGTGCTTCGCTGTCGCGGGCGGCGAGAGGGCCGAGGCCTTCGCGGTGGCGCACGACGTCTCGCCGGAGCGTGCGCGACGCATCGGAGCCGAGGTGTCGGGACATGTCACCGTCGGCGGGTACGACGACCTGTCTGGCGAGGGTGGCTTCGTGGGGGCAGGCGCCGTCCTCGATCTCCTGGGATTACGACTGGACGAGCTGCGGAAAGACTTCGTCGACGCGGTTCTCGCGCAGCAGCCGCGTGACGGGTTCAAGAGAGACATCGCGGCCACATGGAAGACCGAGTCGCGCGCGGTGCCGGACGGCCGCGCCGCATGGTTGAGGCGCTACGCCATGATGCTCACTCTCGTGCGTATCGCCCCGATGCAGTGAGGCAACCGGCACGCACCTCGTGACCCGTCCGATCACGCGGGCCGTCGTCGCCACGATCGCCGACGACCACGAACGTCCGCGAGCGCAGGGCCGAGTCGGCGCGCCGGTGTCGATCACACGGATCACACCGGACTCGGGCGCAGAACCGCACGCACGGCGTTACCGTCGGCTGGTGTCCGACGCGGAGACCGACCCCCCAGCCGATCCCAGCCGTGCCCAGGCGATCGCATTCGTCGGTCATCTGGAGGCGTTGGCCACGCAACTCGCGCAGCAGGTCGAAGCGCTCGAGGCGTCCGCGGCTGATCCTCTCGCCCGCCGACGTCAACGACTCGTCGACGACGCGAAGCAGCGGCGTCTGGAGCTGTACGAGACGCGGCACCACATCGAGGCCCTGCAGTCGCGCTACGGGCTGGAACCCTGTACGTCGTGAACGAACGACGAGCACGGGGTCGGGCCTAGACGTGTTCGCGGTGTCGGTCCTGGCGGGTGAGAACTGCCGTCAGCAGGACGATCGCGACGATCCAGCCGGCGGTCACCGGACCGGTACCCCATCCCAGACCTCCGTGTTTGGTGTCGGCGAGCCAATCGGCACCCGACGCACCGAGCGGTCGGGTGAGGACGTACGCCGCCCAGAACGCCGCGACAGCGTTCATCCCGAGTCGCCATGCGACCAGCGGTATGCAGATCGCGACGGCGAAGAGGATCGTCGACGCCAGGTAGCCCAGGCCGAGCGACGCCGCGGTCCAGTCGCCCAGAGCGGTGCCCAGCGCGAACGTCGCGCACACGGTTGCCCAGTACCAGAGCTCCGAGCGGCGGGTGACGATGGCGTGGACGTCGAGGGTGCCGGTGTCGCGATGCCAGAGAACCAGGATGCCCGCGACAGCGACCCCGAACGCGATGCTCGAGGCGATGTACGGGACGCCGACGGCATGGATGACGTCGGCGACGACAGTGCCGAACACACTGACCATGCTCACCGCGAGCCAATATCTCCACTCACGGAACGCGCCGGCGCGGAACAGGATGGCAAACGCGGCGAGGAACGCAGCAAGGATGAGGGCACCCGCCAGGACCTCTGGGAGATGGGTCCCCAGGAAGTCCGACAGCGTCTCCCCCATGCCGGTGGTGAGCACCTTGATGACCCAGAACAGGACCGTGACCTCGGGGACCCGGAGCCATTCGCCGGTTGATCGGCTGGGCGTGGCGGAACCGGTGGCGTTGCGATCGGCGGACGTCATGCCGGGGAGGGTCGCACGGCCACGCTGAGAGGACGCTGAACGATCGGCGGGCGGCTGTCGCGCGCACACTGAGGTGATGAGCGCTCTCGACGACGCCGTGACCCCGTTTCGCATCGACGTACCCCAGGCCGATCTCGACGACCTGGCCGACCGATTGGGACGCACCCGGTGGGCCGAGCCCGAAACGGTCGACGACACCAGCCAGGGTGTGCCCGAGGCCTTCCTACGGCGACTGGTCGACCACTGGCTGCATGGGTACGACTGGCGTCGCATCGAGCGTCGACTGAACGAGCTCCCCCAGTTCCGCGTCACCGTCCGGGGTGGCGGGGACGACGCGCTCGCGGTCCACGTCATCCACGTCCGATCGCAGCGTCCCGACGCGACGCCGTTGCTGATGACGCACGGGTGGCCGGGGTCGGTGCTGGAGTTCCTCGACGTCATCGAGCCCTTGACCGCCCCGGCTGCCGACCAGCCGGCGTTCCACCTCGTGCTGCCGACGTTGCCGGGCTTCGGTTTCAGCGACAAGCCGACGTCCACCGGGTGGGGAGTCGGTCGAATCGCGAGGGCCTGGGCAGAACTCATGGCGACGCTCGGGTACGAGCGGTACGCCGCCCAGGGCGGCGACTGGGGATCGATCGTCACCAGCGCGCTCGGCGCGGTGGACACCGAGCACTTGACCGGGATCCATCTCAACATGCCGTTGGCGCAACCGGACCGCGACGACGAGCCCACCGAGGCGGAGCAGGAGATCATCGCCCATCTGCGACGGCACCGGCGCGAGAAGACCGGCTACATGAAAGAACAGTCGACCCGTCCACAGACCATCGGCTACTCGCTCGTCGACTCCCCCGTCGGCCTGGCGGCCTGGATCGTCGAGAAGTTCTGGGACTGGACCGACCACGACGGCGACCCGACGAGCATCCTCACGCCCGACCAGATGCTCGACGCCGTGATGATGTACTGGCTCCCAGCGACCGGAGCGTCGTCGGCACGTCTCTACTGGGAGGCGCCGCGGTCGTCCTGGCAGTCGGACATCGGCGTGCCCGTGGGCATCTCGATGTTCCCGAAGGAGATCAACAGGACGTCGGAACGCTGGGCCCGCAAGCACTACCCCTCGCTGACCTACTGGAACGAGCTGAGCCGCGGCGGACATTTCGCCGCCCTGGAACAACCCACCTCCTTCGTCGACGAGATCCGCTCCTGGAGCCGAACGCTGGACTGATCTTCGGCGGAGCCGGTGTGGCTCACCTCACGCGTGGCATAGTCGATGCAATGGAGCGCGACGACGACATCGAGGTCGACTATCTGGTCGTCGGCGCGGGCGCCGTCGGGATGGCGTTCGTCGACACCCTCCTCGCCGAGACGACGGCGACCGTCGCCCTCGTCGACAGGTACAGCCGACCGGGCGGGCACTGGAACCGGGCCTACCCGTTCGTCCGACTGCATCAGCCGTCGGCGTTCTACGGCGTGAACTCACTGGCGCTCGGTGTGGGCCGCCTCGACACCGAGGGCGGCAACGCCGGACTGCAGGGACTCGCCTCCGGCGCCGAGGTCGTCGCCTATTTCGACCGGGTGATGCAGGAGCGATTTCTCCCCACCGGCCGAGTGCACTGGCTCCCCGAGCACGAGTTCGACGGATCGGACGTGGTGCCTCGCGCCGGCGGTGCGCGGCAACGGATCCGAGCGGCGAAGACGGTCGACGCGGCGCACAGCGAGGTCACCGTGCCCTCGATGCGCCCACCGTCGTACGACGTGGCCGACGGGGCCGTGTGCGTCGCCCCGAACGCGCTGCCCGACGTGGTCCGTGACGACGCGCAGTACGTCGTGATCGGAGCGGGCAAGACCGGGATCGACGCCTGTCTCTGGTTGCTCGACGCCGGCATCGACCCGGACTCGATCCGATGGATCATGCCGCGCGACTCCTGGTTCCTCGACCGACGCAACATCCAGCCCGTGGAGGACAGCTTCGAGAGCACCGTCGGCGGGTACGCGCTGCAACTGGAGGCCTCCGCGCTGGCGACGTCGGTGCCCGACCTCTTCCGTCGGCTCGAGGAGACCGGCCAGTTGCTCCGACTGGATCCCGACGTCACACCGACCATGTACCGCTGTGCCACGGTGACGAAGGCCGAGCTGGAACAACTGCGCACCATCTCCGGCGTCGTGCGCTCGGGTCGCGTCCGCGCCGTCGGTCTCGACGCCATCGAGTTGGACGACGGGTCGATCCCCACGTCCCGCGACGTGGTGCACGTCGATTGCACTGCAGACGGATTCCGGCGACGGTCCCCGGAACCCGTGTTCGACGGCGACCGCATCACCCTGCAGAGCGTCCGGACCTGTCAGCAGGTGTTCAGCGCCGCCATGGTGGCGCATGTCGAGGCGGTGTACACCGACGAGGCCGAGAAGAACGTCCTCTGCGCGGTGATCCCGTCCCCGGACGCCGACATCGACTGGCTGCGAACGACACTCGTCAACACCGAGAGCACCATCCGGTGGGCGGGAGAACCGAGGATCGCGTCGTGGCTGGAGGATGCCCGACTGAACAGCGTGAAGACCGGCCTCACCGGTGCGCCCACACCTGCCCAGATCGGCGTGCTGCGCACCATCGTCCGCCACATGACCGGTGCCGTGGACAACCTCCGCCGCCTTCTCGCCGAGGTCGACTGAGCGACCCCAACCGCCCGCACAAAGGTCAGAGACGCACGCCTCCCGACGCCTCGATCCGCTGACCGGTGATCCACGACCCCGACGCGGTCGCGAGTCCGACGATGGCCGAACCGATGTCCTCGGGAGTGGCCAGTCGCCGCAGAGCGGCGGAGTCGATCATCACCTGCTGCAGGCCCGGATCCGAACGGAGATGGCCGCCACCGAAATCGGTGGGCACCGCACCCGCCGCCACCACGTTCGCGGTGATCCCCCGCTCGCCGTACTCGAGAGCCTGGTAGCGCGTGAGGACCTCGAGCGCCCCCTTCGCCGCGGCATACGGACCCGATCGCGGAAAGGCCATACGGGTGAGCGCAGTCGAGACGTTGATGATCCGACCGCCGTCACGCAGAAGCGGTTCCAGGGTCTGCGTGAGGAACAGCGGCCCCTTGAGGTGCACTGCAAGCACCTGATCGACCTCGTCCTCGGTGACCTCGCTGAGCTGGCTGTACAGCGCCGTGCCCGCGTTGTTGACGAGGATGTCGAATCGCCCGTCGGGAAGTCGGTCACGCACCGCATCTCGGAACGCCGGGAACGAGCTCATGTCGGTCGTGTCGAGCCGCAGCGCGGTCCCCCGCCGGCCTCGGGCCCCGATCTCGCCGACGACGGCGTCGGCGTCGCCTGCGCCGTTCCGGTAGGTGACGACGACGTCGACACCGGCATCGGCCAGGGCGAGCGCGGTGGCTCGCCCCAGTCCGCGGCTCCCGCCGGTGACGAGTGCTGTCGTGGTGGATGTGGTGGGGTCAGGTGAGGTGGTCATGTCCCCACCGTGCGCATGGCCCCGTACTGCGACCAGGGAGTCGTCATCGGGGGATCGACGGTCCCACCCTGCGACAGAGGCGCCACCGGGACCCGACTCACGACGTGTAATGACCGGCGTCGAGATCGTCCAGCAACGACGGACCGGT
This sequence comes from Williamsia serinedens, assembly GCF_024171725.1. GTDB lineage: Bacteria > Actinomycetota > Actinomycetes > Mycobacteriales > Mycobacteriaceae > Williamsia_A > Williamsia_A serinedens. The sequence continues at coordinate 647,472 of NZ_JAMTCG010000001.1, forward strand.
GGGCTCCCAGCCCATCTGCTCGCGCGTCAGTGCACTCGACGCCGGTTGGTCACCACCCAGCAGCGCACCGAACACCCCGAGTTCGGCAGGGTCGACATCGGACAGCGGGAGCCCGGTCTTGCGGGCGATCACCGACGCGACGTCGCCCATCGCGACACCCCCTTCGGCGACCGCGTGCAGAACCGCTCGCGCGGGGGCGTTCTCGAGCGCCAGTCGGAACAGGTGCGCCGCATCGAGGACGTGGACCGCCGGCCACCGGTTGCTGCCGTCGCCGACGTAGGCGGCGACACCCAGCTGACGATCGAGTCCGACGAGGGCGGTGATGAGACCGTTGCGGTCACCCTGCCCGTGCACGGTCCTGGGCATCCGGACGAGACCGGATCGGATCCCGCGATCCGACAGGGCCAGAACGGCATCCGCTGTCTTCGCCCGCGCGCCGGCGGGCCCGTCGGGGTCCAGCGGATCACGCTCGGTCGACAGCGATCCGAGGTTGGTCGGCGTACCGGACGAGGCGAAGAACGCCTTCCCCGAGCCCTGGAGCGCGTCACCGATCGCACCGAGCAGTCGCACCTCGTTGTCGACCACCTCGTCGAACTCGGAGAAGTCGAGCGTGAACGCGAGATGGGCGGTCGCATCGGCGCGCCCCGCCTCGGCGACGATCAGATCGTGGTCGCCCATGTCCCCGCGGACGGCGGTCCCGCCGAGCGCGGCGATCCGCTCGGCGGACGCCTCCGAGCGGGCGAGGCCGACGACCTCGTGTCCGGACGCGACGAGGTCCCGCGTCAGAGCGGTCCCGATCCACCCCGATGCCCCGGTGATGAACACGCGCATGGTGATTCCTCCTGGTCGATTCGCCGGACACTCCGCGACGAGATCCGAACACGTGATGTGACTCGGTAACATCGAGCGTACACGCTGATGTGACCGAGTGTCATCACGTAGGCTGACGGCCATGGCACGGTGGGAACCCGACGCGCGCGGCAGGCTGCTGCACGCTGCGCTGGACCTCTTCGCCGAGCAGGGCTACGACGCGACCACCGCGGCCCAGATCGCCGAGCGCGCGAGCCTGACGAAGACGACCTTGTTCCGACAGTTCGCCGACAAGCGCGAGATCCTGTTCCAGGGGCAGGCCGCGTCGGTCGCCACCGCGGACGCCGCGGTCCGGGGCGCACCGGCCGGGGCGCATCCGATCGACGCGCTGCGGACCGGGCTCGACGCACTCGCCGAGGATCACGTTCCCGAACAGCGGGAGATCGGCCGACGTGCCGAGGCGATCACGGCGACCAGTGCGGAACTCCAGGAACGCGCGGCGTTCAAGCGGTCCGCGATCAGCGCCGCACTGGCCGCCGCGCTCGCCGAACGTGTGGACGACGGCGTCGCAGGCGTTCTCGCCGACATCGGCACGCGCGCGTACTACCGCGGGTTCGCCGAGTGGGCGCGGACGGACGACGACACCGACCTCGCCGCCCTCGTCCGCCGACACCTCGATCAGCTGCTGGCCGACCTGCGCCCACTGCTGTCGGAGTGACCCCGGCGCGGGCGGACGCCGCTCACACCGGCCGCGCACGTAGCGTGGCGGCATGGCCGATCCGCGCTGGACTCTCACACCGACCGACGACGCAGTGCTCGAGATCCGTACCGACGTGACCGGCAAGGCCGCCACGATGGGTCACCGTCTGACGATCGAGGTCACCCGCTGGCGCGCTGACGTCCGCGGGGACGATGATCGCCCGACCTCGGTCGAGCTCACGGCCGAGGTGGACTCGCTCGACGTCGTGCACGGAGAGGGTGGTGTCACCCCGCTGCTGGGCCCGGAGAAGGCCGTCGCGCGGTCCAACGCACTCAAGACGCTCGATGCGAAGCGCCACCCGCGCATCGTGTTCCGCGCCGACACGATCGACACCACGGGATCCGGCATGCGCCTGCGCGGGACTCTCGAGATCCACGGGGTGACCCGTGACCACACCGTCGAGCTCACGGTCGAGGAGGACGGCGCGACACGACGGCTGTCGACGGAATCGGTGGTGCGGCAGACGGATTTCGACGTCAAGCCCTACTCGCAACTGCTCGGCGCGATGAAGGTGGTCGACGAGGTCACCGTCGCCTTCACCGCCACCGTGCCCGCCGACGACTGATCGTCGGCGGACCTCATGCGGAGCGGCCGACCACCGGGTTGAGGTCGGAGACCGCGAGACCACCGGGTTCGATCCCCGGGAGGAACTCCCGCCATGTTCCGCTGATGAGGGTGGGTGAATCGACAACGCGCGCACCGTCGGCGAAGTAGGTGGTGGCCAGCGCGCGACGCGGCTGGGTCGTGAGGTTGGGCCCCGCGGTGTGGAAACACAGCGCGGAGTGGAACGACACGTCACCCACCGCGAACGGCCCGGCCTCGACCGCGACCTCCCGTTCGACGAACCGCCGTGCGACGGCCTCGTCGTAGGACGTACCGACCTTGTCGAACTCCAGGTCGGACACCTCGGCCAGCACGTCTCGACCCCGGGCGAACGACAACGGACCCATCCGACCGGGGATGGCCGACATGGGGATCCACGCCGTGACCGCCTGGGTGGTCTGCAGCGGGAAGTGCTCGGCGTCGTGGTGCCAGGGCGTACGGCCGCAGCCGGGCTCCTTCGACAGGGCGTTGTCGTGGTAGAGCCGGACGGCGGGCTCGCCGAGCAGTGCGGCCGCCAGCCCCCCGATCCGCGGCGACAGGGCGACGGCACGCATGAGGTCGTCGTGGAGCCACATCTGTTCCAGCGCCGTGAATCTGCCCGCGACGTCGTCTCCGTGCTCCGCGTGCAGCAGCTCCTCGAGGCGCTCGGCGAGCCGGCGCACCACGGCCGGTGAGAGGACACCCGGCAGGCGGACGAACGCGTCGCGGGCGAATGCCTCCACCACGGTCGGATCGAGGTCGTAGGGCTCGGCGAGCTCACGCTCGACCTGCTCGTCGCTCGCCGGGGCGACGTCCGGCAGACCCGGACCGTCGACGAGGTCGGCCGGCACCGCGTCGTTGGCGGCCAACGTCACGTACCAGTCCCACCAGTCCTGGTCGTCGCCGGCCCAGTCCTGGTCGATACCGCCGCCGCGGTTCTGCTCGGGCAGTCGGTCATTCGTCGTCGGGTCGCTCAGAGCCACAGCAGGGCCGCCTCGTGGGAGAAGGTGTAGGAACCGGACGTGTCGCGACAGGAGGCGAGGTAGTCGCCCAGCACGGGCGCCGCCTCCATCTCCTCCAGCGACACGGTGTCGTCGAAGGCGCAGCGTTGCAGGAACCCCTCGGCCACACCGCGATCAGACGTGCTCGTGGTGTAGGTGATGCGCTGGTCGCGGACGTCGGCGCCTGCGCGACCCAGCGCGTCGCGCACCTGTTCCGCGGTCGTGTACGGCGTCGCATCGTGGATCCCGGCACGGAAGGCGTCGTAGAACGCGAGGTAGTGCGACCCCGCGGCCGCCTGCGCGACGAGACCGAGGCCACCGGGGGCCAGTGCGGCGACGAAACGCTCCGCCGCGGCGTCCAGGTCGGCCGGGGGCAGCGCGTAGAGCGCGTGCGTGGCCCACACGACGTCGTAGCCGACGTACTCCGCGGGCAGGTCCTGCAGGGTCGTCACGAGCTCGTTGCGGGCCACGAACGGCGGACCGAGCGCAGCCTTGGCCTCGGCGACGGAGAAGTCCGACGGGTCGAGGAGGTCGTAGGCGACGTCGGGCACCACGGACAGGTCCGTGTGGCGCCGCAACGCGGTGGGGAACTTGCCGCTGCCGCAGGCCACGTCGAGCAGCGACCACCCGTCGTGTGCGTGGTCGGCGAGCAGTCGTGGCCAGTCCGCTGCCGCGGCCAGCTGCCGATAGTCCTCGGTGGCCAGGGCGTAGAACGCCTCCATCTCCGCCCGGCCCGCCTCGCTCCAGTGCGCGAGACTCCGCTCGGCTGTGTCCTCGGCGCTCACACCAGTTCTCGATTCGTCATGGATGCGGTATCGACCCCCGTGATCGATGTGTCGTGGTTCACTCGATCTGGTGACGAGCCTAGCCACTCCCCCGCCGACCGAGATCGCGGCCGATCTCCTGGACGACCTCCGGACCGCTCGACGGGGTGCCGTGGCACTCCCCGCGCTGGAACCCGCCACCTACGCGCGCGACCACGCCGCCTTCGAGTTGCTGTCGGACCAACGCGGCCTCATCGCAGGTCACCTGGCCGGGCGTCTGGCGGGGATGGGTGACGGACCACTGTCGATCCTGTCGGTCGGATGCGGTGACGGCTCGCTCGACGCGCGGCTGGCCGCCGGCCTCGTCGCCGCCGCGCCGGGCCGTCCGGTGCGCTACGTGGGCGTCGAGCCGTGGGAGGGCAGCGCCGCGCTGTTCGTCGAGCGGATGTCGTCGCTCGACGCGCCGGAGGTCAGCGCGGAGGTCCACGTCGCGGCGTTCGCGGACGTCTCGCTGGACGAGATGTTCGACGTCGTCGTGTTCGTGCACTCGATGTACTACGTCGCCGACGTCGGTACCGCCTTGCGCGCGGCCCTCGCGCTGCTCCGTCCCGGGGGGGAGCTGTGGGTCCTGAACGCGCCCAAGGCGGCGCTGAACGCCCTCGTCGACGTGCTGGCGCCGCCGCAGGAGAACCACCGGCAGTGGTTCAGCGCCGACGTGGGTGAGGCGTTCGCCGACGTCGGGATCATCCTCGAGGAGGCGGTCACCCTCGACGCGCTCGTCGACCTCCTCGCGACCACCGACGAGGTGCTGGACTTCGCGGTCCAGGCGCGCCTCACCCCGGAGTTGCGCGACCCCGTGCGCGCCTACTTGCGGGCGGTGGCGGTCCCCGCCCGGGATGGATCGTCCCGTGTCCCCCACCCCGTAGACGTGTTCCGCGCGATCCGGCACTGAGCCGCGGGCGGTCATCGCGGGATGTGGGCGACCGCCTCGATCGCGACGCGCAGATCCGGGTTCGACAACGGCGCCAACACGGTCGAGCGGGCCGGGTGCGGCTCGCTGAAGTACTCGCGTTACACCGCGTTCATGCGGTCGACCAGCGTGGTGTGGCGACCGGCACCGGTGTCGTCGATCCGACGACACACGGGTAGCAACGGTAACGACTGCGGGAACGACGACGATCTCCGGTCGTACGGATGAACAGGACGACCGGAGGTCATCATGAGAACACGCCGAGGAATTGCTGGGACCCTCCGCACGATCGCCACCGCAGCCGCGATCGCCGCGTCGACGACCGCGGCGGGTCACGCCGCGGCGTCACCCGCGACCGCGGTACCGCAGGTGTCCGTGGACATCCCGTCGCAGTGGTTGTTCTTCTCCGATCCGTATCCGTTCGGGCTGGAGACCATCCACGTCGTCCGGGAGGCGCCCGGCGTGCTCGCTCTGTCCCTCGGTCCGTATTGCACACCGCCGCACGTACCCACACCCTCGTGCACGGGCGGACCGATCGAGGTGCCCGCGAACGTGGCGTGGGTGAACCTGTCCACCGGAGCGACCGGGACGGTCAGCGTGCCGGCATTGGCATCGTCGCCGGTCCGGGTCACGACGGGGCGTGGACTGATCGCCATCGGGGGCGCGCTGGCGGGCTTCGGACTGCCCGGCGCGGCGACGATCTCGGCCTGACCGACCAGAACGGACCGTCAGTCGGCGCCGGGGGTCAACAGCGAGCACGGCTTGCGGTACGGCTCCCGGCTCGACGTGGCGGTCGAGGTCGCCGGGTAGTACTGCCGGTAGTGCTGCCGCTTGATGCGGGCGATGTGCTCCTGCAGCGTGCGGTCACCCTTGGCCATCGCGCGAGCACGGATCGAGTAGATCACCACGCCGTAGGCCACGACCCACACCGCCAGCGCGACGATCCCGGGGACGGTGAGTCCGGTCGCGAGACCGGCCAGCCCCAGCGCCAGCGCGGCCGATCCCAGCATGAACGCGGCCCATCCGACCTGCCCCCAGACCGCGGCCCGTCGCAACCGCGCGCGCCGCATCCGGGCGGCGCTCATCGGCTGCTTGTGGTGCAGATGCGGGGCGTGAAAACTCATCGTGACGGCCATGGCGCGAACCTCCTGCGCGTGTGATCTGGACCACATGTTCAACAGCGAGCGTCACCAGGTATTTCCCGTGGAGATGAGCGAAACCTGAGAATTCGCGCCTCGCGCGTTGTCAGGCCTCCGCGGACGTGGGGAACCGGACGTCGACGAGGCGTTGCGACTCCTCCCAGATGCGTGCAGCGTCGGCGGTGGACTCCAGACGCGAGTACAGCTTCTGGGTGCCCGGGACGCCGCCGAGGTGCCCCAGGCCGGTCGGCCCGTAGAGCGTCCCGTCGACGGCGTCGGGATCGGTCGCGGCGAGCAGCGCCGGCAGCGCTGCCGTCTGCGGGGTGCCGACGACCAGTCCGCGGGCTGACAGCCACCGGATCAGGCGCACCGATCGCGTGTCGTCGTCGCGACCCACCTCGGGCCGCGCCGACAGCAGGCTCGTCGGCGCGACGCCGGGATGCGCCAGGACGCTCGTGATCCCCCAGCCCTGCGCCTGACTGCGACGACCGAGCTCGACGGCGAACAGGCCCATGGCGATCTTCGACTGGCTGTAGGCGGCCATCCCGTCGTAGGACCGCTCCCAGTTCAGGTCGGCCCAGTTGATGGACCCCCGGTTCGCGGCGACGCTGATCTGCGACACGACGCGCGCGCGACCGGCTCGCAACAGCGGCATCAGACCGGCGATCAGTGCGACGTGCCCGAGGTGGTTCGTGCCGAACTGCACCTCGAACCCGTCGGCCGTCTCCTGTCGTGACGGCGGCGTCATCAGCCCCGCGTTGTCGAGCAGCACGTCGACGGGGATCCCCTCCTCACGCAGTGCCGAGGCGAGAGCAGCGACCGACGACAGCGAGGACAGGTCCAGTTCACGTAGCGCGACCCGGGCGCCCGGTGACTGCGCACGGATACGCTCGACGGCGGCACGGCCCTTCTCCTGGTTGCGGACAGGCAGGACGAGATCGGCTCCCGCGGCGGCGAGCCGGGCCGCGATGTGGAGACCGATGCCGTCGCTTCCCCCGGTCAGCACGACACGACGGTCGGTCAGGTCGGGGACGGTGATGTCGACTGTGCGTGCCATGGGAGCTCCTTCGAGGTCGTGTCCCCCCACCCTGATCCCGGGTGCATCTCGGAGCCAGGACCCGCCGATCCACCCCACCTGACCGAGGCGTCGCGCCGAGGGGTGGATCGACAAGGCGTGGCTCACCTCGACGGCTGCGGCGAGAATCGTCGGCATGATCGTCGAGGTGCGACCGTGATCGACCGCCCCGGACTGGCCGAGTTCCTCCGCCGTCGCCGAGTCGCGTTGCAGCCGGAGGACGTCGGGCTCCCCCGGGGTGCGCGCCGGCGGACGGACGGTCTGCGGCGCGAGGAGGTCGCGGCGATGTGCCACATGTCGACCGACTACTACGCGCGGCTCGAGCGCGGTACCGGGCCGAACCCGTCGGAACAGATGATGGCGTCGATCGCCCAGGGGCTCCACCTGTCGATGGCCGAGCGCGACCACCTGTTCCGACTGGCCGGCCACCGACCGCCGTCCACGGGCGCGTCCGGCGACCACATCGGCCCGGGACTGTTACGGATCCTCGACAGGCTCGACGACACCCCGGCCGAGATCGTCACCGAACTCGGAGAGACCCTGCGGCAGAGCCCGCTCGGGGTCGCTCTCACCGGTGACCTCACCCGGTACACCGGGCCGTCGCGGAGCCTGGGCTACCGCTGGTTCACCGATCCGGCGACGCGGGCCCTCTACGCCGAGGAGGACCACGCGTTCCTGTCCCGGATGTTCGCCTCCGGCCTGCGGGAGAACATCGCCGTCCGCGGGAGACCGTCGCGCGGTGCGGACCTGGCCGACCTGCTGCTCGGCGAGAGCGAGGAGTTCCGTGCCGTGTGGGAGCGCCACGAGGTCGGGATCCGCCCCCTCGAGGTGAAGCACCTCGTCCACCCGCAGCTCGGCCCCCTCGAGCTCGCCTGCCAGACCCTCATCGACCCGTCACAGTCCCACTACCTGCTCGTGTACACCGCGATCCCGGGGTCGCGCTCGCACGAGATGCTGCAAATGCTCCCGGCGCTCGCACCGTCGGGGTGAGCGCCCAGATCGCAACCACCGCCAGTGCGAGACCGGCGGACGCGATCGCCATCGACGCCGTCGTCAGCGCCGAACCCGACGACCCCGACGGCATGGTCATCCCGTGCCCGACGTGCCCCCCACGAGAACCCGACATGGCGAGATGGGCGCCCAGCATCAGCGCCTCGGTGACCGCCGTCGTGACCCACCTCGTGAGGTGGGGTGATCTGGCGAGACCGACCCCGCACCAGAGGCAACCGACGGCCGTGGCGAGCAGCGCGACGTGGACCGGGCTCGGCATCGTCGTGACCATCGCGACATGGACCGCCGCCGCGGCGACCGCCAACACGGCGGCGACCGCCCCACCGATCCGGTGCAGGCCGCGGAAGGCCTGCACCGGATCGCCGTCACGAGCAACCGTGGTCACAGTGCGCAGCGGTCGACGGCGGGACGTTCATCACCGGGTTGGCGTCGAAGAAGTTGTAGGGCTTCAACGTGAACCCGGCGTAGTCGGTCGGCATCACCGGCCAGTCCTCGGCACGCGGGAAGTGCGTGAGGCCGAAGGTGTGCCATACGACGATGTCCTCGCCGTCGAGCGGACGGTCGTCGGCCATGTACCCGACGACCCCCTGGGACCCGTCGCTCTGGTTGACGAAATCGCCGGCCGCGTACCGCTGGTGGACGTCGTAGCGCGTCACCCACACCTGATTCGTCGTGAAGGGTGCCCGTTTCGCGATCGACGACGTGGGATCGGCGAGCAGCGTGGGCGATTGCTGGGCGTGCAGGGCGTAACTCGTCGGCGCACCCATCCGATTGGTCCTCTCGGTGCTCGCGATGTGCCAGGTGCGACCCACCTCCGCGTTCGCACGACGGACCCCGTCCCGCTCCGACCCGATCCTGCTGGCGCGCATGGTGAACGCGTTGCCCCACGGGTTGTCGTCGCCGACGGGAACGGTCACCGCATCGACCTCGTCGACGGCGTTCGCCACACCGTCGACGGTCATGTCGAGGCGGGCGTTGAACAGGTGCTGGTGGTACGGCAGTCCCAGACCCGGGGCGACATGACTCTGGTAGGGCGAGCCCTCGGGTGGGTACGCCGCGGTGAACGCGACACCGGTGAGCTTCGCCTCGAGCTCGATCGTCCCGTCGAGGTAGAGGTACCAGTAGAAGCCGTAGTCGTAGTTGCCGACGGTGGTGAAGAAGCTGATCACGAGCCGGCGCTGTCGGCGGACCTCGCTGGACCCGGTGAAGATGTCGCTGTGCTTCCACAGCGTGCCGTAGTCCTCCTCGTGCATGCAGATCGCGTTCTCGATGACCCGCGGGCTGCCCTGCTCGTCGGCGAGCACGGCGTCGAAGTAGTGGATCTCGCCGAGGCAGTCGCAGCCGAGCGTCAACGAGTTGGTGTAGCGGCCGTAGACGTACTCACCGGTGTCGAAGTAGTTCTGCCAGAACCGGTTCGGGGAGGGATCACCGTAGGGCACCACCATCTCGTTGATCGACCCGCGGTACATCACCGGGCGGTCGAGGTAACTCAGCTGACGCAGCACGAGCCCTTCGCGGGCGTCGAACGAGATGTCGAGCTTCCAGTTCGCCCACTCGATGTGCTCCCCGTCGACGGTGAAGCTCGGTCCCTCGGGCTGGGTGATCTCGATGGGCGTGAGTCCCTCGAGCGGCGGGCCGGCGACCGCGGGATCGTCGAAGTTGCCGGACTCGCGCGGCACGTCGTAGACGCGATAGTCGATGAGGTCGACCAGCTCGCGGGCGATGATGTCGACGTAGGCGCAGAGACCGTCGACGGGGTGTGCCCAGGGGTGGTCCTTCGGGTGGTCCATGACGAACGCGAACGAGCGGACCATCCGCCGGCCCTCCTCGCCGGGCAGGTCGTAGGTACCCGCGGACAGCGGCACCGCGACGGTCGTCGCCGGATCTATGCCGCGGGCCTCCAGCGCCGCGATCCAGCGCGGTTCGCCGGCCAAGAACTGCCCGACGATCTCGAACTCCTCGTCGAGGATCGGGACCTGACCCACCGCGGCGTCGATCGCCCGCGCCGTGACCGTCTCGGCCTCGAGATCGACCAGGGCATCGGAGCTGTCGCCGGTTGCGATGTCGAGCAGGAGCGCCCGCGATCTCCGTATCGGTGCCGGCGCCTCACCTGCCTGGAAGGCCAGGACGTCAGCCTTGTCCGGCTCGTCCAGGCCGACGTAGACGAATCGTGTGGTCGGGGTGAGCAGCCCGGCGTCGGCGAGAGCCTTACGGGTGATGCGGATCTCGTCGGCCGTGAGGCTGCCGAGCACACCGGTCGCGGTGGTGGGGGCGGTGTCGAATGTGGTCATGGTCCGTCTTCCGGTCGGGGGTCAGGGTCGGTCAGAGCGAGATTGCGTCGGTGAGGGTGTCGTAGGCGACGGGATCGCGTCGGGCGATGATGCGCGCCTGGACGACGCCGATCACGATGCTGAGCACCACCAGGGCGATGAAGATGTCGGCGAGGGTGGAGGATCCGCCGATGAGGGTCGCGAAATTGGCCACCACGATCACGAGGATCGCGATGAGGCCGACGAGTCCGAGCACCGGTGAGACGAGCGACTGCCACGCCCCGACCGCGGACCGGTTGCGTCGGAAGTACACGATCACGGCGAGACAGGTCAGCGCCATGAGGACGACGATGCCCAGCGTGGCGATCCCGGAGAACCAGGCGAACACCTGCAACTCGGGGTCGAGTCGGCACGCCGCGAACACGGCGACCAGGACGGCGGCGGTGGCGGTCTGCACCAGCGAGGACACATGGGGTGAGCGGTGTCGACCATGGACCGCAGCGAAGCGCGACGGCATCGCGGTCGCCGACGCCATCGAGTGCTGGTACCGGGTGATCACGTTGTGGAAGCTCAGGATGCACGCGAACAGGCTCGTCAGCAGCAGGACGTGGACCGTCACGTCAGCCCATCCCCCGAGGTAGTCCCGTGCGGTGGCCATGATCATCCCGGCGGGATCGGCGGCGGCCGCGGGCACCACCTTGTCGACGCCCCATGCCTGCACGAGCGACCACGACGACAGCGTGTAGAAGACGCCGATGATCGCGACCGCGGCATAGGTGGCCCGCGGGATCGTCCGGTCGGGGTCGCGGGCCTCGCTGCGGAAGATCGCGGTGGACTCGAACCCGATGAACCCGGCCACCGCGAACATCAGACCGATGCCCGGGGAGCCCGACAGGAACTGGTTCGGGGTGAACGACTCCGCGTTCAGGCCCGAGTGCCCTCCCTTCACGATCACCGCGACGTCGAGCAGCAGGACGATGCCGACCTCCGCGGCGAGCAGCACGCCGAGCACCCTGCTGCTCAGCTCGATGTCGCGGTATCCCAGGTAGCCGGTGACGGCGACGACGACGAGACTCCACGTCCACCACGGGACCGACGGCCCACCGAGATCGACGATCGAACTCTGCAGGGCGCCGCCGAGATAGCCGTAGACCGCAGCCTGGATGAGCGTGTACGTGAGCAGCGCGAGGTGGGCGGTCCCCAGCCCCATGGGACGACCCAGGCCGTACCCGACGTAGGTGAAGAACGCGCCGGGGCGAGGCACGAAACGCGACATGGTGCTCAGGCCGACAGCGAAGAACAACAACACGATCGCCGACACCAGGAACATCATCGGGACCCCCGCGCCGTTGCCGAGCAGGATCGCGATCGGGACCGCCCCACCGACCACGGTCAGCGGTGCGGCGGCGGCGACGACCATGAAGACGATCGACCCGACGCCCAGCGATCCTCTGAGCGCGCCGGTTCGTGTGGGCGGGTGTGGTGCAGCCCCCGCGACGGGGACAGGTGCGCCGGCCGGCGCGATCTCGGTTGCCATAGGTGGTTCTCCCCGGTGTCGGTGGTCGCACGCGGAGGCGACCCGTGTGGCGACAACCCTGGCGGGGCGTCGAGGCGGCACCGTTGCTTGCCGGTAACGCGTCTGCGCCGACGGTGGGACGCCCGACCACAGGCCGTCCCAGCGCGCGACACGGCCAGCACACCGCCGGGTAACACCGCCGAAACCGCGCATCTCTAGCGTGCGGCGCCATGGCGATCGTCCCGTCCGCGCAGCCGCTCGACATGGCCCGCCTGGGTGCGCGCAGCCGGCTCGCCGGTCTCGACCGACGGTCGCTCGGGCGCGCGGAGGTCACCGCACAGTCCGTGTCGGTGATGGCGCCGTGCGCGGCGGGCGCGACGGTGCCCCTGTTGATCGCGGAATCCGGGGCCACCCTCGTCGGGAGCATCGTGGTGGCGGTGTTCCTGGCCGGGCTCGTCTCCCGCGTGCTGACCGAGTTCGCCTCCCGCCTCGCCGCTCCCGGCGCGCTGTACACGTACGCCGCCAAGGGCCTCGGACCCGCCGCGGGGTTCGCGACCGCCGCGGCGATGATCCTCGGATACGGCGCGCTCGCCATGTTCACCCTCACCGAGTCGGCCACCTACCTGCTCCGGGTCGTCGGCGTCGATCGACCGCCGACTGCCGTCCTGGTGGCGGCGATCGTCACGATCGGGGCCGGGAGCAGCGTCGTCCTGCTGCGTGGGATCCGGGCGTCGGCCCGGGTGAGCCTCGTGGTCGAGGTGGTCGCGGTGACGATCCTCGTGGTCGTCGCGGTCACCGTGGTGGTGACCGTCCGTGGCGGCGTCGACCTGTCGGTGCTCGCGGCGGCGCCCACCGGCCCGACCGACTTCGCCACCGGCGTGGCGCTGGCGACCTGTGCACTGATCGGCTTCGAGAGCGCGGCGTCGTTGTCGGTGGAGGCGCGCGCCCCGCTGCGCTCCGTGCCGTCGGCGATCCGGGGGTCCCTCGTCTTCGGTGCCGTCGTCGTCCTCGTCGTCGCGGTGGCCCAGGACGTGGCGCGCGGGTCCGGGACATCACCCGGTGACGGCAACCTCGACGTGCTCGTCGCCCGCGTCGCCGACGGCTGGTTCGCGCCCGTGGTCGACCTCGGGGTGGTCGCGTCGTTCCTGGCGTGCACGCTGGCGTGCGTCACCGCGCTCGCGCGGCTGCTCCTGTCGTTGTCGCGAGAGGGATTGCTACCGGGGCGGGTGGGCAGCACACACGTGCGGTTCAAGACGCCTGTCGCGGCGATCACCGCAGCCATGACGGTGATCGTCGCCGTCCCCGTCACGATCGCCGCGTGCGGCGTCGGACTCCGGCCGATGGTCGGCTCGCTCGCGGCCGCGCCGGTCATCGGGTTCATCACGTCGTATGTGATCGTCAGCGTCGCGGCGCCGTTCTTCTTGCACCGCGTGGGCGAACTCCGTGCGCGGGCCGTGCTGGTGGCAGCCGGTGCCGCGCTCTCCTTCGGGTTCGTGGGGATCGTCTTCGTCGGGGCGACCGTCGACTCCGCCTGGGGGATGGGGGCCATCGGGGCCCTGGTCTGGTTCCTGGCGGCCGCGGCGATCTATGTCGTCCTGCGTCTGCGACGACCGCGACGGCTGGCCGGCATCGGTGTGCACGACACCCCCACGCGCGCTGATCTGTGGAGCGGTCACACCGACCGCACGGCGCCGTGAGCGGCTTCGGCGGCGACGGGGCCTCCCGCTCGGTGATCTCCGCGCTCGAGCTCATCGAGGAGGTCGCGGCGAGCGGTCCCGGCGTGAGTGCCAACGAGCTCGCCCGCAACCTGGGGTTGCCCCGCTCGACCACCTACCGGCTCGTCAACCTGCTCGCGCAGGAGGAGTATCTCGTGCGCACACCCGATCTAGGCGGCTTCGCGCTCGGCAGGAAGGTGGACAGGTTGATCGGTACCGCCGCGGCGGCGACGGTCCCGGACCGGGTCCGGGCGGTGCTCGACGAGGCGCGATCGGGCATGCGCTTCGGGGTGCATCTCTTCGGGTACATGCGCGTCGGGACGCCCCGGGCCCGCATCACACCCATGGACATCGACCCCGACTATCCCCTCTCCGACGCCGGACGGATACTGCGTGACCACCGCGCCTCCGCCGTCGGGCGTCTGCTCCTCGCCCACGACTCGACGCATCGATCGCAGTCCATCGGCCCGACCACGCAGGTCGGATCGCTCGTCCCGGGGTTCGGGTGCATCGCGGTCCCCGTGCTGTCGCGGGACGGCAGCCTGCGCGGCGCACTGGCCGTGGCCGCGCCCGAGCATCGCATCCGGGCGCCGGAGGTGATCCTCGCGTCGCTCGAACCCACGCGGACCACGCTCGCCGGGCTCGTCGACGCCATGGCCTGAGGCCCGCGAGACCTCGACGGTTGACCGGCCGTCGACGGGGTACCCCCGCCGGGATGACCGTGGAGAGGGCCCGGGACGGGCAGGATGTCGAGTCGGGCGGAGACGCCGGCACCCCGTTGCGCCGAGCGATCACGGGCAGGTTGTTGTTCGTCTTCATCCTCGGCGATGTCCTGGGGGCAGGCATCTACGCCCTCGTCGGCGAGATCGCCGGCGAGGTCGGTGGCGCAGTCTGGGTCCCCATGCTGCTGGCGTTGGTGATGGCGCTGCTCACCGCCGCGTCCTACGCCGAGCTGGTCACCAAGTACCCGCGTGCGGGCGGCGCCGCGGTGTTCGCCCGGCGTGCCTATCGCTCACCGTTCGTGTCGTTCCTCGTGGGGTTCTGCACTCCCGCCGCGGGAGTCACCAGCGCCGCCGGCCTCGCGGTCGCGTTCGCCGGGGACTACCTGCAGGCGCTCGTCGACGTGCCCACGTCCGTCGCCTCCCTCGTCTTCCTGGCCGTGGTCGCGGTGCTGAACGCGCGGGGAATCCAGGAGTCGTTGCGCGCCAACGTCGTCATGACCCTCGTCGAGGTGTCCGGGCTGATGCTCGTGGTCGTCCTGGCGGGCATCGTCCTCGGTCGCGGCGACGGAGACGTGGGCCGAGTGGTCGAGTTCGACTCGTCGTCGACCCCGGCCCTCGCCGTCCTCGGCGCCGCACTGCTCGCCTTCTACTCGTTCGTCGGTTTCGAGACGTCGGCCAACGTGGCCGAGGAACTGAAGGACGTCCGCCGCGTGTACCCGCGGGCGCTGTTCACCGCGTTGGTCGCCGCGGGGTTCCTGTACGTCCTGGTGGGTCTGGCCATCTCGGTCGTGGCCCCCGCCGATCGCCTGGCGGCGTCGTCCGGGCCGCTGCTCGACGTGGTGGCGATCGCCGACGTCGGTGTCCCGGCGCGCCTGTTCTCCGTCATCGCGCTGGTCGCCGTGGCGAACGGTGCACTCCTCACGATGATCATGGCGTCGCGCCTGACCTTCGGGATGGCCCGCGAGGGCCTCCTCCCCTCGCCCCTCGCACGGGTGTTGCCCCATCGCAAGACCCCGTGGACCGCCATCGTCGCGACCACCGCAGTGGCGATGCTCCTGTCCGCGACGGGTTCCGTCGCCGCGCTGGCCGAGACCGTCGTCCTGCTCCTGCTCGTCGTCTTCGTCAGCACCAACCTCGCGGTCCTGGTCCTGCGTCGGGACCATCATGCGGGCGAGCACTTCCGTGCACCGACGATCGTGCTCGTCCTCGCGCTCGGGACATGTGTCGCGCTGATGACGCAGCAGTCGGCGTCGACGTGGCTGCGCGCGGGCGGGTTGCTCCTGGTGGGCGTCGTGCTCTACGGCCTCACCCGGCTCGCGGGTCGGCGCCGGTCGGTCGCGACACCGGGCACCGACCGCGAGGCGTGACCTACGCTGCGGACATGGCGATCTCCGACGACGACGTCGACCACGTCCGCCGCTGCGTCGAGCTGGCCCGTGAGGCGGTCGACGCCGGTGACGAGCCGTTCGGCTCCGTGCTCGTCGATGCCGCCGGGCGTCGTCTGTTCGAGGACCGCAACCGGGTGGGCGGCGGCGACCCGACGCGCCACCCCGAGCTCGCGATCGCGCTCTGGGCCGTCGAGAACCTGACCCCGGACGACCGCGCGGACACGACGACGTACACGTCCGGGGAACACTGCCCGATGTGCGCAGCCGCGCACGCGTGGGTGGGACTGGGACGGATCGTCTACGCGGTGTCGGCAGCACAGCTGACCGGGTGGTTGCGCGAATGGGACGCCCCGGCGGCGCCGGTCGCCCCGCTGCCCATCACGACCGTGGCACCCGGGCTCGTGGCCGACGGGCCCGTCGACGAGGTCGTTGAGACGATGAAGGCGCTGCACCGCGCAGCGCTGCGGTGAGGCCAGGAGGTCCGGAGATGACCGACACGACCGGGATCGACCCCTCCCGTCCGCCCAGCGGCGAAGGCTGCCTCGACTGCGAGTCCGCGCAGGGCTGGTGGTTCCACCTCCGGCGGTGCGCCCAATGCGGACACGTCGGGTGTTGCGACGACTCCCTGGGTGCGCATGCGACCGCCCACGCGCACGAGTCGGGCCACCCCGTGGTGCAGAGCTTCGAACCGGGCGAGGACTGGTTCTACAGCTACGCGACGAACACGATGGTGACCGGACCGGAACTCGCGCCGCCCCAGTCCCACCCGGTGGACCAGACTGCGCCCGGACCCCGGGATCGCGTCCCCGACGACTGGCAGGAGATTCTGATCCGCCACCGTGGAAACGGTTGACGCGCGCCGTCTCCGCCGTAGCGTTCGAGGGATGAGCACGTCCCCCGAGACCCGTCCGACGATCACCATCTCGTCACCCGGTGACGTCATCGCCGTCGTCAACTCCGGTCGTCTCGTCCCCCGCCGTCCGCGTCTCATGCTTGCTGTCGCTCTCGGCAGCATCTTCGTCGACGGGTGGGATCTCGGCAGTTTCGGGCTGGGCGCCCAGCAGATCCGCCAGGACTTCGACCTCGGCACCGGAAACTGGGGGCTCGACAGCCTCCCGTTCGTCAGTGCGTCGGTGCTCGTCGGCGCCCTCATCGGCGGTCTCGTCGGCGGCTGGCTCACCGACCGCGTCGGGCGCTATCGCATGATGATCCTCGACCTGGTGCTGCTCGTGTTCGCCGCGGCGGCAGCGGGTCTCGCGCCGAACGTCGAGAGTTTCGTGGCCTTCCGCTTCCTCATGGGTCTCGGGGTCGGACTCGACGTCCCGGTCGCGCTCGCCTTCATCGCCGAGGTCAGCGCGCTGGCCACCAAGGGCCGCAACGTCAACTTCGCGCAGGTCATGTCGACGGGGGCGTCCGCGGTCGTGTTCGCCGTCGCGCTCGGCATCCACGCCCTGGGGGTCGAGCAGGGCCTGTGGCGGTGGGCGATCGGGCTGGGCGCAGTGCCCGCCCTGCTCGTGCTGAGCCTGCGGTACTTCGCCTCGGTCGAGAGCCCGATGTGGGTGGCGCGGCACGGCTCCGTCGGCGAGTCTGTCGAGATCCTGCAGAAGACGTACGTTCTCGACGACGTGCGCCTCGTCGTCACCGACGACGCCGAGCGTGCCCCCAAGCCTCGGGCCACCCGACCCGGCGACGTCGTCGCACTCTTCGGTTCCCCGTTCGGGCGTCGGACACTGCTGGTCAGCGTCCTCGTCGTCACGCAGGCCGTCGAGTTCTACGCCATCTCCCTGTACACGCCGACGATCCTCACCCAACTGTTCGGTGCGAACCACCTCGCCGCCGTGCTCGCCGTCTCCGCGGCGGTGAACATCGTCGGCGCCGTCGGCGCGTACGCCTGCACACGCGTCGTCCAACGCACCGGGATCCGTGTCATCGCGGCGATCGGATTCGTCGGCACCGCAACCGCTCTCGCGCTCATCGCGGGCCTCTACGGGGTCCTGGCATCCGGGGTGGCGGCCGTGTTGATCGCCGCGTTCTACTTCCTGCACAATCTGGGCCCCGGCTACGCGGGGACGGCGATGGGCACGCTCTCCTACCCGACCGACGTACGCGGGACGGCCGGCGGCTACACCCAGGCCGTCACCCGCGTCGGCGGGATCGTCGGCGCGTACGCCTTCCCCGTCCTCACCGCTGCCCACGGCCAGCGCTTCACGATCGGGGCCATCATCGTCGCCCCCGTCGTGGCGCTCGTGGCGCTCGCTCTCATCCGGTGGGATCCCATCGGACAGGACGTGGACGCCGACGCCGTCGGGATACCCACGACCGCCGGCACGTAGCGTCGGGCGGGTGTCCGCCGTCGAAGCCGTTGTCGTCCTCGTCGCAGGGATCGGCGCCGGCGCCATCAACGCCGTGGTCGGTTCGGGCACGCTCGTCACCTTCCCCACGCTCGTGGCGTTCGGGTACCCGGCCCAGATCGCGACGATGTCGAACGCGGTCGGCCTGGTCGCGGGCGGGGTCTCGGGCACGTGGGGATACCGACGCGAGTTGCGCGGACAGGGCCGCCGCCTGGCCTGGCAGACACCGGCGTCTCTCGTCGGTGCGCTGATCGGCGCGTGGCTGCTGCTCCACCTGCCGCCGTCAGTTTTCGAGGCGGTGGTCCCGGTCCTGCTGATCGCCGCCCTGGTGCTGTTGGTCCTGCAACCACGGATCCAGGGGTGGGTGCGGTCGCGGTCCGACGGCGCAGCGCCGTCCGCCGCTCACATCACCCGGACGCGGACGGTCGTGCTCACCGTCGCGACGTTCGCGATCGGTGTCTATGGCGGCTATTTCACCGCCGCGCAGGGGATCCTGCTCATGGCCGCGATGGGCGTCATCCTGCCCGAGTCGATGCAGCGGATGAACGCCGCCAAGAACCTGCTGTCGCTGGTCGTCAACGTCGTCGCCGCCGTCGCCTTCATCGTGGTCGCCCCCGACCGGATCAGTTGGGCAGCAGCCGGGTTGATCGCCGTCGGATCCCTGCTCGGCGGAGCGGTGGGTGCGCGCTACGGGCGTCGCCTCTCGCCGACGGCGCTGCGCGCGGTCATCGTCGTGGTCGGGGTCATCGGGTTGTGGCGGTTGCTCGCCTGAGCGGTCAGGGCAGGATCGCGTCGACGTACCCGCCGTCGACGCGCACCGCGCCGCCGGTGGTGGCCGACGCCAGGTCCGAACTCAGATAGACGACCATGTTCGCGATCTCCTCGGGCTCGATCAGCCGCTGCAGCAACGACTGCGGGCGATGCAG
The DNA here is from genome assembly GCF_024171725.1 of Williamsia serinedens. Taxonomy (GTDB): domain Bacteria; phylum Actinomycetota; class Actinomycetes; order Mycobacteriales; family Mycobacteriaceae; genus Williamsia_A; species Williamsia_A serinedens. Next base: position 666,472 of record NZ_JAMTCG010000001.1, read on the forward strand.
CCGCATGAACTCACGTTGCGCCTCGTCCCACGGGAGGTCGCGGTCGACGAGTTGGTACACGAAGTCCTCGACCCCAGCGGTGTGGGTCGGACCGGCGATCACCGAGTTGACCGTCACCCCCGTCCCGGCGGCCTCCTTGGCGAACCCGCGCGACACCGCGAGCAGGGCGGTCTTCGACATCCCGTAGTGGATCATCTCCCGGGGGATGACGATCGCCGAGTCGCTCGCGATCGACAGGACGCGGCCCCGGCCGCGTTCGATCATCCCCGGCAGGTAGGTCCGGATGAGGCGGGTCGCGCTGAGGACGTTCACCTCGAAGAAGCGCCGCCACTCGTCGTCGGTGATGTCCAGCGCGTCCGTCGCCTCGAAGATGCCGAGGTTGTTGACCAGGATGTCGACGTCGGGGAGGACGGCGAGCACCGCGTCCGCACCCTCCGGGGTGGACAGGTCACCGGGTGCGGCGACGAGATCGGCGCCCTCGATGCTCGTCTCCAGGGACTCGATGGCCGACCTCACCGACTGCTCCCCGCGGCCGTTGATCGCCACACGGGCGCCCGCGCGGGCCAGTCCGGTCGCGATGGCCGACCCGATCCCCTGGGTCGATCCCGTCACCAGTGCCGTGCGTCCATCCAGGTCGATTCTCATGCCGTCCTTCCGTCGTGGGGGTCGTCGACCCACGCACAACGCACGTCACCGCGCGCCGCTTCCCGGCTGCGGTCACGACAGCCAGAACCCGCAGTGGTGGGCCTCGGCGAAGCCCGACCGCATCGCGGATCCGGGGACGTCGAGAGCAAGGAAGCGCTGCGTCGACGGCGACCACGCCGTCCACGCGGGGAGACCCGGCGCGTTCGGGTCACCGGTGCGCGCGAACGTCGACCACTGCCGCTTCATCTGCGCGGCGAACGACGCCGACGCGCCCGTCCAGGGCACGAATATCCCGCCGAGCCGGTTGAACAGGTACGGGATGTCCGCGGCGTGGAACGCACCCGGCAGGGCCGGGTTCGCACCCAGGGGCTGCGCCCGGAGCTCGTACTGCCACACACGCGCACCGCCGGCCGTCGCGGCCTCCGTCGTCACCTGGGCGGCACAGGCGAACAGTGAGTCGGTGTAGACCGCGGCCAGCGCACCTGCCGCGCTGCCGTACCGCGACACCGGATAGAGCGCCAGGACCCGGTCGGCGCGATCGGGGTACAGCGACCGGACGGTCTGGGCGTAGGACTGCTCCGTCGTGACCCGTTGTCGACTCACGTACTCGAACAACGCGACGAACGTCGCGCCCTCGTTCGCGTTGCTGCCCACGATCAGTGGCATCCCGGCCGCCGCCCCGCCACGCAACGCGTCCTCCGGGGTGCGGTCCAGCACCGTTCCGTCGAGGAACGGGGTCCAGGTCACGGCGGCCGAATCGAACTTCGTGGTCGGGGAATCGAGCAGCCGGTCGATCGGGAGGCGTCGGAGACAGGCCAACCGGGTACGCGCGTCCGCGCAGCCGACACCCGCGGCGTAGTCGATCGATCGACGTACGCCCTCCGCCTGCGACGGCGGCACCAGCGGACTGCGCGCGCACCCGCCACTCTGGACGATCGCTCGACGGAACAGCCCGCGGGACCCGGGTGCGGCGAGCTGGAGGCACACACTCATCCCGCCCGCGGACTCACCGAAGATCGTCACGTCTCGCGGGTTTCCGCCGAAGGCTCCGATGTTGTCGTGCACCCACCGCAGCGCGAACTGCTGGTCGGCGATGCCGAATGTCCCACTCACGCCGCCGTTCTGGGCCGCCAGTTCGGGCAACGCGAGGAACCCGAACGGCCCGACGCGGTAGTTCGGCACGGCGACGATGACGTCCCCGCTGCGCGCGATCTCCGAGGGGGCGTCGTACTGGGAGTCGGACCCGAGGACGAACGCCCCGCCGTAGAGGTACACCATCACCGGCAGGTCCCGACCGGCCGCGTTCTCCGGGACGTACAGGTCGACGGACAGGCAGTCCTCGCTCGTCGGACTCGGGATCGGCACCTCGGACGGGATGGTGACACCCGGCGCCGGCAGTGCCTGCGGGCACTGCGGTCCGTGCTGCGTCGCGGCGCGGACACCCGGCCACGGACGCGCCCGGCCCGGCGGCGCGAACCGCGCCGCCGACGCGAACGGCACCCCGAGGTATGTGTCGACCCCGTCCCGGTCGACGCCGGTGACCGCTCCCCCGGTCACGCGGACGGCGGTCGGCGTCGCCTGCGCGGCGGGGAAGGCCACCACCAGACCCAGGGCCGCCAGGAGGATCGCCAGAACAGTCGTCGTCCGTCGAGATGTGCTCACGTCCGGCCCCTTTCGTCGGGGTCCAGTCCTAACGCAGTCGACGGTCTCGTGGGTCGATTTTGTGACAAAACAGCATCGCCGACGCGGGGCACCTACGAGGCGGAGTGACGCTCCACAGCGTCCGCGGACGACATCGCGACCAGCGCCGCGGTCAGTTTCTCCAGCGCCGGCAGGGCCGCGACGACCGCGCGCCGTGCGTCGGCGTCGAGCGAGCCGAGCGCGTCGGCCAGCACCTGTCGGCTCGCGCGGTCGTAACGGGCGAGGAGTTCGAGCGCGCGGGGGGTCGGTCGGATGACCACCCGTCGCAGGTCGTCCCCGACGTGCTCCCGCTCGACGAGACCCTGCCGCTGCATCGTGGTCACGAGGTTGCTCGTCGTCGGACGGGCGAGGCGTAGCCGCGCGGCGAGGTCGCCGGAGGCCAGCGGGGTCTCGGCGGCGAGGGCGCGCAACACCTCGATCTGCGCCTCGGGCAGGTCGGGAAGGTCCGCGGCCACCCGAACCGCACGCAGCACCGCGCGGCGCAGCGGGCCTGTCATCCGACCCACTCGGACCGCGTCGTCGGTGTCCGTCATCACGACTCCTGCCTGTGCTAAATATTTTGTGGCAAAATCATCTCATGTCCACGATCACCACCTCAGTCGCTCAGCCCGTTCCCCCACAGGACCTCGACGGCATCGTCGGCCACCGGTTCATCTACACCTACGCCAACGGCTGGCAGTACGAGATGTACGTCAAGAACGCGACGACCATCGACTATCGCATCCACACCGGCGTGGTGGGCGGCCGTTGGGTGAAGGATCAGGAGGTCGACCTCGTCGCCCTCGACGACGACGTCTACAAGGTCTCGTGGAACGAGCCCACCGGGACGTCGGTCGTGGTCAACGTCCTCCCCGGCCGCCGCCGGCTGCACGGCACGATCTTCTTCCCGAAGTGGGTGGAGGACGACGGGTCGAAGACGGTGCTGTTCCAGAACGACCACCTCGACGAGATGCGTCGATTCCGCGACGAGGGTCCGACGTACCCGATCTACGTCGTCCCCGAGTTCGCCCACATCACCCTGTTCGAGCACGTCGGGACCGACGACGAGTCGGTGATCTCGGTGGCCCCGGGTGATCTGCCCGAAGGCTTCGCCGACCGCACCAACTGATGGACCCGGCGCCTCCCCCGCTGCGGTTCGTCACGCGGTTGACCGTGCGCGTCGCCGGCCCCGTCGATCTCGGCGAGTTCCCCACGGGTCGCCGGCGGGTGGTCCCGATCCTCGGTGGGCACGCGACAGGGCCGGGGGTGTCGGGCACCATCCGCCCGGTCGGCGCCGACACCCAGACACTGCGGGCGCCCGACGTCATGGAACTCGACGCGCAGTACCTGATCGACACCGACGACGGCGCGGTGATCGAGGTGCGCAATCGCGGGCTCCGCGTGGCGTCACCGTCCGACACGGCGGCGTTGCTGCGCGGCGAACCCGTGCCACCCACGCGCGTCTACTTCCGCACCACGCCGCTCCTGTCCGCGGACCACCCCGACTGGGCCTGGCTGTCCCGGACGGTGTTCGTCGCCACGGCCGTGCGGCAGCCCGAGGTAGTGCTGGTCGACGTCCACCGGGTCGACTGACACCGCCTCCCGGCCGGGTGCCGTCCGTAACCTTGGCGGCATGAGCACGGACCTCACCGAGGACAGCCGGGACGTCGGCGGCGACACCGCCCATCTGGAGACGATCGCACGGCGCGTCCTGTGGACCTCGACGGCGATGATCCACCATGCCAACCGCGTTCGACCGAACCCGAGCGGCCTCAAGGTCGGCGGCCACCAGGCGTCGTGCGCCTCGATGGTCCACATCATGACGTCGCTGTGGTTCGGACAGCTGCAGGCGGGTGACCGGGTGTCGGTGAAGCCGCACGCCTCGCCGGTGTTGCACGCGATCAACCACCTGTTGGGGGACCTCGACGAGCGGTGGTTGCCGACGCTCCGGGAGTACGGCGGCCTGCAGTCCTACCCGAGCCGGTCGAAGGACCCCGACCGCGTCGACTACTCCACCGGGTCGGTGGGCATCGGTGCGACAGCTCCGCTGTGGGGAGCGATCGCCCGGCGCTACGTCGACACCTCCTTCGGCACCACGGGCACCGGCCGGCAGTACTCCCTCGTCGGCGACGCCGAACTCGACGAGGGTGCCGTGTGGGAGGCCATCCTCGACCCGGCCGTCTCCGAACTCGGCGAGATCGTGTGGATCGTCGACCTGAACCGGCAGTCGCTGGACCGGGTGGTGCCGAACATCGCCGCCCGCAAGCTGGCCGACATGTTCTCCGCTGCGGGGTGGCAGGTGCTCACCGTCGCGTTCGGTCGGACGCTCGAGCATCTCTTCGCCCGTCCCGGCGGCGATGCGCTGCGGCGGCGGATCCTCGACATGCCCAACCCCGAGTACCAACGACTGCTGCGGTGCTCGGGACCCGAACTGCGCGAGCGCCTCCCCGGGGACGGCCCCGACGCGGACACCGTCGCCGCTGTCGTCGCCGACCTCGACGACGACGCCCTCGTCGGTGCGGTCGCGAACCTGGGCGGGCACGACATCGACGCACTGCGCGACGCCTACGCGCGTATCGACGATCATCGGCCGACGGTGATCCTGGCCTACACCGTGAAGGGCTTCGGTCTGCCGATCCAGGGGCATCCGCAGAACCACTCGTCGCTGCTGAGCGTCGAGCAGTTCGCCGAGCTCGCGGTAACCCTCGGTGAGGACGCCGACAAACCGTGGCGACGCTTCGATCCCGAGTCCCCCGAGGGGCGGATCTGCGCAGAGACCGCGCGGCGTCTCGAACGCCCACCGGTGCCGCCGCTGCCCCGCCTCGAGGTGCCCCGGGACGTCGATCGCACCCCGTCGGCGACGTCCACGACACAGGCCGCACTCGGTCGGGTGCTGCTCGACCTGTCGCGGGAGGCACCGGAGATCGCCGAGCGGGTGGTCACCGTCAGCCCCGACGTCAGCTCGACCACGAACCTCGCCGGCTGGTTGAACAAGGTGGGCGTGTGGTCCGCGGCCGAACGCCGCGACTGGTTCGCCGACGACGCCGAGACGATCATGCACTGGCGCGAACGACCCACCGGCCAGCACATGGAGCTCGGTATCGCCGAGACCAACCTCGTCGGCCTGCTCGGCGAGCTCGGCGCGACGTGGAGTCGGTGGGGTCAGCCCTTGCTCCCGATCGGTGTCCTCTACGACCCGTTCGTCGAACGCGCGCTCGAGCCGTGGTCGTTCGGCGTCTACGCCGGTGGCCAGTCCATCCTCGTCGGTACACCGTCGGGCGTGAGCCTCGCCTCCGAAGGTGGTGCGCATCAGTCGATCACCACCCCGTCGGTCGGACTCGAACAGCCAGGGTGCATCACCTACGAGCCGGCGTTCGCGATCGAGGTGCAGTGGATCCTGCTCGACTGCCTCGCCCACCTCGGCCGCCCGCACGGCCGGTCGGCGTACCTGCGGTTGTCGACGCGGCCGGTGGAACAGCAGCTCGCGGCAGTCCCCGACGACCCCGCCGCCCGCGAGCGCCGACGGCGCCAGGTCGTGGCGGGCGCGTACCGGCTGCGTACCGCACAGGGGCGGCCCGAAGCGACCATCGTCACGATGGGCGCGATGGCGACCGAGGCCGTGCGGGCCGCGGATCGCCTGCGCACCATGGAGATCGACGTCGACGTCGTGTGCGTCACGAGCCCGGGACTGCTGTTCGCGGCGACGCAGGCCCGCGAGGGGCGGCACGACGCGCCGACGTGGATCCTCGACAGCGTGTTCCCGCCCGACCGCGCGACGCCGATGGTCACGGTCCTCGACGGCCACCCGCACACCCTCGCCTTCCTCGCGACCATCAACCGGGTCCGTCTACGGGCGTTGGGTGTGGCCAGCTTCGGGCAGGCCGGCGCACTCGACGACACCTACCGCCACCACGGCATCGACACCGACAGCATCGTCCGGGCGACCCTCGACGCGATCAGCTGACAACGGCCTCGCGTCGCGCCGCCACGGCCCGCGCGGTGTCCTCGGCGACGAGGTCGGCGTTGATGTGGGCCCCGGCCATCGCGCCCTGAGCGGCCGATGCACCCACCTGCGCCATCAGGTCCCCGGCGTTGCCCGCCACCCACACACCGGGGACGTCGGTCAGGCCGGTCGGACTCGCCGCCACATGGGTACCGACGCCCATCGGGTGGTCCGTCGCGACGAGACCCACCCCCGCGGCGACGGCGACGCGAGCCTCCATCCGCGGCGCCACCGCGACCGCGTCGCGTGCGACGACGATCCCGTCGTCGAGACGCACCCCCGCGAGCCGCCCATCGGCCACCTCGAGCGCGACGACGGCGCCGTCGAGCACACGGATGTCGCGCGCCGCCAGCTTTTCTCGGGCCTCGGCGTCGAGTACGGTGCCCTGCGCGAAGTACACGACGTCGTCGCTGAGCTGCCGGAACAACAGCGCGTGGTGCAGCGACGCGGGGCCGCTCGCGACGATGCCGATCGCGCGATCGCGGACCTCCCAGCCGTGACAGTACGGACAGTGCAGCACGTCGATCCCCCACAGCTCCGTCATGCCCGGGATGGGCGGCAGGACGTCGGTGAGGCCGGTGGCCACGAGGACGCGTCGCGCGCCGATGGTCGAGCCGTCGTCGAGCCGGGCGCGGAACCCCGACGTCACGTCCCCCGACAGCTCCGCGACGCGCCCGTCGACGACACGACCGCCGTACCCGGTCACCTCACGGCGACCCTGCGCCAGCAGATCCCCCGGTGCAACGCCCTCCCGAGCGAAGAGCCCGTGCACCCCGTCCGCCGGGGCGTTGCGCGGATCCCCGGCGTCGACGACGACCACCGATCGGCGCGAGCGCGCCAGCATCAGCGCGCCGTTCAACCCGGCGGCCCCGCCGCCGATCACCACGACATCCACCGTGTCGGTGTCCATCTCGTTCCCCTCTCGCTGCGCGCACCCGGTCGGGCGCTGACACGACGATGCGCCCGCATCGCGCTTATGGCAAACCTCTTCCCGGTTATGGCACACTCGCCGTCATGGACGAGCAGACCGATCAGGCGATCGCCGCGGCCGGACCCCGCCTGCGCGAGCTGCGTCAGCACCGGGAGCTCACGCTCGAGGAGGTGTCGGAACAGACCGGGATCTCCCGGAGCACGCTCTCGCGTCTGGAATCGGGTGGACGTCGCGCGAGCCTGGAACTGCTGCTGCCGCTGGCGCGCCTCTACGGCGTGACGCTCGACGAGCTGGTCGACGCCCCGTTCACCGGCGACCCCCGGGTGACGTTGCGCGCGACGCGCCACGGCGACCGGACCGTCCTCCCACTCACCCGTCGACCCGGCGGGATCCAGGCGTTCAAGGTCGTCCTCGACGCGTCCGACCCGTCCACCGAACCGTCGCCCCGCACCCACACCGGATACGAATGGCTCTATGTCCTCGACGGCAGGCTGCGACTGATCCTCGGCGAGCACGACATCGTCCTCGGCGCCGGGGAAGCCGCCGAGTTCGACACCCGGCTCCCCCACTGGTTCGGCTCCGCCGACGGTCGCGCGGTCGAGTTCCTCAGCCTCTTCGGCAAGCAGGGCGAGCGGGCGCACCTGCGTGCCGCCCCGCCCGGTCGCCGGAGCTGATCGCTCAGGCCCCGACGTAGGCCGCGAGATGCTCGCCGGTCAGCGTCGACCGCGCGGCGACCAGATCGGCCGGGGTTCCCTCGAAGACGACCCGACCGCCGTCGTGCCCGGCGCCGGGTCCGAGGTCGACGATCCAGTCGGCGTGCGACATCACCGCCTGGTGGTGTTCGATCACGATCACGCTCTTCCCGCTGTCGACCAGTCGGTCGAGCAGGCCGAGGAGCTGTTCGACGTCGGCGAGGTGCAGACCCGTCGTGGGCTCGTCGAGCACGTAGACGTCGCCCTTGTCCCCCATCTGGGAGGCCAACTTCAGGCGTTGGCGCTCGCCGCCCGACAGGGTCGTCAGCGGTTGCCCGAGGCGGATGTAACCGAGGCCCACGTCGTCCATCCGGCCCAGGATCGTCGCCGCCGCAGGCACTCTCGCCTCGCCCTCGGAGAAGAACGCCCGGGCCTGGGCCACCGACATCCCGAGTACCTCGCTGATGTCGCGACCACCGAAGGTCAGCTCGAGGACCTCGGCCAGGAACCGGCGGCCCTCGCACACCTCGCAGGTGGTCGCCACGCCCGCCATCATGGCGAGGTCGGAGTAGACGACACCGGCGCCGGTGCAGTTGGGGCACGCACCGTCGGAGTTCGGCGAGAACATCGCGGGTCTCACCCCGTTGGCCTTCGCAAACGCCTTCCGGATCGGCTCGAGCAGACCCGTGTAGGTGGCGGGGTTGCTACGGCGGGAGCCCTTGATCGCGGTCTGGTCGATCCAGACGACGTCGTCGCGCTTCGCGACCGATCCCGCGATCAGCGAGCTCTTCCCCGACCCGGCCACGCCGGTGATCACGACCAGGGCGCCGAGCGGGATGTCGACGTCGACGTGGCGGAGATTGTGCGTCGACGCGCCCCGCACCTCGATGACCCCCGTGGCCGTGCGCAGCTCGGGCTTGAGCGATGCGCGATCGTCGAGGTGGCGCCCGGTGAGGGTGTCCGCGGTGTGGAGTTCGTCGACGGAGCCCTCGAAGACGATCTGACCGCCCTCGGTGCCGGCGCGGGGTCCGAGGTCGACGACGTGGTCGGCGATGGCGATCGCCTCCGGCTTGTGCTCGACGACGAGCACGGTGTTCCCCTTGTCCCGCAACGCGATCAACAAGTCGTTCATCCGCGCGATGTCGTGCGGGTGGAGGCCGACGGTGGGCTCGTCGAAGACGTAGGTGATGTCGGTCAGCGACGACCCGAGATGACGGATCAGTTTCGTGCGCTGCGCCTCGCCCCCGGACAACGTCCCGGCCGGACGGTCGAGCGACAGGTAGCCCAGGCCGATGTCCACGAAGGAGTCGAGGGTCTGCCGCAGCGTCGTGAGCAGCGGCGCGACCGACGGCTCGTCGAGCTCGGCCGCCCAGGCCGCGAGGTCGCTGATCTGCATCGCGCAGACGTCGGCGATGCTGCGCCCGCGGATCAGCGAGGACCGCGCGAGCTCGGACAGACGCGTGCCGTCGCACTCGGGACACGTGTCGAAGGTGATGGCACGGTCGACGAAGGCCCGGATGTGCGGCTGCATCGCCTCCCGGTCCTTGCTCAGCATCGACTTCTGGATCTTGGGGATCAGTCCCTCGTAGGTGACGTTGATGCCCTCGACCTTGATCCGCGTCGGCTCCTTGAACAGCAGCGCGTCGAGTTCCTTCTTCGTGAATCGCGCGATGGGCTTGTCGGCGTCGAAGAAGCCGCACCCGCGGAAGATCCGGCCGTACCACCCGTCCATCGTGTACCCGGGGATGGTCAACGCGCCCTCCGACAACGACTTCGACGCGTCGTAGAGCGCCGTGAGATCGAAGTCGGAGACCGATCCGCGCCCCTCGCAGCGGGGGCACATGCCGCCGGTGATCTCGAACGAGGCGCGCTGCTTGACCGTGCGACCGGCCTTCTCGACGGTGACCGCCCCCGCTCCGCTGACCGAGGCGACGTTGAACGAGAACGCCTGCGGCGAACCGACATGCGGTTCGCCGAGACGGCTGAACAGGATCCGCAACAACGCGTTCGCGTCGGTCGCGGTGCCGACCGTGGACCGGACGTTGGCGCCCATCCGTTCCTGGTCGACGATGATCGCCGTCGTGAGGTTCTCGAGCAGGTCGACGTCGGGCCGGGTCAGGGTGGGCATGAAGCCCTGCACGAAGGCGCTGTAGGTCTCGTTGATCATCCGCTGCGACTCCGCGGCGATGGTGCCGAACACCAGCGAACTCTTGCCCGAGCCGGACACGCCCGTGAAGACGGTCAGCCGGCGCTTGGGGATGTCGAGGTCGACCTCGCGCAGGTTGTTGACACGCGCGCCGCGCACGCGGATCACGTCGTGGGAATCGGCCACATGCGGACGGGATGCGGTCATGCCCCGCACCCTAGTGGCCCGACGACGTCACCACCTCGGCGTCGCCGAACGTCATCGACAGGTGCCCGATCGACGACGACATCAGCGTGGCGCCGATGTCGAGGCCCTTCAGTTCGTCGGCGAACTCGTGGTCCCCCAGCGCGATCCGAGCGCCACCCGGTCGGGTCCGGACCGACTCGGCGCGCATGGTCCACGGCGTCGCACGCAGGGTGCCGCCCAGGAACGAGTACGCGGTGAGCGTCGTCGAGGACGACGAGTCGGGGACGGACACGCCGCGGGCCAGCCGGAGGTCGAGGATGTCACGGCCGTCGGCGCGGACCGATCCGTGCGGCCGGACCGAGCGGTGACGACAGTCGAAGTCGGCGAGCGTCTTCGGGAACCCCCAGATCTCGCGGCCCGCGGCGAGCGTGAACTGCCCGTCGACGGGCAGGCGGTGGATGTACGCGCAGACCTCGCCACGGAGCACGGCACGCATGCCCGTGGCGCCTGCACCGGGCCGGTGGTGACGGACGAGGAAACAGACCCCGAACTCGTTGTACGGGCCGAGGTCGCCGTCGACGTAGTCGACGAAGACGAGCGCGCAGGCCGCGCGGCCGGGCCGCCAGGTCACCGGGTGCAGGCCGGTCGGTGCGAGCAGGGTCGACGTGGCGCGGGCGTCGACCGACACCATCGCGGTGAAGGCCGTCGCGTGCCGGATCTGCACCGGCGCGGGCACCGTCTCCCCGAGGACCGTGTGGCCACCCATCGCACCGGACACCCGACACCTCCTGCGTCTCGTCGTCACCCCCAGAAGACCATCCTTGCGACCCCCGTGTCTCGCCGACACGGGTTTGTCGTGCGTCCGACCGGGAAGCCGCAGGTGGACACCCACCATCGACGAGAGGCCCCGCATGAAGGCGATCGTGTTCCATGACATCGGAGACATCCGACTCGACGACGTCCCCGACCCCCGGATCGAGGAACCGACCGACGCGATCGTGCGCATCACGACGTCGGCGATCTGCGGCACCGACCTGCACCTCATCCGCGGCACGATGCCGGGGATGGTCCCCGGAACCATCCTCGGACACGAGGCCGTCGGCGAGGTCGTCGAGACCGGCGCCGACGTGCGCGGCCTCACCGCGGGCGATCGGGTCGTCGTGTGTTCGACGGTCGGTTGTGGACGCTGCTCGTACTGCCGCGCGGGCTACTACGCGCAGTGCGACGTCGCGAACCCGAACGGTCCGTCGGCGGGGACCTGCTTCTTCGGTGGCCCGCAGTCGACGGGCCCCGTGAACGGGCTGCAGGCGGGATACGCCCGGATCCCCTTCGCCCAGACGACGCTGGTGCCGGTACCCGACTCCGTCTCCGACGACGCCGCCATCCTCGTCTCCGACGTCCTGCCGACGGGCTGGTTCGGCGCCCGCCTCGCCCAGGTGTCCCAGGGCGACACGGTCGCGGTGTTCGGTGCCGGCGTCGTCGGGCAGTGCGCGATCGCCTCGGCGAAGGCGCAGGGCGCGACGCGCGTCCTCGCCGTCGACTGTCTGCCCGACCGCCTCGAGACCGCGCGCCGCCAGAACGCCGAATGCATCGACTTCTCCGCCGAGGACCCGGTGGAGGTGATCCGCCACCTGACCGGCGGCATCGGCGTGGACCGGGTCGTCGACGCCGTGGGCGTCGACGCGTACCGACCGACCTCGGGCCCGGCGGCCGACGCCCTGCCGGAGGATCCCGACCGCCTCGACGCCGAACGCGCCCACACCGCTCCCGACGCCGATCCGTCGGGCGACACGTGGGTTCCCGGGGACTCACCCAGCCTCGCGGCACGCTGGGCGGTGCAGTCGGTGGCGAAGGCGGGCACCGTCGGGGTGATCGGGGTGTACCCACCCACGTTCGACGCCTTCCCCTTCGGCGAGGCGATGAACCGCAACCTGACCATCCAGGCCGGCAACTGCAACCACCGCCGGTACATCCCGAGCCTGCTGCACCGCGTGGCCCGCGGCGACCTCGACCCCACCCGGTTCATCACGCAGGTCGCCACGACGGCGGAGATGCCCGACGCCTACGCGGCGTTCGACCGACGTCAGCAGGGATGGCTGAAGACGGTCGTGCCCATGTAGTGGACCGCCGAACCGGACAGGGCGCCGTCGGTGCTGTGGCAGCATCACGCGGATGAGCAGGTCGACGTCCTTCGTCCGCGTCGGTGTCGCGTACGTGGTGGCGATCGCCGTTGCCGCGGTGTGGTTGTGGCTCGGCCTACGGACCTCGTCGGCCCTGTGGGACGCGGCGATCGCCGACGTGCTCGCGACCCTCGTGGTGTTCGGGTTCAGTCGTGCGCACCGGAACTCGAGCTTCTACGACGCCTACTGGAGCGTCATCCCTCCCCTGCTCGTCGGGTTCTGGTGGTGGCGGTCGGACGCCGGCGCCGGCGACCCGACGGCGTGGGTCGTGATGGTCGTCGTCCTGGTGTGGGCGATCCGGCTGACCGCGAACTGGGCGATCGGGTTCCCGGGCCTGCACCACGAGGACTGGCGCTACCCGATGCTGCGCGAACGCGCCGGGCGGTTCGAGGCCGTCGTCGACCTCGTCGCGATTCACCTGGTCCCGACGCTGCAGGTGTTCCTGGGCTGCGTCCCGGCCTACCTCGCGGTGACCCACCGGCCGGTCGCCGTGCCGTGGCTGGTCGTCGTCGCGGCGGTGGCGGGTCTCGCCGCGGTCGCCCTGGAGTGGGCGGCCGACCGGCAGATGCGCGCCTTCGTCGCGGTCAAACAGCCGGGGCAGGCGATGGATCGGGGGTTGTGGGCGTGGTCGCGGCACCCGAACTACTTCGGTGAGTTCGGTTTCTGGGTCGGGCTCTACCTGTTCGGCGTCGCCGTGACCCCCGGCGACGCGTGGTGGTCATGGATCGGGGCCGGCGCGATGCTGGCGATGTTCCTCGGCGCGAGCATCCCGATGATGGAGGAGCGCAGTCTCGCGTCGCGGCCGTCGTACGCCGACGTCGTGGACAGGGTGTCGCGCTTCGTCCCCCGGCCGCCGCGGGCGGCGGCCGGTCGGTGACCCGTCCGACCGTCCTGGTGGCGGGCATGGGTGACGTCGGGACGCTGACCGCCATGCACCTCGCGCGCCACGTCGACGTCGTCGGGGTGGCGACGACACCCGGCCTGGTCAGCGGCCAGGAACTCGGCCTGCGTCTGTCCGACCCGGACCGGTGGTCGCAGGACTACTGGGTCGACTATCGCCGGTACCGCCGACTCGACGGGGTCGAGATCGTGCGGGGTCGGGTGTCCGGCGTCGACGGCGCGACGCAGACGGCCGGCATCGTCTCCGACCGGGGCGAGACCGAACGACGGTGGGACGCGCTGGTGATCGCCACCGGCGTCACCAACGGGTTCTGGCGGTCGCCCGACGTCCTCGACGCCGCCGGCGTCGACTCAGGGCTGCGGACCCACCACGAGGCTGTCCGCACCGCGCGGCGTGTGGCGGTGATCGGTGGCGGCGCGGCGGCCGTCGCGGCAGCGGCCGGTGTGGCGGCACGGGTCCCCGCCGCCCGCGTCGACCTGTACTTCCCCGGCGAGCGACCGCTGCGCGACCACCACCCGCGGACGTGGTCCACCGTCCAGCGTCGTCTGGAGGATCTGGGCGTCGGCCTCCATCCCGGCCACCGCGCGGGCGTCCCGCCCAACGCCGACCGGGCAGGCGTCGGGCCGGGTGTCGTCGAGTGGACCACCGGCCAGCCCGGTGTCGCGGCCGACGCGATCGTCTGGGCCATCGGCCGGGCCGTCCCCCACACGGGATGGCTTCCCGAGACCGTCCTCGACGAGGACGGGTTCGTCCGCGTCGACCCGACGCTCCGCGTCCCGGGCCTCCCGCACACGTTCGCTGTGGGTGACGTCGCGGCCACTGATCCCCTCCGCGGTTCGGCGCGCAACCGGGCGGATCGTCTCGTCGCCCACAACGTCCGCGCCGACCTCGCCGGCCGTCGGCTCCGGTGCTACCGCCCCCGCACCACACGATGGGGCTCGGTCCTCGGTCCGCAGCCGGACGGCCTCGAGGTGTTCACCCCGGCGGGGATCGGCGTCCGCATCCCCCGGCCCGTCGTCGACCGCGTCCTGCGGCCGTGGATCGTGAACCGCGGGATCTACGGAGGGATCCGCCCGCGCTGACCGTCACCCGTTCGTTGGGCAGTTGGAACCACTCGTTGGGCAGTTGGAGCTACTCGTTGGGCGCCCGGAACCGTTCGTTGGGCGCTCGGAACCGTTCGTTGGGCACTTGGAGCCACTCGTTGGGCACGTGCGAGCACGACCGGCGGGTCTTTCTGCCCTTCCGCGCGCTCCTGCTGCCCAACGAACGGTTCCTGGTGCCCAACGATTGGTTCCTGGTGCCCAACGAACGGGGTCGGGGCGGTCGGCCGTCAGCCCTTCGGCGGCGCGGTCAGCTCGAGGGCGATGTTGTCGGGGTCGCGGAACTCGAGGATGGAGATGCCACCGGCGTCCTTTATCCCCTCGTGTTCGATGCCGAGACGGTCGAGCGTCGCCACCGCCGCCTCGAGGTCGTCCGCGGAGGCGAGCGCGAAACTCAGATGGTCCAGGCCCGTGCGGTTCTCGTCGAACGAGTCGTCGCCGACCGGCCGCAGACCGAACAGGCCGCCCGCGAACTGGTAGATCACGCCGCCGAACAGGAACCACAGCTGCTCGCGCGTCTTCTCGTCGGCGTCGGCGGGCAACTCGTAGGCGACGTCGAAGCCGAACACGTCGTCGTAGAACTTCCGCGACCGCTCGATGTCACGCACGGTGATCCGGACGTGGTGGAACCCTGTCGGCGAGATGGTCACGGTCGATCCTCCTGGTCGGCTCCACTGTGTGCCGCCGATCGGCACACTGGGGTCATGCCTACCAAGACCCGCACGGCTGCCCTTCATTCCCTCGCGGTCCTGACCTGCATCGGACTGGTGTCCGCATGCGGGTCCGACGGCGGCGGTTCGCCGGCCCCCTCCAGCGCGTCGTCGACGCCGGTGGCCGCCGAGCCGGCCGTCGCACCCACCCCGACCACGCGCCCGATCGGCACCGTGATCGAGGTCGGCAACGAGCCCGAGGGCGTGCAGATCGGCACGTCGGGCATCGCGGCGGTCGGCGTCCGACGACCCGACGGCATCGCGCTGGTCGACGTCGCCGCGCGACGCCTCATCCGCACGGTGTCCACCCAGGGCGCACCCCGACACCTCGAACTGGCCGGGCCCGACGGGCCCGTGATCCTCCCGTTGGAGACCGCCGACATCGTGACGACGATGACCTTCGACGGGCGGTTCGGCCCGATCGCCCGCAACGTCGGCAACCTGCCGCATGACGTCGTCCTCACCTCCGACGGCACATACGTCGGGACCAACGAGCACGGCGGCGGCGCGCTCTTCATCAGAGACGGGCGCGTGATCGCCTCGTTGCCCGCGCCTCCACCCCAGCCGGGTGGCGTCGCGGCCGTGGGCCGTTACGCTGCGATGGCCGACGTGCAGGGCAACGGCGTCTACGTCTACGACGGCACCACCCGAACGGAGGTGGCTCGCAAGCAGATCGGCGTCCGGCTCACCCACGCGCAGGCCATGAGCGACGGGTTGGTCGCGTTCGCCGACACCGACGGCAGTGCGGTCCTCGTCGAGCGCATCACCCCGCAGGTCGTCGACGTCGCTCGGATCCCGACGGCGGGCAAGCCCTACGGACTGGGCTGGCAGGTGTCGACGAAGACGCTGTTCGTGACGTCCACCGCCACGAACACGCTGCAGGTGATCGACATGAGCGATCCCGCACGTCCCCGGGTACGCGGGTCGGTTCCGACGGTGCAGCAACCGAACTCGGTGTCCGCGGACCCGACGACCGGCACGGTGGTGGTCACCGGGAGCGCTCCGGGTGAGGCCAGCTCGCTGCAGATCATCCCCGCCGACCTGCTCCCCCGCTGACACGACGATGCCCCCGACCGGTCGGCCGGGGGCACCGTCGTGATGGGGCGGCGATCAGCCGATGCTGAACGGCTTGCCGTAGAACGTGACCTGCTTGTCGACGTTCGAGGTGCGAACGCGGACGACGGCGATCGAACGGGCCTGGGCGTACCCGGCACATCCGGTCAGCTGCAGCTGCGAGCCCGTGTAGCTCAGCTTGAGCTTGGTGCCCTCGTAGTCGACGTTGTTCGTGTACTGCTGTGCACCGAAGTCGTCGGCCTTCTCGACCTGGTTGATGAAGTACTGGGTCGCCTGACCCGGCCCGAGGACGAGCGCCTGGTTGGCACCGGCACCGGTCGCCGTACTGGTGCCTGCGAGATTCTCCGTCGTGGTACCGGTGAGCCCGGTCGTCGTCGAGGAGATGTTGACCTGGCAGCCGACGATGTACCCGGCCTGGATCCGGATCTTCGCCTTCTTGCTCGAGGTCACCTGGTATCGCGCGGAGACCTGCGCTGCGCGGTGCAGCGGGGTGCCGCCGAGCGACGGCGCGATGACCGCGGTCTCGCCGGTGCGGGCGATCGACACCTTGGTGCCGTCCTGGAGGGTGGTGCTCTGGACCTGGTCCGGCAGCTTGACGAAGACGTCGGCGTTGGCCGAGCCCTGGGCGAGCAGAGCCGCTGCGGCGGCGAGCGCTGCGCTGGTGCCGGCGACCCCGAGTGCGCGGCGAGAAACCATGTGAGACATGTTCATTCTTCCTTGTGAGTCTGCAGTTCGTGGATGGAGGGGTCAGCCGATGGAGAACGGCTTGCCGTACAGGGTGACCTTCTGCTGGTTCTCACCGGTCGTCTCGACCACCGAGTACGAGCGAGCCTGGGCGTATCCGCCACATCCCTGGACCTGCAGCTGCGCGCGGTCGTAGGAGATGTAGTAGGTGCCCTTCTTCTCGATGTTCTTCGAGTTGACGACCACGAACGACACCGCACCCGGGGTCAGCGGAAGGGAGAACGAGCCGTTCAGGGTGGCCGTGGGGAGCGCTGCCCCGATGTTCGCGACGCTCAGTCCGCCACCGAGAGTGAGGTTTCCGACGGCCACCTGGCAACCCACGATGTAGCCGGTCGACAGCGTGGCGGCAGCCCCGTTGGTCTCGGTCGAGTTCGTGCCGAGGGTGCCCGAGGTCGAGCTGCTCTCCGACTGTGCGCCGCGGTTCGGACCGGCCTTCTTGTCCTTGAGGTTCGGGGCGTACAGGGTGATGTCCGCCGACAGCCACGCGGTGCGGCCTGCGCCGTTCGCCGCGAGCGAGGGCGAGATCTGGGCGAACTCGTTGCTGCGCGTCAGGACGATGCCGTCGTCGCCGCGGATGGCCCCGTTGGGCAGCTTGACGAAGGTGTCGGCGTTGGCGGCGCCCTGCGACACGAGACCGACGGCGGTGGCGCCGATCACGGCCATCGTCCCCAGCGTGCCGGCTCGCCGGAGCGCGGTGGAGTTCTTGCTCATCTGATCCTCTTTCGGATGCTCTGCCCGCCCCCGAGCGGGGCGTGTGTTCGTGACATGAACGGAACCGACAGCGCGACCACGGGGCTCGCTGCGCTGTTGTCGATCGGCAGAATCGTGGCGGGGTCAGGCGAACGTCAGGTGAACGACGGGCCGTGTTTCGGTGACATGCCTGCCGGTTTCCTGTGAACGGATGGCGTTCTGGGTCACGAAAGCGGTCAAACCGTAACCGTAAGCGCGGCTGACGATTTGAGACCGCGGATCAGTCACTCGGTGTTCATCGCGGCGTTCCCACCGCGTCGCCACGTACCGTGCGGACGTACTAGAGCTCGCGCCGTCCGCCGCGGGTCATGAGCATGTCGTAGGCGGTCTCGGCGTGCTCGGCGTCGTCGATGCCGTCGAGTTCGTCCTGCGGGTCGGACCGCACACCGATCGTGCGCTTGAGGACGAGCGCGATGACCGTGGTGGCGACGAGGGCGTAGAGGCCCACCGCCAGTACGGCGACGATCTGGCGCCACAACTGGTCGACGCCACCCCCGTAGAGGAGGCCGTCGACGCCGGCCGGGGCCGACGCGCTCGCGACCAGACCGATCATCACGGTGCCGACGATCCCCGCGACGAGGTGGACACCGACGACGTCGAGCGAGTCGTCGTACCCGAGGCGATATTTCAGCTCGATGGCGAGTGAGCTGATGGCCCCGGCGGCGATCCCGATGAGGATCGCCCCGATCGGCGTGACCGACGAACACGACGGCGTGATGGCAACCAGGCCCGCGACGACGCCGGATGCGGCGCCGAACGACGTCGGCTTGCCGTGCCGGATCTTCTCGACGACGAGCCAGCTGAGCAGCGACACCGCCCCGGCACCGAGCGTGTTAACGAGCGCGACGGCGGCGGTTCCGTCGGCCGCGAGCGCCGACCCGGCGTTGAAGCCGAACCAGCCGAGCCAGAGCAGTCCGGCGCCGAGCATGACGGCGGGGAGGTTGTGTGGCCGCATGGGGTCACGCGGCCAGCCCCGACGCTTGCCGACGACGATCGCCAACGCCAGCGCCGACGCGCCCGAGTTGACCTCGACGGCGGTGCCGCCGGCGAAGTCGATGGCACCGAGGTGGTTCGCGATCCACCCACCGTGGGTGGATGCGAGGCCGTCGAGCGCGAACACCCAGTGCGCGACCGGGAAGTAGACGACCGTCGCCCAGAGGGCGGCGAACACGAGCCATGCCGTGTACTTCATCCGGTCGGCGACCGCACCGGCGATCAGCGCGACGGTGACCATGGCGAAGCCGGCCTGGAACATGACGAACACGACCGCCGGGATCGTCCCGACCAGCGGGATCGACACCGTCGCACCGTTCGTCGCCAGGTACGTGCCGGTGACCAATCCGCGCAGGCCGGCGAACTGCGTCGGGTTGCCGATGACGCCACCGATGTCGTCACCGAACGCCAGCGAATACCCGAACACGACCCAGAGAACCCACACGACGCCGACGGCCGACAGGCACATCATCATCATGTTGAGGACCGATTTGGCGCGCACCATCCCGCCGTAGAAGAACGCCAGGGCCGGCGTCATCACGAGAACCAGTGCGGCGCTGGTCATCACCCAGGCGGTGTTGGCGGCATCCGGTGCGCCGAGCAGCGGGTATCCCACGGTGTCGCTCCCCCCGTCCCGCTCAGACCGTCGCCGTCAGGCGGGCGGCGAGGAGCTTCGCGAAGTGGGCCGGGTCGTCGAGTTCACCACCTTCGGCGATCACCGCCATCCCGTAGAGGAGGCGTGCGGTGTCGGCGAGCGACTCGTCGTCCTTCGTCGAAGCCCTCGCATCCCGCAGCGCGGTCACCAGCGGATGGTCGGGGTTGAGCTCCAGGATGCGCTTGGACGGCGGCAGGAACTGGCCGGAGGCCCGGTAGAGCTTCTCCAGCTGCGGGGAGAAGCTGAACGTGTCCCCGACGAGACAGGCGGGCGAGTCGATGAGGCGCGTCGACAGGCGCGTCTGGGAGACGTTGTCCGACAACGTCTCCGTCAGCCACGTCGTCAGGTCGGAGAATTGCTCCTCCTTCTCCGCGCGCTCCTTCTCCGCTGCGTCCTTCTCCTCCTGCGTCTTGCCCTCGTCGTCGTCGAGGTCGACCTCACCCTTGGCGATGGAGCGCAGCGGCTTGCCGTCGAAGTCCGGGACGTTGCCCGTCCACACCTCGTCGACGGGATCGCCGAGCAGGAGCACCTCGATGCCGCGGGCGCGGAACGCCTCCATGTGCGGCGAGTTCTCCATCGCCGACCGCGACTCGCCGGTGATGTAGTAGATCTCGGTCTGGTTCGGCTTCATCCGCGCGACGTAGTCCTCGAGCGAGGTC
The DNA here is from genome assembly GCF_024171725.1 of Williamsia serinedens. GTDB lineage: Bacteria > Actinomycetota > Actinomycetes > Mycobacteriales > Mycobacteriaceae > Williamsia_A > Williamsia_A serinedens. The sequence goes on from NZ_JAMTCG010000001.1 coordinate 686,521, forward strand.
GCCGTCTCCGGGTCGTGGGTCGACTCGAACGCCGAGATCCCGAGGATCGCGTCGCGGTTGTCGGTGTCGGCGATCAGACCTTCCTTGATCGCGCGTCCGAACTGGTTCCACAGCGTGGTGTAGTCGTCGGGACGTTCGGTGCGGATGTCCTTGATCGTCGACAGCACCTTCTTGGTGAGCCGACGACGGATCGCACGGATCTGTCGGTCCTGCTGCAGGATCTCGCGGGACACGTTGAGCGACAGGTCGGCCGCGTCGACGACACCCTTGACGAAGCGCAGGTACTCGGGGATGAGTTCCTCGCAGTCGTCCATGATGAACACGCGCTTCACGTAGAGGTGGATGCCGTGCGAGCGCTCGCGCATGAAGAGGTCGAACGGCGCCTGGCTCGGGATGAACAGCAGCGCCTGGTACTCGAACGTCCCCTCCGCGCGCAGCGCGATGGTCTCCAGCGGCTCGTCCCACGCGTGGCTGACGTGCCGGTAGAACTGCGTGTACTCCTCGGCGTCGACCTCGTCCTTGGGACGGGCCCACAGGGCCTTCATCGAGTTGAGCGTCTGCGTCTCGACGACGGTCTTCTCGGTCGGCTCCGCGTCGTCGTCGCCGTCGCCCGACTCCGTCTCGACAGCCTCCACCCTCTCCGTCCGCTCGACGTCCATCCGGATCGGCCAGGCGATGAAGTCGGAGTAGCGCTTGACGAGCTCCCGGATCTTGCTCTCCGAGACGTAGTCGTACAGGTGGTCGTCGGTGTCGACGGGCTTCAGGTCGAGCGTGACCGACGTGCCCTGCGGCGCGTCCTCGACCGCTTCGATCGTGTAGGTGCCCTCACCCGACGACCGCCACCGCGTGCCCTCCGACTCGCCGGCCTTGCGGGTCACCAGCGTGACGGTGTCGGCGACCATGAACGTCGAGTAGAAGCCGATGCCGAACTGGCCGATGAGGTCCGCCGACGCGGCCGCGTCCTTCGCCTCGGCCAGCTTGGCCCGCAGCTCGGCGGTGCCCGAGCGGGCGAGCGTGCCGATGAGGCCGACGACGTCCTCACGGGACATGCCGATGCCGTTGTCGCGGATGGTCAGCCGGCGGTTCTCGACGTCACGCTCGATCGTGATGTGGAGGTCGGAGGTGTCGACCTCGAGGTCCTTGTCCTGGAACGCGGCGAGCCGCACCTTGTCCAGGGCGTCGGAGGCGTTGGAGACGAGCTCCCGCAGGAAGCTGTCCTTGTTCGAGTAGACCGAGTGGACCATGAGGTCCAACAGCTGGCGGGTCTCGGCCTGGAATTCACGTTCTTCGACGGGAGCGTTCACGGCTGCGGTCTCCTGTGTCACCTCGGCCGGCGGCTGCCGGCACCCCTGTTGCCCATGCGGACCGAACATCCGGTCCGGCGCAGGGATTTTACCGATCCGTCCGACCTCACCTGGACCGGCCCCGCGCCGTCACCGTGATCGTGTAAGCCGGTGTACGACGAGCCCGCGCAGCACCGACACACCGGAGACAAGTCATGACCGATACGCCCGGATCCGACAGCGACACCCACCTCGCGCCCGCCTACACCGGTCGACTCTCCCGGGACCGCATCCCCGCGCTGCGGATGCCGGAGTCCTCCATGGACCCCGACGCCGCGTACCGCTTCATCCACGACGAGATGATGTTCGACGGCGCCTCCCGGATGAACCTCGCGACCTTCGTGACGACGTGGATGGATCCGCAGGCCGAGAAGCTGATGGCCGAGACGTTCGACAAGAACATGATCGACAAGGACGAGTACCCGGCGACGTCGGCGATCGAGTCCCGGTGCGTGTCGATGGTCGCCGACCTGTTCAACGCCCCCGACCTCGATCCCGCCGACCCGTCGAGCGCGACCGGCGTGACCACCATCGGCTCGAGCGAGGCCGTGATGCTCGCGGGGCTGGCACTGAAGTGGCGGTGGCGGGCAGCCGGACGCGGGTCGGGCACCCCGAACCTCGTGCTGGGGTCGAACGTGCAGGTGGTGTGGGAGAAGTTCTGCCGCTACTTCGACGTCGATGCGAAGTACCTCCCCGTCGAACGGGGCCGCTACGTCATCACGCCCGAGCAGGTCACCGACGCCGTCGACGAGAACACGATCGGCGTCGTCGCGATCCTGGGCACCACCTACACCGGCGAGCTCGAGCCCGTCGCCGAGATCGTCGCCGCGCTCGACCAGCTCGCGTCGTCCGGCGGCCCCGACGTCCCCGTCCACGTCGACGCGGCCAGCGGGGGCTTCGTGGTGCCGTTCCTCGACCCGGAACTGGAGTGGGACTTCCGGCTGCCCCGCGTGAAGTCCATCAACGCCAGCGGCCACAAGTACGGGCTGACCTACCCGGGCATCGGGTTCGCCGTGTGGCGGACCCCGGAGGACCTGCCCGAGGACCTGGTGTTCCACGTCAACTACCTCGGCGGGGACATGCCGACGTTCACGCTGAACTTCTCCCGGCCGGGCAACCAGGTGGTCGGGCAGTACTACAACTTCCTGCGCCTGGGCCGCGAGGGTTACCGGCAGATCATGCAGACGCTGGCGGACACGGCGCAGTGGCTCGCCCACGAGATCGGGCAGATGGACGTGTTCGAGGTCGTCACCGACGGCAGCGGCATCCCGGTGCTCACGTTCACCACGGCACCGGAGGTCGGGTTCAGCGTGTTCGACGTGTCGCGCGGGCTGTCGACGTTCGGGTGGCAGGTGCCGGCCTACACGATGCCCGACGACGCCACCGACGTCGCCGTGCTGCGCATCGTCGTCCGGGAGGGGTTCTCCGGCGACATGGCGCGCCACCTCGCCGACAACCTGCGCACCGTGGTCGACGGGCTGCACACGGCGCACACCACCGGACATCTCCCCCGCCGCAAGCACTTCGCGCACTGACCCGGCCCCCCGGCGGCGGCACGGCCGCGCAGCGTCTCCCCCTACGCTGGGGAGGATGACCGTGCCCCCCGGGTCCGTGATGTTCGTCCACGCCCATCCCGACGACGAGTCGCTGTGGACGGGCGGCACCATCGCGCGCCTCGCGGACGCCGGCGCGACGCTGTCGACGCTGTGCCTGACCTGGGCGGACGGGACGAAGCGTCACGCGGAGCTGCAGCGCGCGCTCGCGGCGCTCGGGGCTCCGCCCGCGACCGCGCTGGGATACGCCGACCGTGGGTTCGCCGACTCGGCGCCCGGCGCCCCCCGCCTCTGCGACGCAGACTTCGACGTCGTGGTCATGCAGGTCGCCGGCGCGATCCGCACCCACCGGCCGGACGTCGTGGTGACATACGACGCCTACGGCGTGTACGGGCACCCCGACCACATCCGCACCAACCGCGTCACCCTCGCCGCCGTCGACGCCGCGGCGACGTCGTCGATCTACCCCGACGCCGGACTCGCCTGGCAGGTGCGGTCGGCGTATCTCACCACCGTGCCGACGTCGACGATGGAGGCCATCCGCCGGCGCATCGGCACCGACCCCGACGCCCCGCCCGCGGGGACGCCCGACGAGGACATCGACCTGTCGGTGGACGTCGCCGACTGGGTCGATCGCAAGTGGTCGGCGATCGTCGAACACCGATCCGAGATGGACCGCAGCACCGCGCTCAAAGCGCTTCTCGCACTCGACGAGGAGACCCGCCGTCGGCTGCTGCGCGTCGAGTACTACCTGCGACGCGACCTGGTCCCCGGCGGGTGTGCACTGGTGGTCGAGCCGGGCTAGACATCTGTGCGGTCGGTACCCTCCGCGCATGGACTTCAGCTTCGTCATGCTGACGTGGAACCGTCCCACCTTCCTGGACGCGTGCCTCACCAGCCTGCTGTCGGCCATCGCCGACCGGGAGCGGTGCGAGATCCTCGTCGTCGACAACGGGTCCGACGCCGCGACGAAGGAGGTCCTGGCCCGGTACGCGGGTGAGCAGAACCTCCGGGTCACCACCCTCGCGGAGAACGAGGGCCTGCAGGCGTATCACCGGCTGTTCGCGGCCGCCCGGGGGAAGTACGTCGTCGTGGTCGACGACGACGTCCTCGAGTTCCCCCACGGCCTCGACGCGATCTTCGACCGCTACATGACGGCCTTCACCGACTACGGATTCCTGTGCCTGAACGTGGTGCAGAACGAACACACCGACGGTGCGAAGCCGCCGGCGGACGCGTACACACTCGATGTCCGAGGCGACCTGACCGTCGAGCGCGGACCGGCCGGCGGGTGGTGCGCCTGCTTCCGGCGCCGTCACCACACCCTGCTCAGACCGCTGATCCGACGGCGCACGGTGTCGATGGCGAGCGGTGAGGACGGCATGCTCTCGACCGTCTTCGCGACGTACCTGCGCAAGAAGCACGGCGTCATCCGTGACCACGTCTGCTTCCACGCGTCGGGTCCGTACTACGCGGCGCGGTACGGACACCTCGATCGGGAGATCGAGAAGTACCGCTCGGCCGGGCTGAGCGAGCTCGTCACCGCGTACGAGGACCACCGCGACGGGGACGGGACCGGGGAGAGGAACCGACCCGACCGGATGACCCGGCCGCCCGGCTAGCCGCGGTCCTCCAGCACCTCCAGATCAGTCCGGAGGCCACTGGCGCGCAGCACCTTCCTCGCGACACCGGCACGGAGGTCGTCGGCGGCGCCCACCAGGGTGACGGAGTCCACCGCCCGCGTGATCGCGGTGTAGAGCAGTTCCCTCGTCAGCAGTGCCGACCGTCCCGGCGGGATGACGACGGTGACCGCGCCGTACTGGCTGCCCTGGCTGCGGTGGATGGTGGTCGCGTACGCCGACACGACACCGCGCAGGGTCCGAGGCCGGACCAGCCGCGGTCCGTCACCCGGCCCCACACCGGGGAACGCGACCATCGGTTCCCCGTCGACCGTCACCACCACGCCGGTGTCGCCGTTGTGCAGTCCGGCACGACGATCGGTCTCGGTCAGCAGGACCGGTCGCCCGGCGTACCACGGACGCGCGGGGTTGTCGTCGACTCCGGCAGCGCGCGCGACGACGCTCTGCCAGGGGGCGACACCCGCCGGTCCCCGACGGTGCGCGCACAGCACGCGGTGGCTGTCGAGCGCCGCGAGAGCGCCGACGGCGTCGCCCACATGGGCCGCTGCCGTCATCGCACGCACCCATCGGGTGGTCGCGGCCAGGACACCGGCGGTACCGGCGTCGCTCTCGGTGACGAGGCGAACCTCCGCCTCGGCGGCGCCGTCCCGACCCTCCGCCAGCTGCTCGACGACGGCGTCGGCGTCGCCGTCGCGGACCGCGTCGGCGAGCGCACCGATCCGCCCGCCGAAACGTCGGCGCCGTCGCAGCGACACCACCGCGCCCGACGTCCCCGTGTCGCCCGATCCGACGCTGTGGACGAGGTCGGCCAGGACGGCCCCGGCGTCGACCGAGGCCAGTTGATCGGGGTCGCCCACGAGGATCAGCCGCGCCGACGGGCGCACCGCGTCGAGCAGTCGGAACATCATCGTCAGCGACACCATCGACGCCTCGTCGACGATGACGACGTCGTGGGGAAGCCGGTGCGCCGCGGAGTGCCGGAATCGTCGACCATCGGGCAGGGGCCCGAGCAGCCGGTTGATCGTCACCGCGCGCACCGGCGGGAGACGCAGGTCGGCCTGCCCGCTGACGGCGGCCTGCAGGGCCGCGGCCGCCCGTCCGGTCGGGGCGCAGAGTCCGACCCGCAGGCCCGGCCCGTCGATTCCCTCGAGCAGCGCGATGATGCGCGCGACGGTGTGTGTCTTGCCCGTGCCCGGACCGCCCGCGAGCACCGTCGTGCGGTGGGTCGCCGCGGTACGGGCGCCGAGCGCCTGCAGGTCCGGCTCGTCCGCGCCGTCGTCGGGGAACAGAGCGCGGACCGCGGCGTCGACGGCGCTCTGGTCGACCGTCGGTGGGTCCGCGGCGCGGGCGGCGAGAACCTCGCGGACCCTCGCCTCCTGCCGGAAGTACTTGTCGAGGTAGACCAGGACCGCGTCGTCGGCGGTGCGCACGAGGCGCAGCGGGGCGAGTCCACCGGGCCCGGCGTTCGTCACCGGGGACGAGCGCAGGGCCTCGACGAGTGGGGCGGGGTCCGGCCAGGGCAGATCCGCGACATCGACGCCGTCGGGGGCGTCCCGGTCGGGTGGGATGTCGCGCAGGCGGGCGACGTCGACGCACACCGACCCCGCCCGCAGCGCGCGCACGGTCAGCGCCACGAGCAGTTCCACGGGCGCTGCGACCCCGCCGACGAGACGGACGAGCCGCCGAGCGACCTGGACGTCGGCGACACCGATCACGCCGGCGTCGGCGAACGTCGCGACCAGATCGTCTGTGGCGGGCGAGGATCGCACCGTCTCGGCGGTCATCCACGTCCTCCCAGCAGATCCGACAGCGCCACGACGAGGTCGCCGGGCAGATCCCACCGCACGACGCCGATCCCCGGTGGCGTCTCGGGCCCCGCCATCCCCCGCACGAACAGGTAGTGCACCGGGCCGAGACGCCGCTGCGCCTGACCATCGGCCAGACGCCACCGCAGGTAGCGGTACAGCGCCACCGCGTACAGCATGGCCTGGAGGGGGTAGTGCGACCGGATCATCTCCGCGGTCATCGAGGGCTGGTCGTAGTCGAGCGCCGACAGGTCCCCCGGGCCCATCCGGTTGGTCTTGTAGTCGACGACGAGGTAGCGCGTGTCCGCGCCGTCGCCGACGCCGAGGACGCCGTCGATGCTGCCGGTGAGGAATCCCCGGAGCTCGGGGTCACCGAGTTCGCGCAGCACCCCGGCGTAGGCCCGCATCGGATCGTTGTGCGCGAGGTGCCGTTCCATCAGGCCTGCGATCGCCTCGACGGCACCATCGTCCGCCGACAGCGGGAACTCGAAGTCGACCTCGGCGAGACGACGACGCAGGGGGACGTCGAGCAGTCGGAGGTCGCCGGCGCCCGGGAGGTGCAGTGGTGTCGAGACGACGGCGTGCAGCGCGTCGACGAGGTGGCCGAGGTCGAGATCGAGGCCGGCCGCGGCGACCGCCGGTGCCGCGCAGCGTGCCAGCTCGGCGCGGATGTCGGGTGCGTCCACGTCGACGGTCTCGAGCACCGCGTGCACCAGGGTTCCGAACGCCGCGCCGAAGGGCAGTCCGTTCATCGGCGACGGCAGCACGAGATCGGCGGCGGCGCCGTCGGACTCGGCGGGCTGGTCGTCGTCGAGGTCCGCCTCGGTCGGTTCGTCCTCGACCGTCAGCGGGTCCGGCTCGGAGGTGACACCGGGAGCCGCGTCGTGGGCGGCGGCGACGAGGGCCGTGTAGGAAGTCCGTCGCCACCCGGCGTCGATCGTGCGATCGAGGTGGGCGGCGCGCAGTGTGACGGGTCGGTCGGTCCCGGTGTCGTCGTCGACGACGGTGTCCGACGACCCGGATGCGCCCTGGGACACGACGATCGGGGCCGGTGACCGCGCCGCCCAGTCGGTGAGGTGGTCGATCGCCTCGGCGTCGGTCGGGATCTGCGCCGACGCCGCCGGGTCGGGACCGGTCACGGCGCGCGACGGCCGCGCGAACAGGAGGCGGTGCAGCGGCGACTGTCGCACCGAGGACCCGGGCGCCCACCACAGCGTCACCGCCGATCGCGCCCGGGTGACCGCGACGTAGAAGAGCCGCAACTCCTCCCCCGAGTCCTCGGCCTCGGCGGCCGACCGGCGCCGCGGGTACCCGGGCGCCTCGGGTCCGCCGACGTCCAGGACACGACGGTTCTGCTCGTCGTGGAACTCCAGCGTCTGCGGCGACGGCATCCTCGCCGAGTCCCACCCGAACGGCACGTGCACGATCGGGAACTCCAGCCCCTTGCTGCCGTGGACGGTCATGATCGTCACCGCGTGGGCGTCGCGGTCGAGCCGCCGGCTCTGCTCGGCCTGGTCACCCACGGTCGGGTCCTCCCGCCGTTCGGAGAACCAGCGCACCAGCCCGGGGAGCCCGGCGCGCTCGGTGACCATGTGCCGGTGGCACAGCGACGCCAGGTGGAGGTGGTCGGTCATCGCGCGTTCGCCGTCGTGGGTGGACAGCACGCGGGCGTAGAGGTCGCGGCGCAGCGTCAGACGCTCCACCATCGCGGCGAACCCCGACCGTTCCACGGTCTCGGCGAGGTCGGCGACGAGATCGGACGCCGCGTCCGGGGGGCCGTCGGCGGCGGCGATGTCGGCCGGCGACCACCCCAGCAGCGGCGTGAGCGCGGCGAGGGCCACCCGGTCGGCGCGCGTCGGCTGCTCGAGCGCCCGGAGGAGGTGGAACCAGTCGCGCGCGGCGTCGGTGGAGAAGACGCTGACCCCCGCACCGACCACGGACGCGACGCCGTGGTCACGCAGCGCTGTCTGCAGCGGCTCGATCACCTTGCGTGTGCGCACCAGCACGGCGATGTCGGAGGGGCGCACCGGGCGCTCCCCGTCGGGCGTCGACAGCGTCGGGGGGTCCGCGAGAAGGGCGGCGATGTCGTCGGCGACGTCGGTCACCACGGATCGGCGGAGGGCGTCGAGCTTCGGCAGCCCGGACCGTGAGTCCTGCGGCCCGTGCCCGCTGCGCCGCACCACCTTCAGGCGCAGAGGCGGCAGGCCGTCGATGCGGGCGCCGTGTCGGGCGTCGACGCCGCGCACGACGATGTCGGGGTGTCCGAGCTGGGCGCCGCCGTAGAGGTGGTCGAGTGCGGACACCAGGGCGGCGTCGGTGCGCCAGTTCGTCGTGAGGCGGCGGTTCTGGTCGGCGACGCGGGAGGCGTCGAGGTAGGCCAGCACCTCGGCACCCCGGAACTTGTAGATCGACTGCTTCGGGTCGCCGACGAGCGTCAACGCGACATGTCCGTGGAAGCACCGGCGCAGGATCTCCCACTGCACCGGGTCGGTGTCCTGGAACTCGTCGACGAGAACGGCCCGGAAGTGACGGCGGATCCGCGCGCAGGCCGCCTCGCCGTGGACCGGATCGCACACGACGTCCCGCAGCAGCGACTGCAGCTCGTCGTAGTCGCGGATCCGGCTCATCCGCTTGCGGCGCTGCACCTCTCGGCGGACGGTCTCGACGAACCGCACGCGCAGCGCCTCGGGCGTGTCGTCCGCGGCGTCGTCGGGGACGATGCGCGCCGCGGCCTGACGCACCGCGGCGCGCGCGATGGTGCGGGCGGTGTCGGCGGGGAACGGCGGCGGGCTGTTCGCGAACCACTTCAGGTGCACGTCACCGGCGACCTCGTTCACGAGGTCGTCGACCTCCTCGACCAGGGTAAGCCCCTCCTCGCGGTCGCCGGCGACGCCGAGCGCGTCGAGCATGCGCGAGCAGAAGGTGTGCGTCGTGCTCACCGTCGCTGCGTCGAAATCGGAGAGAGCGGCGGCGATGCGCTCGCGGCGGAGCGCCAGCTCGGCCGCGTCCACCGCCGCGACGACCGCGACGAGGGTGTCGTCGGACGTCTCCGGGTGCGCGAGACCGACGGCGAGGGAGCGCAACCGCTCCCGCGTGCGTTCCCGCAGCTCGGCGGTGGCCATCCGGCTGAACGTCACCAGCAACAGCGACTCGACCGGGACGCCCTCGGCCACGTACCGGGCGGCCAGGGCCACGATGGCATGGGTCTTCCCGGTCCCCGCCGACGCCTCCAGAACCGTGGTGCCGGTGGGCAGGGGGTCGGCGAGCGTGAACGGTCGCGCCTCGGTGTGCGTGCGGTCGCTCATCGGGTCGTCGTCGTCTCGTGCGCGGTGAGCGGCTGCCAGATGCGGGCGGCGATGTCGCGCAGGTCGGTGTCGGAGGCGGCGATCTCGTCGAACCCGCCAGGGAAGACGAACTGCTCGAAGCGGTCGGTGTGCTCGCCGAACCGGCTCTCGTAGTCGGCGCGGGCGGCGTCCAGCGCCGGTTCGTGGTCGACGCCGCGTCCGCGACGCTCGGCGTAGGCGGCGGTCGCCGAGACGGGTGCCGGCAACGGCGCCTGCAGGCCCCGATCACGCAGGGCGACGAGGCCGGCGAGGAGGGCGATGGGATCGTCGGGGACGGTCAGGTCCGCGACGGCGATCGCGGTTCCTCGCCCTCGACCCACGGTCCGGGCCCCGACGATCCCGGGAACCGATGCGGCGGTGGCCAGCAGGGTCGCCCAGGCCGCGACGCGGCGCTTGGCGGAGAGTCGCGAGAACGACGCGGTGACCGTCCGCAGTCCGGTGTCGGTGTGGCGCAGCGAGTCCACGGTGCCGGTGACGCGTCGCCCGTCGGGCAACGTCACGTCGACGTCGACGGTGACGCGCGGGGTGAGTGCCTCGGGCCCGGCGGCACCCACGATGCGGTCGACCACGTCGACGATGTCGTCGAGAGCACGCAGACCGAAGTCGAAGGGCGGCAACACACCCCGCCGCAACTCGACGGCACGCAGCGTCGTGAGGTCGATGCCGTCGAGCCTGCGCGAGAGGATGCGGTCGCCGATGCCCCATCGCTCGAGGGAGTCGAGGTCGGCGGACATCGCGTCCGGGAGGACGTCCTCGGCCTCGGGGACGCCGGTGTGCAGTCGCTGCCGCAGGAAACCGCGGGTCGGGTGCTCCAGGAAGGCGACGAGATCGCCGAGATCGACGTCGGCATGGGCCATCTCGTCGGTCAGGGGGATCGGGGTGCGATCGAACGCCAGCGTGCCCGACGACGGCCCGAGCAACGCCCGGGCACCGGCGAGGGCGACGGTGTCGTACGAGAACGGGTGGGGCGTCGGATCCGTCGCACCGGCGACGGGTTCGGTGGTGAACGACGCGGGGTCGAACGCGTGCAGCGGATGGCGCGTCACGATCGCGTCCGGACCGTCGGCGCCGGTCAGGGTGACCAGCGTGTCCAGCAGTTCGCTCACCGGGACCGACGGCGGCCTGCGCAGGCCGGACACCGGGTCGGTCCCGGTGAAGCACACGGCCAGTCGGTCGGTGGCGGACATGATCGTGTCCATCAGCAGCTGGCGGTCCTCCGCGCGCGGATCACGTTCCCCGACGACCGGATCGCGGCCCAGGACGTCGTCGCCGTCGGCGCGGGTCGCCCGCGGGTAGGTGTCGTCGTCGAGTCCGAGCAGGACGACGGCGCGGTGCGGCACCGACCGCATGGGCACCATCGAGCAGACCGTGAGTTCGCCGGTGCGGAAGTTGGCGCGGGTGGGCCGCGCGGCGACCATCTCGTCGAGCAGGGAGGTGACGTCGGCGCGGCGGAGGGTGAGCGTCCCGCCGTGGTCGAACGCGGCGTCGATCTCGGCGATCGCGCGGGCCGTCTGCCACGCCTCCGTCCGGTCGCTCTCGGTGAGATCGGTGACGACCCGGATGAGCGCGTCGCGCCACTCGTCGTTGGTGTGGACGCCGCTGAGGTCTCCGACGCACCGCTCGAGGCGGTCGACGAGATCGACGAAGCGGCCGACGAGATCGACGTCGGCGCTCTCGATATCGGCCAGCGGCAGGGCGCGGTCGATCCAGCCGTCGAGCTCGTCGGCGACCACACCGAGTGCCAGGCGGTCGATGCCGGTCTCCATCGTGTTCTGCGGGAACCCGCCCAGCCCGAACGCCCTGCGTTGCGGCTCCCCCAGTCCCCATCGCACGCCCGCGCGGACGAGCCAGTCGTCGATGCGCTCCAGTGCGTCGTCGTCCAGACCGAATCGGCGCGCGACGGGTTCGCGCGCCGCGAGGTCGGCGACGTCGCCGGCGGTGATGCGCGATCCGGCCAGGGCGTGGACGGCGACGACGGTGTCGAGCACGGCGTTGGTCGCCGTCAGCCCGCGGTCGGCGAGGCGGACCCGCAACCGGTGCGCGGGATGGGTGGTGGCGTCCTGGCCGAACGACGCGGCGACGAGTGGCGCGAACAGCTCGATGTCGGGGCACATCACCACGACGTCGCGCGGGGTGAGCGTGGGGTCGTCGGCGAACATGCGCACGATGACGTCACGCGCGACCTCGACCTGCCGGGCGGGTCCGTGGCAGGCGTGGACGGTGACGGTCCCGTCGGCGACAGCCGAGCCCGACGACGGGGGTTCGTCGGCCTCGATGCCGGACTGGAGGCGCCCGAGCAGGGTCGCCGGCCGCTCGGACGGGAGCGGGTGGTGCAGGTCGTCGTCGACGACGGCCCCGAGGCGGTGGCGTGTCTCGCGGACCTCGCGGGAGAGACTGGCCACCAACGGATGTGGGGAGAGCGCACGCCGCAGGTCGCGCCGACGGACGGCTCCCCCGGCGACCTCCGACCGCCAGAGCGCGTCGGACGGATGCGGCAGGAAGACGTGCACGTCCCGGTGCGCGGCCACCGCCGACAGCACTGCGAGCTGCTGCGTGGTCAGGCGGGTCGGTCCGAACAGCGCGACGCGCGCGGGCAGGTCGACCGACGTGGGGTCCTGCCGGATGCGGGCGCAGAGGTCGTCGAGCATCTCGGCGGGTGACGGGGTGCCGATCCGGTCGCGCAGGGCGCGCCACACCACCGGCTGCCACAGCAGGTCGTCGTCGACCGGGCGCGGTGACCCGTCGTCGTCGGTGACGCCGTCGATGTCGTCACCCCGGGTCCAGGCGGACAGCATCGCGGGGCGGGACGCCGCATAGGCGCGGAACAGGCGGGTGAGGTGGCCGGCGGTGGCCCACCGGCGGCCCGCGCGATGCGCGTCGACGGTCGGTCCGTCGACGCCGAGATGTCGGGCGAGGACCGCACACCCGGGCAGTCCTGCGCACTCGTCGACGACGTCGAGCAGGTGCCAGCGCACCCGGGCAGTCGCCCACGGGTCCTCGACCATGCGATGACCGCGGACGCCGGACAGCACCCCGTCGACGAGATCGGAGGCGGACCGGAAGTCGATGTTGGCCGCGACACCGTCGTCGGCACCGGGTGTCGCGCCGAGCGTCAGGGCGAGGCGCTGCGCCAGCCACCGCTCGACACCCTTCGCGGGCACCGCGACCACCTCCGCGGCGAACGGGTCGATGAGGGGCTGCACGAGGATGCCCGCGAGCGCGTCCGCGAGGACGTCGGTGCGGGGCGATCGGTGCAGCGTGAACACGTCAGGCCCGGGCGCCCGACCGACTGCGCAGCGGCAGGGGTTCCCGGATGCGGGCGGTCATCGTGGCGACGACGTCACCGGGGAGCGGTGTGGGGCGGCCGGTGCCGTCCACGCGTACGAGCGTGGTCTCGGCCTGGGCGTACGCGGTGCCGTCGGGGCTGCCGAGACGCGCGGCGAAGTCGAACGATGTGCGCCCGACCCGGCTCAGCCACACCGTGCAGACCACGCCGTCCTCGGTGTACGGCATGGTCGCGAGGAACTCGACCTCCTGGCGGACGACGACGAGTCCGCCCTCCAGCACGTCACGGCCGTCGTTCCCCTCGGCGTCGCGCGCGAGCAGTCGGTGCGACGCCCGGACCCGCGACTCCTCGAAGAGCCGCGCGATGGCGACGTTGTTGATGTGGGCGTTGGTGTCCATGTCGCCCCACCGCAACTGCAGGGACACGGTCACGACGTCGTCGGACATGCGGACAGACTATCGGCGCCGTCCGACGCCCGGCTCCCGCCGTCGACCGTGCACCAGATCCGCCGATCGTGCGCGAAACACGCGCCGAGCGGGCAGCACAGGTTCGTCGGTCCCGACCCTCGCGTGGTCGGTCAGAGCACCCTCGCCGATCAGCGACGGGTGAACTGCAGCTGGGAGACCTGCAGGTAGCCCGACGCGAACCCGGCCTCGCAGTAGGCGAGGTAGTACTCCCACATGCGACGGAACGTCTCGTCGAAGCCGCTGTGCACGGCGCCGGCCGACTCCCACGACGCGATGAACCGGTGCCGCCAGCGACGCAGGGTCTCGGCGTAGTGCTGACCGAGGTCGCTGCGGTCGGTGCGCACCAACCCGGTGTGCGCCGCCAGGGTCTCGTCGATCGCCTGCAGCGACGGGATCAGCCCACCGGGGAAGATGTACTTCTGGATCCACCCGAACGACCGGCGGGTGGCCACCATCCGGGAGTGGTCCATCAGGATCGCCTGGATTGCGACGGTCCCGCCGGGCGCCAGCAGTTCGTCGATGGCCGCGAAGTACGTGGGCCAGTACTCCTCGCCGACGGCCTCGATCATCTCGACGCTGACGATCGCGTCGAACTGTCCGGTGACGTCGCGGTAGTCCTGCAGGCGGATGTCGATGCGGTCGGTGAGACCGGCCGCGGCGATACGTTCCTGTGCCAGCTCCCGCTGCTCGGTGGACAGGGTGATCGTCGTGACGTGGGCCCCGCGCTGCGCGGCGCGGATCGCGAGTGCGCCCCACCCGCTGCCGATCTCGAGAACACGGGTCCCGCTGCCGACGTGTGCCATGTCGAGGATCGCGTCGATCTTGCGCAGCTGTGCCGCCTCGAGATCCTGGCCCTCGAACGGCATCGACTCGTCGAACTTCGCCGCGCTGTAGGACATCGTCGGGTCGAGGAACGACGCGAACATCTCGTTGGAGAGGTCGTAGTGCGCCCCGATGTTGCGTCGGGAGCCCTCGCGTGAGTTCTTCGTGGCGGCGGGGATGCGCTTGTCGACGACGGCGCGCAGCTTCCAGATCGGTTCCGGGACGAGCGATGTCATCCGCTCGGCGAACGGGGTGAGCGCCGCGCCGAGGTCGCTGCCGGGCGCGGCGCGCCAGTCACCGGCCATGTAGGCCTCGCCGAGGCCGATCTTCGGGTTGTGGCTGATGCGGTCGTAGAACGCCCGGGGCCGCACGATCTCGAGGACCTGGCTGTCCGGCCCGCCCGCGCCGCGCACGGTGCCGTCCGGGAACCGGACGTGGACGGGCGCCTTGCCGATGGCGTAGTCCATGAGCCAGCGTGCGATGGGCACCTTGACCCAGGTGCCCGCGAGCAGCGGGCGACGTACGGCGAAGGGGTCGGCGAGTCCGGTCATCTCTGGATCTCCTGGGCTGGGGTGTGCACCGGTCGTGGGACGACCGGCAGTCGGCGGAGCCACAGCCACACGCCGTGCACCGTGATGAGGGTGCGGGCGCGCTGCGGCATGACGGGCATGGTGATCACGGCGCGCAGCAGGCGCCGTGGGGTCGCGGGTCGGGGTGCGCCGGTGAAGGACGCGTGGAACGGGGCGTGTCCGTCGCGGTCGAGACGGATCGAGACGGCGACGGCGTCGTCGCGGAGGACGAAGCGCATGCGGTACGTCCCGGACACGTCGTTGAACGGCGAGACGTAGAAGGTCTTCTCGGTCTCGACGGTGCCGTGGGCGTCGGGGTGCAGCAGGTACGCGGTGCGCTCACCGTAGGTGTTGTGCACCTCGGCGACGAGGCACACGACGGAGCCGTCGGGGCCCAGGCACCAGAAGACCGACAACGGGTCGAACACGTAGCCCAGCACGCGGGCGTTGGCGAGCATGAGGATCCGCGAACCGGCGGGGAGGTGCACACCCTGGGCAGTGAGGAATCGCTCCACGTTCGCGCGGATGCCCGCCGGTCCCCCACCGTCGTCACGACCGATGTGGTCCGCGGCGCGGAAGTCGGCGAAGGGGCGCAACAACGCCGGCGGCCGCGGCGGGTCGTCGAGGTCGATGAGCCACTGGTAGGCCCTGTGGGAGAAGCGGTGTCGCACCGGCGACCGCCGCTCGTGGGCCACCTCGCCGACGACCAGCGCCGGCAGACGGGGCAGGACGGGGCGGGTGGTCACCAGTGGGCACCGAGACGTTCGGCGGCGGCCACACCCGATCGGCAGCCGTCCTCGTGGAAACCCCAGCCGTGGTAGGCGCCCGCGTACACCGTCGTGTCGGTGGCGATCTGCGGCAGGTCACGTTGCGCCGCAACGGCTGCCGGTGTGTACACCGGGTGTGCGTAGTCCATGACCGCGATGATCGACCCCGGGTCGATGCGGTCGGTGGCGTTCAGGGTGACCAGGTAGTCGGTGTCGCCGGGCAGGTTCTGCAGGCGGTTCATCCAGTAGGTGACGACGGGCGGTTCGTCGGAGGTGCCGACGTCCCCGGGCACGAGGTAGTTCCACGACGCGCGGGCACGCGGGGTCCGCGGCAGGAGGCTCGCGTCGGTGTGCAGCACGGCCTCGTTGGGCGAGTACCGGAACGCCGACAGGGTCGACTTCTCCTCGGGCGTCGGGTCGGCGAGCATCGCGAGCGCCTGATCGGGGTGCACCGCGATCACCACGGCGTCGAAGCGGTGTCGGGCACCCTGACCGTCGGTGATCACCACCCCGTCCTCGGCGTCGGGGTCGGTCCGGCTGATCCGGGTGACGGGGCTCGAGGTGCGCACGTCGTGGAGTCGGTCGGCGAGGCGCCGGACGTACTCGTGCGATCCGCCGGTCACCGTGTACCACTGCGGCGACCCCGTCACCGACAGCATGCCGTGGTTGCGCAGGAACGCGAACAGGTACCGCGCGGGGTAGTCCATCGCCGTCTCGCTGCCCGACGACCACACGCACGACACGAGCGGGACCGCGTAGTGGCGGCGGAAGAACTCCCCGAACCGGTGCCGCGCGAGGAACTCGCCGAACGTGGTGAGGTCGCTGTCGGCGGTCTCGTCGAGGAACCGCGCCGCGAGGCGGTGGAACCGCTTGACGCCGAGCAGCATCCCGAGGAAGCGGGGGTCGGCCAGACGCCACGGCTGCGCGAGTACCCCCCCGGCACCGCGGCCGCCGGCGTACTCGAAGCCGCCCACCGCGTCGCGGATGCTCATGCTCATCTCGGTCGGCTGCGTCTCGACGCCGAGCTCACCGAACAGCCGCCGGAGCAGCGGATAGGTCTCCTCGTTGTGGACGATGAACCCGGTGTCGACCGCGATGTCGCCGTCGGGGCCGGGGACGCGATGGGTGTGGGCGTGGCCGCCGAGCCGGTCGTCGGCCTCGAACACCGTCACCCGCGACGACCGCGAGAGGATGTGGGCGGCGGTGAGTCCCGAGACCCCCGATCCGACCACGGCGACGGTCCTGTCGCCTCCGCCCGTGATGTCCGCCATCGCAACGTCCTCGCCTTCGTCTGTCGTCCGGTGCCGGGTCGCCGATGGGCGGTGCGGTCAGCACATTATCGGCACGCGTGACCTCACTGCTGCGTTCGGAGTGTGGCCACGCCCGGATGGGGTGACGGCCTTCACGTCGGACCGGGACGGCCCGCACGCCGCCTACTGTGGAATGCGTGAGCATCCACCGCACCACGGTCGTCCCGGGCGCCATCGACGACGTCTTCGCCTGGCACGAACGTCCGGGTGCGTTCCGGCGCCTCTCCCCGCCTGGGTCACCGATCGGGCTGCGGTCGGAGGCGACCTCGATCCGCGACGGACAGGCCGTCCTCGCCCTGCCGGGCGGCCTCAGCTGGGTGGCGTCGCACGAGCCGTCCGGGTACCGCCCGCCGTTCCAGTTCGTCGACCGGCTCAGCAATTTCCCCCTGCGGGTCCTCACCCCGTGGAAGCACACCCACGGGTTCGAGGCCGTGGACGACACCCACACCCGCATCATCGACCACGTCGAGACCCGCGTGCCCGGGTTCGCACTCGCCCCGATGTTCGACTATCGCCACCGTCAGCTCGCCGACGACCTCGCCACGCAGGCGTGGGCGCGCGATCTGTCGCCCGACCCGCTGGTCATCGGCATCACCGGCGCCTCCGGGACCATCGGTCAGGCGTTGTCGGCGTTGGTGACCACCGGTGGCCACCGCGTCGTGTCGCTGGTGCGACGGGAGCCCCGGGGACCCGACGAGCGACGGTGGGACCCCGACGCCCCCGACTCCGATCTCCTCGACGGCCTCGACGTCGTCGTCCACCTCGCGGGCGCGTCGATCGCCGGCCGGTTCACGGACTCCCACGTCGCGGCGGTCCGCGACAGTCGCGTCGGGCCCACCCGGCTGCTGGCCGAGGTCGCCGCCGACGCCCACGCCGCCGGTCGCGGACCGTCGGTGTTCGTGGCCGGTTCGGCCATCGGGTACTACGGCGACATCCGGGGCGACGAGGAGCTCACCGAGGACAGCGAACCCGGCACCGGTGTCGTCGCCGACATCGTGCGCGACTGGGAGGCGGCCGCAGCCCCCGCACGCGAGGCGGGTCTGCGCGTGCCGGTGATCCGGACCGGCGTGGTGCAGGCCGCGGCGGGCGGCATGCTCGCGCTGCTGCGCCCCCTGTTCACGGCGGGCCTGGGCGGTCGGATCGGCGGCGGTCGGCAGTGGTTGTCGTGGATCGGGATCGACGACGTGTGCGACGTCTTCTACCGTGCCGCCCTCGACGACCGCGTCGACGGCCCGGTCAACGCCGTCGCCCCCGACCCGGTCCGCAACGCCGAGTTCACCCGCACCCTCGGCCACGTGCTGCACCGTCCGACGGTGCTGCCCGTCCCGGCGATCGCCCCCGAACTGGTGCTCACCCGCACGGGGGCGCGGTCACTGGCCCTGGCCGACCAACGCGTCGTACCGACCCGTCTGACCGCCCTGGGTCACACCTTCCGGATGCCCGATCTCGAGCAGGTGCTGCGCCACCAGCTCGGTCACTGAGTCCCGCGCCGGAGCTCGCCGAGCACGCCCGGCGCCACGACACCCGGTCGGACGGGTGCACGACACGACGTCGATCAACCCGGTGACCGGGATGCCGGCGCCCTAGGATGAGACCACCCCGCGGGCGGTGATGGGCGTCCGCGCAGCATCGTCGGAGGTGGGTCGTTGATCATCGACACCCCTCACCTGCGTCTGCGGCCGGTGACCACCGCCGACGTCGACGACCTCGTCGACCTCGACAGCGACCCCGCGGTGATGCGGTACGTCTCCGGCGGTGCGCCGACCCCACCGGAGACCATCGCCCACTGGGTCGTCCCCCGCGCGATCGCGGCGCTCGCCGCCGGGATCGGTGCCGGCATGTGGATGGCCCACGACCGGGCCGAGCAGTTCGTCGGGTGGTTCGCGCTGCGGGCGCCACGCCACAGCGCCGCGCCCGAACTCGAGCTCGCCTACCGCCTGCGGCGGACGGCGTGGGGACTCGGCTACGGCACCGACGGATCGCGTGCACTGCTGCGTCATGCCTTCGAGACCGGACCCACCGACCGCGTGTTCGCGGGGACCATGGCGGTGAACGCCGCGTCGCGGCGCGTGATGGAGAAGTCGGGCATGCGGCTCGCGGCGCTGCACCAGGCCGACGACCCCGCGGTCGACGGATACGAGCGCGGCGAGGTCGAGTACGAGATCCTCCGTCGGCAGTGGGAGTCCGGTGAGCTCGCCTGGGCACCGCGACGCGCCCGGCACACGCACCTCATCGCCTGACGAGGTCGCCCGCGAAACGTCTGCCCTCGCGCGCGTGGTCGTCGCGTCCATTGACTACCGTTGGGGCAGAGCGGACGGCATCGACGACGCCGTGACACCACCCCCGTCACGGCACCAGGGACCGCCCGGCTGCCACCAGCGACAACACAGGAGCACCGCATGAACGCTTCCACCGAGGCGCGTCCGCACCGCGTGGTCATCATCGGGTCCGGATTCGGTGGCCTGTTCGGCGCACAACGCCTGCGCAAGGCGAACGTCGAGGTCACCCTGATCGCCCGCACCACCCACCACCTCTTCCAGCCGATGCTGTACCAGGTGGCGACCGGCATCGTCAGCGAGGGCGAGATCGCGCCGGCCACCCGTCAGGTGCTGCGCCGCCAGAAGAACGCCACCGTCCTGCTCGGCGACGTCGAGAAGATCGACCTCGAGCGCAAGGTGGTCACGTCCCGCCTGCTCACCCGCATGACGGAGACGCCGTACGACAGCCTCATCATCGCTGCGGGCGCGGCGCAGTCCTACTTCGGCAACGATCACTTCGCCGAGTTCGCGCCCGGCATGAAGACCATCGACGACGCGCTCGAGCTGCGCGGACGCATCCTCGGCGCCTTCGAGCAGGCCGAGCTGTCGACCGACCCGGAGGAGCGTGCACGTCTGCTCACGTTCGTCGTCGTCGGCGCCGGACCCACCGGTGTCGAACTCGCCGGCCAGATCGCCGAGATGTCGGACAAGACCCTGAAGGACGCGTTCCGCAACATCGACCCGACACAGGCCCGCGTGATCCTCCTCGACGCCGCGCCGGCCGTGCTGCCGCCGATGGGCGAGAACCTGGGCACCAAGGCGGCGCGTCGCCTGGAGAAGCTGGGCGTCGAGATCCAGCTCAACGCGATGGTCGTCGACCTCGACTACGACGGCCTCACCGTCAAGGAGAAGGACGGCACCACCCGACGCATCGAGTCGCAGTGCAAGGTGTGGTCGGCCGGTGTCGCCGCGAGCCCGCTGGGCAAGCAGCTCGCCGAGCAGAGCGAGGCCGAACTCGACCGTGCCGGCCGCGTGAAGGTGGGCCAGGACCTCACCATCCCGGGTCATCCCGAGGTGTTCGTCGTCGGCGACATGATGTCGGTCGAGAACGTCCCCGGGCAGGCGCAGGGCGCCATCCAGGGCGGGCGGTACGCCGCCGACGCGATCGTGGCCGGACTCAAGGGGCAGTCGCCCGAACAGCGGACCCCGTTCAAGTACAAGGACAAGGGCTCGATGGCCACGGTGTCGCGGTTCAGCGCCGTGATGAGCGTCCCGATCCCGTTCACACAGAAGCGCTTCGAGACCGAGGGCTTCTTCGCCTGGATGGGGTGGCTGGCGCTGCACCTGGTCTACATCGTCGGGTTCCGCAGCCGCCTGTCGACGATCATCGACTGGGCCGTCGCCTTCAGCACCTGGGGGCGTTCGCAGCTCACCGTCACCGAACAGCAGGTCTACGCCCGCACGGCGATGGATCACCTGCACCACCTCGAGGCGGAGAACAAGCTCGACGACAAGCCGGCCATCCCGGCCATCGCCGAACCGGACCCGGAGCCGACGACCCCGGGCGCCGACTCCACCACCGACGCCGACGCGAAGGACGAGGCGCGCGCGACGGGCTGACGCTCAGCGTCCGATCGTGTCCTCCGCGGCCCGCGCCTGCGCCACGGTCCGTCCCAGAGCCGTTGTCAGTGCGGCGCCGCCGGCGAGGGCCATGCGGGTCGCGGTTCGCGAGGACGACACGTCACCACCGCGGACGTCGGGGTAGACGAACCGGCTGACGACGGCGCGGTGGTCGTCGTCGAGCACCGATCCCGCCCCGAGTTCGAGTCGGTGCCGCAACAGGGGTGTGTCGTCGACGTCGACCCACAGCCGGCCGGACCACGCGCCACCGGTCTCACCGTGTCGTCCGATCTGCGCGCTCTCCTCCACCGTGACGGTCGCGCTGCGTGCCACCCGCACCCGGGTCGTGGTGTCGTGGCGAGCCGTCGCGGCGACGACGGTCGCCTGCGGTGCGAGACACAGGGCCGCGTCGTCGGCGACGTCGACGGACCACTCGGCGGAGGAGTACGGGTCGGTCCGGGACGGCAGCGCGATGGTCGCCGCCACCGTGCCGAGCCACAGACGCGCCCCCGCCTCGACCTCGATCCGGATGTCGATGCGGTCCCCACCCAACGGCGTCGCCGCCGTCGAGATCAAGTGCAGCGCATCGACACCCGTACGACGCACGGCGAGACCGCCGACGGCGCATGACCACGGCGCCCGGCCGGCCCGCGCGACCACGTGGACGACGGTGTGCACCGGCGTCAGTGCACCTCGGCGAGCTGTCGCCGGACCCAGCCCAGGACGTCGGTCGCCGCCGGGTCCTGCGTCAGCGAGATCAGGGCCGTCGGCCGGTCGCCGCGCACCGCGGCGGCGTCGCGCTCCATCACCGACAGATCGGCCCCGACAAGCGGCGCGAGGTCGGTCTTGTTGACCACCAGCAGATCCGAGAACGTGACGCCGGGGCCGCCCTTGCGGGGCACCTTGTCGCCGCCGGCGACGTCGATCACGAAGATCTGCACGTCGATGAGGCCCGTGGAGAACGTCGCGGTGAGGTTGTCGCCGCCGGACTCGACGAGGATCAGGTCGAGCGGCGGGTTGTGCTCGACGAGGTCGTCGATGGCGTCGAGGTTGGCGGTGATGTCGTCGCGGATCGCGGTGTGCGGGCACCCACCGGTCTGGACCGCGGTGATCCGTTCGTCGGGCAGGACGGCGTTGCGCCGCAGGAAGTCCGCGTCCTCGGTGGTGTAGATGTCGTTGGTCAGCACGGCCACCGACAGCTCGTCGCGCAGCTGACGGCACAGCGCGGCGACCAACGCCGTCTTGCCGGACCCGACGGGCCCGCCGATCCCGACGCGCAGGGCCTCCCCGGGTTGTCGGTTGCGCCGCGGCCGGTCGGGGGCGTGGCTGTGCGGCTGTCCGTCGATCAGATGCGGGGGCATCGGTGTCACCGTCCTTCTGTGAGCGCTGCGTCGCGCGGGTGGGGCCTGGGGTGGCTCGTCGCGATCGTCACGACGCGAAGAGGGGCATGTCGCGACGTTCGTGCCGTTCGGCGAGCACGTCGTAGACCGGGTCGGAGAGGTCGGCGAGGTCGGCGGCCGCCGCGTCGGCGGTCTGCGTGCACAGCTCGGCGAGGTCCATGGTGATCATGGCGACGTCGGCGGGGTCGAGCGCGAGCAGCCGTTGTCCGGCGGTCGCCGATCCGGTCATCGCGGTGTAGACGTGCACCAGCGCGACGTGCCGCCCCGACATGCCGCACAGGGCACCGACGGTCCCCGCGATCACCGGCAGGTGGGATCGCGGTGTGTGTCCGGAGAAGTCGTGGTCGGGCCACCGGCGACGGGCCAGTCGGACCATCCCGCGACCCTGTGCGAGCGAGGCGGCGCGCGCCGCCGACGACGGTGTGCGGGCGTCCGTCTCGACCTGGGCGTCGGCAGGTGTCAGGCGCCCGTCGGCCACCGCGGCGGCGATCGACCCGGCGACCAGCGCGCCCGTCACGATGCGGCGCCGCAGGTATGCCTCGAGATCGGCCGCGTCGACGACGGCACCGTCGGCGATGGCCTGCTCCACCCCGCCGGAGTGCACGTGTCCACCGACCGGCAGTCGGGAGTCGGCCAGGGTCAGCAGCATCGCGAGGGGGCCGTCGGGCGACGGCACGGGGCTCGGCATCAGAACAGGAAGTAGCGCTGCGCCATGGGCAGGGTCTGCGCCGGCGCCTCGGTCCAGACCTCCCCGTCGATCGAGACGGTGAAGGTGTCGGGGTCGACGCGGATGTCGGGGGTGGCGTCGTTGCGGGGCATGTCGGCCTTGCCGATCGATCGCACGTTCTTCACCGCGGCGAGACGTCGTCGCACGCCGAGGCGCTCGGCGAGGCCGTCGTCGAGGGCCTGCTGCGCCACGAAGGTCAGCGACGTGGCCGCCGCCACCGGCGGCGCGGCACCGAACATGGGGCGGTTGAGGACCGGCTGGGGTGTCGGGATGGACGCGTTGGCGTCGCCCATGGCAGCCCAGGCGATCGCGCCGCCCTTGACGACGACGTGCGGCCGGATCCCGAAGAAGGCGGGCTCCCACAGCACGAGGTCGGCGAGCTTGCCCACCTCGACCGATCCGATCTCGTGGTCGAGACCATGGGCGACCGCCGGGCAGATCGTGTACTTGGCGACGTAGCGTTGCGCCCGGTTGTTGTCGGCGCGACCGTCGCCCTCGAGGCTGCCGCGGCGGGCCTTCATCGCGTGCGCCGTCTGCCAGGTCCGGAGCACCACCTCGCCGATGCGGCCCATGGCCTGCGCGTCGGAGCCGATCATCGAGATCGCACCCATGTCGTGCAGCAGGTCCTCGGCGGCGATTGTCGACGGGCGGATGCGGCTCTCCGCGAACGCGAGGTCCTCCGGGACGCTCGGGTTCAGGTGGTGGCACACCATCAGCATGTCGAGGTGCTCGTCGAGGGTGTTCACCGTGTGCGGGCGCGTCGGGTTCGTCGAGCTGGGCAGCACGTTGGGATGGCTTGCGACGGTGATGATGTCGGGTGCGTGACCACCGCCGGCGCCCTCGGTGTGATAGGCGTGGATCCCGCGTCCGGCGATGGCCCCGAGCGTCTGCTCGACGTAGCCCGCCTCGTTGAGGGTGTCGGAGTGCAGAGCCACCTGCAGACCGCTCTCGTCGGCGATCCGCAGCGCGGCGTCGATGGCCGCCGGGGTGCTGCCCCAGTCCTCGTGCACCTTGAAACCCGATGCGCCGGCGAGGATCTGCTCGCGCATCGAGTCCAGTCCGACGGTGTTGCCCTTGCCGAGCAGCGCGATGTTCAGCGGCCAGTGGTCGGTGGCGGCGATCATCGACGCGAGATGCCATGCCCCGGGCGTCACCGTCGTCGCCTTGCTGCCCTCGGCCGGACCCGTGCCGCCGCCGATCAGGGTCGTGACACCGTTCGACAGCGCCTCGTCCATGATCTGCGGACAGATGAAGTGGACGTGACAGTCGATCGCGCCCGCGGTGACGATCTTGCCGTTGCCGGCGATGATCTCGGTGCTCGGGCCGATGACGAGGTCGGGGTGGACGCCGTCCATCGTGTCGGGGTTGCCCGCCTTGCCCAGCGCGACGATGCGACCGTCGCGGATCCCGAGGTCGGCCTTGACGATCCCCCAGTGGTCGAGCACGACGACACCGGTGATCACGGTGTCCGGGGTGCCCTGCGCGCGGGTGGCCCGCGACTGGCCCATGGACTCGCGGATCACCTTGCCGCCACCGAAGACGGCTTCCTCCCCCGCGAGTCCCGGTCCGCCACAGCGGTCCTCGGTGATCTCGACGAGGAGGTCGGTGTCGGCCAGACGGATCCGGTCACCGACCGTCGGCCCGAACAGCTGCGCGTACCGCTCCCGGCTCAGTGAACTCATCGCCCCAACTCCCCCGGTGCGTCGAGGGACAGCCCCGGGACGACGCGTGCGCCGGCGATCGGGACCAGCGACACCGTCATGTCGATCCCGGGCTCGAAGCGCACCGCGGTGCCGGCCGGGATGTCGAGGCGCAGGCCGTGCGCCGCGGCGCGGTCGAACTCCAAGGCGGCGTTGGCCTGCGGGAAGTGGTAGTGGCTGCCGACCTGGACCGGCCGGTCGCCGGCGTTGACGACGGTCAGCTCGGTCACCGGTGCGCCGGCGTTGATCTCGATGTCGCCCTCGTCGCAGAGGACCTCGCCCGGGATCACGCGATCGGCTCGTGGACGGTGACGAGCTTGGTGCCGTCGGGGAAGGTGGCCTCCACCTGCACGTCGTGGATCATCTCGGGCACCCCGTCCATCACGTCGGACCGTGCGAGCACACTGCGGCCGCTGGTCATCAGGTCCGCCACGGATCGACCGTCACGGGCTCCCTCGAGGACGTGGTCGGTGATGACCGCGATCGCCTCCGGGTGGTTGAGCTTGAGCCCTCTACCCTGTCGACGACGCGCGAGTTCGGCTGCGTAGGAGATCATCAGCCGTTCCTGCTCGTGCGGCGTCAACCTCATCGCATCACTCCTCCGCTGCGGACCGGCGCCCGATCGTGTCGGTCATCGTGCCACGCACCCGCCACCCCGTCGCGGCGAACACGGCCGCCTCCCATCGGTCGGCCACCCCAAGCCGTTCGTTGGGCACCCGGAGCCGTTCGTTGGGCACCCGGAGCCAATGGTTGGGCACCCGGAGCCGATGGTTGGGCTCCCGGAGCCGTTCGTCGGGCACCCCGGGGCACCGCGATCGTTCCTACCGCCCAGCGAACGGTTCCAACCGCCCACTAGACGGTTCCAACCGCCCAAAGAACGGTTCCTGCTGCCCAACCGACGGGTCAGCGACCGGGTTGGTCGAGGTTCGCCAGTCGCACCCGGCCCTGCGCGACGAGACGGCCGTCGGCGTCGGTGATGTCGACCTGCCACAGCTGCTGTGAGCGCCCGCGGTGGACGGGTGTGGCCTGACCGGTCACCTCACCCTCGCTGACGGCCTTGATGAAATCGGTCGAGTTGTTCACCCCGACGACGCGCGGCGGCAGACCCTGGTCCTGCAGCCACTGCGCGGCGGACATGCTCGCGAGGCTCTCCACGAGCGCGCAGTGCACACCGCCGTGGACGATCCCGAACGGCTGGTGGTGCTCCGGACGGACCGTGAACGAGGCACGCGACCCGTCCCCGCTCACGTGCTCCCACCGGAAGGACAGGTGGCTGTCGAGGCCGGCGCCGATCAGGTTCTCGTCGAGAGAGGTCATCACCGGAGCCTAATCACGGGCCCACACCCCCCACCCCGGGACACCGACAGGCCCCGTACCGAATCCGGTACGGGGCCTGCCGTGGCGTGGACCGGGGGTCTCTGCAGCCCTCAGGACGCTCGCGCGGTCCGACGTGATGATGAAGATAGGCTATCCTTACCTTCATGGTCAAGACCTACGCCTCCGTCACCTCGGCGCCCCGTCGACCCGGTTCGCTCGAGTCGACGGGTCGGGATGTCGGACGATCTGGCCGCATGGCGGGAGCGCGGCGTGCACGTCCGGTCGGTAGAGTCAAGAAGATGAGCGGTTTGGGAGACCTCGAGCGCGCGGTGATGGACAATCTCTGGTCCAGTGACGAGCCGCTGACGGTGCGGCAGGTGCACGCCGCCCTGTCCGAGGACCGCGACCTCGCCTACACGACCGTGATGACCGTGCTGCAGCGCCTGGCGAAGAAGAACCTCGTCACCCAGATCCGCGACGACCGCGCCCACCGCTACTCCCCCACGCACCCCCGCGAGGACCTCGTCGCCAGCCTGATGGTCGACGCCCTGAGCGAGGCCGACGAGTCGACGTCGCGGCACGCCGCGCTGGTGTCGTTCGTCGGTCGCGTCGGAGCCGACGAGGCAGCCGCGCTGCGTCGCGCCCTCGACGAGTTGGAAGCGGCCCGTGGAGACTCCGACCGCTCGTGATCTCGGTCCGCACGACCGCCGGGAGACCACCGTCCGGCGGGTATCGTAAGGGGTGTCCGGACCGTTGATCCGGACCGCCTCCGACCACCGCCCGGCGCGTCGTGGGCGATGTCGACACCGCAGTGAGGACACCCGATGACCGCCGCGGCGTTCGGGCTGATGGCACTGGTCCTCGTGGGCCCCGTGCCCGACCGCCTGTCCCGTGCCACCTGGCCGCTGCACGCCCCGCGTGCGGCCATGGCGTTGTGGCAGGCCATCGCTCTCGCCGCCGTGCTCTCGGCGTTCAGCTGCGGTCTCGCCATCGCGGCCAACCTCCTGGTCATCGGCCCCGACGGACGACCCAAGACCAACCCGCTCGACGAGATCGACTCGCTCGGCATCGTGCTGTGGTCGATCTACGTCGGCGTCTTCGTGCTGACGCTCTTCATCGGTGCGCGACTGATGTACACCGTCGTCCGTGTCGGGGTGCGCACCCGCGCACGTCGCGCCGCGCACCGCACCCTGATCGACCTGCTGGACAAGCTCGACCGTCGTGACTGTGACGGCGCGCTGCGCGCGCGGGACGTCCGCATGCTCGCCGTCGAGCAGCCCATCGCCTACTGCCTGCCCGGGCTCCGACAGCGCGTGGTGCTGAGCGAGGGCGTGATCGCGCGGTTGTCCCACGACGAGCTGGAGGCGGTCATCACCCACGAGCGCGCCCATCTGCGCGCGCGCCACGACCTCGTCCTCGAGGCGTTCATCGCCGTGCACGAGGCGTTCCCCCGGTTCATCCGCAGCCGGTCGGCGCTCGGGGCGGTGCAACTGCTCGTGGAGGTCCTCGCCGACGACCACGCCGTGCGCGCCACCGGGCCCACGCCGCTGGGCCGCGCCCTGGTCGCCTGCGCCGACTCGGTCGCCCCGCGCGGCGCGCTCGCCGTCGGCGGTCCGACCACCCTGACCCGCGTCCGGCGACTCTGCCACGACTCACCGGCGCGCTGGCCCTCCGTGGCCGCCTACACCGCCGCTGCGGGGATCCTCGTGCTGCCGACGCTCGCCGTCGCGATCCCGTGGCTGACCGAGCTCAGCCGACTCGTCACCGCGTGAGTCGTCGTCCCGGGAATCGTCGTCGGCGCACAGGTCATAGGCTGGGGACATGACACAGACCTCGGGTGACTCCTCGACCACCGCGCGCGCCCAGATCGGCGTGACGGGACTGGCCGTCATGGGGTCCAACATCGCGCGCAACCTCGCCCGACACGGACACACCGTCGCCCTGCACAACCGGACGACCGCCAAGACCGACGCCCTCCTCGAGAAGCACGGCGACGAGGGTGATTTCGTGCGCACCGAGTCCATGGAGGAGTTCGTCGCCGCGTTGGAGAAGCCGCGCCGCGTGCTCATCATGGTCAAGGCGGGCGACGCCACCGACGCCGTCATCTCCGAGCTGGCCGACCTCATGGAGGACGGCGACGTCATCATCGACGGTGGCAACTCGCTCTACACCGACACCATCCGCCGCGAGAAGGAGATGAGCGAGCGCAACCTCAACTTCGTCGGCGCCGGCATCTCCGGCGGCGAGGTCGGTGCGCTCGAGGGTCCGTCGATCATGCCCGGCGGTCCCGCCGAGGCCTACGAGTCACTCGGCCCGCTGCTGGAGTCGATCTCCGCCCACGTCGACGGCGAGCCGTGCTGCACCCACATCGGCCCCGACGGCTCCGGCCACTTCGTCAAGATGGTCCACAACGGCATCGAGTACGCCGACATGCAGCTCATCGGTGAGGCCTACGACCTGCTGCGCCGCGCGCTCGGCCTCGACGTCGAGCAGATCGCCGACGTCTTCCGCGACTGGAACTCCGGCGACCTGGAGAGCTACCTCGTCGAGATCACCGCCGAGGTGCTGTCGCAGAAGGACGCCGAGACCGGCAAGCCGCTCGTCGACGTCATCGTCGACGCCGCCGGACAGAAGGGCACCGGGCGCTGGACCGTGAAGTCCGCGCTCGACCTCGGGGTGCCGGTCACCGGCATCGGTGAGGCCGTCTTCGCGCGCGCCCTGTCCAGCGAACTGGACCAGCGGTCCGCCGCGACCGACCTCAAGCCGGGTGTCATCGGCGAGCAGCCCGCCGACACCGACGCGTTCGTCTCCGACGTCCGCGCCGCGCTCTACGCGTCGAAGGTCATCGCCTACGCACAGGGCTTCGACCAGATCCGCGCCGGCAGCGAGGAGTACGGCTGGGACCTGCACCCCGGCGCGATGGCCACCATCTGGCGCGGCGGCTGCATCATCCGCGCGCAGTTCCTCAACCGCATCCGCGACGCCTACGACGAGAACCCCGACCTGAAGAGCCTTCTGCTCGCGCCGTACTTCCGCGACGCGGTCGAGGAGGGCGTCGAGAGCTGGCGTCGTGTCGTCACCACCGCGGCGGGCCTGGGGATCCCGGTCCCGGCGTTCGCGTCGTCGCTGTCGTACTACGACGGTCTGCGCTCCGAGCGGCTGCCAGCCGCCCTCACCCAGGGCCTGCGCGACTACTTCGGTGCCCACACCTACCAGCGCGTCGACAAGGAGGGCACGTTCCACACCCTGTGGAGCGAGGACCGCTCCGAGGTGGAGGCCTGAGACACCGCCGTGCGTTTCCTCGACGGACACCAGATCACGACCGATCTCACCTATGACGACGTCTTCGTCGTGCCGGGGCGCAGCGATGTCGCGTCCCGGTTCGACGTCGACCTGACCACCTCCGACGGAACCGGCGCGACCATCCCGATCGTCGTCGCGAACATGACGGCGGTCGCGGGCAAGCGCATGGCCGAGACCGTCGCGCGGCGCGGCGGGATCGTCGTGCTGCCGCAGGACCTCCCGGCAGCGGCCGCCGCCGAGTCGATCGCGACGGTGAAGAGCCGCGACCTCGTCGCCGACACGCCGGTCACGCTCGGCCCCGACGACGCCGTCTCCGACGCACTGGCACTGCTGCCCAAGCGTGCCCACGGTGCGGGCGTCGTGGTCGACGGCGACGGACGCGCACTCGGCGTCGTCACCGCCGAGGCCTGCACCGGGGTCGACCGGTTCGCGCGGCTGTCCGAGGTCCTCGACCCGGCGATCGTGACGCTGCCCGTCGACACCGAGCCCCGGAAGGTGTTCGACGCCCTGTCCGACCAGCACCTCGGGGTCGCGGTGCTCACCGCGCCCGACGGCACGATGGTCGGCGTGCTCACGCGGACGGGCGCGGTCCGCGCGGGGATCTACACGCCGAACACCGACGGCCACGGGCGTCTGCGGGTGGCCGCGGCCATCGGCATCAACGGCGACGTCGCGGGCAAGGCGGCCGCCCTGGCCCGCGCCGGTGCCGACCTGTTGGTCGTCGACACGGCGCACGGTCACCAGGAGAAGATGATCGCCGCCGTCCGCGCGGTCGCCGAGGCCGATCTCGGCCTGCCGATCGCCGCCGGCAACGTCGTCTCCGCGCAGGGCACCACCGACCTCCTCGACGCGGGCGCGTCGATCATCAAGGTCGGTGTCGGCCCGGGCGCGATGTGCACCACCCGCATGATGACCGGCGTCGGACGTCCGCAGTTCTCGGCGGTCGCCGAGTGCGCGGCCGTCGCGCGTGCCCGCGGCGCGCACGTCTGGGCCGACGGCGGTGTCCGGCACCCCCGCGACGTGGCGTTGGCGCTCGCCGCCGGCGCGTCGAACGTGATGATCGGGTCGTGGTTCGCCGGTACGCACGAGTCCCCGGGCGACCTGCACCACGACCCGTCAGGGCGTGCCTACAAGGAGAGTTTCGGGATGGCGTCGAAGCGCGCCGTCGCCGCGCGGACCGCGGGCGACAGCGCCTTCGACCGTGCCCGCAAGGGCCTGTTCGAGGAGGGGATCTCGAGCTCGCGGATCCTGCTCGACCCGGCCCGACCCGGCGTGGAGGACCTCATCGACCACATCTGTTCCGGTGTGCGCAGCACCGCCACCTACGTCGGGGCACGCACCCTCGACGAGCTGCACGAGCGCGTCGTGCTGGGGGTGCAGTCGGCCGCCGGGTTCGCGGAGGGACGCCCCCTGCCGACCGGGTGGTGACCCCGGCGTGCAGACCCTGATCATCGTCGGGAGCCTGGTCGGGTTCATCGCACTGACCCTCGGGACGGCGCTGTTCGTCGCGGCCGAGTTCTCGCTCACCGCGCTCGAACGGTCCACTGTCGACGCCGACCTGCACCGCCGCGACGACCGACGGGCCCGACAGGTCGCCCGCGCGCACCGCACGCTGTCGTTCCAGCTGTCGGGCGCGCAGCTGGGCATCACGATCACGACACTGGTTACCGGCTACATCGCCGAGCCGGTGTTGGCGCAGCTGTTCGGCCCGGCGCTGGAGGCCGTGGGCGCCGGGGACGAGCTCACCGACGTGCTGTCGATCATCCTGGCGCTCGTCGTGGCGACCTCGCTGTCGATGGTGCTCGGCGAACTCATCCCCAAGAACGCAGCAATCGCGCGGCCGTTGCCGACGGCGCGGGCCACCGCGGGCCCGATGGTCGGGTTCTCGGCGGTGTTCTCCTGGGCGATCCGCGGGACCAACGGGACCGCCAACTGGGTCGTCCGCCGGCTCGGCATCGAGCCGGCGGAGGAACTGCGCTCGGCGCGGTCGCCGGAGGAACTGGGCTCGCTCGTGCGGAACTCGGCGCGTGAGGGGTCCCTCGACCAGGGCACGGCCATCCTCGTCGGCCGGTCGCTGCGGTTCGGGGAGCGCACCGCCGAGGAACTGATGACGCCGCGGTCGACGGTCGAGGCACTCGACGAGACCGCCGACGTACGCGACCTCATCCTCGCCGCGTCGCAGACGGGCTTCAGCCGCTTCCCGGTCGTCGTCGACGGCGACCTCGACAACATCCGCGGGTTCGTGCACATCAAGCAGGCGTTCACGCTCCCGGTCGCCCAGCGACGGTCGACGACGATGCGCGACATCGCCCGCCCCGTACCCGTGGTCCCCGACAGCCTCGACGGCGACACCCTGATGGCCCGCATCCGCGGCGACGGGCTGCAGGTCGCGGTCGTCGTCGACGAGTACGGCGGGACCGCCGGGATCGTCACCACCGAGGACCTCATCGAGGAGATCGTCGGCGACGTCACCGACGAGCACGACGACGAGCAGGCCGACGTGTCCCGGTCCGACGACGGGTGGATCTGTTCGGGCCTGCTGCGCATCGACGAACTGACGACGGCGACCGGATACCACGCGCCGGAGGGCGACTACGACACCCTCGGCGGTCTCGTCGTCGCCCTGCTGGGACGCATCGCGCAGGAGGGTGACGTCGTCGCGCTGCCCGAGCGCCACGAACTGGAGGATGAGTCCGGGCCCGACCCGGTGCCCCCGACACCGCGGTGGCAGGCCCGTGTGGTGCGCATGGACGGACGCCGCGTGGACGTCGTCGCGATCTCCGCGCTGGAGGAGGACACGCCCGCCGGGCCGACCTCCGAGGAGGCGTCGTGAACGACTGGCTCGGGGTGCTCGTCGCCGTCGCACTGCTCGCCGGCAACGCCTTCTTCGTCGGGGCCGAGTTCTCGCTGATCTCGGCGCGCCGGGACCGTCTGGAGACCCTGGCCGAGCAGGGGAAGAGCCGCGCCCGCACGGTGATCCGTGCCGGTCAGGACCTGTCGCTGATGCTGGCCGGCGCGCAGCTCGGCATCACGATCTGTTCGATCCTGCTCGGCCGGGTCGGCGAACCGGCGGTGGCGCACCTCATCGAGGCCCCGATGGACCTCGTCGGCATCCCCGACGCGCTGCTGCACCCGATCGGGTTCACCATTGCGCTGATCCTGGTGGTGGCGCTGCACATCCTGCTCGGCGAGATGGTCCCGAAGAACATCGCCCTCGCCGGCCCGGAGGCGTCGGCGATGCTGCTGGTGCCGGTGCACCTCGCGTGGATCCGGATCGCCAAGCCGTTCATCGCCTTCTACAACCTCGCCGCCAACCTCGCGCTCCGCGTCCTGCGGATCACGCCGCGCGACGAACTCGACGCGACGGTGTCGGCCGGTGAGCTCGCCGAGATGATCGGCGAGTCCCGCGAGGAGGGCCTCATCGACGCCGAGGAGCACGAGCGGCTGACCCGCGCTCTGCGCACCGCCGGGCGCACGGTCTCCGAGGTCGCGATCCCCCTCGCCGACCTGCGCAGCGTCCGGGCCACGACCGACCCCGCGACCGGTCGCCGCGGGCCGACGCTCGGGTCGATCGAGCGGGCGGTGTCGGAGACGGGGTTCTCGCGGTTCCCGGTCCGTGGCACCGACGGCACCTTCACCGGCTACCTGCACCTCAAGGACGTGCTCGACGAGATCCTCGACGAGAGCGTCGGTCCGGACACGATCATCGGCGCCGACACCATCCGGCCGCTGCCGGTGATCTCCGGCGACACCTCGCTCGACGAGGCGACCGCGTCCCTGCGCCGCACGAGCGCCCACCTGGGGACCGTCGTCGACGGCAACGGGCGCACCACCGGGATCGTCGCGCTCGAGGACCTGGTGGAGGAGTTCGTCGGCACCGTCCGCGACGAGACCCACCGGATATGAGGGTCCTCGCCGTCGACGAGTGGACGGCACGGGCCGACGCCCACGTCGCCCGCGTCGACGCGCTGCTCGACGACCACCCCCGCCGACTGCCCGACGGGCGCGACCACCCGGTGTGGCAGTTCCTGTTCCGCTACTACAGCCACAAACCCGCCCGACTGCGCCGGTGGCACCCCGGGTTCGGCGTCGGACTCGCCGGGGCACCGGACCACCGCGACTGGCCGCACTACGTCCGCGTCGACGAGGCGTCGACCGGCCCGGTGGTCACCGTCGGCCGCGATCACCTCGACGCCCGGCGCGACGCCGTCGACCACGTCACCCGACTGCTCGCGGCGACGGCGGGTCGCGCGCCGCGGTGGAACTGTTTCGGACTGCACGAGTGGGCGATGGTCTACCGCGACGGCGATGCGCGGCGGCACGAGGTCCCCCTGCGACTGGGCGCCGCCGGGACCGATCGGGTCGTCGAACGCCAGGGACTGCGCTGCACGCACTTCGACGCCTTCCGGTTCTTCTCCGACGACGCGGTCGGCCGCAACGCGCGACCGCTGTCGCGGGACACCCAGGTGACCAGCGAGCAGCCGGGCTGCGTGCACGCGGGGATGGACCTCTACAAGTGGGCCACCAAGCTCGAGGCGCTCGTCGGGTCCGACGTCGTCGTCGACGCGCTCGCCCTGGCGTTCGACCTCCGCGAGCTCGACATGCGGGCCAGCCCGTACGACCTCCGCGACCTCGGGTTCGCACCGGTGACGGTCGAGACGCCCCGAGGACGGGCCGAGTACGTCGCCCACCAACGACGACTGGCCGATCGCGCGGCGGCGATCCGTCGTGATCTGCTCGACCGGTGCCGGTCCCTGGCGTCGGCCACCACCGTGGGCGAGCCGCTCCCTACCCCTGAGTAGCATTGATGCCCGGATCACCGCGAGGACACCAGCCGTCTCCGTGACCGGAGGAGATCGGCAACCAGCGAAAGAGGAGCCATGACCGAACGCGTCACCGTCGGCGGGGTGCAGGTCGCCACCGTCCTGCACGACTTCATCACCTCCGAGGCACTGCCCGGCACCGGGGTGGATGCCGACGCGTTCTGGGACGGCGTGGGCCGCCTCATCACCGATCTCGCCCCGCGCAACCGCGAGCTGCTCGCCGTCCGCGACGACCTGCAGAGCAAGATCGACGACTGGCACCACGAGAACGGCGAAATCGACCCGGGCGCCTACAAGGCGTTCCTGCAGGAGATCGGCTACCTGGTCCCCGTGCCGGAGGACTTCCAGATCGGCACCGAGAACGTCGACACGGAGATCACCAGCACCGCGGGCCCGCAGTTGGTGGTGCCCGTCCTCAACGCCCGGTTCGCGCTGAACGCGTCCAACGCCCGCTGGGGCTCGCTGTACGACGCGCTCTACGGCACCGACGCCATCCCGGAGACCGACGGCGCCGAGAAGGGCACCTCGTACAACAAGGTCCGCGGCGACAAGGTCATCGCCTACGCGAAGGACTTCCTCGACGGTGCCGTGCCGCTGGAGAGCGGCAAGTGGGCCGACGTCACCGGCCTCGCCGTCGACGGGTCGTCGCTGGCGGTCACCACCGGTGACTCCTCGACGACCCTCGCCGATCCCGCCGCGTTCGTCGGGTACCTCGGCGACGCCGGGTCCCCGAGCGGCGTGCTGCTGCGCCACAACGGGCTCCACCTCGAGGTGCAGATCGACGCCGACTCGCCGATCGGCTCGACCGATCCCGCGGGCATCAAGGACGTCCTGGTCGAGTCGGCGATCACCACGATCATGGACTTCGAGGACTCGGTCGCCGCGGTCGACGCCGAGGACAAGGTGCTCGGCTACCGGAACTGGCTGGGGCTCAACAAGGGCGACCTCGCCGAGGACGTCACCAAGGGCGGGAAGACCTTCACCCGTACGCTCAACCCGGACCGCGTCTACACCAAGCCCGGCGGCGGCGAGCTCACCCTGCCCGGTCGCTCACTGCTGTTCGTGCGCAACGTCGGTCACCTGATGACCAACGACGCGATCCTCGACGCGAACGGCGACGAGGTGCCCGAGGGCATCCTCGACGCCGTCTTCACCTCGCTCATCGGCATCCACGGCATGTCGAGCGAGGGTCTGCAGAACTCGCGGACCGGGTCGATCTACATCGTGAAGCCGAAGATGCACGGCCCCGACGAGGTCGCGTTCACCGTCGAGCTGTTCGGTCGCGTCGAGGAGATCCTGGGCCTGCCGACCACCACGCTGAAGGTCGGCATCATGGACGAGGAGCGCCGCACCACGGTGAACCTCAAGGCCTGCATCAAGGCCGCCGCCGACCGCGTCGTGTTCATCAACACCGGCTTCCTCGACCGCACGGGCGACGAGATCCACACCTCCATGGAGGCCGGCGCCGTCATCCGCAAGGCGGAGATGAAGGCGCAGACCTGGATCAAGGCCTACGAGGACTCCAACGTCGACATCGGCCTGCACGCCGGCCTCGCGCACCACGCCCAGATCGGCAAGGGCATGTGGGCCATGCCCGACCTGATGGCCGACATGCTGGAGCAGAAGATCGGTCACCCGAAGTCGGGTGCGACCACGGCCTGGGTGCCCTCCCCGACCGCCGCGACCCTGCACGCCCTGCACTACCACCAGGTCGACGTGTTCGAGCGTCAGGACGAGATCGCCAAGCGCGACCCGGCGTCGGTCGACGACATCCTGCAGATCCCGCTCGCCAAGGACACGAACTGGTCCGACGAGGAGCGCAAGCAGGAGCTCGACAACAACTGCCAGTCGATCCTCGGCTACGTCGTCCGCTGGATCGACCAGGGTGTCGGCTGCTCGAAGGTGCCCGACATCCACGACGTCGCCCTCATGGAGGACCGTGCGACGCTGCGCATCTCGAGCCAGCTGCTCGCGAACTGGTTGCGGCACGGGATCATCACCGAGGACCAGGTCGTCGAATCGCTGCAGCGCATGGCCGCCGTCGTCGACGAGCAGAACTCCGGGGACTCCGCGTACCGGCCGATGGCCCCGGACTTCGACTCCAGCATCGCCTTCCAGGCGGCCAAGGACCTCATCCTCGAGGGCACGTCGCAGCCGAGCGGCTACACCGAGCCGATCCTGCACCGACGCCGTCGGGAGTTCAAGGCCGCCAACGCCTGAGGGCCCTGACGCATGGCCCGGCACCGCACGGACAGCGCCCGACGCCGCGGCATCAGCCGCGGGTTGGCGCTGTCCGTCGCGGCGCTGGTGGTGGTCGCGGTGTTGGTGGTCGTGTGGGTCGTCCTCGGTCGCAGTCTGCGTGAGGACTCGACGGCCGCGGCCCAGAGCTGCGTGGAGGGACCGGAGACGGTCTCGGTCGTCGCCGACGCGGACATCGCCGAGCCGCTGGCCCGGATCGCCGCGGCGTACTCCGCGACGAAACCGGTCGTGCGGGACAAGTGCATCACCGTGTCGGTCCGTCCCGTCGACCCGAAGACGACCCTCGACGGGCTGACCGGTACCTGGGACACCGCGTCGATGGGCGCGTATCCGGCCGCGTGGGTGCCCGCGTCGTCGGTGTGGAGTGCGCAGCTGCTCGCGGCGAGGTCGTCGGTCGTCGACGGGGACCCCGAGTCGCTGGTCACCTCGCCGGTCGTCCTGGCCGTGGCGCCGCAGTTCGCGCGTGCCGCCGCGGGAAAGCTGGCGTGGATCGAGGTGCCCACCCTCGCTCGTGACGACGACGGGCTGGCGCGCCTCGGCCTCACCGGGTGGGGTCGGCTGCGGCTGGCGCTGCCTGCTGGTCCCGGGACGGATGCGACGGTCCTCGCCGCACAGGCCGTCGCCACCGCGGTCAGCCGTGTCGGTTCGGCCGGTCTCACGCTCGACGACGCACGCTCGGCCCAGGTCACCTCGACGATCACGGCGCTGCGCGCGCAGGCACCGCAGTCGGTGGGCGGCAGCGCGACGCGCACCCTGTCGGCGATCGTGGACGGCGATCCGGCCCGCGCACGCGTCCACGCCGTGCCGATCACCGAACAGGCCCTCTACGCCGCGACGCAGCGGTCGGGCGCCGCGGCGGTCGTCGAACTGCTGCCCACCGGCTTCACACCCTCGGCCGACCATCCGGTCGTCGACCTGACGGGGCCCCAGGTCGACGCGGCGGCGGCGGAGTCGGTGACAGCCTTCTTCAAGTTCGCCCGCATGCCCGAGCAGCTCGCGGCCCTCACGCGGCTCGGCTTCCGCGGCGCCGCGACCGCGGCGTCACCGAACTCCGCCGTCTCGTTCCCCGCGGTGGAGAACCCCATGCCGGCGGGCGAGCCTGCCGCCCTGGCCGAGATCGCCCGGCAGGTCTACGCGGCACGCTGACCGCGTAGGCCTGGTCGCGACTCAGGCCTCGCCGAAGGCCCGCCGTCAGGCTCCCCGATGGCCTTCGTCAGGCCTCGCTGAAGGCGCTGATGGGCGGGCAGCTGCAGACCAGGTTGCGGTCGCCGTAGACGCCGTCGATACGACGCACCGCGGGCCACACCTTCTCCCGTGCACCGGCCGACGGCCGGCCGTTCGGGAACGCGGCCTGCTCGCGGCTGTACGGGTGCTCCCACTCGGCCACGAGGCACTCCGAGGTGTGCGGGGCACCACGCAGCGGGTTGTCGTCGACGGTGTAGGTGCCGTCGGCGACCTGCTCGATCTCGGCGCGGATCGACACCATCGCCTCGCAGAACGCGTCGATTTCGTCGAGGTTCTCGCTCTCGGTGGGCTCCACCATGAGCGTCCCGCTCACCGGGAAGCTCATCGTCGGCGCGTGGAACCCGTAGTCCGCCAGCCGCTTCGCCACGTCGTCGACGGTGACGCCGGTCGCCTTGGTGATCGGACGCAGATCGAGGATGCACTCGTGGGCGACCCAGCCGTTCTCGCCGGTGTAGAGCACCGGGAAGTGGTCGGCGAGGCGCCGCGCGATGTAGTTCGCCGACGCGATCGCGGTGAGCGTCGCCCGACGGAGGCCCTGCGCACCCATCATGCGGATGTAGGCGTAGGTGATCGGCAGGATCGACGCCGAACCGTACGGCGCGGCGGAGATGGTCATCGACCCCGGCAACGCGTCGGCCAACGGGTGGCCGGGCAGGAACTCCGCCAGGTGCTCGCGCACTCCGATCGGACCGACGCCGGGTCCCCCACCGCCGTGGGGGATGCAGAAGGTCTTGTGCAGGTTGAGGTGGCTGACGTCGCCGCCGAACTTGCCCGGCCGGGCGACCCCGACCAGCGCGTTGAGGTTCGCACCGTCGACGTACACCTGACCACCGGCGTCGTGCACGGCACCGCAGATCTCGGCGACCTCGTGCTCGAACACGCCGTGGGTCGACGGGTAGGTGATCATGATCGCCGCGAGCGACTCCGCGTGGGTGGCGATCTTCTCCTTGAGGTCGGCGGTGTCGACGTCACCGTTGGCGCGGCACGCGACCACCACGACGCGCATCCCGGCCATGACGGCCGACGCGGCGTTGGTGCCGTGCGCCGACGACGGGATCAGGCACACGTCGCGGCTCTCGTCGCCGCGGCTCAGGTGGTATTTGCGGATCGCCAGCAGCCCGGCGTACTCGCCCTGCGATCCGGCGTTGGGCTGCAGGCTGATCCGGTCGTAGCCGGTGATGTCGGCCAGCCACGTCTCGAGCCGCTCGATCATGGTGCGCATGCCGACGGTGTCCTCCGACGGCGCGAACGGGTGCAGGTTCGCGATGCCGGGCCAGGTGATGGGCTCCATCTCCGCGGCCGCGTTGAGCTTCATCGTGCACGAACCCAGCGGGATCATGCTGCGGTCGAGTGCGATGTCCTTGTCGGACAGACGACGCAGGTAGCGGAGCATCGACGTCTCGGTCCGGTACCTGTGGAACGCCGGGTGGGTGAGGAACTCGCTCGTCCGCTCCGGCCCGACCGGCGCCTCGGCCACCTCCCCCGACAGCTCGGCCCCGAACGCGACGAGGACACCCGCGACGTGCTCGTCGGTGGTCGTCTCGTCGCAGGCGATGCCGACATGGTCGGCGTCGACGCGCCGCAGGTTGATGCCGGCGTCGCGCTTCGCGGCCTCGACGACCTGATCGGCGCGGTCGGGCACCCGGGCGAGGACGGTGTCGAAGAACGTGTCGTGCACCACTTCGACGCCGGCGTCGCGCAGACGGCCGGCGACCACGGACGCAAGCGTGTGGACGCGCCGCGCGATGGCGGTGAGGCCGTCGGGACCGTGGTAGCTGGCGTACATCGCGGCGAGCACGGCGAGGAGCACCTGGGCGGTGCAGATGTTGCTCGTGGCCTTCTCGCGGCGGATGTGCTGCTCCCGCGTCTGCAGCGACAGGCGGTAGGCGAGGTTGCCGTCGGCGTCCTTGGACACGCCGACCAGGCGGCCGGGCAACTGGCGCGCATGCTGGGTGCGCACCGCGAGATAGCCCGCGTGCGGACCGCCGAAGCCCATCGGGACACCGAAGCGCTGGGTGGTGCCGAAGCACGCGTCGGCGCCCTGCTCTCCGGGCGAGGTGATGAGGGTCAGCGCGAGCAGGTCGGCGCCGACGGCCACGAGCGCATCACGCTCATGGGCGGCGGCGATGATCGGCGCGAGGTCGACGACACGACCCGAGGCGCCGGGGACCTGGGTGAGGACGCCGCAGAAATCGCCGTCGGGCAGGCCCTGCGAGAGGTCGGCGCGGACGACCTCGATGCCCAGCGGCTCGGCACGCGTCTCGATGACCGCGAGGGTCTGCGGGAAGACATCGTCGTCGACGACGAACCGCGGCGACTTGTTC
This sequence comes from Williamsia serinedens, assembly GCF_024171725.1. Lineage (GTDB taxonomy): Bacteria > Actinomycetota > Actinomycetes > Mycobacteriales > Mycobacteriaceae > Williamsia_A > Williamsia_A serinedens. The sequence goes on from NZ_JAMTCG010000001.1 coordinate 726,403, forward strand.
TTGGTGGCGCGACGCAACAGGGTCATCGCCTCGGCGGCCGCGGTGCCCTCGTCGAGCATCGACGCGTTGGCGACGTCCATGCCGGTCAGGTCGGAGACCATCGTCTGGAAGTTGAGCAGCGCCTCGAGGCGGCCCTGGCTGATCTCGGGCTGGTACGGCGTGTACGCGGTGTACCAGGCGGGGTTCTCGACGATGTTCCGGCGCAGCACGGCCGGGGTGTGGGTGCCGTAGTAGCCCAGGCCGATCATCGACGGCGCGGCGGTGTTCTGCGACGCGAGGTCGGCGAGCTCGGCGAGGGCCTCGACCTCGGTGGCCGCGGGCGGGAGGATGTCGAGCCCGGTGGCGTCGGCCGGGTCGGCGATCGACGACGGGACGACACGGGTCGCGAGGTCCTCCAGCGAGTCGATCCCGAGCGCGTCGAGGATGCGGCCCAGGTCGTGGTCGTCGGGGCCGATGTGGCGGTCGGCGAAGGCGTCGGTGACGTCGGCGATACGGGTCTGTTCGGACACGGGTGGGACCTCCCCTGGTGCATGCCCGACGATGCCGCCGGGCAGCGGTTGGTCCTCCCCCTCTGTCCTGCCCGTCGAGGACGGGCGCCTGAGAGATTGAGCCGCGGGCGGCGGCCTTTCACCGTGGGCGGACGATGCGGACACCGTCACTTTCCAGAGACGCCGGGGTGCGGCACGGTCCCGGGTGCCTGAGAGATTGACGGAGAGGTGTTGCTCCTTCGGCGGCCGCGACCGATCGGGTCGCGACACTCTCCCATGCCGCTGCGACGTGGGGCCGAGTTTACCCCGGTGGTGCTACCCCGTGCGACGTGCGCGGGTCTTGCGGCGGGCGGCGAGCTCGTCCTCGGGGGCCGTCTCGCTGACCGCGCCGTCGGCCCGCTCGCCCGGGAAGTCGGCGATCGTCCCCGACAACTCGCGCATGGCACCGGCGACGGCGATGCCGAACACACCCTGCCCGCCCTGCAGCAGGTCGACGACCTCCTCGGCCGACGTGCACTCGTAGACGGTGGTGCCGTCGGAGAAGAGGGTGATCCGGGCCAGGTCCTCGACCCCGCGCTTGCGCAGGTGGTCGACGGCGACACGGATGTTCTGCAGCGAGATGCCGGTGTCGAGCAGTCGCTTGACGATCTTCAGGACGAGGATGTCCTTGAACGAGTACAGGCGCTGACTGCCGCTGCCCGCCGCGCCCCGGATCGACGGGACCACGAGCGAGGTGCGCGCCCAGTAGTCGAGCTGGCGGTAGGTGATGCCCGCGATCTGGCAGGCGCTCGGCACGCGGTAGCCGACCAGCTCGTCGGGGACGGTGTCGTTCGGGAACACCCCGGGGGCGACGTCGTCGAGGGTGCCCTGCTGGGGTCGCGTCACCGGCGCCTGCTCGGTCCGGGTCGCGACGTCGTCGGCGGTGTCCGGGCCCTGCGTGGTTGGCTCGTCGCCCACGGCGTGCTCCTGGGATGCTGGGGTCTGTCCCTCGGCGTGAACCTGAGCGGACGGATGGCGAAACACCATCGGTGCAACTCAGGGTACCCCTGCGACCCGACCCTGGGTGTCGTCCCGCGATCTCGCGGGTTCGAGGGGAACGCTATGGCCCCGCGACGCGCCGATCAACGCGACTCGCCCGCCCGAGAAGTCTCAATCTCAGCTTGAGGGTGAACCGTGACCCCGGGGAGATGCTTCCGTGATCAGGCTCCGCCTGTCACACCGGATCAGGCTCCGCCTGTCACACAGGATCAGGCTCCGCCTGTCACACAGGATCAGGCTCCGCCTGAGGCCTTGAAGTCGTCGGGCGAGATGTTGTCCAGGAACTCCTTGAACTTCTCCACCTCGTCCTCCTTGACCTCCTCGGAGTCGGCTGACTCCTCGTCGGGGATGATCAGGCCCGCCTCGGTGAGGACGCCCTCCTCGGCGATGATCGGCACCTCGGCGCGCATCGCGACCGCGACGGCGTCCGACGGCCGCGCCGACACGCGCAGCTCACCGCCGAAGATCATCTCGGCGTAGAAGGTGCCCTCCTGCATGTCGACGATGCGCACCTCGACGAGTTCCTGGCCGAACGCGGTCACGAGGTTGACGATCAGGTCGTGGGTGAGCGGCCGGGGCGGCTCGACGCCCTTCTGCTTCAGGGCGATCGAAGCGGCCTCGCTCTGGCCGATCCAGATCGGGAGATAGCGCTCCCCGTCGACCTCGCGGAGCAGCAACACGGGCTGACCCTGTGGTGGTTCCACGCGGATCCCGACGACGTGCATCTCACCCATGGTCACTCTCCCGCCTGCCAAGGGGCACATCTCACAGCGCGACGCGCCTGTCGAACAGCACCGACCGGCACGTGGGGTACGGGCCGGTCGATCATGGTCGACGCTACACCTCACGGGCGCGACCCACCGGGGCGTGCGCGGGCTCAGTCCAGGGCATCGCGCACAGCGGCTTTCACCAGCTGTGTGTGCAGGGTGACGGTCAACGCGGCCACCTCGCGGGTGAGTTCCTCGGCCCGGTCGCGGGCGCCGGCGCCCTTGCTCTTCGCGATCGGGTTCGCGATCTGGGCGACCAGACCGGCCTCGCGGTCGGCGGAGACCTTGAACGCGCGCAGGTGCCTCGCCTCGAGGCCGTAGTCGGCGAGCGCTGCGGCCGCCTCGACCAGCCGGACCGCGTCCTCGTCGAAGAACCCGCCGGGTCCGGGTGTGAGCAGACCGGCGGCGAGGAGTTCGGACACGAACTCGGCGTCGGCCCCGGTGCGCTCGACCAGCGCCTCGCGCGACACGCGACCACCCGCGCTCTCGAAGTCCATCGCGGGGGCCACCCACGACTTCGCCGTCGACAGCAACCGCGGGGTGCCCGGGTCGACGCGTTCGCCACGGTCGATGGCCTCGAGCTGGTCCTTGATGACCTTCAGCGGCAGATAGCGGTCCCGCTGGGCGGTGAGGACGAAGCGCAGCCGTTCACAGTCGTCGGCGGTGAACCGTCGGTAGCCCGACGGTGACCGCTGGGGCGTGATGAGCCCCTCCGCCTCGAGGAAGCGGATCTTCGAGATGGTGACGTCGGGGAAATCCGGACGGAGCCGGTCGAGGACGGCGCCGATGGACATCGACCCCTCGCCGGCTCCCGCCCGACCGCCCGCGCGGGCGGCCCCGCCACCGGTGGACGGCGCGGTCACGACCGGTTACCCGGCCGCCGACGATCCGTCGCCGGAGGGTCCGCTGAGGAACACCAGACGGAACTTGCCGATCTGCACCTCGTCGCCGTTGGCCAGGACCGCCGAGTCGACGGGCTCCCGGTTCACGTAGGTGCCGTTCAGCGAGCCGACGTCGACGACCTGGAACTCGTTGTCCGCGAGACGGAACTCCGCGTGGCGACGGGAGACGGTCACGTCGTCGAGGAAGATGTCGCTGTCGGGGTGGCGACCCGCCGACGTGGTGGTCTGATCGAGGAGGAAGCGCGACCCGGCGTTCGGCCCACGCTTGACGACGAGCAGCGCGGTACCCGGCGAGAGACGTTCGACGGCGGCCTCGGCGGTGTCGGTCGTCGATCCCCCGGAAGCGTCGAGTTCCTTGATGAAATCGGCGCGGAAGACCGACGTCGTCTCCACGGGCGCGTCGTAGTCCTTCTCGTTGTCGCTCACCAACCACTCCTTCTCGGGTTCTCGTGACCTGTCGATGCAGGTCGCGCGTGTCGGGTCGACAGCGGTGGCGCATGTCGACCCGGTTGTCCGTGGTGATCCCCGGCGGCCGGGGTGCCTGTCGACGCGGTGGTGGTCCGCGTCAGGTGCTCCCGAGGTCCGCTCGTGCCCATCTGACCGTACCCTGCCGGGCCCCGGCCGGATCAGCTGTCGATGACCTTGCGGTAGCCGTCGGCGTCGAGCAGGCCGCCGAGCACCGCGTCGAGGTCGGTGCCGTCGGAGACGGCGATCTCGATGAGCCACCCGTCGCCGTACGGCGCGGAGTTCACCAGTTCCGGCGTGCTCTCCAGGGCGTCGTTCACCGCGGCCACCGAGCCCTCGAGCGGGCCGTAGATGTCCGACACGCTCTTGGTCGACTCGACCTCGGCGAACGACTCGCCCGCGGTCACATCGTCGTCGACGGCGGGCAGCTGCACGAACACGACGTCGCCGAGCTGATCCTGTGCGTAGGCGGTGATCCCGACCCGGACCCGATCCGGTCCGAGCTGCTCGATCCACTCGTGTTCGACGGTGTAGCGCAGGTTCCCGGGGACCTCGATCTCACTCACGCCGTGAACCCTATCGTGCCCGCGGCACGTGCCGGACGACGAGCACCACCTGCCACCAGTACTGCACGAACGACCACACGTACATGCCGGTGCCCCAGATGAGGAAGGCCCATCCGATCGGGTGGAACACGTCGCCGAGCCAGTTGTCGATCTGTCCGCCGAGCACGAACGGGAACCCGTACATCAGCGAGAACGTCGCCGCCTTGCCCACGTAGGTGACCGGCAGCGCGGTCAACCCGCGCGTGCGCAGGATCGGAACCGCGGCCAGCAGCAACAGATCCCGTCCGATGAGGACCCCGATGAGCCACCAGGGGACGATGTCGCGCACCCCGAGGCAGATCGGGATGACGATCATGTAGATCCGGTCGGCGGCCGGGTCGAGCAGGGCGCCGAGCGACGACGACTGGTCCAACAGTCGGGCGAGTTTGCCGTCGGCCCAGTCCGACGCACCGGACACCAGGAGGATCGCGAACGACCACCCGTAGGCGTGCTCGAACACCAACAGCCACACGAACACCGGCACGAGCACCAGACGCAGCAGGCTCAGTGCGTTGGGGACCGTGACGACGCGGTCCGACATGACGGGCTCGACCGCCCCGGGTGCCCGCGTGGAGCCCTCGGAATCCATGGCGCCCAGCCTGTCACACCACCGACGGGCCCGGGGTCAGCGGAAGATGCCGATGATCCCCTGCAGCGTCTTCGCCCCGCCCGACGCGAACGGGTTGTCGTGGACCATGTAGGTCCACGTCGTCGTCGAGCGACGCAGGTCCGCGCCCTCGAGGTCGACGCCGTCGGCGGTGATGGTCGCCTCGCGGAAGGTGGTGCGCGCCTTCTCCACCGCCTCGGCGGGAAGGGTCGCGAAGGCGTCGAGGATCAGCTTGTGGAACTCGTCGAGCGGGCTCTCCCGGCCGATCGACCGCAGGTGGATGCTGGCGCGCACATCGGCGACGAAGGCCAGGTGATCGGCCCAGGCGCGGTCGAGGTGGTACAGCACGATCTCGCGGGCCGCCTGCACGAGGACGTCACGCGGCACCGGGTCGGTCTTCACGGCCACCGCCGAGGCCTGCGCGCCGTCGGACTCGTCGGCAGCGTCCTCAGGAGTCGTCGACGAGCCGGCCGTCCCCGTCAGCTCGGCGTACCGCTGCGGCTCGGACTCCTCGAACTCCGTCAGGGCGATGTCGGTGGTGAGCACCTCCATGCGGCGCTTGACGACGATGTCGCGCTGCTGGTTGACCAGCTTGTTGTAGCGCCAGGTGTTCGCGTGCAGCTCGAGCATGATGCCCTCGGCCACACGCTGCGCCTGCTCGATGAGCTCGATGCCGCGCTCCCCCATCGACCCGTCCTCGTTCTCCGACTCTGGATCCCGCTTGAACGACAGGTTCTTGGTGACCACCGGGTCCTGCAGCGAGGAGAAGAACACGCTGCGCCCCGGGTCACCCTGACGACCCGCACGTCCGCGCAGCTGGCTGTCGAGCCGCTCGGTGTCGTGACGTCCGGTCCCGACGACGCACAGACCGCCGAGTTCGACGATCTGGTCGCGGGCACCGGTCGACTTGCCGTCCTTCTCGCCGCGGCTGCCGCCGAGCTTGATGTCGGTGCCGCGACCGGCCATCTGCGTCGAGACCGTGACGGCGTCGAGTGCGCCGGCCTCGGCGATGATGACCGCCTCCTCGGCGTCGTTCTTGGCGTTGAGGACGACACTGCTGACGCCTGCCCGCTCGAGCAGCAGCGCCAGCTCCTCCGACTCGGCGACGTCGTGGGTGCCGATGAGCACCGGCTGGCCGGTCTCGTGGATCTCCTTGACGAACTCGACGATCGCCTCGGCCTTGTGGAACTTGGTGTCGTACACGCGATCGGGCTCGTCGACACGGATGTTGTCGGTGTTCGGCGGGATCTGCGAGACGGCGAGGTCGTAGAACTGGCGGAACTGCTCGCCGGCGGCGAGGGCGGTGCCGGTCATGCCGCACACCGTCGGGTAGCGACCGATGAGCGCCTGGACGGTCATCGTGTCGATGACCTCGCCCGAATCCGTCTGCGCCAGGCCCTCTTTCATCTCCACGGCCGCCTGCAGGCCGTCGGGCCAGCGCTGCAGCTGGGCGACACGGCCGCGGGAGGAGTTGATGAGGTGCACGCCGCCGTCGCGGACGATGTAGTGGACGTCGCGTTCGACGAGGATGTGCGCGTGCATGGCGATGGTGACGTGCACGAGCGTGGTGCCGACGTGCTCCTCGGAGTAGAGGTCGATGCCGCCGAGCTCGGCCTCGACGAACTCCGCGCCCTCGTCGGTGAGGAATACGTTGCGGCCCTCGGTGTCGATCTCGTAGTGGTTCTTCTTCAGCTTGGCCACGGTGTCGTGGATGAGCTTGTCGGGCACCTCGCCGGTGGTGGCGCCGGCCAGGATGAGGGGCACCAGCGCCTCGTCGACGAGCACCGAGTCGGCCTCGTCGATGATCGCCACGTCCGGTGTCGGGGAGACCAGGTCCTCCTCGCGGGTGACCAGCTGGTCGCGCAGGACGTCGAACCCGATCTCGTTCACCGAGGCGTAGGTGACGTCGGCGGCGTAGGCGGTACGGCGCTCGTCCTTCGTCGACGACTCCGACACCGAGCCGGAGGTCATGTCGAACAGGTCGAACAGGGGCTTCATCCACTCCGCGTCGCGCGTGGCGAGGTAGTCGTTGACGGAGATGACATGCACGCGGCGGCCCAGCAGCACGTAGCCGACGGCCGCGATCGCGCCCGACAGGGTCTTGCCCTCACCGGTCGCCATCTCGACGATGTCGCCCTCGAGCAGGCGCAGCGCGCCCTGCAGCTGGACGTCGAAGGGGCGCATCTGCAGCGAGCGCTCGGCACCCTCGCGGACCAGGGCCAGGAACTTCGCGCGGTCGTCCCCCGCGGGATCGGTGATGTCCAGTTTCTCCGCCGCCGACGCGAACTCGTCGTCGGACAACCCCGCGGCCCAGTCGTCGTGCGAGGAGGCCTTGGTGATGAGGGCGACCGACTTCGACTGGTTGCGCGTCGCCTGCGCGCCCAGCATCCGCCACATCCTGTTGGAGAGCTTGCCCACTGACCGATCACTCCTGTCTGACGTGCACGGGGGCCTGCCCGCCCCGCGCCCCGTGGCCGACCCCACCGTACGCGGGACGGCCCGCCGACCTGCGGGAGATCACGCCGTCGAGGTCACACCCCTTCGACGACGTCGACTCAGACCCCGCCGACGACGTCGACTCAGACCCCGCCGACGACTTCGTCGAGGAAGTCGACGTAATCGGCGACCGCGGTCTCGAAGGCGTCGCCGAGATAGATGTCGAAGTGGCCGACCGGGTAGCGCTTGATCACGGCGTTCGGCATGCGTTCGGCGTGCTTGATCGTCGCGGCGGCCGGGGCCACGGTGTCGTTCTCGCAGACGCCGAACAGGACCGGCGCCGTCACCGACCTCGCGACCTTGCCCGGCTTGTCCCGCGGGATCCGCAGGGCCACGGCCGCGGCGACCTCGTCGGAGAAGGACATCCCCTCGGGCACGAGGGCGAGGTAGCCGTCGAGCGCGTCGGGGGTGTTCATCAGGGCGGTCTGGCCGGGTCGTCCCGCCAGCGGCACCAACACCCGGGGCTTGTGGCGTGCGGCGGCGAGCGTGTCGGCGACGGCGCGGGCGGTGACGGCGAGCGACGACGGCCCCATGCTGGCGCGTGCCGAGGCGATCCCGTCGGTGAAGGGGCACTGCGCGATCGCCGCGGCGACGCGCGGGTCCTGCGCCGCGATGACCAGCACGTGTCCGCCGCCGAACGAGGACCCGAAGAGGACGACACGGTCGGGGTCGACACCCGGCAGCGACCGCGCGTGGGCGATGGCGGCGTGCCAGTCCTCCCGTTGACGGTCGACGTCGAGGAGCTGGCGCGGCTCGCCGCCGCTGGCACCGAAGTGCCGGTAGTCGAAGGCCAGCGCGTGGTATCCCGCGTCGGCGAACCGCTCCGCATAGGCGTCGAGCCGCATCTCCTTCACCGCGCCGAGGCCGTGGCCCAGCACCACGATCGGGCGTCGTTCACCGTCGGCCGCCTCGGCCCGGTACAGCCACCCCGCGCAGCGGGTGCCGTGCGAGTCGACCGTGATGTCCTCGCGTGGATACGCCTCGGGCCCCGTCGTCATGGGGTGATTATGTCGCGGGCCACACGCCGGGTCGCAGCGACCTGATCGCCGCCACGTAGCGCCGGGCCATGATCCGTTGGGCGACCCGACCGATCGGCCCGCCCACCCGCGTCAGCAGCGACCCCGGCCGCGAGAACGCCGTGACCGCCAGGCGCACGGTGCCGTCGTCGTCGAGGTGGACGAGGAACGCCTCCTCCCCGTCCTCGGGATGGCCGGGCAGCGTGCCGTACACGAAGCCCGCCCGGTTCGGTTCGTCGACGACGCGCACCACCCGCACCGGGGCGCGCAGGGCCAGCGGCCCCGGACCGAGCACGACGTCGGCGACGGTGCCCTCCACCAGCGGGTCGTCGGTCGCCGCGACGCGCGCCCCCGATCGCAGCTGCACCTGCCAGGCGAGCACCGCCGCGGCGCACTGCTCGAAGCGCTCACGTCCGTGTCCGACGGCACCGTCGTGGTGCAGATGGTGATAGCCCGACGGCAGTCCGGTGAGCGTCGCCCCGACGTCGCGATAGGTCAGGTCGGCGGCGCGCAGGTCCGCGGCGCGGTCGGGTGCCAACGGGGTCGAGCGCTGCTCGGTCATGCCCCACCGTATCGCCGCGGGTGCACATGGAGTCCGGCCGCGACGCCCGCCTCACGGTAGTGGCGGGCGAGGGTGTCGACGGTCTCGTGCGCGTTGAGTCCACTGGGGTTCGGGACCACCCACAGTCGTGCCCCGGCCAGGTCCTCCGGTTGCTCCCCCGTGGCCGCCTTGCGACGCCCGAACCCGGTGCGGTACGCCGTGATCCCCGCGACCGCGACCACCCGCGGCCCGACGGCACGCACCGTCTCCTCGAGGCGGCGCGCGCCGGCGCGCAGCTCGTCGTCGTCGAGTTCGTCGGCGCGTGCGGTGGCCCGCGCGACGATGTTCGTGATGCCGATGCCGGCGCCGAGCAGCACCTCGCGGTCGGTCGGCGACATCCCCGACGAGGCGTCGATCACGCGGTCGACGAGGCCGCCGCGGAACAGGGCCGGGTAGAAGCGGTTGCCGGGCCGGGCGAAGTGGGCGCCGGTCGCCGCGGTCCACAGGCTCGGGTTGATGCCGACGAACAGAAGCCGGCACCGGTCGTCGACGAGGTCGTCGACGACGGCGTTCTCGTGGGCGAGCAACTCGTCACGACGGAACCCGATGACGTGTCCTCCCGTCTACGGTCGAGCCATGACCGGTGCTCCCCTGGACCGACGTGTGCACTTCATGACGCTGGCGACCGCCGATCTCGACGCGGCGCGCCGCTTCTACGTCGACGGGCTCGGCTGGGAACCGCTGCTCGACGTCGCCGACGAGATCGTCTTCTTCCAGGTGGCACCCGGCCTGGTGCTCGGCTTCTTCGAGGCCGAGAAGTTCGCGGCCGACGTTGCGGGCGCGACCACGAACATCGTCGCGGGGGTGACGCTCGCGCACAACGTCGGCGACCGCGACGCGGTGCACGCCGTCGTCGACCGGATGGCAGCCTCCGGCGGCACCGTGGTGACCGCGCCGGAGGACGGAGCGTTCGGCGGCATCTTCCACGCGATCGTCCGGGACCCGAACGGCGTGGTCTGGGAGGTCGCCCACAACCCCGGGTGGCACGTCGACGACGACGGCACGGTCCACCTCGGCTGAGTCGTCGACCGGGTGCCGGACCACGTCAGGGACGCAGTTCGAGGTCGATCACGACCGGTGAGTGGTCGCTGACGGGCGGCGTCCCCTCGGGGCGGTCGACGACGGCGGCGTCGAGGACGGTGAACTGGGCGGACGCATACACCCGATCGCTCGTCGGACGCGTCGCGACACCGGCGTCGCTGAGTCCCACCGCCTGTGCCAGCCGCGTCTCCGCGGCGTACTCGGCGGAGTCGCGTTGCGTGTTGAAGTCCGCACCCACCACGGTGGGTCCCGGCCAGAGTCGGACGGTGTCGAGCACGGGCGCCACCTGACGGGCCACCTCGTCGACGCCGTCGTGCGGAGAGCTGAAGTGCCCCGAGACGATCCGGATCGCGGTCCCCGCCGGTGTCACCGCCATGGCGTCGGCGGCGCCCCGCGGCTGGTGTTCGGTGGTCGTCGGGAACCAGCGACGACGCAGTCCCCAGCGACCACCCGCGGCGCCGGCCCACAGCGCGAGGGCAGAGCGGGCGCGTCGGGCCCAGTCGTCACCGAACGCGTCGCCGATCCGCAGTCCGCGGGCATCGGTGAGCGTGATGCCGTGGAAGGTCAGGATCCCCGGCCCCTCCTGCCGCCCGTAGACCTTCTCCGCGGTGACGGACATCGTCGCGCCGGTGGGGTGCAGGCGGCGGGCCAGCGCGCGCAGCGTGTCGCTGAACGTCGACCGCAGCGCGAACCGGTCGAGCTCCTGGAGCAGCACGATGTCGGGGTCGAGGTCGGCGATCGCCTGCGCCAACCGGTCGAGCTTGGCCGGGGTCGCGAGGAACTCCCCCGAGCCGCCCATCCCGCCGTGCACGTTGAACTCGACGACGCGGATGCGTTCGGGCGCGCGGACCGCGGGATCCGCAGCGGCCCGGACCGGCACGACCGGTGTCCGTGGACCGATGGCGGTCGCCGCGGCAGCGGCTCCCAGAGCAGTCGCCGCGCCCAGCGCGGCCCCGGCCCGCGGCCGCGACCACACCGACCCGACTGCGGCGCCGATCGCTGTCGCGGGCACCGGCCACCACCCGCGGTCACGGATCGCGGTGCCCACCGTCTCCACCAGTCCCGGGCGGTGACGGGGTGCGGGGATCGGCGGGAGTGCGGCGCCCCGGACGCGCGGGACGCGTCGGACACCGTGCACGCGCGGTTCGACCGTGAGAGCCATCGCCGACCGCCGGCGTCAGATCTCGAACTGGACGCGCGCGATCTGTTCGGCGACGGCGCCGATCTCGGCACGGTGCACGTTGTGTTCGGCGTCGACGTCGTAGCCGCGGTAGTCCTCGGCGGTCGCCCAGTCGTTGGTGATCGCGAAGTCCCAGCCGCCGTCCCGGAGACCGGCGTCCAGGCCGGTGTGGTTGGCGAGACACCCGGGGAGGTCCAGCGCGGCGATCCCTGCGAGAGCGCCCTCGAGGCGGGCCCGGTCCTGCGTGGCCTGCTCACCCTCGGCGGCGCGCAGCCGCCCCATCACGACGTTGCGGATCATGGGGCGAGTATGCGCCAGGGCGTCAGAGGTGTGCCGCGGTGACCGCCGCCCAGTAGATGTCGGCGGTCGCCGCGCAGGTGGAGTACCCGGTGCCGCTCGTGCCGTAGGCGTACGCGCAGTTCGTCTTCAGGTCCGTGCGCAGGGCGGCGTCGCAGGCGGTGTACGACGTCCCCGCACGGTCGGCCGCGTCGTAGCAGAGGTCGTGGCGCGCGCAGGGTCCGCGAAAGTCCGCTGCGAAGTAGCTGTCCGGCGACGACGTGCAGTAGTCTTGTCGCGCAACGGGTTCCAGGCTCGTGTTGTAGACGTATTCGCTCGGGACGGTGACGAAGGCGGTCGCTCGCAGCGTGGTCCGCGACTGCTGTGACAGCGGCGGCCCCGGGTACACCTGCGACGCGGCCTGCACCTCCGGCGAGATCGGGTACTGCTCGGTCGGTGTCGCGTGGGCGAGTGCTCCGTCGCCGACGAGGGCGAACACGACGAGCGCGGACGCGGCGATCAGGGCATGCAGCTTGGTCATGAGCGAAGCGAACCATCTCGCGTCGTCCCTGCGCCGTGACTCCGCTGAACCGCCGGTGAACGCTCACCGACAGGTGCGCCTCAGATCCGGATCACCGTGACGCCACCGGCACCCGCGCCGGGGCGACCGAGGTCGGCGAGCCGTCCGGGCGCGTCCGCCAGTCCGATGACCTCGCCGAGCAACCGCTGCGGCGCGAGCCGTCCGGCGGCGATGTCGGCGAGCATCGCTGGGTACTCGTGCGCGGCCATGCCGTGGCTGCCGAGTACCTGCAATTCCCGGGCGACGACGGCGCCCATGGGGACGGCGGGGTCGACGTCGGCGCCGAGCAACCCGACCTGCACATGTCGACCGCGGGGCCGCAGGGTCCCGATCGAGGCGCGCATGGTGGCCGGTGAGCCGAACGCGTCCAGCGAGCAGTCGATCTCGTCGAGCCCGTCGGCGGATTCGGCCACCTGCGCCGCACCCACGTCGAGGGCGAGGGCCCGGCTCGTCGCCGACGGGTCGATGCCGACGACGCTCGCGCCCCGTGCGGCGGCGATCATGACGGCGGCCAGACCCACCCCGCCGCAACCGTGGACGGCGACGCGCTCCCCGGCCTGTACCGCGCCAACCGCCGTGACAGCGCGGTAGGCGGTGGCGAACCGGCACCCGAGACCGGCGGCGGCCTCGTCGGACACCGCGTCGGGGACGGCGACGAGGTTGACGTCGGCGTGGCGAAGGGCGACGAGGTCGGCGAACGAGCCGGCGTGGGTGAAGCCTGGTTGCTCCTGTCGCTCGCACACCTGGTGATCGCCCCGACGACAGCTGCGACAGGTCCCGCAGGCGCACACGAAGGGCGCGGTGACGCGATCTCCGGGCGACCATCGGGTCACGCCCGCGCCGACCTCGACGACCGTGCCGACCAGTTCGTGGCCGGGCACGCTCGGCAGCGGGATGTCGGGGTCGTGCCCCTGCCAGCCGTGCCAGTCCGATCGGCACAGTCCCGTCGCCGCGACGGCGACGACGACACCGTCGTCGGGGCACACCGGGGGTGCGACGTCGCGGAGTTCGATGGGGCCGCCGAAGCGCTCGTACACGACTGCTCTCACGGCCTCAGCCTGCCGCAGCGACCGCTCTCAGGAGAAGCCGACGATCGGGCGCGGGCGGTAGTGCTGCTCGAGCGTCGCGATCTCGTCGTCGGAGAGCGACACGTCCAGCGCCGCGACGGCGTCGTCGACGTGACCGACCTTGCCTGCACCGATGATCGGCGCGGTGACCACCGGCTTGTGCAACACCCACGCCAGGGCGATCTGCGCGCGCGGCACACCGCGTTTCCCGGCCAGGTCCGACACCGCGTCGACGGTGGCCTTGTCGCCCTCGTCGTAGAGGGTCGAGCCGAACTGGTCGGTCTGGCTCCGCGTCGTCTCGGTGTCCCAGTCGCGGGTGAGCCGACCGCGCGCGAGCGGACTCCACGGGATGACGCCGATGCCCTGGTCGGCGCAGAGCGGGTGCATCTCGCGCTCCTCCTCGCGGTACAGGAGGTTGTAGTGGTCCTGCATGGAGATGAACCGGCTCCAGCCGTGCAGCTCGGAGGTGTACAGCGACTTCGAGAACTGCCACGCGAACATCGAGGACGCCCCGATGTAGCGGGCCTTGCCCGCCTTCACGACGTCGTGCAGCGCCTCGATCGTCTCCTCGATCGGCGTCGTCGGATCCCACCGGTGGATCTGGTAGAGGTCCACGTAGTCCGTTCCGAGTCGCCGCAGACTGGCGTCGATCTCGGTCATGATCGCCTTGCGCGACGATCCGCGCTCATTCGGATGCGGGCGACCGTTGTTGTAGACCTTGGTCGCGAGCACGATGTCGTCGCGGTCGGCGAAGTCGCGCAGTGCCCGTCCGACGATCTCCTCGCTCGATCCCGCGGAGTACACGTTGGCGGTGTCGAAGAAGGTGATCCCCTGCTCCAGGGCGTGCCGGATGATGTCCCGGGACTGGTCCTCCGGCAGCGTCCACTCGTGCGGTCCCTGGTCCGGCTCGCCGAAACTCATGCAGCCCAGGCAGATCCGCGACACCTTCAGTCCGCTGCGCCCGACGTTCACGTAGTCCACGACACTCTCCTCACTCCGACGTCTCTCCCGTCGACGCTAGCCACGGTCGTCGGTTGCGGCACGAACCGGACATAGGCTCGCAGCGTGGAAGGCACCGTGATCGTCGTCGACGCCGCGAACGTGGTGGGGTCACGACCCGACGGGTGGTGGCGTGACCGACGCGGTGCGACGGAGCGGCTGCGGGACGAGATCGCCGGTCTCGCCGCGACCGGTGTCGACGGTTCGGGACCGGGGAGGGTGCTTCTCGTCGTCGAGGGTGCGGCGCGCGGCGTCGCGTCGACACCGACCGTCGAGGTGGTCGAGGCCGACGGGTCCGGAGACGACGCGATAGTGGCCGTAGTGGCCGGCCTCGACACGGTGAGCGACTGTGTCGTCGTCACCGCCGACCGCGAATTGCGCCGCCGGGTCGGGGAACTCGGCGCGCGGGTCACCGGGCCCCGGTCGGTCCGGGGGCGGCCCGGTCCGGGAAGGGTGAACCGGACATCGTCGTTGGCCCCGCACATGGCTGAGAAGATCTGGTTCATCACCGGCACCTCCCGAGGCTTCGGACGCGAGTGGGCCGTCGCGGCGCTCGACCGGGGCGACAGGGTCGCGGCCACCGCCCGCGACACGTCCTCGCTCGACGACCTCGTGGAGAGGTACGGCGACGCGATCCTGCCCATCGAGCTCGACGTCACCGACCGCGACGCCGACTTCGCCGCCGTCGCCCGCGCCCACGACCATTTCGGACGCCTCGACGTGGTGGTGAACAACGCGGGGTACGGCCTGTTCGGCTTCGTCGAGGAGGTGAGCGAGTCGGAGGCCCGCGCCCAGATCGAGACGAACGTCTTCGGTGCGCTGTGGGTCACCCAGGCGGCGCTGCCGTACCTGCGCGAGCAGCGGTCCGGCCACATCGTCCAGGTGTCGTCGATCGGCGGCATCAGCGCGTTCCCGAACGTCGGGCTGTACCACGCCAGCAAGTGGGCGCTGGAGGGGTTCTCGCAGTCGCTCGCGCAGGAGGTCGAGTCGTTCGGCATCCACGTCACGCTGGTCGAGCCCGGCGGGTTCTCCACCGACTGGGGCGGATCGTCGGCGAAGCGGGCGACGCCCATCGACGCCTACGCCGAGATCCACGAGGCCGCGGACGAGGCTCGCGCGCAGCGGTCGACGACGCCGGGTGACCCGACCGCATCCGGGCGGGCCATCCTGAAGGTCGTCGACGCCGAGACCCCTCCGCTGCGCGTGTTCTTCGGGGAGGCCCCGCTCGGCATCGCCAAATCGGACTACGAGAAGCGACTGGCGACCTGGGAGGAGTGGCAACCCGTCGCCGTCGAGGCCCAGGGCTGATCGTCGCCCCGCGCGTTTGACGTGCCCCGGTCGGCGGGCACCCGCCCGGGCATGACGAGCACACAGTCGGCCGTATTCGACACGATGCCCATCGCCGGCGACTGGCGCCGCGGTAGGGCGAAGTCGGTGACGACCGACCTGGACCCCTACACCGGCGAGACCATCGTCGAGATCGCGAACGCGTCCACCGACGATGTCGACGACGCGTTCGCAGCGGCCGCCGACGCGCAGCGCGCGTGGGCGGCTCGGTCGGCGTCCGACCGCGCCGAGGTCTTCGTCGAGGCCGCGGCGGTGATGACCCGGCGCAAGGACGAGATCGTCGGGTGGTTCACCCGCGAGCTCGGCGCCATCCGACCGCGGGCGGAATGGGAGTGGCTGGCCGTCCGGGCGGTGATGCTCGAGTCGGCGTCCTGTCCCGGCCGCGTCGCGGGGCGGATGCTGCCCGGGGATCTCATCGACGGCAAGGAGAACCGGGTCTACCGGCGTCCGTTGGGCACGGTCGGGGTGATCAGCCCGTGGAACTTCCCGATGCAGCTCTCCAACCGATCGGTCGCGCCCGCACTCGCGGTCGGCAACGCGGTGGTGCTCAAACCCGCCAGCGACTCCCCCGTCACCGGGGGACTGCTCCTCGCGCAGATCTTCGACGAGGCGGGCCTCCCGCCCGGCCTGCTCAGTGTCGTCGTCGGGAAGTCCTCGGAGATCGGTGACCACCTGGCGGGGCATCCGTCGTCGCGGCTGACCTCGTTCACGGGGTCGACCGAGGTGGGTGAACACCTGGCGCAGCAGTCACCCCTGACGAAGAAGTCGTTGGAACTCGGCGGGAACGGCCCGCTCGTCGTCCTCGACGACGCCGACGTCGACCGCGCCGTCGACGCGGCGGTCTTCGGGTCGTTCTTCCACCAGGGTCAGGTGTGCATGGCGACGAACCGCATCATCGTCGACGACAGCATCCACGACCAGTTCGTCGACAAACTGTGCGCGCGGACGACCGCGTTGCGCGTGGGCGATCCCCGCGATGCCGACACGCAGATCGGCCCGATCATCAACTCCTCACAACGGGACTCGATCCGCGACAAGATCTCCCAGGCCCACGACGACGGCGCCGAGGTGGTCGGCGGCGGTGAGCCGACAGGGCCGTCGGGGCTGGTCCTCCCGCCGTGCGTGGTCGTGGGCGACAACTCGGTCGCCACTGCGCGCGAGGAAGTGTTCGGTCCGGTGGCCACGGTCATCCGCGCCGACGACGAGGATCACGCCGTGGCGATCGCCAACGACACCGACTACGGGCTGTCGAGCGCGGTATTCAGCGCCGACGTCGACCGCGCGGTGCAGTGCGGCCTCCGCATCGAGGCCGGCATGACCCACGTCAACGACACCACGATCAACGACGAACCCAACACCGCGTTCGGTGGCGAGAAGGCCTCCGGCATCGGTCGCTTCGGCGGCGAGTGGGCCATCGAGGAGTTCACGACCGACCACTGGGTCGGGATACAGCGGACCCGACGCGACTACGCGATCTGAGCGCGGTCACGCCGGGTCCGGCGAGGTGTCGGGGAGGGCGGTGTCAGCCCAGTTCCGCCTGCGTCCAGTTGCTGGAGAAGTCGAGGCCGGACCGGATGTAGAGCTGGCTGACCGGGCAGCGACGCTCGACCTCGGAGACGAACTTCTGGAAGGTCGCCTCGTCGGCATCCGACTGCACGGTCACGTCGACGGTCACCTTGTCGAAGTTGGCGTTGCCCTCCGCGCCGGTCACGAACACCGCCGTGTCGAGGTCACCTTGGATGCGGAAGGTGAACTCGCCCAGCGAGATGCCCAGGTCCTTGGCGACGATGGACGCGGTCACCTGGTTGCACGAGGTCAGCGCACCCAGTGCGTACAGCAGCGGGCTGGGCGCGGCGTCCTTGCCGCCGAACGCCGGGTAGGCGTCGGTGTCGAACTCGTGCTTGTTGTCGCCCTGAGCGATCAGGTGCTGCGCGACCCCGGAACCGGTCGCCTCCACGACGAAGGGGACGACGGACGTGCGGATCGTGCTGGACATGGACGGCCCTTTCGATTGCTGACGGAACCGGTCCAGGATGCCTCATGGCACGCGTGCGGGGAGCGGGTTGCGATCAGCGCGACCGGAACCCGGCCGACGGGAACATCAGCGGAAGCTGAGGGGTTCGTCGCCCCAGGCGGCCCGGAGACCCGCGTCGACGTCGGCCACACGATCGCCGGCGTCGATGACCAGGGCTCGTCGGGTCTGCGTGTCCCATGCGGGCCAGATCGGATCGACGGCTCCCCCGTCGGGACGGCCCGTGGCCGCGAAGGTCGTCCATCGCCGCTGCATCCGTTCCGACACCCGACGTGCGACCGCATGACCGCCGAGGAGGAACTCGACGCTGCGCTTGCGCGACCGCACACCGCCGAACACGTAGCCGAGCTCGGTCGCGTGGGTCGCCCCGATGCCCAGCGCCTTCAGCAGCCGGGACGCCCAGTCGTAGCGGTACAGGTAGACCGGGGCGACCGTGCTGTGCCCGTCGGCGAGCCACACCGTCGGCATCCGGAAAGCGAGGTCGCGGGCGACGGCCAGGCCGCGGGCCTTCTCGCGGACCCGGGAGTAGGCCGACATGACGTCCTCCTCGGCCGGGATGACGAGTTCCGGCCGCTCGACGGCGATCTGGGAGAACATGGCGCGGATGGCGTCGGCCTTGATGGGGATGATCGGTGACCGGATGAGACGGAACAGCGCCGCCTCGTGCTTGTTCGTCCCGATCACCAACGGGACCGGTGCCGCGCGACCCGCCCGGAACGCGTCGATCGGGTACTCCGACAGGACGTCGCCGTCGACGACGGGCGCGAAGGCCAGGCGACCCGGCGCGGCCGTCGGGACGGCGTCGAAGAGTGCATTCGAGGCCTTCAGCAAGGTCTCGACCGGGAGGTCTCGCAGCCGGGAGACGTCCTCGGGCGCCACCCCGACCTTCTCGAGGAACTGCTCGGCCACGATCCGAGCCCGCGCGGCGTCATAGATCGACGTCGCGGGCGAACTCTGGGCGATCGCCCGGTGATAGAGCCCGCGTGCGGACGGCACCGCCATCAGCGTCGTCACCATGCCCCCGCCGGCCGACTCGCCGAACACGGTCACCGACTCCGGGTCCCCGCCGAACGCGGCGATGTTGTCGCGCACCCACTCCAGCGACGCGATGACGTCGCGCAGCGCCAGGTTGGTGTCGAAGGTCTGCGTCTCGTCGCCGAACGAGGTCAGCTCGAGGAACCCCAACGGGCCGAGGCGGTAGTTGATCGTGACGAGGACGACCTCGCCGTCGCGGACGAGCCGCGGCCCGTCGTAGATCGGCTGACTGCCCGACCCGACGATGTAGGCGCCACCGTGGATCCACACCATCACCGGCCTGAGCGTGTCCGGTCCTGCCGATTCCGGTGCCGCGACGTTGAGCACCAGGCAGTCCTCGGAGACGCTCACCCCCTCGCCGATGTCGAACATCGGGAACCGTGGTTGTGGTGCCGCGGGGCCGAAGGTGGACGCGTCGCGGACGCCCGTCCACGGCTCCGGCGGCCGGGGTGCCCGCCACCGCAGGTCGTCGACCGGGGGTGCGGCGTACGGGATGCCCTTCCAGCGACGGATGCCGGTGTGGGCGTCGACGGTGCCGCGCACCGTGCCCTGCGCGGTCGCGACCTCGAGTGAACTCACCCGACCATTCTCCCCGAGGCCGGTCAGACCTCGGCCGATGCCTCCCGCGTCCAGGTGACGGTCACCGGCAGGTCGTCGTCCCACGGTTGCCGGGTGGCCATGTCGGCGACGCGCATCTCGCCGCGTTCGAACTCCCCTGTCGCGGCGTCGACGAGGCGGTAGCGCTGCCGTTGACGGTGGATCGGCTGCGCCTCGAGCAGCACCACCCGGACCTCGCCGGGCTCGAAGTGACACCGACGCTGCAGCGACGCGATCAGCTGTTCGTTCGACAGATGGCCGTCGCCGAAGTTCCACCCCATCGCCATGCTGCAGATGCGTTCACCGTCGGTGAGGACGTAGTCCGTCTCCGGTCGACCGGCCATCGCCCGGTGGGCCAGCGTGAACAGCGCGCGACCGTGGGTGTTGAAGGCGCGGAACGCATATCCCTTGTACATGGCGATCTGAGCGCCCTCCAGACCGCCGTAGACCCGCTCGAGCTGGGAGGCCGGCAGCGCCGCGATCGCGACGATCCCCGCCTCGAGTTTCGCCGACGCGGCCGGGGTCACGCACCACAGGCCCGTGTCCCAGTTGCCCGCGTAGTAGCGCATGCCGGGCAGGAACGACACGAGGTCCGGACGGAGGTTGCCCAGCACCACCGTGCCCGCGCTCACGGCGACCAGCGCGATCACCCAGCCGGGGTTCTCGAGGTCGCCGAGTCCGAGGTCGGCGTGGCCGACGAAGAGCGCCACCACGCCGAACATCATGAAGACGTTCCACTCCAGGGGCACGCCCATCGGGATCGCGGAGAGGATCGCGAAGTGGAAGATCAGCATGACCGCCGCCGCGACCCAGGTGAGCCACCCGCCCGTCGAGGCGAACAGCACCAGGCCGACGCACATCTCGATCACGGTGCTGGCGTGGGCGATCCACCGGGCGGGTCGGCCGGGGCGCAGGTCGTCGGGGAAGTTCTCGAAGAACGATCGCTTGAGGCGTTTGGTCCGGATGATCGGGTTGTTCGACATCATCGTCGACACGACGAACGGGAAGTGCTTGTTCAGCTTCGACGTCGCCGCACCCATCCAGATGACGACGAACAGCAGCTTGCTCGCGACGATCACGTCGGGCGCGGTGAACAGGAACGTCACCGCGAAGGCGCCGTAGACCTCACCGCGGGCGGCCAGGAAGATCGTCTTGTCCCGTAGTCCGATCACCGCGAGCAGCGCGAGGATCGTCCAGATCTGCCAGTGCGGCAGCAGCCCGACAGTGGTGTCGAGCGACGGTTGCGGCCCGGTGCCGCCGCTCGCGAGGGCGATCACCAGCATCACCAGCAGTGCCCCGTAGACGAGAACGTCGACGGGTGTCCGTTCGTCGCCCCGGGTGAGCGGGATCCGTCCCGGCCAGGGCGGCTGACGGATCGTCTTGGGGCGCAGCCAGTACAGGATCGAGCCCATCGGCGGGAAGAAGCGGTTGTTCAGCGGGCCGAAGCCGCATCCGAGGCCGATGACCTCGAACAGCATCGTGTAGAGGACGACCTTCTGGAACACGATCGGCTCGTCGTACCACCGCGCGACGTCGGCGAACCCGCCGACGCCGGGTGTGGCCGCCGCGATCGCCCACGCCACCAGGACGTAGACGGCGATCTTGAGGACGTAGAAGAGGTGCAACACCACCGGCGTGCCGAACCCGACCTCGGCCCAGTGGTGGGCCATCGGACGGATCTTCTCCGACCGCGTTCCCCGGCTCCACTTCGCGAAGTCCACCTGCGGGGAGTCCTGCGTGATGAATCCCATGGTCTCAGCACGCTAGCAACCAAGCGCTCGCTTGGTCTGCAGTTCGCGGAGACAGATGACAGCGCGTGTAGCGTCACCCGCGACGTCGGTGTGTCCCGACGCCCCTCCGCACGCACCACCGCGGTCGGCGACGGGACACGGCAAGAGGGAATCCGGTGCGAATCCGGAACTGCCCCGCAGCGGTGATCGGGAACGACGCGACGGACACGCACTGGCTCGCGCCGGGAAGCAGTCGCAGGTAGGTGGCATCGACCGATGCCGTGCCCGGGAGTCCGAAGACCTGCCGGTGTCGGCCGCGCCGGCGAAGGTGCGGTCGCTCATCGGCCTCGTGGGACATGGCTGGTGCGGCACAGCCCTGGTGATCCGTGGCGTCCGCCCCCGGATCGGTTCGGCCGTCTGCGCCCTTCCGTCGACCGCGATCGACGGAAGGTCCGTACGTGGTCGTCGGACGACAGGCCCTCACCGGGGACACCGGTGGCCGCCTCGCGCCTGTGATGGTCCTGTCCGTGGTGGCTCTGGTCGTCGTCGGGCTGGTCGGTCTCGTGGTCGGCACCGTGCCCATCCCCGCCCGGGACGCACTGGGCTATCTGTGGGCCGACCTCTCCGGGGGCCGAGTCCACGCCTCCGCGGTCCCGGACTATCGGATCGTCGTCGAGTCCCGATTGCCCCGTGTCCTCACCGGCGCCGCCGCCGGGGCGGGGCTCGGTGTGGCGGGCGTCGTCATCCAGGCGGTGGTGCGGAACCCCCTTGCCGACCCGTACGTGCTGGGCATCTCGTCGGGGGCGTCGGTGGGTGCGACGGCCGTCGTCCTGTTCGGGGCTCTCGGCGGCCTGGGCATGTACGCCCTGCCGTCGGCGGCGTTCCTCGGGGCGGTCGTCGCGACTCTCGTGGTCCTGCTCCTGGCGCGGACCCCGTCGGGGCTCGAACCGCTCCGTCTGGTCCTCATGGGAACCGCCCTGGGCTATGGGTTCTCGGCCGTCACGACGGTCCTGGTCTTCCTGGCGCCTGCAGGCGACGCCGCGCGCAGCGTCATGTTCTGGCTCCTGGGCAGCCTCGCCGCCGCCGACTGGCACTCGGTCTGGCTCGTCGGCATCGTCGCGGTCGCGGGCTCGGGACTGGCCCTGCTCGGCGCCCGTCACCTCGACGCGCTGGCGATGGGCGACGACGTCGCGGCGAGCCTCGGCGTCCACGCCGGACGCTTCCGTCTGCTGCTGTTCCTCGGTGCCGCCGGCGTCGTGGGGGTGATCGTGTCCGTCTGCGGCGCCATCGGTTTCGTGGGGCTCGTGCTGCCGCACGTCGCCCGACTGCTGGTCGGGTCGGGGCATCGACGCGTGCTGGTCCTCACGCCGGTGCTCGGCGCGGCGTTCCTCGTCGCCGCAGACATCGTCGCGCGCACGGTGGTCCCGCCCTACGACCTCCCGATCGGTGCGATCACGGCTGCCGTCGGCGTGCCCGCGTTCGTGCTCCTCATGCTGCGTCGACAACGGACCGTCGCGTGACCACGACCGACGCTCCGGCCGTCCGCTACGACGAGGTGACCGTGACCCTCGGTGGGACGACGATTCTCGACGAACTCCGGTTGCAGGTCGGCGCAGGGCGCTTCGTCGGGCTGATCGGCCCGAACGGCAGCGGCAAGACGACCGTCCTGCGCTGCCTGTACCGCGCTCTCTCGCCCGACGCGGGCCGTGTGGTCGTCGGCGACACCGACGTGGCAGACATACCGCTGCGGGAGAATGCCCGTCGGGTGGCCGCACTCACACAGTCGAGCGCGATGTTCCTCGACTTCTCGGTGCGCGAGGTGATCCGGACCGGACGCCTCCCCCACACCCGACTGCTGCACTCATTGTCGGCGGCCGACGACGAGGCCTGCGCACGCGCGATGACAGACGCAGGCGTCACCCACCTCGCCGATCGGCGATTCAGCGACCTCTCCGGTGGCGAGTCGCAGCGCGTCCTCATCGCCCGCGCCTTCGCGCAGGACGCGCCCTTGCTCGCCCTCGACGAACCGACCAACCACCTCGACGTGCGCCACCAGTACGGCGTGCTGGAGGCGGCCCGGCGGCGCGGCGTCACGGTCCTGGCGGCCCTGCACGACCTGAACATCGCCGCGCAGTTCTGCACCGACCTCGCCGTCGTGTCCGACGGTCGGGTCGTCGTCGCCGGGACACCCGCCGAGGTGCTCACCGCCGACACCGTGCGCACGTGGTTCGGCATCGTGGGACACGTCGTCACCCATCCCCGACTCGGGGTGCCGCAGATCATCTTCGACGAAGGGAACCCCCGATGACCGTCCCGCGCCTCATCCGGCCGGCCCTCACCCTGCTCGCCGCCACAGTCGTGCTCGCAGGCTGCGGAGCCGACGTCGACGACCCTGCGCGCCCGTCGGACCCCGCCGACGCGGTACGCGTCACGAACTGCGGTGCGCCGCTGAGCGTGCCGGCGACACCGCGGCGTGCGGTCACCAACGACACCGGCATCACCGAGATGATGTTCGCCCTCGGCCTCACCGGCCACATGGCCGGCTACACCACATACGAGGGCAAGGAGCGCGACGTGGCGACGTCGCCGTGGCGCGCCGACTTCACCTCGACCCGGTCGCTGGGCACCGCGTTCACCCGCGAGGTCATCCAGGCCGCCGACCCCGACTTCGTCTTCGCGGGGTGGAACTACGGGTTCAAGGAGTCCACCGGTGTCACGCCCGACTGGATCCGCGGGATCGGTGCGACGCCGTACCAGTTGACCGAGGCGTGCCGTCAGCCCGGCAGCACCCGGCGCGGGATCACCCGTCCGCTGGACGCGCTGTACGACGACCTGACGAACCTGGGGACGATCTTCGGTGTCCGCGACCGCGCGGCCGCGCTGATCCGCGACTACCGCGCCGAGGTCGCGCGGGCCGCGGCCGGCGCGCCGCCCGGTGATCGCCGGGCACGGGTCTTCCTCTTCGACAGCGCCGACCCGACGCCGTTCACGTCCGGACGCACCGCCGGGCCCGACGAGATCATCGAGAAGGCTGGCGGTGTCAACACGTTCCACGGTCTCGACGACTCGTGGACCTCCGTCTCGTGGGAGGCCGCAGCGCAGGCCGATCCGCAGGTGATCGTGATCGTCGACTACGGCACAGGCCCGTCGAACACGGTGCAGGCCAAGATCGACGCGCTGCGGGCGCAACCCCTGATGGCCGGCACCACCGCGGTCCGGGAGGGGAACTTCGTCTCGTTCCCGTACGCGGCGCTCGTGGAGAGCCCGCGCAACCCGGCCACGATCACCGCGTTGGCCGCTTACCTCCGCGGAAAAGGCCTCTAGCTCGCGGGTGCCCACCCGAGTGCGGGTCCGAGACGGGTCGCCATGTCCTCGATGATCTGCGCGTAGTCGGCCTCGGTGAACGAGAAGGGCAGTGCGAAGGCGACCTCGTCGGCGCGCTGGAACCCCGCATGCGCGTGGAGTCGTTCGGCGAGCTCGTCGGAGGGCCCGACGAGATCCGGCGCGAACAGCATCCGTCGAGGCCCCTGCGGTTCGAGGGTGCGAGGGAACCGCGCGTCTGCGTACTCGCGGTAGCGGCGCACCTGGTCGGGGGTCGCGGAGTCGGTGGGGATGACGACGAGGCCCTGCGACACCCGCGCCCGCGACGGGTCGGGGTGGTGGGCGCGGTAGGCGTCGATCTGCTCGGCCTGGATGGTGGCGAAGTCGACCGGATCGGAGCCCTCGGTGGTGACCACGGACGAGGTGAGGTAGTTCAGCCCCTGCTCCCCCGCCCAGATCGCCGACGACAGCCCGCCGCCGTACCAGACGCGGTCGGCCAGCCCGGGCGAATGCGGCTGCACACGCCGGGAGTACGTCTCGATGCCCACGGTGCCCTCGAAGTCGCTGACCGGCTCGCCCCGCAGATGGCGGAGCAACCGCGCGACCCGTTCCTTCGAGAAGTCCTCGACGTCATGGGTGTCCGGGTAGAGCGCGTGGCGGAAGTCGTCGTAGCGCATCGGTGTGCCCACGGAGACACCGGGATTGACCCGGCCGTCGGACAGCAGGTCGACGGTGGCGAGGTCCTCGGCGAGCCGGAAGGGGTTCTCCAGGCCCAACGGGATGACCGCCGTCCCCAGTTCGATGCGATTGGTGCGCATGGCCGCGGCCGCCATGATCGCGACGGGCGACGAGATCCCGTACTGCAGGTGCCGGCATCGCAGCCATACGCTGTCGAACCCGAGTTCCTCGGCCCGTTCGATGGTGCGGATCGTCTCCAGGTGCCCGTCGCGCGGGGCGTCCCCGTCGAAGCGTCCGATGGTCAGGAACCCCAGCTTGCGCAGCGGCTGTCCTGCGGTCGGCATCCTCGCCATCCTCCCCGCCGTCACGGCGACGGCGACACCCTCCCGGCCACCTCGGCCCAGAACCCCATGATGGCATCGGCGGTGGCGCGGGGCTGTTCGAGCGCCGGGATGACGCGGGCGGCCGGGATCGTGACCACCCGGGCGTCGCGCATGACCTCGGCGGCCTCCTGCGCCTGCCCACCCGTCCACTCGCCACGGTCGTCGGTGGCGACCAGCAGTGTGGGACAGGTGATCCGGGTCGCGGCGGTCAACAGGTCGGTGCGGTTCAAGATGGCCGTCTGCACCGCGGCGACCATCGCGCGGCCCGACCCGCGGAGCGAGTCGTCGAGCAGGGCCACCGCGTCCGGGTCGTCGCGCCGGGTGGCGTCGGTGAACAGGGTCTCGACGATCGCCGACCGCACCGGGCCGCGGGGGCCGACGAGTCGGTACAGCGGGAGCAGCACGCGCACCTTGGCCCGCAGCGCCGGCGGGACCGGGAACGTCGGGGCGCTGATGGCGACCAGGCTGCGGACGAGATCGGGTCGGGTCGCAGCGAGTTCCATGCCGACGTGTCCGCCCCAGGCGGTCCCGACCCAGTCGACGTCGCGCGCACCGGTCCGTGCGCCGACGGTCTCGACGATCGACGCCGCGGCGCGGGCGCACGCCGGGATGTCGGCGGGTGCGCGCAAGGGCTCGCTCTGCCCCGACGACGGCCCGTCGACGAGGAACACGTCGCGGTCGCCGAGCAGCGGGACCAGCCGTCCCCAGCTGCGCGAGTCGACGAACATGCTGTGCCACAGCAGAACCGGCGGGCGGGACCGGTCTCGCCCGGCCCGGGCCTCGACGTGGAGACGACCGAGTTCGGTGTCGACGGTGAATGCGGTCATGACGTCTCCTGACGCGGGCGGGCCGAACGGTTTTCACATTACACAGCGTCAACCGAATTCTGTCTAGACTCTGACCCGTGGCTCGCGAGTACACGTCGGCGGTACGCGCCGAGAGGGCGGAGGCGTCCCGGCGTCGTGTGGTCGAGACCGCGACCGAGATGTTCTGTGCTCGTGGGTGGTCGGCGACGACCATGGCGGCCGTCGCCGGCGCCGCGGGCGTGACCCGCCAGACGGTCTACCAGCAGTTCGACGGCAAGCTGGAACTGCTCGACGCCTGCATCGATTTCGCACTGACCGCCGGGGAGGGCGGTGCGGTGCGCGCTCTCGCGGACTACCGCGCGATGGGGGTCGGCGATCGCGACGCCCGGATCGTGGCGGGGTCGGCCTGGCTGCGCGGTGCGCACGAGCGGTCGGCGCGGATCCAGAACGTGCTCGACCAGGCTGCCGTGACCGACGACGAGGCGGCCGCGCGGCTGCGGGTCCGGGAGCAGAACCGCTGGGACGAGGTGCGCCACGCGGTCTCGCTCATCCTCGGCGCGACGCCCGACGACGAAACCGTGGACACCGTGTGGGTCCTCGCGTCACGGCGCACCTATCTCATGCTCGTCGACGGTCGTGGCTGGACGCCGGAGCGATGGCAGACGTGGTTCGCCACGCACGTGCACGCGGCCGTGGGAACGAACTGACTCAACGTCCGAACCCGGCGTCGCGCAGGGCCTGTGCCATCGATCCCGACGCCGGAGCCGCCTCCCGACGAGGCCGATCGGCGCGGCGCGGGCCGCCCTGCCTCCCGGGCCGGTTGCCGTCGCGCGGTCCCGGCGACGTCGACGACCGCGACTTCTGTCCTCGCGGCCCCGACCCGGGCTTCGCCTCGTCGTTCAACCGCAGCGTCAACCCGATCCGCTGCCGGTCGACATCGACCTCGAGGACCTTGACGCGCACGACCTGCCCCGACCGCACGACGTCGTGCGGATCGGACACGAAGCGGTCCGACATCGCCGAGACGTGGACCAGTCCGTCCTGGTGCACACCCACGTCGACGAAGGCGCCGAAGGCCGCCACGTTGGTGACGACGCCCTCGAGCACCATCCCCGGACGCAGGTCCCCGACCTTCTCGACGCCGGCGGCGAACGTGGCCGTCTCGAAGGCCGGTCGCGGGTCGCGGCCCGGCTTCTCGAGCTCGGCGAGGATGTCGGAGACGGTGGGGACGCCGAAGCGGTCGTCGGCGAAGTCGGCGGGACGCAGCGAGCGCAGGGTCCGGGTGTCCCCGATGAGCTCGGCCAGGCTCACGCCGGTGCGGTCGAGGATCTTGCGCACCACGGGATAGGCCTCCGGGTGCACGCCGGAGGCGTCGAGGGGATCGGCGCCGTCGCGGATGCGCAGGAACCCGGCGCACTGCTCGAAGGCCTTGGGCCCCAGTCGCGGGACGTCCAACAACTCGGCGCGACTCGAGAACCGGCCGGCGCTGTCCCGGTGGCCGACGATCGCCTCGGCGAGTCCCGGCGTCACGCCGGACACTCGCGCCAGCAGCGGCACCGATGCGGTGTTCAGGTCGACCCCGACCGCGTTCACCGCGTCCTCCACGACGACGTCGAGGCTGCGCGCCAACGTGACCGGGTTGACGTCGTGCTGGTACTGCCCGACACCGATCGACTTCGGGTCGATCTTCACCAGCTCGGCCAACGGGTCCTGCAGTCGGCGCGCGATCGACACCGCGCCGCGGATCGACACGTCGAGGTCGGGCAGTTCCCGGCTCGCGTACTCCGACGCCGAGTACACCGACGCCCCGGCCTCGCTGACGACGGCCTTGGCGGGCGCGGTCGCCCCCGACGCGCGGATGTCGGCGACGAGTTCGCTCGCCAGCGCGTCGGTCTCGCGCGAGGCGGTGCCGTTGCCGATCGCGATGAGGTCGACCCCGTGACGCGCGACGAGGGCGGCGAGCGTGGCCTTCGCGGTGTCCCACTGCTTCTGCGGCTGGTGGGGGAATATCGCGCACGAGTCGAGGACCTTGCCGGTCCCGTCCACGACGGCGACCTTGACCCCGGTGCGGAATCCCGGGTCGAGGCCGAGGGTCGGACGGTTGCCGGCGGGCGCGGCGAGCAGGAGGTCCTTGAGGTTGGTCGCGAAGACGGCGACGGCATCCTCCTCCGCGCGGCGGCGCAGGCGCAGTCGGGCGTCGGTCTCGGCGCCGATCGTCAGCTTGATCTTCCACGCCCACCGGACGGACCCGGCCAGCCACGCGGTCGCCGGACCGGGATGCGACAGGTCGACGCCGAGCGCCTGGGCGACCATGGCCTGGTAGACCTCGTCCTCACCGCCGTCGAAGGACAGGGACAGCACCTCTTCCTTCTCACCACGCAGAACGGCGAGGACCCGGTGCGACGGCATCGACTCCAGCGGCTCGGCGAAGTCGAAGTAGTCGCGGAACTTCTGACCGGCCGGTGTCGCGGCGACCGCGTCGGTGCGGGGCGCGGTGCGCAGCGTCCCGTCGGCCCAGAACTTCTCGCGGACGGCGCCGACGAGGTCGGCGTCCTCCGCGGCCCGCTCCACGATGATGTGGCGCGCACCCTCCAACGCCGCGACCGCGTCGGCGACGTCGGCGGTCACGAACTCACCGGCGACAGCGTCGGGCACGAGCGTCGGATCGCCGAGCAGACGGTCGGCGAGTGGCTCGAGCCCGGCCTCCCGGGCGATCTGCGCCTTGGTCCGGCGCTTCGGCTTGTACGGGAGGTAGATGTCCTCGACGCGGGACTTCGTGTCGGCGGCGAGCAATGCCGCGCGCAGCTCGTCGGTGAGTCTGCCCTGCTCCTCGATCGACGCGAGGACAGCGGAGCGACGCTCGTCGAGCTCACGGAGATAGCGCAGCCGCTCGTCCAGCGTTCGCAGCTGGGCGTCGTCGAGGCTCCCCGTGGCCTCCTTGCGGTAGCGCGCGATGAACGGGACGGTCGATCCCTCGTCGAGCAGCCGCACCGCGGCGGCGACCTGGTTCTCCCCGACCGACAGTTCGTCGGCGAGGCGGGCGTTCACGGACTGGATGGGCGCACTCACCCGCGGCACCCTACCGACGCGTCCCGTCAGTTCCCGTCAGGCGCGTCGGCGTCCCCGGGGCGGGGGACGTGGGCCTCCCACCGGGCACGGCGTTCGTCCTCGGACTGCTCCCACCACGGCGTGCCGCGCTCACCGAGGGCGACCTTCGCGGCCTGGACCCCGGCACGTGCCGCACGCGATCCGTCGGTGTCGCGGACGGCCCGACGCCACGCCATCAGGATCGAGCGCAGCTCCGCCCCGCGGTCCTCGGGGATGAGCGGGTCGGTCGCCCGCCACCGTCGACCGTTCACGACGATGTGGTGGCCGTCAGGGGTCCGCTCCGGCTCGGCCATGCGTCGACCCTGGCACGGACCGGTGGTAATTCGTCACAGAACACCCGTCTCACGTTGACTGTGCCATCGGAGGACGGCACCCTCGCACGGTGACCCGCTTCCGCAGGTGTGGGACGGATCACAGACCACGATGACCATCTGACCCCGACCCCGGACGCCACGATGACGACTCAGACTCCGACGACGCAGACACACGAGGCCATGAGCACTGCCGACGACCCGCGACCGGCGATCTCCGCCGACGTCGACGCCGCCGACGGTGTCTTCCACCGACTCCCCGGGGTGTCGCCGCTCGCCGAGGCCCGTCGCATGGGTGTGACGGCCTTCCAGGTCGCCCGCGGCGGCGTCGAGTTCGCGGCGGGTATCCGCCCGGGTGCGCCGCTCGCGCCGCGCGCCGCGCGCGAGGTCCGCGACGTCTTCGAGCGGCTCGGCCCGACGTACGTGAAGCTCGGTCAGCTGATCGCGTCCAGCCCCGGCGTGTTCACCCCGCTGCTGTCGCGCGAGTTCGAATCGCTCCTCGACCGTGTCGCCCCGGCACCGGCGGCGGCCGTCGAACAGGTCCTCACCGACGAGCTGGGTGCGCCGCCGTCGGAGGTGTTCGCCGAGTTCGACCTCACGCCCATCGCGTCGGCGTCGATCGCACAGGTGCACACGGCGACCTTGCACTCCGGCGAGCGGGTCGTCGTGAAGGTCCAGCGGCCGGGCATCGCCCCCCGGCTGGCCGCCGACGTCCAGATCCTCACCCACCTCGCGCGGCTGGCCGAGATCTCCGAGTACGGCCGGATGCTCAGTGCGCGCGACGTCGTCGACGACTTCGCGGCCGGGCTGAACGCCGAGATCGACTTCCGCAACGAGGCGTCGGCGATGGAGGACTTCGTCGCCGGCCTCGCGGAGACCTCGTTGGCTGATCGCGTCCGCGTGCCCCGGGTCCATCGCGAGTTCACCACCGCGGCGGTCCTCACCATGGAGTACGTCGAGGCCGTCCGCATCGACGATGTGAAGGCGGTCCGGAACGCCGGCCACGACGGCACCGAGCTGGTTCGCACCCTTCTGCTGTCGTTCCTCGAATCGGCGTTCCACGGTGGCGTGTTCCACGGCGACCTGCACGCCGGCAACGTCCTGGTCGACGCGCAGGGCCGACTGGTCCTGCTCGACTTCGGCATCGTCGGCCGGTTCGACCCGCGCACCCGTCGCATCATGCGACGGCTCGTCGGCGACCTGTTCCTGCGCAACGACTACGAGTCGGCGGGGCGGGCGCTGTTCACGCTCGGTGCGGTGAAGAAGCCGGGCGGAACCCGCGACGGCGCGAAGGACATGCGTCGGTTCATCGCCCCGACCGCCGGCAAGGGCCTGGGCAGCATGTCCTACACCGACCTCGGCAAGCAGCTCGCCGATCTGGCCCGCGCCTATGATCTCCGTCTCCCTCGCGAGCTCGTCCTCGTCGGGAAGCAGTTGCTCTACGTCGAGAAGTACATGAAGCTGCTGGCCCCGAATTGGCGCGCTCTCACCGATCGCGAGCTGTTCACGTTCATGTCGGCGATGCTCACCGAGGACGATCCGCGCCGCTGAGCGGACCGTTCGCGGCGCTGACCGATTCGCCGGGATCTGGATGATGGTGGGAGGCGGCAACCCGGCCGCCCCCTGACCACAGGAGTTCGCCCGCGTGACCACGCTGACGATCACTGCCGCCGAGGGACACGGGTTCACCGGCATCACCGGCTTCGCCGCCGACGTCCTCGAACGCTTCGGGAGCGTGGGGATCGGCTTCCTCGTCTTCCTCGAGACCGTCTTCCCGCCGATCCCCAGCGAGGTGATCCTCCCGTTCGCGGGATACCTCAGCCACACCGGGGCGATGTCCCTCCCGGCGTTGATCGTGTGGAGCACCGTCGGCGCCTGGGTCGGCGCGCTGGTGCTGTATGTCCTGGGTCGATTCGTGGGCCTGGACCGCACCGTCGACGCCGCGGTGTGGACGCGCATCGTCAGCCGTCGTGACGCCGAGCGCGGCGCCGACTGGTTCCGCCGCTTCGGCACCTGGTCGGTGTTCCTGGGGCGCATGATCCCGGGCGTGCGGTCGATCATCTCGCTGCCGGCCGGGGCCGCCGCCATGAACCTCGTCGTGTTCAGCGTCCTGACGCTGCTCGGGTCGTTCCTGTGGAACGCGCTGTTGCTGGGTGCCGGTGCAGCGCTCGGCACCCAGCACGAACGATTCCACGACTATCTCGGCTACTTCGACTACGTCGTCTACGCGATCATCGCGGCCGCGGTGGTGACGTTGGTGGTGCGACGGCGCCGCCACCACCGCGAGGACGCCGTGTCCGACGAGGACCGACTGCGCACAGCAGGCTGACCCGCGACGCACACCGGCGCCCCTCGTCGCGATGACGAGGGGCGCCGGTGTCTGCGCGGTGCGGGTGTCAGGCCGCCGGGGCGGTCTCGGTCTTGGTGACCGTGGTCGCGCCGGTGGTGCCCGTGGACGTGGTGCCGGTCGACGAGGTACCCGTCGACGACGTCCCTGCCGATGTGGTCCCCGTCGAAGCGGACTCGGTCGACGGGGCGTCCGTCGTCGAGGTGCTCGAGGTCGACGTGCTCGGAGCGGTCGCCGTGCTCGTCGCCGTCGATCCCGACTTCGTCGAGCCGGAGCCGGAGCCCGACGTGCTCGCCGGCGCGGTCGACTCGATGGTCGTCGGCGCGGACGAGGTCGGTGCGGACGACGTCGGGGCCGGGGAGGTCGACGCGTCGGTGGTGGCCCCCGACGTCGAACCCGTTCCGCTCGAGCCGGTCCCGGAGGTCGACCCGGAGGTCGTCGTCTCGTTCGCCGAGGACGACGAGCCGGTCGCCTCCGAGGACGGCACCGTCACCGACGAGGTGCCGGCGTCGGACTTCTGGGCCGACACCTGCTGTGCGAGAGCGGCATTCGTCTCGTTCAGCGTGGACGACGGACCGGCCACACGCAGCGTGTTCGCGTTGGCGGCGGTGTTCTCCTTCGCCTGCGCATCCTTGAGCGCCTGCTCGATCTCGGCCGCGTCCTGCGGAGCGGTCTGCGACCACGAGTAGAAGTCGTGGCTGCCGAAGTCGTAGTGGAACCGGACCGGCAGACCCTGGGCGACGGCCTGGGCGTTGAGCAGCATCGTCGAGACCAGGGAGCCCATCTCGATGGCGGCACCGGTCGCGACGGTGACCGGCAGCGTGATGATGCCGGCGATGCCCTGCGAGGCGGCGAGCGCCAGGATCGTCTTCAGGGGCGGGATGCCGTTGCCGACCGAGATGATGATGGTCTGACCGCTGGCCTTCGCCTCGGCGATCCGCTTGCTGACGTCGTTCTGCGCCCAGATGTTGCCGGGCGTACCCGGGATGCCCCACATGCCGGAGCCGCCGTTGCTGATCCCGGTGTAGGTCTGCTGGATGTACGGGATCGCCTGGTAGCCACCGGCATTGTCGGTCTGGTAGAAGCCCGAGAACGACCGGGCGACGGCGAAGACCGTCGGGTTGTTCAGGGCGGTGATGATGGCCGGGCCACCGGACATCGACACGCCGACGATGGCGTTGTTGTTCTCCTGGACGTCGAAGTTCTCGTTCAGGTACGCCGGCAGCTCCTGCGCGAGGAAGGTGTCCCACTGCGGACCCTTCGTCGTCACACCGTTCTGCACCTTGTCGCCCTGCCAGTTGGTCGCCCACTCACCGGCGCCACCGGCAGGGAGGACGAGGTTGACGTTCTTGCTGAACGCCTCGACCTCGCCGACATCCGGGTTGGCCCAGGTGTTCCGGTCGTTGTTCGCGCCGATGCCGTCGAGGAAGTAGACACCCTGCTCGGTGCTGCCCTCGGGGTTGCTCGACGGACGGATCTGCACGTTGACGTCGCGACCCAGTGCGTTCGAGTAGAACGTGCACGTCTGGATCTGGCGCTGCTCATCGGAAGCGCTAGCGAAGGAGCACCCATCGCGAAGGCGACCCGGATCGACCGCGAAGGCAGGTCCCGCGACGCCGAGCGCGACCGCGGCGGCGGTCACGCTCGAGGTGGCCAGGACGAACTGCGCCTTGCGCTTGGTCGACGATGCCGCGGTCCGCTCGCGTCGACGGGCAACCTTCTTCTCCGCGGCGCGATGGCGCCCACGATTGTCCCCCACTGGAAAACCTTCCCCCAAAGAATCTGACTGTCGCTGCGCGACCCCCGTGCGGATAAACGTACAGGGCCAAACGTCACTTTGTCCCCACTCATTCCGAATTTGCGGTCATTCGAGTGACAGGTCGTTAGGCCGAACCGCCGCCGCAGGTCGGTGCACCGGACGTCCGGACGCGGTACACCGGAGTGATGCCCGAACTGCCCGAGGTCGAGAACGCCCGCCAGGTGGTCGAGAAGGCGCTCGATCGCGCCATCGCCGACATCGACGACCACGACGAGTACGAGTGTCGGCCGCACCGACCCGGCGAGATCAAACATGCCCTCGTCGGCGGTCGGCTCACCGCCGCGCACCGTCGCGGGAAGGCGATGTGGTGTGAGACGCAGACCGCCGACGGATCCGAAGGTCCCACCCTCGGAATCCATCTCGGCATGGGCGGGCGGGTCATCGTCACCGCGCCCGAGGGCGAGGACTCCTCGGACTACGGCGGGGGCAACGCGAAGATCGGCGTCCGGAAGAAGGACAAGCCCGAGTGGACGCGGTTCTCCATGACGTTCGACGACGGTGGACAACTGCGCCTGTTCGACAAGCGTCGACTCGGACGGGTGCGACTCGAACCCGACATCGAGGCGCTCGGCCCGGACGCCGGCGAGATCACGCGAGACGAGTTCCGGGACATGGTCTCCGCGAGCAAGGCCCCGCTCAAGGCGCGCCTTCTCGACCAGAACGCGATCTCCGGCGTGGGCAACCTGCTCGCCGACGAAGTTCTCTGGCAGACGTCGTTGTCGCCGTCGCGGCGGTCGAACACGCTGTCCCAGGACGAGATCGACGAACTCCGTCGAGTTTTACGACGGTGCATCAGATCCGCTATCCGAAAGGGCGGCGTCCACACCGGGGAGATCATCCCCTATCGCAACGCCGACTCGGACTGCCCGCGCTGCGGAGCGGCCATGAAGCGCGGCACCGTCGGTGGCCGAACCACCTGGTTCTGCTCGAAGGAGCAGGGGTGATCAGCCGCCGAGTTCGGTGACGCGGGTGTCGAACAGTGCGGCGATCGTCTGCAGCTGCGACTGATCGGGCGCCGTTCCCAAGCCGTGGGTCTGCTGGATCTCGGCCAGGGTCCCGATGACGAGCGCGGAGCCGCCGTCGATCACGTCGGCGCCCGACACGACCTGGACCTCACCCCGCAGCAGGATCAACTGCGGATCGTCGAGATCGCTGTGCACCAGGGCGCGGATGTCGTCTGCTGTCACCACGGGTCGAGGGTTCCCGTGGCCACGGCGACGAAACGTCAGCCGGGCGGATGCCCGGTCGCCGTCACGGCGATGCGTGGAGCCGGCCCCCTCGCCTCGCACTGACGAGGTGACCGTCGGGAGACGCACACCGTGACGACGACCGGTGTCGGTTCGGTCGCCTGCAGCGGCCCCGTCGGAAGCCGATCCCGCGGTCGAGATCGTCATCCTTCGCCCGGGAGGCGTCGCGCCTTCTCCGCGGCGCCGTGTCATGACCTCGCCGACATGACGAGCATCCGCCATCAGTGCTGCCCGGACGAGGGCCGAAGGTCCCTCACCGGGGAGGACCCCGACCCTTCCGTTCGCCGAAGACATCCACGCTCGCCTAGGCGAGGAGCACGTCGTCGTCGGGCTCATCGTCGTCGGCGCGCTGTACCTCGGTTCGATGATCGCCCTGCGGCCGACGGTGGTGCCGGCTCAGCCCGCGGCGACGACGCCGCTCTGAGCGTCCCGCAGCATCGACAGATACTCGCGTTCCCGCGGGCTCAGGTCCGGGTCGACGACCGCGCCGAACGCCGCGGCGTCGCGCGCGAACCGGTCCGCGGCGTCGGGCAGTGCGTCGGGTCCCTCGAGGCGGAAGCAGCTCGGGGCGAGCGGACCGAAGAGCAAGGCGCGTCTCAGATCCGGCCACCGATCGGGTGAGGGCTCGACGCCCGCGGCGCGGGCAAAGGTGATCGCGGCAAGGTTCATGCGGGTCTTCTGCGACAGTCCTCGACGCGCCCGGTACGCCGCCACCGACTCCCGTTGCTCCTCGACGGGCGTCGTCGGGAGGACACCTCCCCACGTGTAGGCGATCCACCGCGCCTGCAGTTCCAGCGGCACGAAGTACCCGCCGGACTGATCCCACATCCCGACGAGCGCCAGACCCGGCAGGTCGGGGTGGAAGGTGTGGCGGTCGGTGTCGATGTGGGCGTCGTCGACGTCGAGAACTTCTCGGACCTCGTCGGAGAGACAGGGGATGTCGACGGAGAACCCCGTGCCGAACAGGATCGCGTCGAACTCCTCGCTAGACCCGTCGGCGAAAGTCACCTCGCGCCCGTCGACGTGATCGATCCATGGCCGCACAATGATCCGACCCTCGGCGACCAGCGGGAGGTAGGTCTGGTTCAGTGTGACCCCCGCCCGGAAGAGAGACGGGTCGGCGGGCGGCGCACCGTACTGCTCGGGCGCACCGCCGGCTTCGATCACGATCTCGCGGAGTTGTCGGTCGATCTCGGCCGGCGGCAGCGTCTCGGCGGCGAGCGCGCCGTAGCGGGTGAAGATCCGATGGTCCGACGGCACCCCGGCCGCGAACTTCGGCAGGACGTAGCGCTGGCGGCGCTGCGTGACGGTGACATGCGCTGCCCCGGACTGCGCGAGCTCGGCCGCGATCTCCAACGCCGACACCGCACATCCGGCCACCAGGACGCGCTTGCCGCGATACGCCTCCGCGCCGCGGTAGGCGAAGGTGGATGCCGCTCCCCCGCTGCCGGTGAACGTGTCGAGGCCGGGCACCGGCGGGATCGACGGTGCGTGGAACCGTCCGATCGCGATCACGACGCGGTGGAAGATCTCGACGCTGCCGGCGTGCTCGACTCGCCACAGGTCGTCTTCACGGTCGACGACGTCGACGCGGGTGTTCAGCCGGGTGCGCTCGGTGAGGCCGAATGTGTCGGCATACCGCTGCAAATAGGTGAGAACGTCGCGGTTCGACGGGAAGACGTCGGTGTCGTGCTCGAGATCGCTGAAGGCGGTGAGGATCCGGCTGGTGTTGGTGTGCATGGCGGGCCAGACACCGCTCGCGCGGCGCCTACCGGACCACTGGCCGCCGATCGTCGGGCCGGCCTCGAAGACGCTGACGTCGAACCCCTGCGACAGCAACCACCGCGCAGCGACCAGTCCCCCGGGCCCCGCCCCGACGACGGCCACGCTCTCGATCATCGACGTACTGTCCCACGACGACGCTCGCCGTGGACGGCGATCCGACAGGATCTACGCATGTCAGAAGGCGTGAGCCGCGGCGGGCGTAACTCGCGTTCGCCTGCCGACGTGGCCCCTCAGCGGGGCGGTGTGAGGCGGTAGACCAGTCCGGCGACGTCGTCGGTGACGTAGACGGACCCGTCCGGGCCGGGCACCGCGTCGACGCTTCTCCCCCAGCGCGATCCGTCGGCGTTCTGGAACCCGGTGACCAGCACGCGCAGCGCACCGAGGGACTTCGTCGTGTCGTTCCACGGGGTGTAGGCGACATACGGCTCACGGGGCGGCTTGCGATTCCACGACCCGTGGGCGGTGACGATCGCGCCGTCGGACAGCGCGGCGGGCAGCGTCGAGCCGCGGGTGAACACGAACCCGACCGGCGCGCTGTGCGCCGGCATGCCGAGCATCGTCGTGCCGATGCGGGAGCAGTCCAGGGCGCGGCCGTCGGCGTTGAATTCGGGGTCGTTCACGTAGCCGAGATTCAGTCCGTCGGGCTTGCCGCGGGAATCGGGCACGCAGAGCGGCCAACCCATGTCGGTCCCCGGCGTGATGCGCGAGATCTGATCGTTGGGGTGGTCGTTGATGTACGACTGCACCTTCCCGCCGTACGGGTTGTCGTCGTGGAA
The DNA here is from genome assembly GCF_024171725.1 of Williamsia serinedens. Taxonomy (GTDB): domain Bacteria; phylum Actinomycetota; class Actinomycetes; order Mycobacteriales; family Mycobacteriaceae; genus Williamsia_A; species Williamsia_A serinedens. The sequence goes on from NZ_JAMTCG010000001.1 coordinate 763,853, forward strand.
CGGGTACGGCTGGTTGTCGTCCTCGTTGATGGCCGTGAATATCGAGCCGTCGGGCGCGATGGAGAGCCCCTCCCCGTTGCGGACACCGACCGCGAGGGTGCGGTTCCCGGTGCCGTCGAGTCCGATCTGCGCGATCGTGGCCCGCACGGGTGTGGCGGTGCGGTCGCCCGCGCTGCGGTTCGCCGACGACCCGACGTTGTAGACGATGCTGTCGCCGTCGACGGCGACCATCTTGCTGCCGTGTCCACCGGTAGGCAGGTTGTCGATCACGACGCGCCGGTCGGAGATCGCCCCGTTCGCGTAGGTCCACGTCGTGATGCGCGAGTCCTCGCCGACCACGAGGATGTCGCGGCTGCCCTGTCGCGTCGTGGCCAGCCCCTGTGGGCTCTGAAGACCGGTGGCCAACGTCGCGACACGCGGGCCCTGACCGCCTGTACCCGGTGCGACGATCTCGAGCGTCCCGTTCTTGCCTGTCGAGACGATCAGCTTCCCGTCGGGCGTCCACACCGCCATCCGGGCGTCGGGCACGTCCGCCCATACCTGCGCGGTCCAGCCCTTCGGGACGTTCAGCGATCGGCCCGATGCGGCGCCGGCGTCGACGCCGTTCGCGCTGGTGAGCGCGGTCGAGACCAGCTGATCACCGCCGAGTTCGGCGGGCAGCGACGACGTGCCCGATGTCGCCGACGGTCCGCCACCGGACGAGCATGCGACAAGACCGACGCACACAAGAGCAAGGAGAGACGCGGATACCGGGAACCGACGACGAGTCACTCCCTCGACGGTAGGTCGGGTCTCGATGACCGGCCACGTAGGTGAGCCACTCCTTGCTCACCCGTGAGTCAATCGTTTCGTCCGCCGCGAGGACAACGCGAACATCGACGCCGCCGCAGGCGTTCACTGGGTGACCGACGAGGAGGAGATTGCGATGACGACAACGACGACCGGCAGCAGCACTGCCGCGACGGACGACTTCGCCGCCGAGTGGGAGAAGTGGCACCACGCCCGGGAGCAGGCCCTCGGGGCGCCCGGTGGATGGTTGTCGATCAACCGTCTGGAGTGGCTCGACACCGAGCCAGGCCGCTTCGACGGTCTGCCGGGCTCGTGGTGGTACGACGGGTCGGTGGCTCATGTCGCGCCGGGCGACGGCGAGACCTTCGAACCTCGCGACTTCGAGCTGCACCCCACCGGTCCGGGCGAGGTCGTCGACCTAGATGGGCACCACATCGAGGTCGCGAGACGGGGCGACGGGTATCTCATCCGCGTCCACGACGACTCCGCCCCGACACTGCTTGACTTCCGCGGCGTCCCCGCCTATCCCGCCGACCCGGCATGGGCGATCGAGGCGCGGTTCGAGCCGTACGCCGAGCCCGAGTCCGTCACTGTCGGGGCGGTCGCGGAAGGGCTTGCCCACGTGTACGTCTCACCCGGCGTGCTTGTCATCGAGCGCGATGGCGTCGAACACCGCCTGACCGCGTTCAACGGCAAGGACGGCGGGCTGAGCGTGCTCTTCACCGACGAGACATCGGGTGTGACCACCTACGCCGCCAACCGAACGTTGGCGATAGACGCGTCCGGCGAGGTGGTACGCGAGGGTGGTGCGGTGGTCCTCGACTTCAACCGGGCGGTCAACCTGCCCTGCGCCTTCATCGATTTCGCGACGTGCCCGCTGCCTCCGGCCGGCAACCATCTGCCATTCGCCGTCGAGGCGGGCGAAAAGATTCCGTACGAGCGGGGGTGACGACAGGCAGATTCCACAATTCCGAAAGGGCCCAGGTCGAGACGTATGTCGGGCTGACAGGATTTGAACCTGCGACCACTTGACCCCCAGTCAAGTGCGCTACCAAACTGCGCCACAGCCCGTTGCCGCTCCGTGGAGCAGCGTCGATCAGCCTAGCGGACGGCGAGGTCCGCGAGCCAATCGCCTCACACCCTCAGCGACGCTGCTGGCGCTTCTCCCGCACACGCACGTTGATGCGCACCGGCGAGCCGTCGAAGCCGAACTGCTCGCGCAGGCGGCGCTCCAGGAAGCGGCGGTAGCCGGCCTCGAGAAAACCGGTCGTGAACAGTACGAACGTCGGCGGACGAGTCGCGGCCTGCGTCGCGAACATGACTCGCGGCTGCCGACCGCCGCGCACCGGCGGCGGCGTCGCGGCGATGACCTCCTTGAGCCAGTTGTTCAGCTGGCCGGTGGAGATGCGGCGGTCCCAGGAGTCCAGCGCGGTGTCGAGCTGCGGGACCAGCTTCTGCACCGATCGTCCCGTCGCGGCGGAGATGTTCACCCGACGCGCCCACGGCACGCGGGCCAGGTCGCGGTCGATCTCCTTGTCGAGCATGTAGCGACGGTCCTCGTCGACGAGGTCCCACTTGTTGAACGCGATGACGAGCGCACGACCGGCCTCGATCACCATGGTCAGCACCCGCTGGTCCTGCTCGGTGATCGGCTGCGACGCGTCGATCAGCAGCACCGCCACCTCGGCGGCCTCGATCGCACTGCGCGTCCGCAGCGACGCGTAGTACTCGTGTCCGCTGGCGGTGTTCACCTTCTTGCGCAGACCGGCGGTGTCGACGAAGTTCCACACCTTGCCGCCCAGCTCGACGAGCTCGTCGACGGGGTCGACGGTGGTGCCGGCGACGTTGTCGACGACGGCCCGGTCGGACCCGGTGAGCTTGTTCAGCAGCGAGCTTTTGCCGACGTTCGGCTTACCGACCAGCGCCACACGACGCGGACCGCCGGTGGCCTCGGTCTCGCGCGGCGTCTCGGGGAGAACCTCGAGGATGGCGTCGAGAAGGTCGCCCGCTCCCCGACCGTGTGCCGCGGACACCGTCCGCGGCTCTCCGAGCCCCAGCGACCACAGCTCGGCCGCCTCGGCCTCGAGCCTCTCGCTGTCGACCTTGTTGGCCGCCAACAACACCGGCGCCTCCGAGCGACGCAGCACCCGCGCGACGGCCTCGTCGGTGGCGGTGGCACCGACGGTCACGTCGACCACCAGCACGATGGCGTCGGCGGTCTTCATCGCGTGCTCGGCCTGGCGGGCGATGGCCTGCCCCATGCCCTTCGCGTCGGGCTCCCACCCGCCGGTGTCCTGCACCAGGAATCGACGGCCACTCCACGTCGCGGGGTAGGAGACGCGGTCACGGGTGACACCCGGGACGTCCTCGACGACGGCCTCACGGCGCCCGAGGATGCGGTTCACCAACGTCGACTTGCCGACATTCGGTCGTCCGACGATGGCCACGGTCGGCATCGCAAGAGCGCCACCGTCACCGTCGACGTCGTCACCGAATTCGCCGAGCTGCCAGTCGGACTCGTCCGACCACACACCGTCGACGATCCCGATGTCCAGATCCGACTCGCTCATGACTGCACTCCGATCCGCGTCTGCACCAGGTCGGCCAGACGGTCGATCACATCGTCGATGCCGAGGTCACTGGTGTCCACCTGGATCGCGTCGTCGGCGGCCCGCAGCGGCGACACCGCGCGGGTCGAGTCGAGGTGATCCCGGCGTTCGACGGCCGCCAGCACGGCGGCCAGGTCACTCTCGCGGCCCTGCGCGAGGTTCTGTTCGTGGCGACGCTCGGCACGCGCCTGAGCGGTCGCGGTGAGGAAGATCTTGCACCCGGCCCGCGGGAACACGACCGTGCCGATGTCGCGGCCCTCCACGACGGCGAACTCGCCGTCCGCGAGCGCGCGCTGCTTGTCCACCATCAGCGTCCGCACCGCGGGCACGGCCGACACCGCGGACACCGCGTCGGTGACGGCGTCCGTGCGGATCTCGGACGAGACGTCCTCGCCGGCGAGGAACACGGTGTGCGACGACGGGTCGTTGCTCAGCGACAGGTCGATGCCGTCGACAGCCGCTTCGATGGCGGCCGGGTCGTCGAGGTCCACGCCGGCGCGCAGCGCGACGACGGTGGCGACGCGGTACATCGCGCCGGTGTCGAGGTAGCGGGCGCCGACGCGCTCGGCGAGCCGTCGGGAGACGCTGCTCTTGCCGGTGCCGGCGGGCCCGTCGATAGCGACGATCCGGTCCTGGTCGGTCCCGCTCACATCCCCACCGCCTTGTACAGCGCGCCGATCTCGTCGCGGCCGAGCACCCGCAGGCTGCCGGGACGCTGGTTGCCCAGGTGCACCGCACCGATCGAGATGCGGGACAGCTCGATCACCGGGTGGCCGACGTGCTCCATCAGGCGACGGACGATCCGCTTGCGACCCTCGTGCAGCACGATCCGCACCAGCGTCTGCCCGTCCCCCAGCTCGAGAACGCTGAACCCGTCGACCTTCACCGGGCCGTCCTCGAGCTCGACGCCGGTCTTCAGTGTGCGGCCCATGCCGCGCGGCGGCAGGCCCTTCACCGTCGCGAGGTAGGTCTTGGGCACCTCGAACGACGGGTGCATCAGCCGGTGCGCGAGCTCGCCGTCGTTGGTCAGCAGCAGCAGCCCGTCGGTGTCGGCGTCGAGGCGGCCGACGTGGAACAGCCGCTGCCCGGCCATCACCCGCTCGGCGACGACGTCGCCGACGCACGGGCGGCCCTGGTCGTCGGACATCGTCGACTGCCAGCCCTTCGGCTTGTTCAGCGCGAGGTACTGCAGCGTCTCGTCCATGACGACGCGGGCGCCGTCCACACGCACGATCGCGGTGGCGGGATCGATGCGCATCCCCTGCTCGGTGACGATCTCGCCGTCGACGTCGACGCGACCGGCGGCGATCAGCTCCTCCGCACCACGACGGGACGCGACGCCGGCCTGGGCGAGCACCTTCTGCAGGCGCACGCCGTCGGCGACGTACTGGGCGCCGTCGCCCTCAGGGGTCACGTTCTGGATCGACGCCGGCTTGGCGTTGTTCAGTCGGATCGCGCCGCGGTCGGCGCGGGGCTTCGACGGGCGGCGTCCGCCGGACGTCGGGGCGCCACCTTTGCGGTGGGGCTTCTTCGACCGCTGCTGCGGGGTGTCCTCGCGGGAGGAACTCTTCTTGCGGTCCGGTCTGCCATCTCGGCTAGCGGGAGTCATCACTACATCCAGTTCTCGGCGGGCGTCAGTCGGTGTCCGAACGCCCGAGGTCGATGGTCGAGTCTGCCCGCTGACCACCGATCTTGGCGAATCTCGGATCGGCGGCCAGCTCGTCGCCGATGTCGTCGATGACGTCGACGTCGGGCAGGAGCGGCGCGATGTCGGGCAGGTCACTCAGCGAGGCCAGGCCCAGGCGCTCCAGGAACAACTCGGTGGTCACGTACAGGATTCCCCCGCCGTCGGGGTCGGTGCCGGCCTCGCTGATGAGGCCACGGGCCAGCAGCGTCCGCATCACGCCGTCGACGTTGACGCCGCGGACAGCGCTCACCCGCGATCGGGTGACGGGTTGGCGGTAGGCAATGACGGCGAGCGTCTCCAGCGCGGCGCGCGTCAGTTTGCTCCGCGCGCCGTCGAGCAGCAGCTTCTCGACGTACGGGGCGAACTCCTGGCGGGTGTAGTACCGCCACCCGTCGCCGGCGTAGCGCAGGTCGATGCCGCTGTTGCGCTCGGTCAAATCCGCGGCCATGGCGATCACGGTCGACTCGATCCGGGTGGCCGGCTCCCCGATCGCCGACGACAACGCCTCGACGCTCACCGGCGAGTCGACGACCAGCAGGATGGCCTCCAGCGCCGACCGCAGCTCGTCCTCGTCGAGGGGGTCGTGGATCTCCTCCGCATCGACGATCGGCTGCTCGAACAGTCCGCCGTCCCCGGCGGTCCCCTCCTCGGGCGTCTGGTCGTCCGGCTCCTCGACGACGGGCTCGTCGCTCATCCGTAGTCCTCCGCGGTGGTCGTGACGAGTTCGGCGGTGTCGCGTTCACCGGACCAGCGGATGTGCAGCATGCCGAGCGCCTCGGACTGCTCGAACTCGACGGCACGCTGGCGGTAGAGCTCCAGAAGCGCGAGGAACCGGGCCACGACCTCCAGTCCGCTGGCGCACTCCGACGCGAGCGTCCCGAAGTCGACCCAGCGCTGCGTCCCGGCGCGGCGCAGGATGTCGCCGACCCGGGTGACCTGCTCCGGCACCGACACCGCGTCGACGTCGTGCAGATGCGACAGCCCCACCTGCGGAACGGGTTTCGGCGCGAGTGCCGCCGCGGCGACCTGGGCGAACTGCCACGCGTCGACACCGAGCGCGACCTCCGGCAGGAGCTCCTCGTAGCGGGGTTCCAGCGCGACGGCCCGCGGATAGCGTTGCAGCGCGGACGCTTCCAGTTCGGCGAACAACGCCGCCACCTGCTTGTAGGCCCGGTACTGCAGCAGCCGCGCGAACAGCAGGTCTCGTGCCTCCAGCAGCTCCAGGTCGTCGGCGTCCTCCACCTCACCGCGCGGCAGCAGTCGCGCGGCCTTGAGGTCGAGAAGGGTGGCCGCGACGACGAGGAACTGGGTGATCTGATCGAGATCGGCTGCCGTGCCGAGATTCTTCGTGTACGCGATGAAGTCGTCGGTGACGGCGTGCAGGGCCACCTCGGTGACGTCCAGTCGACGTTGGCTGATCAGGTCCAACAGCAGGTCGAAGGGGCCCGAGAAGTTGGTGAGGGAGACGGTGAACACCGAGGGGTCCAGCGCGGCATCGTCGGACGCGGTGTCACCGGCCTGCGCCGGGGCGTCGGCGACGGTCACGAGGCCTTGCCGGTGCGGTCGATCACCTCACGCGCCAGCGACCGATAGGCGGTGGCACCGCCCGACTTCGGCGCCCACGACGTGATGGGCTCGCCGGCGACGCTGGTCTCGGGGAAGCGGACGGTGCGCGCGATGACCGTGTCGTACACGGTGTCGCCGAACACCTCGACGACGCGGGCCATCACCTCGCGGGAGTGCAGGGTCCGGGCGTCGAACATCGTCATGAGGATCCCGCCGAGCGTCAGCTTCGGGTTCAACCGGTCCCGCACCTTGTCGATGGTGTCGGTGAGCAGGGCCAGACCGCGCAGCGAGAAGTACTCGCACTCCATCGGGATGACGACGGTGTCGGCGCAGGCCAGCGCGTTGACCGTCAGCAGGCCCAGCGACGGCTGGCAGTCGATGAGGACGTAGTCGTAGCGGTCGAGCACGGGGTGCAGGGCGCGCGCCAGGGTGTGTTCGCGGCCGACCTCGTTGACCAGCTGTATCTCCGCCGCCGACAGGTCGATGTTGGACGGCAGCAGGTCGAGGCCGTCGACGCGTGTGCTCATCAGCACGTCGTCGACCGAGACCTGCGGCGGCACCAGCACGTTGTGCACGGTGAGTTCGAGTTCGTGGTGCGGCACACCGAGACCCGCCGAGAGCGCGCCCTGCGGGTCGAGGTCGACGAGGAGCACGCGGCGGCCGTACTCGGCGAGGGCGGCACCCAGGTTGATCGTCGACGTCGTCTTGCCGACGCCGCCCTTCTGGTTGCACACGGCGATGACGACGGCCGGGCCGTGCCGGTCCAGCGGGGTCGGCTCGGGCACGGGGCGGTTGACGCGGCCGGTGGGACCGAGTTCCTCCCCGGAGGCCGCGGGCGCGGTGTCGGCCTGGGCCGTCTCGCGTGCGGGCGCGTCGATCGTCAGGTGGTACTGGCCGTTCGCCGATCCCGGCGCGGGAGCCGGGTCGGTCCGTCCCGGATCGCTCGAGGCGGGACCGACGGCGACACCCGAGGCCGGTGGCTGGGGTGTCGTCACGTTCGGTTGCTCCTTCTCACCGTCGGCGCTGCGATGCCATCACAGCCTAGTGCGTGGCGGGACGCTCGCCGTGGAGCATCGCCGTGCGCGCGGGTCACCGGGCGCGGGGGTGGGCGGTGGCGTACACCTCGCGCATCGCCGACACCGTGACCAGCGTGTACACCTGCGTCGTGGTCACCGAGGCGTGTCCCAGCAACTCCTGCACGACGCGGACGTCGGCGCCGCCGTCGAGCAGGTGGGTGGCGAAGCTGTGGCGCATGGTGTGCGGCGACACCGAGGTCTGCAGGCCCGCCCGCTCGGCCGCGTCCGACAGCACCTGCCACGCGCTCTGCCGGGACAGCCGCCCGCCGCGCGCGTTGAGGAACAGCGCCGGGTTGTAGCGGCTGACCAACGCTGGGCGGCCCCGGACCAGGTAGGCGTCGAGCGCGTCGATCGCCGGCCCGCCGATCGGGACGATCCGTTCCCGGCCGCCCTTGCCCCGCAGCAGCACGGCGCCGGACTCCGTCGTCATGTCGTCGATGTCGAGGGCGACGGCCTCGGAGATGCGCGCGCCGCAGCTGTAGAGCAGCTCGATCAGGGCACGGTCGCGCAGACCGCGCGGGGTGTCGGCGGCGCCGTCTCCCCCGGCCGCCTCGATGATCGCGACCACCTGGTCGACGGGCAGCGACTTCGGCAGTCGGCGCGCGGGTTTCGGTGGTCGGACGGCGTGTGCGACATCCGTCGCCGTGATGCCCTCCGCGGTCGCGAACTTGTGCAGCCCGCGCGCGGCGACGAGCGTCCGGGCCACCGAGCTGTCGGCGAGGGGCGCCTCGTCCCGGTCGGGATCACCGGTGCGCAGCGCGACGAGGAACTCCCGGACGTCCTCTTCGGCGACCTCGGCGAGCGAGTCGACGCCGCGCGAGCCGAGGTACCGGCGGTAGCGGTCGAGGTCACGACCGTAGGAGCTCAGCGTGTTGGCGGCCGCGCCGCGCTCGACGGCGAGATGATCGAGGTAGCGCCGGATCTGGTCCTCGAGCCCCGTCACCGCAGCCGTCATCGCGCCCGACTCAGCGATCGGCGTGCCGACGGTCGAGCGCGGTCGGCTGGTCCTGCCAGGGGGCGTCGGGCCCGCGCAGCTCGACCTCCGCGGCCAGCGCATGGGCATAGGCCAGCACGCCACAGACGCTGGTGACGTTGACGATCTCGCCGCGGAACACCATCGCGACGGCCTCGTCGAGGTCGACCCAGTCGATCTGCATGTCGGCTTCCTCGTCGTGGGCCTCCGGACGATCCACCGACCGCAGGTCCTGGGCGAGGAAGACGCGCAGCGCCTCGTCGGTGAAACCGGGCGAGCTCGCGACGTCGACCAGCGAGTGCCACGTCTGCGCCTCGACCCCGACCTCCTCGACGAGCTCCCGCGCGGCGGCCTGCACCGGCGACTCGTCGCCACCGAAGTCCATCAGGCCGGCCGGGAGCTCCCGCAGGGCCCGCTGCACGGGGTGGCGGTACTGGGTGACGGTCGCGATCCGACCCCAGGCGTCGACGGCGACGATCGCGACGGCCCCGTGGTGTTCGACGACCTCCCGGTTCGCGGTGCGCCCGCCGGGCATCGTCACCTCGTCGACGCGCAGGGCGAGGATCGCACCGTCGTACACGGTGCGGGAGTCGACGACCTCGTAGGCGTGCGAGTCGTCGCTCATGCGCCCGCTTCGGCGACGCTCACGGTCGCCCCGGCCGGGGCGGTCGGGCCGTCGGTCTCGTCGTCCTCGGGGTCGCCGTGGACGTTCACCGGAAGCCGCTCGCCCGCCTTGTACTTCAGCGCGGCGCGCACGAACGCGGCGAACAGCGGGTGCGGACGCGTGGGGCGGCTCTTCAGCTCGGGGTGGGCCTGGGTGGCGACGAGGAACGGGTGGATCTCCCGCGGGTACTCGACGAACTCGACGAGGTGCCCATCGGGCGAGGTGCCGCTGAACGTCAGGCCGGTGCTCGCGATCTTGTCCCGGTAGGCGTTGTTGACCTCGTAGCGGTGACGGTGTCGTTCCGACACCTCGGTGGTGCCGTATGCGTTCGCGACGATCGAACCGCGTTCCAGCACAGCGGGATACGCGCCGAGTCGCATCGTGCCACCGAGATCGGCCTCACCGGCGACGGCCTGTTCCTGGTCGGCCATGGTGGAGATGACGGGATGCTCGGTGTCGGGGTCGAACTCGGCGGAGCTGGCGTCCGTGAGACCGGCCTCGCGGGCGGCCTCGATGACGATGCACTGCAGGCCGAGACACAGCCCGAGCAGCGGGATCCCGCGGTGGCGGGCGTAGCGGATCGCGCCGACCTTGCCCTCGATCCCGCGGATGCCGAAGCCGCCGGGGATGAGGATCGCGTCGACGTCACCGAGGTGCGCGGCCGCGCCGGCGTCGGTCTGACAGTCGTCGGACTGGACCCAGCGGATCTCGGTCTTGGCGCGGGCGGCGAAGCCACCGGCGCGGATCGCCTCGGTCACCGACAGGTACGCGTCCGGCAGGTCGACGTACTTGCCGACCAGCGCGACGGTGACGGTCTCGCGCGGCTCGTGGACGCGGGTGAGCAGGTCCCCCCACACCGTCCAGTCGACGTCGCGGAACGGCAGGCCCAGCTTGCGGACCACGTAGGCGTCGAGCTGCTCGCGGTGCAGCACCTTGGGGATGTCGTAGATCGACGGTGCGTCCGGGCAGGAGATGACGCCGTCGAGCTCGACGTCGCACATCAGCGCGATCTTGTCCTTGAGCGGCTCCGGCACGTCCCGGTCGCAGCGCAGGATGAGCGCATCGGGCTGGATGCCGATGTTGCGCAGTGCGGCGACCGAGTGCTGTGTCGGCTTGGTCTTGAGCTCCCCCGACGGCGCGAGATACGGCACCAGGGAGACGTGCAGGAACAGCACGTTGTCGCGGCCGACGTCGTGACGGATCTGACGGGCGGCCTCGATGAACGGCTGCGACTCGATGTCGCCGACGGTGCCGCCGATCTCGGTGATGACGACGTCGGGCTCGTGCCCGTCGGCGCCCGGCCGGCGCATCGCGAGGACGCGGTTCTTGATCTCGTCGGTGATGTGCGGGATCACCTGGACGGTGTCGCCGAGGTACTCGCCGCGGCGCTCCTTGGCGATGACGGTCGAATAGACCTGTCCCGTCGTGACATTCGCGTCCTGCGACAGGTCACGGTCGAGGAAGCGCTCGTAGTGGCCCACGTCGAGGTCGGTCTCGGCGCCGTCCTCGGTGACGAACACCTCGCCGTGCTGGAACGGGTTCATCGTCCCGGGGTCGACGTTGAGGTACGGATCGAGCTTCTGCATCGTGACGCGCAGGCCACGTGCGGTGAGGAGCTGACCGAGACTCGAGGCCGTCAGGCCCTTGCCGAGCGAGGACGCGACACCCCCGGTGACGAAGATGTGCTTGGTGCCCGAATGGCCGTGACGCAGTGGTCGCAAAGGTTCTCCCGTGGGGCCGGAGCAGGACCGAAACCTGCTCGCCTACGGGACTCAACCGTAACACCTGAGAGGGGTTCCGCGACGCACCGACGACGCGGGCCGCGCCGTACGGGTCAGGTGGCGGGCACCACAGCCGACGCACCGGCGCCGGTCCCGTATGCCCCGGTCCGTCCGCGCTGCGCCTCGGCCAACGCCAGCGCCGCGGCGATCCGCCCGGCCGATGTGTCCACGTCGTCGACCGTGGAGACGGTCTTGGCGAGCGAGCCGTCGGAACGGACCACCGCCACCGGCGACCCGCCGTCGGCCGATCCCGCCCGGCCGGCGAGCACCGCCCCCGCACCGCGTGCGCCGAACGACGCGGCGAACCGGGCGACCAGCTGTCCCCGTGCACCGGAGTTCGCCGGCAGCTCACCGCCCGTGACGACCACGGCGAGCTGTCCCGGTGAGACCGATCCGTCGACATAGGAGATGTAGCCGCCCTCGCGCAGCGCCTGCAGGCCTGCGGTGACGTCGCCGGGGTTCACCTGCGCCGGCGACTGCACCCTGCGCAGCAGCAGGGCGCCGAGCAGGTCGCCGACCCGCCCGCCGGAGTCGGTGAGCTCGGGACGCAGTTGGGCACCGGCGGGGATCGCCTGGTCGACGATGGTCGTCAGCTTCTGCGCCGAGGTGTCACCGACCAACTCGTCGGTGAGCCCGATCTGACCGGCGAACCCGGCTCCGGCCTGGTTGAGGATCTGCTTGACCGCGGTCACGTCGGCGTCGGCGGCGTCGGGCGTGGTCACGACGACGACGCTGCGATCGGCCAGCAGGCCCCGCAGCAGTCGTGGCGCGATCGCGGCGTTGAACGAGTCCGACGCGTTGACCTGCGCGCTGAGGGCGTCGTTCTGCGACCGCAGCGACGACGACGCGGAGTCGCCGCCGGAGTTCACCCGGTCGGCGACGAACCCCGACCCGAGCGCCACGCCGACGGCGAGCGCGAGGAAGACCGCGACCAGCGAGATCGCGTGCTGTCGCAGCGAGATCACCGGCTATCGGTTCCAGAGTTCCCGCGCCCAGGCGTATCCGCGATCCCATTCGGCAACGGCCCAGTCCATGATCTCGGTGCCCGTGTTCGACATGACCACCGCGACGATGATCGCGGCGAGCGCGGCGAGGATCAGCAGGGCGATCGCGGCACCCGAGACACGGCTGCGGTACAGCGTGGCAACGGCTTTCGCGTCGACCAGCTTGTGACCGACCTTGAGACGGGTGAGGAACGTCGACGGGTTCGACTCCCGGCGGCTGCGGTCGAAGAAGTCCTCCAGCGACGCCGACGCGCCGACGGTGACGACGAGCGCGGCGCCGTGGTGGTCGACGAGCAGCAGCGCGAGATCGGTGGGCGACCCGACGGCCGGGAACGTCATCGCACCGACGCCGAGATCCTGGATGCGCTCGAGCCCGATGGCGTGACCGTCGGGATCGGCCGGCAGCACCACCTGGGCGCCGGACTTCAGGGTCGACGAGCGCATGACCTCGGGGTCACCGACGATCAGGTCGGGCCGGTAGCCGGCGCGCATCAGGGTGTCGGCACCACCGTCGACGCCGACGAGCACCGGTGCGTACTCCTTGATGAACGGCTTGATGCGCTTGAGGTCCGCCTCGTGGTCGGGGCCGTCACCGACGACGACGACATGCCTGCCCGTCATGTCGATGTCGACCTCGGGCACGCCGACACCGTCGATGATGAGCGGCGACTCGCTGCGGATGTACTCGATGGTGTTGCCGGAGAACGCCTCCAGGTGGTCGACGAGACCGGACTTCGCCTCGATCATCAGGCGCGCGACCTCACGCTCGCCGAGCTCGGTGCCGCGGGCCAGCTTGTTGGAGCCGACGTAGACGTCACCCTCGTCGAGGCGCACCTTGGCGCCGTCCTTGACCCGACGGAACACCTCGGGGCCGACGTCGTCGATGAGGGTGATGCCGGACGCGACGAGCACCTCGGGACCCAGGTTCGGGTAGCGGCCGGAGATCGACGGCGACGCGTTCACGACGGCGGTGACGTCGGCGGCGACCAGCGCGTCCGCGGTGATGCGGTCGAGGTCCTGTTCGTCGAGGATGACGACGTCCCCCGGACCGACCCGCTCCAGCAACCGGGACGTGTTCTTGTCGATCCGGGCGATCCCGATGACGCCGGGCAGGGTGTCGGCGGTGCGCGAGAGCAGGGCAGGCATCTTCATGACGCCCATGGTCACCCTGACACCATGCGTCACATCGGCGCCACGCCGTAACTCACGAAACTTTTGTCACACGAGTAACACAGGTGTCCGACAGGTCAGCTCGCGGCCTTCTCGCCCTCGGCGGTGTCGAGGAGTTCCTCGGCGTGCGCGCGACCGGTGTCGGAGTCGCCGAGACCGGCGAGCATCCGCGCCAGTTCGGCGACCCTTCCGTCGCGGTCGAGGGTGGTGACCGAGCTGGTGACCTTGGCCTTGCCCGTCGTCTTGCCGATGACGATGTGGTGGTCGGCGAACGCCGCGACCTGCGGAAGGTGGGTGACGACGATGACCTGGTGGTTGCGTGCCAACGCGGCGAGCCGCCGGCCGATCTCGACCGCGGCCCGACCACCGACGCCGGCGTCGACCTCGTCGAACACCATCGTCGACCCGCTGCCGGGACCCGCGAGCACGACCTCGAGCGCGAGCATGACCCGCGAGAGCTCACCACCCGACGCGGACCGGGCGATGGGCATCGCGGGCGCGGCGGAGTGCGCCGCCAGGGTGAACTCGACACGGTCGACACCGGACGACCCGGCGTGGCACCGCTTCCCACCGACGTCGAGTGCGCGGGTGTCGTTCTCCCCCGCCTCGTCGGGAGTGACGGTGACGGCGAGCGTCGCGCCCGACATCGCCAGCCCCTTCAGCTCGGCGGTCACCTTGGTGCCCAGGGTCGCCGCGGCCTTCGTCCGGGCGGCGGTGAGCGCGGTCGCGGCCGTCCGGAGGTCGTCGGCCGCGTCGCGGGCGTCGGCCTCGAGGGACTCGATCGACACCGACGAGTCGTCGATCGCGGCGAGGCGGCGACGGGCGTCGTCGCGCCAGGCGATGACGCCGTCGATGTCGGGGGCGTACTTGCGCACCAGGTTCTTCAGCTCGGCCTGCCGGGCGAGGACCTTCTCCAGCTCGCTGGCGTCGGCGGGCAGCCCGTGCAGGAAACCCGCGAGCTCCTCACCGATGTCGCCGACCACCGACAGCGCCTCCTCGACGCGCGGGAGCAGGCCCTGCAGCGTCGACTCCGACGTCGACGACAGCTGCGAGCGCACCTGCCCCAGCAGGTCGAGCACGGCCGGGGCGTCGGGGTCACCGGCGTCGTCGGGTCCGGCCTCGCCGGTGATCGCGCCGTGCGCGGTCGCGGCGACCGACCGCACGGCCTCGAGGTCACCGAGACGGGTCACCAGCGCCGACAGCTCCTCGTCCTCGCCCGGGTTCGGTCCGACGGCGTCGATCTCGTCGAGGGCGTACCGCAGCCGGTCGGCCTCCTGGGCGCGTTCGCGGGAGTTGGCGCGTCGCTCCTCCAGCAGGTCGACGGCGGCGACCCAGCGGGCGCGGGCGGCGTCGTAGGCGGTGCGCGCCTTGGCGACGGGCTTGCCGCCGAACCGGTCGAGGGCGTCGCGCTGGTGGTCGGGGCGGACGAGCCGCAGCTGGTCGTTCTGGCCGTGGATGGCGAGCAGCGAGGTGGTGAAACCGCCGAGCGTCCCCGCGGGCACCGATCGCCCGCCGAGGTGTGCGCGGGACCGCCCCTCCGCGGTCACCGACCGCGCGGCGATGACGGTGTCGTCGTCGTCGAGCAGTGCGCCGGTGGACTCGAGCAGCTCCGCGACCTCCGCCGGCGCCTCGTCGACGCGGAAGCGTCCCTCGACCACGGCCTTGTCGGCACCGGCGCGCACGCGGGCGCCGTCGGCCCGTGCCCCCGACAGCAGGTGCAGGCTCGTCACCACCATCGTCTTGCCGGCACCGGTCTCGCCGGTGAGCACCGTGAAGCCCGCGTCGAACTCCGCGGCCGCGTTCTCGATGACCCCGAGCCCGCTGATCGTCAGTTCCTCGAGCACGTCACACCTGCCTCCCCCGCCACCCGGTGACGGGCAGATCGAACTTGGTGACCAGCCGGTCGGCGAACGGGTCGGAGTCGATCCGCACCCACCGCAGCGACTGGGCACCCCGCACCACCTCGATGCGGGCACCGGCCGGGACCTCGAGGGTCCGGCGGCCGTCACACGACACGATGGCATGCTGCCGTGACCGTTCCACCTCGATGGCGATGACCGAGGCGGGACTTGTCACCAGGGGACGGGTGAACAACGCGTGGGCGTTCGAGGGCACCACGAGGATGGCCTCGAGGTCCGGCCACATCACCGGGCCACCCGCCGAGAAGGCGTACGCGGTGGACCCGGTCGGTGTGGAGACCAGCACGCCGTCGGCGCCGTAGGAGGCGACCGGACGCCCGTCGACCTCGGTCACCATCTCCAGCACACCCTGGTTCGTGGGGTTCTGGATGCTGGCCTCGTTGACCGCCCAGCTCGCCCCGATGACGGTGTCCCCGTCGAGGACGGTGATGTCGAGGGTCATGCGTTCCTCGACGGCGTAGTTGCCCGCGACGAGCAGCGCCATGACCTCGTCGATGCGGTTCGCCTCCGCCTCGGCGAGGAAGCCGATGTGCCCGAGGTTGATGCCGAGCACGGGAATGCCTGCGGGATAGGCGAGTTCGGCCGCACGGAGGAACGTGCCGTCGCCCCCGAGCACGATGACGAGCTCGCACCCCGCGGCCGACTCCTCGTCGCCGCTGGCCACCGCGACGTCGGCGCCCATGTCGCGCAGCTGCGCGGGGTCGACGGGATGCGCGGTCGGGCCGATCCACCGCTGGCCGTGGTAACCACCGGAGATGTCGTGTTCGACGACGCGGAGCTTGATGTCGGCGCCGACACAGTGGCGCGTGATGGCGGCGATGGTGTCGGTCACGATCTCCCGCCCGGTGTGGGCGACCACCAGGAACTCACGCGGGCCGGACTGGGTCACTGGGGTCCCTTCTCGATCGCGGAGGTGATCGCCGCCCGGGTGGCCTCGTCGAGCGGGCCGTCCGTCGCGGCCCCCGCGGTGCGGCGCAGCCACAGGAAGTATTCAACATTTCCCGACGGGCCCGGCAGCGGGCTCGCCACCACGCCGAGCGTCCGCATCCCGTGCGCCGCCGCCGCCTGCGCGACGTCGGTCACCGCCTCGGCACGCAGCGCCGGGTCGCGGACCACTCCCCCGGACCCCACCCGTTCCTTGCCCACCTCGAACTGCGGCTTGACCATCGGCACGACGTCCCCGCCGTCGGCGACGCAGGCGGCGAACGCGGGCAGGACGAGACGCAGCGAGATGAACGACAGGTCGGCGACG
Organism: Williamsia serinedens; assembly: GCF_024171725.1. Classification (GTDB taxonomy): domain Bacteria; phylum Actinomycetota; class Actinomycetes; order Mycobacteriales; family Mycobacteriaceae; genus Williamsia_A; species Williamsia_A serinedens. The sequence goes on from NZ_JAMTCG010000001.1 coordinate 780,343, forward strand.
ACGAGGTCGACCGGACCGCCGATCTGCTCGGCGTCGAGGTGGCGGACGTTGACACGATCGCGGACGTCGACCCGGTCGTCGGTCTGCAGACGCCACACCAGCTGGCCGTAGCCGACGTCGGCCGCGACGACCACGCGCGCGCCGTGCCGCAGCAGGACGTCGGTGAAGCCGCCGGTCGACGCGCCGGCGTCGAGACACCGGCGACCGTCGACGACGAGTCCCGACGGCCCGAACGCCTCGAGTGCGCCGAGCAGCTTGTGCGCGCCGCGTGATGCCCAGTCGTCACCGTCGTCGACGGTCACGACGATCGGTGTGTCCCGTCCGACGTTCGTCGCGGCCTTGGTCGCGGCGACACCGTTGACGGTCACGACGCCCTCGGCGATGAGTGTCTGGGCCTGCTCACGGGACCGGGCCAGCCCGCGACGGACCAACTCGGCGTCCAGTCGGGCGCGCGGCGCCATCAGAGACGACCCACGTGCGTGCTCAGACCCGGTCGAGGCGGTCGAGTGCGTCGGTGAGCAGGCCGTGAGCGCGGTCGACGAGGTCCGCGGTCGCGTCGAGCGCGGCGATGTGCGCACCGACCGCCTCGGTGTCGTCGGGGTCACCGGTCGCCTCCGCGGCGATCGCGTCGATGCGATCGGTGATCTCGGCGATCTGCGCGGAGAGCTCGGTCGGGTCGACGTCGGTGCCCGCGGGCACCGCGGCACCGGGGGCCGGACGCGAACCCGGCATCTGCGCGGGGGACGGGAAGGTCATGACCGCTCAACGCTATCGGAGGACAGGCCGTACCGTCGCGCGGCCGCGGCGGCCGTGTCGTCGTCGGTGACGACCGTGAGATCGGCGGCCGCGACGTCGACGAACGCGTCGTCCGCCCACGCGGCCGCGAGCACCGCACCCGGGAACGCCGCCTCGTCGGCGCCCTCGCCTGCGGCGACCCGGATGGTCGTGCCGTCGACCCGCACGTCCCAGCAGTCGTCGGCCCCGACGGCCGCGAGGTCGGCGTCGGCGAGCAGCCCGGTGAGGTCGGCGGCGACATGGGTCGGTCGCGAGTCCGCGACGGCGCAGATCGCGTCGGCGAGAGAACTCACGCCGGTCAGCACGAGCAGACTGTCGAGCCCGACCGCGTTCGCGCCGGCGATGTCGGTGTCGAGGCGGTCCCCGACGACGATCGGCCGCGACGCGCCGCTGCGGGTCAACACGTCCTGCATGTGGGGCGCGGCGGGCTTGCCCGCGACGATGGGCGTCGCGCCGGTCGCCGATGCCACAGCCGCAACCATCGATCCGTTGCCGACCAGCAGTCCCCGTTCCGAGGGCAGCGTCGCGTCGGTGTTGCACGCGATCCACAGCGCACCCGCCCGGATGGCGAGCGCCGCCTCCGACAGCTGCGCCCAGCCGGTCTCGGGGTTGTGCCCCTGGATGACCGCCACCGGCCGGTCGTCGGCGCTGCGCGTGGTCGCGATGCCCACCTCGCGCACCTCCTGCACGAGGCCGTCGGTCCCGACGACCAGCGCGCGCGAGCCCGGTTCGACGTGCTCGGCGAGCAGTCGGGCGGCGGTCTGCGCGCTGGTGACGACACGCTCGGCGTCGGCGCGGAAGCCGAGGTCCTCGAGATGCGCGGCGACCTCCGCGGGCCGACGGCTGGCGTTGTTCGTCACGAAGTAGATCGGGACCGTCAGCGCCTCCACCGTCGCCACCGCATGGTCGACCGGTGCGCTGCCGGCGAACAGGGTGCCGTCGAGGTCGGCGAACACCGCGTCGTACCCGGCGACGAGCGCCGACTCGGACACCGCCGGGGTGTCGCCGGTGGCCGCCTCGGTCTCGACCGGGGCCGCCGGGGTCTCGGCAGGGACGTCCGGGGTCTCGGTAGGCGCGGCGTCGGGGCTCTCGACGACGTCCGCGGTCTCGACGACGTCCGGGGTGTCGGCCGCGGGGACCGCCACGGGGTCGTCCGCGTCGTCGACGGAGACGTCCTCCGGCCGGGTCGGTGGCGCCGGCGCGATCTCCACGTCCGCCGGCGCCGCGATGTCGTCGACCGGGGCGACGTCCCCGGCGTCGACGCTGTCGTCGCCGTACACCGCGGCGAACTGCTCGGGATCGGTGATCTCCATCAGGCGCAGCTCCGCGTCGGTGACGTCGTCCTCGTCGGCCGCGGCGGCGTTCATGAACCAGGTGACCGCGTCGTCCTCGCGACCGGCGGCGTGCAGTGCGGTGGCGTAGGCGTAGAACAGCCGTGCCTGACCGGTGCCGTGCTGGGCGGGGTCGAGGTTCTCCGACTGCAGTGTGACGACGGCCTTCTCGGGGTCGCCGAGGTCGAGACGCGCACCCGACTCGACGATCCGCATCTCGAGTGCCTCGTCGCCGGTGAGGGCGCGGCCCTCCTCGCTGCGCGCGATGTCGATGGCGCGCTCGGGGTGTCCGAGGCCGCGTTCGCAGTCGGCCATCAGCGGGAGCAGCACCGTGCTGCCCGACATGCGCCGTGCCGCACGCAGTTCCGACAGCGCCTCCGACCACTCGCCCGCGTTGTAGGCGGCGATCCCGGCCGTCTCGCGCACGACGGCGATGCGTCCGGCGCGTCCCCGTGCGGCCCGCGCGTGCAGCAGCGCCGCGGCCGGGTCGTCCTCGAGCAGACGGGACACCATCACCAGGTGACGGGCGACGGCGTCGGCGTTGGTGCGGTCGAGCGTCTTGAGGTCACGCCGCACCTCGCCGTCGAGGTCCTGCGGGGTGACGTCGTCGGGCAGCGCGGGCTCGTCCCGGCGCACGGTGCCACGACTGTCGGAGGGTCGGCCGCCGCCGCGGTGCGGCCGGTCGAACTGTCCGCGACCGGACTCGGGTCGACCCGATCGGGATCGATCGGACCGGGACCGATCGGACTGGGAGCGGTTCGGGCGGTCGGTGCGGGTGTTCTCGCTCCGGCGATGCGGTCCACGGCGGTCGTCGCTCATCTCGATCCCTCTGCTCCTGACACACACGGACACCCACGCGATCGTGGACTCGTCCGGCACCCTGCTCGGACACACCCTGTGAAGTTGCGGGGTCAGCATATCGCCGCGGGCGACCTCCTCCGACACACGCGGTCGCGCACGTACGCTCGACGGGTGCGCGTCGCCGACAGGATCGATCGCCTGCTCGAGACCGTCGGTCTCGACGAGAGGCCCCGCAGCCCGGTCCGGGGTGCCCACCTCACGGCGCGGGTCGGTGTCGCCCTGGGGATCTGCTTCGGGATCTGCTTCGTCACCGGCCTGCTGAGCCACTGGATCCAGCACCCGCCGGGATGGTTCTGGTGGCCGACGCAGCCGTCATGGCTCTACCGGTTCACCCAGGGCCTGCACGTCACCACCGGAGTGGCGGCCATCCCGCTCCTGCTGGTGAAGCTGGGCACGGTCTACCCGAAGTTGTTCGCGCGACCGCGGATCGGGTCGCCGGTGCGTCTACTCGAACGCGCGTCGATCACCGTCCTCGTCGTCGCCGCCATCTTCCAGCTGTTCACCGGGCTGCTCAACATCGCGCAGTGGTACCCGTGGACGTTCTTCTTCACCACCACCCACTACGCCACGGCGTGGATCGCGATCGGCGCGATCCTGGTCCACATCGCGGTGAAGCTGCCGGTGATCCGCAGAGCGCTCGGTGAACCCCTGGACGCACCGGAGACCCCGCCCGACGGGTCACCGGCTCCCGCGCCCACCCGCCCCGACCACGTCGGTGCTCTCACGCGCCGAACGGTCCTGCGCAGCACCTGGGCGATCACCGGCCTCGCCGCGGTCGCCGTCGTCGGGCAGTCGCTGCCGTTCGCCCGATGGATCTCCTTCCTCGCGCCGCGCTCCGGTGAGGGACCGCAGGGCCTGCCGGTGAACCGCACCGCGCAGCAGGCGAACATCACCGACGGCGTGCGCGGCGCCGACTATCGGCTGACGCTTGCCGTCGCGGGACGGGAGACCCCGCTGACCCTCGACGACCTGCGTGCGATGCCGCAGACGACCCGCGAGCTTCCGATCGCCTGCGTCGAGGGGTGGAGCGCCTCGGCGACGTGGACCGGCGTCCGGCTGCGGGACCTTCTCGCCCGAGCCGGCCACCGTGGCGGGCGGGACACGCGGATGGTCTCGCTCGACCGCGGCCTGTACGGGGTGTCGGTGCTGCCGGCGAACTTCGCCGACGCCGACGACACCCTGATCGCTCTGCGGCTGAACGACGAGGAACTGAACCTCGACCACGGTTTCCCCTGTCGGCTGATCGCGCCGAATCGGCCGGGCGTGCTGCAGACGAAGTGGCTCTCGCGGATCGAGGTCCTGTGACCGCCGCGGTCCGTGTGCTCCTCGTGCTCGTCGGCATCGGTATGGCCGCGTACGGCGTCACGCTCATCACCGACTTCACCCCGCGTGATCAGCTGTCGATCGTCATCTGGGCGGTCGCGGGACTGTTGGTCCACGACGCGATTCTCGCGCCCACCTATTCGATCCTCGGGCACGCCGGGTCGCGGCTGCTGCCGTCGACGCTGTGGGCGCCGCTCCTGGTGGCGACGGCGGCGACACTCGTTCTCGTCGTGCTGGCCCTGCCTGTGCTGTCCCCGCGTCCCGCGGGCGAGCGACCGATGAACCCGACCATTCTCGACCGCCCCTACGGACTCGGCCTCACGATCGCCGTGGTGCTCATCTGGGTGCTCGCGGCCGCGGTGGCGATCCGCAACCACCGCTCGGCGCACCGTCGGGCGTCGTCGAGCGAGGCCGCAGCCTAGGCCAACCGCGCGTGCCGGATGGCCGGCGCGGTCGATCGCGGCAGGAGATGCGCGGGATCGGCGGGCACGGACACCTCGACGTCGAGCCCGGCGACGAACCGGTACGGGCTGCCCGCGACGAGGCCGGACAACTGCCGCCGCAGGCGCGACATCTCGGCGCGCACGGTGACGACCCGCGAAGCGTCGCCGAACAGGTCCGCCGCGAGGTCGCCCGCGGTCCGGCCCGCCGGGGCGTGCAGGGACAGCAGGTAGAGGATCTCGGCGTGCCGCGGCGACACGGTCTGCGTCCAACTGCCCATCGGCCCGACCACCCGCACCGACGGATCGCGGTCCGAACACAGGTCGACGACGAGCGTGGTCGCCTGCTCGGCCATGTCGCCGTCGGCGTCGGCGAGCCGGATCAGCCAGCCACCCGGCAGCGGGTCGAGGTCGCAGGAGCCGAGGTCCGGCAGCATGGCCCGGCCGGGTCCGATCTCGTGCGGGAGGGTCAGTCGCGCCCCGGAGTCGATGCCGTCAACGGCGGCGACCCAACCGTGGTCGTCCACGGCGACAGCGCGCCCGGCCATTCGCGCGAGCATCGGCGCGGCGACGGTCCGCAGACGATCGAGGCTGCGTCGGTGCACCTCGCGCAGTCGTGACTCGGCGAGTCGCGCGACCGCGTCGACGAGCGCGAGCGTCGTCGGGTGGATGGTCGCCGCGGGCCCGCTGACGTCGACCACGCCGAGGACCTCGCCGGTCCGGGCGTCGCGGATCGGTGCGCCGGTACAGGTCCAGGTGTGATGGGTGCGGGTGAAGTGCTCGGCCGAGAAGACCTGCACCGCGGACCCGGCGACCAGCGCGGTGCCGATCGCGTTGGTGCCGACGCTGCCCTCCGCCCAGCTCGCGCCCTCCACGAAGCCGAGGCGGTCGGCCCGGGACAGCACCCGCGGCGACCCGCTGCGCCACAGGACGCGACCGGCGCGGTCGGCCACGACGACGATGTTGTCGCCGTCGGTGGTCACGGCGCCGAGGCCGGCGGTCATCTCGTCGATCACCTCGTCGAGACCGGACGCCCGACGCTCCTGGTCGAGGTCGATGATCTCCGGGTCGGGCGTCGACCGCGCCATCCGGTCGGGGTCGGCACCGTCGGCGAGCAGTCGGCGCCACGAGTCGTCGATGACGTCGCGGGGCCGGGCCGGTGCCCGCGTCCCCGACATGCGTGCGTCGTAGACGGCCGAGAGCACCTCCGCGTGGTGGCGCGGGTCGTCTCCCGCCTGGATCGCGGGTTCCGGTGCGGTCGGTGGTGTGCGGGTCGCGGACGGGCTCGGCATGGTGACCCCAGTGTGCTCCCGGTCACATCCGGCGGCAACGACCGGCACGGATGCAACGCCTCGCAACGGTTGCCGCCCCCACCTACCGGGGCGTGTGCTCTGCATCACATCGCACACATGGAGGAGCACGATGACGCAGACGCTGGACCCGGCACTCGCCGACACCCCCGAGCAGCAGACACCCCAGGACCGGATGGACCGGTGGCTCGCGACGTTCGAGTCGAGGCTCCGCGCGCGGGACGTCGCGGGCGTCACCGAGTTGTTCCGGGTGGACAGCTTCTGGCGGGACCTGGTCTCGTTCACGTGGAATCTGCGCACGTCGGAGGGCCGCGAGGCGATCGGCGCGATGCTCGAGGCCCGCCTCGACGACACCGACCCGTCCGGCTTCGCCACCCTGGAGCCGGCCACCGAGGACGGCGGCGTGGTGTCGGCCTTCATCGAGTTCCGCACCGCGGTCGGGACCGGCAAGGGGCACATCCGCATCAGCCGCGACGACGACGGCGAGGACCGTGCCTGGACCCTGCTGACGACCCTGCGCGAGCTCACCGGGCACGAGGAGCCGCAGGGCACCCGTCGCGTGATGGGCGCGGTACACGGCCAGTCGGAGGACCCACGCTCGTGGGCGGAGCGGCGGGAGGCGGAGGAGCGCGAGCTCGGTCGCACGATCCAGCCGCACACCCTGATCATCGGCGGCGGGCAGGGCGGTATCGCACTCGGTGCGCGGCTGCGGCAGCTCGGCGTCCCCGCGATCGTCGTCGACAAGCACGAACGTCCGGGCGATCAGTGGCGCGGCCGGTACAAGTCCCTGTGCCTGCACGATCCGGTCTGGTACGACCACCTTCCCTACCTGCCGTTCCCGGAGAACTGGCCGGTGTTCGCGCCGAAGGACAAGATCGGTGACTGGCTGGAGTTCTACACGCGGGTGATGGAGGTCCCCTACTGGGGCTCGACCACCTGCCTGTCGGCGTCGTTCGACGAGGAGAGCAAGCGGTGGACGGTCGAACTCGACCGTGACGGCGAGCGCCTCACCCTGCACCCGGAGCACCTCGTCCTGGCGACCGGCATGTCCGGGAAGCCCAACGTCCCCGACTTCCCCGGCATGGAGGTGTTCCGCGGCGACCAGCACCACTCGAGTGCACATCCCGGCCCGGATGCGTACGCCGGCAAGCGTGCCGTCGTCGTCGGGTCGAACAACTCCGCGCACGACATCTGCAAGGCACTCGTCGAGCACGGCGCGGACGTCACCATGGTGCAGCGGTCCTCGACGCACATCGTCAAGTCGGAGTCCCTCATGGACCTGGGTCTCGGCGACCTTTACTCGGAACGGGCTGTCGCGTCCGGCATGACCACCGAGAAGGCGGACCTGACCTTCGCCTCGCTGCCCTACCGGATCATGCACGAGTTCCAGATCCCGATCTACGACGCGATCCGCGAGCGTGACAGGGACTTCTACGACCGGCTCGAGGCGGCAGGCTTCCGCCACGACTGGGGCGACGACGGCTCGGGACTGTTCATGAAGTACCTCCGACGTGGGTCGGGGTACTACATCGACGTCGGCGCCGCGGAGATGGTCGCCGACGGCACGATAAAGCTCGCCCACGGACAGGTCGACCACCTCACCGAGGACTCGGTGGTCCTCGGTGACGGGACGGAACTGCCGGCCGACGTCGTCGTCTACGCGACCGGGTACGGCTCGATGAACGGATGGGCTGCGGACCTCATCGGCCAGGACGTCGCCGACAAGGTCGGCAAGGTCTGGGGTCTGGGCTCGGACACCACCAAGGACCCCGGGCCGTGGGAGGGCGAGCAGCGCAACATGTGGAAGCCGACGCAGCAGGAGAACCTGTGGTTCCACGGCGGCAACCTGCACCAGTCACGCCACTACTCGCTCTACCTCGCCCTGCAGCTGAAAGCCCGGTACGAGGGCATGGAGACGCCGGTGTACGGACTGCAGGAGGTGCACCACCTCAGCTGAGGTGTGGTGACGACTACGAGGGTGGTGCCAGGTCGATGACGACCTGGCGCCACCCTTTGTCATTGGTCCGCGTGGTGGCGTGTCCCGTGCGCCGGCCACCGCCCGGGTACTCGACAGTGATGGGTGCGCCGTCCCCGGAGAAGTTCTTCCACCACGACTTCTGGCCGGGCGCGGCCACCGTGACGGTCACGGTGTCGCCCTTCTGCCTGTAGTTGACCGGCAGCCGGATCGTCCGTCCCGACTTCCGGCCGGTGTACTCGAGAACGACCATCGACCTGCCGAGCAGGCCGGCCAGTCCCGGGACTCGGAGGAGCGGGAAGACCGCCTTGTTGGCGCCGTTGGCCACGCGCTGGAACAGGGTCATGGGCGGATCGTACGCGCCGGCACCGATCGACCCCACACATGCGACAAGGCCCCTGAACCGCAGTTCAGAGGCCTTGTCGGGATGTTGTGTTCGGCGGTGTCCTACTCTCCCACACTGGTTAGGGTGCAGTACCATCGGCGCTGGAGGGCTTAGCTTCCGGGTTCGGAATGGGG
>NZ_JAMTCG010000002.1 GCF_024171725.1 Williamsia serinedens
AGCTTCCCAAGCTGAATACGCGGGTTCGATTCCCGTCATCGGCTCCACAACAGCCCGGCGCACGACGCCGCTCATCCGTTTGTCGGACACTCTCACAAAGCGCAGGTGACCCACGCCACGCATCTGTACGAAGTCCCCTATAGTTCCCGCGAGCAACGGACAACGACCGTGGGGGACACGACATCGTGGGTTTCGATCGATCAGTGATGCGACGGCTGCGCACAGTCGCCGTCGGGGTGGCGACAGCGACCGTGGTGGCGACGGCGACCGTCGGGACGGTGCACGCCGCACCGGCTCCGGCTGCACCGACGCCTGCCGCGTCGGCCGTGAACGAGTCCTTCTACACACCGCCGAGCCCGCTCCCGGCGGGCAAGCCGGGTGACATCATCCGCTCGCAGCCGCTGCCGACGGCCATCCAGATCCCGACGCCGACCGGTTCCATCCCGGCGAAGGCCACGCGGATCATGTACCTCTCGATCGACGCCAACGGCGCCCCGATCGCGGTGACCGGCTACTACCTGCAGCCCACCAAGAAGTGGACCGGCCCCGGGCCCCGGCCCGTCGTCGCCTACGCCGGCGGCCTGCACGGCCAGGGCGACCAGTGCGCGGCGTCGAAGCTGCTGCAGGAGGGCGTGACCCTCGACTTCCCCGGCGGGCCGATGGCCGAGATCGAGCAGATCGTCACGCTGAACCTCGTCAACCAGGGCTACGGCGTCGTGTCGAGTGACTACATGGGTGGTGGCACGCCGGGCACCCACACCTTCGGCATCCGCGTCGACCAGGGTCACGCCATCATCGACGCCGCCCGCGCGGCGCTGAAGCTCCCCGAGGTGTCGCCGGACGCCAAGGTCGCGATCACCGGCTACTCGCAGGGTGGTGGCGCCGCCGCGGCCGCCGCCGAACTCGTCGGCACCTACGCGCCGGAACTGCCGGTCGTCGGCGTCTACGCCGGCGGTGTCCCCGCCGACCTGCTGCGCGAGATGAACTACCTCGACGGCAACCGTCTCGGCGGCGTCATCGGGTACGCCCTGAACGGTGCGACCTACCGATTCCCCGAGTTCAAGGCGCGCATCGCGAACGTCCTGAACCCCTACGGCAAGCAGACCATGGCGCAGTTGTCGGGCGAGTGCATCGTCCTGACGTCGGCCCGCGGCAAGCCGAGCACCCGCGACTGGACGGTGTCGCACAAGTCGTTCGGCGAGCTCGTCGTCGCCGACCCGGTGCTGAGCAAGTACGTCCACGACCAGGATCTGGGCAACATCAAGCCCACCGTCCCGGTGCTGCTGACCTCGAACCCGGACGACCCGACGGTGCCCGTCTTCCAGGGTCGCGAGCTGTACTCGAAGTGGTGCGAGAAGGGGCCGGCCTCCCTGCAGTACGCGGAGATCCCGTTCCCCATCCGACCGATCAGCTCGTCGACGTTCGGTCACGTCGCCGGCGGCATCAGCGGGTTCCAGCGGGCGTTCGACTGGCTCGCCGACCGCTTCGCCGGCAAGCCCCCGGTGCAGGGGTGCTCGTTCTCCTGAGCCGACACCGCATCTGACCCACTGCCCCGGCGCGACCTCCGCGTCGGGGCAGTGGTCTGTCGGAGGGAGAACACCCCGCCCGCACGATCACCGAGGCGGCGAGAACGCGTGCGAACCCGGACGGACGACTACCGGCGCGCCTTCCAGCTGTAGCGCACCTGGGGGCGACCGGTGCGGCCGTATTCGGTTGTCCGGGTGAGTAACCCGTCGTCGGCGAGGCGTTCGAGGTAGCGCCAGGCGGTGACACGCGAGATCCCGGCGGCGGTCGCCGCCTCCCCCGCTGTCAGGCCCTCGTCGCTGTCCTGCACGCGCCGGCCGATCTGTTCCGCGGTCGCGGCGGCGGTTCCCGTCGGCGCGGCGGCGCGCTCGTCGGCGCCACGGAGAACGGCCATGGCGCGGTCGACCTCGGCCTGGCCGACGGCGTCGGTCCCGGCGGGCAGCGCGGCCCGGTACTCGCGGTAGCGCTCGAGCTTGTCCCGGAACGCCGCGAAGGTGAACGGCTTCAACAGGTACAGCAGCACACCGTGGGCGACGGCGGACCGCACCACCGACAGGTCGCGTTCAGAGGTGATGGCGATGACGTCGGGCTCTGGTCGCTGTCCCGACAACGCCGACGCGAGCTCGATCCCGCTGGCGTCGGGCAGACCGATGTCGAGGAGGACGACGTCGACCGGGGCGTCGTCGGCCGCGCACCGGGCGACCGCCCGCAGTGCGGCCTGCGCGGTCCCGGCGGTGCCGACCACGACGAAACCGTCCAGCCGTTCGACGTAGGCCTCGTGGGTCTGCGCGATCAGCGGCTCGTCCTCGACGATGAGGACACGGATCGGATCGCTCACGCGCGCACCGCCTCCCTGCCCGATCGCGTCGGACGATCCGACCTCGACGGCACCACGACGGTCACCACCGAACCGTAGGTCACCTCGGCGGTGATGGTGCCGCCGTGACGGTCGACGATCTGCGAGATGAGCGCCAGCCCCAGCCCCCGACCGCCCGCCGGCGACCCGTCGGCGACCGGCTTCGTCGAGTAGCCCCGTGTCCGGGCACGGGCGAACTCGTCGGCGTCCATCCCCGGACCGCTGTCGGCGACACGGATCATCAGGCCGCCCTGCTCCTCACGCACCGTCACCTCCACCCACGGGTCGTCCCGATCGCAGGCGTCGATGGCGTTGTCGATGAGATTGCCGGCGACGGTGACCATCTCGTGGCCGGAGAGCGGCGCCTGCTCGGCGTCGTCGAGGCGGCTGTCCTCGGTCACCGTCAACGCGACACCCCGCTCGTCGGCCTGGGCGGCCTTGCCCAGCAGCAGCGCGACCAGCGCGGGTTCGGCGACCGCCGCGGTCAGACGGTCGACGAGATGTTGCGAGAGTTCGAGTTCGGTCGTCGCGAACCGCACCGCCTCCTCCGCCCGGCCGATCTCGATGAGTCCGATGACCGTGTGGAGGCGGTTGGCCGACTCGTGTGCGGCGGCTCGCAGCGACTCGGCGAACACGCGCATCGAGTCGAGTTCGCCCAACGCGCCCTGCAATTCGGTCCGGTCACGCAGGGTGACGACCGCGCTGCGCTCACCGTCGCGATGCAGGACCCGCACCCGGTTGACGACGAGCACGCGGTCGCCGACGACGTGCACCTCGTCGCGGATCTCGCGGCGCTCGGTCACGAACGAGGGCAGGTCGGCGGGGACGTCGGCGCCGTCGCCCACCTGCAGCAGGCGGCGCGCCTCGTCGTTGAGCAGCACCGGCTCCCCCTTCTCGACCACGACCAGACCCTCACGGACGGCGTGCAAGACGGCGTCGTGGTGGTCGTACATGACGCGCAGGTCGTCGGGTGCGAGGCCGTGGGTCTGGCGCAGCAACCGCCGGCGGACGGCCCACGTCCCCGCCACCGACACGACCAGCAGCACCAGGACGACCAACCCGATCAACGGCAGCTGCTCCACCCAGCGATCGGCCAACGTGGACAACGTGATCCCGGCGGAGACGAGCCCCACGATCCGGCCACCGGAGTCCCTGACGGGCGCGACCGCACGGATCGAGGGCCCGAGCGTCCCGGTGTAGGTCTCGGTGAACACACGACCGTCGAGCGCGGGTGCGATGGTCCCCACGAACGGCTTCCCGATCAGCGTCGGGTTGGTGTGGGTGAACCGGGTCCGGTCGGGCGCCATGACGGTGATGAAGGCCATGCCCGTCTCGGCGCGGACCTGCTCGGTGAGCGGTTGCAGGCGCGCGGTCGCCGCACCCGACGTGATCGCCTGGGCCGTCGAGGGCGCGTCGGCCAGGGACACCGCGACCGCGACCACCTCGTCCCGGGCCGACCGCTGCTCGTCGCGACGCGCGTCCCATGCCGCGAGCGACCCGGCCGCGACCACCAGCACGACGATCGCCACGAACTGCAGGACGAACGCCTGACCTGCCAGCGAGCGCGGCACCAGACGTCTCACCCGCTTCTCCCTCCTGAACGAAATGAACACAACCGTGACCCGAGTCACAGTCTCCCGACATCATTCTTCACAACCGAAGTAGCAGGAGAACCGGAGGACACCATGACCGCCACCGACGACCGGCCGCCCACCACGCCGGAACCGCCGCAGCCGCCGACGGCCGAGAAGCCCAAGCGCGACCGCACCCACTGGCTCTACATCGGCGTCATCATCGCCGTCGTCGCCGGCGTGGCCGTCGGCATCCTCGCCCCGGGCGTGGGCAAGGACCTGGGCGTGCTGGGCACGATGTTCGTCAGCCTGATCAAGATGATGATCGCGCCGGTCATCTTCTGCACGATCGTGCTGGGCATCGGCTCGGTCCGGAAGGCCGCGACCGTCGGCAAGGTCGGCGGCATGGCCTTCGTCTACTTCCTCGCCATGTCGACGTTCGCGCTCGCGATCGGTCTGGTCGTCGGCAACCTCATCCAGCCGGGCACCGGCCTGAACATCTCCGGCGCCGCAGGTCAGGGCGAGAAGCTGGCCAGCAAGGCCCACGAGGCCGGCGGCACCATGGACTTCATCCAGGGCATCATCCCCGACACGCTGCTGTCGTCCCTCACCGCGGGCAGCGTCCTGCAGGCCCTGTTCGTCGCACTGCTCGTCGGCTTCGCCCTCCAGGCGATGGGGTCGACGGGTGAGCCCATCCTGCGGGGCATCGGGCACGTCCAGAAGCTGGTCTTCCGTGTCCTGTCGATGATCCTGTGGATCGCCCCGATCGGCGCGTTCGGTGCCATCGCGAACGTCGTCGGTCAAACCGGCTGGAGCGCGGTGACCCACCTGCTCGCCCTGATGCTCGCGTTCTACCTGACCTGCGCGATCTTCGTGTTCGGTGTGCTGGGCGCCATGCTGCGGCTCACGGTCGGCGCGTCGATCTTCAAGCTCGTCCGCTACCTGGCCCGCGAGTACCTGCTGATCGTCGCGACGTCCTCGTCGGAGTCGGCCCTCCCCCGCCTCATCGCGAAGATGGAGCACGTGGGCGTCCAGCGCTCGACGGTCGGCGTCGTCGTCCCGACGGGCTACTCGTTCAACCTCGACGGCACCGCGATCTACCTGACCATGGCGTCGCTGTTCGTCGCCGAGGCGCTCGGTGACCCGCTGAGCATCGGCGAGCAGATCGGTCTGCTGGTCTTCATGATCGTGGCGTCGAAGGGCGCGGCCGGCGTGAGCGGCGCGGGCCTGGCGACCCTGGCCGGCGGCCTGCAGGCCCACCGCCCGGAGCTGCTCGACGGCGTCGGCCTCATCGTCGGCATCGACCGGTTCATGTCGGAGGCCCGTGCGGTCACCAACTTCTCGGGCAACGCCGTCGCCACGCTGCTGGTCGGCTCCTGGACCCACACCATCGACAAGGCGAAGATGCACAACGTCCTCGCCGGGAACGACCCCTTCGACGAACTGACGATGGTGGAGGACACCCACGAGCCGGCGGTGTCGGTCACGAAGTAGACCGCACCGTCACACGACGACGGCCGGTGTCGCGACCCTCGAGGTCACGGCACCGGCCGTTCTCCACTGTTCCTCGGACGACGAGACGGCCGGTGCTGCGACCCCCGAAGTCGCGGCACCGGCCGTTCCCCGTCTCCCCTCAGTGCGCCGCGGTCGTCGCCGGTGTCTGCTGGGTCGTCGGCGCCGACGAGGTGCTCGACGGTGCGGCGGTCGACGGGGTCGTGGAGGTGGCGACCGACGTCGTCGTCGCGACCGCGGTCGTCGACGAGGTCGCCGGGGCCGTGGTGGTCGTCGGTGCCGACGACGTCGTGGTCGGCGCCGAGGTCGTCGACGTCGCCGGCGGGGCCGAGGTCGTCGTCGGCGTCGCGGCGGACGTCGTCGCGGTCGACGTGGTGGTGGCCGGGGCCGACGTCGTCGTGGACGGGGCGACCAGCGCTGCCGCCACCGGCTCACCGGTGGTCGTCGGGGCGGAGCTGCTGGACGACGTGGTGGTCGGGGCCGACGACGAGGTCGTGGTCGTCGTCGCGGCCGCCGCCAGAGTCTGCGCGGTGGTCGCCTGCGGGGCCGGGGCGAACGCCGCGGCGATCGCGTCGGCGATCGACTTCAGCCAGGCCTGAATGGCCGCCTGTACCGCCTGGGCCCAGGCGTCCAACGGGTTCGTCGGCGGGGTGGGGGGCGGCGTCGGGGACCCACCGGTCTGCGGGTGCGCGGCGATGAAGTCCTTCACCACCTGGGCGGCGGCCTTCGCCACCCACGAGTCGGTGAACAGACCGAACGTGGCCTCCGGGTCCCAGGTGTTCGAGCTGTCCCGGTCGACCAGCGTGTAGAGGAACGTCGGACCGGCGTAGGACAGGTTGCTCCACGTCGTGAGGAAGTCGTTGATCATGGAGGCCTGGTTGCCGACGTTGGGGACGCCGGTCGGGACGCCGTACTCCGAGCTCCAGATCTTCTTGGTCCCGTCACCGTTGGCCTGCATCAGCTGGTAGATGCGGTTCGCCTGGTCGAGCGGCGAGTTCGGGACGAGCGCACCCGAGGAGAACGGCAGCGTCCACTGGTACGGGTGGAACGACAGGGCGTCGAAGTAGCCCTTCGCACCGGCGGCGTACATCTGCTGGACGAAGTCGACGGGGTTGAGCGTCCACGATCCCCAGCTCACGGTGGCGCCGACGACGGCCCCGATCACCTGCGCCTGGGGGTCGGCACTCTTGATCGCGGTGTACGCCGACTTCAGCAGGGCGGTGTAGCCGGCCGGGTCCGGGCCCGGCTGGTACGCGAACGCCGCGTTCGGCTCGTTCCACACCTCGTAGGCGGAGACCTTCCCGGAGTACCGGGCGGCGAGTGCTCCGGCGAACGCACCGAAGTTCGCGGGGTCGTCCGGCGGGGCGTAGACGTTCGTGTAGGTGCCACGAGCCCAGGTGGGCGTCGTGTTGATGACACCGAGGACCCCGATCCCGCGCGCGGCGGCCGCGTTGACCATGTTGTCGATCGGCGTCCAGTCGAACTGGCCCTGCGCCGGCTCGACCGTCGCCCACGGGATCGCCAGGCGGATGTTCTTCACCCCGAGCGACTGCATCTCGTCGAGGCGCTTGGCGATCTCCGCGGGGTCCGTCGACTCGAAGTACATGTCGTTGTCGGAGATGCCCACCGTCGTCGACGAGTCGCTGATGGATGCGGTGTCCACGATCGCGATCGCCGCGCGGGAGTTCGGCAGCAGCGCGGCACCGGCGACCGCACAGAACATGAGAAGCGCGAACACCGCCGCGGCCAGAGCCGTCGGCGATGTGTGCGAGAGGGAAGGCACGAGACGTCGCATTGGTGGTACCCCGTTCTCCGAGCCCCCCTGGCGGAGTAATTAGAGCATGAGACCAGACTTTATGGGAGATAAAGTTTGGCAATTAACGGCCGGCTGACGAGGAAGTTTTCTCGCGCGTAACATCCGTCCCACCGGCGCGGACGTTCTCGAATTCCGTTACACGTGGCACGAATTCGCTCACGCCACCGCGAGATGACGGGACGGTGCGACGCGTTCACGCGTGCGGTCGTCGATGTGTCAGAGTATTTCGCCGAGCGAATTTTCTGGGTTAAATATCGCTCGAACGACCGAATGATCACCGTTGTCGCATCCCGCGACCGGACGCCGCGGGCGGTCGGGCCGCAGTGGCGAGGGCCACACGGCTCCGCCGTCTCCGCTACAGTTCGCCCCTGAAACGCAGAGGGGGGGTTCTCGTGTTCCGTCGTGTCTTCGATCGCGCCGCAGGGTCGCCGCGCCGCGGCCGCTCCGCGATCGCCCGGGTGGTCGTCGTGGGACTCGTCGCCGTGTCGACGCTGGGCACCTTCGCCGGGGTCGCCGCGGCACGGCCCGCGCCCGACCCGGCACCGACCGCGACGCTGCTGACGCGGACCGCGCTGGGCCCGCAGCACGACATCATCACCGTCCGCGACCCGGACACCCGCCAGACCGTCCGCCTCGAGGTCCTTCATCCCCGCGGTACCGCGCCCCGCCCGACCCTCTATCTGCTGGACGGCATCGACGCCGGCGTCTACACCGGTTTCCAGCGCAGCGGCTGGACCGTCCAGACCGGCATCGAGCGGTTCATGGCCGACAAGGACGTGACGGTCGTCCTGCCGATCGGTGGCACCGCCAGCTACTACACCGACTGGCGACGCCCGGATCCCGTTCTCGGGGTGGACAAGTGGGAGACCTTCCTGACCCGTGACCTCCCGCCCCTGATCGAGAGGGAGTACGCGGGCAACGGCCGGTCGGCGATCGGTGGGCTGTCGATGGGCGCGACGTCGGCGATGGTGCTCGCGGCCAAGCACCCCGACCTCTACCGCGGCGTCATGGCCCTCAGCGGGTGCTTCGACTTCGGGCCGCCGGCGTATCGGCAGGCCGTCGCCGGCACCGTCGCCACGCGCGGCGGGAACTTCGAGAACATGTGGGGACCGCTCGACGGCGGCGACTGGGCGGCGAACGATCCGACGCGTCGTCTGGCCGCACTGAAGGACACCGACATCTTCATCGCCAGCGGCAACGGCCTGCCCGACCCGCGTCTCGGGCTGCGGGGACTGGCGTCCCCCGTCGGCGGTTTCCTCGAGGGCGTCGTCCTGTCCTGCACACGGTCGTTCCAGGAGAAGGCCACCCGTGCGGGGATCAAGGCCACCTACGAGTACCGGCCGGGTCTGCACTCCTGGGGCTACTGGGCCGAGGACCTGCCGCGGGCGTGGCCGACCATAGCCCGGTCGCTCGACATCTCCTGAGCGGTCACCGCGGGGCGTACATGATGACGCCGACGCCGATCAGACAGATCAGCGCGCCGATCACGTCGAACCGGTCGGGACGGAACCCGTCGACGACCATGCCCCACATCAGCGAGCCGGCGACGAACACCCCGCCGTAGGCGGCGAGGATGCGACCGAACTGCGCGTCCGGCTGCAGCGTCGCGACCACGCCGTAGAGGCCGAGCGCCACCACGCCGGCCCCGATCCACAGCCACCCGCGGTGGTCGCGGATGCCCTGCCAGACCAGCCACGCGCCGCCGATCTCGAGGACTGCGGCGGCGACGAAGAGCGGGATCGACCGCGCGAGATCCACCGGTGGGTCAGACGCGACGCGGGATGGTGATCAGGTTGATCACGCTCACGACGATGAGCAGGATCGCGCCGACCACGAGGAAGGTGCTGATCGCGAGACCGGGGAGCGCGATCACGACGACACCCGCGAGGATCGAGACGACAGCCGACGCGATCATCAGCCAGTGCGGGACGCCGTGGGTGTCGACACGACGGGAGACCAGGTCGTGCACGCCCTGCACGATCCAGCTGACGCCGATCACGATCGCCAGCAGCACCAGGGACTCCGCGGGATCGGCCAGACACAGCACACCCGCGACGAGGATGACGAGCCCGAGGACCCCGAACACCGCACGCACCCCCGCCGACAGACCGGGCGCGAGAAACGCCACCGAGAGCCGGTACGCGCCCGTCACGACGAGCGAGATGCCGAACAGGACGGCCACGACGAGCAGGGTCGGGCCCGGCCAGACGAGCGCGATGAGCCCGACGACGACACCGAGGACGGCGGTGGCGACGAGCAGGCCGCGCAGTCGCGCACGGGCGGCGGCGAGGCGCTCGGAACGATCGGAACCGGTGGTGGTCATGCCGGTCAGGCTAGGCCGACCCGCACTCCCGGGCCAGCAGGTCGAGGTTCGCGGTCATCGCCGCGCGCCACGCGTCGAGCCGCCTCGCGATGATCCGACCCTCCAGGTCGGGGTGGCCGGCGATCGCCGCGCTGATGCCCGACGGCCCGGGGCCCATCCGCGCGAACTGGCGGACGACGCAGCCGCTGCGGGCCGGATCGACCTCGAACCCCCACCAGGACATCGGATCAGCGCTCGGAGCCGGGCTCGTCGGCGACGGGTCCGGTTCGTCCCACATGCCGAAGACCGCCCACACCCAGCGCCGTCCGGGCTCGAGGTCGACGACCTCGCAGCTCGTCGTCCACTCGCCGAGATCGTCGCTGCTGTTGTGGCCGCGGAACCGGGCGCCCGGCACGACGGCGTCGTGTCCGACGTCCCAGGACGCCGACTGCAGCTCGCCCGCCGCCCGCGTCGGCAGCGTGATGTCGGTGACGAGGTCCCACGCACGGTCGGCCTCGAGGGCCAGTCGGGCGCTGACCTCGACGGTCGGCTGGTCGCGGAGACGCACTACTCGTCGTCGGCAGGGGCGCCGACGTTCATCTCGTCGGGGTGTGCGCCCACGCGGCGGTTGTTCGACAGGCGCGCGATGTCGAGCATGTCGGTGTCGTCGAGCGAGAAGTCGAAGACGTCGATGTTCTGCGAGATCCGTTCCGGTGTCACCGATTTCGGGATCACGACCAGCCCGCCCTGCAGGTGCCAGCGGATGATGACCTGCGCGATCGACTTGCCATGCTTCTCGGCGATGTCACCCAGCGTCGCGTCCTTCAGCAGGGTGTTGTCCTTCGACGCCTTGCCCCATCCGGAGTTCGGGGTGCCACCGAGCGGGCTCCACGACTCGACCGCGATCCCGCCGTCGTGGGCGAAGGCGCGCAGGTCGTTCTGCGGCAGGTTCGGGTGGCACTCGACCTGATCGACGGCCGGGACGATCTCGCCGTGCCCGATGATCACCTGGAGGTGGTGGGGCTCGAAGTTGCAGACGCCGATCGCCTTGGCCTTGCCGGACTCGGCGATCTCCTGCATCGCCTCCCATGTCCGCTTCATCCGGTCGCTGTCGAGCAGCGGCCAGTGGACGAGGTAGAGATCGACCTGGTCGAGGCCGAGCTTCGACAGGCTCGTGTCGCACGCGGCGAGCACGGCGTCGCGCCCACGCTGGTCGGCGTTCCACAGCTTGGTGGTGACGAAGATGTCGTCGCGGTCGACCGACGCCGCCGCGATGGCACGACCGACGGCCTCCTCGTTGCCGTAGGCGGCGGCCGTGTCGATGTGCGTGTAGCCGGCCTCGTCGAGTGCGTGGGTGACGGCGCGCTCGGTCTCGTCGTCGTCGGCCTGCCACACCCCCAGCCCGAGTTGGGGGATGGACGTCCCCGAGTTGAGGTCGATCCGTGGCAGGTCGGATGTCATGGGACCAGGCTAATCGGTCAGGGACGGGGGTACGTTGGGGAAATGGCAATCTCGAAGGGCGACACCGTCAGTTGGAACACCTCGCAGGGGAAGACCGAGGGCACGGCGAAGGAGAAGCGCACGAAGGAGTTCGAGTTCGAGGGCCAGAAGTTCAAGGCCTCCGACGACGAGCCCTACTGGATCGTCGAGTCGGACAAGACCGGGTCGAAGGCGGCCCACAAGGAATCCACGCTCGAGAAGAAGTGACGCCGGCGGCCATGCCTGATCCGGAAAGGTCCCGTCGCGCGCTCGGTGATATCGCGACCGCCAAGTACGTCGAGCTGACGACCTACACGAGAGACGGTCGGCCCAAGCCGGTCCCGATCTGGGCGGCCTTCGTCGACTCCGGCCCGGAGGCCGGCGAGCTGGTCATGTGGACCCAGGCGTCGTCGTGGAAGGTCAAGCGCATCCGCAACACCTCCCGCGTCTCGCTCGCCACGTGCGATCGCGTCGGCAAGAACGTCGGTGAGCACGTCGAGGGCACGGCACGCGTGCTCGACGACGCGGGCACGGCACGTGTGCGCCAGGCGATCAACGCCAAGTACGGCCTCGTGGGCCGCTTCGCGACGACGGCCAGCTCGCTGTTCAAGGGCAAGTCCTCCACCATCGGCATCGCCGCCGCGCCGAACATCTGACACCCCGCGTCGTGCGCGCGTTCCCGCGCCGTGCCCGACGCGGATCTACCAGAACGGCGCGGAAACGCCTCACCCGGCGTCAATCGGCGCGGGAATGGCGGCCGCCGGGACGCGCACCGGGGCTTCGGCCGGGAGCGGAGCGGGCGGGGGCGCGGTGGTTGTCGGGCACCTCGTGCTTGTGGACGAGGGCGACCGCGATCGCCGTCGTGAGCGGGACCGAGAGCGCGATCGCGATCCCTCCGACGAACGACCGGGCCAGCTCGACGGCGACGGTGTCCGTCGTCGCGAGCGACGAGAACGACTGTCCCGCAACGGAGAACAGCAACAGCAGCGGGAGCGCGCTGCCGGCGTAGGCGAACACCAGGGTGTAGACGGTGCTGGCGATGTGGTCCCGACCGACGCGCATCGCCGCGGCGAACGTGGCGCGCCTGCTCCGACCGCCCGCGGCGAGTTCGAAGACGGCCGACGCCTGCGTGATCGTCACGTCGTTGAGGACGCCGAGAGCGCCGATGATGAAGCCCGCCAACAGGATCCCGTTGGTGGAGATGCCGTTCTGGTAGACCTGCAGGTTCGTCGTCTGCTCCGCTGAGAGCCCGGTGATGTTCATCGTGAGGACCGACAGATAGGACAGCACCGCCGCCACCGCCAGCGACGACAGCGTGCCCAACAGAGCGGCGCTGGTGCGCAGGCTGACCCCGTGGGCGAGGTAGATGACGATCAGGAGGATCGCCGCCGACGACACGATCGCCACGGCGACCGGCGACTTCCCGTCGAGGATCGCGGGCAGCGTGAACCCGAGCAGCACCCCGAAGGCGATCACCAAGCCGAGGACCGACCGCAGTCCCCGCCACGCCGCGACGAGGGCGATCGCCAGGACGAACACGATCGCCCAGATGATCGTCGACGTGCCGCGGCTGTAGTCGTAGAAGGAGTAGGCAGACGTCCCCTGGCCGCTCGGTGACAGCACCAACCGGATGTGGTCGCCGACCTTCAGGTCGGGCTGCCCGGGCTGTGGTTTGTCGAGCTGGTCCGCGGGCGGCCGGGACCGCGTCACCCCGGGCTGCTCGCCGGACTGCGCGCGGTTGGTCGGCACCTCGATGAGCGTGTTCGCGTCGGCGTCCTTGCCGGAGGTGATCCTCACCGTGCTCTCGATGCACGGCCCGTCGGCCTCCGCCGTGACGGGGGCGTCGCCGCCGAACACCGTCCCGGCCGCGCGGTTGAGGCACTCCGAGCGCGCCTGGGCGATGACCGTGCCGGTCTGGGTGACCAACTTGCCGTCGGGTGCGGCCGTCTGGAACTGCAGCGGGACCGAGTGCGGGCGCTCCCCCGGCCACAGGACCACCGCCCCGACCGCCACCGCGATCGCGCACACGACCAGCACGCCGACGACGATCCGGGCGGCCATCGGTCGCAGGTGCACGGCGATCGCCGACGGGCTGTGGCTGTGCCCGCGCTCCGGGCCCGAGGGGTGCACGCCGCAACTGTAGGGGGTCACCCCGCGCGGGGGCCCGACGCGACGTCCGGCCCGCACCGGAGAACACGGCGATTCCGCAGGTGGGACGGGCCTGCATGCGCGATCATGAGGCGATGATCGACGAGCTGCAGCACGAGGCCGACGCCTTGTTGGCCGCCGGCGACTACGCGCACGCACTGCCCGAGTTCTGCGTCCTGCGCGAGATCCGTGCCCGCCAGGACGGCCCGTACTCGCGCAAGTACCTCGCGAACCTCGACGACGCGGTGCGCTGCATGTGCCACCTGCAGCGGTGGTCGGACACGGAACCCCTCGCGAAGGAGCTCTACGGCAAGTACGTGCGCACCGACGGCCCCGGCGGACCGAAGACCGTCGACGCGGCGAAGCGGTACGCGTGGGCGCTGGTGCAGCTCGACAAGACCGACCCGGCGATCACCGTCTACCTCGCCGTCGCCGACGCCCTGTGGGGCCGCGGCGACGAGGACCAGGCTCTGGCGATGCTCGGGGCCGCCGTCGCCCGTCGTCAGGACCTCTGCCTCGACACCCTCCGCAACGCCGTCGACCTCACCCGGGCGGCGCAGCGCGTGCACCTGCCCGTCCCGGTCGGCTGCCTGACCATCGACGGGTATCGGGCGCCCGCCTGACCGGTCTCAGCGACCCGGCCCGGGATCCCCACGACGGATCGCCGTCTGCACCATCCCCGCCGAGTAGGTGGTCTCGAAACCGAGCGACTCGTAGAGCCGCCGGCCCGGCGGGTCGGCCATGAGGGTGATGTAGGGGTTCGGCGGTGCGGCGTCGACGATGACGGCGAGCAGGCGTTCGACGACGGCGCGACCCAGCCCGCGCTGCTGATGGGCGGGGTCGGTCGCGATGTCGGTGATGTGGAAGTACCAGCCGCCGTCGCCCAGGATCCGGCCCATCGCGACGACGGCGCCGTCCTCGGCGACGACGTGGCAGCCGCCCCACGCGTTCGCGACCGCCGGCGCTCCCTGTTCCTCGCTGACGGGGGTCAGGCCCGACACCTCGCGGAGGCGGCGGTAGTCGCCGAGGGGTGGGACGCGGTCGACGAGCCGGTAGCGGGAGTCCATGGCCGCAGGCTAGCGACCCTCGCGGACGTCCGCCCGACCCGTGGTGAGCACGATCACCCGTGTTGGATGGAGCCGTGCGTGCTGACCGAACCGACGCCCCCGACCGCCGCGCGTGGTGGGGTGTGGCCGCCGCGATGGCCGCCATCGCCTGGGGTGGCAACGAGTTCACGCCGCTGCTCGTGATGTACGAGTCGGTGCACGGACTGCCCGGCACCGTCGTCGACGCGCTCCTCTTCGCCTACGTGCTCGGCATCGTGCCGGCGCTGCTGATCGGTGGTCCGCTCTCCGACCGCTTCGGGCGCGTGCGCCTGATGCGACCCGCGCCGCTCGTCGCCGCGCTCGGGTCGGTGATCCTGGCCGTCGGCGCCGACCACGTGTGGCTGCTCGTCGTCGGCCGTGTGCTCAGCGGTGTCGGTCTGGGCCTGGCGATGGCGGTCGGCAGCAGCTGGGTGAAGGAGCTGTCGGGGGCGCCGTGGACCCCGGACGCGTCCCCGACCCTCGGCGCGCGACGTGCCGCGATGAGCCTGACCTTCGGACTCGGCGTCGGTGCCGCCGTCGCGGGGGTGCTCGCCCAGTGGGCGCCGCTGCAGGACTCCCTCGCCTACCTGGTGAACGTCGTGCTCTGTCTGGCCGCCGCGGTGTGGGTGTGGTCGGCGCCGGAGACGATCGAGCCGGGTCGAGCGCCGCGTCGAATCGTCGACGACCTGAGGATCCGCGCCGTCGCGCACCGACGGTTCCTCCGCGTGGTGGTCCCCGTGGCGCCCTGGGTCTTCGGCTCCGCGGCCGCCGCCTACGCGGTCCTGCCGACCCTGATGTCCGACCGCGTCGCCGACGTGCGGATCGCCTACGCCGCCGCGGTCACCCTCGTCACCCTGGCCTCCGGGTTCGCGGTGCAGTCGGTGGCACGTCGCATCGACGTGCCCGACCGTGCGCGAGGCTCGGCGGTGGCCACGGTCCTGCTGATGGCCGGGATGGCCGTCGGGGGCGTCGCCGCCCACGTGCTCGACCCGTGGCTGACGCTGGTGGCGGGCGCCGTCCTCGGCGCCGGGTACGGCATGGCGTTGGTCGCGGGCCTCGCGGAGGTCGGTCGCATCGCCGAGCCGTCGGAGCTCGCCGGACTGACCGCGGTCTTCTACTCGCTGACGTACCTGGGCTTCGGTGCCCCGGTGGTGCTCTCGATCATCCACGGGGCGGTGCCCGCGATCACGTATCCCATCCTGTTCGCCGCCGGCGTCGTGCTGGCGGTCGTGAGCCTCGTCGCGGTGCTGTCCGACTACCGTGACCCGGATGCGGTCGTCGACGACGCCCGCGGCGAGACCACCCCGAGCAGCAGGATCCCCCGATGACCGACGTCCACATGTTCACGCTCACCGACGACGGTTACGTCCCGGCGAAGTACGCGTTCGGGCGGTGGGGTCCGGACATGCTGAACGGGCCGGCGATCTGCGCCGCCGCCGCCCATGCGCTCGAGAAGGACCACGGCCACGCCGATTTCGTCCCCGTGCGCACGACGATCGACCTGTTCAAGGCGGCCCGGGGCGTCCCGTTGGTGCCGACGACCCGTCTCGTCCGCAGTGGGCGCCGGATCCACGTCGCCGAGGTCGACCTGCACCAGGATGACGCCCTGGTGGCACGCGCGACGATGGTCGCGCTGCACCGCTCGAGCCCTCCGCCCGGCGACGAGTGGCATTCGACGCATCCCTTCGACCCGCCGGCCCCCGACGAGCACCGCCGGTGGTTCGGCAGCGACGAGCACGGATGGACGACGACGATGTCCGAGCACCAGAACGGCAGCCGGAAACGTCTGTGGTCCACGGTGATCCCCGTCGTCGCCGGCGAGGAGCCGAGCCCGTACGTCCGGGTCGTGATGGCCGCGGAGAGCACGAGTCTGGTGACGAACTGGGGCTCGGAGGGCATCGGGTACATCAACTGCGATCTCACCGTGGCGATCTCGCGGCTGCCCGGGGGCGATCGCATCGGACTGCAGGCCGACACCCACATCACCGCCGACGGCCTGTCGGTCGGCACCGCCACCCTCTTCGACGCCGACGGTCCGATCGGGACCGGCATGGTCACCGCGGTCTCGAACGCGGCCGCGCAGATCGACTTCTCCCAGGGGGTCCCCCGCCGATGAGCACCGACGTGTCCCAGATCGACATCCGCGACGGGGTGCGTGTGGAGGTGCACCGCTCCGGCGACGGGCCCACGGTGCTGCTGAACGGTGGTCTCGGACAACCGGCCCCGGTCTGGGAGTACACCGGTGTCGTCTCCGCCCTGACCGCCGCCGGGTTCTCGACCGTCGCGCACAGCGCCCGCGGGGTCGCCCCGTCGTCGGCACCGCCCGGGCCCTACCGCGCCGCCGATCTCGCCGACGACGCCGCCGCACTGCTCGACGCGCTGGAGCTGGACGACGTGATCGTCGTCGCGTACTCGATGGGCTGCTACGTCACCCAGGAACTGATCCGTCGACACCCAGGGCGCGTCCGTGCGACGGCACTCGTCGCCGGCCTGCAGCCGTCACCGATCGGCGAGCTCGTCGGTCGCATGGAGATCGGGCTGCTGGACACCTACGGCACAATCCCGAGCGACGTGATGACCTTCGAACAGCTCGTCACCACGCTGCACCCCGCCCTGCTCCAGGACCCGGCGTCGGTGCGTGGGTGGTCGGAGATCTTCGCCTCGTCGGGTCAGGTCTGGACCGACGACACCGGCCTGCGCGGCAACCTGATGGCGTCGTATGAGTGGATCACCGCCGGTGAGCCGACGCCGGATCGCCTGGCAGCGATCGACGTCCCGACGCTGGCACTCGCGTTCGAGCACGACCTGTTCTTCCCGCCGGAGGGGTGCCGGGCGGCCGCGGAGCAGATCCCCGGCGCACGGTTCTCGGTCGTCGACGGCGTCGGCCACGGCGGGTTCTTCACCGGTCAGACCGACGTGGTCGCCCGCGTCGTCGACTTCTGTCGCGAGCAGGTCTGAGCGACCCGCTCAGCTCCGGTTCCGGGGTTCCCGCTCCGGTCATAGGGTTCCCGCTCCAGTTACTCGAGGACGCTCCGGATGTATCCGGAGCGTCCTCGAACAGGTGGAGCGCCTCGGCCGGGGGCACCCTGTACGTGGAGCGAGAACACCACAGGTGGAGCGTCAGCACAGAAGTCGAGCGTCGGCACAGAAGTCGAGCGTCAGTACAGAAGTCGAGCGACCCGCTCAGCCCGAGATCGGGATGCCGTCCCACTCGTGGTCGTGCATGAACGCCTCGGCGAGACCGACCTTGTACTTGAAGCACATCCGGGCGATGTCGATGTAGGCGATCGGCATCATCACCGCGGGCAGCGGGTCGTGACGGTTGGTGATCACGTCGTCGGTGGCGCGGAAGTCCCGGAGGAAGCCGCGGAAGGTGTTGCCCTCCAACGACGACTTCTTCCAGCCGTAGAGCCCCATCCCGAAGCCGATCATCTTGCGGGACCCCAGCTCCGGCGTGATCACCTCGTCGGTGTCGCCGAAGAAGGCGCGGTCGACGCGGTGGTGCGGCTCGAACATCATGATGCCGCTGGTGCCGCGCGGGTTGCACTCGATGGTGAACAGCGCGCCGTCGTCACCGACGATGAAGTCGAACCCGACCTGACCGGTGAAGCCGACGCGACCGACGAAGTCTTCCACCCACGCGGTGATCGCCGGGTGGTCGATGGCCTCGAACGCGATGCACGAGTTGCCGTCGATCGCGTACCAGACCGGATAGACCGTGTGTGCCAGCACCTTCCCGTCCCGACACACCGAGTAGGTGCAGAACTTCTCGCCCTTGAACCACTCCTGCGCGATGTAGGGGTTGGTCGGCGAGAACTCGATGTCGTCGGGGATCTGCCCCGGGATCACCTTGCGGACCTTCTGCGATCCGCGGGAGTAGCACTCCTTCAACGCGAACGGGGTGTCGAAGTCGAGCGCGCGCAGGTCCTCCGCCGACCGCACCTGGGCGAACTTCAGTGTGGGGATGCCCATCTCGGTGAGCACACGCTGGAACTCGTACTTGTTGTGCAGGTTGTTCTCGGTCTCGAAGTCGGACAGGAACAGTTCGCAGGTGTCGGGGAACTCCTCCCGCATCTGCGCGATGATGTCGGTCTCCTCGTGCACCGGGATCACCATGTCGATCGCACGCTCGCGCACGATGCGGGCCAGCTCCCGGCAGTACTCCCGTGGCGCGAACGTCGGGGCGGGGACACGCAGGTAGGCGTCGACGGCGTTGGAGAAGCGCGAGACGGGCAGCGTGATGCTGTCGACGACGGTGACGCTGTGGCCGCCGGCGGCCATCAGCCGCGCGATGTCGAGGGTCAGGAACGACCGGGCGAACGTGATGAGGACACGCTTGCGCGTGGGGGATGCCATGGATCTCCGTAGGTAGCACCGCGAGACGGGGTCTGATCAGCGAACATGCTAGCCTAACCAACGGTCCGCCAGATCGGCCGCGCAGCGCCCAGACCAGGCAGTTCGGCCAATTTTCCTGCGGGTGGAGGTGCAGCGGCATGTTCGTGATCGGCATCCTCTTCGCCTCGCTCGCCGCGATCGGCTACGGCCTCTCCTCGGTTCTCCGGGCACTCGGTGCACGTCGTGCGGCCGTCGCCGCCCGCGAGAAGGAGGGCTCACGCTCGACCACCGCCGCGGGCGGTCCCTCGATGCAGTCCACGGCGGAGACCCTGCGCGACCCCGCGTTCCTCGTCGGCACCGCGATGGTCGTCCTCGGCTTCGGCGGTGGCGCCATCGCCGCCCGGCTGCTGCCCCTGTTCCTGTCGCAGACGATCGTCTCGGCGAACCTCATCGTCACCGCCCTGTTGGGCACCGTGGTCCTCGGCGTCCGCCTGCACGCCCGCGACTGGATCGCGATCGTCGCCGTCATCGCCTCGCTGTGCATGCTCGGCGTCGCGTCCGGCCGACACGCGACGGAGACCGCGGAGTCGTTCACCTTTCACTGGGGGCTGCTCGCGGCGACCCTCGTCGTCTGCGCGATCGCCGTCCTGGTGATCTACCGGCTCGGCGCGCGGGGCTCGATCCTCGCCGGCGCGGCCGCCGGCCTGCTCT
Organism: Williamsia serinedens; assembly: GCF_024171725.1. Classification (GTDB taxonomy): domain Bacteria; phylum Actinomycetota; class Actinomycetes; order Mycobacteriales; family Mycobacteriaceae; genus Williamsia_A; species Williamsia_A serinedens. Next base: position 19,340 of record NZ_JAMTCG010000002.1, read on the forward strand.
TCGGCGTCATCGCGATCGCCGTGCGCATCCTGCGCGGCTTCGACCCCTTCTCGCCGCTGACCATCCTCAGCGATCCCGCCGCCTGGACGATCGCGATCGCCGGCGCCGTCGGCTTCTACGTGCACACCGTGGCTCTCCAGCTCGGTGCGGTCAACGGCGTCACCGCGGTCCTCGTCGTCGGTGAGACCGCCGCCCCGGGGATCATCGGCGTGGTCTTCCTCGGCGACAAGGCCGAGCCGGGTCTGGAGTGGCTCGCCGTCGTCGGGTTCATCGGTGCCGTCGTCGGGGCGGTCCTCGTCGCCTACTACAGCTCCGACGACGCCGACCACTTCGGCGAGGCACCACCGACCGAGGGCGGGTGGCGACGTCGCTCGCACACCCGGCGCAAGGCCGACGCACAGGCCACATCGGACGAACGCGACCGTCCGGACACCGCCCGGGACGCCACCTCCCGCGAGGGCATCGACCACTGTTGATCGACGTTCCGCGATCGTTTGTGCAGGCTCACAAGATGCCCTCCCGCGGTATGTGAGCTGCGCTTTTACTCGCTCGGGACCCTCATTCACCGGCCGTTCACCTGTTAGCTTCGCCGCGTGTTCTGGGGGGAATCAGTTCGACGTGTCGGGACGATGACGGCGGCGGTGGCGATGACCGTCGTGGGGGCGACGCTGACGGGGGTCGGCGCCGCGGGGGCGGCACCGCCGATGCCGTCCGTCGTCTCGATCGGTCTGCCGCGGTCGACCGGGCTCGCACAGCCGGTCGCGCAAGAGACCGGCGTCGGCGACATCAACGACACCGTCCACCGGTTCGGCATCGTCGGCACCGACCTCGGGGTGACGTGGGACGACGGATGCGGCGGGGTGCTCACCGCGTTCGGCGACACCGCGAACTTCGACGGCCGGTCGCTGCTGCGGGGCGAGCTCTACGGCTTCCGATCCAACGTGCTGCTGCGCAGCACGACACGGGACCTCTCCCGCGGGATGTACTTCGACAGCGGCGTCATGGCTGCGCCCGGTCTCGCCAAGCAGGTCCTCGTCCCCGACTACCGGCGGGAGATCACGGTCCTGCCGACCGGCGGGATCGCCGCGAACGGACGGCAGTACATGACCTACATGGCCGTGAAGCGCTGGGGCGGACCGGGCGAATGGGTCACCGACCGTGCGGGCGTGGCCTACTCCGACGACGACGGCCAGAACTGGGTGCGCCCGCCCGAGGCGATCCGACCGAACCTCGGGGGCAACAGCGACTTCCAGATGAGTGCGCTGCTGAAGGTCGGCGACACGATCTACGTCTACGGCACCCCGTCGGGGCGGTTCGGGGCGGTCAGGCTCGCCCGGGTCGCGTCGTCGAAGCTGACCGATCTCGGCGCCTACGAGTACTTCTCGAACGGCACGTGGGTGCGCGGGGACGTGAACGCCGCGACGCCGATCATCGGTGCGCCCACCGGCGAGATGTCCGTGGCCTACAACGCCTACCTCGGGAAGTACGTCTCGCTGGCGACGACCAACACCATCGTCGCCCGCACCGCGCCGTCACCGGAGGGTCCGTGGAGCCCGCCTCGGGCGTTGATCGACCCAGCCGAGATCACCAGCGCCTACGCGCCGTACATCCACCCGTTCTCCACCGGCAAGGACCTCTACTTCACCGCGTCGCTGTTCCAGATCTACAACGTGCTGCTCTGGAAGGTCCCGCTCGACGCGCTGCGCTGAGCGGCCCTGCGCCGCGCCCGGCGACGCACCACCCACGCCTGGACGGCGATGACCGAGGCCGCGAGTCCCCAGCCGAGCAGGATGTCGAAGACGTAGTGCTCGCCGGTGTAGACGAGGGTGAACGCCATCGTCAGTGCGTAGCCCAGGAACAGCGTCCGTCCGAGCGCGCGCACCCGCGGCCACATGAACAGCGCGAGCAGCATGGTGAGCCCGGCGTGCAGCGAGGGGATGGCGGCCACCAGGTTGGCCTTCGACTGGCCGACGGTGAGCAGCGCCGACGCCGCCTTGATGTTCAGCACGTCCCACCCGCGGGCCGAGATGCGCTCGACGTACGGGGCCGCGGACGCGTCGTCGGGGCGGACCGGACCGAGCAGACCACCCGACGCCGGAGGTACCTCCGACGCCATGCACGGCGGGTCCCGCGGGTTGTCGACGACCTGCTCGGCGGTGCATCGGGCCGCCGCCCACGGCGGCGCGGCCGGCAGCAGCGTGTACCCGACGAGGGCGAGGAAGGTCGTCGCGACGAACGCGACCGCGTATCGCCGCCACGCCTGCCGGTCCCGCAGCCACAGCACACCGGCCACGGCGTAGGGCACGACGAAGTAGGAGACGTAGACGACGCTGGTGATCATCTCCCACCACGGTGGCTGTGCGTCCTTGATGTGCGACTGCAGCCAGACGGTCGGGTTCACGCCGAAGATCCAGTGGTCGACGTCGGGGGCGAGGTGCCACTGCGTCGGCATGTCCATCCACTGCGCGACGTTGCGGGTCAGGTCGTAGAGGAACAGGACGGCCGCGAACGGCAGCCAGTCGACGATCACGGTGGTGATGCGGCGTCGACCGATGCTCGCCGCGGCGAGGCCCAGGCACATCCACAGGATCAGCCGGGTGCGGTCGAACGCGAGGCCGTGCACGGCGAACTGCCAGACCATCACGGCCAGCCACAGCGTGACGGCGACACCACGCCACGTCCGAGCGGTACGCCACCACGGCCGGATGACGGGGATGTCGACGGTCTGGGCGACCTCGGCGTCGGCCGGGGGGACGATCGCGGCGTCGGTGGTCTTCCGCTCGCCGGAGATCGTCACACGCGCACCCTTCGTCGGCGATTCGCCCTCTGTTCACCTGTCGGTCACCCCATCTTGTCCGATGGCGCCGCCCGCGTCATGTCCGCCACGCGTCCGGCGGGCAGGGCGTCGCTACCATCGGACCGATGGCGCTGACGCTGGTCGATCGCATCGCGGCCCGGATCGGGCGGCGGTTCGCGACGTATCCCACCGCCGACGTCCCCGCCGGAGCGGTCGTGGAGCTGCCCGGACGCGGGGGCTCCACGTTCGTCACCGACAGCGGCCCCGACGACCCCGACGCCGTCCCCGTGATGCTGCTGCACTCGGTGATGACCACCGGCCTGCTCACCTGGTACCCCACCCTCCCCGACCTCACGCGTCGGTTCCGCGCGATCACCATGGACCAGCGGTGGCACGGGCGCGGCATCTCGTCGGAGACGTTCTTCCTCGACGACTGCGCCGACGACGTCGTCGCCCTCGCCGACGTGCTCGGCATCGACCGCTTCGTCGCCGCGGGCTTCTCGATGGGCGGGGGCATCGCGCAACTCGTCGCGCACCGTCATCCGGACCGCGTGCGCGGACTGGTCCTCGCGGCCACCGGCCCGTACTTCGGCACCCGCAACAGCGGACACCGCGCGCTCGACGGCGTCACCACCCTCGTCACGCGACACCTCGTGCACCGACTGCCCGGCCTGCCCACCGAGGCACTCGACGAGCGGGGTCTCGCCGACGGCGCGTGGGCGCTGCGGCAGGTCCGCGCCGGACGGTTGTCGCGGATGGACGAGATCGGCGACGGCCTCGGCGCCTTCGACTCACGGGAGTGGTTGTCCGACATCGCCGTCCCCACCGCCGTCTGCCTCACCACCGCCGACCGCGTCGTGCCCCCGGCCCGCCAGCAGCTCCTGCTCGACGGGATCCCGGGTGCGGTACGTGTCGACGTCCCCGCCGGCCACGCCTGCTGCGTCCTCGAGCCCGACGCGTTCGTGGGACCGTTCGTCCGTGCGTGCGAGCACGCCGCGGGCCTCACGCCGATCCCGCCCGGCGGCATCGGCGATTCGACGCCCGACGAGGTCTCGTCGCCCTAGTCTCGGGGTCATGAGCACCGCGGAGACCACAGCGCCCACAACCGATGTCATCGTCGTCGGAGCGGGATCGGCCGGCGCCGTGATCGCGGCGCGTCTCACCGAGGACGCGGGCACCCACGTCACGCTCCTCGAGGCGGGCGGCCCCGACAAGGACAAGTTCATCCACATCCCGGCCGCATTCGCGCAGCTGTTCCGCACCGACGTCGACTGGGACTACTTCACCGTCGAGCAACCCGAGCTCAAACAGCGCGGCATCTACTGGCCGCGCGGCAAGACGCTCGGCGGGTCGAGCTCGCTGAACGCGATGATGTGGGTGCGCGGTTTCCAGGCCGACTACGACGCGTGGGCCGCGCAGGCAGGCGGGCAGTGGTCGTACGACGAGGCCGTCGAGTACTACCGCCGCATCGAGAACGCGCCGTGGTCGACCGACCCCGATCACGGTCACGGGGGTCCGATGGAGATCTCCCAGCAGCGCAGCCCGAGCCCACTCGACGACCTGTTCCTCGCCGCGGTCGACAGCCTCGGCTACCCCACCGTGCCGCCGAACACCGCGGTGCCGCACGGGTTCTCACGCACCACGGTCACGCAGAAGCGGGGAGCCCGGTGGAGCACCGCAGACGCCTACCTGAAGACCGCCACCAAGCGCGACAACCTCGACCTGCACACGAACGCCCACGTGACCCGCATCCTGTTCGACGGGAACCGTGCGGTCGGTGTCGAGGTCGTCGAGAACGGCGCCCGACGGCAGATCCACGCACGCCGCGAGGTCGTCCTGTGCGGCGGCGCGGTCAACAGCCCGCAGGTGCTCATGAACTCGGGCATCGGCGACGCCGACCACCTGCGCGGGTTCGGCATCGACGTGGTGGCCGACCGCCCCGACGTCGGGTCGCACATGCGCGACCACCTCGCCGCGGGCATCACGAAGAACACCGACGAGACCACCCTGTTCCACGCCACCAAGCTGCCGTCGCTGGCGAACTACCTGCTGCGTCGTCGCGGCCTGCTCACGTCGAACGTGGCCGAGGTGTACGGGTTCGTGCAGAGCGGACTCGCGGCCGACAGCGATCTCGCCGACGTCGAGATCCTGTTCGTCCCGGCGTCGTTCCTCGGCGAGGGCCTCGTGGAGGTGGCCGAGGACGGCATCACCATCGCCGCCGTGCTGCAGCAGCCCCGCAGCACGGGGACGGTGCGGTTGACCGGAGCCGACCCCCTCGCCAAGCCGGCCATCGACCCGCGTTACCTGTCGGATCCCGACGGGCTCGACCGCGCGACGCTCAACGCGGGTGTCGAGCTGTGCATCCGGATCTCCGAGACCGCGCCGTTGTCGGACGTGATGGGCGACCGGTGGCTCCGGCCCGCCCTCGACGGGTCACCGTCGCTCGGCGAGGTCGTCGACGCCGCGGTCAACAGCGACACCCAGACGCTGTATCACCCGGTGGGGACGTGCCGCATGGGCACCGACGACGACTCCGTCGTCGACCCGGAGCTCCGGGTCCGCGGCGTGACCGGTCTGCGCGTCGCCGACGCGTCGGTGATGCCGGTCATCGTCCGCGGCCACACCAACGCCCCGGCGATCATGATCGGCGAGAAGGCCGCCGACCTCATCCGCGCCTCGGCCTGAACCGGCGCCGCCCGCGTGACGCGGGTGCCGTGGTCGAGGTGTCCTAAGCTCGTGACCCATGAGCGCGCCCGATTTCTACGCGGAGATGCGCGCCCTGCGTCTGGAGCGGGTGCTCGACGCGTCGGTGGAGATCATCACCGAGCAGGGGTGGGACGGCCTCAGCATGACCGCTGTCGCCAAGCGCTCCGGCGTCCCGAGGCAGAGCCTGTACAAGGAGGTCGGCACGCGGGAAGAGCTCGGCAGCGCGGTGGTGCACCGCGAGGTGGAGCGCTTCCTGGAGCGGGTGCGCACCGGCCTGGCGGAGCACCCCGACGACTTCGAGAACGGTGTGTCCGCGGCGGTGCGGAACGTCCTGGAGCACGGGCGGTCGAACGCGGCGCTCGCAGCCGTCCTCCGGCCGGGTCACGACTCGGGTCTCCTCGCCCTGGTGACGGTGACCCCCGATGCCGTCCTGGGTCAGGCGACCAGCGCCCTCGAGTCACTCCTCGACGGCGCGGTGTCCGAGGCGCTCGTCGACACCGTGGTCAGGCTGACCCTGAGCCATCTCGTGCAGCCGACGGTCGACGTGGACGAGGCGGTCCGTCGCATCGATCGTGTCGTGCGCGGGTTCGACTGACCTCGGTGCCGGTCTCGCTACAGGTCCAGCGTCAGCTTCTGCGAGAGCGACCGGGACACGCACAGCATGACCGTGTCGCCGCGCTCGCGTTCCGCCCGCGTCAGCACGGAGTCCCGGTGATCGGGTGTGCCGCCGAGGACGTCGGCCTGGCAGGTGCCGCAGATGCCCTCCATGCACGACCCCATGACGTCGACACCGGCCTCCTCGACGGCCTCGAACATCGAGGTGCCCTCGGACACCGTGACCGTCACTCCCGATTCGACGCACTCCACCTCGAAGGAGTCCAGTGCGCCCGCGGGTGCGTCGATCGTCTTGGCCACGAACCGCTCGAGGTGCAGACTCCCGTCGGGCCACGCCGCACACTTCTCCTCGACGGCGTCGAGGAAGCCGACCGGGCCGCAGGAGTAGACGAGGGTGTCGGGCCGGGGTTCGCCGAGGACGGCGTCGAGGTCGAGACGGTCGCCGCGCTCGTCCTTCGCCCAGACCGTCACACGGTCGTCGTCGGCGAACTCGTCGAGGAACGCCATCGTCGCGCGGGATCGCCCGCAGTACACCAGTTCCCACTCCGCACCGTCGGCCTCGGCAGCCGCGATCATGGCGCGGATCGGGGTGATCCCGATCCCACCGGCGACGAACAGGTACCGCGGCGACGGGACGAGCGCGAAGTGGTTGCGCGGGTGCGTCACCTGGAGCGTCGCACCCTCCGACAGCTCGTCGTGCACGAACGCCGATCCGCCGCGCCCGTCCTGTTCCCGCAGCACCGCCACCGTCCACGACGACCGGTCGGCCGGATCGCCGCACAGTGAGTAGTGCCGCGTCAGCCCGGGGCGGAGGATGAGTTCGGCGTGCGCGCCGGGACCCCACTCGGGCAACGGATCCCCGCTGGGGGCGGTGAGGGTCAGCTCGACGACACCGTCGGCGACGGTCCGTCGTCGGGCGACCGTCACGTCGAGTGTCGAGTCCGGCGTGCGTCGCCGACGCTGCGGCGGCGCCGGTGTGGCCGGGGTGGTGGCCGCCCGCGCGGCCTCCTTCGCCCGGCGTCGCTCCCGCTGCTCCGCCCGGTAGGTCCCGTGCGCGCGGCGTTCGCCGCCCTTCGGGGTGACCGTCACCATCATCGAGCTGTAGCCCCGGACGAAGTTCGACTGCACGCGTTCGGGTTCGGCGAGGACCTCGATGTCGTCGAACCGCTCCAGCAGCTCCTCCCAGAGGATGCGCAGCTGCAGCTCGGCGAGTCGACTGCCCATGCAGCGATGTGTCCCGATGCCGAACGCCAAGTGGTGCCGCGCGTTACGACGGTCGATGACGAACGCGTCGGGATCGTCGAACGTCCGCTCGTCACGGTTCGCCGAGGCGTACCACATCACGACCTTGTCGCCCTTGCGGATGAACTGCCCGTTCAGGACGGTGTCGCGGGTGGCGACCCGGCGCATGTACGCGAGCGGCGTCTGCCACCGCAGGATCTCGTGGACCATCTTCGGCACCAGTCCGGGATCCTCACGGAGACGGTCGAACTGGTCGGGGAACTGGTTGAGGGCCAGCAGCCCACCGGTCATGGAGTTGCGGGTGGTGTCGTTGCCGCCGATGACGAGCAGGACGATGTTGCCCAGGAACTCCATGGGGCGATCGATCAGATCCTTGGTGTCCTCGGACATCTGCATCAGCGTGATGAGGTCGTATCCGGGCTTCTCCCCGGCCGCGAGGCGGGCCGCCTTGTCGTGCCACAAAGCGCTGAAGCTCCGGGCGGCCTCGGCCGCCGCCCGGTACGCGGCGTCGGTGTCGGTGGACCCGCCGGTCGCCGACGCGCTGGCGGCCACCAGATCGGTCCACTCCACGAGCTTGCGACGCTCGTCGTAGGGGAAGTCCAGCAGCGTCGCGAGCATCCGCGAGGTCAACTCGATGCTGACCCGGTCGACCCAGTCGAACGGCTCCCCCACCGGCAGTTCGTCGAGGACCTCCTGCACCCGCTCCCGGATCAGGGCCTCCATCTCCTCGAGGTTCTGCGGGGAGACGACACCCTGCACCGCCCCGCGCTGCTGGTCGTGGCGCGGGGGGTCCATGGCGATGAACATCTCGATGTCGAGACCCTCGGGCGGCGCACCGATGATGATCTGCGGCTCGGCGGAGAAGGTCTCGAAGTCCTTGTCCACCGTGACGATGTCGTCGTAGCGCGTCACCGACCAGAACGGACCGAACGCGCTGTCGGACCGGAAGTGCACCGGCGCCTCGTCGCGCAGGCGTCGGAAGTACGCCTCCCACCGCCCCTGACGCCAGAGGAACGGGTCGCTGACGTCGATCGCGGTCAGGTCGAGATCGGACACGTCCGGGATGTCGGACTCGGAGAAGTGCGGCTGACGGTCGCCGACGACCAGCTTCTTGGCCCGCTGGAACAGGTGCAGCGCCTGGATCTGACGCTCCATGGGAACCGTCGCCTGGGCCTTGTTGATGACCTGATCACGAACGCTCATCACGGACACCACTTTCTGTCGAGCTGGTCGGGTGCGACACAACTCAAGCATAAGTCGCCACCGACGACAATGTCTGCGTTTTTGTCGCAGGCGTCCGGCTCAGCCGGCGCACTCGGCGAGGAGCGCCTTCACCTCGTCCTCGATCGCACGCATGAAGGGCCACGCATCGGGCATCTGCTCCTTGCAGGCGATCGCCCCGAAGTTCATCTGCCCGTCGCAGGACATGACGGTGAGGTTGAGCCCCATCCCGTCGGCGATCGGGCCGAGGGGGAACAGCGCCCGGATCCGTGCCCCGAGGAAGTACAGCGGGAACGACGGCCCCGGGACGTTCGAGATGATCACGTTCACCGCGGCCGGGTGACGGTCCGCCAGGTGGTAATTCGAGTAGAGACGCACGAGCGCCCCGATGGTCATCGGCGGGATGAGCTGGGCCCACCCCCGCAGCAGCGTCGCGTCGAGAGCCTTGTGGTGCGACTTGGCCTTCGCCGACGACTCCCGCATCGCCTCGATGCGCGCGACGGGGTCGGCGACGTCGGTCGGCAGCGTCATCATCATCGCGGTCACCTTGTTGGTGCCCGCGACCACGAGTCGGTCGTCGTCGCCCTCGTCGTGCGTCGACACGGGCACGGCGGCGACGAGCGGCTTGTCGGGGAGGTCGTCGGTCTCCTCGAGGTAGTGCCGCAGGCCACCCGCGCACACCGCCATCACCACGTCGTTGACCGTGGCGTCGAAGTGGTTCTTGATCGTCTTGATGTCGTCGAGCGAGATCTGCGTGAAGGCGATCGACCGGTGCGGGGTGATGGTCCCGTTGAACGCGACCCGCGGTGCGCTGAACGGCGCCGGCATCGCCTCGTCGTGCCGTGACCGGCTGATCCACTGGAAGGGCACCCGGGCGGTCTGCGGCAGCATGCGCGCGATCGAGATGGGCCGACGGACGGCGAAGTTCACCAGCCCGTCGGCCACCAACGCCGGCAGCGACGCGGTCCCGGCCGACGCGCCGACCTTGTCGTCGTCGAGATCGGGGTCGTCGGGGGTGAGCGAACACAGCTGCGCGAGCAGGTCCGCCGCGGAGACACCGTCGACGCTCGCGTGGTGCATCCGCAGCATGATCGAGACGGTGCCGTGGGGGCGTCCCTCGATGACCCACATCTCCCACAGCGGCTTGCTGCGATCGAGCGGGACACCCGCGATGTGGGCGCAGAAGTCGGCGAGTTCGACGTCGCCGCCCGGATCGGGCAGGGCGACGCGGTGCACGTGCCGCTCGATGTCGAACGCCTTGTCCTCGATCCACACGGGGTGGTCGAGGTTGAACAACGAATCGTGCAGTCTGCGTCGGAACGTGGGCATCGCGGTGATGCGCCGGTCCATCTCTCGCAACATGCGGTCGAACGACCAGCCGCCGGGCACCGTGGACGGATCGATCTCGATCATCCCGACCACCTGCATGAGCATCGAGCGCGTCTCCAGGTAGAGGAATGACGCGTCCAGTCCACTCAGTCGCTCCACAGCCCGCCCCTGTCCTCGAGACCAGATCCCACCCTCATGGGTACTCCCTCACTGTCCTCCGCCGCAGGCCAACCGTCAGCCGTTCGGACGCCGCGATCCGACTACTGTCGGGTCCATGCGACTGGGAGCGCACGTGCGCAGCGACAGCGATCCGATCGGGGCCGCCGAGGAGCTCGGCGCCGACCTCCTGCAGATGTTCGTCGTGGACCCGCAGGACCGGAAGATGCCCGCCCCGCAGGACCGTCCCGACGCCGACCGGATCCGGTCGTCACCGATCGACGTGGTGGTGCACTCCTCGTACATCATCAACGTGGCGAGCCTGAACAACCGACTGCGGATGCCGTCGCGCAAGGCCGTCGAGCAGCAGGCGAAGGCCGCCGCCGACCTCGGCGCGATCGGTCTCGTGGTCCACGGCGGACACCTCCGGGACGGCGAGGACGCCGGCGAGGGGTTCCTCAACTGGCGCAAGCTCTTCGAGCGCCAGGCCGACAAGGGCGGGTTCGCCGTGCCGATCTTCATCGAGAACACCGCCGGTGGGGACAACGCGATGGCCCGGCACCTCGACGCGATCGAGCGCCTGTGGGAGCAGGTGGGCGACTTCGACGACGCCGGGTTCTGCCTCGACACGTGCCACGCCTGGGCCGGTGGCGAGGACCTGGTCGGGATCGTCGAGCGGGTCAGAGACATCACCGGCCGCATCGACCTGGTGCACCTGAACAACTCCCGCGACGAGTTCGACTCGGCCCGCGACCGGCACGCCAACCTCGCCGACGGGCAGATCGACAACGACCTGCTCGTCGAGGTGGTCCGGACCGCGGGTGCCCCGGTGATCCTCGAGACCCCCGGCGAGGGGATGGCCGACGACCTGGCATACCTCCGCGAAGCGGTCTGACCACGCGAATCGGACGTAGCCAGACCCGCGAGGTTGTGGTTATCCTCGCCTTACCAAGGTGAGGCAGGGCTGACCTGCCGTGCGGGCGAGGAGAAGTGCATGTCGGTGATGACCGAGCGGCTGGGGTCGCGCGTCGTCGGCACCGCGCCGCCCGCACAGCGCGAGGTGTGCCTCGCCGACCTGCGCCCCGGTTCCCGGGTGGTGGTCGCGCGGCTCTGCGAAGAGGCCGACGCCGCCACCGCACGCCGCTACTTCGACCTCGGCTTCGTGCCCGGTTCCGAGGTCCTCGTCGTCCGTCGTGCCCCGATGCGCGGACCGGTCGTCGTCCGCGTCGCGGGCTACGAGATCGCGCTGCGCCGCGACCAGGCCCGCTGCATCAAGGTCGCCTGACCGACCCGGTCAGCCCGCCTGGACGGTGTACGGCACCCGCTGCCAGGTGAGCACCTCCGGCGACTTCGGTCGCGCGATCGTCACCCGCAGGTAGTCCTTGTTGTTCGACGACCCGTCGACGGTGACGCGCTTCAGGTTGTCGGCACTCTGCGCGACCCCGTAGAACGCGAGCCACTTCGACCCGGCGGCGAGCGGGTTGTCGGCGTTGTACACGTGGCTGTCGCCGTTGAAGAGGTACACCGGCTTGCCGAACGCCCGCGACTCCTGCGCCAGCGTCCGGACCAGCGGGGTGAACGCCGAGTCGTCGGCCTGGGTCACGTCGTAGGTGGGGTCGAACATGTCGGCCTGGGTGTAGAAGGCGACCGCGCGCTGGTTCCGCAGACGCGCCTGTGCGAACGTCGACCGGACGAGCGCGATCGCGGCACCGATCCGCTGCTTCTCCTCCGCGATCTGCTCGGGGGTCGCCGCAGTCTTCCCGATGCCGGTCCACGGCTTGAGGTCGTCGTTGCTGCCGACGACGTGCAACGTCGCCATGGCGACGCCGTCGCGGGTCAGGGAGACGTTCTCGGGGATGCCGACGCCGGCCTGCGAGGCGACCGGGATCGACTGCTGCCCGAGCGTCCGGCCCGGGCGGTCGAAGAACACCTGCCGCACCTTCCCGAGGCGCTCCACCGGGTTGTAGGCGCCGTTGTCGGGGCGGTGGCAGTCGGTCCACTCGTTGTCGCCGGGGGTGTAGATGAACGGCTTCCGGAAGCGGTCGAACTGGGAACGGATCTGGCCGAAGTAGGCGTCGCTGCACACCGACGACCCGTTCTTGATGTCGCCGAGGTGGAACGTGAACGACACCGCCGGGTCGGCGTTGATCTGGTCGATCCACTTCGGGAAGGTCGCGATCTGCGCTGCGCCGTAGGGGACGTCGCCGATCACCGCGTACGTCGTCCCGCCGACACCGGACGAACTGCCCAGACCGGGCAGGTCGAACGTCGGTGCGGCACCGGCGGTTCCGACCCCGGCGATCGTGGCGACCGCCGCCGATGCGAGGCAGGCGGATCGGAGCAGGTGGGAACGCAGGCGGGACATCGAGGACCTCCGGGCGTGGGACACGAGACGGACCCCGACACCCTGCCGCGCGGTGATGAACGGTCGTCGGCCTGGGCGTGAAGCCTCGGTGTCGACACCGTCGGGTCACGAAAGAGTATGGTGTGCCTTACCTATCGCCCATCCAGGAAAGACGACGTCGAGGCACCAGTGAGCTGCGGTCCCCACGGCGGCCCCGCGACAGCGGGCGCACCGCCGGACACCCGGAGACTCGCACTGGTCGGCAGTCCCAACTCGGGCAAAACGACACTCTTCAACGCACTGACCGGCCTGCGGGCGAAGACCGGCAACTATCCCGGTGTCACCGTCGCTCGCTACGAGGGACGCGTCGCGCTCGACGGCGTGCCGGGTGCCGACACCGACGGCGTCGTCCTCGAGGACCTGCCGGGCACCTACAGCCTCGACGCGATCAGCCCCGACGAACAGATCGTCGCCGACGTCCTCGACCACGACCACACCGAGTTCGAGACCCCGGATGCGCTGGTCGTCACCCTCGACGCCACGACGCTGCGTCGGTCGCTGGCGATGTTCGCGCAGGTCGTCGGGGCGGGTCTGCCGACCTGCGTGGTCCTGACCTTCACCGACGAACTGATCCGACGTCAGGGCGGCCTCGACATCGGCGCCTTCTCGCGCGCGCTCGGCGTCCCCGTCGTCGCGGTCACCGGTGGTCGACGGTCGCAGCTGGGTCCCCTGCGGGAGCTCCTCGCCGACCCGTCCTCGTGGTCGGCACCGGTCGTGGACCCGCCGACCGCGGTCGACGAGGTCGGAGGGTGGATCGAATCGGTTCTCACGAGCGCGTCGTACCGGATGCCCGAACTCGACCGCCGGACGCAGCGGATCGATGCCGTCCTGCTGCACCCCGTGTGGGGCACACTCGTCTTCTTCGTGACGATGTTCGCGTTCTTCCAGATCATCTTCACCGTCGCGACCCCGCTGCAGGACCAGGTCCAGGCGTTCTTCACGTTCCTCGGTGACCAGGTGCAGCAGCACGTCACCGTCGGGTGGTTGTCGAGCTTCCTGTCCGACGCGGTGCTCGGCGGCGTCGGCTCGGTGCTGGTGTTCCTGCCGCAGATCGCGTTGCTGTTCATCCTCATCGCCCTGCTCGAGGGCGTCGGCTACATGGCGCGCGCCGCGTTCCTCATGGACAAGGTGATGTCGACGGCCGGTCTCGAGGGGCGCGCGTTCGTCGCGTTGCTGTCGTCCCTGGCGTGCGCGATCCCCGGGATCATGGCCACCCGCACGCTGCCGTCGATGCGCGACCGCATCGCCACCATGATGTCGGCGCCGTTGATGACGTGTTCGGCCCGACTGACCGTGTACGTGCTCCTGGTCGGACTGCTCGTGAGCCGCGACGCCAGGGTCGGCCCGTTCGGCGCGCAGGGCGTGGTGATGTTCGCCCTGTACCTCGGCGGCGCGGTGTCGGCCATGGTGAGTGCCTGGCTGTTCAGCCGGTTCCGCCGCGGTTCGGGACCGCTCCTGCCCTTCTACATGGAAATGCCGCCCTACCGGTTGCCGTCGGTGCGATCGGTGCTGCTCAGCGTCTACGACGCCTGCAAGGGCTTCGTGCGCAAGGTGTTCGTGATCATCTTCCTGACCACGGTCGCGCTGTGGTTGCTGCTCAACCTGCCGACGCGGTCGGACGCGGACTTCCGCGCCGCCGGGATCGACCCGAACGACAACACCGCGACGTCGGCGTACGTCATCGACCACAGTGCGGCGGCCGACGTCGGACGGTTCATCGAGCCGGTCTTCGAGCCGCTCGGGTTCGACTGGCGGATCAACGTCGGGGTGCTGGCGTCGTTGTCGGCGCGGGAGACGTTCGTCGCGACGCTCGGCCAGGTCGCGGCGGCCACCGATCCCGACGACCCGGCGCAGGCGCTGCAGTCGCTGAAGGTCTCCGACGGTCCGCGGGAGGGTCAACCGCTCTTCACCGCACCGACCATCACCGCGCTGCTGGTGTTCTTCCTCTACGCCCTGCAGTGCATGTCGACCATCGCGGTGCTCCGCCGCGAGTCGGGGTCGTGGAGGTGGCCGGCGCTCGCGTTCGGCTACCTGTTCGTGATCGCCTGGGGCATGGCGTTCCTCGCCCGGACCATCGTCGCCGCGGTGGTCTGACGATGTCTGCCGTCCCCCTCCACCCCGAACCTGTCGCCAACGATCCGGCCACCGTCCGCTGGGTGGTCCCCGCGGGGCTGCTCTCCGTCGTCGGTGTGCCCGCCGCGCTGCCGCCGGCGCTGGCCGACCTCGCCCGCGACGGCGTCGTCGAGTCCGTGACCGTCGAGTCGTCGGCGGTGCTGGTGACGCTGACACCCGGCCACACCTGGCGTGCTGTCGGGACACGGGTGCGCGCCGCGCTCAGCGCCGATCTCGAGGACCCGTCGGCGTGGTCGGCCGCCGCGCCGACCACCGACGACGACGTCCTGCGCGCCGCCGCGCACGAGGTGCTCGACGGCGACGTCGGGGCCTTCGTCGCCTCGCACGGTGGCGCACTGCGCGTGGTCGACGTGACCGACGGCGTCATCACCGTCGACCTGGCCGGCGCCTGCTCCCACTGCCCCGCCGCCGACGTCACCCTCACCGATCGTTTCGCCGACGCCGTGCGGGCACGCGCGCCGCAGCTCCGCACCGTGCGGACCGCCGAACGGTCCGTCGAGCGCGGACCGCTGCGACGCCTCCTCCCGCTCATCCCCTGACGCGTCTCGCCAGGTCACGCCACACCGGAGCCGCGGTGCGGCGCAGGTCACACCGCGAGAACGCGTGCTTGTTCGTGTAGCCGACGGCGAGGTATATTCGTCTTATTACTGGTGAGTAACTTACCGGGCGGCCAAGTTCACGGGTCGACGGCAGGCCTCGCCCCCGCTCGACACCACCCCGGCGACAAAGGAAATCCAGTCATGGGCCATTACAAGAGCAACCTGCGCGACCTGCAGTTCAACCTCCTCGAGCTGTTCAAGCTCGACGAGGTGTTGGCCAGCGGCGACTTCGGCGACCTCGACGTCGAGACCGCGCAGGACATGCTGCGTGAGGTCAAGTCCCTCGCCGAGGGTCCGATCGCGGAATCGTTCGCCGACGCCGACCGCAACCCGCCCGTGTTCGACCCGAACGAGCACAGCGTCACCATCCCCGAGTCGTTCAAGAAGTCCTACAACGCCCTCATCGAGGCCGGGTGGGACAAGGTCGGCATCGCCGAGGAGTTGGGCGGCATGCCCGCCCCGCGCACCCTGTACTGGGCCATCGGTGAGCTGATCCTCGGTGCCAACCCCGCCGCGTTCATGTACGCCGCCGGCGCGGGCTTCGCGCAGATCTTCTACGACAACGCCACCGACGAGCAGAAGAAGTGGGCTCAGATCTGCGCCGAGCGCAACTGGGGCGCCACCATGGTCCTCACCGAGCCCGACGCCGGTTCGGACGTCGGCGCCGCCCGCACCAAGGCGGTCCAGCAGGACGACGGCACCTGGCACATCGACGGGGTGAAGCGCTTCATCACCTCCGCCGACCAGGACATGACCGAGAACATCTTCCACCTGGTGCTGGCCCGCCCTGAGGGCGCGCGTCCCGGCACCAAGGGTCTGTCGCTGTTCTTCGTGCCGAAGTTCCACTTCGACCACGAGACCGGCGAGCTCGGCGAGCGCAACGGCGTCTTCGTCACCAACGTCGAGCACAAGATGGGCCTGAAGGTCTCGGCCACCTGTGAGGTCACCTTCGGCCAGCACGGCATCCCGGCCAAGGGCTGGCTCGTCGGCGAGGTGCACGACGGCATCGCGCAGATGTTCGACGTCATCGAGCACGCGCGGATGATGGTGGGCACCAAGGCCATCGCGACGCTGTCGGCCGGCTACCTCACCGCTCTGGACTACGCGAAGCAGCGCGTCCAGGGTGCCGACATGACGCAGATGACGGACAAGACCGCCCCGCGCGTCACCATCACCCACCACCCCGACGTCCGTCGCGCCCTGCTCACGCAGAAGGCGTACGCCGAGGGCCTGCGCGCGGTGTACATGTACACCGCGTCGCACCAGGACGAGGCCGCGGCGAAGATCGTCTCCGGCGCCGACGCCGAGATGGCCTTCAAGGTCAACGACCTGCTGCTCCCGATCGTCAAGGGCGTCGGCTCCGAGCGCGCCTACGGCACGCTGACCGAATCGCTGCAGACCCTCGGTGGCTCCGGCTTCCTGCAGGACTACCCGATCGAGCAGTACATCCGCGACGCGAAGATCGACACCCTGTACGAGGGCACCACGGCCATCCAGGCCCAGGACTTCTTCTTCCGGAAGATCATCCGCGACAAGGGTCAGGCGCTCGCACACGTGGCCGGCCAGATCAGCTCGTTCATCGAGTCGGAGGCGGGCAACGGCCGGCTGAAGACCGAGCGCCAGCTGCTCAAGACCGCCCTCGACGACGTCCAGGGCATGGCGGCCACGCTGACCGGCTACCTCATGGGTGCGCAGGAGAACTCCACCGAGCTCTACAAGGTGGGCCTCGGCTCGGTCCGCTTCCTGCTCTCGGTCGGCGACCTGCTCATCGGCTGGCTGCTCCTGCGCCAGGCCGAGATCGCGATCGCCGCGCTCGACGCCGGTACGTCCGACGCCGACAAGGCGTTCTACGAGGGCAAGATCGGCGTCGCGTCGTTCTTCGCGAAGAACATGCTGCCGGTCCTCACCTCGACCCGCGCCATCCTCGAGAACATCGACAACGATCCCATGGAGCTCGACGAAGCCGCCTTCTGATCCATCCGATCCACCCACTCAGCCCGGTCGCCCGCGAGGTCGGCCGGGCTGGGTGCTTTCCGGGGCAGAACGCGCCAGAGCCCGATCGCCGGTAGCGTCGAGGACACAGCCCTTGGCGACACAACACATCGTCGCACCGGGATCTCCCACCAGAAGGGTCGTGCGCCATGTCAGGCGTGTCACTCAATTTCGACCGCCGCGGTAGCGGCACCCCACTGCTCCTGGTCCACGGCCTGGGCGCGAGCTGGGCGTCGTGGTCGCCGATCCTCGATCAGCTCGCGCAGCACCGCGATGTGATCAGCATCGATCTCCCCGGATTCGGCGACAGTGCGCCCCTGCCGGGCGAGGTGACGATCGCCTCGCTCACCGATGCGGTCTCGGATTTCATCGCCACCCACGACCTGGCGGGCATCGACACCGTCGGCAGTTCGATGGGCGCACGCATGGTTCTCGAGCTGGCGCGCCGCGGGGTCGGTGGCGACACCGTCGCGTTGGATCCCGGTGGCTTCTGGAGTCCCGGTGAACTCCGCTTCTTCAGCACCGCCCTCAAGGCGTCGTTGCCGCTGGTCCTCGGGTTGCAGCCGGTGATGCCGGCGCTCACCGGCAACCCCGTCGGACGCACGGCGTTGCTCACGCAGTTCTCGGCGGCGCCGTGGAAACTGCCCTCGTCGGTGGCGTTGCACGAGATGCGCAGCTTCAAGAAGGCGACGTCGCTGCGCCAGGCTCTCGACGCGCTGGTGGACGGTCCGCTGCAGGAGGGCGCACCGGAGGGGACGACACCCGGTCGGGTCACCATCGGCTGGGGTCGGCAGGACCGTGTCACGCTGCCGAAACAGGCTGAGCGGGCGCACGCGGCGTTCCCCGGCTCCGAGCTGCACTGGTTCGACAAGTGCGGACACTTCCCGATGTGGGATCAGCCGGCGCAGACGGTGGATCTCATCCTCGGCCGCACCGCCTGACTTTCGTCCCCGCTTGACCTCGAGTGCGCTTGACATCCGAGGCTGGGCGCATGACTTTCACAGCAAGCGAACTCGCCTACCTGCGCAGCCAACGCCTCGGCCGGATGGCGACGGTGCAACCCTCGGGCACACTGCAGGTGAGTCCGGTGGGTTTCCGCGTCGAGGACGACGACACCATCGTGATCGTCGGGTACAACCTGGAGACGAGCCAGAAGTTCCGCAACATCCGTGACAACGGCAAGGTCGCATTCGTCGTCGACGACGTCGCCTCGGTCACGCCGAGGCGGGTGCGCTGCGTCGAGATCCGGGGCACCGCCGAGGCGGTCGACGGCCCGACGCCGGTGATCCGCATCCACCCGCGCAGGGTCATCAGCTTCGGCATCGACCAGCCGGACACCGAGGCGCACGATCTGACGGTGTCCTCGCGCACCGTCGGCTGACGCGACCGAAATCGCGGGCCGACGGCGTCGTCGGTCAGGAGACCGGCGTCCACTCCGTGGTCGGCTGCAGCACGGCCTCGACGAGCGCGTCCGTGCGCCACGCGGTCACCTCGTGGTAGCCGGGGTCGGCGACCATGTCACAGAACGCCTGCCGTGACGGGTAGCGCACCAACAGCACCGTGTCCCACGCCTGCCCGTCCTCGGCCACCAGCGCCGATCCCCCGTCGCCGACGTAGAGGACCTCACCGCCGTAGCGGGGCAGAAAGCTGTCGCGCAGCGCCTCGGCGTAGCGCTCGTAGAGTTCGCGACCACCCTCGGCGAAGCGGAGGAGGTTGAGCATGACGACCGGACCACCGGGATCCTCCGCCAGGAAGCGTTTCAGATCGGCACCGCGCGGGTCGACAGCCATGACCCCAGCCTCGCACACCCGTCGATCCGTCTGAGCCTCCCGCGACCGAAACCGCCTCTCGCGACCGGAGTGACGGTCGCGGGAGACGGGTTCGGTCGCGGGAGCGGGTGTCGACTACTTCGGCGGCATCCGGATGCCGCCGTCGACGCGGACGACCTCGGCGTTCATGTAGGAGTTGGTGACCAGCTCGATGACCATCGACGCGAGCTCGTCGGGCTGTCCGAGGCGGTTCGGGAAGAGCACGGACTGGCCGAGGTGCGCCTTGAACTTCTCGGCGTCCTCGCCCTCGCCGTAGATCGGGGTGTCGATGAGGCCCGGCGCGACGGTGTTGACGCGGATCTTCGCGGCCGCGAGGTCGCGCGCGACCGGCAGCGTCATGCCGACGACGCCGCCCTTGGACGACGAGTACGCGACCTGACCGATCTGACCGTCGAACGCCGCGACGCTCGCCATGTTGACGATCGCGCCCTTCTCTCCGGTGTCGGTCTCCTCGCCGCGGCTCATCGCGGTCGCGGCCAGGCGGATCGCGTCGAAGGTGCCGATCAGGTTGATCGCGATGACCTTCTTGTACACGTCGAGGTTGAACGCCGAGTCGTAGGAGCCGTCGCGCCCGATGGTGCGCTGCGCCGAGCCGATGCCGGCGGAGTTCACCAGCACGCGCAGCGGTCCGAGCTCCAGGGCCTTGTCGACCGCGGCGGTGATCTGCGCGGTGTCGGTGACGTCGACCTTGACGAACGCGCCGCCGATCTCGGTCGCGAGCTCGGTCCCCTTGTCCTCCTGCAGGTCCGCGACGACGACCTTGGCGCCCTTGGCGGCCAGCTGACGGGCGACGGCGGCGCCGATGCCCGACGCGGCCCCCGTGACGATTGCACTTGCTCCGGTGATGTCCACGACTCGCAGCCTAACAACCCACCGAGTGAGCGTTCGGTAGACCGTGATGCCGACCGCGGACCCGGGTCAGCGGCGGTGCAGCTCGAGCAGGTGGCGACCGGAGATGACGTGCGCGGTGCCCACCTCGAGGCCCGTCTGATCGGCGATCTCACGGGCGGCGCCCACGCCGGCCCGGGCCCAGGGGAACCACGGCCCGATGACAGCGCGCGACTCGACGCGCACCGACCCCGCCCACACTCCGTGCAAGCCGGACTCCAGCTCCACGACGACCGTGCCACCGGGCGCGACCAGCCGCGCGGCCCGCGCGACCGTCGCGAACGGGTCACCGCCGATCCCGACGTTGCCGTCGATGAGAAGGGCGTGGTCCCACTGCCCCTCGGCGGGCAGCTCGTCGAAGATGCTGCGTCGCAGCGCGATACCGCCCCGTCGCCGGGTCATGTCGACCGCGTGGGCGCTGCGGTCGACGCCGAGTGCGCAGACGCCGTGGTCGATGAGTTCGCTGACCAGCCGACCGGGTCCGCACCCGAGATCGACGGTGGGTCCGCTGCACAGTGTCGCGACGTGACGGTCGAACGCCGCGTCGTCGGTCTCCCCGCTGGTGCCCATCCACCGCGTGACCGGCAGTCGTGTCCGTGTCCCGTCCGCGAGTCGCAACCAGCTGTTCTGGCCGCGCAGGGCGTCGAGGAACGCCTCGTCGAAGTGCGTCCCGTCGTCGGCGAGATCGGTGTCGGACCCGACGCCCTCGGGGGCACTCATGAGACCGCCGGGACGAGTCGGGCGGCGAGGCGCGCGAAGGCACTCGACGGGGCGCACAGAGCCGCAGCGGCGGGGACGTCCTCGGGATGATCGACGTCGGAGAGGTCCGGCAGACGGTGCACGGTCAGGCCGGCATCGCGCAGGGCCTGTTCCGTGCGCGCGCCGGTGTCCTCGCGGGACATCGGGACGCCCGGCAGGGTGTCCGAGCCCCGTGCGCCGCGCAGCGCGAGACCCCACCAGCCGCCGTCGGCCGCGGGTCCCAGTGCGGCCCCACCGTCGGCGGTGACGGCGTCGATCCCCGCCTGCAGGTGCTCGACGGTCACATGGGGCGTGTCCATCCCGACCTGCATCACCACGGCGTCGTCGCCGATCGTCGCGACGGCATCCCGGTGGGCACTGTCGAGCCGGTCGCCGAGTGTGTCCCCGTGTTGCTCCATCACCGTGGTTCGGGACAGACGCTCGCGCAGATCGTCGGCCCCGACGGCGTCGTCGATCACACCGGCGAGCGAGACGACGACCGACGCGCCCGGCACCGACAGCGCCGTGTCGAGGGTGTCGAGGAGGGCCGCCGACGCGAGCGCGGCCGCGTCCTCGGCCGAGAACCGGGTCATCAGGCGAGTCTTGACCAGCCCCGGTACCGGCGCCTTGGCCACGACGAGCACACCGGTGCGGCTCATCGCAGGGCCACCAGGAAGTCGCGGGTCGCGCGCACCGACCCCATCACCGATCCCGAGACCTTCGACTCCCCCGCGGCGCGGGGGTTGTAGACGACGTCGTGTTCGACGACGCGCCAGCCGGCCTGGCCGGCCCGGACGAGCAGCTCGACGGGATAGCCGAAGCGCATGTCCTGGACCGGCAGTTCGAGCAGTCGCTCACGGCGGGCGGCGCGCATCGGACCGATGTCGTGGACGTCGACGCCGTGGAGTCGTCGGATGCGGCGGGCGATCAGTTCGCTGCCGACGCGCGCGTGCAGCGGCCACACCCCGCGACGCGACGGACGCCGACGTCCCACGGCGAGATCGGCTCCACGACGGACCTCGTCGACGAGGGGGACGAGGTCGGACGGGTCCATGGACCCGTCGCCGTCGATGGTGCAGACGATCTCGTCGGACGCCGCACGGACACCCGCGTCGACGGCGCTGCCGTAACCGGGCACCGACTCCTCGACCACGGTCGCGCCGTGGGCACGCGCGACATCACCGGTGCCGTCGGTGCTGCCGTTGTCGACGACGAGCGCTCGGAAGCCGTCGGGGATGCGGGCGAGCACTCCCGGGAGTGCCTGCGCCTCGTCGCGACACGGGATCACGACGGTGACCCCGATCGGCGGGGTGTCGTCAGCCACGGGCGGCGCCGAGTGCTCTCCCGCGCAGGCATGGCGTGATCCTCATGAGCGAAACCCTAGCCGGATCGTGGCCTGCGCAACGCCGGAGCGGGTCGACAACTCCCGTGGCGACGATGTGCCTACCGTGGTGCCCGTGACGGAGACGCAGACAGCGCCGGACCAGCAGTCGGACATCTCGGACGAGCCGGTCGCCGCGTCCCCACCGGGCGCCCCGCGGTGGTTCCGCGACACCGCCGCGATCCTCGTCGCGGCCGCGCTGCTGGTGACCGCGATCCTGGTGCCGTTCTACGGCTCGCCGGAGCTGAAGCTGAACATCTTCGTGCTCGCACCCCCGCTGTTCGGGGACGTCGACCCGCACGGCAACTACAGCACCGCCGTCGCCGTCGCGATCGGTCTGCTGGTGATCGCGATCGGACCGTGGGCGGCGCGCGCCCTGCGGTGGGGGCCTCTCGTCGTCGTCACCTGGGTCGTCGCGATGGCCTGGACGCTGAGCCTCGCCCTCATCGACGGCTGGACGCGCGGCATCTCGGTGCAGCTCGACCGTCCCGACGAGTACATGCCGACGGCGCGCGGTGTCTCCGACATCGGTCGGATGCTCCAGACGTTCGACTCGCGCATCCTCGACTTCCAGCCGAACTCGTGGCCGACGCACGTGTCCGGCCACCCTGCCGGTGCGCTGCTCAGCTTCGTCTTGCTCGACCGTGTCGGCCTGGGCACCGGCACCCGCGCCGGCGTGTTCTGCATCGTGGTCGGGACGAGCGCCGCGATGGCGATCCTCGTCGCGGTGGGACGCCTCGCCGGCCAGGACACCGCGCGACGGATCGCACCGTTCGCGGCGGTCACCCCGGCCGCGGTGTGGATCGGGGTCTCCGCCGACGGCTACTTCCTCGGTGTCGTCGCCTGGGGCATCGCGCTGCTCGCGATCTCGGCGACCACCGATGCCCCGAGGGTCCGCGCGATCGCCGGTGTCGGCGCCGGTGCGTTGCTCGCCTGGGGGATCTTCTGCAACTACGGGCTCACCCTCATGGGCGTCGTCGCGGTCGCCACCCTCGTCGTCGCCCGGAGATGGAAGCCGTTGCTGTGGGCGGTCCCCGCCGCGATCGTCGTGGTGGGCGCGTTCGCGCTCGCCGGCTTCTGGTGGCTCGACGGCTATCACCTCGTCTACGAGCGCTACTACCAGGGCATCGCGAGCAAGCGGCCCTACTCCTACTGGGTGTGGGCGAACTTCGCCGCGTCGATGTGCGCGGTCGGCCCGGCAGCCGTCGTCGGACTCGGGCGCACCCTCCGCTGGGGCGCCATCCGTCGGCGCGAGGCCGTCGTGATCCTGGGCCTCGCAGGCCTCGCAGCAATGGCTCTCGCCGACCTCTCGGGTCTGAGCAAGGCCGAGACCGAACGCATCTGGCTGCCGTTCGGCGCATGGATCCTCACCACGACCGCGTTGCTCCCGCCGAAGCACGCGCGGTTCTGGCTCGCCGCCCAGGTCCTCACCGCACTGCTGATCAACAGCATCGTGCGGACGCACTGGTAGGACGCGTCAGTCGCGCAGCGGCGCCGTCGCGAACTCGGCGAGACCCTCGGACGGCAGGATCGTCGCCTCGAAGCCCAGGATCTCGCGGGCCCGCGCCGGGTCGGCGACGATGTGCCGGACGTCGCCCGGGCGGAACCGTCCGGTGACCACCGGGGCGTCGCCCCCCACCGTCCGACTCAGCGTCGCCGCGACCTCGCCGATCGAGATCGGTTGTCCCGAGCACACGTTCAGCGGGACGAAACCGGCCGGCGTGTCCTCGATCGCCGCCACGTTGGCGCGGGCGATGTCGTCGACGTGGACGAAGTCCCGCATCTGGCCACCGTCCTCGAAGACGGTCGGCGCGGTGCCTGCCTCGAGTTGGGATCGGAAGATCGCCGCGACACCGGCATACGGGGTGTCCTTCGGCATGTTCGGGCCGTAGACGTTGTGGTAGCGCAGCGCGGTCACCGACCCGCCGGTCTCCAGGACCCACGCCTTCGCGAAACCTTCCTGGGCGGCCTTGCTCGCCGCGTAGTAGCTGCGCGGTGCGAGGGCCGCCTCCTCCGGGGTCAGTGTCCAGCGGGCGACCGCACCGTCGGCCAGGTATCGCTCGAACCGGCCCGCCTCCAGCGCTTCTCGGGTCCGCTCGGGCGGATCGACGACGGTCCCGCTGACGTCGACGTAGGTGCCGTCGCCGTAGACCACCATCGACGACGCGAACACCAATCGGGTGACCCCGCGCCGGTACATCGCGGCGAGCAGGCGCGCGCTCACGAGGTCGTTGTCGGCGGCGTAGTCCGGCGCGTCGTTGGCGTCGACACCGGCACCCACCCGAGCCGCCTGATGGCACACGACGTCGACACCGTCGAGCAGGGCGTCGATGTCGGTGTCGCGCAACTGCTCCACGAGAACACCCTCGGGCGCCACCGCACCGGGGCCGTGCGCGGCGGGGATCATGCCGTCGACGCAGACGACGTCGTGGTCCCGCTCGACGAGCTGTCGGCGGATCGCGGTGCCGATGAACCCGGCTGCGCCGGTGAGCAGGACGCGCATCAGCGGGCCATCAGCGCGTCGAGATCATGACCGCCGGCAGCGCAATCACACTCGGCCGCCGCAGGATCGGTGTCGACGAGCGCAACGGCGTGCGACAGCAAGCCTTTGAGCATCTGCAGGCTGCGTTCGAAGACCGCATACACCTCGGTCTCCGACACACCCTCGCCCTCGGCCACACCGGCGTCCAGATCGGTCACCAGGGCCACTGCCGCGTAACACATCTGCAGCTCGCGGGCGAGCACCGCCTCGGGGTGGCCGGTCATGTTGACCAGCGTCCACCCCTGCGCGGCGAACCAGCGACTCTCCGCGCGGGTGGAGAACCGCGGACCCTCGACGACGACCATCGTGCCGCCGTCGACGACGGGCGGCTGCGCGGGCGCCGACCGCGCGGCCTGCGAGGCGTGGCCGCGCAGCGTCGGACAGTAGGGGTCGGCGAAGCTCACGTGGACTGCGCTGGTGTCGAAGACGGTGTGCTCGCGGCCCGAGGTGCGGTCGACGAGTTGGTCGGGGATGACGACGGCACCCGGACCGATGTCGGGTGTGAGGCTCCCGACGGCGCACGGTGCCAGCACACGTCGCACCCCGAGCGACCGCAGCGCCCACATCGTCGCCCGGTACGGGACGCGGTGCGGCGGGTACTCGTGGCTGCGTCCGTGCCTCGGCACGAACGCCACCCGCACGCCGTTCACCGTCCCGACCGAGATCGGAGCGCTCGGCGCCCCGAACGGGGTGTCGACGACGACGTCGCGCGCCTCGTCGTCGAAGAAGGAGTAGAAGCCGGTGCCGCCGATGACCCCGATCGTCGGGGCGTCGTCCAGGGGTGCGCTCACCGGGCCAACAGTAGGTGGTCCGCGCCTGCGCCCGACCCTTGCCACGACCGTTGCTCCGGCGAATGATCGACGGTGTGGAGCGCACGATCGTGCGGTGCCAGTCCGGCGCCCTGTACTCGACCATCTGGATCCCGATGGCCTCGTTCAAGGCGGTCCGGCTCGGGGACACCCGTCTGCAGCGCTGCCCGGTGCACCGGAAGTGGGAGCGCGCGCGGCGTGTCGATCCCGCGACCCTCAGCGCCGCGGTCCGCGCCGCCGCGGAGCAGGTGCAGGACATCGGCATCCCGTGACCGTGGGTCAGGGCGCCGGCACCACCGACGCGTAGTGATCGGCGATCTCGCCGGGCGTGGTGAACCAGACGCCGTCGGCGTGCGACGTCATGTGCTCGAGTGCGGCGCGCACCTGCCGCAGCCGGTAGGGCTGGCCGGCGAGGAACGTGTGCAGCGAGACCGACAACACCACCGGCTGGCGTTCGGCGTTCTCGCGCAGCTCGTCGAACGAGTCGGTGATCATGCGCGCGAACGTCTCCGCCGTGTGGTGGTGGTGTACGAAGACCGGCAGGTCGTTGACCTCGTGCGGGTAGGGCACCGACAGCAGCGGTCCGCTGCGCGTCGTGAGCCAGACCGGCTGGTCGTCGATCGGCCAGTCGAGGGTGTAGGTGAACCCCTGCTCGGCCAGCAGGTCCTCGGTGATGCGACTGGGGGCCGCACCCGGGCTCATCCACCCACGCGGGGGTGCCCCCTCGCCGTCGGTGATGGCACGGCGGACGAGGTCGATCGTCTCCCGTTCGGCCTCACCAGTCAGCGAGTTCGGTGTCGCCGAGTTGGTCCGTCCGTGCGCCACGAACTCCGCCCCGAGCGCACGGAACGCGGCCGGGACAGCCGGGGCGTGCTCGTAGATCTCGGAGTTGACCAGCGCGGTCGGTCGGATGCCCACCCGTTCCAGGGTCTCGGCGACGCGGAACGCCCCGACACGGTTGCCGTACTCACGCCAGCCGTAGTTGTACGAGTCCGGTTGGCTCATGCCCGGCGTGAACCCGAGGTCGGTCGAGCCGTCGTCGTAGGCGAAGTGTTCGCAGTTCACGGCGACGTAGACCGCCAGCCGGGCTCCCCCGGGCCAGTCGAAACCGGGGCGGTCGGTGATGGCGGAGTGATCGAACCTGCCGTGCGTGGGGAGGGCCATCTCCCCATCATGCGTGGCGCAGGTGGCCGCACGTCGGCGCGATACCCTCACCACCGTGACTTCCGCTGACACGGCCACGACCGCGGGGCCGGACCGGGGCGACGGATCGACCGCCGGTCGGCGCGTCGTCGCCCGCGGCCTGTTCACGGGCACCTCACCCGTCGCGAACGAGGCGCTCTACGCCGTCATGGAGAAGGGCAGCGCGAGCCGCACCCGGACCGGGCTGCACCTCGAGCGCGGCGCCCACGCGGACATGAACACCTTCTTCGGGCGGTTTCCCGCGAGCTACTGGCAGCGATGGACCACCGCGTCGTCGGTGACGGTCACCGTCACGGTCGCGACGTCGGCACACCTGCGTCTCGTGCTGTGGGCCTCCGACATCGGCAGCCACCGCCGCATCGTCGACGCGACCGAGGTGGTCGGCGACGAGACCGTCGAGATGACCGCGCCCCTGACGGCCTTCGCCGACGGCGGGGCGATGTGGTTGTCGTTCCAGGCCATCGACGGGACGGCGCGGATCACCGACATCGCGTGGTCGGTGGAGACCGCCGAGGCCCCGCGGCCGGTGTCGATCGCCATCTGCACCCACAACCGCGTCCGGCACTGTGCCGAGACCGTCGCCGCGCTCGCGTCGGATCCCGACGCGTTGTCCGTCGTCGACGCGATCTGGGTGGTCGACCAGGGCGACACCCCGGTGGAGGAGCACCCGCTCTTCGACCGCGTCCGCGGGGAGCTCGGCGACACGCTGCACTACCTCCGACAGGCCAATCTCGGTGGTGCGGGCGGGTTCAGCCGCGGCATGTACGAGGCGGCCCAGCGCACTCCGCACGGCGACGTCGTCCTCATGGACGACGACATCCTGTGCGAGCCCGAGACCGTCCTGCGTCTGGCCGCGTTCGCGGCGATGACGTCCGGCCCGTCGATCGTCGGCGCGCAGATGTTGTTCCTGCACAACCCGACCCATCTGTTGGCGACCGCCGAGAAGGTCGACCTGGTGAGCCTGCGGCGGGGCGTCACCGACGACAGGTACGTGCAGCAGAACAAGAACATGCTGAAGAAGATCTCCGACCGTCGGGCGGAGGCGCAGTACAACGGCTGGTGGACGTGCCTCATCCCGGCCGAGGTGATCACCACCATCGGCATGCCGCTGCCGGTGTTCTTCCAGTGGGACGACGTCGAATACGGCCTCCGTGCCGCCCGCGCGGGGATTCCGACGGTCACCCTCCCGGGCGCCGGCGTGTGGCACGCCGACTTCTACTGGAAGGACGTCGACGGGTTCGGCCACTACTTCGCCACCCGGAACGGGTTGATCACCGCCGCACTGGAACCGGGATTCGCGCCCGACGCCGTCGCGAAGGAGATGGGGCGGGCGATCGCCCGGTCGATCGTCAGCCTGCAGTACGGCCTGGCGCACACGCAGTTGCGCGCCCTCGAGGACTTCCTCGCCGGGCCGTCGATCCTCGACGACGGTGGCGCGGCCGCGCTGCGGGAGATCAACGCCGAGCGGCGCGCCTACGCCGACACGCAGGTGGTGCCCGTGTCGGCCATCGGGCCGTCGGTCCCGATCCGACGTGCGGCCCCACCGCCGAAGCCCGGCTGGGAGGACGCCGTCCTCGCCAAGCGCACCGTCGCCCACGCGCGCGGTCGGCTCATCCGCGGTCCCGTCGCGATCTCCTACGAGGACGCGCAGTGGTGGCACGTCGGTCAGTTCGACCACGTCTTCGTCACCGACGCCTCGCAGCACGGATGCCGTGAACGCCGCTACGACCGCGACACCGCGCGCCAGCTGAGCGAGCGACTCGTCCGCATCAGCCTGCGTCTCCGGCGTGAGGCGCCGGGGGTGGCCGCCGCCTACCGCGATGCCATGCCGACGCTGACCAGCGTCGACAACTGGGCTCGGCTCTACGGGATCGACGCACCGGTCGACTGAGCGTGCGGGCATCCGCCGCGGGACGGACCTGTCGGTGGACGGCTGTACGGTCGGGCCTCCCCGCCCGACTCGCCGAAGGAGCCCACCATGACCGATCCGAACCTGTCCCTGGTCGCCGCACTGCTCGACCGGTCGGGCTCCATGCAGTCGATCGTCGACGACACCTGCGGTGGCTTCGACGCGTTCATCGCGACGGAGCGTTCCGCCGACGTGGAGACCGTCGTCTCGCTGGCGCAGTTCGACACCGAGTACGAGCAGGTCTACACCCACCGGCCGATCGTCGACGTGCCTCCGCTCGACCTCCAGCCGCGGGGCGGGACCGCCCTGCTCGACGCGATCGGGCGGTTCGTCACCGAGATCGGCACCGATCTCGCGGCCCGGCCCGAGGAGGAGCGTCCCGGCGCGGTGACCGTGCTGGTGATGACCGACGGGATGGAGAACTCCAGCCGCGAATGGACCGTCGACGCCGTCCGCGCACTGATCCGACAGCAGGAGGAGCAGTACGCGTGGACGTTCGTGTTCCTCGGCGCGAACATGGACGCCGTCGACGTGGGCACCTCCATGGGCTTCTCGGCCGACCGGTCGCTGACCTACGCCGCCGCCCCGGACCAGGTGCGCAAGGCCTATCACGCGGTGTCGAACCTGCAAGCACGCGGCCGGGAGTCCCGCCGCGCGGGCCGACCGGTCGAGGGTTTCACCACGGGCGAGCGCGACAGCACCGCGCCCCGGTGACGCGCCGGCGACCGACTCAGGCCCGGACGCCGACCTCCCGCACGATCGACTCGACGATCTCTCCGCTCCGGATGGCGATGTTGCTGAGGAGCGACGAGGTCAACCCGTGGGTGTGCTCGGTGCCGCCCTGCAGGAACACCGGGCCGCTCAGCGGGCGTCGCGTCCGCAGCCGGTAGTCGCGCGACACCGACGGCTGATCGGACCCGGGCGCCTCGCGCAGGACGTCGTCCGACAGATCGCCGAGGATGTCGAGCGGCATCGGCGTGAACCCGGTGGCGTACACGACCGCGTCGCACGTCAACTCCTCGACCGTGCGCGTCGGGTGGTGTTCCACCGCGACCCGGACACCCCCGACCCGGTCGTCACCGAACTCGACGGCCTCGCGCACGCTCGACGCCCCGCGGAAGAACAGTCGACGGTGCCCGGCGACCCGCTCGGCGTACTCGCGCGTGTACAGCTCCTCGATGAGCGGCAGGTCCACGCAGGAGTAGTTGGTGCCGCGGTGGTAGTCGAGCAGCTGACGGCGGACGGTCGGCTCGGCGACGTAGAAGTCGTCGACGGCGGTCGGGTCGAACACCCGGTTCGCGTAGGGACTGTCGTCGGCGGGGCTGTACCCGTACTTGGCGAACACCCCGTGGACCTCGGCGTCCGGGTAGGTGCTGTGCAGATGGTCGGCCACCTCGGCCGCACTCTGCCCGGCACCCACCACGACGAACCGTTGCTGGGTCGGTGCGGGCAGCTGGGCCAGCCGGTCCAACAGACGGTGGTTGTGGAACTGACGCGACGACTCGACGACCCCGGCGGGCAACCGGGGGTGGAGCCCGCCGGCCAGGACCACGGAGCGTGCCCGCACCTGCGACCGACGCCCGCGCTGTTCTGTCTCGACGACGAGGTGGTCGTCCTCCTCGCGCACACCCACCGCGCGGGTGCCGTAGTCGACATGTGCCCGGACCGTCGACGCCGCCCACTCGAGGTAGTCGTGGAACTCGAGCCGTGTCGGGAAGAACGTCTGGTGGTTGATGAACTCGGTGAGACGTCCGCGCGCCGTCAGGTAGGCGAGGAAGCTGTAGCGGCTGCGGACGTTCCGCTGGGTCGCGAGGTCCTTGAGGAACGAGATCTGCATCGTCGTCCCGGGGATGAGCATGCCGGTGTGCCACCCGAAGCGCTCCTGCGCCTCGACGAAGGCGGCATCGATGCGCCCGGACGGGTCATGGACGGCGTTGTACTCCTCGATGGCGATCGCCAGACCCAGGTTGGACGGGCCGAAGCCGACGCCGACGACGTCGAGCACCGCCTCGTCGTCACCCATTGCGCGCGTGGTGATCTCGTCGTCCGTGAGGGTCATCGGACACCGACCCGTCCGGACGTCGCGACCGCGTCCACGTCGGACCGCCACTGATCGTCGGCGCCGGGGACGGGTTCGGCGGGATCGTCGCCGAGCGCCACGATGCTGTTGTCCGCGTCGACGTGCACCACGCGGGCGCGGTGAGAGGCGAGTTCGGATTCCTCGACGTCCCGGAAGGACATGATGATGACCAGGTCTCCTGGCTCGACGAGATGCGCTGCGGCGCCGTTGATCCCGATGACACCGGATCCCGCCGGCCCGGGGATCACATAGGTGGTGAGCCGGGCGCCGTTGGTGATGTCGACGACCTGCACCTGCTCGCCGTCGACGATGTCGGCGGCGACCATCAGGTCCGTGTCCACGGTGATCGATCCGACGTAGTGCAGGTCGGCCTGTGTCACCGTCGCCCGATGTATTTTGCCGCCCAACATGGTTCGGCGCATGAAGCCCTCATTCCGTATTCGCGTGACGCCGCGGACGCGGACGTCCAGAACTGAGCACAGGCTAACCTATATAACGCGAATTAGGTAATGATACCCTAACCCGCATGTCACACCCTCTGACCTCACCCCGGGCGGCGACTCGCCGCTCCCGCTCGACCCGGCTGCTGCGCCTCGGCGTCGTCGCCGCGGTTGCCGCCCTCGGGATCGGCCTCGTGGCCGCCTGTGGGTCCGACGCCGACAGCTCGTCGTCCGGCCCCACCGTCACCGTCGACCACAAGTTCGGCAGCACAAAGGTCCCCGCCGATCCGAAAAGGGTTGTGACGGTGGGCTACAACGATCAGGACTTCGTCCTGGCGCTGGGCGTGGTCCCGATCACCACCCGAGCCTGGTACGACTCGTACAACTCCATGCCGTGGGTCAAGGAGGCCACCGACGGCAAGGGGGTTGCGTCCATGCAGGGCGACAGCGCCGACTTCGAGGCCATCGCGGCTGCGAAGCCCGACCTCATCCTCGACATCTACGACACGGTCGACCGCAAGACCTACGACCGTCTCTCGCAGATCGCCCCCACCGTCGTCCAGCCCGGTCAGTACAAGGACGAGGAGACACCCTGGGACGCACAGCTCCTGCTGACCGGACAGGCACTGGGCAAGCAGGACCGGGCTCAGGCGTTGGTGACGGAGGTCCGCGGCAAGATCGACGCCGCGAAGGCGGCGCACCCGGAGTTCGCCGGCAAGACCCTCGTGGAGGACTTCGGTCCCGAGAACGGCGGGCACTACCTCATCGGCGCCAACGACCCCCGCCGAACACTGTTCGACGCGTTGGGTTTCCGCGCGCAGGACACCGTCGGTGATCTCTCCGAGGAGAAGCTCTCCCTGCTCGACCGGGACATCCTCTTCGTCAACGGCGCGACGAAGCAGCAGATGTCGGCCTCGCCCGCCTTCAGCCGGCTGGCCGTGGTCCGCGAGGACCGCACGCTCTACACCACGTTCGACTCGCCCCTGTCGGGCGCACTGGCCTACAGCGGACCGAACGCACTGATGTACGCCCTCGACGTCCTCGTCCCGCAGCTGTCCAACGCACTGTCCGGCCGCCCCGTGGCCGACCTCGCGATGGCCTGAGCCACCCCCCGTCACCCACCGACGAAGGGCGGCCGATCCCCGGATCGGCCGCCCTTCGTCGTGTCCGTCACCGCAGGAGGTCCGCCAGGCGGCCGAGGGCGGCGCCGGTCAGCATCTGCGAATGCCCCTCCGGCACGACGGTGACACGCATCCGGGGGAACACCCCATGCCACCCCGACGCGCTGCTCGCGTCGAATCCCGGCTCCACCGAACCCGCCTCGAGGAAGTCGACCGGGACGTCGTCGACGACCGGCAGCTGTGCCTGCGCGATCAGCCGGTCGCTGTCGAGGTAGGTGCGGATCACCGCGGCGATCGCGTCCGACCCCAGCGAGCGGAGCACGTCGTCGTGGCCGGCGAGCACCCGCGCCGCGTCGTCCGTCGACAGCGTGGTGTTTGTCGTCGCGGATTCGATCTCGGCCGGCGGCACCCCGAGCTCCCGGAGCAGCACCGCCAGGGGATCGGCGGCCACGGTCGTCGGGACCGGGGATCCCGGGGCGTGCGCGTCGAGGACGACGAGGCGCTCCACGACGCGACCACGCCGCACGCATTCCGCGACGACGGCCGGGGCGAGGACACCACCGAAGGACCACCCCACGACGACGACCGGACCGTCCCCCACGGAGTCGTCGAGGCGGTCGACCGTCTCCGCCACCACGTCCGCGAAGTCCCCGCCCAGCGCGGCCGGGTCGGTGAGACTCCTCGACTGCAGTCCGACGACCGGGGTGCCTGGTCCCAGTGACCGCGCCAACCCCGCGTATTCCCAGCACATCCCGCTCGCCGGTGGCAGGCACACCACGGGCGTCGCGGTCCCCGCCGTGTTCCATCGCACGACCGGTGCGAGGGCATCCGCCGTCGCGCCGGACAGACCCTGTCGTGCCGCGTCGACGGCATCCGCGATGTCGGCGACCGACGGTGACGCCAGCAGGACCCGGACCCCGATGTCGACACCGAGGACATCGCGCAGCTGGTCGTGGAGTCGCACGAGCGACAACGAGTGACCACCGAGCGCGAAGAAGTCGTCGGTGGGTGAGGAGGGCGTGACCCCCAGTACGCGGCCGATCACCTCGGCGACCTCCCGTCGCGTCCCGGACAGTGCGTCCGACGGGACCGCGTCGCCTGCGCCCTCGGGTTCCGGCAACGCGGCGCGGTCGGTCTTCCCGTTGGGGGTGAGTGGCAGTGCGTCGAGGACGGTGACCGTCGACGGGACCATGTAGGACGGGAGGACCTCGCCCAGATCCCCTCGGACAGCGGCGGTGTCGATGTCGGAGCCGACCACGTAGGCGTCGAGACGCACCGAGCCGTCCGCGATGCGCGCGACGACGACCGCGTCGTCGACGCCGTCGAGACGACGAAGCGCGGCCGTGACCTCATCGGGCTCGACCCGGTGCCCGCGGATCTTGACCTGGTGGTCGGAGCGACCGCGGTACTCGAGGAGCCCGTCTGTCCGCCGACGCACCACGTCACCCGTCCGGTACAGCCGCCCGCCGGGTCCGGCGAGCGGGTGGGCGACGAACCGCGCGGCCGTCAGGTCGGGACGGCGGTGGTAACCGTCGGCGAGCTGCGGACCGCCCAGGTAGAGCTCGCCGACGACACCGTCGGGGACGGGCCGGAGATCGTCGTCGAGCACGACGGCGGTGACCGTGTGCCACGCGGTGCCGATCGACGGTTCGCCTGTGCCGGTCTCGATCTCGGCGGAGGTGGCCCACACGGTCGCCTCGGTGGGCCCGTACATGTTGACCACCTGTGCCGCACGCCCCGCGAGCTCGCCGGCGAGGTCGGCGGGCAGGGCCTCACCTCCCACGGCCACCCGGATCCCCGCGAGATCGACGCCGCGGCCCTCTCGGTCGCGGAAGCGGGTGACCGACGACCACAGCGACGGTGTGGCCTGCGCGACGGTGACCTGGCCCCGGGCGATCACCCCGGCCAGCAGCTCGGGATCGACGACCTCGTCGCGCCGGGCCATCACGACCGTCGCCCCGACCGACAGCGGCACCAGGATCTCCAGGACGGCGATGTCGAACGACACCGTGGTCGTCGCGAGCACGCGGTCGTCGGCACGGATCGGGAACCGGCGGGCAACACCGTCGCGGAACGCGTCGAGTGCCCGGTGCGAGATCACCACGCCCTTGGGCCGGCCGGTCGACCCGGAGGTGTAGATCAGATAGGCCGCGGTCCCGGCACCCCGGCGCGCCCGGTCGTCCGCGCGCGCCACCGGCGACCACTCCTGCTCGCCGAGCAGCCGGACCGGCGCCGACGACCAGTCGACCTCCGCGTCGGCGAGCACCACCGCCGGCTGCGCGTCGTCGACGATGTGGCGCAGACGTTCGGCGGGGACCGCGGTGTCCAGCGGCAGATAGGCCGCACCCACACGGTTCACGGCCGCCAGGGCCACGACGAGACCGACGTCGCGACGGGCCGCGACGGCGACGACGTCTCCTGGCGCGACCCCCAGACCGGTGAGCCGGTCGGCGAGTGCGCGGACCCGCGCGGCGAGGTCGCGGTAGGTGACGGCGTCGTCACCGACCGTCACCGCGACGGTTCCGGGGTGCGCGGCGGCGACGGCCTCCATGTCGCCCACCCACCCCCGTGACACCTCGACGCGCGGGATCCGCACCACGGGCGGGTCGACGGCGTCGAGCGTTGCGATCGAGGCGTCCGGGGCGTCGGGCATGGCCGTCGCGACCCGTGTGATCGCCGATGCCAGCGACTCCATGAGTGACGGCGAGTAGCGGTCGGCGTCGTACTCGACGATCACGTCGATGTCCGCCCCGGCGCCGTGGTCGACGCAGGTGACGTTCACGTCGACCTTGACCTCACGGGGTCCGGCGTCGACGTCCGACACCGGGGACCCGAACAGCGTGTCCCCCGTGTCGCCGCCGCGATCCGACCGGAAGTACCCCAGCATGACCGAGAAGAGCGGTGTCCGGCCGGCGACGCGACCGGGGTTGACCGCGGCCACGACCTCGGCGAACGGAACGTCGGCGTGATCGTGGGCGGCGAGGTCGATGTCGCGCACACGGTCGATGAGTGCGCCGACCCGCGGCCGGTCCACGAGATCGACCCGGGTGACCAGGGTGGAGGCGAAGTACCCCACGACGTCGGTGAGGCGGTCGTCGGCGCGTCCCGATCGCGGTGTGCCGACGACTATGTCGTCGCCCGCCCCGAACGCGCGCAGCACCACGGCGAGTGCAGCGTGCAGCGCCATCCCCGTGGTCGCCGACCGCTGCGCGGCCAGTGCGCGCACCGCGTCGGCCGCCCGGGCGTCGAGACGGGTGGTGACCGTCGCCGCGGGGCGGGAGGTCGCTTCGGGTCGGACCAGGTCGGGACTGACGGTCACCTCGTCGGGGACGCCAGCGAGATGGTCGCGCCACCAGGCGATCTGCGCGTCGGCGCGGGTGGCGCCGCCCACGGACCTCGCCAGCTCGCGCGTCGCCCAGTCGGCCCAGTCGCCGTAGGTGAGGGCGAGCGACCCCAGTTCCTCGCCGCGGTAGGCACGGTCGAGGTCACCGAGCAGCACCGCGTCCGACCACTCGTCGGCCACGATGTGGTGCATCGTCACCAGCAGGACGGACCCGGTGCCGCAGTCGATCTGGGTCACCCGAAGCGGCAGGTCACGGGTGAGGTCGAACGGTCGCGACAACTCTGTGTCGACGACGGACGCCACGTCCTCCGACTCGATCGTCCGGATCTCGACACGGGCCGCGGCGTCCACCGGGTCGAGGGGGACGGCCAGAGCCGTCCCGTCGCGGTCGGCGACGACGCTGCGCAGCGGCGCGTGGCGGGTCATCACCGCGACGACGGCGCGACGCAGGGCGTCATGATCGAGTCGGCGCTGCACCCGGACGGCGATCGGATAGAGGTAGGCGGTGTCCGCCGGGTCGAGTTGCCAGCTCAGCCACAGCTGACGCTGCGCGGGGGACAGCGGGTGCTCCTCGACGTCCGCCCGATGGACGAGAGCGGTCGGGCCGATGCCGACCTCGCCGCCGTCCGCGCCGGCGCCGAGCTCGGACACCCTGCGGGACAGCCGCTCCGGAGTCGGCGCGTCGAAGAGATCGCGCAGCCGCAACCGCACGCCGCACCGCTCCCCGACCAGTGCCAGCAGACGCGTCGCGAGGAGTGAGTGACCACCCAGCGCGAAGAAGTCGTCCTCGGGGCCCACCCGCTCGTCGGTGTCCTCGTCGTCCAATCCGAGTGCCGTCGCGAACACCGCGCACATCCGGCGCTCGGTCTCCGACGTCGCCGCTCGCGACGACCCCGACACCGGGCGCGGTTCCGGGAGCGCGCGGACGTCGAGCTTGCCGTTGACCGTCAGCGGAAGCGCGTCGACGACGGCGTAGACGGACGGCACGAGATGGCTCGGCAGCCGGTCGACGAGCGCCGAGCGGACCCGTGTGAGGAACTCTCCGCCCGTGTCCCCCACCGGGATGACGAACGCAGCCAGTCGCTTTCCCTGGCCGACGCTGTTTCCGTCGATCGCGACCACTGCACCACCGCGGACACCCGGGACATCGAGCAGCGCGGCGGTGACCTCGGCCGGTTCGACGCGGTGCCCGCGGATCTTCACCTGGTCGTCGGTGCGACCGAGGTAGTCGAGGACGCCGTCGGGCCGCTGTCGCACCAGGTCACCGGTGCGGTAGAGGCGGCCACCGTCGATGTCGGCGACGAACGATGCGGCCGTGAGATCGGGGCGGCGGTGATACCCCCGGGCGAGGCCGACCCCACGGATGTACAGCTCGCCCGCGACGCCACGCGGCACAGGGCGCAGCCAGGCGTCGAGGACGACGCAGTCCGTGTTGGTGATCGGCAGCCCGACCGCTGCCCGGTCGGTGTCGTCGGTCCCGATCCCCAGGGTGTTGATCGTGTACTCGGTCGGGCCGTACAGGTTGTAGGCGAGCAGATCCGGCGTCGTGCGGAACTCCTCCCACAGGCGATCCGTCACGGCCTCACCGCCGAGCAGGACCAACCGCGGGACGTGCGGTCCGCGCAGCAACCCCTCGTCGACGAGATGCGTCGCGTACGTGGGCGTGACGTTGATGACGTCGACCTCGTGCTCGGCGCAGTAGCGGACGAGCTCGGCCGCATCGCGGCGCAGGTCCTCGTCGCAGACGTGGACGTGATGTCCCTCGACGAGCCAGAGCAGTTCCTCCCAGCTCATGTCGAACGCGAACGAGACCGTGTGCGCCACGGTCACCGTCGCGTCCGGGCCGTGCTGCGCCCGCAGTCGTGCCACCACCGGCTCGAAGATGGCGCGGCGGTGGTTGATCTGCATGTTCGTCAGGCCGCGGTACGGCGTCACCACGCCCTTGGGCCGCCCGGTCGAGCCCGACGTGTAGATCAGGTACGCCGGATGGTCGAGCGACCGCATCGGCCGGACGGACACGCCGTCGGCCACCGCGGGCACGTCGGACCCGAGGGTCACCACGGGAACGTCACAGGGCGCAAGGCGATCCCGGGAGGTGTCGTCGACGACGACCAGCGTGGGTTGCGCGTCGGCGACGATGTCGGCGATGCGGTCGTCGGGCGCGGTCAGGTCCAGCGGGAGATAGGCCGCCCCGGTGGTCAGCACCGCGAACAGCGCCACCACCATCTCGGTCGACCGGGGCAGCGCCAGTCCTACGACGCGTTCGGGTCCGGCCCCGGCAGCTGCGAGCTGGGCGGCGGCGTCGGAGATCCGTTGCGCCAGCTCGACATAGGTGACGGTGTCCCCGGCACAGGTGAGCGCAGGGCGGTCCGGCGTTCGGCGCGCCTGAGCGAACAGCAGGTCCGCGATGGTCTCGTCGCCGACGTCGACCCGGTCGCCGGCGATGCACGACGGGACCACCGCCGCACCCGCGGACGCGGCCAGCGGGCGTCGGGGTGCGGCCGCGACGGCCAGCAGGGTGGCGTGCAGATCCGCCAGGAGGGCACGCGCGGTCTCGGCGTCCACGACGTCGGGCCGGTACTCGAGCTTGCACCACAGACGACGTCCCGGCATCACGACCCACGTGAGGGGGTAGTGGGTCGCGTCGACGGCGTCGACCGCCGTGATCCCCTGCCGCGCCTCGAGATCGGCGAAGGTGTCGTCGTCGAGGAAGTTCTGCAGGACGTAGAGGCTGTCGAACAGAGGCCCCCGCCCGACCGCCCGCTGGATGTCACCGAGTCCGAGGTACTCGTGGTCCATGGTGGTGACACGGTCGTCGGTGACGGCCCGCATGATCTCGGCGGCGGTGGCCCCGGGGGCGAGCCGCACCCGCAGCGGCACGGTGTTGAGGAAGACGCCGACCACGTCGTCGAGGCCGTCGATGTCGGTCGGGCGTCCCGCCACGGTCGTCCCGAGGACGACGTCGTCGCGTCCGAGGCGACGACCCAGCACCACGGCCAGCGCCGTGCTGACCAGTGCGTGCAGCGTGACACCGGCCGCCCGCGCGCCCCGGGTCAGCGCCGTGGTCTCGTCCTCGGTGAGTTCGACGTCGACGCGTCGCGCCAGGGCCGGGTCGGCCCCGCGGGCCTCGGGGAACAGCAGCGACGGTTCCTCGAGATCCTCCAACAGCCCGCGCCACACCGACTCCGACGCCGCGGTGTCCTGGGCGGCCAGCCACCGCAGGTGGTCGGGCACGGTCGCCGTCGGCCGGGCGAGCTCGGGTGCATTGCCACCGATCCGCCGGGTGTAGGCGTCGAACAGGGCCGTGAGCACTAGTTCTCGCGACCACCCGTCCCACAGCAGCAGGTGATAGGTGAACAGCAACCGGTCGCGACCGCCGGGGAGGTGGACGAGGGTGAGCCGGATGAGGGGCGGCCGGTCGAGGTCGAAGGGCGTCGTGCGGTCGGCGTCGCCGAGTGCCCGCAGACGGTCGTCGAGTGCGGCCGGCGCGACGCCCGTCAGGTCGATCTCGGTCACCGGGACGGACCGGTCGACGACCACCGCGACCTGGCGGTCGGCGGACGGCAGCGTCACCACCCCGACCCGCATCGCCGGGTGCACGTCCATCACGTCACCCATCGCGGCGCCCAGCGCCGAGGCGTCGAGCCGCCGGTCGAGGTCGAACGCGTTCGCCGCGACGTACACGTCGGCGCTGTTCGCCGTCGCCTGGAACCACAGGCCCTGTTGCAGGGGCGACAGGTCCCACACGTCGAGGAGGTCGTCGCCATGGGTCGCCACCAGTGCGTCGAGATCGGACCCCGACAGCTCCGCCTGCGTCCGCCGGGCGCCGGTCGTCGCGAGGCCGATGTCGTCGATCACCGCCGTCAGGGCGTCGTCGAAGCCCCCGATGACGTCGTCGACGTCGCCGCCCCGGACGGTGCCCGGCCGCGGGACGCGGATCGCGATGTGGAGACGGGTGCCCTCCGCGTGCGATCGGCACCACGCGTTGACCTCGAGCAGGTACGGCGTGCCGAGACCCGGGTCCGGCTCGGCGCGCACCGTCTCGTCGGTGGGCGCCCAGTCGCGGTCGACGCCCGCGTGGCCTCGTCCGAGATAGTTCACCATCACCTGCGGAGCCGATCCGCGGGCGAGCACACCGGCGGTGCGCGGGTTGCAGTACCGCAGCAACCCGTGTCCCAGGCCGTCGCCCGGCACCGCCCGGAGGACGTGGGCGATGTCGCGCACCGAGGAGTCGTCGCCAGCCGCGAGCGCCGCACCCGGCAGGCGCACCGGCGCGATGGACGTGCACCATCCCGCGGTCCTGCTGAGGTCGACTTCCTGGAGGTCTCGCCCGTGCCGCTCGACGTCGATCGACAGGTCGCCGGGGCCGCGGACCCGCGAGGCGGCGAGGGCGACGGAGGCGACCAGCAACTCGGTGGCGTCCACGTCGAAGGCGGCCGTGGCCGTGCTCAGGAAGCGGTCGGTCGTGGCCACGTCGAGCACGACCTCGTGCTCGACGGTGTCGCCGAGGGTCAGCGCCACCGTCGCGGCGCCCGGGACGAGTTCCGCGCCCGGCGCGACCTGCGCCGACCAGTGGTCGAACTCGGCAAGACGTGCGGGGCTCGCCGACTGTTCGGTGAGCGCCGACGCGTAGCGCCGCAGCGACGTCGTCGCGGGCGGTGGTGTCACACCCGCCCAGGCGTCGACGAGATCGTCGAGCAGGATCCGCCACGTCACGGCGTCGACCGCCAGGTGGTGGACGGCGAGCACGAGACGTCCCGGCAGGTCCCCGGCGTCGAGGAACGCCGCGGACACCATGACGCCCGCGTCGGGGTCCAGCCCGTCGGCCGCCGTGTCCGATGCCTGCGCCACCGCCGCCTCGCGCTCGTCATCGGTCGCGCCCCGGATCGATTCGACCGTCCACGGCAGCGTCGTGGCCGTCTCGTCGACGCCGCCGTGTGGCGTCACCTCGAGCGACCACAGGAAGGCGTTCGGCCGGTGGAGCCGCTGACGCAGCGCGTCGTGGCGCCGGATGAGGCCGGCGACGCACGCACGCACCCGCTCCGCGTCCGCACCGGCGGGGGTCTGCACCACCACCGCCTGACAGAACCGACGGATGTCCCCGCCGAGCTCGGAGAGCCGGTGGACGATCGGGGTGAGGAGCACCTCCCCCGGATCCGACTCCCCCGACGCGTCGACCACGGGCTGTGCGGGCGCGACGGCGGTCCCGGTGTCCTTCGTCGCCGCGAGCGCACGCGCGGTGCGCAGACGGAAGACATCCTTGGGAGTGATGCTCAGTCCGAACGCCTTCGCCCGGTTGACGAGGGAGATGGCGACGATGCTGTCCCCGCCGAGCGAGAAGAAGTCGTCGTCGGGACCGACGTCGCCACGTCCCACCAACTCGGACACGACGGCGACCAGCCTCGAGACGGGGTCGACGTCGGCCGTCGGACCGTCCGGGACCGGTGGCTCTGCGGAGGAGTCGAGCACGGCGGTGTCGACCACGGCGGTGTCGATCGCGGAGGCCAGTACGGCCGCCCGGTCGACCTTCCCGTTCCCGGTGAGGGGTATCGACTCCACCCGCGCATACCGGACCGGGATCATGTACCCGGGGACGAGAGGTTTTGCGGCGTCGCGGATCTCGTCGTCGGTCACCGCACGGTGGGTGACGACGGCGGCGACGAGCACGTCGCGACCCGTGGTGTCCGGGCCGACGGCCGCCGCCGCGTCGACGACACCGTCGACCGCGCAGAGCGCGTGGTCGACCTCGCCGAGTTCCACGCGGTACCCGCGCACCGAGACCTGCTGATCGGACCGGCCCACGTACACGAGGTCACCGGCGTGGTCGCGGTACGCGAGGTCGCCGCTGCGGTACATCCGCTCCCCCGCCGGGCCCGCGACGAAGCGGGTGGCGGTCAGGTCGGGCCGACCCGAGTACCCGATCGCCAGTTGGTCTCCCGAGACGTAGATCTCACCGATCACGCCGGCGGGGACGGGGCGCAGCACATGGTCGAGGAGTGCGACGTCCAGACCCGCGAGCGGCCGACCGATCACGC
Organism: Williamsia serinedens; assembly: GCF_024171725.1. Classification (GTDB taxonomy): domain Bacteria; phylum Actinomycetota; class Actinomycetes; order Mycobacteriales; family Mycobacteriaceae; genus Williamsia_A; species Williamsia_A serinedens. The sequence goes on from NZ_JAMTCG010000002.1 coordinate 60,852, forward strand.
CGACACCGGCGGTGGCCGCCGGGCCCGTCTGGTCGTCGGTGACGTGATGCGCCGTGACGTGCACGCAGGTCTCGGTGATGCCGTACATGTTGACCAGTCGGGTCCCGGGGAGAGCCGGCAGTCGGCGTGCGTCGAGCGCCTCGCCGCCGAAGACCACGGTCCGAACGGGAAGCGTTGCCACGTCCACGGTCCCGGCCAGGGCGTGGAACGCCGACGGTGTGTGGCTCAGCAGCGTGACGCCCTGCTCGCGGATCAGCGCGGCCAGCCTCTCCGGGTCACGGCGGTCGTCGCCGTCGACCACCACGAGCCGTCCGCGGTGCGCCAGCGCACCCCAGACCTCCCACACGGAGAAGTCGAACGCGATGCTGTGGAACAGGGTCCACACCTGTCCGTCGAGGTCGACGTGCTCCGCGGCGGAGGCGAACATCGCCGTCACCGACGCGTGCGCCATCTCGACCGCCTTCGGCCTCCCGGTCGACCCCGAGGTGTAGATGAGGTACGCAGGCGAGTCCGGTAGCGGGCACACCGGTGCCGGCAGGCCGCCGGGATCCGATGCACCGGACGACTCTGACACCCCTGCCCCCGCGACGTACACCGCCACACCGCCGGGAACCGGGACGCGCGACCGCGTGCCCTCGGTGACCACCAGGACGTCGGGTGCGGCGTCGGTGACGATGTACCGCAGGCGATCCGCCGGTGACTCGATGTCCAGGGGCACCGCCGCCGCGCCGCTGCGGGCGACGGCCACCATGGCGACCACGAGATCGACACCGCGCGGCATCGCGACGGCGACGCGTCCACCCGGGCGTGCACCGACCGAACGCAGCGCGGACGCGAATGCCGCACTGCGACGGTCGAGGTCGCGGTAGGTCAATGACTCCGTACCGTCGGTGAGGGCAACGGTGTCGGGGACCGTGTTCACCGCCGACAGGAATGCGTCGACCACAGTCGACGGGGCACGCGTCGCCCGACCGCCGATCATCGACGCGTCGTCACGGGTGAGTGCGACGTCGGCGAGTCGCCTGTCCGGCATCGCGATCCAGTCGTCGACGACCACGGTGACCGCGTCGGCGAGCGACCGCGCCGTCGTCTCCGACACGACGGCGGCGTCGTACTTGATCTCGTAGGTCGTCGACTCGCCGGGGAACACGACCAGCGACACCGGGTAGTGCGGGGTGTCGACACCGGTGAAGCCCGTCACCGACAGCGCATCCGGATCGTCACCGCCTCCCGCAGGGTCCACGTCCGGGAAGTTCTCGACGACCACCATGGAGTCGAACAGAGACGTCTGACCGACGATCCGGCCGATGTCGGCCAGACCGATCTGCTGGGCGTCCATGACCTCGGTCTGGGTGTCGGCGACGGCACGGACCACGTCACCGAGTCGCGCCGACGCCGGCACCGCCACGGGCAGCGGGTTGGTGTTGATGAGCAGACCGACGACGCCGGTGACGTCGAGGGTCGTCCCCGCCCGCCCGGACACGGTCGAGCCGAACACGACGGTGTCCTGCCCGGTGAGGCGACCGAGCACGACGGCCCACGCGGCATGGACCACCGCGCCGAGTGTCACGCCACGACTGCGCGCCGCTGCGGTCAGCGCGGCCGACGGCGCCGTCGTCGAGACGCTCCGGAAGCCGTTCTCTCCGTGCGTCGTGCGCGGCAGGGCCGGCGCGAGGAGAGTCGGTGCGGCCTGCGGGCCGAGGACGTCGGTGAGGACCGTCCGCCATGTCTCGCGGGCGCTGTCCGGATCGCCGGCCGCGACGGTCTCGACGTGATCGGGCCATCCGACGGCGGGCCGGGGCAACGCCTCGTCGAGGCGGTATGCCTCGACGAGGTCGGCGAAGACGAGCGGGTACGACCACCCGTCCGCGAGCGCGTGGTGCATCGTCTGGACGAGTCGGTGCTCGGTGTCGCTCAGCGACACGAGGGTGAACCGGACGGGCGGTCGGGCGGCGAGGTCGAGCGGGCGACGCAGCTCCGCCGCCGCGATCCTGTCGGCGGCAGTGGCAGGGGCGGTGTCATTGTCGGGGGTGCCGCGCAGGTCGTGGTGGTCGAGATCGACGGTGTCCGCCGGGTCCACGACCTGGACGACCGCCCCCCGTTCCGTCGCGACGAACCGGGTACGCAGCGCGTCGTGGCGTGCCACGACCGCGGTGAGGGCGCGACGCAGACGGGCGACGTCCACCGCGCCGACGAGGTGCGCGGTCTGCTGCACGACGTACGGGTCGCCCGGCGTGGTGACCGTGTCGCCGTCGGCCAGCAGCATCGAGTGCGCGTACATGCCCGCCTGCAGCGGGAGCATCGGGAGCACGGCCACCGGCGCTCCGCCCTCGCCGGCGAGGGCGGAGAGGTCGCCGGCGCTGAGCGACACCAGCGGGAAGTCCGATGGCGTCGCGCCCCCGATGGGGGCACGGACGAGTGCCCGCAGCGCGGTCATCCACCGCTCGCCGAGATCGGCCATCGCCGCCTCGCCCTCGGCTGTGTCACCGTCCAGGATCCCGTCGGGCCACATCAGGTCGACGACGAGCCGGCCGTCCACCCCGATCTGGGCCGTGATCTCCAGCGCCGCCGAGGGATTCGACGGGTCGACACCCTCCCGCAGTGCGCCGATCCCGTCGACCGGTGCCCAGTCGCCACCGGTACCGGACGACCCGTCGAGCCGTCCGAGGTAGTTCATGAGGATCTCCGGCGCCGGGCCCTGCAGTGCGGGGTGCCGATGAACGTGCCGCAGCATGCCGTACCCCAGGACCCCGACGCCTCCGCCGGTGCCCGGGGTCGAGCGGATCTGTTCCTTCACCGACTTCACTGCGCGGTCGAGGGCCGCGTCGGCGTCGATCACCTCCGGCCAGTCGACGTCACCCGCGTCCACCGCGACGGGGTGGATCGCGGTGAACCAGCCGATCGTCTCGGCGAGATCGACACCCGTGCCGGTGTCACCCAGCGCCTCGGGGCGTCGCCCGTGCCCCTCGAGATTGACCAGCAGGCGGCCGTCGGTGTCACCGGTTCGCTGCGTGCGCCACGCCCGCACCGCCAGGGACAGGCCCGCCAGCAGCAGGTCGTCCACGGTGCCGTTGACGGCGGCGGGCACACGGCCGACGAGGTCGGCCGTTGCTGCGCTGTCGAGGCTGACCCGGACAGTCCGCGTCGTCGCGATCGTGTCCCGCGCCGGATCCACCGGCCTGTCGCCGAACGGGACAGCCGGGGCGAGCACGCGCTGCCACCCCGCCGCCTGATCGGTCACGACCTCCGGCCGGAGGGCGTCGGTCAGGAGTTCCGCCCAGCGGCGAAAGGAGGTACCGGTCACCTCCAGATGCGCGGTACCGCTGTCGCGCAGGGCCTCCCAGGCACGGGCGAGGTGATCGACGATGATGCGCCACGAGACGCCGTCGACGACGACGTGGTGGACGACGAGCAACAGTTGTCCTGCGTCGGTCTCGGTCGACGGGTACCACGCCGCGGTGAGCATGCGCCCGCCGCGAGGGTCGAGCGCGGCCGCGCGCTCGGCGATCGCGGCGTCGAGTCGCCCTCCTCCGAAGTCCTCGGCCACCGTCCGGACGTCGACGGGTGCGGACTGCCCGGGGACCTCGTCGACGACGAGGGTCCAGTCGTCTCCCCCGACGACTCGCGCACGCAGCAGCGGGTGACGATCTCGCAGCGCGCCGAGCACCGCGACGAGGTCGTCGTGGTCCATCCCGATCGGTGTCCGCAGCACCATCGACTGATAGAAGGAGTCGAGAACCGTTCGGGCGTGCACGGTCTCGGCGAGCATCGGTGTGGCCGGGATGGTTCCGGTGCCCGGGTCGTCCACCGATTCCACAGCGTCGACCGACACCGACGCGGCAGCGATGGCCAGCACGGTGCGGCGACGGAAGACGTCCCGGGGCGTGACGCGCACACCACGGGCCGCGGCCCGACTGGCCAGCGTGATGGACGAGATGCTGTCGCCCCCGAGGGCGAAGAAGTCGTCGTCGAGGCCCACCGCGCCGGTGCCGAGCACCTGCGCGACGACCTCGGCGACGACGCGTTCGGCCTCGGTTCGCGGCGCGCGGAGATCACCTCGGACAGGGGCGACGGGCTCCGGCAGTGCGGCGACGTCGAGTTTGCCGTTCACGGTGAGCGACAGGTCGTCGACGATCCCGTACCGCGCGGGCACCATGTATGACGGCAGCGTCGCCGCCACCGCGTCCCGGATCCGTGTGATGACGTCGGCGTTCTCCCCCGGCGCGGGGGCCGACGTGGGGATGACGTAGGCGACCACCGTCTTCCGACCGGGGACCTCCGCGTCGGCGCGGGCGACGACGGCGCAGCGACGGACCCCGTCGAGCGCCGCGATCACCGACTCGATCTCGCCGAGCTCCACCCGGTAGCCCCGGATCTTCACCTGGTCGTCCGCGCGGCCGAGGTAGTCGATGATGCCGTCGGGACGGCGCCGGACGAGGTCACCGGTGCGGTACATGCGGCCGCCGGACCCGAGGGGGTCCGCGACCATCGCCGCCGCGGTCAGATCGGGCCGGCCGTGGTACCCGCGTGCCAGTCCGGCACCGGCGATGTACAGCTCGCCGACGACACCGTCGGGGACGGCGCGCAACGCGCAGTCGAGGACGCGGGCCGCGGTGTTGTGGATGGGACGTCCCACGGTCGGGGTGACGCTCTCGTCCGTTCCCGCACCGAGGGTGTTGATCGTGTACTCGGTCGGGCCGTACAGGTTGTACCCGACAACCCCGTCGGTGTCGCGCAGCGCATCCCAGACGGCATCGGTGACCGCCTCGCCACCGAGGAGCACCAGGGACGGCACGTGCGTCCCGGTCAGCAGTCCCTCCTCGATGAGGTGGTGGGCGTAGGTGGGCGTCACGTTGATGACGTCGACCAGGTTGTCCGTGCAATACCGGACCAGCCCGGGGGCGTCGCGGCGCAGTTCCTCGTCGCAGATGTGGACGGTGTGCCCCGCGACCAGCCAGAACAGTTCCTCCCACGACATGTCGAACGAGAACGAGACCGTGTGGGCGACCGCGAGCACGTCCCGGCCCGAGCGCGCGACGGTCGGTGTGAAGATCGCCTCGTCGTGGTTGGCGTACATGTTGGTGAGGCCGACGTACGGCGTCACCACACCCTTCGGCGTCCCCGTGGACCCGGACGTGTAGATCAGGTAGGCGGGGTGCTCCAGACGGTCCCGCCCCGACGCGAACGTGCCGAGTTCGTCGGCCCGGATCGGTGAGTCGTCGAGACGTTCGAGCGTCACCGTCACCGCATCGTCGCCGAGATCGACGATGTGGCAGCCGGACTCGCCCGCCGCCAGGACGACCGGGCGCTCCGCGGAGTCGGTCACGATGATGCGCGGGGCCGCGTCGTCGACGATCGTCCTCAGACGGGTGACGGGATGATCGCGTTCGAGCGGGAGGTAGGCGGCCCCGGTCCGCAACACCGCGAACAGCGCGACCACCATGTCGGTGGTCCGCGGCAGGTCGAGCGCGACGACCACCTCGGGCCCGGCGCCGCACGCGAGCAACATCCGCGCCATCCGCGTAACGCGGGCGTCGAGCTCGCGGTAGTCGATCCGCTCGTCCCCGGCGACCAGCGCGGTGACGTCGGGGACGAGTGCCGCACGGGCGCCGAGCATCTCGGCGATCGTCACCGGTTCGATGTCGTGCTGCGGTGGCCGGACGTCTGTGTCGTCGTCCTGCAGTCGTACTGCGCCGACCGCGCGCGCGGTGTCGGCGGTCATCTGCGTCAGAGCGAGCTGCAGTGCGCGGACCATGCGTGCCGCCGTGTCGGGCGCGACCGAACCCGGCCGGTACTCGAGCTTCACGCCGATCCGCGCCCCGGGGGTGAGGACCCACGTGATCGGGAACGCGGTGGTGTCGCGGTAGTCGACGTCGACGATGCCGTGTCGCGACTCCAGATCGGTGAACGTGTCGTCGGCGAGGAAGTTCTGCAGCACGAAGAGCGAGTCGAACAGCGTCGCACCGGCGTCGCCCGCGGCGGCGCGGGTGATCTCGGCGAGTCCGATGTGGTCGTGGGCCATCATCGCGATGCGCTGGTCGGCGGCGTCGACGATCACGTCCGCGACGGCGCGGCCCGCGCGCACGTCGAGTCGCGCGGGCACCGTGGTGAGGAACGGTCCGACAGTGTGCTCGACACCGGTGACATCGCCGGGCCGCCCCGCGACCGTCACGCCGATGACCACGTCCGACGTCCCGGCGTGCAGTCCGGTCACGACGGCCAGTGCGGCGGTCAGGACGGCGTTCTCGGTCACACCGAGGTCGCGGGCGCTGGCGGCGACAGCCGCGGACAGCTCCGCGTCGATCGTCGCGAAGAGCTGGCGGGGATCACCGTCCGGACCGTGGTCGTGCGCGGCGAGGGTTGGCTCCGCCACCGACCCCAGCAGATCGCGCCAGGCGGTGCGTGCACCGTCGTCGTCGCGCTGCTGCAGCCATTGCAGGTACCGCGGGAAGGGTGCGGGGACCACGGCGTCCGAGGCGGGTGCGGGTGCGCCGTCGAGGTGGGACTCGTATCGGGAGAACAGGTCTCGCAGTACGAGCTCCCGGGACCAGCCGTCGAAGAGCAGGAAGTGGTAGGTCAGCAGCAGACGGTCCGTGCCGTCGGGCATCGCGACGACCGCGGCCCGGATCAGCGGGGGGACGTCGAGTGCGAACGGCCGGGCGCGGTCGGCGTCGACGACGCTGCGGAGCGCGGAGTCCGCGCGCGCGGATTCCAGGCCGGCGAGGTCGTGCTCGGCGACGACCACCGCCGCGGAGCCGGCCACCACGGCGACGACGGGGGTCGCGGCGGGGTCGTCGGACCGGGTCGGGTGGAACGACACGCGGAGCTGCGGGAGTGCCGCGACCATGTCGGACAACGCCGACCGCAGGGCGTCGACATCGACGCGACGGTTCAGGGTGAAGACGTTCTGCGTCAGGTACGTCGTGTCGTCTGGCCCGGCCGCAACGCACTCGGTGTAGACGCCGCGCTGCAGCGGCGTCAGCGCCCAGAGGTCGTCGAGGGCGAACGACACCGCGGCCGTCAATCGCTCGCGGTCGGCATCGGGGAGGGTGACGGTCGCGAACGGTGCGACGTCCCCGTCGGCCGTCCGCTCCGCCCGGGTGAGGCGGGCGGCGATGCCGGCGACGGTGCGCCCCCGGAAGACGTCCTCCCCGGTGGCCGCCCATCCCCGGCGCGTGAGGTGGCCGATCACCCGCACCGCGACGATGCTGTCGCCGCCGAGCTCCAGGAACTCCGCGGTCGCGGAGACCGACGGCAGACCGAGGACGCCGGCGACGACCTCGGCGACGTCGCACTCGGCATCGCCCGTGGGGGCGACGTACGTCTTGCTCGTCCGGGCGTCGCGGGCCGCGGCGAGCAGCGCCACCAGCGCGGTGCGATCGCGTTTGCCGTTCGGCAGCAGAGGGATCGAGTCGGTGACCGCGACAGCCGTCGGCACGGCGTGTGCCGGCAGTGTCTCCGCGACGGACGCGCGGACACCCGACGGGTGTACGTCGCCGACTACCACCGCCTCGAGCGCCGGTGTCGCGAGCACCACCGCCTCACGCACACCGTCGACGCGGCACAGGGCCGCCTCCACCTCACGCGGCTCGACGCGGAACCCGCGGATCGAGATCTGGTCGTCGTCACGGCCGGTGAAGACCACGCGTCCGCTCGCGTCGACCCACCCGCGGTCGCCGGTGCGGTACAGCAGCGTGCCGGGTGCCGCGCCCGGTCGAGGGTCGGCCACGAATCGGGTCGCCGTCGCGGCCGGGTCACCGAGGTAGCCGCGGGCGAGTTGCCCACCGGCGACGACGATGTCACCGATGACGCCAGGGGGCGCCTCGGACAACAGGTGATCGAGGACGACCACGTCGCTGCCCGGCACCGGGGTGCCCAGGGTGATGTCGTCGGCGTCGTCGATCTCGGTCACCAGCACGTCGCCGGCGACCTCGGACGAGCCGTATGAGTTGACGATCACCGCGGACGGCGTGCCCGCCGCGATCGCCTCGACGGTGGACGGCTCGAGTGCCTCGCCGCTCAGGATCCACCGTCGGACGGTCGTGAGGCGGTCGCCGAATTCCCCTGCCAGCACGCGTGCCAACGACCCGACGGCGACGAGTTGATCGGCCGCGGTGTCCTCCACGAGGCGGGCGAGATCGGCGCCGTCCCGGCGTCGGTCGTCGTCGGCGAGGACCACGGTCGCGCCGGAGGTGAGCGGGGTCAGCAGTTCGGTGGCGCCGTCGATGAACGCCCAGGAACTCTTCGCCAGCCATGTCGATGCCGCCCAGCGGCGTCGACCCCAGGCCAGCCGGTCGGCCAGCGCGCCGTGCGGCAGCACCACGGCCCGCGGTGTCCCGGTCGACCCGGAGGTGAAGACGACGAGTGCCGCGTCCTCCCGGGTCAGGTCGACCGGCGACGTGGTCACGGACCCGACGTCGACGCCGGGGTCCGCACACGCGTCGATGTCGAGAACGGTGGCGGCCGAATCCGGTACCGACACAGCGGCGGTCGTGACGATCACCCGCGGCTCGGCAGTGTCGACCATGAGGCGGATACGGTCGGCGGGGTAGGTTATGTCGACCGGCATGATGGCGGCGCCGACGGCGGTCACGGCGCACATCGCGGCGATCGCGTCCGGGGTGCGTGGGAGCATCACCGCGACGACCGACCCGCGACCGGCACCCGCGGACCGCAGCGCCGCCGCGATCTCGCCGGCGCGCGCGGCGAGGTCGGTGTGCGTCCACCGCAGGTCACCCTGGACGACGGCGACCGTGTCGGGATGTGCGGCTGCCGCGTCGGCGAGCGCCACCGGCAGCAGGGTCGCGTCGACGGCTCCGACGGCCGCGGGTGCGGTCGCGGGCAGGGCACGGATCCGGGCCGGGGTGGTCCCCGGGTCGGCGACGACGGCGGCCAGTGTCGCGACCACCGCGGATGCGACGTGGTCCGCCAGACCGTCGGACACGACGGTGCGGTCGTTGGTGACGGTGACGCGGATGTCGGAGTGCACCGACACCATCACGGTGAGCGGGTAGTGCGGGGCCTCGACGACACGCACCGCACCGAGACGGATGTCCTCCGACGGCGTTCCGTCGCCGTCGATCTCGTCGTCCCGACGACCGGGGAGGTTCTCGATCACCAGCAGGGAGTCGACGAGATCGCCCCTTTCACCGATGATCTGAGCCACCTCGGCGAGGGGGATGTGTTGGTGGTCGATCACCGTGAGCTCGGCGGCCGCGTGAGCACGCGCCGTGTCCGCGACGGACGTCCCGGGATCGACCCGGACGCGGGTGATCACCGTGCTCACCAGCATGCCGACGATGTCGTCGACGCCGGCGAGGTCGCCACCACGCCCGGACACCGCCGACGCGAACGTGACGTCGGCGGTCCCGCTGACACGGCCCAGGACGATCGCCCAGGCGGCCGTGACGATCGCACTCGGGGTGACCCCGACGGACCGCGCCGTCCCGGCGACGTCCCCGTCGAACCGCACCGTGCGACGGCCGTGGCGTTCGTCGCCCCGGTTCGGCTCGACGCCGGGCCCGTCGGCGGAGGCGATGCGTGTGGGCGCGTCCAGACCGTCGAGGTACTGCGCCCACGCCGCGCGGTCGGCGGGGACGTCCCGACGGCCGAGCCACTCCAGGTGGCGGTCGATGCGCGCCGGGGACACCCCCGTCGACCCGTCGCGGTAGGCGGCGGCGATGTCGTCGAGGACGATCGGTACGGACCACCCGTCGGCGACGATGTGGTGGACCGTCTGCACCATCGTGTGCCGCTCGGGGGTGTGGGAGACCATCGCGAACCGCATGAGCGGCGCCTTCTCGAGCACGAAGCCGCGATCCCGCTCCTCGTCGGCCACGGCGTCGACGTCCGTGACCGCGTCGCCGTCGATCCAGCGGACCTCGGTCGGCGGGACGGGGGCGATCACGGCGACCGGCGTGCCGTCCGAGGTCGCGACGACGGCCATCGACAACGCCTGGTGGCGTCGCACCACGCCGTCGATCGCGGCACGGAACCGGACCCGGTCGAGGTCACCGTGGACGTCGACGATCTGCTGCACCACGTAGGGGTCGTGGTCGGCCTCGTACGTCGAGCGGAACCAGATCCCCTGCTGCACCGGGGTCAACGGCAGCACCGTCTGCACCGCCGGGAAGCGTGACTCGATGTCACGGATGTCGTCGTCGGTGAGAGAGACCAGCGGGAAGTCCGACGGCGTGTGGCCGGTCACCGTGGGGTCGGCGGCGATCGCCCGGAGCGCCTGGGTCCACAGTTCGGCGAGCCGCTCGACCGCACCCGCGCCGACCGCGCCTGCGGGCCAACTGATCACGGCGCGCAGCCGGGGCCCGTCGGCACGGTCGACCGCCTCGGCGTTGACCTCGATCAGCCGCGGGAGCGGCATCGTCGCGGCCCGGTCCTCCCACACCGCGGAGGAGTCGACGGACACGATCGACCACGGCGTCCGGTCGGGTGCATCGAGAGAGAAACGACCGAGGTAGTTGAACAACACCTGCGGGGCGCACGCGATGTCGGCGCCCGCCAGGTGTCGGAGAACGCCGTAACCCACACCGTGCGAGGGCGTCCGGCGGAGCTGCTCCTTCACCGAGCGGACAATCGAGCCCATCCCGGCGGCGCTGTCCACGGTGACCCTCGCGGGGAACAGCGTGGTGAACCACCCGACGGTCCGCGAGAGGTCGGTGGGTCCGGAGATGCCCCCGTCGGGGTCGACGGCGTCGGCCTCGCGGCCGTGCCCCTCGAGTTCGAGCAGCACCTCATCGTCACCGAGGGCGATGCCGCGCTCGGAGCGCCAGCGGAGCACCGCCAGCGCCAGTGCGGCGATCATCGCGTCGTCGGCGCGTCCGTGGATCGCGTCCGGGACGACGGAGAGGAGCCGGTCGGTGTCGGAGGGGTCCAGCTCGACGACGAGCCGCCGTTCGGTGGCGACGGTGTCGACCGTCGGGTCGAGCGGACGGTCGCCGAGCGGTTCCTCTGCACCGCGGGCGACCGCTTGCCAGTGCGCCGTCTCCGACGCGAACACGCCGTCGGCGGCCGCGGTCCGCAGACGGGCCGCCCAGTCACGGAAGGAGACAGGGACCTCCGCGAGGACGGCGGAGCCGCGGCCGCGGAGGGCGGCGTGGGCGGCCGCGAGGTCCTCGGCGACGACGCGCAGCGCGATGCCGTCGACGACGACGTGGTGCCCGACGACGACGAGCAGTTGGTGGTCTCGCAGCCAGACGACGACGAGCATCCGCCCGACGGTCGGGTCGAGACGGGTCCGGGCGTCCTCCCACGCCGACCGGACCGCCGCATCACGGTGCGGGGCGGCGGATGTCGGGAGCACGACGACCTCGGGGGCGCCGACGGACTCCGGCACCGTCATCGCCGCAGCGTGTCCGTCCGTCGACGCGCGCAGCATTCCGTGCCGCTCGACCACAGCCGTCACGACTGCCCGGAGGTCGGATTCGGTCAACCCCTCCGGGGTGGTGAGCACGATCCCCTGGGCGAAGCCCGACAGGACGTCGGCGTCGCCTGCGATCTCGTCGAGCCAGGCGGTGATGGGAGTGGGGCCGACGGGCCCCTCCTGTGGCACGGCCTGCCGATCGGCGGTCACGTCGAGTTCGACCAGCATGGGGGCCAGCGCCCGCGGAGTGCGGTGGGCGAACATCTCGCGGGGGCGCAGCGCGTAGCCCTGCGCCCGCAATCGCCCGACCACCCGGATGGCCACGATGCTGTCGCCGCCGGCGGCGAAGAAGTCGTCGTCGACCCCGACCTCGGACCGGTCCAGCACGTCGGCGAACACGCGGCACAGCACCGACTCTCGCGCCGTCGTCGGTGCGACCACCGGTGCGGCCCGTCGGCCCCCCGCTTCGCGGGCGCGGGCGGTCAGTGCTGTGCGGTCGACCTTGCCGTTCGTGGTTGTCGGCATCGCGTCGAGCAGGTGGATCTCGCCGGGCACCATGTACTCCGGGAGCCGGTCGGCGGCCCACGCGGAGATCCCCGCGGCGTCGTCCGCGGGGCCGCGGGCGGTGGTCGTCACGAAGGCGACGAGGGTGGAGTCCCGCACGATCACCGCCGCAGACCGCACCTGCGGGTGGTCGGCGACGACCGACTCGATCTCCTCCAGTTCGATCCGGCGGCCACGGATCTTGACCTGGTTGTCCGCCCGCCCGAGGAACTCCAGTGCCCCGTCCTCGGTCCACCGCGCGAGGTCGCCGGTGCGGTACATCCGAGACCCGGTGTCGTCGAACGGGTTCGCGACGAACCGGGACGCGGTGAGTCCCGGCGCGCCGACGTACCCCCGGCCGAGCAGGAACCCTGCTGCGTACAGCTCACCACCCACACCGGGGCCGACCGGGCGGAGGTCCTCGTCGAGGACATAGAGCTGCGTGTGGGGGTTCGGCGATCCGATGGACGTCGCGATCCGCTCGGCGACGTCGCGGTAGATCACATGCGACACACCGATCGTCGCCTCGGCCGGTCCGTATCCGTGGTAGAGCGTCGTGTCGAGGTGGGCCCGGAACCGGCGGAACAGGTCGGGGGTGAGCACCTCCCCGCCGCACCAGACGTGGCGCAGACCCCGGAGCGACGAGCCGGACAGCGACGGGGACCCGCCGGCGGGCCCGTCGAGTTCGAGCAGCGCGTCGAGCATCGACGACACCAGGTAGACGAACGTGACGCCGTGGCGCGCGATCGTGTCCAGCAGGTACTCGGGGTCGCGCTCCCCGTCCGGACGCGCCACCACGACCCGTCCCCCCGACACGAGCGGCAGCAGGATCTCGTTGATCGCGATGTCGAAGGCCAACGGCGCCTTGAACAGCGACGCGTCGTCGGTCCCGAAGTGCAGGATCTCGTCGCGCTGCCACCGGAGCCGTTCGCAGATCGCCTCGTGCCGGATCATCGACCCCTTCGGGGTACCGGTGGATCCCGAGGTGAACACGATGTAGGCGAGACGGGCACCGTCGACGGTCGCTAGATCCTCGGCGGGCCGCTCGCGGATCGTCCAGTGCGCGAGGTCGACCGTGGTCGTCGACACCTCCCAGTCCCCGGCGTCGTGCTGCCCGACGAGGGCGTGCACGATGCGGGCGTCCCTCGCGGTGCGCATCCGTCGCTGCTGCGGCCAGCTCGCGTCGACGGGGACGAACGCACCCCCGGCGACCATCGTGGCGAGCACCGCGACCACCATCTCGGCGCTGCGGTGCATGCCGATCGCGACGACGTCCTCGGCGCCGACGCCCGCCGCGCGCAGGTGCGCCGCGAGGTCCTCGACCCGCTCACCCAGGTCTGCGTACGTCAAGGTGTGGGTCTCGTCGACCACCGCGACCGCGTCGGGGGTGGCCACGATCTGCCGGCGGAGGAGGTCCGGGACCGTCGATCGTGTCGCCGGCTGCGACCGGTCGTTCCACTCGTCGAGACGGGCCAGCACATCCGCGATCTGCATGGGGTAAGGCTAGCCTATCCTTACTGTCCTGCTGCCACCCCGTGGTCGGTCCACGCCGCCCAGAGACGTGCGTAGCGACCGCCTCGGCGGTCGGCGAGCTCGGCGTGCGTCCCGTACTCGACGATGCGGCCGTGCTCCATCACGGCGATCGCGTCCGCGCGAGCCGCCTGCGTCAGCCGATGGGCGACCACCAGGGTGGTCCGGCCCTCGGTCGCGGCCAGGGCCGCGTCCTCGAGTTCGCGGGCGCTGGCACTGCCGGCCTCTGCCGTCGCCTCGTCGAGGACGACCACCGACGGGTCGGCCAGGACCACACGGGCGAGCGCGATGTGTTGACTCTGCGCGGCGGTGAGCGCGAGTCCGCCCTCGCCGACACGGGTGTCGAGCCCCTCGGGCAGGGCGGTGACCCATTCCCGGGCGCCGACCACGTCGAGAGCCCGCCACACCGCGTCGCGGTCGGCGTCGGGGGCGGCGAGCACCAGGTCGTCGACGAGGGGGCCCGCGAACACGTGCACCTCCTGCGTCACCGTGACCACATGGCGTCCCACCGTGTCCGGCGGCAGGTCCGACGGCGCCACACCGCCGACCCGCACCGACCCCGACCCGGGGCGCAGTGTCCCGGCCACGACGGCGGCGAGTGTCGTCTTCCCCGCCCCGGTCGACCCGACCAGCGCCGTCCGGGTGCCCGGCTCCAGTGTCAGCGAGATGTCGTGCAGCACAGGCCGGCCCGAGACGTACGAGTGGCAGACCGCGTCGACGACGACGCGGGAGTCACTCGGTTCGCCCACCCGGGCCGGCGACGCGTCCGGGATGTCGCACACACCGACGAGGCGCGACAGGCTGGCCGCGGCCGCCTGGATCTCGTCGAAGTCGAACATCAGCGCGCCGATGGGGTTGAACAGTCGGTGGAACAGCAGCGCCGCCGCCGTGACCGCTCCGACCGTCACCGCGTCGTCACGGACGAGCGCGAACCCGACGACGAGGATGGCTGTAAGACCGATGAACTCGGCGCGGTTCACCCGACCGACGAACCGCGTGAACTGTCGGAACACACCGATCGAGATGTCGCGGGCACGGGCGGACGACGTGTGGATCAGGTCGCGGTGGTGGTCGTGCCGCTCGTAGGCGGCGATGGTCGGCAGACCCTGCAGCGACTCGACCATCGACTGTGCGCGGGCGGCGATGGCCATGCGTTCGTCGCGGTACATCGGCGCCGATCGGGGCAGGTACCAGCGCAGCGCCATGACGTAGGCCGGGACGCTCAGCGCGCCGGCCAGCCCGAGGCGCCAGTCGATCCCGGTCATCGAGACCAGCGTCAGCACACCGAGGAAGAACGCGTTGATCATCGTCGGCAACACCTGCGAGACGGCACGGGTCACCGCGCCGACGTCCGCGCCGACACGCGACAACAGGTCACCGCGACCGGCCGCGTCGACGACACCGATCGGCAGTCGCAGCGCTCGGTCGAGAACGGTCTCACGGAGGTCGGCGAGGGTCTGTTCACCGAGACGTTGGACGAGATAGCCCGACACCCCCGTCCCGAGCCCACCGAGCAGTGCGGTCACCGCGATCAGCACGGCCGGTCCGATGATCTCGCCGGCCGATGCGCCGTCGCGGACACGGTCCACGAGGACACCGAGCACGTAGACCGGGACGACCGAGAGGCCCGCGGCAACGAACCCGGTGGCGACGGTGGCCGCGAGGAGTCCGGGGCGACGGCGCAGGTCGTCGGTGAACCAGCGCAGGGTCCGCCGCCACTCCGCGACGGGCAGGACGGGGGTCACGTCCGGGACGGTCACCGCGCCACCGCCTCGCGGTAGCGGGCGTCGGTGGTGGCGAGTTCGGCGTGGGTCGAGGACGCCACGACGGTGCCGTCGACCACCAGGACGACGCGGTCGGCCGCCGCGAGGAGTGCAGGCGAGCTGGCGACGACGACGGTGGTCGCCCCACCACCCGACCGGATCGACCGGATCCCCTGCGCGATGGTGTGTTCGGTGACCGCGTCGACCGCCGTGGTCGGGTCGTGCAGCACGAGCACGTCGGGAGCGGCGAGCAGGGCACGCGCCAGTGCGAGTCGTTGCCGCTGGCCGCCAGACAAGCTCGCCCCGCGTTCGGCCACCGGGTGGGCGAGACCGCCGGGGTGCACGGCGACAACGTCGTCGGCTGCGGACGCGGCGAGCACCGCGTCGAGCGCGGGTGCGTCACCGAGCCCGTCCGCGCCGCCCATCCAGTCGATGTTCGAGCCGAGGGTGCCGGTGAACACGTGCGCGTCGTGCGGTGCGACCACGAGGCGACGACTCCGCTCCCCCACCGACATCGACGCCGTCGGGACGCCGCCGACCGCGACGGCGTACCCGGGCCCGTCCATTGCGCCGGACAGCGCGTCGACCACCGCGACCGCGTCGCGCGCGGACGGTGCGAGCACCCCGAGCATCTCGCCGGGCGCCGCGTCGACGGTGAGGTCGATCCCCCGGTCCGGGTCGTCGATGCGCAGGGTCAGCCCACCGCGCTGTCCCGATCCGGGCGCCGACACCGCGCCCGTCGTGGTCTCGGGCGGGTCGACGGCAAGCACCTGGGCCACACGATTCGCGCTCGCCCGTGCCTCGGCGACCCAGCTCGGGACGATCGCGAGGAGGGAGAAGGGCTCGATGAGGAACTGCGCGAGGCCGATCACCGTGATGAGCTCGCCGATGGTCGCGTCCCCGTCGATGGCGACGAACACCGCGACCACCGCCACCGCCATCGCGGCCAGGGCACCGACCGCGGCCGACAACCCCATGTGCACGCTCTGGATGCGAGCCGCGCGGAGGGCCGCGGCGAGCGCGACTCGCGACGAGCGGCGATAACGGGCCGACGCCGCACCGGTCGCCCCGAGGCCCTGCAGGGGCCGCAGTCCGCTGACGAGGTCTGTCGCCAATCCCGATGTGGCACCGACCGTCTCCTGCTGGACCTCTACGCGTCGCGCGATCATCGGGGCGGTCAGCTGCAGCCCCGCGACCACCAGCGGGATGCCGACGAGCACCATCACGCCGAGCGGGATGTCGATGGTGAGCAGCACGACACCGCACGCGACGGTCGCGACCACCGCACCGGTGACGCGGGGGACGTAATCGATCACATACGAGGTGTTGTCGGCGTCGGTCGTGGAGATCGACAGCAGTTCACCCGCGCTGTACGGGGTGCCTGTCGTCGACGCGGACGGCAGACCACCCGGGTGCAGGGCTCGCGCACTCAACTCGTCACGGAGCCAGTGCGATTCCTGCGCGATACCGGTCATCAGCATCCGCGCACCGAGGCGGTACACGGTGGTGAGCACGATGAAGACGGCGGCGAGGACGGCGATCCACGTGACGATCGACGGGTACGAACCCGACGTCACCGCCCGGTCGACGATGATGCCGATGAGGACGGGGACGGCGACCTCGCACATCTGGTGCGCGGCGATCAGCGTCGACCCGGGGACCAGCCACCGTACAGTGCGGCGGACCGTCCGGCGCAGCACCCACCCGCCCGTGATCGGCGACGCGGCCGGGGCGTTCGACGTCACTCGGCCATCTGCTCGACCAGCGACCGCGGTCGCAGGTCGGTCCACGCGGTGGTCACGTACTCGAGGCAGTCGTCGCGCGACGAGCCCTCCGGACCCCCGAACACCGTGGTCCATCCGGCCGGGACGTCCGCGAAGGTGGGCCACAGCGAGTGCTGCCCCTCGTCGTTGACCAGGACGACGAAGGTGCCGTCGGCGTCGTCGAAGGGGTTGCCCGACATCGCTTTTGCCTCTCGTGTGGCGGACCGCGGCCGGGGAGGGCGCGGTTGAACCTCGAACGGTGGCGATGGTATCAAAGGTAAGCCTAACCAAAACACCGGGTCGCGGGGCCCCCGGGCTCGGAGGGACACATGCGCGTCGTCATGCTCGGCTACCAGACCTGGGGCCACAAGACCCTCGAGACGCTGCTCGCGTCACGACACGAGGTCGTCCTGGTGGTGACGCATCCGCCGAGTGACCATGCCTACGAGTCGATCTGGGCGGATTCTGTCGAGGATCTCGCCCGCGACGCCGGCGTGGACGTCCATCTGGCCAAGCGTCCCGACGAGGCGTTGACCGCCCGGGTCGCCGAACTCGCCCCCGACGTGATGGTCGCCAACAACTGGCGCACGTGGCTGCCGCCCGAGTTGTTCACGATCCCGGCCCACGGCACCCTCAACCTGCACGACTCGCTGCTCCCCCGGTTCACCGGCTTCTCGCCGGTGATCTGGGCGCTCATCAGCGGCGCGTCGGAGACCGGGTTGACCGCGCACATGATGGACGACGACCTCGACACCGGCGGGATCATCTCGCAGCGGGCCGTCCCGATCACCGACACGTCGACCGGTCCCGGCCTGGTCCGCGCCACCATCGACCTGATCCCGGAGGTCCTGCTCGACGCGCTCGACCGACTCGAATCGGGTACGGCGACACCGACACCGCAGAACCTGGCCGAGCGCACCTTCTTCCACAAGCGTTCCGAGCAGGACAGTCTCGTCGACTGGCGTCTGCCGGCGCAGGAGATCGAGCGGTCGGTGCGGGCGTTGCAGGACCCGTATCCCAACGCCTACACCTTCTTCCGCGGTGAGCGCCTGCGGATCGTCGAGTCGCACGTCTCGCGCAGCGTCTACGGCGGGACCCCGGGCCGGGTCTTCATCGCCGAGGACGGGGGGATGGTGATCGTCGCCGGCGCCGACGCCTACCGCGGTGGTTCGCCCGGTCTGGTCCTCGACGTCATCCGCACCGACGACGGTGTGGAACACAAGGCCCTCGAGTGGTTCGGCCACGGCGGCGGGTACCTCACCGCGACGCCCTGAGCCCCAACGTGTGCGCGATTGCGACCACGGCACCGAGGATCGCGAGCGCCAGCCCGACGACCAGGGTGAGCCAGTGCGACGTCCAGTGCCCGACACCCCAGACGCCGGCGCCCGCGAGGACGACGACGGAGACCCACGACACCCACGGGCGACGGACGACCGCCGCGACGAACGGTGGGCCGGCAAGCGACAGACCCATCACCACGAACGGCCACCAGTCGACGAGCTCGGTGATCGGGTCACCACACGAGAAGCCGTCGTGGCCGGTGGTCCCGGTCTTCGAGCATCCGAGATCCGTCGCCCCGATCGTGGCGGTCGACGCGGCTCCCACGATCGCTGCCGCACCGATCGCCAGGATGCCCCATGGGATCGCGATCAGCCACGAGCGCGAGGCGCGCGCGATCACTGCCCGCGTTCGCGCTCCACGCGTCGCCGCCGTTCGATCTCACCTTGCCTGCGCTGGGCTTCCGCGCGCTCGCGGACCTGCTTGAGGAACGCCGCGTCGGCCTCGGGGTCCTGCGGGACGAAGCGGCCCGGGTGGTCGTACTCGGGGAAGCCCATCGCCGACGCCTGGCCAGGGCGGTCACGGCCGACGCGTCCCGAGAACCCGGCGACGGGCCGACCGGCGACGAACCACACCACCGAGCCGACGAGCGGCAGGACGATGACGAGCAACAGCCACGCCCACCGGGGCAGTCCGCGGACGAGGGCGTCGTCGCTGCTCACGATGTCGATCAGGGCGGCGATCATGACCACCAGGACGATGAGACCGAGATACGGCACGGGAACCCCTCCAGTCGGACGAATGCGACGGACAGCGTAACCCGGTCGTTGTTCATGCGTACGACTGATGATGGCGATGTCGTCAATCCGACGACAGGTCCGGCGTCAGCGCCACGGCATCCGACGGTTCCACCACGGCAGCGTGGGGAGGGCGGCGATCTCTGTCGTGACCTCGCGGTACCGCTCGTCGAGGCGCTGCACCTCGACAGCGAGCCGGTGCCGCCGTCGGCCGCCGTTCCGGATGAGACGCTCGAGCCGAAGGCGCGAGTCGTCGAGCAGCTCTCCGTCACACGCGGGACAGTCCGTGTGTCCCTCGCGGAGGCGGAGGGGTGCGCACGGGCGACCGGGATCGCCCCGACGCACACGGTTTTCGGTCCGTTCGACGTGGGCGCGCCACAGAGCGAGGTACCTGAGTGCGGCGCCGTCGTCACGACGCCGACGCGTCCGGTGCGGGTTCACCCTCTCGGGCGGTGGATCTCCATCTCATCTCTCGCGCACTGGGGAACCGGACGACGAAGCGGCCGGGCGCGAGTCACCTTCCGTCAGCCAACAGCGGCGGCCGTCGGCGGTCAAGTGCCGGCACAGTGCATCAGGACTCCTGGTCGCGCCGTTCGGTCTCGGCGCGGCGACGTTGCTCCTCGGCGCGTTCACGGACCTGCCGGCGGAACTCGGCCTCGGCGTCCGGGTCCTCGACGCGACCCTTCGGCTCGTCGGGGACGTCACCGGCGACCCGACCCGAGAATGCCGCGCGCGGCCGGCCTGCGATGACCCACACCACCGACCCGACGAGCGGGACCGCGACCACGAGCAGGATCCATCCCGATCGCGGCAGACCGCGGATGGCGGACTCGTCGCTGCCGACGATGTCGACCAGCGCAGCGATCATCACGAGGACGGTGATGAGACCCAGGTACGGCATCCCTCCACGCTAACCGCCATGTCACGGGGCCGGCCGGCGTCGACGCCCCGAGGCGGGAGCCCACCATACGATACGAGCCCGTCTCGTTTCATGTAGTGTCGTCCCGGTGTCGTCCACCTCCCCCGCGTCGACGGACCTGCCACGCGGTCGCCCGCGGGACCCGAGCCGTGACGCAGCGATCATGGATGCGGCGATCGAGCTCCTCGTCCGAACCGGCTACGACCGTCTGACCATGGAGGGTGTCGCCGCCGAAGCAGGCGTCGGCAAGGCCACGGTCTATCGACGGTGGGCCGGCAAGGCCGATCTCGTCATCGACGCCATGGCGACGCTCAAGCCGGTCAGCGGCACCATCGACACGGGGAGCCTCGACGACGACATCGAGCAGATGGCCGCCGTGTCCTGCAGCCCGCAGTCGCAGCGGCTGATCGAGGTGATGGCCAGCGTGTGCTCCGCGTTGTCGCGCGAACCCGATCTGCTCGAGGCCTTCCGGACACGCTTCACCGAACCCCGCATCGCGCGACTGACCGAGATCCTCGAACGGGCACGGCGCCGTGGCGAACTCGACGCGGGAGTCGACGTCGCCATCGCGGCGAGCCTGCTGCCGTCACTGATGCTGCACCGCGCCCTCACGACCGGCCGACCCGCCGGCCGCGACTACGCCGAACAGATCGTCACCACCGTCCTGCGACCGGTGCTCGGGCTCCCCGCGCGCCCCTCCGCCCCTCACCCGAAAGACACCGATGACTGAGCCCACAGACACCTCACCGAACCGGAACGGCGGGATCGCCCTCGCCGTCATCTGCGTCGCACAACTCATGGTGGTGCTCGACGCCACCGTGGTGAACGTCGCGCTGCCCAGCATCCGCACCGACCTCGACTTCTCGGCGGCGAACCTCACCTGGGTCGTCACCGCGTACTCGCTCGCCTTCGGCGGACTCCTCCTCTTCGGCGGCCGGATCGGCGACCTGTACGGGCGTCGGAAGATGTTCATGATCGGCGTCGGGCTCTTCGCGGCGGCATCGCTCGTGGGCGGATTCGCCACCGGCGAGGCCATGTTGATCATCGCCCGGGCGGCCCAGGGCGCCGGCGGCGCCATCGCCGCGCCCACGGCGCTCGCGCTGCTCGCCACCACGTTCACCGAACCGAAGGCGCGTGCCCGTGCGTTCGGGGTGTTCGCGGCCATGGCCGCGTCCGGCGGCGCCCTCGGCCTGTTGCTCGGCGGGGTGCTGACGGACTACGCCAGCTGGCGGTGGGCTCTGTTCATCAACGCACCGATCGGCATCCTCGTCCTCGTCCTGGCACCGCGGGTGCTCGCCGAGTCGCAGGGTTCGGGGACGAAACTCGATCTGCCCGGGGCGATCTCGGTCACCGCGGGGATGTCGATCCTCGTCTACGGCCTGACCAAGGCCGCCGACGACGGCTGGGGATCGACGACCACCGTCGTCACCCTTGTGATCGCCGCGGCGCTGCTGGCGACCTTCGTCGTCGTCGAGCACCGGACGAGTCACCCGCTGATGCCGTTCCACGTCTTCGCCGACCGCAACCGCACGGGGTCCTACCTCATCATGCTGTTCCTCGCGGGGGCCTTGTTCACGACGTTCTACTTCATGGCCCAGTACCTGCAGAACGTGCACGGCTGGACCCCGTTCGAGACCGGCCTCGGCTTCCTGCCCATGCCGACGACGATCATGGTCATGTCGATCGTGGTGGTCCGGCGGCTCATCCCCCGCATCGGTGTCCGTCCGTTCCTGACGGTCGGTCCGATCCTGGCCCTCGTCGCGATGGTCGCGTTCACCCGGCTCGGGGTCGACAGCAGCTACTGGCCGTTCCTCGGCTGCCTGCTGCTGCTCGGCCTGGGCATGGGGTGCAGCTTCGTACCGCTGACCATGACGGCGGTCAACGGCGTCGCACCGCACGAGACCGGTCTGGCCTCCGCGCTGCTCAACACGGGCCAACAGGTCGGCGGTGCCATCGGTCTCGCCGTCTTCGGGACCGTCTTCGCGCACGCCGCGGAATCGCGCGGCGCCGACCTGGGTCCTGCCGCACGAACGGCGGCCGGGCAGGCCGAGATCTTCGTCGCCGGACAGCAACACGCGTTCCAGGCGGCCATCGTGGTGGTCGCGCTGGCCCTCGTCGCGTCGTTGGCCCTCATCCGCGTGAACAAGGTCGGTGCCGCCGCGGCCCCGGCCGCGGAGCCCGCGCTGACGGAGTGACCCTGGTGTACGGGGCGGGGGGGTCTACGGGGCGGGGAGTTTGTCGGGCGCCCGGACGATGTCGACGCGGGTGATGCGGTCGCCGTCCAGCGTCAGGCTGATCACGCTGTCGACCCTGCCGTCGCGGACCGCGGCCACGGCGAGCCGGCCGTTCACCGCGATCGGGGTCAGCTCGTTCGCGGCGACCCGCGTCGCGAGGATCCCGAAGAGGAAACGCATGACCTTGTCGGCACCGACGATGGGCCGGCGGGCTGCGCTGACCTTGCCGCCACCGTCGCTGGTGAGCACCACGTCCGGGTCCAGGGCGGCGAGACATGCGGCCATGTCTCCCTCGAGCGCGGCCGACAGGAATCCCCGGACGGCGGAATCATGTTGCGCGGCAGTGACCGTCACCCGCGGCGCCCCGGCGGCCACGTGTGCTCGCGCTCGCGTCGCGAGCTGCCGGACGGCCGCGGGTGTCCGCCCGACCGTCTCCGCCACCTCGGGGAACGGCATGCCGAACAGGTCGTGCAGCACCCAGACGGTCCGTTCGGCCGGGCTCAACGTCTCCAGCACCACGAGCAGCGCGTAGCTCACCTGGTCGTCGAGGGTCACGCGGTCAGCGGGGTCGTCGAGAGTCGCGTGCGTGACCACGGGTTCCGGCAGCCACGGCCCGACGTACTCCTCCCGACGTCGTCGCGCCGACCGCAGGGTGTCCAACGCGGCCCGGGACACGACGACCGTCGACCACGCCTCGACGTCGGCGACCGACTCCTTCCGGTCCGACTCGACGAGCCGGATCCAGCAGTCCGCGACGACGTCCTCGGCCTCGGCGTGGCTGCCGAGGATCGCGTAGGCGATACGGATGAGCCGGGGCCGGACGGCGTCGTAGACCGCGGCGAGCTCGCCCTGCCGATCGGTCACGACGACGCCGCGGTCAGCCACTGTGCGAAGGTCTCCCGCCCCCGCGGGCCGTCGTGCTCGGGCAGCAGCCCTCCGTGCGCCATGCCCTTCCCGGCGGCACCGGGAAGACGGATGCCGATGGCCGGCGTCCGACGACCCCGTGCCCGGAGCAGCCGCCGCACCATGTCCGGCATCTCGAGCACCTCCGGGCCCGCCATCTCCGGTACGAGGCCGCGCGCCTCGCCGCGGGCCAGCCGGACCAACTCGGCGGCGACCTCTCGCGCCGCGACGGGCTGGCTCCGCATCCTCGGCACCATCGCGACCGGTCCACCGCGCGCCAGCATCTGGTCGGCGAACTCGTGGAACTGCGTGGCGCGCAGCACCGTCGTCGGCACCGACGACGCCGCGCAGAGCTCCTCCTGACGGACCTTGCCGGCGTAGTAGCCCCAGTCGACTCGGTCGACACCGACGATCGAGAGAAGCACGTGGTGCGCGACCCCTGCCCGTTCCTCCGCGGCGAGCAGATTCCGCGTCGCGGTCTCGAAGAACGCGATCGACTCCGACCGCTTCAGCGTCGTCACGTTCGTCACGTCGATCACCGCGTCGACGCCGACGAGCGCCGCGTCGAGCCCGTCGCCGCCCACCACGTCCACGCCGACCGAGCGCGCGAGGACCACCGCCTCGTCACCACCGGCGGCGACCGCGTCGCACACCATCCGTCCGATCAACCCGGTCCCACCGGCCACCGCGACACGCATTCCCGATCCTCATCTCGTCGTGAGCGTCCACCTACACAGGGAGGACGAGACAGGTCACCGGAAGTGTGACATCAGCGGCGGCCGGCGCATGTGATGCAGACCTCGGTGGCGGGGATCGCCTCGAGCCTCACCTCGGAGATCTCACCCTCACAGCGCACGCACCGGCCATAGGTCCCGTCGTCGAGCCGGGCGACGGCCGCGTCGATCTCGCTCAGACGCCGGGACGATCGCTCGATCTGGGACACGAGTTGTCCCCGCTCGAACGCGAGGGTCGAGCCCTCCGGGTCGTGTTCGTCGTCGGCGTGTTCGTCCACCGCGGCGTCGACGACGGCGGTCAACCGGGCGCGCATGGACGCAAGCAGCGCCGTCGCCTCGGCGCGCTCGGCGTCGAGCAGCCCGCGGACGATGTCGGGGTCCATGAGTCGCACCGTACGGGGACGCTCGGACACCGAAAACCCCGAGATCAGCGGGAGACGCGGGGGATCACCAACGGGGTGTGGCTCTCCGGGTCGTCGATGATCCGGCACGGCAAGCCGTATACGTCCTCGACGAGGTCCGCCGTGATGACGTCCGCGGGGGCACCCTGCGCGACGATCGCGCCGTCCTTCATCGCGATGACGACGTCGGCGAAGCGGCAGGCGTGGTTGAGGTCGTGCAGCACCGCGACGATCGTCGACCCCTGCGAGCGGTTGAGCCGACCGAACAGGTCGAGGAGCTCGATCTGATGGGCGATGTCCAGGAACGTCGTCGGTTCGTCGAGCAGGATGACGGGCGTCTGCTGCGCCAGCACCATCGCCACCCAGACCCGTTGTCGCTGACCGCCCGACAGCTCGTCGACCGGACGGCCCGCCAGTGCGTCGACGCCGGTGGCGGCCATGGCGTCCGTCACGGCGCGCTCGTCGTCGCGGGAGAACTGCCGCAGCACCCGCTGGTGCGGGAAACGTCCGCGCGCGACCAGGTCGGCGACGGTGATGCCCTCGGGGGCGATGGACGTCTGCGGGAGCAACCCCAGCCGGCGCGCGACGTCCTTGGTCTTCAGCGCGGAGATGTCGCGGCCATCGAGGACCACCTGTCCCCGCGTCGGGGTCAGCAGCCGCGAGAGGCCGCGCAGCAGGGTCGACTTGCCGCACGCGTTCGGGCCGACGATGGCGGTGACGGCACCGGGCGCGATGTCGACCGACAGCCCGTCGACGATGGTCCTCCCGCCGTAGCCGAGCACGAGGTCCCGGGCGCCCAGTGTCGGCGCACTCTCGTTCATCCGCGTCCTCTCCGTACCTGCGTGATCAGCAGCCACACCAGGTAGAGACCGCCGACGCACACGGTGACGGCACCGACCGGCAGCTGCGTCGGGGCGAGGACCGTCTGCGCCACGAGATCACTCACCAGCAGCAGCACCGCACCCATCGCCGCCGAGCCGACCAGTCCGACACCGGCCGCCCCCGACAACCGGCGTGCGAGCTGCGGGGCCGCGAGTGCCACGAACGAGATGGGGCCCGCTGCGGCGGTCGCGACCGCCACCAGCACGACCCCGACGACCAGATAGGCCAGCCGGACGCGTTCCACGCGCACCCCGAGCGCGCCCGCCGCGTCGTCGCCCATCTGCAGGACGGCCAACTGCGACCCGAGTGCGCACACCGCCACGATCGCCCCCGCACTGCACACGGCCACCGGCAGGAGCTGCGTCCACTCGACACCGGAGAGGGTGCCCTGCGACCAGACCGAGGCGGTGATCGCCTGCTTCAGGTCGATCGTGATGACGATCCACTGGTTGACCGAGTTCAGCACCGCGCTCACCGCGATGCCCACGACGATGAGTCGGAACCCCGCAACGCCGGACCGGTAGGCCAGCGCGTAGACGGCGACGGCCGTGATCATCCCGCCGACGATCGCGCCGCCGGCCATCAGGTAGTAGCCGCCACCGAACACCGCCAGCGCGACGAGAGCCCCTGTGTAGGCGCCGATCCCGAACCCGATGATGTCGGGACTGCCCAGCGGGTTGCGGGTCAGCGCCTGGAAGATCGCGCCGGACATCCCCAACACCGCCCCGAGCACGAGCGCGAGCAGGATGCGCGGCATCCGCCACTCGAGGACCACCACCGAGTCGAATCCCGTGTTCTGGCCGGTGAGGACGGACAGCACGGTCGCCGGGTCCACCCGGTACTCACCGACGCCCAGCGCGACGACCGCCGCCACGAGTGCGATCAGGACGAGGCCGGCGACCACGACCACCGTGCGGGCCCGTACACGCATCGACAACCAGCCGCCGCGTCGGATGAGCAGGGTGCGCGGACCCGTCCCGTCCGCCGCGGGCGACGCCGGGCGCGGTGACCGTGCGCGGTCCAAGACGGTCATCGCCGGTCCGTCCCGACACGACGGATCAACCAGATCAGCACGGGCGCACCGAGGAACGCGGTGACGATCCCCGCCGGCAGTTCCGCGGGCGCGATGACGACACGGCCGACGACGTCGGCGGCGAGGAGCAACACCGGCGCCGCGAGAGCGCTGTAGCCGCAGATCCACCGCCAGTCCGGTCCGGTGAACCACCGCACCGCGTGCGGGACCATCAGACCGACGAACCCGATCGGCCCGGCCGCGGCGACGGCCGCTCCCGCGAGCAGTGTCACGGCGACGAGGCCGACGAGTCGGGTCCGAACGACGTCCTGCCCCATCGCGGCGGCCAGGTCGTCACCGAGCGCCACGGCGTTCAGCGACCGCCCGACCCAGACGCACAGCGCGGCACCGACCACCACGAACGGGGTCACGGTCGCGACGACCTCGAGACCACGTCCGTCGAGGGCCCCCGCGTCCCAGAACCGCATCGAGTCGAACGCGCGCGGATTGCGCAGCCGGACGACGTACCCGATGCCGTCGAGAACGGCACCGATGGCGACACCCGCGAGGAGCAGTCGCACCGGGGTGGCCGCCGACCTCCCCGACATCCCGACGAGGTGCACCACGACCATCGCGACCAGGGCGCCGGCGAACGCGAACCAGATGTACCCGGTCACCGACCGGACACCACCGAACGCGACCGCCGACACGACGAACAGCCCCGCCCCGGAGTTCACGCCGAGGATCTGCGTGTCGGCCAACGGGTTACGGGTGAGTCCCTGGATCACCGCGCCGCACAGTCCGAGTGCCAAGCCCACGACGAGACCCAGCAGCGTGCGCGGGACCCGGAGATCGCGCACCACCCAGCCGTCGCCACCGGTGTCGCCCGTCAGTGCGCGCCACACGGTCGCGAGGTCCGTGTGCTGCGTCCCGATCGCGAGACTCGCGATCACCACCGCGACGAGAGAGACCGCCAGCACGACGGCACCGAGCGCGCGACGACGGCGAGACCGAGTCCCGACGTCGGTGGGCCGGAGGGTGACGTCGGGCGTCGACAGCTGCGGCTGGGGTGCGGACACGGCCACGTCGGGGGCTACAGTCCCGCGCGTTCGAGCGCGAGGTCGAACTCCTCCGAGGCGATCTTGTCGCCCTTGCCGTCGGCCAGCGCCTGTGTGTAGACGGCGACCAGCTCCTCACCGATCTCGGCGAAGCGGCGGTCCCAGGCCTCGGAGTCGACGCGCCAGTACCCGACGATGTCGAACTGGTCCGCGGTGAACCCGTGGTCGGTGCGGAGGTGTTTGCGGACCTCGCGCGTCGCACCGCACTCGCCCGCGTACCAGCAGTAACCCCGTCCCGCCGGGTGCACGAACTCACGGACCCGACGGGGCAGCTCGCTCGCGCACCGGCCGTTGCCCGAACCCACGACGGGGACGACGTCGACGTCGTCGCGAGCGGGCAGACAGTCGAGGTCGGACGGGTGCAGGACCTCGACGACGGCCGTCGCCCGGGCACCCACGGGCAGCTCCTCGACGATGCGGGCCAGCGCGGGCAGTCCGGCGAGGTCGGCCACGAGCAGGGACCAGTCGGTCCCGGGGCCCGGTCGATACCAACTGCGGGCGTGCGCCAGCACCACCTGGTCCCCGATGCGCACGTCGCGCGCGAACGTGGTGGCCGGGCCGTGGTCGTGCAGGACGAAGTCGACGGTGATCTGTCGCGGTCCCGGTCCGCGACGGCGGACCGTGTAGTTGCGACCGACCGGGGTGCTGTCGACGTCGTGGTAGGCCCAGGTGCCGTCGCGGTACTCCATCGCCCGCGGCGCCGTGTGCGGCTCGTCGGGCAGGTAGATGCCGACGGCGTCGTCACCGGCATCGGGCAGGCGCAACTCGTCGATCTTCGGCACGTCGAAGACCAGACGGCGCAGGCGCGGGGACAGATCGGTCACGGCGACGACGGCGCCGAACACGGTTCCCATGTGAACGAAGGCTACCCTAAGTTGCCCACCGCACCAGCACCGTGTCCCGGATACGAAGAACTCCGGCCGAACTGCCGGGTCGGGGGTCTGGCAGTTCGGCCGGAGCCATACGGGATATCGCCGACCCCCGTCGGAGCGTTACACAGCAGAAGGAAACTTTTTTTCACCGCTGTGACCTGCACCGACGGGGTCGGCAGAGAGTCAGCCCTCGATGATCGCGGTGACGCCCTGACCGCCCGCGGCGCAGATCGACACCAGTGCGCGGCCGCCGCCGTTCTCGTGGAGCAGCTTCGCGGTCTGGGCGACGATGCGACCGCCGGTCGCGGCGAACGGGTGACCTGCCGCGAGCGACGAGCCCTTCACGTTCAGCTTGCTGCGGTCGATCGACCCGAGCGCACCGTCGAGGCCGAGGCGGCCCTTGCAGTAGTCCTCCGACTCGAAGGCCGCGAGCGTGCACAGCACGACCGACGCGAACGCCTCGTGGATCTCGTAGAAGTCGAAGTCCTGCAGCGTCAGGCCGTTGCGCTCGAGCAGACGCGGGATCGCGTAGGTCGGTGCCATCAGCAGGCCGTCGGGGCCGTTGACGTAGTCGACCGCGGCGGTCTCGACGTCCACGAGGTGCGCGAGCACCGGCAGCTTCTTCTCGGCGGCCCACTCGTCGCTCGACAGCAGGACGGTCGACGCACCGTCGGTGAGCGGGGTCGAGTTGCCGGCGGTCATGGTGGCGTCGCCGAGCCCGACACCGAAGACCGGCTTGAGCTTGGCGAGCTTCTCGACCGAGCTGTCCGCGCGCAGGTTCTCGTCGCGGGTGAGGCCGAGGAACGGGGTGATCAGGTCGTCGAAGAAGCCCTCGTCGTACGCCTTCGCCATGTTCTGGTGGCTGGCCGCGGCGAGCGCGTCCTGGTCGGCACGCGAGATGCCGAACTCCTTGGCCGTGATGGCGGCGTGCTCACCCATCGACATGCCGGTGCGCGGCTCGCCGTTCTTGGGGATGTCGATGCCGAGCTTCGGCAGCAGCGCGAGGACGCCACGGACGCGATCGGCGGTGCTCTTGGCGCGGTTCACCTCGAGCAGTGCGCGACGCAGCGGCTCGGAGACACCGATCGGCGCGTCGGAGGTGGTGTCGACGCCACCGCCGATGCCGGCCTCGAACTTCCCGGTGGCGATCCCGTCGGCGACGAGCGAGACGGCCGAGAGGCCGGTGCCACAGGCGTGCTGGATGTCGATGGCCGGGGTGTACGGCGACAGCGCCGACCCGAGCACCGACTCACGGATCAGGTTGAAGTCACGCGAGTGCTTCAGGACCGCGCCGCCCGCGACGAGACCGAGGCGCTCGTCCTGCAGGCTGAAACGGCTGACCAGACCGTCGAGGGCCGCGGTGAACATGTCCTGGTTGCTCGCCGTCGCGTAGGACTTGTCCTGACGCGCGAACGGGATCCGGTTGCCACCGACGATGGCGACCGGGCGGAGCGACTTCGCGCCGGACCCCTTCGCGGAGGACTTCGACGAGCTGGAGCGCGGCTTGGGCGCGCTGGTCGTGGAGCGGGCGTTGGATGTGGTTGCCACAGCGGATCTCCCCGGGAGTCGTTCGGACCTTTGGAGTATTCTTACTCGCGAGTAAGTTACTTGTCGAACCTCGAACGCCTCGCACGCGGTGCCACGCGCGATCGCATCGGTGCGAGTCACACCCGGTAAAGGAGCAACTCCCGTGTCAGCCAACGCAGGCCTGTACTCGCAGTTCGTCCACTCGCTGCCCGGATCGTTCATCGCCAAGCAGGCCGGCCTCCCCGTCCCGCCGACCCTCCGCCGCTACAAGCCGTCCGAGCCGCCGCTGCCCGGCCCGGTGCTGCTCGGTGGCCAGGGGCGTCTGGTGGAGCCGCTGCGCGAGATCCTCTCGACCGACGACTACGAGCTGATCTCCAACAACACCTCCGGCCGCGGCGCGGACAAGCTCGGCGGCATCGTCTTCGACGCCACCGGCATCACCACCCCGGCCGAGCTGGAGCAGCTCTTCGAGTTCTTCAACCCGATCATGCGGTCGGTCGCGCCCTGCGCCCGCTTCCTGGTCATCGGCACGACGCCGGAGTTGGTGAAGGACCCGTCCGAGCACGTCGCCCAGCGCGCGCTCGAGGGCTTCACCCGATCGCTGGCCAAGGAGGCCCAGCGCGGCGCCACGGCGCAGCTCGTCTACGTCGCACCCGACGCCCCGACCGGCCTGAAGGGCCTGGAGTCGACGGTGCGCTTCGTGCTGTCGGCCAAGTCGGCGTTCGTCGACGCCCAGGTCATCCGCGTCGGCACCGGTGACGCCACCGCGCCCGCCGACTGGGACAAGCCGCTCGAGGGCAAGGTCGCCGTCGTGACCGGCGCCGCCCGCGGCATCGGCGCCACCATCGCCGAGGTCCTGGCCCGCGACGGTGCGCACGTGATCGTCGCCGACATCCCGGCCGCCGGTGAGGCGCTGTCGAAGACGGCCAACAAGGTCAACGGCACCGCCTTCCCGATCGACGTCACCGCCCCCGACGCCGGCACCAAGCTCGCCGAGCACGTCAAGGAGCGCCACGGCGGCCTCGACATCATCGTCAACAACGCCGGCATCACGCGCGACAAGCTGCTCGCGAACATGGACGCCGGACGCTGGAACTCTGTCATCGCGGTGAACCTGATCGCGCCGCAGAAGCTGGTCGAGGACCTCGTGGCCGCCGACGCGCTCAACAAGGGCGGCGCCGTCATCGACGTCTCGTCGATCGCGGGCATCGCGGGCAACCGCGGCCAGACGAACTACGGCGCCTCCAAGGCCGGTGTCATCGGTCTCGTCGACACCTACGCGCCGATCCTCGGCGAGAAGGGCATCACCATCAACGCGGTGGCGCCGGGCTTCATCGAGACACAGATGACCGCGGCCATCCCGCTGGCCACCCGAGAGGGCGGCCGCCTGCTCAGCACGCTGCAGCAGGGTGGTCAGACCGTCGACGTCGCCGAGACCGTCGCGTACTTCGCCAACCCCGCGTCGTCCGCGGTGACCGGCAACGTCGTGCGTGTCTGCGGCCAGGCCATGCTGGGGGCGTGACGTGGCGACCGTCGCACTGAAGTCGCTGCCCGCGACCACCGACGTCTACCGCAGCGCCGTCATCGGGATGCTCCCCGGTGTCGGCAAGGCGGGATCGGTGTCCGCCGACGCGCAGCTGCCCGACACCACCTACACGGTGTCGGACCTGCGCACCGACCCCGAGCAGCTGCACCAGTACTGCCTCGCGACCGGGATGCAGTACGGGCGGTACCTGCCGCTGACGTTCCCGTTCGTGGCGCAGTTCCCGCTGATGATGCAGACGATGGTCGCGCGGGCGTTCCCCTTCGGCGCGGTCGGCTCGGTGCACCTGGAGAACCGCATCCACCGCATCCGGCCGATCGAACTCGGTGAGCCGCTGTCGGTGGCCACGCACGCGGAGAACCTCCGCGAGCACCGCAAGGGGATGCTCGTCGACATCGTCAGCGAGATCCGCGTCGGCAACGAGCTCGTGACGGAGCAGACCGCGACACTGCTCAAGCAGCAGAGGACGAGCCTGTCGGGCGGGCCGAAGTCGACCCCGCCGCGCGATCACCGACCGCCCGCCCCCGACGCCGCACTGCGCGTCGACCTTGGCCGGATCCGCTCGTACGCGGCGGCCAGCGGCGATCGCAATCCGATCCACATGGCGAACCTGACCGCGAAGGCGTTCGGGTTCCCGCGGGCCATCGCCCACGGCATGTGGACCGCGGCGGCGGCGCTGGCGAACGTCGAGCCGCATCTGCCCGACGACGTCACCTACGTGGCGAAGTTCGGCAAGCCGATCCTGCTGCCTGCCACGGTGAACGCCTACGTCGACGCCGTCGACGGCGGCTGGGACGTCTCGGTGCTCAACCGCACCAAGGGGTACCCGCACCTCACGGGAACGCTGCGCGGCGCCTGATCCTCTCCGGCCCCGACCGACCGCCGGCCGCCCCGCTCTCCCGAGCAGGGCGGCCGGTGTCGTTGCGGCCTCGTCGCGCTCCGGATTCAGAGTTCCCGCTCCGGTTCCGGGGTTCCCGCTCCGGTTGTTCGAGGACGCTCCGGATATATCGGGAGCGTCCTCGAATAAGCGGAGCGTGCGGGCTGAGTCGCCCGGCAGGTGGAGCGGGGACACAAGGGATGGAGCGCCCTCCCCGCAGGTGAAGCGCCACGCGGGGCGACGCCGTGTGATCGACTCCGCCACCAGTGATCCGCGTCACGTGCGTCGAACCGTGCAATCTGCACGCCCGCCTCGACTACACACATGACGACGAGGTGAGAGCGACTCGCCTCGTGGCGAGAGGAGAACGACATGGCAGACGCAGCCGACAAGGCCGAGAACCTGGTCGACAAGGCGAAGGACGCCGTCTCGGACGCCGCCGACACCGCCAAGGACAAGGCCCAGGACGTGGCGGACTCCGCCAAGGACGCCGCCGACACCGCGAAGGACAAGGCCCAGGAGGCCGGGGGTGAGGCGAAGAAGGCCGCAGGCGATGCCACCGGCGACTCGGATCTGAAGGCCGAGGGGTCCGCCGACAAGGCGAAGGCGCAGACGAAGCAGGCCGCGGACAAGGCCGGAGACGCCGCCGAGGACGTCGCCGGCAAGGCCAAGGAGGCCGCGAGCTCCGTCGCCGACCAGGCCAAAGAGGTCGCCGACACCACCAAGGGCGCTGTCTCCGACGCCAAGGAGCAGGCCAAGGAGGTCGCCGAGGGTGCGAAGAAGGAGGCCCAGCAGACGGTCTCCCAGATCCGCAGCACCGTCGAGGACATCGACAGCCGCGACGTCCAGAAGGCCGCGCAGAACCCCGCGGTGATCGGTGCGATCGTCGCCGCCGTCATCGCGGCGATCGCGATCGTCGTCGCGCGCCGACGCTGACACACACGTCCCCTGTGGCCGGTCATCCCGTGTGGTGACCGGCCACAGTCGTGCTGCGGCCCGTCATCCCCGCTCCTAGGGTCGTAGCCGATGGACGCGACGCTGACCGTGACGATCCCGGCGCACGACGCCGCACGCACCGTCGCCACCGCCATCCGCAGCACGGCACGGTCCCTCCCCTCCGACGGCCGGATCCTCGTCCTCGACGACGCCAGCACCGACGACACCGCCGCGGCCGTGTCGTCGATGGCCGCCACCGATCCGCGGATCCGCCTGATCTCCAACCCCGGATCACCGCTCGGCGTCGCAGGTGCGGCCAACGCGCTTCTCGACGAGGTGGACACCACCTGGGTGGCGCGGATCGACGCCGACGACATCTCCCTCCCCGGCCGCATCGGTCGATCGATGCGCACGCTCGCCGACGGTGACGCGGAACTCGTCGCCATGAGCGGATGGTTCTACGGACCGTCGCGATGGGCGGTCGAGCCGGTGCCCATGCTCTCCGCCGACCCCGAATCGGTGCGGTGGGAGCTCCTGCTGAACTGCCCGTTCATCCACTCCGGGACCGCGGCCACCACTGCCGCGATGCGGTCGGTCGGCGGGTACCGGGCCGTGCCGTCCGAGGACTGGGACCTCTACATGCGTCTGGCCCTCGACGGTGGACGCCTACGCCGGCTGGCGCGCCCGGGCGTGCTCTACCGACGGTCCCCGGGACAGATGTCGGCGCAGCAGGGCTGGAAGACGGCGATCGGACGGGACGGCACCACCGCCGACACGCACCGCCGTCTCTGCGCGGAGGTGGTCGGGCGCGAGTTCTCGGCCTACCCCGCCCTGTGCGGACCGGGCGCGACCCCGGAGCAGGTCGCCGACGCACGCGAACTGATCCGTCTCGCCGGCGACGCGGCGGTAGGGTTCCCCCACGCACAACGCTTCTCGCTGAAGGTCACCGTCGGCGGTCTCGGCAAGCGACTCGACGGGTGGTACGGCAGCGATGGGTGACGACGTCCGGACCCTGACGCACCTGCGCAGGGCGCGTGACCTGATGGATCGGGAGTACGCGCGGCCGCTCGACGTCCCGACGATCGCCGCCCGCGCGTTCATGTCGCCGGCGCACTTCTCCCGTCGGTTCACGGCCGCCTACGGCGAGACGCCGTACAGCTATCTGATGACCCGGCGGGTCGAGCGGGCGATGGCGCTGCTGCGCGCCGGATGGAGTGTCACGGACACGTGCATGGCCGTCGGGTGCACGTCGCTCGGTTCCTTCAGCGCGCGCTTCCGCGCGATCACCGGCGAGACCCCCACCGCCTATCGCGCTCGTGACCACTCCGCGGTGGCGGCCATGCCGAGCTGTCTGGTGCGCGTCGCGTGTCGCCCCATGTCGAGCAGATCTCGAGAAGGATCGGTGGCCGGCGGTCGGTAACTTTCCGGCCATGACGCTCACCCTCGCCTTCACCCACCTCACCGTGCACGATGTCGACGCCGCGCTGGCGTTCTACCGCGACGCACTCGGCCTGACCGTGCTGAACGACGTGTCGGCAGGGGGCGGACGGTGGGTCACCGTCGCCTCCGAGCAACAGCCCGGGGTCACGGTGGTCCTGTCCACCCCGGAGTCCGGCCGGGGACCCGACGACGCCGGCGCGCTGCAGGAGTTGTTGGCCAAGGGATCCCTGCCGATGATCGGTTTCACCACCGACGACCTCGACGGCCTCTTCGAGCGCGTCGCCGCGTCCGGCGCGGAGGTGCTGCAGGAGCCGATGGACCAGCCGTGGGGTCCCCGCGACTGCGCGTTCCGCGACCCGTCGGGCACGACGGTGCGGGTCTCGGCGACGCCCGCGGCCTGACGTCGGAACCGACTCAGCCCTCGGCGAGCTCCGTCCCGTAGCGGCGGATCGCGTCGATGAGGACGCCGAAGACACGGTGGGCGGTGGCCAGGTCGTCGTCGGCGACGTCGGCGAGTGCGGCGCGGGTCACGGCACCGAGCGGCCCGAAGAACTCCCGGGCCACCTCCATGCCGTGGTCGTCGTAGCGGAGGATCACGCGACGACGGTCCGTCGGGTGCGGCTCGCGCCGGATGTGGCCCGAGGCGATCATCCGCTCGACGAGGTAGGTCATCGCCGCCGACGACATCCCCAGCGACGCCCCCAGCTTGCCGACGGTCAGCGGATCGCCGTCGACATCGGCGACCATGATCCGCAGCAGGGCCTGGAAGTCGTTGGCCGAGAGATCATGCCGCGTGGCGAACGCCCGACCGATCTGCTCCGAGGCCGCCGACAGCGCACGCATGTCCGACGCCATCGCCGACTCCAGCTCCGCCCTGTCCACGGTGAGAGCCTACGTCGGATCCCTCGATATCTCAGTTGCTGAACGATTCAGTTTCTGAGAGAGTTGGCCCATGGCCGCCGCATGGGATCGTTTCTCCGCCCTCGTGACAGGGCGACGTTCGTGGATCGTCGGGCTCGTCGTCCTGTTCCTCGGCATCGGTGTGATGGGCGGCCTCGGGAGCAGTTCGTCGTCCGACGACTCGCCGAACTCGCTGCCCGACTCGGCACAGTCGGCCCGCATCGACGACTACCTGTCGCGTTTCCCCGACGCGGAGGTCACCTCGGCGATCCTCGTCGTCGACAGGACCGACGGCGCCGCGCTCACCGAGGCCGATCGCACGGCCGTCGCGCAGGCCCGCGAGCGGATGCTCGCCACCGACCGCGCGACGTCGGCCGACGCATCGGGACCGCCTCTCGTCGTCTCCCCCGACGGACAGGCCGCGATCGCGACCGTGCCGGTGTCGTCGGAGATCAGCGGGTTCACCCTCCGCGACACCGTCGACCGCCTGCGCACCGCCGCCGACACGGGCCTCCCCGCCGACCTCACCGCGCACGTGACCGGTGGACCCGCGTTCGCCGCCGACATCGCCAACTCCTTCTCGGGCGCGAACGTGACGCTCCTGGCCGTGACCGCGCTCGTGGTGGCGCTGCTGCTGATCGCCACCTACCGGTCACCCGTGTTGTGGCTGGTCCCGCTGATCGTGGTGGCCGTCGCCGACCGCGTCGCGTCGACGGTGGGCGGCGCGGTGGCCGAGGCGACCGGCCTGGCGTTCGACGGCTCGACGTCGGGGATCACCAGCGTCCTCGTGTTCGGCGCCGGCACGAACTACGCGCTGCTGATCATCTCCCGCTACCGCGAGGAACTGCGCCGTCGCACCGATCACCGGGACGCCCTGCGCCACGCCGTCCGTCGAGCCGGCCCCGCCGTGCTCGCGAGCAACGTGACGGTGGTCCTCGCCCTGCTGACGCTGCTGTTCGCCGCTCTGCCGAGCACCCGCAGTCTCGGCGCCGCGGCCGCGTCGGGACTGCTGCTGGCGATGGCGTTCGCGCTGGTCGTCCTGCCGCCGGCGCTGAGCCTGTTCGGGCGCAAACTGTTCTGGCCATTCATCCCCCGTGTCGACGAGTCCCTGTCCGTGGATGACGCCGACCTCCACGCCACCGGCGCGTGGCATCGCATCGCCGCCGCTGTGGTGGCCCATCCGACGCGGTCGCTCTCGACGGCGGTCGTCGTCCTGATCGTCTGCGCGACCGGCTTCCTCGGCACGTCGATCGGCCTCAGCCAGACCGAGCAGTTCCGGGTCTCCGCGGACTCGGTGACGGGCTTCGACGTGCTCGACGAGCACTTCCCCGCCGGCCAGTCCGATCCGACCACCGTCGTCGCCCGGTCCTCGGCGGCCGAATCGGTGACCGCGGCACTGCGTGGCACGCCCGGCGTGCAGTCGGTGACACAGACCGGCACGTCACCCGACGGCTACACGCGATGGAGTGTCGTGCTGACCTCGGCACCCGCGTCCGACGGGGCGTTCGACTCGATCAGCGCGATGCGCGATCGCCTCGCCGCGACCCCCGGCACCGACGCGCTGGTGGGCGGCAGCGACGCCCGTGCCCTCGACACCCGCGACGCGGCCGCCGACGACCGCCTGCTGGTCATCCCGTTGATCCTCGCGGTCGTGCTCGTCGTGCTCTACGTCCTGCTGCGGTCGGCACTCGCGCCGATCCTGCTGGTCCTCGCGACGGTCTTGTCCACAGTCGCGGCCATCGGCCTGGGCACGTTCGTCGGCGTGCACGTCTTCGGGTTCCCCGCCCTCGACAACAACACCGTCCTGTTCGCGTTCCTGTTCCTCGTCGCCCTCGGTGTCGACTACACGATCTTCCTGGTCACCCGGGCCCGCGAGGAGAGTGCGCGCCATCGCGTCCCGGAGGCGATGACCCGGGCCGTCGCGGCGACGGGCGGTGTCATCACCAGCGCCGGCATCGTCCTCGCTGCGGTGTTCGCGGTGCTCGGGGTGCTGCCGCTCATCACGCTGACGCAGCTCGGCATCATCGTCGGGCTCGGCATCCTGCTGGACACCTTCGTGGTGCGGACCGTCGTGGTCCCCGCCCTGTTCACGCTCGTCGGTGAACGGATCTGGTGGCCCACTCCCCCACGGGAGCCCGTCTCGCTACGCTGACGCGCATGAGCGAAACGAGAACACGTTCTATTCTCGACCGGTTCCGCCTCGACGGCCGTGCCGCGGTGGTCACGGGCGCGGGCCGCGGTCTCGGGGCGGCGATCGCGGTCGCCTTCGCCGAGGCGGGCGCCGACGTCGTCATCTCCTCGCGGACGGCCGAGCAGCTCGACGAGGTGGCCGAGCAGATCCGCGCCACGGGTCGTCGTGCCGTCACCGTCCCCGCCGACCTGAGCGACCCGGAGGTGACCGCGGGCCTCGCCGCGACGGCCGAGGCGGAGTTCGGTCGCCTCGACATCGTCGTGAACAACGTGGGCGGGACGTTCCCGCGGGCTCTGCTCGAGACGTCCGCGTCGTCGCTGGAGAAGGCGTTCCGGTTCAACGTCGCCACCGCGCACGCCCTCACCTGCGCGGCCGTACCGTTGATGCTCCGCAACGACACCGGCGGGTCGATCATCAACATCACCTCGACGATGGGCCGACTGCCCGGGCGCGGGTACGCGGCCTACGGCACCGCGAAAGCCGCTCTCGCGCACTACACCCGCCTGGCCGCCGAGGATCTCGCGCCGCGGGTCCGGGTCAACGGCATCGCGCCGGGATCGATCGCCACCTCGGCGCTCGAGATCGTCACCGGCGACGACACGATGCGGACCGCCCTGGAGGGCGCCACCCCGCTGCAGCGGATCGGCGACCCGGCCGAGATCGCCGCGGCCGCGGTGTATCTCGCCTCGGATGCCGGCGCCTACTCGACGGGCAAGATCCTCGAGATCGACGGCGGCCTGATCAAGCCGAACATGGACCTCGGCCTGCCGGATCTCTGATCCCGACGCTCAGTCGAACGCGTGCTCGTCGATGCGCTTGCCGCCGGCGAGACCGTGCCACCCCATCTGCACCATGATGTCGGCGGCGGTGTCGAGGTCGATGTCGCCCTCGGAGATCCGATCGGCCACCGCCTCGCCCGCCCCCACCAGGGCGACGGCCATCAGCTCGAACTCGCGGTCGGTCGCGCGCTCGACGGTGGTGCCGCGGCGCAGGAGGTCCGCGATCATCTCGATCAGCCGCGCCCGACTGGCCGCGATGAGACCGGCGAACGCGGCCTGCCCGGTGGCGACGCGGTAGAGCACGCGCCAGGAGTCACGGTTGGCGTCGACGAACCGGAGGAACTCGTAGATCACGGTGCGCGCCTGGTCCCGCTGGCGCAGGCGCGGGTCGAACCCGATCGTCATCGCGTCGATGAAGCGGGCGCCCTCGCGGTTGAGACACGCGGCGAACAGTTCGTCCTTCGACCCGTGGTAGAGGTACAGCATCGGCTTGCTGATGTCCGCCGCGGCCGCGATCGCGTCCATCGACGTCTCGCGGAAGCCCTTCTCGGCGAACACCTTGACCGCCGCGTCGAGCATCTGCTGCTCACGGACTGCGCGGGGCAGCCGCTTCGTCCCTCCCGGCATGGTCCACCGCCTCTCACCCGCTCGCGGCCCGGCGCAACCGGACCGACCTACAACTTACCAGGCAGTAAGTTAGCGGCGCGAGAACGGCACGGATCAGTCCGCCGACCCCACCCCGGCGTCGCGCGGGAGACCGCCACGGTGATGGACCGCGTTGAGCGCGGCCGCGACGGTCGTCGCGACGATCCCCTCGTCGACCGGGCCCAGCGCCGGTAACAGGGTGCGCAGCATCAGGGGCCCGATCAGCAGGTCGGCGACCTGCTCGACGTTCTGGCCCACCTCGATGTCGCCGCGGGCGGCGGCCTGGTCCACGGCGGTGGCGACCGCGGCGCGACGGGGCGCCATGACGTCGTCGAGCAGTCGGGTCCGCAGGGCGTCGTTGCGGGAGCTCTCCTCGATGAGCCCGGGCAGCGCCTTGACGACGAGCGGATCGGTGAAGAAGGCGACCTGGGCCTGCTGGATGCGGCGCAGGTCGGTGGGCAGATCCCCCGAGTCCACGACCGGGTCGAACACGAGTCGGGAACTGACGGCCGCGGAGACGATCTGCGCGAGGGATGCGTACCGGCGATAGACGGCCGGTCGTGTGGTGCCCGCGGCCCGGGCGACCGCGTCGATGGTGGTGGCGCCGTACCCGTTCTCGACGACCATCCGCGCCGCCTCGTCGAGGATGGCGTCGTCGATCGACGAATCTCTAGGCCGGCCGGTATTGACCATCAAACATTACAGACTGTAACGTAACGTGGCATGAGGACGAGAGTAGCAGCGCAGGGGGTCGCCTGTCTCGGGGGGCGCTGCGCTCTCGATCGGATGGGGGAGTCCGATGGGTGAGGCCGTGTTGTGGGTGTTGATCGTCGTGTCTGTCGCGGTGATGACGTCCATCTGCACGATCACGCTCCTCGTCATCTCGCGCCTTCGGGACCCGGGGGGGGATCCCGACGGAGCGGGAAACCATGTCGACTGGCCTCTGCCGATCGACTTGGCGTCCGCGGAGACGCGGGCACTACGCGACTGACGAACGGTTTTTACGTGGGGTATTCCGTTCGTCGGGCAGCCGGGGGGCTGTCGACCGCGTAGTGCCCGCGCGGACCACCGGGTCCACGCGGCACTCAGCAACCACCCGTCGTGCGCAGGACGCGTTCGACGGAGTCGTCGACACGCGTGGTCGTGATGCGACCGCTACGCACCGCCGTCGTCAGCCCGTCGAGGACCGACGGCACCGCCGACGTCGTCAACCAGAGGGCCAGGTCCGCGCCGGCCTCGATCGCCCGGGTGACCGCCTCGACGATCCCGTAGCGCGCAGAGATCGCCGCCATCCCGCTCAGATCGTCGGTGAAGATCGGCCCGTCGAACGGCCGACCGCCGTAGCCGACACCCGTGCGGAGCATGCGCATCGCCGCGGGCGAGATGCTCGCCGGCAGTTCGTCACCGGTCAGCCCGGGCACGATCAGATGGCCGACCATGACGCCGGTCGCCGGCGGACCCGCGGGCCCCGGCAGCAAGGTCCGGTAGGGCACGAGGTCGTCGGTGCGCAGCTGCGACAGCGGCGGAGTCCGCACCGTGCCGGTGTGCGAGTCTCCCGAGCCGTGCCCGTGACCGGGGAAGTGCTTGAACACCGGCATGATCCCGGCGTCCCGCAGCCCGTTCGCGAACGCCGCCGCGTACCTCGCCACCGTCGCCGGGTCGTCGGAGAAGGACCGGTCACCGATCACCGTGTCGTCGGGCTGATCGCTGACGTCGGCGTCCGGGGCCAGGTCGACGGTGATGCCGAGTCGCCTCATCCCCTCCCCCGTCCGGCGGGCGATCGCGCGGACCTCTGCCGGCGTCGACGTCCGGGCCAGGTCACGCGCAGAGGGGCTGTCGATGCCGAGGTCGGCCAGGCGTGAGACCCGCCCGCCTTCCTGGTCGATGGTGACCAGCACCGGCCGCGGTCCCGACCGCGCGATCGACCGCAGGCGTCCGTCGGCGTAGATCGACGGGTCGGTGCTGCTCTGCAGGAAGATGCCGCCGACGTGTTGGTCGCGGACGACCCGCAGCGCGTCTGACGGCCCCGTGACACCGACGACGAGCAGCGACGCCAGCTTGTCGCGCAGGCTCATCCCCGCGATCGTCGACGCGCACCGGGCCGAGGCGACCGGGGAGGCCGCGGCGGTCGATGACGCCGCGCTCGACGTCGTGCCGGTCGGTGCCGCGGAGGTGCTCTCCACCCCCGCGGGCTGCGTCGGCGAGCACGCGGTCGCAGCGATCGCGACGAGGCAGAGGGCGGCGGTCCGCAGACGTCGGCGTCGATCCCAGGACATGCCGAGCAGTCTCGCACGGGTCACGACAACCGCCCCCGAGCAGGGCATATCGGACTATCCTGGGCGCCGGGGGCCGCCCGAGAGGAGTCCCGCGATGAGCACCGGAGATGCGACCGCCGACCTGATCATGATCGCCTACGACGGGTCCGAGAACGCCGACCGCGCGATCGATCACGCCGCCCGTTTCCTCGCCGGGCGGCGCGCCGTCGTCGTGACCGCCTGGGAGACCGGCACCCACCAGTCGGCCCGCCTGTCGAGTGCGGCCGGGATGCAGCCGATGTTCGCCGCGGGTGTCGACACCGAGGTGGACGACCTCCTGCGCGAGGAGGCCCAGCGCATCGTGGATGCCGGTGTGGCGCGCGCCCGGGCGGGCGGACTCGACGCCGACGGGCACCTCGCCGAGGTGTCGACCACCGTGTGGGGCGCGCTGGTCGAGGCGGCCGACGATCTCGGCGCCGCGGTACTGGTCACCGGGACCCGCGG
Organism: Williamsia serinedens; assembly: GCF_024171725.1. Taxonomy (GTDB): domain Bacteria; phylum Actinomycetota; class Actinomycetes; order Mycobacteriales; family Mycobacteriaceae; genus Williamsia_A; species Williamsia_A serinedens. The sequence goes on from NZ_JAMTCG010000002.1 coordinate 102,575, forward strand.
GGCGTCGGGCCTGCGGGCGCTGCTGCACAGCTCCGTGGCCGAGGCGGTGCTGCGTCACTGCAGTCGACCGGTGCTGGTGGTACCGGCGAGTTGCGCCGACCGACGAGACCCGGTGCGGGCAGGGGCGGATGGTAGCTTGACCCCATGACCGACAACCGCCTCATCGCCGGAGCCGTGGCCGGGATCATGGGCGTCATCGTGGCCATTGCGGTCGTCTTCCTGGGCGGGTTCCTCGCCTCCGACGACACGCCGTCCACGTCGGTCAACAGCTTCAACGCCGACAACGGGTTCGTGAAGGGCTCGGTCGACTACGGCACCCGCGACAACGCCGGCGTCCGGAACTGAGCTCATCGTGACATCGAGCGGAGCTCGGAACTGACTTCTGCCACCTCGGTGGCCGATCGTCTCGACGACGCACCGGCGGCCCCGCCCGCCTCCTCCCGTCTCTCCCGACGTGGCGTGCTGGTCGTCGCCGTCGTCTCGCTCGTCCTGAGCCTCGTGCAATCGCCCGGCCGCATCGCGGCCGACACCAAGCTCGACCTCGCGATCGACCCGGCCGGATTCCTCGCCCGCGCACTGCATCTCTGGTCGAGCGAGGCCCCGATGGGCCAGGTGCAGAACCAGGCGTACGGCTACCTCTTCCCGCACGGCGCGTTCTTCCTCGTCGGTGACCTGATCGGCCTGCCCGCGTGGGTCACCCAGCGGCTGTGGTGGGCGGTGCTGCTCACCGTCGGGGTGGTCGGCGTCGTCCGTCTCGCGGAGGCGCTGCGGATCGGGTCGCCCGGCTCCCGGGTGATCGCCGGCATCGCGTTCGCGATCAGTCCCCGTGTCCTCACCACGCTGGGGTCGATCTCGTCGGAGACGCTCCCGATGATGCTCGCGCCGTGGGTGCTGGTGCCCGTCGTCCTCGCGCTGAACCACGCGGTCCCGCCGCACTCGATGCGCCGGCTGGCCCTCGGATCCGCCTGCGCCGTCGCCCTCATGGGGGCGGTCAACGCCGTCGCGACCGCCGCCGCGTGCGGCGCGGCGATCGTCTGGTGGGCCTGCCATGTGCGGTTGCGGGGCCCCGGATCCCGACGGTGGCGGGTGTTCACCGGGTGGTGGGCGGTGGGGGCGGTCCTCGCCTGCGCGTGGTGGGCCGTACCGCTGCTGATCCTGTCGCGGGTGAGTCCCCCGTTCCTCGACTTCATCGAGTCGTCGCGGGTGACGACGCGGTGGACGTCGCTCGTCGAGGTGCTGCGCGGGACGAGTTCCTGGACGCCGTTCGTCTCGCCGGACCGTGTCGCGGGTGCCGTGCTGGTCTCGTCGCCGACGGCCGTGCTCGTCACCGGGGCCGTCGCCGCCGCCGGACTCGCGGGCCTGGCGATGCGTTCCATGCCCGCTCGCGGTCGCCTCGTCACCGTCGGCGCGATCGGGCTCGTCCTGCTGTGCGCCGGGTTCGAGGGGCAGATCGGTTCTCCCGTGGCCGAACCCGTGCGGTCGTTCCTCGACGGCGCGGGCGCCCCGCTGCGCAACATCCACAAGCTCGACCCGATGATCCGCCTGCCGCTGGTCCTCGGCATCGCACACCTGCTGGCACGGATGCCGTTGCCCGGCACCGTCGATCGTCGTGTGGCACTGCGCTCGTTCGTCCACCCCGAGCGGTCGCGGACGGCGTCGGCGACCATCGTCTTCCTGCTCGTCCTCGCCGGCGCCGGGTCGTCGGCCTGGACCGGATCCCTGGCGCCCCAGGGGTCGTTCCGGTCGATCCCGGGTTATTGGCCCGCGGCCGCCCGGTGGCTGCAGCAGCACGCCGGCCCGTCGTCGACACCCTCCCGGGCGCTGGTGGTCCCGGGTGCGCCGTTCGCCTACCAGACATGGGGTTTCACCCGCGACGAACCGTTGCAGCCGCTGGCGACGACACCGTGGGCGGTCCGTGACGCGATCCCGCTGGTGCCGCCGGGGGCGATCCGCGCGATGGACTCGGTGCAACGTCAGATCGCCTCGGGCCGTCCGTCTCCCGGCCTCGCCGCCACGCTCGCGCAGCAGGGCATCGGCTACGTCGTGCTGCGCTCAGACCTGGCGCCGACGACGTCCCGGTCCGCCCGGCCGATCGTCGCGCGGCAGACCCTCGCCGGCTCACCGGGCCTGCGGGAGGTGGCGTCGTTCGGACCGCAGATCGGACCTCGCACGATCCGCGGCGTCGTCGGCGACGACGGTCTCGCGCCACCGATGACCGCGATCGAGATCTGGTCGGTGACACCGGCCGTCGCCGGACAGGGGTTCGACGGCACCGGGCCGGGACTCGTCGACGTCGCGGCGATGCCCCGCGTGATCGGCGGCCCCGAGGCGATGGAGCGCCTGCAGGACCAGGCCGCCCGCGGGGCGGGACCCCCGATGGGACCGGCACTGCTCGAGGCCGACGCCCGCCGCGCGGGCCTGGCGGACGTGCCGTCCGTCGTCACCGACACACCGGTGTCCCGCGAGACCGACTACGGCCGCGTCGACGACCACAGCTCGTCGGTCCGCGCACCCGACGACCGTCGGTCGACGCAGAACTCCGTGCCCGACTACCCCGTCGACGGCGCCGACCCCGTGACCGGACAGTGGTTGCTGGACGGGGTGCCCGACCAGGTGTCGGTGACCGCGTCCGGGTCGGCGTCCGACGCGACCCAGCTCGGTCAGACGTCGCCGGCCAACTCGCCCTCGGCTGCGTTCGACGGCGACCCGAACACCTCGTGGATCAGCCGCGACCTCGACGCCGCCGTCGGGCAGTGGCTCCAGGTGAACTTCGCCCGCCCCCGATCCGACCTGTCGGTCACCGTCACCCCGGGCCGGTCGCTCGGCCCCGCCGTCACCGGCCTGCTCATCTCGACGGAGGCGGGAACCGCGGTGGCCCAGGGGATCACGCCCGGCCAGCCCGTCACGGTCACCGCGCCCAGCGGTCCGACGCGGTGGGTGCAGGTGCGGGCCATCTCGACCGCGACCGGCCGCGCCGGCAGTCAGTTCGCCATCGCCGAGCTGCGCGTGAAGGACACTGGTACCGGCCGCGACCTCTCGATCACCCACCGGACGGTGCTGCCCGAACTGGCTGCGGGACAACCGGTGACGGGCTGGTCGCTGGGCCAGGACGGGTCGCGGACGGCGTGCGCGTCGGGCCCCGACATCACGCGGTGCTCGGCGGGCCTCGGCCTCGCGCCGGAGGAACCGGGGATCTTCGAACGCGTGATCTCGGTGCCGGCTCCGACGTCGGTGACACCCCGGGTGTGGCTGCGGTCGTCGGCGGGCACCGCGCTCGACGACCTGCTGCGCGACCCGCGGTACGCCGCGGCGACCGGAACGTCGTCGGTGACCGACCCGCGCGGGTCGGCCGACGCCGTCGTCGACGGGGACCCCGGTACCACCTGGATCGCCTCGGGTGACTCCACGAGACCCGGCGCCGCCGACGCGTCGGTCCGCATCACCCTGCCCTCACCGCGACGCGTGACCGGGCTGACGGTCGTCGTGCCGCAGGGCCGCTACCCGGCACGTCCGACGCGCATCGGTGTCGACCTGGGCACCGGGAGGCAGATCCGGACACTGCCGGCCGACGGTCACGTCGACCTCGACCCGGCCGTCACGGGGACCATCACGGTGTCCGTCGTCGCGTTCGACGACCTCGTCGACGTCAACAGCCTCGGCTTCGCCGACCCCGCTCCGCCCGGTATCGCGGAGATCCGTCTCGACGGGGCGCCGATGCCCACCGCACCACCCGACCGTGTCGTCACCGTCGGGTGCTCCGACGGGCTCGCGATGTCCGTCGGCACACGCCGGGTCCCGTTGTCGCTGACCACGACCGCCCGCCGGTTGCGGTCGGGTGACGCGGTCGCCGCGACCCCGTGCACCTCCGGCCCGGTGCCGATGTCGGCCGGACGCACGGAGGTGACGGTGACACCGTCGGAGGCGTTCACCGTGGACTCGGTGGCCCTGACGACAGGGCGAACCCTCACCCCGCCGACGGACACGGTGCGCCCGGTCCCACCGAGGACCTGGGGCCCGGACTCCCGCGTCGCCGACATCGACCCGTCCTCGGCCGAGCGCGTGTTCGTCGTCCCCGAGTCGACCAACACCGGTTGGCACGCCACGCTGGACGGCCGGTCCCTGACACCGATCGTCGTCAACGGGTGGCAGCAGGGGTGGGTCGTCCCGGCGGGGACGTCGGGGACGCTGCGCCTGGACTACCCGCTCGACAAGCCCTATCGGCTCGCCCTGCTGATCGGACTGCTCGCCGTCGCGGCGTTGGTCGTCGCGGCACTCTGGCCCGACCGCCGACGACGCGACGTCGGCGCACCGATCGGCGCACCGCGCGCGCCGGTGCTCGGGGCCGTCGGCGCCGGTCTCGCCCTCGTCGTGTTCGGTGGATGGGTCGGCGTGGCCGTCGGCGCGATCGTTGCGCCCGCTGCGCTGCTCCTACGCCGCCGACGACCTCGCGCGGTCCCGCTGGTCGTCGCCGGCGCGTTCGGTCTCGGCGTGGCCGGACTGTCGTGGGGACCGTGGGCCTCGGGAGATCCCTACACCGGGTTCGACTGGTGGGTCACGCTTCCCGCGCTCGTCGCGGTCGCGGCGCTGGCGACCGTGGTGCTGTCCCCTCCGCGATCCCGGCCACGACGTTCCCGATCCCGCATGGCGCGGCGGGCGGGTTCCTCGACGAGTCCGTAACTCGCCGCGGACACGCCGACGGTGACGACCACGGTCACCAGCCACACCGACCACATGGTGCCGCCGAAGAGCGCGAAGCCGACCAGCGGGAACACCACCGCGAGCACGGCGAGATGCCAGATGAAGATCGCGTAGGACCACCGGCCGAGTGTCTGCATCGTGGCCGAGGCGAGGAACCGGTGGTGACCGGGCGCCAGCACGAGCGGCGCGAGCAGCGTCCATCCGAGCAGCGCGCCGAGGGCGGTTTTCACCGCGAACTGCGGGGCGCTGACGGCGGCGAGCCCCGACGGGCCGGCCACCGGCGTGCACGCGACGGCATAGACGACGACGGCGACGACCGCCATCGGCACACGTCGTGCGGACAGCCGTCGGAGCCGACCCCCGAGGCCGTGACCCCCGGAGTCGGAGACCGCGACCTCGGCGAGGATCGTGCCCGCCAGGAACCACGGCAGGTAACCCGGGAGCCACAGTGTCCCCGAGACACCGTCGGCGAGGGGCAGGCGATGCGCGACGAACGCCCACCCGAGGGAGACGACCGCCACGACGAGCATCACCGGCACCCGCCACCGGGCGCGCGACCCACGCAGCCGCACGAGGAACCAGGCGAGCAGCGGCAACGCCGCGTAGAAACTGACCTCGACGGCCAGGCTCCACATCTGGGTCAGGCCGGCGACGAGGGTGTACGGCACGTAGACCTGCAGCAGGGTGAGGTTGGCGAACCAGGCTGTCGCGTTCGCGCCCCTGGCCGCAGGCACCAGCGCCAGCACGACGACGACCACGACCACGTAGGCCGGCAGGATCCGCACCGCCCGGTGCCGCAGATACCGTCGGACGCCGGGCGCCGGCCGACCGCCCCGGGCCGCGTCGGCGTGGGGACGCCACAGCAGGAATCCGGACAGCGCGAAGAACAGTGCGACCGCGAGGTCGAGGCGACCCCAGATCGCACCCATGACCGACCCGTCCACCGACCGCGTCTGGAACGCCACGTGCGTCGTGAGCACCCCGAGCGCGGCGAGCGCACGCATCCCCTCGAGCGCCGGGATGAACCGCGGGGGCCGGAAGGAGGAGGTCGGGGCGTGCATCGGCGACGACGCTACCCGCGCTGTGAGCCGTTCCGGCATCACACGCAGCACCGCGGATCCGGACAGGCAGACTGTTAGTCTCGCTCGCAGGGTGGAGCATCGTGCCTGCCAGGGGTGTCCCCGACTCGAAGGAGCGCGTGCCATGGCGACAGGCCGGATGTCGGCCCGGGACCTGCTGGGTCCCGTACTCATCTTCCTGGGCGCACTGCTCGTGGTGGCGGCGATCGCCATGCCGTTCTACCTCGTGGGGCAGCTGCAGAAGACCCCGATGGACACCGACTACACGACGGTGTCGACGGCGCAGCGCACCGACGGGAGCACGAACAGCTCGGCGTTGCCGGCGCAGATCCTGAACCGCTGCTCGCTCACCGCATCCCGGCCCGAGGTCTCACCCGCGGCGCTGACGCAGCAGCAGCGCGTCGTCGTCGTGAAGCCTGCCGGCGCCGACCGTGTCACGTTCCAGGCCGGCACGTCGACCCGCATCAACCAGGTGCAGATCTCCGGCGAGACGGTCACCCCCAGTGCCGATTCCACGAGCGGCGGCGGCTGCCTCGGTGCCCTGCTGTCGGCGACGGTCGACCGTGTGACCACGAACCGCACCAGCGGCGCGGCCGCACTCGGCGGCGGTGGCAGCTCGGAGGTCCAGCTCGACGCGTCGAGCAAGTCGATCTCGGTGCCGGATCGTCGCGGCCTGCAGTACAAGTTCCCCTTCGACACCTCGTCGGGGAAGCGCTACATCTACTTCGACCTCGCGTCGCGGACCACGAACCCCCTCACCTACGTGGACTCGACCGAGATCGCCGGTGTGAAGGTGCTCCACTTCCGCCAGACCGTCCCGGCGGCGAACCTCGCGCAGCTGCGCGACGCCAACGACTCCACCCCCGCCGGGACACAGCTGTCGCAGGCGGCGTCCTGGTACGGCGGGTTCCCGGGCATCGACAACCGCCAGAAGCTGCCGGCCGACCTGTACCGCGAGACCACACGTGACCTGTACGTCGAGCCGGACAGCGGCACGATCGTCAACGACCGCGAGCGGATCCAGGAGTACTACAAGATCTCCGGCGTGAGCGGTGACGCCCCGCAGGCGCTGCGCGACTACAAGCTCACCAACCTCGACGTCACCTTCGCCTACGACCAGAACACGCAGCAGTCGCGCGCGTCGGCCGCGAAGGACCTGTCGTCGCCGATCAAGTTGTACGGGCGTTGGCTGCCCATCGCGTTCGGCATCGTCGGTGCGCTCGCGTTGATCGCGGGGATCGTCCTGCTGCTCCGCGGGCCGCGCACCCCGGCAGCCGTGGTCGCCGGTGACGACCCGTACTACCCCGTCGCCACGCCCGACGAGGACGACGAGACCCGTCGGTTCGACCGTCGCGAGCACGACGGCTTCACCGACGCGGATGCGCCGACCGAAGGCCGGCCGGACCTGCAGAAGCGGGGCTCGGGTGGTGCCGTCGGCGGCGCGGCGGGGTCCGGCCCCTCCGACGACGACGCGACGCAGCAGTTCCCGCGGGTCTCCGACGACGGGCCGCGTGTCGGGTGGTCGTCTCCGGACGGGCCGAACACCGGCCACGACCCCGAGGGTCCCGGCGAGTCCGAGACCCGCCCCGACGACCCCTGGCGACGCCCCACCAGCTGACCCGAGTCACCCACCCACCGCCGCCCGGACCCCAGGTCCGGGCGGCGGTGTCGTCTCGCCCCGGTGTCCTCGCTCACAACGGCCGCAAGCTCCTTGACCACAAAGTGGTAGTCACTAACACTAGTGATCGAGCGCCAGTTGGTGGCGCATAACGACTCAGCCCGAAAGGCCTCGTCATGGCATCCCTTCTCTTCCGGGTGGGACGGTTCTGCTACCGCCACCGGTGGTCGGTCATCGCGACGTGGGCGCTGGCCCTCGTCGTCCTGGCGTCGCTGGTCGGCGTGCTCAAGCCGACGTTCGCCAAGGACTTCAGCCTCCCCGGCACCGACTCGGGCACGGCGACCTCGCAGGTCGAGAAGTACTTCCCCGAGGTGCAGAAGCAGCAGATGCAGGCGTCGACGAGCGTCCTCGTCGCCGCACCGGGCGGTCTGGCGAACCACACCGCGCAGATCGACAAGCTGGTCGCCGATCTGAAGGGCCTCCCGGAGCTGACGAACCCGCAGACGATCGTGAACCCGGTCGTCGCGGCGCGGGCCGACCCGGCCGTCGCGACCCAGGTCCTCGGCGACAACGGTCGCGTCGGGCTGATCCAGGTCCGACAGGGCATCGAGGTCACCGACCTGAAGGTCTCCGACAAGGAGAAGCTGACGTCGATCCTCTCCGAGAACCGCGGCGGCGGTCTCGACGTCGAGGCGACGGGATCCCTGATGCAGGCACAGGAGCCCCCGGGCAAGGCCGAGGCCATCGGTTTCGCGGTCGCGTTCGTGGTCATGATCGTCGCGTTCGGTGCGCTGGTGGCGTCGTTCATCCCGCTGATCACCGGCCTCGTCGGCGTCGGCCTGACGATCATGCTGGTGACGCTGGGCGCGGAGTTCCTGTCCATCAACCAGACGGCCACGGCCATCGTCACGATGCTCGGCATCGCCGTCTCCATCGACTACGCGCTGTTCATCGTGTCCCGGTACCGGACCGAGCTGCGCAAGGGCGGTGATCCGGCCGACGCCGTCGGTCGTGCCGTCGGCACCGCGGGCTCGGCGGTCGTGTTCGCCGGTCTCACCGTCGCCATCGCCGTCGTCGCGCTGACCGTCATCGGCATCCCGCTGATCACCCAGATGGGTTCGGGCGCAGCGATCGCCGTCGGCGTGGCCGTTCTCGGCGCACTCACGCTGATCCCGGCGTTGCTGGGAGCGGTGCGACGGTTCGCGTTCACCCCGCGCATCCCGTGGATCAAGCACGCCGAGCCCGCCGCCGACGTCGACACCATGGGCGTGCGATTCGGGCGCATGGTCGTGAAGCGTCCGCTCCCGTTCGTCATCGCGGGTCTCGCGGTGCTGGCCATCGCGGCGATCCCGGCCACCAAGATGGAGCTCGGCCTGTCACTGTCCAACGACGACGAGGCGCCGGCACAGGCGCTGTTGGCCAAGGGGTTCGGACAGGGGATCAACGGACCGCTACTGGCCGTCGTGCACTCGACCGACGGGCAGCCGATCGCGACGATCGCCCAGCAGACCGTCGACCACGTCAAGGGCCTGCCGGACGTCGCCAATCCCGCGACGCTGCGGGCGATCCCGAACCAGGCCGGCGACACCGCGCTGATCACCGTCACCCCGACCAGCGCGCCCGCCGCGGAGGCCACCCACACGCTGATGGAGAACATCCGCGACTTCACCCCCGCGGTGGAACGGTCGGGCGCCGAACTGCACGTCGGCGGGCAGACGGCGATCACGTCCGACCTGTCGGCGAAGCTGAACTCGGCCCTGATCCCCTACCTGATCGTCGTGGTGGGCCTGGCGTTCCTGGTGATGATCGGTGTGTTCCGGTCGCTGTGGGTGCCGCTCATCGCCACCGTCGGCTTCCTCTTCTCCGTCGCGGCGACGTTCGGTCTCACCGTCGCGATCTTCCAGGAGGGCTGGTTGGGCCTGGTGAGCAATCCGCGCGAGATCCTGTCGTTCCTCCCGATCTTCGGCATCGGCGTGGTGTTCGGTCTCGCGATGGACTACCAGGTGTTCCTGGTGACCCGCATGCGCGAGGAGTTCGTGCACGGTTTGTCGACGAAGGAGGCGATCATCGCCGGCTACCGGCACGGCTCGCGGGTGGTGACGTCGGCCGCGATCATCATGATCAGCGTGTTCGCCGCGTTCATGCTCGCGCCGGACACGACGTCGAAGATGATCGGTTTCACTCTGGCCGCGGCGGTCCTGTTCGACGCCTTCGTGATCCGCATGATGGTGGTGCCCGCACTGATCGCGCTGCTGGGCGATCGCGCGTGGTCGCTACCGGAGTGGTTGGACCGCTTCGTCATCGACTTCGACATCGAGGGCACGAAGGTCGTCGACCGCGGCGTCCCGACCGGGTCCGACACCCGTGCGGCCCAGCCGGTCACCCAGGGGTCGTAGGTGTCCGTGAGCACTCCGGCCGACGAGGACGGCACCGGCTCGGCCGGTGACCGTCCCGTCGGTCTGCGGGAGCGGCACAAGCGCCGCACCCGGGCGGCCATCCGCACCGCCGCCCTGCGCCTGTGCCTGGAGCAGGGTTTCGCCGCGACGACCGTCGAGCAGATCGCCGCCGAGGCGGAGGTCTCGGCGACGACGTTCTTCCGGTACTTCCCGTCGAAGGAGGACGTCATCATCAGCGACGACCTCCTCGAGGACCGCCCACCGATGTTCGTGGGTGCACCGCCGGGGATGTCGGCCTTCGATCTCGTGCGGTGGGAGGTCCGCAACCTGTTCGAGTGGTCCGCGGACGACGAGTGGGCCGGCAATCGCGACCGGGTGCGGCTGATCCGCTCGGACCCGGTGCTCACCGCGGCGCAACAGGACCTGTTCGAACGTCGGCTCGGCGAGGGCACCAAGGTGCTCGCCGAGTACCTCGGGCGCCCTCTCGACGACTTCGGGGTGCGCGTCTTCCTCGGCGCGGTGACCGGCGCGATCAACCAGGTCATCGATCCGGAGGAGGACCCCGAACCCGACGTCGCGATGCAGGCCGTGATGGACGTCCTCGACCTCCTGGAGCGCGGGATCCCGCTCTGACCGGCGGTTCCGTCGCCTGGCGGGGATGCGGTGGTAGACGTGGAGGGGACGGCGCTACAGCCCCCGGCGTCCGACGCTCACATCCGTCGACACAGAGCTGGAGTCCGCCATGCCGACAGTCGAACGCACCTTCTCCACCACCGCACCCCGCGACACCGTCGTCGAGTACCTCGCCGACTTCTCCCACGCCGAGCAGTGGGATCCGGGTACGGAACGCTGCACGCGCGAGGACGACGGCCCTGTCCGGGTCGGCTCCTCATGGCACAACGAGTCGAAGATCGCCGGCGTCAGCACCGAGTTGACCTACACGCTCACCGAGCTGACCGACAGCCGGATCGTGCTGGTGGGCCGCAACGAGACCGCCACCTCGACCGAGACGATCACCGTCGCCGACACCACCGAGGACGGCGCGCCCGGCAGCACCATCACCTACCGCAACGACGTCGAGCTGTCCGGTGCGGCGAAGCTCGCGTCGCCCGTGGTCAAGGTGCTGTTCGAGAAGCTCGGCAACGACACCGAGAAGCAGCTCGTCGAGGTGCTCGACGCGCTGCCCGCCTCCCCGAAGTCCTGAGCGCGCGAGTGCCCGAGGCGAACTCCCCGGAACACGTCGACGTCGTCGTCCTGGGCGGCGGCAACGCCGGTGTCGCCGTCGCGGCCCAACTACGGCGTCGTGGCGTCCACCGGATCGCGATCGTCGAGCCGTCGACGACGCACACCTACCGTCCACTGCTGTCCTACGTCGGCGGTGGGGAGGCGTCGCTGCCGACCGCGCAGCGCTCGCAGGCCTCCGTCACGCCACGAGGATGCCGCTGGGTGCGGTCGTCCGTCGAGACGGTCACGCCCGCCGAGGATCCCGACGGTGACCACATGGTCGCGTGCGCCGACGGAACCCGACTGGCCTGTCGGGACCTGGTGGTCGCGACGGGCCTGGTGCCCGACGACGACGCGCTGCCCGGGATCGCGGAAGCACTCACGCACCCGACGGTGGTGAGCAACTACCTCGACGCGGCGACGCGGACGTGGGCCGGGATCCGCGGGCTGGGCGAGCGCGGCGGGCACGCGGTGTTCACACTGCCCCGTCCCCCGGTCAGCTGCTCGGCGACCACGCTCAAACCCCTGTTCATGGCACTCGACCACTGGGACGGTGCGGGATCCGGGGTCTGGGCGACGGTGCTCGTCGACCGACCCACGCTCATCGGGGTCGACGAGCTCGATCGCACGATCCTCGACGCACTGCGCGATCGGGGCGTGCGGGTCCGGACGAACTCCACCGTCGTCGGGGTCGACGCCGACGCACGACGACTTCGGGTCCGTACGGCCGACGGCGTCGAGGACGCGGTCGACTACGACCTGCTGCACCTCGTGCCGCCCTACCGGGCGGGTGGCTACATCGAGCGCGCGGGCTTGGCCGGCGGTCATGCCGGTCTGGTCGACGTCGACCCGGAGACGTTCGCACACAAGCGGTTTCCGCGCGTCTGGTCACTCGGCGACTGCGCTGATCTCGGCACCGACCCGTCGGGTGGTGCGCTGCGCAAGCAGGCGCCGGTGTGCGCGCACAACATCGTCGCGTCACGGCGCGGGACCGACCTTCGTCGATACGACGGGTACACGGTCGCACCGGTGACCGTGTCGCGTCATCGCGCCGTCCTGGGCGAGTTCGACCGCACCCGGCGGATGACGTCGTCGCTGCCGTCGTTCCTCAGCCCGTTGAAACCCCGTCTCCTCACCTGGGCTTTCGACCGCTATGCACTCCCCCAGATCTACTGGCGACTGATCCTGCGCGCGCTGGCCTGAGGCGACCACCGCCGTGTCGTCTGGGTGGCCTGTGACCGTTCGCACAGGACAGTTCGCCGATCGACCAAGCCGGACCGCCGGTGGCACCGAAGGAGACATGACGGCACCGTCGCCTCGCGAGAAGAGCGGGCACGGGTGCCGGCGTCCGCGGCGACCTGTCGCGAGACACTCTCGTCAGGAAGAACTCTCATGAAGATCTCGTACAAGAAGGCCGTCGTCGGCGCAGCAATAGCCGCCGTCGCCATCCTCCCCGCCGCCGCGTGCTCCAGCACCGACTCGTCCTCGGGCTCCTCGACGTCCGCGTCGGCCTCGGCCCCGGAATCCTCTGCGACACAGAGCACCCCGGCCCCCGTGGCCACCGTCCCCACCCTCACCGGCCGCGACACCGCCGTCGCCCTGGACTCCGGCTTCACCGGCGCCCTGACGACCCTGAAGCTGACCCCGGGCGTGGTCGGCGGCGCGAAGCTCGAGAACGGCTCGCTCGTCTTCCCGATCACCGGCGGCAACGTCACGTACTACACGCCCGGATCGATCCAGCCGTACGTGCAGGGCATCATCGACCACAAGGGCGCCGGCTTCTCGCTCACCGGCGGCGGCAAGACCGTCGACATCACCAACCTGACCATCGACCCGGGCACCTCGAAGCTCATGGCCGACGTCAGCGTCGACGGGACCGTCGCGGCCACCCAGGCGGTCGTGTTCGACCTCGACGGCAGCACCCTGAAGCCGTTGCAGACCAACGCCGATGGGACCGCCGTGCTGGAGGGGACCCGTGTCCTCATCTCGCCGACCGCCGCGGGACTGTTGAACCAGACCTTCAACACCGACGCGGTGAAGGCGGGTCTGCTCGTGGGCATCGCGAAAATCACCATCAACACCAAGTGACATACGCCGACTCCGGTCGGTGACGTGGGACGAGATCGGCCGTCGGGGGACCACCCGGCGGCCGATCGCGTTCGCAAGAGAACCGATCTCAGGTCACCGGGCGTTCGGTCCGATGTCGAGCAGTTGTTCGGTGAAGCCACCGATCTGTGCGTCACGGTCGACGAGGTGGACCTCGAGGATCCAGTGGGTGGCGAGGCCGGCGCGGTCGTTCCGGCGCATGGGTTCTCGTGACCCCGGTGCGACGTAGCAGTCGATCTCGGAGCCCGAGATCTGTTTGTGCGGGAACTGTCCGACGAGATGTCCGGCGATCGAGCCGCCGAACTCCCAGCCCGCGTCCGCCGCGAGGCCGCAGACGTGGGCGTAGAGCTGTTCGCCGGTGATGTCGGGCGTGGCGACGAAATGGTCACGTGCACCGTCCCACACGGTCTGCAGCGCATCCGCGAGTGCGTGCTTGTGCGGGTCGTCGCCGAGGACGACGGTGCGACCGACGTCGGCCTCCCACTCCTCGAGGACCGGGCCGAAGTCGAGGAACACGATGTCGTCGGCGGCGATGTCCCGGTCGGGTGGGTTGTCGGCGTACGGGTGGAGCGTGTTGGGCCCGGCCCGCACGATCCGCTTGTGCCAGAACCTGTCCACGCCGAGCATCTCGGCCGCGAGGTCACGGACGGCGTCGCTCGCCGCACGCTCGCTCACGCCCGCGGCGACGATGCCCCGTTCCATCACCGCGTCGAACAGCTCGAGAGCGCGGGCCTCGGCGTCGGTCAGACGCCGGACCCGCTCGTCCTCGTCGGTCTCGATCCCGGGAGTCACTTCACCAGCGGCGCAAGTGTCTTGCCGGTGAGCTCGACGATCCCCGGGATGTGGCCGTTGGCGACGAGGTTGACGGTGATCCCGTCGATCCCCTTGTCGAGCACGCGACGCTGGATCTGCTCGGCGACGTCGTCGGGCGTGCCGACGAAGTGCCGTGCCGTGGCCGCCGACCGGCCTTCCTCGTCGAGGCTGTCCAGGTCCACGCCGGTCTTGCGGAGGAACTGCTTCTGCAGATCCCGTGCGGTGTCACCGTTCTCGTCGATGATGACGAACGCCAGGTAGCTGGTCTCGAGGCTGTCGCGATCACGGCCGGCCTCCTGGCAGCGCGCGGCGAGCGCCTCCAACTTGCGGGGGATCTCGTCGTCGCCGCAGATGACGTTGAGGTGGTCGGCGTAGCGCGCCGCCAGTCCGAACGTCTTCTTCTCTCCACCGCCGCCGAGCATGATCGGCAAATCGTCGCGGACACGCGGCTCGTTGAGCGTGCCGTGCGCCTGGTACCACTTCCCGTCGACCTCGGGGTGCCGTCCGCGCAGCATCGGCTCGATGATGCTCAGCGACTCCTCGAGTCGGGCGAATCGGTCGGTGAACGTGCCGAACTCGTATCCCATCTGCTGGTGCTCGAGCTCGTACCAGCCGGCACCGATCGCCAGCACCGCGCGCCCGCCGCTCATCACGTCGAGCGTAGTCACCGTCTTCGCCAGCATCGCGGGGTTGCGATAGGTGTTGCCGGTGACCAGGGTCGACAGCTGGATCGTCGACGTCGCCGTGGCGAGCGCGCCGAGCAGCGTGTACGCCTCGAGCATCGGCTCCTCCGGCGCACCGATTCCGGGCAATTGGTAGAAGTGGTCCATCACGAGCACGGTGTCGAAGCCGTTCGCCTCGGCCTCACGGGCCTGCGCGATGACGGTCGGACCGATGTCGGCTGCCGTGCCGGGGTAGGTGAAGTTGGGGATCTGGTAACCGAGGCGGATGCTCACCCGATCCACGATAGGCCCGTCGTCCATCAGTCGAGGTGGGTCAGCTGATCCATCAGTTCTGCTCGGTTGCCGTTCACCTCGGAGTCACGCAGCGCCCGTGCGTGGTCGACGACGATCTCGTCGTGGTCCTTGCCGAGCAGGTCCATCGTCTCGGCGATGAACGAGTCGAGCGGCATGGCCCACTCCGCGGTCGACTGCCCCGGCGCGAACTCGGTCTGCACGGCGGGAGGGATGATCTCCCGGACACGGACTCCGCTGTCGCGCAACTGCAGTCGCAGCGAGTCGGTGAACGAGTGGACGAACGCCTTCGTCGCCGAGTAGGTCGGCATCGGCGCCAGCGGCGTGAACGCGAGCCCCGACGACACCGTGATGATCGTTCCCGACATCCTCTGCAGGTGTTCGGTGAACGCCCCGATCAGCCGCACGGTGCCGAGGATGTTGGTGGTGACCATCCGGGCGGTCGCGTCGACGAAGTCGCCGGTGGTGAGGTCCTCGGGCTCGGCAAAGCCGGCCATGGTGATCAGCGTGTCCGTGGCGGGGAAGCGCTCGATCACGTCGGCCGCCGCGGCGCTGATCGACGCGGGATCGGCGACGTCGACGACGACGGTCCCGATGCCCGGGTGCTCGGTGGCGAGGTCGTCGAGCAGGGCCTGCCGCCGCCCACCGGCGATCACGGTCGCGCCGGCGTCGTGCAGGGCCACCGACAGCGCGCGGCCGATGCCCGACGTGGCGCCGGGGATGAACACGGTGCGTCCGGTGATGTCCATTCAGAACTCCTCGATCCGAGCCGGGACCCGACGTCCCGGCGGTGACACCAGTCGACCGGTCGCCGACCGGCCGGGGAAGGCCTCGCCGATCGGGGGACCGTCGGTCCCTGGATACCGACGCGCGCGAGCGGCCATGCTGGAGCGACACGTGACGAGGGAGGTGGGAGATGGACCGCGCCGGACTGGCCGAGTTCCTGACCCGCAGGCGGGAGGCGCTGCAGCCGGAGGACGTCGGGCTGCCGCGCGGCGAGCGTCGCCGGACGCCGGGCCTGCGCCGTGAGGAGGTCGCGATGCTGGCCCGGATGTCGACGGACTACCTGTCCCGCCTCGAGCAGCAGCGCGGGCCGCAACCGTCGGACCAGATGCTCACCGCGATCTCACGGGCGTTGCACCTGTCGCTGGCCGAGCGTGATCACCTGTTCGCGCTGGGCGGGCACGCCGCGCCGCACCGGGTCGCCCGCGGCGATCACGTACCGCCCGGGCTGCTGCGCATCCTCGATCGCCTCGACGACACCCCCGCGATGGTGGTGAACAGTGCCGGCGAGACCCTGGTGCAGACGCGACCGGCGACGGCCCTGTTGGGCGACGAGACCCGGCACACCGGGTTGGAGCGCAGCGTCGTCTACCGCTGGTTCAGCGATGCCGCGCATCGGTCGCACATCCCCGCCGATGACCACGACCACCACTCCCGTGCGCACGCGGCGCGTCTGCGACGCGCGGTCGCGGTGGAGGGCGACCGGTCGCGCCCCGCGGAGATCAGTCGTGCCCTCCTCGCCGAGTCGGCCGAGTTCCGGGCACTGTGGGAGCAGCACGACGTCGACGTCGCCCTGGACACCAGCTCGAAGCGGATCGCCCACCCCGAGCTGGGGATCGTCGAGGTGAACTGTCAGACGCTCATCGACCCCGATCAGGGCCTGTCGTTGCTGGTGTACACCGCGACGCCCGGCAGCCCGAGCCACGAGAAGCTGGCGATGCTCTCGGCGGTCACCCCGGTCTGACGGGGAGGCGCATGGTGGCGACGGTCGCCGCCGCGGCGGACACCACGGCGCAGACCGCCGCGACGGTCGCCAGCCCGACGACGGAGTGCGCGACGGTCAGGATCACGATCACCTCCACGACGAGCACCGCCCACGGGATGGCCGCCACGCGGGTGCGGTGCCGCGCGATGGCGGCGAGCAGCGCGACCTGCAGGACCGCCATCGCGCCGCCACCGATAGCGAACAGCCAGAGCAGGCCGGCGACGGGTCGGTAGTCGTCGCCGATGACGATCGGGACCAGCGGACCGCCGATCGCCGCGCCGACCGAGGTGAGCGCGGACAGCCCCAGCAGCACGATCACCGCACCCCGCAGCGCCGACGCCGAGCGCTGCGCATCGGCCAGTCGGGGGAACACGACGAGACCGACGGCCTGCGGCAGCCAGTAGGCGACCTTCGCCGCGACGGTCCCGAGCGCGTAGACGCCGGAGTCGTTCTCGCTGAGCACCACCCGGCTCAGCAGGAGGTCCACGGACGTGGCCGTGACGAGCACGAGCTGCACCTGCGACGCGTGCATGACCGAGCGCGCCGAGAGCCGGCCGAGACCGACGTCGTCGCCGTCGACGACGAGCGACCGCACCTGCGTCACGACGAGTCCCACGGCCGCGACCGCGCCGAGCATCGTCGCGACGAGCGCCGACGCCGCCTGCCCGCCGAGCGCCAGCGCCACCAGCGGCGGCATGGTCCGCGCGACCCCGACGAGCCCGATGACCCAGGCGAGCGCCCGGAAGTGCTGATGCCCCTGCAGGATTCCCTGGCCGACGGAGATGAGCACCAGCAGCGGCGCGACGGTGAACGCCGCGGCTGTCGCGAGGAGGCCGGTGTGCGCGATGGTCATGAACGGCCAGACTGCGACGGCCGCGATCACCGCGACCGCGACGGCGGTCACCGCACCGAGCCGCACCAGCGACCGCGTCGACCGACCCGCGACCACCTCCCGGGCGGTCACCGCCTGGATCGCGAGCGCGGGCACACCGAGCACCAGCGTCGCCTGCAGCAGCACCGCGAACTCGCCGTACTGGTCGGGTGACAACCACCGCGACGCGGGCAGGTGCACGAAATAGGCGCAGACGTTGGCGACCATCGAGCCGACGGCGACCTGACCGACCGACGAGACCAGGGAGCCCGACGCCGCCGCGCGGGGGCGTCGTCGCAGCCAGGTGGTCACGGGGTCGAGTCTCGCAGGTCGCGCTAGGGTCGCCGACCATGGGCCGCAGGGGCGCCGGCGCGGCGATCTGGACGTCGTCGGTCGTCCTGTCCGCGGCCGTCGTCGCCCCGCTGTGGTCCGGCGAATACCTGCTGTACCGCGACGCGGTGTCGACGCCGCGCAGCCACGTCACCGACAGCGCGCTCGGTCTCGGTGACCTCCCGGCGCGCGCGGTGCCGCAGGACTGGGCCGTCGCGGTGCTGTCGCAGGTCGTCGACGGCGGGCTCGTCGTCGTCGGGCTGATGACGCTGGCGCTGGTCCTGGCCGGGGTCGGTGCGGGTCGGCTGGCCCAGCGTCTGCTGCCCGCCACCGGGACGCCCGGGGCGCTGGCCGCCGTGGCGGTGGCGATCTGGAACCCGTTCGTCGCCGAGCGGCTCCTGCAGGGCCAGTGGAGTCTGCTGATCGGGCTCGCGGCGCTGTGCTGGGTCGCGCTCGCCGGTCTCGACGCTCGGGCGCGGGGAGGGTCGTCGTGGGTGCGGCTGGCCGCGTGGTGCGCGGTCGGGGCGTTCACCCCGACGGGCGGGCTGTTCGTCGCGGTGATCGTCGTCGCCGTGGTCGTCGTGCCGACCGTGCTGCAGCGGCGTGCCCGGCCGACTCTCGTGGCCGTCGGAGTGGTGGTGCTCGCGAACCTGCCCTGGCTCGTCGCATCCCTGCTCACGACGGCGCCAGCCACCTCCGACGCCGGGGCCGTCGACCTGTTCGCGGCCCGTGCCGAGCCCGGTCTCGGCACGCTGGTGACCCTCGCCGGGCTGGGCGGCATCTGGAACGCCGACGCCGTGCCGGGCAGTCGGACCATCGGGTGGGCAGGTGTCGCGACGGCGTGCCTCCTGGTTGTCGTGGCAACAGGGGTGCCGGTCCTGCTCCGACGACGGCGCCGCCTTCCGCTGATTCGCGAGCTGTCGGCGGTCGGTGTGGTGGCGGTGGTGCTGTGCGCGCTCGCCGCGACCGGTCCCGGGCGGTCTGTGCTCGGCGGTCTCGTCGACACGGTCCCCGGCGCCGGGCTGCTGCGCGACACGTCGAAGTTCGTCGCCCTGGCCGTCCCGGTCTACGCGGTGGCGGCCGCGGCGGCGGTCCAGCTGATCGGACGGTGGGTTCCGCGCGGTGCTGCGGCGGGCGCCGCGATCCTGCTGGTCGTCGCACCCCTCCCCGATCTCGCCTGGGGCGTGGGCGGCGACGTGCGGACGGTGCGGTACCCCGCCGACTGGACCGTCGTCGCGGACGAGATCCCCGCCGGATCGGGCGACGTCGTCACGGTGCCGACCGGCACCAACCGCCGCTATGACGTCACCGGCGGCGCGGTCTCTCTGGACCCGGCGAGTCGCCTGCTCCGAGTTCCCGTGGTGGCCGGGGGTGCCCTCGTGGTCGACGGTCGGACGGTCGACGCGCCGCCGCCGACCTCACGCGCCGCCCGGGCCGATCGCATCGTCACCGACGGCGGGACGGCCGCCGACCTGGCGCGCCTCGGCGTCGGGTGGGTGCTCGTCGAGTCGCAGTACACCGCGGCCCCACCGGGGACCATGCTGATGACGAAGCCCGGGGTGTGCTCGGTGACCGTGCCGGTCACCGGACTCGAGTGTGTGCACGACGGCCCGGACCTCGCTCTGCTGCGGGTCCCCGATCCGACCGTGGTCCGGGCGAGCGGCATCGACCGCACGACGACGTGGGCCGCCCACCTCGCGTGGCTCGCGACGATCGTCGTCGGAATCGCCACGGCGACCCGACGTCGGCTGATCCAATGGCGGGATGCCCGACCGTGACGCCACCCCGACCGCTGCCGACGACATCGCCGCGATCACGCGTCTGAAGTACCGCTATCTGCGCACGCTCGACACGAAGCGCTGGGACGAGTTCGCCGAGACGCTCACCCCGGACGTGACCGGGACGTACGGCGCGTCATTGGAGTTCGAGAACCGGGACACCCTTGTCGACTTCATGCGGTCGTCACTCGGGACCGACGTCATCATCACCGAGCACCACGCGGGTCACCCCGAGATCGACGTCGACGGCGACACCGCAACCGGCCGCTGGTATCTGCAGGATCGGGTGATCGCGGCGAGCATGAACTTCATGCTGTTCGGGGCCGCGTTCTACGACGACACCTACCGGAGGACGTCGGAGGGCTGGCGTATCTGTCGGACCGGCTACCAGCGCACCTATGAGGCGACGCTGTCCCTGGCCGACGTGCCGAGCTTCTCCCTCTCGACAGGGCCGGCGATCCTCCTTCCCGACGCGGCCGCCGCCAGCACCGAGAGCACGGCGTCGGTGGTGGCGGACCAGGAGTAGTCGGCGACGCGGTCGCGGCCGGCCGACCCCAGGGCGTCGCGCCGGTCCGCGTCGAGCAGGAGGTCGCGGGCAGCGTAGGCGAGGTCGTCGGGACCGTCGACGAGGAGTCCGGTGACGCCGTCGACGATGGAGTCGGTGAGGCCGCGCGACGAGCGGTACCCGATGGTCGGGACCCCGTGCTGAGCCGCCTCGATGACCGCCAGACCCCAGCCCTCGGTCCGCGACGGCATCAGGTGCACCTGCGCCTGGGCCAGCACACGGTGTTTCGTCGTCTCGTCGACGTGTCCGTGGAAGGTCACGTGGTCGCCGATGCCGAGGTCGGTGGCGACGGCACGCAGGTTGGGCGCCCACCAGCCGTCACCGACGATGTCGAGGTGCACGTCGGGGATGGCGTGGCGCAGTCGGGCGACGGCGCCGAGCGCGTCCTCGATCTGCTTGTGCGGGACCAGTCGGGACACGACGCAGAGGCGGTGGCCCTCCGACGGTGCATGCGCACGGGTGCCGGCGGGCACGTCGTCGGCTCCGGCGCGGACGACGGCGACGCGGGCGCGGTCGACGCCGAGCAGCAGCAGGTCGTCGGCAGACGGCGTCGAGACCGTCAGGTACTGGTGGCGCCGGTGTACCCGCGGCGACAACCACGACTCGACGAACCAGCCGACGGTCCCGAGGAGCCGACCCGCCACCGGCCATTGCGCCCGGTGGCAGTGGTGGACGAGCACGACGACGGGCGCCCGGGAGACGACCTTCGCGAAGAACGGGATGCCGTTCTGGGTGTCGATCACGACGTCGGGTCGTATGCCTCGCAACGGTCCGATCCCGAGGCGACCGGCGGCGATGGCGACGAGCGCGCGCGGATAGACGGTCAGGCGGCCGCCGCCCCGGGAGATCCGGACGCCGTCGCGGACCTCTTCACGCGCCGCCCCGCGGTAGCCGGCGGTCCGGAGGGTGACCCGGATGCCACGAGCGGCCAGTTCGGCACCGACACGTTCCAGGTACCGCTCGCTGCCGCCGCCCTGCGGGTGCCCGGTGTCGCGCCAGCACAGCAGCAGCACGTCGCGGACGGTGGGTTCGGGCGGCACGGCCCCACTCTAGGGTGTGGCGTGTGGTTGCCCCCGGACTCGCGCGGCTGGCCCGTCGGGCGACGCTCCGACGCGCGGCGGGGCTGCTGAACGACTTCCGGTACGAGCAGCCCGACCCCGACCGCTTCTACTCGGCACTCGCCCGTGACTCCGTCGAGCTGATCGGCGATCTGCATCCCGACGGGTTGTCGGGGGCCGGTGTGCTCGATGTCGGCGGCGGTCCCGGCTACTTCGCCGACGGGTTCGCCGCCCGCGGCGCGCACTACGTCTCCGCCGAACCCGATCCGGCCGAGCTGCACGCGGCGGGGCTCCCGCATCGCGCGACGGTCCGCGCGTCCGGCATGGCGTTGCCGTTCGCGGACGGCGCGTTCGACGTGGTGTTCTCGTCGAACGTCGTCGAGCACGTGTCCGATCCGTGGCGGATGTGCGCCGAGATGCTGCGCGTGACGCGGCCCGGCGGCACGACGGTCATCAGCTACACGCTCTGGTACGGCCCGTTCGGCGGGCACGAGATGGGGCTGACCCACTACCTCGGCGGGCACCGTGCAGCGCGGATGTACACCCGGCGCCACGGTCATCCGCCGAAGAACCTTTTCGGCACCAGCCTCTTTCGGGTCACTGCCGCCGACGGGCTGCGCTGGGCGCGGTCGGTTCCGTCGTCGGAGGCTGTGCTCATCGGCGCGTTCCCGCGCTACCTGCCGTCCTGGATGTGGTGGGTCATGCGCGTCCCTGGTCTTCGAGAACTGTTGGGCAGCAACCTCGTTCTCGTTTTCCGTAGAGCCGGCTGACGCTCCACATCCAGGGTTGCCGCTCCGGTTGTGGGGTCGGCGCTCCACATTCATGATTCGCGCTCCACATCCAGGGTTCGCGCTCCGGATTTTCGAGGACGCTCCGGATGTATCCGGAGCGTCCTCGAATATGTGGAGCGTCAACGGTGCCGGGGCAGTGACGCCGATGCGCGACGCAACGCCTGGTTGTCCACAGGGCGAGTTCGGGCCTCCGTTCTTGTCGGTGGCCGCCTGTACGATCGAACGCATGAGCGACACGGCCACCGCCTTCGACACCTCCGGTGTGGTGGCGTCGCTGGCTGCCGACGACAAGCACTCCGCGGCTGAGCTCGTCGAGGTGTTGTCGCATTGCCGGTCCATCACCGCCTCCGCCGACTATCGGATGATCTGTGCTGCGTCGCTGATCCACGACGAGCGCTGCGAGGACTACCTGGTCGAGGTCGCCGCCCACGATTCCGGTGAACGTGCCTCGGTCGACGAGCTGATGGCCGCGGGGATGGACCACCTCGCCGGGCGGGATCCGCGCGCCGAGTACGGCCCCGACGGGTTGGAGCGGGCGACCGCCGAAGTCGGTGCCGTCCTCAACGTGCCCGCCGCGAAGGCGCGGGAGATCATCACCGCCGGTGACACCGCGCGGTACCGGCTGGTCTTCACCGGCCAAGCCCTCGCCGTGGGACGCATCGACCTGGCCGGGTTCCTGCTCATCTGCACCCGCACCAAGCTGGTCGTCGACCCAGAGCTGGTGAAAATCCTCGACACCCACATCGCCCAAGCCCTGTTCGACCGGCCACCCCTGTCCCGGGCACGCCTCGGCGCGATGGTCGACGCCATCGTCGCCACCATCGACCCCGACGCCCTGCTGCGCCGCAAAGAACGCGCTGCCGCCGACCGGGACGTCACCATCCGCCCCGACCGCTTCCAACCCGGTGCCTCCCGGGTGTCGGCGTCCCTGCCGATGACCGACGCCGCCGCCATCGACGCCCGGCTCACCGCCATGGCCGCCTCCGTACACACCGGTGATCCTCGAACCCGCGCGCAGCGCCGCGCCGACGCCCTCATCGCCCTCGCCGCCGGAGTGGATCACCTGGTCTGCGGCTGCGACACCTGCACCGCCGCGACCGATATCGATCCCGGCACCGACATCGATGTCGATGTCGAGAACGACGTGGACATCGACGCGACCGTGGAGCTTGCGCCCGTCGTCGACGAGCCTGCACCGATGAGTGAGCCGTCCGCGCCGCAGCCGATCGCACCGCCCGTCACGGCGGCGCAGCCCTTCTTCCACATCGTGGTCAACCTGTCGACGCTGCTCGGTCTGGACGACCAACCCGGCTACCTCGACGGCCGCGGGATCATCGACGCCGACACCATGCGCGCCCTCCTCGCCGACGCCGAGCGCGAATTCCTCCGCCGCGACGACCCCGCCCGCGCCGCGACATCGGCATCGACTTACGTGCCGTCGAAGAAACTGCAGGCCCTCGTCCGCGCCGGCGAACTCTGCTGCACCTTCCCCGGCTGCTCCGCACCCGCCTGGTCAGTCGACCTCGACCACACCGACCCGTTCGACCACCGAAACCCAAACAGTGGCGGGCAGACAACGAGATCGAATCTCAAACCGCTGTGCCGGT
Organism: Williamsia serinedens; assembly: GCF_024171725.1. Classification (GTDB taxonomy): domain Bacteria; phylum Actinomycetota; class Actinomycetes; order Mycobacteriales; family Mycobacteriaceae; genus Williamsia_A; species Williamsia_A serinedens. Next base: position 126,251 of record NZ_JAMTCG010000002.1, read on the forward strand.
TCCACCACCGCATCAAGACGTTCGACAAAGCCTGGCAGGACTATCAGTCCCCGCTGGGTGAGGCGTTCTTCCACTCCCCGACCGGCCACATGTTCCTCGGCAACGCCTACACCGCCGTCGACATCTTCCCCGCCCTCGGACCACCCGCAAAGCCCGAGAACCACCCCGCCAGAACCACACTCGCCACCCGACGCGTCGAGAAACGCGCCGCACACCTGCGCGCCGTCGAACGCGCCGAGGACGCGAACCCGCCGCCGTTCTGAGTTCCACCGCGACCCGCGCGCGTAACGTCCATCGACCATGGGTGTGTACGCGGTGACCGGGAGCGCGTCGGGCATGGGTGCGGCAGTTGCCGAACGACTTCGGGCCGACGGGCACCGGGTGATCGGGGTCGACCGGGCTGACGCCGACGTCGTCGCCGACCTGTCGACCCCCGACGGTCGGTCTGCCGCGGCCCGCGAGGTTCTGACGACCGCAGGAGACCGTCTCGACGGCGCGGTCATGGCAGCGGGGATGGGCCCGACGCCCGGGAAGATCGCGACCGTGGCGCAGGTCAACGTGCTCGGCGTCACCGATCTGCTCACCGCGTGGCTCCCCGCCCTGCAGGCGACGCGCGGCAAGGCCGTCGTGTTCGGCTCGAACTCGAGCACGACGACCCCGTTCGTCCCCCGCGGCGCGACACGGCGACTGGTCGCGGGTGACGTCGCCGGCGCCATCCGGATCCTGCGCCGCATCCCGCCGCTCGCGCCGGTGACCACGTACGCCGCGTCGAAGGTCGCAGTGACCCAGTGGGTCCGTACCCACGCGACGTCGCCGGAATGGGCAGGGGCCGGCGTCTGCCTCAACGTGATCTGCCCCGGCGCCGTCGAGACCCCGCTGCTGCAGGGACAACTCGACGGCGCGACGGGCGGCCACGTCCGCCGGTTCCCCATCCCGATCCGGCGCTTCGGTACCGCATCCGAGATCGCGGAGTGGGTTCTGCTCATGCTCTCGCCGGCCGCGGACACCATGGTCGGCAGCGTCGTGACCGTGGACGGCGGCACCGACGCGTGGTTCCGCGCCCGCGACTGGCCGCGGCCGCCCCGACCCCGCGCCGTCCCGCGCTACCTCGTCCGGATGGCCACGTGGCGGCGACAGGCCCGCCGCTGATCCCGATCAGCCCGCGGGCACCGCGCACCGCAGCAGACCGGTCGACGACGTCGCGGTCGTCAGCACCTGGCCGTCACGGGAGATGGTGCAGGTGACGGAGCCGCTGAGGACCACGGCGGTGAGCGACGGGTCGGAGTCGACGGTCGCGGCCACCGACCAGGGCGGGGTGATCAGCGTCGGCGACACCTTCAGCGTCGTCCCCGACGCGAAGGTCACGCCGAGCACCTGACCGTTGCCGCTCAGCTGGTACAGCACCTGCCCCGGTGCGGCGGACGCGCTCGGCTGACCGCCGTCCTGCGGGGTCGACGGGTCGGCGAAGGTCGGGAACAGGTTGTCTGTGGAGGGCGCCGGCTCGGAGGTGCTCGACGCCGCGGCGGCGGTGTCGTCGGACGAGTCCGACCGGCTGATCAGGAAGTACCCGGCCACCAGCGCGACGACGAGGATCAACGCCACGACCGCGGCGATGAGCCACAGGGTGCGCGACGACCCACCGTTCGGCGGCGGTGGCCCTCCCGCCGGCGCGTACTCGCCGTACCCCTGCCCATAGCCGGGTGGCGGGGTGCCCGGACCGCCCGAGAACTGCTGGGTCGGCCCGTAAGCAGGGCCGCCGTACACCGGTCCCTGCGTGGCGTACGGGTCCGGCTGTCCGTACGGCTGCTGACCGTAGGGCTGCTGCGCGTACGGGTCCGGTGGGGCGTACGGGTCGAACGCCCGCGTCGGCGGGTTCTGCTGCGGATACGGGTTCGGCTGGTAGGGCCCGGCGGCCTCCGTCGGCGGGTCGACCGGCCGCCACTGACCGTCGTCGGGCCGCGACGGGTCGTCGGGCCGACGGTCGTCGGGTCGATCGGTCATCGGCGGCCTCCTGCACGGTGCGACGCCTCGACGATCAAGGCGCCTCCAGTGTGCCGGAACCGCTCGCGTCAGACGTCGGAGATCGCCTCGAGCGGGTTGGTCCGCGCGGCACGGACCGCGGGCCACAGCGCCGCGACCACCCCGACGACCGCCGCGGCGACCAGCGTGATGCCGATCAGCGAGTACGGCAGCACCGCACGGGTGATCCCGAGGTCCTTGAACGTGCGGACCACGGCGACACCGAACCCGCTGCCCAGGATCACCCCCAGCACGGCACCGAAGATCGCGATGAGCACCGACTCGATGTAGATCGTCCGCCGCACCTGCGCCCGCGCCATCCCGATCGCGCGCAGCATTCCGATCTCCCGCTTGCGTTCGATCACCGACAGCGCCAGCGTGTTGATGATGCCGAGCACCGCGATCACCAACGCCAACCCGAGCATCGCGTAGAGCACCGCGAGCATCTGGTCGATCTGCGACGACGCCTGTCCGGCGAACTCCGCCCGGTCCTCCACCTGCACCGTCAGGTAGTCCTTCGTGGCGGCGGTCAGGTCCGTGCGCAGCTTGTCGACCGACACACCGTCTTTCGCCGTCACCAGGATCAGGCGGTCGGACCGGTAGGACGCGGGCACCAGCTTCTCGTACGCGGCCGACCCCATCTGCCAGGGATCGAGGACCTGGTTGTCGGCGAAGACACCCGTGACCCGCACGGGGACGACGGTCCCGTCGTACCCGGTGAAGGTGACGGTGTCGCCGAGCTTCCACCCCTTCGCGTCACTCGTCTTCTGCGACACGATCATCCCGTCGGCCGGGATCGTCGCCGACCCCGATCGCATCTCGTACGGCGTGACCTTCTCGAGGTCACCGGCGGGCGAGATGCCGGTCACCGCATCGGTTCCCACCTTCGCGGCGACGATCCGGAACGAGACCGCGGTCGCGACGTCCGGCGAGTTCGTCGCAGCTGCGACGACGGACGTCGGCAGCGAACCCTGATCGGAGGTCGTCAGGACGAGATCCGCGCTGAGGTTCTTGTCGATGGTGTCGTCGATCGAGCCCTTCAGACTCGACCCGAACGTGCCGACGACGGCGACCAGGATGAGCCCGAGCGTGAGCGCGAAGGCCGTCGCGGCCGTCCGACGCGGATTGCGAACGGCGTTGGTACGGGCCAACACCCCGATCTTCCCGAACGGCCGTCCCAGGACGCGGCCGAGCAGCCCGACCGCAGGCCGCGACAACGCCGGCGCGGCGAACACCACCGCGAGGATCATCACGAACGCGCCGACCCCGACGGTCGCGGCCCAGCTCGCACCCTGGCCGGTGGTGCCGACGCCGATGAGCACCACACCGATCACCGCGAGCAGCGCACCGATCAATGTGCGGCGTCTCAGCGACGTGGCACCGTCGGTCTGGCTCTCCCGCATCGCCTCGACCGGCGACACCTGGGCTGCGCGCCGGGCCGGCGCGTAGGCGCTGACCATCGTGACGACGATGCCGACCGCCATGCACGCGATCACCGCGCTCGGCGTGATCGCCAACGACGCCGACGGCAGACCGGAGTTGGACGACGTGATCGCACGCAGCAGCGCGGCGAGACCGATCCCGATGCCGAGCCCGACGACACCGCCGAACACACCGACGACGAACGCCTCGAGCAACACCGATCGGGTGATCTGGCTGCGCGAGGCACCGATCGCCCGCAGCAGCGCCAACTCCCGGACGCGCTGGGCGATGATCATCGAGAAGGTGTTGTAGATGATGAACGTCCCGACGACGAGCCCGATCGCGGCGAACCCGAGCAGGATGTAGTTGAAGACGTCGAGGAACTTGTTGACCTGGTCCTTCTCCTGCTGCCGGACCTGCGCGCCGGTCTGCACCGAGTAGTCGGACCCGACCACCGACTCGATCCGCTGCGTCAACTGCTCCGACGAGACACCCTGCACCGCAGACGCTTCCACGTACGCCGGCGAGCCGTCGGAGAACAGGTCCCGTGCGACGGACTGCTGCATCTGGACGTTGACGTAGCCGCCGGTGTCCTGCGGGAGGTCGAGGATGCCGACCACCTTCACGGTGATGGGTGCGGCGGAACCGCGGCTGACGACGAGCTTCGTGGTCGACCCGACCGACAGCCCTGCCTTGGTGGCCGCGGACTGGTTCAGTGCGATCTCACCGGTTCCCTGCGGGGCCCGTCCGCCGGGCTCGAGCTTGCTGTCGGTGGGCGACAACGATTCCGAGCTCGGCAGGAACGCGGTGCCGATGCTCGGCGCCCCACCCGTCTGCAGCGCTGTCCCGTCGGCCGTGGCGATGGTGACCGGCGCCGAGTAGCGCGGCACGAGCTTCGCGATGCCGAGCTTCTGCCGGTCGGCGTTCAGCGTGTCCAGGACGGAGTTGGGGATCCCGTTGGCCTGCGTCTCCTTCGGGCTGACGCGGGTGTCGACGCCCAGCGCGACCCCGTCGAAGATCGTGGAGAACGCCGAGGAGATGGTGGCCGTGAAGATGATCGACCCGGCGACGAACGACGTGCCGAGCACCACCGAGAGCACGGTGAGGACGAGACGGACCTTGTGCGCGGCCAGGTTCCGCAGGGACACCCGCCGCATCGCAGAGCCGGCCATCAGGACGAGGCCCCGCGCGCCGGGTCGTCGAGGTCCCGCAGGAACGCGTACACGTCGTCGGCCGACGGCGATCGGAGCTCCTCCACGATGCGGCCGTCGGCGAGGAACACGACGCGATCGGCCCAGCTCGCCGCGCGCGGATCGTGGGTGACGATGACGACGGTCTGGCCGAACTCGTCGACCGCGGCACGCAGGATGCCCATGACCTCCGCCGACGACCGCGAGTCCAGGTTGCCGGTCGGCTCGTCGCCGAAGATGATCTGCGGCCGACCGACCAGCGCCCGCGCGCACGCGACACGCTGCTGCTGCCCGCCCGACAGCTCGCTCGGCCGGTGGTCGAGCCGCGCGGTGATGCCGAGTCGCTCGGTGACGGTGTCGAACCACTGCTGGTCCGGGGTGCGCCCGGCGATGTCGAGCGGCAGGGTGATGTTCTCGCGCGCGGTGAGCGTCGGCACCAGGTTGTAGGACTGGAAGACGAAGCCGATCCGGTCACGCCGGAGCCGCGTCATGGCCTTGTCGTCCAGGGTGGTGAGGTCGGTGTCGCCGATGGTCACCGATCCCCCGGAGACGGAGTCGAGGCCGGCGAGGCAGTGCATCAGCGTCGACTTGCCGGAGCCGGACGGCCCCATGATCGCGGTGAACTCTCCGGTCGCGAACGACACCGAGACGCCCTTGAGCGCCTCGACGGTGGTGTCTCCGCTGCCGTAGACCTTGCGGACGTCGTCGGCCCGGGCGGCGATGGTCGTCGTCGACGCGGCGTGACGCGGGCGCTCGTCGGTGCTCATGGGGGCTCGCTCTCTCGGGGGCATACGCGACATCGTCGCCCGACCACCGTAGTCACGGCATCCGGGCGGACCCTGAGAAATGTCCCTGAGGTGCGGTGATCCGCATCTCAGCCCCGGTCGGAGACCGGCATCAGCTCAGCGCGAGCAGGTGGAACTTGGTGTGCTGGCGCGGGGTGGCGAAGTTGTCGTCGCTGACGAGGACCAGGGTGCGCCGACCATCGGCGAGCCGCGGACCGTAGGCCATGCCCTCGACGTTGTCCGGACGCAGCAGCGGCAGCATGCCGAAGTCGAAGATGAGCCGCTTGGGCATCACGGTCTCCGAGCCGGAGAGCTTGTACTTCCCGCCGACCTGCGTCGCGCCGCGGGTCGTCGCGAGATAGACCTTGATGTCGTTGCGGTTCGTCGCGGGGTCATAGCCGCGTTCGAGGACGTAGAAGTCGGTGTTGTTCACCGCCAGGATCTCCGAGACATTCTTCGTCGCCCCGCGGCTCGCGCCCTTCGCGAGCGGGTCCGTGCGGTAGACGTACTCGCTGGTCCCGCGCGATCCGAACACGGCCAGCCGCGACGAGGTGCCGGTGGCGATCGTCGGGCCGCCGCCGTCCTGCCGCAGCGCGTCCTCGGTCATCGCGGCGACGGTGCCATTCGGGGTGACGGCGAGGCCCTCGAAGCCGTCGTTGACGCCCATGCCCTTGCCCGGGCCGGGGATGTAGGCCGACGGGATACGCAGGTCGCGCACGTAGACGCCCAGCGGGCTGACCACGCGGATCCACGGTCGGGCACCCTCGCTGCTGATGACGTAGTTCGGGCCGAGTCGGCGGATCGCCTCCATGTCCATCTGACCGGGCAGCAGCGGCAGCTGGTTCGGCGCGAGGACCGTCCCACCCCCGGTCAGCTGCGGTGTGGGCGCGGTGAACATGCCGTTCCCGGCGATCGGAAGCCGGAACTGGAAGTAGCGCGCCGGGCCGTACTGACCCTGGTCGTCGCTGATGCCGACGTAGTTGCCGCCGCCGATGTTCTCCAGACCCGAGATGCCGCCCCACCGCACCGGTGTCGGGATGAAGTTGTCGGGCACCGTCATCGTGGAGACGTAGCGCGCCGCAGGAGGTGCCGGGACCGCATGAGCGGCGCTGACACCGAGCGACAGGGCCGCGGCCGTGGCCGTCAGCAGCGAACCGACCCGGAGCAGGGGTGTGCCGACACGGCGCAGACTCATGGTGGCCGATGCTAGCGAATGCAGGATCGGCGGCGCGACGCGAACGGTGTCAAACGTGACGCCGCCGATACCGACCCGGTATCAGCTCAGACGCTGCTTGAGTGCGGAGAACTCGTCGGCGATGCCGCTGGGGAGCTTGTCCCCGACGAACGAGAACCACTCCTCGATCGAGGGGATCTCCTCGCGCCATTCGTCGACGTTCACCGCGAGCGACTCGGCGACGTCCTGCACGTCGACGTCGAGCCCGTCGAGGTCGAGGGCCTCGGGGGTGGCGACGACACCGATCGGCGTCTCGACACCCGACGCGCTGCCCTCGATGCGCTCGACGATCCACTTCAGCACGCGGCTGTTCTCGCCGAACCCGGGCCACAGGAAGCGCTTGTCGTCTCCGCGGCGGAACCAGTTGACGTAGAACACCTTCGGCAGCTTCGACTCGTCGGCGTTCTTGCCGATGTCGATCCAGTGCTGCAGGTAGTCGCCGACGTTGTAGCCGAGGAACGGGAGCATCGCCATCGGGTCGCGACGGACGGTGCCGACCTTGCCCTCGGCCGCGGCGGTCTGCTCGGACCCGACGGTGGCACCCATGAACACGCCGTGCTGCCAGTCGCGGGCCTCGGTGACGAGGGGGACGGTCGTCTTGCGGCGTCCGCCGAAGAGGATGGCCGAGATGGGCACACCCTGCGGGTCGTCCCACTCGGGCGCCATGATCGGGCACTGGCTCATCGGGGTGCAGTACCGCGAGTTCGGGTGCGCCGCAGGGCCGTCGGAGTCGGGCGTCCAGTCCTGTCCGCGCCAGTCGATGAGGTGGTCGTGCTCGCCCTCGAGGCCCTCCCACCACACGTCACCGTCGTCGGTCTTCGCGACGTTCGTGTAGATCGTGTTGCCGGCCTCGACGGTCTTCATCGCGTTCGGGTTCGACGACCAGTTGGTGCCGGGCGCGACACCGAAGAACCCGAACTCCGGGTTCACGGCGTACAGACGGCCGTCCTTGCCGAACCGCATCCACGCGATGTCGTCGCCGAGGGTCTCGGCGCGCCAGCCGGGGATGGTGGGCTGGATCATCGCGAGGTTCGTCTTGCCGCAGGCGCTCGGGAACGCGGCGGCGATGTAGTAGGCCTTGTCCTCGGGGCTGATCAGCTTGAGGATCAGCATGTGCTCGGCGAGCCAGCCCTCGTCGTGGGCCATCGCCGACGCGATGCGCAGCGAGTAACACTTCTTGCCGAGGAGAGCGTTGCCGCCGTATCCCGACCCGAAGGACCAGATCTCGCGCTCCTCGGGGAAGTGGGTGATGTACTTCGTCGAGTTGCAGGGCCACGGCACGTCGGCCTGACCCTCCTCCAGCGGCGCGCCCAGCGAGTGCAGCGCCTTGACGAAGAACCGGTCCTCACCGAGCGCCTCGACGACCTTCGGCCCGACGCGGGTCATGACGCGCATCGACAGGACGACGTACTCCGAGTCGGTGATCTCGACACCGAGCTTCGGGTCCTCGGCGCCCAGCGGGCCCATGCAGAAGGGGATGACGAACATCGTGCGGCCGCGCATGCAGCCGCGGTACAGCTCGGTCATCGTCGCGCGCATCTCGGCGGGGTCGACCCAGTTGTTGGTCGGGCCGGCGTCCTCCTCGCGGTGCGAGCAGATGAACGTCCGGGACTCCACACGGGCGACGTCGGCGGGGTCGGAGTGGGCCAGGAACGAGTTGGGCTTCTTCTCCTCGTTCAGCTTCGTGATGGTGCCGGCGGCCTGCAGGTCGGCGGTCAGACGATCCCACTCGGCGTCGCTGCCGTCGGACCAGACGACGCGGTCGGGCTGGGTCAGCTCGGCGACCTCGGCCACCCAGCGGAGCAGTTCCGCGTGCTTCGTCGGGGCACTGTCGGGATCGAGTCCGGGGATGGTCGCCGAGGTCATTCGTCTACTCCTGGTGGCCGTCAATGCGGTCAAGCGGCCGACGGGCGGGACTCCCCGTCCGCCGACACGCCGCAGTGTCTGTTTGTCCAGGTTACCGGTCGGGTGCGGGCCCGATCCACACGGGTGAGCGATCGCACGCTCGGGTGCGCGGCCGGTGTCAGTCGAGCCGACCGACGTGGGTGCGTATCCACTCGCCGGTCGCGCCGTCGAGCGTGTGGGTCTCGACGGCGCCGTCGCCGTGGACCTCGGTGATCGCGTCGACGCGACCGTCGTGATCGGTGTCGGTGTAGACGGTCATGCCGTCGGGTCCGACGCGGGTGAGCGAGTCGGCCACGCCGTCGGCGTCGGTGTCGGTCTCGGCGGGACCCAGGTCCCAGATGCGGTCGCCGTCGGCCATCCAGAGATGGTCGTGGGCATCGGGCAGGGGTGTGACGACGTGGGCGGCGACCTCGACCACGGGGTCGCCGTGGTCGTCGGGGTCGCCGGATCCGTCGAGATGGGTGTGGACGTCCATCAGGTCCTCTCGGGTCGTGCGCCGGACATCTCCTGTGGGTTGGACGCACCGACGCGGCGATCGGTTCCACCGGCCGCACGACGGATCCGGTCGTCGATGTCGGCCACCTCCCGCGCCGCCTGTCCCGACCGTCGCTCCGCATGGCGCAGCACCCGACCGGTGATCACCGTCTCGGCGTCGGCGACCCGGACGGCCACGTCCTGGTCGATCACGGACCGCGCCTCGGCGAGCGACGCGGTCGTCGCCGCGCGCACCCGTGTCCGGAGCGCCGACCGGCGTCGCACCGAGGTGATGACGAGACCGATCGCCAGCCCGATCACCAGCGCCAACGGGGTGCTGATCTGACGGACGACCTCCACCTCGACGAACGGTTCGACGAGGAACCGGGCGACGGCGAAACCCGAGGCGGCACCGAGCAGCGCGCCGACGACCTCCTCGGTGGGCGCCCCGGCCGGGGGCGGATCACGCAGGACGATCGGCGAGGCCGGCGCGGTCGGCTCCGGCCGGAACGGTTCGACCCCGAGCAGGACCGCCGCGCGCAGCCGGTCGAGGTCGTCGTCGACGGCCTCGAGCACCTCCGACTGCAGGTGGTGCACGCGCTCGGCGAGCCATCGTCGGTGGTCGGCGACGTGGCGGGCGCCCATCCGGGCGACCACACGGTCGGACTCCGCGGTGATCTCCCGCAGCCCGGCGGCGCTGTCGGCCGCCGCCGAGGCCCGGACGCGGGCGAGTCCGCTCCGGACGGCCGCGAGGCGGTCCGTGCGTCCCCGATCCCGACCCCGCACGATCCGCGCCCGCTGTCGCCGCAGGTCGGTGATCTCGTCCGACGCCGGACGCGGGACGGCCCGGGCGGGGCGAGGGGCCACCGGGCCCTCGGCCAGACACCCGCGGATCCACGCGGCGAGTGCGTCGACGCCGGACTCGTCGACCGCGCCGGCGACCGCGGCGGCCGCCGACACCGCGAACACCGGCAGGTCCTCGGACGGGTCCAGCACCGACCGCGACGCACGGGCGACCGTCGGCCAGTCCCAGAACGCGTCGACCTTGGTCACCACGATCGCGACGTGCCCCACCGTGGACCGGAGGGCACGCATCGCAGCGAGGTCGTCGTCGCCGGCGAGCGCCGACGGCTCGAGCACCAGCAACCCGACGGTCGCGGACCGGGCGGCGAGGGCCTCCGCGGGCACGGCCGCGACCGACAGCGAGCCGTCGACCGCGGCGAGGGCATGCGCCAGCGTCCGCGCACCGGAGCGCGGGACACCGGTCACGACGACGCGGGTCACCGGCTCACCTGCGCGAGTGTCGTCTCGATGGGGTCGCGTTCCACGCCGGCAGCGGCGAGGCGGTCGAGCAGTCCGGCCACCACCTCCCGGCGATGGGCCTCGACAGCGGCGGCCATGGAGTCGAGGACAGGTCGCAGGGCCGCGAACCCGCTCTCCGCGACCAGCAGCCGGTTCAGGTCGCGGGCGCCGGGCCGGCGGCCCTCCTCTCGGGCCACGGCGATCTCGTCGGTGGCCACGAGCAGTCCGTACTGGTCGAGCCGACGCAGCAGGCCCGTCCGCAGGCGCCGTTCGTCCCCGTCGCCGACGACGAAGGTCGCCGCCATCGACGGGACCGGCTCGTCCGCGTCGACCATCCCGTGCAGGAAGGCCACCTCGTCGTCGGAGAGGTCGACACACCCCAGGACCGCCGACACCGGGTGGACCGGCACCCCCACCACCGCTGCGCACTCGCGTGCACGCTCCAGCGCGGCGTCGGGATCACCGAGCGTGTCGGCCTTCGCGAGGACCACGACCGTGCGGTCGGCGGGGAGACGACGCAGCGCCGCGACATCCTCCGACCGCGGCCACCCGACGAGGGCGTGGCACCAGACGTCGGCGTCGTCGAGGTCGTCGCCGGGCACGATCGGAGCGACCCCGAGCCGGTCCCGCAGCGCGCGAGCCAGAGTGTCGCGGCCCGCGCCCGGACGTCCCCGGACCGCGACACGGACGGGGCCGTCGCGTACGCGTCGAGCTCGTCGGGCGAGGGGCTCGTCGGGGTGACGACGCAGGATCTCGTCGACCGCCGACAGCAGGACGGGGTCCACCCACTCCCCTCTCTGACACCATGTCTCCCGTGGAGAACCCCGAGACCGGCACGACCCGCACCGCGGGCGCCGACGCGCTCGCCGACCACGAGGCACGCGCCCGCCTCTACCCGCGGGTCACCAGCTTCCGGTCGCGGCGCGGGACGCTGACGCCGGCCCAGCAGCAGAACTGGGAAGCATTGTGGCCGATCATCGGCCGCGACGCCACGGTCAGCGCCTCCGCCGACACGGCCGGCGAACCCCTCGACCTGCCCGCGTGGTTCGGGCGCCAGGCGCCCCTGATCATGGAGATCGGGTGCGGCACCGGCACCGCCACCGCCGCGATGGCGGCCGCCGAGCCGCAGTTCGACGTGCTGGCCGTCGAGGTCTACAAGCCGGGCCTGGCCCAGCTGGTCGGGATGATCGCCCGCGGCGACATCGGCAACATCCGGATCATCCGCGGCGACGCGGTCGTCGTGCTCCGCGAGATGCTCGACCCCGCGTCCCTGACCGGCGTACGCATCTTCTTCCCCGACCCCTGGCCGAAGGCCCGTCACCACAAGCGGCGACTGATCCAGCCCGGGACCATCGACCTGCTGGCACGGGTCCTCGCCGACGGCGGGGTGCTGCACATCGCCACCGACCACGCCGACTACGCGGAGTGGATCGCGGAGGTACTCGCCGACCAGGACGTCTTCGTCCCACTGGAGGGCGACGCCCCGTTCTCCCTCGACCGGCCGACCACGAAGTTCGAGGGTCGCGCCGACCGGGAGGGCCGGTCGGTCACCGAGTTCGTGCTGTCCCGGGTGGCGCGCGACGAGGCAGGGAGCGACTCGTGAGCGGGAACCCGAACGTCGCACAGACCATCTCCGGCTCCAGTACCGCACGCCGGGTGCTGCTGGTGTGGGACGCACCGAATCTCGACATGGGGCTCGGCGCGATCCTCGGCGGACGCCCGACCGCCGCCCACCGCCCCCGTTTCGACGCCCTCGGCCGGTGGCTGCTCGGCGAGACGGCTGAGATCTCGCGCACACTCCCCGACGACGAGCACGACGTCGAACCCGAGGCGACGGTGTTCACCAACATCGCCCCGGGCAGCGCCGAGGTGGTCCGCCCCTGGGTCGAGGCGCTGCGCAACGTCGGCTTCGCCGTCTTCGCGAAGCCCAAGCTCACCGAGGACTCCGACGTCGACGCCGACATGCTCGACCACATCGAGTTGCGTCGACACACCGTCGGGCTGGCGGGGTTGTACGTCGCCTCGGCGGACGGGCAGGCATTCCGTACCCTGGCCGAGGACGTCGCCGCCGAGGGCGTGCCGGTGACGGTGCTGGGGTTCCGGGAACACGCGAGTTGGGCGGTCACCTCCGAGGTGATCTCCTTCGTGGACCTGGAGGACATAGCGGGGGTCTTCCGCGAGCCGTTGCCGCGGATCAATCTCGACTCGCTGCCGGACGAGGGCGCCTGGCTCGCCCCGTTCCGACCGCTGTCCGCGCTGCTCAGCGGCCGTAACCAGGGGTAGACGTGCACCGGTGGGACAATCGGTGCGATCGATCCGACCGACGAGAGAGGACGTGAGCGGTGTTCGGAGCCATCGGCACCTTCGTCTACCGACTTCGCTTCGCCGTCATCGCCGTCCTGATCGTGGTGATGGGTGGACTCGGGCTGTACGGACTGGGGCTCGGGAAGAACCTCAGTCAGAGCGGCTTCTTCGACGACGGCTCGCAGTCGGTGAAGGGCTCCCAGCTCGCCGACTCGACCTTCGGCCGTGACCACAAGTCCGACATCGTCCTGCTGATCACCCCACCGGCCGGGACCACGGTCGACAACGCGCAGTTCGGGGCCAAGGTCGAGAACTTCGTCGACGCGCTCATCACCGCGCATCCGACCATCGTCAACCGCGACGACCCCGGCATCATCGACCCGTTCGCCCCGGCCACCGGGCCCGCGGCCCTGGCCGCGCAGTCGCAGATCCGCGCGCAGACGTTCGACGCGTCGAAGCAACACGCGTTCATCTCGATCGGCGTCAAGGGCGACGACGACACGACGATCCTGAACAACTTCAAGACGATCGAACCGTTCTTCGACAACATCGCCGGACGGTTCGACCTACAGGGCACGACGTTCCAACTCGCCGGCCTGCAACCGGTGGCCAGCGCCATCTCCAACGGCGTCGCGAAGGACACCTCCCGCGCCGAACTCGTGGCGCTGCCACTCGTGGCCGTGATGCTGTTCTTCATCTTCGGTGGCGTCGTCGCCGCCGTGCTGCCGGTCATCATCGGTGGCCTCACCATCGCCGGCGCCACCGGCATCCTCAACGGCCTGACGCAGGTCACCGAGGTCAACTTCTTCGCCCAGCCGGTCATCTCGCTCATCGGCCTCGGCATCGCCATCGACTACGGCCTGTTCATCGTCAGCCGGTTCCGAGAAGAGCTCGCCGAGGGCTATCCACCACCGCTCGCGGTGAAACGCACGGTGATGACCGCGGGCCAGACCGTCGTCTTCTCCGCGACGATCATCATCGCCGCGCTGGCCTGCGTGCTCATCTACCCACAGGGCTTCCTCAAGTCGGTCGCCTACGGCGCCATCTGCGCCGTCGGACTCGCGGCCCTGCTGTCCATCACCGTCCTGCCGGCGATCCTGGCCATCCTGGGACGCCGGATCGACGCGCTCGGCTTCAAGTTCTTGCGGCGCACGAAGCCGAAGAAGGAGATCGAGAACGGGCCGTGGGGTCGTCTCGCGGGCTGGGTCATGCGCCACCCGCTGAAGACGGCCATCCCGACGGTCCTGCTGCTGCTCGTGCTGATCGTCCCGTTCAGCAACATCTCGTTCGGTGGCATCACCGAGAAGTACCTGCCGCCGGACAACGCGTTCCGCACCGCGCAGGAGGACTTCGACCGCATCTTCCCGACGCAGCGGACCGAGGAGATCAAGCTCGTCGTCCGCTACGACGAGAACAGCTCGTCCGACGGCGCGAAGCTGCAGCAGATCGCGAACGAGGCCAACAAGATCCCCGGCTTCACCAAGCCGTTCAGCCTCGACTCCAGCCAGGGTGCGCTCACCGGCACCATCCCGAACACGTCGACCGGTGTGGTCCAGATGTCGGCCGGCCTGGTCAACCGCGACCTCACCGCCGACGCGGTGAAGGCGTTGCGCGGCATCGACACCCAGGGCCTGACGATGTACGTCGCCGGTACGCCCGCGCTGACACAGGACTCCATCGACACCCTGCTCGACGACCTCCCGCTGATGGCCGTCCTGCTGATCGTCGTGACGTTCCTGCTGATGTTCCTGCAGTTCGGGTCGGTGGTGTTGCCCATCAAGGCAGCGCTGATGTCGGCGCTGGGCCTGGGGTCCACGCTGGGCGTCCTGACCTGGATCTTCATCGACGGCCACGGCGCCGGGCTGTTCAACTTCACGCCCGGACCGCTCATGTCGGCGGTGCTCGTGCTGATCATCGCGATCATCTATGGCCTGTCCACCGACTACGAGGTGTTCCTGTTGTCCCGCATGGTGGAGGCGCGACAGCAGGGCGCGACGACGACCGAGGCGATCCGCAGCGGCACCGCCCACACCGGTCGCATCATCACCGCGGCCGCGGCCATCCTCGTGGTGGTCGTCGGTGCCTTCGGCTTCTCCGAGATCGTGATGATGAAGTACATCGCGTTCGGCATCATCGCCGCGCTCATCCTCGACGCCACCGTCATCCGCATGCTGCTCGTGCCGGCCGTCATGAAGCTCCTCGGCGACGACTGCTGGTGGGCGCCGCGCTGGATGCAGACCGTCCAGCGCAAGATCGGCCTCGGCGAGACGGTGCTCGAGGACGAGCCCGGCCGGATCGTCGCCCCGGGTGCGCCGCGCGACGCGGGCACCGTCGTGTCGCAGGTCCCGACGACCGCACTCGCCACCGCGGGCGGTCGTCCCCCGGTGCGGGGACCCGTGCGCCGGCCGGACGGTCCCGACGCACCCCGTCGCGCCGAACCCGCCCGTGTCGATCCCGCGAGGGTCGGCCCCGTCGTCGGCGACCGACGCGGCGCCCCGCGTCCCGAGCCCGGGCGACCGGCCGGCCCGCCGGACGCCCGCCCCGCCGCACGACCTGCCCCGCGTCCCGAGCCGCGTCGGGAACCCACCCGCGCACAGGACGACTCGGGGCGACGCCCACCACCGCCGCCGGACAGCGGACCCCTCGCCCCGCGGGGTGTCGGCCGCCCGCACCGGTCGCCCGTCGGCGGGTCACGACCGGCGCCCTCCGGGTCGTCGTCGCGTCCCGACACCGGCGGCTGGAGCCTCGGCGACAGCGGGATCCGGCTGAACAGCGCGATCCGTGACGAGCCCGCTCCCGCCCGTACCGGCAACGGCGCGAGTCCGAACGGGGCGGCTCCTCGCGGGTCGGCGTCGAACGGCGCGCCACGCCCTGCGTCGCCGCCCCCGCCGCGACGTCCCGAGCCGGCCGCCCCGCGTCCCGAGGCCCGCGACGACGGCGGACGACGCCACAAGCGCGAGGGCGAGAGCCAGATCAGCGTGCAGGAACTGCTGCGCCGCCGCGCTGGCCGCGACGGCGATCAGGGCTGACGGTCACACCGCGCGGACACGGGCCTGTCGCGCGCCGACGGCGAGCAACACCAGGCCCGCTGCCACGAAGGCGCCGACGCGGAACGCGCCGTCGAGCGTCGCGAGGTCGAACGTGACGAGCTTGGCGACCGCCGCACCGGCGAGCGTCAGTGCGCCCGCGGTCGGTGCGCGGCGCGCCGGGCCCGCGGGCATCCGAGCCGTGAGCGCGAGGACCACCGACGCCGCGACGACCCACAACACGGTCGCGGCCATGTGGCCGGCGAGGAACCCGGCGCCCGGTCCACCCAGCGACACGCCGACGGTGACCGGCGTCGCGGTCAGCCCGTAGAGGGCGACTGCGCCGGCGGCGATCGACGCCCCCGGCCTCTGACGGTGCAACCCGCCCTGCGCGGCCGCGGCACCGATGAGGAGCAGGCTCGCGACGATCGCCGACGCCGTCTGACCGTCCGTTCGGGAGATGGGGGTGGCCAGCGTCTCGACCGGCACCGACCACCCGAGGTAGGCGATCGTCCCGACCGCTGTGAGCCCCGTCCCGACCGCGGCGACCACCCGATCGCCCCGCCCGACGACGGTCACGACCGCGGCGAGCGCGAGAAGTGCGGGCACGGCCACGGGCGCGTCGACCGCCGTCGGGATCGCGATCACCGACGCGACCGCCGCGAGACAGGCCCACGTGGTCCGGACCGCCGACGGGGCCGCCCACGCGACCAGTGCCGCCGCCGCGACCGCGACGGCGGCGAGCACCGACGCGGCGAGGCCTCGCCCGAGTGCGAGCCCACAGACGAGCGCCGGGGCGCACCCCACGGCCGATGCGAGTGCCGCGGCCGTCTCCGACACCCGGCGTGTCACCGCCGAGACACCCGCCACGAGGCCGGCCGCCGCTGTCGAGGCGCAGGCCACGGCGAGCAGCGACCCGCCGTCGAGGTCGGAGAGGTGCGCTGCGACGACCGCCGCGATCGCCCACAGGGACGACCCCGCGACACCGGCGACCGGGAGCGCCGCCCACGGGGTGCGGTGTGACGTCGCGGCGCAGGCGACCGCGACGACGAGCATGAACCAGACGAGCCCGAGGTCGACGCCACCGGCCACGAGCGGCGCGACCCCGATCAGGGGCGCGACGGTGATCAACGCGAGCCGCTCGGACCGCCACGCCCGCGCCCACGCGACACCGGCGCCGGCGACCGCGGCGGCGAGGACGAGACCGACCGCGGTCGGGACCCAGTGGTACAGCCGGGTCACCGCGACGACGTCGAGATAGGCGGTGGCGATCCCGGTGGCGGCGAGCGCGACGGCGCCGACCTCCGCGCCGCGGGCGCGGCAGCGGACGGCGAGGGCCGCGAGGCACGTCGCGAACAGCGCCCCGGCGCCGACGCGGACCTCGGGCCGCAGCAGGCCGGCCTGCGCGGCGAGCGCCAGCAGCAACCCGACGCCGACGACGGTCACAGCGACGCCCGTCACGGCGAGCACCGTCCCGACGAGCCGCCCGTCCTCGGCCGCGCGGCTGAGCCACGACCTCCGGGGCGGGGGCGGCTGGACCGCCGGCGGCGCCGGGGTCCATGCCGGCGCGGGAGTCGGCGCGACGGGCGCCGGTGGCGGCACTGCCTGCATCGCCGCCAGTTCCGCGGCGATCTGGGACGTGCGGTGGGACAGGTGCGCGCACTCCTGCGCGAGACGCTGCAGGTGGGCGGGGTGGGGGTACGGGGCTGTCATGCGCCGATCGTCGTCGCGACCGGCCACGCCGACATGCGTGGGACTACCTACACCGGGTGGGGACTACTCGTCGAGACCGTGCTCGATGGCGTAGCGGGTCAGCTCGACGCGGTTGCCCAACTGCAGCTTCCGCAGCGTCGACTGGACGTGGTTCTCGACGGTGCGGTGACTCAGTCCGAGGCGGGTCGCGATCTGGCGGGCGGTGAGCCCCTTGGCCACCAGGCGCAACACCTCGGTCTCCCGCTCGGTGATCGGCGGGGTCGACCGCTCGGTGCCGCCCTCGGCGATGCGTCGGAACTCCCCGAGCACCAGACCGGCCAGTCCCGGCGTGAACACCGCCTGACCGGCGGCGGTGGCGGTGACCGCGTCGACCAGTTCGGACCGCGACGCACTCTTCACGAGATAGCCACTCGCACCGGCTTTCACGGCGTCGAGGACGTCGGCGCGCTCGGCCGAGGCCGAGAGCACCAGGACCCGCGTGTCCGGCGATGCCTCCACGACGCCGGCCGTCGCCTCCGCACCGGTCCCGTCGGGGAGCTGCATGTCCATCAGCACCACGTCCGGACGGACGGCCGCGGCCCGCGCCACGGCCGCGCGCACGCCGTCGGCGGTGGCGACGACGTCGAAACCCTCGTCGGTGAGGTCCCGGGCGACCCCGTCCCGCCAGATCGGGTGGTCGTCGACGACCATCACCGTCGTCATCGGCGTGCCCCGCCGTCCCAGGGGACGGTCAGCTCCCAGTCGGTGCCCTCGCCCGGCGCGGACTCGAGACGGGCTGTGCCGCCGAGCGATTCGATCCGACCGACGATCGCCTGGCCGATCCCGAGACGCCCCTCGGCCGTAGCTTCGCGCAGCCGCCCCGGCGCGATGCCGACACCGTCGTCGCGCACGCTGACCACCACCTTCCCGCCCAGATCCTCGAGGAGGACGAACACGCGCGGTGCGATCCCGTCGGGTCCCGCGCCGTGCCGCCTCGCGTTGTCGAGGGCATTGTCCACCGCGGCGAGCACCTCCGTGACCCGGTCGGCGTCGCCGATCACCGGTTCGGCGGGGGCGCTCACCGTGACCCGGTCGTCGGCGCGGGCCCGCAGGGCATCCGCGAGGTCGAGGTGGGCGGCGGCGGGTCGCGCGGTGCCCTGTCCGAGCAGCTCGCGCAGCACCCGCTCCTGGTCGGCGGCGAGATCTGCCAGATCACCGGTCGCGCCGCCGATCTCGCGTCCGCGGCGGGCGATCAACGCGAGCACCTGCAGGACGCCGTCGTGGACCTGTCGGGACAAACGGTCGCGTTCGGCGGTGGCCGCCGCGAGACGCGTCGCCTCCTCGAGACGCGCCGACGCCCGCCGCAGCGCACTCGCCCCGAGTCCGATCACCACGCCGAGCGCCAGCAGGATGACGACGGCCGCGTTCCGGGCGAGGTCGACGACGACGAACCCCTTGGCGACGGTGCTGCAGGTGATCACCGCGATCGCCGCCGCCCCACCCCTGACGGCCCCGAGCTGGATACCCACCGAGATCACCGCGTTCGCCGCCCACAGCGTGGTCGGGATCGACTGGTGGTCGGCGCGCCAGTCGTCGGATGCCAGGGCCACGGTCGACAGCATCAGCAGACACACGACGACGAGGTCGGCGACCACCCAGCCGACGGTGCGCCCCGGTCCGCGCGTGAGTGCCCACCCGCAGACGACGGACCACAGCACCACGATCCCGCCGACCACGACGCCGCCCGCGGGGTGGTCGAGATCGTCGTGGACCGCGACGACGAAGCCGACCGCGTACAGCACCGTCAGCGCGCGGAAGACCTGTGCCGCCCGCCACAACTCGGCGACCGCCGCGTCGTCGCGAGCGGTGGCGGCGGCGCCGGCTGCGGTCACGACGTCCGGGCACCCCCGTCGCCGGGGCCGTCGGTGTCAGGGCTTTCGTCGTCGGGGTCGGCCGCGTCATCGTCGGGCCGGCCGTCGATACCGGGGTGGTCGGCGCTGTCCCAGATGGGCTTGTCGGGCGAGACGGTCGAGTGGTCGGCGTCGGGATCCGGCCGGGAGCCGAGGATCGACCGGACCGCGGTGTTGAGAAAGGCGATCACCGGGACCGCGACGAGTCCACCGATGATGCCGGCGGTCACGATGCCCGCGGCGATGCCGACCACGACGGCCACCGGGTGCACCCGCACGCTGCGACCGAGCAGGAACGGCTGGAGCACGTGACTCTCGATCTGCATCACGGCGACCACGACGGCCAGGGCGATGACCGCCGCGATCCACCCCTGCGTGACGAGGGTGACCACCACCGCGAGCGCGCCGGTGACCAGTGCACCGACGATCGGGATGAACGCGCCGATGAACACCAGTGAGGCCAACGGCAGCGCGAGCGGCACCTGCAGGATCGCCAGACCGACACCGATGCCGATCGCGTCGACCGCCGCGACGGCGACGGTCGCGCGCACGTAGCCGACGAGTGTGCCGAACCCCGCACGGCCCGCGACACGGACCCGGTCGCGCGTCGAGCTCGGGACGAGCTTGGTGACGAACATCCAGATCTGTCCGCCCCCGTAGAGGAAGAAGATCATCAGGAACAGCAGGAGCAGCGCACCCGTCGCGAACTCGGTGACCGTGGCCGCGGTGGCGATCGCGCCGGTGGTGATCTTGCTCTGGTTGCGCTGCAGCATGGCGACGAAGTCGTCGCCGACGTGGTCGAGTTGCGCCTGGTCCAGCCCGAACGGCCCGTCGAGGAGCCAGCTCTTCACCGAGTCGATCGTCGACGTCGCCTGGTTCGTCAGATCGGGAAGGCCGTCGATGAACTGCTGCACGACGAACGACAGGATCCCGGCGATGACACCGATGGCGACGATCATCGTCAGCGCGACGGCGACGCCGCGGTGCAACCCGCGGCGATCGAGCCAGTCGACGACCGGGACCAGGAACGCGGTGCCGAGGATCGCCAACGCGATCGGCACGGCGACGGCCTCGTACTTGTGGCCCAGCCAGAACAGCGCGTAGACGGCGACCCCGATGGCCAGCAGCCGCCACGACCACTCGGCCGCGGCCCGGACCAGCGGGTGCACGGCGAACCGATCAGCGCGACCCGACGAGTCGGGCATACGGTCGCTCACCCGCCAACCCTAGCCCGCAGAGGCGCAGCCCCTCGCCCCCGCGGGACCCCTCAGTTCGCCGAGGCGGTCGTCGGTGTGTCGGCCGAGGTGGGCGGCGGGGTCACCGCGGTCGTCGCTGTCGTCGGTGTGGTCGTGGTCGTCGATGTGGTGGTTGAAGGCGCCGACGTGCTCGTGCTGGTCGTGGTCGACGTGGTCGTGGTCGTGGTGGCGCCCCGGGTTCCCGACGGCGGTGTGGTGGTGCTCGTCGTCGTGCGCTGGGGGCTCGCCGCCTGCACGGACTGCCGCGCCTGGTCGATCGACGACACGTAGCGGTCGACGACACCCTGCGGCGTCTGCCCCGGGCCCAGGCGCGCGGGCACCGGCGTCCCCGGTCCGGCCGACCGGTCGTAGGCCTTCTCGATCTGGGCCCGCAGTCCCGGCTCCATCGCGTCGAGGACCGGCTTCGGCACACCGAGCAGCTTCAACGGCATCAACAGCGGGATGTACTCGCCGCGCACGGTGACGTAGCGGGTGTTGCCGACGGTCACGTCCTGCACGATCGAGGACGTGTCGTCGAGGTCCACCGTCTTGTAGCTGCCGTGGATCAGGAAGCCGAAGGCCGCGTTGAGCATGGCCAGGCCGTTCGACGGGTCGCGGGGGAAGTCCGAGACGCCGTCGTACTCCCAGCTGACGTCGAGGACCTTGTAGTCGGTTGTCGGCGCCGCGCCGTCGAACGTCATGCCGAAGGGCACGGCGTACAGGCCCGGGAACCGCGCGAAGACACCGCCGTTGGGCCGGTTGGGGTTGCCGAAGACGACCGCCGTGGTGTCGGTGGGCGACGGTGCGTAGCCGCCCGCGTCACGGATCTGCTGCCACTTCCGCAGCGACGTCATGACGACGCCCGCACTGGCCGAGTACCCGACGACCAGGATCGGCCCCTTCGGAGCCCGCGGCCCGAGCGTGGCGAGTTCGAGAGCGGACACACCCGCCTGCTGCGACTGGTCGTAGGTGAGTCCGGTCCACCCCGCGGTGAACGGCGTCTGCGCCGGCCACTGCACCGTCCGGTACGTCCGCCCGGCGTAGGGCGTGCCCGGTGCACCCGAGAAGTAGCCCGAGAGCTCCTTCTCCATGTCCTGGCCCTGCGGGTTGCTGTTGCCCCCGAGCACGAGGATGGTGCCGCTGGTCGACGGCGGCGTCTCGGCGAGCGCCGACCCCGCCCCCACCCCGAACGTCAGCGCTGCCGCCATCGTCAGGGCTGTCGCGCCCACGACGGAACGTCGGAACATCACGAGTGCCTCCCCCTCGGGCCGCCCCCACAGCCAGGCCCGACGCGGAAAGGATAACGGGCGCGTCGGACAGGCGGGGCGATGTCGGCCGATGGGGTGACTAGGGTGAGGCCTCATGACGGCCCAGTTCGGCGACGCCGCCGACGACGGCGTACCCGCCGCACCGACGCGTCGTCGGTTCTGGTGGGTCCGCTGGGTGGCCCTCGCCGTCGTCGTCGTGGTGTTGACCGTCGAGGTCGTCCTGGTGTGGCCGAAGCTCACCGAGGCCTGGCGGAGCATGGGCTCGCTCGACTGGTGGTGGGTGCTGGCGTGCATCGTGGCGTCCGGGTTCTCGATGGACAGCTTCGCCCAGGTCCAGCGCGCGCTCCTCCGGTCGGCCGGCGTGCGCGTGAAGCAGATGAAGTCGTTGGCCGTCGTCCTCGCCGCGAACTCCGTCAGCCAGACGATGCCCGGCGGCAACGTGCTCGCACCCGCCTTCACCTACCGGCAGACCCGCAAGTGGGGTGCCACGCCGGTGATCGCCTCGTGGCAGGTGGTCATGTCGGGCCTGCTCATGGGCGTCGGCCTGGCCGTCCTCGGCATCGGCGGTGCGCTGCTCGCCGGGGCGAAGACCAGCCCGTTCTCGGTCATCTTCTCGATCGGCGGCTTCCTCGCGTTCGTCATCGTGGCGCAGTACGTCGCCTCGCACCCGGACATGATGAAGACGATCGGCACCCGGTCGCTGCACGCGCTGAACAGCCTGCGCGACAAGGACCACGAGCACGGCGTCGCCCGATGGCACGAGATCGTCGACCAGCTCCGCGCCGTGCAGCTGACGGGCAAGGACACCTCGATCGCGTTCGGGTGGTCGCTGTTCAACTGGGTCGCCGACGTCGCCTGCCTCGCCTTCGCCTGCTACGCCGTCGGCGGGGAGCCCGGTATCGCGGGCCTGGCCGTCGCCTACGCCGCCGGCAAGGCGGTCGGCACCGCCTTCCCGCTGCTGCCGGGTGGCCTCGGCGTCGTCGACGCCGTCCTCGTGCCCGCGCTCACCTCGGCCGGGATGGGTGCGGGTGAGGCCGTCACCGCGGTGCTCGTCTACCGCCTCATCAGCTACCTGCTCGTCGCCCTCGTCGGCTGGGTCGTCATCGCGGTCATGTTCCGACAGGCCCTGTCCGACACCGACGACGAGCTCGAGGCCGACGTGCATCCCGGGACCGCGCACACGGGGGACGCCCCACCCGCCGGCGTCGCCGACGACCCCGATCCGCCCGACCCGCGACCGGGTCCGACATGACGCGGGGACGGGTGGTCGCGCTCGCCGCCCTCGCCGACGTCGTGGCCGTCCTCGTGTTCGTCGTCATCGGGCGCATCAACCACGACGACGGGCTCGCGATCACCGGCATCCTGTCGACCCTGTGGCCGTTCCTCGCCGGCACGGCGGTCGGGTGGTCGGTCGGATACGTCGTCGCCCACGTGCACACCGACCAGATCGGCGCGCCCCACTTCCGCCCCGAACGCGTCGTCCCCGACGGCGTGATCACCTGGATCTGCACCGTGGCGATCGGCATGGTGCTCCGAGACCAGTTCGGCCAGGGCATCGCGGTGAGCTTCATCGTCGTCGCGACGATCGTCCTGGGCCTGTTCCTGCTCGGCTGGCGTGGATTGCGCCGTCCCGCAACACGTCTCGTCTCCGCCCGCCCGGGGCGCTGACGACGGCGCGAAATTCGGTGGCGGGTCCGTCCGCGACGGCCTAGCGTCGCCGGACGTGGTTCCCCGTTCGGTGACGACGACGTCCCTCCACTTCCGTCTCCCCGACGGCACGGTCGTGTTCGACGACGTCTCCGTCACCCTCGCCGGACACCATGTCGGCGTCGTCGGGGCGAACGGCGCCGGCAAGACGACCTTCGTCCGCCTGCTCACCGGCGAGCTCGCACCGACCTCCGGCGCGATCGACCGCCCCGCGTCCATCGCCCTGGTGCCGCAGGACATCACGGTGCGGTCGGCGGTGGCGATCGACGAGCTGATCGGGATCGCCGATGTCCGTGCCGCGTTGCACCGCATCGAGCACGGGACGGCCGACGACGCCGATCACGCCGCGCTCGAGGGCAACTGGGACGTCGAGGAGCGGGCGGTCGCCCTGTTCGGCCAGCTGGGCCTCGCACGACTCGTCGCGACCCCGACCGACCTGTCCCGCGTCGTCGACACCCTGTCCGGTGGTGAGGCGACGCTCGTCGCGGTCATCGGCGCCGTCCTCGCCTCACCGGAACTGCTCGTGCTCGACGAGCCGACGAACAACCTCGACCCGCGGGCCCGACGCCTGCTGCTCGACGCGATCGAGCGGTTCGACGGCCAGGTGGTCACGGTCAGCCACGACCGTGACCTGCTGGACCACGTCGACGCGGTCGCGGAGGTGCGGGACGGCGACATCCGCGTGGTCGCCGGCGACTACGCCCACTTCGAGGCCGTGCTCGCCGCCGAACAGGAGCGTGCCCGCGAGGTGCTGGCCGCCGCGCGCAACGACGAGGCCCGGCAGAGGCGGGAGCTGACGGAGTCGCAGACCGTGGTCGCGCACCGTCAGCGGTACGGCCGGAAGATGTACGCGCAGAAGCGGGAACCGAAGATCGTCATGCAGCAGCGCAAGCGCGCGGCGCAGGAGTCCGCAGCGAAACTGACGGGTGGGCACCGCCGCCGTCTCGACGAGGCGCGGGAGCAGGCGTCCGCCGCGGCCGACGCCGTGCGCGACGACCGCACCGTCCGCGTCGACCTGCCCGACACCGCGGTCCACCCGGGACAGGTGGTCCTCCCGCCGACCCGGTTCACGGTGCCCGCGGGAACCGTCGAGGTGGGAATCGTCGGACCGGAGCGGATCGCGCTGCGCGGGCGCAACGGCGCCGGGAAGACCACGCTCATCGACCAGCTCGTCGCCGCCGGGCCGCAGGTCCCCGTGGGCGTGCTCCCCCAGGTCCTCGACGGCCTCGACCCCGACGCGAGCCCCTACGACCTCGTCGCCGCGGTGAGTCCCGACCGCACCGCCGAGGACAGGCGGGCCGGGCTCGCGCGACTGCTGTTCCGCGGCCGCGACGCCGACCGACCCGTGCGCGAACTGTCGGGTGGTGAGCGGGTCCGCGCCGCGATGGCCGTCGCGCTGCTGTCGTCTCCCGCGCCACGTCTGCTCGTCCTCGACGAGCCCACCAACAACGTGGACATCACCACCCGCGAGCATCTCGCCCAGGCGCTCGCCGACTTCCGCGGGGCACTGCTCGTCGTCAGTCACGACGAGCGGTTCGTCGACGCGCTCGGGATCACCCGCGAGATCGACCTCGACCGTCTCTGATCAGCGCTGGCGCAGGCCGCAGGCCGGCACAGCGCGCCCCGCCTGGTGGGCAGTAGGAACCGCCTGTTGGGCAGAAGGAACCGTCTGTTGGGCAGTTGGAACCGGTACGCCCACGGCGGTTCCGCTCCTGCTGCCCAACCAGTTGCTCCGGCTGCCCACCGAACGGTTCCGGCTGCCCACCGAACGGTTCCGGCTGCCCACCGAATGGGAGCGACCCGCGCGGTGAGACGCCTCGAGCGCCTGCGAGCAGGTGGGTCAGCGCTGACGCAGGTACTTCTGGACGACCTGGAGTGCGGCCGAGCCCGACTTCTCCCCGGCACAGTGCACGACGATCACCTGTCCGCGCGTGATGCCGACGAACCAGCCGGGTCCCTGCGGGCCGTTCGTCCCGACGAGGGCGCGCAGGTCCGGCGCACCCGTGAGGTCACTCGCGTCACCGGTGGTCGCGGTGGTACGCATGGCCGCGGCGATCCGCGCGCCGAGCGCCTGGTCGACCGGGCCGAGATCGCCACCACGGACGGTGGTCGTGGTCCCGCGCACGAACGTCGGTGCGACACCGGCCATCCGGGCGATCGCCACGCCGAGCGCGCCCATCGACAACGCCGACACCTGGGGTGCGGAGTCGAGGCCGGCGGCGGAGATGGCGGCACGGTTCGTGGTGGCCGCGGTGACACCGGGGACGGTGTAGTCGACGCCGAGACCCAGCGTGTGGAGGGCCTTCTCGCCCGCGCCGCGGTCGTCGCCCGTGGTGGCCGAGATCGCCCCGAGCACCGGGTCGAGCGTGGATCCCGGCGTGACGAGGTTGTCGAGGTCGGCACCGGCCGCGTCGGCGGCGTCGTTGTTGGCCGCGGCGACGATCGCGCCCGACGCGGCGTCCAGCACGAGCATGGTCGCCGGCTGGGCGACGTCCACGACCGAGGCGTTCACGGTGAGCTGCACCGGCTGCGAGATCGTGGTGGAGAAGCTGGGGGCGGGCGGACCCTGCTGCCCGGCGAGTCGTGTGATCCCGCCGTCGGCCCCGACGCGCTGGACCGCCCAGCCCGACGTGGCGTCGCGCAGCGCCTGCCAGTACGCCGCCGTCGACTCGGCCAGGGGCGACGAGATCCGTCGGTCGGTGGTCAACAAAGCCATGGTCCGGTTGACCGACACACCCGGCACCGACGCGGGGTTCCCGTCGAGCACCTGCATGTCCGAGTCGCGGAGCGCGACGACCGTCGTCGGCTTGCCACCCGAGGCAGCAACCCGCTGCGTGATGACGGGCGCGGTGATGAGCGGCGCGATGGGCGCGATGACTGCGGCGAGGCGCCGGATGCTCGAGGCACGATCACCGGTCGCGGTCGGGTCGAAGACGACATCGGTGAGACCCTGCGGCGTCATCCAGGGCTTGCGGGCGGTGTCGAGGACGGCGGGCGCCGGGGTCGCGTCGGTGCGGACCAGTCGCAACGAACCGCCGTTCTGCAGGCCGGGCGCGAGGACGGTCGGGTCCCACTGGATGCGCCAGCCGGACGAGAGCTTGCGCGCGGTGCCCGTCGTCGAGGTGGAGTACGAGCGGCCGTCGCCGAGGTCCCAGGTGTAGTCGAGGCCGTAGTCGGCGGTCCCGTCGGAGTACTCGACGGGCTTGGTGACCCGCACGGACACCGACTCCGCGTGCATGCCCGACAGGGTCGCGGCGATGGTCGGTGCTGCCTGTCCCGGTGCCGACGTGAGCGCAGCCGCCCGCGCGGCGTCCTGGGCGTCGAGCGCGGCGCCGAAGTCGGCCAGCATGCGCTGCGACCCGGAGACGGTCGGATCCGAGAACACACCGCACGACGCGAGCACCAGCGCACCGCTGACCACCGTGGCCGCGGCCACGCGCGAACGCAGGGAGGAGAAGACCATCACGACACCGAACCCGTCACCCGGAAGAGTCCACTCGCATCAGGTCACGGATGACACCGTTGGCGTTTTCGGTTCGCTCACGATCACATCACGATCGGATCACCGAGGGCCACCACTCAGATCGACGCCCGCACAGCGCCTTTCCGCGGCACACTACCCCGTCGTCGGCGTGGGCGTGCGGCGATCCGTGCGCCCGTCGCGAGGCGATGCCAGGATGGGCGGGGTGAGTGCACCCACCGACACCGACCGTCCCTCCGGCATCGACCTCCAGTGGGTCGACTCGGGGGTCCGCGCCCAGGACGACCTCTACGCGCACGTCAACGGCGTGTGGATCGCCGAGCACGAGATCCCCGCCGACCGGCCCATCGACGGCTCGTTCCTCACGCTGCGCGACCGCGCCGAGGAGGACGTCCGTGACATCGTCGTCGAGTGCGCCGGCGCGGACGCCGCGCCCGGTTCCGACACGCAGCGCATCGGGGACCTCTACACCTCCTTCATGGACACCGACCGGATCGAGTCGCTCGGTCTCGACCCGATCCGTGCCGATCTCGACCGCGTCGCCGGCATCACCTCGACCGAGGAGCTCGCCGAGGTGATCGGCGAGCTGCAGCGTCGCGGGTCGGGCGGGGCGATCGGCTTCTACGTCGACACCGACTCGAAGAAGTCCGATCGCTACCTGGTGCACCTCGGACAGTCGGGGATCGGCCTGCCCGACGAGTCGTATTACCGGGAGGACAAGCACGCCGAGACCCGCAGCGGATACGTCGCGCACATCGAGCGCATGTTCACCCTCGTCGGGTTCGACGACGCGGCCACCCGCGCGGCGACCGTGCTCGACCTCGAGACCGCCCTCGCCTCGCACCACTGGGACGTCGTCAAGCGCCGCGACGCCGACCTCACCTACAACCTCCTCACCCACGAAGAGCTGGCCTCGTCCGCCGGGGCCTTCGACGTCGCCGCGTGGCTGCGCGGTCTGGGTGTCATCGACGACGCGGTGTTCGCCGAGGTGGTGGTGCGCCAGCCGTCGTTCGTGGAGGGTCTCGGCGCACTCGTCGCCGACCGCCCGCTGACCGACTGGATCGCCTGGCTGCAGTGGCGCCTGGTCCACTCCGCGGCGCCCTACCTGACGTCGGCGATCGTCGACGAGAACTTCGCCTTCTACGGCCGCACGCTGTCCGGGACGCCGGAGATCCGCGAGCGGTGGAAGCGTGGCGTCGGCCTCGTGGAGGCGGCGGTCGGCTTCGCCGTCGGGAAGCTCTACGTCGAGCGGCATTTCCCGCCCGCCGCCAAGGCCCGCATGGACGAGCTGATCGCGAACCTCGTCGAGGCCTACCGCCGCAACATCAGCGACCTCGACTGGATGAGTCCGGCCACCCGCGAGAAGGCGCTGGCCAAGCTCGACAAGTTCACCCCCAAGATCGGGTACCCGGCGCGCTGGCGCGACTACTCCGGACTCGAGATCCGGCCCGACGACCTCGTCGGGAACGTCGCCCGGGCGTCGGCGTTCGAGCAGGACCGCGAGTTCGCCAAGATCGGCGGCCCGGTCGACCGCGACGAGTGGTTCATGACCCCGCAGACCGTCAACGCCTACTACAACCCCGGGATGAACGAGATCGTCTTCCCGGCTGCGATCCTGCAGCCGCCGTTCTTCGACCCCGAGGCCGACGACGCCGCCAACTACGGTGGCATCGGCGCGGTGATCGGGCACGAGATCGGTCACGGCTTCGACGACCAGGGCGCCAAGTACGACGGCGACGGCAACCTCGTCGACTGGTGGACCGACGACGACCGCACCGAGTTCGGCAAGCGCACCCGCTCGCTGATCGACCAGTACGACACCTTCACCCCGACCGGCCTGGACCCGTCGCACACGGTCAACGGCGAGTTCACCATCGGCGAGAACATCGGCGACCTCGGTGGTCTGTCGATCTCGCTCGCCGCGTACCGGATCGCCACCGAGGGCACCGAACCGCCCGTGGTCGACGGGCTGACCGGTCTGCAGCGCGTGTTCTTCGGCTGGGCACAGGTGTGGCGGACCAAGACCCGGGAGGCCGAGGCGATCCGACGGCTCTCCATCGACCCGCACTCGCCGCCGGAGTTCCGCTGCAACGGCGTCGTCCGCAACATCGACGCCTTCTACGAGGCGTTCGACGTGTCCGAGGGCGACGAGTTGTACCTCGAGCCGGGACAGCGCGTCCGGATCTGGTGACCGCCCCGCTACGGTGAGTCCGACCTCCCGCCCACACCGGGCGGGAGCGGGAAGCGAGGTGGACCGCCATGGCCGCAACAACGATCCTCGGGGCGTCGCTCGCCGTGGTCGGACCACTGCACTACGTGGCGCCCGAGAAGTTCGAGGCGTTCACCGCGACCGCGTTCCCCGACGACACCCGCACGTGGGTACTGCGACACGGCGCGATCGAGACGGCGCTCGGTGTCGGGCTCCTCGTCCCGGCCACCCGCACGCTCGCCCGCGTCGGACTGCTGGCCTACGGCGCCCACCTGGGACTCCACGCGTTCCGCACGCTCACGGCCTGAGTCGGCCGACCCCGGGCGACCGGGTGACGTCCAGGTTTGCCGGTCTCCCACCGCGCGTGCGGTATCGGGTGATTACAATCCTGCCACCGACATCTAGACCACAGGTGTCCGCTGGTGGGCCCGAGCGGCCCAGACGTCGAGCGGTGAAGGAAGCTGCTGCGATGAACGACCTGACACGTCCCGTCCCCGACACCCCCGTCGCCGCGGTGCGCGCATGACGACACCGTCGGACGGTTCCGTCGACTCCTCGTCGGACCTGCTCGACCACGGTTCGGACACCGCGCCCACGTTGGCGAACCTGTCGACCCAGATGGCCGAACTGGCCCGTCGCCTGCGGTCGGAGAGCCGCGACACCGAGACGATCCTGCGGGCGATCAGTGCGGCGGCGGTCGAGTCCATCCCGCACGCCGAGTACGCGAGCATCACCCTGGTCGAGGGGTCGTCCTCCATCACCAGCCCTGTGCTCATCGGGGACCTCGCCGCCGAGTCCGACCGGCTGCAGGCCGAGCTGCAGGAGGGCCCCTGCGTCACCTCGGCACTCCAGGCCGACACGATCGTCATCGACGACATGCTCGACGACGACCGGTGGCCGCGCTTCAGCAACGCCGCGGCCGAGCTCGGCATCCGGTCGATGCTGTGTTTCTGCCTGTACGTGGAGGGCAACAACTTCGGCGCCCTGAACCTGCACAGCACCCGTCCCCACGCCTTCGACGACGAGTCGCAGTCGATCGGCAGCCTGTTCGCCGCACACGCCGCGATCGCGTTCTCGTCGGTGCGGGAGAAGGAGCAGATCCGCTCGGCGCTGACCAACCGCGACATCATCGGTCAGGCCAAGGGCATGCTCATGGAGCGGTATTCGCTGAACGCCGACGACGCCTTCCAGCTGCTGGCCCGGCTGTCGCAGGACTCGAACACCAAGCTCGCCGACGTCGCGGCCCAGGTGGTGCAGGCCGGCCCGGGCGAGTAGCCCGCGCTCAGGCCCGCAGGAAGGCGAGAACCGTCGCCTCGAAGGCCTCCTTGGCCTCGATCATCACCCAGTGACCGCACCGCGGGAAGACGTGCAGCTGCGCGTCGGGGATGAGACGCATGGGCACGAGCGCCATGTCGGGGGGACTGACGCGGTCGTCTCGGCCCCACGTCAGCAGCGTCGGGCACGACACCTTGTGCATCATCGCCCAATAGGGCGGGGTGTCGGACGCGGCGAGGAACTGCTGCTGCATCGCGAAAGCCGCCGACCCGTACATCGTCTCGCCGGTCTTGCGGGCGTCCGGGTGCGTCGCCGCCTCCCAGCGCTCCTCGATCAACTCGTCGGTGACGAGCGACTTGTCGAACACCATCGAGCGCAACCAGCGGACCAGCCGATCGCGGTCGGGGTCGTCGGCGAACTCCTGCAGCAGTTGCAGGCCCTCGGTCGGCTGAGGGCTGAACAGGTTGGCGCCGACGCCGCCGATGGTCACCAGCTTGCTCACCAGCTCGGGCTTGCGGATCGCCAGGTTGACCCCGACGACGCCGCCCATGGAGTTGCCGATCACGGCGGCCGACGGGATCCCGAGTTCCTTCATGAACACGGTCACGGACTTCCCCGCGTCGAGCACCGGCATACCGCCCCAGGCGTCGCTGACGCCGAAGCCCGGGAACTCCAGGACGTAGGTGTGGAAGTGCTCGGCGAAGACGCCGAGGTTGCCGCGGTAGTTGCGCCACCCCGTCACGCCCGGGCCCGACCCGTGCAACAGGATCAGCGGCGGGGCGTCGGTCCCACCGGCCTCGTGATAGCGAAGTGTGCCCTTGTCGGTGACAAGTTCCCTGCGGGTGCCTTCGTAGGTGACGTCCACCCCGACAGACTAGAACGTGTTCTAGCCGGCCGGGGTGGACGGTCTCGATCGGACGGGTCAGGGCTTGGCCTCGACCAGGTCCTCCTTGCCCTCGTCCTTGGCGAAGGACTTCTCGTCGGAGAACGACTTCAGACGGGCGATGCGGTAGATCAGCAGGCCGTACAGGCACTTGGCCAGGATGTCGGCGACCGAGTAGGCGCCCTGCTTGCTCACCCAGGCGACCGGTCCGTCGCCACCGATGACGGGCAGCAGATACGAGATCGGATAGACACCCCACGAGGCGAACAGCAGGATCCGCATGCGCGACACCGTCATCCGGACGGTCGGCGACTGACGGTCGAGCGAGCGGGTCAGCTCCACGAAGAGCACGTAGAGGATGTAGAGGAACGGGATGGTCGACAGCGTCCCCCAGATGAGGCGCGTGGTGGTGTCGCCGCTGATCTCGCCGGGGTACCCCAACGCGATCATCAACGCCGACGCCGGGATCAGGCGCCACAGCAGGGAGGCCTGCAGCTTGCGGGCGAGCGCCAGCACGACGACCAGCTCCATCAGGAGCAGCGGCACCGTCAGGAGCCAGTCAACGTAGCGGTAGCCCTCGTTGAACGACTCCCCGATGGCCTGCTTGTACACACTCTCGCCGCCGGGCGCGTCGGAGACGAACGCCTTCTTGAACGAGTCGAAGATGCGGAAATAGTGGTACGCCGCGATGCCGCAGACGATCGCGGAGATCACGAGTGCCTGTCGATACCGTTGCAGCACACGGGGTTGCGCTGCGAGCAGGAAGATCGCCGTGAACAACTGTGCGGCGATCGCCAGGGACAGCACGTTGTAGACGGTGTCGAACTGCCCCTTCGTCAATTCGTCGGGAATCATGACACGACCTTTCTCGGTGTCGGGTGACTTGTCGTCCGCCGATGGCGAACGCCTGCCCTTCCTCACTGAACGCCGAGACCAGTAGTGGATCAACGGTGCGCGGACATCGGCGCGGAATCGTGACCAGTACTGGACATAGTGACCAATTCGTGACGCGACAACCCGGCGGCCGGCGCGGATACTGGCGACGGTGGTGACCACGAGAACTGTTGGCACCGTGCGGATCACGCCCGTCTCCGTCGTGTCCGGCACGGCGCTCGTGACGCGCGTGTCGCTCGCCGTCGGCGGGGCCGTCGCCGTCGTCGCCGACCGACTCGTGCCCGACCCGTCGCCGATCCTCTGGACGCTCGTCGGCCTGGGCATCGTGCTCGGGGTCCCGCACGGCGCCCTCGACCACCTCATCGCGGCACAGGTGGCCGGCGTCCGCCGGGTCACCGCCGCCGTCCTCTACGCCGGGCTCGCCGTCGCCGCGTGGGTCGCACTGCAGTGGGGTGGGCCCGTCCCCCTGGCGATCATGATCGTGGCGAGCATCGTGCACTTCGGCCTGGGCGAGGTCGAGGTGTCGTCGTTGTCGTTGCGCCGCAACCCGGTTCGGCAGATCGCCGTCATGCTCGCCGGAGCCGGATGTCTCATCCTCCCCCTGGCGCGGGGAGGTCCCGGCTGGGACGACACCCTGCACGCCCTCTCCCCGTCCCTGGCCGACGTCCTCGCCGTCGGTGCGGTTCGGTGGTCGCTCGTCGGGCTCTGGGTGGTCGGTGCCGCGGTCGTCGTCGCGCTGGCCGTGACAGAGCGGACCTGGTCGGCCGTCGCGGACGTCCTGGTCGTCGGCGCCGTCGGCGCACTCGTCGACCCGCTGACCGCGTTCGCGCTGTGGTTCGGGGTGTGGCACGGCCCGCGGCACATGGCGCGGTTGGTCGCCCGCGACGTCGAGCGGGGGGCGTC
This sequence comes from Williamsia serinedens, assembly GCF_024171725.1. Classification (GTDB taxonomy): domain Bacteria; phylum Actinomycetota; class Actinomycetes; order Mycobacteriales; family Mycobacteriaceae; genus Williamsia_A; species Williamsia_A serinedens. The sequence goes on from NZ_JAMTCG010000002.1 coordinate 159,369, forward strand.
ACCGTCCGGCGCGCTCCGATCGCTCGTGCGTCGCGCGGCGCCGGCAACCGCCGGGGCTGTCGTGACCCTCGGCGTCGTCGTCGGTGTCGTCCTCTCCGCGGGCTCGTCGTACGCGGCGGTCGCCGCCGCGTTGACGGTCCTGCTCGCACTGACCGCGCCTCACATGCTGGTCGTCGCCGCTCTCGACGCCTCGGCGCGCCGACGCGCCCGCGCGCCGATCGCTTCCCGGGGCGGGTCCATTTCGGCAGACTGGGACGGGTGACCGATCCACCGTCCACGGTGACCCGACGGGCCCGACCGGACGAGCGCGTGCTCGTCGCGGACGTCCTCGCGCAGGCGTTCGTCGAGGATCCCGTCGTGCGGTGGATCTTCCGGGACGAGGACGCCGGCCGGTACTTCCGCGTGGCCGCCCGGCACGAGCACTGTTCCCCCGACGCCGCCGATCTCCGCGTCGAGGGCGATCGCGCCGTCGGCGCCGCGCTGTGGGACCCGCCGTCGTTCCGTCCGTCCCTGATCCACCGTGTCCTGCTGGTGCCCGCGCTGCTCACGGCGATGCGCCCGAGCGCCGCGGGGCGCGGCTCCATTGCGACGCGGCTGATGCAACAACACCGTCCGAAGCAACCACACTGGTATCTCGCCCAGCTCGGGGCGATCGAACCGGGACGCGGACACGGGTCGGCGCTGCTGCAGTATCGACTGCCGTCGATCACCGGCCCGGCGTACCTCGAGAGCAGCAACGTCCGCAACGTCCCGCTCTACGAGCGCCACGGCTTCGTCGTCACCGGCGAGATGACCCTCCCCGACGACGGCCCCACCCTCTGGGCGATGTGGCGAGACGGCTGATCCGTGGTGGCCAGCCAGTGCCGACTGTGTGGAAACCGCCGTCGAGTGTGCTGGCGACCACGGTGCCGACTGTGTGGAAACCGCCGCCGAGTGTGCTGACGGCGCTTCGCGACACAACAGACGATCGACGCACACTCGGCGACGGGCTTCCGCACTGTCGGCGGCTCGAGAACGCGCGTGGTCAGCGGATGGCAGACGCCTCGCGATCGGTCGCGCGGGTGAAGGTGTAGGCGTCGAGATCGAAACGTCGACTGGTCCACATGGTCTCGAGGGTCGTCGACGGCCGGAACGGGACGTCGCCGTGCTCGTCGAAGTAGTAGCTGTTCGCCGAGCCGCACCCACCGGCGAAGAACACCTGGTTGTCGCGACGGGCCAGCATCGCGCGCATGTAGTCGTCGTTCGCATGCTCGGACACCTCGACGCGGGTGGCGCCCACCGACCGTGCGCGCTGCAGACACCGGACGATGTGCCGGCTCTGGGTCTCGATGAGGTTGAAGTAGGACGACCCGTTGTAGGCGTACGGGCCGAGGATCGAGAAGAGGTTCGGGAACCCGGGCACGCTGACGCCGTGGAACGCCTGTAGGCGGTTCTCGGACCAGAACGCCTCGAGATCCCGGCCGGCGACACCGCGGACGTCGAAGGGTGGCATGTTGCCCCGTTCGAAGACCTTGAACCCGGTGGCGAGCACCAGCACGTCGCACTCGTGCAGGGTGCCGTCGGCGGTGCGGATGCCGTCCGCCTCGACACGATCGATGGACGACGTCTCAAGGGACACGTTCGGGCGGTTGAACGTCGGGAGGTACGCGTTGGAGAAGCTCGGTCGTTTGCACCCCATCGCGTAGCGCGGCGTCAGCTTGTCGCGCGTCACCGGGTCGGTCACCGTGCGCTTCAGGTACGCGCGCGCCACCTTCTCGCCGCCGGCCGCGATGGGCACGACGCCGTGGAAGTGGGCGGGCAGAGGGAAGTTCACCTCGACGAATGCCTGCGACAGGGTCCGAGCGAGACGCCTGGCACCGGGAATCCGCGACAGCACGGTTTGCACGACGCCGGGGATCGGCGCGTCGGGCTTGGGCATGCACCAGATGGGTGTGCGCTGGAAGACGGTGAGGTGCTCGGCGACCTTCGCGATCTCCGGGATCGCCTGCACCGCGGACGCTCCCGTGCCGATCACCGCGACCCGCCGACCCCGCAGGTCGATCGCGTGGTCCCAGCGGGCGGTGTGGAGCACCTCGCCGGCGAAGTCGTCGAGCCCTGCTATGTCGGGACGCTTGGGCTGGGTGAGAACACCGGTCGCGCTGACGACGTGGCGCGCGGTGATCGAGTCCCCGTCGCCGGTGGTCAGCGTCCAGAGATCGGCGGCCTCGTCGAACTCGGCGCCGACGATGCGTGTGTTCAGTCGGGTGTGGTCGGTGACGCGGAAGCGCTGCGCCACGTCGTCGGCGTATGCCTTCAGCTCGCGACCCGGCGCATAGATGCGGGACCAGTCGGTGCGCTGGTCGAAGGAGAACTGGTAACTGAACGACGGGATGTCGACACCGACCCCGGGATAGGTGTTCCAGTGCCACGCCCCGCCGAGCCCGTCACCGTCCTCGACGAGGAGGTAGTCGGAGAACCCGGCCCGGTCGAGGAGGATCGCTGCGCCGATGCCGGAGAACCCACCCCCGACGATGACGATCTCGTGGTCGGGGGTCGTGGCGGTGCCATCCATGGATGACAGTGTCCCTGACTGCGGTGCCGACTGTGTGGAAACCGTCGCCGAGTGTGCTGACGGCGCCTCGCGACACGACAGACGAACGACGCACACTCGGCGACGGGCTTCCGCACTGTCGGCGGCTCCAGAACACAGGCCATGGGCACAAGCCGCTGACAGGGCGGAAACGCCACATCGAGTGTGCGCAGCCGCCAACAGATCTCACCCCTCGCTGCGAGCACACTCGACGGTCGTTTCCACCCAGTCAGCACTGCGGTTGCGCTCAACAGTCAGAAGCGGCCCGGCTCCCATCGGGAACCGGGCCGCTCAGCTGGTCTGAGGTCAGCTCAGATCAGTACTTCTCACCCTTCGCGGCCTTGTCGACCAGCGACTGCGGCGGCTCGAAGTGCTTGCCGTACTTCGACGCCAGGTCGCGGGCGCGGTCGACGAAGCCCTGCAGGCCACCCTCGTACTGGTTGATGTACTGCACGACACCACCGGTCCACGCCGGGAAGCCGATCCCGAAGATGGAGCCGATGTTGGCGTCGGGCACCGAGGTGATGACGCCCTCGTCGAAGCACTTCACCGTCTCCAGGGCCTCGGCGAAGAGCATGCGCTCCACCATGTCCTGGAACGGGATCTGCGTGCTGCCCGACTTGTACTGGTCACGCAGGCCCTGCCAGAGACCGGCACGCTTGCCGTTCTCGTCGTACTCGTAGAAGCCCTTGCCGGCGGTCTTGCCGTCACGGCCCTGCTCGAGCAGCCAGTCGACGACCGCGAACGACCCGTGGTCGGGGTAGTCCTTGCCCTCGGCCTTCGCCGCGGCAGCGGTCTCGTTGCGGATCTTCTGCATCAGGCCGAGCTTCAGCTCGTCCGAGAGCTGCAGCGGCGCAGCGGGGTAGCCGGCCTGCTGACCGGCCTGCTCGATGAACGCCGGCTCGACACCCTCACCGACAGCGGCGATCGCCTCGTTGATGAACGTGCCGATGACACGCGAGGTGAAGAAGCCGCGGCTGTCGTTGACGACGATCGGGGTCTTCTTGATCGCGAGGGTGTAGTCGATGACCTTCGCCAGCACCGCATCCGAGGTCTTGGCGCCGCGGATGATCTCCACCAGCGGCATCTTGTCGACCGGCGAGAAGAAGTGGATGCCGATGAAGTCGTCGGCCCGCTTCACGCCCTCGGCGAGCGAGGTGATCGGCAGGGTCGAGGTGTTCGAACCCAGGACCGCGTCGGGCTCGACGATGTCCTCGATCTCCTGGAACACCTTGTGCTTCACCTCGACCGACTCGAACGCGGCCTCGATGACGAGGTCGACCCCGGCGAAGTCCTGCGGGTCGACGGTCGGGTGGATGCGCGCGAGCAGCTCGTCGGACTTCTCCTGCGTGGTCTTGCCCCGCTTGAGCGCCTTCTCCTCGAGCTTCTCCGAGTAGTTCTTGCCGCGCTTGGCCGCCTCGATGTCGATGTCCTTGAGGACGACGTCCATCCCGGCCTTGGCCGAGACGTACGCGATGGCCGCACCCATCATGCCGGCGCCGATGACGCCGACCTTCTTGGCGGTGTACTTGTCGTAGCCCTCGGGACGCGAACCGCCACCGTTGATGTGCTGCAGGTCGAAGAAGAACGCCTTGATCATGTTCTGCGCGACCTGACCGGTCACCAGCGACACGAAGTAGCGGGTCTCGATCTGCGTGGCGGTGTCGATGTCGACCATCGCGCCCTCGACGGCGGCCGCGAGGATCGCGCGCGGCGCGGGCATCGGGGCACCCTTGAGCTGACGACGCAGGATGGCCGGCATGGCCGGGAGGAACTGCGCGACAGCGGGACTCGACGGCGAGCCGCCGGGGATCTTGTAGCCCTTCTCGTCCCACGGCTGCACGGCCTCGGGGTTCTCGGCGAGCCACTTCTTCGCGGCGGGGAGGAGCTCCTCCACCGATCCGACGACCTCGTGGATCAGGCCGGTCTCCAGGGCCTGGGCCGGCTTCATCCGCGGGCCCTGCAGCAGCACGTTCATCAGGGCGTTCTGGATGCCCAGCAGGCGCACGGTGCGGGCGACGCCGCCACCACCGGGGAGCAGACCGAGGGTGACCTCGGGCAGGCCGATCGAGGCACCCTTCACGTCGGCGGCGATGCGGTGCTGCGTGGCGAGGGTCAGCTCGAGACCGCCGCCGAGCGCCGCGCCGTTGATGGCCGAGACGACAGGCTTGCCGAAGGTCTCCAGCCGGCGCAGGTACGACTTCAGCTCGTTGGTGCGGTTGGTGATCTCGGTCGCGATCTCGACCTTGTCCTTGTCACCGCGGCCGCTGGTCATGTCCTTGAGGTCGCCGCCGGCGAAGAAGGTCTTCTTCGCGGAGGTGAGCACGACACCGGTGATGTCGTCCTTCTCGGCCTCGAGGCGCTCGACGGTGGCCTTGAGCGAGCTCTGGAAGAGGTCGTTCATGGTGTTGGCGCCCTGGTTGGGGTCGTCCATGGTGAGTACGACGACGCCGTCGGCGTCCTTCTCCCACGCGATCATGTTGTCACTCATGTGTTCTCGGATTCTCCTGTGTGGCCGTGCGTCAGACGCGCTCGATGATGGTCGCGACGCCCATGCCGCCACCGATGCAGAGGGTGATGAGGCCGTAGCGGCCGCCGGTGCGCTCGAGCTCGTCGACGACGGTGCCGAGGATCATCGCGCCGGTCGCCCCGAGCGGGTGACCCATCGCGATCGCGCCACCGTTGACGTTGGTCTTCTCGTGCGGGATCTTCAGGTCCTTCATCCACTTGAGGACGACGGACGCGAAGGCCTCGTTCAGCTCGAACACGTCGATGTCGTCGACGGTCAGGCCGGCCTTCTTCAGCACGATCTCGGTGGCCGGGGTGGGCCCGGTGAGCATGATGGTCGCGTCGCTGCCCGTCTGGGCGGTCGCGACGACGCGGGCGCGCGGGGTCAGGCCGGCACGCTTGCCCGCCTCCTCGCTGCCGATGAGGACCAGGCCGGCGCCGTCGACGATGCCGGAGCTGTTGCCACCGGTGTGGACGTGGTTGACCTTCTCGACGCTGTAGTACTTCTGCTTCGCGACCTCGTCGAACCCGGCCATCTCGGCGATCCCCGCGAACGCGGGCTTGAGCTTGGCGAGCTGCTCGACCGTGGTGCCCGGACGACGGTGCTCGTCGTGGTCGAGCACGAGGACGCCGTTCATGTCGCGCACGGGCACGACCGACTTGGCGAAGTACCCGGCGGACCAGGCGGCCTCGGCGCGGTTCTGCGACTCGACGGCGTAGGCGTCGACGTCGTCGCGGCTGAAGCCCTCGAGGGTGGCGATCAGGTCGGCGCCGATGCCCTGCGGGGCGATGTACAGGTCGTAGGCGGTGGCCGGGTCCTGGAACATCGCGCCGCCGTCGGAGCCCATCGGGACGCGCGACATGGACTCGACACCACCGGCGATGACCAGCTGGTCCCAGCCGGAGGCGACCTTCTGGGCGGCGAGGTTGCTGGCCTCGAGACCGGAGGCGCAGAAGCGGTTGATCTGGGTGCCGGGAACGGTGTCCGGCAGGCCCGCGACAAGCGCCGCGGTGCGGGAGATGACAGCGCCCTGCTCGCCGACGGGCGACACGACACCGAGCACGACGTCGTCGATGTCGGCCGGGTCCATGTCGGGGAAGCGGGTCCGGAGTTCCTTGATCAGTCCGACGACGAGGTCGACGGGCTTGGTGCCGTGCAGCGAACCACCGCGCTGCTTGCCACGGGGCGTACGGATCGCCTCGTAGATGAATGCGTCACTCATGGACGGGTCCTTTCACATCGGTGCCCGTAGGCTAACGCGCGATAACTTACGCCGCCATAGCCGGTGCTCACAAGGTTCGCCGACTGTTCGCCGTGCGCTAGTGTCGGTTCACCATGACTGCCGCGCCCGCTCGGTCACGCCGACACCCCGACCGCCGCCGCGTCCTGTTGGACGCGGCGGCGGCGCTGTTCGCCGAGCGCGGCTACGCGCGGGTGTCGGTGGCCGACGTCGCCCGCGCGGCGGGTGTGACCGCCCCCGGCGTCTACCGCCACTTCGCCGACAAGCAGGCGTTGCTGGCCGAGACGGTGATGGCGCGCGTCGACGACCTGCAGGCCTGCACCGACGGCGCCCTGTCGGTGCCGGCGACGGATCCGCAGGCGCAGCGGGACGCACTGATCGAGGCGGCCTGTCGGATGGGCCTGCACCGGCCCGACGCCGCGATCCTCTGGCGCTGGAACGGCGTGTTCCTCTCCGACGAACAGAACGCCCACGTCCGTCGACGGACCGGGGAGATCCTCGACCGCTGGGCCGCCGCCCTCACGTTCGACCGCGACGATCTCGACGCCCGGGCGACCCGCCTCATCGCGTGGGCGGTGCTGTCGATCGTCGGAAGCACGTCGGCGCACAGCACACGGATCCCCGTCGGTCGGGCGCAGGCGCGCCTGGTCGAGTTGGTCCGGCGCACCGTCGCGGTGCCGCTGGGCGACGCGCCGGCGCTCACCCACACCACACTGCCCGGGACCCCCGCCGACAGCCGTCGGGAGGAGATCCTCGACGCCGCGTCGGATCTGTTCGAGCGCCGTGGTTACGGCCATGTCGGCGTCGACGAGATCGGCGAGGCCGTCGGCATCACCGGTCCGAGTGTCTACAAGCACTTCCCGAGCAAGGTCGCGATCCTCGTCGACATCGGTCGACGCAGCGCGGCGCGGCTCGAGGCGGGCGCGATGGCGGCACGGGCGGTCACGGAGACGCCGGCGGAGTTCCTGGGCGCCCTGGTCGAGTCCTATGTGACGGTGATCGGTCAGACGCCGGACCTGTCCGTGGCGTTCAACAACGGTCCCGTCCTGCGGGAGACCGACGCGCAGGATCTCCTCGCGGTGCAGCACCACTACGTGCGACGCTGGGTCACGCTGGTGACGGAGATCGAGCCCGGTCTCGCCCCGGCGGAGGCCGCGGTCACCGTGCACGCCGCGCTCAGCATCGTCAACGATGCCGTGCGGATGCGCCGCGGTCGGATGCGGCCCGAGCTGCCCGCGCAGCTCGCCTGTCTGATGAGAGGTGTCCTGGGACTGTGAGCGTGGGCGAATCGTTCTCCGACATCGAGGAGGCACTGCTCGGCGGACCACCGGTGTTCACCCGGGACCAGGCGATCGGCGAACTGGGTGTCGACGCCGACTTCGCCCACGAGCTCTGGCGGGCCTTCGGGTTCGCCCACGACGACCGGGACGAGGCCATCTTCACCGAGGACGACCTCGCCGCGATGGGCACTGTGATCGCGGCCTACGCGTCGGCCCCGGAGGGCACCACCGTCGCCGCGGCGCGGTCGATCGGACAGACCATGTCCCGCCTCGCCGACTGGCAGGCCTACCGCCTGCACGAGCTCGCGAACGACCCGGACAACGACATCAGCATGCCGCAGATGGCCCGAGCCATGGGACGCGTGCAGACCCTCATCTGGCGACGTCACCTGGCGGCCGCGCTGCGCAACCTCTCCGCCGACCGCGGCGCGAACGGCGACGAACGCCACGACCTCACCATCGGATTCTGCGACATCGTCGGCTACACGAGCCTGTCGCGGAAGATCGGCATGGAGGAGCTGAACACCCTCCTCGAGACGTTCGAGGTGAAGGCCAGCGAGATCGTCACCGAGCACGGCGGCCAGGTGATCAAGACCCTGGGCGACGCCGTGATGTTCGCCGTCGACGACGCGGCCTCCGCGGTCGAGATCGGACTCGAACTGCACAGCATCTCCGAGATCGACGACATCCCGCCGTTGCGTGTGGGTCTCGCCTACGGGCGGGTGCTCACGCGGTTCGGCGACGTGTTCGGCGAACCGGTCAACATCGCGGCGCGGCTCACCGGGTCCGCGCGCCCCGGGACGTCGCTGTGTGATGCCGCCCTGGCCGACGTCGTCGAGGACGACCGGTTCTTCTTCAAGTCGATCGGCACGCTGAGCGTCCGCGGCTACCGGCACCTCAAGGCCCGCGTGATCGAGTTCAACCGCGACCACGTACCCGCCGACACCACGCGATGAGTTCTCCCGCCGGACCCGGTCTACTCCACTGACAGACACACCCGGCTCTTCGGAGGAGTTCCCATGCGACAGCTCATCGTCACCGCGTTCGTCTCGCTCGACGGCGTCATGGAGGCGCCCGGCGGTGAACCCGGCTACCGCAACTCGGGGTGGACGATGCAGTCCGTCGAGTTCGACCCGGCCGCCTACGAGATCAAGGGCCGTGAACAGCAGGAGGCGGAGATCCTGCTGTTCGGGCGCACGTCCTACGAGGCGTTCGCCCCGGTGTGGCCGACCATCGACGACTTCGCCCACATGAACACCCTGCCCCGGTACGTGGTCTCGACGACCCTCGAGACCGACGACGACGGCTGGCCGGCGACCATCCTGCGCTCGCTCGACGACGTCGCCCGCCTCAAGGACACCGACGGCGGACCGATCCTGGTGCAGGGCAGCGCGACCCTGGGTGCCTCGCTGGCCGACGCCGGCCTCGTCGACCGCTACCACCTGCTGGTGTTCCCGGTTCTGCTCGGTGTGGGCAAGCGACTGTTCAGTTCGGCCGACAAGGACATGGAGCGCCTGACGCTCGTCGAGCACGCCGTCTACGGCAACGGCGTGCAGAAGCAGGTGTTCGACGTCGTCCACGCGGACTGAGGATCATCGTGCGGTCGGGTGCACCTGCACCTCACCGGCTTTCACCGTCACCCACACCGCGGCGCCGGCCGCGAGACCGAGTTCGGCGACCGCACCCCAGGTCACCTCGGCGGTGATCTCACGGTCGGCGACAGCGCAGCGAACCGCCACCCGCGACCCCACCGGCGCGACCTCGACGACGCGTGCGGCGAGCACCGTGCGGGGGCTGCCGACGCCGGGGCGCTCGGTGTAGACCGCGACCGCCGACGGGTCGAAGACGGCGACGACCGGGGCCCCGGCCCGCACCGTGTCCTCCGGCGTGCCGACGACGCGCACGTCACCGTCGACAGCGGCCTCGCCGTCCCAGGTGCCCGACACCAGGTTCAGTCCGGCCAGACGTGCCGCGAAATCGTCCGTGGGCCTGGACAACACCTCCCGAACCGGCCCGTGTGCGGTCACCCGGCCGTCCGTGAGCACGAGGGCCTCGTCGGCGAGCGTGACCGCGTCGACGAGGTCGTGGGTGACGAGGAGCGCCACCCGCCCGCGGTCGGCGAGGACACGGCCCACCAGCGCGCGCAGCCGCGCGGCGACGTCGACGTCCAGCGCGGCGAACGGCTCGTCGAGGAGGAGGACGTCGGGGTCGGCGGCGAGAGCCCGCGCGACGGCGACCCGTTGCGCCTGTCCGCCCGAGAGCTGATGGGGTCTGCGCCGCAGGAGGTCTGCGACGTCGACGGCCTCCGCCCACTCCGCGACGCGGCGACGGACCTCGGCCCGCGGTCGGTGGGCGGCGGCCGGTGCGAACGCGATGTTCTGGGCGACGGTCATGTGCGGGAACAGTCTCGGCTGCTGCCCGAGGAGCGCGACCGACCGTCGGTGGGGCGCGACGAACGTCGACGCGTCGACGAGGACCCTCTCCCCGACGGCGACCCGCCCGGAGGTCGGCCGGAGGAGCCCGGCGACCACATGCAACAGACTGCTCTTGCCCGCCCCGTTGCGTCCGAGCACGGCGACCGTCGTCCCGTCCGGCACCGAGACGTCGACGTCGAGGTCGGGCGCGACCATCGTCGCCCGGACGGACAGTCCGGTCACAGGACGGGCTGTCGTCCGGGGCGGCGCAGGTGCACGGCGACCACCACGACCAGCGCGACGACGATGAGGACGAACGACAGGGGCAGCGCCTGCTGCGGGTCGTTGATCTCGTCGACGTAGATCTTCAGCGGCGCGGTCTGCGTGACCCCGGGTGCGTTGCCCGCGAACGTGATCGTCGCGCCGAACTCCCCCATCGCCCGCGCGAACGCGAGGACCAGGCCACTGAGCAATGCCGGGGCCACGAGGGGGATGGTGACGCGGACCAGTGTCCGTGTCGGCCCCGCACCCAGCGTCGCCGCGACCTGCTCATAGGAGGACCCCGAGACCCGCAGTGCGCCTTCGACACTGATCACGAGGAACGGCAGCGCCACGAACGTCTGCGCGAGGACCACCGCGGTCGTCGAGAAGGCGATGTCGACACCGAGGACGGTCAGGTGCTCACCGATCAGCCCGCGACGGCCGAACGCGTAGAGCAGCGCGATGCCGCCGACGACGGGCGGCAGGACCAGGGGCAGGAGGACGAGCGCGCGCACCACGCGCAGCGCGACGCCGTCGCTGCGCGCGAACACGATCGCCATCGGTACACCGATCAGCAGGCAGAGCACCGTGCTGATCACGGCGGTCCGCAGACTCAGCTCGAGCGCCTGCAGCGACGACTCGGAGGTGATCGACGACCAGAAGTCACGCCACGGCAGCCGCTGCGTCAGAGCGATCGGCGGGATCACGACGAGCGCGAATCCCACGAGCGCCGGCAGGTACAGCCATCCCGGGACGCCGCGCGCCGGCCTCACCGCGCCGCGCCCCGGTGACGCGTCACCGCCCTCCGCCAAAGCCCAACTCTCGCAACACGTCTTGACCGGTGCTCCCGGTGACCAGGTCGATGAACTGGCGGGCTTCGCCTGCGTGCTGCGATCCCTTGACCGTCGCGATCGGGTACTCGTTGACCACCGCGGCGAACGCGGGGTCGTTCACAGCGGTGACCGCGGATCCGGCCGCCTTCGCATCGGAGGTGTAGACGAGTCCGGCGTCGGCCTGGCCGGTGGTCACCTTGGTGACGACACCGGAGACCGACGTCTCCTCGCTGGCCGGGCGGATGTCGACGCCGGTGTTGCGCTCGACGGTGGCCGCGGCGTTGCCGCAGGGGACCTGGGGTGCGCAGAGGACGGTCGTCACCCCGGACCGGGCGAGGTCCCGGACCGACTCGATGCGCTTCGGGTTGCCCGATGCGGTGATGATCGTGAGGACGTTGCGGGTGAACGTCGTCGGGTTCAGGGCGGTGTCGCCGAGCGAGGCCATCGTCTTCTCGTCGGCAGTCGCGATCACGTCGGCGGTCGCCCCCTGCTTGATCTGGGTGACCAGGGCCGAGGAGCCGTCGAAGGTGGTCTTCACCGTGACGTTCGGGTGCGCTTTCTGGAAGTCGGCGGCGATCTCGGTGAAGCCCTTCTTCAGCGACGCGGCCGCGAACACCGTGAGGGTCACCGGCGCGTCCGCCGACGACGAGGTCGCCGCCGGCTCTGAACCGCCCGACGAGCAGGCGCCCGCGCCGAGCGCGACGACAGCCATCGCGGCGGCGATGCGGGAGGTGGAGCGAGTGATCATGAGTCCTCTTCGCCGGGGCGGATGGGTTCGGGTCGTTCGACGATGACGGTGGTGGCCTTGACGACGGCGGTGGCGACGACACCGATCTCGAGACGCAGGTCGCGCACGGCGTCGGTGCTCATCAGCGACGTCACCTCGAACGGACCGCACTGCATGGTCACCTGCGACATCACCGTGTCGGACCGGACGTCGGTGACGAGGCCGACGAACCGGTTGCGCGCCGATCGCCCCACGCCGGTGCCGTCCGTCGGCGGCTCGGGCGCCCGGCGGCTCGCCAACCGGGCGAGGTCGGCGCCGTCGACGACGGTCCTTCCCGCGTCGTCGGTGTCCGACGCGACGTCACCGTGCGCGATCCACCGGCGCAGTGTGTCGTCGCTGACGCCGAGCAGCTCGGCTGCGCGTCGGACGCGAATGGGTGCCACAAAGAGATCCTACGCAGATGCGGGTACACAAACCGTATCGATCCGCAGATGCGGTCTACTGACCGTTGGCGAGATCAAACGTTCCCGCCAAAACGAGAACGTGTTCTCATTGGGCATGGACTTCGTGCTCGTCGGCCGCCCCGTCCCGGACGTCGCCGTGGTGACTCTGAACCGCCCCGAGCGGATGAACTCGATGGCGTTCGAGGTGATGATCCCGCTGCGCGACACCCTGCGGAGCCTCAGCGACGACACGTCGGTCCGCGCGGTGGTCCTCACCGGCGCCGGGAAGGGCTTCTGTTCCGGCGCCGACCAGAGTGGCGACGTCCCGGACGTCCCGCACATCGGCGGCCTCACCACGCCGACGATCGCCCTGCGGATGATGGAACTCCTCGACGACCTGGTCACCACGCTGCGGGGGATGCACCAGCCGGTGATCGCGGCCGTGAACGGCGCGGCGATCGGCGGTGGGCTGTGTCTCGCGCTGGCGTGCGACATCCGCGTCGCGGCCACCGGTGCGTACTTTCGCGCCGCCGGCATCAACAATGGGCTCAGCGCATCCGAGCTCGGGTTGAGCTACCTGCTGCCGCGTGCGATCGGATCGTCACGGGCGTTCGAGATCATGCTGACCGGCCGAGACGTCGACGCCGCCGAGGCCGACCGCATCGGGCTCGTGTCCCGGGTCGTCGACGAGGCGGACGTCGTCGCCGAAGCCGTCGGTTAGGGACAGACCATCGCCGGCTGGAGCCGCCCGGGCATCGAGCTCACCAAGAAGACGTTGTGGGCCGGTCTCGACGCCTCGTCGCTCACCTCGCACATGCACGCCGAGGGCGTCGGCCAGCTGTTCATCCGACTGCTCACCGGGAACTTCCAGGAGGCCGTCAAGGCGCGGAAACAGAAGCGTCCGGCGGTCTTCCAGGACTGACCGTCACAAACGTCCGCATGAGGCGAGCAGAGGGCAATATGCCCTCCAGCCACGTATGTCAGACGTTTCTGACGAGTTGACGATCAGCCGGGCGGTCCGTCCGGTCCCGGCTGACAGTGCGGACACCACCAGGTGCGACGGCGTTCGGGATCGTTCGGGACCTCGTCGACGACACGGATCGGCGTGCCGCAGCGCAGGCAGGGTTTCGCCTTACGGCCCGCGACCCAGTGTTGTTCTCCGCGACGGGTGTTGCCCGTCGTGACCTGGTACGCCCCGGGGACCGTCGCCGAGTGGTGGATGGCCTTGCGGCCCAGACGCAGCAGCGCGGGGACGTCCACGTCGCCGATCGGCGTCCACGGGTTGAGTCCCCGCAGGAAGCACAGCTCGTTGACCCAGAGATTGCCGAACCCGGCGACGCACCGCTGGTCGAGCAGGACCGCAGACACGGCACGGTCGGGCTCGGCGGTCATCCTCCGCACGGCCTCGTCGGGATCCCAGTCCGCACGCAGCGGGTCGGGCCCGAGGTACCCGATGACGGTGTGCTCGTCGGCGGTGCGGATGAGCTCGACGATCGGCATCGTCACCCCGTAGGCCGCCGGGCCGTCGCGACCGCCCGGTCCCGCGGTCCGCAGGAGCACGCGGACGTCGAGCATCATGTCCCGCGGCAACCACTTGCCCTGGCGCGACACGGTCCAACTGCCGGTCATGAGCATGTGGGTGTGCAGCGTCAGCCCGTCGGAGAACCGAGTCAGCAGGTGCTTGCCGTGGGTGTCGAGGCCGAGGACCGTGTGATCCGAGAGGTCCGCGGTGGCGTGCGCGGGGACGCGGAGCTCTCCGCGGGTCACCGTCCGGCCGACGAGGACGTCGAGCTTGCGGGCGGCGACGTAGACGCTGTCACCTTCGGGCACGTCACCATCGTGCCCGCCCCGAGGCCAGCGACGCCCCCGACCGCCCGATAGCGTCGAGCACATGAGCCTGCGCATCCTGCTGACCAACGACGACGGCTGGGAGGCGCCCGGCATCTCGGCGATGGCCGACGGTCTGCGCGCCGCGGGTCACGAGGTCGTCGTGGTCGCCCCCGCGGACAACCAGAGCGGGGCGAGCGCCCGGATCTCGCCGACCGGGAAGCTCACCGTCACCCGCCCGCGCGGTGACGACCCGGTGTGGGCGGTGGGCGGCTCACCGGCGGACTCCGTGATCTTCGGTCTCACTCACGTCTTCGAGACCACGCTGGGCGGACGCCCCGACCTCGTGGTCTCCGGCGCGAACGCCGGGGCGAACGCCGGTCAGGCCGTGCACTTCTCCGGGACCGTCGGGGCCGCGGTGTGCGCCACCGGGTTCGGCACACCGGCGATCGCGGTGTCGACCCTGATGGCGTGGGACACCACGCCCACGACCGAACTCTTCGACGACACGGTCGTCGCCGTGGTCGCCCTGCTCCACGGTCGGACGCCGGCCGACGTCGTCCCCGACGGGGCGGTGCTGAACATCAACATCCCCGACGCCGACGCGCCGCGACCGCTCACCGCCGCCGCGGCGCGCGCCGACCACCTGCCGATGGGACGGATGGGCTACGCCGGCGACGGCCCCGAGTACCAGCTCGCGTTCGAGCCGGGACCCGAGCCCGCACCCGGCACCGACACCGCGGTCCTGCGCTCGGGACGGATCAGCCTGTCGGTGGTCCCGGTTGTCGGGACACCCTCAGCCGCAGACCATCTCGCCGCGGTCGCGACCGATCTCACCGACCGGATCGCCGCTCACCAGTAGACACCCGGGATCAAGCGCGCGATCCGCTTCGCCGACTCCGGGAGGGTCGCGTTCGGCACCGGCACCGGCGGGCGGGACCCCTTCTTCGACGGTGCGCTCTCGACCGGCGGCTTCTCCCCCTTCGCCGCGGCCGACTCCGGGAACAGCCGGTAGGCCTGGTGCAGCAGCAGGTTCTTGAAGCGCGGGGCGAAGATGCCGGTGAACTCGGCGATCGTGCCGACCGGGGTCTCGATGCGGACCGGCCGCTTCTCGAGCGCACGGATCACCATGTCCGCCGCGTCGTCCGGGGACGACGTCGGCAGCGACTGATAGATCGTGGTCGGCGCGATCATCGGGGTCCGCACCAGCGGCATCTTGATCGAGGTGAAGGTGATGCCGTCGTCGTGCAGCTCCGAGGAGATCACGTCGCTGAACGCGTCGAGCGCGGCCTTGCTGGCGACGTAGGCCGAGAACCGCGGGACCTTCGTCTGCACGCCGATCGACGACACGTTGACGATGTGTCCGAACCGTCGCTCGCGCATGCTCGGCAACAGCGCGAGCACGAGGCGCACCGCCCCGAAGTAGTTGACGCTCATGGTCCGTTCGAAGTCGTGCATGCGCTCGGTCGAGTGCACCACGCCACGGCGGATGGACCGGCCCGCGTTGTTGACGAGGAAGTCGACGTGGTCGTGCTCGTCGAGCACACGCTTGACGGTGATGTCGACGGACTCGTCGTCGGTGATGTCGCACGGGTAGCCGTACGCGTCGCCTCCGGCCTTCCGGATCTCCTCGACCGCGGCCTCGAGATCCTCGGCGCCCCGGGCGATCAGGATGACACGCGCACCGCGCCGCGCGGCCTTGTGCGCTGTCGCCAGACCGATGCCCGACGACCCGCCCGTGATCATCACGCGCCGTCCCGCGAGCTCACCCTCGGCGCTGGGACGACGGGCGCGGTTCGGGTCGAGGTGGTGCAACCAGTAGTCCCACAGCACGTCGGCGTAGGTGGAGAACTCCGGCACCGTCAGCCCCGTCCCGGCCAGCTCGCGCTGCGTCGCCGACGAGTCGAACACCGACGGGAACGCCATGTGCTCGAGGATCACCGGCGGGATGCCGATCTGGTCCAGGAAGAGATCACGGGCGATCTTGATCCCGGGCAGCTCGGTCGCCGCGAGCGCACGCGTGGAGATGGCCTCGGGGATGGCCCCGACGACCGTCGGCGCACCCGCGGCCCGGGCGAGCGCACCGAAGATCTCCGTCGCCGGTTGTGGCCGCGGGTTCACCAGGTGGAAGGCGCGACCGTCGAGATCGGAGGAACCGTGGATCAGCTCGACCATGGCGCCGGCCACGTAGTCGACCGGCACGATGTTGGTGTCGCCGATGTTCGGGACGAGCGTCGGCAGCAGATGAGGCAGCTGGGCCAAGAGCCGCAGCGCGGTGAAGAAGTAGTACGGGCCGTCGATCTTGTCCATCTCGCCGGTCTCGGAGTCGCCGACGACGATCGCAGGCCGATAGACGCGCCACCGCAGCCCGACCGCCTCGCGGACCATCTTCTCCGCCATGAACTTCGTCTCGTGGTACGGCGACGGCAGTCCCTGGCCGAGATCGAAGTCGTCCTCGGTGAACCGGCCGCGGTGATCGCCGGCGACCGCGACCGACGAGATGTGATGCAGCGTCGCGTCGAGTCGACGGGCGAGGTCGATGACGGCACTCGTGCCGGCGACGTTGGCGGCCTCCGACTCGGCGGCGCTGGCCGTCATGTCGTACACCGCGCCCAGGTGCACGACGTGGTCGGCCTCGGGTGCGTCGTCACCGAGTCCGAGCTCCGGTTGCGTCAGGTCACCCACCAGCGGTGTCACGCGATCGCCACCGATCCAGTCCGCCGCCATACGCTCGATGCGCGGGACCGACGAGGCGCGGACCAGGGCGTGGATCGTCGCGTCGGGTTCCCGTTCCAGCAGGCGGGCCACGACCCGTCGACCCAGGAACCCCGTCGCGCCGGTGACTATGTAGGTGGACATCACACCTCCGTGTCGTGCGGGCATCAGTTGCCCTCCATCGTCGCCCACCCGACACCCCGCTCACAGGCGGTTGCCGAGATCGGGGCGCCGTCCCAGCGGCTTCCCAGTGATCCTGGTGAGACTCCGGACATGACATCGATCGCACAGGCTGTCGTGACCACCGACCTCCCGGACCGCCAGGGGTTCCACCCGACGACCCGCGTCCGCGCCGGCGGCGCAGCGCTGATCGCGGGCGGCGCCCTCTGCATCGCCGGCGGGACACTTCACCCCATCGTCGACGGGCGGTCCCACTCCGTCGACGCCCTCACCGCCCCGCTGTCCCCCGGCGCCCAGGTGCTGCTGGCCGTCGGGACGGTCCTGCTGATCCTCGGACTACCGGTGCTGCACGCCTGGCTGTCCGGCCGCATCGGTCGTCTCGGATCGGTCGGGCTCGTCGCCTACCTGCTGGGGAACCTGGTGTCCGCGGGGGCTCACCTCGTCGTCGAGGTGTTCGTCGCGCACCCCCTCGCCGCCGATCCGGCGACCGCCGGGCTCATCGCCGACGACGACTCCATGCTCGGCACCTCCGCCTTTGGCGCGGTCAACGGGGTCGGCGGGGTCGTGATGCTCGCGGGGATGGCCGCGTTCGGTGTCGGACTGCTGCGGTCGCGGATCGTCCCGCGCTGGATCGGTGTGCTGACGACCCTCGGGATGCTCGGCTTCTTCCTCCCGATCCCGGCCACCCAGTTCCTGTCCGGGTTCGTCTACGAGGCACCCCGCGGCGTCGCGGTCCTCGCGCTCGGCGTGCTGATGCTGCGATCGCCGGCGGGTCCCTCGACCCGCTAGCGTCGACAGGGTGGAACCGCAGAGCTACTCCTCGGGTGAGCGGGTGTTCGGGCCGCCTCGGGGGACCTTCGACGCCGACTGGGCCGCGACCGCCCTGCGGTCCACCCGGCCCGACCTGGACCACCCGACATCGGTGCGGCTGATGGAGCGGGCGTGGGGCCTCATCCGCGAGGACGGGATCCGCGGGGACGAGCTGGCCGCGGCACTCATCGAACGAGACGGCGTCGACGCGACGACCGCGGCCGACGTCGCGGCCGTCGGCACCGAGATCGCGCAGTTCTACCTCGACCGCTGAGCGGACCGACGGAAATCGGACACCCGCGACGACATCACCGATGAGTTCCGATCCCGGCACCGGTCAGAACCCGTGACGCCCGCGAAGTCCGAGAGGTTCCCGATGACCCCACCCCGCACGAAAACCGATGGCGATTTGTCCGACTCCGTCGATACCCTGACCGCCATGTCGACCCCTGCCCCGACCGCGACCGACACCCCCGCCATCGAGGCGATCGGCCTGGTCAAGAAGTTCGGTGACGCCGTCGCCGTCGACGACGTCAGCTTCTCCGTGCCGCGGGGCAGCGTGCTGGGCCTGCTCGGCCCCAACGGCGCCGGCAAGACCACGACCGTCCGCATGATGACCACCCTCACGGCACCGACGTCGGGGACCGCCCGCATCGCCGGCCACGACGTCGTCGCCGAGCCCCACGCGGTCCGCCGCACCATGGGTCTCACCGGCCAGGCCGCCACCGTCGACGAACTGCTCACCGGCCGCGAGAACCTGTCGATGATCGGCGGCCTCTACGGGATCCGGCGTCGCGACCTGCGCCGCATCTCCGACCAGCTCCTCGAGCAGTTCTCGCTCAGCGACGCCGCCGACCGACCGGTGAAGTCGTACTCCGGGGGCATGCGCCGCCGCATCGACCTGGCCGTCAGCCTGCTCACCGCCCCGCCGGTCCTCTTCCTCGACGAGCCGACCACCGGCCTCGACCCGCGCAGCCGCTCCGAGCTGTGGGACGTGCTCCGCGGCCTCGTCGCGCAGGGCACCACGCTGCTGCTCACCACGCAGTACCTCGAGGAGGCCGACCAGCTCGCCGACGACATCGTCGTCATCAACAAGGGCAAGGTCATCGCGCAGGGCTCCCCGCTGCACCTCAAGGAGCAGGCCGGCAAGGCGAGCCTCGTGCTCACCGTGTCGCATGCCGACGACATCCCGGCCGCGGAGGCGTTGCTGCGCAAGACCGGCGGCGACGTCTTCGTCGACACCGGGGCTCGTCGTCTCACCGCACCGGCCGACGGTCTCGCCGACATGAACCGTGTCATCGGCTGGTTCACCGACAGCGGCATCGCCGTCGACGACATCGGGCTGTCGCGACCCAGCCTCGACGACGTGTTCCTCTCCCTCACCGGTCACCGTGCCGAACCCACCACCGACGCCCAGCAGGAGGTCCCGGCATGACCGCCACCGTCACACCCCCCGCGTTGTCCCTCGCCGCGCCCGAGATCCGTCGCACCACCGTGCTCCAGCAGTCCTGGATCATGGTCAAGCGCAACCTGATCCACACCAAGCGCATGCCGGAGATGCTCGCCGACGTGACGGTGCAGCCGATCATGTTCGTCGTGCTGTTCGCCTACGTGTTCGGCGCGTCGATCACCCAGACCGGTGGCGTCGACTACAAGGAGTTCCTGCTCCCCGGCATCATGGGCCAGACCATCGTGTTCTCGGCGTTCATCGTCGCGACCGGCATCTGCGGGGACCTGGAGAAGGGCATCATCGACCGCTTCCGGTCGCTGCCCATCAACCGGTCGTCGGTGCTCATCGGACGCAGCATCGCCGGGCTGCTCCA
Organism: Williamsia serinedens; assembly: GCF_024171725.1. Taxonomy (GTDB): domain Bacteria; phylum Actinomycetota; class Actinomycetes; order Mycobacteriales; family Mycobacteriaceae; genus Williamsia_A; species Williamsia_A serinedens. Next base: position 179,000 of record NZ_JAMTCG010000002.1, read on the forward strand.
CTCGTCCATCGGCATCGCCGTCATGGCGCTGACGGGTCTGCTCATCGGGTGGCGCATCCGCGGCAACGTCGGCGAGGCGATCCTGGCCTTCGCGCTCATCGTGGTGTTCGGGTTCGCGATGATCTGGTGGGGCATCTTCGTCGGCTCGCTGATGCGCTCGGTCGAGGCCGTCAACGGGGTGATGTTCACGATCCTGTTCCCGATCACGTTCGTGGCCAACACCTTCGTCCCCACCGGGCCGATGCCGACCTGGCTGCGCACCATCGCGGAATGGAACCCGATCTCGTCGCTCGTGCAGGCCCTGCGGGTGCTGTGGGGCAACGGCCCCGACGCCGCACCCGGCGCCGCGCTGCCGCTGCACCACCCGGTGCTGGCGACCGTCCTGTGGTCGGTCGCCCTCACCCTCGTCATCGCCCCGTTCGCGTTGCGCGCGTACACCAAGCGCACCTCGGACTGACCGTCGCGACAATCCGCGCATAGCGGACGAACCCGGTGCACACGCTGGTGTGCACCGGGTTTCGTGCGGTAAGCCCGTCTGATGCGGGCCACGGCAGGCGACAAGCTCGACAGGGATCAGCGGTCCGCGTTCGCCGCCAGCTACCTCGGTTGGACGATGGACGCGTTCGACTACTTCATCCTCGTCCTCGTCTACAAGGAGATCGCCGACGACTTCGGGGTCTCCCTGGAGAAGATGGCGTTCCTGACGACGGTCACCCTCGTGATGCGCCCGGTGGGTGCGTACCTCTTCGGCATCTGGGCCGACAAGATCGGTCGCAGGACACCGCTCATCGTCGACGTCTGCTTCTACTCCGTCGTCGGGTTCCTCTGCGCGTTCGCGCCGAACTACTGGTTCCTGTTCGTGCTGCGACTGCTCTACGGCATCGGGATGGGCGGCGAGTGGGGACTGGGCGCGGCGCTGTCGATGGAGAAGGTGCCGGCGCACCGCCGCGGGTTCTTCTCCGGTGTGCTGCAGGGCGGGTACGCGGGCGGATACCTCCTCGCGTCCCTGGCCTACCTGCTCGTGCACTCCTGGCTGGACCTCAGCTGGCGGTGGATCTTCGCCTTCTCCCTGCTGCCCGCGCTGGTCAGCCTGATCATCCGGCTCGGCGTGTCCGAGTCGGAGGTGTGGGTGACCACGAAGGAGACCCTCGCCCGCCACAACACGTCGGTCCGGACGGTCTTCCTCGACCCGACGATCCTCCGGCGGTTCGTCTACCTCGTCATCCTCATGGCCGCGTTCAACTTCCTCTCCCACGGCACCCAGGACATCTATCCGACATTCCTCAAGTCGACGGAGAACCGTGGTGCGGGCTTCGACGCGACGACGGCCACGTGGATCGCCGTGATCTACAACGTCGGCGCGATCATCGGAGGCCTGATCCTCGGATGGGCGTCCGACCGCATCGGGCGCAAGGGCGCCATCATCGTCGGCGCGCTCCTGACGTTGCCGATCATCCCGGTCTTCGCCTACTCCCGGTCGGCCGGGATGCTGTGTCTCGGCGCGTTCCTCGTCCAGGCGACGACGCAAGGCGCGTGGGCCGCGGTGCCGGCGCACCTGTCGGAGATGTCGCCGAACGCCATCCGCGGGTTCTACCCCGGGGTGACCTACCAGCTCGGCAACGTGATCGCAGCGCTGAACCTGCCACTGCAACAGCAGCTCTCGTCGACCTGGGGTTATCCGGCCGCACTCGCGACCACCGTGGCCCTCGCTGCCGTCGCGGTGGCGGTGCTGACGGCGGTGGGATCGCAGGCCACCGCCGTCGATTTCACCGCCGCCACGTCGGAACGCGCACCCGACCTGGTCTGACGCGCCCGTCTCCGCCCGATCAGGCGGTCAGCGCGAGGGCGGCGAGCGGGTCGCTGTACACCGCGTCGAGCGACACCGCCCCGGCCGCCTGCTGCTGCACCGACGCACCGGCGCGGGTGACACGGACGTCCCGGTTGGCCGCCGCGGGCGTCGACCGGACGGCCTTGGCCACCGCGGGCAGCGTCGACGGAGCGTCGGTGAACGCCTGCCCGCCGAGGATGACGTGGTCGGGGTTGAACATGTCGGCGATCAGCGACACGGTGCGGCCGAGGACCTCGGCACGCTCCAGGAGGATCGCCGACGCGGCCTCGTTGCCCGACGCCGCCGCGGCGTGCACGTCCTCGACCTGCTCGGCCGCCAGTCCGGCCGCGCGGGCGGCGTCGACGATGCCGGTGTCGCTGACCGCGGGCTCGAGGCGCCCGGTCTTGTCCGGGTCGAGCCAGGTGGTCGCGCCGATCGGGAAGTGTCCGATGACCGGCGGGCCGGCGGTCGGGGTGTAGACGGTGCCGCCGACGGTGAACGCGATGCCGACCATCTCGCGGGCGTAGAAGTACAGGAAGCTGCCCGGACCGTCCCCGTCGGAGAGGGATTCGGGGTTGACGAGCAGTTCGGCCGCGGCCATCGCCTCCACGTGCGAGGCCACCGACACGGGCAGGCCGATGGTCTGCGACAGCACGGGACCGACCGGCGCGCCCGACCAGCCCAGCCGGGGATGGTCGACGAGGCCGCCCTCGGCGACGCGACCGCCGATGGCGACACCGGTCCACAGCACGCGCTGCGACGGCCACCGCGACGCGAACCGTCGCGCCGACAGCCCGATCGCCGTCAGGGTCTGCTCCGGGGTGTCACCGACCGGGGTGGGGATCTGGATGGCCCCGACCACGCGGTGCTGCAGGTCGTGGGTGGTGATCGCGGTGACCTTCAGTCCGATGTGGATGCCCACGGTGAGGAAGTCGATCGTGTTGACCTCGAACGGCAGTCGCGGACGGCCGATGGCGCCGGCCGGCGCGAGGTCGGCGCGCTCACGGACGATGCCCGCCTTCAGCAATGCGCTGACCTGCCGGTTCACCGTCGAGATGGACAACCCGGACTGGGCCGCGGCGTCGTCGCGGAAGATCGGGCCCTGCAGACGGGCGATGCGCAGGACGACCGCCGACGGTTTCGTCGACAGCTGCAGCTGTGGCGTCGCGATGTGGATGACCGGTGTCCTCGTCGTCAGCGGGCCCCCGGCCGCGCCGATGGCCAGTGGTCGGGATCCCGGTCGCGTCCGCGCTCCGGCGTAGAGCGGACGGGGGCCGGCGGGCCGGCGGCGGGTGGTGACGTGGTCGAGCGATGCGGTCATGGAGATGTCCTGTCGAATGTGCCACATCCTGCGCGACGTGCAGGGATGTGAACGCGAATGTCTGACAACCGGCGTCACGCGGGATGCGGACGGACCGGGGCGGGTTCAGAGATTCGTGCGACAGAGAAGACGTGCGAACGGCAGACGGCAGCCCAGCGCGGTGATCACGTAGGTGACCTCCGGGATGGACGACGTCGTGCTCGGCATGTCGCTGAATCTAGCAAGGCGAACCAGGGGCGGCAAAGGCGGGATGTCGCAGGTCAGCGCGGTGGGGTTTCGCTCACGGCGCGTAAAAGTCGGCATCTGCGAGAAGCCGCACGCCACACTGGACGGCGACCTCGACCCGACGACGGAAGGATGCCGCGTGCCCGTGGACCTGCACTGGTTCCTGCCGACCTATGGGGACTCCCGCGACCTCATCGCCGGCGGCCACGGCAGCGGCATGCGCGGCGACCGCCCGGCCGACCTGAAGTACCTCAAACAACTGGCCGGCGCGGCCGAGATCAACGGCTTCTCCTCTGTCCTGATCCCGACCGGTCAGTGGTGCGAGGACGCGTGGCTGACCGCGGCACTGCTCGCCGACGCCACGGACACGCTGAAGTTCCTGGTCGCCGCGCGCCCCGGACTCGTCAGCCCCACGCTGACCGCGCAGATGGCCGCGACGCTGCAGTGGCAGTCGAAGGGGCGCCTGCTGATCAACGTCGTCACCGGCGGCGAGAGCTCGGAGCAGCGTGCCTACGGCGACTTCCTGACCAAGGACGCCCGGTACGAGAGGACCGGCGAGTTCCTCGAGGTGCTGCACCGACTGTGGACCGGTTCCGAGCCGGTCACGCTGAACGGCAACCACATCCGCGTCGAGAACGCCGACATCCCGCGCCGCCCCGACCCGGCGCCGCCCATCTTCTTCGGTGGCTCGTCACCCGCCGCCGGCGTTGTCGCGGCGCGTCACGCCGACACCTACCTCACGTGGGGTGAGCCGCCGGCCGCGGTCGCCGCCAAGATCGGCTGGATCCGCGACCTCGCACACGAGGTCGGTCGCTCCCCGACGTTCGGCATCCGTCTGCACGTGATCGCGCGGGAGACGTCGGAGGCGGCGTGGGCCGAGGCCGATCGGCTCCTCCACGCCCTCGACCCCGCGGTCGTGCGGCAGGCGCAGGCGTCGCTGGCCCGTTCGGAATCCGAGGGCCAGCGTCGGATGCGGGAACTGCACGGCGGTGGCGACGACTTCGTGACGTCCCGCGACGCGCGGTCGCTCGAGATCCACCCGGGCCTGTGGTCGGGGGTCGGCCTGGTCCGCGGCGGAGCGGGAACCGCGCTGGTCGGCTCGTACGATGAGGTCGCCGACAGCATCGCCGAATACGCGGCTCTCGGTCTCGACCACTTCATCCTCTCGGGATACCCCCACCTGGAGGAGGCGTACCACGTCGGGGAGGGTGTCCGACCGGCACTGGCCCGACGGGGACTACTCGACGACGACCCCGCCCCCGAGACCGGGCGCACGGGAACGGCTTTCCTCTCGTCCCTGGAGCCCGCGAGCGCGTCCTGAGACCCGTTCCGAATCACCGACAAGGAAGACACACATGAGCACCGATGGCATCGCCGACGAGATCAAGTTCGCCTATTGGGTTCCCAACGTGAGCGGTGGGCTGGTCACCAGCGACATCGAGCAGCGGACCAACTGGGAGTTCGAGTACAACAAGAAGCTCGCTCAGACGGCCGAGCGCGTCGGGTTCGAGTACGCGCTCTCGCAGGTGCGCTACATGGCCTCCTACGGCGCGGAGTTCCAGCACGAGTCGACGTCGTTCTCGCTGGCGCTGCTGATGGCGACCGAGAAGCTGAAGGTGATCGCGGCCATCCACCCCGGCCTGTGGCACCCGGCCGTCCTCGCGAAGTTCGGCGCCACCGCCGACCACCTGTCCAACGGGCGCTTCGCCATCAACGTCGTCTCCGGCTGGTTCTCCGGTGAGTTCAAGGCCCTCGGCGAGCCGTGGCTCGAGCACGACGAGCGCTACCGCCGCAGCGCGGAGTTCCTCGAGGTGATCCGCAAGATCTGGACCGAGGACAACGTCGAGTTCGCCGGCGACTTCTACCGGATCCGGGACTTCACGCTGAAGCCGAAGCCGCTGAACACGCCCGAGCGTCCGAACCCCGAGCTGTTCCAGGGCGGCAACTCGACCGCGGCCCGCCGCAACGGTGGGCAGTTCGCGGACTGGTACTTCTCCAATGGCAAGGACTTCGACGGCGTCACCGAGCAGATCGAGGACCTGCGGTCGGTCGCGCAGGCGCACAACCGCTCGACGAAGTTCGGTCTCAACGGCTTCATCATCGCCCGCGACACCGAGAAGGAAGCCCACGACACCCTGCGCGAGATCATCGAGAAGGCGAACAAGCCTGCGGTGGAGGGCTTCCGGGACTCGGTGCAGCAGGCCGGCAAGTCGACCTCGGACGGCAAGGGCATGTGGGCGGACTCGAAGTTCGAGGACCTCGTCCAGTACAACGACGGTTTCAAGACGCAGCTGATCGGCACCCCGGAGCAGATCGCCGAGCGGATCGTCGCCTACAAGCGTCTCGGCGTCGACCTCATCCTCGGTGGCTTCCTGCACTTCCAGGAGGAGATCGAGTACTTCGGCGAGAAGGTCCTGCCGCTCGTCCGCGAGATCGAGGCCTCGCAGAAGGTCCCGGCCTGACATGATTCTCGCAGCCGCACCGACGACCCGGACCGACGCACCCCTGGAGCCCGTGGACGTCGCGCGCGTCCTCGGCGGGTGTCGTGGTCCCGGGGCGTCGGTGCGGCTGCAGGAGTCGGGACTGCTCGACCTGACGGTGCTGCCGGCCGACGGGGGCATCGCGCCGTCGACGGCCGCCGAGGTGGTCCGCGTCGTCGCGGTGTCCCATCTCGACCTCGCCCGCCGGGTGCGGCGGTCGCTGCTCGCCAACGACCACGCCGTCGGCGACGACCTCGTCGCCCGTCTGCTCGACATCGCGCTCGAGGCGGGATCCGCCGCCGCGGCGCTCCACGGTGCCGTCGCCACCGTCCGGGACGGTCGTCGTGACAGCTCTGCCCGGCGCCGCCTCGGCGAGCTGTCGGTGGCGGTGTCCGCCGCCGAGGCCACCCTGGCCGCCGCGGGATCCGCCGTCGACGCCGTGCGCACCTGCGCCGACGAGCCCGCGCTGTTGCGCGACGAGGCCGTCGCCGCCGTGTCCACGGCCTCGGTCCTGGCCTCCCGCGCCGCGGCCGACACCTCGCACGCCCTCGTCGACCTCGGTGCGTCCGGCGTCTCCGACGCCGACACCGACCTCGACGTCCTCGGCGGGTTGGCCCTCACCGGTCGTATCTCGCCCTGACCGGGGCGGCCGGGTCGCGAACCCTGCCGGATGTCCGATCCCTGTTCTAGGCTCCTCAGGCATGACGACCTCGATGTCGACCGATGCCGAGTTCCTGCAGATCACCGAGCCCTATCGGCGCGAGATCATGGCGCACTGCTACCGGATGATGGGCAGTCACCACGACGCCGAGGACCTTGTCCAGGAGACGTACATCCGCGCCTGGCGGGGTTACGCCGGGTACGACCAGCGCGCGTCGGTCCGCACGTGGTTGCACAAGATCGCCACCAACACCTGTCTCACCGCCCTGGAGAGCAAGAAGAAGCGGCCGCTGCCGTCGGGACTCGGTGGCGACGCCGACGACCCGAGCGACACCCTCGTCGTCGACAAGGAGGTGCCGTGGCTCGAACCGTGGGCCGGCACCGATGAGGTGTCGCCGGCGGACACGGCCGACCCGGCGACCGTCGTCGACTCGCGTGAGTCCATCCGGCTCGCGTTCATCGCGGCACTGCAGCACCTGCCGGAACGCCAACGGGCCGTGCTGATCCTGCGCGACGTGCTGCAGTGGCGCGCCGCCGAGGTCGCGTCGACGCTCGACCTGACAGTCGCCACCGTCAACAGCCTGCTCCAACGCGCGCGCCAGCAGGTCAAAGACACGGCACCGCAGAGGGATTCCACGCGCGAGCCCGACGACACGATCCAGCGGGAGACGCTCGCGCGCTACGTCGCCGCGTTCCAGGACTACGACGTCGACGCGATCGTCGAGATGTTCACGGCGAGGTCCATCTGGGAGATGCCCCCGTTCACCGGCTGGTACGAGGGCGGGGAGGCCATCGGCACCCTCATCCGGAAGAACTGCCCCGCGGAGAAGGCCGGCGACCAGATCCTGCTGCCGACCGTCGCCAACGGCCAGCAGGCGTTCGGGCTCTACATGCTCGACAAGGACTCCGGCGAACACCTGCCGTTCCAGCTGCAGGTCCTCGAGCTGTCCGCCGACGGCCGCACCGTCGACCACGCGGTGGTCTTCTTCGACGACGACACCGAGGCACTGTTCGCGCGCTTCGGCCTGCCCGCACGGCCGCCGGCGTCGGCGACCATGCAGGCCTGAGGGGTCACTGCCCCGGCATCTGCGCCGGGTCCATCCAGACGACCTCCCAGGCGTGACCGTCGAGGTCGACGAAGCTGCGTCCGTACATGAACCCGTGGTCCTGGGGTTCGTCCCAGTGCGACCCGCCGGCCGCGAGTGCCGCGTCCACGAACGAGTCCGCCTCCTCGCGGGAATCGGCCGACAGTGCGAAGAGCGCCTCACGGCCGGTGGAGGTGTCGGCGATCCCGCCCCGGGTGAGGAACGACCGGAAGCGCTCGGTCTGCAGCATCATCACCGTCGTCTGGTCGTTGATGACGACACTGATCGTGGTCTCGTCGGAGAAGGTCTCGTTGATCTCGAACCCGAGTCCGGTGAAGAACGTCCGCGACGCGGTGACGTCGGCGACGGGGAGGTTGACGAACAGCATGCGGCACATCGGGGTTCTCCTTGCGGTGAGTGGTGCGGTCGCCCGTACTGACACCCGCCGTGCCCGGAACTCATCGCGACCTCCGACTTCCGCCTGATGCGCGGGGCGGCCGGGATGGGCGACGATGGCCGGGTCATGACCCTGCCGCTGCCCTATCCGAGCACCCCGGCGCCGGACCCCGTCCGCGTGCGCCGTCCCTGGTTGCCGGGCGCCGTGCAGGCGGAACTCGACGGCGATCCGCGACCGCTGCACGGTCGTCGGACCGCCCGCGACATCCTCGTCGACGCACTCGTGGTCGTCCTCGCCGCGACGATCGGTGTGCTCGCGGCGGTCCCCGGGGTGGGCGGCAGCACCCTCTCGCTGTGGCCCGACCTCGTCGTCGGGGCCCTGTCCTGCGCGGCCCTCGTGTGGCGGCGGCGGTGGCCCGTGCCCATCGCGGTCGTCACCAACCTCATCTGCATCCCCTTCACCGCCGTGGCCGGGGCTGCCTATCTCGCCTCGTTCTCGCTCGCCGTGCACCGCCCGCTCCGGTACGCGATCCCCGTCGGCGTGCTCGGGCTCGTCGCCGCACAGCTCAACCTGGTGCTCGTCGCCGACATCGACGGGACGCAGTTCTGGATCACGCTGGCGTTCAGCGTCCTCCTGACCGGCGGCGCTATCGGGTGGGGCACGTCGGTCCGCAGTCGTCGACAGCTGTTGATCTCGCTGGCGGAGAGGGCGAATCGCGCCGAGTCGGAGCAGCGGGAACGACTGGCCGCGGCGCGGGCCGCCGAGCGTGAGCGCCTCGCCCGCGAGATGCACGACGTCCTCGCGCATCGGATGAGCCTGCTGTCGGTACACGCGGGCGCGCTGGAGTACCGGCCGGACGCACCCCCGGAGGACATCGCCCGGGCGGCGGGCGTGATCCGCGGTGGGGTCCATCAGATGCTGGAGGACCTCCGCGACGTGATCACGATGCTCCGGGAGACCGACGACCTGGTGGCGGAGCCGCAGTCCCTCGCCGACGTCGAGGACCTTCTCGCCGAGTGCCGCGGTTCCGGCGCCACGATCACGCCGCACATCGAGATCGACGAGCCGGGCCGCATCCCGGGCGTCGTCGGCCGCGCCGCCTACCGCGTGGTCCAGGAGGGTCTGACCAACGCGCGCAAGCACGCCGGGCCGGTCCCCGTGTCCGTCGACGTCGTCGGCGGGCCCGGACGCGGCCTGCGCGTGACCGTGAGCCAACCCCTCAACCGGTCCGCCGACCACCGACCGATCCCCGGGACGGGGACGGGACTGACCGGGCTCGAGGAACGGGTGACGCTCGCCGGCGGTGCGTTGACGCACGGTGTGGTCGAACACCGCTTCGTCCTCGACGCGCGGCTGCCGTGGCAGACCGGGGCCCTCTCGTGATCCGTGTGCTCCTCGTCGACGACGAGTGGTTGGTCCGCGCCGGGATCCGCACCATGCTCGGCGCCGAGCCGGACATCGAGGTGGTCGGAGAAGCCGCCGACGGATCAGGCGTCGTCGACCTCGTCGGGGAGACCCGCGCCGACGTCGTGCTCATGGACCTGCGGATGCCGCACGTGAACGGGATCGACGCGACCGCTGCGCTGCGTGCGGTCCCGGATGCACCGCATGTCGTCGTCCTGACGACCTTCGACGCCGACGACCTCGTCGTGCGGGCGCTGCGCGCCGGTGCATCCGGCTTCCTGGTGAAGGACACGCCGCCCGCGGATCTGATCGCCGCGATCCGTGCGGTGCACGCAGGCGACCCCATCCTGTCCCCCACGGTCACCCGTCGCCTCATCGACCGGGTGACGGGCCCCGAGCGGGACGAGCGGGCGGCGACCGCGCGCGAGCAGCTCGCCGCGTTGACCGCCGGGGAGCTGCGCGTCGCGCGGGCGCTCGCTCAGGGACTGTCGAACGCGGACATCGCCCGGGAACTGTTCGTCACCGTGGCGACGGTGAAGAGCCACATCTCGCACATCCTGGAGAAGCTGCAGCTCAGCAACCGGGTGCAGATCGCGCTGGTGGTCCACGACGCCGGCCGCGACGCGACCGACCGGTGATCAGGCGACGGCGCGGATCGCCGTCGTGCGCGCCGGCGCGGCAGCGGGCGCGGGCCGGGCCACGGCGCCGGCCATCTCCGTGAGCAGGTCGACCAGTTCGCCACCGAGGGCACGGGTGACGGCCCCGACGACCTCCGACGAGGCCTCCTTGCGACCGCGTTCGACCTCGGAGAGGTAGGTCATCGACACACCCGCGCGGTCGGCGACGTCCTTGAGGGTGCGCTGCTGACGCTGTCGCGCCGCGCGGAGGGTGGCACCGAGGAGCTCGCGGAGCAGCGGGGCGGCGACCGGTGCGACGTCCTCGTCCGCGGGGACCACATGCAGGTCGGTCATCGGTGCCTCCTTCTCCCGTGCGCGTCCGTCCCGAGCAGGGACCTTCCCGCCACCGTAGTGGTGCGCACCCGGGCTGCGCCGCGCGCGACACCGCGTTTCGCTCACAGCGGAGCGCGACGGGCGACGGGCACGACGTCAGGTCGACTGAGACCGCTCGTCCGCGGCGAGCCGGATGAAGGCGAAGGCCGTGCACCCGATGTACAGGCCGACCCATCCGGCGGACCACAGCGCCACCCGACTACGGGCCAACGACTTCACCCGTGACATGACTCCTCCTCTGACAACGCTCCGGGCCGACATCCGAGAATCACGCCCGATTATCCCGGTGATCCGGTTGCTCGACAACCGATTCGACGTAGCAGGCACCGCTCGGCCTGTGCGTTCACAGCGCCGCGGACTGCGCCGCCTCCACGCGGTGGGCGAGCCCGTCGAGCAGCACCGCGATCCCGTAGTCGAGCTCGTCGGTGTAGAAGTCCGACGCCTCGCCGCGGGCGATCTCGGCCGCCGCGGCGGCCAGCGCCGGGAGCCGTCCGGTGTCCCCCACGAGATCCAGGATCCCGCTCTCGTAGGACCGGTCGTCGGGCGCCGGGCCCCCGTCGGGCCGCAGAGCGCCGAGCTGCGTCGACTGACGGACGTGGTTGCGCACGAATCCGTCGAGGACGAGCAGCGAGCTGAGCACCGACCGTGCGGGCAGACCCGTCCCGTCGAACGCGGCGACGCCCGCGTCGGTCCAGCCGAGCACGTTCGGGGTGGCGGGCGGAGAAGCCAGCGGTATGTCGACGATCCACGACCGTCGCGTGAGCGCCGCGGCGATCGCTCGTGTCCACGACTCGACGCGCTCCCGCCACGTACCTCCGCGCACGGTGCCCGGCCGGCACGGGCCGTAGGCCTCGTCCAGCACGACGGCGAGCAACTCGTCCTTGCTGTCGACGTACCGGTACAGCGACATGGTCGTCATCCCGAGTTCGGTCGCGACCGCCTTCATCGAGATGGCGTCCGCCCCGCCGCGGTCGGCGACCCGCACTCCGGCGCCGCCGATGTCGCGGATCCCGACTGCGGGTTTCGGGCCGCGACGCGTCCCGGACGGACGCTCCCACAGCGCGGCGAGATACCGGGGCATCGTCGCGTCGTCGCTGCTCACCGGGCCAGCGTAACAAACTGCTTGCGCGGTACGCAGTTCATCCCTAATGTGCGTACGGTATAAACAGTCTGCTACGTACACAGATGGGACCACCGATGCACACCACACGTTCCCCCTGGTGGGGTCTCCTGGTCCTGTGCCTGCCGATGCTGATCGTCTCGATGGACGTGTCGGTGCTCTTCTTCGCCGTCCCGGACATCGCGGCCGATCTCCACCCCTCGCCCGCCCAGCAACTCTGGATCTTCGACGTCTACGGCCTCGTCCTCGCCGGTCTGCTGCTGACGATGGGGGCGGTGGCCGATCGCGTCGGGCACAGGCGAGTGCTCCTGATCGGCGCGGCCACCTTCTCGGCCGCGTCGGTGCTGGCCGCGTTCTCGACGAGCGCCGAGATGCTGATCGGCGCGCGGGCCGTGCTCGCGGTGGCGGGAGCGACCCTGATGCCGTCGACGCTCGCGCTCATCCGGCACATGTTCACCGACGATGCCGCGCGGGCGAAGGCGATCGGCGCCTGGTCGGCGGTGATGGCGGGCGGTGTCGCCGTCGGACCGATCGTGAGCGGGGCTCTGCTGGAGCACTTCTGGTGGGGATCGGTCTTCCTGATCAACGTCCCGGTGATGATCGCGCTCCTGGTCGCCGCACCTGCTCTACTCCCCGGCGGAACGGGTGACCGGACGCGACGGATAGACGTCGTCAGCGCCGCCCTGGCGTTGGGCGCGGTGTTGCCGACGGTCGGCGCCATCAAGGCGATGGGCACCGACGGCCTCACCCCCACAGCGCTGGCCGTCCTCACCGCAGGCGTCGCCCTGGGCGTCGTGTTCGTCCAGCGGCAGGTGTCCCTGACCCATCCGCTGATGGATCTGCGCCTGTTCTCCGACAGCCGGCTCGCCGTGTCCGTCGCGGTGAACCTCGTCGCCATGGTCGGCATCGTCGGCAACGCGATCCTCGTCACGCAGTATCTGCAGTCGGTGCTCGGCTATGACCCATTGGCCGCAGCCCTGTGGAGTCTGGCACCGACGGTGGTCGTCGCCGCGGTCGCGCCGATGTCGACGACGCTCGCAGCCCGGTGGGGTGGCCCGGCGGTGATGGCGGCCGGACTCGTCGTCGCAGCAGGCGGTTTCGCGTCGACGTGGGCGGCCGGCGTGTCGTCACTGTGGCCGATGCTCGCCGCGAGCACCCTGATCGCCGGCGGCCTCGTCGCCGTCGCGACCGTCGTCGCCGACCATGTCGTCGGCGTGGCTCCGACCGGCCGTGCCGGTGCCGCCGCAGGAATGCTCGAGACCAGCAGCGAGCTCGGGGGCGGAATCGGGATCGCGGTGCTCGGCAGCGTTCTGACCGCGGTCTACCGCGCGTCCGTCGACACATCGGTGCCCGGCGTCTCCGGTCCCGCCGCCGTCGGGCTCGGCGGGGCGGTCGCGGCGGCGTCTCGACTCGGCGGCGACGCGGGGCGCGCGGTGCTCGACGCCGCACGCGTCGCCTACGTCGACGGACTGCACGTCGCGGCGACATGCGCGGCCGCACTGCTGCTCGTCACCGCACTCCTCACCCTTGCGGTCCGCGAGCGGACGTCGGAACCGGTGGACTCTCGGCCATGATGGGCGCATGGGAGTCGTCTACCTCGTCCGTCACGGACAGGCGCACGCGCAGGCCTACGGGTCGCTCGCCGAGGCACAGTCCGAGGCCGGCGGTCTGACCGAGCTCGGACACGACCAGGCCCGCCGAGCCGGGATCGCGCTGGCGAGGCGAGCCGGTCGAATCGACCATGCCGTCGCGGGATCGCTGGCGCGTCAGCAGCAGACGCTGCGACACGTCCTCGACGCGGTCGACGGGGCGCCCGAGCCCGAGACCGACGCCCGATGGGACGAGTACGACCTGGGTGCGATCGCGACCGGGGGCGAGGCCGGGAAGAACGTCCACGGCGCAGGCTTCCAGGCGGAGCTCGACGACGACCTCCGGCGCTGGGTCGCCGGGACGTCGGTCGGCAGCGAGTCCTACCGCGATTACCGGGACCGGGCGGAATCGGCGGCGCGCGACCTCGCGGCCCGGGCCGGGTCGGGCCGGACCGTGGTGGCGGTGTCGTCGGCGGGCACCATCGCCGCCGTCCTCGCGACGCTGTGGGGCCTGGACGACGAGCGATGGTTGACCGTCGCACGGACGATGATCAACACCTCCGTCACAAAGCTGATCGCCGGCCGCACCGGGTTGTCGGTCGTGTCGGTGAACGACCACGCCCACGTCGACCTCGTCGACGACCGGGACGTGATGACGTTCCGATGAGCGACACCACACTGCCGGTCCTCGAGTACCTGCGGCGGCACGTGGCGGGAACGCTCGGTCCCGACGACCGCACCTTCCTGCGCTACCCCACCGCGATCTCCCGACTCCTCGGGTTCGAGATCACCGAGGTCGACGCGGGGACCGCCACCCTGACCGTCGTCACCGACCCCGAGCTGCACAGCAATCAACAGGGCACCGTGCACGGCGGGTTCATCAGCGAACTCGCCGACGCGGCGATCGGGACCGCGCGGTCGACGACGATCGCGCAGGGCGAGTCGTTCACGAGCATCGACCTGCGCATCACGTTCCTCCGCCCGATGTGGGCCGGCACGCTGACGGCTCGGGCACACCCCACGCACATCGGGTCGACGGTGCAGCACTACGCCTGCGACATCACGCGCGACGACGGCAAGACGGTCGCGACGGCGACCAGCACCGTCCTCACCCTGCGGGGCGAGAAGGCCGCCGGGCGATGAGTTCCGCGGCCGTCGACGGTCCGTATCTCCGACACCATCACCGCGAACGGGAGTGACCTCATGAGCAGGACGAACCTGTCGATGTCCATCTCGGCGGACGGCTACGTCGCCGGCCCCGACCAGAGCGCGGACAACCCGCTCGGGGTGGGCGGGCCGGCGCTGCACCGCTGGCACATCGGACCCGACGCCGACCACCCCGTGAACAGGCAGGTCATGTCGGACATGCTCGACGGGATGGGCGCGACCATCATGGGTCGCAACATGTTCGGCCCGGTCCGCGGCGACTGGGGCGACTCGGACTGGCGAGGGTGGTGGGGTGACGAGCCGCCGTACCACTGTCCCGTGTTCGTCCTGACCCACTTCGCGCACGACCCGATCGAGATGTCGGGCGGCACCACCTTCCACTTCGTCACCGACGGCATCGAGTCCGCGTACCGCCGGGCCGTCGACGCCGCCGACGGGCAGTCGATCTCCATCGCGGGCGGGGCGTCGTGTGCGCGGCAGGCCATCGCGGCCGGCATCGTCGACGAGATCGACCTGCAGGTGAGCGGCGAGATCCTCGGCGGCGGCGAGCGCCTGTTCGACGGCTTCGCCCCGGGCACACCGCGACTCGAGCTCACCCGGGTTCTCGAGGCACCACCGAACACGGTCCATCTCCGCTACCGCGTAGTTCGCTGACCGTCGGTTGGGCGGTCGGGACCATCGGTTGGGCGGTTGGGACCGTCGGTTGGGCGGTTGGGACCGTCGGTTGGGCGGTTGGGACCATCGGTTGGGCGGTCGGGACCATCGGTTGGGCGGTCGGGACCATCGGTTGGGCGGTCGGGACCATCGGTTGGGCGGTTGGGACCATCGGTTGGGCGGTTGGGACGAATGTGGTGCCCCGGCTGCCCAACGAACGGTTCCTGCTGCCCAACGAACGGTTTCTGCTGCCCAACGAACGGGTCTCGGGTCATTACATCTAGCTCAGGGCGCGCAGGCCGGCGGCCATGAACTCCTGGGTCGCCTCGGCGGCCTTCTCCGCACCCTCACCCGACGACGACCCCTGCAGCGCGCGGTAGGCGATGCCCTCACCGATCACGCCGAGCTTGAAGTTCGCGAGCGCGAGGTAGAAACCCCAGTGCGCCATCTCGACCCCGGCCGCGGTCGCGTAGCGCTGCGCGAGGTCGTCGGTGTCGGGGTAGCGGTCGCTGGTCCACGCGGCCGACAGGCCGAGCACCCGGTCGAAGATGGGCTGGCGGTAGACGCACATGAGGGCGACGTCGGTGATCGGGTCACCCAGGGTCGACATCTCCCAGTCCACCACGGCACGAACGACTCCCGGGTCGTCGGCGTCGAGGATCGTGTTGTCCACGCGGAAGTCCCCGTGCACGATCGCGTTCGCGGAATCGGTCGGGATGTTGTCGGCCAGCAGACCAGCGAGCTTCTCCACGTCCGGCAGCTCGCGGGTCTTCACGATCCCCCACTGCCGCGTCCACGTCTTCACCTGGCGTGCGACGAATCCCTCCGGCCGACCGAACTCGCCGAGCCCGACCGCCTCGTGATCCACGGCGTGCAGATCGGCCAGGGTCCGGATCAACGCGTCGACGTTGCGGTCCACGGCGGCGTCGTCGAGGGCGTCGAGCTCCGACGCACTGCGGATCACCGTGCCCTCGACGAACTCGACGACGGTGCACGGCGCACCGAGGACGGTGCCCTCGGCGTCGAACGCGACCGTCCGCGCCACCGGTACAGCTGTGCCCTGCAACGCCCGGGTCACCGTCCACTCCCGGTTCATGTCGTGCGCAGACGGCGTCAGACCCGACGTCGGCGGACGACGCACGACCCACTTCGTCGCGCCGTCGGTGACTCCGAACGTGAGGTTCGACCGGCCACCGGAGATGAGGTGGACGTCGAGATCACCCGCGACCTCGACGCCCGAATCCGCCAGGAACGACCGCAGCGCAACCGGATCCATGCCCGGCAGCGACGTCGTGGAGGTCACTGCGCCGCCTGCGACTGCTGCTTCTTCGCCGCCCGCCCCACGGCACGCTTGGCGATCGCCCAGCGATGCACCTCGGAGGCGCCGTCGTAGATGCGGAACGGCCTGAGCTCGGCCTGCAGACGCGCGAGCGGCAGGTCGTCGGTGACGCCCGAACCACCGCACATCTGGATGGCGCGATCGACGACGCGCGAGTACGCCTCGGCGGCGAAAGTCTTCGCGATCGACGTCTCGTTGCTGGCGTGGCGGCCGAGATCCAGTTCGTGGCAGGCCTTCACGAGCAGTGCCCTCGATGCGGCGAGGTCGATCTCGTTGTCGGCCACCATCTGCTGGATCATGCCGAGATCGCCGAGCCGGCCGCCGAACGCCCGACGACGCGCGACGTAGTCGACGGCGACCTCGTGCGCGCGGACCGCGACACCCAACCACCGCATGACGTGCGTCATGCGCGCCGGTCCGAGCCGGACCTGCGCGTACCGGAAGCCCTCGTCGACCTCGCCCAGGACGTTCTCGTCGGGAACGAACAGCTCACGGAACCGGATCTCGCAGTGACCGCCCAGTCCCGCACGGTCGGTGGTCCCCATGTGCCGCACGATCTCGATGCCGTCGTCGGGCGCCGGCGCGAGGAACATCGTGGCTCCGCCGCTCTCACCGGGCGAGCCCGACGTGCGCGCCATGATGATGAAGAACCCCGCACCGTCCGCGCCGGTGATGAACCACTTGTGGCCCGTTATCGACCACCCACCGGGAACCCGCGTGGCCGCCGTCGTCAGGGCCGACGGATCCGATCCCGCACCGGGTTCCGGCTCGGTCATCGCGAACGCCGACCGCACGTCACCGTGCGCCAGCGGGGCCAGGAACTGCTCCTTCTGCGCCGGCGACGCGATGTGGGCGAGCATGTGCACGTTGCCCTCGTCGGGCGCACCGATGTTCAGCGCGATCGGACCGAACACCGACCGTCCCCCGGCCTCGAAGACCGGCGCGCGATCGGACATGTTCAGTCCGAGGCCGCCGTACTCGACCGGGGCGTGCGGCGCGAACACGCCTGCGGCCTTGGCCTTCTCCTGCAGTTCGATCCGCAGGTGCTCCCCGCCGGCCTTCTCGAAGTCGCCCGCGAACTCGTCCTCCAGCGGCAGGACGACGTCGGCGACGAACGCCTCCGTCGCGGCGATCGTCTTCTGCACCTCGTCGTCGTAGCGCAAGTCCACTGCCATGGGTCAGATCCCTTCGTCGGCGGGTGATGTGTCGGCGTCGCCGGTGTATCCGACGGCCGCGCGGGCGATCCGTCCGAACCGGGCCACGATCTCGTCGGCGGAGAGCCGACCGTCCGGGCGGTACCAGGTCGACACGCCCACGCACATCGTCGTGATCGCCCGGCCCGTGTCCTTCGGGTCACCGGTGTGGAACACCCCGGCACGGACGCCGTCGCGGATGAGGTCGTCGACGATGCCCTGCAACTTGCGTCGCTTCTGCGTGTAGACGGGCCGGTAGTCGGGCTCCAGGCTGCGGATCTCCGACGACCCGATGAACGCCTGCGCGCGACGGTGGATGTGGAACTGCAGCAGCACCTCGACGACGGCGTCGTAGCGGTCGACCGGATCGTCACCGGTCGCGGCGAGCGCGCTCTCGGTCCGCCAGGTGAGGTCGTTCATCGTCATCTCGAGCAGCCCCTGCAGGAGTGACTGCTTCGACGGGTAGTGGTGATAGAGCCCCGGCACCGACAGGCCCGCCCGACCGGCGATCTCCCGGACCGACGTCCCGTGATAGCCCTGCTCCTCGAAGGCGGCGAGCGCGGCGGTCAGTGGGGCCGACAACTCCGACCGCTCGTAGTCCCGCCACGGCTCCGTCACGGTCGTGCGCGGCTCGTCGGTCATGGCTTCAACCTAGCCCCGCACCGTTCCTTCACGATCATGCACCCTACCGAGCGTTCGGACGGGAGCGCGGTCACGCGCGTGACCTGCGCGTCAGGTTCCGCAGAAGGTCCGGAACCCGTCGGAGAAGCCGTCGGGCGCAGGGAGTGCGAACCGCGGGTCCGAGGGAGCGTCGAACGGGTGCGTCACCGCGGCGAACAGTGCATGGAAGGGGCCCATGTCACCCGCCTCGCCGGCGCGCAGCGCCTCGTCCACGAGGTGGTTGCGCGGGACGACGACCGGGTTCACGGCGTCCATCCCGTCCGCGGTCGCGGTGGTGGCGCGATCGCCCAGGACGGCGAACCAGCGCTCGAGCCATTCCCGGGTGCCGGGGTTCGGGGCGAGGGCCGCGGTCTCCGTCGGCTCGTGTCCGGAGGCGTGCGCCCACAGATCCACCGAGAGTGCGCGGAAGAACCCGGTGTGGTCGACCCGCTGCTCGCGCATCACCGTCTCGAGATCGGTGAGGAGGGACGACTCGTCGTCGTCGAGCGGCGAGGGATCGCCTGCGCCGCGCAGTCCGATCTTGCGCGCGGTCACCGCGGCCTGGTGATGCTCGTACCGCGCCGCATAGGTCGACAGCGAGTCCGTCAAGCGGGCGATCGCCGCATCGGCGTCGACCTCCCCGTCGTCCCGAGCGCCGACGAGCGGGATGAGCGCCTCCGCGAGACGGGCCAGGTTCCAGCCGATGACGGCCGGCTGGTTGCCGAACGCGTAGCGCCCGATGGTGTCGATGGAACTGAACACCGTCGTCGGGTCGTGGGCGTCGAGGAAGGCGCACGGCCCGTAGTCGATGCTCTCTCCGGAGATCGTGGTGTTGTCGGTGTTGAGCACGCCGTGGATGAATCCGACGCCCATGTACTGCGCGATCAGCGACGCCTGCGCGTCGAGGACGCGTTCGAAGAAGGCGACGACGCGATCGGGCACGTCGTCGATCTCCAGCAGGTCGGGGTGATGGCGCGCGATGGCGTAGTGGGTCAGGTCGACGACGAGCGGGCCACGACGGACCGCGAACTCGAAGCTGCCGACCCGGAGATGGCTCGACGCGATGCGCGCGAGCACCGCGCCCGGCTCGGGCTGCTCGCGCTGCACCGACTGTCCCGTCGACGTCACGGCCAGCGATCGCGTCGTCGGGATCCCCAGCGCGTGCATCGCCTCGGACACCAGGTACTCGCGCAGCATCGGTCCGAGGACGGCCTTGCCGTCGCCACCGCGCGCGAACGGCGTACGCCCGGATCCCTTGAGATGCAGGTCGCGTCGGGTGCCGTCGGGGGCGACGAGCTCCCCGAGGAGCAGCGCCCGGCCGTCGCCGAGGAGCGGCGAAAAGTTGCCGAACTGGTGGCCCGAGTACGCCATCGCGACGGTGGTGGTGTCGGCGGGAGGTGCCGATCCGGCCAGCAGGGCGGCTCCGTCGGCGCTGCGCAGCCGCTCGGGGTCGAGTCCGAGTTCCCGTGCGAGCGGCTCGTTGAGGACGACGATCTCGGGATCGGGGACGACGTCGCCGGACCACGGCACGTACATGCCCTCGAGGTCGCGCACGAAGCTCGTGTCGAGATCGACGAGCCCGCGGAGGGCGGTGGGTGCACTCACCTTGACCAGGGTAGCCACCACGACCTGCGACGAAACCGCACCGCTGCAACGCCGTGCAACGCTGTCGATCCCGTTCTCGCCGCGCCTACGGTCCGCTCACACCACCACCGCAGGAGGACTGATGAGGGCAGCGCGTTTCCACGGCCGCAAGGACATCCGCATCGAGGACGTGGCCGAGCCCGAACTGCGTCCGGGCACGGTCGCGATCGACGTCGCGTGGTGCGGCATCTGCGGCACCGATCTGCACGAGTACCTCGAGGGCCCGATCTTCATCCCCGCCCACGGCCACCCGCATCCGCTGACCGGTGAGGACACCCCGGTCACGATGGGCCACGAGTTCTCGGGGACCGTGTCGGCGGTCGGCGAGGGTGTCGACGACCTCGCCGTCGGGGACGGCGTCGTGGTCGAGCCCTATGTCGTCTGCGACGAGTGCCCGCCGTGCCGCGAGGGCAACTACCACCTGTGCACCCGGATGGGGTTCATCGGTCTCGCCGGGGGCGGCGGTGGGCTGAGCGAGAAGGTCGTCGTGCCCCGGCGCTGGGTGCATCCCGTCGGCGACATGCCGCTCGACCAGGCGGCGCTCATCGAGCCGCTGTCGGTGGCGCACCACGCCGTCGAGCGCAGCGGCGCACGGTCCGGCCAGACGGCGATCGTGGGCGGGTCCGGCCCGATCGGCCTGCTCGTCGCGGCGGTGCTGCGCGGCATGGGGGTGACGGTGATCGTGTCCGAGGTCAGTTCGGCGCGGATCGAGCGCGCGCAGGCCGTCGCCGATCACGTCCTCAACCCGCGCGACGGGTCCATCGGTGACCGGGTGCGCGAGCTGACCGACGGCCTCGGCGCCGACCTGGGCTTCGAGTGCGCCGGCGTGAACGCGGTCCTCGACGACGTGCTCGACGCGGTCCGCCCGGCCGGAGTCGTCGTGAACGTGTCGATCTGGGGTGCACCGGCGACCGTCGACATGCAGAAGCTGGTGCTCAAGGAGATCGACCTGCGCGGGACGATCGCCTACGTGCGCGACCACGCGGCGGCGATCGCCCTCGTCCAGGACGGGACCGTCGACCTCGCGCCGTTCATCACCGGGCGCATCGCCCTCGACGATCTCGTCGACGAGGGTCTGCACACCCTCATCGACCACACCGACACCGCGGTGAAGATCCTCGTCAGCCCGTCGGCGTAGTCCTCATAAGCCGCCGGCGACACGCACGAGGGTGCGGCCGATGCGCTCGCCCCGCGTGATCTCCGCCAGCGCGGAGTCGACGTCGCCGACCGCCACCTCGGTGGTGATGCGATCGAGGTGGGGCGGGCGGAGGTCGTCGGCGAGCCGGGCCCACAGGGCGCGGCGGGTGTCGATGGGCGCCTGGACCGAGTCGATGCCGAGGAGCGCGACCCCGCGCAGGATGAACGGCATCACCGTCGTCGGCAGGCCTGCGCCGCCGGTGAGGCCACTGGCCGCGACGGCCCCGCCGTAGCGGATGGTCGACAGCACCCAGGCGAGCGTGGGTCCGCCGACGCAGTCGACGGCCGCCGCCCACGTCTCGCTGCCCAGGGGCTTGATCTTCGCGTCGGGGTCCTCCGGGACACGGCCGATCACCTCGGCGGCGCCGAGTTCGCTCAGCAGGTCGCGGGCGTGCTCCTTGCCGCTGGAGGCCACGACCTCGTAGCCGAGTCCCGCGAGGAGGTCGACCGCCACGATCCCGACGCCGCCGGACGCGCCGGTCACGAGGACCTTGCCGTCCTCCGGTCGCAGGCCGCGGTCGACGAGGGCGGCGACGCTCATCGCCGCGGTGAACCCGGCGGTGCCGATCGTCGCGGCCTCGGCGGGGCTCAGTCCGTCACCGAGCGGGACGATCTGGTCGGCGGGGCCGGCAGCCCGCTCGGCGTAGCCACCGTGCCGGGACACCCCGGTCTCGTATCCGTGCAGCAGGACCGGGTCGCCCGGCGAGAACGACGGGTCGTCGCTGGACGCGACCGTGCCGGCGAGGTCGATGCCGGGGACGATCGGGTAGTTCCGCACGACACCGCCCTTCGGCGTGATCGCCAGGGCGTCCTTGTAGTTGACCGACGAGTGGGTCACGTCGATGCGGACCCCACCCTCGGGCAGGAAGTCGTCGTCGACGGTCTCGGTGTGCAGGGTGATGTCGCCGTCGGATTCGCGGGCCACGCGCGCGGAGAAGGTGCTCACGGTTGCCGAGCGTAATCACGGGTACAGCGACGGTGTGATCACCGCGGTGCTCTACGGACTCGCGACCGCTCTGCCGTTGGCGGCCGGGGCGGCGATCGGGCTGCGCTGGACGCTTCCCCGGTGGTTGCTGGCCGGCCTCATGGCCTTCGGCGCCGGGACCATGATCGCCGCGGTGTCGTCGGAGTTGTTCGAACCCGCCTTCCGGCAGGCGGGTCCGACCATCGCCGGTGCCGCGTTGTTCGCGGGCGCCGCCCTCTACGTCGTCGCCAACCGTCTCATCGAGCAGCGCCTGGGCCCCGCCGCGATCGGTCCGGCGCTGATGCTGGGGTCGATCCTCGACGGGTACCCGAGAACACGGCGCTGGGTGTGTCCCTCACGACCGGTGGGGGTCTGGTCCTGGTCGTCGCGGTGGCGGTCGGCAACGTGCCCGAGGCCGTCAGCGGAGCCGCGCTGATGCGTACGGCCCACCGGTTCACCGCCGCGCGGGCCATGACCCTGTGGTCGGTGACGGCAGCCGTCCTCGTCGCGGTCACCGTCGCCGGCTACGCCCTGTCCGATGTCATCCCGCAGACCGGCATCAGCCTCGTGCAGGCGTTCGCCGGCGGCGCGACCCTCGCGGTGCTCGCCGACTCGCTGATGCCCGAGGCGTATCGCGACGGCGGCTGGTGGGTGGGCATCTGCACGGCCGGGGGGTTCCTCGTCGCCTTCGTCCTGGGGTGAGGGAGGGCTACCGTCGCCTTGTGCGCAGCTACGACGACATCGTGATCGGCGCCGGCCACAACGGGCTCACCGCGGCCGCCTACCTCGCGCGCGCCGGACGTCGCGTGGTGGTGCTCGAGCGGTCGGATCACGTCGGTGGCGCGGCGATCTCGGCCGACGTGTTCCCCGGTGTCGCAGCACGACTGTCGCGGTACTCCTACCTGGTGTCGCTGCTGCCGCGGCACGTCATCAGCGACCTCGACCTCGACCTCCGGCTGGTGCGACGACGGTTCTCGTCCTACACGCCGGTGCCCGGCGCCCCGGAACGCGGGATCCTCGTCGACGGCGGGGACGAGGAAGCGACGCGCGCCGCGTTCCGATCGGTCACCGGCTCCGACGCCGATCACGATGCGTGGCAACGGTTCTACACCGCGATGGGCGAGGTGGCGCAGCGCCTGTTCCCGACGATGACGCAGCCCCTGCCGTCGCTGTCCACGGCACGCGACCTCGTCGGCGACGTCTGGGCCGACCTCGTCGAACGGCCACTCGGCGACTGGCTCCGGCGGGAGTTCGCCGACGACACCGTGCGCGGGATCGTCGCGACCGACGCCCTGATCGGCACCTTCGCGGATCTCGACGACCCGTCGCTGCGGCAGAACATCTGCCTGCTCTACCACCTGATCGGCAACGGCACGGGCGACTGGGACGTGCCTGTCGGGGGCATGGGTGCGGTGACGGGGGCGATGGCCCGGGCGGCGCTCGACGCCGGGGCCGAGATCCTCACCGGCGCCGAGGTCGTCGGCGTGGATCCCGCCGACGGCAGCGTGTCCTGGCGGACGACCGCCGGCGGTGACGAGGCGCGTGCGCCGTGCATCCACGCTGCCTGCGCGCCCGCGGTGCTGAACACGATGCTCGACGAACCCGTTGCCACGGAACCGGATCCGCGGGGTGCGCAGCTCAAGGTGAACCTGGTGCTGACGCGACTCCCCCGCCTCGCCGACCCCACCGTCGACCCGGTCGCCGCATTCTCCGGCACCTTCCACGTCAACGAGGGTTTCGACCAGCTCCACACCGCGTGGACGCGGGCGTCGCAGGGGCGTGTCCCCGACGTGCCTCCGTGCGAGATCTACTGCCACACCCTGTCCGACCGCAGCATCCTCGGTCCGGGCACGGACGGGATGCAGACGCTCACGCTCTTCGGGCTGCACATGCCGCCCGAACTGTTCGACCGGACAGACGCGAGGGACGAGGCCCTCGCCGCGACGCTGCGATCACTCGACTCCGTGCTCGCCGAGCCGGTGATGGAGGTCGTCGCGCGCGACGGTGCCGGCAACCCGTGCATCGAGGTGCGCACCCCGCGGGACCTCGAGCAGTCGCCGGGCCTGCCGGGCGGCCACATCTTCCACCGCTCGCTGCAGTGGCCGTGGGCCGAGTCCGACGACGAGATCGGGACATGGGGCGTCGAGACACGTCATCCGCGGGTGAGCATCGCCGGGGCGGGCGCCCGCCGTGGCGGAGGGGTCAGCGGCATCCCCGGCCACAACTCCGCCCGCTGGGCCCTGCAGTGACCCCGTTCGTCGGGCAGTTTGAGCCGTTCGTTGGGCGGTAGGAGCCGTTCGTTGGGCAGCCGGAGCCGTTCGTTGGGCGGTAGGAGCCGTTCGTTGGGCGGTTGGGACCTCGCGAGGTGCGCCGGACGCCCACCAGACGGTTCCAACCGCCCAACAGACGGTCGGGTCAGGAAGAGCCGCCGGTGTGGCGCCGCAGGACCGGTAGGACGTGGTCGACGAAGAGCGGCGCGAGGTCGTCGCGGTCGTCGTCGGTGACGTCGTGCCAGCGCAGTTCGTCGATCTCCGCGGCGACCCTGACGTGTGATCCGTCCCCGTCCACCGTCCCGCAGTCGAAGACGTCGGCCAGCAGCACGGTGTCGGCCTCGTTGGCCGCGGCCGTCTCGATGCGACCCCACGGGGTCAGCGACCCGGGGTCCAGCACGATCCCGACCTCTTCGTCGATCTCGCGGACCACGGTGTCGAGCGGGGTCTCACCGGACTCGGGCTTGCCGCCCGGCATCATGTACCGGCTGGTCCCCCGCTTGCGGACGAGCAGGATCCGTCCCGTCGCGTCGCGGATGATCGCGGCGCTGACGACGATGGGATCAGTGGCCACCGGCGAGGTTTTTGTTCACCAGGCGGGTCAGGAAGATCGGCGAGAACCGCGACCCGGCCTGCAGGACGCGGGTCTGCGTGCCCACCGTGTAGTGCACCTGGTGGATCAGCTTGCTGAAGAGGTTGGGCTCGGCCGCCTCGAGGATGCGGTCGGCCACGTCCTGGGGTCCGAGCTTGATGCCCAGGCGGTCGGTGGTGCCGGTCTTGATGTTGGCGGTCATCGCGGTCTGCACGTACAGCGGCCAGATGGCGACGACACGGATGCCGTGGCCACCCCACTCGATGTCCAGTGCCTCGGTGATCGACCGGACGAAGTGCTTGGTCGAGCTGTAGTTCGCGAGCTCGGCCTGGCCGTAGATCGCCGACGCCGACGCGAGGTTGATCGCGACCGAGTTCTTCGTCGCCTTCAGGTACGGGAACGCCGCGTGCAGGCCGTTCACCACGCCCTTGCAGTTGATGTCGATCTCCTTGTGGAGGGTCGACACCTTGATCTCCTCGAACTTGCCGGCGATGAGGATGCCCGCGTTGTTGAGCATCACGTCGAGCCGACCACCGGTGGTGTCGGTGAACTCCTTCAGGCGCTCGGAGAACTCGTCGAAGTCGGTGACATCGAGGTGACCGACGACCGCGGTCGCACCGAGGTCCTCGATCTCGTCCTTGAGCGACTTCAGACCCACCTCGTCGATGTCGTAGCCGCCGACGGTGTAGCCCTTCTTCGCGAAGGAGAGGGCCGTCTTACGGCCGATACCCGCCGCCGCACCGGTGATGAACACGCTCTTCGTCGAGGCCATGCGCCGCATTCTCACACGAGCGCGTGTCAGATGCCAAGGTGTGCGCGCGTTAGGCTGTGCGGCGATGTCCACCACCGATCTGCCCATCGAGAGCCGTCGACTCGTCGGCTGGAGCCGGACCACCCCCATCCTGGGTGACGTCCTCTCCACCCCCGACGTCGAGGTGGTCGCGCAAGCGGTCGCGCGCGTCGCCGACGACCAGGCCGACAAGCCCTCCTACCTGCGGCGCGGCGTCATCGCGCGCGGGCTGGGCCGGTCCTACAACGAGTCGGGCCAGAACTCGGGTGGCCTCACCGTCGACATGACCCGGATCCGCAGGATCCACTCGATCGACGAGGCGACGGGCATCGTCGACGTGGACGCGGGCGTCAGCCTCGACGCGCTGATGCAGGTCGCGCTGCCGTTCGGACTGTGGGTCCCCGTGCTGCCGGGTACCCGTCAGGTCACCATCGGCGGGGCGATCGCCCACGACATCCACGGCAAGAACCACCACAGCCAGGGCAGTTTCGGCAACCACGTGGTCGAGATGACCCTGCTCGTCGCCGACGGCCGCGTCCTCACGCTGACGCCCACCGGCACGCCCGACGACCCCGACGGCTCGATCTTCTGGGCCACCGTCGCGGGCATCGGCCTCACCGGCATCATCCTGCGGGCCAAGATCCAGATGAAGCGGACCGAGAGCGCCTACTTCATCGCCGACACCGCGCGGACCAACTCCCTGCAGGAGACCATCGACCTGCACCTCGCCGACGGCTTCGAGGACGGGTACGAGTACGCGTCGGGCTGGTTCGACTCCATCAGCGCACCGCCGAAGCTCGGCCGCGGCACCTTCTCGCGCGGCAACCTCGCCCGCGTCGACGAGCTGCCGGAGAAGCTGCAGAAGGACCCGCTGTCGTTCAACAACAAGCCGCTGGTCCGGTTCCCCGACATCTTCCCGCGCGGCCTGGCCAACAAGGCGAGCTTCTCGCTTGTCGGTGAGGCGTACTACCGCATCGGTCCGCCCAGCGAGGGCAAGGTCAAGAACCTCGCCGGCTTCTATCACATGCTCGACGTGTTCGGTGACTGGAACAACGCCTACGGACGCGGCGGCGGGTTCTGCCAGTACCAGTTCATCGTCCCGACCGGGAACGAGGCGGAGTTCACCCGGACGATCGAATTCGTCCAGGCGTCGGGGCACGTCAGCTTCCTCAACGTCATCAAGCTGTTCGGTGAGGGCAACCAGGCGCCACTCTCGTTCCCCTTCAAGGGCTGGAACGTCTGCCTCGACTTCCCCGTCAAACGTGGTCTCGCCGAGTTCCTCGACGACCTCGACCGTCGGGTGATGGCCATGGGTGGGCGTCTATACACCGCCAAGGACTCCCGCACCAGCGCGGAGTCGTTCCACTCGATGTACCCGAAGATCGACGAGTGGATCGCCGTCCGCCGTCGGATCGACCCCGACGGCGTCTTCATGTCGGACATGGCGCGCCGCCTCGAACTCGGCTGAGCCGCACCGACGCTCGCCACACACCACCGCTCCCGGGAGAGGACCCCATGATCAACGCCGTCGGCGTCCCGCAATCGCTGCTGCTGCTCGGTGGCTCGTCGGAGATCGGTCTCGCCATCTGCGAGGAGTACCTCCGCAAGGGACCGATGCACGTCGTGCTCGCCACCGTGCCCGGCGACCCGGCAGGCGACGCGGCCATCGAGAAGATGACGGCCGCCGGTGCCGCGTCGGTGCGGCGCATCGACTTCGACGCCCTGAAGCCCGAGACCCACGCCGCGGTGATCGACGACGCGTTCTCGGAGCGCGACATCGACGTCGCAATCGTCGCGTTCGGCGTGCAGGGTGTCGACGAGGAGCTGTGGCAGGACCAGCGCAAGGCCGTCTTCACCGCCCAGATCAACTACACCGCAGCGGTGTCCGTCGGCGTCCTCGTCGGCGAGAAGCTCCGGGAACAACGGCACGGCCAGATCATCGCGATGAGCTCGGTCGCCGGCGAGCGCGTCCGCCGGTCGAACTTCGTCTACGGCTCCACCAAGGCCGGTCTCGACGGCTTCTACCTCGGACTCGGGGAGGCGTTGCGCGAGTACGGGGTCCGCGTTCTCGTCATCCGCCCCGGACAGGTCCGCACCCGGCTCTCGGCGCACGTCGAGGAGGCCCCGCTGACGGTGAACAAGGAGGACGTGGCCCAGCTCGCCGTCCGCGCCGCCGACGCCGGCAAGGAGATCGTCTGGGCGCCGCCGCCGTTCCGGTTCATCATGATGGCGCTGCGGCACGTCCCGCGGCCGATCTTCCGCCGCCTCCCCATCTGAGTCGCGCCGTGACCGTCGCGGACACCCGTCGCCCCACCGTCGTGCCGGGCGGACCGCGCCGTCCTCGGGCTGCGCATCTGCGTGGTGCCGCTGCGATCGCCGGTGCCGCAGTCACCGCGGCCGTCGTCGCGTCCGTCGCCCTGGTCGCGATCGGACAGGTCCAGTGGCCGGCCTTCAACTCCTCCAACGTCACCGGCGCGCTGACCACGCTGGGCCAGACGGTCGCCGTCGTGCTGCTTCTGGTGGCGGCGCTGCTGTGGCGGGCGGGGCGGGCCGGTCGCCTCGTGCCGTTGCTGGGGTGGGTCGGGATCTCGGGGTTCGCGACGGTGACGCTCGCGATGCCGCTCGGGGCGACGAAGTTGTACCTGTTCGGGATCTCCGTCGACCAGCAGTTCCGCACCGAGTACCTCACCCGGCTGACCGACACCCATGGGTTGGCGGACATGACCTACCGGGGCCTGGCGCCCTACTACCCCGCCGGATGGTTCTGGCTGGGTGGCCGCTACGCCAACGCCGTCGGGCAGCCCGCGTGGGAGGCCTTCAAGCCCTGGTCGATCCTGACGATCGCGGTCGCCGCGGCGATCGCCCTCGCCCTGTGGTCGCGGATGATCCGTACCGACCTCGCGATCGCCGTCACCCTCGCGACGACCGCTCTCACGATCTACTACGCGGGCCCGGAACCCTATGCGGCCGTACTCATCCTGGTCGGCGCACCGATGCTCGTCGTGATCCTGCACGCGCTGCGGTCGGGCAGCGTCCCCGCGCTCGTGGCGGGTGGACTGTTCCTCGGCGTCAGCGCGACGTTCTACACGCTCTTCACCGGATTGTTCGCCCTCGCAGCCGTTCTGATGGCGGCCTGGCTGATCCTGGACGCGCTGCGATCGTCGTCGAACGCGGCCGTCGCACCGACGGAGATCCGCCGCGACCGCGTCCGCACGACGCTCGCTGTCGTGGCGCGTCTGGTCGGCATGGGGGTGTTGTCCGGACTGGTCGCCCTGCTCGTGTGGGCGCCGTATCTGCTGGCGCGTCTGCGATCCGAGCCGGCCAGCGGTGGCACCGCCGAGCACTATCTGCCCAGTGGCGGCGCGACGCTGCCCGCGCCGATGCTGCAGCTGAACCTCATCGGACTGCTGTGCGCCGTCGGCCTGGTGTGGATGGTCCTCCGGGTCCGTACCCGCAGCGTCGCTCTGGCGCTGGGGATCACCACCGTCGCCATCTATCTGTTCTGCCTGCTGTCGATGGCGGTCACCGCGATCGGGACGACGCTGCTCGCGTTCCGTCTCGAGCCGGTGCTCGCGGTGATCCTGGGTGCCGCAGGCGTGTTCGGCGTGATCGAACTCGCCCACCTCGTGGTCGACCGCCTCGGCGACGTGCGCCTCGGGATCGCCGTCCTCGGGGCCGTCGGCGCGATCGGGCTCGCGCAGGGGATCCCGTCGCACCTGTCGAACGAGATCACCACCGCCTACACCGACACCGACGGGTACGGGGTCCGCGCCGACAAGCGGCCACCGGGCGCGGAGTCGTACTTCCCCCGTATCGACGAGCTGGTCCGGCAGCAGACCGGGCGCCCGCGGGACGACACCGTCGTCCTCACCGCCGACTACGGCTTCCTGTCGATCTATCCCTACTGGGGATTCCAGGGCCTGACCTCGCACTACGCGAACCCCCTGGCGGAGTTCGACAAGCGTGCGCAGACCATCGAACGGTGGTCGAAGATCTCGACGCCGCAGGAGATGATCGCGGCACTCGACGCCTCCCCGTGGGACCCGCCCACGGTGTTCCTGTTCCGCTACAGCGCCGACGGTTACGCACTGCGTCTCGCCGCGGACGTCTACCCCAACGACCCGAACGTGAAGCGGTACACCGTCACGTTCGCGGCCGCCGCATTCGCCGACCCCCGGTTCACCGTGACCGAGGTCGGCCCGTTCGTCCTGGTGGTGCGACGATGACCGGTTCCACGATCGAGACCCTCGACGACGGACGGGGCGGCCACGTCCACTTCGTCCACACCGACCACGTGAACTGGGTCGTGCTGCAGGACCATTCGGGCGTCACGCTGATCGACGGCGGCTATCCGAAACAGGTCGACGCGGTGGAGGCCTCGCTTCGGGAGGTCGGCGCGTCGCCGGCGGACATCCGCGGCGCCCTGGTCACCCACGCCCACGTCGACCACATCGGGGGCCTCCGGGTGCTCGCCGAGCGCCACGGGTTCCCCGTCTACGCCGATCCCGTGGAGGTCCACCACGTCCGACGTGAGTACCTCGAACAGGCGGGTCCCGCCGACCTCGCGCCGCTCGCATGGCGCCCACGCGTCGCGCTGTGGCTTCTCGAGGTCTCCCGGTTGGGCGTACTCGACCGCAGCGGGATCGATGACGCACAGGCGTTCCCGACCGCGGGAGAATTGCCCTTGCCGGGACGCCCGCGACCGGTGGCGTGTCCCGGCCACACCAGTGGCCACAGCACCTATCTGGTCGGCGACGGGCACGTGCTGGTGTCCGGCGACGCGCTCATCACGGCTCACGGCACCACTGCCCTGCACGGACCGCAGTGCCTGCACAAGGCCTTCCACCACGACCTGGCCACGAACCGTGCCTCGGTGCAGGCCCTCGCCGCACTCGACGTCGATGTGATCCTGCCCGGACACGGACCCGCCTTCCACGGGCCGATCGCGGACGCGGTGGCGACGGCCCTCGCGTAGGGGTTGTCCACAGATCTCGCCGGTTCCACAAGTTGCGGGGGTCCCTGCCTGACCGCGGCTGCGGCTGTCGGGCAGCGCCGATAACATCGCACACATGTTCGAGAAGGTTGTCGAGGCGGCTGATCGTCTCGCCGATGCCGTCCGCGAGTGCGAACCGCCCGCGGACGATGACGCGCTGCTGGCAGGGCTACGGGCCGCGGTCGCTGCCCGGAACGCTGCGGACGGGTTGCTGGCCCGGGTGACCGGGGAGATCGAGTGCCACGGGACGGCGAAGCGGGTGGGGATGTCAGTGCGGGAGCTGTTGCGCCGACACGGATGTGTGCCTGCGGTGGCATCCCGGGCGATCCGGCTCGGGCGTGCGGTCGCGCACCTGCCGGCGCTGGCAAGGCATCTGCGGGATGGGTCGATGTCGGGCGAGTACGCCGACGCCGTCGCCCGCGGAGTCCGCCACGTACGCACGCGCACCAGGTCACCGCTCGGGTCGGAACTCGCGACCGAGACCGAAACGGTGCTGATTGGGCACGCCCTGGCCGGGCGGTCGCCGGTGGAGATCGACGACCGGGCGCGGGCAATCGCGCTTCAGCGCCAACCCGAGGTGCACGACGAGGAGGCGGCGACTCCGATTGCTGAAGACACCGCTCTGAACGAGGTGTCGTGGGCGCAGCGCGACGACGGTCGGCTGGCGGGGTCGTTCGACCTCGACGTCGTCGCCGGCGAACGACTGATCTCCTGCATCGACACCGCGTCACGGCCGCGGCCGCTACCGGACGGGACACCCGATCCGCGGTCGGCGAATCAGCGGCGGGCGGATGCGTTCGTGCAAGTTGTCGAGGCGGCGTCCCGCGCCCTCGGGGTCGATGGGCTGGTCGGGTCGGCGAAGACCGAGATCCTGCTGACCGTGCCCGCCACCCACGACGAGTGCTGCGGGGTCACCCCGGCGGGTCCGGCGCATCTGCAGTGGATGGGCAGCGTCTCCGACGAGGCGGTGTCGTTGCTGTCGTGCGATGCCTCGGTCACCCGCATCGCTGTGGATGTCGACGCCGCGCCGATCGACATCTCCCCGAAGGCCAGGTTGTTCACCGGGCGCACCCGCAAAGCCATCGTCGCCCGTGACCAGTCGTGCGTGATGTGCGGCAACCCCGCCTCGTGGACCGATGTCCACCACATTCTGCCGTTCTCGCAGGGCGGGGCGACGACCTGTGACAACGGGTGCCTGCTGTGCCGCACCTGCCACGTCGCGGTCCACCAGCACGGCTGGGAGATCGTCATGGGACCCGACCGCCACCCCTGGATCCGGCCACCAGCCACCGTCGACCCCCGACGCGAACTGCAACCCGCCTACAGTCGGCGAACACTGCGCCTCGACACCATGGCCGCCTGACAACGACTCAGCGACACTACATTTTCCGCACCTGACCGAACGTCAGGACCGCATCAGTACTTTGACAACTCCACAGAGTGGACCGCCGCGGTCACGAGGTACAGCTGGGGGACAGTTCGGCGAGCACGCCCCGGACGGACAGCGCTCCCTGCAGGGTGTAGCGACCGGGCTCGGACGCACGGATGGTCACCCACTCGTCCGACGTCGACGCCAGACACGCTGTGCGCGTGGGGTCCTCGACGCTACGGGCCACCAGGTAGCGATTGGGCCGGATCTGGATGGGATGCGTCCCGGTGTCGGGCACGTCGACCACCATCTCCGAGGGGGTCTCGGTGATCAGGCGCAACGGGGCCGGCACCACCGACGCCGCGTTCGCCACGCGGTAGAGCGTCCAGCCGTCGCCCCTCCAGGTCTCCGACAGGTAGGGCAGACCACGGCGGACCAGCGCCGCTTCCTTCTCGGCCTGCCGTAATGGCTTGTCGGACACCGCGACCCACGACACCGCGTTCTCCGTCAACCACTGTCGGTACGACAGCGGGGTCAACGCACCCTCGGCGTAGAAAATGGGGTTGAAGCGGGCGTCGCTCTGGTTCTCCCATCCGCGTGCCAGTTTCACCAGGGACCCGAGCTCGTGAGAACCGGCGTGGGTGCCGGCGTCGATCAGCTCGACCCGGTGGTTGATGAGGCCGGGTCGCTGAAGCAGCGCGAGCCGCAGCGGGGCGTAGTCGCTCTCGGAGTCGCCCGAGTCGGCGACGGCGACCTGATCGGCGACGGCGACGAAACCCGCGTACGACACCGCCGGCACGAGCGCCACGAGGACGATCACCAGCGATCGTCGCGAGAAGAACAAGACCAGGCAGGGCAGCACGAGACAGAAGAACCGACTGAGGTTGGAGCCGACGCCGTTCGGGATCGCGAACACGACGACCGCCACGGCGATCGCGATGGGCGCGATGTAGCGGTGCGGCGTCGCGGTGAGGGCGATGCCGCTGCCGACACCGATCAGCACGACCCAGAACAGCGTCGTCCACGGGAAACCCTGGGCGCCGGGCGCGCCGAAGAGCGCGAACGGCACCAGCACACCGAGGCCCGCGCCGACGAGCAGTGACCACAGGTCGCGGGACCGGCGGTCGGGGCCGAGGAGGAACGCCACCGCTGCGAGCCCGACGAACGCGGGCGCGAGCGGACTCGCCAGGCCTGCCACCACCAGCAGGACCGCGGCGAGCAGGCTCCGGCCGTGCCCGTACGCGAGCACCGCGGCCAGCGCGATCGCGGCGCCCACCGAGAAGGCCACGCGACCCGACATCATGTTGAGGATCGCGGCGACCACGATGGCCCACGTCGTCATCGTCGGGCGGGCGGACAGGGCCGCGGAGGTCGCACCGGGTCGGAGGTGGGCGATCGGGTGCGCGAGCAGGGCGATCACCAGCGTCGCGATGGCCAACAGGGCCAGTGATCCCACCAGCGCCGACAGGGCGGGGACGATCAGCGAATAGCTACCGGGGCTGACGCCGCCGTACCAGCCGAACCAGTAGCCGAGGCCGACACCGGAACGCGCCGCCTCCTCACGCGCGATCGCGGCCTGCAGGTCGCCGAGGGTCGGTCGCACCACGACGAGAGCGACGGCCGCGACGACGGCCACGAGGAACGGCAGCGCGCGCGTCCAGGCCGGGGGGTCGGACAGCGTTCGACGGGGGATCGTGCCCCCGGTCGTCATCCGAGCTGCGTCGGCGGGACCGTCGGGGTCGCCGGCACCGGGCGGGGTGTTCCGTCGAGTCGATCCGACGGGTCCTGCGGGGCGCACGCGTCGAGGGTATCGGTGCCGGTGGTCTCGACGGGGGCGGGTTCGGTCGGCAGACCGGCCTCCTCCCGCAGCGCGGCGAGTCGACCGCTGACCCGCGCCGCCCACAGACGGCGCACGCCGAACACGATCCCGGCCGCGATCGCCAGCGTGCCGAGGCCCGCGAGAACGTCGAGGACGAAGTGGTTCCCCGACCCCATCACGACGAAGAACGTCGTGAACGGGTAGATGCCGCCGAGCACCTTCACCCAGCGACGACGGGCGAGGAAGACGAGCGCGAGCCCACACCAGGCAGCCCACGCGCAGTGCAGCGACGGCATGGCCGCGAACTGGTTGGAGATCGCGTCGGACCCGGGAGCACCCGACTCAGGCCACCACCCCCACGACGACGTCTGACTCATGACGTCGACGAAGCCCTCGTGACGCAGCAGCCGCGGCGGCGCAGTCGGATACCAGTAGAAGCCGATCAGGGCCAGGCAGGTGGTGAGGATCAGAACCGCACTGACGCGCCGGTAGTACGCCGAGCGCCGGAAGAACAGCCAGACCAGCACCGCGGGCGTGACGATGAAGTGCAGGGAGGCGTACTGCAGTGCGACGACGTCGGCCACGACCGGGGTCTTGTGGACCCAGTCGTTGAGCGGCCGCTCGATCGCGGCGTGCCACCGGTCCTCGAAGGCGAGGATGGAGCCGGCGTTGCGATAGGCCGTGGCAGCGACCTCGCCCACGCTGTTCCGGATCGCTGAGTAGATGGCGTACAGCGCGCCGATGACGGCGATCTCCACCCACCACCGCGGGCGGGAGAAGTAGGTCAGGAGCGCGGAGAGGACGCGGAACCGGGAACGGGTCAACGACGCCTCGACATCGTGCAGGCGGTCGTCGACGGGCTCCGCAACATCACGCGTGCTGCGCTTGTCGCGGGAGGGACGTGCACCCGACATGGCGTCCCTCCGTCGCGACCCTGTGAACATTGCGAGGAATACTAACGGAGGCGCAGGGGCGTCCCATCCCCCACGCGCAGGGGTACAGCGGGTGAACGAGAGCGGCACGGCTGCGCGAACACAGGTCAGGCCAGCCGCGACGGCGACGACCTGTGATCTACGTCACCGGTTCGAAAGGCGCTCGGCCAGAGTCCGGATCGCGAAGTCGTACCCGAGGATCCCGCATCCGGCGATGACCGCGGTGGCGATGGGCGACACGTACGAGTGGTGCCGGAACGGCTCGCGCGCGGCGACGTTCGACAGGTGGACCTCGACGACGGGCACCTCCGGGATCACCAGGGCGTCGGCGAGCGCCACCGAGGTGTGGGTCCACCCGCCCGGGTTCACCACGATCCCCGCGACCGTCCCCCGGGCCTCGTGGACCCAGTCGATCATCTGGCCCTCGTGGTTGGTCTGGCGTGCGGTGAGCTCCACACCGACGTCGCGGGCGGCGCGCTCGGCGACGGCCACCGCGTCCGCCAGCGTCGCGGTGCCGTAGACCTCCGGTTGACGCGTGCCGAGCATGTTGAGGTTCGGCCCGTTCAGCAGCAGGACGGTCGGTGCGGACATGGCACAACTGTAGGGCCCCGCCGTCTGGTTACGATCACCTCTTGTGCCTGATGACCGCCCATCTCGACGACCGACGGGCGACCGCGTGAGGATCGCCAAGGTCGTCGCCGTGGTCGCCGGGCTGCTCGGTTTCGTACTCGCGCTCGCCACCCCGCTGCTCCCGGTCCGACAGACGACCGCGCAGATCGACTGGCCGCAGACCTCACAGTCGTCGCAGTCCGCGGCGACCGCCGCGAACGACCCGGTTCGGTCGGTCGTCGCACCGTTGGTCAGCTACGTGCCCGTCGACATCGAGATATCGGTGCCGTGCTCGGCCGCGACCCTCCTCGGCGCACAGGGACAGTCCGTCCTGGTCTCGACGACACCCAAGGCGGCGGACAAAGCCGTGGAACGCGGCCTCTTCGTACGGCTCTCGGGCCGCAGCAGCGACGCGCTCGACTCCCGCACGGTCGAGGTCGTCGTCCGCAACAACCCGCTGGTGAGCGCGACGATCGCCCAGATGCGCGAGCAGGGCTGCCGGTCGATCGAGGTCCGCGCGACGTCCGACGAGGTGACCGCCCAGTTCGTCGGCATGACCGGCAGCGACGGACAACCGTTGGAGGGCAGCACTTCCGACGGGGACCAACGCCCCCAGTTGACCGGCGTCTACACCGATCTCACCGCACCCCGCTCTCAGCTCGACGGCCTGACGGTCCACGCCACCATCGACTCCCGCTACTCGACGGCGTCGACCGCGCTGAAGTGGACCGCGATCGGTGTCGGCGTCGTCATGACGCTGGTGTCGCTCGTCGCGCTCGCCGTGCTCGACGGCACCGACGGCCGCCGGCACCGCCGCATCTTCCCCGCCCGCTGGTGGCGGTTGAACCCGCGCGACGGGGTTGTCATCGCAGGACTCCTGGTGTGGCACGTGGTCGGCGCGAACACCTCCGACGACGGCTACCTCCTGACCATGTCGCGGGTGGCCGAACATGCGCACTACACCGCCAACTACTACCGGTGGTTCGGGGCGCCCGAGGCGCCGTTCGGTTGGTACTACAGCGTCTTCGGCTGGCTGGCGCACATCAGCACGGCCAGTCCCCTGGTGCGTCTGCCCGCGCTGGTCTGCGGGATCGCTGTGTGGCTCATCGTGTCCCACGAGATCCTGCCCCGCCTCGGCCGCGCCGCCATCACCAACCGCGTCGTCCCGTGGACCGCGGCGGTGGTGTTCCTGGCCTCGTGGTTCCCGTTCGACAACGGCCTCCGACCGGAACCGATCATCTGCCTGGGCGCCCTGCTCACGTGGTGCTCGGTGGAACGCGCCATCGCCACCGGCCGCACACTCCCCGCCGCGGTCGCCTGCACCCTGGGCGCGTTCAGCCTCGCCGCCGGACCCACCGGTCTGCTGGCCGTCGCCGCGCTCGTGGCCGGCGGTCGGCCGATGATCATGTCGATCCTGAAGCGGTCGCGGGTGATCCGCGGCGACGGACGGCGCTCGGTCGCGCTGCTGGCGATGGTGGCACCGATCCTCGCCGCAGGGACGTTCGTCATCTACGTCGTCTTCTCCAATCTGACGCTGACCGCGTTCCTGCAGTCGTCGAAGATGAAGACCGCACTGGGGCCGTCGCTGCACTGGTACAACGAGATCAACCGCTACTCGTCGCTGTTCGCGTTCTCCGCCGACGGTTCGATCGGCCGCCGCTTCGCGGTGCTGCTCATGCTCGTCGGGCTAGTGGTGTCCGGGGCGATGTTGTTCCGCAAGAGCAGGATCCCCGGCACCGCGATGGGACCGACACGACGCATCGTCGGGATCACGTTCGCCTCGTTGGTGTTCCTCATGTTCACGCCGACCAAGTGGACGCACCACTTCGGCGTCTTCGCCGGGCTCGCTGCGGCGTTGGCCGCCATCGCGGCGATCGCGGTGACCGGGAGGGCGATGCGCTCGCCGCGCAACCGCATGCTCGTCACCGCTCTGGTGCTCTTCGTGACCGGCCTGTCCTTCACCGGCCCCAACGCCTACTACTACATCTCCAACTGGGGGATGCCGTACGGCACGCACACGGTGAAGGTCGTCCTCGACCTCGGCAACCTCCTCCTCTACCTCAGTTTCGCCGCCCTGGCGGTCGCCGGCTGGTTCCACCTGCGGGCACCCTGTTCCGCGACCGCGCAACCGGATGCAGATGCAGATGCGGATGCGCCCACGTCGACGCGCAAGCCCCGCACGGTGATTCGCGTGGGTACCACCGCGGCCCGCCGTGCGGGGGGTGCGCCGATCCTCGTGATCGCCACCGCGATCGTCACGTTCGAACTCGTCACCGCGGTGCTGTCCGGCGTCAACCAGAGCGGCTCGTTCTCGGTGCCGTCGTCGAACGTCGACGCGCTGCTCGGCAAGCCGTGTGCGATGGCTGACAAGGTGATGGTCGAGCCCGACCCGAGCGCGAACCTGCTGACGCCGGTCGACCCGACACTGCGCAACCCCCTGGCCGGTTCGGGGACCGTCACCGGCGGGTCCGGCACCGACGAGGAGGACGGCTCGGACAAGCCCCAGCCGTCGGTGACGACGAACTTCACGCCCAACGGACTCCCCATGTCCCTGGACTCCGAGGCCAGCGAGCAGTCGCTGGGTGTGCTCGCCACCAACGTGACGGCGTCGTCGGACGTCCTCACCAGCAGCTCCGGCGGCACCGGCGGCGGCGAGATGGAGAAGCCCGGCGTCAACGGCTCGTTCGCCAAGCTGCCCTTCGGGCTCGACCCCGACCGCACCCCGGTGCTCGGCAGCTACAGCCAGAACGACCAGGCTCCGGCCTCGCTGACGTCGGCCTGGTACCGACTGCCCGCGAAGAGCCCCGACCGGCCGTTCATCGCGATGGCCGTCGCCGGGTCGTTCGACATCACGAAGATGGAACTGCAGTACACGCGCAGCACCGGCAGCCGCGACGGCGACCTCGTCGCCGCTGGATCGGTCGGCATGATCGACCCCGGGCCCAGCCCGTCGTGGCGCAACCTGCGCATCTACCGCAGCTCGCTGCCCGCCGACGCGACCGCGATCCGCATCGTGGCCGTCGACGACAACCTCGCCAGCGACAGCTTCATGGTGTTCAGCCCGCCCCGGGCGCCGCGTGTGCAGACCCTGCAGTCCTACGTCGGCAGCCGCGACCCGGTCCAGATCGACTGGACCTCGGGCCTGGCGTTCCCGTGCCAGCGTCCGTTCGACCACCGCGACGGTGTCGCCGAGGTCCCGAAGTGGCGCATCATGCCCGGTTCCGACCTCTCCGCGGCGGTCTCGGCATGGATGGACGCCTCCGGCGGCGGCCCGCTCGGGTGGATCGAGGTCACCCTCGACTCGACGACCGTCCCGTCCTACCTGCAGGACGACATCGGCCGGGACTGGGGAGCGCTCATCCGCTACACGCCGTACGACGAATCGGTCGAACCGGCTCGGCTGGAACTGGGTACCGCGACACGGAGCGGGCTGTGGAGCCCTGCACCCATCCGGTACTGAGAACCCTGTCGCCTACCATCGGTCCTCGTGCCGATGACCGCCCGACCGTCCGACGACGGGTCCCCCAGCACGGGCGGGATCCGTTCCGCGCGCACCGCACGCCTGGTGGCGGTGGTTGCCGGACTCGTCGGCATCGTCGCCTGCGCACTGACGCCGCTGCTGCCGGTCACCACGACCACCTCGTCGATCTCGTGGCCGCAGGGTCAGCAGCTCGCCGCCGACACCCCGTCGGTCGTCGCACCGCTCACCGCACAGACCCCGCAGACACTCACCGCGACCATCCCGTGCTCGCTGTTCTCGTCCCTGGGCTCGTCGGGCACGCTGCTGGCCACCATGCCGACGGGCGCGGACGGCGCGGCGCAGAAGTCGCTCGTCGTGTCGGCGACCGCGCAGACGGCGACGGTCTCCTTCCGCGGTGAGGTCGCCGCGTCGGCGTCCCGCGCCGCGATCGCGAGCCCGCAGTGCCGATCGCTGCAGATTGTCGTGTCCCCCACCCGTACCGGCGCACAGTTCGTCGGGCTGGGGCCGGCGACCACCGTCACCCCGGACAAGCGTCCGCAGGTCTCGGGCATCTACTCCACGCTGAGCACGCCCCGCGTGCAGGCCGCCGTCGCCCAGGGTCTCCGCGTCGACGTCGGCGTCGACAGCCGCTTCGCGAGCACGCCGACGGTCCTCAAGCTCCTGGTGATGATCGTCGGGATCGTCGCGGTCGCCCTGGCGTCGATCGCGCTCGCCCGCCTCGACTGGCTCGGCGGCCACCACCGACGCGTCGGTCTACGGTCCTGGCGGCGGGTGCTCGCGCCGCGCGCCAGCGACATGGCCGTCACCGCCGTCATGATCGTGTGGCTGTTCCTCGGGGCCGGGACGCCCGACGACGGCTACATCCTGACGATGGGCCGCACCGCGGGCGCCGCCGGCTACCTCGGCGACTACTACCGCTGGTTCGACATCCCCGAGGCGCCGTTCGACTGGTACTACAGCTTCCTCGGTCACTGGTCGTCGGTCTCGACCGCCGGGCTGTGGATGCACCTGCCGCAGTTGATCGCCGCGCTCGTGTCGTGGTTCGTGCTCAGCCGGGTGCTGCTCCCGCGCATGGGAGCCGCGGTCCGCCGCAGCGGCTGGGCCATCTGGGCCGCCGCGGCGCTGTTCGTCGCGTTCTGGCTGCCCTTCGACAGCGGCCTGCGCAGCGAACCGATCATCGTGACGGGCTCCCTGCTGACCTGGTGGGGCGTGGAGCAGGCCATCGGCACCCGACGGCTGCTGCCCGCCGCGCTGGCGACCTTCGCCGCGGGACTCACACTCGCGCTCGCCCCGCACGGCGTGATCGCGGTCGCCGTCCTGATCGTCGGCGCGCGACCCATGGTGTCGGTGGTGCTGCGCCGCCGGCGCGAGGTCGGCTGGGCCGCACTGGTCTTCCCGATCGTGGCCGCCGGCCTGCTCACCCTCGTCGTCGTGTTCCGCGACCAGACCCTGGCCACCGTGTACGACGCCGTGCGCATCCGGTTCACCGTCGGACCGTCGCTGAGCTGGCACGAGGAGTACTTCCGCTACTTCTTCCTCACGGTGAGCACCGACGACGGGGCGCTGACCCGCCGCGTCCCCGTCCTGCTGCTGCTGGCCTCGCTGTTCATCGTCCTGGCGGTCATGTTGCGCCGCAGGCGGATCCGTGGGATCGACCCGGGCCCGGTGTGGCGCGGCATCGGCGCCGTCGGGGTGACGCTGATCCTCTGGGTGTTCACGCCGACGAAGTGGACCATCCAGTTCGGCATCTTCGCCGGGATCGCCGCGGCGCTGGCCGCCGTCGCGACCGTCGCGATCGCCCAGTCGGCTGCGCGGTCGTCGCGCAACCTGATGGCGCTGGTCGCCGGTCTCCTCTTCGCGCTGGCCGCGTCGATGGCGGGCAAGAACGCATGGCCGTGGGCGTACGACTTCGGGATCTCCTGGTTCGACCGCGCACCCGTCCTCGCCGGCATCCAGGTCTCGAGCATCCTGCTGGTGCTCGCCGTGGTCGCATCGGCCGTGGCCGTCTACCTGCACCTCCGGCTCGACTTCACCACGCATCGCGGCATGGTCCACGACTCCTCGTCCACGGTGGACGCCCCGGTCGACACCGCCTCGCGCGCCGACCGCCGTCGTCTGGTCCTCGCGTCGTCGCCCATCGCCGTGATCGCGATCGTCATGGTCGTCGCCGAGCTCGCCGTCTTCGCGAAGGCCGCTGTCGCCCGGCCGTCCTTCACCGTCGTCTCCGCCAACCTCGACGCGCTGCGCGGCAACACCTGCGCGATGGCCGACGACGTGCTCGTCGAGCCCGACGCGAACGCCGGCACCCTCGTGCCCGCCGACGGCCGGTCGGCGTCGCAGGCACTCGCCGGCACCGACCCGGTCGGCTTCACCCCGAACGGGGTCGCCTCCGACCTCTCGCCCGAGGGATCGCAGTCGCGGCCGGGACAGATGAACGTCGCGGGCATCGTGCAGAACCCTTACACGGTGCTCGGCGGATCGCCGGGGACGCTCGGCGGCAACGGTCCGCGCACGGTGAACGGGTCGACGGCCGCGCTCCCGTTCGGTCTCGACCCGGCGCGCACACCCGTGCTCGGCAGCTTCGGCTTCGACTCGGGCAAGGCCTCGCTCACCACCGACTGGTACCGACTGCCCGCCCGCGGCAGCACGCCGCTCATCGTCGTGACCGCGGCCGGCGCCATCGCGTCTGTCGACGTCGACGGCGTCGGCGAGTTCGGCCGGTCGCTGCAGGTCCAGTTCGGCACCACCGGACCCGACGGGCAGTTCACGCAGGTGGGCGCCCCGTTCATGCCGATCGACCCCGGACCCGAACCGCCGAATCGCCCCTGGCGCAACCTGCGCGTGCCCACCGCGGTCATCCCGCCCCGGGCCGACGTGATGCGACTGGTCGCCGTCGACGACAACCTCACCTCGGACCAGTGGCTGGCGATCACCCCGCCGCGTGCCGCCCAGCTGCGGACGCTGCAGGACGTGGTGGGCAGCAACACCCCGACTCTCGTCGACTTCACCGTCGCCCAGCAGTTCCCGTGCCAG
This sequence comes from Williamsia serinedens, assembly GCF_024171725.1. Lineage (GTDB taxonomy): Bacteria > Actinomycetota > Actinomycetes > Mycobacteriales > Mycobacteriaceae > Williamsia_A > Williamsia_A serinedens. The sequence goes on from NZ_JAMTCG010000002.1 coordinate 220,825, forward strand.
CGGCCGATCGAGTCACGGCACGGCATCACCCAGGTGCCGCGCTGGCGCATCCTGCCGGACCGCATCACCGCGCTCTCCCAGTCGAAGACGTGGATGTCGTCCGACGACGGTGGCGTGCTGGGCATCTCGGAGGGGACCACCACCCCGACGACGGTGCCGACCTACCTGCGGGACGACTGGTACCGCGACTGGGGGTCGCTGGAACGACTCACCCCGCTCGCACCCGACGCCCCGACCGCCGTGCCCACCCTCGGTGAGCAGAACCGGTGGGGCTGGACGCGCGAGGGATCGCTGCGTGTCGTGAGGTCCGACGACTCATGAGCACCCCCGAGCCCGACGGCGACGCCGCGACCACCCCTGAGAACACCGAGGGACGCACTGTGACCACCACCGAGAGACCGCCGGCGCCGCCGACGTCCGCGCGACGTCTGCGCATCGTGCGTCTCGTCGCGGTGGTGACGGGTCTGCTCGGGGCGTTGCTCGCGATCGCGACACCGCTGTTGCCGGTCAACCAGACCACCGCCCAGCTCACCTGGCCGCAGCAGGGCGTGAACGCCGTCGCCGCACCGCTGGTGTCGTTCGTGCCCATAGACGCCGAGGTGGCGGTCCCCTGCTCGACGGCATCGCGTCTGCCGTCGTACGGCGGCAACCTGCTGTCGACCATCCCGCCGGCCGGCTCCGACGCCTACGCCCGCGGCCTGTTCGTGTCCGTGACCTCCGACCAGATACAGGTCACCGACCGCAACGTCGTGCTGGTCAACACGCCGCGCGCCGCCGCGCAGTCGAACCCGGACTGCCGGATCGAGATGCAGCTGACGGGCACCGGCACCCGCGCGCAGATCGTCGGTCTCCCCGACTCGGCGCAGGGGCAGCTGACCTTCTCCGTCGGCGACCCGAACCTGCGCCCGCAGATCGTCGGCATCTACACCGACCTGCCCCAGTCGACCCCGACGACCGGACTGTCGGTGCGCGCCACCATCGACACGCGATTCGTCACGACGCCGACCACGCTGAAGTTCACCGCGATCGTGCTCGGCATCGCCATGACGCTGGTGTCGCTGATCTCGCTGGGCATCCTCGACGCCGGCGACGGACGCCGGCACCGCCGCTTCCTGCCCGCCGGGTGGTGGACGCTGCGACCCGTCGACGGTGTCGTCGTGGTGACGCTGGCCCTGTGGTGGTTCCTCGGCGGCAACACCTCCGACGACGGCTACAACTTCACCGTCGGCCGCGTCGCGGACGAGGCCGGCTACCCGATCAACTACTACCGCTACTTCGGCGTGCCGCAGGACCCGTTCGGCTGGCACTATCAGGTGATCCGGGCCATGACTCACGTCAGCCTGGCCGCGCCGTGGATGCGACTGCCCGCCTTCCTCCTCGGCCTCCTCGGCTGGTGGCTGCTCAGCCGCGAGGTCATCCCCCGCCTGGGTCGGACCGTGCGGCACTCGACGCCGGCGGTGTGGACCTGCGCCGCGGTGTTCCTGGCCATCTGGCTGCCGTTCAACAACGGTCTCCGTCCCGAACCCGCGCTGGCCGTCGGCGCCCTGCTCACCTGGTGCGCGGTGGACCGGGCGATCGCGACCGGACGCTTCCTGCCGCTGGCCACCGCGACGGTCATCGCCGCGTTCACCCTCGCCATCGCGCCCGGTGGTCTCATGGCCGTCGCGGCACTGGTCGCCGGCATCCGACCGCTGGTGAAACGGCTCGCCCGCCGACGCCGCCGCGACGGCCTGCTGCCCATCCTCGCGCCGATCCTTGCCGCCGGGACGGCGGTCCTGTTCGAGATATTCGCCGACAACACGCTGTCGGGCGTCATCACGAGCTCGAAGGTCGCGAGCGCGGTCGGCCCGACCCTCGAGTGGTGGCAGGAACCGGTCCGCTACTACTACCTGCTGCTGCCCAACCAGGTCGACGCCTCACTCGCCCGCCGGTTCGGCATCCTGACGATGTTCCTGCTGCTGGTGTTCGTGATGCTGATGATGCTGCGTCGGCGGTCGCCGAAGGGCATCGCGCGAGGACCCGTATGGCGCCTCATCGCGGTCATCCTCGGCACCGTCTTCATCATCTCGTTCACCCCCACGAAATGGACCCACCACCTCGGCGTCTACGCCGGCATCGCGGCCGGCCTGGCCGCCGCGGCGGGCGCGATGGCCGCCCCCGCGGTCCTGCGACGCCGTCGCAACCGGGCGTTCCTCGTCGCGGGGTTGTTCTTCGTCATGGGCATCGCGTTCGCCGGGATCAACGGCTGGTGGTTCGTCGGCACCTACGGGGTGCCGTGGCGTGACCGCCCACCGGCCATCGCGGGCATCCGCCTCTACTGGGTCCTGCTCGCGCTCTCGGTGGTGGCCGCGCTCGTCGGCCTCTGGCGACACCTGCGCGACGACCACGTCGCCGACGCCGTCCGCACAGGCGACGCCGGCTCGACGACGCGGACCCGCCTCGCGGGCGCGGTAATCCCCACGCTCATCGGGCTCGTCGTGATCTTCGAGGTGCTGACGATGGTGAAGGGCGCCGTCGCGCAACGGGACAGCTTCTCCTGGGCCAGCTCCAACGCCCGCGCGCTGACCGGTGACATCTGCGGCATGGCCGACGACGTCCTCGTCGAGACCGACCCGAACGCCGGGTTGTTGTCCCCGGCACGCGTCGCCGGCCAGTCACCGACGACGTCCCCCGGCGACGCGCTCGCCGGGTCCGGCGCGTCGGGGTTCACCCCGAACGGCGTGCCGAACGACCTGTCGGTCGACACCACCCAGAGCAGCGACAGCACCGGCTCGACGACGAGCAGCTCCACGAACACCACCGCGGGCTCGGCCGGGTCGTCGGACTCCGGTGCCGACGAGTCCAGCGAGGCGGGAACCGGTGGCGGCCAGGGCGCCCGCGGCGTGAACGGGTCGACGGTGCGGTTGCCGTTCGGGTTGTCGCCCGACCGCACGCCCGTCTTGGGCAGCTACGGCGGACCGGGCGGGTCGTTCTCCACCGACTGGTACCAGATGCCGCCGCGCACCTCCGACGCCCCGCTGCTGACGGTGTCGGTCGCCGGATCGGTCCAGGCGGTCAACGGGCTCGGCATCACCTCGGCGGGGCAGACGGTCCGCGTCCAGTACGGGCGCGTCGACGCCGACGGCACCGTCGTCCCGATCGGGCAGCGCACCCCGATCGACGTCGGCGAGGCCCCGACATGGCGGAACCTGCGGTTCCCGCTGTCTGACGCACCGGCCGGCGCCTCGGTGGCGCGCCTCGTCGTCGCCGACGCCGGGGGCGGCACCGACCAGTGGGTCGCGGTCACCCCGCCCCGGATCAGCACGCTGACGACGCTGGAGAAGGTCGTCGGACGCACCGACCCCGTCCTCATCGACTGGGTCCCGGCGTTCGTCTTCCCGTGCCAGAAGCCGATGGGGGTCCACGACGGTGTCGCGCAGGTACCGCTGTGGCGCATCCTCCCCGACGCCGGGGCCACGCGGCAGAACAGCCAGACGTGGATGTCGGGCAAGGCCGGCGGTCCTCTCGGCCTGACCGAGGCGATGCTGCGTCCGCAGCTGCTCGCGACCTACCTCCGCAACAACTGGGGCAACGACTGGGGCTCGTTGCAGCGCTTCTCGCAGATCGAGCCGGCGTCGACGGCCCGGCTCGACCTGGGGACGGCCACACGGTCCGGTCTGTGGGACCCCGCCCCCATGCGATCGATCGGATATTGACGCACGCACCACCTGTGACCTGCGGTAATGACCACCACTCACGATCAGCTGTCTGCTATCTTCCGTGATCGAATCGAGACATCGGTTCGTCGGAAGTGAGGTGGAGATGGCGGACGACTGGGATTTCGAGACCGCCCGCGCGGCACTGCGGGAGCAGGTGGCCCGCCGCTCGACCACCCCGCGGACGCCCGCAGGCGCGGTTCTGCTGCGTCACCGTGTCGCGACCACCGCGGCGCTCGCGGCCGTAGCGAGCGCTGTCGTCGTCGGCTCCTGGTGGGCGGCGGCGGGCGGTTCGGTGCGATCGACCGCCATCACGTCGGATGCGCGATCTGTCAGCGGGCCTGCAGCCCCCAGGCCGGGTTCACTCCCGGCACTGGCCACCGTGGGGCCGATACAGCTGGTGACGGTGCCGGCGCCCGGCGGCGGATGGGTGCAGGTCGTGGTCGGCCCGGTGAGCACGACAACCGTCGGCGGCAGCGTCGTCGTCGACACACCGACCGCCCGGGGTGGACCCGAGACGTGGCAGACCGTGGCTCCGGCCGAGAACGTCAGCCCGGCACCGGTGGTTGCGGCGCCGGCACCGGCGCGGTCCGGCGGTGGTCCGGCCGCCACCCCACCCCCACCACGGACGACGACGCCGGCATCGACCCCGCCGCCGGTGCCCGTCCCCACGACCGACCCGGCCGTCCCGACACCGGTCGAGCCGTCGCCGACCACCCCCACCCCGCCGGTCACCCCGGACACCCCGCCCGCGGTCGACCAGACCGGTTCCGGCGCAGCGCAATCCGGCGAAACGGGCGGATCAGACACACCCTGAGCGGGCGCATACTGGGAGCGTGATGTCGATGCAGCGCCCCGACCTCCTCACGGACTGGACCGTCACCTGGGTGTGGTGGGCCGTCATCGCGGTCGCCGTGGTCGGGTACGCCGTCGGAGTCGTCCGGGTGCGCCGCTGGCCGGTCGGGCGCATCGCAGCGCTCGCGGCCGCGGTCGTCCTGCTGGTGGTCGTGCTGAACTCGCCCGTCGCGGCGTTCGCCCACCACCTGTTCTCGGTCCACATGATCGTGCACCTGCTGCTGATCATGGTGATCCCGCTGCTGTTGGTGCTCGCGCAGCCCATCCGACTCGCGGTGGAGGCCTCGTCGGAGGCCGGTGCCCGTCGGATTCGCGCCGTCCTGGGCTTCCCGGTGACCCGGTTCCTCACCTCCCCGGCGTTCACCGTCCCGCTGTACGCCGCGGTCCTCGTCGGCACCCACCTCACCGGCTTCCAGCAGCTGATGAGCGAGAACATGGCCGTCCACGAGGCGGAGACGGTCCTCTACCTGGTGTCCGGGTACCTGTTCCTCCTGCCCTGCATCGGCACCGAGATCAGCGGCCACGAGCTGTCGCACCCGGTCCGCTTCGTCACCCTGCTGATCGCGATGGGTCCCGACACGCTCGTCGGCGTGGTGCTGATGCTGACCGGCACCGAGATCGCCCCCGCGTACGCCGCGTCGCGGATGGGCTGGGGTCCTGATCCGCTCGCCGACCAGTCGCTGGCCGGCGCCATCATGTGGTTCGGCGGCGACGGTCTGATGATGTGTCTGCTCCTCGTCGTCGCGGCCCAGTGGATCCGCAGCGACCGCACGCGGGACCCGTCGGAGCCACGACGCACCTCGTGGCTCGACAGCGCCCGGCGCGAGGCCACGATCGGTGACGGTTCCGGCGGTCCGGACTCCGATCTCGACGACGACGAGGCCGCGCTCGCCGCGTACAACGCCCGTCTGCGCGAACTGCACGGTCTCGACCGTCGAGGCTGACCGCGACCGATCGTGGCCCACGCCACGCACCGAGCCGCTGCCCACGGCGTCTGGAACACTGTCGAGTCATGGGCAGGGGAACCACGGGAAAGGCTGCGGCACCGGACTCCGACGAGCCCCGCACGCGCCTGCTCTGGGAACTCATCCGGCCCCGCCTCCCGCTGTTCGCACTGGCGACGCTGGCCGGACTGATCGCCACCGGGGCCCGCCTCGGCACCCCGCTCGCCACCAAGCACATCCTCGACTCGGTCAACGGCAAGGCGACCATGACCGGACCGCTGAGCATCCTCGTCGCACTGGTCGCGGTCGGTGCCGTCGCGCAGTGGTGGCAGATGGTGACGCTCGGCCGTCTCTCCGAAGGCGTCGTCTACGACGCCCGCCGCCGGATGAACCTGCGGTTCCTCTACGCGCGGCTCACCCCGCTGCAGAAGAGCCCCGTCGGCGAGCTCGTCACCCGCGTCACCTCCGATTCGCTGCTGCTCCGCGACGCCGCCTCGTCGAGCATCGTCGGCGGCGTGAACGGGATCGTGATGCTGTTCGGCGCACTGGTGATGATGGCGATCCTCGACCTGACGCTGGTCGCGGTCACCATCGGTGCGGTCATCGTGGTGGTCATCCTGTTCGGCCTGCTGCTCCCGGCGATCGCGCAGTCGCAGGAGCAGGCCCAGGCCGCGGTCGGTGAGCTCGGCGCCGAGCTCGACGGCAGCCTGCGTGCCATCAAGTCCATCAAGGCCGCGACCGCCGAGGAGCGCGTGCGGTCGCGTCTCGACGAGATCGCCGAGCGGTCCAGGGATCTCAACATGAAGGCGGTCCGTCGCCAGGCTCTCGCCATCACGACCTCGTGGACGGGGGTGCAGGCCGCAGTTCTGGTGATCCTCGCCGTCGGCGCCGTCCGCGTGGCCGACGGCGCGATGACGGTCTCGACGCTCGTCGCCTTCCTGCTCTACGCCTTCCAGATCGGCGACCCCATCGGACAGCTCAGCACCAGCCTGACCGGCCTGCAGGCCGGTCTCGCCGCGGCCCGGCGGATCCGCCAGATCGACGCGATCCCCTCGGAGTCGGAGCGACCCACCGCGCTCGGTCCGCAGGTCCCGTCGATGAACGATGCGGACCATCCGGTCGGGGACGGCTCCGGGATGCTGCTGCGGGGCGTGCACGCCGCGTACCCGGGCGGCGACCCGGTCCTCAACGGGATCGACCTGCGCATGCCCAACCGGGGGCACGTCGCCCTCATCGGCCCGTCGGGCGCGGGCAAGACGACGCTGCTGTCGCTGCTGCTGCGCTTCCTCGACCCGGACAGCGGTGAGCTGCGGCTGGGGACGACCGCGTACCACGAGGTCCCCGCGTCCAGCACCAGGAACCACTTCGCCTACGTGGAGCAGGAATCACCCCTGATCCCCGGCACGCTGCGGGAGAACCTGCGGCTCATCAACACCGAGGCGACGGACGCCGAGATGTACGAGGTGCTCGACCGTCTCTCGTTGAGCGGCATGGTCCGAGACCTCCCCGGCGGCCTGGACGCCGAGATCTCCTCGACGTCGCTGTCGGGGGGACAGCGTCAGCGCGTCGCGGTGGCCCGCGCCCTGCTCGCGCACCGCCCGGTCCTGCTCCTCGACGAGGCCACGGCCCAGGTGGATGCGTTGACCGAGAACGCGATCCACGACGCCATCGTCGACCACGCCCGCACCGGGCTCGTCATCACGATCGCCCACCGACTGTCGACCGTGGTGGACGCCGACATGATCGTCGTCCTGCAGGACGGCCACCTGATCGCCCAGGGCACCCACGACGAACTGCTCGACTCCAGCCCGCTGTACCGGGATCTGTTGTCGGCGTTGCGGATCCCGACGGAGTCCGGCGACGGGTCCGTCGCCCGGCTGACGCCGGTCGATGTCCCCCACCGGCTGGGACGGCACCGACGCGTCGCCCACGGGGAGAACTGACCCGGGTCAGCCGTGTTGGTCGGGGGTCCGCACCAACGTGTCGACGACGCGGTGCGTGCCGAGCTCGCGCCGCTCGATGACCGGGGGGAAGGCTCGTGACCGCCAGTTGCGGCCGTAGAGCGTCTTCATCGCCCGGGTCATCGACTTCATCGCCCGCCGAACGTATCTCCCGTCCATCTCGCGGACCGTCCGACGGCCGAGATGGTTGATGAAGCTCGTCTCGGTGCCGTACACCCCGTATCCCGCGTCCTGGGCGCGCAGGCACAGGTCCAGGTTCGCGCCCCACGCATAGGACCCGAAGCTCCGCTCGTCGAGCTCCCCGACGTCCCGCCACGCGTCGCGGCTGATGGCCATCGCCGTGCCGTCGACGATCGGCGTCACGCGGTACACGTCGCGGGGCGTGTACTCCTCCGCCGGGCCGGCGTAGTCGCTGAGCACGGCGAGGTGGGCGCGGTCGTCGTAGACAGGGGCGACGACACCGGCGTCGTCCGGGAGTCCCTCGGGCAGCACCCCGTCGACGAATCCCCGGGACAGGCGGACGTCGTTGTTCAGGGTCATCGCCCAGTCGTAGCCCTCCGCGAACGCCAGGCGCAGAGCGAGATTGGAACCGCCCGCCCACCCCAGGTTCCGGGGCGGCGTGACCACCTTCTCGTCACCGACCGGTTCGTAGTCGCCGCGGTTGTCGACGATGACGAAGTCCATCCGCTCGCGCGTCAGGTCGTGGACGACGTCGTGGGTGAGCTCCTGCTGCCCGTAGACGGGTACTCCGACCAGCATGGACATGTCAGCGACCTCCGGTACGGGTGATGCGCTTGGTGCGCTCGATCTCGGTGAACGGCAGCGCCACCACGTCGAGCAGCCGGGACCAGCGCGATGTGCCCCGGACGGCGCGGCCGACGGTCGGCGGCTGGGCGAGGAGGAGCCACGCCGCGGCGTGACGACGAGCCCGCGTGGTCACGCGCGGGTCGACCGCCAGGCCCCACATCAGACGCGTGTGGTCCAGCCATCCGCGCCCGGACCTCTCATTGTGCGCCGAGAGCGTGTTGCCGTCGTCGTGGCGTACACAGACCTCGCGGTCGACGAACGCCACGCGCCGCCCGACGCTGAGCCGCAGCCACAGGTCGAGGTCGAAGGTCTGCGCCAGTTCGGGCCGGAACCCACCCACGTCGCGAGCATCCGACAGCCGGATCATCACGTTCGACGGCTCGCCGAACCAGTTGCGCATCACGCCGCGGAACACCATGTCCTCGACGAGGTCGTCGCCGGCGTTCTCCGCGGACAGGGCACGGAAACCGGTGTGCACGTCGGCGCCGTCGACCGCCTCGCCGCTGGCGTCGACCACCCGACGACGGGCGAACACCATGCCGGTGTCGTCGTCGAAGGCGGAGACGAGGTCGGTGAGCGCGCCGGGGAGGAGCTCGTCGTCCCCGTGGACGAACTGGACGAACTCGCCCCGTGCCAGGTCGAGGCAGCGGTTGTGGTTCCCGGCGGCGCCCAGACGAACGGGGTTCACCACGACCCGGTCACCGGGCCGCAGCATGGCCTGCGCGCGGGACGCCCCCTCGTCGTCCGACGCGTCGTCCACGACGACGACCTCCGCGTCGTCGAGGTCCTGGTCGAGGATGCTCCGCAGACAGCGCTCGACGGTCGAGGCGTTGCGGTAGAGGGGGACACAGACCGAGAGTCGCGGCCGGTCTTCGCGGTCGCGGGCGGTCACGGTCACCGGCGACCACACCACGTCGTACCCGGTCGCCGTCTCGCTCCGCCGACCGACCGTCGACACGGTCACGGCACCGGACAGCGCGTCGACATCCCTGATCCAGGCGGCGCTGCCGTGGTCGGCGTAGGCGTCGGTGCGAGCGCCCTCGAACAGCCGGTGTCGCCGCCCCTCGGCGTCCTCGACGACGCCCATGTCCTCCACACGCCCGCTCGCGCCGACGATCTTCGGTGCCACCGCGCGGACGTCCTCCATCTGGGCCGCCCCGGCGAGCACCTGCAGCCACGACGGGTCGTCGGGGACGACGTCGCGACGGACCACGGCGACGACGTCGTACGGGTCCAGTCCGCTCACGTGAGCGTCGATCTCGTCGTCCGCACCGACCCCGACCGGCGTGACCGTCCGGAACGGCGAGGTGTCGGTGGCGCGAAGCAGCGCCGTCGCCCTCTCGTCGGCCCGGTCGCCGACCACGACGAGGAGCGCGGTGGTCGCGGTCCGCAGGCCCGGCGTGACGTCGTACCAACCGGGCATCCCCTCGATCGGCCGGACCTGGCCGACCATGCCCCGCTCGTCGAGGGCGCGCTCGAGGGCGCGCCGCCCCGCCTCCCGGACGTACGGCTTGTCCTCGAACACCGCCGCGGTCGACCCGGCGGCGGTCCGCCAGTGATAGAGCACCTTCGGGATGTGGGCCACGACCCGTTCACCCGGCGACGAGTGGAGACGCAGGATCAGCTCGTAGTCCTGCGCGCCGTCGCATTCCGGGTCGAGGCCGCCGACGGCGGCCAGCAGATCGCGCCGGACGATCGACAGGTGGCTGGTGTAGTTGCAACACAGGTAGTGGTGCGGCGACCAGCGCGGCTTGCGGTGCGGGCTGTGCCGCCACCGTCCGTCGTCGGTGATCTTGTCCTCGTCGGTGTAGACGATCTCGGTGTCGGGATGCGCGAGGAGGTGATGCGCGACCTCGTTCAGCGCCTGCGGCGCCAGGGTGTCGTCGTGGTCGACGAAGGCCACGAACGATCCGGTCGCCGCGGTGATGCCCACGTTCGTGTTCCGGGAGATCCCCCCGTTGTCGTCGAGACGGACGTACCGGATGCGGGGGTCGCGATCGGCTGCGGTGGCGACTCGCTGCGCCGCGTCGGGATCGGTCGACGCATCCGCGAGGACCAGCTCGAGATCGTGAAACGTCTGTGCCAGAACCGAATCGACCAGCGGATTCAGGTATCGCTGCGGCGTGTCGAACGTCGGCACCACGATGCTGAACATCGGGCCGTCGCCGAATGGGTTGGCAACCGGTCCGATCGGCGCGAGGAAGGTGGTCGGCTCGACCTCCCGCATCCAGGTCTCATAGGCGGCGTCGTAGGGGTAGGGGCGAAACTGTGGGTAGCGGTCGCGGACCGCCGTCAGCGGGTCGAGGTCCGAGATGGACCCCAGGACAGTGTCTTTCAGCAGCCGACGCACCATGCGATACCCGACGCGACTCCGTTCCCCGTGTGACCGGTCGCCGACCGTCGGCGACGTCACGGACGTTGCGAACGCTACCGAACCATCGTGTCCGTCACCAGTCAGATGAACGGATGACCGTCGGCCTCCTACGGAGTCACGACAGCCGGAAGGGCTTTCCCCGGCGGAAGTCGAAGAGCGACTGGTGCGTCTCCCCGATCGACGGCGGGTTGTACGAGAACGCCTGGAGTACGGAACCGAGGTAGGCGACGTCGGGATCGGTGATGAACGCGATACCGCCGAGCGCGGCGATCGCACGTTCGGCGAGGCCGAGCGAAGATAGCGCATTTTTTACGTACGTAACGCAAGCGTCATGAACGTTCCGTATGATGAGATGCACGTCACATGTAGTCGACTTCAGGACACGCCATGCCTGCACTGCTCTCCCGCCACAACCTGGTCCGCACGCGGGACCTCGACGAGGCCCGCAGCCGCATCGCCGACGTCTTCTGCCCGCACCAGCTCGCGGTGACGCGACGAGGGGCGCGACTCGACACCGTCCACAACGGCCGCAAGCGCGGGGCGGTCGGCCTGAACTACCTGCGCTACGGGACCGAGGTGCGGATCACCCCGGGCACCATGGACACCTTCTACCTGGTGCAGATCCCTCTCGCCGGCACCGCGACCGTGCAGGTCGGGCGCGACGAGGTCGCGTCGACGGTCGCCACTGCCTCGGTCACCTCCCCGACGCTCGCCACCGACATGATCTGGTCCGACCACTGCGAACAACTGCTCGTCTACCTGTCGCGCGACGCCGTCGGCGACTACGCGCGCGACGTCCTCGGGGACACATCCGGGCGGGCCGTGCGCTTCGCGCCCCACCTCGACCTCACCGATCCGGCCGTGAAGAGCTGGCTGCGGCTGGTCAACTGGCTGCGCGACGACATCGACGACGGCGCGGACATCTCCGGGTCGCCCATCATCTCCTCCCAGCTCGAGACGATGGTCATAGGCGGTCTGTTCGACATCCAGGCCAACACCGTCGCGTTGCCGCGGCGCCGGGAGCGGACGCCGTCGACGCGGTGTGTCGACGTGGCCCGCCAGGCGATGGAAGCCGACCCCGGCCACCCGTGGACCGCTCCCGAGCTTGCCCGCGTCGCGCACGTCAGCGTGCGGTCGCTGCAGGAGGCGTTCGCGCGGGACCTGCAGAGCACACCCATGGCCGTGCTGCGATCCATCCGCCTCGACGCGGCCCACCGCGCGCTCTCGATGTCCGATCCCGGCGAGACGACGGTCTCCGAGACCGCACTGCAGTGGGGGTTCAGCCACTTCGGCCGGTTCTCCGCGCTCTACCGGGCGACCTACGGCGAGAGTCCGTCGCAGACCCTGGCCCGCTGCTGATCCACCGAATCCGCGTTCGGCGGACAGCCTCCGCGTCGACCGGATAGCGCGCCGCGCGGCGTCGGCGTTGCATCTCCGGTGAGGGCGGCCGTGGGTGCCGCGGACGAGGAGACGCAGCCGTGTTCAGTGAGAAGACCGTCATCGTCACCGGCGGCGCGACCATCATCGGTGAGGCCGTCGCGCAGCTGTTCGCCGACCGAGGGGCGCACGTCGTCGTCGCCGACATCGACGACGCGGGCGGGACGCGTGTCGCCGAATCGCTGGGCGGGAGAGGCACGTTCACCCACACCGACATCCGCGACGACGCGTCGATCGCAGCGCTGATCGACGGTGTGGTCGCCGCGACCGGGCGCATCGACGTCGTCGTGAACCTCGCGTGCAGCTACGTCGACGACGGAGCGGATTCGACCCGGGCGCAGTGGACGGAGGCGTTCGACGTCAACGTCGTCGGCGCCGTGATGGTCGCCCAGGCGGCGCGCCCGCACCTCGCGGCGACCTCAGGGGCGATCGTCAACTTCGGCAGCATCTCGTCGAAGGTCGCGCAGACCGGCCGGTGGCTCTACCCCGCAGGCAAGGCAGCCGTCGTCCAGGTCACGCGCTCCATGGCGATGGACTACGCCGCCGACGGCATCCGGGTGAACTCGGTGTCGCCGGGCTGGACCTGGTCGGCGATCATGGACCGCCTCTCCGGCGGCGACCGGGCGAAGACGGACGCCGTCGCCGCAGACTTCCACTTCCCCGGCCGCGTCGGCGATCCCGGTGAGGTCGCCGAGGTGGTCGCGTTCCTCGCCTCTCCTGCGGCGTCGTTCGTCACCGGCGCCGACTACGCCGTCGACGGCGGCTACTCGGCCATGGGGCCCGAGCAGGCGGTGCCGGCCATCCCGCGTCTCGCCGAGTGAATGTCGTGCGTTCGCCCGACATGTCCTGAGTGTCCGTAACAAACGTCCGACAGTCCTCGATAGCGTTCGTACGAGCCGGTGGACGGCACCGAACGAACGACAGGACCTCACGATGCGCATCAAGGAACGTCTGACAGCAGCGGTCGTCGCGGCGATGGCGGTGGCCGTCGTCGGTGCCGGCCAGACGGCGGTGGCCTCCGCCGACGAGACCTACGGCGAATTCACCGTCGGCGGCCGTATCCTGGACGCCTACAAGGCGACCGGCGGCCAGGAGAAGTGGGGCGCACCGACGTCGAATGAGCGCCCGGCCGCCGCCTACGGCCGGTTCCAGACGTTCGAGAAGGACACCGCGTTCTACTGGAAGGCGAGCGTGTCCGGCGGTGTGGCCCACCAGATCGGCGGGGCGATCCGGGTGAAGTGGGGGACGAGGAATTGGGAGCGTGGCCCCCTCGGCTGGCCCACCACCGATGAGCTCGACGCCAACGGCAAGGGCCGCAAGCAGTTTTTCCAGGGCGGCAACATCTACTACGGCGCCACCACGGGCACCCACGTCGTCTGGGGCGAGATCCTCAACCGGTGGGTGGTCCGCGGAGGACCGGGCGGCCCTCTCGGCCTGCCCACCGGTGACGAGTTTCGCATCGGCAACCGGTTCGGCCAGAACTTCCGGGGCGGTCAGGTCTTCTGGCCCTGACGGTGACCGGCGAGACGCCCCGCGACCACGGGCTCGTCAACGTCGGCGGCGGCCACCGCGTCTACTGGGAGGAATGGGGCGATCCGTCCGGGGTTCCGGTCGTGTACCTCCACGGCGGGCCGGGTGGCGGCCTCGGATCCGGCGCGTACCGGCATCATGTCGACCTGAGTCGCGCGCGGATGATCGGTCTCGACCAGCCGCGTGCTCGGGATCGTCTGTGTCGCCGTCACGGCGACACGACGGTGGGAGGTCGACTGGATCACCGAAGGTGTCGGTGCGCTGTACCCGGAGGAGTGGGACCGGTTCGCGGGTCACGCCGAGCGTGCCGGCCTCGGGTACGTCAAGGGCCGCGACCGACTCGTCACGGTGTACTCGGCGTTGATGGAGTCGGACGACGCCGCAATCCGCGATGCGGCGTCGTGGGCATGGGCACGCTGGGAGGACACCCACGTCGCGATCGGCCGTTCACCCCACCAGCGGCCGTCGGGCTGGGACGACGACCGGTTCCGACACGCGTTCGTCCGCCTGACGTCGTACATCTGGTCTCACGACGGCTTCTGCTACCCGCCGCTGATCGAGCGCGCCGGCGAGCTGGCTGAGATCCCCGGTGTCCTGATCCACGGGCGACACGACGTGTCCGGCCCGGTCGTCACGCCCTGGTTGTTGCACCGGGCGTGGCCGGGTTCAGAACTTGTGGTCAGTGAGACGTCGGGGCACGGGAGTGTCGACATGGGTCGTTCCTGGGACGACGCCAACGAGAGGGTTTTCCAGCGCTTCTCGGCCTGAGGTCGGCGCGAGCGCTCCCGCGACTGGAATCGACTCCCGCGACCGTGATCACAGTCGCGGGAGTCGAGGTAGGTCGCGGGAGGCGTTGTCAGCCGGCCAGCTTCAGGCCTCGCGCGTCGGCACCGGCGGGCGTGGTCCCCAGCCGCTTGCGCAGCTTGGCGGTGACCGACTTGTAGGAGCCCGGCTTCACCGGTGCGAGCCACTGCATCATCTTCGTGCCTCTGCCGACATCGAGTCCGAGGTCGGCAAGCACCTCGTCGATGTTGTGCATGGAGAACGGGATGATGTTGGTGCCGCGAGCGTGTTTGCCGTTGGTCCTCTCCTCCATCCACGCCAGCCGACGGTCGATGTGCGCACGCATCTCGTCGACGGACGGCAGGTCGAGCGCGCCGTGCAGGTGCGCCGCGATCCACACCGCCGACATCTCCGCCGAGAGCGGGGAGAAGAACGACGAGTTGTAGCCGGCGAACGTCAGGTCCGGCACGGTGAGAGGCAAGATCTGACGGTACAGCTGGAAGTTGCCGCGGTCGTCGGTCAGGGCGTCGTTGATCTCGGCGGAGAAGAACGGCACCTCCTGGTGGAAGCCGGTCGCCGCGACGATCACGTCGGCGGGGATGCGATCGCCGGTGGTGAGCTCGGCCCAGCGGCCGGCGTCGTCGACGACGAGGCGGGCGACCTCGGCGTCCCGCCGCACGTCGATCTTCCCGTCGACGACCTGCTCGTAGAAGCGCTCGGTCGCGAGGCTGACGGTGCTGCGGGCGATGTCCTCGAACGTGCCGTTCGGGACGAGGCCCATCTCCCTGAGCTTGAGCTGCCGGGTGATCACCGACTGCACCGAGCCGATCATCGACTTGCGGACGGGATTGCCCGGACCGTGCAGGAAGCGCTCGAAGCCGACGGGTTCGATGTACCGGAACAGTCCCTCCCCCATGCGGGTGAGCATGAGGAACTTGTAGTTGAGCAGGCCACCGAGCTTGCGCGGCATCTTCCACAGGAGCTGACGCGCGACGACCGTCGTCGTGCCGGCGACGTCGCTGATCGGGACCGCGACGTCGCACGCCGACTTGCCGTACCCGAGGACGATCACGTTCTCGCCGCGGGCGTCGTCGAGGTCGTGGAAGTCGCTGGCGGCCATGGCCTGTCCACCGGCCGCGCGGAACTCGTCGAGACCGGGGATCTCCGGCAGGCGCGGGCGGGAGAAGATGCCGTTCGCGACGACGAGATGGTCGAAGCTCTCCGTCGACGTGGACCCGTCGTGGGCGGTGGTGAGGTCCCACCCGCCCTCGGGGCGCGGCTCCGCGGAGATCACCTCGGTCGACAGCCGGAGCGCACCGCCCAGGTCGAACTTGTCGACGTAGTCCTGCAGGTAGCTCTGCACCTGCTCGCCGGTCGGCCACTGCGGGAACGACTTCGGCATCGGGTGGTCGGAGAGGGCGTAGGTGCCCTTGTTGTTCTGTGTGCGCAGGCCCGGATAGCGGCGCGTCTCGCTCCACACCCCACCGACGTCGGGTGTGCGGTCGAAGACGGTGACGTCGATGCCACACTCCCGCAGCACCTTCGCACTGCTCAGACCGGCGAAGCCGGCCCCGATGATCGCGGTCCTCATTGTTCGCTGCCTCCTGGTCGGGTGGTCGTCGCGCCGGCGCGGCGCTGGCGTGTCGGCGACGTTAGCCATGCCTCTGAGCTGGGACTATCCCGTTTGCGCGGGCGTTGTCCACGCCGCGCACGGTTGCTTGCACGGGGGTGCACGCGAGGCGTCGAATGAGGATGGACGCACGCATGGGCCGGCCCGGTCGGGCCGGGGAAGGAGGGGCGATGGGTGACACCACCGACGCCGTCGTCGTCGGGTCGGGCATCAACGGCCTCGTCGCGGCCGCGCTGCTCGCGGACGCCGGCTGGAGTGTGCGACTCGTCGAACGGTCCGAGTCGATCGGCGGGTTCATCGACAGCGGCGAACGCACCGTCCCCGGCTACGTCCACGACACCTACTCGTCCTGGCATCCGCTGTTCGTCACCGGCGGCGCCTACGCGGAGCTCGGCGACGACCTGCACCGGCACGGGCTGGAGTACCGCAACACCGACGACCTCGTCACGGCGTCGGTCGCCGCGGACGGTCGCGCAACCGTCGCACACCGCGACCCGTCGCGCACCGAGTTCGCCGACCCCGCCGACCAGAGGCGGTACCTCGAGGCGCTGGACGCGTTCGGTGCCGACGTGGATCTCATCGGCGGCATCCTCGGGAGCGAGTTCCGCAGTGGTGCAACCGTGTCCGCGGTGACCGGCCTGCTACGACGGAACAGGGTCGACGGCGTCGAGGCCCTGGTGCGGGACGCCGTCAGCAGCGGACGGGGCTGGTGCCGACGCGAGTTCGTCGGCACCGAGGTCGACCGCCTCTGGGTGCCGTGGCTCCTGCACTCGGGCCTCGCCCCCGACAGCGCGTCCGGCGGCCTGATGATCCCGATCTTCGCCGCGACGATGCACGGCGCGGGCCTGCCGATCGTCGCCGGGGGCGCAGCACGATTCGTCGACGCGTTCCGGTCCCTGCTCGTCGAGCGTGGTGTCGTCATCGAGACCGGCGCCGACGTGGAGGCGATCGAGGTGAGCGGTGGTCGCGCTGTCGGTGTCAGGTTCGCCGACGGTCGACGCTTCCGGGCGTCGCGCGCGGTGATCGCCTCGGTCTCGCCGGGTGCGCTCTACGGGCAATTGCTGCCGTCCGAGGTGGCCGGCGGCGCTGCCACCGTCGCCCGACGGTTTCGACCCGGGCGCGCGGCCATGCAGATCCATGTCGCGCTCGATCGCGCACCACGATGGCGGGACAGCCGATTGGACGCGACTCCCCTGGTGCACCTGTCCGACGGCTCGGCGACGACGGCCGTCGCCTGCGCCCAGGCCGAGGCCGGGCTGCTGCCCGGTACCCCGACGGTCGTCGTCGGTCAGCAGTTCGTGATCGATCCGTCCCGGGTACCGGACGGCGCGGGGTCGTTGTGGATCCAGTTGCAGGAGGTCCCTTTCGCACCCATCGGTGACGCTGCCGGGACGATTCACGCCGACGGTCGGTGGACACCGGACGTGACCCGCGCCTACGTCGACCGCGTCCTCGACCGGATCGAGCAGCAGGCCCCCGGTCTGCAGGCGTCGATCGTCGGGATCGACACCATCACCCCGCCGGACCTGCAGGCGCACAACGTCAACGCCGAGAACGGCGATCCGTACGGCGGCAGCGCCGAACTCGACCAGAACTTCCTGTGGCGGCCGGCCGTCGGCCGTGGATCACACAGGACCGCCGTGCCAGGTCTGTGGCACATCGGCGCATCGACTCACCCCGGGCCGGGACTCGGGGGAGGATCCGGGGTGATCGTCGCCCAGTCGCTCACGACCCCGCCCGTCACCACCCGCGTGCGTGACCGCCTGCGCGGCATGCTCACCCACCGATGAGAGGACACACCATGACCCAGCTCTCCGAGCTCGTCGCCGCCGTCGCCGACGGGAGCATCGAGGTCATCGACCTCACCGCACCCCTGCAGGCGTCGACGCCGATCCTGCACCTCCCCGAACCGTTCGCGAACACGATCCCCTTCTCCCTGGAACAGATCAGCGCCTACGACGACTCCGGCCCCGGCTGGTACTGGAACAACATCCACACCGGTGAGCACGTCGGCACCCACGTCGACGCCCCCAACCACTGGGCGACCGGCAAGGACAAGGGCGACATCACCTCAGCCCCTGTCTCCCGCCTCATCGGGCCGGCCGTTGTCCTCGACGTCTCCGACCGTGTCGCCGACAACCCCGACTTTCTCCTCGAGAAGGACGACGTCCTCGCATGGCAGGACCAGCACGGCCCCCTGCCCGAGAACGGGTGGCTGCTGTTCCGCACCGGCTGGGACGAGCGCTCCGCCGACTCCGACCGATTCCTGAACGTCGACGACACCGGCTCTCACACCCCGGGCGTGTCCGTCGAGTGCGCGCAGTGGCTGGCCCACGAGACATCGCTGTTCGGCTTCGGCGTCGAGACCGTCGGCACCGACGCCGGCGTCGCCGCCGGCTTCGACCCCATGTTCCCCTGCCACCACTTCTTCCTCGGCGCAGGCAAGTTCGGCCTCACCCAGCTGCAGAACCTCGCCCAACTCCCCCCGACCGGCGCCGTCGTCGTCGTGGCTCCCCTCCCCATCGTCGGTGGCTCCGGCAGCCCCGCCCGAGTGCTCGCGATGGTCCAGCGATGACCTCCACGCTCAACTCGTCCGCGGTGACGACGAGTTCGACCGCTGATGTGGTCGCCGACGTCCTCGTCACGCTCGGGGTCGACCGGGCTTTCGGGGTCGTCGGCAGCGGCAACTTCGACGTGACCACGGCGCTCGTGGCGCGGGGGATCCCCTACGCCGCAGCACGTCACGAAGGTGGTGCGGCGACGATGGCCGACGCGTACGCGCGGATGAGTGGCCGGGTCGGGGTCGTGACCCTGCACCAGGGGTGCGGGTTCACGAACGCGCTCACCGGGATCGGGGAGGCGGCGAAGAGTCGGACCCCGCTTCTGGTGTTGGCCGCCGACACGCCCGCGTCGTCGTTGCACTCCAACTTCCGTATCGACCAGGACGCGATCACCACCGCAGTCGGCGCGATCTCGATGCGCCTGACGTCGGCCGCCACCGCGGTCGCCGAGACCGCCCGTGCCTACCGGACAGCCCTCGACGAGCGTCGGACCGTCGTCCTGCACATGCCCCTCGACGTCCAGGCCGCACCGGCCGTCGTCGCACCGATCCCGCCGGCCGCGCCCGTCGCTCCCGTGCGGCCGAACTCCGACGCCGTCGCCCGGCTCGTCGAGATCATCGGATCCGCGCAGCGCCCCGTGTTCGTGTGCGGGCGAGGCTCCCGGGCGCACGCCGAGCCGCTGAGACGGCTCGGTGAGGCCGCAGGTGCTCTGCTCGCGACGTCAGCGGTGGCCAACGGCCTGTTCCACGACGACCCGTGGTCGCTGGGCATCTCCGGCGGCTTCTCGTCCCCGACGACCGCCGAGCTGATAGCCGACGCCGACCTCATCGTCGCGTGGGGCTGTGCCCTCAACATGTGGACGATGCGCCACGGTCGCCTGATCGGCGAGGAGACCGTCGTGGTGCAGGTCGACGACGACCGCACCGCGCTCGGCAAGCACCGTCCGGTGCAGCTGGCCGTGCACGGGGACGTCGGACTCACCGCCGAGGACGTGCTGGCCCGCCTCACCCCCGGCGCTCAGCGCTATCGGACCACCGAAGTCGGTGACCGCATCGCGGCGTCGTCGCGGTGGCGGGACGTTCCCGTCGACGACATCTCGACGGACACGCACATCGACCCGCGGGTGCTGTCGATCGCGCTCGACGACATCCTGCCGGCCGACAAGATCCTGTCGATCGACTCGGGCAACTTCATGGGGTATCCGAGCACCCACATCTCGGTGCCGGATCAGAACGGCTTCTGCTTCACGCAGGCGTTCCAGTCGATCGGACTCGGGCTCGCGACAGGGATCGGCGCGGCGCTCGCGCAGCCCGACCGGTTGCCCGTCGTCGCAGCCGGTGACGGTGGGCTCCTCATGAGCGCCGCCGAGCTGGAGACCGTTGCGCGACTGCGTCTCCCGATGGTCGTCGTCTGCTACAACGACAGCGCCTACGGCGCCGAGGTTCACCACTTCGGTGGCGACGAGTACCCGGACACCGACCTGTCGACGGTGACGTTCCCCGACACCGACGTCGCGGCCCTCGCCCGCGGTGTCGGGTTCGAGGCCCACACCGTCCGCACCGTCGACGACCTGGAACCGTTGCGCGCCTGGGTCGCCGGGCCCCGCGACCGACCGATACTCCTCGACGCCAAGGTCGCCCCCGACGGCGGCGCCTGGTGGCTCCACGAGGCCTTCGCGAGTCACTGATACGACGAATCCGTAGTGATTGTTCCCGCTGAGCGGGAAGGATCGCTACGGATTTCTCGTACCCGGAATCGTGCAGACACAGACGTAGCAGTTCGTGTCGCCCAGCGACACGAACTGCTACGGATTCGCGGACGAGTCAGGCGTTCGGGATCCAGCGCCGGCGACGGTCGGCCTGGCCCTGGGATCGGACGAGTTCCAGGCGCGGGGGCGGGCCGTCGGTGCGGCCGCTCGGCGGCTTGCGGTTGCCGGCCTTGTACGGGTTCGGCCAGTCAGCGCCGGGACCGCTGTACTCCTGCTCGACCGCGGCGTGGAGCGTCCACTGCGGGTCGTACAGGTGCGCGCGACCGATGGCGACGAGGTCCGCGCGACCGGCGAGGAGCACCGAGTTCACGTCGTCGTACGACGAGATCGCCCCGACGGCGATGATGCCGGTGCCGTACTCGCGACCGACCTCGTTGCGGATCCGATCCGCGAAGGGTGTCTGGTAACTCCGCCCGAAGGCCGGCTTCTCGTGCTTGACCACCTGACCCGACGAGACATTGATGAGATCCACACCGTGGCGGGCGAACTTGCGGGCGATCTGCACCGCGTCGTCGATGGTGATGCCACCCTCGGCCCAGTCGGTGGCCGAGATGCGCACCGAGATCGGCTTGTCCTCGCCCCATGCAGCACGCACCGCGTCGAAGACGCGCAGCGGAAAACGCATCCGGTTCTCCAGCGACCCGCCGTACTCGTCGGTGCGGGTGTTCGCCAGCGGCGACAGGAACGACGACAGCAGATAGCCGTGCGCACAGTGCAGTTCGAGCAGGTCGAAACCGATGTCGGCGGCGGCGCGGGCGGCGTCGACGAACTGCTGACACAGGCCGTCGAGCTCGTCGGCACCCAGCTCGCGGGGTGTGGCGCTGTCGGGACCGTACGGCAACGGCGAGGGCCCGACGACCTCCCAGCCGTCCTCCAGCGGGTCGTCGATGCCCTCCCACATCAGCTTCGTCGAGCCTTTGCGACCCGAGTGGCCGATCTGGATCGCGATCTTCGCGGTCGTCGTGTCGTGGACGAAGTCGACGATCTCGCGCCACGACTCGCGCTGCGCCTGCGTGTAGATGCCGGTGCAGCCCGGTGTGATGCGGCCGGTCTCGGACACACAGACCATCTCGGTCATCACCAGGCCGGCACCGCCGAGCGCCTTGCTGCCCAGGTGCACGAGGTGGAACTTCCCGGGGACCCCGTCGACGGCGGAGTACATGTCCATCGGGGCCACCATGACCCGGTTCTTCAGCTCGAGACCCTTCACCCGGTAGGGATAGAACATGGGCGGTCGCGACTCGCTGATCGACGGGTCCTGCGCGAGGTACCAGCCGTCGATCGCGTCGACGAACTCGTCGTCACGCAGACGCAGGTTGTCGTAGGTGATCCGCCGACTGCGGGTCAGCAGGTTGAAGGCGAACTGCTCGGGGTCCTGATCGGTGTAGTCGGCGATGGACTCGAACCACTCCAGGCTGGCTTGGGCGGCGCGCTGCACGGATTCCACGACCGGGCGACGCTCGGCCTCGTAGGCCGCGAGCGCGTCGGGCAGGGTGTCGTTCTCGTGGATGCAGGCGGCCAGGGCGAGTGCGTCCTCCATGGCCAACTTGGTCCCCGAGCCGATGGAGAAGTGCGCGGTGTGCGCGGCGTCGCCGATGAGGACGAGGTTGTCGTGCACCCAGTTCCGGTTGCGCACGGTGGTGAACGAGATCCACTTCGAGTTGTTGACGAACACCTCGTGGCCGTCGAGGATGTCGCGGAAGATGTCGCGCACCAGGGCGATCGATTTCTCGTCGCTCTCACCCGGCGCGAACTGCTGATCGGCGAAGTCGCCGAACCCGGCCTTCTCCCAGACCTTCTCGTGCATCTCGACGATGAAGGTGCTGCGACTGTCGCTGAACGGGTAGGCGTGGATCTGCATCACGCCGTATGGGGTCTCACAGATGAAGAACTCGAACGCCTCGAAGACGCGGTCGGTGCCGAGCCACATGTACTTGTTGTGCCGGGCGTCGAGGCTCGGGCCGAACTCGTCGGCGAAGCGTGCGCGGATGGCGGAATTGACGCCGTCGGAGGCCAGGACCAGGTCGTACCCGGCGCGGAGCTCGTCGACGTCGGGGGCGAGGGTGCTGTAGTGCACGGTGACTCCGAGATCGGCGCAGCGACGCTGCAACACGCGCAGGAGCTCCTTGCGGCTCATGGCCGCGAAACCCTGGCCCCCGGAGGTGAGCATCGTCCCCTTGTAGGTGATGTCGATGTCCTCCCAGCGGGCGAACTGCGCGGACATCGCCGCGAACACCTCGGGGTCGGCGTGCTCGATGCCGCCGAGGGTCTCGTCGCTGAAGACGACGCCGAATCCGAAGGTGTCGTCGGGGGCGTTGCGCTCCCACACGGTGATGTCGTGGGTCGGGTCGAGCTGCTTGGTCAGCGCGGCGAAGTACAGGCCGGCGGGTCCACCGCCGACGATGGCGATCTTCATGATGTCTCCTCGTCGAGAGTTCGGGGTGGTCAGTTCTGCCGCAGCTTGAACCGCTGGAGCTTGCCGCTCTCGGTCCGCGGGAGGGCATCGACGAAGGCGATGCTGCGGGGGTACTTGTACGGAGCGGCAGTGGCTTTGACGAAGTCCTGCAGGGCGCGGATCGTCGTCTCGTCCTGAGCCACACCGGGCTTCACGACGACGGTCGCGTGGACGATCATCCCGCGCTCGTCGTCGGGGAGGCCGATCACCGCGGACTCGACGACGTCGGGGTGCTGGTCGAGCACCGACTCGACCTCGGGCGCGGCGATGTTGTAGCCGGACGACACGATCATGTCGTCACTGCGGGCGTGGTACCAGAAGTACCCGTCGGCGTCGCGGGTGTAGGTGTCGCCGGTCAGGTTCCAGCCGTTCTTGACGTAGTCGCGCTGGCGTTCGTCGGCCAGGTACCGGCATCCCGTCGGGCCCTGGACCGCGAGCAGACCGGGTTGCCCGTCGGGGACGTCCTCGCCCAGGGCGTCGACGATCTTCGCGGTGAAGCCCGGCACGGCACGTCCGGTCGACCCGGGCCGGATGTCGTCGTCGGCGGCGGAGATGTAGATGTGCAGCATCTCGGTGCCGCCGATTCCGTTGATGATGCGGACGCCGGTGCGCTCGTGGAACTGCTGCCACACGGCGGCCGGCAGGTGTTCCCCCGCGGACACGCACCGCCGCAGCGACCGCAACGCCTCGGGCCGGTCGGTCCTGAGCATCGCGCGATATGCCGTCGGGGCGGTGAACAGCACCGTCACCCCGAACCGCTCGATCGCGTCGGCCAACTGACCCGGCGCGGGCTTCTCCAGCAACAGCGTCGCGGCGCCGGCCCACAGCGGGAAGACGACGAGCCCGCCCAGTCCGAAGGTGAACGCCAGCGGCGGGGTCCCGGTGAACAGGTCGTCGGGGGTCGGCCGGACGATGTGCCGCGCGAACGTGTCCGCGTTGGCCAGGACGTCGCGGTGGAAGTGCATGGTGGCCTTGGGGACACCCGTGGTGCCCGATGTCGGCGCCAACATCACGACGTCGTCGGCGGCGGTGTCGACGTCGTCGAACTCGACCGACTTCGATGCCGCCAGCGCGATGAGGTCGCCCACACCGCTGGCGCCGAACGCTGTCGTCGTGACGTCGACGGGGAGCAGTTCGTCGAGGAACCGGTGGTCGCACAGGGCGATCGACGGACGGCACAGGTCCACGAGCTTGGTCAGTTCCGGGGTCCGCAGCAGCGGCATCGTGGTGACCACGACGCCGCCGGCCTTGATGACCGCGAGCCAGCACGCCACGATCCACGGCGTGTTCGGGCCGCGCAGCAGGACACGGTTGCCCGGGACGAGCCCCAGATCGTCGACGAGCACGTGCGCGATCTGGTTCGCGCGGTCGAGGAGGTCGCCGTACGACCAGGTCGCGGCCGGGGTGACGATGCACCGCCGGTCACGCCCGAAGCGCGCGACGGCCCCGTCGAGAAGCGCCGTCGCACAGTTCAGTCGCTCCGGGTACTGCAGTTCCGGGAGCTCGAACCGCAGTTCCGGCCACAGGTCGGCGGGCGGCAGGTTGTCTCGACAGAAGGTGTCGACATGTGCGGAGCCGGTCAGCGGACCGGGTGTGTCCGTCGCGGCCGATGTCGGTGCGCTCACGGATCTGCCCTCCAGGGTCTCAGGTCTCGTCGGTGCGCTCAGTATGCACGAATCTTGACGGTCGCGATAGACACGACATAAACATGTAACACCGAGCGTCGGCCAGGGGCGCCCCGGACTTAAGGTGGTCCCATGTCGGTGACGAACACCGTCGCGCCCGCCCCGGCCGACATCGCGCCCCGCGATCTCATCGTCACGCTCTACGGGCTCTACGCACGCAGCGAGGACAACTGGCTACCGGTGTCCGGGCTGATCCGACTGATGCAGGAACTCGGTGTCGACGGGCAGTCGGTGCGGTCGTCGGTGTCGCGACTCAAGCGCCGCGACATCCTGCACGGTCTTCGGCACGGCGGTGTCGCCGGCTACGAACTGTCGTCGTCCACACTCGACGCGCTCGCCGAGGGCGACGTCCGCATCTTCGACCGACGTCGCGCCCGCCTCGAGGACGGCTGGCTTCTGCTCGTGTTCTCGATCCCGGAGAACGAGCGCGACAAACGGCACACGTTGCGGACGTCGTTGAGCAGTCTGGGTTTCGGGACCGTGTCGCCCGGCACGTGGATCGCGCCGTCGCAGCTGGCGGACGAGACGCTGTCGATGCTGCGGCGCAAGGGTCTCGCCGACTACGTCGAACTCTTCCGCGCCGACCATCTCGGCGTGAAGGAACTCCGCACCCGCGTCCCGCGCTGGTGGGACCTCGACGCCGTCGCCGCCGCGTACGCCGACTTCATCCGCCGCCACCGGCCGCTCGTCGACGCGACGATCACCGACCCCACCGAGGCGTTCGTGGCCTACGTCCCGATGCTGACGGCATGGCGTCGCCTCCCCTACCTCGACCCCGGCCTGCCGCTCGAGGTGCTGCCGCGGGGGTGGAACGGCGAGGTGGCCGAGCAGATGTTCGCCGACCTCAACGCGCGGCTCGGCGGGCCCGCACGGGAGTTCGCCATGGACGTCCTGCACGCCGGGGCCGTCGGCCGACGCTGACGGCCCCGTCCGGTCAGGGCCGCCCGGCCTCGACGATCTTCGCCGCCAGCAGCGCCGGGTTCGTGAACATAACCTCGTGGCTCCCGGGCAACTGGACCAGCCGGAACGCACCCAGACGGCCGGACATACGCGGGTGCCAGCCCCACTCGCCCTGCGGGAGCGCGGTGTCCTCGGTCGCGTTGATGTAGCTCTTGGGGATGTCGAGAGCGTAGAAGCGTTGGAGGTCCAGCTTGTCGGTGAACGGCGTGAAGGGTTCGGTCGACAGCTGTGCGTGCGTCGACTGCGCGAGCTCCAGGTCGGCGTCTTGGATGAACGCGTCCCGCCACACCGGGAACGGCATCGGCACCGTGTTGTCCTCCGACGCCGCGGCGAGACCGGCGAACATCTCGCGGTAGTGCGGCGGCACCTCGTCCATCAGGCTGTTGCCGGGCTGCGGGACGAAGGCGTTCCAGAAGATCAGTCGCTCGATGCGCTCGGGGATCTCCTCGGCGACGCGGGCGATGACCGTCCCGCCGAAGCTGTGGCCGAGCAGGACGAATCCCGAGAGGTCGTGCTCGACGACGAAGTCGACGATCGACGCGACGCAGTCGTCGTGGTCGACGTCCTTCGGCACGCCGTTGCCGTGGCCGGCGATCGTCGGGGTGTGGACCTCGTGACCGGCGGCGCGCAGCTGCTCGGCCACCGGACCCCAGAGCGGACCGTCGTGCCACGAGCCGTGGACCAGGACATACATCGCCATCGTGATTCCTCTCCTCGGTACGCATCTGTTGCGCATCGGTGACGAGGAACGTAGAACCGCACCACAGGACCGTTCCAGCCGCTGCGCGACGCCGATGGCCGGGATGCGCACAGGAGGCCGTATGACGCAGACGAGGAGCCCACGGGTCACGGTGGACACCCGCGATCCGGACCGTGCCGCGGGGATGGT
This sequence comes from Williamsia serinedens, assembly GCF_024171725.1. Classification (GTDB taxonomy): domain Bacteria; phylum Actinomycetota; class Actinomycetes; order Mycobacteriales; family Mycobacteriaceae; genus Williamsia_A; species Williamsia_A serinedens. Next base: position 247,159 of record NZ_JAMTCG010000002.1, read on the forward strand.
CGGTTCCGCCTACTGCCCACACCGCCTGAACCTGGGCCGCGGACGCGAGCGGTTCCGGGCCGTGCAGACCGAGACCACGGTCGGCGACGTCGCGGTGCACCACCTGTCCTACGGCGCCGACGTCGGAGTCGAGCCCGGCCCGCTGGGTCGCTGGGTCCTCGCCTCCACCCCGGTACGCGGCGCGCTCACCGTGCGGTCGGGTCGCGCCGCACGCACCGTGACCCCCGGCGAGACGGTCGTTTTCGACGCGCTGCGCGAGTTCACCCTCGAGTGGCACGACTCCTGCGAGTTGCGCACCGTCCGACTCCCGGCGGCCGTCGTCGACGACAGCATCCGTGACCGGGGCGTCGACCCCGTTCGACACGCCCGCTTCTCCCTGGAGGCCGCCGTCTCCGTCCAGGCCGCACGGTCGTGGCTCGGCGCGGTCGACATGGCCGAGCGAGAGGCGCGACGGGGCGGACCCTTCGTCGAATCCGGGCTCCTCGCAGCACAGTTCACCCGGATGATGGCCGGACTGCTCGTCGAGACGCACCCCGCGATCGACGGCGACGGGATCGTCGGTGCAGGTGTGGCGCCACGCCACCTCCGTGCCGCGGTCGAGTTCATCGAACGCAACGCGGCACAGGACGTCACGCTCTCGTCCATCGCGAGGGCATCGGGAGTCGGTGTCCGCGCCCTGCAGGTCGGGTTCCGACAGCACCTGGACACCACCCCGACGGCCTACCTGCGCGACCACCGGCTGCAGCGCGCCCACGAGGTCCTCGTGCAGGCACACCTCGGCGACGGCACCACGGTTGCCGACGTCGCCCACACCTGGGGGTTCGGCAACCTCGGACGGTTCGCCCGGGCGTACCGCGAGAGGTTCGGCTGCACGCCGATGGAGACGCTGCGTCGCTGAGACGAGGTGACTCAGGCGCCGACGGCGGCGACCCCGGCGATCTCGATCATCGCCTCCTTCTGCCAGAGCTCGGTGATGCCGATCCCGGCCATCGCCGGGTAGTCGGTGCCGGCGAGCTCACGCCAGATCCGCCCGATCTCCCTGCCGTTGGCCTGGTAGTCGGGGATGTCGGTGAGGTAGATCGTCACCGAGAGCAGGTCCGACGGTGTGCCGCCGGCCGCCTCGAGCGCGGTGAGCAGGTTGGTGAACGCCTGGCGGAACTGCTCGACGATCCCGCCGGGCACGATCGCGCCGTCGGCGGTCATCGCCGTCTGTCCGGCGAGGTGCACGATCCCGTTCGCCTTGGTCGCGTGGGCGAAGCCCGACGGCTTCGCGAGGGTCGCGGGATTGATGTGCTCGACGGTCATCGCGGTCTCCTGCCGGGGTGTGGGGCGGGCGTACTCAGCACCCGTTGCCAGACGGACTATATCGTGTCATTCTGTCGGTCGTAACGTTCAAAGCATATTCGACGGCGAGAGGACGAGCCCGTGGTCGGCACGCCCCTGACGGTGACCCCCGCGACGAAGGTCATCTGCTGCGGTCACAACTACCGCGCCCACATCGAGGAGATGGGGCACGGCCTCCCGCGCTTCCCGACGCTGTTCGCCAAGTTCGCGGACACGCTGACCGGCCCCCGCGACGACGTCGTCGTCCCCGCGTTCGCCGCCGACACCGTCGACTGGGAGGCCGAGCTGGCCGTCGTCGTCGGATCACCTCTCCGCCACGCCGACCGTGCCGCCGCACGAGACGCGATAGCCGGGTACACCGTCGCCAACGACATCTCGGTCCGCGCATGGCAGCGCCAGACCGGACAGTGGCTGCCGGGCAAGGCCTTCGAGGCCACGACACCGATCGGGGACCGGGTCGTCGAGGTCGACCCGGCCGCGGGACTGCGGATCGAGTGTCGCGTGAACGGCGAGACGGTGCAGTCGGCGACGACCGACGACCTCCTCTTCGACGCCGCCGATCTGCTCGTCCACATCACGGCGTTCACGCCGCTGCGCCCCGGCGACATCGTGCTGACCGGCACTCCCTCGGGTGTCGGGGCCGCGCGTGACCCGCAGCGGTTCCTCGCCGACGGAGACGTCGTCGAGACCGAGATCGAGTCCATCGGACTGCTGCGCAACACGATTCGCATCGACACCACCGACCACCCGCAGCTCGCGGGCCAGCACCGAGAGGAAGCACGATGACCAGCACGCACACCGACAAGGTCGTCCCCGTCGTGACCCGCGCCGGGCAGGAGCACACCGAGACCGGGCAGTCCGGCGGCGCCGTGCGCGTGTCCGGTGTGAGCCCGCAGCACACCCCGGCCACGAGGATCTGGTTCGGGCGCGTCTCGAACGAGCCCGGCTATCGTTCCCTCCCCCACCACCACGGTGAGGCCGAGACGGGCGGGTACGTGCTGACCGGCAGCGCCCGGATCTACTTCGGCGAGGACTACACCGAGTACGTCGACATGGGCCCCGGCGACTTCGTCTTCGTCCCGCCGTACATGCCGCACGTCGAGGCGAACATGAGCACCACCGAGGAGCTCGTGTGGCTCACCTGTCGCACCCCGGACAACATCGTGGTCAACCTCGACGACGTCGAGGACTCCTCCCTGGCGGGATACCGTCGCGCATGAGCACCACCGAGTCCTCCACCACCGCAGCGGCTCCCGGAATCCCGTACAGCAGCGCGGGCATGCTCCGGGCACTGGATCTCACCGACCTCGGTGACGACCGGTTCGGCGCCGTGCACCAGGTGATCCCGTCGGGACGCGCCTACGGCGGCGAGACCCTCGCCCAGGCCGTCGCAGCCGCCACGCGCACCGTCGACGACGACCGGCGCATCCACTCGTTCCACGGGTACTTCCTCCGCGGCGCCGACGTGCAGGTCGAGAGCACGTACGCCGTCGACCGCCTCCGCGACGGACGAGGGTTCTCCGCCCGCGCGGTCCGCGGCGAGCAGGGTGGCAAGACGACGTTCACCGCGCTCGCGTCGTTCCAGACGCAGCCGGCGCACGGCGTGACCCATCACGCGCCGATGCCCACCGATCTGCCCGACCCCGAAAGTCTCCCGACCTCGGAGCAGGCCGTCGACGGTGCACGGGTCCGCGACGGCGACTACTGGTCGCGCGAGCGGAACTTCGACGTCCGCCACGTCGAGGATCCCGTCTACGTCGCGCACGCACGGCAGACCGACCCACGGCAGGTCGTGTGGGTGAAGGCCTACGACCGCCTTCCCGACGACCCCGTCCTGCATCAGATCGCGCTGGCCTACATCTGCGACTACACGCTGCTCGAGCCCGTCCTGCGCGCACACGGCGCGGCCTGGGCCGACGAGGGTGTGGTCACCGCCAGCCTCGACCACGCCATGTGGTGGCACGCGCCCGGTCGCGCCGACGAATGGGTTGCGCTGGTGCAGGATTCGCCCGAGGCCGGCAACGGTCTCGCGTCGACGCGGATGTCGCTGTACAACCAGGCCGGCGAGCTCCTCGTCACCGTCGCCCAGCAGGGACTGGTGTCACTGCCGGGCGCCTGAACCGCCCACTCGACCTCCGTAAAAGCCCAGTCGACGTCCGCAACCGCCCACTCGACGAAGGGGACCGCCCACTCGAGGAGTGGGCGGTCCCGTGTGGTGTGTGCCGGTGTCCCGGGGTCAGACGGGCATGAGCAGCGACTTGCGCGGCGTGCGGAAGGTGTCCTTGTCCCGCAACTGCGCCAACGCCTTCCGCAGCTGCAGCCGCGTCTGCGACGGCTCGATCACCGCGTCGACATAGCCGCGCTCGGCCGCGAGGTACGGCGTCGCCATCATCGTGTTGTAGAAGTTGATGAAGTCGGTACGAATCTTGTCGGCCTCGTGCGGCGTGGCGTTCTCCGTCTGCCGACGCGTCAGGATCGCGGCGGCCGACTCCGCACCCATCACCGCGATCTTCGCCGTCGGCCAGGCGAAGTTGATGTCGGCCCCGAGCTGCTTGCAACCCATCACCGCGTAGGCGCCGCCGTAGGCCTTGCGGACCACCACGGTCACCTTGGGCACGTCGGCCTCGACGTAGGCGAAGAGGAACTTGCCCGACCGGCGGATCGTGCCCTTCGCCTCCTCGGCGACACCCGGCAGGATCCCCGGGGTGTCGACGACGAACACCAGCGGGATGTTGAAGGCGTTGCAGATCCGCACGAACCGCGTCGCCTTCTCCGAGCTGTCGGTGTCGAGGACACCGGCCATCACGCTCGGCTGGTTCGCGACGACCCCGACGGCGCGGCCGTCGACACGCGCGTAGCCGGTGATGATGTTGGGCGCGAAGATCTCCGAGACCTCGTGGAAGGCGCCGTCGTCGAAGATGCGGATGAGGATGTCGCGCATGTCGTACCCGGCGTTGTCGTTGTCGGGCAGGAAGTCGTCGAGCAGGCGGTCGCTGTCGGTGACCTCCGGCTCGAGACCGGGGTTGATGACCGGCGGCTGCTCGTGTGCCGTGGACGGCATGTACTGCAGGTACTCCCGCACCCACTCGAACGCGTCCTGCTCGGTGTCGGCGACGTGGTGGATGTTGCCCCAGCGCGCCTGGTTGTGCACACCGCCGAGATCGTCGGCGTCGATCTCCTCGCCCGTCGTCTGCTTGATGACGTCCGGGCCGGTCACGAACATGTAGCTCTTGTCCTTGACGCCGACGAGGATGTCGGTGTTCGCCGGGGTGTACACGGCGCCACCCGCGCACTTGCCCAGGATGATCGAGACCTGCGGCGCCAGGCCGGACAGCAGGTCGTTGCGGCGGCCCATCTCGGCGTACCAGGCCAACGAGGTGACGGCGTCCTGGATGCGTGCGCCGGCCGAGTCGTTGATGCCGACCATCGGGCAGCCGATCTTGCCGGCCCACTCCATGATCGCGGACACCTTGCGGCCGAACACCTCTCCGACGGTGCCGCCGTACACGGTCTGGTCGTGGCTGAACGCGGCGACCGGTCGACCGTTGACGAGACCGTGTCCGGTCACCACGCCGTCGCCGTACCCGGTGGAGTCGCTGCCCGACATCTTGGCGAGCTGACCCATCTCGACGAACGTCCCCGGGTCGAAGAGCATCCGCAGGCGCTCGCGCGGCGACGGGATCCCCTTCGCGGCACGCTTGGCGTCGGCCTTCTCGCCCCCGGGGTTCTCCGCGACCCGCAGCTTCTCGCGCAGGTCGGCCAGCTTCGCCGCGGTGGTGTCCATCAGTCGCTGTCTCCTGTCGGTGATCGGTGGGACCCCTGCGGATCCCACCGGCTCATCATGCGCTCGCGTCGGCGGTCAGCCGGGCCAGACGGGCCGAGAGGTCCGCCCCGATCCGCGACACGTACGGCTCGTCGATCATCGCGATGTGGTCGCCGCCGATGTGCACGATCTCCAGATCGTCGACGACCTCGCCCCAGCGTCCGTCCTCGGGGATGTCGGCCCAGCGCGGCTCCAGCTCGATCGCGCCGTCCTGCATCTTGTCCGCGCGGTACAGCACGACCTTGCCGTCGAACACGCCCGGCTCGATGGTCGAGAGCGCGCGGTTGTCGAGGAACGACGTCCGCTGGTGCTCGATGATCCCGCCGGGGATCTTCGCGTTGCTCATCTGGAGCAGTTCCATGACGATGCGGAACTGGCCCTCGTCGTCGGCGTCGACCAGACGGTCCATCGGCACCGGCACGTCGTCGACGCCATAGGTGCGCTTGGCGAACGCCATGTACCGCTCGAGGCGGTCCCGCTTCTCCTCGGTCGTCTCCTCCGACGAGCCGTTGGGCCGGACCGCGTCGATCAGGGCGACGAACGCGACGTCCTTGCCCAGCTCCCGCAGCTTCTGCGCACATCCGTAGGCGAGGGCTCCGCCCAGCGACCAGCCCGCGAGGATGTACGGACCGTTCGGCACGACCTCGAGCAGCTTCGGCAGATACTGCTCGACGCGCTCCTCGATGGTCCCCTCAACGCGGTCGAAACCGATCACCGGCTGATCCTCCGGCAGCCGCTTCAGCAGCGGCTCGTAGGCCATCGACGACCCGCCGGCCGGGTGGAACAGCAGGAGCGGAGGCTGTGTCGAGCCGTCGACCGTGCGCAGGTACCGCACGAAACCGTCGACCGCGCCACCCTCGAGATGCTCCCGCACGTAGGACGCGAGGTCCTCGATGGTCTCCGAGTCGAGGACGTCCTCGATGTCGATCTCACCACCGGCACGCTCCGACAGACGCGCGGTGAGCTGCTCGGCGGTCTCCTCGTCGAGGACGGGCAGCTTCGTGAAGATGCCGCCCGGCGACGACCCGGTGACCTTCGTCCACACACCGAACGTCAGACGCTCGGCCGCGTCCCGCGGGGGCACGTCGGCACCGGCGGCAGCCGCGACGGCAGCCTGGTCGACCAGGGCCGCCGGCGACGGCGCCGACGGGGCCGGCTCGGCGGCCGGCGCGGGCTCCGCCACCGGCTCCGGTGGTGCGGAAGGTGTCTCGGCAGTCGCCGGGGTCTCCGTCGCAGCCGGCTCGGACGTCGGCGCCGCGTCGATCAACTCGGCGATCGCCGCGGTGTCGAGCACGGCACCGTCGCCGCTCTCGGCGATGGCCGCGACCTCGTCGCGGTGCTCCACCGCGTAGGTCACGAACTTCACGACGTCACGCAGGTCGGCCTGTCGCATGGCCTGCAGCTGCAGCTGCGGGATGTCGAACTCGTACTCGACGCGGTTCTTGATCCGCACGGCCATCAGCGAGTCGAGACCCAGCTCGATCAACGGGATCTCGCGCGGCAGGTCCTCGGGCTCGTAGCCCATGGACTCCGCGACGATCAGCGCGACGCGGTCGTCGACGGACTGCCCGCTGTCCGGGCTCCACCGCTGACCGATGTCCTCGACGATCTCCGACTCGGTGACGACGCGCTCGTCGACGAAGCCCGACGCGCGGGCGGCCTCACCGGGCGACTGCTCGGTCGCGCCGGGGACGGCGGCCGGCTCGGCGGCGACCGGTGTCGCGCCGAGCGCGGTGCCCGTGACCACCGCGTGCATCAGGAGCGTGAACGACGAGCCGTCCTTGGCGTGCACCTGCAGCGACCCGCCACCGGGATGCGCGGTGAAGGTGGTGGTCAGCGTCCCCGCCGCGGGGATCTCGGCGTACTGCTCGGCCGCGCCGACCGACACGTCGGTGAGGACCTGCCCGGCCGCCGCGCCGACGAGGGCGCGCGGATCGGCGACCGCCGCCGCCGACACCTCCCAGGCGTGGCGTCCGTCCGGCAGCGCGACGTGCGCGCCCGGCACGCGGTCCGCGCCGCTGCCGCCACCGATACGGGTGCGCAGCCAGTACTCCTTGCGGTCGAAGCGCGTGCGCGGGATGTCGGCGTACTCACCCGCCCCGAAGAGGCTGGCGACGTCGACGGCGTGGCCGTGCACGTACAGCTTCATCAGCGCGGTGACGACGCCGAGGCTCTCGTCCTCCTTGCGGCGCAACGTCTCGATGAGCTCCGCGTCGTGCAGACCGGCGTCGAAGGTCACCGCGGCGACCGAGATCAGGACGGCGGGGTTCGGCGACAACTCCAGGAACGTGCGGTGCCCGTTCTCCACCGACTTCGCGATGGCCTGCGAGAACCACACGCTGTGCCGCAGGCCCTTGGTGAAGTACTCGATGGTGTGGACCGGCTCGGATCCCGGGCGGTAGAACGTCTCCCGGTCGATCGAGCTGTAGAAGCCGACGGTCGGACGCAGCGGCTCGATGCCGGTCAGCTCGTAGGCGAGCTCACCGAGCAGCGGGTCCATCTGCGACGTGTGGCTCGCACCCTTCGTCTGCAGCTTGCGGCCGAGCTTGCCCTCCGACTCGGCGCGGGCGACGATCGCGTCGACCTGGGCCTCCGGACCGCCGATGACGGTGTGGGTCGGCGCGGCGTAGACGCAGATCTCCAGGTTCGGGTAGTCCTCGAGGACCCCGGTGATGTCATCGGCGCTGTACTCCACCAGCGCCATGAGGCGGATGTCGTCGCCCTCGAGCATCGACTCGCCCTCGCCCATCAGCCGCGAGCGCTGGCAGATGACGCGGGTGGCGTCCTCCAGCGACAACCCGCCGCTGATGTAGGCGGCCGAGGCCTCGCCCATCGAATGCGGCACCAGCACACCGGGTTGCGCGCCGTGGTGACGCAGCAGCTCGAAGAGACCGACCTGGATGGTGAAGATGCCGACCTGCGCGGTCTCGATGCCGTAGGTCTGGGAGTCGTCGAGGAACATCTCGACGATCGAGTAGCCCAGCTCGTTCTGGACGAACTCGTCGACGCGGTCGAGGGTCGCCGCGAACACCGGGTTCTCGCCGTACAGCTGCTTGGCCATCTTGCGGTGCTGGCTGCCGAAGCCCGACAGCAGCCACACCGCGGACGCGGGATCCGGTGAGTCGCAGGAGAACACGAGCGGCGACGCCTTGCCCTCGGCGACGGCGCGGACGCCCTTCACGGCCTCGTCGTGATCGTGGGCCATGACGACGGCACGGCTCCGGCCGTGGTTGCGATGGGCCAGTGCGCGACCGATGTCGACCAGCGACGCCGCGCGCCCCTCCTCGGACTCGAGCCAGTCGGCGAGGTCGGCGGCGGCCTTGCGGCGCCGCGACGGCAGGAACGCCGAGATCACCAGCGGGACGACCATGCCCTCACGTGTGACCGGGGCGTAGTCGGCCAGCGGATCGGCCTGGGCGACCGGGGTCTCCTCGACGGCGGGCGTCGAGGCCGCGAACATCCCCATCGCCGCCTTCTCGGCGTCGGTGAGGAACTCGTCGTCATCGAGGTCGTCACTGAGCTTCGCTGATGACGGATCGAGGTCGTCGTCGACGTCGGCGGGACTGGTGGCCTGCGGGGCGACCGCCGCGATCTCCTGCGCCGGGGTCTGCTCGGTCGGCTCGCGCAGGTCCTCCGGCAGCACCTCCCGCACCACCACGTGGGCGTTGGTTCCGCCGAAGCCGTTGCCGGACACGCCCGCGACGGCGTGCCCGCTGTAGCGCGGCCAGTCGGCGGCCTCCGGGATGACCCGCAACCGGGTGGCCTCGAACTGGATGTACGGGTTCGGCGCGGTGTAGTTCAGCGACGGCGGGAGCTTGTCGTTCTGCAGCGCCAGCACGAGCTTGATGAGCCCGGCCGACCCGGCCGCCGCCTCGAGGTGACCGAAGTTCGTCTTCGCCGAACCGAGCAGCGCCGGCTTGTCGGCGTCACGACCGCGCCCGACGACGCGTCCCAGCGCGTCGGCCTCGATCGGGTCGCCGAGGATGGTGCCGGTGCCGTGGGCCTCGATGTAGTCGACGGTCCGGGGGTCGATGCCGGCGTCGCGGTAGGCGGCGCGCAACACGTCGACCTGCGCCTCCGGATTCGGGGCGGGCAGGCCGTTCGACCGGCCGTCGGAGTTGACCGCGGATCCGGCGACGATCGCGAGCATGGTGTCACCGTCGCGGCGGGCGTCGGCGACGCGCTTGAGGATCACGACACCGCCGCCCTCGGCGCGGATCATGCCGTCGGCGTCGGCCGAGAACGCCTTGATGCGACCGTCTTTCGCCTGCACGCCGATGCTGTCGAACCCGAGCGTGGCCGCGGGCGACAGGAGCATGTTCACGCCACCGGCGACGCAGACGTCGGTCTCACCCGACCGCAGGCTGCGCACCGCCTGGTGCACGGCGACCAGCGACGACGAGCACGCGGTGTCCATCGCGATGGACGGTCCGCGGAAGTCGTAGAAGTAAGAGACGCGGTTGGCGACGATCGACGTCGACGTACCGGTGAGCGCGTACGCGGCGGTGTCACCGTTCGACTCGGGGTCGGCTACGGCCATCATCTGGTAGTCGTTCGTCGAGCTGCCCAGGAACACGCCGACCTGTCCGCCGCGCAGGTCGCTCGGCGGGATGTGGGCGTGCTCGAGCGCCTCCCACGTCAACTCCAGTGCCAGACGCTGCTGCGGGTCGACCATCTCGACCTCGCGCGGCGACATCTGGAAGAAGTCGGCGTCGAAACCCTTGACGTCGTCCAGGTAGCCGCCGTGGACGTTCGACTCGGCGAGCACCTGCGCCAGACGCGGCTCGGCCCGGAACTCGGTCCACCGGTCCTCGGGCAGGTCGGAGACACCCTCCCGCCCGTTGATCAGCAGGTCCCAGGTCGACTCCGGGGTGTGGCCCGCCTTCGGGAACCGCGTCGCGACACCGACGATCGCGATGTCGTCGTCGGCGGCACGCTCGCGCAGGTAGAACTGCGCGTCGGCGTCGGTGTCGGCATCCGCGTCGGGGTCGCCCTCGATGATGCGCTTGGCCAGCGAGGCGATCGTCGGGTGCTGGTAGGCGACGGTCGCCGTCAGCAGGACACCGGTCTTGTCCTCGATGTCGGCGGCCATCGCGACCGCGTCGCGGGACGCGAGACCGAACTCCTCCATCGGGCGGTCGTCGGAGATCTGTTCGACGGGCAGCCCGGTCGCGGTCGACACCCACTGCCGCAGCCAGTCCCGCAACTCGGCGACGGTCAGGTCACCGGCCGTCTCGCCGGCGGTGCCGTGGGGGCTGTCGGCGACGGTCGTCGCCTCGTCCCCGGTCACCGGTTCGGGACCCTGCCCCGCGGGGCGCACGGCGTCGTCCGGGTCCCCCGTCCCCTCCGAATGTGCTGCGCCGGTGTTCAGTTCAGACATCTCGTCCTGTCGATCGGTCTCGCGTGTCAGTCGTCGGTCGGCGCGTCGGGGAACGCGGTCTGCGTGTACCCCCCGCGCAGCGTGCCGTCGATGTAGGCGTTCTTGCAGGCGGTGTGGGCGATCTTGCCGCTGGACGTCCGCGGGATCGACCCCGCCGGGACCATCAGCACGTCGCGGGCCATCACACCGTGACGCTGGGCGATCGCGGCGCGCACGGCGTCGGCCACCTCCTGCGGGTCCTGGCGCTTGCCGGTGTTGCGCTCGCCGACGATCACCAACTGCTCGGAGGCGTCGTCGGGGTCGTGCTTCATGCCCGACGAGGCGTTCGCGAACACCTCGGGCGACAGCTGGTTGGCCGGCACCGCGAACGCCGCGACGAACCCGGGGCGCAGCGCCGAGGTGGCCTCCTGCGCGCTGTACTCGAGGTCCTGCGGGTAGTGGTTGCGGCCGTCGACGATGACGAGGTCCTTCACCCGGCCGGTGATGAACAGGTCGCCGTCGTACCAGACGCCGTAGTCACCGGTCCGCAGCCAGCGGTCCGGGAACTGTGCGCCCGCGGCGTGGCTGCCGCTCTCCAGCGGGTGCTCGAGGACGTTGCGGAACGTCTTCTGCGACTCGTCGGGACGACCCCAGTAGCCGTGGCCCAGGTTGATGCCGTTGAGCCAGATCTCGCCGACCACGCCGTCGGGCTGCTCGCTCGCGGTCTCGGGGTCGACGATGGCGGCCCACTGACTCGCCGCGACCTGGCCGCAGGCCACCTGGGCGACGGCGTTCGGTGCCGACTTCTCGACGACGGTGAACTTGCCGGCGTTGAGGTCGTCGCGGTCGACGTAGATGACCTTGGGTTCGCGGTGCCGCGGCGGCGCGGAGACGAACAGGGTGGCCTCGGCCATGCCGTACGACGGCTTCATCGCGTACTTCGGCAGGCCGTAGGGCTCGAACGCATCCCGGAACTTGGTCATGGAGCTGACGGTGACCGGCTCGCTGCCGTTGATCAGTCCGATGACGTTGCTGAGGTCGAGTTCCTCGCCGTCACGCGGCAGGCCGCGGGCGGCGGCGTGCTCGTAGGCGAAGTTGGGGGCGGCGGCGAAGGTCTCGGCACCGTCGGCCGCGGCGGCCAGTTCCTTGATCCACCGGCCCGGGCGTCGCACGAACGCGGCCGGGCTCATGATGGTGATGTACTTGCCGCCCAGCGCGGGGACGATCACCGTCAGCAGGCCCATGTCGTGGAACATCGGCAGCCAGGTGACACCGCGCGAGTTCTCGTTCAGGTCCAGGGCGTTGATCATCTGCAGCGCGTTGGAGCCCACCGACTCGTAGGTGATCTCGACACCGGCGGGGGTCCGGGTGGACCCCGACGTGTACTGCAGGTAGGCCACGTCGTGCTGCTTGGGCGTGGGGCGCTTCCACGTCTCGCCGACGGAGTCGGGCACGGCGTCGACGGCGATGACGCGCGGGCGCTCCTTGGCGGGCAGCGGCTTGAAGAAGTCGCGGACGGCCTCGGCCGACTTCGTCGCCGTCAGGATGACCTTCGGCGAGCAGTCGCCGAGCACCGCGTGCAGCCGGTCGGTGTGGCCGGGCTCGTCCGGCGAGAACAGTGGGACCGCGATGCTGCCGGCGTACAGGGAGGCGAAGAAGCCGATGACGTACTCCAGCGACTGCGGCGCGAGGATCGCGACACGGTCACCCGGGGAGCTGACCTGCTGCAGGCGCGCGGCGACGGCCCGCAGCCGCTTGCCGAACTGCGCCCAGGTCAGGTCGATGGCCTCGCCGTCGCGCTCTCGGCTGTAGTCCATGTAGCGGTAGGCCAGGGTGTCGGCCTTCTCCACCACGTTGCGTTCGACGTAGTCGACGAGCGTGTCCTCCTCGGCGATGTGGAGGTACCCGTTCTCGTCGAGGAAGTCCGAGAACTCACGCTTCATCAGTACTCCTGTTGACATGTTCCGCCCCGTCCCGTCGCGTCGCGTGTTCGGGGCCGACCGCATGTCGCACCGGCCCTCGATCTCGGGAACCGCGGAGCAGGCACAACGCCCTGACCGTGGACCCGCCCCCCAGCGTTCCCGTGTACGTCCGTGCATGAGTGCGCACATCGGGTACGTGGGGCCCCGACCCCGCGTCGTCCGACTGTGCGACAAACCTTCCGCATAGTACCGGCATGATCGAGGCCTGCGCGGACTGACCCGACAGAGCGGTCACGGCTCGCCCTGGCGCAGGATCGGGATCACCGGGGCGAAGGCGTCCATCTGGGTGGGGAAGACGCCGACGTAGGACATCGTCGTCTGCTCGCGGACCAGCCGGATCTGCTCGGCGATCTCCTCGAACGAGCCGACCATGATGTACGGCGAGGACAGGATGTCGTCGACGGTGAGGTCGGCGTCCTTGGCCATGTTCGGCGGGAAGCCGGAGTCGATCGCCGAGAGCACCATCTCCGCCGTCGACACCCGGTCGTCGGTGACGAGGATCGTGGCGATCGTCCAGTTCAGCTCGATGTCCTCGAACCGCTCCCCCGCCGCCTGCCGGATGCGGTCGACGCGCTCGACCGTCTTCGCCATCGTCATGTCCGACAGCTTCAGACGACCGTCCGGTGTCGAGCCCGTCGCCACGGAGATGATGTCGGCGTGCTTGGCGGCCATCTCGAGCATGCGGGGTCCACCGGCGCCGACCATGATCGGCGGGCGCGGACCCTGCCGCGGCCGGGGCGCACCGACGACCTTCTCCACGTCGTAGTACTTGCCGTGGAAGGTGCACTCCTGGCCGCGCATCAACACGTCGAGGATCGTCAGCGCCTCGTCGACCTGCGCCAGCCGCTCCCCGGGGGTGCCGAACCAGATGCCGGCGGCGTCGAAGTCCTCACGCAGCCACGACGCGCCGATGCCCAACTCGAGGCGGCCCTTGCTCAGGACGTCGATGGTGGTGGCCTCCTTGGCCAGCACGACCGGGTGACGCAGACCCGCGGCGAGCGTGGTGGTGGCCAGACGGATCGTCGAGGTCGCCTGGCTCAGCGCGCCGAGCGCGGCGAGCGGACCGACCTGGTTCTCGAGGTGGTCGGGGATGGCGAACGTGTCGAAGCCGTACTCCTCCGCCCGCTGCGCCAGCGCGACGAACTTGCGGGCACCGCCCTCGTCGCGGTTGCCCTCACCACCGGCCGCGAAGCGGAAGGGTCGCGGCGAGGAGGTGCTGTCGCTCGTCGTCATCGTTCTCCCGTTCTCGTCGTGGGCGCGCGGAGGCCGTGCAGGCGCAGAACGTGGTCACGATAGTGGCGCGACCGGGGCCGACCCAAACCCGGCGAATCCCTCCGGCGTGCGGTGTCCCCGACCGGGGGCGTCAGTTGTGCTTCGGTCGCGGCGCGTCGGTGATCAGCGACCGCGCCCACCCGAACATCCACCGGGTCGCCGACGCCCCGTCGTCGTCCCAGTAGCGCGTCGTCGCGTACATCGCGTGGACGGGGTTGTTCAGCGCCCCGGCGATCTTCGACAACCCCTCGATCGGGTTGACGATGGTCGGCGAGTCGCAGATCAGGTCACCCGGCGCGCACAACGACCACGTCTTGTCCTTCAGGTCGCCGAAACCCCCCGAGCGGGCGCCGGTCATCGCGATGCCCGGGACGATGCCACCGAACCCGCCGAGCGCGACCTCCGCGCCGACACCGTTCGGGTTCGGACCGACCGACTGCGCCTCGCCGGGCTGCCGGCGGCCGTCGGCGATGAGTCCGACGCCGAGCACCTGGTCGGCCGAGATGGGCCCGCGGCCGTTGCCGATGTCGGAGGCGATGTCACCGGTGATCACGGCGCCCTGCGAGAAGCCCATGAGCACGAAGCCCGTGAGCGGGCACCTGCCGGCCACCCGCTGGATCTCGGCGCGTGCCCGCTGGGAGCCCTGAGCACGCGAGGTGTTGTAGTCCGTCGTACGGTCGGCGGGGTTCGTCGGGTTCCGGAACTGCGCGACGTACGGGACCGTGTAGACGTCGGCGCGCGAGTCCGGGAACGCGTCCTGCAGGGGCTTCGAGATCTTCAGCATCAGGGAGTTCGGGTTCGCCGACGGCGAGTACGGGTCGTCGGTCGCCGACGACTCCCACGTCCCCGGGATGACCACCACCTGCACGTCCGGGCAGTCGGCGGGCTGCGCGGTGGCGCGCGGCGCACTCGACGACGGCGACTGACCGGGCAGACCCGGACCGCCCGGCGACGGGCGCAGCAGTCCGATGATCAGCACGATCACCAGGATGATCGCGATGATCGCGAGAACGGCCACGCCCAGCAGCACCCAGACCCAGGTGCGCCGACGGGACCGCGTACGACGGCCGGCCACCGACTACCCGCAGTACTTGCTGTTCGCGGCGGCGATCACCTTGTCGGCGTTCGCCGACGCCGCGGCGGCGTCGGTGGTGCCGGACCCGACGATCGCGGTGACGAACGTCTTGACCTGCGCCGCCGGGGTGTTCCGCGCCTTCTCGGCGCACACGAACTCCGCCGCACCGAGCGCGATCGAGTTGTCGGGGTCGTTGGGGACGGTGACGCCCTCACGCTTCAGCTCGGCGAGGAACGCCTCGCCCTTGCTGCCCTGCGGGGCCGCCGCACCACCGGGGAAGCCGGCCGGGGCCGAGCTCGTCCCCGACGGCGCCGTCGCCGGCAGCGACGAGCCACCGACCGGTGCGGACGGGTCGACCGACGGGTCCTCCGACGTGGAGGACGACGCCGGCGCGGACGAGGTGACGGCGGTCGTCGCGTCGTCGGAGCTGCTCGCCGGCGCCGAGACCGTCGAGTCCCCGCTGCCGCAGGCCCCGAGCAGGGCCACCGCCGCGATCCCTGCGACAGCTGCTCCGAGACGTACGCGCGTCGTGCCCATCTGCTCCTCTTCTCGTCGGTACCGGCCCGCCAGGCTACCGGCGGGCGGGATCACGCCGGGTGAGCCGGGGGCGGGGGTTCGTCTCAGTGGACGACGGCTGTGCCGTTGATCTCCTCGATGTACCCGCGCTCGAAGTTCACCCGGTTGCCGCCGGTGATCGCGAACTGGTCGCTGATCGGGTAGCCCAGACGCCCACCCTCGTAGCCGGCCTGGCCCCACGCGTCGAAGATCTTCCCGGTCGGGATCGCGAAGGCCCCCAGGGTCGGCGTCCAGTAGATGTTGCCGCCCTCGAAGCGGGTGAAGCGTCCGCCCCGTGCGACGCCGAGCTCGTTCGACGTCGGGAAGCCGAGATAGCCGTCCTCGTAGCCGGTCTTGCCGTACTTCTCGAAGATCTTCCCCTGCACCGAGTGCGCGCCGGTCGTCGGATTCCAGTAGTAGGCACCGAGCTGGAACCCCTGGACGCGACCCTTGCTGTTCGGGGTGTCGACCTCGTCGCCCGTGGGGTAGCCCATCGGGCCGCGCTCGTAGCCGGCCTTGGCCCAGTCGGCCAGGATCGCGCCCGACACGGGGTGCGCGCCGGTGGCCTGGGTCCAGTAGACGTAGCCGTTCTGGAACTTGTTCAGCCGGCCCTTGCGGTCGGGGGTGCCGAGCTCGTCGCTGATCGGGAACCCGAGGAACCCGTCGGTGCCACCCGAGGCGACGTAGGCACCGCCGATGGCCCCGCCGACGACGTGCGCGCCGGTGGCCGACGACCACAGGATGCGGCCGCCGCGGAAGTCCTGTGCCCGCCCACCGGGCACGCCGTACTCCGGCGTGAGGCACTCGCCGAGTTCCTTGTGCTTGTCGGCGACGGGCTTGATCGCACCGCCCACCCCGCACTTCGGCGTGTCCGCCGCGACGCCGAGGGCGCGCGCGGCCTGCGGCCACGCCTGGTGCATCTCGAACTGCCAGTAGGGCCACGTGTGCGTTCCCGACGGCCGGTAGACGGCCTGCGCGGCGATGCCGAGCTGGTTGAGCTTGGTCGCGAACTGCGTCGACGTCACCCGCGACAGGACCTCGAGCCCGACGCCGGCGTAGTTCGTGGCGAGGTACGGCAGCGTCGACGGGGTGTCGTACTGGCCGATGAGCCCGTTGCCCGACGAGACGTACAGGCTGACGCCCTTGAGCGCGTCGGCGTGCAGGTAGGGGTCGTGCTCTTTCCACGCCGGGTCCGACGGCGGGCCGAACATCTTCGCCGAGTCGTACCCGCCCGCGTCCCGGACGGCGAACTGCACGGCCTGCGGCATGCCGAACGAGGAGAGCTGCAGGATGCCCGAGAACGACGCGGCGAACCGGAAGAAGCCCGGGTTGCGCTCGGTGAGCATCATCGCGGCCGTCCCGCCCATCGACAGGCCCTCGACGCCGCGCACGTCGTTCGCGCGCCACTGGCCCGCGAGGATCGGGGGGAGTTCCTTGGTCAGGAACGTCTCCCACTTGTAGGTCTTGCCCTTGTCGGGCTGCTTCCAGTCGGTGTAGAAGCTCGACTCACCGCCGACGGGCAGCACGACCGTGACGTTCTTGTCCTTGTAGAAGTCCTCGACGTCGGTGTTGATCGTCCAGCCGCTCTGGTCCTCCTGCGCGCGCAGACCGTCGAGCATGTACATCTGCGCGAAGCGCTCGGCGGGCGAGGCGTTCCAGTCGCGGGCCAGCAGCAGCTGCACCTGGATGTTGCGCCCCATCGCCGGCGAGTACACCCAGATGGCCACGCGACGATCGCTGTACCAGAACGTGTTGGTCACCCGGACGCCCGGCACGGCGGCCGGTGCGGGGTTGGGGGCGGGGGCCGGGTCGGCGGAACTCGCCGGTGCGGCCGAACTCGGCGGGGCATCGGTCCCCGTGTCGGGGGCGGCGAGTGCCGTGCCCGTCCCGGTCATCGCCAGCACCGCCGTCATCGCGGTCGCCGCGAGGACGCCGCGCCGCCACACACCCATCACCATCCACACCCTTCGACGAGAAGGTCCCGCAACGCACGAGACGCCCTTCGCGTAGAAGAACTACACGGAGGGCGTCTCGAAGTGTGGAAGCCACACTGTTACTGCTGTGAATTTGTGTGAATCGTGAGACTTCTGTGACTCACGTTCCGGGGTGCGTCAGTCGCGGAACCAGCCCTGGTTCAGCGCGCGGAACACCATGTCCGACCAGTAGCCCCAGGCGTGCAGGCCGGTGCTCGGGAAATCCGAGGTGATCTGGACCCCGTTGATCAGGGCCTGCACCTGAAAGGCGCGGCTCTGCGCGAGCGACAGGGCCTCGAGCGGCGCGCCCTGGACGAACCCGAGCGGGTCGGTGGGGTAGGCGCCGGGGATACCGCTGCCCGACGCGACACGGACCTTCTTGCCGCGCATCTTGCCGATCTGCACGAACGGGTCGTTCTCGAGCCACCGCGGGCTGAAGGGCGGGCCCCACATGGAGTCGGAGTTGAACGGGCCGACACCGGCCTCGATGCCCGCGTCGAGCAGGGCGATGCGGATGGCCTCACGCATCCCGGGTGCCGACAGGTTCAGGTACCCCGACATCGAGAAGATGTGGTCGATGCGCGGGTTGTTCGCGCCGATGATCATCGACGAGTTGCCGCCCATGGAGATGCCCATGATCGCGTACTTGCCGGTCTTGCCGACCGCGAGACCCATGCGGTCGAGGGTCGGGATCAGGCTCTGGTTGATCGCACAGCTCCACCGGTACCGGTAGGGCTGGTTGTTGAAGTTGCTGGGCGCGTCCCAGTCGCTGTAGAAGCTGGCGAGACCGCCGACCGGCTCCACGACGTTCACGCCGCTGTCGGCGAGGTTGGCGATCCGGGTGTTGTGCTCCCAGCCGCTGATGTCGTTGGTGGCGCGCAGGCCGTCGAGCGCGATGACCGTCTTGTAGTTGCCCGGGCGCGTCCACATGCGCACCTTCACCGCCGGCATCCCGCAGCCGTCGATGAAGATCTGTCGGACTCCCGGGGCGGCCGACGCCGTCCCGGACCCGACCGCGACGCCGAGTCCGGCGAGGGTCGCGGCGGCTACGAGCACCGCGGCGAGGCGGCGTCCCAGGCCGCGCAGGGCGGGCTTCTTCGGTGTGGTCACACCCATCGACTGTTGCTCACTCTCTTGTCCTGAGCGCTGTTCACGCAGCTCACGGAGGTGTCCGACCTCGGCCGGACACCTTCGCGGAGCCTATGTGATGGCTTTGCCAGCGGCAAACCGCTGTCGGCGATCCGTGGACGAACCGTCATGGCCGCGTGACCTGCGACGGTTCGTGTCATCCGAGAAGGTATCGCATCGGGACGCGCCGCCGTTACTCGATCGAGACCAAATGTCGTCTTCCACCGATTCCGGACGCGGCGTCAGCGGCCGATCTCCGGCGGTATCGGCAGCTTGCAGCGCTCCAACTCGTACATCGGCACCCGTTCGATCCGGTAGTCGGTGAACGCGAAGGACTGCAGGACGTTGCGACGGAACCGTGTCAGCGACATCGGCGCCTTGTACGACGCGATGAGGTCCTGCGTCGGGCGGCACGTCAGGGCCACGCGGGCCTGACGCACCCAGTCCTGGTCCAGATAGAAGGGCAGGTACGGGTGTGTCTCGATCGCGCCCGACTCGGCGATCACCCACTCGGTGTCGAGGTCCTTGTCGTGGCCGATGCGGGCGTACTCGAGCCGCTCGGTGTGCGAGGCGATCGGGTACGCCAGGCCCATCTGGTCGACGACACGGACGTCGAGCGAGGTGTTCATGCTCGTCATGCCGAGGTTGAGGAAGAAGACCGTCAGCTGCTTGGGCACACCGGGGGCCGGCGGAACGGGCAGCGGGTCGTAATACCAGGTGTCGTAGTCCGCGGCGGGCAACAGCACACCGCCGATCTGCGAGTGCTCCTCGACCGCCTCGACCATGGCGCGCATCCGCGGGTAGTCGAGGTAGTCCTCGGCCGTGATCGGGTGCTTGATCGACATGTTCTGGATGTAGAACCGCCGCTCGTCGACGATCCCGCTGCGACCGATGTCGGTGCCGTTGTGCATGCCCGGTGAGTGCGACGTGACGACCGCCCACACCGCGACGGTGACGAACAGCGCCGCCGACGCCACCGAACCGGCCACCCCGGCGACAGCGACCCGCCGCCCGGACCCCCGCAGCTGCGGGATCGCGACCGGGATGACGACGACCGGCAGCAGCAGGAGGAACAGCGGGACGAGCAGCACGCGCGCGTGCATGAAGTCACCGCCCTGCCGCAGCCAGTACACGGCCTCGAGCAGGCCGCCGACGACGAAGACGACGACGACCGCACCCGGCGAGCGCAGGCGGGCCGACAGCCGCGCCACCCGCCCACCGGCGACCGGCTCGTCGTCGACGCGGGGTCGGGTCTGCTGCGTGCGCGTCCACCACACGACGCCCGCCGCCACGACGGCGACGATCACCGGCAGCAGCAGCACGTACGGGCTGAAGAGGTTGCCGAGGTAGCGGAAGCCCTGCTCCCACTTCGAGCCGCTGGCGTCCTTGGCCACCGCGGTGTTCGGGACCAGCAGGCCGTAGTAGCCCATCCGGAAGATCTGGTACCCCACCGGCAGCACCGCGGCGACGACGACGAACGCAGCCCGCAGTCGCCAGGTCATCGGCGACGCGACCACCACCAGGAGCGCGAGGGCGCCGACCAGCGCGAGCTCGGGCCGCACGAGCGGGGAGATCCCCGCGGTGAACGCGATGAGCAGGATCCGCCCGCGGTCCGTGCCCGGGGCGCGGCGGGACCACAGGACCATCTGCGTCCACAGGGCCGCCGCCCAGAAGATGCAGAGGCTGACCTCGAGGCCGCTCGTCGCGAAGTCGCGGGCGGGTGGCAGCGCGATGTAGATCAGCGCACCGAACGGCAGCACGAGCGCCGTCCCCGCGCGCGCCTTGAGGTCGAGGAGGCGGTAGGTGCCCCAGATGGCGAGGGGCAGCGCGGCGACCGACAGCGTCAGCGCGATCCACAGCACGACGTACTCGGTCTGGGCGTCGGTGACCCAGCTCCAGAACCAGATCAGGTAGGTCCACACCGTCGAGGTGTTGGCCTCCACCCGCTCACCCTTGTTGAACACCGGGCCGTTGCCGGCCAGCAGGTTGCGGACGGTGCGCAGGACGATGAGGCCGTCGTCGGCGATCCACCGCCGGTCCCAGGCCCCGATCGCGAACAAGACGGCGACCACCAGCGTGCTGATCGACGCGGTGATCGCCGGGAGCCGACGGATCAGCCCGGCGCGATCCGAGGGGCGTCGGGAGTCGGACGAGGTGTCGTCGGGGTGGCGCGGAGCCCGGGGCTCAGCTGACGAGATAGACCGCGACACCGACGCATACTAACCAGGCCACGGCCAGACACTGCAGGACGCGGTCGCCGAGCGCGATCTCCTCGGGTTCGCCCGCCTGTCCACCGTCCACGTCCACCGCGTACCGCAGGATCGCGACGGTGAACGGCACCATCGAGACGGCGTAGAAGACGTTCTCGTCGTGGTCGCGGGAGAACGCCCACAGGCCGTAGCAGAGGACGACCGCGGTGGCCGAGAGCGTCCACACGAAACGCAGGTACGTCGTCGTGTAGTACTCGAGCGACTTCCGGATCTTCGCGCCGGTGCGCTCGGCGAGCTGCAGCTCGGCGTACCGCTTGCCCGCCGCCATGAACAGCGACCCGAACGCCATGACCAGCAGGAACCACTGCGACAGGCCCTTGGGCAGCTCGGCCGCGACGCCGCCGGCGATCGCGCGCAGCAGGAAACCCGACGAGACGATGCAGACGTCGATGACGGCCTGGTGCTTGAGGCCGAAGCAGTAGCCGAGCTGGATCCCGATGTAGACGGCGATGACGACGGCGAGGTTCCAGTTGGCCAGGAACGACAGCGCGAGCGCGCCGACACCGAGCACCGCGGCCAGCACGAAGGCCAGCGACTGCGGCACGACGCCCGCCGCGATCGGCCGGTAGCGCTTGGTGGGGTGCGCGCGGTCGGCCTCGACGTCGAGTGCGTCGTTGACGAGGTAGATGCACGACGCCGCCATGCTGAACACGACGAACGCGACGGCGGTGCGGGCGATGACGTCGGCGTCGCCGACCGCGCCGGCGGCGACGGGTGCCGCCAGCACCAGGATGTTCTTGACCCACTGTCGTGGACGGACGGCCTTGACCAGGCCCGCCGCGAGATTCTTCGGAGGTCCCTTGACCTCGACGGTCTCGACCGGCTCCTCGCTCATCGTTCTCCCCTGCTCGGCACGCGCCCGCGCACGGCACGGCCGGCGGCGTCGGACCACGCGATCGCGCGCGCGGTCAGTCTGTCATCCCGGGTCACCGCCGCCGCGCACACCGCTCCCAGCAGAGCTCCGGTGGCGACGTCGGACGGGTAGTGCACGCCGAGCACGAGCCGGGAGGTCAGCATCGGCGGGACGAGGACGGCCGGGAGCACCCCGGCCGGGAGGCCCGCGGCGCGACCGAGCAGCAGCGCCGCTGCCGTCGTCGACGTGGCGTGGCTGGACGGGAAGCTCAGACGGCTGGGGGTGCCCACTCCGATCCGGATACGGGGGTCGTGCGGGCGTCGACGACGCACCACGCGCTTCACCGCGATCGACGCCGCGTGGGCGCCGACCGCACCGATCCCGGCCTGTGCCCACCGGATGCGCGCGGCGTCGTCACCGCGGACGGTGGCTGCCACGTACCCGACGCCGGCGGCCGCGATCCACCCGAGCGCATGCTCACCGAGATGTGACAGGCCGCGCGCCGCGGGGAGCACACCGGGGCGATCGGCGAGGGCGCGCTGGATCGCGACGAGTGCGTCGACCTCGGGGGACGTCGCCTCAGTCGATGCCGAAGACACGGGCCCAGCTCTCCTTGCTCGTCAGGTCGGCGGCGGCGTCGCGGTAGCGACGGCGCATCTCGTCGAAGCGCTCGTTCACCTCGCGGTGCACCGCCAGGGACTCCTGCATCAGCGCCCGGGCGGTGTCGCGATCGCGCTTGCGGTACACCACACCTCGCCCGTCGGCGGTCGTGACGGTGACGCCGTCGACGCGGCCAAGGGAGAACCACCGCGCCTCGATGGGCGGGAAGTTCGCCTGTGGGACCTCGTGGTGGCGCGGGTCGGCGCGACGGAGGTTGTTCCGCAGGACCTTGCCCAGGGCGGCGACCTTCGTGACGGGGTTCGTCGGGACGTTCCGGCCGAGCTGCGTCGCCTCGCCCGAGGTCCGGGGCAGCTCTGTCGCCGAGGGCAGCACGACGGCGTCGGGGTACTCCTTGCGCATCGCCGCGATCTTGGGCAGTGCCGTCGGGAGCATGTCGCGGACGGCCTCGGGTCCGGCGAGGAAGTCGCGCATCGCCTCGATCTGGATCGCGACCGTCGAGTACTCCAGGCAGATCAGGTGTTTCAGCAACGCCTTGAGCGAGGACTGCATGATGCCGCGGTGCGGTCCGTCGTGGTGCAGCGCGGCGACCACGAGCCGGTTGCGCAGATGGAAGTAGGCCTGCCAGTCGATGGCGTCGTCCTTGTCACTCCAGGCCATGTGCCAGATCGCGACACCCGGGACGGTCGCCGTGGGGTAGCCGGCCTTGCGCGCGCGCAGTGCGAACTCCCAGTCGTCCCACTTGATGAACAGCGGCATCGGCAGACCGATCTCCTCGGCGCACTGCCGCGGGATCATGCACATCCACCAGCCGTTGCCGTCGACGTCGATCCGACGGTGCAGGTCCTTCGAGTTCTTCCTGTCCCGCAGTGGGTACTTCGCGAAGTCGTGGTCGTAGGTGACGAACGGCGCGGAGGTCCACATGAACTTCCCGCGGTCGATCGCCTCGCCCATCGAGTGGAGGTGGCTGCGCTCCTGCAGGTTCAGCATCTGACCGCCGACGAGCGTGGGCGCCTTCGCGAACCGCGACAACGCCAGGGCCCGCAGGATCGCGTCGGGCTCGATCGCGATGTCGTCGTCCATGAACAGGATGTACGGGCTGTCGGTGCGGTCGAGCGCCTCGTACATGATGCGGCCGTACCCGCCGGAGCCGCCGAGGTTGGGCTGGTCGAACATGTGCAGCCGGTCGCCGAGAGCGGTTGCGGCGGCGTCGAACCCGTCCTGGTCCCGCACCTTGCGGGTGCCCTGGTCGGGCATCATCACCGCGTCGATCACCTCGTCGACGAGCGGGTCGGAGGTGAGGGCCGTGAGTGCGGCGACGGCGTCGGCCGGACGGTTGAAGGTCGGGATCCCGACGGTGACCCGCTTGCTTCCCGGGCCGGACGCGGGTGTCGTCGAGGCGTACCACCCGGCCGCGGTGAGCTCGACGGCGGTGTCGGAGGTGACGTCGAACCAGATCCACCCGCCGTCCTCGAACGGACCGAGGTCGATCGTGAACTCGACGACCCCTGTTCCGTCGGAGCCCATCTCGACGAGATCACCGTCGACCGCGATACGTGAGCCGTCGATCTTCGACCGGTACACGTCGACGCGGCACGCCGCGTGGGCGTCGCCGGAGGCGGCGACCTCGACGCCGTCGCCGGAGGCGACCTCGACGCGCAGCACGACGTCGGTCAGCACGGACCAGCGGCGCCAGTACGACGCGGGGAACGCGTTGAAGTAGCTCTCGAAGCTGACCTCGGACTCGGCGCCGAGCGACACCGACGTCCGCGAGGTGGCGTGTGCGCGACGGGCGTTCGTCTCGGACTCGACGAGGTAGAGCGCGCGCACGTCGAGCGGTTCGCCCCGGCGCGGGAAGATGACGCGCTGCAGGAGCGACTGCGCCGTCGCCGACGCGCCGCGTTCGACGTCGTGGTCGACGGCCGTGTCCGCGCTCACGAGGCGTCCGCCTGCGCGAGCGGCGTCCCGTCCCGCAGGTGCGGGGCGATCGTGTTGGTCCACAGGGTCAGTGCGCTGGCGATCGCCATGTGCATGTCGAGGTACTGGTACGTGCCCAGCCGCCCGCCGAACAGCACCTTCTGCGAGGCGGTCTCGGCCTTCGCGAGGTCGCGGTAGCGGGCGAGCTTCGTGCGGTCCTCGGGGGTGTTGATCGGGTAGTACGGCTCGTCGCCCGACTCCGCGAAACGACTGAACTCCCGCATGATCACGGTCTTGTCCTTCGGGTACTCCCGCTCGGGGTGGAAGTGCCGGAACTCGTGGATCCGCGTGAACGGGACGTCGGCGTCGTTGTAGTTCATCACCGGGGTTCCCTGGAAGTCACCGGTGTCGAGCACCTCGGTCTCGAAATCGAGTGTGCGCCAACCGAGCTCACCTTCGGCGTAGTCGAAGTAGCGGTCGAGCGGACCGGTGTAGACGACCGGCGCGTCGGGGTTCGCGCCGCGCACCTCGTCACGGATGTCGAACCAGTCGGTCTCGAGCCGGACCTCGATGTTCTCGTGGGCCGCCATGTTCTCCAGCCACGCGGTGTAGCCGTCGACCGGCAGTCCCTCGTGGGTGTCGTTGAAGTAGCGGTTGTCGAAGGTGTAGCGCACCGGCAGTCGGGTGATGTTGCCCGCCGGCAGTTCCTTCGGGTCGGTCTGCCACTGCTTGGCCGTGTAGTCGCGGACGAACGCCTCGTACAGCGGGCGGCCGATCAGACTGATCGCCTTCTCCTCGAGGTTCTGCGCGTCCTCGGTCCTGATCTCCCCCGCCTGCTCGGCGATCAGTGCGCGCGCCTCCTCGGGCGTGAAGAAGCGGCCGAAGAACTGGGACACGAGCCCGAGGCCCATCGGGAACTGGTACGCCTGTCCGTCGTGGAGGGCGAACACCCGGTGCTGGTAGTTCGTGAAGTCGGTGAAGCGGTTCACGTACTCCCACACCGTCTCGTTCGACGTGTGGAACAGATGGGCGCCGTACTTGTGGACCTCGATGCCGGTCGTCGGCTCCGGCTCGGAGTAGGCGTTGCCGCCGAGGTGGTGCCGGCGTTCGACCACCAGGACGCGCCTGCCCAGTTCGGAGGCGGTCCGCTCGGCGACGGTGAGTCCGAAGAACCCGGATCCGACGACGATCAGGTCGTACTGCTGGTCATCTGCCACGGGGGTTCAGGGTAACGGACGCCTGGGCGCGTCCCGTCAGGCCGCGGGCGGCGACGCGGGCACGGCGGCAGGCGTGGTCGGCACGGGCAGCTGGGTCGTCGGCACCGTCACCGGGGCCGACGCCATACCCGGCAGGAGCTGCGACTTCATACTCCGGATGAACTCCTCGACGAATTTCTGGGCGACCTGGATCACGACCCCGGACGACTTGGTGAAGATCAGCGACCCGAACTGGAACGCCTGGGTGATGATCCCGTCCACCGGCGACGACTCGCCGGAGGTGGGCAGTCCGAGCGAGGACTTCTCGTACCCGGCGCCGCCCCAGGCGCTGCCGATGAGCCCCTGCACGACCTGGGCGCCGGTCTGCGGCGACCAGTAGATCTTGCCCTTGTCGAAGTCGACGTATTTGGCGGCGCCGTCGGGCGTGGTCTTCTCGGTGTCGAGGGCGTTGCCGAGCGCGCCGGCGGGTCCGCCCTCCGACATCCACTTCTTCGCGATGGCGCCGGTGTCGGTCGTCGAGAGGACCTGCTCGGCGCCGGGCGCGGTGGTCGTCTGCGAGGAGGGCGGGGTGCCGGTCGTGCCCACCGCGGCTCCCGCGTCGGGCGTGGCCGTCGGGGTCGACGACCCCGCGGCGGCCAGGTCGCCCGCGGCGACCGCGCGGATCGCCGGGAGCGCGGCGTAGCCGAGGGTGCCGGGGCACTCGGTGCTGTCGTAGTCGCGGTGTCCGGAGATCGCGGGCAGGTTCGAGGACTCCCCCGCCGCGTACCTCGCCGAGCTGAAGCCCTGGGAGACGAGCTGCGCGGTGCCGTTCGGGTCGACACCGGCCAGCTTCAGTCGCCATCCGAGATAGCTGCCGACCGAACGGATCAGGTCGGGCGTGGGGGCGACGTCGTTGTAGTTGCCCAGCATCGCGACGCCCACCGTCTCGCGGTTGAAGCCGCCGGTGTGGGTGCCCTGCACGTTGCGGTCGAGGCCGCCGAACGCGCCCTCGAAGATCTGTCCGTACTTGTCGACCAGCGCGTTGTAGCCGATGTCGCACCAGCCGAGCGTCTGTGCGTGGTAGGCGTAGATCCCGCGGACGATCTCGGCCGACTGGTCGGGGGTGTAGTCGTTGCTGCCCGCCGAGTGGTGGACCACCGCGCCCTTGACCGCGGGGTCGTAGGTCGGCTGGTCGCAGCGCTTCGACTCGTCGGCGCCCCATTGGGCCCGGGTGATGATCGGCGGCTGCTGGCCCGGCGGCACGCCGGCGGCACCACCGGCACCACCGCCGAGTCCCTTGAGCGTCCCCGTGCCCGGGTCGATGAGTGCGGCCTTGAGCGTCGACACCACGTTCTCCAGCGGACTCGCCGACGACGGGGTGGTCGCGGGTGCGGGACCCGAGGCCGTCGTCGTGGGACCGGCCGGAGCCGGGGTCCCGGACGGGGCGAGGGGGTCGCCGGCCACCGGGGCTCGCGGGACGGTGAACGCGCGGGGAGCGATCTCACCGGGGCCGATGGTCATCTGCGGGTTGGACCCGGGCACCGGGGTCGACGACCCGACCTGGGGCGGTACGACCGTGCCCTCCCGGGCAGGGGTGGCGACACCGGCGCGGGTAACCGCGACCTGCACGGCACGCGTGGCGCCGACCCAGATCGGCTCGGTGCCCATCGCGGTGGTGGTGCGCGCCGGGCCGCCGTCGATGGCGTCGGCCGAGAGCCACGGCCCCCACGACTTGTCGGCCTTCTGCGCCCGGACGTAGGCGGTGGTCTGGGCGAGCGCGTCGGCGGCAGCGCCGGCGGCGTCGCGCCCCACGAGGTCGTCCCACGTGAGCGCGATCATCGAGAACGGGTCGGGGCGGGTGATCTCCTTGACCACGGCGCCGGTCGGGATGTCGGCCGAGACGGGTGTGTGCGGATCGGTGGTCTGGGTCGGAGGCGGCGTCGTCGCGGTCGAGGTGGGCGGGAGGAGCGCGTCGAGCAGTTCCTTCGGCAGGCCGCCGGCACCGATCGCGGGCAGCGACGACAGGTCGATCGGCGGCAGGGTGACACCCGCGCGGGCCAGTCCCGACCGGACGAGGTCGACGACGATGCTGGGGACGGAGTCGAGGGCGACCTGTCGGACCGTGGTCTGCGTCGTCGCCGGCGTCCCGGACTCGACCGCGGCGTCTGGTGCGCTGCCCGCGAGCAGTACCACCGCGGGGCTGGAGACCACGACCGCGGCGACGGTGGCGAGCACGACGGAATGTCGACGGGTGCGGTGACGCACGGCCGATGTCAGGCGCACGGTGATGACTCCCTCGGTGCGGATGGAAATCGGACAGACCGGCCCATCCTGGGCGGGGACGGTCGGCGCGTCGGGGATCCGACGCGGCGCGTCGCGTAACTCGTGATGCTGTTGTGATCCTGTGGGGCTGTTGTGACTCGAAACCGGACACTAACGTCCCAGGGGTTCCGTTCCCGACCGTGAGGACCCCCGCCGATGGCACGACGCGCCACCGACAGCTCACGGCTGCGTGGACCCCGGATCTTCTCGCCGCGACGCGGGCCCGGCAGCCGCGCACGGTGGGGGTGGGTGGGACTCGGTCTCGCCCCCGCCCTCGTCGTCTCGGCGGTCGCGACCGGGACTCACCTCACCGACCGGACCGACGACGTCGCCCTGTCGGTCGGCAACACGGTCACGCTGATCGGCCACGGCTTCGGTCACGGCCGTGGCATGGGCCAGTACGGCGCGTTCGGCTACGCCAAACGCGGGTGGAGATACGACCAGATCCTCGCCCACTACTACGGCGGTACCTCCGCGGGGAAGGTGGACAACCCGCTGGTGTCGGTGACGCTCACGCAGCAGCCGACGGCGAGTGTCCGCGCGGACGCCGGGGCGAGGGTCGGTGGCCAGGTGGTGGCTCCCGGGCAGGCGGTTCGCCTGTCCGGGTCCACCGCCACGATCACGGCCGGGTGTGGCGGCGGCGTCGTGCGCACGGTGACGCTGCCGAAGGCCGTCGTCGATCCCGTCGCCGCGGGCACCAACCGGCCGGCGAACGAGCTGCTCCGCTTCTGCGGGAACAACACCGCCTACCGCGGG
Source organism: Williamsia serinedens (assembly GCF_024171725.1). Lineage (GTDB taxonomy): Bacteria > Actinomycetota > Actinomycetes > Mycobacteriales > Mycobacteriaceae > Williamsia_A > Williamsia_A serinedens. The sequence continues at coordinate 275,602 of NZ_JAMTCG010000002.1, forward strand.
TCCATCGGCCTCGACGGCGGGCGCGTCGTGAACATCGTCGGCATCGACGACTACGTGAAGGGTGTGACCCCGAAGGAGAGCCCGGCCCGCTGGGCCGACCAGGGTGGCGCCGAGGCGCTCAAGGCCCAGGCCGTCGCCGCCCGCACCTACGCGCTGGCCGCCGTGGCCAAGGGCAAGAAGATCGACGACACGATGATGTCGCAGGTCTACGGCGGTGCGTCCGGGGAGGATCCGCGCACCAACGCCGCCGCCGACGCGACCGCCGGGCAGATCCGCGTCGTCAACGGTCAGCCCGCGTTCACCGAGTTCTCGTCGTCGACCGGCGGCTACACCGCCGGCGTCAACTTCCCCGCCGTCGTCGACGACGGCGACACCGAGTCGCCGAACCACAACTGGACCGCGACCGTGGGCTCGGGCAGCATCGCGTCCGCGTTCGGCGTGGGTACCCTGCGCGACATCGCCGTCACCGAGGCCAACGGACTCGGCGCCGAGAACGGTCGCGCCACCAAGGTGCGCATCGTGGGGAGCAGCCGCACGGTGGAGACCACCGGGGACGACGTGCGCAGCAAGCTGCAGCTGAAGTCGGCGTGGTTCACCGTGCAGGGCCAACCGAAGCCCCGGATCGTCGCCCCGCCCGCCGGGGTCGGTGGCGCCGGCACCGGCGGCGGGTCGCCGCTCGGCGGCGCCGTGACCGACGTGTCCGGCGGACTGTTGCCCTCGGTGCTCGACGCGATCACGAAGGCCATAGGGGGCGGGACGACCTCGCCCTCGACGACGACACCGCCGTCCACCACCCCGTCGACGTCGGCCCCGTCGACCGGTGCGACGTCGGGTGTCGTGGACACGATCACGCAGGGCATCGGCGGGATCGCGTCGAACGCGGCGACACAGTTCCTCACCGCCGCCATCGCGGCCAAGATCGCCGAGCTCGGTGGCCCGACGGGACTGCTCGGTCAGGTCCTGTCGCCGGTGATCCAGCTCGTCGGTGGCGCGATGCAGAAGTTCGCGAACGGGACCGTCTACTTCAGCCCGGAGACCGGCGCGCACGCGCTCGCCGGATCCGCGCTCACCGACTTCGTGTCGAAGGGCGCCGAGGGGGTCGTCGGCTTCCCCGCGAACGACGCGCTGGGCGGCTGACGGCGAGAGACGCGTTCGTCGTCTGACGCGCGAGAAAGCGCACAGTGAACAAAATGTGCGCAACCTTCCCCCGGGCGGGAACGGTCACGATGATCGAGGTCACGTCGACCAGAAGGTGTGATCTGTGACCGCCGCCCCCGCTCTGCCCCGGACCGCTGCCGACGCCAGGCCCATGGCCGGCGACCATCGCCCGCCCCCCGACGTCGCCCGCAGTTGGCTGCTCGTCCCGGGACGCCCCGACTCCCCCGACGCCCTAGACGCCGCCGCGGCCTCCCGGGCCGACGCGATCATCCTCGACCTCGAGGACGGACTGCCCGCACCACTGCGCCCCGAGGGACGCCGCACGGTGCGCTCCTGGCTCTCGACCCACCGCGCGTGGGTGCGGATCAGCACGGCGGGCACACCCGACTGGTCCGACGACCTCACCGCGATCGCCGACGCGCCCGGGCTCGCCGGGATCGTCCTGGCCAAGACCGAGTCCCCCGTGCAGATCGCGGCGACGCTCGGACGGCTCGGCGCCCGCGTCCCGGTGGTGGCGCTGGTGGAGTCGGCGCTCGGCGTCGAGAACGCGTCGGAGATCGCCCGGCGGCCCGGCTGTGCGCGGCTGGCGTTCGGGCTCGGCGACTTCCGTCGCGACACCGGCGTCTCCGCCGACCCGATGGCGCTGGCGTACGCGCGCGGTCGCCTCGTCGTCTCGTCCCGCGCGGCAGGCCTGCCCGCCCCGATCGACGGCCCGACCCTGAAGAACGCCGGTGAGCGCCTCGACGAGGAGACACAGGTGACCGCGAGCATGGGCATGACCGCGCGGCTGTGCCTCGACGCGGACCACGCGGCCCGCGTGAACGAGTTGCTCGGCCCCTCCCCCGACGACATCGCGAGCGCACAGGAGACCGTCGCGCAGCTCGGTGACGGCGGCGACCTCTACGACGGCAGCGCGTTGCCGATGCTCGGTCGCGCCGAGTCGGTGTTGGAGCGGGCCACCCGCCTGGGCCTGCTCGACGACTGATCGCCCACGGACCCCGAGACGACGAAGGACGCCCCGCCGGTCGGCGGGGCGTCCTCCTGTGGTCGGTGCGTCACCCCTCGGTGACGCCTGGGCGACGACTCAGCCGGCGACGGGCGCGGCGGAGTTCCCGGTGCCCACGTCGGTCAGGCAGAGCGCCGTGACGGTGGCCGTCCAGCCGACCGGACGGTCGAGCTTGACGACGGGGTTCGGCTGCTCTACGCACGCCTGGTTCCCGTTGAGCCGCTGCGAGTTGAAGAAGTACAGGGAGACCTCGGCGCCGATCACCGCGCTCTGCGGGGTCGGGTAGTACCGCGACGTGAAGGTCTTGCTGTAGAACTGCTCGCCCTGCGGGGCGGCGGATGCGGTACCCGCGCCGACGCTGACGAGACCTGCGACTGCTGCGGTCGCGGCGACCCCCCCGGCAACGGCACGAACGATGCTTCGACGGTTCTGTGCGATGTCCATCACACAAGTGTGTCCTACACCCGGGCGACTGTCCACGGCAGGGTCGGTGTCGGTTTCGTCCCATTCGGGACGCCGACCCGGATCAGACGAACCAGCGCGCCAGGACCCGTCCGACGCCCTCGTCGTCGTTGCTCGTGGTGACCTCGTCGGCCGCGGCGCGTGCGGCCGGATGGGCGTTGGCCATCGCGACACCGTGCGCGGCCCACGTGAGCATCTCGACGTCGTTCGGCATGTCCCCGAACGCGACGACCGCGTCGGTCGGCAGCGACGCGATGTCGGCGAGCATCCGCAGACCGCTGGACTTGTCGATGCCGGGCTGCGCGATCTCGATGAGCCCGTTGTCGGTGGAGAAGGTGATCGCGGCCCGTCCGTCGACCGCCGCCCGCATCCGGGCGGCCATCTCCCCACTGGTCATCGACGACGCACGGATGAGCAGCTTCACGGCCGGCGCCGCGATCACCTCGTCGTCCCCGACCTCGATGTGGTCGGGGTTGAGCCAGGCGTGCTCGTAACCCGGGTCGGCCACGAAGGTGGGACTCGCCGCGTCCTCACCCGGGTCGCCGACACGCTCGGCGGCAAGACCGCAGCCCGGGAGCTCCCGCCGCGCCGCCTCGGCGAGCTCGGCGAGCGCATCGGTGCTCAGCGTGGACGCGTGCAGGATCGAGTCGTGGACGATGTCGTAGACGATCGCGCCGTTCGCGCACACCGCGTACGTGGCGTGCGGCAGCTGCCGCGCGATCTCGTCGATCCAGCGCGGCGGGCGGCCGGTGGCGAGCACGAACGGCACCCCGCGGTCGGCGGCGGTGGCGAGCGTCCGACGGGTGAGTGACCGCACGGTGTCGTCGGAGTCCACGAGGGTTCCGTCGACGTCGCTCACGATCAGCGACGGCGGGCCGAACCGGTGACGTCTCACGCCCTCTCCGCACGCTTCGCGGCGCGGGCGGCGGCCTTCTCGCGCTCCTCGACGACCTCGATCTCGTGCGCCTCGGCGAGCGTGGGCGCCGACCCGCCCATCGACGCCGGCACCCAGTCCGCACCGCGCGGGTGTTCCGGGTAGTCGGCACGGACCGCGTCGAGCAGAGACGACATCACGGACTTCAGTCGCTCCGTCTCGGTCGCGGGGTCGGCGGAGGCGTCGACGTGCAGCGGTGTCCCGAATCGCACCGCCACCGGGATGCGTCGACGGCCCATCCGTCGCTGCGTGCCCTTCGACCACTGGCGCTGCGATCCCCAGACGATGCACGGGATGATCGGCACCTCGGCCTCGGCGGCCATCCGGACCGCACCGGTCTTGAACTCCTTGAGCTCGAAGCTGCGGCTGATGGTCGCCTCCGGGTAGACGCCGAGCAGGAACCCCTCCCGCAGTCGCTCGACGGCGACCGCGTAGGCCTCGCCGCCGGCCGACCGGTCGACGGGGACCGTGTGCGTGTGCTCGATGAGGAAGCGCACGACGCGAACGTCCATCATCTCGGACTTGATCATGTACCGGACGCGCCGACCGGCCCGGTACACACCGAGCGCGGCGGGGAGGAAGTCGACGTACCCGGTGTGGTTGACCGCGATCACCGCGCCGCCCTCGGACGGGACGTTGTGCTCGTCCACAATCGACAGACGCATGCCCTGGACGGCGGCGAGGGTGTGCGCCGCGATCTCCAGCGACCGGTAGACCGGTTCCATGGAACAAGGGTAACGAGGCCCCCTGGCGCGGCGATGATGGTCGGCGATGGACGGGGAGAGGGCACGGCGCGGCGCCGTCGTGGAGGTGATCGGATGACCGGCTTGCGGTCGCAGGCGACGGGCCCGCGGATCGCCGACGGCTGGCCGAGAGCGTTCTGGCTGTGGCTGACCAACCCGTACGACTATCTGTGGATCGTCCACCATCACTCGATGCGGCCGCTGAACCGTCAGCTCCGGTTCGCACTCGCCGCCGCGACGACGATGATGGCGCTCGGGTCCGTCCTGGCGTTGCTCAGCTCCCGGGGACCACGCGGGGTGTGGGGGACCGCCATCACCCTGGTCATCCTCGTGCTGCAGGCGATCGTCGTCGTCGCGATCATGCGCCTGCCGATGCCGCGGACGGCGCGGCGCGCCCGCGCCTACTTCGTCGGACTGTTGATCTTCGGGGACCTCGGCGTGGCCGCGGTCATGCTGACGCTGCCGCCGCTCGACGGTGCCTTCGGCTGCGTGCTGCTCGCACTCACGAGCACGATCTGCGTGTACTTCGTCAGCGCGCGGTGGGTCGTCGCGCACCTGACGTTCGCGTTCTGGTTCATCGTCCTGAGCGCATGGCGGGTGGCCCGGACCGACGTCGTCGACCTGTTCGGCGTGGGGTCGGGGGCGGTGGCGATGCTGACCGCCGTGTGCGGGGCCCCGATCGCCTCGCACGTCGCGTGGACGCTGCTGTCGGCCGATGCGCGACAGTCCGTGCGGGACCCGCTCACCGGGCTGCGCAACCGGCGCGGTGTCGAGGCCGGGCTGGAGGTCACCTGGAGCCGGGCGCGGTCGTCGGCGGCGATGGTGGCCGTCGTCGTGGTCGACGTCGACGACTTCAAGTCCGTCAACGACACCCACGGCCACGACGAGGGCGACGAGGTGCTGCAGCGGCTCGCCGGCGCGATGCTCGCCGCCTCCGGTCAGGGGGCCGTCGTCGGGCGCACCGGTGGCGAGGAGTTCATGGCGATCCTCGTGGGCACCCGTGAGGAACTGGTCGAGCGCATCGATGCGATGGCGCCCGCCCTGCGTGTCCCGGCGGGACCGGTAGGGACCGGCGCACCGGTGCTGTCGGTCAGCGTGAGCGTCGGGGCGGCCGTGATCGTACAACCGTCCTCACCGCGACGCTCGGGCGACGACTTCCGCGAGGCGCAGCGTCGCGCCGACGGGTTGATGTACGAGGCGAAACGCGCCGGCGGCGACCGCGCCGCGATCGCCGACCTCTGACGCGGGGATCCGGGGTCAGTCCGACGACCGCTGCGCGCGTCGCGCGGCCCGCTCGGCCGCCTCCTGCTCGTCCATCGCGTCGGCCTCCTCGAGCGTCGGCGCCGAGCCGCCCAGGCGAGCCGGGACCCAGAACTCCCCGGCGGGGTGCGGACCGTAGTTCTCCTGGGTCCGGTGGAGCGTCTCGACCATCACGTCGTGCAGACGCTCGGTGAGGCTCTCGGGGGTGCCCTCCGGCGCGATCGGTTCGGCGACGGTGATGTGGATCGGCACGTTCGAGCGGCCCATGTTCTTCGGGTGGCCCTTCGTCCAGACCCGCTGGGCGCCCCAGATGACGTGCGGGACGATCGGGACGCCGGACTCGAGCGCCATCCGCGCGGCACCGGACTTGAACGCCTTGATCTCGAAGCTGCGGCTGATGGTCGCCTCGGGATAGACGCCCACGAGCTCGCCGCGGCGCAGGTATTCGACCGCGGCCTGATAGCTGTCGGCGCCGGCCTCGCGGTCGACGGGGATGTGCCGGAGCGCCCGCATGATCGGTCCCGACACCTTCGAGTCGAAGACCTCCTTCTTCGCCATGAAGCGGACCTTGCGGCGCCCGTGCAGGAAGGAGGGGAGACCGGCGTAGGTGAAGTCCATGTAGCCGGTGTGGTTGATCGCGACGACGGCCCCGCCCTCGGTCGGGATGTTCTCCTGTCCGACGACGGTGAACTTCAGGCCCTGCAGCGCCCACAGCGAGCGCGCGACGGTGATGACGGTGTCGTAGGCGGGTTCCACGACGACCACCCTAGTGGGCCGTCTCACCTGCACGTCTCGGGTCGCGGGCGGGGCCGCGACTATCCTCGTGCCGAGCACTCCCCACGCGAGAGGACGGGTACACGTGCAGGTCACCAGCGTCGGGCACGCGGGGTTCCACATCCGGACGGCAGCCGGGACGATCCTGTGCGACCCGTGGGTCAACCCCGCCTACTTCGCGTCGTGGTTCCCGTTCCCGGACAACTCCGAGCTGGACTGGGCGACCCTCGGCGACTGCGATTTCCTCTACGTCTCGCACCTGCACCGCGACCACTTCGACGCGCGGAACCTCGCGGAGAACGTGAACAAGGACGCGCAGGTCTTGCTGCCCGACTACCCGGTGCCGGACCTGCGGCGGGAACTCGAGGCGCTGGGCTTCCACCGCTTCGTCGAGACCGAGGACTCGGTGAAGACCACCGTCTCGACCGATCGCGGCAGCCTCGACGTCATGATCGTCGCGCTGCGTGCCCCGGCCGACGGTCCGATCGGCGACTCGGGCCTCATCGTCTCCGACGGCGAGACCACCTGTTTCAACATGAACGACGCGCGCCCGGTGGACCTGTCGGTCGTGCACGACGCGTTCGGTCACGTCGACATCCACCTGCTGCAGTACTCCGGCGCCATCTGGTACCCGATGGTCTACGACATCCCCAAGCGCACCAAGGCGAACTTCGCGGCGCAGAAGCGCCAGCGCGGGATGGACCGGGCGCGGTCCTACATCGAGCAGGTCGGGGCGACGTGGGTCGTGCCGTCCGCCGGCCCGCCGATGTTCCTCGACGACGAGCTGCGGTACCTCAACGACACCGGCGACGTCGACGACAAGGGTCGTCCGACGAGCATCTTCCCCGACCAGGCGACGTTCCTGGAGCAGATGCGTGAGCACGGCACCGACGACGGCAGCAAGCACCGTGGCCTGATGATGGTGTCCGGGTCGACCGCGGATCTCCGGGGCTCCGAGCTCGTCTCGATCGAGCACCCCTACGCGCCGGACGAGGTGTTCGGTGAGAACAAGGCCGGCTACCTCGAGCGGATGGCGGAGAAGTTCGCGCCGGTCATCGCCGCCGAGAAGGCGACGTGGGCGTCGGACGACACCGGACCGTTGCTCCCCGCGCTGCGCGAGCTGTTCGAGCCGATCATGGGCGCCAGCGACCTCATCTCCGACGGCATCGGGTACCCGGTGGGTCTCGTCATCGGCGAGGAGACCGTCGTCCTGGACTTCCCGAACCGAATCGTCCGCGAGCCCAAGGAGGGAGAGGGCAAGTACCGCTACGGGTTCCGGATCGCACCGGAACTCGTGCGCACGGTCCTCCGCGACGACGAGCCCGACTGGGTGAACACCATCTTCCTGTCCACTCGGTTCACCACCTGGCGTGTCGGCGGGTACAACGAGTTCCTCTACACGTTCTTCAAATGCCTGACGGCAGAACGCATCGCGTACGCCGACGGGTGGTTCGCCGAGGCGCACGACGACACCGCGTCGGTCGAGAAGGACGGTTGGGAGATCCAGCGCCGCTGCCCGCACCTCAAGGCCGACCTGTCGGCGTTCGGTGTCATCGAGGGCGAGAAGCTCACCTGCAACCTGCACGGCTGGTCCTGGGACCTGCCGACCGGTCGCTGCCTCACCTCGAAGGGCCACGAGCTGCGCGCTCGGCGCCTCGACTCGTGACCGCCGACACCGGCTCGACCCGCACCTACGGCGGTCGGCCGGTGGCCGATCGTCGCGCGGATCGTCGTCGCCGGTTCGTCGACGCCGCCATCGAGGTGTTCGGCACGTCGGGATACGCGGGCAGTTCGGTGACGGCACTGTGCCGCGAGGCCGGACTGTCGCGTCGCCAGTTCTACGAGGAGTTCCCGGACCGGGAATCGTTGCTCCTCGCCGCCTACGACGAGGCGCAGGCGCAGGCGCGCACCGCGGTCGGTGCCGCGCTGGCGGGCGCCGGAACCGACGACGTCCCGACCCTCGCCCGGGTCGCGATGACCGCGTTCATGCAGTCGCTTGGGACGGATCGTCGTCGGGCGGCGATCGTCTTCGTGGAGATCGTCGGAGTGAGTCCGCGCGTCGAGGAACACCGGCTGGCCGGTCGTGAGACATGGACGGATTTCTTCGGATCGGCACTGCGCGACTACGCCGGCCGTCCCGCCGGTGACGCCGTCGAGGACTCCTACCGTGCGATCGGTTTCGTCGGTGCGCTCACCGCCGTCGTCCACCGCTGGAGCACCGATGGGCCGGCGCGGCCGGACGTGGACGAGATCGTCGACCTCCTCGCGCAGATCCTCCTCGCGTTCATCCGCATCTGAGCCGTCGGCGTCTCACCTCTTGTGGCCTGGCTCACCCTGCGGTAGCTTTCGCGTCTTAGTGAGACGTCGGGGTCTCACTTTGACGAGAGGGTCGACGTGCGGACGAAGCGACACGATCAGGGACGACGCAGGTGGCGCATGACGGTGATCGCCGCCCTCTCTGCGACGTCGATCGCGATCGGCGCGGCACCCGCCGCCGTCGGCGCACCCGTCCCGCCCGCCGCCGATCCCCAGGTCGCCCCTGCGCCGCCGTTCGGCACCCTGCCCCTGCCCCCTGAGCTCGACCGGTCGTTCTATGCGCCGCCGCCCGCCGCGGTCGCCGCCGCGCGCCCCGGTCAGATCCTGAACGCACGCCGGATCAGCCTCGCCGCGCTGTCCGTCGTACCGGTCGCGGTCGACGCCTGGCAGGTGTCGTATCGCTCGACGAACACGCGGGGCCAGGCCATCCCGGCGGTGGCCACCCTTCTCACGCCCCGGGGGTCCGACCCCGGCAGGACCCGGCGTCTGGTCGCCTGGCAGTCGGCGGAGGACTCCACGGCGCAGTACTGCGCGCCGTCCTACGTGCTGCAACAGGGGTCTGTCCCCGGGAACCTCAGCGGTTCGGTCGACTCCTCGCTGGAGGTGCTGCAGATAGCGTCGCTGCTCGCGACAGGGTCGTCGGTCGTGGTCGCCGACCACGAGGGTCCGCAGTCGGCGTTCGCGGCCGGACCCCTCGCCGGGCGCATCGTGCTCGACGGGATCCGTGCCGCCCGGGCGTTCGCCCCGCTCCGGCTCGCGCCGGACGCCCGCATCGGGATGATGGGGTACTCCGGCGGCGCCATCGCGACCGGGTGGGCCGCGGAACTGCAGCGGAGCTACGCGCCGGAGCTGGCTATCACCGCGGCGGCTGAGGGCGGCGTGCCCGCCGACATCCGCGCGCTCGTCGACCTGGCGAACCGCAACCTGGGGTCGGGTCTGATCATGGCCGGCATCATCGGGGTCAGCCGTGAGTACCCGGAGCTCGCGCGGTTCGTCGCCACCCGCGTGAACCCGCTCGGACGCGCCCTGATCGCCGCGAAGAACCCGCTCTGTCTCACCTATCAGGCCGCGCTGGCCCCGTTCGTCGATCTCAAGGGCCTCTTCACCGGTCCCGGCGACCCGCTCGACCAGCCCGTGCCGAGACGGGTTCTGGCGCAACTGAAGATGGGCTCGACCGTGCCGACGATCCCGCTGTTCGTCTACCAGTCGCACCCCGACTGGATAGCGCCGGTCGGCCCGGTCGACACTCTCGTCCGGACCTATTGCGCGGCGCCGGGCGCCCGTGTCGAGTATCTGCGCGACCACTTCTCCGAACACATCTCACTCGCCGTCGCCGGCTTCCTGCCCGCAATGCTCTGGTTGAACGACCGACTCGACGGGAGGCCCGCTCGCGCTGGGTGTTCGACGACGGACGTCGGCACCATCGCCGGCGATCCCGCCGTGCGACAGGCGTTCGTCGCGCAGGTCGGGGACGTGATCGGCGGGCTCTTCCAGCGCCGGTTGGGGGACCCGCCACGGCGGTGACAGGTCACGGCTGCGGTGGCCAAGCGGGCAGTCGGCGCTGCAGCGCGTCCAGCTGATCGACGTCGACCCACGACGGGTTGCTCGCGGCGGGGACGCGCAGCACCTCCATGCGTGACAGCCCCGGGATCTCCCGGAGGTCCGTGGCCCGAACGACGTCGTCGGGATCGAGCACCGTGATGTCGGTGGGGACGACGAGCTGTCCGTTCGCGTCGGTGGACGTCGGCCCGCTGATCCACCCGAGCCCCCAGACGCCGCGCGGTGTCGGGCCGTCGGCGGGACCGCTCAGCCACAGGAGCGCGCGCTGTCCGCGGCGCATCATCGCGCTGCGGTAGTTGTCGGCAACGCAGCGACTCTCGATCCGCGTCCGCCCGTCGGCGATGTCGGAGAGCATGTCCCGGCGTCGGCCGCTCGCGGTGAACACCCACGCGCCGAGCGTCGTCTCCGTGATCGTCCGCGGCGTCCCCATCGGGTCACCGGTTCCCCGCATGCTGCCCCCGCAAACACGAACCGGCCGCACCCGGGGGGCCGGGTGCGGCCGGTGAGCGGACGAGCCGCTGCAACGCGTCGGCCGCCTTCTTCGCCGCGCGACCTCGTGGTGCCCTACTTCGCGAGGAAGTCGAGCAGGACCTTGTTGACCTCGTCGTGGTGCGTCCACAGCAGCCCGTGCGGGCCGCCCTCGATCTCGACGTACTCGGCGTCGGGCAGGGCCTTGTGGAACTCACGACCGGTGGCGTCGATCGGGAGGATGTTGTCCGCGGTGCCGTGCACGATGAGCGCGGGCACGTCGATCTTCGGGATGTCCTCGCGGAAGTCGGTCAGCCATGTCGGCTGCGCGTGGATCGACGAGTAGGGCGACGCGTTGTAGGCCAGCTGCGTGTTGGCGTCGAGCGCCTCCTGCGACAGCCGGTTGCCCAGGTAGTCGTCGGTGTTGAAGAAGTTCTGGAAGAAGCTGGTGAAGAAGGCGTAGCGATCGGACTTCACCGCGTCGGCCAGACCGTCGAACACGTCCTGCGGGACGCCCGTCGGGTTGTCGTCGGTCTGCAGGAGGAACGGCTCCAGCGAGCCGAGGAAGACGGCCTTCGACACACGGCTCGAGCCGTGGTTGCCGAGGTAGCGCGCCACCTCGCCGGTACCCATCGAGAACCCGACCAGCACCACGTCGTTCAGATCGAGGGTGTCGAGGACGGCCTTGAGGTCGGCGGCATAGGTGTCGTAGTCGTGACCGATCGTCGGCCGGCTGGACCTGCCGAACCCGCGACGGTCGTAGGTGATCACACGGAAGCCGGCGTCGAGGAGGGCCTGGGTCTGCTTCTCCCACGACGACCCGTCGAGCGGGTATCCGTGGATGAGCACGACGGGCTGTCCCGTGCCGTGGTCCTCGTAGTAGAGCTCGATGGGCGCCGAGTTCTCCGTGCCCACGGTCGTCACGTATGCCATGCCATCTCTCCCTCGATCGATGCCGCCGGAGAACGTTCGTTCTCCGATGTCCAGAACACTAAAGAACGATCGTTCTCCGGTCAAGTAGGATGATGCGATGAGTTCCCACGAGGTCCCGTCGCCGGTCGAGTCCCCGGCCCCGACGGACGCGAGCATGGACTCGGTGCGCAACACCGTGATCGAGGCCGCGGACCAGCTGTTCTACGAGCGGGGGATACAGCAGGTCGGGATGGACGAGCTGCGCGCCGCGGCCGGGGTGTCGCTGAAGCGCCTGTACGCCGAGTTCGAGGGCAAGGACGCGATCGTGCTGGCGGTGCTGCGGCGTCGTCACGCGATGTGGGTGCGCGGCATCGACGAGGCCGCCGACCGGTACGAGGGCGGACGCGAGAAACTGCTCGGCATCTTCGACTTCCTCGCCACCTGGTTCGCCACCGACGACTTCCGCGGGTGCGCGTTCATCAACGCGTTCGGCGAGCTCGGTGGCAGTTCGGAGCGGGTCGCGCAGGCGGCCCGCGAGCACAAGCAGTCGTTCCAGACCTATGTCGACGGTCTCGTGGCCGACCTCGGTGCCCCGGAGACGTTGGCGCGACAGCTGGTCCTGCTGGCCGAGGGTGCGCAGACGACGTCGGCGATCACCGGGGACCCGACGGCGGCCCAGCACGCGCGCGAGGCCGCCGAGGTGCTCATCGCCGCGGCGACCGCGCCTGCCTGACCCTCAGAGGTCGCCGGTGAGGAACTGCGCGACACCGCGCCCGAAGGACCAGTCGGCGCGGGTGTTCTCGACGAGCGACACGATCAGGTCGTCGCCGCCGACCCCGCACTCGTCCTGCAGTCGCTGCGCCAGGGCGGCGTAGAGCGCCTTCTTCTGTTCCTCGTCACGGCCCTGCTGGGTGACCTGGACGACGACGAGATCGTCGGTGCGCGTGTACCCGAGGCCGGTGTCCTCGGCGATGATGTGGCCCGGCCTGTGCTCGGTGATCAGCTGGTAGCGGTCCCGCGGGGGCGCGGCGAACACGTCGAGCATCACCGACTGCACGACGTCGGCGAGGTGCCGCAGCGCCTCGGGGTCCCTGCGGTTCTCGATGACGTGGATGTGGACCAGGGGCATGGACTCGACCTGCATTCTCGATGAAGGAGCCGCACGCGTTCTACGCTCGGCGACGATGCCCGGGGCAACCGGGTGTGACCGGCGGGTATTCCGTCGCCGACTCCCCGGGAGGCGCCATGACGTTCGACGCGGTGACCGAGTGGACCGCGGCGCAGCAGCGCGTGATCGGACTCGTCGGGGCGGCGACCACGGCCGCCGTCGGATCCCGGGTGCCCGCGTGTCCGGACTGGACCGTGCGAGACCTGCTGTCGCACATGGTCGGCATCGGTGCCGACGTTGTGGCGGGCCACGAGCCCGACGACCACAACGCCGACTGGACGGCCGCGCAGGTGGAGGCGCGCCGCGACGCCGACGTCACCGATCTCATCGCCGAGTGGCGGGGTCTGACCGAGGCGATGGTCGAGCACCTGCGGACCGCGGGCGACCGTCCGATCAACGACATCGTCATTCACGAGCAGGATCTGCGCGGCGCGCTGCGCATCCACGGCGCGACGGACACCCCCGCCGCGCACCACGTGCGCGACCGTTTCGCCGGCCGTCTGGGCGACCGCCTCGGTGACCTGCCCTGCCTCGAACTGCGCGGGAACGACTGGGACTGGCGCTCCGCCGACGGCGAGGCCGCGGTCGTCGTGGCCGCCTCCGATGCCGACCTGGCCCGGGCGCTCGTCTCCCGCAGGTCGGCCGCGCAGCTGCGCGCGTGGACGATCAGCGGCGAGATCGGCCCCTACCTCGACGCCTTCGCGATCCTGGGCCCGCTGCCGGAGACGGATCTGTCGGAGTAGGCCTACCCCTGCTGCGCGGCCCAGTCGGCGACGCGGCGATCGCTCTCCTCGGGCGAGAGGTCCTCGACCCGCGTCATCACCGACCACCGGACCCCGAACGGGTCCAGGATCGAGGCGAAGCGGTCGCCGGAGACGAACGTCGTCGGCTGTTCGCGGACGCGTGCACCGCGGGACACCGCGCGGTCGACGGTCGCGTCGACGTCGGTCACGTACACCGCCAGCGAGTAGACGACGGGACCCTCCGCCGACGGGGCAGCGAGGTCGTAGGCGTCGCTGGGCTCGCCGAGTTGCAGTCGGCCGTCGGCGAACTGGAGTTCCGCGTGGGCGACGGTCCCGCCCATCTCCGTCACGCCGGCGACCTCCGCACCGAACACGTCCCGGTAGAAGTCGATGGCCTCGCGGGCGGGCGTGACGACGATGAACGGTGTGAGCGACGAGTAGACGTGCGGTCGACCGTCGGTGGTGTGGGTTCCGGTGGCGGGAGCTGTTGTCGTGGTCATGCACCGATGGTCGTCGCCGACACCCTGGAAGGTCTTGAACATCTGCGACAGACTGATCCGACGATGGGCCCGTCCGAGATCCGCCGCGCCGTCGCTTCACGCGGCCACCTGAACCCCGGATCACCCCATGTGGCGTTCGACCGGTTCGAGCTGGGTCTCCCCGACCTCGTGCGGAACGTCTGGGTGGTCCGGTGGGACGTGCCGCGCCCGCTCGTGCAACGAGTGCTGAACCATCCGGCGGTGAACGTCGTGACCGAGGGCGGGCCCCAGGTCGACGGTCCGCATCACACCGGCCTCTACGGGCCGACGCCGCGCGTGAGCACCCGCACCCTGCACGGCGTCGGATGGGCTGTGGGAGTGCTGTTCCGGCCTGCGGCCACACCACATCTCACCGACCTCACCGAGGGCGCACTGTTGGGCGCCGACGTCCCCCACGCCGGGAGCCCTGCCGCGGCGATCGCCGAGGAGATGCACGCCGCCGGCGCGCGGGACGCAGTCGCCGCACTGCTCCTCGGCTGGCTGAGGCCTCTCGCCGACCGTGTGGACGACGCCGGCCGTCTCGCCAACCGCGCATCCGACCTCGCCGAGACCCGGCCCGACATCCTGGAGGCGTCGGCACTGGCCGACGCGGTGCATGCGTCGACACGGACGGTCGAGCGGATCGTGCGGCGGCACACGGGGTTCACGCCCAAGCAGCTCATCGAGTGCCGGCGGATGCAGACCGCCGCGACGCGGCTGTACCTCGAGCCCGACACCGACCTCGCCGGTCTCGCCGCGGAACTCGGTTTCGCCGACCACGCCCATCTCACGCGTCGATACCGCGCGGCGATCGGGGAGACACCGAGTGCGACCCGTGCGGCGGGGCGCGCACGGCCCGGCGTGTGACTCAGACCGACGCGTGACTCAGGCCGGCGCGGGTTCCGACTGCTCCGCCTGCGCCGACGCCTCCACCGCGCCCGACCAGGCGACGGTGACCGCACCGACGACCGCGGCGATGAACCCGACGACCGCGAGCCAGGCGAGGCCGCGCACGGTCTCGTCGCCGAGGAAGAGCACGCCGATCACGCCGGGCACCACCGTCTCGCCGACGACCAGCGCAGCGGTGGCACCGTTCACCGACCCGAGTTGCAGCGCGACGGTGTGCAGGTAGAACCCCCCACCGCCCGCGATCGCCAACGCGTACAGCGCCGGGTCGCTGAACAGCGCCGACAGCGAGAACGGGTCGAGCCCGTCGAGGATGCGTACCGCGATCGCGACCGCACCGAAGAGGGCGCCCGCCGCGAGACCCGCCGCGATGGCCGCCCGCGACCCGAGCGCCCGCACGATCGCCACCGACACCACGACGAGGGCCAGGGTCGCGGCGAGCACCACCCAGTGGAACAGCAGCGACTCGGTCTCGCGGGGGTTCTCCTTCGCGGAGACGCCCAGGGCGCACAACGCGGCGATGACGGTCGCGATCGCGATCCAATCCCGCATGTGTAGGCGGATGTTCAGCACGATGATCCCGAGGATCGCGGTGATGACCAGGTTCGCGCTGATGATCGTCTGCGACAAGAACAGTGGCGTGAGCCGCGCCGACACCGCTCCCCCGACGAAACCCAGCACGTCGAGCATCGTGCCGACGATGAACAGCACCGAGAGCATCGCCGCGATCGTCGAGCGCAGCGTGGGCCCGCCCGTGGCGGTGGCCAACCCGGTGTCGCCGCGGGCCAGGGCCTCGTCGTGCGACCGCCGGGCGGCGAGGGCCTGCAGCACCGACGACACCCCGTACGCGACGCTGGCGAACAGGGCCGCGAGGATGCCGGCGATCATCATCGGGCGATCATCGCAAACGCCGCGTCCACGCCGGTGGAGAACGCGCTCAGCGTGGGGTGAGCACCTCGGTCCCGACCAGCTCGGCGAGAGCCTGCGGGAGGCGCACGCTGCCGTCGGGCTGCTGGTGGTTCTCCAGGATCGCGACGATCCACCGCGTCGTGGCCAGCGTCCCGTTCAGCGTCGCGGCGACCTGCGGCTTGCCGCTGTCGTCGCGGTACCGCACCGAGAGTCGTCGGGCCTGAAACGTGGTGCAGTTCGACGTCGACGTCAGCTCACGGTAGGTGCCCTGGGTGGGGACCCATGCCTCGCAGTCGAACTTGCGCGCGGCCGACGACCCGAGATCCCCGGCCGCGGTGTCGATCACGCGGTAGGGCACGTCGATGGCGGCGAGCATCTCCTTCTGCCAGCCGAGCAGACGCTGGTGTTCGGCCTCGGCGTCCTCGGGTCGGCAGTAGACGAAGCCCTCGACCTTGTCGAACTGGTGGACACGGATGATGCCGCGGGTGTCCTTGCCGTAGCTACCTGCCTCGCGTCGGAAACAGCTCGACCAGCCCGCGTAGCGCTTAGGCCCGTCGGCGAGGTCGATGATCTCGTTCATGTGGTAGCCGGCCATGGGCACCTCGGAGGTGCCGACGAGGTACAGGTCGTCGTCGTCGAGGTGGTAGATCTCGTCGGCGTGCGCACCGAGGAAGCCGGTGCCCTCCATGACGTCCGGGCGCACCAGGACCGGCGGGATCATCATCGTGAACCCGTTGGCGACGGCCAGTCGGGTGGCGAGCTGCAGCAGCGCCAACTGCAGCAGGGCCCCGTCGCCGGTGAGGAAGTAGAACCTCGACCCCGAGACCTTCGCGCCGCGTTCCATGTCGAGCAGGCCGAGCCGCTCGCCGATCTCGAGGTGGTCGCGCGGGTTCTCGATCTCCGTCGGCGTGCCCACGTGCTCGAGGACCACGTAGTCGTCCTCGCCGCCCGCGGGCGCCTCGGGTGCGACGACGTTGCCGATCGCCCGGTGGGCGGCGGCGACGGCTGCCTCGGCTTCGGACTGTGCGGCGACCGCCGCTTTCACCCGCTCGGCGAGCTGCTTGCCCTCGTCGAGCAGGACCTGCTTCTCGTCGGGCGCGGCCTTGCCGACGCGCTTCCCGAGAGCCTTCTGCTCCGAGCGCAGGGAGTCGGCTTCGACGATCGCGGTGCGGCGGGTCTCGTCGGCAGACAGGAGAGTGTCGACCAGTGACGGGTCCTCACCGCGCTTGCGCTGCGAGGTCCGGACAAGATCGGGGTCGTCCCGGAGGAGTTTCAGGTCGATCACGCCGCACACCTTACTGACCGGTGTGCCTGTGACCTGCGTCGTGGCAGCGGCTCAGGCGGCGTTGGCGTCGAGCCACCGGGAGGCCGAGTCTGCGGCCTCGCGGAGTGCGGACCGCTCGCCGACGTAGTCGGCGGCAGCTCCGACGACCGGCACCTTGGACAGCGTCCGCCAGATCCGTTTCGGGGCAGGGCGGTGTCTGATCTCCCCGACGACGGCGCGCAGCAGTTTCGCGGTGGCCCACACCCGCTTCACGACGTCGCGGGCCGACCACGGCCGACCGGCCGCCACGTCGCGCTCGGCGTCGGGGATGTCGTCGGGGACTGCGTTCTCGAGGGTCGTCTCGTCGGCGTGGGCGGCGGACGGATCGATGGTCCGGCCGCACAGGACCTCGGCGATCATGCGGGCCTGTTCACGCCGGTCGTCCACGCCGTGGACGCGAGCGATCGCGCAGAGCACGAACGACTGCTGGGTGAAGCCGAGGACGTCCTGGATGGGCAGCCGGTCGGCGACCGCACCGAGAACACCCGGATAGGCGACGAGGATGTTGGTGATGGCCCCGACGCGGGTGACCCACCAGTCGTCGCGCTCGGCGACGGACATGGCCGTCCACTTCGGGGTCCCCGGCGCGGCGGCGGCATTGGTGGCCCACGCCAGGGAGTTCGCGGCGGCGTTCACGGCCTTCTCGGGGAAGGATGCCTCCGCAGACGACGACGCCCCCCGACCCGAGTCCCCGTTTTTATCGCCCGATCCGTCGAACGGATCACTGTCGGCGAGGACATCCAGCACGGGCGCGATGAGACCGGTGGCCCGGTGCAGAATTCCGAGGAGTTCGGTGTCGGAGAGCGTCGTCATGAGGGTCAGCGCGTCACTTCACCGCAGAGCGGATCTTCAGCGCGGCCGTCACCAGGAGGGTGAACACGATGCCCACCGCGACGCCTCCGAGGAGCGCGTAGCCGGTGTTGATGCTGAAGTCCCATGCGATGAACGACAGGCGCAGCCGCTCGGTGTTCTGCAGGACGAACGTCACGACCGCGGCGATGACGACCACGAGGACGAGCGCGGCGGCCTTGGCGGTGACGCTACCCTTCCGGCGACGGGTGGCCGGCGTGGTGTCGGTGGCTGCGTGGCGGGGGGTGATGGTGTCGGTCATGACTGATGTCCTTTCGGGTGGTGTGGGTGGTGGCACGGCCGGGCAGCGGTGCCGGTGAGGGTCGCGCCCGGCCGTGTCACCTGAGCGTCAGCTCAGGGCGTCCTTGATGTTCTGACCGGCCTTCTTGATGCCGGCCTCGCCCTGGTCCTTCTTGCCCTCGGCCTTGAGGTCCTTGTTGTCGGTCGCGTCACCGACGACCTCCTTGGCCTTGCCGACGGCGTCGGTGGCGGCGTTCTGGGCCTTGTCCAGTGCGTCCGAGGCGGCTTCCTTGGCCTTGTCGACGAAGCTCATTGCTCGCTCCTTCATTCGGTGTCGTCCGGCCCCCTTGTGGACCGGATCGGTTGCGCAGGTGTAGTCGGGCACGCATGCGGAGATTGCACGTGCGACATGCGTGATCTGCGTCACCCGGCGCAGAAGGCATGATGGTGCGCGATGTCCACCGAGAACGACGACGACGAGACCCGCCCGATCCCCCACGACGGGGAGGCCGGCGACCAGACCCCCGACGAGCCGACCGTCGACGACGCCGACGAGACGGACGCCAACGACGACCACACGCAGGGGCAGGTCCCGGACGACGTCGCCCCCGCGACTCCCGCCGCCACCCCGCGCGGGCTGGGCTGGCTCCGCTCGCATCCGCTGCGCACGGTGCTGGGCGCGGTGGTGCTCGGCGCCCTGGCCGCGGCGGCGATCGTGGCGGCGGTCGGCGGCTTCTCCGACGGCGGGACGATCGCGACGTCGCAGATCGGGGACCAGGAACGAGGGCCGGAGTCGAACGCCTTCAACCGGTCGACGCCGGGCACGTGCCTGACCTGGCCGCGGGACGACCCCGGCCGTCCCACGGCCATCGGCTGCGGCGGCGAGCACTACTTCGAGGTCGCCGGGGTCGTCGACGCGTCCACCATCACCGTCGCCCAGTTCGCCGCGGCGCAGTCGACCGCTGCCCAGTCCTCCGCCACACAGTCCTCGGCGGCGCCGTCGGCGACGGCTCCGTCGTCCGTTGCGTCATCGGCCGTGCGTCCCACCTCGACGACGCCCTCGTCGGCAGGGCCGTCGTCGTCGGTCGCACCGACGTCACCGGCGTTCGGTGACGACGCACCCTGGCCGACGTCCGCGCAGTTCGGCGCGCTGCGCGCCGAGTTCTGTCCCGGCCAGGTGAACGCCTACCTGCAGGGCAGGTTCGATCCCGACGGCCGCTTCTCGGTCGGCATGCTCTTCCCGTCGAAACGGCAGTGGGACGCCGGTGAGCGGACGCTGCGCTGCGGTCTGCAGCTCACCGACTCGACCGGCGCGCTGGTCGGGTTCCTCGGTCGCGTCGCCGACCAGGACCAGTCGTTGCAGTGGCCGGCGGGCACGTGCATCGGCATCGACCTGCGCACCCGGCAGCCCACCGATCCCGTGTCCTGCGCCGAGCAGCACGCGTTCGAGGTCACCGCGGTGGTCGGCCTCGGGCAACGGTTCGGCGCCGCGGGCAGCGGCCGTCCCTGGCCGGACACCGCCACGCAGAACCAGTTCCTCGAGGGGACGTGCCCGCAGCTCACCGACACCTATCTCGGTGGTCGGCAGAAGTTCACCGACACCACCCTCAACGTGCAGTGGTCGACGCTGACCGAGGCGAGTTGGAACGCGGGCAGCCGAACGGTGGTCTGTTACGTCGGCCTGCCCGACCAGGGCGGGTTCGCGACCCTGGTCGGCAGCGCGAAAGGCAACCTGCTGATCAATGGTCGAGTCCCGACACCCCCGCCGTCGGAGCCGCCGGGCCGGTTGAACCCGACGCCCGTGCCGCTGCCGCAGGGCATCTCGCCGAACCCGACCGAGGTCCCGGCACCCATCGGGTGACGGGGGTGTCGCGATGCCGGTGACGATGGGCGAGGAGGAGTTCGAGGGTCTCGTCGGCGATGCCCTCGACTCCATCCCGCCGGAGCTGACGGACGCGATGAGCAACGTCGTGATCCTCGTCGAGCCACACCACCCCGACGAACCGGGTCTGCTCGGTCTGTACGAGGGCATCGCGCTCACCGAGCGTGACAGTTCCTACGGTTTCGCCGTACCGGACACCATCACGATCTACCGCGAGCCGCTGCTCGCCATGTGCGCGAGCCGCGACGAGGTCGTCGACGAGGTGGCGATCACGGTCGTCCACGAGGTGGCCCACCACTTCGGGATCAGCGACGACTGGCTGCACGCCCACGGGTGGGGCTGAGACAGGGATCCGCGGCGCTCAGCCCATCGGGTCGACGGATGCGGCCGCCGTGGGGCGGACCGGGTCGACACCGCCCCAGTGCACGCAGCGCCAGCCGCCGTTGACCCGTGCGAGCTCCACCGAGGCGGTGTTCGGCAGTCCGTTGTCGTGCGCGAAACCGCGGTCGACGTCGCCGAGATGCGCCGCCACGAGTCGGATCGCGGCGCCGTGGCTGACGACGTAGACGTCGCCGCTGTCGTCGGAGTCGTCGAGGTGACGGACCGCGAGGTCCTCGATCACGGGCAGGTAGCGGGCGAAGACGTCGTCGAGGGACTCGCTGTCGCCGACACGGCGGTCGGTGTAGCCGTCGAACCAGTCGGCGATGAGGTCGCGGAACGCGCGCACCGAGCGGTCGTCGTTGCGATCCTCCATCGACCCGACCTGGACCTCGTGGATGCCCTCGACCGTCTGCGCTTCGACGCCCCAGACGCTCCCGATGAGCTGCGCGGTCTCCCGGGCACGTCGGGCGACCGAGCTGTAGAGCGCCGCCGGCCGCACATCGGGGTTGAGCAGCCCGAACCGGACGGCCTGTCGCGCGCCGAAGTCGGTGAGTCCGGCGCCGGGTGGGCGCGTGTCGAGGCGCGCCATCACGTTCGAGGTCGTCTGGCCGTGGCGGATGAGGTGCAGGCTGCCCATCAGCGCTTCCCCTCGCGCAGACCCTCGACCCAGGCGAGCGACCCCCGGGTGTCCGGCGGCGGTTCGCCGTTGCCCCGATCGGCCGGCCACGACCCCAGGAACGACACCCCGGCGTGGGCGTGCAGACCGGCGAGTGCCTGGGCCATCGGCGCGTCGTCGATGTGTCCGACGGCGTCGAGGAAGAAGAAGTAGCCCCGGGCGGTCCTACGCGGTCGGGACTCGATGCGGGTCAGGTCGATCTCGCGGTCGGCGAACTCCCGCATCGCCCGCATGAGCGACCCGGGGACGTTCGGGAGGTCGATGATCACCGACGTCCGGTCGTCACCGGTCCGCGTCGGCACGGGCACCGGACGCGACAACAGGACGAACCGCGTCGTCGCGTCCGCGGCGTCGGCGACGTTCTCGGCCAGCGGGACCAGTCCGTGTGTCCGTGCGGCGATCGGGGTGGTGAGCGCGGCGTCGGCACCACCGGTGGCGACGTCGGATGCGGCCGCGGCGTTCGACGACGCGGGCACCACCGTGGCCGCCGGGAAGAGCCGCTCGATGCTCTCGCGCGTCTGGCCGGCCGCGACCGGGTAGGCCGCGATGGTCGTCACCGTGTCGGGCTCGAGCGTCGCGCGGGCGGCGACGGTGAAGGCGATGTCGATGACGACCTCGGCGACGATCTGCACGGGCGCACCCGTCGCGAGCGCGTCCATGGTCGCCGGCACGGCGCCCTCCACGGAACTCTCCATCGGGACGCACCCGAAGTCGGCCGCGCCGGAGCGGACCGCCTCGATCACCGCGCGGGGACTCGTCTGCGGGAGGCGCTCGGCGTCGGCGGGAACGTCGAGCCCGTCGACCCCCGGCACGACGTCGGCCAGGAGGCGATCAAGTGCCATCTCGGTGAACGTCCCGGCGGGACCGAAGTAGGCGACTGCGGGCACGGGTTCAGCGTAGTTCACCGGTTGTCCGCCGATCCGGTATCGCTTAGGTTAGCCTTACCTGAAAGCCCACCGACGCCCGACCGCACCGGTCGACCGAGACGGAGACACCGATGACCCAGGCCCTCACGGACAAGCCGACCGACGCCGAGTCCATCCGGACCGCCTGCATGCGGGTGCAGACCGCCGTCGTCGCGGTCGAGGGCGGCGAGCCGACCCCGGTGTCGATGGTCCACCTGTTCGACGAGCAGGCGTTCGTCCTGATCCCGTCGGCGAGCGCCGCGGCCGACGCACTGGCCGAGGATCCCGACGGGGTCACCGCGATGATCGAGGTGACCGACTGCGCACCCATCGAGGTCCGCGAGCCGGTGCGGGCCCTGATCTGGCTCAACGGGGTGTTGCACCCGGTACCCGGTGACCTCGAGCGGGAGCTGGCGCTCGAGATCGCCGCCGAGCACCCCGCCGACGACCTGCTCGACCTCGGACACGGGTTCTCCCTGGCGCGCCTCGTCGTCGGCGGCGCGGTGATCGCGACGTCGGCCGGCGCGGCCGCGGTCGACGCGACCGAACTGGCGCGGGCGACCCCCGACCCGTTCTGGGAGCACGAGCCCGACTGGATCGCCCACCTCGACTCCGAGCACTCCGACGTCGTCGTCGCCCTCACCCGACGACTGCCCGCCGACCTGCGGACGGGCCGTGTCCGTCCCCTGGGCATCGACCGCTACGGGATCCGGTTCCGCGTCGAACGCAGTGAGGGCGACGTCGACACGCGCCTGTCGTTCCCGCGGCCGGTCGGGGATGTGATGGAGCTGTCGCGCGCGCTGCGGGCTCTCGCGGGCTGCCCGTTCCCGCACGGCTGAGGCCCATAGAACCGCGTCTACCCTGGCCGGGTGATGCGACCCGGCCTGCGTGCGGTTCTCGCGCCGGCCCGACCGGCGGACATCGCCGTCGTCACCGACCGCGCGCAGCGTCGTGCGATCGGCATCGAGATCACGATCGTCCTGGTGCTCACGTTCGGCCTGTCGGCGACGTCGTCGATCCTGTCGCTGATCGAGGCGGAGCTGCGGTCCGGCGGGATCAGCCGGACCACGGTGGCCCTCAACGCATCGCAGTCGTCGTCGACCTGGATCGACCTCGCGGCCCAGTTGCTCTCCGCGGCACGATTGTTCGCCATCGCCGGCCTGGCGATCTACCTCCTGTACCGCAGCGGGGTCCGCCTCTCGCGAGTCGGCGTCACCCGCACACCGAGCAGGCGTGACGCCGCGTGGGGCGTGGCGCTCGCCGCGGTGATCGGCATCCCCGGACTCGGCCTGTACGTGGTGGCGCGCGAACTCGGCCTCAACGCGCAGGTGCTGCCCAGCGACCTGACGGAGACCTGGTGGCGACTGCCGGTGCTCGTCGTCTCGGCGGTCGGGAACGCCGCGGCCGAGGAGTTCCTCGTCGTCGCCTACCTCGTCACCCGGCTCCGTCAGCTCGGGTGGGGTGAGGGGCGATCGCTGCTGGCGTCGGCGCTGCTGCGCGGGTCGTATCACCTCTACCAGGGCTTCGGCGGTGGCGTCGGGAACGTCGCGATGGGCCTGGTCTATGGCCGCTTCCACCAGCTGACGTCGCGGACGTGGCCGCTGGTGATCGGGCACGCCCTGATCGACACGGTCGCGTTCGTGGGGTACGCGCTGCTCCGCGACCACCTGGCCTGGCTGGGCTGAACACGCGGAGTTCGTGGCCGGACCATCAGCAACTCTCCGTACAGTCTGATCCGTGAGCGAGCAGGACGGGCCCTTCATCCGGCGCCCCCGAGACCCCCGGGGTCGCGGCCGGCCGGACGGCCCGGGAGTCCCGGACGGTCGGGGCCGGGGCGGGCAGGGTGGTCGCGCACCGTCCGACCGCCCCGGTGTCCCCGGCTACGCCCCGCCACAGACACCGCAGCCCTACCGCTCCGACCCGCGTCCATCACGTCCCGCCCCACCACCGCCCGGTCGGCCGGCATCGGCGGCACCCGGCGGGTTCCGTCGCGATCCCCGACTCGACGACCTCCGGCGGTCCCGGTCGGGCGGCGCCCCACCGCCCCCGCCGCCCCGCCGCCCGGGGCGGGAGACACGCGACGCACCGCCCTCACCGGCACGACGCCGTCGCCGCCGCATCCCGATCGTCCGGAGCATCCTCGTCCTGCTGCTCGTGATCGTCGTCGCGGCGGTCGGGCTGACGTTCTACTACGACTCGAAGCTGAACCGCGTCGACGCGATGCCGTCCTACGCGGGCCGTCCCGCGGACACCCCCGGCACCAACTGGATCCTGGTCGGCTCGGACTCGCGAGCGGGGTTGTCGTCCGAACAGAAGGAGCAGCTCGCCACCGGCGACAGCGACGGCGCCCGCACCGACACCATCATGCTGGTCCACATCCCGAACAACGGGAAGGCGATGCTCATCAGCATCCCGCGCGACCTGTACGTCCCGATCGCCGGGTACGGCGACCACAAGATCAACGCGGCCTTCAGCTTCGGGCAGGCGCCGCTGTTGATCCAGACCGTCGAGTCGGTCAGCCGCGTCCGCATCGACCATTACGCCGAGATCGGGTTCGGCGGTTTCGACTCCCTGGTCGACTCGGTCGGCGGTGTGAACATCTGCCTCGACATGCCGCTCCGCGACCCGAAGGCAGGACTGAACCTGCGCGCCGGGTGCCAGGATCTCGACGGTCAGCAAGCCCTCGGGCTCGTGCGGACGCGTGCATTCCCCAACGCCGACCTGCAGCGCGTGGTGAACCAGCGGAAGTTCCTCAGCGCGTTGATGTCCAAGGCCGCGTCGCCGTCGACGATCCTGAACCCGTTCCGGCTCTTCCCCTTCGCGAACGGGGCGGTCAGCACGCTGACCGTCGACCAGGGCACCCACATCTGGGACATCGCCCGCCTCGGCTGGGCCTTGCGCGGCGGCCCCATCACGACGACCGTCCCCACCGGCGGTCCGGAGAACACCGACGACGGCGACGCACTCGCGGTGGGCGACAACACCACACAGTTCTTCGACCTGCTCGCCCGCGATCAGCCGATCCCCACCGACCTCCTCCAGGACACCGGCAGCGTCATCGGCTGACGCGCGTGACGGGGGTCAGCGCAGGGTGACCTGTCGACCACGGATGCCGTCGCGCGAACGACGTTGTGCCGCGGTCAGTTCGCCCGTGTCGGCGAGCGCCTCGGACAGGTCCGCCTCGAACCGGGCGCAGGGCGCGATCCACTCGTCGGGATGCATCTCGTTGTCGAGGTCGAAGACCGGGACCAGCAGGCCGTGTGTGCGGAACGATCCCGCGAATCGGGATCCCTCACCGAGGGTGAGCTTCTCGGCCGCGTGCAGCCGGGCCAGGGCGGTCATCAGGTCGTCCTCGGACTCGGGACGCACCCACCGGACGTGCGCACGCTCGCCGGCGTCGACCCACCACGGGGCTCCGACGAGGTCACCGCTGATCCGTGCCGTCGGCAGGATGGACTCGGACGCCTGCTCCACCATCGCGGCGATGTCCGGCGAGACGTCCTGCTGGTCGGAGAACCACCATCCGAAGTCCTCGTGCAGCGTCACGTCGAGTGTCGTGTCCGCGCCGAGGACGTCGACGAGGCTCGGTGCGTCCTCGTCGGCGACCGGTTCGTAGGGCGCGCCGGCCTCGGCGGCCGAGGCCCACAGCAGCGCGCCCGCGAGTTCGGCGGTCACGTCGGCGGGGTCGAACTCGGTCTGCAGACCGACGAGTCCCTCGACGCCTCCGCCCTCGGCCTCCCGCGTCAGCGCCTGCACGGCGCCGGGGAGGATCGTCGCGAGGGACACCGCGTTGGTGCCCACGCCTGCGCCCTGCGGGCTCACCGCGATGGTCGCCGACGCGACGAACGCGCGCAGCGCCACCAGGTCACACTCGGCGGCCAGGCCGACGAACGGCCGCGCCGGACCCGAGGCCGCGGCGGCCTGCCGTGCCTTGCGCGCCGCGACGCGCTCCGCCCGATTGCTGCCCGGCCGCGGGCCGCTGCCCCGCTTGCTCTTCTTCGCCATCCGACGAACGCTAGTGGACCCGGCCGGGCGACCGACGCCCGGCCGAAGGTCGGGCCCTACGTGCCGCGACCGCGTCGGGTCGGTTCGAGCCACTGCCGGATCCGCCCCGGGTGGTTCGTGGCGAGGAAGTCGACACCGATGCGTGCGCAGTGGGTGACGTCGGCGTACTCGTCGACGGTCCAGCAGTAGGTCGCCCGGCCCGACGCGGCGGCGCGGTCGACCGCCTCGGGGTGGTCGCGCAGCGTCATGATCGACGGGCCGATGCCCGTGGCCCCGACCGCCGTCGCGGCGCTGCCGCCGAGGATGCGTGCGGTGTCTCCGAGCAGGATCGTCGGGAGCATCGGCGCGTTGCGACGGACACGCCACACGGCCCCCGCGGAGAACGAGATCACCGCCGCTCGACTGTGATCCGCCGACGGCGGTGACGCGATGCCGAAACGGTGCAGTTCTGCCAGCAGCAACTGCTCGACGAGACCGCCGTAGCGCACGGGGTGCTTCGTCTCGATGAACAGGCGTACCGGGGTGTCGTGGTCGAGTGCGAGGGTCAGCAGTTCGGAGAGCGTCAGCACCGACTGTGGCCGGCCCCAGGCGTGCCAGCTGCCGAAGTCGAGGTCGCGGAGCTCCGCCAGCGACATCTCGCTCACGACACCGGTTCCCGACGACGTGCGGTCGACGGTGCGGTCGTGCACACAGACGAGGTGGTGGTCACTGGTGAGCCGGACGTCGCACTCGAGGCCCTCGGCACCCTGGGCGATGGCCAGTTCGTAGGCCGCGATCGTGTGCTCGGGTCGTTCGGCCGACGCGCCGCGGTGGGCGACGACGGACGGCCGTTGCGGCCGACGGATCGGCGGCGGGTCGGCGGTCATGCCGCGAGCCAGCGGGTCGTCGGCGCGCGATCGGTGCTCGGGTCGAACGTGCGGTACAGCAGCCACGCCGTGCCGATCGCGAACGCGGACCCGGCCAGATCGGTGAGGAGCGTCAGCAGGACGGCGTTCGCCGACCACTGGATGGAGTCGGCACCCAGACGGATCGCAAGGGTGACGACGGCCAGGAGGTTGAGCCCGGCCCACGCCGCCCACCACCCGCGCAGGATCGGGGTGACCCGGTCGGCCGGCAGGTGGTGCCCACACCGCACCAGCTCGTGCAGGAGGACCGGCGCACCGACCACGTTCACCAGTGGCACCAGGCAGCCGACGGCGATCTGCCATCGCGGACGCGGGTCGACGCGATCGATGGACCGGTAGGCGCGGGCGCGGTGGGCGACCATCCACGTCCAGAAGGTGACGAGGCAGACGACGAACCCGGCGACCGACACCCAGCCGACGGCCTGCGCGATCGCGTAGGCCCACGTGGCCGTCGCCCGCCCGATCGGCCGATCGCGGTTGACCACCAGCAACCCGTAGATCCACGCCTGCGAGATCGCGGCCACGAAAAGCGTGGTGCCCAGCGTCAGCACCGCGGGCTGCATGGAGTCGGCGGCCCGCTCCGCCCGGGTCCGGGCGGGCGTCTCGGGTGGGGTGACGACGTCGACGAGACCCCAGCCGGGGTTGTGGGTGTAGCGCGGCGTCGGACCCCGCGGTGGCCGCCGACGGACCGGCGGGCCGGGCAGCGCCTCCGGTGGGCGCCGCGCCACCCACCGGAACCGACGCTGCGCGGGACGTCGGGGCGCCGGCGGCGGCGAGGGGCGGCTCTGCGGGGCCGGGACACCTGTACGCGTCGGGATGTGCGCGGCGCTCGGCAGGACGGACAGCGGCCCGCCGCAGCGCGGGCACCCGGTCCGTCGCGCGTCGTGCGGGGCCTGGATCCGGCAGCGCGGGCAGAAGTCGATCACGCGCGTCCGCCGATCCGGCCGGCGTTCCCCGTCGTGCTGCCCACGTCGTCCATCGTGTCACGGCGACCGGGGATGGTGCGGGCTCCGACCACGGACGGTCCCGTTACCGATTCGTGATCTTGGCTGTGGCTTGGGTCACGAACGCACCGTCAAAGGGCCCTGTTGTCCACAGTTTCCACAGCCTCATCCACAGGTCGAGGGTGGATCGGCGAGCCTCGTGCCAGCAATTCCGGCATCGCCTGTGGATCGTTCACTATGCCGCCCGGGGTTGTTCACACCCGTGCATCAGCTCCCGAAGGACATCCAGCGCGCTCGACGGGCGACCGCGTCGAGCGTCCCGGTGACCGCCGCGTCCACCGCACCCGACATCTCGACACCCCCACCCGTGATTCGGGCGAGCAGAGGCTTGGGCGGCGTGATGACGTCGATGTCGGCGTCGGGGTAGCGCTCGGCGATCACCGACCGCATCACGCCGACCGCGTCGGCGAGGCCGACGTCGACAGCCCGACGGCCCACCCAGACGTCCCCCGAGAAGAGCTCGGTGTCCTCGCCCTGGAGCTTGGCGCCGCGTCGTTGACGGACCCATCCGATGAACGCCTCGTGCAGATCGCCCTGCAGACCCTCGAGCCAGGCGACGTCGTCGGCGTCCTCGGGCCGGAACGTGTCGAGCCGGGCCTTGTTGCTCCCCGCGGTGTGGATGCGGCGTTCCAGGCCGACGCGCTCGAGCAACTCCACAGCACCGAAGCCGGAGGTGACGACGCCGATGGATCCGACGACCGAGGTGCGCGCCGCGAAGATCTCGTCGGCCGCGCACGCGATCCAGTACCCGCCCGACGCGGCGACGTCCTCACAGAAGGCGAGGACCCGCACGCCGTTCTCCGAGGCGAGCTGACGGATCCGCTCGGCGATGTACTCCGACTGCGCGGGCGAGCCGCCCGGCGAGTTGATCACCAGCACCACGGCCTTGAGCCGATCGCCGGTGAAGGCGCGCTCGAGGGTTTTCTCCACGCCGTCGGCGGTCAGGCCGCCGCGGCCGAGGCCGATCGTCCCGATGTGGCCCTCGAGGCGCACCACCGCGACGCGATCGGGCCCGGTGCCGGTGAGTCGGGCGATGGCGCGGTGCAGCGGCCCACGCGGACGTGATGTGGTCACCGCGCCCACTGTAGGGGGATGCTGGGGCCATGGAGACGTGCATTTTCACCGAGCCGCAGCAGGGCGCCACCTACGACGACCTGCTGCGCGTCGCCCGCGCCACCGAGGACGGGGGCTTCACCGGCTTCTTCCGCTCCGACCACTACCTGGCGATGAGCGGCGACGGTGGGCCCGGCCCGTCCGACGCGTGGATCACGCTGGCCGGACTCGCCCGCGACACCTCGCGGGTGCGCCTGGGCACGCTGGTCACCTCGGCGACGTTCCGGCTGCCCGGTCCCACGGCGATCGCCGTCGCCGGTGTCGACGCGATGTCCGGTGGCCGTGTCGAGTTCGGCATCGGCGCGGGATGGTTCGAGGCCGAGCATGCCGCCTACGCCATCCCCTTCCCCTCGCTCGGTGAGCGTTTCGACAAGCTCGAGGAGTACCTCGCCGTCGTCACCGGGCTGTGGTCGACGCCGGCGGGTGACCGGTTCGCGTTCGACGGCGCGCACTTCCAGGTCTCCGACTCCCCCGCGCTGCCGAAGCCCGCGCAGCACCCCGGACCGCCGATCATCATCGGCGGCGGCGGGAAGAAGCGGACCCCTGCTCTGGCCGCGCGGTACGCCGCCGAGTTCAACACCCCGTTCCTCACCCCCGACGACGCCGCCCCGGTGCTCCGCACCGTGGTCGAGGCCGCCGGCGCCGCCGACCGCTCGTCGCCGCTGCGGTTGTCGGCCGCACACGTCCTGGTATGCGGCCGCGACGACGCGGAGGTCGCCCGTCGCGCCGAGGCGATCGGCCGCGACGTCGACGAGGTGCGCGCGACCGGGTTCGCCGGCACGCCCGCGCAGATCGTCGACACCATCGGACGTTTCGCCGATCTCGGGGTCTCGCGGGTGTACTTCCAGACCCTCGACCTGGCCGACCTCGACCACCTCGAGCTCGTCGCCGCCGAGGTGCTCCCGCAGCTCGACGGTCCCGTGCCAGACTGATCGCCGTGTCCGACCTCACGTCTGCACCCTCGGCCCCACCGGCGGTCTCGCCCGACGAGTTCCGGACGGTGATCGAGGTCGCCACGCGTGCGATGTTCACCGCGGTGCTGGTCGCCGAGTCCGGGGCCGCGGTACCCACGTGTCCCGGCTGGTCCGTCCGGCACCTGACCGCCCACACCGGGATGGTCCACCGCTGGGCGCGGGCGCAGATCCTCGGTGTCGAGCCGCCCTTCGCCGACGACGCCGCGGTGCTCGCCCGGGTGCGCGTCCCCGATCTGCCGGTCTGGCTGCTCGACGGCGCCGACGCGCTCGTCTCGACGTTGCGGGACGCACCGGAGGACGTCGCGGCTTGGGTGTTCATGGAGACCGGTCGGACACCCCTGGAGTTCTGGCACCGGCGTCAGGCACACGAGACCGTGGTCCACGCCGTCGACGCCATGGCCGTCGCCCGGGGCTCGGTCCCGACCGCCGCCGAGGTGACCGCCGCACTCGGGGACGTCCTGACCCCGGGCCTCGCGCTCGACGGTCTCGACGAGCTGCTCGTCCGGTTCGCTCCCCGGGGACGCTCCAAACTGTGGGACGGGGCGCCCCTGACCATCGCGGTGGTCGCCGACGACACCGACGCGTCGTGGACGCTTTCCGTGGCCGAGGACGCACTGACGGTCACGCCCGGGCATGCCGACGTCGACGTCGACGCCCGCTGGACGGGCACCGCCGCGCAGCTCTACCTCGGGCTGTGGAACCGCGGCGAGGAGATCACGGTCGACGGTGATCCCGACCTGCTGCACCGCTGGCGTTCGCGGCACCGGGTGCGCATGTGAGTGCCGCGCCGATCGAGATCCGCTGGCTGAGTGCGGTCTTCGACTTCCCCGCCGACGACTTCGGCGACGAGGTCACGTTCTGGCGTGCCATCGCGGGGAGCACCGTGTCGCCGCCACGGGGCGATCGCCGACAGTTCGCCTCGCTGGAGCCGTTCACCGGTGACCCCCACCTGCGGGTGCAACGGGTCGAGACCGGTGTCGGCGGTGTGCATCTCGACATCCACGTCGACGATGTCGACGACGCCGCCACGGTCGCGGAATCGTTGGGCGCCCGGCGGACCGGCCAGACGCCCGACGGCGTCGAGATGCAGTCGCCGGCCGGGTTCACTTTCAGCATGGTGCCGTGGAACGGCGAGCACGAGCGGTCGCGGCCCATCCGGTGGCCCGGCGACACCATCAGCATCATCGACCAGATCTGTGTCGACGTCCCCAGCCGACGGTTCGACGAGGAGTGCACCTTCTTCACCCGCCTCACCGGGTGGGAACTCGAGAGCGCATCACGACCGGAGTTCCGCGCCCTGCACCACCCCGAGTCGATGCCGATCCGTATTCTGTTGCAGCGCATGACCTCCGGTTCGGTGGGTGCGCACGTCGACCTGGCCAGCACGCATCCCGCCGACGAGGTGTCGCGGCACGAGGACTGGGGCGCCGAGGTGGTCTCCCAGCACGGCACCTGGACGGTGATGGCCGATCCGACCGGTCGCCCGTACTGCATCACCGCGCGCAACCCGCGGACCGGTCGCCTCCCCGACGCGGGCTGACATTCACCTGTTTGGACTACAGCGATAGTCGAACACATGTTCTAGTATGTGTGTACAGTTGCGGCTCGGGGGAGGTGCATCGTGAGCGACAGTCTGATCGAGGACTACGCCGAGTTGCACGCGGTGCTGGATCGGATCGTAGAGCGCACCTCGGACGCGTGCTCGGAGCTTGAGGTCGCGGAGTTGGCGATCATCCATGAGCACGCGGTGCGAAAGATGGGTTCGATTGGGCTGCAGCGCATTCTGGACGTCTCCGATCGTGAGGCGTATCGGGCGGTGCAGTGCGTGAAGCTCGACGAGTTCGTCGGGCAACGCTTGCGGATCACCAATCCGCGCAAACGGCTGCGGCAGGTGACGCAGTTGACCGAGATGCACGCGATGACCGGGGAGAAGCTGCCGCCGCACTGCCCGGAGACCGCGGATGCGATGGCCGACGGCGACCTCACGCACGAGCACGTCGACGCGGTGCTGGACGTGATGGCCATGGTGCCGTCGGCGACACCACCGGAGATGCGGGACCTGGCTGAGGAACAGCTCGCGGAAATCGCCGGGCACCACTCGCCGCGCGAGATCACCCGCGCCGGCGCCCGGATCGTGTCGCACCTCGACCCCGACGGGGACCTTCCCGACGAGCGGGACCGCGCCCGCAACCGCAGCCTGTCCTTGGGCGCGCAGGACACCCTCGGCATGTCGAAACTGATGAGCACCCTCGACCCCACCACCCGAGCGTTGTTCGAGGTGCTGCTCGCGGCCTGGGCGAAACCAGGGATGAACAATCCCGACGACGACCAGTCACCCGAAGGTGGCGCCGACGATGAGGGCATCGACGCCGAACAGGTGAAAGCGGCCGCAGACCGTGACTGCCGCACGCAGGCCCAACGCAATCACGACGCGTTCCACGCGCTGCTCTGCGCGGCAGCCGACGGCGGACTCTACGGCGCCTCACACCGCGGACTACCGCCGCACATCATCGTCTCCATCACCGAAGCCCAACTCCGCGAGCGCGCCGGGATCGGCCACACCACCACCGGCACCGACCTGCCGATGTCGGAGATCGTAAAGCTCGCGGCGCGGGCGCAGATGTATCTGGCGGTGTTCGACGACCACACCGGCGAACCGCTCTACTTCGGGCGCGCCAAGCGGCTCGCGTCGCAGTCGCAGCGGTTCGTGAAATTCGCCGAGTACGGCGGCTGCTCCAAACCCGGCTGCCCGCGCCCGTTCTCCCACACCGAAGCCCACCACGCCGAACAAGACTGGGCCGACGGCGGCAAGACTGACATCACCGACCTCGCACCCGCCTGCGGACCCCACAACCGGGCCGTGCACGACGGACCCGGCGGCTGGCGAACCGAGAAGATCCCCGACGGACCCGACCGCGGGAAGTACGGCTGGATCGCCAACGGCACCACCGACCCACCCAGAACCAACCACCTGCATCGCCCCGACCGGATCCTCGACGACACTGCCCCACCGCAGCCGGAATGGTCGGAGATCGAGCACGCACTGGAACTGATCCTCGCCGAACACACCTCGGCACCCGAACCACCCGACCCGGTGATCATCCGCGTCATCGACTACCGCGCACCGATCTCGGGGTGAGCGAACACGTGTCGATCGATCACTCCTCCGCGAGGAGCTCGCGCGTTCTCTCGATCTCCGTCGCCAATTCGCGCTGGCGAGAACGGGAGACGGGGCGCATAAGCTGGGTCGTCACCTGATCACCGTCGGTGACAGACCACGTCCCGACGACCCGCCCGTCGACGAGCACCGTGCCCGGGACTCGACCGTTCGGGGTCTGCAGGGCGGCGAACACGTCGTCGTCGATGACACGGCGCCGGTCGGCGTTCGCGGTCACGACGTGGTCGTAGGGCGCGAGGAGCCGCACGGGGAGGTCGCCGTCGCCGTCACGGCTCAGTCCGTCGAGGTCGAACAGCTCCGTCCCGTCCGGCCCGGGGACGCGTTCGACCTCCCAGTCGCGGTCCATCGCGTCGAGCAGCGGCCGCAGTCGGGTCAGCCCCGACCACGTCTGGATCGCCGCCACGCTGGCAGGCCCGAATCCCCGGAGGTACAGCCGGATCAGGTCCTTGCGGGCCTCGTCCCCGGTGACCGCCGGCTCCCTCGCGCCCACCCAGTCGTCGAGGAGTGCATACGTCACCGCGCCCGAGGATCGCCAGAGACCGCGCGGCGGCACCTGCACCAGCGGCAGCGTCGCCCGGGCGACGGCAGTCACCGTCGACGCCGTCTCGTTCGGAAAGCGCTGCACCAGTTCGGCTCCCAGCTCCCTCACGCCGACACTGCGGCCGGCGAGCAGCTCGTGCGCGGCCGCCGTGACCGCCTCCGGCGCCGCGTTCACCAGACGCCGGGCATGGATGCGCAGCTCCGCCGCGATGGCCGGCTGGGCCAGCTCCCGAACCCACCGCGCATCGTCGGCGTCCATGAGGAACACGGTGCTGCGCAACGACGCCATCCGGACGACGGTGCGATCGAGCAGGAGCCCGTTCAACTCCGCGGGGTCGAAACCCTCCACCCGCGACGCCAGCCCGAAGAACGCCGCCTGCGGGTCCTGCGACTGCAACCCGACACACCGGTCGAGCACCTCGATGACGTCCTCGTCGACCCGGGACGCGAGGTGTTGGCGTTCGAGGAGCGTTGCCGTCCACGCGCGCTCGGACAGTGCGGCCGGCACGGGCTCAGCCGCCCGCGGCCGTTCGGGCCTCGGCGATCTCGCCGAACGTCGCCGACCGGGCATCCGATCGGGCCGCACCGTCGGGTCCCGTCCGCTTGTCGACGAGGATCACCTGCCCGATGAACGGTTCGACGATGCCGGCCATGCGGATCGGCGCGGCGATGACGAGTTGGAACCCGAACTGCTCGAACGCCCGCAGCGACTGCGAGCTGAACGTCTCGTCGGACTTGGAGAACGCCTCGTCGAGCATGAGCGGCGCGAAGCCCGGCCGATGGTCCTCCGGTGTGCCCAGCGAGAAGCTCAGCGCCGCGGCGAGACAGAAGGCGACGAGCTTCTCCTGCTCACCACCGGAGTTGGTGGCGGTGTTGCGGTAGGTGTGCACCGGCGGCGCGTCCGGCCCGTCGTCCCGCGCCATCTCCTTGCCGTAGAAGAAGAAGCTCGCGCGGACGTCGAGCACGTTGTCACACCACCGACGACCCTCGGCGTCGGTCGCCGTCAACCGCGTCACCAGATTCTTGATCCGGTAGAACTGCCGTGCGAGCACCGCCGAGTCGCCACCGCGCGCGGCCGGGGCGTCGGCGATCATCGCGTCGACGATCCGGCCGAACTCGGCCGCCTCGTCGGTCGGAGTGTGGTGCACCGCGATCTGCAGGTAGGTGCCGGTGTTGAAGTCGACCCGCTGTAGACCCGCGTTGACCTCCGCGATGCCGCGGCGGATGTGCTTGACGGTGTCGTTGATCTCCTTGTACAGGTTCGACACCGAGTGCGAGATGTCGGTGGTGATCAGCCGTCGGAAGCGTTCCCGGGTCGAGGCGAGCCCGTGTTCCACCAACCCGGCGTGCATCGCGACCAGATCCGGTGCGCCCGCGATGTCGGCGGTCAGATCGGTTCCGGCCGAGGGCCACTCGCGCAGGAAGGCCTCGGCGGCGCGCACGATGCGGTGTTCGGCGTTGTCCCGCTCGGCGTCGGCCTCGGCCTGCACCGACTCCAACGCGTTGCGGAGATCTGAGCGCACCTCCCCGTACGTGTCGAGCGACAGCGTCTTGCCGGTCTGCTCCAGTGTGCGGTCGAGGACGGACGTCAGGTACTCGCGATCGTCGTCGGTGAGGGCGTCGTTGTCGTCGCTGCTCTCCAGTTCGGCCAGCCACCGGTCCCAGTCGGTGCCGATGTGGCGGAGCTGGTCGTTGATCGCGCCGACGCGTGCCACGGCCTCGCGCCAGTCGGCGCGGGCCACCTCCACCTGCTCCTCCAACTCGGCGAGGTCGACGCGGTTCTCGCGGACGGCGTCGATCCGACGGCTCAGCTCGTCGGCATCGCGCTGGGCCGACCACCAGTTGAGCTCGGCCCACGACGAATACCCGGCGAGTGTCTCCGCCGCCTTCGCCCGATCACGGTTCTCGTCCAACAGCTCTCGCACGTCGGACGACGCCTGGCGTGCCTCCTCCAGACGGGCCGCGAGACCGACCAGCGCCTGCTGCAGGGCGGCGCGCTTGCCGTCGGTGTTCGTGCCGAGGATCCAGTGTGTCCGGTCGTCGACGCGACGGCGGTCGTCCTTGCGGAACCGGTCTCGGCCCGCCTTCACCAGGCCGGCGGGGGTGACGGCGATGTCGTGGTCGTCGAGGTCCACCGGCGAGTCGACGCAGACGTGGTCGGCGGTGCGCGCGATGACGCCGGTCAGCCAGTCCGCCGCGGGATGCGAACGGTCGACGACGACCAAGGCCGCCAGCGTCCCGGGTGTGGGCACCGTCGGGTCGACGTCGGTCCGGTACGTCCGGTACTCCAACACACCGCCGAGGTCGGTGCGGTCGACGAAGGCCGTCACCTGGGCGCGGTGCTCATGCGGCACGAGGAGCGTGAGGCCGAGTCCGCGGAGGACGCGTTCGGCGGCACCGGCCCATCGGTCACGGTGCTCGTCCGCGACCTCCATCAACTCCGCGGCGTAGGGAAGATCGTGCGGTGACAGCCCGGTCCCGGCCGCGATGGCGTCCCGCTGCGCGAGCGCACCGGCCGGCAGCAGCGACCGTCGGGCGGTGAGCGTGGTGAGTTCGTCGACGACGGCGTCGTGCTCACGGCGCGCGTCGGACTCGGCGGTGAAGACGGCGTGCGCCCGCGCCGACAACGACTGCGCGGCCTCCGTGGCGGCCCGTCCCAGCGCCGGAGCCCGATCGCGCAGCGCAGCGAACTCCTCCGCGGTGGTCGGGGTCTCCTCCCCCAGACGCCCGACGACCGCCGCGTACCGCTCGTAGGCCCGGTTGCGCGCGGTGATCTGCTGCTCGAACGCCTTCAGCTCGGACTCGAGCGTCGTCAGCTCACCCTTGTCGACGGTCAGCTGGTCCCGCAGCGACGTGTGCCGCGCCTCGCGGTCGTCGGCGACGTTCTCCCACGACGCGACCTCGTTGTCGAGGGCGGTCCGCTGGTCCTCGATCGCGTCGAGCTTGGCGCGCAACAACACCGCGCGGTGCTCGCGCATGAACGCCCGCATCGGCGGACCGAGCAGCTCACCCGCGCGGGTCGTCGATTGCTCCGCTCCCTGGTAGGCCTCCCACGCCTCGGGGATGGGTCGCAGCACCTTCTCCTGGGCGTGCGCCCGCGCGGCCGCCTGGTAGGCCTCGTCGAGCTGGGTGAAGTTCTCGATCAGCCGCTGCGCCTTGGCGTACGTGTCGGGTCGGTCGAGCATGTAGGTGCGGATGAAGAGGTTGAGGTCACCGACGTTCTTCATCGCCTTGGCCTTGCCCATCAGCGACAGTGCCGCCGAGGACGCGCCGATGCCGACCCGACGACGCAGCGCCTCGGAGTAAGCGCTCTGCACGTCGAAGCAGGCGACGTCGGGATGCGACGCGCGGTAGGCGCGGATGTCGAATCCGCCCGCCGCCCAGTCGTTCAGCTCGATGAGGTCCATCTCGCCGGTGTGCAGCTGATACCAGGACCGCAGGCTCGCGCCGTCGTTGCCCGACCCCGGGAACCACTTGATCGCGACCGCCGTCGTCACCGACCCGGCGCCGTTGTCGTAGGTGGCGGCGATGGCCGACCACGTCGCGCCCGACCCGCGCAGGTACTGCACCTGCGACTGGTTGTACTCGTCGTCGTTCTCCGCCCACGCACCGCGCACGTAGTCGGCCATGGACCGCGCGGCACGCTTCGCGCCCTTGGCCGTCAGGTCCGCCGACGCGTTGAAACCCTGGTCGTAGGTGGGCAGCAGCACGACCGAATGGCCGTCCATGAGCGACGATTTGCCCGATCCCGACGGGCCCGTGAGCAGCACGCCGCGCTCGTCGATCGGGAAGTCCTTGTAGCCGTGGAACGTGCCCCAGTTGACGAGCTGGATGCGGGTCAACCGGAACTGGCCGAGGGCCACCGTGCGTCGCCCGGTGCGCGCGGCCTCGACCTGTGTCGGCGCGTCGAGAGTGTCGGTCACGCCTCTCCCTCCGGATCGAGTTCGGTGATGTCGGGGCCGTCGCCGGCGAGACGCCGGTAGGCCTGCGTGTAGGACTCGATGGTCTCCGGCGTCAGCAGCGCCGCGATCACCCCGTGCACCAGGTACCGATCCGTCCCGGGGATGGCGCGGATGACCTTGCGGTTCTCCAGCACGTTGATGGCGGCGTCGATGCGACGGGCGAAACCGGCCTCGTCGGTGTCGCGGGCGGGCTTGTAGGTCATGAGATGGTCGACCATCTCGGCCCGGTCGACCGTCGTCGACTCGTCCACGCTCGTCAGGTACTTCTGTCGCAGGAACAGCACGAGCACCGATGCGGCGAGGGTCAGGGTCGACGACCGCAGGATCGTCCGCTGGCGCGGGTCGGCGTCGGCGACCTGCCGGGTGAAGGCGTAGCGGCGCTCCACGTCGAGTTCGAGGACGAGGTTCAGCTCCGACAACCGCGACCGGATGACGGCCTCGTTGGCCTCGATCGCGCGCCAGTTCCGCGACCGACCGCTGACGTGGGCGGCCGAGATCAGTTCCTGCAGTGCGTAGCACACGGGTGCAGGCAGTTCCGACGTGTCGCCCTCGAACCGCGGCGTCACCGGTCCCGAGGTGTCCTCACCGATGGGGTCGCTGCCGTCGAAGCTGAAGTGGGACAGGTCGACCGACGGCGTGGCGTCCGCCTCGGGCGCGTCGACGAAGAGGTCGTCGGCGTCGTCGAGGGGCGCACCCGTGTCGGGTGCGTCGTCGAGCGTGTCGGTGTCGTCGGTCATGCGTCTCCCTGGGATGGGTCGTCGAGGAGATGGGTCGCAGCGCGCGCCGAGGGCGTCGGTGCCACGATCACCTCGCGAAAGGTCATGGCGGGCAGGGCGATCGAGCGCAGTCCTCGAGCGGTGTGCGCACCGACGACGACCCGGCCGGCGTCGGTGTCGACGGTGCCGTGCCTCTGTGCGAGCGACCAGACCCCCACGACGTCACCGACGCGCGGGGTGTCGAGCTGGGCGAGGACGTCGTGCAGGTCGGCGACGCCGGCGTCCACAGCGCGGTTCACCGCGGCCGTCAGATGCTGCCAGTCGATGGTCTCGCTGCCGACGAGGTCGGCCGGGTCGATGTCGATCTCCCCCACCGTGGCCTCGACGTCGTCCGGGAGTTCAACGACGCCGTCGTGCAGCGACAGCGCCCCGACGGAGTTCGCGTCGACGACGGCGATCGGCAGTGCGACACCGAGATCCTTGCCCGCGGAGACGTTCTCGAAGGCGGCGGCAGCGGCACGCTGGGCCTCGGCGATCTGCTCGCGCAGGGCTCGGTGGTCGAGAAAGTCGCCACCCTTCACGAAGGTGTTGATGCGGCGGTACACCTGCCCGCGGATCTCGTCGACGCGCTGCACCTCGTCCCACATCCGGTCGATGAACCGCGCGAGGGTCTGGGCCTGGTCCCGCGGGAGGTCCGGGAGCCCCGCCAGGATCGCGTCGATGTGACTCTCGAGGGACTCGCGGAGGCGGTGGTCGGAGACGAGTGTGTAGAACGCGTCGAACGCGCTGCCCTCCGGCGACCGGGCGAGTTCGTCGTGACCGTCGAACATCCGGTTCAGCGCGTCGGCGTACGCGCCGGTCCGCTCGTCGAGGCCGCTGGTGAGCAGGGTCCGCGAGTTCTCGCGCAGCTTCTCGCCGTATCCGATGATGTCGGCGGGCATGCGCTCGGCCAGCGAGGTGACCATCCGGATGTCGTCGCGGATGCCGCGCGCGTCGACCGCGGGGACAGCGCCGGCCGCGAGCTCCGCACGTCGGGCGGTGAGCTCTGCGATCTTGGCGTCGATGTCGCGCAGGTGCTCCGACGGGTCGGGGTTGATGGCCACCGCGATGTCTCCGAGTCGCCCGATCACCATCTGCATCGTGGTCTCGGTCGCCACCGACCGGTCGTGCCGGACCGCCTGCACCTGGGCCAACGCCGTCGTCGCGCCCCGCGTGAGGTGGTACCGCTCCACGTCGCGGTCGGGATCGAGGGTGCGGGCGACGTAGCCGTCGCGCACCCACCGGTCGAGCAGCTCCTCCGGGCTCGGCACCGACTGGTCGCGGTCGGTCCAGTGCGTGGCGAGGTCGGCGATGTCGGCGCGCAGGCCCTCGACGAGGTGGTCGCCGTCGACCTGTCCGTCGGCGAGCCGGGCGGCCATCAAGGCGAGCGTCACCATCGCCGAGCGGGACCGCAGCAGCTTCAGCGTGACGTCGGCGTCGGCGTTCTCGGAGAACGCGGCGTACAGCTCAGCCGACCGCGCCCCCGGGGAATCCACCCGCGCGACACTAGTGGCTGCGCCGGGTGGCATCCGGCGACGGGCCGCGAGCTGGGGACAACCTGTGACGCGCGTGAACGGTGGGGCCGAGGCGACGTCAGGCGGGGTAGGTGAGGCCCGTCGCCGCGTGGCAGCGGTACCCGTTCGGGTGCTTCTCCAGGTACTGCTGATGGTGGTCCTCGGCGTGGAAGAACCGGCCGGCACCGGCCTGCGACAGCACCGCGATCTCGGTGGTCACCGAGCCCAGTCCCGCGGCGGCGAGCGCCGTCGCGAACGTCTCCGCCGACGCCCTCGCCACCCGCGCGTCCCCCTCGTCCGTCGTGTAGATCGCCGACCGGTACTGCGTGCCCAGGTCGTTGCCCTGCCGCATCCCCTGCGTGGGGTCGTGCACCTCCCAGAACACCCGCAGGACCCCCTCGAGGTCGACGACAGCAGGGTCGAACACGACCAGCACCGACTCGGTGTGGCCGGTGCGGCCGCTGCACACCTCCTCGTAGGTCGGGTTGGGCGTGTAGCCGCCCGCGTAGCCCACGGCGGTCGTCACCACTCCGGGCACCTGCCAGAAGATCTCCTCGATGCCCCAGAAGCACCCGCCGGCGAGCACCACCTCTCGGAGTTCGTCGCCGAAGGGGCCGGTCATGGGTGCGCCCGTCACGATGTTCCGCGGCGCCACACGCATCGGCGTCGCGCGGCCCGGCAGCGCGTCGGCCGGTGTGACCATCTCTCGACGACCGCCCGCGAGGAGGCGGAGGATCCAGCTCGACCAGGACATGTCCGCCACGGTACGCACCGCGGGACCGCCCTCGACCCGGCTCGATTTGTGATGGTTCGAGGGCGTGCCTATAGTGGCGCCCGGCGGACAAATGTGACAGTTCTCACTGACATGCCGGGAACACGGTCCGCCGCGAGGGAGTCCGCGATCGCCTCGGCGATCCGGGGCGCGAGAGTCGACGACGACAGGAGTGCATCAGTGGCGACGCACACCCACACCGACCATGCCGCAGGCATGGGACGCGGCGCTCGGGCCCTCCACCTCGACGAGAACCTCGACATCCGCGGCCGCTGCGTCTCGATCGGCATCAGCATCGCCCTGCTGGCCGTCGTCCTGGTGAGCCTCGTCGCCCTCTGATCACCCCGCGCGACACCGCCCCGGAGGACCCCGCGGCGCGCCGTAACGCGCGCTCTGAACCTCCACCGTGGTCGAGGTCTGCCGACGTCGCGAGAGGGCGTTGCAATCCCCGTCACGCTGCGGAAGTGTGGAACTCGTCAGCACAGACTCGCGCCATCAGAGGAGAGGTACCACCGTGGGTGAATACACCTTGCCGGATCTCGATTACGACTACGCGGCACTCGAGCCGCACATCTCCGGCCGGATCATGGAGCTGCACCACAGCAAGCACCACGCGACCTACGTGAAGGGCGCCAACACCGCCCTCGAGAAGGCCGCCGCGGCACGCGAGGACGGCACCATCGCCGACAAGGTGTTCCAGCTCTCGGCCAACCTGGCGTTTCACCT
The DNA here is from genome assembly GCF_024171725.1 of Williamsia serinedens. Classification (GTDB taxonomy): domain Bacteria; phylum Actinomycetota; class Actinomycetes; order Mycobacteriales; family Mycobacteriaceae; genus Williamsia_A; species Williamsia_A serinedens. The sequence goes on from NZ_JAMTCG010000002.1 coordinate 317,144, forward strand.
GGGTGGCCACACGAACCACTCGATCTTCTGGAAGAACCTGTCGCCCAACGGTGGCGACAAGCCGGAGGGCGAGCTCGCCGCCGCCATCGACGACCAGTTCGGTGGCTTCGACAAGTTCCAGGCGCACTTCACCGCCGCCGCGACCACCCTGCAGGGCAGCGGCTGGGCGATCCTCGGCTACGACACCATCGAGGGCAAGCTGGTCATCCAGCAGCTGACCGATCAGCACGGCAACACCTCGGTCGGCCTCGTCCCCATCGTCATGCTCGACATGTGGGAGCACGCCTTCTACCTCGACTACCAGAACGTGAAGCCGGACTACGTCAAGGCCTGGTGGAATGTCGTCAACTGGGCGGACGCCGCCGAGCGCTTCGCCAAGGCCTCGAGCCAGGGCAAGGGCCTGATCGTCCCCGCCTGACGCACCCCGCACCACACGAGACCCCCGACGGCCGCCCGCCGTCGGGGGTCTCGTCGTTCACGGGGTCCCCTCGTTCACGGTTCTCGTCGTTCACCGCGCCGTCACGGGTCCGTGACACGGTCGTTTAGCACTCGACAGCTCTTGTCTGCCAGCGCCGTCGCACGGCAAGGTGAGCCATGGACAACACCGCGCGTCACTCGGTTCCCATCGGTCTCGTCCCGTTCCACTCCGACGGCGAACTCCGCGGCATGCTCATCTCCGGGCGGTGGCCCGACACCACCCTCGAGTGGTCCCAGACCCTCGTCGCGTCGGTCCGGATCGCCTGCCGGCCGGGCCTGCTGCGCACGACGACCGTCTTCGGTGTCATCGAGGACCGCCCGGAGTCCTGCGACGAGGACACCGTCGGCATGATGCTGTCGATCGGCACCGTGTCCGGCACCGACTTCATCGAGCGCGGCAAGGGCCTCGGCACCCCGCCGGCCCTGGTCATGCTCCATCCACCGTCGCTCACGCGTCCGTCGCTGCCGGAGTGCTCCGACGTCGCGTCCGGCTGCGTCCTGCTGCCCGGGGTGCCCGAGCTCGGTCTCGACCACCGGGCGGGCTGGGCCGAGGCCGAGGCAGACGGCACGGTCGTGACGCTGCGCAACGCGATCGGGGTCGACCCCGGCGCCGACCCGGACACCGCGGTGCTCGCGATGGTCCTCGCCGCGTGAGCCCGCATCCCGTTCTTGGGGTGCCCTAAGTCTACCGAAAAGGGGCTCCGAACTGGGCTTTTGCGCCTCGGTGAACTGTTGCGGCGTCCGGTGAGGGTGCCCTACGGTCGGCGACATGCTCACCGCTCTCCTGATCAGCTTCGGCGTCGTCTTCGTCGCCGAGCTCGGCGACAAGTCGCAGCTGATGGCGATGACCTACGCGCTGCGCTACCGCTGGTGGGTCGTCCTCGCCGGCATCACCATCGCGACGACGGCCGTGCACGCCGTGTCCGTGGTCGTCGGCCACTTCCTGGGCCTGTCGATCCCGACCGATCTCATCTCGATCGTCGGCGGGCTGGCGATGCTCGTGTTCGCGATCTGGACCATCCGGGGCGACGAACTCGACGCGGACGAGCAGAGCAAGGCCTCGCGGACCGGGGCGTCGGTCCTGCTGGCCGTCATGTCGTCGTTCTTCCTCGCCGAACTGGGCGACAAGACGATGCTCGCCACGATCACCCTGTCGACCGACCACAACTGGCTCGGCGTGTGGATCGGGTCGACCGTCGGCATGGTCGTCGCCGACGCACTGGCCATCGTCGTGGGCATGGCCCTGGGCAAGAAGCTGCCCGAACGGACCATCTCACTCGGCGCGGCCGCACTGTTCCTGGTGTTCGCGGGATGGCTTCTGGCCGAAGGGATCACCGCAGCGCAGAGCACGCCGGTCACGATCGGGGCTCTGACCGCCGCTGCGGTCGTCGCGGCCGTCGGGACCCGCGTGGTGATCACCACCCGTCGCCGCCGGCGAGAGGCGGCACGACGGGCAGAGGATCAGCTGACGGGTGTCGGGAGTACTCGCAGCGACGACCGCGTCTCGCCTGCATAGGCCGTCGCCAGGTCTGCGAGATCCTCGGGTTCCGCGGACAGTCCCTGCTGGACCCGCAGCACCTTGATGAGTTCGCGGACGATCGTCACCGAGTCGCTCGGCAGCCCCGCCAGCATCAGCGCGGTGCGCTGGACGTCGGCGTCGGCCTGAAGCCGCAACAGGTCGATCTGGTCACGGGTGCGCTGCGCCGCGCGGTCCTCGAGGAAGTAGTGGACGTCGACGCCGAACGCCGCGGCGATGCCCTCGACGGTGCGGAACGACGGCGACTTGGCCTTCCCGGAGCGCAGCTGGCTCAGGTAGGACTCGCCGAGACGGAACCCGCGCTCGGTGGAACGGGCCGCGATGGCCTTCGCGCTGTACGCCCGGCCGTTCGGACCGGGAACCGTACGGAACAGCTCCTCGAGACGGCGTGCGAACAGGCCGGGCTCAGGACTCTCGGACTCGGCGATACGAGACGCCGATCGTGACTCCCCTGACATGGACTTCTCCCCCTGGATGTGCGCCTTGTGTGTCGACGGACACGGCGCATACCACTCGCCCGTCGCACAGGGACCGGGCCGACACCTCCCCGCGTCGGACAGTCCCGTACCGGAAGAATAGACGACTGAGCACGCATGCGCTCCATCACGGATCGGTGTCGAACCAGTGATGTGGTACAGGTCCCAATCAGGCGGCGTCAGGGGTGGAGATCGTCACGGTGGGGGATGTCCTGCGCCGCACGGCCGTCGATCCACTCGCGCAGGACTTTGGTCGCCCACACGTCGTCTTCGTTGTACTGCAGGATCCGGTCCCGTGACGCGAGGTCCGGGACGGCACCCTCGAACCCGACGGCGAGCCGATACCACTCCATCGAGGCCTCGCCCCCGGCCTCCGGGTCACGCCAGTGGAATCCGGCGACGGGCGCGATCCGCTTGAGCCCCTTGCCCTGTGGGCAGACGAATTTCTCCCCCACCGCCTCGTAGACGTCGACCCACTCCGGCGAGGTGATGAACGCGGTCACCTCGTCGACGGTCGGGATCCCGGGCATCGACGCGAACCGTCGGGCCGATCCCAGGAGCCATCGGTTCTCCGCCGACTGTGAATAGCAGTAGGCGGCGAAGGTCTTCCCCGCGGCGACGGCCGCGTCGCGACGGGCGATCAGCCATCCCCAGAACTCGGCGAACGACCGCGCCTCGTCGAGCGTGGGCAACGGGTCCCAGGTGGCGAACGGGCGGTACTCGACCGGGACGGTCGGGTCGGTGCGGTCGGTGAGCAGCGTGCCCCACAGATACGCGCCGTCCTCGCCGTGGCTCTCCATGTCCACGTCGACCTCGACGTCGGCGCGGGCGACGGTCGGGCGCTCCACCCGACGCACCAGCGGGACGCCGGCGAGCCAGGCACGCGCGACGGTCACCGCGTCGGACAGATCGCCACCCGGGAACTCGGCCGCCACCTCCGGCGGGGCGTCACCGCGGGCGAGATCGTCGACGGAGGTGAGCCCGGCCGCGCGCAGCACGGCGGTCTGGTTCCCGGTGGCGACCAGGCTGACGTCGTGCGCCGCCTCGAGTTCCGGCCCGCAGCGCACCCACCACCGACAGCTGCGACACTCCCCGATCCGGCTCGGCGCGGTGGGCACTGTCCCGGTCGCGATCTCCCGTCGCAGGGCGAGGGTCGCGTCGTAGTCGGCGAGGGGATCGCGGGGCGGCTCGTCGGACCCCTGGGGGACGACGCCTGGCCGGAGCTCGTGCACGAGGATGCAGTCGGCGTCGAGACCGATGACGCCGGCGACACCCGCGCTGCTCGCGAGGCCGGCGTGCTGCAGCAGACGGGTCAGGTGGGCGACCCGCAGGACGTCCCGGCGGTGACGTCGCACCGACCGGGTGCGATCGCGTCCCGGGGACCACCGGTCGAGCGGGGTGGTGACCGCGGTGCCGTCCGTGTCGCCGACGGTGATGCGGTGGTTCACCACGATCACCGGGACGTATCCGTCGTCGACGTGCACCAGGGCCTCCGACGAACCGCGACGGCCTGCCACGCGGTCGTCCGGGAGCGTGGCGTCGAGGACCCACGGCACACCCCGTTCGCACGCGGCGATCGTCGCCGCGACCCGCTGCGCCGCGGTGTCACCGCTCACGGTGACCACCGCGTCGGGTGTGGCCGCGTGCAGGTCGCGGATCGTCTGCGCGACGCGGCGTCGGTGCAGGGCCGCGGCCTCCTTGCGACGCGTCGCGGACGGGTCCTCGACGGGGATCTCCGTGTCGGCGGCGTCGACGTCGACCACGAGCCCGTTCACCACGACGGGGTCGTCGACGACTCCTGCGTCGAGGGCGAGGCGGTGCTCGCAGGCGTCGAGGGCGAGGCGGTGCTCGCAGCCGGCGAGGTCGCGGGCGGCCAGCATCGGGACGCGCGGGGCGGCGACCGATCCACCACCGTCACCCACGGAGTCCACGTCCGTCCCTCTCCGTCCTGCCCGACCCCGGGCCTCGTCGCCGGTCGGGTGCGATCTTCTACCCTGGGACCGACAGCTGTCACCACCGCGTCCGCGCATCTCGTCTCGCGTCGCGTCGTGCACCACCGACCCCGGAGGTCATCCGACATGGGCCTGCTCACCCCCAGCCGTACCACGCGCGCCCAGCGACGTGCGCAGGCCAAGGCCCTGAAAGCCAAGGCGAAGCTGGAGGCGCGCCTCGACAGCCGCGGCCAGCGGCGGGAACGCGCGGCCCGACGTCGGCACGAGAAAAAGATCGTCCGCAAGCAGATCAAGGCGCAGCGCAAGTCCGACGAGACCGCCGCGAAGATCGCCGCGGAGACCAACGCGGCCACGAAGAAGCTGGCGCAGTCCCGCATCGAGCTGGCGCAGAACGGCACGCGCCTGACCCCGCGCAAGGTGCGCCGCTACCTGTCCATCGCCAAGGTCGCCTCGCCGATCATCGTGCCGCTGGCCTACCGGGGTGCGACGTTGGCCCGCGAACAGCTCACCGTGTGGGAGGCCAACCGCGCCGGTGTGCCCGTCGACGAACTCGCCAAGTACAGCGGTCACGGTGCCGCGCTGTCGGCCCGGATCGCCGGGGCGGAGAAGTCGGTGTCGACGCTCGCCGGCACCCGCGACGCCGGCGCCGAGACCACGAAATTCGTCGGCGCGATGACCGATCGGCTGCGCGATCTCAGCGCCGCGGTCGCCGCCGCCGAGCACATGCCCGGGTCGCGCCGTCGCGCCGCCCACCAGGCCATCTCGCGCGAGCTGTCGGGAATCGAGAGCGACCTGCTCGCCCGTCTCGGGGTCCGCCCCTGACCGAGCGGGCACGGGGAGCCGTCGAGCTCGACAGGCGGGTCCGTGCCGGAGCCGTGACCCTCGTGGTGCCCACCCTCGGGTTGGCCGCGCACGGGGTCGCGTCGGGCTCGTTCCCTGGGGCGACGGGCATCGCGCTGTGTCTCTTCCTCGGTACGGTCACCGGCCTCGTCGTCGACGTCGCCTCCCGACTGCGTGGTCGCGGATGGTTGCCCCTGGTCGGGATCCTCACCGTCGCCCAGGGTCTCGCGCACCTCGCGTTGTCGGTGGGCCACGATCATCACGCGGACACCGCTCACGCCACGAACGGTCACACGATGACCGGGATGACCGGTGACGGCGGCATGTCGGCGGGCGGGGGCATGCTCGCCCACCATCTGCACGCCCTCATGACGCCGTGGTCGGCCGACGGCGCCGTCATGCTCCTGACCCACCTCGTCGCCGTCCCGCTGACCGCGGTCGTCATCGCTCTCGCCGCGGCCGTCACCGGTGTCGCGACCTCGGTCGTGGCCGCGCTGCGCGGACCCGGACCGCGACCGCAGCCCGTCGCCACCCCGCCGGTGGCCGTCACCGTCGTCGGCCGATGCCCCCGCGTCGACCGTGCAGCAGGCCCCGGCGTCCGCGGACCACCCGCACTCCTCGCCCCCGTCTGATCGGCCCCGAGGCACTCCTCGGGGTCTCACCCGTGCGCGCAGCGCACACTGGACTGCGAGGAACAACCATGAACACATCTCTGCGCACGATCGGTGCGGTCGCCGCGACGGCCGCCACCGTCGGTCTCGCCGGACTCGTCGCCCCCGGCGTCGCGTCGGCCCACGTGACCGCGAACGGCCCTGGTCTGGTCCAGGGCGGGTACGGCGTCATCACGTTCAACGTGCCGAACGAGACCGCCGACGGCGCGACCACGACGAAGGTGTCGGTGACACTGCCGAACCTCAAGTCGGCACGGCCCGAGGCCGTCCCGGGCTGGCAGGCCACCGTCGCGAAGAACGGCGACGACGAGATCACCGGCGTGACCTGGCAGGTGCAGCCGGGTACGGCGGGCATCGCGGCCGGCGGCTTCCAGCGCTTCGCGCTCAGCGCCGGCCCGCTCCCGGAGAAGGACACCGTGAGCATGCCCGCTGTGCAGACCTACTCCGACGGTGAGGTCGTCGACTGGGATCAGCCGATGAACGCCGACGGGTCCGAGCCGGACCACCCCGCGCCGGAGCTCACACTCGCCGCGGAGTCGTCGACCGACACGTCGTCGGATGCGTCCGACACCACCGCACGCTGGCTCGGCGGCGTCGGACTGGCCATCGGCGTCGTCGGCGTGGCGACCGCGGTGGTCGCCCTGAGGAGGAAGTCATGACAGGTCTGCGCGCGTCCGTCGCAGGCGTCGTCGCGGCACTGCTCGTCGTCCTGACGACGCTGCTCGCGGGTCCGGCGTCGGCGCATTCGACACTGGTCTCGTCCGATCCCGCCAACGGGTCGAGCGTCGCGTCCGGTCCGAGCAGCGTGACGTTGACGTTCAACGAGGCGTTGCAGGACGCCTACGACGCGCTGACCGTGGTGGGACCGGACAACCGGTACTGGCAGTCCGACGAGAAGGCACGCGTGGAGGGCCCGCGGATCACCGTCGGGCTGCGTCCCCTCGGCCCGGTCGGTGAGTACCGCATCAACTACCGCGTCACCTCGGCCGACGGCCACCCGGTGAGCGGTCAGGTGCGGTTCACGCTGACCACGGCCGGGACGGGCACTCCCGGCGCCGAGGCGACCGCGTCGTCGTCGGACAACGGCGGCGTGACCTGGTGGCCCTACGCCGTCGGCGTGGTGGTCGTCGTGGCGCTGGGCGGAGGGGCGTTCCTGCTCCGCCGTCGCACCGCCGGGGTCTGAACGACACAACCCTCACCGGACAGCGCCGACGCGTGCACCCTGCATGCGCCGAGCTTCTCCGGTGAGGGTTGTGGACCCGAGTCAGCTCGGGCAGCTGACCGTGTAGTCCCAGCGGGTGTCGGTGCCTCCGTAGACCCGCACCAGGACAGAGTCCGCGGTGCCGGCAGGGATCGAGACGCGTACCGATCCGGTGCCCTGACCGGCGCGGTTGGCGTCGCCCACGTACCCGGTGTCGTAGACCTGCCGACCCTGGTAGCTCACGACGATCCGGTCGGGGACGTCGTAGGTCTCGTAGGACAGCTGGAAGGTCGCGGGCCCGCGGCGCCCGAGCTTGTGGATCGTGTCGGTGATGCCGTCCTCGCCGGACTGGGTCGACGCGTTGCACTGCTGGACCTGCGGCGGGCCCGAGGGGCCGGCCAGCGGGCCCGACGACCCGAGACCGATCTGGTCGAGCAGTCCCGCGATCTGACCGAGCGCGCCACCGGTCGCGCGATCCGCCTGCGCGCTTCCCGAGTTCAGGGCGCCGACGATGTCGCTGCTGCCCGGTGGGTTCGGGGCAGGCGCCGCGGTCGCGGGCGCACCTGCGAGGGCGCACACCCCCGCCGCCACCGACATCGCGGCCACCGCCGCTCCGACCCGGAATCGCTTGTCTGTCATGGATCCTGCTCCGTCCTCGTCGGGGCCCGGGAACAGGCCCACCCCGCGGACGGTAGGCAGGTCGCATGGTGGCCCCGCGTCGTCCGGATGGAGGATTCACGATCGGCAACCCCGCCACCACGGCACGTGATGCGCCGCCGTGGCGAAGTTGGTCCGAACAGACGTCGTCCGTTCAGTCGAGCAGCGACTCCCCGATCAGCGACCCGGCAGGAAGCGGAGCAGCTTCATGGTCGCGGGGACCAGCTTCAGGAACAGCGACCGCGGGACACCGCGGATGCCGTCGATCCCGATGACGCGCTGCGCGGCGATCGTCTGCGGCTCGGTGTACTTGAGCAGGCCCTCGGTGCCGTGGCGACGGCCGACGCCGGAGATGCCCATGCCGCCCATCGGCGCGGCGGTGGAACCCCACGCGGCGGCGTAGCCCTCGTTGATGTTCACCGTGCCGACGTGCAGTTGGGCGCCGATGGCCCGTGCCTCGGCGGTCGAGCCGGCGAAGATGCTGGCGTTCAGGCCGTACTCGGTGTCGTTGGCGAGCTTCACGGCCTCGTCGACGGAGTCGACCTCGTAGATCGAGACGAGCGGACCGAACGTCTCCGACCCGAAGCACTGCATCTGCTCGTTGACGTTCGACAGCACCGTCGGCGCGTAGAAGAACGGGCCGACCTCGTCGAGCTTCCGACCGCCGGCGAGGACGGTGGCGCCCTTCTCCACGGCGTCCTTCACGTGCGCGTCGACGGTGTCGACCTGGGCCTGCGACGCCAGCGATCCCATGTCGGCGGAGAAGTCGTACACCGGGGCGACCTTCATGTTCGCGACGTGGTCGGCGAACTTGCGGGTGAACTCGGCGGAGATCGCCTTCTCGACGTACAGCCGCTCGATCGAGATGCAGAGCTGGCCGGAGTTCGAGTAGCAGGCGCGGGCCGCGCCCTCGACCGCGCGGTCGATGTTGGCGTTCGCCGTCACGATCATCGGGTTCTTGCCACCGAGCTCGGCGGAGAAGCCGATGAGACGACGACCGGCCTGGGCGGCCAACGTCGCGCCGGTCTGCGAGGAACCGGTGAACATCAGGTAGTCCGCCGACTCGACGAGCGCGGTCCCGACGACCGTGCCCGGGCCCGGGACGACGGCGAACAGTTCGGGCTCCAGGCCCGCCTCGTAGAGCAGTTCGGCGACGGACAGCGCGCAGTACGGCGTCTGGCTGTCGGGCTTGATGACGACGGCGTTGCCGGCGATGAGCGCGGCCACCGCGTCCGACGCGGCGAGCGTCAGCGGGTAGTTCCACGGCGAGATGATGCCGATGACGCCCTTCGGCTGGTAGCGCACGCGGACATCCGTGGCGCCAGGGATCATGCCCTTCACACGGTGTGCCTTGAGCGTCTTGGGGCCGGTGGCCGCGTAGTGGCGCGCGGTCAGCGCGACGTCGACGACCTCCTCCTGGGCGTACGCCCGGGCCTTGCCTGTCTCGGCCTGTGCCATGTCCATCAGCTCGACGCGGCGGGCGAAGACCAGATCGGCGAACCGGGAGATCACCGCAGCGCGGTCGGCCGGCGTCCGCTCGGCCCAGCGCGCCTGCGCGGCGCGGGCGCGGTTCACCGCGAGCTGGAGATCCTCGGCGGTGCCGACCGGGATGGTGGTCATCTCCTCGCCGGTGAACGCCTCGAGCACGGGCCGCGTCGGGCGGGTGTCGTGGCGGTCGATGGCGATCAGCTGACGCAGGCGGTCGAACGTCGCGCGATCAGGTCGGCCCATCAGGGAACTCCTCGTCGAGACGGGGTGCGCATCTGACAATGCGCGTTGTCAGTCGACCAGTGTAGGCGCAATCCCGCCGGGGCGAAAAGGGTCGGGTCAGGCCCGGTCGACCACGACGATCCCGTCGTCGTCGCTGTGGAGCACGTCGCCCGGACGGAAGGTGACGCCGCCGAACGCGACGTCGACGTCGGATTCGCCGGCCCCGGTCTTCGTCGACTTCCGGGGATTGGTCCCCAGTGCCTTGCACCCGAAGTCCATCTCGCCGATGACGGCGGAGTCCCGGATCGCGCCGTGCACGATCACCCCGGCCCAGCCGTTCGACCGGCCCAGTTCGGCGATGAGGTCACCGACGAGTGCGGTGTGCAGCGAGCCGCCGCCGTCGATCACCAGGACCGCGCCGTCGCCGGGTGTCCCGAGCACCGACTTGAGCAGGGCGTTGTCCTGGTGGCAGCGGACGGTGCGCACCGGCCCGGCGAACTGGCGGCGTCCGCCGTACTGACGGAACTGGGTGTCGCAACTGCGGACGTCGGCGCCGATCTCGTCGACGAGGTCGGCGGTGGCGGTGAAGGAGATGTCGGTCACGACGGGGAGTCTAGGACTGCTCCTGGGCACCGACGCGGACGGCGACCCCGCCGATCTCGACGACGTCCCCGACCGCCAACTGCCGCCCTCGGCGGGTGTCGACCTCGCCGTTGACGCTCACCTCACCGTCGGCGATGACCTCCTTCGCCTCCGCACCGCTCTCGATGAGGTTCGCGAGCTTGAGGAACTGCCCCAGGCGGATGGTGCCGTCGGAGATGGCGACCTCGGGAATGGTCATCGTGGGCGTCCTCGTGGTGGTCGGGCGGTTCGTGGGTGTCACCTGACACGATTGCACGCGAGGCCGCTCCTCGACGCGGCCAGGCGGGAGGCCCGATGGACACACGGCGGGCGCCGCATGTCGCCGGCGTGGTGGTCGGCGTCCTGTCGGGACTGTCCCTGGTGGGCAGTGTCTCGACGACGTTCCGTCACCTCATCGCGATCCCCCGCGACTGGGTCGACGGCTACGTCATCTCCATGCCCGACACCAGCTTCGCGTGGGCGTTCGTGCTGGCCGTCGTCGCGGTGGCGCTCTCGGCGCGCAAACGCATCGCGTGGTGGGTGACCGCCGGCTACCTCGTCGTCTTCGCGGGCTCCAACGCGCTGTACTTCGTGCCGTCGGTGGCCGACGGTCTCGACCTCACGATGACCGACCGGGTCAACCTCGTCGTCGGCCTGGTGATCGACGCCGTCGTCCTCGTGTTCCTCGTCGTCACGTACCGACAGTTCTTCACCCGCGTCCGCCGCGGGTCGGTTCTGTTGGCACTGGCCGTGCTCGGCGGCGGCCTGCTCGCCGCGACGGCGATCGGGTGGGGCCTGGTCGAGGCGTTCCCCCGCACCCTGGAACCCGGTCAGCGTCTCGCCTACGCGTTCAACCGCGTCGTCGCGTTCGCCTCCGTCGACACCCGCACCTTCGACGGCCGGCACTCGTACATGGTCATCAACGGTCTGCTCGGTCTCCTCGGCGCGCTGGCCCTGATGACGGCGGCGGTGGTGCTGTTCCGCTCCCAGCGGTTGTCGGGACTGGTGACACCAGACGACGAGCGCGTCATCCGCGCGTTGATCTCCGCGTACGGCGACGACAACTCGCTGGCCTACTTCTCGACCCGTCGCGACATCGCCGCTGTCTTCGCACGGTCGGGGCGCGCGGTCATCACCTACCGCGTCGAGTTGGGGGTGTGTCTCGCGTCCGGCGACCCGATCGGCGACCCACGGCACTGGCCCGACGCGATCGCCGAGTTCCACGCGCTCTGCGAGCGGTACGGGTGGTCGCCCGGGGCGATGGGCGCGAGCGAACGCGGTGCGCAGGCGTTCATCGACTCCGGGATGACAGCACTGACGATGGGTGACGAGGCGGTCATCGAGACGCGGCACTACCGCACCTCGGGTCCGCAGATGCGCGGGGTGCGACAGGCCGTGACGCGGACCGTGCGGGCCGGTGTGTCGGTCCGCATCCGTCGCCATGCCGATCTCTCGGCCGACGAGCTCGCACAGATGGAGATCCGGGCCGACGCGTGGCGCGACACCGCCGAGGAGCGCGGGTTCGCCATGGCACTGAGCCGCCTCGGCGATCCCGCCGACGGTCAGTGCGTGCTCGTCGAGGCGGTGCAGTACGCGGACACGCCGGCCGAGCGAGTGGTCGGGATGCTGTCGTTCGTGCCGTGGGGGCGAGCCGGGTTGTCGCTGGACCTCATGCGCCGCGACCGCGACGCCGTGAACGGCGTGGTCGAGGCGATGGTGTCCGAGGTCGCCACGCAGGCACCGGCTTTCGGTATCGCCCGGATCTCGCTCAACTTCGCCGCCTTCCGCGCGGTGTTCGAGCAGGGCGACGCGATCGGCGCCGGGCCGGTGATGCGCGGGGCGCACGGCCTCCTGGTGTTCGCCTCCCGCTTCGTGCAGATGGAGTCGCTGTACAAGTCGAACGCGAAGTATCTGCCGACCTGGGAGCCGCGCTTCCTGTGCGCAGCCGACGCCCGCGACATCGTGCGCGCCGGTCTCGCCGCCGTCCTCGCCGAGGGGTTCGTGGCCGTGCCGTGGCGCCGCCGCGGTGACACCAGCCGGTATGTCGGGACGTCGTCGGCCGTACCGGCGAGCCTCGACGTCGACGAGCTGGTCGCCGCCATCGAGGCGGACTCCCACGCCGCCGCGCCGAGTCCTCGTCGCCCCGAACAGGTCCGGGTCCGGATGGCCAAACTCGACGCGCTCCGAGCGGACGGTGTCGACGCGTACCCGCCCGCCGATCCCCCCACCCATCGCATCGTCGACGCACGCTCGGCCACGCGGTCGACCCCCGTCGCCGTCGCCGGGCGGGTGTTACGTGTCCGCGACCTCGGCAGTGTGGTCTTCGCCGACGTCCGCGACTGGACCGGCACCGTGCAGGTGGTGCTCGACCGCTCGACCGCCGGCGACGAGACCGAGAGGTTCGCCTCCACGGTCGACCTCGGCGACCTGGTTCGCGTCCAGGGGACGATGGGGCGCAGCCGATCCGGCGAGCTGTCGGTGCTCGGTGACCGCTGGACCATGCTCGGCAAATGTCTGCACCCGCTCCCCGACAAGTGGAACGGGCTGTCGGACCCGGAGACCCGCGTCCGCCTCCGACACGTCGATCTCGCGGTCCACACCGCGGCGCGGGACATGCTGGTGGCGCGCAGCGCGGTCGTCGGGGCGCTCCGGTCGACGCTGGCCGGCCAGGGGTATCTCGAGGTGGAGACCCCTGTGCTGCAACGGGTTCACGGCGGGGCCAACGCCACCCCGTTCCGGACACACATCGAGGCCTATGACCTCGACCTGTATCTGCGGATCGCGCCCGAGCTCTATCTGAAGCGGCTGTGTGTCGGTGGCGTCGAGCGTGTCTTCGAGATCGGCCGGAACTTCCGCAACGAGGGCGCCGACGCCACACACAACCCCGAGTTCACCTCCTTGGAGGCCTACGAGGCGCACGGCGACTACCGCACGATGCTCACCCTGGCGCAGACCATGATCCAGGCGGCCGCGGTGGCCGCACACGGAGAGCCGATCGCGCTGCGATCGCGTGACGACGGCGGGTTCGATCGCGTCGACATCGGTGGCGACTGGGCCGTGCGGGACGTGCACGAGGCGGTGTCCGATGCGGTCTCGGCCGAGTTGGGCGATCGGGTCGTCGTCGAACCCTGCTCGGATCTGCCGACGCTGACCGGGATCGCGGACCGACTGCAGATCGCAGTCCACCCGGACTGGGATGCCGGCCAGGTGGTGCTCGAGCTCTACGAACACCTCGTCGAGGCACGCACCACCACCCCGACGTTCTATCTCGACTTCCCGGTCTCGGTGTCACCGTTGACGCGGTCGCACCCCCAGCGACCCGGCGTCGCGCAGCGATGGGATCTCGTCGCGTGGGGGATGGAGCTCGGCACCGCCTACAGCGAACTGACCGATCCCGTCGAGCAGCGGGCACGCCTCACGGAGCAGTCGGAGAAGGCCGCCGGTGGCGACCCCGAGGCGATGGAGCTCGACGAGGACTTCCTCACCGCGCTGGAGTACGCCATGCCCCCGACCGGGGGGCTGGGACTCGGCGTCGACCGGATCGTCATGCTGCTCACCGGCCGTCCCATCCGCGAGACGCTGCCGTTCCCGCTGGTCCGACCTCGGTGACCCCCGTCGAGCCGCCCGGCGTCGTCGCCGAGATCGCCGGTCTCGCGACCCACGTCGTCGTCGACGGCTCCGGGCCCCCGGTCGTGCTGATGGCCGCGCTGGGCAGCAACTGGTTCGACCTCGACGCCCTCGCCGCCCGCCTCGCGGACTCCTTCACCGTCATCCGGTACGACCGTCCCGGATACGGACTGAGCGCGTCGCTGCCCCGCGACCGGTGGCCGACCCTGTCCGGTGAGATCGACCGTCTGGAGGCCGTCCTCGACCACCTCGGTGTCACCGAACCCGTTGTGCTGGCAGCGCACTCGATGTCGTCGTTGTACGCGGAGGGGTTCGCGCTCACCCGACCTGGACGGACGCGCGCGGTGCTGATGATCGACGGCACGTTCTCGCTGATCGGCGTCCGTGCGGTGCCGACTGCGCGGCGGGTGGCGAACTGTCACAGGGCCGCCGACGTCGTCGCGCGCCTGGACATCCCTCGTCGCCTCGGACCCGCGGCGCACGCATCGGTGCTGCCCCGGCCGCCCGAGGGATACGACGAGTCGCAGCGGCACTGGATCCGTCACGTCTTCACCCGCGTCGACATGGCGCGGGCGACGCTCGTCGAGAACGCGGCCTACCCCGCGATCGACGAGGACCTGCGTGCGCTACGCGCCGAGAGGGGTCGCCCGTCGATGCCGGTCACCGTCCTCGCCGCGCTCGGCGACGGCGGCGGGTGGAGGTCGGCATGGCGGTCTCGACACCGGCGATATGCGGCCGCGCTGGGCGCGAGCTACGAGGAGATCAGTCCGGCCGGGCACCTGCTGGTGCTCAGTCGGCCGGCCCTCGTCGCCGACGCGATCCGCCGGTTGGTCCGTCGGGCGGACGACGGATGGGTCAGGGCTGCAGGAGCGCCAGATCCGATGCGGTGACGAGGCGTTCGGCCTCCTCGGGCCACATCCGGGCGATCCGGTGGCGGTGGAGGCGACCCGGCGGCCGGGTGGGCCGTCCGTCGGTCGATGCGGGGCGGAGGACGGACGGTACGTGAGGAGCTCTCACACGGATCACTTCCCTGGACTCGGTTGATTCCGTGTGACGGATGTTACAGATGTGACTGGGAGCTTCCTGTCAATGACACGCCCGGTCTGACCTGTGGACAACCGATTCGCCCGGGAGTACGTCCGTACAGTACGTTCTCGTTCGTCATCGTAACGATCCTCGGGGAGATCTCATGCGTTCGCGTGTTCGCTCGCTCATTGCCGCCACCGCCGTGGCCGTCGCCGCCGTCACCGGAGGGGTTGTCGCCGCTGCGCCGGCCGGTGCTGCTCCGCCGCCGCGAGACCTGCCTGTCTTCGCACCCTTTGGTCAGAACTTCGGCGCGTTTGGCGACCACGACTTCTGCCGCGGGAGCATGAACGTGCGGATCAGCTCACCAAAGCGTGGGGTGGCGCGGGTGACGCTGACGTCATTCGGCTTCACCGGCAGCGGACGTGGGTGGACGACGAACCCCAACTGCGGCCTTCTCGTGGGCGTGACCGCGACCAATGGGTTGTTTCAGATCGGTGAGACGTTCTTCAACGCGTCGTTCGGGCCTCGTCCAGGCGCGAAGGTGACCCGTGACATCGCTACCGGCTCGGGCTTGCGGAGCTTCGGCGTAGCGTCTTACGCCCGCAATTCGCCCGTGCGACTCCTCCAGTCATACGGAACTGGGCTGTATTTCATCGTTCCCTGACCTAGCGCCCCTTCCACACCGGCTGCCGCTTCTCGACGAAGGCCGTGATGCCCTCGAGGGTGTCCTGGCTGACGATCAGTTCGTCGAGGGCGGTGGTCGGGTGTTGCGCGGCGGCAACGGGATCGGCGACGCCCTGGGTCTCAGCGATCGCGATCAGCGAGGCACGCACCGAGGTCGGTGAGCAGGCCACCACCTCGGCGGCCAGCTCGCGGGCGACGTCCATGACAGTTCCCGCCGGGGCGACGCGACTGGCGATCCCCCGCCGGAGCGCCTCGTCGGCCGGCATCCGGCGGCCGGTCAGAATCATCTCCATCGCGACGGATCGAGGGAGCGCACGCGGAAGACGCACGAGCCCGCCGGCGAGCGCGGCCAGGCCGACCTTCACCTCGGGCAGCGAGAAGGTCGCGGTCTCGTCGACGACGATCATGTGGCAGGCCAACGCGATCTCGAAGCCCCCGCCCAGCGCATGACCGTTGACAGCGGCGATGACCGGCTTCACGAGATCCGACCGCGCCGTCAACCCACCGAACCCGTTGAGCGGCACCGGCCCCATGCCACCGCTCGCCGCGGTGGCGGCGAGGTCGTTGCCCGCGGAGAACGCCTTGTCCCCCGCGCCCGTGATGATCGCGACCCACAGGTCGGGGTCCGCGAGATAGGCGTCGAACACCGCGTCGAGTTCGGCGTTCGTCGTCGGGTCCAGGGCGTTGCGGGCGTCGGGGCGGTTGATCGTCACCTCGAGCACGTGGCCGTCACGACGGACGATCACCCCGGTGTAGTCGTCGCGGAACCCGACGACCGGCGCCGGCCGCAGCCGATCCATGGTCTCGGCGTCCAGGCTGACGCGGTTGCCGTCTGCGAACGATCGCGCGACCGCCGTCGTCCCGATCGGCTGATCGGACTCGACGAGGTGACGCATCATCGCCTCGTCCTCCCGGTCGACGGTCGCGATGAAGCGCTCACCGAGCGTGCCGCTGTGCTCGACGACCCGCCCGACGACGATCGCCTGACGGGGACCGCTCTTGCCGTACCCGACGACGTAGGAGTCGATCACCGCCGGCCCGTCGACGCGCTCGACGGTGGGGACACCGGGGATCGCGTCGAGCTCGGCCTGGACCGCGGCACTCGTCGAGGTCGGCCATCCCACCGGAGTGGTCGAGTAGACGCCGGTCGAGTACTTGCTCAGCACACCGCCGTTCGCGCCGACGAGTCCGAACGCGCCGGGTGCCGCGCGGACACGGTCGACGATCTCGGCAATCGCGTGCATCGAGTAGTTGTTGCCCGCACCGCCGAAGTACGGCAGCCCGCCGGTGACGGTCAGTCCGCGCGGGTCGTCGGCCGACAACCCGACCGCGTCGCACACCGCGGACACCGCGATCGGGAAGCAGCTGTACAGGTCGAGGTGGGCGACGTCGTCGAGGCCGATCCCGGCGGCGTCGAGTGCGTGTGCGATCGATGCCACGGCGGCCGGGGAGGCCGACAGATCGGGCCGGCGCATCAGCGGCTTCTCGACGAGGTCGGCGTGACCGTGCAGGAACACCCAGCGGTCCTCCGGCACACCGAGGTCGCGCGCCCTCGCCACCGACATCACGACGACGGCGGCGGCCTGGTTCACCTGGTCCCGCGCGATCATCAACCGCGTGTAGGGGTCGGTGATACGCCGATTCGACTCGTCCGCGGTGGCGATCTCGTCCACCGTCCGCTCGACGGGCGAGGCGGAGTGCGGATTCTTCGCGGCCACAGCGGAGAACGGCGCGAACAGCTCGGCCATGGACCGCGCGTAGTCGTCCCGGGACTCGCCGACCCGCGCCCGTCGTGCGTTCTCGAGCACCGAGTACTGCAGCAGCGGCTCCCGCAGTCCGTGTCGCGCCTCCTGCGCGGTGACGATCCCGGCGATCCCGAACCCGCGGTCCTCGACGCCGGCGTCGTCGTGTTCGGACCAGTCGGGTGTTGCCTGCCCACTGTCGGCGATGTGTCGCTTGGTCGAAATGACCTCCGCGCCGGAGATCACGAACGCCTCCGACCGCCCCGCAGCGATCTCGCCGGCCAGCTCGGTCAGCAGGTGCTGTGGGCTCTGCCCACCGACCGCCTCGGCGACGAGCCGTCGCGCCATGATCCCGACGCGGCGCGCGACGGCGGCGGGCATCACATCGGGTCGACCGAACGGCGAGGACGAGAGGGGACTGGACTGCTCGAAGGACCGGATCGACCCGACGGTGTCGATCGTGGCGGCCGCCCGGCCACCATCGATCCCGCAGTCGGTCAGGGCCGTTCGCACTGCTTCGGCCGCGAGGTCCGCCTCCGACAGTCCGCGATACCCGTGGTCGTCGAGTCGCTCACTCGCCTGCCCGACGCCGACGACGACCGGCGTCGACGGGTCCAGCGCATCCACACCACTCACGGCAGCTCCTGAGGTCTGAGACGATTACCCCACGAATAGTCTCACAGCCGTGCGGGCCGTCGTGAGACCATCTCCGCGTGACACGACCCGGGGCCCCACTGGGTGACCTGTTCGCCCGCGCGGTCCGCCAGAGCATCGGTGGGACCGCCGCTGCCGGTGACGCCGGTGCAGACCCGACCGTCGACCGCATCCTCGACGCCGCGGTCGCCGTCCTCGGGCGACGGGGCACCACCGAGGCGACCGTCGACGAGGTCGCCCAGGAGGCCGGGGTCGGGCGCGCGACCGTCTTCCGCCGCTTCGCGTCCAAGGACACGCTCTTCGAGGCGGCGCTGACCCGGGTCGTCGGCGGCGTCATCGGCGCGATGGTCGACCGCTTCGCCGTGGTGCGCGACCCCGTCGAGCAGGTGGTCGAGGGGTTCGCGATCTGCATGGCCCTCGACGCCGATCCGCTGCTCGCGGGCAGCCGACGCCGCCGCGCAGATCTGCTCGCCGCACTGTGCGACGGCGACCCGTCGCCGCTGTCGCTGGCGTTCCACGCGGTGGCGGCCAACCTCCGCCGTGCGCACCGCGACGGCGCCATCACCGTCGGCGATCCCGACCAGCAGGCCGACGCGCTGGTCCACCTGGGCCTGGCCTACCTCGTGGCCCCCGGCCTCGCCATCGACCTGGCCGATCCCGACGCTGTCCGCGCCTTCGCCCGCAGCACCATCGCACCCGTCATCGGATACGTCCCCGAGACGGCGAGCCGCGTGGTTGCATCGGACTCATGACCCCCGAGGTGACCACCGTCCTGGAGAACTACACCTACTTCGAGTGCCCGCGCTGGCACGACGGTCGGATCTGGGTCTCGGACTTCTACTCGTACAGGGTCATCTCGGCGAACGCCGACGGCTCCGACGTGCGGGTGGAGGCGGAGATCCCGCAGCAGCCGTCGGGTCTCGGCTGGCTGCCCGACGGGCGCCTGCTCGTGGTGTCGATGCGTGACCACACCATCCTGCGCCGCGAGGAGGACGGGTCGCTGTCCGTGCACGCCGACCTCTCCTCGCTCGTCACGCACCACCTGAACGACATGCTCGTCGACGACCGGGGCCGCGCCTACGTCGGCAATTTCGGCTTCGACCTGATGAACGGCGGCGACCCGGCGGCGACGTCGCTGATCCTCGTCGAGCCGGACGGCTCGGCGCGCGTCGTCGCCGACGACCTGTGGTTCCCCAACGGCATGGCGCTGACCTCCGACGGACGCCTCGTCGTCGACGAGACCATCGCCAACCGCGCCAGTGTCTTCGACATCGACGACGACGGATCACTCGGCGAACGCCGCGACTGGGCGGTGTTCGGCGACCTGCCGGACATGGCCGACACCGCGACGGCGATGGGGCAGATCGTCCTCGCCCCCGACGGCTGCGCGATCGACGCCGACGACGCACTGTGGGTCGCCGACGCGCTCGGCGGGCGCGTGGCGAAGGTCGTCGAGGGCGAGGGTGTCGTCGACCAGATCACCTTCGACAGCGGCGTGTTCGCGTGCGGGTTCGGCGGGGACGACGGCCACACGCTGTTCGTCTGCGCCGCACCGGACTTCGACGAGCACGCACGCAAAGAGGCCACCGACGGCAGGTTGCTGTCGGTGGCCCTTCGCTGACGAACTGTTACCGCTGCGGTGCCTGCGTGGGGTGGATCGGTGCCGGCAGGTAGGTCTCCTGCGTCAGGTACTGGTCCACACCCGCTGCCGCGGAGCGGCCCTCGGCGATCGCCCACACGATGAGCGACTGTCCGCGACCGGCGTCACCGGCGACGAACACGCCGGGGACGTTGGTCTGGAAGTCGTCGTCGCGCTTGACGTTCCCGCGCTCGTTGTAGTCGACGCCGAGGCCGTCGAGCAGGCCGGTCCGCTCGGGACCGACGAAGCCCATGGCGAGCAGGACGAGGTCGGCCTCGAGCTCGAACTCCGAGCCCTCCACCTTCTCGAACTTGCCGTCCTTCATGACGACCTCGTGCGCGGCCAGCTTGGTGACCTTGCCGTTCTCGCCGATGAACTTCTCGGTGTTGACCGAGAACACGCGCTCGCCGCCCTCCTCGTGGGCGGACGAGACACGGAACATCAGCGGATACGTCGGCCACGGGGTGCTCTCGGCACGCTCGTCCGGCGGCCGCGGCATGATCTCGAACTGGTGGACGATCTCGGCGCCCTGGCGCAGCGAGGTGCCGAGGCAGTCGGCGCCGGTGTCGCCACCACCGATGATGACGACCTTCTTGCCCTTCGCGGTGATGGGCGGCTCGCCGTCCTCACCGGCGACGTCGTCGCCGAGCTGCACCTTGTTGGCCCAGGGCAGGAACTCCATCGCCTGGTAGATGCCCTCGAGATCACGGCCCTCGATGGGCAGGTCACGCCATGAGGTCGCACCGTTGGCGAGCACGACGGCGTCGTGCTGAGCGCGCAGGTCCTCGGGCGAGATGTCCTGTCCGACGGTGACACCGGTCTTGAAGACGGTGCCCTCGGCCTCCATCTGCGCGATGCGCCGGTCGATGTGGCGCTTCTCCATCTTGAACTCGGGGATCCCGTAGCGGAGGAGACCACCGATGCGGTCGGCGCGCTCGTAGACCGTCACGTCGTGCCCGGCCCGGGTGAGCTGCTGTGCGGCGGCGAGTCCCGCGGGACCGGAGCCGACGACGGCGACGTGCTTACCGGTCTTGGTGCTCGGCATGACCGGGTGGACCCAGCCCTTGTCGAAGGCGTTGTCGATGATCTCGACCTCGACCTGCTTGATGGTCACCGCAGGCTGGTTGATCCCGAGCACGCACGACGCCTCACACGGGGCGGGGCACAGACGACCCGTGAACTCCGGGAAGTTGTTCGTCGCGTGCAGACGCTCGATGGCGTCCGCCCAGCGGTCCTTGTAGACCAGGTCGTTCCAGTCCGGGATCAGGTTCCCCAGGGGGCACCCGTTGTGGCAGAACGGGATACCGCAGTCCATGCACCTGCTGGCCTGGCGCTGCAGCACCTCGTGCTCGTGCTTCTCGTACACCTCTTTCCAGTCCTGCAGACGCAGGTCCACCGGACGCCGCTTCGGCAGCTCCCGCTCGGTGTACTTCAGAAATCCGCGCTGATCACCCACGAGCGGCCTCCATGATCGCCTCGTCCACATCCCGGCCGGCCTTCTCGGCGTCGGCGATCGCGATGAGGACTCGCTTGTAGTCGCGCGGCATCACCTTGATGAACGCGCGCTGTGTGTTCTCCCAGTCGTCCAGGATCGCTGCGGCGACCGGGGACTCGGTCTCGTTGCCGTGCTTCTCGACGATCCCGCGCAGGAACTCGAGGTCCTCGTCGTCGAGGCCCTCGGGCTCCACCAGCTCGGTGTTCAAATTGTCCGGCAGCTTGCCGAACGGGTCGTAGACGTAGGCGACACCACCGGACATGCCCGCCGCGAAGTTGCGGCCGGTGTCACCGAGGACCACGACACGCCCACCGGTCATGTACTCGCAGCCGTGGTCACCGACGCCCTCGACGACGGCGGTCACGCCCGAGTTGCGGACGCAGAACCGCTCGCCGACGACACCGCGCAGGAGGATCTCGCCGGCGGTGGCACCGAACCCGATCACGTTGCCCGCGATGATGTTCTTCTCGGCGACGAAGCCCTCGGGGGCCACGCGCGGCGGACGGATCACGATCCGGCCGCCCGAGAGGCCCTTGCCGACGTAGTCGTTGGCGTCGCCCTCGAGCCGCAGCGTGATGCCCCTGGGCACGAACGCGCCGAAGCTGTTGCCCGCCGACCCGGCGAAGTCGATGATGATCGTCCCGTCGGGCAGGCCGTTGGCACCGTAGGCCTTGGTCACCTCGTGGCCGAGCATCGTGCCGACCGTGCGGTTGACATTCGAGATCGCCGACGTGAAGGAGACCCGTTCACCGGCGTCGATCGCCGCGCGGCTCTGCGCGATGAGCTGCTGGTCCAGCGCCTTGTCCAGCGCGTGGTCCTGCCGACCCGAGTTGTAGAGGTCCTGGTTCATGAACGGCGAGTCGGCCACCGCGAGGATCGGCGACAGGTCGAGCTTGCCGGCCTTGGCACCGCGCCAGTGCGCGAGCGCCTTGGTGGTGTCGAGCGCCTCGACGTGACCGACCGCCTCCTGCAGCGTGCGGAACCCGAGGCGCGCCAACAGTTCCCGCACCTCCTCGGCGATGTACAGGAAGAAGTTCTCCACGAACTCCGGCTTGCCGGTGAACCGCTTGCGCAGCTCGGGGTTCTGCGTCGCGACACCCACGGGGCAGGTGTCGAGGTGGCAGACACGCATCATGATGCAGCCCGAGACCACGAGAGGTGCTGTGGCGAAGCCGAACTCCTCGGCACCGAGCAGCGCGGCGACCACCACGTCACGACCGGTCTTCAGCTGGCCGTCGACCTGGACGACGATGCGATCGCGAAGTCCGTTGAGCAGCAACGTCTGCTGGGTCTCGGCCAGGCCGAGCTCCCACGGGGCGCCCGCGTGCTTCTCCGACGTCAGCGGCGTGGCGCCGGTACCGCCGTCGTGCCCGGAGATGAGCACCACGTCGGCGTGGGCCTTCGACACACCCGCGGCGACCGTGCCGACACCGACCTCGGAGACCAGCTTCACGTGGATGCGAGCCGCCGGGTTGGCGTTCTTCAGGTCGTGGATCAGCTGCGCCAGGTCCTCGATCGAGTAGATGTCGTGGTGCGGCGGCGGCGAGATCAGACCGACGCCCGGCGTCGACCCGCGCACCTCGGCGACCCACGGGTACACCTTGTGCGGCGGGAGCTGACCGCCCTCACCGGGCTTCGCGCCCTGGGCCATCTTGATCTGGATGTCGGTGCAGTTCGTCAGGTAGTGCGACGTGACGCCGAAGCGACCCGACGCGACCTGCTTGATCGCACTGCGACGCCAGTCGCCGTTCTCGTCCGGCTCGAAGCGGTCGACGCTCTCGCCGCCCTCACCCGAGTTGGACCGCCCGCCGAGGCGGTTCATGGCGATGGCCAGCGTCTCGTGCGCCTCACCGGAGATCGAGCCGTAGCTCATCGCGCCGGTCGAGAAGCGCTTGACGATGTCGCGCGCCGACTCGACCTTGTCGATCGGGATCGGGTCGCGGTCACCGAAGTTGAAGTCGAACAGTCCGCGCAACGAGGCGATCTTGCGCGACTGGTCGTCGACGAGCTTCGTGTACTCCTTGAACACCGAGTACTGACCGGTGCGGGTGGCGTGCTGGAGCTTGAACACCGTGTCCGGGTTGAACAGGTGGTACTCGCCCTCACGGCGCCACTGGTATTCGCCACCGACCTCGAGCTCGCGGTGGGCGCGCTCCTCCGGCCGGGCCTCGAACGCGAGCGCGTGACGCGCGGCGACGTCGGCGGCGATCTCGTCGAGACCGATGCCGTCGAGGTGGCTGAGCATCCCCGAGAAGTACTCGTCGACGGTCTCCTGGCCGATGCCGATGACCTGGAACAGCTGGGCACCGGTGTACGACGCCAGCGTCGAGATGCCCATCTTGCTCATGACCTTCAGCACGCCCTTGCCGGCGGCCTTGATGTAGTTCTTGCAGGCGGTCTGGAAGTCGATGTCCCCCAGCACGCCCCGCTCGATCATGTCCTCGATCGACTCGAAGGCCATGTACGGGTTGATCGCCGCGGCACCGAACCCGACGAGGCACGCCATGTGGTGCACCTCGCGGGCGTCACCGGCCTCGACGAGCAGACCGACCTGGGTGCGGGTGCGCTCGCGGACGAGGTGGTGGTGCACCGCCGAGGTGAGCAGCAGCGAGGGGATCGGCGCCAACTTCTCGTCCGACTCGCGGTCGGACAGGACGATCAGGCGCGCACCGTCGGCGACGGCCTCGGAGACCTTGCGGCGGATGTCCTCGATCGCCCGACGCAGACCCTCGCCGCCCTCGGCGACGGGGTACAGACCGTGGATCTGCACCGACCGGAAGTCCGGCCAGTTGCCGTCGTCGTCGATGCGGACGAGCTTGGCGAGGTCGTCGTTGTCGAGGATCGGCTGCGGCAGCGCTATCTGCCGGCAGGACTCCGGACCGGGGTTCAGGAGGTCCGACTCCTTGCCGATGGTGACACCGATGCTGGTGACGACCTCCTCGCGGATCGCGTCGAGCGGCGGGTTGGTCACCTGTGCGAAGCGCTGCTGGAAGTAGTCGAACAACATCCGCGGACGCATCGACAGCACGGCGATCGGGGTGTCGGTGCCCATCGAACCGATGGCCTCGGCGCCGGTCTTCGCCATCGGGGTGACGAGGAGGTTGAGCTCCTCGGTGGTGTACCCGAAGACCTGCTGGCGCAGGCGGACCCGCTCGTGCGCCATGTGGATGTGCGGGCGGCTCGGCAGGTCCGAGAGGACGGTGAAGCCCTCGTCGAGCCACTGCTGGTACGGCTGCTCGGCGGCGAGGGTGTCCTTGATCTCCTCGTCGTCGACGATGCGGCCCTGCGCGGTGTCGACGAGGAACATGCGACCCGGCTGCAGGCGCAGGCGACGGACCACCGTGGCGGGGTCGATGTCGAGGACGCCGACCTCCGACGCCATCACGACGAGCCCGTCCTCGGTCACCCAGATGCGGCTGGGGCGCAGGCCGTTCCGGTCGAGCACGGCGCCGATGACGGTGCCGTCGGTGAAGCAGACCGACGCCGGTCCGTCCCACGCCTCCATCAGCGTCGAGTGGTACTGGTAGAACGCCCGATGCTCGGGCTTCATGGTCTCGTGGCGCTCCCACGCCTCCGGGATCATCATCAGCACGGCGTGCGGCAGCGACCGGCCGCCGAGGTGGAGCAGCTCCAGGCACTCGTCGAACCGCGCGGTGTCGGAGGCGCCGTCGGTGCAGATCGGGAAGATCTTCTCGCCGGTGCCCTCGCCGAACACCGAGGTGTCGATGAGCGCCTCGCGGGCGCGCATCCAGTTCTCGTTGCCGGTGACGGTGTTGATCTCGCCGTTGTGGGCGACGCGTCGGAACGGGTGCGCCAGCGGCCACGACGGGAACGTGTTGGTGGAGAAGCGCGAGTGGACCAGGCCGAGCGCGCTCTCGACACGGTTGTCCTGCAGGTCCAGGTAGAAGGCCTTGAGCTGCGGGGTCGTCAGCATGCCCTTGTAGACGAAGGTCTTGCCCGAGAGGCTCGGGAAGTACACCGTCTCCCGGCCCGGACCGTCCTGGCCCGCGCCCTTCTGCCCGAGCTCGTGCTCGACACGCTTGCGCACGACGAAGCTGCGTCGCTCGAGATCGTCGCCCGAGGCACCGCCGAGGAAGATCTGGCGGAAGGTGGGCATGGCGTCGCGGGCGAGCGCACCCAGCGACGCGTCGTCCACGGGGACCTCACGCCATCCGAGGACCGTGAGGCCCTCGGCCTCGGCCAACTTCTCGACCGCCTCGCACGCCTGGACGGCGTCGTGGAAACCCTGCGGCAGGAAGGCGATGCCGGTCGAGTAGGAGCCCTCCTCGGGCAACTCGAAGTCGACGACCTCACGGAAGAAGCGGTCGGGGACGTTGAGCATGATGCCCGCGCCGTCCCCGGTGTTCGGTTCGGCGCCGGCCGCCCCGCGGTGTTCGAGGTTCACCAGCGCGGTGATCGCCTTGTCGACGATGTCGCGACTGCGACGCCCGTGCATGTCCACCACGAAGGCGACGCCGCACGAGTCGTGCTCGTTCATCGGGTGGTACAGGCCCTGCGGGCTCGGGTACCGGTGCCCTGCCGGGCCGGGAGCGTGCTTCATTCGTATCCGCCCTAACGTCGCTCTCGCGACAACTCCTCATCTCGACCGAGGGTACGACGGCGTGCTGGTCCAGTCGTGATGAGTCCAACCTAAGATCGGTCCTGACCTGCGACGATGCGGGCCCGACCGATGGGCTGCGAGCGGCCAGCCCCATTGCTGACCGACGCTGACCGCGCCCCGGGGGAGCGGCGGTGTGCGATGACCTCGTCCGACGGGATCACCGTCACCTGGTCATTCGGGCCATTTTCTCACGCCGGACGGTCCGGACAGAAATCAACGAAACAAACAGTGATCCAGGGTGACGAACAGGTCACGGAACCGTTCTGGCGTACACGTCGAGCATCCACCACCGGCGCCCCGGACGCGACCCGATGCACGAGGTCGTTCGATCCGCGAACAGACATGAACGGTCGGTCGTACCGTCACCACCGAGGCCGTCGACGGTGACGACCCGCGCGGATGCGGAGGATGTCATGGGTCGATTCGCACGCTGGACCGTGGTGGCGGCGGTCGCCACCGTCGCGACCGGTCTCCTCGGCGGTACCGCCGCAGCGCGGCCCCTGCCCGTCGTCTACTCCCTCGGCGCGGCGACCGCGACGGCGGTGGCCGCCCCCGACTCGTCGCCGCCGGGCGCCAACGACTTCTCCTGTCGTCCGACCGCGGCCCACCCCCGTCCGGTGGTGCTCACCCACGGGACGCTCTACAACATGACGATCGACTGGCAGGCCCTGTCGCCTCTGCTGAAGAACCAGGGCTACTGCGTTTATGCGTTCAACTTCGGCCGGCAGCCGTCGTCGACGTACCTCGGTTTCCCGGGAGCCCGGAAGACCGGTGGCACGGGCCCCATCGAGCAGTCGGCAGCACAGCTCGCGGCGTTCGTCGAGCGGGTGAAGGCGTCCACCGACGCCGACAAGGTCGACATCGTCGGGCACTCGCAGGGCGGGATGATGCCGCGGTACTACCTGAAGTACCTGGGCGGCGCGGCATCGGTGGACCAGTTGATCGGACTGGCGCCGTCGAACCACGGGACCACCGTGCTGGGCCTGTCCGCGATACCCGGTGTCCCCGACGCGCTGCGGCTGGGCCTCGGCACGGCCATCCGCCAGCAGATCGTCGGGTCGGACTTCCTCCGGCGACTGAACGCCGGCGGCGACACCGTCCCCGGCGTCCGTTACACCGTCGTCGAGACCCGCTACGACGAGGTCGTGACGCCGTACACCTCGGCGTTCCTGTCGGGACCTGGGGTCACGAACATCACGCTGCAGGACCGGTGCGCGCAGGACTACACCGACCACCTCGCGATCACCTACGACCGACTGGCCCTCAGTCATGTGCTGCACGCGCTCGATCCGTCGTACCCGATCGCTCCCTGCGTCTTCTCGTCACCGGCGTCAGGGGTGTAGCCGCACGGGTTGTGCACACCCCAGGTGTGACCTCTGGTTCCTGTCGGTGGCCCACTGTACGATCGAACACATGAGCGAACAGGCTGTCGGCGTCGACACCACGGGTGTCGTCGCGTCGCTGGCCGCCGACGAGAAGCACTCTGCCGCTGAGCTTGTCGAGGTGTTGTCGCATTGCCGGTCGATCACCGCCTCGGCGGACTACCGGATGCTGTGCGCGGCCAGCCTGATCCACGACGAACGCTGCGAGGACTATCTGGTCGAGGTCGCCGAGCGGGATTCCGGTGAACGCGCCTCGGTCGACGAGCTGATGGCCGCGGGGATGGACCATTTGGCAGGCCGCGATCCGCGGGCCGAGTTCGGGCCCGACGGGTTGGAGCGGGCGACCGCCGAGGTCGGTGCCGTCCTGAACGTGCCGGCCGCTCGCGCGCGGGAGATCATCACCGCCGGCGACACCGCCCGGTACCGGCTGGTGTTCACCGGACAGGCACTGGCTGTGGGTCGCATCGACCTGGCCGGGTTCCTGCTCATCTGCACCCGCACCAAGCTGGTCGTCGACCCGGAACTGGTGAAGATCCTCGACACCCACATCGCCCAAGCCCTGTTCGACCGACCACCCCTGTCACGGGCCCGGCTGGTCGCGATGGTCGATGCGATCGTGGCGATGGTCGACCCCGATGCCCTGCTGCGCCGGAAAGAGCGTGCTGCCGCCGACCGGGACGTCACCATCCGCCCCGATCGGTTCCAGCCCGGCGCCTCCCGGGTGTCGGCTCCCTACCGATCACCGACGCCGCCGCCATCGACGCCCGCCTCACCGCCATGGCCGCCTCCGTCCACACCGCGGATCCCCGCACGAGGGCGCAGCGCCGCGCCGACGCCCTCATCGCGCTCGCTGCCGGGACCGATCACCTCACCTGCGGCTGCGACACCTGCACCCAGCCTGTCGAACTCGAGCCCGACACCGACACGCATGTCGACGTCGACGCGACGGTCGACCCTGCGCCCGCCGTCGAGCAGCCTGCACCGCAGCCGATCGCTCCGCCGGTGGGTCCGGCGCGGCCGGTGTTCCACATCGTGGTCAACCTGTCGACGCTGCTCGGCCTCGACGACCAACCCGGCTACCTCGACGGCCGCGGGATCATCGACGCCGACACCATGCGCGCCCTCCTCGCCGACGCCGAGCGCGAATTCCTCCGCCGCGACGACCCCGCCACCGCCGCCCGCGCGGCGAGCATCTACACCCCGTCGAAGAAGCTGCAGGCCCTGGTGCGCGCCGGTGAACTGTGCTGCACCTTCCCCGGCTGCTCCGCACCCGCCTGGTCAGTCGACCTCGACCACACCGACCCGTTCGACCACCGCGACCCCGACCACGGCGGACAGACCACCAGGGCGAACCTGAAACCGCTGTGCCGGTTCCACCACCGCATCAAGACCTTCGACAAACGATGGCGCGACTACCAATCACCCCTCGGTGAGGCGTTCTTCCACTCCCCGACCGGCCACATGTTCCTCGGCAACGCCTACAACGCCCACGACATCTTCCCCGCCCTCGGACCACCCGAGAAACCCGAGAACCACCCCGCCAGAACCACACTCGCCGCCCGACGAGCACAGAAACGCGCCGCACACCTCCGCGCCGTCGAACGCGCCGAGGCCGCCGACCCGCCGCCCTTCTGAGCGCCCGCGCTCACAACCAGCCGCGACGCTCGGCGGTCGCGGCGGCCTCGGCCCGGGTGGATGTGCCGGTCTTGCCGATCGCACTCGACAGGTAGTTCCGAACGGTGCCCTGCGACAGGTGCAGGCGACCGGCGATGGTCGCGACGGTGGCGCCGTCGAGGGCGGCACGCAACACGTCGCGCTCGCGGTCGGTCAACGGGCTGGTGCCGTCGGTGAGGCTCTCCGTGGCGAGCGTCGGATCGATCACTCGCAGGCCCGCATACACCCGACGGACGGCGTCCGCGAGTTCCGCGGCCGGGGTGTCCTTGACGATGAACCCCGACGCGCCGGCATCGATCGCGCGTCGGAGATAGCCGGGGCGTCCGAAGGTCGTCACGATCAGCGACCGGGTGCGGGGCAGGGCTTCTCGCACCGCAGCCGCGGTCTCGATCCCGTCGGCACCGGGCATCTCGATGTCCAGGAGGCACACGTCGACATCGTTGACACGCGCCGCGTCGACGACCTCGTCGCCCCTACCCACCTGCGCGACCACGGTGATGTCCTGCTCGAGCTCCAGCAACGCCGCCAGCGCTCCCCGCACGAGCGCTTGGTCGTCGGCGAGAAGCAGCCGGATGGGCTCAGCCATCGAACGCCACCTCGACCGTCGTCCCCGATGGGTCCCCTCGGACGGAAAGGTGCGCACCCGCCGATTCGACACGCTCGGTGAGCCCGCGCAGACCGTTCCCGAATGCATGGTCGGGAACGCCGCACCCGTTGTCGCGCACGACCATCCGATCCTGTCCGAGTTCGACGACGCATCGGGACGCACCGCTGTGGCGCACCACGTTCGTGACCGACTCACGGAGAACCCACGCGAAGAGGGAGCCCCGCGCGGTCGTCACGTCGACCGCGACGGGGAGATCGGCGTCGATCTGCGCAGCCGTCAGCGCAGACCGCGCCGACGCGAGTTCGGTGCGCAGGTCCGGTGTGCGCAGCGACCCGACCGTCGACCGCACCTCGGCCAGCGCCTGCCGGGACAGCGCGTGCAGTTCCGCCAGTTCGGCTTTGGCGCGCTCGGGGTCGATGTCGACGAGTCGGCCGGCGAGCTCGGTCTTCACCGTCATCACCGTCAACGAGTGCCCGAGGATGTCGTGGACGTCGCGGGCGACCCGCTCGCGCTCGGCGACCACCGCGAGCTGCTCGTCGGCTTCCCGCTGCCGGGCCTCCGCCTCGTCGCGACGCTGCTCCGCGCTGCGCGCGGAGATCATGAGGACCATCACGAACGCCACGATCACCAGTGCCAGAACGGTTCCCGAGTCAAGCGACCACCCCGGGACGACCAGCGGCAGACCCAGCCCGACGACCAGCACGACGCCGACGAGGACGGGACCGAGGATCCCGCCGAACCCGAACGCGGCGACACCCATCAGATAGGGCGCGAACGACACGACACCATCGCGGAGGACCGGCACCGTCGCGGCCGCGATGACGAGCAGTACACCGCCGTAGGCGAGCGCGAGACGCGGACGGCGGTGGTCCAGCTTCCAGGACATGATGTGCGTGGCCGCGACGACATAGGTCGCGGCGAACAACGCGATCAGCGCCAGTCCCCAGATGACGCGCAGGACGCTCTGGCCCGAGTTCAGCAGCGACACGATCGGATAGGCGAGGAACACCAGCCACACGGCGGTGAAGGCCCAGGATCTGTCGGGCGTCCGACCCGAGTACGACCACCACCGGACGCGGGGTCCGGTGGTGGTCGGCTCGGTCATGGCAGCGACTGTAGAAGAGGTGCTCACTGGCGCGCGGTGCCCCGACGGAAGAAGAATGCGGCGGCGCCCGCCATGATCGCGGCCCACACGACGACGTTGGCGATCGCGACCCACAGCGAGATGTGGTCTCCGTATGGGGTGTCACCGCCGGTCATCGGGAAGTTGGCGAGCGCGTTGACCCCGAACATCGGCGTGAACTGCGAGACGGTCAGCATCGTGCCCCGCAGGGGGACGAAGACGTCGCCGGCGAACGCCAACACCGTCAGCACTCCACCGGACGCCTGCATCGCCGCCTCCGACCGCAGCCCGCTGCCCATCGCGAGGCCGAACGCGGCGAACACCGCCGAGCCCAGCCACCCGAGGACGACGGACCCGGTCCACACGCCGACGGGTGCGCTGGCACCGGTGATCGCACCGACGATGCTGAGCAGGATCAGCGGCAACGCCGCGACCGACATCGCCACCGCCGCCTTCGCCACGACGTAGGCCGCCGGCGACAGTCGTGTCAGACGCAGTGTCCGGGTCCAGCCGGCCTGTTGCTCGAGAGCCACCGACGCGGCGTTGGTGGTGGTGGCCAGGATCGCGCCGTAGACCGCCATGTGGACCATCACGTAGGCCTGCGTGTTGGCGTGGCCGATCGTCCCGGTGAACTTCTGCGACGCCCCGAAGACGATGTAGAGGACGGTCGGCATCACGAGGGTGAAGATCATCGCGCGGCGGTTGCGGAGGACCCGTCGCAAGTCGTGGCGGATGTAAGTGGTCGAGAACCCGCGCAGTCCGAGCAGGGCGGGTCGCGTCGGTGTGGCGAGGGTGGTCATCGGAGGGTCTCCTTCTCGGCGGTGGCGGAGGACGTGAGCGCGACGAACGCGTCCTCGAGGTCGTGGGCGACGATCTCGACGTCGTGGGCGTCGCTGTGCGCGAACAGGAATCGAGCGGTGGCGTCGGAGTCGTCGGTGGCGATCTCGACACGGTCGCCGCGGACGGTCACCTCGCGCACACCCGGGGCGGTGTCCCGGATCCAGCCGACCGACGCAGGATCGACGACGGCGGACACCGTCCGTCCCGACGCCTGGGCGCGGATGGCCGCGGTTGAGCCGTCGGCGACCACCCGTCCGCCCGCGATCATCACGATCCGGTCGGCGAAGGCGTCGGCCTCCTCCAGATAGTGCGTCGCGAACAGCACCGTGCGGCCCGCACCGGCGTCCTCACGCATGGCGGACCAGAAGGCCCGGCGCGACTCGACGTCCATCCCGGCGGTCGGCTCGTCGAGCACGATCAGGTCCGGGTCGGGCAGCAGCGCGAGGGCGAACTTCAGCCGCTGCTGCTCGCCCCCGGAGCACTTCGACACGAGGCGGCCGCCGAGCTCGGCGATGCCCGCACGGCGCATCACCTCGTCGACCGGGGCGGGGTCGCGATGAGTCGCGGCGATGATCTCGACGGTCTCGCCGACGGTGAAGTCGCCGAGCAGCCCACCGCTCTGCAGGACCGCCGCGATCCGGCCGGCCGCGACGGCCTCGTCGGGAGCCACACCGAACAGGCGGACCGAACCGCTGTCGGGCCGGGTCAGCCCCAGCACCATGTCGAGCGTCGTGGTCTTCCCGGCGCCGTTGGGGCCGAGGACGGCGACGACCTCGCCCTGCCGGACGGCCAGGTCGACGCCGTCGACGGCCCGGACCGAGTCGGAGCCACGCGTACGGAACGATTTCGTGAGCGCCCGGGCCTCGAGCGCGAGTGGTGATGTCATGCATCCACGATCGCGCTGGTCGGAGGGTGTTTCCCCCGTCGTTTGTCACGGGCTGCCTGTGACATCTGTCAGATGCGCATGCGTGCGAAAGCCGTTTCGTTACGTCCATCACGGATCACCAACGATCCGTTGCAGAACGGTCACGCGTCACACCCCGCGTGTTTCTCTCGATGAACAGGCATACGTTCATCGACAGACCGACCGCACCGACGGCCGGTGCGCCAGGAGGTCGCACGCGGATGAGTCTGACCATCGAACCCGACGGAACCGCCCCGACAGGCACGGTCGCCGACACGCTCGACATGCCCTGGCACTCCGCCCGCGGCTCGCGGCGCTCCCGCACCATCAACGGCTCCATGGGTCGCGCACTGCCTCTCATGTCGTCCGGCTGGGGTCTGCGGAGGTTCGGGCTCAGCACCGACGGACTGGTCCTCACGCCGTCACCGGCAATGATCCGACGGGCTCGACCCGTGATCAATCAGATGATGTGTCGCCTCAGCCCGGTCCCCCGCGGGACCCGCGTGTCCCGGGTTCATCACCCCCGCGGCCTGCGCGGCGAGTGGGTGCACGGTCGTGGCGTCGGCCCCGGCGGCACCGTCATCTACTACCTGCACGGCAGCGGCTACGCGATCTGCACGCCCCGGACCCACCGTGGCCTCGTGTCGCGCCTGTCCACCCTGACCGACATGCCGGCGTTCGTCCTCGACTACCGCAAAGGGCCCGAACACCGTTTCCCCACCGGTGGCGACGACGCGATCGCCGGGTACCAGTGGCTGCTCGACAAGGGCTACTCGGCCGACCGCATCCTCGTCGCGGGCGACTCCGCGGGCGGGCACCTCGCGCTCGACCTGATCGCTCACAACCACCGCACGGGGACGCCGCAGCCGGGTGCGATGGTGCTGTTCTCGCCGCTGTCGGACCCGACCTTCTCGCTCGCGATGAAGCGGCACGAGGCAGGGCACCGCGATCCGCTCATCGACGCCCGCCTCGGCGCCCACGTGCTCGGCATGTACCTCGGCGACGTGGACCGCGACGACCCACGCCTGGTCCCGGAACTGACGTCCGACATGGCGCTGCCTCCCACCCTCGTGCAGGCGGGCAGCCTCGAGTGCATGAGCGACGACGCCCGCGACATCCACTCGCGGATCTCCGCCGCGGGCGGTCGCAGCGACCTGCAGATCTGGCCCGACCAGACCCACGTCTTCCAGATGTTCCCGGTGCTGACGCCCGAGTCCGGGCGGGCGCTGCGCGCCGCGGCCCACTTCGTCGACAAGGTGTTCACGCCCGCTCGCTGACGTCCGCAGGTCAGGCCACCCGCGGAGCAGAGGTCCGCGGCGTACGGACCACGAGTGCCGTCACGCGCCCGCCGACCATCGTCAGGGCCCACAGCACGAAGAACGGTGCGATCACCGCCGGCGTCAGATGCAGTCTCGCCATCTGCTCACCCACCCACGTGCGGAACGACGCGTCGTCGGACACCGCCCAGACGAACACCACACGCAGGAGCATCGCGGTGGCCCACACCGCGAGGAACGCCGTCCCACACCGTGTCATCCGCTTCCCCGTCGCCGCGTCGATCCACGACCTCGTCGTCGCGGTCGCGAGGCCGGCGAACACCAGCCCGACGCCGACGGCGACCGCGTAGGCGGCCAGGCTGTGTGCGTCGGTGGGCGCCGCCTCGAGGTACGAGAACCCGACGCCGACGACGATCCCCACCGACGCGAGGATGCGATGCGTCGACAGGCTGCGCGTCCCGAACTGCGTGACCAGCATCAGGGCGAAGAAGCCGCCGCTCATCACGATGGACTGGGTCAGATCCGACATGGGACCTCCTCGATCGATCCGCCGGCCGGGTGCCTGACGGGGTCGAGGACAACGGTCGTCGTCGGCGGCGGCCATCGGATCGGCCCGCAGACCGACCCCGGGTGGATCCCGCGCTCCACCCACAGGAGGAGCCGCTCGCCCGTCCGGGGTGGCATCGTCGTGCCATGCCCTCGCCGCGCTCGCTGCTCGCCTCCGCGCTGCCGGCGGCTGCACGACGGGACTTCGGCGAATACGGCGACGATGCCCCAGGACGGTTCTTCGCTCTCGTCAACCCCGCCCTGATGGTGTGGGCCTGGGTGACGGTCCCGCGCCAGGTCGACGGCACCCTGCGGATCGCCGCTCTCGTGCTGCTCGCGGTGGTCTCGGTCGTCCTCGTGCTGCGGCTGTTCCGGCCGCCGGCGATCGGACCCTCGCTGTGGTTCCCGGTGATGCTCGGGGGCGCGATCGCCGCGGGCGTGCTGTTCGCCGTCGCGCCGGGCGGGGTGGCGCCTGCGTTCGCCCCGGTGATCGCCGGCGCGTCGGGGTTCCTTTTCGAGACGCGCCGGGCACTCGTCGTGGCGGGGGTCGCCTCGATCACCGCCGCGGTCGGGATGGTCACGCGCTTCGACGACGCCCGGTACGCCTGGGTCGTCGTCCTGGGCCTCGCCGTGCTCGTGGGGATGACACGGCGCGACCGCGTCCGGACGCTCGTCCTGATGCGCGAGAAGATCGAACAGACCGACCGCGCGATCGCCTCGGAGGCACGTGCTCAGGTGCTCGCCGAACGCGCTCGTGTCGCCCGTGAGATCCACGACGTGCTCGCCCACTCGCTGTCCGGGGTGAACATGCAGCTGAACCTGGTCGAGGCGCTCATGGAGGACGGCCGCGACGACGACGCCCGCGTCGCGGTGGCCACGGCACGATCGCTGGTGACCGACGGGCTCGGGGAGGCACGCCGGGCGGTCTACGCCCTCCGCGACGAGTCGGGAGACCTCGTGGGCGCACTCCGCCCGCTCGTGGCCGGCACCACCGAGTCGGTCGCCGTCGAGGGCACGCCGCGCCCGGTCGACGCCGACGTCGTCGCGCACCTGACCCGCATCGTCGGCGAGGCCCTGACCAACGCCCGTCGGCACGCGCCGGGCAGCCCCGCGCACGTGTCGGTCGTCTTCGCTCTCGGCCTGCTCACCGTGTCCGTCGAGAACGCCACGCCGACCGGCGATCCCCGCTTCCTCGACGGCGCCGGTCTCGGACTCACGGGCATGCGCGAGCGGGCCGACGAGATCGGTGCGACGCTGGTCGCCGGACCGCGCGTCGACGGCGACCTCGCGGGCGGGTGGCTGGTGCGGGTGGAGGTGACGACGTGACCGACACGATCCGCGTGGTCGTGGCCGACGACCAGACGACGATCCGCGAGGCCGTCGCGGCCATGCTCGATCTCCAGCCGGACATCGACGTCGTCGCCACCGCGGCCGACGGGGCGACGCTGGTGTCCGCGGTGGGCCAGGCGAACCCCGACGTGGTCCTCACCGACCTCCGTATGCCCGGCGTCGACGGCGCGGCCGCCACGCGACAGATCGGCGAGTCGCACCCGGGGTTGCCGGTCGTCGTGCTCACCACGTTCGACGACGACGCCTCGGTGTTCGCCGCGCTCGACGCCGGAGCCGTCGGCTATCTGACGAAGGACGCCGATCGACACGAACTCGCAGCGGCCATCCGCGCAGCCGCCGCGGGTCAGTCGGTCCTCGACCGCTCGGTGCAGCAGCGACTCGTCGCGGCGATGCGGCCGTCGGGTCCGCCCGGACCCGGAACAGACGTGACCGGCGTCGGCGCGCTGACCGCGCGCGAACGAGAAGTACTGGTGCACATGGCCGACGGGCTCAGCAACCGCGAGATCGCGGCCGCGTTGTTCGTCTCCGAGTCGACCGTGAAGACACACATCAACAACGCGTTCGCCAAGCTCGACGTCCGGGACCGGGCGCAGGCCGTCGCCCTCGCCTACCGATCGGGGATCGCGCGCGGGTGATCAGACCCCGCCCTCGTGGAGGAACCCCACGATGTGCGCCGCGATCTCCTCACCCTTGTCCTCCTGCAGGAAGTGGGCCGCGCCCGCGACGGTCACCTGCTCTCCCGCCGTGGGGATCAGGTCGGTGAACACCTGACCCGACTTCGGGTGCGGGAACACGGGATCGCTGTCGGAGAAGGCCAGCAGCGTCGGGACCTCCCAGCGCGACAACACGTCGGCGACGCCTCGGAGCACCTCTGCGCCCGGGTCGCTCTCCTCCACCGGGACCAGCAGCGGGAACTGTGCCGCACCGGCTTTCGACTCGACAGTCGGGAACGGTGCGTCGTAGGCGGCGATCACCTCGGCCGGCACGTCGGTGACCGTCGCGCCCTGGATGATCCGACCGACGGGCAGGTCGGGGTTCTTCGCAGCGAAGTCCCGCCAGGCCAGGAACCCCCTGCTCACCCGACCGCTGAAGAGGCCGGTGTTCATGATGACGAGGTTCGCCACGCGGTCGCGGTGCTCGGTGGCCCACCGCAGCCCGATCGGCCCGCCCCAGTCCTGGACGACGACGGTCGCGTCGGTCACCTCGAGGTGGTCGAGCACGGCGTCGGCGATCGCGGAGTGGCGGTCGAAGGAGTACCAGTCGCGGTCCGTCGGCTTGTCCGACCGCCCGAAACCGGCGTGGTCGTGGGCGATCACGCGGTGGCCCGCGGCGGCGAGCGGGCGGATCATCCTGCGGTACAGGTAGGACCACGTCGGCTCACCGTGGAACAGCACGATCGGCCCACCGGTGGGCGGGCCGTCGGGTGCGACGTCGACGTGGTGGATGCGCAGACCGTCGACATCGACGTACTGCGGCGGGAAGTCCCACCCGGGCAGGTCGTCGAAGCGCTCGTCGGGGGTGCGGAAGACATCCATGGCCCTGATCATCCTCTCCGCTCGACGACGAAATCCCGGAACCGGGCCGCCGCCCCGACGAGCGGGCGATCGCGGCGCCAGATCAGGACGATCTCGCGGGTCGTCTGCGGCCCCGCCAGCGGGACGAGGACGACGTCGGCGGCGAGCGGGCCGGTGTCCTCGATCGGCATCACCGCGACTCCGAGCCCGGCGCCGACCAGCCCGGCGATGGTGCCCAGCTCGGTGGTCTCGAACGTGATGTCGGGGCGGAAGTCCTCGGCGGCGCAGAGCTCGTCGAGGATGCGGCGCATGCCGAAGCCGGCCTCCATCGCGACGAACGGCTCGGTCGCCACCTCCGCCAACGACACCTCCGCCCGGTCCACGAGGTGGTGGTCGGCCGGGACGGCCAACCCCAGTCGCTGGGTGAGGAGCGGCGCCCACACGAGGTCGGAGCCGGTGGGTCGGGGCGAGACGATCGCGAGATCGGCGTCGTCGGAACGGACGCGGTCGGCCACCACCTCGGCGGCGTCCTGGAACAGGGTGAACGCCACGTGCGCCTCGCGGCGGAATCCGCCGATCAGCTCGGGGACCAGTCGGATGCCGAACGAGTGGAGGAACGCCAGACGCACCGTCCCCTGCACCGGATCCACCATCGCGCGGACCGCCGCGCGGCCGGCGTCCATCTCCGCCCGCGCTCGCCGGCAGTGGTCGAGGTAGGCGCGCCCGCGGTCGTTCAGCGACAGTCGGCGGCCGACACGGTCGAACAGCTCGGTCCCGAGTTCCCGTTCGAGGCGACCGAGCATGCGCGACAGCGTCGGTTGCGAGAGATGCAACTCGGCGGCCGCGGCCGAGACGTTCTCCGCCTCGGCCAGTTCGACGAACCAGTCCATCTCCGACCGCATGCAGCAATTATGCGTCCAGTGCATCAGGAGGGCGCGAAAGATTCATTTCTGTTCGGAACGGATCGGCGTCAGTGTTGTTGTCATGACGATGACCACCGCGCGCACCGCACCCGCACCCGCCGCCACCGGTCATGTCGCCGGGTCGCGACAGTTCCGCAACGCGACGGTGGCGATGTTCGCGGCCGGGATGGCCGCGTTCATGGCGATGTACCACGTGCAGGCGATGCTCCCCGTGTTCTCCGAGCACTTCGGGGTGTCCCCGACGACGTCGGCGCTCACCGTGTCGCTGACGACCGGTTTCCTGGCCTTCGCGATCATCCCGGTCAGCGTGCTGTCGGAGCGGTACGGGCGGATCAAGGTCATGGTGGTCTCCGCGGTCGCCGCATCGCTGCTCGGCCTCGCACTCCCGTGGTCGCCGTCGATCGAGGTCCTGCTGGCCGGTCGCGCGGTCGTCGGGATCCTCTGCGCGGGTGTGCCCGCTGTCGCCATGGCCTACCTGGCCGAGGAGATCGACGGCGCCTCGCTCGGCAAGGCGATGGGCTACTACGTGTCCGGTACGACGATCGGCGGGTTGACCGGTCGACTGGTGCCCGGCCTCGCCGCGGACGTCGTCGACTGGCGGTGGGCCCTCGAGATCGCCTGCCTGGTCTCGCTGACCTTCGCCCTGGTGTTCATCCGACTCGTCCCCGCGTCACGCAACTTCGAGCCCCAGACCATCGCGGTGCGTGAGGTGATCGGCAACCTGGCCGGGCACCTCCGAGACGTCCCCATGCTCTGCCTGTTCGGCTTGGCGTTCCTGCTCATGGGCGGGTTCGTCACGGTCTACAACTTCCTGTCGTTCCGCCTGCTCGCCTCGCCGTTCTCGTTGCCGCAGAGCGTCGTCGGGATCGTGTTCGTCATGTATCTGGCGGGGACGTTCTCCTCGACGTGGGCCGGCCGCATGTCCGACCGGGTCGGCCGCGGGCGTGTGCTGGCGGTGGCGATCGGCGTGATGGCGGTCGGGCTCGTCGTCACGCTCCCCGACTGGCTGCCCTCCACGCTGCTCGGTGTCCTGCTGTTCACCGGCGGATTCTTCGGGGCGCACTCGACGGCCAGTGGGTGGGTCGGTGCCCGCGCGACAGCCCATCGCGCAGAGGCGTCGTCGCTCTACCTGTTCGGGTACTACCTCGGCAGCTCGGTCGTCGGCGCGCTCGGCGGCATCGCGTTCAGCGGATTCGGGTGGGCCGGCATCGTCGTCTACACCGGCGTGCTGATGGTGGTGGCCATCGCACTCGCCACCACCGTCATCACCCGCACCCGTCGGTCACCCGTGGAGAGCTGACGACACCGGCTGCTTCACCGGCGCGGCGGTCAGCGACCGTGCCCGCCACTGCACGACGAGAAGCTGCGCCAGCAGCATCGTGCCGATGTAGAGCACGATCGTCGCCGACCCGGCGCCGTGCCCGGCGAGCATGTCCAGCCCGACGTGCACCGCGAGGCCCACGATCCACAACACGAGCGTCATCGCCGTCCCCCGCGACATGAGCCGTCCCTGCTCGTCCCGCCAGATCCGCACGGTGAGTCCCCGCGCGACCGCGAACGCGACACCGACCGCGGCAGACGACGCAATGACGGCCAGCGCGACGCCCGACAGGTGGTGATGGTCGACGAACTGCGCCGCCGACACCAGCCCGATCACGGTGACGATCAGCGCGCCCTTCGGCGAGTCCTTCACCTGCCGCGGAGACATCTGCCGCGTCAGGATCCACCCCAGGACCAGCAACCCCACGACCACGTTCACCAGCATCGCCATCACCCTCCGGTCTGTGTCGCCCCGGCTGTCGGGGCACGCATCTCAGAGTCGCCGGATCGGCGCGCACCCGGATCGGCCCGCGGGTGGAGGTCGGGTGGAGATCGTTCCTGCCCCGTTCGTCCGGATCGTCCGTACGGATCGGATACGTTGCTCCCGGTAACGACTCGAGGAGGTGGCATGGACCGGTCGCAGATGATCGGGGCGGTCGCTGCGGCGTCCGGTGGCTGCGGGGCCCTCCTCAGCCTCACCACGGCACGCCAGTTCGTCGGACGCGACGCCGCGCTCGGTGACGTCGTCGTCCATGCGCCGGAGACGGCGGCTGCGGTCGGGATCGTCGTCGCGATCCTCGCCGCGGCGCTGACCGCGGGGCGCGACGCGGCCGCCCCGGCTGTCGCCGCGGTGGGTCTCGTCGGCGTGGCCGCGACGGTCGACTCGAGCACGCACTCGTGGGCGGCGGCATGGATCACCTCGGTGCTCGCGGGTCTCGCTGTCGGCCGGCTGGTCGCCTGGGCCTCGCATCGCGCGGTGGTCATCGCGCTCGCGGCCGGCGCCGTCGTCGGGGCGACGGTCTCCTTCCCGCTCCGGCATCCACTGACGATCGTCGTCGACGGCCCGAACCCGGAGCACGCCGTCGACACACGCTCCGTGGGCACCGCGCTCGCGGTGATCTCGCTGATCTGTCTCGTGATGGCGACGTGGCGGGTGCGGTCGGTGCCGTCCGATGAGGCTGCCCCCATCGCGCGCGTCGTGGCCGTCTGCCTCGGGATAACCGCCGTCGCCTGGGCGCTCGGGATCTGGTTCGAGTCCGCCCAGCCGATCAAGGACTGGTACTGGGGGTGGTTGCTGGTCCCCACCGTGCTCCTCGGCGCGGTCATGCTGCGACGACGCGGTGGCCCAACCGTTCTCGTCGTCGCACTCGCGTGGGCGGTCATCCACTCCGCCGACCTGAGTTGGCTCCCGGACGTCGCCTGGCTTCTCGTGCTGGCCCCTCTCGCCGCCGTCGGCGTCGTGGTGGGTCGGCGTGTCACCCGCCCGGAGCTCCTCCTTGTGGTGCTCGTCCCCTGTGCCGCAACCTGGTTGATCACCGGCGGCGCCATGAGTCGGGCGTTCTCCGTCCTGGCACTGTTCGTGGTCCCGGTCGTGGTCGTCGCGGCGTTCACCTCCGAGGTGCGGCGTGGGCCGGTGTCGCCGGGGGTTCTCGCGACGGCCTTCACCGCCGTGGCGCTCTGGAAGACCTCTCCGCGGGCGGTGGTGTTCCTCGTGGCGAGCTTCGGCAAGTCGGAGTCCTACAGCGTTGATGTCGGTCGGTACTTCCTTCCGCAGAGCATCACCCTCGCCGCGCAGTACGTCCTACCGGCGGTGGCCACTCTCGGTATCTGCGCCGCCGCCCTTGTCGTGGTCCGACGACGGGTCAGCGATGCGTGAGCGTCTCGTCATCGTCGCCGTGGCGATGGCCGCTGCTCCCGCCGGCCTGTTCCTCGCTGCCCCGTCGAGCCACGGGGACATCGTCGGTATCACCCCGCAACCACCCGGGTTCCCCTGGGAATCCACCACAGTCGCCTCGGCGTGGGGACTGCTCGCGGCCCTCGCCGTCTGCGTCGGCGCACGGCGCGTTGCCGACGCGCTGTTCGTCGGCGGCATCGCCGCAGTCGTACTCCTGGTGGTGAGCATCAGCTCGGCACCGCCAACGGTTCTGACCACCGTCGCCGCCGGGGTCCTGCTCGGTGCCGCACTACAGCTCGCCCGGGCTGCCGACAGTCGGAGCTGTGCGGTCGCGGTCGTCATCGGCGCGGTGGTGGGGATCCTCGTCGCACCGCTCCTCGCGCGGGTCCGGGCCGACGGGTTCGGTGGTCCGCGGCGATACGCTGATTTCCTGCCGTCGGGACAGGTTTCCGGCACGAGCACCGTGGATCTCGGCGCTGCCGTCCTCGGGACACTGAGCATGCTCGTCCTCATCGCGTGCCTTGTCACCCGATGGCGAACCACGGTTGCCGCGCCTGCACGCGGACCCATACTGGGAGCTGCCGCGCTGGTGGTCGGCGGTGCCCTCGTGCACTGGTGGTTCCTGCGGTTCATCTCGGACTCGCTGAGGGATGAGACCCGAACCGGACTGCACACGTTCTACGGCGGGTACGTGCTGCTGGGACTCGCGGTGGTGGCTGCGATGGTGCACGTCGGTCGAACCAGTCTCGTGTGGGTGGCAGCCGCCGCCTCGACGACCGCGATCGCGACCGATGGCACGACCTCGGGCGGTGCCGCAGTGGCGTCGATGACTGTGGTCCTCGTCGCCGTCGCCGCGAACGTCACCACCACGGTGCTCCGGCGCACGGCGACGGATCACCGGGCACGCGGCGTGGTGATCGCGGTCGTGCTTCTCGCGGTGTTCAGCGCGACCCAGTTCGTCACGGAGGAGCCCTGGGCCGTCGTGCCGATCCTGCTGGGCCCGTTCGGCGTCCCCGTCGTCGTGACGATGGCGATCGCTGCGGCGGTGGTCGCGGGTCGACCGGAGCCGGCCACCGTCGTCGGAGCGCTCGCGCTGCTCGTGCTCACGCGTCTGACCACCGGCACCGA
The DNA here is from genome assembly GCF_024171725.1 of Williamsia serinedens. Classification (GTDB taxonomy): domain Bacteria; phylum Actinomycetota; class Actinomycetes; order Mycobacteriales; family Mycobacteriaceae; genus Williamsia_A; species Williamsia_A serinedens. The sequence goes on from NZ_JAMTCG010000002.1 coordinate 359,256, forward strand.
CTTCGGGTGGACCTCGTACACCCCGCTGAGCGACGGCGCGGGGTTCGACGGGATCGCGAGCTCACCGTCATCGACACCACAGACGGTGGCGGCGCTCATCGCGCTTGGTCTGTGTGGCGTCGTCGCCGCGGTGCTCGCACGCCGCCCGACGGCCTCACGACAGTTTTGAATCCTGTGCACGACGTCGCACCTGACGGCATCGATTGCGAGACAGTAGCGAAGCAATGGATCAGCGCCGACGATGAGGGCACCAACGGCCGAGGAGGACGTCGATGACGAGCAGCGAAGCCGCTCGGTCAGCACAACCGGCCCGGCGACGCTCGCGTAGTTCTCTGGAGGCGGCTGCGCGGATCGCGGAACGGGCGAGCAGACGAACCGGGCGACCCGTCAGCGATCGAGCACGACAGCTTCTCGAGGAGCAGCGGCGCCGGTGACGACGTCCGGCCGCCCGCAGATCTCAGTGACCTGACTCGACGACCGCGCCCGACTCGATGTTGCGGGCGCTGGTGGAGCGGCCGAGGGCGGCGACCTCGGCGTCCATCTTGGGGATGATGTGCGGCGCCTGCTGCAGCGACGACTGCTCGCCGACCTTCGACGTGATCACCGACCGCAGCGTGCCGATCGCGCCGACCCAGCCGGGCACGTAGACGCGGCGCTTGCGCTTCTCGAGACCGGAGATGAACGCGTCGACGCACTTGTCGACGGTGGTGGTCTGGCTCAGCGGGCCGGGCAGGTTCGAGAGCATCTCGGCGAACGCCGACAGGTCCTTCTTGGCATCCTGGACGAGCGGGGTGTCGATCCACGACATGTGCGCCGAGCCGACGTCGACCCCGAGGTGCTTCACCTCGAGACGCAGTGCGCTGGCGAACATCTCGGCGCCAGCCTTGCTCGCGTTGTAGGCCGCGAGACCGGGGGCCGGCGTGAACGCGGCGAGCGACGACACCACGAGGATGTACCCCTTGCGCTCGATCACCGACGGCAATGCGGCCCGCACCGTGTGGAAGACGCCGGTGACGTTGATGTCGACGACCCTGCGGAAGGCGTTCGGGTCGACGTTGAGGACGGACCCGTAGGAGGCGATGCCGGCGTTCGCGAGCACCATGTCGATCCCGCCGAACTTCGCGACGCCAGCGTCGACGGCGGCCTGCATGCTCGCCAGATCGGTCACGTCGGCGACGGCACTCACCGCGGAGTCGCCCAGTTCGTCGGCGACGAGCGCGAGGGTGCTCTCCTCGATGTCGGCGATGACGACCTTGCCGCCGCGCTTCACCACCGCCTTGGCGGTCTCGTAGCCGATGCCGCGCGCGGCACCCGTGATGAGGACGACTTTGCCCCTAAGCGACGCCATGACGCGCACCCTTCTTCGACTGCGGGCCCGGTGTCGGCCCGATCACACCCTAGGACCCACGCCGGAGTCCGTCGACGAGCACGTCGAGCAGACGGGGCACTCGGTCGTCCCACTCGTCGGCGGTGACCTGTGTGAGGAACCAGGTCATGAGGATGACGTCCCGGGCGTCGATGCCCTCTCGGAATTCGCCGGCGGCACGGCCCGCGTCGAGCAGCGCGGTCACCGCCTCGCCCAGCCGACCGTGGGTGGTCGACGAGACGTCGGACCACGTCGACGCCGAGACCGCGGTCATCACACCGCGTTTCACCACGGCGTAATCGGCGAGACGCGCCAACCAGCGTCGGAGGCCCGCGACCGCGTCGTCTCCGGACGCCTCCTGACGTGCGAGGAGCGCGAGATCGTCGATCTCGGCGGTGTAGACGGCGCCGATGAGCGCGTCACGGTCGGCGAAGTGCCGGTAGAGCGTCCCCTGACCGACACCGGCCGCCCGCGCCACCTGGCTCAGCGACAGGTCGGCACCGTCCACGAGAAGCGCGCGCGCAGCGTCGAGAATCTGCGCGCGGTTCCGCTCGGCGTCGCTGCGCATCGGGTCTCCTCCGATCGGCACGTGCAAACGGATGGGTTGTCCGCTTACAGTGGGCGGCAAGCGGACAGGTCGTCCGCTTCTCGTCAGGAGGGTAGCGCCATGTCCGCACTCGACCATCTCGTCGTCGCTATCACCGGGGCTGGGTCCGGGATCGGTGAGGCCACCGCACGGCGCCTCGCCCGTGCCGGCGCGGCCGTCGTCGTGGGTGGGCGCCGCGCGGACCGGCTGGAGGCCGTCGCCGACGGCATCCGGTCGTCCGGTGGGCGCCCGGCCGTGGCCACCGTGGACGTCACGTCCCGCGAGGAGATGCACGCGTTCGTCGCCGCGGCGGTCGAGGAGTTCGGCAGGCTGGACGTCCTCGTCGCCAACGCGGGGATAGGGCCGATCTCGCGGATCGACGCGCAGCGCGTCGACGACTGGGACGCGATGATCGACATCAACGTCCGCGGGGTGCTCCACGGGATCGACGCCGCGCTGCCGGTCTTCCGCGAGCAGGGTCGCGGGCACTTCGTGACCATCGTGTCGACGGCGGGCATCAAGATCGTGCCCACCATGGGCGTGTACGCCGGCACCAAGAACGCGGTGCGCACGATTCTCGAGGCGTTCCGCCAGGAGTCGACCGACGGGGTGGTCAAGACGACCGCGATCTCCCCCGGCTTCGTCCGGACGGAGTTCGCGTCGTCGGTCACCGACCCCGGGATCCGCGCCGAGATCGAACGCGGGATGACCACCGCAGGACTCGACCCCGACGCGGTCGCGCGGGCGGTCGAGTTCGCCGTGGATCAGCCCTGGGACGTCGAGATCGGTGATCTGACGATCCGTCCCGTCACCCAGGGCTGATCCGTGGCGGCGCCGATATGCCGACTCAGAAGAAGTCGGCACCCTTCTTCGGCGGATCCGCGGCGAGCGCGGTGTTCTCGTCGGGACTGAACGCCCGCGACCGCGAGAGGAAGCGGACCCCTTCCGGGGCCTCCAGGCTGAACCCGGCGCCGCGCCCGGGGACGACGTCGAGGATCAGCTGGGTGTGCTTCCACAGTTCGAACTGATCACCGTTGATCCAGACCCGTACCGGCGGAAGCGGATCCGGCAGGGCGATCTCGCCGAGCAGGATGTCGCGCTGTCCCACCCGGTAGTCGCCGACCGGGTAACACATCGGCGCCGACCCGTCGCAGCAGCCACCGGACTGGTGGATCATGAGCCCGCCGTGCAGCTCCGACAGCTTGGTCAGGAGCTGCACGGCGGAGTCCTGGGCGACCGCGCGCGGGGGCGCCTGAGTGATCAGAAGAACCCCTTGGCGTTCTGCGCGTACCCCACGAGCAGGTTCTTCGTCTGCTGGTAGTGGTCGAGCATCATCGCGTGGTTCTCCCGGCCGATGCCCGACTGCTTGTAGCCGCCGAACGCCGCGTGCGCCGGGTAGTCGTGGTAGGTGTTCGTCCACACGCGACCGGCCTGGATGTCGCGGCCGGCGCGGTAGGCGCGGGCACCGTCACGCGACCAGACGCCCGCCCCGAGCCCGTAGAGGGTGTCGTTGGCGATCGACATCGCGTTCTCGTAGTCGGAGAACGACGTCAGCGCGAGCACCGGGCCGAAGATCTCCTCCTGGAAGATCCGCATGCTGTTGCTGCCCTCGAAGACGGTCGGCTTGATGTAGTAGCCACCCGAGAGGTCGCCGCCGAGGTCGGCCGGCTCACCACCGGTGAGGACCTTCGCGCCCTCCTCGCGACCGATGTTCAGGTACGAGGTGATCTTCTCGAACTGGTCGTTGGAGGCCTGCGCGCCCATCATCGTGTCGGTGTCGAGCGGGTTGCCCTGCTTGATCTGCTCGACGCGCTTGACCGCGAGGTCGACGAAGTCGGAGTAGATCGACTGCTGGACCAGCGCGCGACTCGGGCAGGTGCAGACCTCGCCCTGGTTGAGCGCGAACATGGTGAAGCCCTCGAGCGCACGGTCGCGGAAGCCGTCGTCGGCCGCCATCACGTCGTCGAAGAAGATGTTCGGGCTCTTGCCGCCGAGCTCCAGCGTCACCGGGATGAGGTTCTCCGACGCGTACTGCATGATCAGCCGGCCGGTGGTGGTCTCACCGGTGAACGCGATCTTGCGGATCCGGTTGCTCGACGCCAGCGGCTTGCCGGCCTCGACACCGAAGCCGTTCACGATGTTGACCACACCGTCGGGCAGCAGGTCCGAGATGAGGCTCATCAGGTACAGGATCGACGCCGGCGTCTGCTCGGCCGGCTTGAGGACGACGGCGTTGCCGGCGGCCAGCGCGGGGGCGAGCTTCCACACCGCCATGAGGATCGGGAAGTTCCACGGGATGATCTGCCCGACGACGCCGAGCGGCTCGTGGAAGTGGTAGGCGACGGTGTCCTCGTCGATCTGCGAGAGCGACCCCTCCTGCGCGCGGATCGCGCCGGCGAAGTAGCGGAAGTGGTCGATCGCGAGCGGGATGTCGGCGGCGAGCGTCTCGCGAACGGCCTTGCCGTTCTCCCACGACTCGGCGACGGCGATCTTCTCGAGGTTCTGCTCCATCCGGTCGGCGATGCGCAGCAGGACCTGCGCGCGCTCGGCGGGGGCGGTCTTGCCCCAGGCCGGTGCGGCGGCGTGCGCGGCGTCGAGGGCGAGGTCGATGTCCTCGGCGGTCGAGCGGGCGACCTCACAGAACGTCTTGCCGTTCACCGGCGAGGGGTTCTCGAAGTACTGGCCCTTCGTGGGCGCGATCCACTTGCCCCCGATGAAGTTCTCGTAGCGCGACTCGAACGACATGACGGCACCGTCGGTGCCCGGGTTGGCGAAAACCGGCATTGGTCTCTCTCCCTCACTGCCCTGATGGTTTGTGATGTGCATCACCGATGCTACGCAGGCAACGTTGCAGGTCCGTTGCATCGGCGACGACGCCCGATCCGCGTAGGTTCGAGGGCATGAGTCAGCCACAGGTCAGTCCCGTCGACGTCGGATCCCACAAGGTCGCCCGCCGCGTGACCGTGAACGCGCCCGCCGCGGAACTGTTCGCCCTCGCCGCGAACCCGCATCGTCACCACGAGCTCGACGGGTCGGGCACCGTCCGTGACTCGACCGTGAAGGGCCCCGAGAAGCTGTCGACCGGCGACAAGTTCAGCGTCGGGATGAAGCAGTTCGGCTTGCCCTACAAGATCACCTCGACCGCGACCGAGATCGTCGACGGCCAGACCGTCGAGTGGCAGCACCCCATGGGTCACAAGTGGCGCTGGGACTTCCGGGAGACCTCACCCGGTGTCACCGAGGTGACCGAGACCTTCGACTACACGACGGCGCGTTCGCCGAAGTTCCTCGAGATCACCGGCTACGACAAGAAGAACGGCGAGGGCATCAGCAACACACTCGCCAAGCTGGCGCAGCGCTACAGCTGAGGAGACGCAGCGGTCAGCGCACGCGCGGTGCGGCGAGGGTGACGCCCGAGTAGTCGATGGTGCCGCCCGAGTAGCTGCGGTCGGCGAACAGGCGCCGCAGCTGCGGGCTCCCCGCCGTCGACAGGCGGATCCGCGTGGGGGCGGTCGTCAGCGACATGGCACCGAGGTCGTCGAAACCCGTTCTGCCGCATACGCCGTCGGCGTCGACCTGCTCGAGGCCGGAGACCGCGGAGAGCAGCCGCGTGGTGAGCGATCCGGCGGCGAACCGCGGGACCCCGATGTGCCTGGACGTCCCGGGTGACTCGGCCGTGATCGCGACGGACCAGTCGCCGTCGGGTCGCGCACCCGTCACGGTGACGGTGCTGTCGGCGACGGGGTCACCGGAGAAGTCGGCCAGCACCTTGGGCAGGGCCCAGTTCTCGCGGCCACCGCGCATCGTGGCCGCGGAGTCGACGGGCAGGAACGGGATGTGGCCGAAGACCCCGCCCAGGCGCGCGTAGAGGATCGCCCCGCCGAGCTCGTGGTATCCACCGACCGGTGTCTCGCTGTAGGTGACCGCGAAACCGACGCGCAGCAGCGGTCGGGCGCCCCGCCGGAGCGCGGCCGGTAGCAGTTCGCGGTCGTCGGAGCGCGCTCGGGTCGACCACCACACGCCGCGGCCAGCTATGCGCCACGGTGCCGGGCTCCCGTGGTCGGGCGTCTGCAGGAGCATCTCGTCGGTCGCGACGCCCTCGGGGACGGTCGAGGGCAGGTCGGTCCACCGGAATCCCCGGTGCAGCGCGCTGGTCGACATCATTGGAACAAGCTAACAGATCTGTTCCATTGGTTGAAGGGTCCTAGAGCCGGACACCGAGTCGTCGGTCCACGAGTGCGGCGCGTCCTCGGGCGCGGGCGGTCTCCACGGAGTCGGACGGCATGCGCCGGGCCAACGCGTGCCAGGCCGCCGCGTCGTCGCGACCGTGGACCGACGCGGTCCAGGCGCGCAACCCGGCCGGGTCGCTGCCCCCGAGAGCGAGACCGCGGAGATCGGCGAGGACCTCCTCGAGGATCGCGGTGACGCCGGGTGCCCGGGAGTCGGCGGCCAGGCCGCCACGACCGAGCGCCGCGACCGCTCCCGCCACGTCGCCGCGACGAGCCCGGTCGACGACGCCGGCGATGTCGCAACCGATCGGCACACCCGCCCGATAGGGGCGGGACAGCACCACGTCGGACCCGAGGTCACGCCGGAGACGGGAGATCTCGGCGCGGACGGTCACCGCGTCGACACCGTCCTCCGACAGCGCCATCGCGAGCTGCTCGGTCGAGAGCCCGTCGCGGTGCCAGGCGAGCAGCAGGAGGATCTCGGCGTGCCGGGGGCTCAGCCGACGCGACGGGCCGGTCGGCGGGATCCACCGCGGGCCGTCGGCGTCGAGCACGGCGACCGTCGCGGGACGCGCCGGGTCGTCGGGTGCCGACAGGGTCGACAGGTCGACGGCACCCATCCGCAGGTGCAGTTCGATGGCGGAGACGACCGACCGCACCGCGGACAGGGCGAAGGGCGCCGCCACCGGGTTGCCGCCCGTGACGTCGAGGACGCCGATGACGTGGCCGGTCACCGGGTCGTGGACGGGGGCGGCCGCGCAGTTCCACCCCTGGACGGGTTGGACGAAGTGCTCGGCGCCGACGATCTGCACTCCGCTGTCCACCGCGAGGGCCACACCGGGGGCGTTGGTCCCCACGACCTCCTCCGCCCAGACCGCCCCCTCGACGAAGTCGATCGCCGCGGCCCGGTCACGCGCCTCGTGATCACCCTCGACCCACAGCAGCCGCCCGTGCTCGTCGGTGAGGGCCATGACTACACCGGTGCCGGCGATGTCGTCGAGCATCAGCGACCGGATCATCGGACGGACGGCGGTCATCGGGTGCGTGGCGCGGTACCCGGTGAAGTCGTCGGGCCCGGCGACGGATTCCACGGTGGCCGTCGACGACGGGTCCACACCGCGGCGGAGCGACCGCATCCACGATTCCCGCACCACCGAGCGCACGTCCGGGGCGTCTCCGTCGGTCAGCATGCGCTCCAGCGCGGTCCGCACGGAGGCGTCGTGCCGGTCGGGACCAACGGTCATCGCACACCTCCTACCGCGCCTGTGTCGCGCGTCCCCATCGCGCACCATTGTGCCCTAGAGCACACCGTGCGCGTCGGGGCTGTTCAGACGGCGTTGCGGGCGACGAGCCCGTCGGCGACGTCCGACGACACGGCACTCACCCGCCGCAGGAAACGGGCGACACGCGGCATGATCTCCAGCTCGCGGTGGACCGCCGCGTGGACCAGCCAGTCGGCGGCCTCCGTCGCCGTGAGCGCCGGGGCCTTCTGGTACTCGTCGGTCGGCGCGATCATCGGGGTGCGGGTGAGCGGGAAGTACACGGTGCTCACCGTGATGCCGGTGCCGCGGAGCTCGGCGGCGATGCTGCGACCGAAGACCGAGATCGCCGCCTTCGACCCGGCGTAGGCGGAGAACTTGGGCATCGCCCCCATCGGGATGCCCCACGTCGACACGTTGATGAAGTGTCCGCTGCCGCGCTCCTTCATGGCGGGCAGGAACCCGAGCGTCAGCTGCACCGGGCCGAAGTAGTTGATGGCCATGGTCCGCTGGTAGTCGTGCAGGCGGTCGGTCGAGTCGAGCACGTCACGACGGATCGACCGGCCGGCGTTGTTCACGACGACGTCGGGGCAGCCGTGGTCGCGCAGCACCTCGTCGATGAGTCGGGCGGCGTCGTCGGTGTCGGCGAGATCGGCCGGGCAGGAGTGGGCGGTCCCGCCGTCGGCACGGATCCGTGCGACGACCTCGTCGAGCTCCTCCACCCGTCGGGCGACGAGGAGGACGGTGGCGCCGCGTCGGGCGAACTTCTCCGCCGCCTCGGCACCGATGCCCGACGACGAGCCGGTGATGAGGACGGTGGCGCCGCGCAGACGCTCGGTCGGGGACCCGGTGGGCAGGGCCGAGACGAAATCGCTCGGGGTGCGGGGACGCTGCATCGCGGTGCGCACCACGCGCGTCGCGAAGGCGGTCACAGGATTGCTCATGCGAGAACGGTAGAGGACCGGCTGACACGGGCTCGTGTCAGACCGGCGGACGGCAGAATGAGCCGATGAACACGCTTCTCAACATCATCTGGCTGGTGCTGGCGGGCCTGTGGATGGCCATCGGGTACTTCCTCGCCGGCATCGTCTGCTGCATCCTCATCATCACCATCCCGTTCGGGATCGCCGCGTTCCGGATCGGCGCCTACGCGCTGTGGCCGTTCGGGCGCAGCGTCGTCCGCGATCCGGGTGCGGGCGTGGCGTCGGCGATCGGGAACGTGATCTGGCTGATCGTCGCCGGCATCTGGCTCGCGCTCGGCCACATCGTCACCGGGGTCCTGCTGTGTCTGACGATCATCGGGATCCCGCTCGGTCTCGCCAACTTCAAGCTGGTGCCCGTCTCGCTGCTCCCCCTCGGCGCGCGCATCGTCGACACCCGCATGGTCGCCGGGAACGCGTACGTGGCGATGCCGCAGACGCGTCGCTAACATTTAGGCATGCAAACGAATCAGCGTTCGGACGGCGACCAGTGGACCATCACCTCCAGCGTGGGGCGGACCGCGCTGCTGGTGGCGCTGGGACGGGCGCTGGAGAGCAGGCGTGACGACGCGCTGATCGACGACCCGTTCGCCGAGTCGCTGGTGCTCGCCGCGGGCGATGCGGACATCACACCCACCGCGGTCGAGGAGCGGGCACAGGACGACCCCGACATGACCCGGTCGCTGGAGTTCCTCACCGACATGATGGCGGCGAGGACCTTGCGCATCGACGACGAGATCCGGACGGCCAACGCCGACCGGTGCCGTCAGGTGGTCCTCCTCGCGAGCGGCCTCGACGCGCGCGCCGCGCGGATCCCGTGGACGCCGGGCACCACCGTGTTCGAGGTCGACCAGCCCGCGGTCATCGGGTTCAAGGACGAGGTGCTCGACGAGGTCGGCGCACGCCCGTCGGCCACACGCGTGTCGGTCGCCTGCGACCTCCGCGACGACTGGCTGAGCGCACTGCGCTCCGCGGATTTCGCCGACGACGTGCCCACGTTCTGGCTCGCGGAGGGCCTGCTCCCCTACCTCCGTCCGGCCGACCAGGAGCGACTGCTCACCACGATCACGTCGGTGGCGCCGAGTGGCAGCGTGCTCATGCTGGACACGACGAGTGGGCCGATCGACACCGACGACTGGGACGTCGACGCCACGGGTTTCGGGGTGAGCGTGGAGGACCTGTTCCTGGACACGGGAGAGTTCGACGCGCAGCAGTGGCTGGAGGAGCACGGCTGGACGGCCACGTCGGAACCGGTCGTGTCGGTGCTGGGGGAGAACGGCCGCGGCAGCGGGATCACCTCCGACGAGCGCTACTCGGCGATGATCGGCAAGGTCCGCATCGTCACCGCGCACCGTCGCTGACGCCCGATCATCCACCGTTCACCCGCGGTTGACCCGACGGCCACGACCACCCGGTAATCATTACGCATGCTCACGAAGAAGCGGTTCTCCGCCGTCGCCGCCGCGGTGTTCGCCACCGGCGCACTGACTCTCGCCACCCCAGCGACCGCCGACGCGGCCATCTCCTCCTGCTACCTGTCGTCGCTGCCGTCGCAGGCGACCGACACGGTCGACCTCATCCACGACGGTGGCCCGTTCCCCTACCCGAACAACGACGGCGTCGTGTTCTCCAACCGGGAGGGCGTCCTGCCGTCGGCGGCGTCGGGCTACTACCACGAGTACACGGTGATCACGCCCGGCTCGAGCACCCGCGGGGCACGTCGGATCGTCACCGGCGGAACGCCTCTCACCAGCCCGCCCCACTACTACTACACCGGTGACCACTACGGCTCCTTCTGCGAGATCCGCGACGCGAACTACTGATCCGGTAGAACGACACCCGTGATCCGCTACCGCATCGACGGCTCGGCCATCGCGTCGACGAAGGACTTCTACGACGAGATCGGCCGGGCCGTCAACGGTCCGGGCGGCTACTTCGGCGCCAATCTCGACGCGCTCGCCGACTGCCTCCGTGGAGGATTCGGCACACCGGCCGACCAGGGCTTCGAGTTCGAACTGACGCAGTCCGACACCGTCCGGGCGCATCTCGACCGCTTCGACGAGATCGTCGCGGTGTTCGCCGACGAGGGTGTGCCGCTGCACCTGCACTGACCGTCGGGCCTGCGCCGACCGACCGATCAGAGGCGCATGGCGCGGACCGTGTCGACGGTGTCGGCCTCGGCCGGTGTCTTGTCGGGCCGGTACCGCAGGACCCGTGCGAAGCGCAGCGCCACCCCGCCGGGGTAGCGCGACGACGTCTGCGCACCGTCGAGTTCGATCTCCACGACGATCTCCGGCCGCAGGTACACGGTATGACCGTCACGGTGCGTCTCGTACCGCGGCAACTCCTCGGTCTGCCACCGCAACAGCTCGTCGGTGAGTCCCTTGAACGTCTTGCCCACCATGATCGGCGGGCCGCCGTCGGGGTCGCGTGCGCCCAGGTGCAGGTTCGAGAGCCATCCCGACCGCCGACCGCTCCCCCACTCCACGCCGATGACGACGAGGTCGAGGGTGTGTTCGGGCTTGATCTTCTGCCAACTCTTCCCGCGGCGGCCTGCACTGTAGGGCGACGCGAGGTCCTTCACCATGGCCCCCTCGTGGCCGGCGGCGAGCGCGGCGTCGAGGTGCGCGGCCGCCTCGTCGGGGGTCGGACGCATCACCGACGGGATGCGATGGGGTCCGGCGACGCGCTCGAGTGCCACGAGCCGTTCCTCGAGCGGCGCGTCGAGGAGGTCGACGCCGTCGAGGTGAAGGCAGTCGAAGAACCACGGCGACAACAGGAGTTCGCCCTCGGCGGAGCCGAACCGGCTCATCGTCTCCTGGAACGGGCGAGGGCGACCCGAGTCGGCGAGGGCGAGCGTCTCCCCGTCGAGGACGACGGACTCGCACGGCAGGCCCCGGACCAACTCGACGAGTTCGGGCACCGACGACGTGATGTCCCGCAGCGTCCGCGTCACGATGAGGACGTCGTCACCGGTGCGGTGGACCTGGATGCGTGCCCCGTCGAGCTTGTACTCGACGACGACGTCGGGCCCGAGCGACGCGATCGCCTCGTCCATCGACGAGCCCGGTGACGCCAGCATCGGCCGGACCGGCCTCCCGACGACGAGAGCCACGGCCCGCAGCGTCTCCTCGCCACCGGTGATGGCGTCGGCCGCGGTGCGTGCGAGGTCACCGGAGAGCATGACCGCGCGCCGGACGACCGCTGCGTCGACACCGGACGCCGCCGCGATCGCCTCCGTCATCACGCCCTCGAGCGCGCCCTGCCGCAGCTCGCCGGTGATGAGACCGATGAGGAACTTCTGCTCCGACGCTGTGGCCGCGCCGAGCAGCGCACCCAGGGCGGCCTTGCGGCGTTGCGTGGATCCGGCGCCGGTGATGGTGGTCAGCTCGGTGAGCGCGGCGTCGACCTCGGTCACGGTGAGCGACGGCTCCGCCGCCGGGTCGGGGCGCGCCGACGACAGCGTCCGCCACCCGATGCCGATCCGTCCCTGACGGGTCTCCCCCGCCAGCCAGACGACCGTGGCGAGCACCTCGTCGGGCGCGGCCACGGACAGGACGGCGGCGAGTTCGGCGGTCTTGGTCTTGCGTGACCGGGTCGCAGCGACCCGCTCGGAGGCGTCGACGACGGACGCGAGCAGGGTCACCGGCGCACCCGGACCCCGTTGCCGCCGGACCGCTTCTGCTCGTACATGACCTTGTCCGCCTGTCGATGCGCCGCGCGGGCGACGTCCCGCGGGGTGGTCCCGGTGTCATGGCTGACGAACGTGACCCCCACGCTCAACGTCACCGTGGGAGCGTCCCTTCCCCCCGACAGGCGTGTCGGGATCGCCCGCACGCGATCGCAGAGCAGGTCGACGCTCGGGTGGATCAGCGCGATGGTGAACTCCTCGCCGCCGCTGCGGGCGACCACCCCGAGATCGCCGACGTGACCGGTCAGCTCGCCCGCAACATGCGCGATCACCTCGTCGCCGACGTCGTGACCGTGGATGTCGTTGACGGACTTGAACCCGTCGATGTCGGCGACCGCGACGGCCACCGACTCCCCGGTCCGCGCCGACCGCGCGACCATCGGGACCATCGCGCTCCACATCCCGCGCAGGTTGCGGACACCGGTGAGCGGGTCCGTCGAGGCGAGCACGGCCCGTTCGCGCATGGTCCGCCAGGCGAGCTCGACGGTGAGGATCGGTCCGACGACGGCGAACAGGACGATGTCCATGCGGACGAGGACATAGACGACGCCCGCCCCGTAGGCGATCGCGGCGCCGGCGTAGGCGGCGGTGACGACCGTCGCGAAGAGGGTGTGCGCCACCAACCATCGCCGTGGCAGGAAGAAGACGGCCATCAGGCCGATCACCCCGAACAGGGCGCACCCGATGACCGCGTCGGCCAGGGGTTCGATCGACGTGAGGACGAGACCGGTGCCGAGGTCGGCGAAGACGATGAACGTGCGGATGCCCCGCGGAGTCAGGAACCACCGGCTCACCACCCACACGACGGCGGTGACCAGTGACAGCGTCCCGAACGCGATGACGAGGAGATCGAGCCACCAGGGACTGTCGGTGTAGAGGCGCGTCAGGTACGCGAGCAGTGCGAAGTTCGCGGCCGCCGCGCCGATCGTGTATCGCGAGATCGCCTGGATGCGGGACTCGCGGTGAGCTGCCGGCTGCGCGGGACGGACACCTCGCATCGCTCACTCACCCCGTGTCGGAACCTCTGTGGCGTATGACACTAATGCAGGGGGGTCAGAGCGTCTCCAGAGAATCCGTCATCGACCGGACGGTCTCACCGGCGATCCGCTGGAAGAGCAGCCAGAAGACCGGGATGCCCAGTCGCCACACGCCCTTCGGTCGGATGGTCGCCGTGTAGGTGATCTCGCTGCGGCCGTCGCCGAGGGCGCGGACGGCGATGTCGTCGGCGGTGTCCGTCGCGGTGTTCGTCCCCTCGAACCGCACGTGGTCGGGGTCGTCGCGGACCAGGGTGTAGTCGAGCTGGGGCTTGGCACCCCCGAACGAGGACGTGTTGTGCCAGACGGTGCCGACGGCGACAGGGCCGTCGGTGGTCTGCACGTTGCTGATGCTGCCGGGGTCCCACTGCGTGGCGTTCGCGAAGTCGCGGAGGTAGGCGACCGCCGCCTTCTGCTCGACCCCGGCCGTGAACGTCCGCGTCACCTGGACCATGCGCGCCTCAGCGGGCGAAGCCGGAGATGCTGCGGTCGCTCACAGGGGCGAAGCCCGGCAGTCGCGACGGCTCGTCGACGACCGAGTAGTGCGACGCGTCGCCGGCGATCACCGTCGACCGACGACCGTCGACACCCACGGGGATGTCGCCGGCGAGGGTCACGCGGTTCACCCGGCGGTAGGCGCCCCCGAAGTCGGCGACGCCGTAGTGCTGCGTCGAGCGGTTGTCCCAGATCGCGACGTCGCCCGGCGACCATGCCCAGCGGACGGTGTTGTCGGGGCGCTCGATGCGCGCCTGCAACAGACGCAGGATGTCCGCGGTCTCCGACGTCTTCAGACCCGTGAAGGAATCGACGAAGTGGCCCAGGGTCAGTGCGCGCTCGCCGGTCTCGGGGTGGACGCGGACGACGGGGTGCTCGGTCCGGAAGACGGTGCGCACGAACTCCTCCCGGTACGCCGGGTCACTGGAGTCGCCCACGGTGAGGTGCTCGGCGTAGTCGTAGTCGTTGGTGTGCACCGCGCGCAGCGAGTCGGCGAGGACGCGCAACGGCAGCGGCAGCGCCGCGTAGGCCGCGACCGTCGACGCCCACATGGTCGCGCCGCCGTACTCCGGCTGCACCACGGCCCGCAGCACCGACATCTTCGGGATGCGGTCGACGAAGGTGACGTCGGTGTGCCACGAGTTCGCGGCCCCCTCCAGCGGCAACAGGTCCTCACCCCGCGACAGGACCGTCGGATGCGCCTTCGTGGGGACGCCCAACCGCGACGCGAACGCGTACTGGCCGTCGTCGTCGATGTGGTGCTGCCCCGTGATGACGACGACCTTGTGGGTCAGGACCGCCCGTCGGATGTCCTCGACGGTCGTGTCGTCGAGGTCGGCCGACAGGTGCACGCCGTCGATCCGGGCTCCCAGGTGGTGGCCGATCTTCGTCAGCGTGACCCGGGGATCGGCGAAGTCCGCACGGGGTGCGTCGGTGGTGCTCGTGGGGTCCAGAATCGCCGTCATACCAGCATGTATGCCCCAAGTCGGGCCCTCGGGGAACGGTTGCGCGCATACTGAGCCGAATTGCGATGGCCCGTCGAGACCGCGGCGCGTCGGTCGCACGGGCCACATTCACCAGTGAGGAGGGCCCGTGGACAACGTCTGGAACTACTTCACCGACCACCGGCGCCAGCTGCTGTTCGACAGCTACCAACACGTCAGTGCCGTCGTGCAGAGCGTCGTCCTGGCCACACTCATCGCCGTCGCGATCGGTGTGCTCACCTACCGCAACGCGACCGCGTCGTCGCTGGCGAACTCGCTGTCGTCGGCGATCCTCACGATCCCGTCGTTCGCCCTGCTCGGCCTGCTCATCCCGATCTTCCACCTCGGCGTCACGCCCAGCGTCATCGCGCTGGTGCTGTACTCGCTGCTGCCGATCATCCGGAACACGATCGTCGGACTGACCGCCGTCGACCCGGCCCTGGTCGACGCCGCCCGCGGCACCGGCATGAGTCGGATCCAGACGCTGTGGCGGGTCGAGATGCGTCTCGCGTGGCCGTCGGTGCTCGCGGGCATGCGCGTCAGCTCGACGATGGCGATGGGCATCCTCGCCATCGCCGCCTACGCCAAGGGACCCGGCCTGGGCAACCTCATCTTCTCGGGGCTCGCCCGCATCGGCAGCCCCACCGCCATCCCGATGGCACTCACCGGCACCATCCTCATCGTGGTGCTGGCTCTCGTACTGGACGCGATCTACCAGGTGATCGGCCGTCTCACCACATCGAAGGGACTCGCAGCATGACCGGAGTGCAGGAGAGGTCGGCTGCGACCTCGTCGACGGAGAAGGCGACCGGCGTCGAGATCGTCCTCGACCACGTGAGCAAGCGGTACCCCGGCCAGCAGAAGGCTGCCGTCGAGGACGTGTCGATGACGATCGGGGCCGGCGAGATCGTCGTGTTCGTCGGCCCGTCGGGCTGCGGCAAGACGACCACGATGCGGATGATCAACCGCCTCATCGAGCCGACCTCGGGATCCATCACGATCGGCGGCCGCGACGCCCTCTCCATCCCGGCGAACGAACTGCGCCGCTCCATCGGCTACTCCATCCAGCAGGCGGGTCTGTTCCCGCACATGACCATCGAGCAGAACGTGTCGCTGGTGCCCGGCCTGCTCAAGTGGGACAAGAAGCGGGTCGCGGCGCGCGTCGAGGAGATGCTGTCGCTGGTCGGCCTCGACCCGGCGATCTACGCTCGCCGCTTCCCGCGTCAGCTGTCCGGCGGTCAGCAGCAGCGTGTGGGCGTGGCCCGTGCGCTCGCGGCCGATCCCCCGGTACTGCTGATGGACGAGCCGTTCGGCGCCGTCGACCCCATCACCCGTGCCTCCCTGCAGGACGAGTTGATCCGTCTGCACGCCGAGATCGGCACGACGATCGTCTTCGTCACCCACGACTTCGCCGAGGCCGTGAAGCTGGGCGACAAGATCGCCGTCCTCGGTGACCAGTCCTCGATCCAGCAGTACGACACCCCCGAGGCGATCCTGGCCAACCCGGCCACCGAGATGGTCGAGGGCTTCGTGGGCAAGGGCGCACTCCTCCAACAGCTCGGGCTGCAGCGGGTGCGTGATGTCCAGCTGGAAAAGCGGCCCTCCGCGCACGAGAACGACCCCGTCGAGCAACTCGCCCGCGCCATCGACGCCTCCGACGACGACTGGGGCGTCATCGTCGACGACCGTGACCGCCCGGTGCGCTGGGTCCGCGACCACCACCTGCGCACCGCGTCGAACCTGCGGGACGTCGGCGTCCCCGCCGACCTGGTGTCGATGTCGTCGACCCTGCAGCAGGCGCTGGAGGCCATCCTCTCCACCGGCTGCGTCTCGGCGATCGTCACCGGCCGCAACGGTCGCTACGAGGGCGTCGTCGTGATCGAGACCCTGATGTCGGCCATCCGCGACCTGCGCGGGTCGTCCGCCGCGGAGCCCGCGTGACCGCCACGACGTCGGCGGTACAGGCCGCCGAGGTCGACACCGAGGGCCGCGTCCGACTCCTCATCCAACCGTTGGTGGTGCTCGCGATCGCCGCCGCGGTGATCGCATGGGCGTTCACGCAGAGCCTCACCGCCACCCAGAAGGAGACGATCAACCCGTCGAACCTGGCGTCGCTGGTGTGGCAGCACCTCGTGATCAGCGTCGTGGTCGCCGCGATCGTCGTGGCGATCGCGGTCCCGCTGGGCACATTGCTGAGCCGCCCCGGGTGGGTGCGCTTCGCCCCCGTCGCGGTCGCGATCGCCAACATCGGCCAGGCGACGCCGGCGATCGGTCTGCTGGTGCTGCTGTTCCTCTGGACGGCGACCACCGGTTTCTGGATCGGCGTCATCCCCATCGCGATCTACTCGCTGCTGCCGGTGCTCGCCAACACCCTCCTCGGGTTCGCCAGCGTCGACCGCGCGGTCATCGACGCCGGCCGGGGCCAGGGCATGTCCAAGCCCGACATCCTGTGGCGACTCGAGTTCCCCCTCGCGATCCCCTACATCCTGGCCGGACTGCGCACCTCGCTGGTGCTGGCCGTCGGCACCGCCACGCTGAGCTTCCTCGTCGACGCGGGCGGGCTCGGCATCCTCATCGACACCGGCTACAAGCTGCGGGACAACGTCGCCCTGATCCTGGGTGCCGTGCTCGCCGCGTGCCTCGCGCTCCTGGTCGACTGGGCCGGCGCCCTGGCCGAACGCTGGCTCGGACCGAAGGGACTCAGGGTATGAGCGGTTCACCGCGCAGTACGAGTGTGTCGACTCTCCCCCGCCGCGCCAAGACCGCTGCGCTGCTGGCGATGTCGGGGCTGATGATCGCGGTCACGGCGGCGTGTGGCCTCGCGTCCGGCAGCACACCGCCGTTCACCGTGCAGCCCGGCTCGATCAAGCCGGTGGACGCACTCAAGGGCGTGAAGGTCACCGTGGGCTCGAAGGAGTTCACCGAGCAGGTGATCCTCGGCTACATCATCGAGTACTCGCTGATGGCCGCCGGGGCGAACGTGCGCGACCTGACCAGCATCGTCGGCTCCCGCTCGACGCGGGACTCGCAGATCGAGGGCCAGGTCGACGTCACCTACGAGTACACCGGCACCGGGTGGATCAACTACCTCGGCAACGAGAAGCCGATCCCCGACGAGCGCAAGCAGTTCGAGGCCGTCCGCGACGAGGACCTCAAGAAGAACGGTCTGGTCTGGACCGCGCCGGCGCCGATGAACAACACCTACGCGCTGGCCGCGAACAAGGCGACGGTGGAGAAGACGGGCGTGAAGACGCTCAGCGACTACGCCGCGCTGGTGAACCGCGACCCGGGTGCCGCGCGCACGTGTCTGGAGACCGAGTTCCGTTCCCGCCAGGACGGTTTCCCCGGTATGGCACGGGTGTACGGCTTCCCGGTGACCAAGGCGCAGGTGTCGATCCTGCAGACGGGCATCATCTACTCGGCCACCGCGAACGGCGGCCAGTGCGCCTTCGGCGAGGTGTTCACCACCGACGGTCGTATCCAAGCGCTGGACCTGCAGATCCTCACCGACGACAAGAAGTTCTTCCCGAACTACAACGCCGCGATCGTCATGCGCAAGCAGTTCGCCCTCGACCACCCCGACATTGCGAAGGTGATGGCGCCGGTCTCGGACAAGCTGACCAACGCGGCGATCACCGCGATGAACCGCGAGGTCGACGTGGACGGCCAGGAACCGGCGACGGTCGCGCGGAACTGGATGATCTCGCAGGGGTTCGTGAAGGCCTGACCCCGCCGCGGCGGGACCCCCGGGCCGACAGGCCCGGGGTGAGCATCACCGGACGGGCATCGGCTCCGGCGCGACGACACCGTCACTGTCGACGGTCACGACATGTCCGGACCGGTCCAGGCCGTCGGTCGCGACGACGATCTCGCCGCCGGGACGGACGGTGATGCGCACGACGTGGCCGTTCGCGGCCAACATCTCGATGGCGGTCTCGGTCTCGGTGCGGGTCTCGATGCACATGCCCTTGCCGTCGGGGAGTCCGACGACAGCGTTGACCACAGGCCGATCCGCGGCATCGCGCGGGGCCCCACCCAGTTCGCTCACGTCGCTCTCCGTCGTCGTCTCTACACCGTCGTCAGAAACGAGCACGTCGAGCGAGACCCCCGAAACGCCTCCGTGCTGTGTTCGTTATTCGCAAGCGATCATAGCGGCTGTTGAAGAACGTGAGGAGTCGTTCGGCTGAACGACGAGAAAGTGCTGTTCTCTGATCATTCGACAAAGGAGAATTCGACAAGGGAAAATGTGTCGCGGCGAAAGGGCGGAGATGGCGATCATGTCCCGATGTCCTCCCATCCCGATCCCGACGCTTTCCGACGTCTCGCTCAGTCGTCGCATTGGCTGTGGCGATCCGTCGAGTTCGTCTGGTCGGGCGATGCGATGGATCCCCGTCGCGCCCGGATCCGCCGCCCAGCCGACCTCGTGGTCACCGCGCTCGACGGCACGGTTCTCCACCGGTATCGGGCGTCGCGACCGATGGACGGGATGTGGACGGCGACGGGTGACCGCCCGTGGAGACGGGTGTCCGGGGTGTGGCCGCAGGACATCACGCCCGTGTTCGACGACGACGGGCTCGTCTCGGACTTCCCCGATGTCCTTACCTCCGTCGATGTCGACCAACCGTTCTTCCGCAATTACCACTGGGTCGCGATGCTCGATCCCAGCGAATTCGCGGACACAGCGCGTTTCGCGTGGGAACCGGGCGACCCACACGGGGTGGATGTCGGGGACGTCCGCATGGTCACCCATCACGGCCGGCCCGCGTTGGAAGCGATCGTGCAGTCGACGCCCGCATATGAACCACGGTGCATGTGCTGCGCCCTCCTCACCGGCGACCTCGACATGGACACGCAGCAGTGGGTGCCAGGCGTGCCCGCCACCGTTCGGCTCGACCGGGGCACCGGGATCTGCGTGTTCGTCGAGCACCAGGGTCACGAACGCGGTGTCGAGCTCGACGTCGAGATCGTGGCCGCAGGCTGATCGCGGTCAGGCCGTGTTCACGAAGCCGATGATCGAGTTGGCGATGAGCTGGACCGCGATCGCGGCGAGCAGCAGACCCGCGATCTTCGCCAAGAGCGTCACCCCACCGACGCCGAGGATGCGGATGAGGACCGTCGAGAACCGGAGCACCGTCGCCAGGATCAGATGCACCGTGACGATGGCGGCGGCGATCGCGAGATAGGTGCCCGCCTCGTCGTCGGCCTGGGACACCGAGACGATGACCGCCGCGATGGCGCCCGGCCCGGCGAGCAGCGGCGTGCCGAGGGGCACGAGGGCGACGTTCACCCCGTCCGCCGCGCGGGGGTTCGACGCGTTCCCCAGTCCGGTCAGCAGCTGCAGCGCCACGAGGAGGAGAAGGAGACCCCCGGCGCCCTGCAGCGCAGGCACCCCGATGTGGAGGTAGGCGAGGATGAACTTGCCGCCGATGGCGAACGTCGAGATGACGAGCAGGCTGACCGCCGGCGCCTGGAACGCCGCCCGGTTCCGCGCGGCCGGCGTCTGATGACCGACGAGGCTCAGAAAGATCGGTATCTGACCCGGTGGGTCCATGATGACCACGAGCGTGATGAGCACTGTCGTGTACTCGGTGACATCGAAACCCACGCGGAGAGTGTGCCCCGTGGGTGTGTGGGTGGGCGAAGGGGGACTTGAACCCCCACGTCCCGAAGGACACTGGCACCTGAAGCCAGCGCGTCTGCCATTCCGCCACTCGCCCGTGACAAGTCCGGACACTGTCCGAACCGGCATGCCCGTCTGGGTGACGGACGCCGACGACGATAACACGCAGTGCGGCAGCCGGATAAATCGCGCGACCGGACCCCGGGGGCCCGGAGCCGTCGGCCGGTGTGACACACGGGACTGTTGATGACACGATGGCACGATTGGCCTGCTCGATCGCTATCATCAAACGGCGCGGAATGCACGGTGACACGCTGACGTCGTGGAGGGAGGTGTCCCGACATGGGGATTCTGCAGCGCATCGAACGGAAGCTCGAGGGTGCCGTCGACGACGGTTTCGCCCGCGTCTTCGGGGGCAAGGTGGCCCCCCAGGAGGTCGAGAACGCCCTCCAGCGCGAGGCCGAGGACTCCGTCGAGGACCTCGGTGACGGCGGCGCACTCGCCCCGAACGCCTACACGGTGGTGGTCAGCCCCACCGACCACGCGGAGCTGTCGTCGGAATACGAGTTGAACCGCAAGACGTTCTCGCGGCATCTCGAGCACTTCATCCGAGACAACGGATGGCAGACCTACGGGGACGTGGTCGTCGAGTTCGAGCAGTCCCCGTCACTGCACACGGGACAGTTCCGGGCGCGTGGACGCGTCGACCCGGACGCGACACCCCACCCCGTCCCCGGTTCGACGGGTCGGCCCGCCGGGCCGCCCCCGGCCGCTCCCCTCCCGCCCGCGAACCCCCCCGTTCAGCCCCGACCAGGAGTGTTTCCCATGACGCAGAACCCAGGACACGACTCGCGACGCGGGCACGACGACCGCGAGTACGACCGGGGCTCCTACGAGCAGGGTTCCTACGACCAGGGCGGGGCCGGCCACGATCAGGCGGCCTGGGATCAGAGCGGTGCCTCCGGCTACGGCGCCCACGGCCAGGGTGGATACGGGACCGGCGGGTACGACCAGCGCGGCTACGACCAGCCGCAGGGTCAGGCCGGCAGCGGCTACGGCGGCGAGGGATACGATGCCCGCTCCTACGACCGGGCGGGCGACGCCGGGTACGGCCAGGGCTACGCCGACCGCGGCTACCGCGACAGCGGGTACCAGCAGGGCGGCTGGGACCAGCGCGGCGGTCACGACCAGGGCACCTACGGACCCGCGGGCGGCTACCAGCAGGGCGGGTACGGCCAGGCCGGCGGCTACGACCAGCAGGGCTACGACCAGGGCGGCGCCGGATACGAGGGCGATCGTGGCTACCAGCAGGGCGACGCCGGCTACTACTCCGACGCCGACTACCGCGACGCCGGGTACCAGCAGGGTGGGTACGACCAGGGTGGCTACGCCCCGCGCAGCGGCGGTGCCTATCAGGGCGGATACGACCGCGGTGCCTACGACCAGGGCGCCTACCAGCCCGCCGGCTACGAGCAGGGCTACGGCCAGGCGACGGCCGCACCGACCTACGCACCGACCGGTGTGACCCTCGTCCTCGAGGACGGCTCCAACCGGACGTTCTCGCTGCGCGACGGCTCCAACGTCATCGGCCGTGGTCAGGACGCGCAGTTCCGCCTCCCCGACACCGGCGTCTCGCGTCGTCACGTCGAGATCCGCTGGGACGGTCGGACCGCGCTCCTGCACGATCTCAACTCGACCAACGGCACCACCGTCAACGACGTGGCCGTGAGCAGCTGGGAGCTCGCCGACGGCGACCGCATCCGGCTCGGTCACTCGGACATCACCGTCCGCTTCCAGTGAGATCTGTGTGTCCGGCCGTGATCGGCCCGGACACGGTCGGTGGACAAGCGATGCGAAGCTGACACCTACGGATACCGACTCCCCGGCGCCACCCCCATAGGATGTGGGTCCATGAGTCGCCGCGGGCGTCGCGTCCGACGCTGCGCGCGACCGCAGGCACACACGGACGACCCACGGCCCACTCCAGACCGCGACGGAGGTGAACCCCTGTGCAGGGCATCGTGCTGCAGTTGACCCGCATCGGGTTCCTGCTCCTGTTGTGGCTGGTCGTCTGGGCCGTCCTGCGCGCACTGCGCCACGACGTGTACGCGGCCACGGGCCAACGTCCCGTCCCCCGTTTCCAGCGGTCGGGACGCGGATCGGGCGGCGCACCCCGCGCGAAGGGGGCGGCGCGCTTCCTCGTCGTCACGCACGGCGCCCTCGCCAACACCCGGATCACCCTCGGGACGCAACCGGTCCTCATCGGACGCGCCGCCGACTCGACGCTCGTCCTGTCCGACGACTACGCCTCCGAGCGACATGCCCGCATCTCCCGTCGGGGTGACGACTGGTACGTCGAGGACCTCGGCTCCACGAACGGCACCTATCTCGACCGCGGCAAGGTCACGACGGCGGTGAAGGTTCCCCTGGCCACGCCGATCCGGATCGGCAAGACCGTGATCGAGCTGCGCCCGTGACCCTCGTCCTGCGCTACATCGCGCGGAGTGACCGCGGGCTGGTCCGCTCCAACAACGAGGACTCCGTGTACGCGGGCGCGCGTCTGCTAGCGCTCGCCGACGGCATGGGCGGACACGCGGCCGGCGAGGTCGCCAGCCAGCTCGTCATCGAGGCCCTGCAACCGCTCGACGACGACGAACCCGGCGGTGACCTGCTCGGTAAGCTCGAATCGGCCATCGCCAGCGGCAACGCCGCCATCGCCGACCAGGTGGAGCGGTCCCCCGAGCTGGACGGGATGGGCACCACGCTCACCGCGATCCTGTTCGCCGGCAACCGCCTCGCGCTGTGTCACATCGGCGACTCCCGGGGGTACCTGCTCCGCGACGGCGAGCTGAACCAGATCACCCGCGACGACACGTTCGTGCAGACGCTCGTCGAGGAGGGGCGGATCACGGCCGAGCAGGCCCACACGCACCCCCAGCGGTCGCTGATCATGCGCGCGCTCACCGGCGCCGAGGTGGAACCGACCCTGACCATCCGGGAGGCCCGCGCCGGCGACCGGTACCTGCTGTGCTCCGACGGCCTGTCCGACGTGGTGTCCGAGGAGACGATCGCCGACACCCTGGCGTCGGTCGCCGACCACGGGGACTGCGCCGACCGCCTCATCGAGCTCGCGCTCCGCGGCGGCGGGCCCGACAACGTGACCGTCGTCGTGGCCGACGTCGTCGACGTCGACTACGGCGACCACCGACCGATCCGCGCAGGCGCCGCCGGTGAGGGTGACGACGACTACGTCCCGGACCCGAAGACGTCGGCCGGACGGGCCGCGGCCCTGCGCCCGCCGCAGGAGTCGCCGCGGCGGCCCACCGTCGACGTCGAGGACGTGGTCGAGGAGCGCCGGCCCCGCCGCAAATGGCTCTGGGCGGCGATCGCGATCGTGCTCATCGTCCTGGTGGTCGCGGGCGGGTTCGTCGCGCGATCGATCATCCGGTCCAACTACTACGTGGGCGAACACGACGGCGACGTCGTGCTCTACCGCGGCATGCAGGGGTCGGTGCTCGGAGTCTCGCTGAACTCGGTGAGCCTCGCGGCCTGCGTCAGCGACCCGTCCGCCGCGACGCCGACCATCTCCTTCACCGACGTCGGGTCGTCGTCCTGTTCGCCGCTGCGGGTGGCCGACCTGTCCCAGCCGAGCCAGAACACGGTCCGTGCGAGCAAGCCGAGCGTGCCCCTGGGCGAGGCGAAGCAGAACGTCACCCTGTTGTCGCTGCTGCCACTGTGCGGTGAGCAGTCGACGTCGGCCACCTCGACCCCGCCCTCGTCGGCCACGCACGCCCCGTCGTCCACGCCGCTGCCCCCGCCGGCCACCACCACCGCGCCCGGTCAGCCGGCACCGCCGCCCGTGTCGTCCGCGGCTCCGAGCTCCACCGTCGACACCAGCGTCGACCGCTTCGACGACAGCGGTCGCAAGATCTGTCGGGGGCACTGAATGTCGCAGGAATCGGTCACCCCCACCCCGACCTCCGGGCCCATCCGGCGACCCACCGGGCGCACGACGGAGCTGGGACTGCTGGCGCTGGTCACCCTGGTGGTGACGGTGGCGCTCATCAACGTGGAGGCCGCCCAGGAGCAGCAGCTCACCTGGGCTGTCGGCAAGTACCTGGTCATCTTCGCCGTGCTGTACGGCGGTGCGCACCTCGTCATCCGACGGTTCGCGCCCTATGCCGACCCGCTGATCCTGCCGCTCGTCGCGATGCTGAACGGTCTGGGACTGGTCCTCATCCACCGCCTCGACCTCGGGTCCGGCCGCAACGGCGAGACCGCCGAGACCACGGCGTCGACGTCGAACGCCGACCAGCAGGTCCTGTGGATGGTGCTCGGCATCGTCGCGTTCGCGGCCATCCTGATCTTCGTCCGCGACCACCGCACACTGTCGCGCTACAGCTACATCCTCGGTCTGTCCGGCCTGGTCTTCCTCGCCATCCCGGTCCTGCTGCCGGCGTCGCTGTCGGAGATCAACGGCTCGAAGAACTGGATCCGCACACCGCTCTTCAACATCCAGCCCGGTGAGTTCTCGAAGATCCTCATCATCATCTTCACGGCGTCGCTCCTGGTGTCGAAGAGGGATCTGTTCACGACGGCCGGCAAGCACTTCCTCGGCATGGACCTGCCGCGCGCCCGCGACCTCGGTCCCCTGCTCGCCGCGTGGATCGTGACGATCGGGATCTTCGCCCTCGCCAACGATCTCGGCGGTCCGCTGCTGATCTTCACGACCATCCTCGCGATGCTCTACGTCGCGACCGAACGCGTCGGCTGGGTCGTGATCGGCGTCGTGCTGTTCACCGTAGGGGCGGTGCTCGCCTACGAGCTGTTCCCGCACCTGCAGGTCCGAGTCCAGGTGTGGCAGAACCCCTTCAGCGACTTCTACGGCCAGGGGTACCAGGTCGGACAGGGTCTGTTCGGGCTCGCCACCGGTGGGCTGTTCGGCACCGGGCTCGGGTCGGGTCGGCCGAACATCGTCCCCTTCGCCAACACCGACTTCATCGTCGCGACCATCGGTGAGGAGCTCGGACTCGTCGGGATGACCGCGATCCTGGGCATCTACCTCATCCTCGTCGTCCGCGGGTTGCGCACCGGCATCACCGTGCGCGACAGCTTCGGCAAGCTGCTCGCGACGGGCCTGTCGTTCTCGATGGCGGTGCAGCTCTTCGTCGTCGTCGGCGGCGTCACCAAGCTGATCCCGCTCACCGGTCTGACGACGCCGTTCATGTCCTACGGCGGGTCGTCGCTGCTGGCGAACTTCGTCCTCGTCGCGCTGCTGGTCCGGGTGTCCAACGCGGCACGCGAACCCGACACGTCCAAGCGCAAGCAGGTCCCCGTCGCCGCCGCGCCGACACAGGTGGTGAAGCGCGCGTGAACGTCCCGATCCGCCGCGTCGTCATCGCGGTCATGGTGATGGTGGTCGCCCTGCTGGCGAACACCACGTATGTGCAGGTGTTCAAGGCGGACTCGCTGCGCAGCGATCCCCGCAACCAGCGCGTCCTGCTCGACGAGTACTCCCGTCAGCGCGGGCAGATCACGGCCGGCCAGACCGTCATCGCCCAGTCGGTCCCGACGAACGACCGTCTGAAGTACCTGCGGGTGTACCCCGGGAAGGACGCCGCGGCGTTCGCGCCCGTGACCGGCTTCTACTCGTTCCAGTACGGCAGCGCCGGCATCGAGCAGGCCTACGACTCGCTGCTCAACGGCAACGACGACCGCCTCTTCGGGCAGCGTTTCCTGGACATGTTCTCGGGCCGGGATCCCCGGGGCGGCAACGTCGTCACCACCATCCGACCGAACCTGCAGAAGGTCGCCTACGACGCGATGAACGCAGGCTGCTCTGGCGGCTGCCGCGGGTCGGTCGTGGCCATCGCGCCGAAGACCGGTGCGATCCTGGCGATGGTGTCGACGCCGTCGTACGACCCGAACCTCCTCGCAAGCCACGACGCCGCGGAGCGTGAGGCGGCCTGGAACCGGTGGAACCCGGAGTCGATCACCGAGTCGTCGCCGCAGCCGATGCTCAACCGCGCGATCGACCAGACCTACCCGCCGGGTTCCACGTTCAAGGTCGTCACGACGGCCGCCGCGCTCGCGCAGGGCATCAACCCGGACTCGACCCGGCTGACCGCGTCGAGCTCGATCACGTTGCCCGACACCGCGACCAGCCTGACGAACTACGGCGGCGAGACGTGCCCCGGGTCGTCCGGCGGCGAGGTCACCCTGCGTCAGGCGTTCCAGTACTCCTGCAACACCGCGTTCGTGCAGCTGGCCACGCAGCGCCTCCAGAACCCCATCGCGTCGGTGAAGTCGGCGGCGACGGCCTTCGGCCTCGACTCCGACACCCCGGACGTCCCGATGTCTGTGGCGGGGTCGACGACGGGGCCCATCTCGGACCTGGCGGCGCTGGGGCAGAGTGCGATCGGACAGCGCGACGTGCGGATGACACCGCTGGAGAACGCGATGATCGCCGCGACGGTCGCCAACGGCGGCGTGCGGATGCAGCCCTACCTCGTCGACAAGCTGCAGGGACCGGACCTCAAGACGCTCTACACCACGGCGCCCAGCAGCATGGACGAGCCGATCTCCGCGCAGACCGCCGCGACGCTCACCAGTCTCATGATCGACTCCGAGCGCAACACCACGGGGTCGGGCGGGTCGTCGGTGACCATCGCGTCGAAGACGGGTACGGCCGAGCACTCGGCGACCTCCGACGCAGCCGAGACGCCCTACGCGTGGTACATCGCCTTCGGTCCGTCCAGCAACGCGCAGATCGCCGTCGCGGTCATCGTCGAGAACGGCGACCGCGGCATCCAGTCGACGGGTGGGTCGTCGGCCGCGCCGATCGGGCGTGCGGTCATCAACGCGATGGTCGGGGGCAACCAATGAGCCGCGGCGGGATCCGGGGCGCCACCACAGGGTTCGGGTCGGGGGAGAGGGGGAACGGATGAGCCTGCAGAGCGGGACGACGATCGCCGATCGCTACCGGTTGATGCGGCTGATCGCCACCGGCGGCATGGGCCAGGTCTGGGAGGGCATCGACACCCGTCTCGACCGACGGGTCGCGGTGAAGGTGCTCAAGTCGGAGTTCTCCGACGACGCGGAGTTCCTGCAGCGCTTCCGGATCGAGGCGATGACCACAGCGCGCCTGCACGACCCGGGCATCGCGAGCATCTTCGACTACGGCGAGACCCCCGACCGCGCAGGCGGTCCGGCGTTGGCCTACCTCGTCATGGAGCTCGTCAACGGTGAGCCGCTCAACGCGGTGCTCGCCCGCCTGGGCCGGTTGTCGCTGACGAATGCGCTCGACATGCTCGAGCAGACCGGTCGCGCGCTGAACGCCGCGCACACCGCCGGACTCATCCACCGGGACGTCAAGCCCGGCAACATCCTCATCACCCCGACCGGTCAGGTGAAGATCACCGACTTCGGCATCGCGAAGGCGGTCGACGCGGCCCCGGTGACGCAGACCGGCATGGTGATGGGTACGGCACAGTACATCTCGCCGGAACAGGCCCTCGGCGAGGACGCGACGAGCGCCTCGGACGTGTACTCGCTCGGCGTCGTCGGGTACGAGTCGATCTCCGGTCGCCGACCGTTCCTCGGTGACGGCGCGATCACCGTCGCGATGAAGCACATCCGCGAGACCCCTCCCCCGCTGCCGGCCGAACTGCCCGGCGGCATACGGGAACTCATCGCCATCACCATGGCGAAGGACCCGCACCGTCGGTACGCCGACGGCGGGGAGTTCGCCGACGCCGTCGCCGCGGTCCGCGCAGGCCGTCGTCCCCCGACACCGGGAGCCGGTGTCGGACCGATCGCGCCGCCGCCCCTCCACACCCGCGAGATGTCGGCGCCGATCCCGCGACCGGCGGGTCCCCCGCCCCCGACGGCGACGTCGCGTCGCCCGATCCCGGCCGCACCGCCGCCGGACGACAACCGCTGGACCGCCGGGCAGAAAGCGCTCGCGGCCGTGGCCGTCCTGCTCCTGTTGGCCGCGCTCGGCCTCGTCGGGTACTGGCTCGCCACGAGCGGCAGCGGTGACGGGTCGACCACACCGTCCACCACACCGTCGACGGTGACGCAGACGACGGAGGTCGCCCCCACCCAGGAGGAGACGACCACCACCACGACGACGACCGAGACCACGACGACCACCACCACCCCGGAGACCACGACCACCACCCCGGAGACGACCACGACCACCACCACGCCGGGTGGGTTGTTCCCGGGTCTCGGCTCGCTGATCCCGGGTCTGCAGCAGAACTACAGTGGGAGCGCGACGCCGACACCGCTGGCCGGCCAGAGCGAGAGAGGTGACTGATGACCACGCCTCGTCACCTCTCCGACCGCTACGAACTCGGCGAGACGCTCGGGTTCGGCGGGATGTCCGAGGTGCACCACGCGCGTGATCTCCGGCTCCACCGCGACGTGGCGATCAAGGTGCTGCGCGCCGACCTCGCCCGCGACCCGAGCTTCTACCTCCGCTTCCGGCGGGAGGCACAGAACGCCGCCGCGCTGAACCATCCGACGATCGTCTCCGTCTTCGACACCGGCGAGGCGACGACCCCAGAGGGGCCGCTGCCGTTCATCGTCATGGAGTTCGTCGACGGTGAGACCCTGCGCGACGTCCTGCGCGCCCAGGGCCACGTGTCACCGCGGCAGGCCATGACCTGGATGGCCGACGTGGCTGCGGCACTGGATTTCTCGCACCAGAACGGCATCGTCCACCGCGACATGAAGCCGGCCAACGTCATGATCGACCGGTCCGGCGCGGTGAAGGTGATGGACTTCGGCATCGCACGCGCGATGTCCGACGCCACGGGCTCGATGACCCAGACCTCGGCCGTCATCGGCACCGCGCAGTACCTCTCGCCGGAGCAGGCACGCGGCGAGAGCGTCGACGCCCGCAGCGACGTCTACTCGATGGGCTGCGTGCTCTTCGAACTCCTCACCGGTCAGCCGCCGTTCACCGGGGACTCGCCGGTCGCGGTCGCCTACCAGCACGTCCGCGAGGACCCTCCGGTCCCGTCGAGCATCCGGCGCGAGATCCCCTCCGTCCTGGACTCCGTCGTCCTCAAGGCGATGAGCAAGAACCCGGCGAACCGGTACCAGTCCGCCGGCGAGCTGCGGTCGGACCTGATGAAGGTCCTCGCCGGTGGCCGCCCCAGTGCGCCCATGCTGCTGTCCGACGAGGACAAGACCGGCATCATCGAACCCGTTGCGCGCCAACGACACGGGCGGGCGGTCCCCACCTCCCACCGTCGTCCCGACCTCGACGACGAGCCGCCCCGACGGAATCGCCGTCGGCTGGTCGGCTTCGGTGCCCTCGCCGCGGTGCTGGTCGTGGTGATCGCTCTGCTGCTGGTGCGTCCGTGGTCCTCCGACACCGATCAGGTGACCATCCCCCGCGTCACCGACATGTCCGCCACCCAGGCACAGTCGACGCTCAGCACCATGGGCCTGCGGGTCAGCACGTTGCAGGAGCCCAACAACCAGGTGCCCTCGGGGAGTCCGACCCGCACCGCCCCCGCCGAGGGCGTCCGGGTCGACAAGAATTCGGCCGTGACGCTGTACATCTCGAGCGGACCGCAGCGCCAGGACCTCCCGGACCTCACCGGTCGCACCGAGGACGAGGCCCGCAAGACGCTCAACGAGCTCGGCTTCACCGACGTGAAGAGCGCTCAGGTCCCGTCGTCGAACCAGTTGCGCGGCAAGGTCGCCGGCCTGTCGCCGCAGAGCGGCACCTCGCAGTCGGTGAACACGACGATCACGATCCAGATCGGGACCGGACCGCGGCAGGTGTCGGTACCGACCGTCACCGGGCAGACCTCCGACGAGGCGCAGCAGACGCTGGAGAACGCGCGCCTGCGGATCCAGACCCAGCAGGCCGACTCCGAACAGCCGGCCGGGACCGTCCTCAGCTCGTCGCCCGCCGCGGGCACCCAGGTCGACGAGAACAGTGTCGTCACCGTGACGGTCTCACGCGGAAACCAGTTCCGCATGCCCGACCTCACCGGCAAGACGGTCCAACAGGCCCAGGACACGCTGACCGCGGCGGGGTGGAAGAACACCACCCTCAACCAGGTACCGCGCAACGTCGGCCTGGGGAGTCCCGACGCGAACCGCGTCATCTCGCAGAACCCGCCGACGAACAGCGTGGTGAACAACGACCAGGCCATCGAGGTGACCGTCGGTCAGGTCAGCCTGCTCCCCGCGGGCTGACCGACTCCGGACGTCAGGCGACCGGTGCGATGGCCGTGGCCATCGCCTGCTCCAGCTCGACCACCACGGTCTCGGGGACGTCGTGACCGGCAAGCCGGAGCCAGTTCGCGAGCATCCTGTGGCCACCCTGCGTGAGCACGCTCTCGGGGTGGAACTGCACACCGTGGATCGGGAGGTCGCGGTGTCGCATCGCCATCACGATGCCGCTTTCTGTCCGACCGGTCACGACCAGCTCGTCCGGGATGGTCTCCGGGAGGACCGTCAACGAGTGGTACCGCGTCGCGACGAACGGGTCGTCGAGTCCGGCGAGCACGCCGTCACCGGCGTGGTGCACCGTGGACGTCTTGCCGTGCAGCAGTTCCGGCGCCCGGTCGACGGTGGCACCGAACGCGGCTCCGATCGCCTGGTGTCCGAGGCACACCCCCAGGACCGGCGTGGCGGTCCGCGCGGCGACCTCGACGAGCGGCATGGTCGCGCCGGCACGCTGCGGGGTACCCGGACCCGGGCTCAGGAGGATCGCGTCGAACTGCTCCACGACCGCGTCGAGGTCGTCGAGACGGCGATCGTCGTTGCGCCACACCGTCGCCGAGACGCCCAGCTGCCCGAGGTACTGGACGAGGTTGTAGACGAAGCTGTCGTAGTTGTCGACGACCAGAACCGAGGGACCCGTGCTCATCCGCCACACCGTACGCGCTGCTCCGCAGGTGGGATACCGTGGTGGGGCCTGTTCACAGTGAGGAAGCGATGCCGAAATCCAAAGTAAGGAAGCGGACCGACTACACGATCAACCCGGCGAGCCGCACACCGGTCAAGGTGAAGGTCGGGCCGTCGAGCCAGATCTACGTCGGCGCGATGCTCGGGTTGATGCTGTTCGGTCTGGCCTGGCTGATCGTCTTCTATCTCGTCGCCACCCCGAGCAGCCTCGGCGCCGACGGCAAGATCCTGCACTGGATGTACGCGCTCGGCGCGTGGAACTTCCTCATCGGCTTCGGGTTCATGATCTCCGGCCTGTTGATGACCATGCGGTGGCGCTGACGTCGCCATCTCTCCCCAACCTGGGGAATGACATGTGTGTAAGTCATCCCCATTGTGGACAAAGCCTGTGGACAACTCTGCCCACGGCGTGACATCGAGCTGGTCGACGCCGAGACCCGCGGGAATTGCGCTCATCGTGGGCGGTCTCGTGCTCGGGGCGGCGGCCATCGCGTCGCTGTCGGACCCGGGCGGCACCGTCATCATGGGCGTCGCCGCGGTGCTCCTTCTCGTCCTCGGCACGACGGCGCTGGTCGTCCGCCCTCGACTCGTGGTGTCGCCGGCGCGCATCCGGCTACGCACGCTGCGCGGCACGGTGGAGTACACGCCGTCGGAGGTGTCGCGGGTCCGCGTCGTGGCGACCGCTCGCCTCGGCCGGAAGACGCCCACTCTCGAGTTCGATCTCCCGAACGACCGTCTCGTCGTGATGGGCCGGTGGGATCTCGGCAGTCATCCCGACGACGTCGTCGACGCGCTCGAGCGGGCGGGGTTCCCGGTCAGCCGCTGACGAGGAGCGCGATGGCTGCGGCGAGCACGCCGAGGGTGCCGATGGCGGCCCAGCCGACCCGCGACACCGACCGTGCGGTCCGGGTGCGTCCCGACAGGACGAGGCCGGGGAGCAGCAGCACGCCGGCGGTCGCCGCGGCACCGAAGACGAGTCCCCCGAGGTGCGCCCACAGGGAGATGTTGGGGATCGTCACCGAGATGACGATGTTGATGACGATCAGGCCGACGATCTGGCCGGGCGGCATCTTGGCGCGGATGACCGCGACGAGCAGTCCACCCATGACGCCATAGATCGCGCCTGACGCACCTGCCGCGGGGACGTCGGGGTTGAAACTCAGGACAGCTGCGCTGCCGCCCAGCAGCGCGACGACGTAGATCCCGACGAAACGTGCGGTGCCGAGGGCACTCTCGAGCTCACGACCCAGAATGTAGAGGGTCAGCATGTTCAGCCCGATGTGGATGACGGAGTAGTGCAGGAAGCCGGACGTGACGATCCGCCACACCTCGCCCTGCCCGACGAACGGGCCGAACAGCACACCGTCATAAAAGATTCGGGAATCGCGGAAGTCGACATTCCCGACGCCGTGGGCCTGGGCCGCCGTGAGGACGAAGACGAGGACGTTCACGGCGATGAGCGCGAACGTCGCCCGGGGACGCGACGTCCCGATGGTGATCGCGCGGGGTGTCATGCCCCGCGACTCCCGCACGCAGTCGACGCAGTGCTGGCCGACCGCGGCCGGTGTCAGGCATTCCGGACACGCCGGACGCCCGCACCGGGTGCAGGCGAGTCCGGTCGGGCGGTCGGGGTGCCGCACGCACACCGTCCGCGGGGCGGACGGCGGCGGCGGGAACGGCTGGTTCAGCTGATCTCGATCTTCTCGATGACGACGTCGTCGAGCGGCTTGTCGCGACGGTCGGTGCTGGTGGTCGCGATCGCGTCGACGACCTTGCGCGACTCCGCGTCGGCGACGACACCGAAGATGGTGTGGCGACGGTTCAGGTGCGGCGTCTTGCCGACGGTGATGAAGAACTGCGATCCGTTGGTGCCCGGGCCGGCGTTGGCCATGGCGAGCAGGTACGGCTGGTCGAACTGCAGCTCCGGGTGGAACTCGTCGCCGAACTGGTAGCCGGGGCCACCGGTGCCGGTGCCGGTCGGGTCACCACCCTGGATCATGAAGCCGTCGATGACGCGGTGGAAGATCGATCCGTCGTAGAAGGGACCGGAGTCACCACCGGAGGCGTTCGGCTGGCTGTAGTCCTTCGAGCCGGTCGCCAGACCGGTGAAGTTCTCCACCGTCTTCGGGGCGTGGTTGCCGAACAGATCGACGACGATGTCGCCGCGGTTCGTGTGCAGGGTCGCGGTCGCTGTCTTCTGTGGTGTGCTCACGCCCCCATCGTGCCATCCGCCCCTGTACCGGGGACGAGAGCGACCTGGCAGGCTGGTCCGCATGCCGCGCCGCGGGCGCGACCGACGATCGGAGAGCAGCTGATGTCCAAGGCCACCGCCGTCACGACGACCGCGCTGGGTGTCGTCACCCCGTGGTCGGCACCCGTGCGACTGCTCGCCGCGCGCGGACTGCTGTCCGCCCGCCGCCGCCGTGCGGCGCAGAAGGCCTCGCCGGCCACACCGGTGACTCCGGCCCCTTCCGGTGGGAAGCAGCGCTCGCGCCTGCGTGTGGTCGTCGCCCTCGGCGCGATCGGCGGGCTCGTCGTCGCGACGGGTGCCGTCGTCGCGCTGCGCGCCCGGAGCAGCACGCCGCCGCCCGTCGCCCCGGCACCGCCGCGTGTCCAGGACGTGCCGACCGCGGATGCCGCCGGGGCCCAGAACCCGCCCGAGTAATCTTCGACCCGTGCATCCCGACGATCGCCCGACGTCACGACCCCCGAGCGGGGAGATGTCCCGTCCGCCCGGCGGCCGACCGGTCCCGCCTCCTCGGCGACCGATGGGCCCCGGACCGGGCGCGCCCGCTCCTGATCGCCGTCCGCCCATGCCCCCGCCGACGACCTCCGTACCGAGGCCCGGCGACAGCGGTGCCCTCGCGTACTCGCAACAACCGCCCCGTCGCGGTCCGGCGCCCGACGACCGGCCGACGACGGTCTACCCCGACTCCGCGATCCGGACACAGCACGACACCGCCCCCGACACCGACGACCCGGAATCGAGCCCGATGACAGCGGCGCCGCGCAAGTCGACCAACGTCCTCGCGATCGTCGCGCTGGTGTTGTCGTTCCTCGGGGTGACCGCGATCGTCGGCATCGTCTGCGGGCACGTGGCGCGCGGGCAGATCCGTCGGCGCAAGGAGTACGGGGAGCAACTCGCCTCGGCGGCTCTGTGGATCGGTTACGCCTACGTCGCGGCCGCGATCCTGTGCCTGATCGTCTACCTGGCGATCGCCGGTCAGGGGTCCTGACCCCGGTCACCGACCGGGGAGCACCGCGCGTGCCGTGATCGGCACGCCACCGCCGCCGATCGACGACGGCCCGTTGTCGTCGACCACGCTGAGCGCCACCATGATCCGCTGCACATCCCGCGACCACGGGGTGTTGTCGCGCACCCGTTGCGCGAACGGGAAGCCGTTGTCGGCCCGGAACCTGTCGGCGAACGACCCGGACGGTCCCCGCTCGGTCACGAAGCCGAAGGACGGTCCGCCTGTGGAGTCGGCGACGTAGGCGCCGAAGTTCTGCATCGTCCACGCCAGCTGTCGCCCGGGGACGGTCTCGAGGCCGAGTCGCGACAGATCCGTCCGCGCCGGGATGGCGAGGAGGGCGCCCATCCTCATGGCGATGTTGCGGTTGTCGCCGATCGTGCCGTACCCGCCGACCGATCCCGCGTCCGACGTCGCGGCGGGCCAGCGGAAGCACTGCGGTTCCGTGCGGCAGCGGAAGAGCACCTGGGGGCTGTCGACGATGACCCTCAGCGCGTGACGCGGCCCGGTCGGTGACCCCGGGCCCAGCTCGCCGACGCGCAGGACGCCACCCGGACCGCCGCTGAGTCCTGCGGCACCCGGGCGGCGCGACAGGCCGTCCCCGTACAGGTCGACCGGAGCACTCACGTCCTGCGCGGTCGCCCCGCCACCGGCAACACACCGGGCGAGGGGTGCGACGTAGCGCATCGTCCGGCCGTCGGGCAGGAGAAACGTGGCGCCCTCGTTCTCGTTCGACGACCGGACGACGTAGTCGCGCGGGATCGGCGCGCTGAAGAGGATTGGACCTGCTGTGCCGCAACGACTCCGGCCGGTCCACCCGGCAGAGTTCGCATGCACCGCCACGAGGGGGGCGTCCGGGGTGAAGATCAGGTGGTCGCCGTCGTCCTGCGGCATCGGTGCCCAGACCGACCCGCGCGGCACGGCCGGGAGCCCCGCGGGCACGTAGCGGGCGTCGGAACCGATGGGTGTGTTCCAGATGCTGGTGGCGGCGAATGGTTGGCGCAGGACGTCCGCGGGAGCGGCCGCCGCGCCGGCATCGGCGGGGATCAGTCCCCCGACCGCGGCCGCGACCCCGACGAGGACGGCACAGCGTCGCACGGCACGGGTGAGCGGTGATGTCGGCACGCGGTCACGGTAACGACGGTGCGGTGCGACGGCGAGATCGATGTCCGAGTCTGCCGGTACCGATCCGGTGACGACTGTGCAACGCCGATGATGTGTGGAGCCTAGGAGATTCGAACTCCTGACATCTGCCTTGCAAAGGCAGCGCTCTACCAACTGAGCTAAGGCCCCGTCCGCGCAGATCAGGTCCGGCGGTCCGGGAGGGTGTGCCACACCTGGGTGTTCCGCCGCGACTCGGCGATCAGGGCGACCACCGTGCCGGTGACGACTGCCGCGACGAGAAGCACGATCCGCATGTGGGTGCATCCTCTCGGAGTGGGCCTAGGAGGACTTGAACCTCCGACCTCTTCGTTATCAGCGAAGCGCTCTAACCGCCTGAGCTATAGGCCCGTGGACCGTCTCCGGTCAACCCGGGAAAGGCTACCGGATCACCGGGACCGGCGACAAAACGGCCGTCAGTCCCGGTCGGCGAGTGTCACCTCGATGCCCCCGACGAGGTCGGAGCTCATGTTGTAGATGAACGCTCCCACCGTCGTGAGCGCGGTGAACACGATGACGTAGAGCGCGCCGACGCCCGCAGCGATGCCGAACACCGTGCCGGCGGTGATCTCGAACGACGACTCCGTGGTGTTGTCGCTCGAGACGAGCTGACCGAACGAGTTGTTGATCTGGTCCCAGACCCCCATCCCGTCGAGGATCACGTACAGCACGCCGATCGCGATCATCCAGATGAGGAACAGGGCGATGGCCAGGACCGCGGAGACCTTGAAGGTCGACCACGGGTCGATCCGACGCAACTGCACCGCGGCGCGCAACGGACCACGATGGCCCGCCGGGACCGACTCGGCAGACCGCACGGCCGTCGGGGAGGTCGCCGGGTGATGGATCGCGTCGAGGTCGGGCAGATCCTCGGGGACCTGCGACCGTCCGATGTTGCGGGTCGGACCGTCGATGATCTTGCCCGCCAACGAGTTGCGTCCGCGCGACGGCTGCTGGTCCGCGGTGGCGGGCTGCGCCGCACCGTCACCGGGGACTCCCCCGTCGGCGTCGAGCTTCGCGATCGGCGCACGGGTGGTGGGCGTGTCCTGGCCGGGCGGCTTGGGTGCCGCGGTGCCGGTCACCAGCGGGCGCTGCGGGCGTTTCGGCGCCTCCGACGACCCGGACTGGCCACCGCCCGACGAGGCGCCGTTGCCCGAAGCGCTCTGCTGCGGCGCGGCCCCCTGCTGCGGTGGCGTGCCCTGCTGCGGCGTCGGACCCGGTGACGTCACCGGAGCCTTCCCGACACGCTGCCATGGCGGCACGCCTCCCGGGCCGGTCCCCGGGTTCGGACGCTGCCCCTGCTCCCCCGGCGACGACGACGTCGAGTCCGACGCACCGGTGTCCGGGCCGGAGCCCTGGTCCGGCCGGTCCTGGACGGAGGGGCCGTTGCGCTGACCCTCGGGCTCGCGGGGTGTGCTCACATGCGCTCCTGTCGCTGCGGGTGGCCGGTCACTCGACCTCGTCGGGCTCGTCGGCGTTGCGGGCGATGGCCAAGAGGGTAGTTCCCTCGTCGAGGTTCATCAGGCGGACACCCTTGGTCTGGCGTCCGGCCTTGCGCACCTGCTTGGCCAGCGTACGGATCACGCCGCCGCCGGAGGTGATGGCGTAGAGCTCGCTCCGGTCGTCCACGATGAGCGCGCCGACCAGGTCGCCTCGACGACGGTCGTACTGGATCGTGAGGACGCCCTTGCCACCGCGGCCCTGCACCGGGTAGTCCGACATCGCGGTCCGCTTCGCGTAGCCCCCGGACGTCGCCACCAGCAGGTAGGTGTCGTCGGCCACGACGTTCAGCGACAGCAGTTCGTCGTCGTCGTTGAACCGCATGCCCTGCACACCGGAGGTCTGGCGACCCATCGGTCGCAGAGCCTCGTCGGTCGCCGAGAACCGGATCGACTGGCCCCGCTTGGACACGAGGAGCAGGTCGTCGTCGGCACTGCACAGGCGGGCACCGACGAGTTCGTCCTCGCCGCGCAGGTTGACGGCAATGATGCCGCCGGACCGCGCGGAGTCGAAGTCGGTGAGGCGCGACTTCTTCACGAGACCGCCGCGGGTGGCGAGCACCAGGTACGGCGCGTCCTCGTAGCTCTTGATCTGGATGACCTGAGCGATGCGCTCCTCGGGCTGGAACGCCAGCAGGTTCGCGACGTGCTGACCGCGGGCGGTGCGGTTGGCCTCGGGCAGCTCGTAGGCCTTCGCGCGGTAGACACGGCCCTTCGTGGTGAAGAACAGGATCCAGTCGTGGGTGGAGCAGACGAAGAAGTGCGCGACGATGTCGTCCTGTTTGAGGCCGGCACCCTGGACACCCTTGCCGCCCCGCTTCTGACTGCGGTAGAGGTCGGTCTTCGTCCGCTTGGCGTAGCCGGTCTCGGTGATCGTGACGACGACGTCCTCGCGCGCGATGAGGTCCTCGTCGGTGACGTCACCGTCGGCGGCGACGATCTGCGTCCGGCGCTCGTCACCGAACTTCTCGACGACCTCGGCGAGCTCGTCGCGCACGATCGCGCGCTGACGCTCCGGCTTCTCCAGGATGTCCTTGAGGTCGGCGATCTCGCGCTCGATCTCGGCGAGCTCGTCGATGATCTTCTGGCGCTCGAGAGCCGACAGGCGCCGCAGCTGCATGCTGAGGATCGCGTCGGCCTGGATCTCGTCGACGTCGAGCAGGCCCATCAGGCCGCTGCGCGCCTCCTCGGTGTTGGCCGAGGCGCGGATCAGGGCGATGACCTCGTCGAGAGCGTCGAGCGCCTTGACGAAGCCGCGCAGGATGTGGGCCCGCTCCTCGGCCTTGCGCAGGCGGTATCGGGTCCGGCGGATGATGACGTCGATCTGGTGCGCGACGTACAGCCGGATCATCTGGTCCAGACGCAGTGTCCGCGGCACGCCGTCGACGATGGAGAGCATGTTCGCGCCGAAGCTCGTCTGCAGCTGACTGTGCTTGTAGAGGTTGTTCAGCACGACCTTTGCCACGGCGTCGCGCTTGAGCGTCACGACGATCCGCATGCCCACGCGGTCGGAGGACTGGTCCTCGATCTTGCTGATGCCCTTGAGCTTGCCGTCGTTGACCTGCTCGGCGATCGACACGATCATGCGGTCGGGGTTCACCTGATAGGGCAGCTCGGTGATGACCAGCGTGGTGGCGCCTGTGCGGGACTCCTCGACCTCGACCACGCCGCGCATGCGGATGCTGCCGCGGCCGGTGGTGTACGCCTCGGTGATGCCGGCGGTGCCGACGATGTGACCCGCGGTCGGGAAGTCGGGTCCCTTGATCCGCTCCATGCACGCAGCGAGGGTCGACTCGTCGTCGGCGTCGTGGTGTTCGAGCGCCCAGAACACCGCCTCGGCGACCTCGCCGAGGTTGTGCGGCGGGATGTTGGTCGCCATGCCGACGGCGATGCCGCCCGACCCGTTGATGAGGAGGTTCGGCACACGGCTCGGCAGCACCGTCGGCTCGAGGGTCTTGCCGTCGTAGTTCGGCGTGAAATCGACGGTCTCCTCGCCGATGTCGCGCAGCATCTCCATCGCGAGCGGCGTCAGCCGGGCCTCGGTGTAGCGCATGGCGGCCGGGCCGTCGTCGCCGCGCGACCCGAAGTTGCCCTGCCCGTCGACGAGGGGATAGCGCATGGACCATGGCTGCGCGAGACGCACGAGCGCGTCGTAGATCGCGCTGTCGCCGTGCGGGTGGTAGTTGCCCATGGTCGCCGACACCGGCTTGGCCGACTTCACGTAGCTGCGATCGGGTCGGTAACCCTCGTCGTGCATCGCGTACAGCAGTCGGCGGTGGACCGGCTTGAGGCCGTCGCGCACCTCGGGTAGGGCACGACCGACGATGACGCTCATCGCGTAGTCGATGTAGCTGCGCTGCATCTCCTGCTGGATGTCGACCGGTTCGATGCGGTCGCCGGGCTCGCCGGTCGCGCCCTCGGGCGGCAGGGTGGTGTCAGTCATGGGTTCACTTTCGGTGTGAGTCGGCCGGTTTCACGTGAAACCCCCGCCATGCGAGGGCGTTCCGTGTCGGCGTCAGACGTCGAGGAAGCGCACGTCCTTGGCGTTGCGGGCGATGAAGCTGCGGCGGGCCACGACGTCCTCACCCATGAGGACACTGAACAGCTCGTCGGCCGCGGCGGCGTCGTCGAGGGTGACCTGACGGAGCACACGGACCTCCGGGTCCATCGTGGTCTCCCACAGCTCCTTGGCGTTCATCTCGCCGAGGCCCTTGTAGCGCTGGATGCCGTCGTCGGTGTTGATCTTCTTGCCGGCCGCACGACCCGCCTCGAGCAGGCCGTCGCGCTCGCGGTCGGAGTAGGCGAACTCCGGGTCGGCACCCTTCTGCCACTTGAGCTTGTACAGCGGCGGCTGCGCCAGGTAGACGTGCCCGTGCTCGACGAGCGGCCGCATGAAACGGAACAGCAGGGTGAGCAGCAGCGTCGAGATGTGCTG
Organism: Williamsia serinedens; assembly: GCF_024171725.1. Lineage (GTDB taxonomy): Bacteria > Actinomycetota > Actinomycetes > Mycobacteriales > Mycobacteriaceae > Williamsia_A > Williamsia_A serinedens. The sequence goes on from NZ_JAMTCG010000002.1 coordinate 399,280, forward strand.
TCCGTCGACGTCGGCGTCGGCCATGAGCACGATCTTGTGATACCGCAGCTTGGCCAGGTCGAACTCGTCGTGGATACCGGTGCCGAACGCCGTGATGATCGACTGGACCTCGGTGTTCTTGAGGACGCGGTCGATCCGGGCCTTCTCGACGTTGATGATCTTGCCGCGGATGGGCAGGATCGCCTGGTACATCGAGTCACGACCGGACTTGGCCGAACCGCCGGCCGAGTCGCCCTCGACGATGTAGACCTCGCACTTCGCCGGGTCGTTGCTGCGGCAGTCGGCGAGCTTGCCGGGCAGACCACCGATGTCGGTCGCGCTCTTGCGCCGCACCAGTTCTCGCGCCTTGCGGGCGGCCAGTCGGGCCTGCGCCGACCCGACCGCCTTGTTGATGATGATCTTGGCCTCGGCCGGGTTCGACTCCAGCCAGTGCGAGAGGTGCTCGTTGGACACCTTCTGCACGAAGCTCTTCACCTCGGTGTTGCCGAGCTTGGTCTTCGTCTGCCCCTCGAACTGCGGGTCGGAGACCTTCACCGAGATGACCGCCGCGAGACCCTCGCGGATGTCGTCACCGGTGAGCTTCGGGTCCTTCTCCTTGAGGAGCTTCTTGTCGAGCGCGTACTTGTTCACCGTGCTGGTGAGCGCCGCGCGGAAGCCCTCCTCGTGCGTGCCGCCCTCGTGGGTGTTGATCGTGTTCGCGAAGGTGTGCACCGACTCGGAGTAGCCGCCGTTCCACTGCATGGCGACCTCGACCTCGTGGCCCGTGCCCTTGGCGGTGAAGCCGACGATCGACGCGTGGATCGGGCTCTTGGTCCGGTTCAGGTGCGCGACGTAGTCCTCGAGGCCACCCGGGTAGTGATAGGTGCGGGTCCGCGGCTTGCCGAGGTCCTTCTTCTCGGTGTCCGGGCCCGGCTCGACGACGGCCTCGCCGTCGGTGTCCCCCACGGCGTCGGCGGCCTCGACCGAGGTTCCGACGGCCTCGGCCTGCTCGACGTCGTCGACGTCGTTGACGACCTTCGGGCGCTCGTCGGTGAGCGTGATGGTGAGTCCCTTGTTGAGGAACGCCATCTCCTGCAGACGACGGGCGATGGTCTCGAAGTTGTACTCGGTCGTCTCGAAGATGTCGCCGTCGGCCCAGAAGCGGACCGTCGTGCCGGTCTTGCGAGTGTTCGAACCCTTTTCCAGGGGCCCGGGGACGGCACGGGTGTAGACCTGCGACCAGTGGCTGCCGCCGTAGTCGATCTCCAACTCGACCTTGGTCGACAGGGCGTTGACGACGGAGATGCCGACGCCGTGCAGACCACCGGAGACCGCATAGGCCTCGGAGTCGAACTTCCCGCCCGCGTGGAGCTGGGTCATCACGACCTCGACCGTGGGGACGCCGGTCTTGTGCATGTCGGTCGGGATCCCGCGGCCGTCGTCGACGACCTGGACACCACCGTCGGCGAGGATCGTCACGTCGACCTGCGACGCGAAGCCGGCCATCGCCTCGTCGACGGAGTTGTCGACGACCTCCCAGATCAGGTGGTGCAGCCCGCGCTCACCGGTGGAACCGATGTACATGCCGGGCCGCTTGCGGACGGCCTCGAGACCCTCGAGGATGCTGATCGAGTCGGCGCCGTAGTCGCTACCGGCCTTCTTGGTCGATCGGGTCGGCTTGCTGGTGCCGTTGGTGTCCGCCACGAGTGGGGTCCGCTCCTTTTGATCCGCGCCGGCGATCTCTCGCACACGCTCGTGCCCCGACTCGGGGCAGTACCTCTCCATACTACTGCCTCACCCGTACGGAAACGGGCGTGGCGCACGTCTGACGCGGCCGTAGACGGATTTTCTCGCCGAAATCCAGGGCCGCTTGACAACCGTGCCCTCAGGGAGGCTCCTCGCGGCCCTGACGGTATCCATTGGACGCACCGTCGGACCCGTCGGTTCCCGGGTGGGCGATCTACCCGTAGGTGTCGCGGGGACCGCGGCCCGGCACGGTGCGCGTGCCCTTCCGCCACGACGGGGCGCGGGGACCGGTGATGCGCAGCGACACGACCACGTCCCGGCCGACCGAGGCGGCGATCTTCGCGAGGATGTCGCGCTGGACCAGACGCAGCTGTGTCGCCCACGCCGTCGACTCCGCACTCACCGACAGCACCCGATCCCGCAGGTCCGTGGGCTGCGCATGGGCGGCGATGTCCTCGCCGACGATGCGATCCCAGGCCGCGAACACCTGGCCCTCCCCCAGCTTGGACTGCCATCCGCGGGTCTTCGCCATCGCACCGGCCACCGACCCGAGCGACTGCGGATCGCGGCCGTCCGGCCGCGCTCCCGACCATCGCCGCCGACCCTTCCGCTGCGCCGGCGCGGACGCACGGCCCTGGCCGACGGCCTTGCCCGCGGCTCTCGCCTTGGCGCGGGCGTCCTCGAGCGCCTTGCGGGCCAGTTCGTGACCCGACGAGTGCGCGGTGTCGTCATCCATGTGCGACCTCCTCACCCGGTGTCTCGCCGATCAGGTAGGACTCCCGGACCTCATGGTCGTCGTCCACCCCGACAGCCAGCCGGCGGCCCGCGACGGCACCCGGGATGTCGTCCCCGACAGCCGCGGTGATGATCACCTGCTCCACCGACTCCGCGAAGGTGGTGAGAGCAGCCCGTCGAGAGGCGTCGAGCTCGGCGAACACGTCGTCGAGCACGACGACGGGCTCGGCACCGTCGTCCCGGATCAACTGGACCGAACCGAGCCGGGTCGCCAGTGCCAGCGACCACGACTCCCCATGGCTGGCATACCCTTTCGCGACCTGCCCGTCCAGGACGATGTCGAGGTCGTCGCGGTGCGGACCGACCAGGCACACCCCGCGGTCGATCTCCTTCTGACGCGCCGCCGCGAGCCGTGTCAGCAGGGTCGCCTCGATGAACTCGACGTCGGCGCGGCCCTGCGCCGGGACGATCTCCTCCCCGGCCGCCGGGCGGTAGCGCAGGTCGACGGGGCGCGAGGCCGGCGCGAGGGTCGCGTACTCGGCGACGACGTGCGGCCGCAGGCGACTCACCATGTCGATCCGCCCCGCCGTGACGACCGCGCCGAACTGCGCCAGCTGGGTGTCCCAGACGTCGAGGGTGCTGATCACCGACTCGGCCGACGACCCACCCGAGCGCAGTGCCGCGGCCGCCGTCTTCAGCAGCGCCGATCGCTGTCGGAGCACGCGGTCGTAGTCCGATCGTGCGGCGACCATCGCCGGTCCGGCGAGCGCGGCGAGTTCGTCGAGCAGCCGACGACGTTCGGCCGGCTCTCCGCGGACCAGTGCGAGGTCCTCGGGCGCGAACATCACCGATCGCAGGATCCCGACGACGTCGCGCGCCCGCCTCGACGGTGCCCCGTTGACGGTCGCCCGGTTGGCCCGTCCCGGCGTGATGGTGACCTCGACCGTGAGCTCTCGGCCGGCGTTGACGATGCTGGCCGCCACCGACGCGGTCTCGCAGCCGCTCCGGACGAGCGCGGCGTCGGTGCTCACCCGGTGGGAGCGCGACGTCGCCACGTAGTTCAGCGCCTCGACGAGGTTCGTCTTCCCGAATCCGTTGCGGCCCACCACGATCGTGGCGCCGGGTCGCAGGTCGACGTCGAGCGTGCGCCACGACCGGAAGTCACGCAGACGCAGGGACCGGACGTACACGGCGACGGGGCGGGGACGCGGGCGCGATCAGGAGCCGGCGGGGCGCACCGAGTGCCCGCCGAACTGCTGACGCAGCGCGGAGACTGCCTTGAGGGTCGGTGACCCGGACTCCTGTCGCGACGCGAAGCGCGCGAACAGCGCAGCCGAGATGACGTTCGCCGGCACCGAGTGACGGATCGCCTCCTCGACGGTCCAGCGTCCCTCGCCGGAATCGGTTGTGTAGTCCGAGATCTCGGCCAGGCCGGGGTCATCCTTCAGGGCCTCGACGAGGAGGTCCAGCAGCCACGACCGGATGACGGTGCCGTGCGTCCAGGCCCGCAACGTGCCGGCGACGTCGTCGATCAGCGGCTCGGCGGACAACAGTTCGTAGCCCTCGCCGTAGGCGTGCATCAGGCCGTACTCGATGCCGTTGTGCACCATCTTGGCGTAGTGACCAGCTCCGACCGGACCGGCGTGCACGAAGCCGTCGGCCCGCTCCCCCTCCGGACGCAGGGCGTCGAAGATCGGCATCGCCTTCTCGATGTCCTCGGGTGAGCCGCCGGCCATCAGCCCGTAGCCGTTCTCCAGGCCCCAGACACCGCCCGACACGCCGCAGTCGACGTAGCCGATCTGCTTGGCGGACAACAGTTCCGCGTGCGGTCCGTCGTCGGTGTAGCGCGAGTTGCCGCCGTCGATGACGAGGTCGCCCGACTCGAGCAGGGTGCTGAGCGTCTCCACCGTCTCGCGGGTCGGGGGTCCGGACGGCACCATCACCCACACGACCCGCGGTGCGCTCAGCGTCGACACGAGCTCCTGGAGCGAGGCGACGTCGCTCACCTCCGGGCGGGGGTCGTAACCGACCACCTCGTGACCCGCGTCCGCGATCCGGCGCCGCATGTTGGCGCCCATCTTTCCGAGACCGATCAGTCCGAGTTGCATCGCGGACATCCTCTCCCGATCAGCCCGGGAGGCGGACCGGCATCAGCAGGTAGGTGAACTCGCTCGACGGGGCCGGGTAGGCACCGCTGTCGTCGGGGACCGGGGTCTCCTCACCGGCGGGCCGCAGGACCGCCGGACGGCTGGGTGTGGTGAACCCGAACTCCACCGACGACGAGTGCAGCGCAGACAGGCCGTCGAGGAGGTAGGTCGGGTTGAACGCGATGGTCAGCGGCTCGCCGTGGAAGGTCACGGCGACCTCCTCCTCGGCCTTGCCCGCGTCGTCGCCGCCCGCGGTGAGCTGCACGGTGCCCTCGGAGAACTCCAGGCGGACCTGCGCACCCCGCTCGGCGACCAGCGCGACGCGCTTGATCGCGTCGGTCAACTCGGCGATGTCGACGGTCGCCATCGAGGTGTGCGACGTCGGCAGCAACTGTCGGAACTTCGGGAACTCCGCGTCGAGCAGCCGGGTCGTCGTCTGACGGCCCTGCCCGAGGATGCCGAGCAGGCCCTCGGCACCGATCGTGCCGGGGGACCCCAACGCGAGGGAGACCGGCGACCCGTCGGACCCGGCCGAGCGCGCCGACTCCGAGAGCGTCTTCGCGGGCACCAGCACCGCGGCGGTGTCGGACCCGCTCGGCTGCCAGGTCAGCTCCCGGACGGCGAGACGGAAACGGTCGGTGGCGGCCATGACGACGGTGTCGTCCTCGATCTCCACCCGGATGCCCGTGAGCATCGGCAGCGTGTCGTCCCGGCCGGCCGCGACGGCGACCTGTCCGATCGCCTCGGCGAACAGCTCGGCGGGGATGGTGCCGGTGACACCCGGCACCTCCGGCAGGCTCGGGTAGTCCTCGACCGGCATGGTCGGGAGCGAGAAACGTGAACTGCCGCAGTTGATCACGACACGGGAACCGTCGATCGCGACATCGACCGGCTTGGACGGCAGCGAGCGGGTGATGTCGGCGAGGAGCTTGCCCGAGACCAGCACCCGACCCTCGTCGGCCACCTCGGCGGAGATGTCGACCTGGGCCGAGACCTCGTAGTCGAAGCCGGACACCGTCAGGCCGGAGTCGCCGGCGGTGAGGACCACGCAGCCGAGGACGGGGACGGGCGGACGGCTCGGCAGACTGCGCGCCACCCAGGCGACGGCGTCGGCGAACTCATCGCGTGTGACACGGAACTTCACCGCGTTCGACCCTCCCGTACCCGCCGGCCACCGATGTGGCTGCTGCTCGATGTCGCCCCACTCTAGAACGCGCTTTGCCGTGTCGTGTCCAACGGGGCGGGTTCCGCTCACCCGAACGGGACATCACCCGACGAGGTGGGGACACCGCTCTGTCCACATCGCTTCTTTCAAGGATTCTCTTCGAGAGAGAACTTCATGACAGTCATAGCGGCTGTGCAATCTGTGGACAGACGGGCCGCGGTGCAGTTCACGTCGCGCGTCGGGGGTGTGGACCCCGTGTGGACGGTCACCGGGGTGATGCCGAGGGGTTGTGCACACGTCGACGGTTGTTCATCGGCGTCCACGGACCGTCCACAGCGGACGGCAGTTATCCACCGAGTTATCCACAGCTGGGGAATCGTCCGACCGGAGGACATGACGGGATTCTCGGCACCGTCAAGTGTCGAGTCGGGGTTCAGACATGACGAGGTCACCGGCCCTGCCGGCGGCCTGTGTCAGGGGTGCGAGCGCTGCTTGATGCGCGCCGTGAGCTCCTGCACGTAGTCGTAGACCTTGCGCCGTTCGGCCATCTCCTTGCGGATCTTCTTGTCCGCGTACATGACGGTCGTGTGGTCACGGTCGAACGTCTCGCCGATCTTGGGCAGCGAGAGGTCGGTGAGCTCCCGGCACAGGTACATGGAGATCTGGCGGGCCTGGGCGATGGAGCGGGTCTTGCCGGGCCCACGGAGCTCGTCGACGCTGATGCCGAAGTACTCCGCGGTGATGGCGAGGATCGTCGGGGCGTTGATCTCCACGCTGCCCGTGTCGGGCAGGAGCGCCTGCAGCACGATCTCGGCGAGCGCGAGGTTGAGCTCGGCACTGTTGAGCGACGCGAACGCGGTGACGCGGATCAGGGCGCCCTCGAGCTCGCGGATGTTGCGCTCGATCTTCGACGCGATGAGTTCGAGCACGTCGTCGGGGACCTGCAGGTTGTCCATCTGCGCCTTCTTGCGCAGGATGGCGATCCGGGTCTCGAGCTCGGGCGGCTGGACGTCGGTGATTAGCCCCCACTCGAACCGGGTGCGGAGCCGATCCTCCAGTGTCGCAAGCTGTTTCGGCGGGCGGTCGGAGGAGATGACGATCTGCTTGTTCGCGTTGTGGAGGGTGTTGAAGGTGTGGAAGAACTCCTCCTGGATGCCCTCCTTGCCGACGAGGAACTGGATGTCGTCGACGAGCAGGACGTCCACGTCCCGGTAGCGGCGTTTGAACGCCACCCGCCGGTCGTCACGCAGCGAGTTGATGAAGTCGTTCGTGAACTCCTCGGTGGAGACGTACTTGACCTTCATCCCCGGGAACAGCCGCTGGGCGTAGTGACCCGCTGCGTGCAGGAGGTGGGTCTTGCCGAGTCCCGACTCCCCCCAGATGAAGAGCGGGTTGTAGGCACGCGCCGGCGCCTCCGAGATCGCCACCGCCGCGGCGTGTGCGAAGCGGTTGGACGCACCGATGACGAAGGTGTCGAAGGTGTACTTCGGGTTCAGGCTGCTCGGGTCGTCGGGGCCGGGGTTGAACCAGCTCGACCAGTCGCCGTCGCGACCCGCGGTCGGGGGGAGTCCGGGATCGCGGAGGCCGTCGGTCCGTGCGGGGTCGAAACGGGTGTCGGGCGGGGTGTCCCGCCGGTCGGCGAAGGTGTCGGAGAGGGCGTCGAGCCCGTCCACGGCGTCGACGCGCGGCGACTCGCCCACCGAGGTGGGCACGGCCGGCGGCTCCGCGTCCGGGTCGATGCGGACCCCGAGGTCGACCTCGCGCCCGAGATGGGTGCTCAACGAGGCACGGATCGGTTCGCGCAGGGTCCGCTCGATCTGCTCCTGGACCCGGGCGGACGGCACGGCGAGAAGTGCGAACCCCTCGACGAGGGTGAGCGGCTGGACGAGCGAGAGCCACGCCTTCTGCTGGCGGGTCAGGTCCTCGCCGTCGGCGGTGAGGTCCACCAGGACGCGTTGCCACACCTCGGGGAAGGACTCACGGGGACGGGACTCGTGATCGAGCTGTTCACGGTCGGTGCTCACTGAATCCTCCCCGGCCGCCTCGACCTGCCCGCGTGCATCCGGGTGCAGATCCTGGTGCTCGATCACGGCCGCGCCATGCGAACGGGTCTCATCGTGGCCCGGCATCGAGCAATTGTCCACACGGTTATCCACAGCTGTGGACAAGGATGCGGAAACCAGACGACCTGCATCCGACCCTGGTGTCGACCCGCGTCTCGACGCGGACGGCACGGTCGGGACTCCGTCGTCCGAGAGAAGCTAACAGACGGATCCCGGTGGACTCAACAGTTCGCATCACACGCGGCGCCGAAGTTCAACGACCGCCGCGGCCCCGGCGTGTCGACGCGTCCGCGTGTCGGTGTGGGAGGCGCGTCGTCGCTGGTAGTCGGCCCGACAGCGGTTTGACGGTGCCGAACCGGATCAGTAGTCTCGCAGGGTCGCCGAGGTGTGATCGTCTCCGGCGCGTGGACATGTGTTGACCGGTGCGTCCGGGGCCGTCCACCGCCCGCGATGACGGAGGCCCGGCAGGAGACCACCACCGATCGAGGAGTTCAACCGTGGCCAAGGGCAAGCGCACCTTCCAGCCGAACAACCGCCGTCGTGCCCGTGTCCACGGGTTCCGTCTGCGCATGCGGACCCGTGCGGGTCGCGCCATCGTCAACGGCCGTCGCCGCAAGGGCCGCGCGAGCCTGACCGCCTGAGTTCCGCGGCCCTCGGGCTCGCGGACGGCAGCACTGTGCTGGCCCGGCATCAGCGGATCTCACGCAGCTCCGACTTCACCCGCGCACTCCGACGGGGTGTGCGGGTTCGTCGTGCCGACATCCAGGTGCACGCCGCGCGGATCGACGAGACGGATGTCCTCGCGGTCGAGCGTGGTGCGCGGTACGGGCTGATCGTGAGCAAGTCCGTCGGTGACGCGGTCACCCGGCATGCCGTCGCGCGTCGCCTGCGGGCCGCCGCTGCCGCCGCCGACGCGGGTGGCGGGCTCGGCACCGACGCGAGCGGTCTGGTGGTCATCCGGGCGCTGCCCGGCGCGGCGCATCGATCGGGGTCGGAACTGACCGACGAACTCGTCGCCGCCCTGCGCCTCGCGCGCACCCGTCTCGGCGAGCGGGAGCAGGTCCGCGCATGAACGCCGTCGCGGCGATCCCGCGCCGGACCCTCGTGTGGTCCATCGAGCTCTACCGCACCTGGATCTCCCCGACGCGGATGCCGGCCTGCCGCTTCGAGCCGACGTGCAGTGCCTACGCCGCCGAGGCCATCACCACGTGGGGCGCGGTGCGCGGTGGCGCACTCGCCGTCTGGCGCCTGCTCAAGTGCGGGCCGTGGCACGCACCGGGATACGACCCGGTCCCCGAACGACATCCATCGGAGCACTCTTGTGCCAGTGAGGAGCGAGTGACACCGTGCTGAACTTCATCTACTACCCGGTCTCCGGGATCATGTGGGTCTGGCACTGGCTGTTCAGCCATGTCCTGCCCGACTCCCCCGGCGGCAGTGGCGTCGCGTGGGCGCTGTCGGTGGTGTTCCTCGTGTTCACGCTCCGCGCCATCCTCTACAAGCCCTTTGTCAAGCAGGTCCGCACGACGAAGAAGATGCAGGAGATCCAGCCGCAGCTGCAGGCGATCCGGAAGAAGTACGCGAAGGATCGCGTGAAGATGACCGAGGAGATGCAGAAGCTCCAGAAGGAGCATGGGTTCAACCCGCTCCTCGGTTGCCTCCCCATGCTGGCGCAGATCCCGGTGTTCATCGGTCTGTTCCACGTGCTGCGGTCGTTCAACCGGATGGGCACCGGATTCGGTCAGCTGGGGATGACGGCCGAGCAGACCCGCGCGACGGGCAACTACTTCTTCTCGCCCGAACTGGTCCAGAACTTCCTCGACGCGCGGCTCTTCGGCGTGCCGCTCTCGGCCGCGGTGTCGCAGCCGAAGACCGAGTGGGTGGCGTTCAGCGCGGACGGCGTCGTCGACTTCACCCGCGCCCACATCATCTACCTCGTCATCCCGCTCGTGATCCTGTCGTCCATCGCGACGCACATGAACTCGCGGGCCTCGGTCGCGCGGCAGACCGCGGCGGCGTTGGAGAACCCGCAGACCGCGATCATGAACAAGCTTGCGCTCTACGTCTTCCCGCTCGGCATCCTGGTGTCCGGTGCGTTCTTCCCGGTGGCGATCCTCCTCTACTGGGTCAGCAACAACCTCTGGACGTACGCCCAGCAGCACATCGTCTTCGGGCAGATCGCCAAGGAAGAGGAAGAGGCGAAGCTCGCCAAGCAGGAGAAGCTGAAGGCGAACGCCCCGAAGCCCGGCGCCCGTCCCGACCGCGCCAAGAAGAAGGCGGCGCCGGCGTCGACGAACGGTGACGCACCGTCGGAGGACACGGAGAACACGACGACGCCGGATGCTTCCGAGACGTCGACCCCGTCGGCCGGACGCACCGATCTGACCAAGGGTGGCACCGCGAAACGACCCGCCGGGGGTGCGGCGCGGAAGAGCACCGGCGGCGCACCGCGTCCGGGCCAGCGTCCGACGGGGACCCAGCAGAAGCGACGCAAACGCCGATGATGCGCGGCGGCCACACGTCTGGCCGCCCCACCCCGGTGTCCGCGGACACCACGCACTGACATGTCCACACACGATTGCGAGGGATGACCCATGACGACAGACACCAGCGACGCCGAACACGAGGTGACCGACGACGCGACGGAGGCGCACGCGGAGGGGTCCACGCCCGCCGATGTGCCGGTGACCGATGGGGTCGACGTGGCCGAGTCCGACGAGGCCGGTGACGACGAGAGCGACGACGACCGACTCGTCGAAGAGGGCGAGATCGCCGGCGACTACCTCGAGCAGCTGTTGGATCTCCTCGACTTCGACGGCGACATCGATCTCGACGTCGACGGTGACCGCGCCGTCGTGAGCATCGACGGTGGCCGCGATCTGGGCAAGCTGGTCGGGAAGAACGGTGAGGTCCTCGACGCGCTGCAGGAGCTGACCCGCCTCGCCGTGCAGCAGTCGACCGGAGACCGCTCGCGGCTGATGCTCGACGTGAGCGGATGGCGGGCGGGTCGACGTGAGCGCCTGAGCCGTCTCGGCACGGAGGTCGCCGAGCGGGTCCGCGGCGCCGGAGGTCGGGAGGAACTCGACCCGATGTCGCCCTTCGAGCGGAAGATCGTGCACGACGCGGTCGCCGCCGTGTCAGGCGTCTACAGCGAGAGTGAAGGCACCGAGCCCCGACGTCGTGTCGTCGTGATCGCCGAGTGACGTCGCCGCGCGCGACGTAGTCCTGAGCGCAGGGCCTCGACCTCCGGGTCGGGGCCCTGCGTCGTATCGCACTCCCCTCCCCCCAGCGAGAAACGGAGCATGTTTCACGTGAAACACGACAGCGAGTTCGACCGCGACGAGATCGCGTCTGCAGCGTTCGCCGTCTTCGGTGATCGCCTCGGTCGCGCCCGGGTGTATCGGGACCTGCTCGCGACCGCCGGTGTCGAGCGGGGGCTGATCGGACCCCGCGAGATCGAGCGACTGTGGGATCGGCACATCCTGAACTGTGGGGTGCTGGCGACCGCCCTGCCGGACGGCGCCGGCGTCGTCGACATCGGCAGCGGTGCCGGACTACCGGGCATCCCGCTGGCCCTTGCCGGGAGGACCCTCCGCGTCACCCTCGTCGAACCGTTGGAACGTCGGCACGCTTTCCTCCTCGAGGCGGTCGAGGCGATCGGCCTCGAGATCGAGGTGGTGCGCGGACGTGCCGAGGAGCGGTCGGTGATCGCCGCGGTGGGTGACGCCGATGTGGTGACGTCCCGTGCGGTGGCGCCGCTGGACCGGCTGGCCCGGTGGTCTGCACCCCTCATCCGGTCGGGTGGGGAACTCGTCGCGATCAAGGGTGCGTCGGCCGCGGAGGAGATCGCCACGCACGCGTCCGCCGTCGGCAAGGTCGGATTGACCGCGCTGCGCGTGGAGACGGTCGGGGCGGATACCCTTTCTGTGCCGACGACGATCGTGCGCGGGCGCCGGGTGGACAGACCGGAGAAGCGCCGCCGGACGTCACGGTGACGAGCAGCAGGGGTCGACGTCGGTCGCCCGGGAACAGCGATGGGGTGCAGCGCACGATGTTGGGCAGGCGCGGTCGAAGGAGTGATGTGGTGGCCGACAGAACGCCGGACGAGACGCCCGCAGCGCCGGACCGCGCTCCCGTCGCCGACGGTGATGTTTCACGTGAAACAGGTCGCTACGCGGACACCCCGATTGCGGCCGCAGCGGAACGGGCGAGCCAGGTTCTCACCCGAGGGCTGTCCGGCCACCTCCCCCACCCCGCGGACACGCGCATCATCACCGTCGCGAACCAGAAGGGTGGCGTCGGCAAGACCACGACGGCGGTGAACATCGCCGCCGCCCTGGCGCTGCACGGGCTGGGCGTCCTCGTCATCGATCTGGACCCCCAGGGCAACGCCAGCACCGCGCTGGGGATCGATCACCGCAACCCGGACGTCGCGTCGGTGTACGAGCTCCTCCTCGGGGAGGTATCCCTCGACGAGGCGATCGCGCAGTCGACGGCGCACGAGAACCTGCTGTGCGTGCCGGCCACGTTGGACTTGGCCGGCGCCGAGATCGAACTCGTCTCGATGGTCGCGCGAGAGACACGACTCCGGAACGCGCTCGATCCCGAGGTGATCCGGCGGCGAGGCATCGACTACGTGATCATCGACTGCCCGCCCTCGCTGGGCCTGCTCACCGTCAACGCCATGGTGGCGGCCAAGGAGGTCCTGATCCCCATCCAGTGCGAGTACTACGCACTCGAGGGCGTCGGCCAGCTGCTGCAGAACATCGAGCTGGTGTCGGCACACCTCAACCGCGACCTCTTCGTCTCCACCGTCCTGCTGACGATGTACGACGGCCGCACGAAGCTCGCGGACCAGGTGGCCGAGGAGGTCCGTCGGCACTTCGGTGACAAGGTGCTGACCACGGTCATCCCGCGCAGCGTGAAGGTGTCCGAGGCACCCGGATTCGGGATGACGATCATCCAGTACGACCCTGGCTCACGAGGGGCGATGAGCTACCTCGACGCGGGCAGGGAGATCGGTCTGCGCGCCGCGCGCACGACCGGGGAGGGACAGCCGCGATGACCGACAAGCCCACTCCCACCCGTGCCGCGGGACAGCGTCGGGGTGGTCTGGGACGTGGCCTGGCCGCGCTGATCCCGACGGGCCCGGACGAGGGTCCGCGTCTCACCTCCGCTGCCGCCGACGTCGTCCTCGGCGACGGGTCGTCGAGCGCGTCGGCCCGGAACGACGCTCCCCCGTCGACGCCGGAACTCGACGAGGCCGGCGCCGTCTACCGCGAGATCCCGCCCGCGGAGATCGAGCCGAACCCGCAACAGCCGCGCACCGCGTTCGACGACGAGGCGTTGGCAGAACTCGTCCACTCGATCCGCGAGTTCGGTCTGATGCAGCCGATCGTGGTCCGCCGACTCCCCCGGCCTCGCGGCGACGTCCGCTATCAGCTCGTCATGGGCGAGCGTCGATGGCGTGCCAGCCAGGAGGCGGGCCTCGAGCGCATCCCGGCGATCGTCCGCGAGACACAGGACGGCGACATGCTCCGGGACGCCCTCCTGGAGAACATCCACCGGGTCCAGCTGAACCCCCTCGAAGAGGCGGCGGCCTATCAGCAGCTGCTCGAGGAGTTCGGTGTCACCCACGACGAACTCGCCGCGCGCCTCGGTCGGTCACGGCCCGTCGTGACGAACATGATCCGTCTGCTGAAGCTGCCGATCCCCGTACAGCGACGCGTCGCCGCCGGCGTGCTGTCGGCCGGACACGCTCGGGCACTGCTGTCGCTCGAGTCGGGCGCCGACGCGCAGGAGGCGCTCGCAGCCCGGATCGTCGCGGAGGGGATGTCGGTCCGTGCGACCGAGGAAGCGGTGACGCTCGCGAACCACGACGGTCCCGCGACGACGCCGACTCCTCCGCGGAGGCGGCCGATGCAGATGCCGGGTCTCCAGGACGTGGCGGAACGCCTGTCGGATCGACTCGACACGCGCGTGACGGTGTCGCTCGGCAAGCGCAAGGGCAAGATCGTCGTCGAGTTCGGATCCGTCGACGACCTCGAACGTATCGTCGACCTGTTGGCCCGGAACGGGAACCACTGACGCCGTGATCTCGGGTACGCGGGGCCGCGGGCGAAACGTCACTGTGACGGCAGAAGGTGTCGGGGCCGGTTGTCGGCGCCGAAACCGTTGTGCGGCAGCAGGATCGGCGGGATCACCCGCGTGAGCACCGTGATCCGCGCGCTCGACCTCGACAAGTTCGAGACACTCCCCCGGCATGTGCGCCGGTGCGTCTTCTGGGAGGTCGATCCGGAGGCCATCCCGGATCCGGGGTCGGGTCGGTCCATCGACTCCGAGTTCGACAAGGAGGCGTGGATCTCGATGGTGATGCTCGACTGGGGCCGCTGCGCACAGGTCGCCGTGGACAGCGAGACGGGGCGTGTGGTCGGGACCGCGTTCTACGCCCCGCCGGGACGTGTCCCGCGCGCCCGCCTGTTCCCGACGTCACCGGTGAGCCCGGACGCTGTCCTGGTGACGTCCGTCCGCGTCGATGCCGGCGTGGTCGGGACAGCGCAACGACTCGTCGACGCCGTCCTCGCCGACCTCGTCCAGCGCGGCGTGCGTGCCGTCGAGGCGTTCGGGATCATACGGTCGTCGGCGGAGGGCGATGCCGCGGCCGAAGCTGTCCGAGAGGACAGCGTGCCCGGAGGACTGTGCCCGGGCTGCATGGTCGACGCCCACTTCCTGGCCGACTCCGGGTTCGAACTCGTGGCCGCACACCACCGCTTCCCCCGGTATCGCATCGAGCTCGACGAGGGACTGGGATGGAAGACCGCCGTCGAGAGCGCGCTCGACAAGCTGGTGCTGATGGCGACGATCGACGTCGCAGGGCGGGAGCGGACAGCGGTCCCCAGCCCGGTCGGCTGAGACGATCCCGCCGGGTCGGTCCGGGTCGCGGCGTCTCAGCGAGCGATCTGCTCGGAGGCGAGCAGATCCGCGAAGGTGTATGTGCCGGTGGGGCGGTCGTCCTCGCCGAGCAGGTACAACCGCTTCACGGCCACGAGGATGGCGTCGGCGATCGTGTCACGGACGACGCCGTCGGCGAGCAGCGCGCGGTCGTGCGGGCTCGTGATGTAGCCGACGTCGACCTGTGCGACGGGCATCCGGGTCAACCGCAGGATGTCCCAGGTACGACCATGCGAGCGGCAGTCCTGCAGCGGGGTGCGCGCCACGATCTCCCGCTGGATGTAGCCGGACAGCGACTGTCCGATGGTCGAGACCGACCCGTGGGAGTTGCCGAAGTGGAAGGTGGCGACCCCGTTGGCGACGGGCGACTGATAGCGCCCGCACCGCAGCGCGATGACGAGGTCGGCGCCGAAGGCGTTGGCCGTGCGCGCCCGGTCGGCGTCGTCGGGATCGGCGTCGGCAGGATGGGACACGAACGTCTCCATCCCGGCGGCCGCCATCCGTCCCTCCAGCCGGTGGGAGAGGTCCCACAGGATGGCGGTCTCCTCCGATGCCGTTGCCGCATCGACGATCTCGTCGGGTCGCCCGGTGCCGGGGTCGATGACGATCCGCTTGCCCGACAACCGCGGGCCGGAGCGACGGACGTCCTCCTGGGCGCGGATGGCGTGCGGTGACCCGCCGGTGACCCGGGTGCCGAGACGTTCCAGCGACCGGAGCGTCTCGGGACCGCAGATCCCGTCCGGCGACATCCCGTTCTCGGACTGATAGGTGCACAGGGCCGCGTGTGTGGTCGCGCCGAACGACCCGTCGACGAGGCCGGTGTAGAAGCCGAGGTTCTGCAGACGCGACTGCAGGGTGGCGACGTCGTCGCCGTGCATCGGCGCGGACAGCCGGAACGCGAGGACACGGGTGCCCAGGCGGTGTGAGGCCTCGCGCAGGACGCGGAAGGTGGCCGGACCGACGATGCCGTCGACGATGAGCCCGCGGTGTTGCTGGAAAGCGCGTACGGCGTGGTCGGTGTCGGCGTCGAAGACGTCCGACGTGTCGCGACTGTGACGGCCACCGTCGGAGTCGGTGCGGGGCAACAGCCCCTGGTCGGTCAGCAGAGAACGGACCTCGATGACGGCAGACCCCTGATCACCCAGGCGGTACAACGTCATCTGTCACCCTCTCTCGTCGGCCGAACCGTGTGAGTCTCGCAGGTCCGTCGTCCTCAGACCAACATGGCTGGTCCGGTCCGCGCGGGGCGCGAGACCGGACCAGACAGTCAAGACGGGACGGATGGACCCGCGGCGTCAGGCAGACGCGCCGATGACCCCGTCGAGCTCACGCAGGAGCGCGGCCTTGCCCTTGGCGCCGACGATGGTCTTGGTCGGCTGGCCGTTCTCGAAGAGGATCATGGTCGGGATCGACATGATCTTGAAGTCGCGGGCGACGGCGGGGTTGGCGTCGACGTCGAGCTTGGCGACGGTCAGCTTGTCGCCGTTGTCGGCGGCGATCTCCTCGAGCACCGGGGCGACCATCTTGCACGGGCCGCACCAGGTGGCCCAGAAGTCGACGAGGACGGGCTTGTCGGCACCGAGGACCTCGCTCTGGAAGGTGTCGTCGGTGACGGTGACAGTGTTCGCACCCATGGGTGCCTCCTTTGTGTTGACGGTGACGGTCTGGTGGCCGCACGGCGTCGTGCGGCCGGGGTCGGACAGTTCAGAGTGCGGCGACCGCGGCGTCTGCGGGCACTGCCACGGCCCCGTCGGCCCGGTCGGACAGCCACCGCTCGGCGTCGATCGCGGCGCTGCAGCCCGTGCCGGCGGCGGTGATCGCCTGCCGGTACCGATGGTCGACGAGATCGCCCGCGGCGAAGACACCGTCGACCGAGGTGGCGGTGGTGCCGCCCTGGGTGAGCACGTACCCGTCGGCGTCGAGATCGACCTGGCCGGCGACCAGGTCGCTGCGGGGGTCGTGACCGATGGCCACGAACATGCCGGTGACGTCGAGCGTTGACTCCTCGCCGGTCACCGTGTCGCGCAGGCGCAGTCCGGTCACGGAGGTGTCGCCCAGGACGCCTTCCACGGCGGCGTTTGTGACGAAACGGATCTTCTCGTTGGCGCGCGCGCGCTCGAGCATGATCTTCGACGCCCGGAACTCCTCGCGGCGGTGGACCAGGGTGACGCTGCGCGCGAACTTGGTGAGGAAGGTCGCCTCCTCCATCGCGGAGTCGCCACCGCCGATCACAGCGATGTCCTGGTCGCGGAAGAAGAAGCCGTCGCAGGTGGCGCAGGCGGACACGCCGCGACCGAGAAGGTCCTGCTCACCCGGGATGTCGAGGTAGCGGGCCGCGGCACCCATCGCCAGGATCACGGCGCGGGCGCGGTGCACCTCTCCGGCGACCTCGACCTCCTTGACATCGCCGGTCAGGCGGATGGCGTCGACGTCCTCCATGCGCAGGTCGGCACCGAAGCGGAGAGCCTGCTCCCGCATCTCGTCCATGAGAGCCGGGCCCTGGATGCCGGACTGGAAGCCCGGGAAGTTCTCGACCTCGGTGGTGGTCATCAGGGCACCACCGAACTGCGTCCCCTCGAACACGACGGGCGCCAGCTCGGCGCGAGCCGTGTAGACGGCGGCTGTGTATCCGGCGGGGCCCGATCCGACGATGATCACGTCGTGGATCGTGTCGGTACCCGTGTCGCTCATCGGTCCTCTTCTCTTGCGCGAACGGCTTGTGCAACGTCAGCCTAGGGGCTTCTGTTCCCCGCGCAGTGCACGCGCGACCCCGGCGTGACAGATGTCGCCTACGACGCGTCGTCGCAGGTCACCGCGTCGGCGGGGTGACCCCGATCACCTGTCGGGAGACCGTCTCCGCGCGGCCCGCGGCGCATCCCTCGCCGACGACGAGCGCCTCGAACCGACCTGCGACACCGGTGGTCAGCAGGACGACGATCCGCCGCGCCCCGTCGAGCACGACGGGTCCGGACCCCACCACGCCGACGGAGGCCGGTACGCCGTTGGCGGAGAGGCACCCTCGCAGGCGCGAACCCGGGTCGTCGGGGCTTCCCAGGGCGGGATCGGTGCGGCCGACCACCGACAACAGCGACACGGTCGACGGGGCGGTGGACGCGGTCGTCGACGCACCATCCGGGGCCGTCGAGGGATCGGCGCGGACGGTGTCCGACGACGGCTGACTGGCCGTGGAGATCGCGATGACGCCGCTCACGACGGCGACCACCACCGCCACCGCGGCCGCGACCAGCAGCCCGCGGCGGCGTCGCGCGTCACGGGCGGCGTCCAGGGAGGCGACGCGAGGATCGTGGGCGGGCTCCGGCGGGGACTGCGGGGGTGCGCCCCCGTCCCGCAGGGACCGCAGGGTGGCGTCGATGGCGGCCGCGACCGCGGGAGGCGGCTCCATCGGCGTGACGGGCGCACCACGGAGGTCCTCCACCGTCGCGTCGAGTGCGGCGAGCACGCGGCGTGAGGCCGGGTCCGCCTCGACCTGCGCCCGGACGGCACGGGCGTCGTCCTCGGAGAGCACACCGGCGTGGAGGTCGGCGATGAGGTCGACGGGAACGGACGGCTGCACCGGTCCCGTCGGCTGGTCGCTCACCGGTCACCTCCCCGCTCCGGGCGCACCGGCTGTGGTGTCCCTCCCCCATCAGACGCCGGCGGCGTCCGATCGGTTCCCGCGGTGTCCGATGTGCCGTCACGGAGGTGGCCGAGGGACACCGCGAGCTTGGCGCGTCCGCGGGCGCAGCGGCTCTTCACCGTGCCCGTCGGCACGCCCAGCAGCGCCGCCGCGTCGGCGACGGAGTAGCCCTCGACGTCCACCGCGACGACGGCAGCCCGCTGATCGGCAGGGAGGGTGGCCAGGGCGCCGCCGACCGACATCCTCAGCTCGACGTGCCCCGTGGCGTCGGTCGGGTCGACCACGGTGTCGGCGGTCGTGTCGAGCGGTGCGAGGTCGCGGCGGTGGCGCTCCCGTCGGAGTCGGTCGAGTGCGGCGTTCACGACGATGCGGTGCAGCCACGAGCTCACCTTGGCGTCGGACCGGAACCGGTGAGCCCCGCGGTGCGCGCTGAGCAGGGCCTCCTGCAGCGCGTCGGCCGCGTCGTCGTCACTGACGCTCGTGCGCACCGCGACGGCCCACAGGTGCGCCCGGTGTCGCCCGATGAGTTCGGCGAAGGCGTCCCGGTCGCCGGCGACGTGGGCCGCGAGCAGGTCGGCGTCGCTCCGCACGTCCTCTCCACCCCCGGCCATGGAGGGAGACTAGTTCCCGCTCACAGCGACGTCACAGCTCGGCGTCGGCCCCTGTGGACAGAGCAGCGACGATCGCGGCCGCGGGGCCGGGTCGGGCGGCCTGATGGCCGGTGCCGGCCCACAGTGAGATCTCGTGCGGGTCACCGGCCGCGGTCGCCGCGCGTCGGAGCGGACCGGTCAGGGTGTTCACCTCGGGGAACCGGGCGGGTGCGTGTGCGGCGAGGTCGTCGTGGAAGCGGTTCCGCAGCCCGCGTGCGACGCGGCCCGAGAACGCGCGGGTCAGCACGGTCTCGGTGAACGCGGGATCGGTCAACGCCGCGCGGTACGGGGCGCTGGTCCCGGCCTCGTCGGCCAGCAGCAGGGCGGTCCCGACCCCGACCGCGTCGGCACCGAGGTCCAGCAGCCGGGTGACATCGTGGGCGTCGGCCACGCCGCCGGACGCGACCAGGGGCACGTCGACCGCAGCGCGGACGGCGGGGAGGAGCTCGTGCAGCGGTGTGGCCGGGGGCTCGGCTGCCACGTCGAACGTCGAGCGATGACCGCCGGCCTCCGGGCCCTGTACCCACACGACGTCGGCAGCCCGCGCGACCGCCGCGTGGGCGTCGGACACCGACGTCACGGTGACCACCACGGCGGTGTCGCGGGCGTGCAGACGGTCGACGACGTCGGCGCTCGGCAACCCGAAGGTGAACGACACCCACGGGACTCCCGCGGCGAGCACCACCTCGACGGTCTCGTCGTACTCGGCGGTGCCGGCGGGCGCGATCTCGCCGGGCTCGACGCCGGGGATCCTGTCCCGCAACAGGTCTCGGTACCGTTCGAGCGGCCCGGTGTCCTCCGGTGAGCGGACGCCCGACTCGGGCACGAAGAGGTTCGCCCCGAAGCGGGTGACCCCGGCCGCACGGATGGCAGCGACGGAGGCCGCGGTCTGCGCAGGGGTCCGATACGCGGTCGCGAGGACACCCATGCCACCGGCACGCGACACCGCGATGACGAGGTCGTCGGTGGTGGGCCCGCCGGCCATGGGGGCGCCGATGATCGGGACGGGGAGGTCGCCGAGCGTGATCATGCGCCCGCGCCGCGACCGCGGAACGTGCCGTCGGGGGCCCAGACGCCCGAGCAGCCCCGGCGATGTGACCCCACCAGGTGGGTGTCGACGACACCGAGGGCCTCCATGAGCGCGAACGCCGTGGTCGGCCCGACGAACCGGAAGCCTCTCCGGCGCAGTTCCTTCGACAGCGCGGTGGACTCGGCGGACACCGTGGGGACCTCCGCCATCGTGTGCGGCATCGGCGTGGTCTCCGGCCGGAACGACCAGATGAGCTGCTCGAGCCCACCGTCGTGCCGCAGCTCCTGCGTCGCGCGGGCGTTGCCGACGGTGGCCTCGATCTTGGCCCGGTTCCGCACGATCCGGGCGTCCCCCATCAGGCGATCGACGTCGGCGTCGGTGAAGCGCGCGACGGTGTCGACGTCGAAGTCGCAGAACAGCTCTCGGAACGCGGGCCGTTTGCGCAGGATGGTCGCCCACGACAGGCCCGACTGGAAACCCTCCAGGCTCAGCCGTTCGAAGTACGCGTTCTCGCCGTCGACGAGGCAGCCCCACTCGGTGTCGTAGTAGTCCTGCATCAGGCCCGGCCGCGCGGCCCAGACCGGCCGTGCGCGCCCGTCGTCGCCGGCGACCAGGTCCGTCTCCTCCGTCATCGACGGGTCAGGTGGTCATCGAGATCTGGCTGATCACACCCTGGTACCCGCGTCCCACCTGGGGCAGCTCGGTGAGCCAGACCAGGATGTACGGGCTCTGACGCGGTTGGTCGACGGTCACGGTGGTGGTCGGCTGCCCGACCGTCATGGCGGCCACGGGAACCGTCGAGTCGAACGATGCGTCCGCCGAGGGCGCCGTCCGGATCTGCAGCGACACACCGGGATCCGGGGTACGTACGGTGACCGTGCGGACCGCTGCCGGGTTCTGCAGCGCGATCATCAGTCCGAGACCGGGCTTGAGGTTGCCGAACCGTGGACCGCCCCGGTAGAGGTCGGTCCGCCACGGCGGGTCCTGCCCGGTGATGACGTTGCCGACGTTGGTCGAGGAGTCCGGTGTCTGCCGCGAGTAGTCGACGACCGTCACCGACCGCAGCGGGACGGCCGCTGCCGCGGCGGTGCCGGCAGGAGCCCCCGACGGTGCCGCGCTCTCCGACGAGGTGATGATCGAGTTGATGTCGGTCGGCGAGGTGTCTGGCCCGACGGCGTCGGACAGCCAGACCACCAGCGCCACGATCACCAGCAGGATCAGCAGGGCCGCGCCCGCGGAGATGGCGAGGACACGCTTCGACCGGGAGGACATGTCCCGCAACGAGAACCGGCTCCCGGCGGATCCCGGCGCCACGTTGCTGGTCGGGGTCGGGCGCGCGCCGTCGGGTCCGATGACGGGCATCAGGTCCGTCTTCTGGTCGACGACCGTCGCCTGGTCGAGCACGTGCTGGATGGTGGCCGCCGTCCGGATGCCGCTGTTCCCCTCGAGCGCGCGTGCGGCCACGGCGGAGATCTCGAATGGGACGTCCGGGCGCTGCGCCCGCGGTTCGGCCGGGCCCCCGGCCGCCGACGGCACCGCGGGTTCGAGACCACCGATGGGTTCGTCGACGGTGTCGGTGGTGGCGTTCTTCGACACGTCGTCGGGATCCAGGGGCCAGTGTGCGAGCAGCAGCGCGTAGAGCACCGCGCCGAGACCACGGACGTCGGTCGACTTGTCGTCGCCGGCCAGCGTGCCCGGGAAGGCGAGGACGGCGTTCCCCTCCCGCGAGATCCGGATGCGGTCCGGGTGGTCGATCGAGAGCGAACTGCCTGTGCGATGGGCGGATTCGGCGGCCGCGGCGAGGGCTCGCACGGCGCGGGCCGCACCGATCGGCGACGGGTTGGTGCGCGCGACCTCCGCCAGCGACGACCCGGTCACCCACTCCGACACCACTATCCCGCCGGACGATCCGCGGACGACGTCGAGGACGCGGGCGATGCCCGGTGCGTTCACGCGGCCGAGGCGCAGGGTGCGCGAGAGCACCGCCTGCGGCCCCTCGCCGCGCGACCCGACGGCCTCGCCCGCAGGCGGCGACGGCGCGGTCTGGTCGGCGTCGACGAAGGTGAGTGCGACGTCGCGGTCGAGGTTGATGTCGCGGGCGCGCCAGAACCGGAGCCCACGCGCACCACCGTGCTCCGACAGCAGGCGATAGCGACCACCGGCGACCGCTGCGCCGGGCACGAGTCGCGGACCCCGCCGCGGGGCGGCGACGGGAGCCTCGTCGGCGCGGGCGTCGGTCGGCGGTTCGGGCGGCGGCGTGTCCGACGGGGTCTCCGTGGGGGCGTCCGGGGTGCGCGGGGTGCCGTCGGGACGGAGGGCCGACAACCGCGGGTCGGTGTGGACGGCGCCGGGGAGGTCGTGCACACCTCCGCCGTCCACCTCCGGACGGTCGACACCGGGGCGACCCGAGTCGCTGCCCTCTCCCACGAAACCCACTCCTCTCCGCCGGTAGCGCATGTCCGGCGGTGTGCTGCCCGGACGGAGCGGACCACCGCCGGGTCGCAGGCCGACGGCGCCGCCGGTGTAGTCCGAATATGCCTGCCACCGCGACGTGCCGCTGTCGAAACGTCGCATGACCTGGACCTGGCCAGAATACGGTGTCGACTCCTCGCCGGTGATGCGCGGGAACGCCACCGTCATCTCCGCGACGGACTCCGTGGGCGGCTCGGCGCGCGGCGCGACCGCCGGGATGACGCGACCCAGCATCCGCCGCACCGCGACGCTCACCGCGATCACGTCGGGGATGCGCAGCAGCACCAGCGCCGAGTACACCAGTCCGAGCGACACCACGGCGGTCAGCGCCAGGTACCCCAGCGACGCGATCTTGCCGTGGTCGTCGGACAGCCGGGCGAGCCCGGACACCCGCGCGATCCCCCAGACGAGGCCGCAACCGACGATCGAGGCGACCAGCGTCGCCACCGTCGTGCGTGCGACGTTCGTCATGCGCAGCGAGCCCAGGCGGTGCCGGAGCAGGAAGTGGCCGACGATCGCGCCGACCAGGTAACCCAGGCCGTTGGAGAACGCCAGCCACCGCACGATGGTGTGCCCGTCGTCGAACAGGACGGGGCCGAGATAGGACGCGGCGACCTTCACGACGGTGATGCCCACCGCGATGAGCGTGGGGGTCCAGGCGTCCTGCCGGGCGTAGAAGACGCGTAGCTGCACCAGCGTCATCGAGTACGGGATGATCGTGAACGCGCCGAAGCTGAGGACCATGCCCAGCTGGTCGGCGGCGTCGAGGTCGAACTTGCCGACGTCGAAGATCGCGATGGCGATGGCCGGACCGAAGAACGTCATGAACGCGATGACCGGAACCAGCGCCACCATGGTCAGCCGCGTGGACAGCGACAGGTCGTCGACGACCGAGTGGGTGTCGTTCGCGGCGGCGTTGCGGGACAGCCGCGGCATGATCGCGGTCAGGATCGTCACGCCGAGGACGCCGTAGGGCAGCTGCAGCAGCTGCCAGTGCGTGGCGTAGACGCTGACGCCCGACGAGTCCGCACCCGAGGCGATCCGATAGGTGATGAAGAAGCCGACCTGCAGCACGGCCACGTAGAGCACGATGGCGCCGGCCATCTTCCCGAACGTCCGCAGGCGGTCGTCGAGCCCCCACCGCAGGCGCAGACGGACCCCGGACCGGCGCAGCGCGGGCAGCAGGATGGCCGCCTGCACCACCACGCCGAGCGTCGTTCCCACACCCAGGACGAGGAGTTTCGTGTCGCCCATGCGGACCGGGTTCAGCGAGATGTCACCGGGGACGACGTAGTACGCGACGAGGGTCGCGATCTGGACGACGTTGTTCCACACCGGCGCCCACGCCCCGGGCCGGAACGCACCCTTCATGTTGAGGATGGCGATGAACAGCGCCGACATCCCGTAGAACAGCACCTCGGGCAGCAGCAGGTACGCCAGCGCGGTGGCCAGCGGCCGGTTGACCTCGCCGTCGCCGAGGTTGAGGTAGGTCAGCAGCGGCGCGCAGACGAGTGCGACCACGGTCGCCGTGCCGAGCATCGTCAGCGCGAGGGTGAAGATGCGGTTGATGAACCCCTCGCCGCCGTCGGCGTCCTCGGCCTCGGCGCGGACGAGCACCGGGATGACGATCGCGGTGAGCACGGCGCCCAGGACGACCTCGGCGACGATGCTGGGCAGCACGTAGGCGGCCTGGAACGCCGACGCCACCGCGGCGCCCAGCATCGCCAGCACGAGCACGGTGCGCACGAACCCGGTGATGCGGCTCGTCAGGGTGGCGAAGGCGATCGACCCGCTGGTCCGCAGCACGCTCTCGTCGGACGGCTGGTCCCGACCGACGGGTGGGGCCGCGTCGACGGCGTCGTCGAGCGACTCCGTGGGTGACGCGACGGCGATCCCCGCGGGACGACGGGACATCGGACCCGGCGGCGGCGGTGGCGGCGGGGCCTGTCGTCGACGTGCGCGGATGGTCGGTGCCTGCCCGGCCGGCGGGATGTGCCGGGGCTGCGCGCGACGATCGCCGCGGGGGTCGTCAGGGGTGGTCACAGCTTCTCGCCGTCGCTGTGGAGGAAACGGCTGTCGGCCATCAGGCGCTCCCGCTCGTCGGGTTCGGGTCGGTCGAGGTCGGCCGGGTCGGGCTGGCCGCGGAACCGATGCCACAGTCGGCGGCCCGCCAGCAGCACCAGCAGGACGCCCGCGCAGATCGTGATGATGAACAGCGGTTTGCCATAGGCGTTGGAATGTACTGACAGGTCGATCGCCGTCCCGACGGCGACGTTGCTGGAGGTGACCAGGGCGATGTTCACGGTCATCGACGCCGACGACTTCGCCTGCGTCGGGATCTGGATCTGACGGGTGCCGCGAGGCGGGATCTCGACCACCCCGACGTCACCGATGTCGAGGTCCTGCGGGGCGGCGGTGTCGAGGCGGACACGGATCGTCAGCGGCAGGTCGTTGCGGACCACCAGCAGCAGCGGCGACCGTTCGGAGGCCAGCGTGTAGCGCCCACCGGGGTCGAGGATGGCGACGGCGTCGCGCATGCGGTCGACGGTGAGATCGACGGCGCGCAGGCGTGTCCGCGCGGCGTCGGTGACCGTTCGCCGGTCGGCGGTCGAGTCGACCGGCGCCGACCGCATGGCGCGCACCAGGTCCTCGGCGAGCGGCGCGACGTAGGTCCGGGGCGACATGGCGACGTCGTTGCCCGCCACCATCGATGCCTCGAGCGCGAACAGCGTCCCCGCGGTACGGGCGATGGACGACGTCGTGTCCGGGTCGAGCGCGGTGAGACCGACGGTCGAGTCGGGCGGGATTCGCAGGGAGGCAGGCGTTCCCGCGGACGGCATCGCGGAGACGACGTCCTGCAGGGGCTGCGGTGTCGCGAGACCGGCACGGAACACCGCGTCGACGATCCCGAGCACCGCGGTCGCGTCGTCGGCGGAGGCGGACCACACCGCCGGTGGCGAGATCACCTCGCTGCGGCCGGTGGTCGGGTCGTCGGGGTTACCGCCGATCCGCACGGTGTCGGTGTCCGTGGTCGGCGCGAGTGCCGCGTAGGCGATGGCACCGACCGCTGCGCCGCGACGCGCGTCGGGCGATTCGGTGATGAGGTCGAAGCGTTGGTCGACCGGGGTGATCGCCGGGGTCGACGGCGCTGTGCCCATCGCGCCGAGCGCCGTGGTGACCGCGGGGTCGAACGTCTGCACACCCATCGCGCCGACCCGGTAGCGGCCGTCGGCGGTCGGCAGACTCCGGTCGAGGGCCGTGGAGCCGAGCAGCACCGACGACGAGCCGCTCGCGGTGACCAGGCGCGCCCCGGCGTCGGAGACCGTGCCCGAGGTGGGCAGGACCATGCCGCGGACGCTGCGCACGCCGAGCACCGAGTCGACGATGTCGGCGGGGGTCTGCAGGCCCGTGCGGGTGAGGGCCGGATCGGCCGCACGCGCCAGGGTGTCGAGGTCGACCTGACCGAACGGCAGGGCCACCGTGCAGACGCGGCTCGCGACCTGGCGCAGGTCGCCGAGGTAGTCGGCGGCGTCGGTCGCGCCGGTCCCGTCGCGGGTCGAGGACCGCGGATCGGCGGGGTTCGTGGAGACGACGTAGCCGCGCGACATCGCCTGCAGGGTCACCAGCAGGTCGGGGTCGACGGCGAGACAGACGCTGCGGGTGACCGGCGACGAGGCGTCGCCGGTCGCGGTGTCGAGCGCGTCGAGCAGCCCACGGAGCCGGCCTCCCGGCCGGACCGAGGTCGCGAGGTCGTCGCCCACGAGACGGACCGGCTCGGACCCCCCGCCGGTCACGCCGGGCGCGAGCTGTCCCGGGGCGGCGAGCGGCCACAGCAACGTGGTGCGGGCGGGGGTGGACGTCACCGGACCCACCGGTGTCGACGGCGTCCGGGTGGTGTCGGCCGGGACCGCCAGCACGGGCAGCAGCGTGCGGGTGTCGTCGAGACGGGCGGCGGACCCGTAGTCGGGGGTGCCGTTGAGGTTGACCATCAGCGGGTAGACGCCGGGGCGGTCGATGCCGAGGCCCGGTCTGCCGGGCCCGCCGGCCAGCGGCACCGTCACCGAGAAGGTCACCCGCGCCCCCGGCTTCAGGGTGCCGCCGACCGTGGTGAACGGCGTCGTCGTCTCGTACTGGGCCGGGTCGAGGGTGAGCGACGTCCGGGCGTCCGCACCCGACGACACCGACTCGCCGCGTTGCAGGCGCACGACGAGGTCGCGGACGTCCCGGTCACCGATGTTGGTCAGGGTGCCGGTCACCGTGACCGTCGCCGGGCTCGACGCGGTCACCGTCGACGGGGTCACCGACTGCAGCGACAGGTCGACGAACTGGGCCGCCTCGGGGAAGCGGGTGGTCTGGCCGGGTGACGTCCCCGCCGGTGCCGCCGACACCACACCCGGCGCGAGGAGCGCGATCACCACCGCGACGGCGGCGACGAGGACGCGGCGCACCGCCGGTGCGCAGTGATCGGTCATCCGCCGTCGGTGTCCCGGCGCGGGGCCTCGCCGGCAACGCGTCCGGTGCCGTCCCGTCCGGGCGCGTCCCGCTTGCGTCGGCGCCGCGGACGGTGGGCGCGGGGAGGCTCGTTGCGGCGCTGGTTGCGGGCCGCGGCGGCCTTCTCGTAGTCGTTGGGCTCGGTCCGCAGCGAGTCGGCCTCCGAGCGGGCCAGGCGTTCGGGGTCGTCGGCCAGATCGTCGATCACCTGCGCCGCCGCCCGGGCGAGTCGACGCTCGTCGGAGTAGGTCAGCCGGTGCGGCAACTCCGACAGGGGGACCCAGGCGACCTCGGCGACCTCGTAGTCGGCGTCCGACAGCTCGCCACCGGTGGACCGCATGAGGTAGTGGTGCACCGTCTTGTGGATCCGCTTGCCCTCGCTGACGAACCAGTAGTCGATCTTGCCGAGCGGGGCGACGACGTTGCCCTCGATCCCCGTCTCCTCCGCCACCTCGCGGACGGCGGTCTGTTCCGCGGTCTCGCCGGTCTCGATGTGCCCTTTGGGCAGGGACCACATCATCCGACCGCGCCGGTCGACCCGGCCGATCAACGCGGCACACCGGTCGTCGGTGGGACCGTCGATGCCGGAGACGACGAGACCGCCCGCGGAGGTCTCCCGCACTGTCCGCAGACGCGGGGTGTTCGTGTCGGTCGCGTCCTGGCCCGGTCCGCGCTCGCCCGCACCGCGACGCGACCTGTTCCGGCCGCCCCCGTCGCGGCCGGGGCGTCCGTTCGCCGGTCGCGACGGACGGGTCAACGCGCTCACGTCCGACGGGGTCACCGGGCGGCCGGGCGTGCCCGCACCGCCGTCCGGCGTCGCGGGGGTGACGACGACAGCGGCGTCGTCGGGCGCACCCCCGGCGATGCCGGGTGCGGCGTCGGCGGGACGGGGGCCACCGCGACGACGCCCGCGGCGTGACCGTCGGGGGCGGCCCGTCTCACCTGCGGCACCCGATCGCGGGGCGCCGGGGTCGGAGCCGGTCGACTCGACCCGGGTGGAGTCGGTGTCCGCGGCGGCCTGGCGGCCACGCCCGCCGCGCCGCCGACCACGACGCCGCCGCGAGCGCCCGGAGGGCTCGCGGCCGCCGACGTCCGCCGAGGCGGGGTCGGGGTCGTGGGGTTCGGCTGACACCCCCTGATGCTAGCGGGCAGGTCACCTCCTGTTCGGGAAGCGTCGGGAGGGCCGACGCGTGCCCTGGCGGGGTCCTGAGGTGGGTAGGCTGCTGCGTCGTGACGGGATCGGCCACCGGGGCCTCGGAGGACCGCCGCACCCGCCTGCTGGCCGGTGCCGCGGTGTCGCTGCGGACCCTGTCGGATGTCCTCGACCCCCTCGCCGAGCGCTTCGCCGACGCCGGTTTCGAGCTGTATCTCGTCGGTGGATCGGTGCGCGACGCCGTGCTGGGCCGGCTCGGGACGGACCTGGACCTCACCACCGACGCCCGCCCGGACGCGGTCCAGAAGCTGCTGCGCGGGTGGGCCGACGCGGTCTGGGACACCGGCATCGCCTTCGGCACGGTGAGCGCGGCGCGCAGCGGGCAGCACATCGAGATCACGACCTTCCGCGCCGACACCTACGACCAGGTGACGCGCAACCCGGTCGTCGAGTTCGGCGACTCCCTCGACGGTGACCTGGTCCGCCGGGACTTCCGGATGAACGCGATGGCCGTCCGTCTGGGCCCGGGCGGGCAGCAGGAGTTCCTCGACCCGCTCGGCGGTCTCGACGATCTCCTCGCCGGCGTCATCGACACACCGTCGGAACCGTCGGTCTCGTTCACCGACGACCCGCTGCGCATGCTCCGTGCCGTCCGGTTCGTCGCCCAGCTGGGGTTCACGCCGTCGGAGCGGGTGTCGGCCGCGATCGGCGCCATGGCCGACTCCATCCACCGCATCACAGCCGAGCGGGTCGCCGCCGAGCTCGACAAGATGATCCTGGGCGAGCACGCCGTCGACGGTGTGGTCGCACTCACCGACACCGGCCTCGCCGAGCGCGTGCTGCCCGAGATCCCCGGTATGAAGCTGGCCATCGACGAACACCACCAGCACAAGGACGTCTACTGGCACTCCCTCACCGTGCTGCAGCAGGCGATGGACCTCGAGGAGGGCGACCCCGACCTCGTGCTGCGGTGGGCGGCGCTCCTGCACGACATCGGCAAGCCGGCCACCAGACGGCACGAACCGGACGGCGGCGTCAGCTTCCATCACCACGAGGTGGTCGGGGCCAAGATGGTCCGCAAGCGGATGCGGGCCCTGAAGTACCCCAAGTCGGTCGTCGAGGACGTCGCGACGCTCGTGTTCCTGCACCTGCGGTTCCACGGCTACGACGAGGGGCGGTGGACCGACTCGGCGGTGCGCCGCTATGTGACCGACGCTGGACCGCTTCTCCCCCGCCTGCACAAGCTCGTCCGCGCCGACTGCACCACGCGCAACCGGCGGCGGGCCGCCCGGCTGCAGCGGACATACGACGACCTCGAACGGCGGATCGCCGAGCTCTCCGCGGCCGAGGACCTCGCTCGGGTCCGGCCCGACCTCGACGGCAACGCCATCATGGAGATGCTAGGGCTGCCCCCGGGTCCGCTCGTCGGCCGGGCCTGGCGTTTCCTCAAGGAACTGCGGCTCGACGCCGGCCCGCTCGACCGCGACGACGCCGAGGCGGCTCTGCGCGAGTGGTGGGCACGTCAACCCGAGAACCCGGACGCGACGTCCTGACCTGCACTGCGTGCCGTTATCCGACCGTGACCAGCGTGTCCGGCCGGGTTCCTTGCGTGATGCTCTCTGGACCGCGTCGTGACATGCCGTTACCCTGAGTACCAGGTCCAGCAGCGGCCCCCGTCCACGGTCCCGGGCAGAGGGACCCCGAAACAACCCGGTCAGCGCAGGTCATGCGCATCGGGAGACATGGGCGGGAGAGCAATGCACACACTTCACCGCACAGCCCGTCGGGCACTCAGGGTTTCCGCGACGCGTGCGGTCCATCGTCGACAGACCACCGTCCTTGAGCCGGTGGTCGCCCTGTTAGCAGGTGACGACCATGTCAACTGATTCACAACCCGTCAGCAAGAAGGCCCCGCGCATCGATGTCGACCACCGGCCCGCTGTCGAGGAGGACTCGTTCGTCGGCGCACTCGAGGTCGGCATGCAGTTCGCGCCGATCCGGCGCCTGCGTGACCGCGTGCTCGCCGGCGCGGAGCTGCAGGTCTGCGGCCCCCGTGGATCGGCCCTGCGGTCGGCGGAGGCCCTCCGCCACGCCGCCCGCCTCATGCAGCAGGAACGCTCGCTCGACCGGCACAAGTTCGCCTTCGCCCGGTCCGAGCGCGCGCAGTCCACGGCTGCCCGCCTGCCGCTGCTCGTCTCCGTCGACCTCGACTCGGTCGACGCCGTCGACCAGCCGGTCGGTGCCGAGCGTCTCGCCGTGTCGGTCCGGCCCGACGAGGTCCTGCACAGCCCGCACCGCACCATGACGAAGGTCGCGGCGGCCCGCCGGGCCGGTCACGTCATCTGCGTCGACGGCCTCGGCGTCAGCGAATACGCGGTGACGCTGCTCGCGCTCATCGAGCCCGACGTCATCATCACCGGTCCGGAACTGCTGTCGCGGACCACGGAACCGAACATGGCGCGTCTCGCGCACGCCCTCGCCGCGCATGTGGAGCGCAGCCACGCGGTGGTCATCGCCGAGGGCGTCGACAGCGAGGAGCGGCTGATGGCCGCCCAGACGATCGGCGCCTCCTACGGGATGGGCTCACTGTTCCCGTCCGTTGCCGACCCCGAGCGCATTCTCGTCGACGACCTCGACCCACTGCCCGACGTCCCGGTGTGGGCCACCCCCGACCCGGGTCTGCTCACGCCGTACCAGATCGGGACGGCCACCCACACGCCTCGCCGTGGCACGAAGCGCCTGCTCATCGAGATGAGCAAGTCGCTGGAGGCCCAGGCGTCCGCGGCGGGCAGTGCCGTCGTCGTGCTGGGCACCTTCCAGCACGCACGGCACTTCACCGCGCTGACCGCCGACCGCTGGCGCGACCTCTCCGACCGCGCCGGCCTGGCCGGTGTGTACGGCGTCGGTCTGGCCAACATGATCGACGGCAACGTGCAGCACGCACCGCTCGACGAGGGCGACCCGCTCGTCGACGAGTGGAACGTGGCCGTCCTCGGACCCCACTTCTGCGCGTTGCTCTCGGCACGGGATCTCTACGTCGAGGCCGAGGACATGGACCGCACATTCGACTTCATCCAGTCCTATGACCGGGTGACGGTCACCCAGGCCGTCCACTCGATCCTCACGCGGTTCACCGTCGACTGATGGGTGATCAACTCCCCCAGGACGATCCGCACCGTCGCCCCGAGGGTGTCGACGACGCCACGGTGGAGGCGGTCGGGAAGATGACCGAGGCGCTCGAGTGCGTGGAGCGTGTCCGGGGCCATCTCTTCGAACTGCACCAGCTGTCGGGTACGGCCGACCTCTCCTTCGGGGAGGCGGCCGACCTGCTCGAGAAAGCCGGACACAGCGCTCTTGCCGAGGACGTCCGGCGAGAGATCGTGGGGCTCAACACCTTCCCGGGACGGTGGTCGTTCCAGCTCGTCGAGGAGTACGACGACAACTACTACTCGACCGTGCGGGCCGCCGAGAAGCGTGTGCGCGACGAGCTGCTCGACGGGCGTCGCCACGTCTTCGAGTCGGAGATGAAGGAGGGTCGGCGCACCCACGGCCGACCCGGCCACGAGTCGCGGCCGGACTAGGTCGTCAGGTCCCTCTGTCGGGCCGGGTGGTCCGCCTCGACCAGCTGCCGTGCCACGTCCGCGACACGGATGTTCGTGTCCTGGGACAACTTCCGGATGAGCTCCCACGCCGCGACGGCGTCGACGTCGAACCGTTCCATCACGATGCCCTTGGCCTGCCCGATGACGTCGCGGCTCGCGAGGGCGCTGGTGAACTGCTCCCCGCGGCGTGACGTGTGCAACGCGAGCGACGCGTGCGTGGCGACGGCGAGGGCGGTCTCCTGGTCGTCGGTCGAGAACGCCTGCGGCGCAGTGGCGTACAGGTTCAGCGCACCCATCGCGGTCTCACCGCGATAGAGCTGGAAGGCGAGGATCGACCGCACCGCCGTCTCCTCGACCACACGCCGCGCGAAGCGCGGCCAGCGGTCGTCGGTGGTGATGTCGTCGACGAGGACCTTGTGGTCGGCCCAGGCGGCCTCGAGGCAGGGACCCTGCCGCAGTTCGTGTTGCAGTTCGTCGAGGCGGGCGGCGACCGGGTCGGTCGGCGCCACCGATGTCAGTGTCCCGTTGTCCACCAGGGTGATGCCCGCGAAGTCGGCGGCGTCGACGTAGTCGACCGCACTGTCGGTGACCGAGGTCAGCAGCGTCGGCTCACCGGACTGCTCACCGTGCTCGAACAGTTCCCGTGCCAGCGCGGCGAGCCGTGCACCGGTGGTCTTGTCGCCTGCGCTCATACATCGTCCTCGGTTGACACGGAAGGGTCTCTGGATAGTATCGAGTCCACGGCCTGAAGCCCTCGGGTGCTGTTGAGCACGACCGATGGGCGGAGGCCCTGATGACATCGAATCCTGCTGTCGACAGCTCCTCTGAGCGTTCGTCGACCCCACGTACCACCACCGATTCCGGCGCGCCGGCGCCCAGCGACGAGCACTCGCTGACCGTCGGACCGGGTGGCCCGATCGTCCTGCACGACCACTACCTCATCGAGCAGATGGCGCAGTTCAACCGGGAACGCGTCCCGGAGCGACAACCACACGCCAAGGGCAGTGGTGCGTTCGGCGTCTTCGAGACCACCGACGACGTCTCCGAGTTCACCTGTGCCGCAGTGTTCTCCCCGGGTGAGCAGACGGAGGTGCTGGCACGGTTCTCCACCGTCGCCGGTGAGCGCGGGAGTCCGGACACCTGGCGCGACCCGCGGGGGTTCGCGCTGAAGTTCTACACCCGCGAGGGCAACTACGACATGGTCGGCAACAACACGCCGATCTTCTTCATCAAGGACCCGATGAAGTTCCAGCACTTCATCCGGTCGCAGAAGAGGCGTGCCGACAACAACCTGCGTGACCACGACATGCAGTGGGATTTCTGGACCCTGTCGCCGGAGTCGGCCCACCAGGTCACCTGGCTGATGGGTGATCGTGGCATCCCGCGGACGTGGCGCCACATGAACGGGTACTCGTCGCACACCTACCTGTGGGAGAACGCCCACGGCGTCAAGCACTGGGTCAAGTACCACTTCATCTCCGAACAGGGCGTCGAGTGCTTCACCCAGCACGAGGCGGACCAGATGGCCTCGGCCGACACCGACTACCACACCCGCGACCTGTTCGAGTCGATCGACGCCGGCGACCACCCGTCGTGGACGCTCAAGGTGCAGCTGATGCCGTACGACGACGCCACCGCCTATCGGTTCAACCCGTTCGACCTCACCAAGGTGTGGCCGCACGACGACTACCCGCTCCGCGAGGTCGGCCGACTGACGTTGAACCGCAACCCCGTCGACCACCACACCGAGATCGAGCAGGCCGCGTTCGAGCCGAACAGTCTCGTGCCAGGCATCGGGCTCAGCCCGGACCGGATGCTGCTCGCCCGGTCGTTCGCCTACTCCGACGCCCATCGGTACCGGATCGGCGCGAACTACAAGCAGGTCCCCGTCAACGCCCCGACGGTGCCGACCCACAGCTACTCCAAGGACGGTGCGATGCGGGTGCAGCCCGTGCGCGATCCCGTCTACGCGCCGAACTCCTACGGCGGGCCGCACGCCGACCCGCCGCCCGGGCTCGACCCGGGCTGGGCGGCCGACGGCGCCATCGTCCGCAGTGCGTACGTCGACCACCCCGCCGACGACGACTTCGGCCAGGCGGGCACGCTCGTCCGCGAGGTGATGGACGACGAGGCCCGGGAGCGGTTGGTCGACAATGTCGTCGGCCACCTGCTCAACGGGGTGTCCGCGCCGGTGCTCGAGCGGGCGCTCGAGTACTGGCGTCGGATCGACGCCGGCGTCGGGCAGGCCATCGCCGACGGCGTGGCGGAGAAGTCCGATCAGGACGACCCCAAGGCGGCCGAGCAGGACAACCCCGCGCGCGAGTCCATGCGCGCCCGCGCGTGAGCCGGGTCCGGGCGGTCCTGTTCGACATCGACGGCACGCTCGTCGACTCCGTCTACGACCACGTCACCGCGTGGTGGTCGGCGTTCCGTCGGCACGGACTGTCGGTGCCGCACAGCGAGATCCATGCGCGCATCGGCAAGGACGGTTCGCTGCTCGTCGCCGAGCTCGTGGAGATCGCCGGCGGCGACCGCGACGACGAGGACCTCACCTCGGCGCTCGCCTCGGCGCACGACGAGCTCTACGGTGACCGGGTCGGCGAGCTGACGGTCCTGCCGGGCGCGCGAGAGCTGGTGCGTGCCAGCAAGGATCGCGGCTACACCGTCGTCCTCGCGACGTCGGCGCCGGAGCACGAGCTGACGGCGTTGCGAGCGCTGCTCGACGTCGACGACCTCGTCGACGCGGTGACCTCCTCGGAGGACGTGGAGACGGCGAAGCCGGACGGGACCGTCGTGGACATCGCCCTCGGCCGCGCGCGGGTGCCCGCCTCCGCGGCGGTGATGATCGGCGACGCCACCTGGGACTTCCTCGCCGCGTCACCGCTCGGGGTCCGGGGGATCGGGGTGAGTTCCGGCGGCATCGGCGCTGCCGAGTTGCGGGAGGCGGGTGCGGACGAGACCTATCGCGACGCGCTCGATCTCCTCGAGCACTCACCGCTGTATGCGTGAGGTCACGGCCGACGCGGCGCGCGACCGCCCCCCGATCCGAGCGGTCACCGTGGTGATCCCGGTGCACGACGAGGCCGACGAACTGGCCGGCGCTCTCGACGCCGTCGCGGACGCGGCGGCGGTCCTCGACGTCCCCGTCCGTGTGACCGTGGTGCTGGACGCGTGCACCGACGCATCCGCGTCGATCCCCGGACCCGGGATCGACGTTGTGGCCGTCGACGTCCGCAGTGTCGGTGCAGCGCGTCGCTCCGGCTTCGCGTGCCATCACGCGGGGGACGACGTGTGGTTCGCGACCACCGACGCCGACTCGCGCGTGCCCCGGGACTGGCTGCATCGTCACCTGTGGCTCGCGGACGCCGGTGTCGACGCGGTGGTCGGGACGGTGGTCGCGCGGGACTGGGCGCAGTGGTCGGTGGACGCCGGTCGAGTCTTCGACGCCGACTACCGCGCCCGGCAACGTCGGGGGCGGCACGGTCACGTGCACGGCGCCAACATCGGCGTACGGGGCTCGGCGTACGCGAGAGTCGGAGGCTTCCCCGCGACGCGGTCCGACGAGGACGTCGCCCTGGTGGCCGCCCTCGAGAACGCGAGATGCACCATCGCGTGGGACACCGAGGCGCCGGTCGCGACGTCCACCCGTCGTGTCGGCCGCGCCCCGGCAGGGTTCGCGGGCGCGCTCGCCGAGATCATCGACCTCCCGGGGACGGCATGATCGCCTGGGTGAGCGACGGAGCACCGACGCCCGCGGACGCCGACGCGGTGACGCGCGCCCGCGCCCTCGTCGGGGGTCTGCGACTGCCCGCGCCGGGGTCGGGGCGAACCGGTGAACGTCTCGACGCGCTGTCCGACCTCGCGCGGGACGACATCCCCACCGGTCGGCTCGTCGAGGCGCACGTCGACGCCGAGCAGATCCTCGCCGACCTCGGTGTCGGTGCGCCGGGCCCGGACGAGCTGTGGGGTGTCTGGGCCTCGGAGGCGCCGGGAGCGCGCGTGACCGCCACCCCGCGTGACGGTCGGTGGTTCCTCGACGGGGTGAAGGGTTGGTGCTCCGGCGCCGTCGGGTGCACGCACGCGTTGGTGACCGCGTGGGTCGACGACGAGCGCGCGCTCTTCGCCGTCGACCTGACGCGCGACGGGGTGGGTTCGGACGGGCCCGACCCGTGGTACTCCGCGGGGATGGCAGCGACCGTCACCCGACCCGTCCGTTTCGCCGACACCCCGGCTCGCCGCGTCGGCAGCGGCGCCGACTACTTCGAGCGACCCGGCTTCTGGCACGGGGCCATCGGGGTCGCCGCGTGCTGGTTCGGTGGCGCCCGTGCCGTCGGCGAGCGGGTGCTGCGGACCAGGCGCGACGACCCCGTCACCCGGTCGCACGTCGGAGCCGTCGACACGGCGCTCTGGGCGGGACGCGCCGCGCTCGTCGAGGCGGCGGCCGTCGTCGACCGGCATCCCGCCGACCGTGCCGTCGCCCACACCACTGCGCTGCGCACCCGGGCGGTCATCGAGGGTGTCGCGGCGACGGTGCTCGACCGCGCCGGTCGGGCGCTGGGCCCGGGGCCGATGGTCGCCGAACCGGATCACGTCGCCGCCGTCGCGGACCTGACGGTCTACATCCGTCAGTCCCACGCCGACCACGACCTCGCGGCTCTCGGCGACCTCGTCGCCGAGCGGGACGGCCGACCGTGAGCGGCGGCAGCATCGGCAACGGCGCGGTGCCCGCGTTCCGCGGTTCCGACCCCGGGGTGACGTCGGCGCGGCGGTGGCGCGAGTGGATGACGGAGCGCTCGTTCCCGGTTCTCGACGACGACCACCCCGCGCGGACGGCCTCGGTGCGGATGCTGGTCGTCGCGGCGCACCCGGACGACGAGGTGCTCGGGGCCGGCGGGCTCATGGCCCGGACGATCCGCGACGGCGGACAGGTGACGGTGCTCTGCCTGTCCGACGGGGCGGCCTCCCACCCGGGCTCGCCCACCGTCACCCCCGAGGATCTGGGGCTGCGCCGTCGGGCCGAGCTCGTCGACGCCCTCGACGCCCTCGGTGTCGCGCACGTGCAGCACCGGTCTCTTCCGGACGGTGCGCTGTCCGACCACGCCGAGGACATGGTGGCCGAGATCGACGAGGCGATCGCGACCTTCGGCGGGCACGACGTCGTCGTCGGGGTGTGGCGCGGTGACCGCCATCCCGACCACGCCGCGGTCGGATGGGCGGCGGCCACCGCGGCGGCGGGAGCGGGCAGCGTCTACCTGGAGTACCCGGTGTGGATGTGGCACTGGGCCTCCCCCGACGACGTGTCGGTGCCGTGGGCCCGTGCGCGCGTCCTGCCGTTGCCCGCGGAGGTGGTCGCGGCCAAGCGCGCTGCCGTGGCCCGCTTCGTCAGCCAGGTGGAGGACCTCTCCGACGATCCGGCCGATCGCGCGATCCTGCCGCCGGAGGTCCTCGAGCGCCTCGTCACCGACACCGAACTGTTCTTCACGTGACCGACCCAGCGTACTTCGACGCGATGTACGCCGCAGGCGACGACCCGTGGGGGTTCGACCACCTCTGGTACGAGCAGCGCAAGCGCGACCTGACCGTGGCGGTCCTCCCTCGTCGCCGCTACGACCACGCCCTGGAGGTGGGGTCGTCGACCGGCGTGCTCAGCGCCGCCCTGATCGCCCGGTGCGAGCGCCTGACCTGCGTGGAGCTGCACCCGCGCGCTGTCGACGTCGCGCGGCGGCGTCTCGCCGCGGCCGGCGATCGCGTCCGGGTCGAGGTCGGCGACATCCGGCGATGGCGTCCCACCGAGGCCCACGACCTCGTGGTCCTCAGCGAGGTCCTCTACTACCTGGACGACCGTGACCTCGCGTCGGTCACGTCGTGGTCGCGCACGATGCGCGACGCCGGCGCGACGGTCGTCGCGGTCGACTTCCGACACCCCGTCCCCGAGCACGTCAGATCGGGCGACGAGGTGCACGCGGTATTGCACGACGCCCTCGGCGCGTCGATGGCGACGTACCGCGACGACGACATGGTGATCGAGGTGTTCGCCGCGCCCGGGGAACAGTCGGTGGCGGTGACCGAGGGGCTCGCCCCGCCGCCGTGACCGATCAGTCGCGGGACAGCACGTACAGCGTGGCGGCTCCGGCGCCGGCGAATCCGGCGACCACCGCGGCGCCGATCACCAGCGACCCCACCATGGGCAGAGCGACGATCAACAGGCAGGTCGCGAGGGCGAGCAGCAGGACCGTGCCGATGGCGGCGCGATGCTCGGGGGCCAGGCGGCCCCAGGAGGAGCCTCCCGGCCACGTGCTGTCGGGTCGTGTCATGCTGTCACCCTCCCAGGCGTGCGTCGCGGGACGAGCACCCGTGAGGTGTCGCGGAGGTCTCGCCTCGATCTCGAACAGATAACGACGGCCCGTTATCGATTCGTGATCTCGACGACGTTCTGGTTGCGATCACCGGCAGCCCCTGTCGGCCCCCGACCTGCATACCTACGGTCGGACACATGGCTTTCACCGCACCAGGACTGACAGAGGACAGCGCCGCCACCGTCGTGAAGACCCTCCAGGAGCGCCTCAGCGCCCTGAACGACCTGCACCTGACCCTGAAGCACATCCACTGGAATGTCGTCGGCACCAACTTCATCGGTGTCCACGAGATGATCGACCCCCAGGTCGAACTGGTCCGTGGGTACGCCGACACCCTCGCCGAGCGCATCGCCACGATGGGCGCGTCCCCGCAGGGGACCGCCAAGGCGATCGAGGACAACCGCAGCTGGGACGACTACAGCCTCGGCCGCGACTCGGTGCAGGCGCATCTGGGTGCGCTCGACCTCGTGTACGTGGGCGTCATCAAGTCGCACCGTGACGCGATCGAGACCACCGGCAAGATCGATCCGGTCACCGAGGACATCCTCATCGGCCAGACCGCCGAGCTCGAGAAGTTCCACTGGTTCGTGCGCGCCCACCTGGAGAGCTACACCGGCGAGCTGTCGAACGCCGGCGCCACCACCGAGCAGGAGGCGGCCGAGAAGGCCCGCTGACCTCGGCGCTCCACGTCGGCGGATGTCGATTTCACGACAGTCCGTGATGACAACCCCATAACGAACGCTCTCTCCTGCCCGGGAGGCGTCGCCCGCGTGGGCGGTTCGGACCCAGTCCGGACCGCCCACGCCTGGCTGTGGGGGTCCTGTGAGACGTCCTGTCCCCCTGTACCGTTCACCGGGGCTCTCGCGAAGCCGTTGCCCGACAGGGTGTGTCGGACCCTTGTCCACAGGTCGCTGTGGAAAGTGTGGACAACTGGACGTGTGGTCCCGATCACACAGCGGGAACGAGGAATTGCACGGCTGCCGGCAGGGCCTCGACCGTGACCGGCGTGACGCCGAACACCTCGCCGTCGGCCGACGCCGGCAGGCCATCCGTCGACTCGACGGTCACGGTCGTCGCGCTGAACGTGTGGACACCGTGGTGTCGGACGTGGGTCCCGCGGTAGATCGTCGGGAAGAGTCGGAGCAGTCGTCCCCGGGAGGTGTGCTCGACGACCGTCACGTCCAGACGCCCGTCGTCGATCCGGGCGTCCGGGCAGATGCGCATCCCGCCGCCGTAGCTCGGGGTGTTGCCCACCGCCACGAGGATCGCCTCGAGCTCGTGCACCTCACCGTCGACCGTGATGCGCGTGCGGTGCGGTGTCAGGCGCGCGATCTCCGCGATCGCGGCCAGGGGGTACCGCGCCTGTCCCTGCGGCCATCGCATCGCCACCGCGCGTTCGGTGACCGCGGCGTCGAGGCCGATGGCCGCGACCGTCCCGAACACCATCGACCGGTCACCCGCCTGCACGCGTCCGAGGTCGACGGCACGGCTGTGACCTGCGGCGACGATGTCGGCGGCGGCGTCGACGTCCCCGACGGGGATGCCGAGGGCACGTGCGTGGTCGTTGCCGGTCCCGGCCGGCATGATCCCGACGCGCACCGCGGATCCGACCGCGGCCTCCAGGACACCGGCGATCGTCCCGTCGCCGCCGATCACGACCACCGCGTCGGGTCCGTCGGCGACCGCCGCCGCCGCGACCCGGCGCGCGTCGTCGGCGTCCGTCCCGGACCGCACGTCGACACCGAGGCCGCGGGCCCGCAGGGCCGCTACCGCCGCCTGGGCCGTCGCGGCACCGGCACCGTGGCGGGAGCGGGGGTTGACCAGCGCGACGACGTCGCGAACCGCACGGGTCACGGGATGAGCTTGCCGGGGTTCATCACGCCCGACGGGTCGAGCGTCGCCTTCACCGCCCGGAGGACCTGCACACCGAGGTCCCCGATCTCGGCCGCGAGGTGGGCGCGGTGGTCGGTGCCGATCGCGTGGTGGTGGGTGATGGTCGCCCGGTGGTCGACGATCGCCCGCGACGCGGCCTCCTTCGCCGCCTCCCACTGCCCCACCGCATCGCGCTCGTCGAGGCGGTAGACGACGGTGAAGTACAGCGAGGCGGCGGTCGCGTAGGTGTGCGAGATGTGGCAGAGCACCATGGCCGGCGAGGCCGCGAACGGTCCGTCGTCGGATCCCAGGGCCGTTGTCAGGGCGTCGGACACGGCCGTGCGGAGCGACACGACACCCGACCACGTCGTCGCGGTCTCCACCGTCTCGCACCCCACGCCGATCGCGAGCAGGGCGTCGCGCAGGTACGGCGCGTCGAAGCGCCCGTGCGCCCACGCCTGCGCCGGTTCCGGGCCGAGGTCGGTGGCACCCGCCTCGGTCAGCAGGTCAGCAACGCGTGCCCGCCGGTCGGCGCAGTCGCGCTCGGTGCCCTCGAACCGGGTGATCACCAGGCACCCGCCCGGCGACCCGTCGGCGCCGATCGCGCCCGGGGAGGCGAGGTTGACGGCGGTCTCCGCCTCGTCGGACATCCGCAGGACGGTGGGCCGGGCGTCCGAGCGGGCGACCGTGCGCACGGCCGCGGCGCCGCTCGCGAAATCGGGCAGCCGCCACGCCTGCGCCACCACCGCCTCGGGGACGGGGTGGACGCGCAGCGAGACCTCGGTGACGACACCGAACGTGCCCTCCGAACCCAGGACGAGCTGTCGGAGATCGGGACCGGCCGCGGACCGCTCCACCGGGCCGAGACGGAGGACGCCGCGGGGGGTGACCAGTGTCAGGCCCACGACCATCTCGTCGAACCGGCCGTAGCCCGCCGACGCCTGCCCCGACGACCGGGTCACGGCGAACCCGCCGACGGTCGCGTAGCGGAAGCTCTGCGGGAAGTGACCCAGCGACAGCCCGTGCTCGGCCAGCAGCTCCTCGGCGCGCGGGCCGGTGACGCCGGCGCCGAGGGCGGCGATGCGCGACACCTCGTCGAGGTCGACCAGACCGTCGAAGCGGCGCATGTCGAGGGAGATCACCGCCCGGTGTCCGCCGGCCAGCGGTGCGAGTCCGCCGGTGACGGCGGTGCCGCCGCCGTAGGTGACCACCGCGACGTCGGCGTCCGCGCACCAGGCGACGACGGCGGCCACCTCGTCGGTGGAGCCGGGCACCACCACCGCGTCCGGAGCGGACTGTGTCGTCGCGCGGCGGCGCAGCAGGTCGGGGGTGCTGCGTCCCGCGGCGCGCAGCAACCGGTCGACGGGCGCGCGGGACACGTGGTCCTCGCCGACGATCCCGGTGAGCTCGGCCAGATCGTCGTCGGTCAGCCGGCAGTCGGGTACGACGACGTCGTCGGGGGTGTGCCGCGATCGGGCGTCACCCCGGACACCGAGCGCGTCACGGATCAGACCGAGCATCGCGTCCGACAGGACCGTCTCCCGGTCCGGGTCGCCCCAGCCGTCCCAGCGCATCGGGGGTGCGGGGACGGAGGAGAAGGAGGACGCCGACGCTGACATGCGTTACAGTTTTACACAACATGTCAACCAGTAATGCGGTTCTCGACGCGGCGCGGCGGTGCCTCGTGCGCAGCGAGGGACGGAAGGTGACGCTGGCCGAGGTCGCACGGGAGGCGGGCGTCAGTCGTCCGACCGTCTACCGCCACTGGCCGGAGATCTCCGCCGTGATCCGCGATCTGCTGACGCGGGAACTCGCGCACCTCAGCGCCGAGCACCTGTCGGCGGTGGACGACGCGCTCGCCCGCGGTGAGGGCGTCCTGGACGCGGTGGTCGCCGCGGTGGTGCGGGTCGCCGACGCCGTGACCGCGGATCCGCTGTTCGAGTCCCTCACCCGCCGACAGCCCGACCTGCTCGCGCCGTACGTCTTCGAACGCTTCGGTGCGAGTCAGCAGATGGCGCTGGAGAGTCTCGCGACGCGCCTCACCGCGGCGCAGGACGTCGGTGCCGTCCGCCGCGGCGACGCAGACCGCATCGCGGCCATGGTCATCCTGGTCGCCCAGTCCGCCATCACCGGCCGCGCCACCGTGGCGGCGATCATCGGCGACGACTGGGCCGACGAACTCGCCCGTGTGGTGCGCGGTTACCTCGCACCCGACCCGATCTCGGAGGACGATTCCCGATGAGCACACGCCGCCCCGATTTCGCCGGCGACCTGGGACCGCGTCGTCGCGAGGCCGACCGCGTCCGGCTGCGTACCCAGCGCGCGCCGTGGGACGTCCTCGTCGTCGGTGGTGGCGTGACCGGTGTCGGCGTCGCGCTCGACGCCGCCTCGCGTGGACTGTCGGTGGCGCTGGTCGAGGCCCACGACCTGGCGTTCGGCACGTCACGGTGGAGCAGCAAGCTCGTCCACGGCGGCCTCCGCTACCTCGCGTCGGGCCGGGTCGGCATCGCGTGGGAGAGCGCCGTCGAGCGCAACCACCTGATGACGACGATCGCGCCGCACCTTGTCAGCCCGCTCACCCAGGCCATCCCGATCACGTCGCGCGGCGCGGCGACGATCGTCCACTCCGGGCTGCTGCTCGGTGACCTCCTCCGCCGCGGCGCGCGGACCCCGCGCAGTGTGCTGGCGCCGCCGCGCCGGATCCACGCCGACGATCTCGCGCGCCTGTGCCCGGCTGTCTCCCTCGACGGTGTGAAGGGCGCATGGACGTCGCAGGACGGGCAGCTCGTCGACGATGCCCGCCTCGTCGTCGCGATCGCGCGGACCGCGGCCGCCCACGGCGCGACGGTCGTCACCGGCGTGCGGGCCGACGAGATCACCGGCCGCGGTGCGCGCCTCACCGACACGGCAACCGGGGAGTCGTTCGACGTGGCCGCGCGCACCGTCGTCAACGCCACCGGCGTGTGGGCGGGCACCGTCGACCCGTCCATCGCCGTCCGGCCGAGCCGCGGTGCGCATCTCGTCGTGTCCGCCGCGCGTCTGGGCAACCCGACCGCGGCGCTGACGGTGCCCGTCGCCGGGTCACACAGCCGGTTCGTCTTCGCGATCCCCGCCCAGCTCGGACGGGTGCACATCGGACTCACCGACACCGACGCGCCCGGACCCGTCCCCGATATCCCGACCGCCACCGAGGACGACGTCGACTTCATCCTCGACACGATCAACACCGCTCTCGCGCGGCCGCTCACGCGCGACGACATCGTGGGGACGTTCGCCGGTCTGCGTCCGCTGCTGGAGTCCGACGGCGCGACCGCCGACGTGTCGCGGGAGCACTCGGTCACCCGCAACGACGACGGCGTGATCACCGTCGTCGGCGGGAAGCTCACGACCTATCGGAAGATGGCGTCGGACGCCCTCGACCTCGCCGTCGAGCACGGCGGACTGGACGCACACCCCTGTGTGACCGCGTCCATCCCGCTCATCGGTGCGCAGGGACCGCGCAACCGGCGTCTGCCCGCGTCGCTGCTGGCCCGGCACGGCGGCGAGGCCGACCGGGTGGTCGCGATGTCGACCGTCGGTGCGCCGCTCGCACCCATCGCCCCGGGGATCGACGTGACGCGCGCCGAGATCGAGTTCGCCGTCACCGCCGAGGGCGCCCGCGACGCCGACGACATCCTCGCGCGTCGCACGCGGATCGGGCTGGTCGACGCCGACGCGGCCCGCGCGCGCCCTGCGGTGGTGCACATCCTCGACCAGATC
This sequence comes from Williamsia serinedens, assembly GCF_024171725.1. Lineage (GTDB taxonomy): Bacteria > Actinomycetota > Actinomycetes > Mycobacteriales > Mycobacteriaceae > Williamsia_A > Williamsia_A serinedens. The sequence goes on from NZ_JAMTCG010000002.1 coordinate 443,088, forward strand.
GGGGCGGCCCACACCGCCTAGTGGCGGGTCACCAGCCCATGCCGAGGAGTTCGGCGGCGAGGCGGTCGAGGTGGGTGTCCTCCACGTCGAGGTGCGGGCTGATGCGCAGCACCGACCGCTCCTCCCGCGACAGTGGTGCCCGCCAGGTGTCGGCGCAGGTGACGAGGATGCCCCGCGAGCGCAGTGCCTCACGCGCCGCCGCGACGTCGGAGTCCTGCCATCCCGGCGGCGGTGCGAGCGTGGTGATCGCCGACGGCTCGTCGAGCGGTTCGACGACCTGCCAGCTGCCGACGCCGTCGAGTCGTGTGCGGGTGCGCTCGCCGATCGTCGCGAGTTCACGACGGACCCGCTCGAGTCCGTAGCTCTGCAGTTCCTGCACGGCCGTGCCGAAACCGATGCGGCCGGCGATGAACGCCTCCGAGCTCTCGATCTCGACGGGACGCAGCGACGTGTCGCTCACCGACAGGAACCCGACGCCGCGTGGGCCGGCGAGCCACTTGCGGCTGGTGCCGTAGACGATGTCGGCTCCGGTGACGCAGTCGACCTGGCCGATGGCCTGTGCGGCGTCGACGACGACGGGCACGCCCACGCGGTGGGCGAGTTCGACGATCTTGGCGGCCGGTTGCACCACGCCGCTGTGCGAGCCGATGTGGCAGACGTGGATCACGTCGGGCTGCTCGAACTGCAGCATGTTCTCGAGCGCGTCGGTGTTCACCCGGCCGGTGTCGTCGGTGGACGGCATGGTGTGGACCGAGTAGCCGCGGCGCTCGAACTGATCGAGGTTCGGTCCGTACTCGGTGGGGCAGACCCACACCGTCGCGGAGACGGGCATGTTCCAGTAGGTCAGCAGCGCACGCAGCGCGGACAACGCACTCTCGCGGAACGCGATGCCGTCGGGGTCGTGTCCGACCATCGCCGCGAGGTCGCGGCGGGCACGGTCGAGTCGTTCGGCGCACTGCTCGGCGGCGACATAGGCACCGCGGGCGGACTCCCGCCACAGGTGGTCCGTCACCTCGCCGATCACCGCGTCCGACGAACGGGAGGCGGCCGCGGAGTCGAGGTGGACGATGTCGGGGGCGACGCGCGAGCGGTGCCACAAGTCCCCCAGCTCGCTGATGTACATGCCCCGCCTCTCCGCTCGACCGCGCTGTCACCGTACCGCCGCCCCCACGGGTGGAACCGGCCAGCCGTGGGCTGCGTCGAATGGACGTGGAGCCTGCTCACACCGACGATCTCGTCTACTCCTTCGGCACCGGTGACGGGTCCGTCCACACGTGGACGTCCCCGCTCGACCGCGACGTGTCCGGCGACGGTGTGCTCGACGCCCTCACCCTCGACTTCGACGGCGACGGGCACCGCGACGACGCGATGTGGGACAGCGACGGCGACGGCCGCGCCGACCTCGTCGTCGTCGACGCCGACGGTGAGTACCGCATCTATTCCGACACCGGACGCGGACTGTGGGACCACCGCGTCCACGACGTCGGCCCGGCCCCGCGCGAGCCGGCCGCCGAGCCCCGGGCCGCGGCGGCGCCGAGCCCGCCTGCCGCCCCGGCAGCCCCCACAACGCCGACTGCCCCCGACGGCATCGGCCTGGTCTTCCCCGCGGGCTCGTCGACGACACCGGTGCGGGTCCTCGTCGACCTCGACGCCGACGAGCGGGCGGACGCGGCCCTCGTCGACTCCGACGCCGACGGCGTCGCCGACCGATGGTTGGTGCGAGGTGATCCCGCCTTCGCCGACGGCAGCGGACGCGAGGACGAACCGCTCAGGTCGGCAGTCGGTCGCCGGGACGAACGGGGCTGAGCGTCTCGTCGCGAGGGGCGGGGTCCAGCCGCGGATGGATCACCCGCACGACGACGATCGCGACGACGTACAGCACCGCGCCGACGACGGGCAACAGCGGTGACCGACCGTCGGGGGCGATGGTGAGCGCCGCGACGGTGACCGCGGCGACGTAGGCGACGTTGAACACCGCGTCCTGCACCGAGAAGACCTGCCCGCGGACCGCGTCGTCGGTGTCGATCTGCATCGCGGCGTCCCCACACAGCTTGGCCATCTGTCCGATGAGCCCGAGCACCAGCGCGGCGACGCAGATCAGGACGGTGTCGAAGGACACCAGCGAGAGCTCGGCGACCGTGCCGACGGCGAGCGCGACGAACAGCGTCCGCCGGCGACCGAGGCGGGCGATGGACACGGGCGTCACCACGGCCGCGGCGACGAGCCCGACCGCGGTGAGCGTGGCGACGAGGCCGATGCCCGCGAGGCCGTCGGACGACCCGCCCGACGACCCGGAGTGCCGGGCGAGGACGAGCAGCATCAGGGTGTTCAGACCGAACACCAGCCGGTGCCCGCCGATGGCCGAGAGTGCCGCGAGCACCGTCGGCGTGCGGACGACGGCGCGGGCACCGTGGGCGAACCCGACGGCCACGGCCCGGAGCACCGGACCCCGGGGGTGACGCTCGTCGACATGGGCGCCGTCGACGTCGGGGTGGTCGGGTCCGAGCGCGAGTCGGCCGAACCCCACGGCGATGGCCGCCGCGACCACGGCCAGTGCCGCGGCGGTGAGTGTGGTCGCGGCGCTGCCGGCGTTGTCGGAGCCGAAGATCGCGCGCAGGCCGAGCGCGAGACCCGCGCCGAGCGCGAGGGCTCCCGAGCCGATGGTCGTGAAGGCGGCGTTGGTCGGGACCAGCCGCTCGCGGACCGCGACGTGCGGCAGCGCCGCCGACAGGCCGGACGCGACGAACCGGCTCGACCCGGTCACCGCGAGTGCGGCGACCAGCACGGCGTAGTCGGGGGCACCGAGCGCGATGGTCGCGGCGGCGATGCAGATCAGCAGACCGCGCAGCAGGTTGGCCCAGATGAGGACGGTCCGTCGGTCCCAGTGGTCGAGGAGCGCGCCCGCGAACGGCCCGATGACCGAGTACGGCAGCAGCAGCACGGCGAGTCCGCCGGCGACGGCGAGAGGATCGGCGTGACGCTCGGGGTTGAACAGGATGGCCCCGCCGAGCGCCGCCTGGAACAGGCCGTCGGTGAGTTGGCTGCTGATGCGCACGGTCAGCAGACGCCCGGCGAAGGGACGCTCGCACAGTGCACGAACAGCTTTCACGCACACGAGGGTACGACCAGCGCCGCAGCCGTGCCGTGACCTGTGAGATCGACGACCGGGACCGGCGGACTCCGTCAGGGCGCGACGAGCAGGACCACCTTGCCGCGAGGTGCACCGGACACACTGAGGTCGACGGCGTCCCGCCACTGCGGGAACGGCACGGCTCGCGCGATCGGCAGACGGAACGCGCCACGTGCGGCGAGCGCCGCGTAGGTCGCGAGCAGCTCGGGCAACGGCGTGAAGGCCGGCGACATCTCGTCGAGGTTGACCCGTGCGCCGGCGGCGCGCGCCTCGTCGTGGTTGCTGATGGTCATCACGCGCCGGGGGTCGCCGCCGGCGAGTGTGACGAGATCGTGAATCGTCCCCGGGCTCGGCCGCGCGGCGTCGAGGACGAGATCGACGTGCGAACCCCGGGGCAGGGCGCGTACCCGCTCGACCATCCCGGCGCCGTACCCGGTCACGTGAGCGCCGTACCGGGTCAGGTCGTCGCGATAGGTGCTCCCGGCGGTCGCGAGGACGTGGGCGCCGCGTGCGAGCGCCATCTGGACCGCCGCGTGGCCGACCATGCCGCCGGCGCCGTGGACGAGAACCGTCGCGCCCGCGTGGACGCCCATCGCCTGCAGGGTCCACGCAGCGGTCTGCACCACCATGGGCAGCGTCGCCGCCTCCACCGGAGCCAGACCGTCCGGGACCGGTGCCCAGGCGTCGAGGATCGCCACGTCCGCGGCACCCGCGCTCGGTTGCCGCGCGAAGTCGGCCGAGCCGACGACGAGATCACCGACGCCCGGGGCGCCCTCGGAGAGGTCCGGCCCGACGGCGTCGACGATCCCGGCGACGTCGTATCCGACACCGCGCGGCAGCGGGGCCTGCAGGAACCCTCGACACAGCTCCCAGTCGGCCGGGTTGAGGCCGGTCGCGATCGTGCGGACCCGGATGGTGCCGGCCGGCGGGTCCGCGACCTCGACGTGGTCCTCGCAGAGCACGTCGAGCGGTTCCCCGAACGAGTGGAAGCGCAGGACGCGAGACTGACGTGCAGGCATGTGTGCCTCCCGGGAGCAGAATCGTTGTGACAGTCACTGACACTACACGTAACGACAGCGACTGTCGCTACGATGGTGTGATGCCGAGGAGCGGAGCGGGAGCGCGCGCGAGACTGCGCGAAGCCGCACTGGACCTGTACGAGCAGCAGGGTTACGACGCCACGACGACCGCACAGATCGCCGAGCGGGCAGGTGTCACCGAACGGACGTACTTCCGGCACTTCGCCGATAAGCGCGAAGTCCTCTTCGACGGGGAGGCCGCTCTGCTGGACACGATGGTCGCCGCGATCGTCGACGCGCCCGACGACCTCTCGCTTCTGGCCCTCGTGCTGCGTGCCTACGACGGGGCTGTCCCGCTGGTCGTCGCCGGCCGCCCCGTCGCGCACCGCCGGGCGCGCATCATCGCGACCTCCCCGGCTCTGCAGGAGCGCGCCCGCGCCAAGGCCGCAGCTGTCGACGAGGCCGTGACCCACGCCGTCGCGGGACGCGGTGTCCCCGAGCCGACGGCCCGCCTGACCGCGCGGATCGGGGCGGCGATCTTCGAACGCGCCGTCGCGGACTGGAACGGGGTCGGCGCCGACGATCTCACCAGGCTGATCGATGCGGCGAGCGCCGAGGTGTCCGACCTCGTCCGGCGCGACTGAGCGTCGCGGGGTCAAGGCACCGCAGTGTGCCGGTGGTGCGTGCCACAATGAGGTGATGCCGATGCCGCATGATCCGGAGCACCAGGGACCCGAGTACGGGGGCCCGGACGACACGGTGTCAGCCAATCGGATTCGCGCCGGCAGCGTCCTCGTCGCGAGCACCACGCTGACCGAGCCGACGTTCCGCCGGACGGTCATCTACATCATCGAGCACAACGACGCGGGCAGCCTCGGGGTCGTCGTCAACCGGATGAGCCAGACCGCCGTGCACAACCTCCTCCCCCGGTGGACCGACCTGTCGGCCTCACCACGGGCGGTGTTCATCGGCGGGCCGGTGAAGCAGGACGCGGCCCTGTGCCTCGGCGTCGTCCGCCGCGGTGTCGACGCGACCGGGGTGTCGGGTCTGCGCCCGGTCGACGGACGTGTGGTCCTCGTCGACCTCGACGCCGATCCCGAGGAGCTGGCCGACGTGCTCGACGGGCTGCGCATCTTCGCCGGGTACTCCGGCTGGGGCATCGGCCAGCTCGAGGACGAACTGCGCCGCGACTCGTGGCTCGTCGGCTCAGCGCTTCCCGGCGACCTCCTGGCCTCGGCCCAGACCGACGTCTTCGCCTCGGTGCTCCGTCGGCAACCGTGGCCGCTGCCCCTCCTGGCGACCCACCCCGTCGACGTCGACCGGAACTGACGTCGCGGCGCTCGACGCCGCACCCGTCACTCCAGGACGAACACCGGGATCTGCCGGTCGGTCTTGGTCTGGTACTCCGCGTACGGCGGGTACGCGTCGACCGCGAGCGACCACCAGTGCTCCCGCTCGTCGCCCGACAGTTCGCGAGCGGTCATCTCGCGGACCTCGGTGCCGTCCTGCACCGTCACCGCCGGGTTGGCCTTGACGTTGTGGTACCAGGCGGGATGTCGCGGGTCGCCGCCCTTGGACGCGACCATCGCGTACTTGCCGTTCTCCTCGACCCGCATCAGCGGCGTGTAGCGCTTCTGACCCGACTTCGCGCCGGTCGTCGTGAACAGCACGACGGGTCGGCCCATCACCTCGACACCGTCGGTGGTGCCCTGCTCGAGGATCTTCTCGGTCTGGTCGCGAACCCAGTCGGTGGGGCTCAGTTCCGGTTTCTCCGCCATGCCGTCCATCAACGCCGCCGGGCCGTCAGGATTCCGCCGAACGCTCGTCGGTGCGTTCCGCGGTGTGCGCGCCAAGCGGCCTCCCAGTGATCTCCAAGCGGGCCGTCGGACCGTGGTCCCACCACACCGACACCGGAGGACACGATGACCACCAGCCAGACCGCCCCCGCCGCCGAACTCGACCTGCTCGGCATGCAGGTCGCCCACCGCGGCATGCTCGCCGACTCGGACCGTTTCGCGACGATGCTCGCCGCAGTCGGGGCCGGCGCGCCCTGCTCGCGACGCCGGGCGAGTGCGATCGGCGCGTACCTGCGTGACTTCGCCGACTCGATCCACCACCACCACACCGTCGAGGACGACGTCCTGTGGCCGTTGATCGTCGAGGCCGTCGGCGACTCGGTCGACCTGACCGAGCTCACCGACGACCACGACAGCCTCGACCCGCTGCTCGATCGACTCCGGTCGCTCACCGCTCATTTCGTCGCGTCGTACCGCACCGCGGACCCCGACCCGTCGACGGCTGCTGCGCTCGGTGGCCTGCTCCGCGATCTGCACACGCTGCTCGACGAGCACATCGCCGAGGAGGAGCGACTCGTGTTCCCGATCATCCGCGGGCACCTCTCGCCCGAGGCGTGGTCGTCGGTGGAGGAGACCGCCCGCAAGAGCGGCAAGCTCGGTTTCGAGTTCCCGCGGTTCCTCGTGCACACCACGCCCGCCGAGCTCGACCGTGCCCTCGCCGACGGCGGTGTCGGCCTGCGACTGATGCTCTCGGTCATCAAGGCCACCGCGGGACGCGCGTTCGCCCGGCGCGAGGCGGTCATCGCCGGCGCGTGAGCGCCTGCCCGACGCCGGCGCGGAAGCGGTTGTGCCACCGTGGACGCATGCACACCTACCCGATCGAGGTGGTGTCCCTCCTGGTGTCCCCGCGTCACGCGTACTTCGGGCGACCGAAGGACGGCGCCGCCGACGACGTGGAGACGTCGCATCCCGCGAGCGTCGAGATCGTCGCCGACAAGGGGATCCGTGGTGACCGGTTCTTCGGGGTGCGCGCCCACACCGAGGCGGCCGTGACCTTTCTCGCGCTCGAGGCGTGGGAGGCCGCGGCCGCCGACGCCGATCCCCACCTCGCGCGCCGCAACGTGATGGTCCGCGGACTCGAGCTGGACCCGCTGCGTGGCGTCGAGTTCACCCTCGACACCGGCGACGGACCGATCCGCTTCCGCGGCGGCCGTCCGGCACACCCGTGCTCGTGGATGGACACGATGGCCGGCTACGGCACGCGCAAGGCACTCATCGGACGGGGCGGCCTGCGGGCGCAGCCGCTCACCGACGGGATCCTCCGGGTCGGCCCCGGCGTCGTCGTCGCCGACGTCGACCTCGACCCGGCCCGCGCGGCCGATCAGGTGCGCCGGGCTCAGCCGATCTGAGTTCTAGGGGTCGAGAACCTTTCCCGGGTTGAACAGGTTCTGCGGGTCGAGCGCGGTCTTGACGGCCGCCATGAGGACGCACGCGGACCCGTGTTCGTCGGCGAGGTAGCGCTTCTTCGCGAGCCCGATCCCGTGTTCGCCCGTCGCGGTGCCCCCGACCGACAGAGCGTGCTCCACCATGCGGTCGGAGAAGCGGCGTGCCCGGTCGAACGTGGCACCCGAGTACGGCACGACCGCGTGGACGTTGCCGTCCCCGATGTGTCCGGCGGTGGTCACGTGGACGCCCAGCTCGTCGGCGACGCGGTGAGCGCGCGCGACCGCCTCGGCGATGCGTGAGTAGGCGACGGCGGTGTCGGTCACGAGAAAACCGTGGCCCGGATGCGCCGCTTTGATCGCCGGGAACAGCCGATGACGCATGTCCCACAGCGCAGTGCGGTCTGCGGCGGACTGCGCTCGGCAGCCGTCGAGGAGTCCGTGGTCCCGCGCGATGGCCTCCACGCCGTCGAGGACGTCCACCAACGCCGCGCTCGAGGTGGCCTCCACGTCGACGAACAGGGCGGGTGATGGCGGGAGCCCACCCCCGCAGAAGCCGTTCAGCGCGGAGGTCGCGGCGGCGTCGACGAATTCGAGTCTCGACACCGGTGCCGCCGTGCCGATCAGGTCGGTCGCCGCGTCGACCGCGGCCTCGACGTCGGGAAACGAGAGCCGAACCGACCCCTGCGAGTCCGGTACCGGGTGCAGTCGGACGGTGAGCTCGGTGATCACCCCGAGCGTGCCGCCCGAGCCGATGAACAGGTCCTTCAGGTCGTATCCACTGCTCGTCTTGGCGACCTGCCGCCCGAGCCGGTGGACGGTGCCGTCGGCCGTCACGACGGTCAGCGACAGGACGTTGCGGCGCATGCCGCCGTAGCGCACCGATGTCGTCCCGCTCGCGTTGGTGGCGGCCATGCCCCCGAGGGTGGCGTCGGCTCCGGGATCGACCGGGAAGTGCAGGCCGTATGGGGACACCGCCGCCGACAGCTGTCGCCGCGTCACCCCGGGCTGCACCACGGCGACGAAATCGGACTGGTCGACCCTGATGATCTCGGACATCGCGGAGACGTCCAGCATCACCTCGTCTCCCAGCGGCAGCAGATGGCCCTCGAGACTCGTCCGCGCACCCACCGGGATGACCGGGACCCCGACGGCGGCTGCCCATCGCACGCACGCCACGACGTCTGCGGTGCTGCGAGCGCGGACGACCCCGCGCGGCACCCGACCGCGTAGGCCCGTCTCGTCGCGGGTGAAGCCCTCCCGCACCGACAGACGCGTGTCGATACCGGGGGCGAGGACGTCCGCCGGGGTCGGGGTCATCGCTCGAGGATGGTCGTGACCAGCATGGTGTGGTCCGAGTGACGCTGTCGGACCGTCCATCCCAGCTCGGCGAACGCCGCGGTGTACTCCTCGTCGCTCCACAACCGGACGCCCGTGATCGCGTGGTAGATCTCGTAGGTCGGCGAGAACCACGGCTGCTGCGTCCATGACGGCGCGGTCAACCGGATGCCGTCACCGATCACCACTCGTCGCAGGTTCGGGAACCACTCCATCCATCCGCGGAGGACGGCCGCGATCCCGCCACCGTCGCTCGCCAGCTGGTGCAGGAGGAAGAACGACATCGCCGTCGTGACCGCGTCGCAGTCGACCTCGTCCAGCCAGGACGGCCGGTCGTCGGTCGACTGGACGGACCCGGTGAGCAGCGAGATCCGCTGCGCCAGGCCGCGTGCCGCCATGTCGACCGTGGCGTCTGCGATGACCCCGTCCTCGATGTCGACGCCGATGAACTGTTCGTGCGGCGCGAGCGCGGAGAGCAGGGCGACGCGTCCCGCGTCGGCGCATCCCAGGTCGATGGTGACCCCGGGTTCGTCGGCCGCCAGCGCGCCGCCGACGGCGGCCAGGATCTCCGGCCGACGGCGGGCGATGTCGGTGCAACCGCGTGCGACGTTGTCGGGCTCGGTGGCAGCGGGCACACGGTCGGCCTCACGCGCCGACGCCAGACGGCGGAAGGTGGGCTCCCAGCCGCGCACCGTCACCCGGACGAACCCCCGGTGGGCCGCGACGTCGCGTCCGGCGACCGTCAGCCGGAGTGTCTCCCCCTCGCGGATCAGCAGACCTGCGCGGGTGAGGCCGTCGGCGACGACGTCCTCCATGGGGGTGCTGACGTGGACGGGTACGCCATCGAGGAGATCTGTCCACCAGCCGTAGTCGTCGGCGGCGACGACGAGATGGCCTGCGGTGTGACCGTCGACGATGTCGCGCATCGACATCGCGGGGAGCTCGGTGGTGCCGTCGGTGTGTCGGGTGGTGGAGTCGGTGAGGGTCATGGTGTCTCCTTCGTGGTGCAGGCGATGGCCTGGATCTCGATGAGCAACCCGTCGATGGGCAGCGTCGCGATGGTGGTGGTGCGGGCGGGGACGCCCGCGGCCCCGGCGACGCTGCCGAGGAAGTACTGGGTGAACGCCGCGTTCCACGCGGCGAAGTGACCGCGGTCGGCGAGAAAGCACTCGAGGCGCAGGACCGCCGCGCGCGTCGAGATGTGCTGTGCCAGGACCTGGTCGAGTTGGTCGAGTACGTCGTCGCACTGCCGGGCGAAGTCCGGGAACCTCGGGACCATCGACGCGGTGTCGATGCTCGCGAGGCCCGAGGTGTACACCAGCCCGGCGTGGATGCGGGCAGACGGGAAGCGGGGCGCGGTCCGTGTCATCGGAGGATCTCCACCACCCGGTCAGAGGTGACGGCCCGCAAGTCGGCGGCACCGGCGAGAGTCATGAGGACGCGAAGTTCCTCGGTGACGAGCTCGAGGACGCGGGTGACCCCCGCCTCTCCCCCGGCGGCCAGCCCGTAGACGATGGCCCGGCCGAGGATGACCGCGTCCGCCCCGAGCGCGAGTGCCACGAAGACATCGGCGCCGGTGCGGAAGCCGCTGTCGACGACGACGGGCACGTCGGGCCCGACCGCCGCCCGGATCGCGGGCAGGACCGCGAGGCTCGACGGTGCCGGGTCGACCTGGCGCCCGCCGTGGTTCGACACGACCACTCCGGTGGCACCAGCGTCCATCGCCCGCAGCGCGGCGGCGGGCGTCAGGACACCCTTGGCGATCCACGGGAGTCGAAACCGGCGGGCCGCGTGCGTCAGATCGTCCCACGTCCACGCCGCCCCGCCGCCGGACATCAACTGCCCCATCACCTCTGCGACTCGTGGTGCGTCGCCGGCTGAGACCGGGGTGTTGCCGCAGAACGGCGTGAGATCGGGAGAGAACCGGTTCCGCATGTTGCGGGTCCGGAACCCACCGACGGGGCAGTCCACGGTCACGCACAGGGCCTCGTACCCGGCGTCGGCGATGCGCCCTGCGACGTCGACCGCACCGGCGAAGGGATGCAGCTGAGCCATCCGCGCCGCGGCGGGAGCGGTGGCCCGGAGGTCTGCGTAGGAGAAACTGCCCGCCTCGGGTGCGATGTCCACGACACCGAACGCCGCGGACGCCCGCATCACCGCGCGATGGCCGTCGGGGTGGAACAGGGTGTCCCCGCCGAAGGGTGCGGCCAGCAGGGGTGCCGACAACGGGATGTCCAGCAGGGTCGTCCCCGTGTCGGGAAGGGCGACGCCGCTCATCGGTTCCGGTACGACGGCCCACCGCGAGAGGGCCTGCCGGTTGCGCAGCAGCGTCGTCTCCCCGCCGGCCCCGCCCTCGAGGAAGTCGGCGACGTCCCCGGGGAGGACGCCCAGGGCGGTCTCGTGGATCTCGTCCAGCGACCCGAACTCGACGGTCGTGGGATACATGGTGTCGGTCACGCCGTCACGCCTTCGGTCGTCGCGACGGGCATCGGATCCTGCTGTGACACAGGCGCGGTGACGAGGTGTCGTCGTGAGTAGAGGAGGAACACCGCCACGCCGGCGGCGCTCCAGACCGCGAACCGAACCCATGTGAGCCCGTCCAGGGTGGTCAGCAACCAGACGCATCCGGCGATGGCGAGCACCGGGATGAGCGGCATAAGGGGGACGCGGAACGTCCGGGGTCGCTCGGGTGATCGGTAGCGGAGCACCATCACCCCGAGGGCGACTGCGGCGAACGCGAACAGTGCACCGATGTTGACCAGCTCGGCGACCGTGTCGATGGGGAGGAGCCCCGCGATCACCGCGCCGACGACACCGAGCACGAGCCCGAGGCGCCGCGGCGCGCCGCGTGACGACGTCGCCGACAGGCCCCGGGGCAGCATGCCGTCGCGGCAGAGGGCGAAGACCAGCCGGGTCTGACCGTAGAACAGCATGAGCAGGCCCTTGGTCAGGGCGATCACGGAGGCGACGAGGATGACGTCGCCGATCCAGCCCGCGCCGAGCGCCTCGAGAGCGGTGGCCACCGGTGCCTCGTTGTTCAGGGACGGATAGGGGGCGACGCCGGTGAGGACGGCGGCGACGGCCACGTAGAGCACGGTGGCGATCACGACGGATCCGATGATCCCCCAGGGCAGGTCGCGACCGGGCCGCTTCGTCTCCTCCGCCGAGGTGGCGACGATGTCGAAGCCGAGGTAGGCGAAGAAGGCCAGTGCTGCACCGGCCGCGATTCCGTGGACACCGAACGGGGCGAACGGGGTCCAGTGCGACGTCGAGATGTGCGGTGCCCCGATCGCGATCACCAGGACGAGCACACCGACGGTCACCACGACCAGGGTCTTGACCACGGCCGCGGTCATGCGCACGTCGAGCACGAGGATGCCCACGATGACGGCGACGATCGCCACGGCCGGCACGTTGATCACCCCACCCGCCGACGGTCCCGCGGTGACAGCGGTCGGCAGGGTCACCCCGAACAGGCTCTTGCACGCGGCGGTGAACAGACCGGACCACCCGATCGCGACCGCGGATCCTGCGACGACCAACTCCAGCAACAGATTCCAGCCGACCAGGAACGCCGGACCCTCGCCCATCGACTCCCGCGTGTAGGTGTAGGCGCTCCCGGACCGCGGTGTCATCGACGCCAGCTCGCTGTAGCAGAGCGCGACCAGCACGCAGATGACGCCTGCGAGCACGAAGGACAGCATGATGGCGGGGCCGGCTTTCGTGGCGGCGGCCACGCCCGTGGTGACGAAGATGCCGGCGCCGACGATGGCTCCGACCCCCATCGCGATGAGGTCGACGCGGCCGAGGCGTCGCCGGAGCGCCGGCGCGGTGGCAGAGGAAGCGGGCAGGTGGGACATGGGATCCTCGCGGTCGTTCGTGAACGGTGTCCGCGGGTACGACGTCGGGCCCGGCGGGGTGGTGGAGAGCTGTCAGACGAGCGCGTCCGACGGGGTCTCCGGCGCCGATGCCGGAGCCGGACGGCGCCTGACGGCGACGACCGAGGTGATGAGCAGTGCGCCGAGAGCGACGGCGGCGACGACGACGGCCACCGACATCGACCAGGCGGTGGCCACGGCGCCGAACGCGATGGTGGCGACCGCGGCGAACAGGTACGAGACGGCCGCATAGCGTGCGGCTGCCCGGGCGTGATCACCCGGCGCGGACGCTGCGCTGACGATTCGCAGGCCGGACCGGTAGGCGAGGCCCTGCCCGGTTCCCGCGACGACGCCCGCGACGAGCAGCACGGTCACGTCGGGGACGAGGGGGACGATACCGGCCACGAGCACGCCGACGACGATCAGCGTCTGCGCGACAACGGGTTTCGCCATGCGCGATGTCGCCGGCACCACTCGTTGGACGAGCCACGCGGCCACCAGGTAGACCGTCACCGGCGCTGCGAGGACGGCGAGGTCGTCGGTGGCGAGCAGCGACGCGCCGTAGCTGGGGAGCAGTGCGACCACCAGCCCTGCCGACACCCACGCAGAGACACCGCTGACGTATCCGGTGACCGGGCGGTAGGCGCCGTCCGCGGGGAGCCGTGAGGTCGACACCGTCGGTGCTGGGGACTCGGCCGCCTCGGTGAGTGGGGCACGGTCGAGGACGACGCCGATTCCCGCGGCGGTGAGCAGGCCGGCGTGGACCAGGTAGACCAGGACCGTCGGGGCCGGCAGGTATTGCGCGCACACGGCGGCGGCGACGGTGCCGAGCGCCGAACCGAGGACGGTCGCGGTCGCCATCGTGGTGCGGCCGCGGTCGCCCGCACGCTCGAGCACGAGGCCGGAGATGGAACCCGTGACGAGGCCGACGGACACGCCCGCAGCGACACGAGCAACGCATGCCCCCGTCGCGGAGTCCGCGACCGCCATCACGATGTCGGCCGCCACCCCGGCGATCACCCCGACGGCGATGCGCCACCACCATCCGGTGCGGCCGGCGGGCCGTCCGAGTACGGCCAGGGTGGGGACGAGTGCGAGCAGGTACGCCGCGAACACCACCGTGACCAGGAGCGGGGCCAGGTGCCACGTCGACCGGTACAGCGGCATCATCCCGGTCGCGAGGTTGGGCTGGGCCATCACGAGGACGAAGAGGATCCCGGGCATCGCGACACGCATGTCCGTCTCCCTTCGCCGTGAAATGAGAAGTTCTTGTCACTTGGCGGAGGACGCTAGCGCACCGACGATGAATTGGGAAGATCTTCTCGGATAGAATCCGTCGCATGGTGGTCCGGAACACATCCGCGCGGACTCGCAGCGACGCGATCCGCAGTCGATCCGCGCTCACCGACGCGGTGGGGCGTCTGCTCGAGGACGGTCGCGTCGACTTCTCCGTCCCGGAGCTCGCGAGCGAGGCCGGCGTCGGGGTCGCCACCGCCTACCGACACTTCCCCTCACCGTCGGATGCGTTGCACGCTTACTACTCCCGGGCCGCCGGCGAACTCGTTGACGCGCTGCTGCGCATCGACGTCGACGCCCCCGCGCCGAGGTTCGACGCCTATTGCGAGCAATGGGTCGCCCAGGCGCAGGTGTGGGGGCCGGCGGTCCGACACATCCGCAGTCACCAGGGCTTCATCGAGCGCCTCGTCGCCGGTGACCCCGCGATCGTCGCGCTGCACGGCGCCCTGGCCGCAGTGGTGCAGGAACTGGTCGACGCCCAGATCGTGCCCGCGTCCGATGTCACCGCGACCGTCCTCCTGTGGGTCACCGTGTTCGACGAGCGGGTCGTGTACGACCTCGCGCACCACCACGGGTGGTCCACCGCCCAGATCGTCGACCACCTCACGTCCGCCGTGCGGGGGGCCCTCCGGTTCCGGGACCCGTCCACGGGGTGAGGTCGGCGACGGCCTGCGCGAGCCGCGCGTGATCGTCGAACGCGACGACCTGCGAGCCGTACTCCCGGCGTAGGTCACTCCCCCGACCCGCGACGACGATCGTGTCGCCGCGCCGGGCTCCGGTCACCGCCACGCGGAACGCCTCGTCGCGGTCGGCGACCTCGAGCACCTCGGCCCGGCCGGCGCCGACGGCCCCCGCCGTCACCTCGGCGCGGATCGCGGCGGGGTCCTCGCTGCCGGGACTCTCGTCGGTGACGACGACGAGGTCGGCGTACGCCGCCGCCGTCGCACCGATCGGCCGCCGCTTCGCGGGGTCGCGATCACCGGTGGCGCCGATGACCACGATCAGCCGGCCGGGCGTGCGCGACCGCAGGTACGGCAGCGTCGCGCGGTGCCCGGCGACGTTGTGCATGTGGTCGACGAGTGCGGTGAACAACTGGCCGACACGCCCCGGCTCGCACCGTCCCGGGATGCTTCGCAGCGCCGAGATGCCCTGTGCCACGGCCTCGACGGGAAGGCCGTCACCGACGAGCACTGCCGCGGCGACGACTGCGTTGGCCACCTGGTGGGGTCCGAGGACCTGCAGGCGCACCTCTGCGTCACCGACCGGGGTGTGGACGACGAACCGGTGCCCGAGATGGTCGGCCTCGGTGTCGGGTGCGCGCACGTCGACCGCGTGGACGTCCGCGGGCGTGTCCGACACCGAGCACGTCGTCACCGGGACCCCGACCTCGCGCGCCAAGCGACGGCCGTGCTCGTCGTCGACACACACGACGGCGCGGCCAGTGCGGTCGGCGGTGAACAACGACGTCTTCGCGCGGTAGTAGGCCTCCATCGACCCGTGGAAGTCGAGGTGCTCGGGCGCCAGGTTGGTCAGCGCCACCGAGCGGAAGCGCACGCCGTCGACGCGTCGGTGGACCGCAGCGTGGGAGGAGACCTCGACCACCGCACTGTCGCAGCCACCGCGGCGGAACAGGTCCAGGGTCCGGTGGACGACGGTCGCCTCCGGCGTGGTGCGTGTGGGTGCCAGGGCGACGCCCGGCCCGGTGATCTCGATGCCCGACATCAGCCCGGGCTCCCGACCGGCCCCGACGAGCCCGGCGTGGACCATGGCCGCGGTGCTCGACTTGCCGTTGGTACCGGTCACTCCGTACACCGCGAGATCCGCCGACGGACGCCGATGGAACCAGTCGGCGAGCGGTCCCGCGATGCGGCGCGGGTCGTCGACGACGACGGTCGGCAGCAGGCGCGCCGGACGGTCGCTGATGACGAGCGCCGCACCCGCGGCGGCGACGTCGTCCTCGAAGTCGAGGCCGTGTCGGCGCGCACCGGGGATCGCGAGGTAGGCATCCCCGGCACAGACGCTCCGGGAGTCGTCGACGATGTCGAGGATCGGGAGCGGTGACGTCGAGCCGACGCTGCGCGCGCCGAGGAACCGGGCGATCTCGCGGGCGGTCGGCATCGCGATCGGGATACCCGGACGACGGCTCGGGCAAACGGGCAGAGTGGTGGACATGGCCTCGCAGACCGACCTCGACTTCTGGTTCGACCCCGTGTGCCCGTTCGCCTGGATGACCAGCAAGTGGGTCCGCAGCGTCGCGCGGCAACGCGACTACACCGTCGGCTGGCGGTTCATCTCCCTGCGACAGCTCAACGCCGGCGTCGACTACGACAGCCACTTCCCGCCCGAGTACGAGGCGCAGCACACCGCGGGCCTCCGACTGCTGCGGGTCGCGTCGAGCATCCGTGACCGACACGGCGACGAGGCCGTCGGCCCGTTCTACGAGGCGCTCGGCACGGCGATCTTCGACACCGAGCCCGCCCCCGACGACGCCGAGGGCCAGGCCCGCCGCGGTACGCCCGAGTTCGTCGCGCCGATCCTCGCCGGGCTCGACCTGCCGGCCGACCACGCCGACGCCCTCGACGACGCCGGCCGCGACGCAGGGATCCAACAGGAGACCGACTGCGCACTGGAACTCACCGGCAAGGACGTCGGCACCCCGATCCTGCAGTTCTCCCCGCCTACGGGGGTCGCGTTCTTCGGCCCGGTGATCAGCCGACTCCCCGACGACGCCGACGCCCTCGAACTGTGGGACCACGTCATCGGGCTGGCCAGTTTCCCCGGCTTCGCGGAGATGAAGCGGTCACTACGCGAGCGGCCTCAGCTGCGTGCGTTCGGCGTCGAGCCAGGCACCGAGGGACTCACCGAGGACTGGCACCAAGGGAGTCGTCGGCAGAAGAAATAGCTGGGTTCTCCCGCGACAGCCGCGCGGCGTACCAGGCGCACATCATCAGCTGGATCTGGTGGAACACCAACAGCGGCAGCACGATCAGGCCGATCTGTTGGTTCGCGAACAGCACCGCGGCCATCGGGAGGCCCGTCGCG
This sequence comes from Williamsia serinedens, assembly GCF_024171725.1. Taxonomy (GTDB): domain Bacteria; phylum Actinomycetota; class Actinomycetes; order Mycobacteriales; family Mycobacteriaceae; genus Williamsia_A; species Williamsia_A serinedens. Next base: position 460,029 of record NZ_JAMTCG010000002.1, read on the forward strand.
AGGCTCTTCTTGGTGCCGCAGAACTGGATCGCGACCGCGTCGGCCCGGCCGAAGTGGAACCGTCGGGCCACCCAGCCGGTCAGGAACAGCATGACCGCGACCAGGACCACGGAGCCGCCGATCACGACGAGGATCTGCCACCAGCGGACGATCGACCAGATGTGTTCGCGCACGCCCTCGCTGAAGGCGACGTAGACGACCAGCACGATCGACCCGCGGTCGACGAGCTTGGTGGGTCCCGCGTGACGGGTCAGGAATCCCCCGACGAGCGGTCGGGCGAGCTGCCCGACGACGAACGGCACCAGGATCTGCAGGACGATCTGCAGGATCGCCGACGCGTCGATGTGGACGCCCGACCCGCCGCTGAGCAGCGCGACCACCAGCAGCGGGGTCAGGATGACGCCGATCAGGTTCGACGCGGAGGCGCTCACGATCGCGCCGGCGACGTTCCCGCGGGCGATCGAGGTGAACGCGATCGACGACTGCACCGTCGACGGCAGGAGGCAGAGGAAGACGACACCGAGGGCGAGATCGTCGCCGAGCACCGGGCTCGCCAGCGGGCGCAGCGCGACGCCGATGATCGGGAACAGCACGAACGTGAACGCCAGGATCGTCAGGTGCAGACGCCAGTGGGTCAGGCCCTCGAGAGCCTCGCGGGGGTGCATCCGCGCGCCGTAGAGGAAGAACAGCAGCGCGATCGCGGCGACGACGACCCAGGACATGATGTCGGCGAACACCCCGCGGGCCGGTAGGACCGACGCGACGACGACGGCGGCGAGGATCGCCAGGATGAAGCCGTCGACGTGGAGCTTCTTCAGCACCGCGCGGCAGGGTCGGCAGCGGTCCCGCATGCTCCGGCGAGCACACAGCTGCCGCATCCGCCCGTCCCGCACGACGACTCCTCGTCATCCGCGTCGGGCACGCGCATGGCGGCCCGCAGCCCGAAGGACGCGGCGGCACCCACGATGACCAATGCGGCGACCACCGCGACGGCGGCGAACACGGTGCCGGTCACCGAACCCGCCGCGAGGCCGAGGACGGCACCGAGGGCCGCGATCAGCCCGGCCCCGAGCAGGCCGGGTCCGGCGACGGCGTGGGTCGCGCGGAACGCGTCGTCGGAGCGGAGGGTGACCGGGGTGCGGATGCCGACGAAGCGGTTCCGCGGCAGGCGGCGCGTCACACCGAGCGCACCGACCACGAGGACGACGACGGCCAGAACGGCGTCGAGGACTCCCAGGACGAGGGCTGCGGTGGTCACCGACCCAGGATACGAGGCGCCCGCGACCGGGGGTCTGCGGGCCTGTGGCCACGCTTTACGCTGGTCAGGTGACAAGCGACACCACCTCTGCCACCGGCCACCGCTACACCGCGGCGGTGGCCGGCGACATCGAGGCCCGCTGGCAGCGGATCTGGACCGAGCGGGGCACCTTCGAGGCGCCCAATCCGGTCGGACCGCTCGCGGGTGATCTCGGCGGCACCACCGAGAAGTTGTTCGTGCAGGACATGTTCCCCTACCCGTCCGGCTCGGGGCTGCACGTCGGCCACCCGCTGGGCTTCATCGCCAGCGACGTGTACGCCCGCTTCCACCGGATGATCGGCGTCAACGTCCTCCACACGATGGGCTTCGACGCGTTCGGGCTGCCCGCCGAGCAGTACGCCGTCCAGACGGGCACGCACCCGCGCACCACCACCGAGGCGAACGTCGAGCGCTACCTCGCCCAGATCCGTCGCCTCGGTCTGGGTCACGACGAGCGCCGTCGGGTGTCGACCACCGACGTCGACTTCTACAAGTGGACGCAGTGGATCTTCCTGCAGATCCACGGTGCCTGGTACGACGAGGACGCGAACCGCGCCCGACCGGTCGCCGAGCTGATCGCCGAGTTCGACGCCGGGACCCGCGTTCCCGCCGACGGGTCGGTGTGGGCCGAACTCGACGACGCCGCGAAGGCGGCCGTCGTGGACTCGTACCGTCTCGTCTACCAGTCCGACTCGATGGTCAACTGGTGTCCCGGGCTGGGCACCGTGTTGGCCAACGAGGAGGTCACGGCCGACGGGCGCAGCGATCGCGGCAACTTCCCGGTGTTCCGGAAGCGGCTGCGGCAGTGGATGATGCGCATCACCGCCTACTCCGACCGCCTGCTCGACGATCTCGAGCTGCTCGACTGGCCGGACAAGGTGAAGTCGATGCAGCAGAACTGGATCGGGCGATCCCGCGGTGCGCGCGTGTCGTTCTCGGTCCCCGGCGTGGACACCCCGATCGAGGTGTTCACCACTCGTCCCGACACGCTGTTCGGCGCCACCTACATGGTGCTCGCGCCCGAGCACGATCTGGTCGACCGGATCGTCGCCGACGCCTGGCCCGCGGACGTCGACGCCCGCTGGACCGGTGGTGCCGCGTCCCCGGCCGACGCCGTCGCCGCCTATCGCGCGTCGGTCGCCGCCAAGTCGGACCTCGAGCGCCAGGAGAACAAGGAGAAGACCGGCGTCTTCACCGGCGCGTTCGCGGTGAACCCCGTGAACGGCGAACGGGTCCCGGTGTTCATCGCCGACTACGTGCTGATCGGCTACGGCACCGGCGCGATCATGGCGGTCCCCGCGCACGACGGACGTGACTTCGAGTTCGCGACCGCGTTCGGTCTGCCCATCGTCGAGGTCATCGGGTCCGACGAGGGTGTCGCGGAGGCCGCCTTCGTGGGCGACGGACCACTGGTGAACTCCGGATTCCTGGACGGGATGCGCGTCGACGAGGCCAAAGCCGCCATCATCGACCGTCTCGAGGCCGACGGGACCGGCACGGGCACAGTGCAGTACAAGTTGCGTGACTGGCTCTTCGCGCGCCAGCGGTACTGGGGAGAGCCCTTCCCCATCGTCTACGACGATGCGGGACAGGCCCATCAGATCCCCGAGTCACAATTGCCGGTCGAGCTGCCCGAGGTCGACGACTTCGCGCCGGTCTCGTTCGACCCCGACGACGCGGACAGCGTCCCCTCTCCCCCGCTGGCGAAGGCGACCGACTGGGTGAACGTCGAACTCGATCTGGGTGACGGACTGCAGCACTACACCCGCGACACCAACGTGATGCCCCAGTGGGCGGGCAGCTCCTGGTACCAGCTGCGCTACATCGACCCGACCGACGAGAACCGGTTCTGCGAACCGGAGAACGAGCAGTACTGGATGGGTCCGCGCCCGGATCTGCACGGGGAGAACGACCCCGGTGGACTGGACCTGTACATCGGCGGCGTCGAGCACGCGGTGCTGCACCTGCTGTACGCGCGGTTCTGGCACAAGGTCCTCTACGACCTGGGCCACGTCTCGAGCATCGAGCCGTATCGGAAGCTCTACAACCAGGGCATGATCCAGGCTTTCGCCTACACCGACGCGCGCGGGATCTACGTGCCGGCCGAGGAGGTCGAGGAGCGCGACGGCGGCTTCTTCTTCCAGGGCCAGCCGGTCCGCCGCGAGTACGGGAAGATGGGCAAGTCGCTCAAGAACTCCGTTGCGCCCGACGACATCTGCCGGGACTACGGTGCGGATACCCTGCGTGTCTACGAGCTGTCGATGGGTCCGCTGGACCAGTCGCGTCCGTGGGCGACGAAGGACGTCGTCGGCGCGCAGCGGTTCCTGCAGCGCGTGTGGCGGCTCGTCGTCGACGAGGAGTCCGGCTCGGTGCGGCTGACGGACGACGCCCCGGCCGACGAGACGGCGAAGACGTTGCACCGCACCATCGCCGGCGTGCGCGACGACTACGCGGCGCTGCGGTTCAACACCGCGATCGCGAAGCTCATCGAGTACACGAACCACCTCACCAAGCAGTACCCGGACGGCGCACCGCGGGATGCGGTGTCGCCCCTGGTCTCGATGGTCGCGCCGGTGGCCCCGCACCTCGCCGAGGAGTTGTGGTCGGCTCTCGGACATGACGAGTCGCTCGCACACGGGCCGTTCCCCGTCGCCGACGAGTCGCTGCTCGTCGAGGACACCGTGGAGATCCCGGTGCAGGTGAAGGGCAAGGTGCGCAGCAGGATCACCGTCGCGGCCGAGGCCGATGAGGCGACCGTCGTCGGTGCTGCGCTGGCAGACGACAAGATCGCCGCCTTGCTCGACGGCGAGCCGCGCAAGGTGATCTATGTTCCCGGCCGCATGGTGAACGTCGTCCCCTGAGTGATTCACAAATTGCAGATGCGGGCGCGCTGCTCAAAAGCCGCGGGCTACTCTGGCGAGATCGTTGGGGGGAGCAGGAGCATTGAGTTCGACGAAGCATGTGCGTACTGAACTCGACAGCAACTTTGTCCTGATTAGAGCACAGGCGGGAGCATCTAGAACATTAATCGTATTCGTCCACGGACTCGGGGGGAGCGAAGATACCTGGGCGAAGTTCCCCGAACTGGCTATCGATGGGCTGGGCGGCGCCTCCAAAGATTCGGCCATCTTTCGCTACTACAAGGGAGCCAAATCCCTACTTCGCCGACGCCCTTCGCCACAAGTTAGGTCGCGTCAATTAGCGAACCATCTCACACAAGTTGCGAATGATTACCAAGAAATCTATTTGGTCGGTCACAGCCTGGGCGGCTTAATAGCCGAGGATGCGGTACGCCGATTCCACCAGCAGAAGAAGGGGAGCTACCCTGAAGTCGGAATTATCGCCGGTGTTATCGTCTTCGGCAGCCCTAGACTCGGCTCGAAGTGGGTCCGCAGTTGGTCGGCCATCGCACTAAGGGAGTCGTTCTACCTCCGACGACACTCGGGTATACAAGGCGATATTGAGGAATTCTTCAGTAATCACGTTAATGTTGATATTGATGTGGCGCCGTCGAATGGGAAGGTACAAATTCCGCGTTTCGTGTGCGCCGGGACAAAGGACCGGATGGTCGATGAATTAAGTGCAACTTTCGGGGTGCGCGAGGCGCAAATTAAGCTTCTCGATTGTGGCCATAAAAAGTTGGTGAAGCCTGAAACCGCGGACTCGCCATCTGCTGCATGGCTTGGTGGCGTAATTCGTGAAATTTCTAGCCGCCGGCAGGAATGGTATGCATCCCTAGCCGAAAAGGCTAACAAGCCCCCAATGGCGAGCCAGAATCTACCTGGTCCGCTAGTCCTTGTGACTGAGGTAAATTCTGATATTGACCTTACTGATTGGGTGGATGTGTATAACGAAGTTCGTAACCGACTTACAACCGAAGCGGTGGTTTTTGTCGATCGGATAGCCGCTCCCGCCGGCATGGACGCATCCATACTTGTGGCGATTCAGCGACCTGACCGTTTAGTCAACGACATATACCAGCCAACTCCGCTTCTGCAGAGACTCGATCAAAGGTTTCGTACTCGAACAGTATCGCTTATGGTGGCCGCGCCAAACACCCCGGCGGTGCAAAAGCTAGCCGCTGTAAAAGAAATTCTTCATGACGCGGCAAGTGATGGTTCTGCTCATCGGCTAGCAGTCAAGGAGTTCTCTGACGTTGAGAGTTTCGGTGATGGCCTACTCCGGTGGTTCACCGGCATAGTTGCCGCCGATCCCCGGCGTCGTCAGCTCATTTACGCCAACAGCGAAGGAAGGGATCGGCTGTGAGTTTAGAATGGCTAGCGGCGTTGATAAGCCCACACGAGATCGCGCCTCATCCAAATTTCTCGAATGACGACAATTTGTCTAGGCCGCCCGCCGTTCTCGCCGCGATCGTGCTCGGCCAAAATCCATGGGGACGTGCGCAATTACGCGCACTCGCGTCGGACGAACCCCATCACGAAATGCCAGAATACTTGCACGCCGCCCTTCAGTCACTCGACTTTCGCGAACAGCATCTGGGCATTGAAAGTCTGTCTAGCCACTTAGAGTCGGAAAGTCAGACCGCTGAAACAGTCCCCGAATGCTGCGCTCTTGCCATCTTTGTTTCGGCTTGTCTGGCAGAGCTGGAAGACTATGACCAGTGCGAACAAATCCTTACGTCTCAGTTGCAGCACCTCGAGGCGCTTAACGACTCCCATGAATCTAGAGTCTGGCGGAGTGCCTTGCTTGCGCAAAGGGGTCTGCGAAGACTTGACGCTGGTCTTTCGCCAATTTCTGACGCCAAGCTGGCGTATGAGATTTTAGAAACCGTAGATTCGCGGCAGTGCGCTGATTTTCCGACCAACTCGGGAACGGGCGAACCGCCTCACATAATAGTTTCTCGAATGGTCGCGGCCCTGCAACGGTCGGCGTGGAGCCTGTCGCCCGGACAGTTCTGGACCGAAAACGCCGGTACGGCCAATTCCAGTCTCTCGAATAACCCATTTGACTCCATTTTCGCTCGGATACGCTCTCCTCGATCTGAGTTACTATTGACCATCAGTCGCGACGCCGCAAATGAGTACGAACGGCTCGTCGAGGATAAATTCGGCGACATTGTTCCAAGCAGCGCAACGACAATTGGTCGAACACGGCCGGATATCTTCTACTCATTGCTCCGCTATGAATTGCTTGGGCATCAAGCGTCGAGGGAGACTAGGAAGGAGCTGGCATTATTCAGAGTTGTTCAGGCCGAAAGGCCGTTCTCCGTTGAATTCGCCGAGGATATTCTTCGCCTACTCCGACGTTCTGGCGACGATAAGACGCTATCTCGATTCGTGAGGGCATTGCGTTCGTCCGGGCCATTGGCGGCCGTCACTAGGGATGCGCGACAGATAGTTAGAACACGCCGGAGGTTGGGCAACGTTGATGTTGCGGAGTTGTCCGTTTTAAAGCACTCTGCGGACTTAATGACTGCAGACGACGCGCGCGCGGCATTCGATCTGGTGGCGAACGAAGTCGAGCACGGCGAATCCAGGATGGTGGGCAGGTGGCGGCATGAAACGACCTGGGCGGAGGCGGCTTGGACCACCTTGGCCACGCTGGCGAACACGGTCGGAGAGGCCGACCGTATTGCAGCAACACTTGCGGATGTGGCGACGCAGTATTCTTCCGATGAGCTGTGGGATCGCCTGATCGGCCGCGCCCTGAACATACTGGACGTAACGCGTCCGGCCACGGGTGCTGTCGCGGAAAGCTGGAAGTCGGCCCTGGGTCGGAATGCCGATATCGGTCGAGCCACGATGCGCGCCTATCTGCAGTTGACCAGAAGTGAAGACCTGCTTAGCGAACGCCTCGAGGGCACACCGTCGGATCTCTCCGACGTAGTAGAACTATTTAACGCAACTATTGCACTCGGCCGGGACTTTCCGAACTCAAAACTTCGAGTGTCGAAGCGCCTGGCGTCGGAGAAGCTTTATCAGATCCGTAGCAACGCGCGCCAGGGACAGTTCTCGGGTTGGGCTTACGATCCGGGTGAGATAGCTACTTTGCTTTTGATCGAGGACCCCGACGAAGAATATTGCGGCGAGGTGCTCGACTTCATCTTTGACGCCAACGTCCCCCGGAACGATCGTTCCGTAGCATTAGGTCGGCTGGCCCGCGAGACGCCATCAATTCCGGCTAATGTCCTCGCCACTTACGCGGAACGGGTCACCCAGCTCGTTAATCAACGATCGCCGGTTTCGATGTTCGGCGATCCGGATTCCGAAGTATTCATTTCCGCATTAGAATTCGCCATCGCGTATCAATTGTTGTCGCCTGATGAGGTTGCCCACTATCTCACGCTCTTGTCCGCGTCTCCTTCGCTTACCACTCGCCGAGATGGGTGCGTTGCCCTTGCTGAGGCTGTAAGGATCGAATTCCGTCCGGAACTGTTGTGGATTTTAGTAAGGCTTTCCTATGATGAAGACGCTGAGGTACGGGCGTCCAGCGCGAGAGGAATAATTCAATCTCTGTCTCGAGACGGCTCGCCGTCAGGACGGATCCTAGAACGCATCGAGGCGCTGAGTCGCGAGGACGGTATGGCCATGCCCTTTGCAATCGTCCGGGAGCTGCGATTAGTTCGCGGTAAATTCGCTGCATCGAAAGATTTTCAGACGGTGGTCTACGGAATTCTTGATCGCTACAGAAGTGGACACATGTCGGAGCAAGTCAGACGTGCAGCGCGCGAACTCATTACTCAGTGGGCTTGACCTGATAATGCACTGGGGGGATCCTTATGCGCGTCGGCGGTTGTCCGGCGTTGATCCCAGAAGTGCGCAGCGACGACGCCGATCGTCGCCGGGTCGAACTACGGGTCGAGACCGCGTTCCTTCTGGGACTCGCAGTCGCAGTGCGGGTCCCTTGAGGATGAGGATCGCTCATACCAGCCTTCGAGAAGTCGGAGAAGACGGGGAATCACGCTTATCGGACATACGCGCAGAGTCTCAGGCGCTGCAGTCGCCGGACCGACAGACTCTTTGTCTGTGACGAGAGGTGTGGCGACGGCGTCGACGCCGCGGTTCGTGTTGATCCTCATCGGCGTGGGCGGCTTCCTCGACGCGTACACATACCTGACGCGCGGGGGAGTGTTCGCGAACACGCAGACCGGCAACGTCATCCTGCTCGCGACGTCGAGCGCCGCGGGCGAGTGGCACCGCGCTGTCGCCCACCTGTGGTCGATCCTGGCGTTCGTCGTCGGTGTCCTGGTGGCGACGATGCTGCGGACGTGGTGGCGTGACGCGACCAGCGCGTCACTGCTGTTGTCCGTGACGCTCGCGCAGGCCGTCGTCCTGGGGCTCGTTGCCGCCGTCCCGGCTTCCTGGCCGAACGTGGTCGTCACTGTGCCGATCGCCTTCGTCGCGGCGATGCAGATGGAACTCTTCCGGTCGATCGGTGGTTTGCCCATCATCACCATCGCGACGACCGGCAACCTGATGCGTTTCGTCGAGTCGGTGCATGCGGTGATCACCCAGCGCGACAGCGACAGTCGTCGTCGGTGTGCGCTCTACTCCGCGGTCGTCGCTGCGTTCGCCGGGGGAGCGGTGGTCGGTGCCGTGATCTCCCGGTGGCTCGGCACTCCTGCGGTCGCCGTGTGCGGGGGGGCGATGGTCGTCGTCGCGCTGATGGTCCTGTACGACGCCCGTCAGATCGACGGCGACGCAGCAGAACCCGAGGGGTGACTCACTTCGCCGGCAGCGTGAGCACGAACGCCGCCGCGCGGTCCACCCAGTCGCCGAGGTCGTCGTCGTCGACGAGACCGGGTGGATCGATGCGCAACCAACCACGAGCGGGTTTGCCGGACATGATCATCGGGTTCACGTGGTCGCGTGCGAGCAGCGCATCGGCTTCGTCGGGGTCGACACGGATCATCAACCCCTGCTGCTTGCTCAGGATGACCACGGCCATGTGACCGTCGACGAGAAAGGCCAACCCGCCGAACATCCGCTTCTCGGTGAGGTGCGGCTCGGTCTCCATCGCATCGCGGATGCGGTCGGCCAGCGCCTCGTCGTACGCCATCTGCTCAGTGGGTGGCGATGGCGTTCGGGTCGGATTCGACGTGGCGGTGCGACAACTCACGCAGCGCGCGGAACACCCGTCGGGACGACTCGGCCCACGGCATGAGGATCGGGAACACGTGGAACATGCCCTCCTCCTCCATCGCGTACACCGTGACGCCTGCCGCGGACAGGCCGTTGGCGAATTTGCGGATCCCGTCACGGAACATCTCGTCCGCGCCCCAGCAGACGAACGTGGGCGGGAACCAATCCGGATGCGGCTTGGCGTAGATCGCCGACACCCGCTCGTCGTTGGGCTGCACGCCCTGCAGGTACGGGCTCACCGGCACGTTCCACGGAAGGATGTCGAGCTGGGCGTTCTCGGTGATCGACGGGTGGTTGAGGTCCAGATCGACCTCGGGCGAGAAAAGCATCACCGCAGCAGGTTTCGGCAGCTCGTGATCGTGCAGGTACGAGACCAGCGACGTCGCGAGGCCGCCGCCACCGGAATCGCCGGCGACGACGAGGTGCTCGGGGTCGACGCCGCGTTCGAGCAGACCCCGGTAGACGTCGGCGGCGTCGTGCACGCCGGCGGGGAAGGGGAACTCGGGGGCCATCCGGTAGTCGGCGATGAACACCTCGTAGCCGGTGATGTTCACCAGCGATGCGGCGAAGGCGGAGTACATGATCGGTGACGTCCCGATGTAGCCGCCGCCGTGGAGGTAGAGCACCGTCGCGGTGATGGTCTCCTTGTCCGTGACCTGCTCGACGTACTCGTCGGAACTCGCCTTCGACCGACACCAGATGCCCTCGACGCCGCCGATCGTGTCGTCGGTGATCTCGACGTTGTCGGTGACGCTGATGAACGGGGGCATCACGGTGCGGCAGATCTCGTCGAGGATCTTCTCCATCGACCGGAACTCGTCGATCGGCAACGACATCGCGTAGCCCATGAACGACCGGATGGTCTGCCGGGTCACCGACTGCCCGATGTTGTCGAGCAGTCCGCCCGGACCCCGCCAGAACTTCCGGAACGGGACCCGCGCGAGACCGTTCAGCATGCTTTCGGCCAATCCGACCATCGCCAGGGCCGTCACCGGCGCCGACGCGGTCTCCACCTCGGGACGATCCGCCATCACCATGCAGGTCAGTGTAGGGACCGCGTTGTCAGTACAGCGCCATCTGTATCGTTATCGCCCATGACGACGGCACTGCGACACGACGCTCTTGTCCGGTTCGGACAGGCGCTGTCCGACCCCACACGAGTGCGCGTGCTCCTGCTGCTCAGCGCGTCGCCGTCTCACCCGTCCGACCTCGCCGAGAAGCTGGGGGTGTCGCGACAGATCGTGTCGAACCACCTCGCATGTCTGCGCGGGTGCGGGCTGGTAGTCGCAGTACCCCAGGGACGGCGAGTGCGGTACGAACTCGCCGATGAGCGGATCAGCCGTGCTCTGCAGGAGCTGACCGGACTGGTCCTTGCCGTCGATCCCACCTGCTGTCCGGACTCCGGCAGCGACGGATGCTGCTGATGGTGACACTCACCGATTCGCGCCGGTCCGTCGTGACACGACGGATCCGGTGGTTCGTCGCGATCACCATCTCGTACAACGTCGTCGAGGCGGCGGTGGCCCTCGTCGAGGGCAGCCGCGTCTCGTCGACGGCGTTGATCGGGTTCGGACTCGACTCGGTCATCGAGGTGTCGTCGGCCGCGGCCGTCGCCTGGCAATTCGCCGGTCGCGACCCTGAGTCACGTGAGCGCGTCGCCCTCCGGGTCATCGCGATGTCGTTCTTCGCGCTCGCCGCCTACGTGACCGTCGACGCGGTCCGCACCCTCCTCGGCGCGGACGACGCCCGACACTCGACGGTCGGGATCGCCCTGACTGCGCTGAGTCTCGTGGTCATGCCGGTGCTGTCGTACGCGCAGCGTCGCGCGGGACGCGAACTCGGTTCGATGTCTGCGGTGGCGGACTCCAAGCAGACCCTGCTGTGCACCTACCTGTCCGCGGTCGTGCTCGCCGGCCTCGTGGTCAACAGCCTGCTCGGATGGTCGTGGGCCGACCCGATCGCCGCTCTCGTCATCGCAGCCATCGCGGTCCGTGAGGGCCTGAACGCATGGCGAGGCGAGTCCTGCTGCGCACCGGCGTGGCCCGGGTCCGACACGGACCCGGGCCACACCTGCGCGTGCTGCGACTGATCGATCAGGCGGCTGCCGTCACCTGCGCCGGTGCCTCTTCCAGCGCGACCGCGACGATGTCGGCGACGTCGGTCATCGGGCGCACGTCCAGCGCCTCGAGCACCTCGGCCGGGACGTCATCCAGATCGGGCGCGTTGCGGTGCGGCACGAAGACGGTCGACAACCCGGCCCGCTGGGCGGCGAGGAGCTTCTGCTTCACGCCACCGATCGGCAGGACCCGGCCGTTCAGCGTGACCTCACCGGTCATGCCGACGTCCGCGCGGACGCGGCGCCCGGTCGCCATCGACACCAGCGCGGTGACCATGGTGACGCCGGCCGACGGCCCGTCCTTGGGGATCGCCCCCGCCGGGACGTGGACGTGGATGCCCTTCTCGAGCGCGGCGGGGTCGACGCCGAGCTCGGCCGCGTGCGATCGCACGTAGGACAGCGCGATCTGCGCCGATTCCTTCATCACGTCGCCGAGCTGACCGGTCAGGTTCAGACCCGGCTTGCCGTCGGTCGCGGTCGCCTCGATGTAGAGGACGTCGCCACCCATGCCGGTCACGGCCAGACCCGTCGCGACGCCGGGCACCGCGGTCCGCTCGTCGGAGTCCGGGGTGAAGCGCGGCTTGCCGATGAAGTCGGTGAGGTTGTCGACGTCGACGGTCACCGCTTCCGTCGACCCGTCCGCCAGACGCGTCGCAGCCTTCCGCAGTGCCGTGGCGAGGAACCTCTCGAACTGTCGCACACCGGGTTCCCGGGTGTGATTCGCGGCGATCTCCCGCAGAGCCTCGTCGGTGATGACCACCTCGTCCTCGGTCAACGCCGCACGCTCCCGCTGCCGGGGCAGCAGGTGGTCACGCGCGATGGCGACCTTGTCGTCCTCGGTGTACCCGTCGATGGTGATCAGCTCCATGCGGTCCAACAGCGGACCCGGGATCTGTTCCACCACATTGGCGGTCGCGAGGAACACGACGTCGGACAGGTCGAGGTCGAGATCGAGGTAGTGGTCACGGAACGTGTGGTTCTGCGCCGGGTCGAGCACCTCCAGCAGAGCCGCCGCGGGGTCGCCGCGGAAGTCCGACCCGACCTTGTCGACCTCGTCGAGCAGGACGACAGGGTTCATCGAACCGGCCTCGTTGATCGCTCGCACGATGCGGCCGGGCAGCGCTCCGACGTAGGTGCGCCGGTGCCCACGGATCTCGGCCTCGTCGCGCACACCACCGAGCGCGACACGGACGAAGTTGCGCCCCAACGCCTTCGCGACGCTCTCGCCCAGTGACGTCTTGCCGACCCCGGGAGGGCCGGCGAGTGCCAGCACGGCACCCGAACCGCGTCCGCCGACGACCTGCAGGCCGCGGTCGGCGCGACGGGCACGCACGGCGAGGTACTCGACGATGCGGTCCTTCACGTCCGACAGCCCGTGGTGATCGGCGTCCAGGATGCGCCGCGCCTCGACGATGTCGGTCGAGTCGGTGGTCGTCACCGACCACGGCAGGTCCAGCACGGTGTCGAGCCAGGTGCGGATCCAGCCGGTCTCGGGGCTCTGGTCGCTGGCGCGCTCCAACTTGTCGACCTCGCGCATCGCCGCCGTGCGGACAGCATCGGGCAGATCGGCCGCCTCGACGCGGGCGCGGTAGTCGTCGGAGCCCTCCGGCTCACCCTCGCCGAGCTCCTTGCGGATGGCGGCGAGCTGCTGACGGAGCAGGAACTCCTTCTGCTGCTTCTCCATGCCGTCACGGACGTCGTCGGCGATCTTGTCGTTCACCTCCACCTCGGCGAGGTGGTCCGTGGTCCAGCCGATCAGTGCGCGCAGACGGTCGGCGACGTCGGGGGTCTCCAGGAGCTGGCGCTTCTGGACGTCGCTGAGATACGACGCGTAGCCGGCGGTGTCGGCGAGCGCCGACGGCTCGGTGAGCCGGTTGACGGAGTCGATGACCTGCCACGCCTCGCGGCGCTGCAGGATCGCCAGGACGAGTTTTTTGTACTCGGCGGCGAGCTCGCGGACCTCGTCGGTGACGGGGCCCTCCTCGACGAGGTCGACCTCGACCCACAATGCGGCGCCGGGGCCGGTGGTGCCGGACCCGATGTGGGCGCGGGACTCGCCCTTCACGACGGCGGCCGGTTCGCCACCGGCGAGGCGCCCGACTTGCACGATCGATGCGACGACACCGTGCGACGGGTAACGGTCCTCGAGGCGCGGCGCGACGAGCAGCTTCTTCGAGCCGCCGGCGGCCTGTGCCGCGTCGACGGCGGCGCGTGCGGCGTCATCGAGTTCGAGGGGAACGACCATCCCGGGCAGGACGATCGGGTTGGTCAGGAACAGGACGGGGAGACGTTCGCTCATGCTTCCTCCAGTGTTGAGCACTGACCGCTCAACTGACCCTGGACTTGAGGTGTTCCCGCTCAACCCCGGTGTTCGTCGACAGCGAAATCGCCGGACGATCACGCGATCGGCTCACCCCGGTGGATGCCGACCGTGGTCCCGAGCAGTTCGCGCAGCACCACGGCCAGGCTGTCCGACAGACGTGCCGCCTCGAGCCGGGCCGCCTCAGGCCCGTCGCCCCGCGCGACCGCGTGAGCGATCGCCGAGCGCTGGCGGGCACTCGCGTGCAGGCGGTCCTGGTCACCCCGGGCGAGCATGCGCAATCGCGCCGTGTGCACCGACAGTTCCTCCAGCAGGCGCGCGATGTAACCGTTCCCGCAGCGCTTCCGCACCTGCGCGTCGAACTCCCGGGACAGGGCGTGCAGATCGTCGAGGTCGATGCGGTCGGCGGAGGCGAGCTCGTTGAAAGAGCCCGCGAGTGAGGTGAAATGGTCGCGTTCCCGCGATCGCGCGACCAACGTCAGTGCGTAGGGCTCGAGCGCTTCCCGTGCCTGGTAGAGCTCGACCGCCGTCTCGGCAGACACCGCGGTGACCACCGCGGAGCGGCCCGGGGGCTGATGCAGCAGGCCGTCCCGCCGAAGGCGGGCGACGGCCTGGCGAACGGGTGTTCGCGACACCGACATCGCCGCGGCGATCTCGCTCTCGCTGAGGACCGTCCCCGCGGGCATGTCCCCACGAACGATCTGGTCCCGCAGTGCGGCGTAGACGTCGTGTGAGCGATCGGTGGCTGGCACACCGCAACCCTACGGTGGTATACCGAAAGTATCCAGACGGGATACTGATGAGAGGGAAACGACGATGGCTCGACCGGCCACCTACGACGCGCATATCTCGGTACCGCTGCCCACGGATGACGAGATCAGGCGTGTCATCGGCGACGACTACGACCCCGCCACCACGCTCAACGTCGTGAAGATGTTCGCGGGGACCGCGGACATCCACCCCGGCCTGATCGGGATGGTTCGCGCGATCTTCGGCACGGAGGGGATCGACGCACGTCACCGCGAGGTGATCATCCTGCGGGCAGCAGCCGTGCTGAACGCACCCTACGAGTGGCAGGCAAACGAGCAGATGGCGCGCAACGCGGGACTCAGCGCCCACGAGATCGACGCCGTCGCGGCGGACGATGCGGTCACCGGCATCGACGAGGAGTTCGTGCTGCTGTGCACGGCGGTGGACGAGATGTACTCGCCGGCGGCAACGCTCACGGACGAGACGCTGGCGACGATGCTCGAGACCTTCGGTGCTCTATTCACTCGCAAGTACATCGCCACCATCGCATGGTTCAGCCTTCTCAGCCTGTTCCTGAACGCCACTCGCGTTCCCCTCGAGACGACCGACAAGATCGGTAACCGGACGTCGCCGCTGGGCTGATCAGCTCGTCGACGCTCCGACGATGGCGTCGAGGGTCCAGCGATCGGGTGAGGGCGAGGACACGTAGACACTGTCCTGACGGGCGACGGTCCCGACGCCGTCTGCGGTGCGGATGCGGACGTCGACGAGCAGTCGCGCGGTCGACTCGGTCGTCGTCACGGTGGCGCACCAGCCGTCTGTCGACGCGGGGAGTGCCGAGATCCAGGTCTGGAGCTCGTCGGTCGACGGGGTGACCGCCCCGGTCGACATCGTGGCCCGGGCACCGGCGACGGAACGGTCGGTGACCGCTGCTTTCAGGAAGGCAGCGACCGCACCCACCGGGGTTGTCGGATCCTGGCCCCCCGCGATGGTCGTCGCGTCACCACGTGTCCCCGGGTCGCAGAACGGGACCCGGGCGGCGCTGGTGGAGGAGTCGCCATGTACGAGGAAAACAGTCACACCCGCAGCGACGGCGACGACGACCAGGACGACGGCCGCGACGAGGAGCCGGGTCGGTCGGCGACGGCTGGTCCGGGCGCGTTCCCGGCCCGCGACGGCGAGCTGTTCGAGGCCCGCCGACCACGATTCGGGCGAGCGGTACTCGGCTGCGGCGAGCGGTGGCGCCTCGGGTGACCCGCGGGGCGGTTCCGGCTCGCGCATCGCGAACCAGGGAGGTTCGGGCAGCGACGCCCGCGGCGGCTCGGGGCGCTCAGGCTGCTCGGGGCGGTTCGGCTGCTCGTCGGGGGAGTCGGGTTCGTCCTGGGTCGGGCGATCGGGGCTGTTGGTCACTGCGACACCTCACCCCGGATCTTCATGTCGCCGGGCACACCGTCGACCGTCGCACGAAGGGCGAAGCTCGTGGTGCCGCCGCCCGGCGGTCGGGTGGTCAGCGTCAGCAGCACCGTGTCGGGTGCGGTCTGTCGCATCCGTAGGCAGTAGGTGCTCCCGACGGGGAAGCCGGTGAGCGCGGCGTCGATCAGGGGATCCGTGCCCATCGGCTGGTTCTCCCGGATGGCGCGCTTGGCGCGGGCGGCGTCGCGGGCGGTGATGATCGACCAGTGGTAGTCGGCCACCACCCCGAGTGCCGACTGATAGTCCCCCGGACCGCGCGTCACGGTCTCGCCGGGCGCAGCTGTCGACGGATCGCACTCGATCGGGGACTCGGCGGGCAGCGCGGCAACTGACACCGACCCGGACGGCGCGGTCGCGTAGTCCGGAGCAGGTGACCCGCCGCAGCCCGAGACGCCGATCGTCCCGGCGAGCAGCCCGAGCGAGCCGATGATGCGGAGGCGCGACACCTGACGCAGATTACTGGTGGGGCCGGATCACCTGCGGTGCTTGCCCCCGGTCGACGCGGCGGCGTACTGCGGGTACTCGATCTGCAGGCCCGGGAACGCCTTCTGCGCCTCCTTGCCGAAGTTGACCACCGCCGCGGTGACGGAGTCCCGCGCGGTCTGCGCGAAGACACCGGCCGCCTTGTACGGCGCGTCCGCGGCGTCGTGGCCGATCGAGATCGGCACCGTCGCACCGCCGACCTTCACCGAGCCCGAGACGTCGCCGTTCTTGGCCACGACGTAGTCGACCCCGGTGCCGTGCAGCTCGTACTGGTTCGCGTCCGGGTTCGGGGGAGCGGGCTTGGACTTGCTCGGGTCCTCGTTCGTCGCGCCGCCGATCGGAGCGTTCGGGTTACCACCCGGATCGCCGGCGCCGACGGCGTAGCCGATCGCGCCGCCGATACCGCCACCGATGAGGGCGCCGAGTGCAGCACCGCCTGCCGCGCCGGCAACCGGACCGACACCAAGGCCGATGAGCGCGCCGGTCCCTGCGCCGGGGCCAGCGAGAACGAAGCCGGCCGGCGCAGAGATAGCTGCGCCGATGGCCAAACCTGTCAGCGCGCCGACACCGGCGCCGACCGGGAGACCGATGATGGCGCCGGGGACTGCACCTATGGCCGCGCCGGTGGCGCCACCAAGGAGGATGCCGACGGTGGTGGAGGCCGCGGTGCGGGCGGCCTGGTCCTTCGGGAAGCCGATGGACTCGTAGTACGTGGCGACGCGGGCCTCGATGGTCGCGGCCTGGCCGTTGAGGTTGCGGGCGTCGGCGTCCGACAGCCACGCCGGCTGCGGAGTCCGGATGTTGCCGAGCTTGATGACGCCCGGCCGCGGCAGGATCGGGTTCACCGGCGCGACCCGGCGCGGGGCGGTGAGCACCGGCGGGATCGGGTTGTAGTTCCCGGAATAGACCGGCGGGGTGTAGCCGGGGGAGTCCTCGTAGATGACCGGTGCGTCGTAGGTCGGCGCCGGGATGATGCTGGGCCCTGCGGGCGGGGGCGGTGCCTGCGGCGTCGGTGTGCCGGGGGCGGTCCCGGGTGCCGTGCCCGGGGCGGACTCCGGTGCGGTGCCGGGCGCCGTCTCGTTGCTCGGCGGCGCGGTACCCGGTGCCGGGGCCGCGACGGCCTGGCCCGCGGCGGCCGAGGCGATCGCTGCTGCCAGCACCACGCCGGCGGTCGTACGGGTCATCCGCTGCGAATGACGCTGTGACACGGTCGTTCTCCTCGTGGTCGGTCCGGCGCGCAGCCCAGGACCGCACGTGCCGACCCCGAGCCGTCCGCTACCCCCAGACGAAATGTTGAGCAGAGTTAATCACGTACGTATGCACGGGACAAACGGGGGCTGTGGATACCGATCAGGCCGATCGAGACGGGTCGACGATCAACCACGCGATCTCGTCGAGGACCCCGTCGGGGAGGGGTTCCGCGCCGTACATCGTCTGTCGGGCCATGAGTCCGTCGACGGCGATCCGGAAGAGTTCCGCGCGGGCGGGGCCGATCGGGTTGCCCGCCGCGGCGAAACCCTCGCTCACGGTCCGCACGAACTGCGCCTGCTGCTCGTCGAAGGCTGCCTTGACCTCCGGGCTGGTCACCGACTCCCCACGGAGGTGGTGGCGCGCGATCACGCGCAGCCGGTTGTCCCCGGTCGTCATCTCACGGACGAACCCGGTCAGCGCGGCGACGACCGACCCCGGTGACCAGTCCTCGAGGGCGAAGAACCGCACGACGGTCTCGAGGTCGCGGCGGAAGACCTCCTCCAGCGCCAGCGACAGCAACTTCGACCGCGACGGGGCGTGGTAGTTGACCGCCCCCTGTCCGAGGCCGGCCTGCGCGTCGACCGCGCGGTGCGTGAACCCGCGGGGACCGCGCTCGGCCAGGACGACGACGGCCGCGGCCATGATCGTGTCGCGGCGGGTCGACCCCGGCGTGGGCGCGGGACCGTCGGTGCCGGCATCCGGGGAGCTTGCAGATGCGGATCGAGCGTCGATGGGTCTGCCCTTTCGTGGCGGCGACCGACCCCCGACGCGGTCGAACAGCTGTTGGTGAGGACACGGTAGTCCACCGACCTGTGTCGGAGGATGCCCAACCCGATGCGAACGATCTGGCGCCTCGAGCGCCGGTCGACCTACACTCAACCGATGTTGAGCATGGGGAGGCGTCAGTTCCTGGTGAGCGCGGCGACGGCCGCGGGGGCGATCGCCGGGGGAGCGGTGGCGGGGACGGCGAGCGCCGACACCCCGCCCTCGAGCACGGGGAGTGCCGTGGGTCAGAACTGCACGGTCCGCTATCAGGGCTATCGCACCGAGGACTACGCGAAGCCGTACGCGAAGTACTTCAAGACCCGCACCGATCCGCCGCAGCAAGGTGTCGCCGACGCTTTCGCGGGGCCGCCTCTGCCCGCCGGGTCGATCCCCCCGTTCGAGCAGATCGCCGCGGACCTGAAGCCCTCGGGATATTCACCGATCGAGTTCGGCTACGGGCAGCGGTCGGACGGCGTCCTGTTCGTCGCGGTGCTCACCACGATGCCCCGCAACACCGCGGCGATGTGGGACTGGTGGTTCGGGTGGCACTCGAACGAGTCGGCCAAGTACAAGCTGTGGCACCCCGACGCGCATGAGTACGCGGGGTTGAAGACCGACCTGACCTCTGCCCCGATCACCGACCGCGCTCGGTACGTCGGGAACATCAGCTACGTCGACGAGTACATCGGCCCCAAGCTGCAGCAGCTCGGCATCGCCTTCCGTGACCCGCGCAGCGTCGGGCTGACCGTTCCCGACGGCCACACGATCATCGCGGGTCGCGTCGGGAGTTCCATCGCCCCGGTCGATCTCGGGTGGCTCGCGCATCAGGTGCGTCCCGTGTCGGGCGGTGTCGAGATGCGCAGCCGCTTCTACCTGAACATCCGTGGTCTGCACGTGCCCGACCTCGGCCAGGCGGCGTGCGCGATCGGTCGTGGCCCCGCGGTCGACCCGGGCGACCTGTTCCTCGGCGTCGACGTCGCCCGGAACCTGCTGCTGCACTGCGGTCAGGAGATGAACCACTTGTCGCGGTTCCTGCCGGAGCTCTACCGCGAGTTCTCCGGGGCGCGCGCGACGTAGCCTCGCGCCATGGGAACCGAGACGACACGACTCGAGGCGCACCGTCGCATCGACGCGCCGGCCGACGCGATCTTCGCTGTGCTGACGGACCCTCAGGGGCACGTGGCGATCGACTCGTCCGGGATGCTCATGGCCGCCGACGGGGACCGCGTCACCGCGGCCGGCGACACGTTCGTGGTGCACATGGACCGCGAGGCTCTCGGCGACCGGCCGATGGGGGAGTACGACGTCACGGTCACCGTGACCACGTTCGTCCCCGACCGCGAGATCGCCTGGACCATCGTCGGGGTGATGCGGCCACCGATCGGTCACGTCTACGGGTACCGGCTCGAACCGAACGGCGACGCAACCGATGTCACGTCCTACATGGACTGGTCGGACATCCACCCCGACTACCGCGACGCCGGGCTGTTCCCCGTCATCAACCCGGAGTCGCTCCGGGCGACACTGGGGATCCTCGCCCGCACCATTCGTCGCGGTTATCCCCAGGCGACTCCGCGCTGAGCGTCAGCTCTTCTGCGCCACAGCCTCTTTCGCCTCGGCGAAGAGACGCGTGGCCTCGTCGGCGTCGTCGACCTGCGGGGGTGATCCGGCGAGCGGGGCGGTGGCCGTCTCGCGGAGGAACAGGACGGCGACCAGGCCCACGACGCCGCCGGCGACGAGGTAGAACCCCGGCATCAGGTGGTTGCCGGATGCGGTCACCAGCGCCGAGGTGACCAGCGGCGTCGTGCCACCGAACGCGGACACCGCGACGTTGAACCCGATCGAGAGTGCGCCGTACCGCACGACGGTGGGGAACAGCGCGGGCAGCGTCGCGGCCGTCGGTGCGGCGAAACCGGCCAACAGCACACCGAGGACGATGCACGCCACGATCGGGGCCCACAGCGGTTTCTGGTCGAGCAGCCAGAAGGCCGGGACCGCCAGGACGATCTGCCCGACGGCGGCGGCGGCGAACACCGGTCGTCGTCCGACGTGATCCGACAGCCGTCCGATCACGACGATGAGCCCGACGACGACGAGCATCGCCAACAGGACCAGCAGGTCCGCGCTCAGCTGACTGCGGCCGATCACGTCGGTGAAATACGTGGGGAGGTAGGCGGTCACCATGTAGTTGGTGACGTTGTAGAGGACCACCAGGCCGATGCAGATGAGCAGCGCGCGCCAGTGGTCGACGACGACGGTGCGGATGTTGCGACCCGCGGTCTGGGTCTCCTTCACCTTCGCCTCGTGCTCGTCGAGTTGGGCGCGGTAGGCGGGTGTGTCCTCGAGTTTGAGTCGCAGGTACAGGCCGATGATGCCCATCGGCCCGGCGATGAAGAACGGGATCCGCCAACCCCAGTCGGTCATCGTGGCCTCGCCCAGTCCCGCGTTGAGGACGGTCACCAGCAGCGAGCCCATCGAGTACCCGATGAACGTGCCGAAATCGAGCCAGCTGCCGAGGAACCCGCGCCGTCGGTCGGGCGCGTACTCGGCGATGAACGTGGTCGCACCGCCGTACTCGCCGCCGGTCGAGAAGCCCTGCACCATCCGCGCGACGAGCAGGAGTATCGGTGCCCAGATGCCGATGGAGCCGTAGCTGGGGATCAGTCCGACCGCGAACGTGCCGATCGACATCATGATCATCGTGGCCGCGAGGACCTTCTGCCGGCCGATCCTGTCGCCGAGGGGGCCGAAGAACAGCCCGCCGAGCGGCCGGACGATGAACGCGGCCGCGAACGTGGCGAACGTGGCGAGCAGCTGGGCACTGCTGGACGCGGACGGGTAGAAGACCTTGCCCAGCGTGGCGGCGAGGTAGCCGTACACGCCGAAGTCGAACCACTCCATGGTGTTGCCCAGCGCGGCCGCGGTCACCGCGCGCTTGAGCATGGGCTGGTCGACGACGGTGATCGACTCGCGGGTCAGCGGCGGTTTGGCCCGCATGAGTCGTCGCAGCGAGTCCCACCGGGACCTGCGCAGCGTCTCGACTTCCCAGTCGCCGGGGCGGTGGTCGATCTCGGTGCTCACTTCGTGAGCGTACGGAAGCTCCTGGCGCACGCATGCGCCGCCCGTACGCTGGAGTGATGCGACACCCGACCCCGGAGAAGCCCGGTCCCGGCCAGGAATCGGTGTGGGACTACCCGCGACCGCCCCGCCTCGAGACGTTCGCCGGGTCGATCACGATCGAGCTCGGCGGACAGACCATCGCGTCGGCGACCCACGGGTGGCGCGTGCTCGAGACGAGCCACCCGCCGACCTACTACATCCCGGCAGCCGCCTTCGTCGACGGCGCGCTGCGTCCGACCGAGGGCGCCTCGTGGTGTGAGTGGAAGGGGCAGGCCGCCTACTTCGACCTGGTCACCCCCGAGGTCGCGGCCCACCGTGCGGCGTGGACGTACCCGAACCCGACGCCGGGGTTCACCGACCTCGCCGGCGCGATCGCGGTGATGCCCGGGCTCGTCGACCGCGCGACCGTCGACGGCGAGACCGTGGTGCCCCAGCCGGGGAACTTCTACGGCGGCTGGGTGACCAGCAAGGTCGTCGGACCGTTCAAGGGGATCCCCGGGTCGATGGGCTGGTAGCCCCACCGCTCAGCGGATCGGCGGGCGTCGAACCGCCCAGGGGAGCGCCTCCTCGAGGCGCGCCGACAGCGAGAACAGCAGTCCCTCGCCGCCGGGTGGTGCGACGAACTGCACGCCGATCGGCAACCCGGCACTGGACTCGTGCAGCGGCACACTGACCGCAGGACGGCCGGTGATGTTGGCCAGCTGCGTGAACGGCACCCACCGGAGGTTGCGCAACACGCCGGCCTGCGCGGCGCCCGTCGACGCGATGAGCCGCCCGAGGCGTGCGCGCAGCGCGATGCCGGCGCCCGCCCGCTCCAGACCCGAGGTCGCATACGCCCCGAGGGGCGGCGCGGTGGTCGCGGTGGTCGGTGTGAGCAGCAGGTCGTGGTCGCGGTGGAACTCACTGAGCGCCCGCACGTGGGTGTGCCAGCGCAGCAACGCGCGTTCGTGATCGACGGCGCCGGTGGCGCGACCGAGGGCGGCGAGGACCCGGGTGTCGAGCTCGAAATCATCGTCACGGGCGCCACGTTCGCGCAGCTCGTCGACGGTCGCTGCCACGTGGGCGAACCACGGGACGAGGAAGTCCTCGGCGAGCTGCTGCTCGTCGATCGCGGGGCGCGCCTCGACGACGGTGTGCCCCAGCTCGGTCAGCTGATCGGCCGTCGCCCGGACCGCGGCGACCACCTCGGGGTCGGGTCCGTCGGCGAGAGACGACTCGAGCTGCACACCGATCCGCAGTCGCGGTGGATCCTGCTGTGTCGCAGCGACGTAGCTGCGCGCCGGGGAGGCGAAGGTGTACGGGGGCGCCACGGGGTCGGTGCCCCGGACGACGTCGAGGAACAGGGCGCTGTCGCGGACGGTCCGGGACACGACGCCGGTGACCGCGCCACCGTAAAAGAACTCGCCCTGCCCGGGCCCGGTGGGCACCACGCCCCGGCCGGGCTTGAGCCCGAAGACACCGCAGCACGCGGCCGGGATGCGGATGGACCCCCCACCGTCGTTCGCGCCCGCCACCGGGACGATGCCCGCGGCGACAGCGGCGGCGGAGCCGCCCGAGGACCCGCCGGGGGATCGCGTCAGGTCCCACGGGTTGTGGGTGGGACCGAACAGGGCGGGGTTCGTCGTGCCCTTGATCCCGAACTCGGGGACGTTGGTCCGGCCGAACACGACCGCACCGGCGTTGAGCCATCGAGCGACCACGGTGTCGGTCTCCGGCGCCACCGCGTCGGCGAGAGCGCGCGAACCGCCGGTCTCGACGACACCCGCCTGTGACTGGAAGAGGTCCTTCAGCAGGAACGGCACCCCGGCGAGCGGACCGTCGAGAGCACACATGGCCCGGTCGCGGACGTCGTCGTCGAGGCGACGGGTGATCGCGTGGATCTGCGGGTCCACCGTGTCGGCCCGGACGATGGCGGCCTCGAGCAGCTCGCTCGCGGTCACGGCGCCGTCGCGGACCGACGCGGCCATCGCGGTCGCGTCGAGCGCGAGGTAGTCGCCCTGGTCCATTGCCCGGGCCTCCCGTCAACCGGTGTTGAGGGAACCGTACCCGGTCGCCTCAGACCGTTCCGGGGCCCTCGGCCGCCGTAGGGTCCGCGCTCCAGTCGATCTCGACGCGGTCGCCGCCGGCGTCGTGCGCGGCCTGCATGGCGACCTCGGCACGGTGGAGGAGGTCGTCGATGGTGGTCTGCACGTCGGTCGAGGCGATGGGTGTCACCGCGAACGCGACACCGACGCTGGCGCTCACGGGCACAGGGTCTTCGACGTCGAACACCAACTCGCGGAACCGGTTCGCGAAGATCTCGACGCCCTCGTCGGTGACGCCGGCCAGCGCGGAGAACTCGGCGTCGCCTGTGCGCGCCACGAAGTCGCCGCCGCGGACGCCCTGTGCGAGGCGGTGGGCGACGCGCTTGAGCACCTGCTCGCCGCGTTCGCGACCGTCGCCGACGGTGATGTCCTGGAACTGGTCGAGGTGCACGCGCACGACGACGAGCCGACTCTTGCGGTTCAACGCCGACAGGCTCGTCTGCGCCGCCGAGTACAGCCCGTGTCGTGTGAGTACCTCGGTCAACGTGTCCTGCATCGGTTCCCCCGTCTGCGTCGCCGTCCGATCCCGCCCGGCGATCGTCAGACCATGATGCAGGATCACCGGCACCGCGAGGGCCGCAAACGCGGCCTGGACCACGAACGGTGACAACTCCGCGATGTCCTCGCCACCGTCGGCCACCCCGATCACCGTCACCAGGAAGACCACCACGGTCGCGGCGATCATCTGTCCGCCGAACGCGGGGCGGGTGGAGAACGTCGCGGCGTACATGCCGACGAAGGCCAACGGCACGGTCGCCACGAGTCCGACGCGGCCGTCGACCGCCGCCACCCCGGCGGCGAGACAGGCGACGTTCGATCCGGCGATGAACGCCGTGCGGATGCGGGGCCCGGGCTCCGGCCGCGACAGCCAGATCACGGCGACGACGACGGCGATCGCCGCCGCGACGCCGACGACGACGTAGCGTGCCGTCGAGTCCGGCCCACCCGGCGCCGAGACCATCGCGACCCATGCCGCCGCGACGAGCAGCGAGAGCCAGGCGATCCCACCGGCCAACGAGCGTCTCAGGGTGCACCTCCGGGGCGAGTCGGTCCGGGTTCCTTCGGACCGTGTCGGTGGTGATTGTCCTATGGGATCGGCCGTTCGTGCGCCCGGACACGGACATCGGGCGCGTGCGCTACTCTCGCCGGACACTAGAACACGTTCTCGTTTTCGACAGGAGCACCCCCGTGACCACCAGTGTGTCCACCGACAGCATCACCGCCACGGTCCAGGCCTACGTCGACCACCTCGCCGCCGGCGACGCCGAGAAGATCGTCGGACTGTTCGCCGACGGGGCCACCGTCGAGGACCCCATCGGCAGCGACCTGAAGACGACCCGCGAGGAACTGCTCGAGTTCTACGGCGGCGTCTGCGCGATGAGCCCGTCGACGGAGTTGAAGTGGGTGCGGGTCGCCGGGGACACGGCGGTCTTCGAATTCGTCCTCCACACGAAGGCCGGCGACAGCACGTTCACCGTCACGCCGATCGACATCATGCGGTTCGACGACGACGCGCACGTGGTCAGCATGCGTGCGGTGTGGGATCCCGAGAAGGACATCGCCATCTCCTGACACCGCAGGTGTGACACGACGCCGGGTGGGGTAGCCCCGTCGGCGATGTCCCCGCGTTCCCCATCGTCGTCGGACGACGTGCGCATCGTCGTAGACCCCGGTCCACCCGCGACCACCGTCGACCGCGTGCGCGACCGCCTCGCCGAGAGACTGTCGACGTCGCTCGGGGTCGACTCGGTCACCGTCGACACGGAGATGCTCGCCCTCGGACCGGACGGCGCCCTGCTGGTACCCGAGCTCGTCGAACGCACGCATCGGAACTCGTCGGCGGCAGTCGTCGTCACGGAGTTCCCGCGTCTGCGCGGTCGGCACCAGGTGATGGTCGAGATCGACCACGACGCATGTACGGCACTCGTCTCGTTGCCGGCACTCGGTGTCGCACCCGACCGACGACTCATCCGGGTGATCGAGGACGCGATCCGACGGCTGCGTGACCGCGACGCGGCTCCCACGGTGCACGGTGCGCGGTGGTTCGCAGTCGACGGTGGTGAGTATCTCGCGACCCGGTCGGCCCTGGGACGCACCCGCATGGTCCTCGGGATGGTGCGCGGCAACCGACCGTGGCGGCTCATCCCCACCCTGACCGGCGTGATGGCCGCGGCCGCCGCGACCGCGTCCTTCGGTGTCTTCTACTCGTCGATCTGGGCAATGGCGAACGCGCTGAGCCCGTGGCGCCTGGCCGGCCTGTCGGTGCTGTCGGTGACGGTGATGACGGTCTGGCTCATCGCGAACAACCGGCTCTGGGAACGACGGGACGCCCTGCCCCGGTATCGCGCCCGGCTCTACAACGCGGCGACCACCGTCACCATCGTGCTCAACGCGATCGTCCTCTACCTGGGCCTGCTCGTCGTGACGCTCTGCGGTGCGCTCGCGGTCATCGACGACGGCTACCTCGCCTCCCAGGTGGGCAGCCACACCGGTCTGCGCGGGTACGTCTTCCTGGCCTGGCTCGCGACGTCGATGGGCACCGTTGCCGGGGCAGTCGGGTCGAGCGCGGACAGCTACGACGACATCCTCGAGGCGACCTACGGACACCGGGAACGCGCACGGCGCCAGCGGGAGTAGACACGTCCCATGGACCACGACGCGGTGACGATCGATGCGGACGACCTGGCCACGCGACTGACCTCGGCCGACCCGCCGGTGGTGCTCGACGTCCGATGGCGCCTCGGCGACGACCGCGGCCACGACCACTTCCGTGAGGGACACATCCCGGGCGCCGTGTACGTCGACCTCGACACCGAACTCGCCGGACCGGCCGACCCCGCTCGGGGACGACATCCGCTGCCGGACATCGAGGTGCTGCAGGACGCCGCACGCCGGTGGGGAGTGCGCGACGACAGGACGGTGGTCGCGTACGACGACAACGGCAACCGGTCCGCGGCGCGCGCATGGTGGCTGCTCCGCTGGGCCGGTGTCGGTGACGTGCGACTGCTCGACGGCGGGTTGCGGGCGTGGCTGGAGTCCGGCCGCGACCTGCACACCGGAGACGGTGTGCCCGCGGCGCCGGGCACGGCCACGCTGCGCGCCGGGAGCCTGCCGACCGTGGACATCGACGACGTCGCGACGTTCCGCGGAACGCTGCTCGACGCACGGGCGGGGGAGCGGTACCGCGGCGAGGTCGAGCCGATCGACCCGCGGGCGGGCCACATCCCGGGTGCGGTCAGCGCACCGACGGCCGGCAACCTCGACGCCACAGGCCGGTTCCTGCAACCGGCGGAGCTGCGCACGCGGTTCGCTGCGCTCGGCGTGGATCCCGCGGCCCCGGCGGCCGTCTACTGCGGCTCGGGGATCACCGCCGCCCACCAGGTCGCGGCCCTGGCCATCGCCGGCGTCGACGCCGCCCTCTACCCGGGCTCGTGGTCGCAGTGGTCGTCGGATCCCGACCGCCCGGCGGCCACCGGGCCGCAACCCCGATGAGTCAGCTCGGCGGCCAGTCGGCGGTCTCCGCGGCTGCCCGGTGGGTCTGGCGCAGGAATGCCAGCAGCGTCCCGTCGGGATCGGCGGACTGACGGACCAGGTGGTACGGCAGTATCCATTCTCCCAGCTCGCTGTTCCAGACACCGGGCGCCTCGACGGCCGGATGGGTGTCATACCCGTCGGGGTGTGGATAGGCGTAGGAGTAGAAGACCCCCTCGTCGGCGCCGCCGGGCCAGAACCCGGCGCTCGACACCTCGTCGCTGTAGGCCTCGTGCATCACATGGTCCGGACAGTTCGGGATGCCGCCGGGGTGCTGCGGCGCCGGCCGCCCCGAGAAGCGCGTCACCGCGAGATCGAAGGCACCCCAGAAGAAGTGCACGGGGCTCGACTTCCCGCGGAACTCGCCCCGGAACCGGGAGAACACCCGGTGCGCGTCGACGAGAAGACGCCAGAACGACGACACCGCGTCGGCGTCGTAGGGGCGTTCGGCGGTGTCCTCGGCGAACGGGACGACCTCCGGCAACTCCACCGGGGAGCCGTGCAGCGTCACCTCGATCCCGAGATCTCGGAGGTGGCCCAGGTACTCCTCGTAGAAGTCCGCGGTCGAGCGCGGCCGCAGCGCCATGCGTCGGACGTCGCCGTCGGTGGTCAGCACCACGAGCTCATGGGACGTGAAGTCGAATCGGATCTCCAGGCCCCGTTCTCCGACGGGGATCAGTGACGTCGTGAGACCTGTCGCGTCGACGTAGAGCGTGACACCCCACCAATGGTTCAGTGCCGGAGCGAGTTCCATCCGCGTCTTGCCGACGATCTGCGTCCACAGGTGCACGGTGTCCCGGGTCGCCTCCCACTCGTCGACACGCAGCGCCGGCCATGCTCGTGCGCTCACGTCAGCTGCGGAAGAACTCGAGAAGGTCGGCGTTGATCGTCTCCGCCTCGGTGGTCGGCATGCCGTGGGGGAAGCCCGGGTAGGTCTTCAGCGTGCTGTTCGGGAGCAGTTCGGCTGACCGCACGCCGGTGTTCTCGTAGGGGACGACCTGGTCGTCCTCGCCGTGCAGGACCAGAGTCGGGATCGTGATGGACCGGAGGTCCTCGGTGAAGTCGGTCTGGGAGAACGCCACGATCCCGTCGTAGTGGGCCTTGGCGCCACCGGACATCCCCTGGCGGTACCAGTTCGCGATGACTCCCTCCGAGGGCGCCGCCCCCGGCCGGTTGTAGCCGTAGAACGGCCCCTCGGCGAACGTCCGGAAGAGGTGGGCACGGCCGGTGGCCACCTGCTCCTGCAGCCCGTCGAAGAAGCTCTTCTCGATGCCGTCGGGGTTGCTGTCGGTCTTCACCATGATGGGCGGGACCGAGCTGATGAGAACGGCTTTCACCGCGCGCTCGCTGCCGTGCCGCGCCAGGTAGTGGGCCACCTCGCCGCCACCGGTGGAGTGTCCGACATGGATGGCGTCGGTCAGGTCGAGGTGGTTCACCACGGCGGCGAGGTCGTCGGCGTAGTGGTCCATGTCGTGGCCGGAATCGACCTGCTCGGAGCGCCCGTGACCCCGTCGATCGTGGGCGACGACGCGATAACCGTGGCCCAGGAAGAACATCATCTGCGTGTCCCAGTCGTCGGACGACAGCGGCCACCCGTGGCTGAAGACGATCGGCTGGCCCGACCCCCAGTCCTTGTAGAAGATCTCGACTCCGTCGGGGGTGGTGATCGTCGGCATGGGCACTCCTGCGCTCGTACGGGCTCGGCCGTGAGTCACCTTATGGCGATGACGTCGCCGTGTCAGCGGATGTCGAAGGCGCACGCATGCGGTCATCGGCGATGGCCACGAAGGGTTGCTGGATCACGGATCCGGGCACCGTGTGCGATCGTGCGGCCTCGATGGCGGCGTGGTCGGAGGCGGTCCATCGCGTCTGCGTCTGGCTCTCGTACTCCGACCACGAGCGCACCATGAAGTGCTCGAGCATCACGTCGGGGGCGTCGCCCTGACGGAACAGGCCCCACCGGTAGGCGCCGGTTCGACGCCGCGCCCGGCCGACGGCACGCATGGCGCTCACGAACGCGCGCTCCCGGCCGGGGAGCACCGTCCACCGCACGGTCACCAGGACGGGGCCGTCCGTGGGGTCGACGTCGAAGACGATGGTCGGGGTGGGCCACGCGGTGGACACGGCGCGGTCGAGTGTGCCCGTCTCGGCACGCAGCGGGAGAACCACCACGCTCGCCGCCACCAGGACGAGGATCGCCGCGGCGATCGCCAGGGTCGGACCCAGCCCGACCGCCCCGGCCAGCGCGCCCCAGACGTAGGAGCCGACGGCCTGCGATCCCATGAAGACCAGCAGGTAGACCGACATCGCCCGGGCGCGGACCCACTGCGCCAGGGACAACTGCACCGACGCGTTCAGGACCGTGAGCGTCCCGATCCAAGCGGTACCCGCGAAGAACAGGAGCACCGCCGTCGGGACGAGGGGGAGGTGACCGATCGCGATCACCCCGGCCGCGTAGATCAGCGCAGACGCCGCGAGGATGACGTTCGGTCCGACCTGTCGTCGAGCGCGGGGGATGACGACGACGCCCGCGACGCCTCCCACCCCGAGGACACCCAGGATGGCGCCGTAGCCCGAGGCGTCGAGGTGCAGGTGGTCCGACGACGCCGACGGCAACAGTGCCCAGAGGGCCGACGCGGGGACGGCGAACAGCGCCGACCGGAGCATGATGCGCCGCACGATCGGCGCCGACCGCACGTATCGCAGGCCGGACGCGATGGCCGCACCCGGCGACTCGCGCCCGGTGGCGCGGTGGTCGCGCGGCCTCCGCCAGAGCACGAGTGCCGCGATGATGGCGACGAACGACACGGCGTTGAGTGCGAAGACCGCCGTCGGACCGGAGATCGCGACGACGAGACCGCCCAGGGCCGGGCCGACGGCCCGGGCGGCGTTGACGGTGACGCTGCCGAGGGATGACGCGGCCGGGATCTGTGCGCGGGGAACCAGTTCGGGCTGTATCGCCTGCCACGCCGGTGACGTCAGAGCCGCGCCGCAGGCCAGCAGGAAGGTCATCGCGAGCAGGGTCGCCGGCGTCAGCGCGCCGACCCAGGACACTGCGGTGAGGACCGCCGCGCCGAGCAGTGAGTAGATCGAGGTGGCGATCAGCAGGCGACGTCGGTCGAGCAGGTCGGCGAGGACCCCGGCCGGCAACGACAGCACCAGGCTGGGAGCGAGTCCCGCGGTCTGCACGAGCGCGATCACGGTGGTGCTCGCCCCGCGGTCGACCAGGAACCACTGGGCACCGACGGTCTGCATCCACAGACCGATGTTGGACACCAGCTGTGCGACGAACAGGTTGCGATAGACGGCGTTCCGAAGTGGGGCCCAGGCCGACGTGCTGTCCACGGGCGAGAACAGTAATTCCCCCGCGCCTGGTCCGCGGGTCGTGCGCGAAGCGGTGTTTGCCGTTTCCGTCGACGGGGCACCCGTGCGGCGACCAGTCAGACCACGACGAACGGAGAAGTGATGGCCACGGGCAACACGACGGTGTGGGTACCTGTCGACGACATGGACGCCGCAGTGCGGTTCTACGGCGAGACCCTGGGTCTCTCGGTGAAGTCGACCGGGTCGGACTGGTCCGAGATCGACGCGGGACCGCTGACCATCGGGCTGAACGCGCGCGAGGGCACGTCGCGACCGGGTGACAAGGGTGGCGCCGTGATCACCTTCCAACCGGAGGGGTCGATCGACGACGAGGTGTCCCGACTGCAGGGGCAGGGCGTCGAGTTCCCCGGTGGCATCAGCGACCACCCGTGGGGACGCATCGCTCCGTTCGCCGATCCGGACGGCAACGAACTGCAGATCTACGCGCCGCCGGCCTGAGGGTCGTCAGCCCCGACCGGTCGGCTTCAGCACGATCTCGGTCGGGTGGGCGTCGGCCGACGCGGTGACCGCGGCGACGACGGCGGCAGCCACCGACTCCACCCGGAGGAAGCGGCTGCCGTCGTAGTCGTCGCCCTCCATGGCGACGATGTCGCGCTGCATGTCGGTGTCGATGCGTCCCGGGTAGACGGTGGTGACGCGCAGGTCGGGTTCCTCGGCCCGCAGGGAGTCGGCGAAGGCGCGCGCGGCGAACTTGCTGGCCGCGTAGGCGCTCCATCCCGGCTTCGCGTCGCGTCCGGCACCGGAGTTGATGATGACGACGTGGCCGCGCGCTGCACGCAGGGCGGGCAACAGCTGTCGGGTGAGTTCGGCGACGGCGATGAAGTTGACCTCCATCATCGCGCGGTACTCGTCGGCGTAGGTGTCCTCGACGGGTGCGATCGCCCCGACACCGGCGTTGTGCACCAGCACGTCGAGTTCGCTGATGGGTTCGGTCGCCGCCTCCATCTCCTCGTGGTCGGTCAGCTCCACCGGCCATGTCGACGCGCCGTCGAGATCGGCTGCCAGAGCGTCCAGTTCCGCGCTCGGACGTCCGCCGAGCAGCAGGTCGTGGGTGGGGGACAGCGCGCGGGCGATCGCGGCGCCGAGTCCGCGGGACGCTCCGGTGACGAGGGCGGTGGGCATGCCCGCGACACTACTGGCGCGTCGGCCCGCCTCAGCGTCGTGCGAGGTTGAGCAGGAACTCGATCGTGCCGGTGTCCTCGACCTGGACGAAATCCCCGATCCTCGGCGGCTCGACGCCGTGGTCGGACCAGCGGACGGGCACGGCGCCCTGGACGATGACCGCGTCACCGGAGCGGGCCACGCGCAGGTCGGTGGTCACCGGCCGGCTGGTGCCCTTGATCTCCATGGTCCCGGTCGCGCGGACGGTCGCGGGCGCGCCACTGGAGGGAACGGTCGACAGGTCGACGCCTCCGGTGAGCCACCGAGGGTACCGACGATGTCTGATTCGGGTGGTTCGGCGGCGTTCCGCGGAACGCCGCGACTCAGCCCGTGAACCGCGACAGGATGCTGTTGACGGCCTGGGTGACGGTGACGCGGTCGAAGCTCTGCACGAAGTCGAAGGTGCGGTCCAGATCGGGCCCGTTGTCGTGCAGGTCCCGGGCGGACAGCAGCGCGGCGTAGTGCGGGCCGAGGACGGCGACGGTCCACTCGTTGACCAGGTCGTCCTCGGGGGCGAGCGGGGCGTGCTGCACGTTGCCCTCGATGCGGTCCTCGAGACCGACACCGTAGACGCCGGCGAAACCCGTTGCCTCCGAAAGCAGATGCCACCGCTTCGACGTCTCGGTCGTGAAATGACGCTTGTGTTGGAAGGTGCCTATCACGATCATCGAGTGCCCGACGCCGGCGGCCTGCGCCTCCAGCGACTTGCTCATCTCGATGAGTAGCTGCTTGGTGCCGCGCCGGGGTCGGACGCCCTGCGAGGCGATCGCATATGGCGTCGGCAGCTCGGTACGGGGGGTGTTCCAGACGGGGGCGTCGGGCAGAGCCACGACCGGTTCGCCCACGAACCCGCGCGGGTCGTCGACGGCGGGGTAGAGCGCACCGACCCCGAATCCGGCACCGGCGGTCAGGGCGGCCTCGCGGAGGTCGTCGGAATCGACACCCTCGGCGACGAGGACGGCGTGGCTGCGCTCGATGTACGCCTGGAGGGCGTTCGCGAGGTCTGCCATGTCCGGGTCGGTCATGCGCGCAAGCAGTTCCGGCGGCGTGATGATGATGTCCGGCTCGATGAGCGGCAGCATCGCCAGCGCGTTCTCGGTGGAGCCCATGTCGTCGACGCAGATCAACCGGCCGCGGTCGCGGGCGTCGGCGATGGTGCGCAGGCACCGATGGGGGTGGGCGATCACGTCGTCGGGGGAGACGCACACGACGACCTTGGCCAGCGGATGCAGGTCGTCGTCGGTGAAGGACTCGGTGACGTCCATGTCGATGGAGACCAAGAGCGGCAGTGTGTCGGCGACGTCGACGGCGGTGGCGGTTCCGCGGACCGAGCTGGTCGGTGCGGCGACCTGCTGACTCATCAGGCCGGCGGCGCGCAGCAGATCCTCGGTCTGATCGATGCGGGTGTGGTGCGTTCCCCGCAGACGGAGTTCCGCGGCCGCCAGCGCCCCGTCGGACAGCCGTCGAACCGGCGCGAATTGCATGACACCCTCTCGATCACGCTCACGTGCATGGCGCGCCGCCGGCGCGATGCTGGACCAGGGACAGTTATGCCACCGAGTCGGCTGATTCGCTCACCGGATGTGACCGGGTGAACAGAGACCGCCGCCACGGCTGCGTGGTCGGTGCCCCGTACTGCATGTGCCGCAACTGCTCGGCCAGCGCGTCGATCGTGTCGACCTTCAGGATCACCATCATCTCGTGCGCCCACCGAATCACCTCGTCCTCGGTGATGTCGAGGGCGCGGGCCGTCTCGGCCAGCGATTCGCCGTGCGCGACGTGATCGGCGATCGACTTCAACTCGGTCATGTCTTCGACGGTAGGGATCCGAACGCGTGATCGACAGCCAGGACGGGAACAGCCGCACGATCGTGTCAGCTGTAACGATGCGATAACGGGGATGCAGGATGGCTGATGGGTGTCGGCACCGCCCCTGACGAGCGGGAACGAGCGATCGGGGGCCAGAATGGCCACGTGCCGAACGTGGGTTTCACCTCGACGCAGCTGGCGGCCCGCGCGGCCTACCTGTTGCGGGGCAACGACCTGGGAACGATGACCAGCGCCGCCCCCAAGCTCTACCCCCACATGTGGAGTTGGGACGCCGCCTTCGTCGCGGTCGGTCTCGCGCCGCTGTCGGTGGAACGTGCCGTGATCGAGATGGACACGCTGCTCTCGGCGCAGTGGAGCAACGGGATGATCCCGCACATCGTCTTCGCGAACGGCCGCGACGGGTATTTCCCGGGCCCCGCGCGATGGGAGACCGCGCGGCTGGCCGCGCACGCGCCGACGTTCGTCGACACCTCGGGCATCACCCAGCCGCCCGTGCACGCGATCGCGGTGCAACGCATCCTCGACCACTCCCGACGGCGAGGACGCACCACCCGCCAGGCCGCCGACGAGTTCATCGATCGCCGCTGGGGGAACCTGGTGCGCTGGCACCGGTGGCTCGCGCACGCACGTGACCCCCAGGGTCGCGGTCGGATCACGCTGTTCCACGGGTGGGAGTCCGGCATGGACAACTCCCCCCGGTGGGACGCGGCCTACGCGAACGTGGTCGTCGGGGACGATCTCCCGCCCTACCGACGGGCCGATCTCGACCACGTCGACGACTCGGCGATGCGTCCCAGCGACTCCGAGTACGACCGCTATCTCTGGCTCGTCGAACAGATGAAGCGCGCCCACTACGACGACGAGAAGCTCCCGCAGGTGATGGATTTCGCCGTCGAGGACGTGTTCGTCAGCGCCATCTTCGCCGTCGCGTGTGACGTCCTCGCCACCATCGGCGAGGACTACGCCAAGCCGAGGTCGGACGTCCGCGACCTCCGCGCATGGTCCGACAGGTTCCGCGCCGGCGTCGTCGCCGCGAGTTCGGAACGCAACGGGATGGCGCGCGACTTCGACCTCCGCGCCGGGCGATGGATCACCACCGAGACCATCGCCGCGTTCGCGCCCCTCCTCTGCGGCGGCCTGCCCCGCGACCGCGAGCGGACACTGGTGCGTGTCTTCGACGGACCGCGCTTCTGCGGCCACCCCGACCTGCGGTACGTGGTGCCGCCGTCGACGTCGCCGATCTCCCCGGACTTCCGACCCAAGGAGTACTGGCGCGGTCCGGTGTGGCCGGTGATGACGTGGTTGTTCTCGTGGGCGTTCGCGCGGCGGGGCTGGCCCGAACGCGCGGTCAGGTTGCGCGACGAGGGTCTGCGACAGGCGCAGGACGGGTCGTTCGCCGAGTACTACGAGCCGTTCACCGGCGAGCCGCTCGGCAGCATGCAACAGAGCTGGACGGCGGCCGCCGTCTTGGACTGGCTCGACTGAGGGTATGACGGTCTCTTGTGACCGACAGAGACCTGACCATCCGCATCGGACGCGACGAGCTGATCGTCCGTCAGAGGTGGGAGGCCGCGAGCATCGCCAACGACTTCCTCATCGCCGTCTGGTTCGTGATCGGCAGCGTGCTGTTCTTCTGGGAGTCGACGACCTTCGCCGCGACGTGGTTCTTCCTGATCGGCAGCATCCAGTTCCTCATCCGCCCGGCCATCCGGCTGAGCCGACGGTTCCACCTGCAGCGCATCCGCGGCGGGCAGGTCCAGGCCGACAGCGCCGACGACTACTGATCGTCGTCGATCACCGTCACCGCGCCCTTGGGCTCGACGATCGCCCACCGCACCGTGGCCGCCGAGAAGTGTCCGTGGCGGCGGAGGATGCCGTCGAGATCGGCGTCGGTGAGCCCGGCGCGTCGTGCCGCCCGGCGGTTCACGTGTCCGTGCTCCACGAGCACCCTGATCGGTGGATCCACCAGTCGCGCCACCCCGGGGAGGAACCTCGCGCGGGTGAGCGCCGAATGAGCGGCCAGCAGCGCGACGAGGGCGACGGAACCGACGAGGCAGGAGGTGTCCGCCGCGGTGGCGGTGCGGCCCACGATCGCACCGATGGCGACGGCGGCGGCCCAGTCGTACGGCGCGAACTCGGCGATGGTGCGGCGCTCGGAGAGGCGTAGCGCGATCGCCGCGGTCGCGAACATCGCCACCGTCTTGACTGCCGTAAGCACCAACCGGCCGGCGTCGCCGACGAGTTGGTCGGTGAATGAGGTCATGCCACCGGTGATGCCCCGGAGTGACGAGAAATGGGTAAAGGAACTTTTACCCTTGGTCGTTCGTCGGGATGTCATGGACACCCCTGGTGCTGGGATGATGCACGCGTGATCGTCCTCGAGATCCTCGCCGGACTGCTGGTCGTCGTGGTCATCACGGCGTTCACCGGCTACTTCGTGGCGCAGGAGTTCGCGTACATGGCGGCCGACCGCTCGCGACTCGGCGCCGCAGCAGATGCCGGTGACGGCGCCGCAGCGCGTGCGCTCACCGTCACCCGGCGCACGTCGTTCATGCTCTCCGGTGCGCAGCTCGGCATCACGGTCACCGGACTGCTCGTGGGGTACGTCGCGGAACCGCTGATCGGTCAGGGGGTCGGCGAGCTCCTCGGCGGGATCGGTATCGGTACCGCCGTCGGCGTCACCATCGGCACCGTCGTCGCCGTCGTCGTCTCGACCGGCGTGCAGATGGTGTTCGGTGAGCTCTTCCCCAAGAACCTCGCGATCGCCCGGCCGGAGCCGGTCGCGCGGTGGTTGGCGCGGTCGACCACGATCTACCTCTCGCTGTTCGGGTGGCTCATCTGGCTCTTCGACCAGTCGTCGAACCTGTTGCTGAAGGCTTTGAAGATCGAACCCGTCCACGACGTGGAACACTCGGCGACCCCGCGGGACCTCACCCACATCGTCGCCGCCTCACGGGCGACCGGCGAGATCGACGACGACACCTCGACGCTGCTCGACCGCATCCTCGACTTCCCCACGCGGACCGCCGATCACGCGATGGTGCCGCGCCCGCGCGTCGACACGCTGGCGGCCGACACACCGGTCGCCGAGGTTCGCGCGCGGATGGCGACCGGTCACACGCGGTACCCCGTTCTCGGGTCCGACCCCGACGACCTGCGCGGCATCGTGTCGCTGCACGACCTGCTCGACGACTCCGTGACGGGTGTCGCCGCCGACGTCGCCCGACCGGCCGTCGCCGTCCCGACGTCGCTTCCTCTGCCGGAAGTGCTGCAGGAGATGGACACCCGGCGGGTACAGATGGTGGCGGTGATCGACGAGTACGGCGGGTTCGCGGGCATCCTCACCCGCGAGGACGTCGCCGAGGAGCTGCTCGGGGACATCGCCGACGAGCACGACGTCGTCGTGGCCGCGCTGCGGTCGTCCACGGAGTCGTCGTGGACCGTCCGGGGTGACCTGGCCGTCGACGAACTCGAGCGGCTGGTCGGGCACAAGCTCCCGGCCGGTGACCACGAGACCGTCGCGGGGGCGGTTCTCGCCGTGCTGCAACGTTTCCCGGAGACCGGTGAGACCGTCCTCGTCGATCTCGAGCCCGACCCGACGGAGGCCGCCCGCACCGACGACCACCCCCGCCGCACGCTGGCGTTCACCGTCCGTGAGGTGCGCCGACGGGTACCGGCCGTCGTCGAGGTCGACCTGCGCGAGGACTCGGAGGTGCTGCGATGAGCAACCCGTGGGTCGTCCTGGCCGTCAGCGTCCTGCTGATCGCGGCAAGCGCATTCTTCGTCGCCGTCGAGTTCGCCCTGATCGCCGCGCGCACGCACCGACTCGCGGAGGACGCGGCCACCAGTCGCTCCGCCCGTGCGGCCGTCCGCAGCGCCACCGACCTGTCGGTGCTGCTGGCGGGCGCGCAGCTGGGCATCACCGTGTGCACCCTCGCGCTCGGTGCCGTCACGAAACCCGCTGTGCACTATGCGTTGACGCCGCTCATCGAGGGCTGGGGTGCACCCACCTGGGTCGCCGACGTCGCGGGGTTCGTCCTCGCGTTGGTCGTCGTCACCTTCCTGCACCTGGTCGTCGGTGAGATGGCGCCGAAGTCCTGGGCCATCGCACACCCGGAGAAGTCGGCGATCCTGCTGGCGTTGCCGATGCGCGGCTTCCTGATCGTCACCCGCCCGCTCCTGTTGTCGCTCAACACGATCGCGAACTGGTTCCTGCGCCGCGTCGGCGTCGAGCCCGTCGACGAGACGTCGTCGGGGCAGGACCCCGCCGCGCTGCGCCACCTGGTCGAGCACTCCGGGACCACCGGCGCCCTCGACGACGAGTACCGCGGTCGCCTGCTCAGTGCCCTCGACCTGCAGCAGATGACGGTCGCCGACGTGCTCGGTGCCGGAGACACCCATCCGGCGCAGGTCGACATCGACGCATCGCCGGCTCAGATCCGCTCCGCCGCGGACGACTCGGGCCACCTCCGCCTGCTCGTCCGGTCGGCGGGGGTGCCCGTCGGCATGGTGCACGCCCGTGATGCTGTGGCGGCACCGTCAGACGCGACCGCGCGCAGCCTCATGCGCCCGGTGGCGCGTGCGACACCGCAGGAGCGTCTCGGCGACCTGCTGCACACCATGCGCTCGGACCGAACGCACCTCGCGGTGGTCGTCGACGACGACCGCACGCTGGGCGTCGTGACGGTCACCGATGTCGCGGACCGGATCCTGCGGGGTACGGGGACACCGGTCTGATCCGAGGCCGACCCGCGGCCTGCAGGCAGATCCGCGTCATGCATGGCGCGGGTTCGCTGAGGAGTCGCGGGTTCACCTCCGCGCGGTACGGTCGTCTCGCCGTTCACCGAGGAGGACACCGTGTACCGACCCACAGTTCGTGCAGCGACCGCGACCTGGCTCGCCGGGACATCGATCGCGTTGATCACCCAGGGGCTGTTCCCCAACCAGTTCGCCGACACCACCGCATGGGGTCGCAACGCGGGGTGGCAACGCGAGATCGCGATCTGGAACCTCGGCACGCTCGTCGCGGGAGGCGCGATCGTCGCCGGCGACCGGGATCCGGTGCGTGCACAGCTGCGTGGCCTCGCCGTGCTGTCGACGCTGTTCGGCGTGAATCACGCAGTGGCGGCAGCGCAGTCGGGCGGCAAGCCCGGCAACATCGCCTGGGCCGTCATCAACGGTGGCGGCGTCGTGTCCGCGCTCGCCGCGCTGGCGAGCGAGCGCCCGTCCCGCCGCGGCTGAGCGTCACACGCCGATCGACCCGTCCTTCTTCCACACCGCGACCACCGACGGTCTCGGCTGACTCGACCCTCCGTCGGGCCAGTTCGACGACGGGTTGTCGGCGCTGGCGTCGTCGGTCTCGCCGGGGTGCTGCACGCAGACGAGGACACGCTCCGAGGTGATGATCGGTCCGCACGTCTCGGCGCCCTTCGGCACGGTCAGGAACTGTTTGGTCTCTCCGCGATTCGGGCCGTCGAGTGCGACGGCGAACAGGCCGTCGTTGCTCTCCAGTGCGTTGCCGTCGGTGGAGATCCACAGGTTGCCGTGCGGGTCGAACGCGACGTTGTCCGGGCATGAGATGGGGCTGACCTTCGTCTTGTCGAAGCCGCCGTAGTACGTGTCGGCTGCTGCCGGGTCGCCGCAGACCAACAGCAGCTCCCAGGTGAAGTCGGTACCGGCGTGATCGTCGGTGAGTTCGATGATCTGGCCGTTCTTGTTCTCGTTTCGGGGATTCGCCGCGTCGGCGACGGCTTCTCCCGTGGTGCCGCGTTTCGAGTTGTTGGTCAGCGCGCAGTACACCTTTCCGGTTTTCGGATGGGGCTCGATGTCCTCGGGGCGATCCATCTTCGTGGCGCCAGCCTTGTCCGCGGCCATGCGGGTGAACACGGCGACCTCGGCGGGTGACATCCCCTCGATCCGCGAGGTGGCCCTGCCGGACTCGTCGACGGTGAGCAGCGGGACCCACCGTCCGGTGCCCGCGAACTTCTGGCCGGCCGGCAGTTCGCCCGAGCCGTCCACCTGCCGCGGGGTGTCGCCGGTGAGCACCGCGACGTACAGCGTCCCCTCGTCGAGGATGCGGAGGTTGCTGCGCATCGCGGCAGCGCTCGTCCCCGACCGCACCTTCCTCGACGACACGAACTTGTAGATGTACTCGAACCGTTCGTCGTCACCGGAGTACGCGACGACGGTGCCGTCGTCGGTGACGTGGATCGTGGCCGACTCGTGCTTGGCGCGGCCCAGCGCGGAGTGCTTGATCGGCGTCGACGACGGATCGTGCGGGTCGACCTCGACGATGTATCCGAAGCGGTTGCCCTCGTTCGGGTTCTTCGAGAGGTCGAAGCGCTCCTCGTAGCGGCCCCACTGGTGGTAGTCCGCGTCGTCCTCGAAGCTGTAGCGGTTCAGACGCTCCTTGGCGGTCGGGTCGGTCACCGCGGACGCGCCGCTGAAGTAGTTGGGGAAGTTCTCCTCGCCGGACAGCATGGTGCCCCACGGGGTGAGCCCACCGGAGCAGTTCCCGATCGTCCCGAGGATGCGGGTGCCGGCCGGGTCGGCCGAGGTCCGGACGAACTCGCTGCCCGCGGCCGGGCCGGTGAGCGTGAAAGGCGTCGAGGCCGTGATCCGCCGGTTGCGTTCTCCGACAACCGGTGTGAGCTTGCCCGTGCCGGACTCGGCCGTCACCTCGACGACGGTGATGCCGTGGGCGGCCATGGACACCCGGGCCTGGTTCTCGGTGGGGTTCTTGGGCTCGTAGCCCGTGAACATGAACTCCTCGGTCGTGTACTCCTGGTTGCAGACCAGGTAGAACCGGGCCGCC
Source organism: Williamsia serinedens (assembly GCF_024171725.1). Classification (GTDB taxonomy): domain Bacteria; phylum Actinomycetota; class Actinomycetes; order Mycobacteriales; family Mycobacteriaceae; genus Williamsia_A; species Williamsia_A serinedens. The sequence goes on from NZ_JAMTCG010000002.1 coordinate 500,510, forward strand.
TCACCCTCGATCGGGATCAGGCCGGCGAAATCGTTGTTGAATCCGAACTGCTTCTCCTGGGCCTCGGGTGTCTGGGCAGCGATGTCGAAGCGGGGTGCGCCGGGGATGACCGGGTCGCCCCAGCGGATCACGACCGACTGCTCGTAGCCGTCGGGGATCACCACGGCGTCCTGCGTGTTGGGTGCGACGGCGGTGAAGTCCATCCCGGTGCCCGTCCCTGTGCCGGTGACGGGAGGTGTCGACGGGGTGGACGTCGGGTTCCCGTCGGCCCCGCAGGCCCCTAGGAGGGAGACGGCTCCCACTCCGACGGCGGTCGCGGCGCCGCCCTTCAGCAGCGATCGCCGCGACACCACAGATCGCACCACGTCGCCGAAATACGCGTTGTCGCTGGTGTTGCCCGGCTGCTTCCAACAGGCCTCACCGCACTTGTACTGGCAGGTGACGTGCGCGCGCGACGACGAGCCGGGCGCGCCGAGGGTGGACAAGGGCAACGGGATGCGGACCACGCAGATCTCCAGGGCTGGGGAGGTGAGGTGACCCGCGAACGCTACGTGCGTGAGGTAAAGCGGTGTCCAGCCCCGGGTAAACGAATGGCAAAGACGCCTGTCAGCAGTTGGCCGGTTCCCGCTCGCAGTACGGCGTCGTCCCCGGGAACCGTCCGCGGTTGGCGGCCACCCACCGGTACGCGGTCTCCGACAGCGGTCCCGCACCCGGGACCCGGTAGAGCCAGCGGGGAACCGGTACCCCGGTGGCGACGGCCGCGGCGACGGCAGCCGCCTCGGCCGCAGCGCACACCCTGCCGTCGTCGCCGAGCCACCAGATCGACGCCATCAACTCGTCCTGGGACAGTCGCCGACCGAGTGCCGTGGACAACCGGTCGACGACGTCGGCCTTCTGCAACGGCTCGAGTCGGACGTCTCCGGTGCGGTTCAGCCGCTCCAGGAGATCGCGGGAGCGCGTGCACATCCCGCAGTGTCCGTCGAAGAAGAGGACGCCCGGACCCGACGGTGACGCGCTCACCCGCGCAGCGAGTCCCGCCAGCGACAGAGTTCCTCGACGCCGGTGAGGTCGTACTCGGGTCCCGTGACCCCGACGGTGAAGAAGGTGACACCCTCGGCGTGCAACTGCTCGGCGCGGGCGACCAGATCCTTCAGCGCATCACCGGAGGCGGCGTCGGCGGGGTTGAACTCGACGCCGGCGGAGTGCTCGATCTCGCCGGGGTCGCGGCCGATGTCCGAGCAGTGCGACTCCAGCACCGACGACTTGTGGCGGTAGGACTCCGGATCGACGAAGTAGTGCCATGTGTCGGCGTACTCGGCGACGTAGCGCAGCGTCTTCTTCTCACCACCACCCCCGATCAGGACGGGGATCTTGCGGGTCGGCGCGGGGTTGAGCTTGCCCCAGCGGTCGACGATGCGCGGCAGTGCGGCGCCGAGATCGTTCAGACGCGAACCGGCCGTGCCGAACTCGTATCCGTACTCGGTGTAGTCCTTCTCGAACCAGCCCGACCCGATGCCCAGGATGAGGCGACCGCCGGAGATGTGGTCGACGGTGCGCGCCATGTCGGCGAGCAGCTCCGGGTTGCGATAGCTGTTGCACGTGACGAGCGCACCGATCTCGATCCGGGAGGTCTGCTCGGCCCAGGCGGCGAGCATCGTCCAGCACTCGAAGTGGGCGCCGTCCGGGTCGCCGTAAAGCGGGTAGAAGTGATCCCAGTTGAACGCGACGTCGACACCGGCGTCCTCCGCGCGGCGCACCGCGTCGCGGATGAGTCCGTAGTCGGGGGCGTGCTGGGGCTGGATCTGGACACCGATACGAACGTCTTTCGCCATGGTCACAGTCAACCCGTTGGGAGCGGACTTGGCCAGGACGGACTTCGCGCCACGGCCCTCAGGCCGCGCCGGACACCTGCGCGAGGAAACCGGCCCAGTCCTCGAGGTGGTGGGTCCGACGGATCCGGCCGTCGACGACGTCGTGGAACTCGTGCAGGGCTATGGAGACGGCGCGTCCGGATGGCGGCGCGCCGACGAGTTCCCCGGTGTGCCGCCCGCGGATCTCACAGCGCGTCGCGATCGTGCCGACGCCATCGGCGTCGCGCCCGTCGACGACCCGGCGCACGACGATCTCGAGTCCGGAGAGTGCCGCCTGCAGGCCGCGGATGACCGGTGCGGCTCCCTCGGGGCCGGGACCCTGGCCCGGGGCGAGTGGGACGTCCTCCCAGTCGGGTGTGACGACGTCGGCGAGGAGTTCAGGGTGGCCCGCGAAGGCGCGGTAGAACGTCGACACGAGGTCGTCGAGGGCCGGGGTGTTCGGGTCGGTCACCACGGGAGCTCGATTCCGTCCTGCAGGAAACGACCGGCCCCGGTACCGGTCTCGAGTTCGACGACCTGACGAACACTCGCGGCGCCGTCGTCCACGGGCCGTCCCCCGTCGCCGCCCATGTCCGTCGCGGTCCATCCCGGCGACGCGAGGTCGACGGTGATCCCGTCGTCGGCCAGCTCCGCGGCCAGCATGCGGCCGAGGGCGTTCACGGCCGCCTTCGACGTCTTGTAGGCGGGTACACCGCCGCCCATCCGCGCCAGCGACGCCTGCTCGGACGACACGATGACGATCCGCGGATCGTGGCCCCCGCGGAGCAGCGGCAGGAAGGACTGCGTCACCCGCCAGGTCCCGAGGAGATTGGTGCGTATCGCCTCGTCCACCACGGTCAGGTCGGCGTCGACGGCGGTCTGCCATGGGTCGAAGTGGATGGCCGCGTTGTTCACGAGGACGTCGAGGTGCCCGTGTTCGGACCTCACGAGTTCCGCAGCGGCCGTGACGGATCCGGGGTCGGTGACATCGAGCGTCAGGGGGAGGATCGCCCGCTCGGGGGACCCGCCCGACAGGTCGGCGGCGGCGGCTTTCGCCGCGTCGGGGTCGCGCGCCGCGAGCAGCACCGTGTGTCCGCGGTCGGCGAGTTGGGCGGTGAGTGCGCGACCGATACCGCGGTTCGCGCCGGTGACGAGGGTGATCCTGCTGTCGGGCATGGCGGCCTCCTGATGTGATCAGCGTTGTATCTGCGGCGACATCGACGCTAACACACCAGCGATGTACGTCAAGTGTTATCATCGATCACATGGCCGTTGACCCGATCTCCCCGCGCGAGCGGATCCTCGCCGCGGCCGCGCGGCTGCTCGTCGACGAGGGCCGGGACGCGGTCACCACGAGGGCGGTCTGCCGCGAGGCGGGGGTGCAGGCGCAGACGATCTACCGCCACTTCGGCGACATGCGGACGTTGCTCACCACCGTCGCCGCCGACGGCTTCCGTGCGTTCTTGCGCGCCAAGAAGTCGCGGGAGGCCGGGGACGACCCGGTTCAGGAGTTGCGCGCGGGATGGGATCTACACATCGAGTTCGCGCTGGACAACCCGCAGATCTACGCGCTCATGTACGGCGAGCCCCGCCCCGGGTCCGACGTCCTCGAGGTCTACGAGGTCCTGCACGGCATCGTGCAGCGTGCCGCGGCGGCCGGTCGGCTGACGGTCCCCGTCGACGTCGCGGCGTCGGTGATCTACGCGAGCGGTATCGGAGTGGCGATGACACTCATAACCACCTCGTCGGACGATCTCCCTGCCGCTGCGGAGCTGTCGTCGACTACGCGTGATGCCGTCATCGGTGCCGTCACATCGGGGTCCTCCGCCCCGAGATCCGGGGGTGCCGCCCGGCACGCCGTGGCACTGGCGACCCTGCTGGCGCAGGACCCGCACGGACTCACCGACGCGGAGGTCGCACTGATGCGCCAGTGGTTGGCCACGGTGAGCGGCCGCGGCTGACCGGGGTCGGTGTCGGTGGCAGGTGGGACGATGCGGCGGTGAGCACCGACGACGCCGAGCAGCGGTCTCGTCCGGCGATCCTCCACGCCGACCTCGACTCGTTCTACGCGTCCGTCGAGCAGCGCGACGACCCCGCGCTTCGCGGCAGGCCCGTGGTGGTCGGCGGTGGGGTGGTACTCGCCGCCAGCTACGAGGCGAAGGCCTTCGGCATCTCGACCCCGATGGGCGGCAGCGCTGCGCGGCGTCTCTGTCCGCATGTGATCGTCGTGCCCCCGCGCTTCGCGGCCTACACCGAGGCGAGCCGGGCGGTGTTCTCGATCTTCCACGACACCACACCGCTCGTGGAGGGGATCTCGGTCGACGAGGCCTTCCTCGACGTGTCGGGGCTTCGCCGTATCCGGGGATCGCCGGTCGAGATCGGGCGCACACTGCGGGAGCGCGTGGCCGCCGAGGTGGGTCTCCCGATCACCGTCGGCATCGCGCGGACGAAGTTCCTCGCGAAGGTGGCCAGTGCCGTCGCCAAACCCGATGGGCTGCTGGAGGTCCCGGCGCACGGCGAACTCGCCTTCCTCCACCCGTTACCCATCGAGCGGCTGTGGGGCGTCGGGAAGGTGACCTCGGCGAAGCTGCGGTCCCACGGGATCGACACCGTCGGGGACATCGCCGACGCGGGCGAGGATCGACTGGCGACCATCGTGGGCCGAGGTGCTGCTGCGCACCTGCACGCGTTGTCGCTGGCGCGGGATCCGCGTCGGGTCACGACGGGCCGCCGACACCGGTCGATCGGAGCGCAACGTGCCATAGGTCGCGGGCCGCACGCCTTCGCCGACCTCGACGCGACGGTGATGGGCATCGTCGACAAGCTCGGCCGTCGCCTGCGCACCGCCGAACGCGTGACGCGGACGGTCGTGCTGCGACTGCGCTTCGACGACTTCACCCGGGCGTCGCGGTCGCACTCGTTCCACGACGCCACCGACTCGACAGATCTCATCCTCTCCGCGGCCCGACGACTGCTCGCCGACGCGGCACCGCTGATCGCGGAGCAGGGATGCACGCTGGTGGGCGTCGCGCTCACCAACCTCGCCGACGCAGACCCCTACCAGCTGTCGCTGCCCTTCCGGGAGCAGGAGAAGGGCGCCGCGGCGCCCGTCAGCGGCGGCCGGGTCTCGATGGACACCGGGGCCCTGGACGCCACCCTCGACGAACTCCGTTCCCGGTTCGGCGCGACGTCGGTCACCCGCGGTGCGCTGGTGGGCCGCGCAGACCCCGACGACACACCCCTTCTTCCCGACTGACTGGACAATTTCCAACCCGCGTGTCCAGTGAGTGTGGCGTGGCTTACAGTGACCCGGGTGAAGTCATTTCGTGGGGTCATGACCGTCATCACCAGCGCCGCCGTCGCCGCGGCGACCGCACTCGTCGTCGGCGCATCGCCTGCGCAGGCGGCACCGGGCGACGCGTTCTACACGCCGCCTCCGACGTTGCCGTCCGGCAACGGCGCGATCGTCAAGACGCGCCCGACGCCGATCTTCCTGCAGATCCCGGGTGATCCCCGTCCGTTCCCCGGCGCAGCGCAGACGGTGATGTACACCTCGGAGCTGCAGGATGGCACGCCGACCGCGGTCACCGGCACCTACATCGAGCCGTTCGCACCGTGGCGCGGCCGCGGCCCACGGCCGACCGTCGTCATGGCGCCCGGCACCATCGGCCAGGGTGACGACTGCGCCCCGTCGAAGCTCGTGTCCTTCCCGATCTCACTGGACACGAAAAACCTCGCGCTCGGGTCGAACTACGAGCAGCTGTTCGCGAACGTGCTGCTCTACCAGGGCTACCGGGTCCTGATGACCGACTACATCGGCATGGGCACCCCGGGCGTCCACACCTATGTCAACCGCGTCGAGGAGGGGCACGCCGTCCTCGACGGTGCCCGTGCCGCGCTCAACCTCGGCAAGCTCCCGGCCGGGTCGCCGATCGGGTTCTGGGGCTACTCGCAGGGCGGCGGCGCGACCGCATCCGCGGCCGAGATGGCGTCGACCTACGCGCCCGAGCTGAACATCAAGGGCACCTACGCGGGCGCCCCGCCGGCCGACCTCGAGGTCGTCCTCAAGGCCGTCGACGGCTCGTCGATCGCCGGTGTCATCGGGTACACGGTCAACGGTCTCGTCGCCCGCTACCCCGAGCTGGGTCCGCTGATCCAGAAGGAGGCCAGCCCGGCGGGCAAGGCGGCGCTCAAGCAGCTCGCGACCTCGTGCATCGGCGACACCGTGTTCCGCTACGGGTTCCAGCGCACCAACGGGTGGACCACCTCGGGACAGTCGCTCTACCAGATCTCGCAGAAGTACCCGCAGATCCAGAAGGCGTTGGCCGACCAGCTGATCGGGAAAATGAAGCCGAACGCGCCAGTCCTCGTCGACACCGGCATCAACGACGACATCATCCCCAACAGCCAGGTGATGACGATGGTGCGCAGCTGGCGGGCGCAGGGCGCGAACGTGCGTGTGGTGACCGACGGGACCCCGCCGATCTTCCCGAAGCTCGCCGCGAACCACGTGTTCCCGTACCTGTTCGGGGCTCTGCCCGCGTCGCAGTTCCTCTACGACCGGTTCAACGCGACGAACTGACCGCGCCTCACATGCGCGCCCAGCGCGCCATGACGAACGCGTAGACGCCGTAGGCCGCGAGCCCGATCGCTGCGATCACCAGCAGCGTCGGGCCCGCGGGCCACGAGCCGAGCGTCTTCACCGCGCCGTCGAGGCCGGTCGCCTTGGACGGGTCGGCGCGCAGGACGGCGACGACCAGCAGGATCCCGGCGACGGCGAGCACCAGGCCCTTGGCCACGTACCCGACGACGCCCGCGACGACGACCACGGGTTGGTGGGTGATCGTGAGATCGTCCATGAAGGCGCGCGAGGCGCCTTTGTACACGTGGTAGCCGCCGACGCACACCACGGTGACCGCCACGACGATCAGCAGCAGCGTCCCCACCGTGGAGGACATCAGCCGCGCACTCATCCCGGCGTTCTGGCTGCCGCTCGACGAGTGGTCGCCCAGCGCGAAGCGCGCTGCGGTCCACGCGAACGCGAAGTAGATGACGGCCAGGCTCAGGGCCTTGCCGCGGTCGAGCCACGCCGACGGACCGCGGTCACCGTCGTCCGGCTCGGTGGCGTGCACGCCGATCGCGGTCTCGGCGAGGCGCCACAACGCCATCGCCACGAACGCGGCCGCCGCGAGCACCAGCGCGATGGTGCCGCCGGTGGTCGCCGAGACGGCGGCCAGTGCACCCGACTGGTCGGCGTTGCCGCCGTCGCCGATCGCGATCCGTATCACCACGTAGGCGATGAGCAGGTGCACGATCCCGCTGACGACGTGGCCGGCGCGGGCGGCGCCCTCGAACCACGGCTCGTCGGTCGCGCGGTCGACGAAGGCCCGCCACCTCCGTAGAGGTGACGGGCCCTGGTCGTGTGGCGTCAGATCAGGAGTCCGCGCCGATGATGAACGCCTCGAGCTGCTGACGCGCGGTGTCGTCGGCGATCTGCTCCGGCGGGCTCTTCATCAGGTACGCCGACGCCGGGAGGATCGGGCCACCGAGGCCGCGGTCCTTGGCGATCTTCGCGGCGCGCACGGCGTCGATGATGATGCCGGCCGAGTTCGGCGAGTCCCAGACCTCGAGCTTGTACTCCAGGTTCAGCGGCACGTCGCCGAAGGCGCGACCCTCGAGGCGGACGTAGGCCCACTTGCGGTCGTCGAGCCACTCGACGTGGTCCGACGGGCCGATGTGGACGTTCTTGTCCTCGATCTTGCCGGCCAGCGAACCGGTGAGGTTCGAGGTGACGGCCTGGGTCTTCGAGACCTTCTTCGACTCCAGACGCTCGCGCTCGAGCATGTTCTTGAAGTCCATGTTGCCGCCGACGTTCAGCTGGTACGTGCGGTCCAGCGCAACGCCACGGTCCTCGAACAGCTTCGCCATCACGCGGTGGGTGATGGTGGCACCGACCTGGCTCTTGATGTCGTCGCCGACGATCGGGACACCGGCCGCGCGGAACTTCTCGGCCCACTCGGGGTCGGAGGCGATGAAGACCGGCAGAGCGTTGACGAACGCGACACCCGCGTCGATGGCGCACTGCGCGTAGAACTTGTCGGCCTGCTCCGAGCCGACGGGCAGGTACGAGACGAGGACGTCGACCTGCGCGTCCTTCAGCGTCTGCACGACGTCGCCGCCGTCGCCGTCGGCCTCGGTGATGGTCTGGCGGTAGTACTTGCCGAGGCCGTCGAGGGTGTGGCCGCGCTGCACGGTCACGCCGGTCGGCGGGACGTCGGCGATCTTGATGGTGTTGTTCTCCGACGCGAAGATCGCCTCGGACAGGTCGAACCCGACCTTCTTGGCGTCCACGTCGAACGCGGCGACGAACTCGACGTCGCGCACGTGGTAGTCGCCGAACTTGACGTGCATGAGGCCGGGGACGACCGCATTCTCGTCGGCGTCCTTGTAGTACTGCACGCCCTGTACCAGGGATGAGGCGCAGTTGCCCACGCCCACAATCGCCACGCGGACGGACTTGGTGTCACCCATGGTCGGGCTCTCCTTCTTTCTGTTGCGAAACTGCCGTTGTGTCGGGTTCGAGGACCGGGCCGTCGGGTTCGGCCGCGGACTCGGCGGCGATGAGCTCGTTGAGCCACCGCACCTCGCGCTCGCTCGATTCGAGGCTGAGCTGGTGGAGCTGGCGGGTGTACCGGTCGACCGCGCGTGTCGAGCGCCCGACCGCCTCCCGCAGACCCTCGCGCCGCTCCTCCACCTGACGACGACGGCCCTCGAGGATGCGCATCCGCGCCTCCGCCGGCGTGCGGCTGAAGAACGCGAGGTGCACCCCGAACCCGTCGTCGGTGTAGTTCTGCGGACCGGTGTCGGCGACGAGCTCGGCGAACCGCTCCCGTCCCGCGGGGGTCAATTTGTACACACGCCGTGCCCGCCGCTTGAGCGTCCCCTGCGGACCGGCGTCCTCGACGATGAGGCCGTCGGACTGCATCCGACGCAGCGTCGGGTACAGCGAGCCGTAGGAGAAGGCACGGAACGCGCCGAGCAGTCCGGTGAGGCGCTTGCGCAGCTCATAGCCGTGCATCGGTGCCTCCAGGAGGAGACCGAGCACTGCCAATTCGAGCACTGGACGAACCCCTCTTCCTGACCTGTCGGACGAACGTGTACCGCTGATGCTACACACACATGTATCGCGCCGATATAACCGGTACAGGAAACCGGACATGAACCACGTCTTGCCGGGGAACGGTCGTGACATGGCCGACAGGTGCCCCGTGGTCTGTGTCGGCGGGTGCACGGACGACCGTTCGGCGCTCGTGCGGGCCACGTACTCTTGTCCTCGTGCTGGTGCAGAGGCAGACGGTGGACTACGCGTTGCAGCGCCGGTCCCTGCTGTCCGAGGTCGACGCGGGTCGGACGGCTGTCGGGGCGGTGTGCGACGCGGACCGATACCTCCTGCGCGCCGCGGCCTTCCACGGCCGGCCCAGCGACGTGATCTGCCCGATCTGCCGCAAGGAACAGCTCACGCTGGTGTCGTGGGTGTTCGGCGACCGCCTCGGTACGGTGAACGGCTCCGCCCGGTCCGTCGACGAGATCACGCGGCTCGCCGCCGACAGCGAGGAGTTCACCGTCCACGTCGTGGAGGTGTGCCGGAGCTGTCGCTGGAACCATCTGGTCCAGTCGTTCGTCGCAGGACGGGTGCCCCGACCGCGGCAGCGACGATCACGTCGCGCCGCGGGCAGTGCAGACTGACCGACGGACCTCGGGGTCCGACGACGAGAACGGTGTGGGTGAACGGTGAGCAACGGAACTGGTGCGCGCGCGACGCAGGACACGAAGCGGTCGCGTCTGAACGTGGTGGCGTGGATCGTCGGCGTGCTGGGCTGTCTGGTGCCGCTGGCGGTCGTCGTGATGGCCGTGGTGTTCCTGTTCACCTACCTGGGCGCCTCGGTGCCCGGCCCGGACGCCATCAAGCAGAACCAGGTCGCGACGATCCTCGACTCGCGCGGCGGTGAGATCGCGCGGATCGTGCCGCCCGAGGGCAACCGCACCGACGTCTCCATCGACAAGATCCCGAAGGCGATGCAGGACGCGGTGATCGCCGCCGAGGACCGCGAGTTCCGGACGAACGCCGGCTTCTCGGTGTCGGGTCTGGCGCGTGCGGCTCTGGGTCAGCTCACCAACAACGCCGACGCCGGCGGCGGTTCGACGATCACCCAGCAGTACGTGAAGAACGCGCTGGTCGGCGACGAGCGCAGCTACACCCGCAAGTTCAAGGAACTGGCGATCGCGACCAAGATGTCGAACGAGTGGTCCAAGGACGACATCATGGCCGCCTACCTGAACACGATCTACTTCGGTCGGGGCGCCTACGGCGTCTCCGCCGCGGCGAAGGCCTACTTCAACAAGGACATCACCCAGATCACCGTGCCCGAGGCGGCGGTGCTCGCCTCGTCGATCCGGTCGCCGTCCTACTACGACCCGGCGACGAATCCCGCGGCGGCGCAGGAGCGCTGGCGCTACGTCCTCGACGGCATGGTCACCATCGGCGCGCTGACGCCGCAGGACGAGGCGTCCCTGAAGTACCCGCGGGTCGCCGCGCCGCGGGACACCTCGGGCAACGTGACGAGCGGCCCGAACGGTCTGATCAAGCAGCAGGTGCTCGCGGAACTGAACTCGCTGAACATCTCCGAGCAGGACGTGCAGACCGAGGGTCTGAAGATCACCACCACGATCGACCCGCAGGTGCAGCGCTCGGTCGTCTCCGCCGCCAACGGGCAGTTGGAGGGCGAACCGAAGAACATCCGCGACGCGGTCGTGTCGATCGACCCGGGCACCGGCGCGGTGCGCGGGTACTTCGGCGGCAACGACGGCCAGGGCTTCGACTACGCCCAGGCCGGCCTGCAGACGGGGTCGTCGTTCAAGGTGTTCGCCCTCGTCGCCGCTCTCGAGCAGGGCATCCCGCTGTCGAAGGTGTACAGCTCGTCGGCGTTCACCGCCCCCGGTGGCAACACCGTGACGAACTCCGACGGCGAGAGCTGCGGGTCGTGCAATCTCGCCACCGCGCTCAAGCTCTCGCTCAACACCGTCTACTACCGGCTGATGCTGGACCTCGACGGTCAGGCGAAGGCCGTCGCCGACGCGGCGCATCAGGCCGGGATCGCCCAGAGCTTCGGCGACATCAAGGAGACGCTCACCAACGCCGACGGCAGCGGCGTCGAGGGTGGTGTCGTCCTCGGCCAGTACCAGTCCCGCGTGATCGACATGGCATCGGCCTACGCGACCCTGGCCAACCAGGGCGTCTACCACGCACCGCATTTCGTGCAGAAGGTCGAGACCTCCGACGGCACGGTGCTCTACGAACGCAAGTCCGACGCCGGTGAGCGTCGGTTCTCCGCCGCGGTCGCGAACAACGTGACCTCCGCGATGGAGCCCATCGCCGCGTACTCCCGCGGGCATGCGCTCGACGGGGGCAGCCGACCGTCGGCCGCGAAGACCGGCACCACCCAGCTCGGCGACACCGGCCAGAACAAGGACGCCTGGATGGTCGGGTACACCCCGCAGCTGTCGACGGCCGTGTGGGTCGGCACCGATGCCGGTGTGGCGCTGAAGAACTACACCGGGTCGATCGTCTACGGGTCCGGCCTGCCGTCGGACATCTGGCAGGCGGCGATGGACGGTGCGCTCGACGGGCAGCCGATCGAGCAGTTCCCCGAGCCGGCCGCCATCGGCGGCGTCGCGGGCGTGCCGTACGAGGCGCCCGAGACCACCGAGGCCCCGACACGCACGCGGCGCAACGAGGAGACCACGGAGGCGCCGTCGCCCACGACGACGTTCGCGCCGCCGTCGGCGACGCTCGCGCCCGGCGTGACCATCCCGCTGCCCGGCCCGCCGACGGAGACCGTCGTGACACCCACGCCGGAAGCGAACGGGAACGACCCGTTCCAGAACGGCGGCTGAGGCGCCGGGGGTGGCCGAGGACTGGGAGTCCCCGACGCGGTTCGCGCCGGATCCCCGCGTCGCCGACGACCGCGTCCTGCCGAGTCACGCCGACCCGGTCGCCCGCGAGGGATCCATCGCCATCGGTGGTCCGGTCGGCTTGCACGCGGTCGTCGGTCGCGCCCGGTACTGGACGCCCCTGCGGGTGATCCTCCTGCTCGCCCTGGTGGTCCTGGCTCTGGGCTGGTACGGCAAGGCGGGGTGTCTGCAGCAGGCGCCGAACCCCGACACCGGTGTGCAGCAACTGGACTGGAGCAACCACCGGCAGTACATCGCGCTGTGCTACTCCGACACCGTTCCGCTGTACACCGCCGAGCGGTTGAACACCGGCGCACTGCCCTACAAGGTGTCCTGGACGGAGACGAAGCCCGACGGCAGCCCCCAGGTCCGCCACATGGAGTACCCGGTCCTCACCGGGATGTACATGTATGGCGCCGCGCAGGTCACCGCGGGATGGCAGTGGCTGCACGACCACTGGGGATTCCCGTCGGCGATCGACGTCGTCGTCTTCTTCGTGGTCTGTGCGCTCGGCCTCGCCCTGTTCTGGCTGGTCACGATCTGGGCGACCGCCCTCGTCGCCGGCGCGCGCGTGTGGTCGGCGGCCATCGCCGCCGTCTCGCCGCTGGTGATCGTGCACGCCTTCACCAACTTCGACGCGATCGCGACCGCGTTCCTGGCCCTGGCCATGCTCGCGTGGGCGCGCCGCAACCCCTGGGCGGCAGGTGTGCTCGTCGGTCTCGGCGCCGCGGCCAAGCTGTACCCGGCGCTGTTCCTCATCCCGCTCGCCGTGCTGTGCCTGCGTGCGGGCAAGGTACGCGAGTTCACGGTCACCGCGGCGTCGGCCGTCGCGGCGTGGCTCGTGGTGAACCTGCCGATCATGGTGCTGTTCCCGAGCGGCTGGTGGGAGTTCTTCCGTTACAACTCCTCCCGCGGCACCGACCCGGACACGTGGTTCACGGTGGTCAGCCGGGTGTCCGGCTATGACTGGGGTGCCGACGCGAACGGTCGGTCCGCGCTGGTGAACGCCCTGTTCGTAGGGTTGTTCGCGGTGGTGTGCGTCGCGGTGGTGGCCATCGGCCTGACAGCCCCGACCCGTCCGCGTGTCGCGCAGTTGCTGTTCCTGGTGCTCGCCGGCTTCCTGTTGGTGAACAAGGTGTGGAGTCCGCAGTACTCGCTCTGGCTCGTGCCCGTCGCCGTGCTCGCGGTGCCGCGGTTCCGAGTCCTGCTGGCCTGGATGGTGATCGACGCGGCGGTGTGGATACCACGCATGGGTCTGTATCTGCCAGCCGACGTGAAATGGCTACCGGAACAGTGGTTCACCGGCGCGGTCGTGCTGCGCTTCGTGGCCGTGCTCGGCCTCTGCGCCGTCGTGATCTGGGAGATCTACCATCCGCGACGCGATCTCGTGCGCGTCGGCGTGGGCGGTCGGCTCTACGACGACCCCGCCGGCGGGGTGCTGGATGGTGCCGCCGACGCGGTACGGCCTCCCCGGAACCCGTCGTCGCCCGCACCGGACGACGCGGTCGCGACCGCCGTCGGATAGTCGCGAGGCGGTGCACCGTCGTCACCGGTCGCCCGTTCCCACCGCGCGGGCGCCCGTACGAACGCCACGAGCAGGATGGCGAGCACCAGTGCGTGGGACCACACGCCGATGTTGACGCCGGTCATCACCCACCACTTCATCGGCTGGCCCGAGGTGTAGATGCCGAACAGTCGGAAGATGGTGAGGTCCAACGCGAGATCGCCGACGAGGTAGATCGCGATGAGTTGCCAGCGCACCCGGAGCAGGACGAAGAACGGCAGGATCCACAGCGTGTACTGCGGCGAGTGCACCTTGTGGAACAGCATGAAACCGGCCAGCATCGCCGCGCTCACACCGATCCACGGGAACACGCGCCCGGACCGCCACGCACGGACCCCGAGCGCGATCACCACCGCGAACGACAGCAGGATCAGGGTCGGTGAGGCCACGCCGACGATCGAGTTGTAGGTCGGTGTCATGCCGCCGGTGAGGTGTCGCAGGCCCCAGTACCAGATCGAGTTGGTGTCGACCTCGGCCTTTCGGCGCCCCTGGAACGTCAGCGACGCCTTCCACCCGTCGAACCCGGCGATCATGAACGGCAGCTGGATGGCCACGACGGTCACGATCGCGGCTCCGAGAACCCAGGCCGCCCCGACGACGTCGATCCCGCGTCGCACCGCCGACACCGACATCAGGTCGACGCGGCGCAGGCCGCGGGTCGCGACGTAGATCGCGAGCGGCAGCACGAACAGCCCGGGATAGAGCTTGAGGCAGAACCCGACGGCCAGGATCACCGCGGCCAGGGAACCGCTGACGCGCAACGGTATCCGGGGTCTGCCGGTGCGGTCGGAGACGGACTCGCCGTACACCATGAGGGCGACCGCGCCGACGGCGGTCGCGACGACGGGCAGCTCCCAGTTGTGGAAGGCGTAGAGGATCAGCGGCGGCGTCGCGGCCCACAGCAGCGCCCACCACCGGACGAGCAGCCCCAGCAGGACGGTGACGAGGATCCCGAAGGGCGCCAACAGGATCGCGGAGTGCACGAAGAACTGGGTGTCGGTGTGGGCACCGATCGCACCCAGGTACATGAGCACACCCGACAGGACCGGGTACTCGACCGCCCCGCCGTAGAGCACGCCGTCGGGTCGGATGCCACCGTGGATGAACGGGAAGACGTGGTTGTTGATGTCGCGCCCGATCCACAGGAACTGCAGGTCGGAGTAGCACGGCATGAGGAGTTCGTGCTTGCCGACCGGCCAGTGCGCACTGCGTCCCGACATGTCGTAGGGCGGGCCACCGCAGTCGAGCTTGCCCAGGAAGCCGAGCGTCATGAACGCGAGGGTGAACAGCAGCAGGACCAGCATGAGCACGGTGGTCTCGCCGCGCAGGGCGTGCCGACGCAGCCGTCGACGATCGGCGACGGACACGGTGGACATGGCCTACAGGTTAGGGGGAGTCCCTGGGAGGACGCGCAGGCCCCGCGACGGCGTGATCGCCGTCGAGCGGGCGGGCCTCGGTCTCGACCCATCCCACACCCCGGCGCCCGTCGTTGCGGGTGAAGGTGCCCCAGGAGCGTCGGATGACCTCGTCCGGTCGGCCCGGGCCACCGGGGCGGGCGACGTCGGCGTGACATGTCGGGGTGAAGGTCACGGTGTGCGCGCCCGGCTCCACCGCGAAGCTCAGGGTGCGGTCACGGTCGTCCGGGTCGCCGTGGTCCAGCACGCGGCAGACGTCGACCAGCACCGGCGCGGTCGTCGCGCCCTGGAGATGCCCGAGGGACACCGGAGCGATACCGGGGATGCGGACGTCGAGCCCGTTCATCTCGCTGTCGTCGTCGAAATGGGCGACGAAGGCGGTCCACCGCATGTCCCACCAGTCGGTGCCGGCCCAGGAGTGGTCCCGGTACCCGGGGGCGTCGACGGCGATCCGCCGCTCGGCCGGCCCGAGACCCGAGAGCGTGATGGTCCCCGTCACGACCGACGGCACGAGCAGCAGCGGGCTGCCGCCGTAGAGCGCCGGGTCGGCGCAGGCGTACCAGTGCAGGTCCAGGACTATCCCCACGTCGTCGCCGCCGGCCTCACCGCGCCCGCTCAGTCGCAGGTGCACGTGCCGCAGAGGGTCCACGACGGTGTGCTGCATGCGCATTCCGGGCATGGTCACCGACAGGTTCTCGTCGATGTCAGGGGTGGGTGTCGCCACCGTGATCTGCGGCAGGTCGGGCCCGGTGATCGACACCGTCACGTACGCACCCTCCGTCAGGGCCGAGTGCCTGCCGAAACGGACCCACACGCCCACCTCGGCGGTGGTGTCGGCAACCGCCAGCGTCCACTCCTCGCTGAGACCGTCTCCCACCGAGTCGGGGTGGGCGAACTCGTCGGCGAGCGCCACCGGGCGGGAAGGGCGCCCCGGCGCCGGGGTGACGAGGGGACGCCCGAGGTCCTCGAGGAACGTGCACACCCGGGCGAACATGGTCAGCCAGAGGTCGGTGATCGACCGTCCCGGACCGGCCTTCTCCGGCGCCTCCCAGCCCGGCGTCTCGACCGCGCACCGGATGACCTGGACGAGCACGAGGAAGGCGTGGTCGTGGATCTCCCGCCGCAACGCCCCGATCGCCTCGCCGTCGACCGGCCCGCCCAACCCGACGAGGTAACGGTGGAGCAGTTCGTCGTAGCTCCGTCGGCGGACCTCGGGCGGCAGCGACATCGACAGGAACGACGCCAGGTCGACCACGCGAGGTCCCCACGTGACGTGGCTCCAGTTCGTCACGACAACCGGTCTCGCCGCACCATGTCGTCCGACGACGAGGTTCCCGTAGCGGAAGTCGCCGTGCACGATCCCTGCGCGCGCGCCCAGCCGGGCGGCGTGGTCGGTGAGGGTCCCGATCGATGCGACCACCTGGTTGGCCAGCGTCAGATGGACCGGATCGATCCGTTCGCCGTACTGCTCGACGAACCGGACATAGTCGTCGCCGAGGCCGTCGTGGTCGGGGACGGGGAGGGGGTCGACCCAGTCCGGACGGGGGCCGCGCCAGTCGACCGCGCGGTGGACGGTCGCCAGCGCCGCCATCGCGAGGAACGACGTCGGGTAGGTCGGCCCGACGACGTCGTCGCCGTAATGGGACGGACCCGGGTCGTCGAGCACCGTCCAGAACCGTCCGGTGCCCGGGTCGAGACAGGTCGCACGGCAGGTGGCGACGGGCAGCTCGAGTCCCGTCGAGCCGGCGTAGAAGCGGTGCTGCCGCTCGAGCGGGAGCAGCGAACCCGTCCACCCGGGGTCGACGCACTTCACCACGACGGTCTCGACGTCGCCGTCGGGCCGGCGAACATGCAGGCGGGCGGCCTGGGTGATGCGTCCGCGGGTGACGCGCTCCAGCGACCAGCCGCGCGCGTCGGCGATGCCCAGGACATCGCGGACCCACGTCGCGTCGATGTCGTCGAAGGACCACCACCCGGCCACGAGGCGCGACGTTACCGGGCGGTGGCGCTGCTGTCGTCGCCGGTGATTTCGCTGGTCACGACCGGTTGCTGTACCGTGGGCGAGTTGCCGACGCAGGCGACCCTCCTGCCACGGACAGTCCGTGGCCGATTCTCAGTCCACAGGAGGTGATGGGATCCCCATGCGTCACTACGAATTGATGGTCATCCTCGACCCGAGTCTCGACGAGCGCACCGTGGCCCCGTCGTTGGACACGTTCCTGAACGTGGTCCGCAACGACGGCGGCAAGGTCGCGAAGGTCGACATCTGGGGCAAGCGCCGGCTGGCGTACGAGATCCAGAAGCACTCCGAGGCGATCTACGCCGTCATCGATCTCGATGCCGAGCCCAAGACCGTCACCGAGCTCGACCGTCAGCTGAAGCTGAACGAGTCGGTGCTGCGGACGAAGGTGCTGCGCTCGGGCAAGTGAGCCCACGGGTCGGGTGTCGGGACGGGTCTGCATGATCGTGGAACCGAATCGACGCCCGGCGGGTCGAATGAAGCGAGACTTCTCACCGACCCACCCTTGAACCCGCCCCACTCGCACCGAACCACCAAGGAGATCGATCCATGGCCGGCGACACCGTCATCACCGTCATCGGGAACCTCACGGCTGATCCGGAGCTGCGTTTCACGCCCTCCGGCGCGGCGGTCGCGAACTTCACCGTCGCGTCCACCCCGCGCACGTTCGACCGTCAGACCAACGAGTGGAAAGACGGCGAGGCGCTGTTCCTGCGCTGCAGCATCTGGCGGGAGGCCGCGGAGAACGTGGCCGAGAGCCTCACCAAGGGTGCGCGGGTGATCGTCTCCGGTCGCCTCAAGCAGCGTTCGTACGAGACCCGCGAGGGCGAGAAGCGTACGGTCGTCGAGCTCGAGTGCGACGAGATCGGCCCCTCGCTGCGGTATGCGACGGCCAAGGTCAACCGCGCCTCGCGCGGTGCCGGCGGCGGTGGCGGGAACTACGGCTCCGGAGGTGGCGGCGGTGCCCGCCAGTCCGGCGGCGGCGGTGCTGTCGACGACCCGTGGGGCAGCGCCCCCGCGAGCGGGTCGTTCGGCGGCAGCGACGACGAGCCCCCGTTCTGACACGACACATCTGAGGGTGCTCCGCGTGCGCGCGGACACCTGACATCCCAGGAGAACAACGAATGCCCAAGGCAAAGAGCAGCGGCGGCGGCCGGAAGGGCCGCGCCGAGAAGGTGGTCAAGGCCAAGGCCTGCACCTTCTGCAAGGAGAAGAACCTCGTCATCGACTACAAGGACACGTCGCTGCTGCGTCGTTTCCTGTCCGACCGCGGCAAGATCCGGTCGCGTCGCGTGACGGGCAACTGCGTCCAGCACCAGCGTGATGTCGCTGTGGCCGTCAAGAACTCGCGCGAGGTGGCGCTCCTGCCGTTCACCTCCACGGCGCGCTGAGCGGAAGGGATCACACCATGAAGCTCATCCTCACCGCCGAGGTCGAGAACCTCGGTGTCGCCGGCGACACCGTCGAGGTCAAGGACGGCTACGGCCGCAACCTGCTGCTGCCCCGCGGCCTGGCCATCCCGGCCACGCGCGGCGCGCAGAAGCAGGTCGACGGCATCCGCCGTGCCCAGGAAGCCCGCGCCGTGCGCGGCCTCGAGCACGCGAACGAACTGAAGCAGTCCCTCGAGGCGCTCGACGCGGTCACCCTGACCGTGAAGACCCATGACTCGGGCAAGCTGTTCGGTTCGGTCACCACCGGTGACGTCGCCGCGGCGATCAAGTCGGCCGGCGGACCCGCCGTCGACAAGCGCTCGGTGTCGCTGCCCAAGGGACACATCAAGTCCACGGGCACCTTCCCCGTCGAGATCACGCTCCACCCGGACGTGACCGCCTCGGTGCAGCTCTCGGTGGTCGCCGCGGCCTGACGGCCCGCTCGATCGCGTCCCCTCGGCCCCCGTCCGCATCGCGCGGTCGGGGGCCGAGGTGTCTGATCAGCGGTGCGCGAGATAGGTGCGTGCTTGGGCGCCCACGAGGTCGACGAGATCGTCCTGCGCGATGTTCACGTCCAGCAAATGCAGACCCCACGTGGCGTTCGGCAGTTGTGGGAGTGCCACGGCCGGAACGGGATCCCCACCACTCACCTGCAACACGTGCGGGCCCGCGCCCGTCGTGCAGCGCCCGTTGTACCCGGTGACGGGCCGCCCCGCGATCCGACTGCGCAGTGGGGCGGTGGCCGCGGATCCGAGGGCGGCCGGGTTCGTGCACGCCACGCTGTAGCCGTCGCCCGCCGGGAGGGGGCGCGACGGTGAGGACACCTCGGTGGGCACGACGCCGTAGCGGGTGTCCGCGGGCGGGGTGCGCCCAAACGTCGAATAGGCGACGACGCATCCCGTCTCGGCCCGCGCGGTGCAGAGCGGGGTGCGGGTGAAGTCGCCCCCGACGAGCGACCCGGAGCGGGTGAGGACGTTGCCGCCCAGCAGGATCGCCGACACGAGCCTGTCGTGGACGGGCGACGGCTCGATCTCCTCCCGCAGGAGCGTGCGCAGCATGAGCGTGCCCTGGGAGTGTCCCACCAGTACGACGCCACGGCCGCCGTTGTCGTGGGCGAGGTAGTCGCGCCAGGCGCTCAGCACATCGGTGTACGCCACGCGCAGGGCGGCGGTGCGGTCGGCGGTGGACCGGGCCGAGAACAGCCCACGCAGCGTGCTCTGCCGGTAGACGGGCGCCCAGACGCGGCACCGGGCCCCGAACGGCTCGGCCTGCTGGTTCGCGATCAGGCGTTCCTCCGGTCCGACCGACCGGGGTGCGTTCACGCCCGGTGCGAGGGACACGGTGGGGTAGACGTAGAAGCAGTCGACCGGCGCGTCCCCGCGCCCGCCGCACGGGTCCGCCGGCTGTCCCGGGCGACACAGCCACAGCGTCGACGACGGACTGGGACCAGCCGTTGCGACAGCAGGGATCCCGACGACGGCGAGGATGCCCGCGAGCACGGCCACGAGGGCGATGACGCGGTGGGTCGGGCGGGCTGGTCCTCGTCGCATGGGCGTCCTGTCAGTGGCCGGGTGAATCCTCGATCCTGTCCAGTAGACGACATCCACCGGGTGCCGTGGGCGACATCCGAACGGGGATCGCGATCACGTCGCCGGGACCGAGATCCACCGGGAGGTCCACGGTACGCTCGGCGCCACAGGCGACCAGCGTCGCGGGACGTCGATGGGTCACGGAGACGCGCCCGACGAGACGGGCCTCGTACCAGCACATCTCGTCACCGCAGACGCACACGGTCGACGACAGCCGTGTGCGACCGCACAGGACACGGCGTGCCTCCGGACCGGCTGTCACCCCCGACACGGTGAGCGCCACCACGCCGACGGGATCGCCTGCGGCAGGGCGGAACACGAGCGGCGTACCGAGGAGCCGCGCGGTGCGGGCGAGTGAGAGCCCCTGTACCGCAACGTCGTCGACGGTGGCGAGCGTCTCGGCCGGCCAGCGGGTCCGGTCCAGGGGGTCCGGGAGACTGCCGCGCAGGGTCGGCAGGATGTCGGTCAGTGTCACGACGACCGGTCTACCCGCGTGAGACTTCCGTTCCGTTGCCGTTGACGCCATTTCGACGGTCCGCCCACCCGTGCACACACGATCTCTACGCGACGCGCCGATGCGCTACCCTCGGCGGAGTCGGAAGACGGACGTACTGTTTCGACAGGTCGACCGCCCTGCCTCGCACCGTTCGGGTGGCCGTTCCCCGCCTCGTGGTCTCGTCGTCGGAGCCTGTTCACGGTGCCGTCATGTCCTGTCCGTTGCGACGGACGCGAACACGCCCGGCGGACCGTCTCACCGCGACACGCCGGGCAACCTGAGAAATCTTTTGTCCACCCCTTTACCGGCGCTTGACCAGCGCGGACGTGTGTACGGGACCCCGTCCATCCACAGGTGTGCACAGGTGGTGCACATGGAAGGCCCCATCGGTCCACAGGATGTGCACACATCCCTCCACACGCGCGGTTGGACGATCACACAACGCGCCCTAATGTCGTGACCCGTCGCCCGCGCCGTTCGCGGTGTCGGTGTCGACCGGTAGAACCGGTCGACGGGGCGAGGTGCCTCGAGCACAGACCGGGCAGGGTCGAGTCGGGAGGATCAGCTGTGGCTGTTGTGGATGAACGCGGTCATACGCCCCGTGACGAGCCGCCGTCGGAGGACTTCGGACGCCAGCCACCCCAGGATCTGCTCGCCGAACAGTCGGTGCTCGGCGGCATGATGCTGTCGAAGGACGCCATCGCCGACGTGCTCGAGGTGTTGCGGCCCGGCGACTTCTACCGGCCGGCGCACCAGGCCGTCTACGACGCCATCCTGGAGCTGTACGGCAAGGGCGAGCCCGCGGACGCCGTGACGGTCTCCGCCGAGCTCGAGCGGGCCGGTGAGCTCCGTCGGGTGGGCGGGGCGCCCTACCTCCACACACTGATCTCCACGGTGCCCACAGCGGCCAACGCGGGCTACTACGCCCAGATCGTCGCCGAGAAGGCCATCCTGCGGCGGCTGGTCGAGGCCGGGACCCGCATCGTCCAGTTCGGGTACGGCGGTGACGACGGCCAGGACGTCGCCGAGGTCGTCGACCGTGCCCAGGCCGAGGTGTACGAGGTCACCGAGCGCCGGACCGCCGAGGACTATGTCCCGTTGGAGGAGCTGCTCCAGCCGACGATGGACGAGATCGACTCCATCGCCTCGCGCGGTGGGCTGTCGCTCGGTGTGCCAACGGGATTCGCCGATCTCGACGCCGTCACCAACGGCCTGCACCCCGGTCAGATGATCATCGTCGCCGCGCGCCCCGGTGTCGGCAAGGCACTCGCGCTGGACACGCCGCTGCCCACGCCGACCGGGTGGACCACGATGGGCGAGGTGAAGGTGGGCGACCACCTGATCGACGCCCAGGGACGTCCCACCCGGGTGGTCGCCGCGACCGAGGTCATGACGGAGCGCCCCTGCTACGAGGTCGAGTTCTCCGACGGATCGGTGCTCGTCGCCGACGAGCAGCACCAGTGGCTCACCGAGACCGAACGGGGCGCCGCGGTCCAGACGACCGGACAGCTGCGGGGTCAGGTGGGCTCCGTCGGTGTCCGCAACGCCGAGCCGATCGATCTCCCGCGTCGCCGGTTCTGCTACGGCCCGTACACCGTCGCGGCGTTGGCGGGCATGGCGTTCGACGACCCGGAGATCGCGATGCGCATCGACGCCGAGGGTCCCGTCGACGTCATGGCCCTCATGTCCGACCTGGGCGGGCGAATCCCCTACGAGTACTTGCGCGGATCGGTCGCCCAACGACGGGCGCTGCTCGCGGGCCTGCTCGACGCGCGCGGGATCGTCGACGACGACGGCTGGATCACCGTCCCCGCCGCGACGCAGCACATGACGTCCGTCGTGGCGGATCTGGCGGCGGGACTCGGGTATTCGTACCGACGCGCCGCGACAGGCTGGGTACGGATCGATGCCGACGACGATGTGTTCACCGTGCACCACAAGGCGATCCGCCACAAGGAACTGCGACGCGCGTCGGGGGTCCGTCGGATCGTCGCGGTCCGTGCGATCGACAGCGTGCCGGTGCGGTGCGTCGAGGTCGACAACGCCGACCACCTCTACCTGGCCGGCGAGTCGATGATCCCGACGCACAACTCGACCCTGGCGATGGACTTCCTGCGCAGCTGCTCGATCGCCAACCAGCTGACGTCGGCGATGTTCTCCCTCGAGATGGGGAAGACCGAGATCGTCATGCGACTGCTCTCGGCGGAGGCGAACATCAAGCTCGCCGACATGCGGTCGGGTCGCATGAGCGACGACGACTGGACCCGCCTCGCCCGGCGGATGGGCGAGATCTCCGAGGCGCCGCTGTTCATCGACGACTCACCGAACCTGACGATGATGGAGATCCGCGCGAAGGCGCGCCGCCTCAAGCAGCGCCACGATCTCCGCCTCGTCGTCATCGACTACATGCAGCTGATGACGTCGGGCAAGAAGGTCGAGTCGCGCCAGCAGGAGGTCTCGGAGTTCTCCCGAAACCTCAAGCTGCTGGCCAAGGAGCTCGAGGTCCCGGTCGTGGCGATCAGCCAGCTGAACCGTGGTCCCGAGCAGCGCACCGACAAGAAGCCGCAGGTGTCCGACCTCCGTGAGTCGGGATCGCTGGAGCAGGACGCCGACATGGTCATCCTGTTGCACCGCCCCGACTCCATCGAGCGCGACGACCCCCGCGCCGGCGAGGCCGACATCATCCTCGGCAAGCACCGCAACGGCCCGACGGCCACCATCACCGTCGCCCACCAGCTCCACATGTCCCGCTTCCGGAACATGGCCAAGGGCTGACGGTCAGCGATCCAGCTCGGACAGCTTCCGTCGCGGGATCGGCCTGCCGGAGAACACCTTCGCGGAGATCGAGGCCAGGCGGACCACGCCGAGGTAGGTCGACGGGTTGAGCAGCGTGGGCCAGGCTGTGCGGCGTCGGCGCTCGTCGACAGGGCGCCCGTCCATGCGGTCACGCAGCCATCGAAGCGCGGTCGGCGCCGACATCGGGTGCATCAGCATGTGTTCGCTGAAGCGGTCGCGGTGGTAAGTCACGTCGGTGCCCGCGGCCGCATACGTGCGGGCGAGGGCGTCGATGTCGTCGACGGCGACGATGCGGTCGTTGCAGGCCTGCACCAGCAGGACCGGGACGGTCGGGGGCGACTGACCGAGCCGGAGTGAGTCGAACACGCGGCGCACCTCGGGAAGGGCGAGAACCTCGTCCAACGGGGTGTCGAGGAACGCGTCCATGTCGGTGAACATGAAGCGGACGACCGCCTCGACGGTCGTCATCGACTGCAGGCGCGCCAACTTGACCCGACCGCTCTCGGTCGCGTGCGCGTCGATGATGCGGTCGAGCTCGGGGTAGACATGCCGCAGCGCACTGACCACCAAGGCCGGCAGACCGGACCAGAAGGTGCCGTTGAGCCGGGTGTAGGTGTTGCCGAGATCGCCGACGGGTGAACCGAGTACGGCGCCGACGAGGTTCAGCTCCGGGGCGTGCGCGTCGTACATCTCCGCCGCCCAGGCGGTGGCGAGTCCACCGCCGGAGTAGCCCCACAGTCCCACCGGGGCGTCGGGTCGGAGACCGAGCGGCGCGAACGAGAGAGCCGCCCGGATCCCGTCGAGGGCGACGTATCCGGGCTCGAACGGAAGGCCCCACAGTCCCTTCGGGCCCTCATGGTCCGGGACGGACACCGCCCATCCCTCGGCGAGGAGCGCCGAGATGAGGAGGAACTCGAGCTGGGGCAGAGCACCGATGGCCTTCGCGCCGCGGCGCAACGCGTACGACGGGAAGCAGCGACCGGTCACGGCGTCGATCGCGCACTGGTACGACACGATCGGGGTGGGCCGGTCGTCGTCGGGATGATCGGGGACCAGCACCGTGGTCACCGCGACCATCGGATCCCCACGCAGATCCGTCGTGC
Organism: Williamsia serinedens; assembly: GCF_024171725.1. Lineage (GTDB taxonomy): Bacteria > Actinomycetota > Actinomycetes > Mycobacteriales > Mycobacteriaceae > Williamsia_A > Williamsia_A serinedens. The sequence goes on from NZ_JAMTCG010000002.1 coordinate 524,784, forward strand.
GGTAGTTCAACTGCACCGCCCTGACCGGCTGGGGCACCAGGCCGAGGAACGCAAGCTGCACATCACGCGAGCGCAGGACCGTGCCGGGCGCCAGATCCTCGAACCCGTCGGTCGACGAGTAGAAGTCGTCGTCGCGCGGGAGTCGCGGGCGTCGGCCTGCGTGGGTCTCGTGCCGCGCCGCGAACGGGCGTTCCGGTGACGCGGGTGCGGCGGAGTCGTGTGGGCTGATGGGAGGGTCCTCTGTCGGATCTGACACGTCTGCGTGTCCGAGCACCCCGACGCTACCGGAGGGCAGCGCCGGGGTCGGTCCGCGGGATCAGGCGGCGGCGAGGACGATCACCGTCACGACGGCGAGGACGAGGGCGACGATCGACGGCACCGAACCACCGCGCGTCTCGGGGTCGGAGAAGTCGCCGTGGCGGACGTGGAAGATCACCGCGCCCGCGAACACGATCGCCAGCCCGATACCCGCGGCGATCCCCAGCGGATGCCACGCGATGCCGATCAGCAGGCCGATCGCGCCGGCGACCTCGGCGGCACCGATGAAGCGGACGAGGTTCGCGCTGAGACCACGGCCGGTGAGCATCTCCGTCGCGGGTCCCTTCAGCCCTGCCTTGGGTACACCGGCGAAGGCGGAGAACAGCGCCAACACGATGGCGAGGACGACGGCTGCGATGGTCATGGAAGACACCTTTCGACGAGTGCTTGCGCACGCAAGGACCTCAGCATGACATCTGGTGCTTGCTCACGCAAGTATCGTGGGAGCGGGGATCGAGAGGAGCGCGCGATGGGAAGAACGGGAGCAGACGGTGCGCGTCCGCTGGACGGCCGGGAGATCCGTGTGTGGAAGTCGTTCGCGCGCAGCCTGATCGTCGTCCCGCGGACGCTCGAGGCGGATCTGCTGGAGCACTCGTCCATGACCCTGGGCGAGTACCAGGTGATGGTGATGCTGTCGGAGGCACCCGACCACAGCTCCCGGATGAGTGAGCTGGCCAGTGATGTCGGCCTGTCGGCGAGCCGCATGACCCGGCTCATCGACGGGCTGCGTCGGCGCGGGTGGGTGGAGAAGAGGCGTGACGGTTGTGACCGTCGCGGCGCGATCGCGGTCTTGCGGCCCGACGGCCTCGCGGCGCTGGAGGAGGCCTATCCCGCCCACCTCGCCGCGGTCAGGCGGCACGTCATGGACCACCTCGGGAGCATGGATCTCGAGACCCTGGCCATCGCGCTGGAGGCCATGTCGGACGCGCGGTGACTTGCACTGTTGAGACGGATCTATATATTCGTCTCATCAGCGTGACGCGAACGGCAGGAGACGACGATGAGCATCGGGTTCGACGAGGGGATCCGTCAGGCCGAGCCGATGCCGGTCGACGACGCGGGGGCCGAGGCCGCGCCCAATCCGCTCGGGCCGTCGTCGCTGATCTGGAAGTTCTACGGCGATCGGCGTGCGGTCCTCAGCTTCCAGCGCGTCGCCGGCACCGAGAACTGCATCGAGCAGCTCGCGAAGGGGGTGGAGGACCACTCGGTCATCTTCAGCGACTTCGCGGGACGGGCGCGACGGACCGTGCCACCCATCATGAAGACGATCTACCGCGAGAATCCCGCCGTGTGGGGACGGAAGGTCCGCGACTTCCACCGGTCGATCAAGGGGACGGTCGACAGCGACGGCTCGCGCTACCACGCACTGAACCCGGAGTTGTTCTACTGGGCCCACGCGACATTCGTCGACCAGGTGCTGTTCACCACCGACACCTTCATCCGCCGGCTGTCCGAGGACGAGAAGGCGCAGATCTTCGAGGAGAGCAAGGCCTGGTACGCGCTGTACGGCGTCAGCGACCGGACACAACCCCAGACCTACGACGAGTTCCGCGCCTACTGGGACTCCATGCTCGACCGGTTCGTCGCGACCAGGACGATCACCTACGCGACCGGGTATCTCCGCAAAGGCGTGCCTCGGCCGAAGCAGGTGCCGGCGTGGGTGTGGCGGGTTCTCGGTCCGGTGGTCGACGCAGGGCTGCACGTCGTGGTTGTCGGAACGCTGCCGCAGCAGATGCGTGACGTGTGTGCGCTCGCGTGGACCGAGAAGGACGAACGTCGGTTCCAGCGTTTTGCGGCCACGATGCGTGCGCTGAACCCGGTCATCACCCGGCTGCCGATGCGGACCCTCTACGTGCCATGGGCCGTCGACGCGTGGTCACGTGTCGGCATCGACCCACGGCGGATCGCGAACCGTCCCGCGTAGTCTGCGCGCATGGCCCCCAGCGCCCGCCGCGCCGCACTGCGGACATCGGCGTCCCCCGCCGAGCAGGAGGCCGAGATCGTCGCCGCGGCCGAGGCCGAGTTCACCGCGGTGGGTGTCCGCAGGGCGAGCCTCGACGAGATCGCCCGCGTCGCGCGCGTCAGCCGCAGCACCCTCTACCGGCGCTTCCCCGGCAAGGAAGACCTGCTCGTCGCCGTGGTGCGTCGGATGTCGTTGCAGCTCACCAGAGATCTGCACGAGGCGACGCGGGGTCTCGGTCCCCGCGAGGCCGTCGTCGAGGCATTCGTGCTCGCGACGCGGGAGGTCCGCGGCAGCACACTCGCCAAACGGCTGCTCGTCGACGAGCCCGAGATGCTCGAACTCGTCGTCGGCAGTGCGGATCCCGATCCCGGGCCCTCGCTCATCGACACCGTCGGCACACTGATCGCGGGCACCCTCCGTCGCGCGGGGGCGACGATGCCCGACGACGATCTACGGGTGGCCGCCGATCTGGTCTTCCGTGTCCTGGTCTCGGTCTCCCGACGTGCCTCGGCAGCGGTCGACATCGACGACGAACCGGCGATCCGCGCGATGGCCACGACCTTCCTCGCGCCGATGGTGCACTGACGTCGGAACACACTCCCGCGCCGATGCGTTGGTGCATCCGTCCAGTCCAGAGGCGAGGGGGAGTGCGATGCGCGCGATCGGTTTCACCGATTTCGGCGGACCGGAGGTCCTGACCGTTCTCGACGTCCCGGAGCCCCGTGCCGAGGACGGCGACGTGAGGATCCGCGTCCAAGCGGCGGCGGTCAACCCGTCCGATCTGGTGACGCGGTCCGGCGGGGGCCGCGAGCGATGGACCGATGTGCGACCGCCCTACATCCCCGGCTGGGAGGCCGCGGGGGTCGTCGAGGAGGTGGGCCCGGACAGCGAGTTCACCGTCGGCGACGAGGTCTTCGCCATCACGCTCCCTGTCCTCGACGGTGGCGGTGCCTACCAGGACTCGATCGTCGTGCCGACTGCATCCGTGGTTCCGCGGCCCGCCGGCGTCGATGTGTTCGCGGCCTCGACCATCGCGATGAACGGGATGACGGCGCTGGTCGCTCTCACGCTCGCGGATCTCGACGACGGTGACACGCTGGCGGTCACCGGGTCGGCAGGAGCGTTGGGCGGGTATGTGATCCAGATCGCGGCGCACCGGGGCATCCGGGTGATCGCCGATGCGAAGGAGTCCGACGAGGAGCTCGTCCGTGGTCTCGGCGCAGCCGAGGTCGTGCGTCGCGGGGACGACGTCGCCGAGCGGTTCCGCGAGCTGGCCCCGAACGGTGTCGACGCCCTCATGGACGGCGCCGTCCAGGGCGACCTGGTGGTCCCCGCGCTTGCCGACGGAGGCCGGTACCTGGCTGTGCGGTGGGCGGGGATCGGCGGCGAGACAGAGGAATCCGACCGCATCGTGCGCCACGACGTGCGCGTCGCCGACCACGTCCGCGACGCCGGCGGACTCAGGGAGCTCGCGTCACTGGTCGACGAGGGCGTCCTCACGCCCCGCGTCGCCGATGTCCTGCCCGCGGAACAGGCCGAACAGGCCCACCGGCGTCTGGAGGCGGGCGGTCTGCGCGGTCGCCTGGTTCTCGACTTCCGCTGAGGTCACGAGGTGTGCCGGTTGTCCACAGGCAGAACCGCGGCCTCTGGTCGTTGTCGATGGTCGAATGTATGTTCGATGCATGACCACGACGTTGGGCTCCTTCGACACCTCGGGTGTTGTGGCGTCGCTCGCCGGCGACGAGAAGCATTCGGCGACTGAGCTCGTGGAGATCCTGGCGCACTGTCGGTCGATTATCGCCTCCGCGGATTACCGGATGCTGTGCGCTGCCAGCCTGATCCACGATGAGCGGTGTGAGGACTTCCTGGTCGAGGTCGGCGAACACGACTCGGGGCAGCGCGAGTCAGCGGACGAGATCATGGCTGCGGGGATGGATCACCTCGCCGGACGCGATCCGCGTGCCGAATTCGGGCCTGACGGGTTGGAACGGGCGACCGCCGAGGTCGGTGCCGTCCTCGACGTCCCGGCGGCCAAAGCGAGGGAGATCATCACCGCCGGTGACACCGCCCGGTACCGGCTGGTGTTCACCGGACAAGCCCTGGCCGTCGGCCGGATCGACCTGGCCGGGTTCCTGCTCATCTGCGCCCGCACAAAACTCGTGACCGATCCCGACCTCGCGAAGATTCTCGACACCCACATCGCCCAAGCCCTGTTCGAGCGGCCACCGCTGTCGCGAGCCCGGCTAGTGGCGATGGTCGACACGACCGTGGCGATGGTCGATCCCGACGCCTTGCTGCGTCGTAAAGAGCGTGCCGCAACCGACCGCGACGTCACCATCCGCCCCGACCGGTTTCAGCCCGGCGCCTCCCGGGTCTCGGCGTCTCTGCCGATGACCGACGCCGCCGCCATCGACGCCCGACTCACCGCCATGGCCGACTCGGTCCATTCCGGTGACCCGCGCACCCGCGCCCACCGTCGCGCCGATGCCCTCATCGCTCTCGCCGCCGGGCTCGATTACCTCACCTGCGGCTGCGACACCTGCACCCAGGCTGTCGACACCGAGCCCGACGTCGAGATCGACGCGGCGGTCGACCCTGCGCCCGCCGTCGAGCAGCCTGCACCGCAGCCGATCGCACCACCGGTCGGACCGGCGCGGCCGGTGTTCCACATCGTGGTGAACCTGTCGACGCTGCTCGGCCTCGACGACGCTCCCGGTTACCTCGACGGGCGCGGGATCATCGACGCCGACACCATGCGCGCGCTGTTCGCCGACGCCCAGCGCGAATTCCTGCGCCGCGACGACCACGCCCGCGCAGCTGCGGCAGCATCGACCTACGCCCCGTCGAAGAAACTCGAGGCGCTGGTCCGGGCGGGTGAACTGTGCTGCACCTTCCCCGGCTGCTCCGCACCCGCCTGGTCGGTCGACCTCGACCACACCGACCCCTTCGACCACCGCGACCCACACGCCGGCGGTCAGACGCGTCGCGAGAACCTGAAGCCGCTGTGCCGGTTCCACCACCGCATCAAGACCTTCGACACACGATGGCGCGACTACCAGTCACCCCTGGGTGAGGCGTTCTTCGAATCCCCCACCGGGCACATGTTCCTCGGCAACGCCTACACCGCCCTGGACATCTTCCCCGCCCTCGGACCACGACCGAAGCCCGACAACCACCCCGCGCGTGCAACACTCGCCGACAAACGAAGCCAGGCGCGCGCCGCGCACATCCGCACCATCGACCGCTACGAGGATGCCGACCCGCCGCCATTCTGATGCAACGCCGCCCAGACGCGGGCGGGGTTCATGGGCAGCTGCCCGATGCGGACACCGGTGGCGTCACGGATCGCGTTGGCGATGGCGGGAGCGACGGGGTTGTAGGGGGATTCGCTCATCGACTTCGCGCCCGACGGGCCGAGGCGGTCGTAGGTGTCGGCGAAGAGGACCTCGGTCCGCGGTGAGTCCGACAGCCGCGGGATGTGGTAGTTCCGCAGGATGTCGGTCTGGACGACGCCGTCGCGCAGGATCATCTCCTCGTACAGGGCGGACCCGATCGCCTGTGTCGCCCCACCTTCCACCTGACCGCGGCACTGCTGCTCGTTGAGGACTGTGCCGGCGTCGGCCGCCTGGATCGACTGGAGGATGCGCACCCGTCCCGTCGGCAGGTGCACCGCCACCCGGACGGCGTGGACGTTGAACACGACGCTGCGCGGTGTGCCGTCATGTCGACCACGGACGACGATCGGCCCGGACTCGCCGGAGTCGATGCGCCGCCGCAGTTCCCGGCACGCCACCTGCAACGCGCGCCCTGCGACCACCGTCCCCGCGGACCCGAACGCACCGGTGTCGTGGCGCACGACGTCGGTGTCCGACTGGCGCACCACGACGTCCTCCGGCGGCACATCCAGCGCGTCGGCGGCCAGCTGCACGTGCACCGTCGTGGTGCCGTTGCCGAACTCGGCCGTGCCGACCGAGACGACGATCCGACCGTCGGCGTCCCGTTCGGCGGTGACGTCGGCGACATGCCCGTCCGGCGGGATGGTCGCGATCATCGACGGCGACATCCCCTCGCCGACAACCCACTCCGGGTCGTCGCGGTACCCGTGCCCCCCGCGGTCGGGGTCGTCGGCGCCCTCACGCAGAGCGCGTTCGGCGAGGTCGAGACACTGGTCGAGTCCGTAGCTGCCGAACTCGAGATCGTGGTCCTCGACCTGCCAGGTCACGAACTTCTCGGACGGCGTGATGACGTTGCGGCGTCGGAACGCGAACGGGTCCAGCCCGAGCTCCCGGGCGAGGTCGTCCATGGCGCTCTCGACGGCGAAGATGACCTGACCGAGTCCGTACCCGCGGAACGCACCCGACGGCAGGTTGTTCGTGTAGACGCAGTGGGCGTCGACCCGTTTGTTCGGGCTGCGGTACAGCGACACCGATTCCGAGCACCCGTGAAACATGACACCGGGACTGTGGTTGCCGTAGGCGCCGGCGTCCGACAGCACGTCGATGGTCAGCGCGGTGAGGGTGCCGTCGCGCTCCGCGGCAGCGGTGACCCGCACCCGCATCGGGTGTCGACACGGCGCGATCGTGAACTGGTCGGTCCGCGACATCTCGTACGCCGCGGGGCGGCCGGTCTTCCGCACGGCCAGCAACACGACGTCCTCGGTGAGCAACTCCTGTTTGGCCCCGAACGCCCCGCCGATCCGGGGTGCGACGACGCGGATGCTGTCGGTGGGCAGACCGAACACGTAGGCCAGTTCGTCGCGGACGAGGAAGGGCACCTGTGAACTCGACCGCAGGACATACCGATCGTCGTCGTCGATCCACCCGATGGTGCCGTGCGTCTCGAGGTGCACGTGCTGCACACGCGCTGTCTGCCACTCCCCCTCGACCACGGCACCCCCGGCCGCGCGTGCCGCCGCAACCCCGGCCGCCACATCACCGACGCCGCCGTGGATCTCGGCGATCACGTTCCGCGCGGGGTCCGCGATCCGCGCCGTCGTCGCATCCTTGTCACCGTGCACCGCGGGCGCACCGGGCCGCATCGCCTCCTCGGCGTCGAACACCGCGGGCAGGACCTCGTAGGTCACATCGATCAGGTCGACGGCCCGCTTCGCCTCCCGCGGGGAATCGGCGACGACGGCGGCGACCCGCTGCCCGACGTAGCGCAGCCGGGTGTCGAAGACACGGATGTCGTCGGGATCGTCGGTGCGCGAGTGGTGGCGGGCCGTCGAGAAGGCCACTCCGGGGTCGTCGTGATGGGTCAGCACGGCGCGTACCCCGGGAGCGGCCTCGGCCCGGGACGTGTCGATGCCGGCGATCCGCGCCGACGGATACGGGCTCCCCAGCACGGCGATGTGGCCGAGGTCGTCGACGTGGACGTCCATCGTGTACGACTCGGCACCCGTCACGATGCGCTGTGCCGCGGGGGCTTTCACGGCGGCGGGCTCGGCGGGGAGGGCATCGGCGTCGACGGAGTCTGTGATCGCCTCCTCGATTGCTCGATACCCGGTGCACCGGCAGAGATTGCCCTTCAGGGTCCGGTTCAGGTCGCAGGCCTTCTCCCGGTCCAACGTCGACGCCGTGACGATCATCCCGGCGGTGCAGAACCCACACTGGAACCCTGCGCGCTCGACGAACGCCCGCTGCACGGTGTCCAGGCCCGGACCCGCGGCGGTGGTGATCTCGCTGTCGATCGCCCGGAACGCCGGGACGATGCAGGAGTGCACGGGACGGCCGTCCAAGACGACGGTGCACGCGCCGCAGTCGCCGGAGTCGCATCCCTTCTTGACCGCGGTGTGCCCGTGCTCGCGCAGATACGTCCGCAGGCACTGGCCGGGCCCGGGGGTGCCGTCGACGTCCTGTCCGTCGACCCTCATGCCGCCGACCCCAGTTCGGTGACGACCTCGCGGACGAGATGCGGCACCACCGCGCGCCGCCACTCGGCGGTCCCGTGCGCATCGGTGAACCACGCGGCCTCGGGAACGACTGCGGCGCAGGCGGCGACGACCTCGTCGGGCTCGCGGGACGGAACCGGGATCGCGAACGGCCGCACCGTCCCGCCACTAACGGAGATCACGACGCCGCCGTCGGTGGCGCGGCCGAGGACGACGGCACCGGCGCGGCCGTACTCCGCGTAGGAGACCCGTCGGGCCGCGACCGGCGCGGTGAGCGCCGCTGTCGGCACATGGATGGACCGCAGCAGATCGCCGGGCGCCAGCGAGTTCCGCTGGTTGCCCACCACGACGTCGGCGACCGAGACGACGCTGTCGGTGCCGTCGGGATGCCACACCAGCAGCGATGCGTCGAGGACCGAGCACAGCGACGTCATGGACCCGGCGGGCAAGGCCAGACAGACGTTGCCGCCGACGGTCGCGGTGTGCCAGATCTTGTACGACGCGACCAGCGAGTCGGCGCACCACCGGAACAGTGTTCGTGCGTGCCAATTCTCGGGGAGATCCGCGTGGACGAGGCGGTCGATGGTGCAGGTCGCCGCGATCTCGAGGCCGTCGTCGGCGACGGTGAGGTCCGGCCAGTCGAGTGTCGTGAGGTCGACGAGGCGGCGGAGGTCCCGACCCGGCTCGGCCATCACCGACGTCCCGCCGGCCAGCAGCGCGTCGCCGGGCAGCGGGGAGGGCAACTCGTCCCGCGTGGTGGGTCGGACGACGTCGTCGACGAAATGCAGATCCATGGACTCCTCAGCCTGCCCGATCGAGCAGTCGACGATGCGCCGCGGCGACGTCACGTGCGAGCTCGTCGGCATCCGAGCCGATGGCACGGCCGTCCGCGACGACGGTTCTCCCCCCGACCCACGATCGGCGGATCGGCGGTGGTGAGCCGAGCACGAGCGCGGCGACCGGATCATCGATGCCGGCGTGCGCCGGCCCGGTCAGATCCCACAGCACCATGTCGGCCAGCATGCCCGGGGCGATGCTCCCGAGGTCGTCACCGCGCCCGAGGACCCGCGCACCGCCGACGGTCGCCAGCCGCAGCGCCTCCCGCGTGGACAGGGACGTCGGCCCGCCGACGGCGCGGGCGAGCATCAGCGCCATGGTCACCTCCTGCAGCAGCCGGGCGGATTCGTTCGACGCCGCACCGTCGACACCCAGCCCGACGACCGCGCCGGCGTCGAGGAGGTCCCGGGTGCGGGCGATCCCCGCGCCGAGCCGACTGTTCGACGTGGGGCAGTGCGCGACGGCGGTGCCGGTGCGGCCGAGTTCGGCGACGGACTCGTCGTCGAAGTGGATGCCATGGGCGAACCAGACATCGGGCCCTGTCCAGCCGAGGTCGCTCATGTACTGCAGAGGCGTGCAGCCGAAATGATCGGCGCAGTAGTCGGTCTCGTCGCGCGTCTCGGCCAGGTGCGTGTGCAACCGCACGCCACGGTCGCGGGCGAGGGCCGCGGACTCCCGCAGCAGATCGGCGGTCACCGAGAACGGGGAGCACGGTGCCAGCGCGATCTGCACGAGTGCACCGGGGGACGGGTCGTGCCAGCGGTCGATCGCCTCGGCGCTGTCGGCCAGGATCGCGTCGATGGGTTGTACGACGGAGTCCGGGGGCAGGCCCCCGTCCTTCTCGCTGAGGTCCATCGATCCGCGGGTCGGATGGAACCGCACCCCCAGCGTGGTCGCGGCGTCGATCTCGGCGCCGAGCAGATCACCGGCGCCGGTGGGGAAGACGTAGTGGTGGTCGGTGGTGGTGGTGCACCCGGACTCCAGGAGCGCGGTGATGGCGCCGCGTGCGCCGGCGTGCAGGCCGTCGACGTCGATGCCCGCCCACACCGGGTACAGGGTCGTCAGCCACTGAAACAGCGTGTGATCGGCGGCGAGCCCACGGGTGATCCACTGGTAGAGGTGGTGATGGGTGTTCACGAGGCCGGGGGTAAGCAGGCACCCGGTCCCGTCGAACCGCGCGGCGTCGGCAGGGATGGCATCGGCGCCGACGTCCACCCCGGTGACCCGGTCGTCCTCGACGAGGACGGTGGCGGTGGCGAACTCGCGACCGTCGGCGTCCATCGTGACGACGGCGGCGTTCTCGACGACGATCGAGGTCATGTGAGCCAGGTCCGCTGCGGGATCCAGGCCGGCCCGGCGTCGGGTGCGTCGTCCCGGCTCACCGCGGCCTGGATGAGTCCGTACGGGCGGTCGTCGGCGTGGAACACCTCGTTGGGGTTGTCGAGGCCGAACGGTGACAGGTCGTAGACGAAGTGGTGCTTGTTCGGTGCGGACAGCCGCACCTCGACGATCTCCGGATGCGCCTCGAGCACAGCCGATCCCATCGCGAACAACGTCTGCTGCAGTGCCTTGGACTGCAGGGTCGCGAACTGGGCCACCATGATCGTCTTGACGTCGTCGTAGACCGCGTCCCAGTCGACGTAGACGGTGGAGAACCGCCACTTCGCGACCAACGACGTGGCCATCACACGATCGGTCGTCGGCTCGAGGATCGTGTACTTGTCGGTCGGGAAGCCGTGGAACTCCGACCCGGTCGACTTGAGGATGACCAGATCGGAGAACCCGCCGATGACCCAGGTGCGGCGGGTCCCGTCGGAGTCGTCGACGATGATGTCGGCGGTGCGGGTCTCCTGGCCGCGCCGGACCCAGGTGTGGTCGTGCTCGGTGCCGTCGACGAGGACCCGCTGCCAGGCGTACTCCTCGATCTCGATGCGCGCACCGCTCACCGGGTCGACGGTGTCGACGAAATGCGTTGCCAGATCGAGCCCGTACTGCTCGATGGTGGCGATGCCCTTCTCCTTGGCGAAGGCGTAACAGGTCTGTTTCTGCGTGTCGGTGGGGAGGACGGCGCCCTGGTCACCGACCGTGTACGCCTCGGTGAACGCGCCGCGCAGGGCCGTCCCGACGTTCAGGTCGCGGATCTCGTGCCGGGGCGTGTCCCGGTAGATGCGGACGACGCGGTTCTCGGCCTTGCCGTACTGGTCACCGCTCAGGGTGATCCCCATGGGAGACGCTCCTCTCAACTGCCGCGATAGGTGGAGAACGCGAACGGGCTCAACAGGATCGGGACGTGGTGGTGCCCGCCGGCATCGGTGATCCGGAAGGCGACGACCACCTCGGGGTAGAACGCCTCGACCGCCTGCGCGGCGAACCAGGCCCCGGTGTCGAAACGGATGCGGTGGACGCCTGTCGGCAGGTCGTCGGCGAGCGGGCCGATGCGCCCGTCGTCGTCGGTGGTGCCGCTGGCGACCTCGGTGCCGTCGTCCGCCGTCAGGGTGACCGGGACCCCGACCGCCGGACGTCCGGCGACCGCGTCGAGGACGTGTGTGCTCACCGACGCCATCAGCGCGCGTCCTCGGCCAGTTGTGCAGCCGGACAGATCATCCGCGACAGGCGGTTCCGGGTGATCTTGGCCAGCTCGAGCCGCAGCACGCGACGTTCCGTGGCGGGGTCGTTGTGCAACCGCTGCCGCAGGATGCGCAGCAGTTCGGTCGCGGGCCGCCCGTCGGCGTGCACCAGGTACACGTGACCGAACATCTGCTCGTACTCCTTGTTCGCGATGCGGAGCTCGTCGAGCACGGCGGGGTCGGCACCGGTCACATTGCGCTGCTCCCGCGCCGAGCTGGCGTTCGTCGACCGCTCGCCGATGCGCGGGTGGCCGTCGAGCGCCTCGTCGAGGTCGGTCTCGGTCAGCTCGGCGATGATGAGGTCGGACTGGTCCAGCAGCGCGTCCTCGTCGCTGAACGGCCGTGCCGCGGCGACCCTCAGGGCCCACATCCGCGACGAGCAGCACGCGTACAGCGCATGCACCGCCTGCGTCTCGGAGAGCGCGTTGAAGCTGTCGATCCCTCGCCAGTCGGGACGTCGCATCGGCTACCGGCCGGTCCCGTCGAGCCGACCGATGTCCTCCAGGCGTCGCAGCCGAGCGGTCGCGATGGGGTTGGCGTCGGCGACGAGGTCGTCGAAACGGTAGTTGGCGATCTTGGCGATCTCGATGAGCGCGAACGACCGCTCGCTGGTCGGTGAGTTCTTCATGCGCGACCATCCGTTCCTCAGGACCCGCTCGTAGCGTTCGGTCTCGCGCGCGCAGATGACGAGGGGGAACCCGAAGTGCTCATGGTAGGCCTTCGCGAGGTCGGTGACCGTGCCCAGTTCCTCCTCGTCGAGCACCACCAGGCCGGTGTGGTCGACGGCCGTCGGGTTGCCCACGTCGTCCTGTGCGCCGAGGTCCGGGAACGACCGGATCAGTTGCAGCTGCTCCTCGTCGCTGCCGGTGAGCATCGCCTCCGAGAACGCGGCGCGCAGATCGTGCGTGGTCTCGAACGGGCGTTGTTCGAACGCTCGGTCCACCACCCAGTCGGTGCCCTGGACGAGCCCGCCGAACGTCGCGCGGAACGTCTCCCGGGACATGTCGTTGACCTCGGCGAGCCGGATGGCACCGCGACCGGCGACCGCCGGTCCCCGCGACCCGGTGTGGAAGAACAGCAGGTTCAGCAGGATCGCCGTGATCGCGCCCATCGTGATCCCGGTGCTGAAGGGGATCTGGAGCAGACCGGGGACCGCCTCGTCGACGCCGGGGAGTCCGGGGACCTCGACCGGTGCGCCGTTCACCGTGATGGTCTCCGGCGCCACCGACTGCGAGAACTGGACGTAGAGGCCCATCGCCAGTGACGTGCCCGCGATGATCAGGTTGCGGTGGTCGGTGAAGTCGACCGCCCCGAGGGTCTGGATCCCGACGATCGCGACCGTGGCGAACATGACCAGCGCCGCACCACCGAGCACCGGCGACGGGATGGTCTCGACGAGCTTCGCGGTCTTGGGGAGGAGACCCAGGATGATCATGATGACGCCGGCGGCCGCCACGACGAACCGGCTCTTCACCCCGGTCAGCCGGACCAGACCGACGTTCTCGGAGAACGCCGTGTAGGGGAACGAGTTGAAGATGCCGCCGATGACGGTGGCCAGGCCGTCGGCGCGGACCGTCGCGGCGATGTGCGCCTTGGTGATCCGCTTGCCGACGATCTCGCCCGTCGCGAACACCGACCCCGTCGACTCGACCGCCACGACCAAGAGCACGACGACCATCGAGACGATCGCGATCACGTCGAACCGGGGCCAGCCGAACGCGAACGGGTCGGTGAAACCGACCCAGGGCGCCTCGCCGACGGCCGCGAAGCCGGTGTCTCCCAGGGTCCAGGCGACGAACGTCCCGACCACGAGCCCGAGCAGGATCGAGATGGTCGCCCAGAAGCCGCGGAAGAACCGTTGCATCAGCACGATCAGGACGATCGTGCCGATCGCGTACAGCAGCCAGCGGCCGTTGCCGGCGTCGGGGAGTTTGGTCTCCGGATCGCGCGTCGCGTCACCCGCGCCGACCGGCAGCAGACAGATGCCGATGATGGTGATCAGCGTGCCTGTCACGACGGCCGGGAAGAACCGCACGAGTCGCGCGAAGAACGGCGCGATGAGGAACGTGATCACGCCGGCGGAGATGACCGCGCCGTACACGGTGAGCAGGCCGACGCGGCCGCCCCCGTTGTCGTTGGCGATCTTGATGACCGGGGCGAGGGTGGCGAACGTGATCCCCTGCAGCAGAGGGAGGCGGACGCCGATCTTCCAGATGCCGACGGCCTGCAGGAGCGACGCGATGCCGCACGTGAACAGGTCGGCGGTGATGAGCATCGTCAGCGCCTCGGAGTCGAGCTTGATGGCGCTGGCGATGAGCAGTGGCACCAGGACCGCGCCCGCGTAGAACGCGATGACGTGCTGCAGACCGAGGGTTGCGAGCTTGCCGAACGGCGGGACCTCGTCGACCGGGTGCTTACGCGTGACGGCCGGGCGTGCGGCTGCAGATGGGTCGTCGGTGTTCGTCGCCATGGTGTCCCCTCTCCGGCCCCGTCCGGTAAGGACACCCTCGCGCCACCGACGACGATCCGCGACCGGGGGAGCGAAGATATACACCGATGACTCACGGCTGTAACGAACCTGGGGCGGTGGTGGGTGTGGTCCTCGCCGCCGGCGCCGGCACGCGCTACGGGTCGCCGAAGGTCCTCGTCGACGACTGGTTGACCCGGGCGGTCGGCGCGGTGGACGCCGGCGGGTGTGCACCCGTGATGGTCACCCTGGGCGCGGCGATCGTGGACGTGCCCGCCCCGGCGTCGGCGGTCGTCGTCGCCGACTGGGAGGCCGGGATCTCGGCGTCGGTCCGCGCCGGCGTCGAGGCGGCTGGGTCCGTGCCCGGAGTGGTGGGGGTGCTGATCACGCTCGTCGACGTGCCCGACGTCGACGCGGCGGTCGTGGCGCGGGTGCTGCGGTCGTCCGGGCGCTCACCCGACGCGGTGGTGCGGGCCTTCTACGACGGCCGGCCCGGTCACCCCGTGTACATCGGGTCCGCCCACCTCGACGCTCTGCGCACGACGCTGCACGGAGACCGCGGCGCGGGTCCCTTCCTCACGGCGCATCCCGGAGTGCGGGCCGTCGAGTGCGGTGACCTCGCGACCGGCCACGACATCGATCGACGGTGAGGGTCAGGCGCTGTGCGACAGCGGTAGTCCCGACGCCGCCTGCCGCACGGCGGTGATCTCTGCCCCGACGGCCACCGCGATCTCGGCGGGCGTCTGCGCGCCGATGTCGAGGCCGATCGGGCTGCGCAGTGTCGCCAGCTGCGGCGCGGTGACCCCGCGAGCCCGCAGTCGGCGGACGCGATCGTCGTGCACCCGGCGGGAGCCGATGGCCCCGACGTAGCCGAGGTCGGCGTGCAGGGCCACCTCCAGGAGGTCGATGTCCGTGCGCACGTCGTGGGTCAGCGAACAGACCGCCGTGCGCCGATCGACCCGGCCGGCGTCGATCTCCGCGGCGAGGTGGTCCGCCGGGGTCGCGACGACGACCTCGTCGGCCTCCGGGAAGCGACGCTGCGTCGCGAACTCGGCACGGTGATCGCACACCGTGACCCGGAAACCGAGGAGCGTGGCCTGCCGTGTGACGGCCGCGGCGACCGCAGCCCCGCCGTAGACCAGCATCCGCGGACGAGGCGGATGGACGTCGACGAACACCGACACGGCGTCGGTGAGATCGATTGCGGTGCTGCGGCCGGCGTCGAGGACCCGCTTCGCCTTGTCGCGGAGGGCTCGATCGAGCTCGGTCGACCCGAGCGACCCCAGCAGGTCCGCCGATCGCACCACGACGGTCTCGCCCAGGCGCGCGGTGTCGGGATGAGCGACGACGGTGGCGGCCGCGACAGGGCGGTCCGCGGCGCGATCGGCGACAACCGTCTCGAGGTGCGGAGTGCGGTCGCGGGAGACCGCGCTCACCAGGACGTCGATGGTTCCGCCGCAGGGCAGGCCGACGGCGAGCACGTCCTCGGCGAGTCCGTAGCGACGCACCGATGCGGGCGCGCCGTCGAGGACGTCACGGAGGCAGGCGAGCACGTCGGCCTCGACGCAGCCACCGGACACCGATCCGCTCACCGACCCGTCGGGCAGCAGCGCCATCGTCGTCCCCGGCGGACACGGCGTCCGGCCGGAGGTGCGCACGACGGTCGCGACAGCGATCTCGGCGCCGGCGCGCCAGTCGGCGAGCATGTCGGCCGTCACGTCGGACATGGGTCTCCTCTCGGCCGGATGAGCCGCACACTAATGCCCTGAACGCGATCTTGACGCCCGGGGCGACGATCTTGACGGGTTGCCCCCTACCCGTGCCGCGCGTCGGCGAGCACGCTCGGATGCATGGCCGCACCCGTCGACACCACCACCGTCCCGCTCACCGAGATCGCGTCTGTCCACGCCGATCCCGACGTCGAGTCGTTCGTCCGCATCGATTCGCCGGTGCACTACCGGCTGCGTCCGACGACGCCGGGGCGACTCGCGTCCGCGACGTGGGACCGCTCGCACAACCCGCCCCGAGCGACGTCCGGTCACATCGTTCTCGACTACCCCGTCACCGACGGGATCGTCGTCGTCGAGGGGCTGTACGCCGTCACCGACGGCATGCGCTCGGCGATCGAGGCGGCCGGACTCACCGGGGTGGAGTTCGGTCCCGTCGCGGTCACCCGCGCCCCGCACATGGTCGACATGCGTGAGCTGCCCCGGCTGCACACCCTGGTACTGACCGGGCGGGCCTGCCGCGACGACGTCGCGCCGTGGCGGTGCGAGTCCCTCGCCCTGTCGCTGCGGGCCGCCCGCACCGTGTGGGGCGTCGACGCCGCGCTCCTCCCGCGCACCACGGTTCTCGACGTGATCGGTCTGCCGGACTAGATGCCCGTCGAGCGCTGCTCCTCCAGCGATCGGAGTGTGCGCCGCGTCTGCACGGCCATGTCGGAGCGGAACAGCGAGAGCCGCGCCGCAGCGACGGCGTCGGCGATGTCGCCCGGCACGTCGAGCAGTTCCGACAGGGCTGCGCGGGCTGCGGGTTCGCTCTCGGCAGTGCGAATCACGAACATCACTTCGTCGGCGCGTTCCTGCGCCGCGACCATCGCGCGCGTGAATGCAATCTGCTCGTCGAGATCGGGAGTGTTCTGAGGGGGACGGCCGCGCCGGCCGAGAGGCTCACCGACCGGTCCGTCCCACGCGAAGAACGACTTCCCCGACGACGCCGATACGTCGAGGTGTTCGAGGTCGAGGAGCGCGCGTCCGTCGTCGTTCGCAACGCGCGACAGGACCCCGGTCGCGTCGTCGAACGCGACGTGGATCGTCCCCTGACCCGGCGCGGCGAGCGGCACCGACCACGCCGGGCGTCCCGCGACCTCGACGCCCTGCGCGTTGCCGATGGGCGCCACGTCTTGGCTCAACTTCCGCAGCAGGGAGTCGGCGCCGAGGAGGTCGAGTGGCGTGAAGTGGGTGCCCAGGATCGGTACCCGGATGTCGCCGTCCATCAGGCGCATCTCGCCGTCGATGCGGATCACGGTCCGTTCGGGACCGGCGACGTAGATGGTCTGACCGTCGCGGTCGATGCGCCAGCGACCGCCGGGGGCGTGGGCGAAGTCGTACCGGACAGTCTCGTCGGGTGATTCGGTGACGACGAGCGTTCCCGACACGCTCACCGCCTCGGCGGCGGCGTTCCGTCCGACCAGTTCGACCCACGACGGTGACGGCATGGCCGCAGACTATCCGCGACCTCTGACGGTCCACCGCGGATCGCGTCCCGCGGTGGCGACGACGCGATCGAGGCGATCGGCGTCGGCGGGGAGGGGGCCGCGCGGGCCGAACGGACCGTCGTCGCCGGTGTCGGACGAGAAGCGGACGAAGAACTGCTCGACATGCGCGAGGACGTCATCCGACGGGGCGAATGCCTGACCGGTCGCGCGCGCGAGATCCCAGGCGTGGATCGTCAACTCCTCGACCGCGACGATCGCGTTGTCGGCCGCGTCCATCTCGATGCCGCCCGCAGAGGTCCGGCCCGCCCAGGCCGACGGCTGCGACCACGCCCGCGCGAGGTCGTCCAGGGCTGCGGGGATCACGGTCCGCCAGTTCTCGACGAGACCGTCCGGCGGGTCGAGCGGACCCTTGCGGGCGTTCGTGGTGAACACGTCGACGAACTGATGGACGTGTGCGAGCAGGTCGCGCACCGCCCAGTCGTCGCACGGCGTCGGGCCGTCCAGTCCCCCGGTGTCCACGCCGCGCACCAGCCGCGACATCTCGGTGGTGGCGGGCTCGAGATCGAACATGACATGCCTTCCGTCGGGGTCACCCGTTCTGACCCGCGCACGGCCGGGAACTCATCGCCGGTGCCGCGATCGTCGTACTCTCCCCTCACCCGAGACGGTGGGGGAGGTGGCGGTGGTGCGGCAGCCCGGTGTGATCGTGTGCGGCCACGCGGGTGTCGCCGTGCCCATCACCGACCACCTCCTCGCCGCGGGCGCACCCGTGACCGTCGTGGTGCGCACCGCGGACGCTGCCGCCCGGGCCACGCGCGATGGGGTGGGTGTCGTCGTGTGCGCCGGCCCCCTCGGCGAAGCGCTGATCGCGGCCGGCCTCGAGACGGCGGACGCCGTCGTGTGCGTCGAGGACGGCGAGATGGCTAATCTCGAGACCGCGCTGGTCGCACGCCGCCTGCGCCCCGACGTCCGGATCGTCACCCGGCTCGCGAACGCGACCGTCGGGGGAGCGTTGGCCGCCACCGACGACGGACACCACGACACCGTCCTCGACGTCGCCGACCTCGCTGCCCCGTCGGTCGTGGAGGCATGCCTGGGCATCACCACGCACCGCATCACCGCTGCCGGCATCGACGTCGTCGCGGCCACGGTCCCGGTCGGACGGGACGGGACGCTGCGGGAGATCTTCGGCGACCTCGCCCCCCTCGCGGTGACCGCCCACGACGGCGAGATGGTCGCGTGCCCGGGCCGCGACCACCGCGTCGCGGCGGGCGACGTCGCGACGATGCTCGGCACCGCCGACGAGTTCGCGGCGCACGGACTGACGATCGACGAGGTGTCCGAGGAGGGCGCCCGCCCCCGACCACCCGGGATGGTGCGCCGCGCGCGGGCCGCAGTGCGCTCCTTCGTGCGGGACGCCAACCCGAACTTCTTCCGGATGCTGCTCGTCCTCGTCGCGCTGTTGGTGGTGTCGACAACGGTGCTGCGGCTGTTCTACCGCAAGCCCGGGATGAGCGTGCTCGACGCCGTGTACTTCAGCACGGAGACCATCGCGACGGTCGGCTACGGCGACTTCACCTTCTCCGATCAGGCTGTCGCGCTGCGCATTTTCTCGATCGTGCTGATGTTCCTCGGGCTCACGACGACCGCGATGGTCATGGCGTTCCTCGCCGAACTGCTCATCTCCCGACGCATCGCGGAGGCGGCCGGTCGGCGTCGGGCACGGTTCATGACCGGCCATGTCGTCGTGATCGGGTTGGGCGCGTTCGGGATCCGCGTCGCACGGGACATCGCCGCGCGCGGGAGAGAGGTGGTGATCGTCGAACGGTCGGTCGACAACCGGTTCCTGTCGGCGGCGTCGGCGTCCTCGATCCCCGTGGTCATCGGGGACGCGACGTTGGCCTCCACGCTCGCCGACGCGCGTGTGCACACCGCCGGCGCGGTCGCGGTGCTCACCAGCGACGACATGGTGAACATCGAGACCGGCATCGCGGTGCGGGGTGCGCTGGGGGACGCCTGGGCGACCAGGGTTGACCGGCGCGGTGTGCCGGTGGTGCTGCGTGTCTTCGACCGCGCGATGGGTGACGCCGTCGCCGACCGGTTCGGCTTCCGGAACGTGCGGTCGACGACGGAGCTCGCGGTGCCGTGGTTCGTCGGCGCGGCCCTCGGCCTGCAGGTGCTGAGCACCTTCACGGTGCAGTCGATGAGCTTCGTCGTGGGCCGGCTGCGGGTCGCGCCCGACGGAGGACTGGTCGGCGTCGCGATGCAGGAGCTGTCGGCGCACACCCGCGTGATCGCGATCCGACGCCACGACAGCGGTGACCTCGAGTACCCACCCCGACGCGGCACCTCATTCGCCGCCGGCGACGAGGCCTACGTCGTCGGACCGCACGAGGAGCTGCTGGCGGTGCTCGAGCACCAGCGGGTGGGTTGAGGGGGCCGCCGCGCCCGCCGCGGATGGTTCGATGGTCAGGTGAGCGGAATCGACGTCGACGTGGTCGTGGTGGGCGCGGGACTCGCCGGGCTGCGCTGTGCCGGTGCGTTGCGTCGACGGGGGTTGGACGTGCTCGTCCTGGAGCGGTCCGACGCCCCGGGAGGACGGGTCCGCACGGACATGATCGACGGGTTCCGATGCGATCGCGGATTCCAGTTGATCAACCCCTCCTACCCGGCGATACAGCGTCACGTCGACCTCGACGCGCTGGACCTCCAGGTCGCCGGGCGCGGTGTCCGTGTGGTCGACGCCGACGGGGGCGTCCACACCCTCGCCGACCCGTTCCGTCACCCGGACCTCGCGGCCGCCACCGTCACGTCGGCGGCGTCGCTGCGATTGCTGCGCCCGAAGGCGGTCGTCGGGGCGGTGCGATGGGCTCTGCCCGCGATGGGTCCCGTCCGGCGTCTGCAGGCACGACCCGACGCTGCGGTGGGGGACGACTGGGACCGCTACGGCGTCGACGGCCCCCTGCGGGACTCGGTGCTCCTGCCGTTCCTCAGCGGAGTTCTCGCCGACGCGGACGGGGCGACGTCGGATCGCTACGTGCGGTTGGTTCTCCGCAGCTTCCTCCGCGCGACGCCCGGTGTGCCCGCGGACGGTATGCAGGCGCTGCCCGACCAGCTGGCGGCGTCGTCGGACGCGACGCTGCGCTACGGGGTGGAGGTCGAGGGGATCGACGAGGCGGGGTCGTCGGTCACGGTGCGAACCGGGGACGGGCAGTCGACGGTCGCGCGTGCCGTCGTCGTCGCGGGTGACGCCGTCGACGCCGCGCAGCTGACCGGCGTCGACACCTCGCCGATGCGAGGTCTGGCGACGTGGTGGTTCGCCGCCGACCCGGGGTTGTCGGACCCGTTCCTGCGCGTGTCCGGTTCCGGTGGGCCGCTGGCGAACACGGCCGTCATGAGCGCCATCGCACCGGGCTACGCACCGGCCGATCGATCCCTGGTGCAGGCGAGCGCCGTGCTCGGGGACTCCGATCCCGTCGACGAGAGCGTGGTGCGATCCGAACTCGCCCGTCTGTGGCAGACGTCGACGACAGGCTGGGAACTGCTGACACGCAACGTGATCCGTCGGGCCCTGCCTTCACAGGCGCCGGGACTGCCCGTCCGTCGGCCGGTGCGCGTCGGGGAGCGCACGGTGTTCGCCGGCGACCACCGCGACACCCCGTCACTGCAGGGCGCGATGGTCTCCGGGTCGCGTGCGGCACGTGCGGTCGTCGGGCTGCTCTAGCTCGCCGAGCGTGCACCAGATCCCGCCGAGCGTGCGGTAGATCCCGCCGAGCGTGCGGAACCCGAACTTGCACGTGAATCGAGTGCACAGTGGACGAGATCTGATGCACGCTCGGCGAGTTGGGCCCCGGGCGTCGTCGCGTCAGCGGACGGAGTCGATCCGTTCCGCCACGAGCTCGGCGACGAGTGCGGGATGGGTCTCGGGCAACCAGTGGCCACCATCCTCGACGACCTCGAAACGGTACTTGCCGAGAACATGTGCCGCGGTCCCGATCGCCCCGGTCCGGGTGAGGAACGAGTCGCGCGCACCCCAGATGAAGGTCGTGGGCACGGTGACGTCCCCGGCGGCGCCACCGAGTCCGAACGGCATCCCGCGGTACCAGTTCATCCCGCCGGTGAGAGCCTCGGTCTCGACCACCCGCTCGCGCACGATGGCCAGGCTCTCGTCGTCGAGACCACTGCGTCGCAGCGACGCCTCGAGGCGCGGCCGCACGGCGCGCACGCCGCGCTCGGGGACGACGGGCAGCTGGATCGCCGCCATGTACCAGGACCGCAGTGCCTGCGACGACGTGCCGAGTGCCGTGAGGAACGCGGCGGGGTGCGGCACCGACAACGCCGTGTAGGTCTGCAGCAGCTCGGGTCGCCGACTGGCGGTGGCCCATCCCGCGATCGCACCCCAGTCGTGACCGACGAGGTGGACGGGTCCGCCGATCCTGTCGACGAGTGCGGCCACGTCCGAGACGAGCTCGGGGATCGCGTACGCCCGACGACCGCGCGGCCGGGCCCCGGGGCTGTAACCACGCTGGTCAGGGGCGATGGTGCGGATCCCGCGCCCGGCCAGGTCGGCCGCGACCCGCCGCCACGACTCCTTCGTCTGCGGGAAGCCGTGCAGGGCGACGACCACCGCGCCGTCGGCGCCGGGGCTGTCGAGTGGACCGGTGTCCACGACGTCGAATGTCAGGTCGCCGTTGCGGAACTCGGTGATGCGATCGGTCATCCTGTCGCCTCCTGGACGATCCGGCACGACGCGTCGCGCCCCTCGGGTGTCGGTGTCAGCGGATAGGCGTGCACCGCGCCGGGTTGCTCGACGAGTTCCACCTGACCGCCGGCGGCCCGGATGTCGTCGACGAGGTGCAGTGCGTCGGGCAGGAAGATGTCCCGATCGCCGATGTAGACCGTGGTGGGGGGCAGCCCTGCGACACGCCCGCGCAGGGGACTGACCCGCGGGTCGTCGGCGGACAGGTCGCCACGCCATGCGCGGCCCGCCTCGCGGAGTCCGGCCGGGACCAGCCAGGGGTCGCGACGTGCGATGGCCTCGACGTCGGGATCGGTCAGTGCGATGTCGAGCCATGGCGCGATGAGGGCAACGCGCCCCGGGTGGACGTTGTCGTCGACGAGGGTCTGCGTCAGACCCAGCGCGAGCCCTCCGCCCGCGGAATCACCTGCCACGGTGATGTTGTCGGGACCGATCTCACGGGCGAGGCCGTCGAAAGCACGACGGACGAACGGGTACGCGTTGGCGGCGGTGTGGGCGGGTGCGAGGCCGTAAAGCGGTACGACAACCCGCGCCCCGGCGTCGGCGAGACGCTCGATCAGGCGCCAGTGGAAGCCCGTGATCGGCGCGATGTAGGCGCCACCGTGGAGGTAGAGCACCCCGCGGCCGGTCGGGTGCGCCGGTGCGACGGTCCAGCAGCGGAACCCGTCGACGGTCGCGTCGGACACGGTGTGAGACCTGCGCAGAGACGACGGAGGATCGGCCGGCGGCCCAGCGGACGCCATCCTGCGGCGCGCGTGCTCGGCGGTGCGCATCCGACGGCGGTAGCGGATCCGGACGACCAGGGCGGTCAGGTGCATCATCGGACTGGCCATGGCGACCATCGTCACCCATGGCCGCGGACGCGAGCCACCAGCTCCGCCAACTCGTCGGTGACCTCCGCGACGTCGAGCGCGGCGACTCCCGAGGCGCGGAGCGCTCGGGCCAACCCGTCGGTGTCGAGCTCGGAGAGGACGTCGAAGTCCGGCGGTGTGGGGAGCGGTGGCAGCACGCCGACCGCGAACGGGTCGTCGGAGGGGCGGCGGGGAGGGGTGTCGTCCTGCGGAGGTGCGTCACCGGAGACCGGATCGGTGCGCATCCGGGTGAGCAACGTGGGCACGTCCGCCCCCATCATGGCCAAGGCGACGCCGGGGCTGTCGTCGATGCGGGCGGCGAGTTCGTAGGCGACGGCGAGCACGTGGATGCAGTGCGGCTCGTCGTCGGGGCACGAGCACTCGACGGTGAGATCGGCCGCCTCGGTGGGCAACACCATGGCCGCGAGGGTCGGCGGCTGCTCGCCGCGGGCGACGGCCAGCAGGTCGTCGGTGGCGTCCTGCGCCCGAAGCAACGACACGACGGTGTCGGGCTCGACGGTGCGGAACCGCAGTGCGGTCTCGAACGGGTCGAGCTGGCTGCCCTGGACCAGGGCGGTGACGAGGCCTGCTTGCAGGCGGAGGTCGTGAACCTGCCGTTCTCGGAAATAGCTGCGCGCCTTCGTCACCCGTCGGGTGTCCGACGGGCGGTCCGCGATGTCGAGCACAGCACGCGCCCATGGCGTGCGCCCGTATCCGCGGAGCGGGGTGTCACCCCGACGGGGTCGTCCGCCGCGGGGGCTCATTCCCCGACCGCCTCGTCGCGCAGCCGGATGAGGTCGTGCAGCTCGTCGTCGCCGATGTCGGCCAGCCAGTGCTCACCCGAGGTGACGGTCAGGTCCGACAGCACCCGCTTGTCCCGGATCATCGCGTCGATCCGTTCCTCGATGGTCCCGATGCAGACGAACGTCCGGACCTCGACCTCGCGCTGCTGGCCGATCCGGTGGGCGCGGTCGGTGGCCTGGTCCTCGACGGCGGGGTTCCACCACCGGTCCACGTGCAGGACGTGATTCGCGGCGGTCAGGTTGAGTCCGGTACCGCCCGCCTTCAGCGACGCGATCATCAGGGGCGGACCGTCGGTCTCGGAGAACTGCTCGACCATGGCGTCGCGCGCTCTGCGACCGACACCGCCGTGCAGGAAGGGGACTGGCGCGTCGAGCCGGGCGGCGAGCCACGGTGCGAGCATCTCCCCGAACGCGGTGAACTGTGTGAACAGCAGGGCGCGTTCGCCGTCGGCGACGATGGTGTCGACGATGTCGGCGAGGAGTTCGAGCTTGCCCGAGCGATGCGCGTTGCGGCGCACCAGCGGCGAGCCGTCGCCGAGGAAGTGTGCGGGGTGGTTGCACACCTGTTTGAGGCGGGTGAGTGCGGCGAGCACCGTCCGGACGCGGTGCCCCTCGTGGGTGGCGTCGGACTCGACCTTGCCCAGCGCCGCCATGAGGTCGTCGGTGACGGCGCGATAGAGCGCGGCCTGCTCGACCGTCAGGTTGGCGCGCACGGTCAGCTCGGTCTTCGTCGGCAGGTCCGCGACGATCGTCGGGTCGGTCTTGACGCGCCGCAGGATGAACGGCGAGGTCATCGCGGCCAGGCGACGAACGGCGTCGGGGTCGCGCTCCCGTTCGATGGCCTCGGCGAAGCGGGCCTTGAACGCCGAGGGCGAGCCGAGCAGCCCGGGGTTGACCAGGTCGACGACAGCGCGGAGATCCTCGAGTCGGTTCTCCACCGGCGTGCCCGTCAGCGCGACACGATGGCGCGCCCGGATCGCGCGGACCGCCTTCGCCGCGGCGGTCGACACGTTCTTCACGTGCTGCGCCTCGTCGACGACGAGTCGTTCCCAGCGGACGTCGCCCAGGGCCTCCTTGTCGCGCACGGTGAGCGCGTAGGTGGTGACGACGACGTCGGCCGAGGTGACCGCGGACGAGAACCGTGCCGCCCGCGTGCGGCCCGCGCCGTGGTGGACGAGCACGCGCAGATGCGGTGCGAATCGCGCGATCTCGCGCTCCCAGTTGCCCACCACCGACATCGGGCACACGATCAGGGTCGGACCGGGTCCGTCGTCGCCGGCCTGCTCGCGTTCCGCGCACAGCAGCGCGATCACCTGGATCGTCTTGCCCAGTCCCATGTCGTCGGCGAGGACGGCGCCGATCCCCAGGTCGGAGAGATGGGCGAGCCACTCGACGCCACGGTGCTGGTACGGCCGCAGGTCGGCGACGAGGGTGTCGGGAACGGGCCGCGGGTCCGGCCGGACCGCGCCCTGAGCGGCGATGTCGTCGAGCCAGGACAGTCCGGACACCGAGGCGACGGGGATGCCCGGGCCGCCGGCGCCGGTGACGAGCCCGAACAACTCGCCCATGTCCGGTGGGTGGCCGGACGCGGCCAGCGCCTGCTGGGTGGTGATGAACTCCGCTGCGCGACGCAACGACGTCCCGTCCGCCCGGACCCACACCCCGCGGACGCGGACGAGGCTGCCCTTCTGCTCGGCGAGCGAGCGCAACTCGCCCTCGTCGAGGACGGTGTCGCCGAGTGCCAACTGCCACTGGAAGTCCCGGATCTCGGCCAGGCCCGCCATCACCGATCGCTGAACGGTCGCACCGGGGGCCGCGCCCCGCAGTGACAGAGTCGGTGTCGCGATGGCGATGGTGCGGGGAAGCAACACCCCGATCCCGGCGTCCCCCAGGGCGGTCGCCCCATGCTCGAGCAGCGCGCCGACGGTCTCGGTGTCGAGGAGGAAATCCAGGGTGTGGTCGTCGTGGCCGGCGCGGGCCAGGGGATCGAACGCCCGCACCGCACCGGCGAGTTCGGTGGTGACCTCGTCGAGTTCGAGGGGTGAGAGCCGACGGATCTCGAGCGGCTCGTCACCGTCGGGTGTACGTCGGCACACCTGCAGCCGCCAGTGCTGCGCCTCGGGGTCGTCGGACGCGGCCGGCTCGTGCAGGCGCAGGACGAGAGAACTCTCGCCCTCGCGGACGGCGTCGGACCAGTCCTGCCACGACCGGGACGCGGCCGACGCGCGGTCGGGGGCGATCGCGCTGTCCGCGTCGGGCAGGAGCGAGCGGACGAAAGGGGAGCGCACGGCGCCGGCGGGGATGTCGCGGCAACGCTCGCGGCACGTGAGGTCGACGAGTTCGCGGCAGAAGTCCTCGACGGCCTCGGCGCCGCCGTTGTCGATCAGCACCTGGGGCGCGGCCGCGCTCGCCTGTGACAGCCAAGTGCGCCACGGGGCCGTGGGGACCGGGGTCCATCGGACGCTCCACGATCCACCGACCCAGGCGACCGCCGGGGCGACGGCCCCCGAGGTCACGAAGCGTCGGACACCCTGCGTCACATGGCGATAGAACTGGAGCTCGCCGCCCGGTGCGACGCCCAGGTCGTCGTCGAGGAGCGCGACGGTCGCCGCCGGACCGAGCGTGACCGTGCCTGCGTGGACGGTGGCCTCGCCGACGCGGATCCCGATGGTGCGCCGCAGGGTCCGACCGGTGACCACGGCGGCGACGGGCGCCGGGAGATCGTCGCGGGGCTCGGTGGTGGGTGCACCGGAGGAATCGGTGAACCACAACGACATCCCGACCCCCGGCCGCCACAGCGCATGGGTCGGCGGGGTCGGACTCACGACGTCATCGTGGCACGGGGGGCCGACACGGCGACGTCGAGCACAGGGCGGTCACCGAGTTGCCAACAGTTCGGCACGGTGCACCACGGCATCCAGCGAGGCCCGTAGAGGTGCGGTGTCGCGCTGGACCTGCGCCATGAGCAGTCCGCCCTGCAGGGCCGCCAACGTGGCCACGGCGAGCGACGCGGTGTCGACCGAGTCCTCGAACACGCCGCGGTCGCGCATCGCGTCGTACCCGCGCCGGATCGCCCGCTCCCACCGGGCCAGTGCCCGCGCCACCGCGGCGCGGGCGTCGGGGTCCGTCTCGGCGACCTGAGCGCCGAGTGAGCCCAGCGGGCACCCTCCCGAACAGCCACCCAGCCGCTGGTAGTCGACGATCCCGTCGCACCAGCGCCGGAGTCCGTCGAGGGAGTCGAGGTGTGCGAACACCTCTTCGTGGGTGCCGACGATGGTCTCGTCCTGGTGGGCGATCACCGCGCGCACCAGCTCGTCCTTGTCCGAGAAGTAGTGGTAGATCTGCGAACTGCTGACCCCGGCGCGGTCGCGGACATCCTCCATCGTCGTGCCCGACACCCCGATGTCGAGCATCAACGCGGCTGCCGCCGTGACGATGCGCTCCCGAGTCTGTCGACCACGGCTCGTCAGCGGGCGTCCGGTGCTCGTGCGCAGGCTGTCGGTGGACATGGCGCGACCCTATCTTTTCTGGAGTGGACATTCCAGTTTTTGCTCGACATCGTGGTCGATGTCGGGGACGACCCCGACGTGCGCAGACCCGAGGAGCAGACGATGACCGCAGCCCAGGACTCCATGATCGACCGACTGACCGCGACGCTGGTGGGGTCGCGCACCCAGTTCCCCGCCGAGGTGTCGGATGCGTTCGACGCCGACCGTGCGGCGCTGGACGCCGCCGGAGTGCCCGACGACGTCGCCGCCGTGGGCACGACGCTCCCGGACGCGGGCGTCCTCACCGTCGACGGGTCCACGACGCGCCTCTCCGACGAGTTGGGCGGACGGACCGCCGTTCTCGTGTTCTACCGCGGTGCGTGGTGCCCCTTCTGCAACATCGCCCTCCGGGCGTACCAGCAGGAACTGGTTCCCGCGTTGGAGGAGCGGGGCGTCGCGCTGGTCGCCCTCAGCCCGCAGAAGCCGGACGGCTCGCTGAGCACCGCCGAGGCCGACGAGTTGACGTTCTCGGTGCTCTCCGACGCCGGCAACGCTGTCGCGCGCAGCCTGGGCATCCTCGCCCCGACGAACCCCGACGCCCTCGCCGCACAGCGGAAGCTCGGTCTGGACGTCACCGAGGTGAACGCCGACGGCACGGCAGATCTGCCGTTCCCCACCGTCGTCGTCGTGGATTCGTCGCGGACGGTGCGCTTCATCGACGTGCACCCGAACTACACCTCACGCACCGAGCCCGCGCAGATCCTCGCCGCGCTCGACGCCATAACCGATCGCTGAACGCCCCGTCTCACAACTCATCTCCCGACAGGAGTCCTGCCATGACCCAGCCCGACTATTTCACCCGTTTTGAGAACCTCGCCTTCGACCGCACCGACGACGGTGTCCTCACCATGCGGTTCCACACCGACGGTGGCCCCGCGACCTTCACCGGGCAGACCCACGAGGACCTCCCGAAGGCGCTCGAGGAGATCGCGCTCGACGCCGACAACCGGGCGCTGGTCCTCACCGGCACCGGCGACGTGTTCATGGACAGCATCGACGGCGACAGCCTCGGTGAGATCTTCCGACCCGCGGTCTGGGAGAAGATCCGCACCGAGGGACTCGCAGTCCTGCAGCGGCTCCTCAGCCTGCCGATCCCCGTGGTCGGTGTCGCGAACGGTCCGGCGACCGTGCACTCGGAGTACCTGTTGCTCACCGACATCCACATCGCCTCCGAGCGCGCCACCTACGGCGACTTCCCCCACCCGGCGTTCGGGATCACCGCCGGTGACGGGCTGCAGGTGGTGTGGGAGGAGATCGCCGGGACGGCGCGTGCCAAGTGGCTGCTGTGGACCGGTGACACGATCGACGCCGCCACCGCGGAACGGTGGGGCGTGGTCAACGAGGTCGTCGAGCACGATCAGGCGTATGCCCGCGGGCTGGAACTGGCACGCACCCTGGCCGCCAAGCCACGCCTCTACCGGTCGCTGCAGAAGCAGACCCTGAACCAGAAGCTGCTCCGCCGCATCGTCGAGGGGGTCCCGTTCGGCATGGCTCTGGAGGGTCTCACCGCAGCCGATCTCGCCTATCAGCAATGACAGCGCGGGCTGATCTGGCGGCGACCCTGTACGCGATCGCGTTCACGAAACAGCCTGCGCCCGAGGCGGATGTCGGTCCGCGCAGCCCGAGGATCGTCGCCCGTGTCGGCCTCATGCTCGGCATCTGCGTCGTGGTGTGCCTGGCGACGGGGCTCGTGAGTCACTGGATCCAGCACCCGCCGGGCTGGTTCGCGTTCCCGACCGATCCACCGTGGCTGTACCGGGTCAGTCAGGGCCTGCACGTGATCACGGGGACGGCGGCGATCCCGCTGCTGCTGATCAAGCTGCAACTCGTGTACCCGCGGCTGTTCGCGCGGCCGGTCATCGGCACACCGTTGCGCGCGGCCGAACGCCTCTCGATCGCCGTCCTCGTCAGTTCGATGATCTTCCAGTTGTTCACCGGCCTGATGAACACCGCGCAGTTCTACCCGTGGCGGTTCTTCTTCACCACGACGCACTACGCGATGTCGTTCGTCGTCGTCGCCGCACTGCTCGTGCACATCGCGGTCAAGCTTCCGATCATCCAGGCGGCGTTCCGGTCTCCACTGGGGTCCACCGAGGCGATCGACAATGAGCCGGTGACGGGCGAGCGTGGGGTCTCGCGCCGCGCGATCCTCGGCGGCTCGGTGGCGGCCGCAGGGCTCGCGGTCGTGGCGTTCGCGGGTCAGACCGTCCCGTTCCTGCGGTGGGTCTCGTTCCTCGCGCCGCGGTCGGGGGAGGGTCCGCAGGGGGTGCCCGTCAACCGGACCGCGTCGGCGGCCGGAGTCGTCGACATGGCTCGAGCCGCCGACTACGTGCTGACCGTCGTGGCCGACGGGCGGAGCAGGGCACTGACCCTCGACGATCTGCGGCGACTTCCCCAGCACGACAGCGATCTCCCGATCGCCTGTGTGGAGGGCTGGAGCGCAGAGGCCCGTTGGCGTGGGGTCCGGGTGCGCGATCTCGTCGCGATGGTCGGCGGCGACCCCGACCGTGCCGTGCGCGTGGTCTCCCTCGAACGCGGGATGTACGGCGAGAGCCTGCTGCCGGCCGCATTCGCCCGCCATCCGAGCACGCTGGTGGCCCTCGAACTGCACGGTGAGCCCCTCACCGTCGATCACGGGTACCCGTGCCGACTGATCGCCCCCAACCGTCCGGGTGTCCTGCAGACCAAGTGGCTCAGCCGGATCGAGGTCACATGATCATCCGCCTCGCGCGGCTGGTCCTGATCCTGGCCGCACTGCCTGTCGGCTGGTACGGGTTGTCGCTGCTGTGGGACATGAGCGCTGCCGACAAGGCCTCGATCCTGGTGTGGCTCATCGGCGGACTCGTCGCCCACGACGCGATCTTCGCGCCGGCATGCATCGCGGCCGGCCACAGCGTGAGAGCGATCCTCCCGCAGCGGTGGTGGCCCCCGGTGCTCGCCGGATCGTCCGCCACGCTGCTCCTGGTGCTCCTCGCTCTTCCCGTTCTGTACCCGCGATCGACGTCGCAGCTCCCACCCGGGGACGGGCAGAGCGGCACCATCCTCGACCGCCCCTACGGCCTCGGGCTGGGTCTCGCGGTACTCGTGATCTGGGCCCTCGTCGTCGTGCTGATCGTCCGGCACCGCACACCATCGCAGTCAACCGACACCAAGGAGTGAACAGTGTCATCCATATTCATCACAGGATCGTCCGACGGCCTCGGACTCATGGCGGCGCGGTCGCTCGTGGCCGACGGGCACAGCGTCACGCTGCATGCGCGCAACGCCGCCCGCGCCGACGAGACCCGGGAGGCGGTCCCCCAGGCACACGGGATCGTGGTCGGCGACGTGTCGCAGATCTCCGAGATGCGGTCGGTCGCAGAGCTGGCCACCGAGAACGGTCCGTACGACGCCGTGATCCACAACGTCGGCCTGGGGTACATGGCCTCCGAGCGGGTCGAGACCGCCGACGGACTCGATCGCACCTTCGCGGTCAATGTCCTCGCGCCCTACGTGATCACCGCGTCGATGCCACGACCGAAGCGGCTGGTCTACCTGAGTTCGGTACTGCACCAGCAGGGTGTCTTCGACCTCTCCGATGCCCAGTGGACCCGACGACCGTGGGACGGCAACCAGGCGTACGCCGACAGCAAGCTGTTCGATCTGATGCTCGCGTTCGCTGTCGCACGACTCTGGCCGGACGTCCTGGTGAACTCCGTCGAACCAGGGTGGGTGGCCACGAAACTCGGCGGCGCCGAAGCGACCGACGACCTCGACGCAGGGCCTGTCACCCAGGTCTGGCTGGCCACGAGCGACGAACCGGCGGCGCTGGTCACGGGGCAGCACTTCTACCACCAGGAGCTCGCGGCGACCCATCCCGACGCGCGGTCGGTGGAGAAGCAGGATCAGCTGCTCGCACACTGCGCGGAACTCACCGGGATCCGGCTCACCTGAGTCGGCGCCGGCGATTACTCGCAGGCGACACCGTCGCCGTCCCGATCGAGGCCCGCGCGGTATCCCGGGTCCCCGACACGCAGCGGCGCCGCGCCGGCGGCGCGGGCGGCGGAGCAGTTCCGGTAGTAGGCCGAGCCGCCGTCCGGAGTCGCGGCCGGGACGAGCGGTCGGGGGGCCTCGGTGGTCGTCGGGGCCGGCGGTGGTGGTGGCGGGAGCTCGACCGTGGTGGTGGTCGTCGGTGCCGCTGCGGTCACCTGCCCGCCGCAGGACGTGAGGATCCGGACCATCGCGTCCTTCTCCGCCGACGTCACCCACAGTCGGTAGGCCGACTTCACCGTGATCTGCCGCTCGACATAGGTGCAGCGGTAGGAGCGGCTCGGCGGCAACCAGGTCGCAGTGTCGCCGTCGCCCTTCTGCTGGTTCGTCGGGCCGTCGGTGGCCTGCAGGTTGCGGGGGTCGTTGGCGAAGTCGCGGCGCTCGTCGGCCGAGAGTTGCTGCGCGCCTTTCTGCCAGGCGTCGGACAGGGCGACGACGTGGCGATCTGGACGGCCTCGGACGTCCGCTCGCCGCGGGTGAACGGGATCGACCGGCCGGTGTAGGGGTCGGCGAGCGTTCCGGAGAGCACGACGCAGTCGCGGGTGCCCGGCCTGGCGACGACACCCGTCAGGTCACGGCGAAGGACGTCGTTGCGCGTGTCGCATCCGTTGTGGCCGAACGCGACGTCGACGTCGTCGGACCACGCCTGCCCGAACTGTGCTCGGCTGTAACCGGTCTTGGGGGCGCGGCCCTTCACCGGCAGGGTCTCGAGAGTGGCCAGCGCGGCCGACGCCGCGCCGGAATCGGCAGGCGGAGATGTCGTCTCGACCGGCGTACTCGTGCTCGTCGGCTCGGGCGAGCTCGTCGCGACCGTCTCGGTGGTGGTGCGGGTGACCGCGGCCGCCTGGTCCGACGCCTGCTGGGTGTCGTCGGGCGCGACGAGACCGACCAGTGCGATCACCGCGACGACCCCGACCCCCGTGAGAACCCCCAGGCGACGCCGGGTCACGTGACGGTGACGCCGCCGTCCACGACGATGGTCTGCCCGGTGACGTAGCCGCCTGCGTCGGACGCGAGCCAGACAGCGGTCGCGGCGAGTTCGGCCGGGTCACCCATGCGCTTGAGGAGCTGGCGCGCCTGCTGCGACTCGAGGTAGCCCGCGTCGTACTGCTCGGTCATCTCCGATGCGAAGAAGCCAGGAGCGATCGCGTTGACGCGGATGCCCTTCCGGCTACCCCACTGCTGGGCCAGGTCGCGCGTGAGACCGATGACGCCGGCCTTGCTCGCCGCGTACGCCGCCTGCGGCAGACCCGCGGTCGTGAGCCCGAGGACGCTGGAGATGTTGATGATGCTGCTCCCCGGCTGCATCACCTTTGCGGCAGCCTGTGCGGCCCAGTAGGAGCCGTTCAGGTTGATGTCGATGACGGTGCGGAACTGCTCGGGCGTCTCTCGTGTGGCGGGCACCGCGGTCCCGACGCCGGCGTTGTTGATCAACACGTCCACTCGACCGAACGCCTCGGTCGCGGCGTCGACCATGGCCGCGGCCTGTCCGGGGTCGGCGACGTCGGTCGCCACGCTGACGGCCTTCGCTCCCAGCGACTCGACCATCGCCTGGGTGTCCGCGAGCTTGTCGACGCGACGAGCCGCGAGGACGACCGACGCCCCCGCCTCGGCGGCGGCGCGGGCGAAGGCGACGCCCAGGCCCGACGACGCGCCGGTCACGATGACGACCTTGTCGTCGAGGCGGAACATGTCGAGCACGGCCATGGGCGATCTCCTCGCTGAGATGTCGGTTCCTACAGACCGAGATCGCGGCCGATGATCTCCTTCATGATCTCGTTGGAGCCGGCCCAGATCTTGGTCACCCGGGCATCCTTCCATGCCTGCGCGATGCGGTACTCGTTCATGAACCCGTAGCCGCCGTGGAGCTGCACGCAGACGTCAAGGACCTTGTTCTGGATCTCGGCGGTCCACCACTTGGCCTTCGCGGCGTCGGCGGGGCTGAGCTCGCCGTCGCAGTGCGCGGCGACGCAGGCGTCGACGAAGGCCTGCGTCACGTCGAGCTGGGTGGACAGCTCGGCGATCGTGAACTTGTTGTACTGGAACGAGCCGACGGCTTGTCCGAACGCCTTGCGCTCGGTGACGTAGGTCAGGGTCTCGTCGAACAGCGCGCGGGCGTGCGCGATGTTCGAGACGGCGCAGTTCATCCGTTCCTGCGGCAGGAACGTCATCATGTGGATGAAGCCGCGGTCGACTTCACCGATGACGTTCTCGGCCGGCACCCGGACGTCGGAGAAGAACAGCTCGGCGGTGTCGGACTCGGGCTGACCGACCTTGTCGAGCTTGCGGCCGCGCTCGAAGCCCTCCATCCCCTTCTCGACGGCGAACAGGGTGATGCCCTTGGCCTTCTTCTCCGGCGACGTCTTCACCGCGACGACGACGAGATCGGCGTTGAAGCCGTTGGTGATGAACGTCTTCGAGCCGTTGAGGATCCAGTCGGACCCCTCCTGGCGGGCGGTGGTCTTGATCCCGGCGAGGTCCGATCCGGCGGCGGGCTCGGTCATCGCGATGGCGGTCACCGTGTCGCCGGTGCAGAAGCCCGGCAGCCACCGCTGCCGCTGCTCCTCGGTGGTCAGGTGCACGAGGTAGGGCGCGACGATGTCGACGTGGATGCCGAACGCCGACGGGATCGCGGCGCTCACGCCGGAGAGCACCTCGGTGAGTTTGGCGTTGAAGCGGTAGTCACCGGCGGCCGAGCCGCCGTACTCCTCGGGGATCTCCAGACCCAGGAAGCCCAGCTCCCCCGCCTGCTTCCAGATCTCGCGGTCGATGAACCGCTGCTCGATGATCTTCTCGTGGCGCGGCGTGACGTACCGGTCCACGAACTCCTGGACCGATTCGCCGAACGCGCGGTGGTCGGGTCCGTACAGGGTCCTGCGCATGGTGTCTCCTCGACGATCTGTGATCCCGGGCGCACCGTTGTTACCGGCGAGTAGCTCCAGGTGACTCCATGCTGCGCCGAGACGTGCGTGCAGGTCAAAACGCTGCATGTGATCTGGATCGCACCCCGTCGACTACCGTCGCGGACATGCGCCTCTCCACGCGGAACCAGCTGTCCGGGACCATCGCCGAGATCACCCTCGGGTCGGTCATGGCGACCGTCAAGGTCACCCTCGACCCCGGCGGCCAGACCGTCGTCTCCTCGATCACCAAGGAGGCCGTCGAGGAACTCGGCCTCACCGTCGGCCAGCCCGCCACGGTCCTCGTGAAGTCGACCGAGGTGACCATCGGGGTGGAGTGACCGAACGAGAACCGCCCCGAGAGGGACGTCCGATGGCGTAGTGCCGTCGGGGTGCCTTCTCGGGGCGGTTCTCAGTGGTGTGCGATCAGCGGCCTGCGTACTCCTCGAGCTCCGCGTGCTCGGCGTCGCGTGCGGCGACGCCGGTGAACCCGACGCTCGCCAGCTCCTCGCCGACCGTCTCGTGCGGCTCGTCCGTCGAGGTCTGCGCCGGCTTGCGGCCGGTGAACAGCGACGCGATCGCGCCGAGGACGCAGCAGACGATGGCGAAGGTGAACGCCGCCGACAGACCGTTGGAGAACGGCTCCGAGATGAGGTGCGGGAAGAAGTTCAGCCCGGTGAGCGTGTCCTGGTTCGACTGCGACAGCGTCGACAGGTGCGGTCCGACGAGTTCCTTGATCGGGTTGTAGCCCAGGAACGCGGCGAACAGCACGCCGACGGTCGGCAGGTTCGCGACCGCGTTCGCGTCGGACTGCGAGACACCGTGCGCCACCAGCCCACCGTGCATCGCCGACGGCAGGTCGCTGGACAGGCCGGCGATCATCAGGCTGAAGAACAGGCCGATCGACAGCACCATCGCGGCGTTCTGGAACGTGGTCATCATGCCCGCGCCGGACCCGCGGGAGTTCGCGGGCAGGCTGTTCATGACCTCGGCGCGGTTGGGGGATGCGAAGAGTCCCATGCCGATCCCGTTGATCAGCAGGATGACGGCGAACGCCCAGTAGTTGAAATCGACCGGGATGGCGATCAGCGCGGCGAACGTGCCGGCGGTGAGCAGCAGGCCGCTGGTCGTGAACCACTTGGTCCCCACGCGGTCCGACAGCCACCCCGACACCGGTGCCGACAACAGGAATCCGATGGTCATCGGGACCATGTAGATACCGGCCCACAGCGGGGTGCGGGTGTAGTCGTACCCGTGCTGCGGCAGCCAGATCCCCTGCAGCCAGATGATGAGGATGAACTGCAGACCGCCACGACCGATGGAGGCCATCAGGTTGGCCACGTTCCCGTACAGGAACGAGTGGTTGCGGAACAGCGACAGGTTGAACAGCGGGTTCTCGACGCGGGTCTCGATCACGGCGAACGCCGCGAGCACCACCGCGCCACCGATGAGGCAGGACAACACCATCGGGCTGGACCACCCCATGTTCGACGCACCGTAGGGCTGGATGCCGTAGGTGATGCCGACGAGGATCGCGACGAGCCCGACGGCGAACGTGATGTTGCCCCACCAGTCCATCGTCGCCTTCTGACGGATTCCGGTGTCGTGCAACTTCATGTACGCCCAGACGGTCCCGACGACGCCGAACGGCACCGACACCAGGAAGATCAGGTTCCAGTCGATCGGGGCGAGGACACCGCCCACGAGCAGGCCGAGGAACGACCCGGCGATCGCCGCGACACCGTTGATGCCGAGCGCGAGGCCGCGCTGGTGCTGCGGGAACGCGTCGGTGAGGATCGCCGACGAGTTCGCCATCAGGAACGCGCCGCCGACACCCTGGACGACGCGCCAGAAGATCAGCCAGATGGCGGCCGGTGCACCGTCGAACCACGTGGCGGCCAGGAAGATCGACGACACGGTGAAGACCAGGAACCCGATGTTGTACATGCGGGCGCGCCCGAACATGTCACCGAGGCGCCCGAAGCTGACGACGAGCACGGCCGTGACGACGAGGAAGCCCATCATCATCCACAGCAGGTAGCTGGTGTTCGACGGCTCGAGCGGGTTCAGCTTGATGCCCTTGAAGATGTCGGGCAGCGCGATGAGCACGATCGACGAGTTGATGGTGGCGATCAGCATGCCCAAGGTGGTGTTGGACAACGCGATCCACTTGTAGTGGGGGCCGAGGTCGGCCAGTGACCGGGTGCGTCCGGACCGTGACGGTTCCGGCGCCCCGGCGTGGTCGAGCAGGGCCGTGGAGCGGTGGGTCATCTCAGGCTTTCTTGTTCAGGCGCGGGACGTGGACAGGGCGGCGGCGAGCAACTCGAGGGATCGCTCGGCCGCTGCGCGGTCGCCGGGTTCGAGGCGGCCGAGGGCCTCCTCGACCAGTCGGGCGCGGCGGGACGTGGTGCCGTGGACCAGGTCGGCTCCGTCCTCGGTCGGTTCGATCAGGCTGGCGCGACCGTCGACGGGGTCGGCGGTGCGTCGGACCATGCCGTCGCGTTCCAGGGACGAGACGATCCGCGACATCGTCGGCGCGGTGACGCCCTCGTGGGCGGCGAGGTCGGACAGTCGCATCGGCGGGTTGGTCGCCAGCACCCACAGCGCCGACGTCGCGCCGAGTGACAACGAACCGGAACCCGTCTGGCTCCGCAGGGTCCGGATGATCCGTGCGAGTGCGGTGTAGACGGTCACGGCACGTCCGGTCTGGGTCGGTGTCGCCGTCGTCATGGGTCCTCCCTCGTGCGTCCGGTGGGACTCACAAGAGATTAGTTGCGAACTACTAAGTAATCGAGTCGTAAAGAAACTGCAGGTTGCCGGAGGTGAACGGGGAAATGTCGCGTGTGCCCGGTCCGTCCCTCGCGGTTCTGTGAGGGCGTTATTCCCCTGTTACTCTCCGGGGGTCCCACCGACGACCACCGCCAAAGGACCATCACTCCCAATGTCGATTCGTAGCCTCCGGACGCGCCTGACCGCTGTCCTCGTGGCCACCGTGACCGCCGCGGGTGTCGCCGGCGTCGTCTCCACAGCCCCTGCCCAGGCCCGCCCCGCGGACGCGCAGATCTACT
This sequence comes from Williamsia serinedens, assembly GCF_024171725.1. Lineage (GTDB taxonomy): Bacteria > Actinomycetota > Actinomycetes > Mycobacteriales > Mycobacteriaceae > Williamsia_A > Williamsia_A serinedens. Next base: position 562,061 of record NZ_JAMTCG010000002.1, read on the forward strand.
CGGCCGCGATGGGGAAGAACATCCCCGTCCGCGTCCTCCGCGCCGCCAACGGCAGCAACAGCGCGCCGACGCTCTACCTGCTCGACGGTCTCCGTGCACCGAACAACGACAACGGCTGGCTCATCAACACCGACGTCGTCCGGTTCTTCTCGAACAAGAACGTCAACGTCGTGCTGCCCTACGGCGGTGCCGGCACGTTCTACCAGGACTGGCAGAACCGCGACCCCGTGCTGGGCAACGTCAAGTGGGAGACCTTCCTGACGCGTGAGCTCCCGGCGGCCATGAAGGCGCGCTTCGGCTCCGACGGGGTGCGCAACGCGATCGCAGGCCTGTCGATGAGCGGCACCTCCGCGCTGATCCTCGCGACCGACCACCCGAACATGTACCAGGGCGTGGCCTCCTTCAGCGGCTACCCGGTGAGCAGCGAGCCCGGCTTCGCGCAGGGCATCGGCCTGGCCGTCGGCCAGATCGGCGGCGACGTCAACAACATGTGGGGCGTCTGGCCCGGCGGTCAGTGGCTCGCCAAGGACCCCGCCCTGCACGCGGGCAACCTGCGCGGCAAGCGCGTCTACATCTCGGCCGGCCTCGGTGGCTCGAACATCGACCCGACCGCCGACCCGGTGAAGTTCGCGCAGTTCGTGCCGCTCGAGACCGCGGCCGGTATCGCCAGCCAGCAGTACATCGGCACCCTGCGGATGAACGGGATCAACCCCGTCACCCACATCACGCAGGACGGGACCCACTGGTGGACCTACTGGCAGGCCCGCCTCAAGGAGGCCTGGTTCTCCACCCTCGGTCCGGCGCTCGGCGCCTGACGTAGTCCACGCACCCGGAGCCCGGTGAGGTCACCTCGACGATGACCACACCGGGCTCCGGTCGTCTGTCCCGCCGTCTGTCGACGACGCAGGCGACCGTCATCGGGCTCGGCTCGATGATCGGTGCCGGGGTCTTCACCGCCTTCGCCCCCGCGGCGGCGGCCGCCGGCTCGGCGCTGCTCGTCGGACTCGCCGTCGCCGCCGTGGTCGCCGTCTGCAACGCCCTCTCGTCGGCGCAGCTCGCGGCGCAGTACCCCGAGGCCGGCGGCACGTACCTCTACGGCCGGGAACGGCTGGGCGAGTGGTGGGGCTTCGCCGCGGGCTGGATGTTCGTCGTGGGCAAGACGGCCAGCTGCGCCGCGATGGCGCTCACCGTCGGGACCTATCTGGCCGGTGAGACGTGGGGTCCCGTGGTGGCTGTCGTCGCCGTCGCCGCGGTGGTGACCGTGAACTGTCTCGGCGTCACACGGACGGCGACGGCCACCGCGGTCATCGTCACGGCAGTTGTCGCGGTGCTCGTCGTGGTGGTGGTGACCGGGGTCGTCGGTGGAGACCCTCGTGCGGACAACGTGGCGATCAGGGTCGACGGTGGGAGCGTCCACGGCGTGCTGCAGGCCGCCGGTCTGCTGTTCTTCGCCTTCGCGGGGTACGCGCGGATCGCCACCCTCGCCGAGGAGGTCCGTGATCCGCGGCGGGCCATCCCGCGTGCCATCGTCGGCGCGCTCACCTGCGCCCTGCTCGTCTATGCGGCCGTCGGCGTGACCGCGGTGGCCGTGCTGGGTCCCGACGACCTCGCCGACACCCCGACGCCCCTGGTCGCCCTGGTGTCCGCGAGCGGAGCCGACGTCATCGCGCCTCTCGTCCGTGTCGCGGCGGCGGTCGCCGCACTCGGCGCGCTGCTGGCGCTCGTCGCCGGGATCGGGCGCACCGGGCTGGCCATGGCCCGGACCGGCGACCTCCCCCGACCGCTCGCCGCGGTGCACCCGCGGTTCTCGGTGCCGCACCGGATGGAGATCACCGTCGGTGTGATCGTCGCGGTCGCAGTGCTGACGGTGGATCTGCGTGGCGCGATCGGCTTCTCGTCGTTCGGGGTGCTGCTGTACTACCTGGTCGCGAACCTCGCCGCGGCGACGCAGACCGGATCTCACCGCCGCTACCCGATGGCCGTCCACGTGGTCGGCGCGATCGGCTGTGTGGCGCTCGCCGTGAGCCTCCCGGTCGCGTCCGTCGTCGCGGGGATCGTGGTCGCCGCGGTGGGAGGTCTCTACCGGCTGGTCGTCAGGCGCGGGTCGACGAGCGGGCCGACTTCTCCGCGTTCCGGATGATGTCGCGCACCAGCGTCGCGAAGATGACCTTGTGTGCCGGCAGCTGGCCGTACCAGTACCCGAGTCCGGCAAGGCCCTTCGGGTAGTAGATCGTCCGCTGGCGCAGTCGGGCGCCGGACCCGTCGGGCTCCACGCCCAGCTCGAGCCACGCCGTGCCGGGCATCGTCGTCTCGGCGCGCAGTCGGAGCAGCCTGCCGGGTTCCACGTCCTCCACCCGCCACCAGTCGAGGGGCTCGCCCTTGGTGGGCTCGCCCGTCGGGCGACGCTTCTTCGGGCCCGGCCCCCCGCCGACGACGAGGTCGACGGCGGTCCGCGCACGCCACACCGCATCGAGGGTGAACCACCCTGTGTCACCACCGATCGACGAGACGGTGTCCCACAGCTGCTTCGGGGTGATGCGGGTGGTCGCGGTCCGCTCCTCGACCATCACGTCCTCACCCGCCCACGCAGGATCGCTCGGGAGCGGCTCGGCCGGCGACACCGACGCGTCGGCGTTCGACCACGGCACGCTGGTGTCGGCGCGACGCACGCGGTCGAGTGCGGCGTCGAGCGCCTGCCGGTAGGTCAACAGGCCGCCGTCCGGGCGGGGGATCACCTCGTCGATGTCGTGGTTCTTCATCACCGCGTCGCACTCGAGGGACTCGACCAACGGCCGCGCGAGCGACGTGGGGATGGGGGTGACCGTGCCGACCCACCGGCTCGCCAGGGTGGGCGTCAGGTACGGCAGCACGATCATCCGTCGCTTCGGCAGACCCGCGGCCTGCGCGTAGAGCTGCATCATCTCGCCGTACTCGAACACCTCGGTGCCACCGATGTCCCAGGCACGACTCTCGGGCACCGTCGCCGACGCCGCCTCGACGAGGTAGTGCAGGGCGTCGCGGACGGCGATGGGCTGGATGGTGTTGTGCACCCAGCGCGGCGTGGTCATGACGGGCAGACGCTCGGTGAGGTGGCGGATCAACTCGAACGACGCCGAGCCCGAACCGATGACGACACCGGCCTGCAGGACGACCGTCTCGATACCCGACGCGAGCAGGATCTCCCCGACCTCCACCCGCGACGCGAGGTGCTTCGACAGCTTCGTGCCGTCGGGGTGCAGCCCGCCGAGATAGACGATCCGGGAGACGCCGCAGGCCTTCGCCGCCGCGGCGACGTTGCGCGCCGACTCGGCCTCCTCCTCCTTGAAGTCGCCGGTGCCGTCACCGCCCATCGAGTGGACGAGGTGGTAGACGACGTCGACGCCGTCGAACGCCCGCATCAGCGAGTCGCGGTCGGAGAGGTCGCCCTGCACCACGGTGCCCTCGCCGACCCAGGGGGCGTCGTCGAGTTTCGCCGGGGTCCGCGCCAGCGCCCGGACGGTCCATCCCGCGGCGGCGAGGCGGGGCGCGAGGCGGCCCCCGATGTAGCCGGTCGCCCCGGTGACGAGGGCCGTTCCGGTGGTGCTCATGTGGTGCTCGCTTCCGTGTCGGCCCCCGGGCGGGGGCGCGCGGTCCCCACCGTCAACGACGGGAGTTCTCGGTTTTGTTCTCGCGGTGCCCGCCCGACGGTGACGACGCCGCCGAGGTCGTCGTCGGTCACGACGTCGGCATGCAGGCCGACGGCCGTCATCGCGGTGGTGAGCGACGGCGCCTGACCGGACGAGGTCTCGATGGCCAGCACCCCGCCGAAGGCCAGCCAGGCGCCCGCCTCGGAGACGATCCGTCGGGCGATGTCGAGCCCGTCGTCACCGCCGTCGAGCGCGATGCGCGGCTCGTGGTCACGCGCCTCGCGTGGCATGGTCTCGACGGCCGCGGTGGGCACGTAGGGCGCGTTGGCGACGAGGACGTCGACGGCGCGACGCAGATCGGCGGGCAGGGGAGCGACCAGGTCACCGGTCAGGACCTCCGCCTGCGGCAGGTTGACTCGCGCGCACGCGGTCGCCGCGGGGTCCAGATCGACCGCGACGACCCGAGCCGGCCGACGACGTGTCGCCACCACGTGGGCGACGGCTCCGATCCCGCAGCACAGTTCGACGACGACCGCGCCGTCGTGCGTCGCCTCGGCGGCGACGCGGGCGAGGAGCTCGGTGCGCCGCCGGGGCACGAACACCCCGGGTGCGACGGACAGCCGTGCACCGGCGAACGCGACCCATCCGACGACGTGTTCCAGCGGCTCGCCGCCGACCCGACGGGCCAGGAGCGCGGCGACGTCGGTGTCGGGGGCCTCGAGCAGGATGCGCGCCTCGTCCTCGGCGAACACGCACCCGGCGGCGCGGAGCTCGTCGACGACGTCCTGGTGTCGGACCGACGCCACGCCCGTCCTAGGTGCCGTCGGTCGTCCCGTCCGACCCGCCGAACGAGTGCTCGCCGGGGTCGATCTCGCCGGTGGGCTCGTCGGCGTCGGACTGGCCCGCCTCGTACACCTTCTCCTCGCGGCGGATCTCCTCGGTCTCGCCGACCTGCGACTCCTTGTCGTGCGGGAAGTTGCTCATCTGGTGCTCGCCGTCTGCTCGGGGGTGTGCGTCGCGCCTGGGCTCGGCGTCCCCCCACGCTACGGGCGGCCGTGAACGCACCGCACCCCCTCCGGTGTCGGAGGGGGTGCGATGGGGTCGTGCTGTCAGCTGCCCTGCGGCGCCTGGGGTGCCTGTCCACCACTCGGCGGCTGGGGCGCCTGACCGCCACTCGGCGGCTGAGGTGCCTGACCACCGGTGGGCGGCTGGGGCGCCTGCGGTGCCTGACCGTTCGGTGCCTGCGGGGCCTTGCCGTCCGGACCCTTGCCGTCGGGGCCCTTGCCGTCGGGGCCCTTCCCGTCCGGACCCTTGCCACCCGGGCCACCGGGACCGCCCGGGGCACATCCCGGTCCGCCGGGCCCACCCGGACCGCCGGGGCCTGCCTTGCCGTCGGGACCCTGACCGTTCGGCGGTTGCGGTGCCTGGCCGTTCTGGCCACCCTGACCGTTCGGCGGCTGTGCTTGCTGCCCACCCGCCCCGGGCCCGTCGGGACCCTGCCCGGTCGACCCGTTCTGACCACCCGACTGGGGCAGCGCGCTGTTCGACGACGCCGTGCTGACGTTCTCGTGCACCGGGTTGGCGACGAAGATCGCCGACGTCACGATCGCGCCGACGAGCGCTGCGCCGACGGCGATCGCCGCGACGGGCACCCACGGCTTCGAGGTGCTCGCGCGCATGCGCTGCAGTCGCGACGTGCGCGGGGCCGCCTCCGTCGGGGGCACGGTGTCCGACACCGGTGCCGAGTACGGCGCCGCCGGCGTCGACCCGTCGTGCACGCGGTCCATCGGTCGGGTCACGTCCGCGCCGTTGCCGGCGTCGGACGACCTGTCCTTCTCGTCTGCCATGTGAGTTCACCTTCCGTTCGGTCCTCGCCGACGTCGCATGTCGCGTCGGCGGCACAGACGACGGTGGGTGCCGGACCTGAAGCCACCCTGAATCGGCGACCGATCGGCGCGGTCTTCAGCCTGACTTCAGGCTCGTCCCCACAATGGGAAGTCGTGACGGGTGCAGGGGAGTTCAGCGCGGCCCGGCGGATGGTCGTGGTCGAGGACGCGGACGCCATCCGCGAGCCGGTCATCGCCGCGTTCGCCGATGCGGGCTACCTCGCCTACGGCGCGTCCTCCGGGGACGGGATGGAGGAGCTCGTCGAGGGGAGGCGTCCCGACCTCGTGATCCTCGACGTGATGCTCCCCGGCGACCGTGACGGCTTCGACCTCATCGACGTGGTCCGCACGCGCAGCGACGCCGGGATCATCATGCTCACCGCCCGCGACCACATCGACGACCGGCTGCGCGGCCTGCACGGCGGCGCCGACGACTACGTGGTCAAGCCGTTCCGCCTCGAGGAGTTGCTCGCCCGCGCAGACGCCGTCCTCCGACGTCGGGGCGGGCGGGCAACGGCGATCACGGTCGGCGACCTCCTCGTCGACCCCGACGGCGCCACCATCACCCGCGGTGACACCGTGCTCGACGTGACGGCGACCGAGTTCCGGCTCGCCGAGTTCCTCGTCGCCCAGCGGGGGCGCACGGTCACCAAACGGCAGATCCTGCAGGCGGTCTGGGGATACGACGCCTACGACGTCAATCTGGTCGAGGTCCACGTCAGCGCGCTCCGCAAGAAGATGGAGGCGCACGGGCCGCGCATGATCCACACGGTCCGTGGACTGGGGTACGTCCTGCGGTCCGCCCAGTGACGGGACTCCGGCCGCGGGCCATCCCCGGCACCACCCCGACGCCGTCGCTGCGGTGGCGTGTCGTCGTGGCGGTGACGGTGGCGTTCGCCGTGCTGCTGCTCGTGGTCGGGGTCGCCGTCGACATCGCGCTCGGCCAGCGGCTGCGGTCCGACCTGTCCGCGCGGGTCACCGATCGCGCCGACCGCGCGCCGTCGCTGTTGGCCGAGGGCTACCAGGGCCAGGACCTCGTCACGGCCCTGCAGGGGGACTCCATCCGGGTGCGACTGCAGACCTCGGACGGGACGGTCTACCAGACACCGGGTCCGGTCCTCGACGATCCGGGACAGATGCGCCCGCCACGCCCGTCGGGCGGCCGGGGGCCCCGCGGTGAGGACGGTCCTCCGCCTCCGGGCGGGCCGGACGGACAGGGCCCGGGTTCGGTCGCCCCGGGAGCGCCCGGCGACGCACTCGTCGTCACGCGCACGCTGCCCGACGGTTCGACGGTGACGTTGCTCGGGGACACCACCTCCATCACCCAGGTCCGGCACCAGCTGCGCTGGTTGATGCTGGCCGCTGGTCTCGTGGCGCTCGCGGTGGCGACCGGCCTCATCCTGCTCGTGGTCCGTCGCGCGTTGCGGCCGCTGGAGGCGATGGTCGCCGTCGCCCGCGACATCACCTCGGGCGACCGCGGGCGTCGCGTCCGTCCCGCCTCGCCGTCCACCGAGCTCGGCCGGACCGCGGAGTCGATGGACGAGATGCTCGACGCGTTGGAGGCCGCCGAGACCGCCGAGCGGACCGCGGCGGAGACGGCCCGGCGCGCCGAGGCCGACATCAAGCGGTTCCTCGCCGACGCCGCGCACGAGCTGCGCACCCCGATCGCCGGACTGTCCGCAGTCGCCGAGTCGATCGCCCGCGACGGCGCGGACCGGCCGGACCGGGTCGCACGCTGGTCCGACCTCCTCGTCCGTGAATCCCGGCATGCGTCCCGGCTCGTCGACGACCTGCTCGACATGGCCCGCATCGACGACGACCCCGCGCTCGATCTCGTCGACGCCGATCTCGCCACCGTCGTCGACGGTGCGGTCGAGCGGGCCGGTCTGGTCCATCCGGACCTGAAGATCACCCGACATGGGCCGGCGACCGTGCCCGCACGTGTCGACCCCGGGCGGATCGGCCAGATCGTCACCAACCTGCTCGAGAACGCGGCCCGCGTGAGCCCGCCGGCCGGGACGATCGAGGTCACCCTCAGCGTCGACCGCGGGACCGCGGCCATCACCGTCACCGACGACGGACCCGGGGTCGACGCCGCCGACCGCGACCGCATCTTCGACCGACTGGTCCGGCTCGACCGGGCCCGCGACACCCCTGGCGCCGGCCTCGGACTCCCCATCGCCCGGGCTCTCGCACGCGCGCACGGGGGAGACGTCCAGTGCGTCGAACCGTCCGGGACGGGTGCCCGATTCGTCGTGTTCCTGCCGACCCGACCAGCGCACTTGTCGCAGACGGATGTGCCTGTCGCACCGACTCCGTAGCATCGAGAGGTCATCGACGGGCACTGGAGACGCTGGTGCCCGGAACGTCGCCGACTCGCACGGACCCCGGCCCGGGAAGGTGTCATGACGACCACAGCTCCCACGACGGCGATCACGTCGCGGCCTGCAGCGGCCGCGCACCTGACGCGCGTCTGTTTCAAACTCGGCCCACCGCGTCTGGTCGGCGCCGAACTCGAATGGTTCACCCGCACCACCGATCCGCACGACTCCTCCGGCCGTCCCGACGTCCCGCGCCTCGCCGCCGCACTCGGAGACCATGCCCCCCGCACCATCTCGCCCGACTCACCCGTCCGCCCCCTGACCTCCGGCAGCCTCGTCTCCGTCGAGCCGGGCGGGCAGATCGAACTCTCCAGCATCCCCTTCGACTCCGTCGACGCCCTGTGTCGCTCGCTCGCCGCCGACGAACGCGAACTCCGCGGGATGCTCGGCGCGCAGGGGATCCGGGTCATCGCCGGCGCCGGTGACGCCACCCGCGCACCGCACCGCATCCTGACCAGCGACCGCTACCGGTCGATGGAGGCCGCCTTCGCCCGCCGCGGCATCTTCGGGTCGTTGATGATGTGCAACACCGCCGCCGTGCAGGTCGCGCTCGACGCCGGCGTCGACCCCGACCACGCCGTCACGCGGTGGACGCGGCTGCACACCATCGGCCCGGCGATGACCGCGGCGTTCGCGTGCTCGCCCCGACTGCACGGCGCCGACGACGAACGCTGGGCGTCGCAACGGATGCGGGCCTGGCTCGGCACCGACCGCACGCGGATCCCACCGCACGCCCAGACCATCGAGGACTACGCCGACTGGGTGCTGTCGGTGCCGCTGTTGTGCGTCCGGTGCGCCGACGGCTCCTGGTACGCGCCTCCGCCGGAAGCGACCTTCGCCGACTGGATGAGCGGCCACCTCGACGACGCGGTGGGTCGCCGCCCCGACGCCGGCGACCTCGCGTACCACGTGACGACCGTCTTCCCGATGGTCCGCCCCCAGGGGTACCTCGAGGTGCGCTACCTCGACGGGCAGCCGGAGGGCCTGTGGCGCGTCCCGATCGCGGCCGTCGCGGCACTCATGGCCGACGACGCCGTCGGCGCCGAGGTCGACGCGATCGCAGGTCCCACCGCCGACGCGTGGATGCGCGGCGCGCAGTGTGGACTCGCCGACCCCGAACTGCGTTCCACCGCAGCACGTCTGCTCACCCTCGCCGCCGACGTCACCCCGTCCGGCCCGGACCGTGACCTCCTCGCCGCAGCCGCCGCGCGATGCGGACGGGGCGAGCCGCCCGCGGCGCAGTCGCCCGCCGTTCCCGCCGACCTCGACCGACAGGACCCCCGATGACCGCCCTGCACGACGATCCCCTCGCCGAGAGCCCCCGCGAGGTCCGCGCGCGCCTGGAGACCGTGCTACGCGATGCGCGTTCCCGCACAGCGGGTCTCGTCGACGCCGTGTCCGACGACGACCTGCGTCGGCAGCACTCGCCGTTGATGAGCCCGCTGGTGTGGGACCTCGCGCACATCGGCAACCAGGAGGAGATGTGGCTGATCCGCGAGGTCGGCCGTCGCGCGCCGATCCGTCCTGACCTCGACGACCTGTACGACGCGTTCCGGCACGCCCGCGCCAGCCGACCGGATCTGCCTCTGCTCGACCCGACCCAGGCCCGCGACTACACCGCCGGGGTGCGGCATCACGCTCTCGAGGTGCTCGACGCGTCTCCGCTGTCGGGGGAACGCCTCGTCGACCGCGGCTTCGCGTTCGCGATGATCGCCCAGCACGAGCAGCAGCACGACGAGACGATGCTCGCGACCCACCAGTTGCGGACGGGTCCGACGGCGTTGCGGGCACCCGACGCGCCGCGTGTGGCCGACACACCCACCGTCGACGAGGTGATCGTCCCCGCCGGGGACTTCGTGATGGGCACCGACCTCGACCCGTGGGCGCTCGACAACGAACGACCCGCGCACCGGGTGTCGGTGCCGGCGTTCGCGATCGAGCGGTTCCCGGTGACGAACGAGCGCTGGTGTGCGTTCATCGACGACGGCGGCTACGAGCGTCCGGAGCTGTGGAGCGAACGGGGCTGGGCCCATCGCGTCGAGGCCGACCTCACCGCGCCGCAGTTCTGGGAGCGCGACGTCGACGGCCGCTGGTTCCGGCGGGTGTTCGGGACCATGACGCCCCTGCGCCCGAACGCTCCCGTCGTGCACGTCTGCTTCTTCGAGGCCGAGGCGTTCGCGCGGTGGGCGGGGAAACGCCTGCCGACGGAGGCCGAGTGGGAGAAGGCCGCCCGGTTCGACCCGGCGGCACCGACCGCGGGTCGTCGCTATCCGTGGGGTGACGACGACCCGACGGCCGTGCACGCGAATCTCGCGCAGCGCCATCTGGAACCGGCCGACATCGGCGCCTACCCCGGGGGTGTCTCGCCGCTCGGTGTGCACCAGATGGTGGGCGACGTGTGGGAGTGGACGTCGAGCGGCTTCGAGTCCTACCCCGGCTTCACGATGTTCCCGTACCCGGAGTACTCCGAGGTCTTCTTCGGCGGTGACTACCGCGTACTCCGCGGGGGATCGTTCGGTACCGACCCCGTGGCCGTGCGGACCACCTTCCGCAACTGGGACCACCCGATACGCCGGCAGATCTTCTCCGGACTGCGACTCGCGCGAGACGTCGCCTGATCGATGTGCCGCCATCTGGGCTATCTGGGCCCGGTCACCAGCGTCGGTGACATCCTCACCCGGGGTGAGCACTCCCTCGTCGTGCAGTCATGGGCTCCCACCGACATGCGGTGTGACGCCGTGGCGAACGCCGACGGGTTCGGTGCCGCGTGGTGGGACGACCCGACGACCGCGTCGGTGCACGTCTCGGCCATGCCGGCGTGGGGTGACCCGGTGATCGGGGGCGCGCTCGCCTCGGTGCGATCCGGGGCGGTCCTGGCGGCGGTCCGATCCGCGACGTCGGGCATGCCCGTGACACCGACGGCCTCCGCGCCGTTCGTCGACGGCCGGTGGGCCTTCAGCCACAACGGCGTCGTGCGGGGGTGGCCCGAGAGTCTGGCCCCGCTGGCGGCCGACGTCCCCGTGGTCGATCTCCTGCGCCAACCGGCGGCGACCGACTCGGCCGGCCTCTGGTCGGTGATCCGCCATCGCCTGCGGGACGACGAGCCCGGGGCCGTCCTGCGGTCGGTCGTGGCCGACCTCGACCGGACCGGTCCGCACTCGCGACTGAACTTCCTCCTGGGGGACGGGGACTCCCTCTGGGCGACGACGGTGCACCACTCGCTGTCGGTGCTGGCCGACGACGACGGCGTGCTCGTGTCGTCCGAACCGCTCGACGCCGATCCACGGTGGCAGCCCGTCCCCGACCGTTCTCTCGTCGTCGCGACCCGCGACGGCGTGACCGTGACCGACCTCTGACACCCGACACGACAGGACACATCCGTGACTTCCACGCCTCCCGCGGCGATCCCCGTGCAGGTCCATCTGACCGACGCGGACATCGACGCGGCTCTCGTCGCCGACGTTCGCGCCGGACTCACCGCCGCGCCGAAGCACCTGCCGCCCAAATGGTTCTACGACGCCCGGGGCAGCGAACTCTTCGAGGAGATCACCGCGCTGCCCGAGTACTACCCGACGCGCACCGAGCGGGCGGTGCTCGCCGCCGCCGCCGACACCATCGCCGCGTCCACCGGCATGCAGACCCTGGTCGAGCTCGGCTCGGGGTCGTCGGAGAAGACGCGACTGCTCCTCGACGCGGGTGTACGTGCCGGGACGCTCACGACCTATGTGCCGCAGGACGTCTCGGTCAGTGCGCTGCAGGGTGCCGTCGACGAGCTGACCGTCGCGTACCCGGCGCTGTCCGTCGAGGGCATCGCCAGCGACTTCTCCGACCTGTCGGTGTCGATCCCCGACCGACCCGGCCGCACCGTCGCGTTCCTCGGCGGGACCCTGGGCAACCTCACGCCGGCCGAGCGGGCAGGCTTCCTCACCGGCATCGCCGACGCGCTGCGTCCCGGCGAGCACCTGCTGATCGGCGTCGGGCTCGTCGTCGACGAGTCGATCGTGGTCCCCGCCTACGACGACGCCCAGGGCGTCACCGCGGCGTTCAACAAGAACGTGCTGTCGGTCATCGACGGCCGTCTGCACGCCGATTTCGATCCGGACGCCTTCGACCACGTCGCGCTGTGGGACGCGGAGAACGAGTGGATCGAGATGCGCCTGCGCGCGCAGCGGGCGATGACCGTGCATGTCGCCGACCTCGATCTCGAGGTGGAGTTCGCCGAAGGCGAGGAGATGCGGACGGAGATCTCGGCGAAGTTCCGCGTCGAGGGCATCACCGAGGAACTCGTCGCCGCAGGCTTCGACGTGACCCGCGTCTTCACCGACACCGACGACCGCTTCGCCGTCGTCCTCGCCACCCGGGCCTGAGGCGCCCTACCCCAGGTCGAACTCGCCGAGCGTGCATCAGATCCCGCCGGGCGTGCACTTGATCTCGCCGACAGGTGCGGCGGTGCACGCTCGACGGGATCCACCGCACGGTCGAGGGGATCTGCTGCCCGCTCGGCGCTGACGGGTCAGGGTGTCGGTCGGGCGATCTGGCTCAGTCGACGGCGGCCGGGGCGGTGTCGGCCGCGTCGGTGACCTCGCGCGCGGCCACGTGGAGCAGCTCGTCGATGCGTTCGCGGATGGGGTCTGTCGTGATGTCGGGCGCCAGCACGCTGGTGAACAGTGCCGTGCCCGCCGCGATGATGATCATCGCGAGGGCGTCGACCTCGGCTTGGTCACGGCGCTCCGGTGCCCCGCCGGTGGCGTACCGGGCGGCGGCGGGGCCGGCGAGACCGGTCCACAGCTGGGTGCGCAGGTCCGGGTCCTGTTCGAAGGTGCTCAGCAGGCCGGGCAGCGCGGTGCGGACCTCGGGGTGGGAGAAGATCTCCCGGCTCTGCCCGATGAGGTCCTCGATCCAGCCCCCGGGCTGGTCGGTGCCGATGTCCTCGAGCCGGATCCGGTCGTTCAGGACGGCGTGCAACACGAGTGCGGCCTTCGTCTCCCAGCGGCGGTTGATGGTCGCGCGGGCGACACCGGACCGTGCGGCGACGGCCCGGACGCTGAGGTCGTTCCAGCCGACTTCGAGAAGCAACTCGCGGACCACCGGCAGCACCTTGTCGTCGACCGTCTCGTCGCGCGGGCGGCCGCCGCGCGGAGACGGTGACGAATCTGGTGTGAACACGTGACTCCTTTCATGAGCCAGTGGTACCGTAACCGGCGGTATCGGAACCAGTGGTCTAGATACCGTCTCGAACGCGAGCGTCAGGAGAACGATGACCACCCATGATCTCACCACCGCCGCGCGCGACCCGCGCGCGTGCCCGTTCATGCACGACGGATTCGACTTCACGAGCCCCGACCTGCTGCACAAGGGCATGCCGGTGACCGAGTTCGCCGAGCTGCGGAAGACCGCCCCCGTGTGGTGGAACGCGCAGGCCGAGGGGTCCGGCGGCGGCTTCCACGACGGTGGGTACTGGGTGGTCAGCAAGCACCGTCACATCCGCGAGATCTCGAAGAACGACGAGAACTGGTCGACCAACGCCAACGGCGTGATCATGCGGTTCGAGGACACCATGCCGCCGGAGGCGTTGGAGATCACCAAGGCGCTCCTGATCAACCACGACCCGCCGGAGCACACCCGCCTGCGCAAGCTGGTCTCGCGCCTGTTCACCCCTCGTGCGGTCCACGCGCTGCAGGAGGAGATGGAGAAGCACGCCGCGGAGATCGTGCAGAAGGCCGCCGCGTCCGGGACGGGTGACTTCGTCCACCAGGTCGCCGTCGACCTCCCCCTCATCGCGATCGCCGATCTCCTCGGCGTCCCGAGCGAGGACCGCGAGAAGCTCTTCGAGTGGTCGAACTCGATGATGAACGCCGACGACCCGGAGTTCACCGTCGACCCGACGACCGCGTCGGCCGAGGTCCTGGGCTACGCCTACCAGATGGCCGAGCAGCGCAAGCAGTGTCCGGCCGAGGACATCGTCAGCGAGCTGGTCAACGCCGATCTCGACGGGGAGTCCCTGTCGGAGATCGAGTTCGGCTACTTCTTCATCCTGCTGTCGGTCGCCGGCAACGAGACCACCCGCAACGCGATCAGCCACGGCATGAACGCATTCCTCGAGAATCCCGAGCAGTGGGAGATCTTCAAGCGAGATCGCCCGCGCACCACCGCCGACGAGATCGTCCGGTGGGCCACGCCGGTGAACTGCTTCCAGCGCACCGCCAAGCACGACCTCGACCTCGACGGCGTGCAGATCAAGGCCGGCGAGCGCGTCGGGATGTTCTACGGCTCCGCCAACTTCGACGAGGACGTGTTCGACGACCCGTTCTCGTTCAACATCCTGCGGGACCCGAACCCGCACGTCGGTTTCGGCGGCAACGGCACCCACTTCTGCATCGGCGCCAACCTCGCGCGCATGGAGATCAACCTGATCTTCAACGCGATCGCCGACCACTGCCCGGACATCTCCCGACTGGGTGACCCCGAGCGGTTGCGCCACGGCTGGATCAACGGCATCAAGAGGCTGCCGGTGTCCTACTCCGCGCCGTGACGATCCTGGGGATCATCGCGATCATCGTCGGGGTGATCGTCGGCGTGCCGTGGATCTGGATCGTCGGGATCGTGCTGACCGTCGCCGGAGTCGTGTTGGCGGCGTCGGGCAAGAACGGCCGCCTCAACGCCGGTCGGGCCCACTACTTCTGACGAGAGTTGCCGGTCAGATACCGGTCGACTCGTGGCCGGTCGCAGCACGGAACGCATCTCGGATCCCGACGGTGTCGTAGACGATGTGCAACGTCGAGATGCGCCCGCTCGGATCGAGTTCGGCGACGTCGACGACCGAGAACGGCGCCGGCGTCCCGTCACCCAGCACCCAGTCGAAGTCGAACCAGAACGCGATGGACGACTCACCGTCGCGGAAGGTCCGCCGGAGGTGCAGTGTCGACTGCTGGGTGTCGGAGAACAGGCGCGGATAGAACTGCGCCGCGGGGAGGGTCCCGTAGAGCGGTGAGTGGACGATCGCGTCGTCGGTGAACAGCGACAGCATCGCGTCGGGCTCGCCGCGCCGGAGGCAGTCGAGATACCGGCCGACCAGGTCATCGGGCATCGGCACACCCTATGCGGGCGCCCCGAAACCGTCAGCTGGGGACGGAGTTCAGGTCCGGGTTGTCGTTCTCGGTGATGTCGACGCCGTCCTTCTTGGACGAGCTGCTCACCGAGGTGACGGCGGACTGGACGTCGTCGAGTCCGCTCGCGTCCCCCGACTTCGCCTTGTCGAACGCCGACTGCACCGTGTCGCCGATGCGGGCCAACGGCGCGGCGATCGTCCGGCACAGAGTCGGGTTCGCCTTCACGTCCTCGCTCGCCAGGCGGATCTCCCGTTTGATGAACAGAGCCGCGAGACCACCCTTGGCGAAGGCGGTGAGTCGGCCGTCGGCACCCTTCGTGAAGGTGCCGGCCTTGTACGGCTTGTACAGGTATCGGTGGAAGGCGCCGAACGCGAGTCCGCTGTGCGCGACGAACTTCGTCTTCGCGAACGAGGTCGTGTTGCTCGTCGGACAGTCCGTGGCGGATGCGGACTGGCTCGCGACGACCGCCGACGACGGCGCCGCCGAGGACGACGAGTCGGACTTCTTGCAGCCGGCCAGCAGCGCGATCGGCGCGACGAGGATCATCAGCAGCACCGCGAGTCGACGTGTCACCGGAGTGGTCATCCGCACGAGGGTAGTGGTGTCCGCCAGAAACCATGTCCGACTTGCCGTCTCGGCGACGAACGTCCGATCCTCATGCAGGGAGGACGATGACCTTGCCCGACAGCCGGCCCGCGTCGGAGTCGTCATGGACGGCCGCCACGTCGTCCCATCCGACACGCCGTCCGACCTCGACGGTGAGCGTGCCGGCGTCGACCCGACGCACGAGGTCGGCGAGGAGCGCCGCGTCGCTGCGCACGAACACGCGCCGTGCGGTGACGCCGCGCGCTTGGTCGGGCTCGCCCGCGGTCATCGTGCCCACGTGCGTCCCCCCGTCCGCGACGAGCCCGACGAGGTGTCGTGTCTCCTCCGGCGACGTGCTGACCAGGTTGAGCACGACGTCGAAGGGCGCACCCTCGACCGCAGGTCGACCGGACAGGTCGAGATGACCGACGACGTGGTCGGCACCGTGTGCCCGGACCCGGTCTGCGCTCCGATCGGACGCGGTCGCTGTGACATGGGCGCCGGCCTGGTGGGCGAGCTGGACCGCGTAATCGCCGACGGCGCCACCGGCGCCGTTGATCAGCACGGACTGGCCTGCCCGGAGGTCGGCGATCTCGAACAGCGCCTGCCATGCGGTGAGACCGACCACGGGCAGGGCCGCGGCGTCGGCGAGCTCGACCGACGTCGGGGCCGGTGTCAACGACTCCGCCGGGGCCACGACGAACTCGGCGGCGGCACCGTCGGCGGTCATCGGCAGCATGCCGATCACCGCATCACCGACGTGCAGATCCGTGACGTCCGCACCGATCTCGGCCACGGTCCCCGCGACGTCGATGCCCGGCACGTGCGGGAAGGACACCGGGAAGACCTCGGCCAGCCACCCGCCCCGGATGCCGGCATCGACAGGGTTGAACGACGTCCCGGCGACGCGGACGAGGACCTCGCCGGCGCCCGGGACGGGGCGGTCCAGCTCGATCCACCGCAGGACGTCGCTGTCGCCGTACCGGTCGAATGCGATTGCCTTCATGATTCCTCCTTCGTCAGTGCTTCGATGTCGAAGCATCTGTCGATGACGATAGACTGCTTCGATCTCGAAGTAAACCCCTTCGATGTCGAAGCAGTAGAGTGGCCGACATGGCCGAGCCGCTCGCCCCGTCGCAGATGCACACCTACTTCGCGTTCACCGAGGCCGCGTCGCTGCTCCAATTCGCCGTCGCGCAGCAGCTGCGGGCCGAGGCCGACCTCAGCTACGTGCAGTTCGAGATCCTCGCGACGCTGGGAGCGGCGCAGAGACCGATGACCATGACCGACATCGCCGACGGGGTCGTGTACAGCCGCAGCGGACTCACCCACCAGGCCGCGCTGCTCGAGAAGGCCGGGCTCATCACGCGCTCACCGAGTCCGACGGACCAGCGTGCGACCGTCGTGGACCTCACCGACGGCGGCCGCGACCGTCTCGATCGGGTCCTGCCCGGTCACATCGAGGTGGTGCGGGACCTGCTCTACGGCGCCCTCGACGACGACGACGTGGCGACCCTCGGATCCATCCTGGTGCGGGTCCGCGACCACATGCGCAGCCGCCCGTCGCGCTCTCGCAGCGTCAGCCGGACGTCACCGGCAGGGTGAGCGAGGTGTCGGGTCCGCTGAGGATCGTGACCGGCTGACCCTGCAGGCCGGTGCGGAAACTCTGGTCGCCCCCGGCGATCTCGACACGGAGCCGGTGTCCGACGGCGAACCGGTGCACCAACCCGGAGAGGGTGACGGTCACCGGCTCCGTCGGGTCTGCGACGCGGATCGGGGACACCAGGCCGTTGATCAGATCCGCCGAACCGTCCGGCGCGACGTCGTAGATCTTCGCGAACACCAGTGGCTGACCGAGGGCGCGCAGGCGCAGTCGCATGGTCGGGATGCCGACGACGTCGAGGGGTGTGGTGCGCGGCGCCGTGTCCCACCGGGCGTAGGTGCCCGGGTCCTGCCGGACGGGCTTGCCGCTGTCCGGGGCGTCGTCGTACGGCCCGGTCTGGGTGCGCCCACCGAGGAGCGGCGTCCTGATCGTCGCCCCACCGGGGCGGGCGGGCGCCCCGGCGGCGACGATCGCGCCGTCGAGCAGTCCCTGCCCGGCCGAGAGCCGGAACGACGACGTCGTGCCGACGGGATAGGAATCGCTCGCGTAGGCGGGCGTCGCGATCCCGGTGTAGGGCACCCAGTTCCGGAAGTACGCGAACTGCGGGCCGGTGTCGACGTCGAGACCCTTCAGGTGGTGGTCGAGCCAGTCGAGCGTGCGCCCGACCTCGTACTGGGTGGTGCGGTCCGGGTGGGCCCTGTCGTACTCGCCGGGCGCGGGACCGCCGCTGTGGCCCCACTGCTGCCAGATCATCGACGTCGGGACGCCGCGTGCCCGCAGCGCCTGATACGTCGCGACCGCCTCGTTCAGGTCGAACAGCGTGTCGCGTTGGCCCTGCTCGAGCAGCACGGGGATGTGGATCCGGTCGATGTAGCTCGACACCGACGCGTGCCGCAGATGGGCGACGCCGGCCGGGCTGAACTGCCCGACGGTGGCGCCCTCGGCGAACGTGGTGCACTGCGTGACGGTGAAGTTCGGGCACGGAGTGATGCGGGCCGGATCGGACAGGTAGCCGGCGCGACCGGGATTCGTGACGCCGTCCACGAACAGGCCGGCCGCGTAGACGATCTTCGCCGACCCCGACACCCGGGTGCTGACGCCGGAGAACGTCGACGTCGCGTTCGGCGCGAGCGAGTAGCTCAGGTCGTTCCAGGTGATCTGCGGGACGATGGTGTCCAGGCGCGGATCGACCGCTGCGGTGGCGAACTGGATGCCGCCGCCGTAGGAACCGCCGACCATCCCGACGCGGGGATCGTCCGCGCGGCGGCGACCGGAGTGGTCGACGTCGTCGTGGGTGACGACGTCGAGTGCCGGGGCCGGCCGTCGCAGAGCAGCATCGGTGTAGGCGATGCCCGTCCTGCCGCCGAGGTAGTCGATGAGCTGGGAGGCCGCGACGCCGTCGACGTCCGGATCGTCGAGGGTGATCGGGCAGGCGCTGCCGCCGAACCCGAGACCGGAGTAGGCGAGCACCACGTAGCCCTGCGTCGCGAGGTACCGCGCGATCGGCGCCTGCGTGGTGTACGAGCCGCCGAACCCGTTGGTGGTGAGGACGGCCGGTGCGCGCCGCGACGGCGACAGCCCCGCCGGCCGATACAGCTGCCCGACGATCGTGCACGGTGTCGCACGGTCGGGACCCGTGCGGACCGAGAAGTGCAGCAGCTCAGTCGAATACGTGTCGACCGGCGCCGCCGACGCGGGCGCGGCGAGCCCCAGTGCCATGACCACGGCGACCAGTCCGGACTGCCCCCAGTTCCTTCGCACGGGCAAACGCTAATCGAGCGTCAGGGGTTGGTCCGCAGGATCGCGGTGATGTCGTCGAGGAAGCGGACGACGACGTCCCGGTCGTGATCGTCGAGGTCGCGGCACACGGCGTCGATCGCGCCGATCGTCGGGGCCCACGCCTTGAACGACGCGGCCCGCGCAGCCGCGGTCTCGGTGACCGTGACGCGACGACGGTCGACGGCGTCGCGGGTCCGCACCACGTGCCCCGCATGCTCGAGCCGGTCGACCATGGCCGTGGCGGACGCGGACCGGATGCCGAGGTGTCGCGCGAGGTCGGCGACGCCCATCGGCCCGGTGATCGTCAGTTCGCCGATGGCCGCCATGTCGTTCGCGTTCATGCCCATCAGTGCGGCCATCCGTCCGGTGAGCTCCCGGGAGGCACCGACCATGTCGCGGACGGCGATCGTGGCGGGGTCGAGGTCGGTGAATGTCTCGTCGACGGCCATCCCCCATTCCACCATGTACCTTGTGACTAGACAATCTAGTTACCAGTAGAACTAGCAACAGGGGTGGGTCAATGGGTGGATCGGTACTCGTCACCGGCGGCAGCATCGCGGGACCAGCGCAGGCGTGGGCTCTGTCGCGAGCGGGCTACGACGTGACCCTGCTGGAGCGAGCCGCGGCGCCACGGGAGGCGGGTCAGAACATCGACATCCGCGACGCCGGCCACGACGTGCTCCGCGCGATGGGCGTCCGGGAGGAGGTGGCCGCGAACACGACCGGCGAGATCGGCCTGCGGTATCGCGACCCGGCGGGCCGCGCCTACGCGGACCTGCCCACCACCGAGGGTCGCGACGGACCGACCGCCGAGCTGGAGATCCTGCGCGGCCGGTTCTCGGAGATCTTGCGACGACTCACCACGGACGATCCCCGTGTCGAGCACAGCTACGGCGACTCGATCGCAGACCTGTCCCAGGACGACCACGGGGTGGACGTGCGGTTCGCCGGCGGCGGGGTCGAGCACTTCGACCTCGTGGTCGTCGCCGAGGGCCGCAACTCCACCACCCGTGACCTGGTTCTCGGCGACGCCGTGACGCGCGTGAGCCGCGACCAGTACATCGCCTACGGGACCATCCCGCGCACCGCGGACGACGACGACTGGTGGAACTGGATGACGACCACCGACAGTCGGATGGTCTCGACGCGACCCGACGACGTGGGCACCATCCGCGCCAACCTCAGCTTCGTCGCCCCCGACCTCGCGATCGACAAGATCGGCCACGCCGCCCAGATGACCGTTCTCCGTGCCCGTTTCGCGGGCGTCGGCTGGGCGACCGATCGAATCCTCGACGGCTTCGCGGCGGCGCCCGACGAGTTCTACATGGAGCGCATGGACAAGGTGGCGCTCTCCGTCTACTCCCGGGGGCGGGTGATCGTGGTGGGTGACGCCGCCTGGGCCGCCGGTCCGACGGGGATGGGGACGACGCTCGCCCTCGTCGGCGCCTATGTGCTCGCCGGCGAGCTCGACAGGGCCCGATCCGGCTCCGGCGTCGACCACACCCGCGCTTACGAGGGCTACGAGTCGGTGATCCGCCCGTACGCCGAGGCGGTACAGACACTTCCGCCCGGTGGTCCGCGAGTCGTGTTGCCGCGCAGCGAGCGTGCCCTCGCCGTCCAACGGGCCGTGCACCGTGTGCTCGCGACGCCGGCGGTGCGCGACCGGGTCGAGAAGCGCCTGGTCTCCCGTGCGGGCGGGGACTTCCGGCTGCCGCGCTACCCGCTGTTCGACTGATTCCCTCGTCGACCTGCGCCGGCGGGCGCGGTTACCGCGTCGGCGATGAGCGAGAGCATGCGGTCCGTCTTCGCCGGGTCGTCGGTCCCCGTCGACATGAGTGCGCCGAGAACCATCCCCGTGATGTCGTCCGGGTCGACGTCGGCCCGGAGCGACCCGGCGTCGACACCGGCCGCGACGATGGTCGCGACCGCCGCCGTGATCCGTTCCCGCGTGGCCGGTGTGGTCATCGACCCCGACGACCACCCGGCACGCAGGGTGTCGATGATGACGCTCTTCGTGGTGAAGAACCTCGCGTAGCGACGCATCCACTCGCGCAGCGCGTCAGCAGGCGGCAGCTCGGACAACAGTGGTCCCACGGCGTCGGTGAGGTCGTCGAGCTCGGCCTCGTAGACCGCCTCGATCAACGCCTCGCGGGACGGGAAGTGGCGGTAGACGGTCCCGACCCCGACTCCCGCCTCGCGGGCGATCGCGTCGAACGAGGGTGTCGCACGGCCGCCGGCGAACATGCCTCGTGCCGCGTCGATTACTCGCTCGCGATTACGTCGTGCGTCCTTGCGGACGGTTCGATCGATCACCAAGCGGAGAGCCCTCCGTTTCTGTACCGTGGGTCGCGAAACGGAGGTCCCTCCGTTTTCTCGCCAATCGTCCCACAGGAACGCCATGACAACCCTCACCGCCCTGCCGTCGACCAACCCGTTCGCGTCGCGCTCGCCCGTCGGCTTCGGGGCCATGAACCTCGAACGGCTGCTCCGGGCGGGGGACCGGACCGCAGCGGTCGACCTGGTTCGGCATGCGGTGGACCTCGGGGTCGACCACATCGACACCGCGCCCTTCTACGGACACGGGGCCGTCGACGAGGTGCTGCGTGAGGCGATCCCCCGCGATGCCGACGTCCTCCTCGTCACGAAGGTGGGGGCAGTGCTCGACGACGACGGGGTGTTGCGGCCTGCTCAGCGACCCGCGGACCTCCGCGCGTCCGTGGAGGACGCGCTGCGTGGCCTCGGGACCGACCGCCTCGACGTGGTCAACCTGCGCCGTCTGGACACCCCGCACGGCATCCGGGCGACGGGAGACCAGGTGGTGTCACCGGACGACCAGCTGGCGACGCTCGTCGAGCTCCGGGAGCGCGGCGTCATCGGCGCGATCGGTGTCAGCGGCGTGACCGCCGACGGGGTGCGCCGCGCGCTGCCCGCCGGGATCGTCTGCGTGCAGAACGCCTACAACCTGCTCGCCCGCGCCGACGAGGACCAGGTCGGACTCTGCGAGCGATCGGGGATGGCCTGGGTGCCCTTCTTTCCGCTCGGCGGGGCGGCCGGCCGGATGACCTCGGTCGTCGACCACCCCGTCGTCCGTGCGGTCGCAGGCGAGAGCGGCCTCACACCCGCCCAGGTCGGTCTGGCGTGGCTGCTGGGGCACTCCGCGGCGACGCGGCTCATCCCCGGTACGGCAGACCTCGACCATCTCCGGGCGAACGTGGCGGCGGCACAGACGATCCTGGACGACGACGCCGTCGCGCGACTCGACGCACTGGCGGCCTGAACGTGCGACCGCCCGCCCGGACGAGGTCCGGACGGGCGGTGCGGGCGTGCTCGGTGAGGTGTCAGCGCACCGTGCAGAGCGGTTGGATGTTCGGGTACGCCCCGTCGATCGGTGTGGTGAGGAAGAAGCAGTCGTTGTAGCCGCGCGAGCGCACGACGTCGCGGATCTGCGTCCACTGGGCGCTGGTGACCTTCGGGTCGCGCTTGAGGATGAAGCCCGACAGCCGCTCAGGGCTCCCGACGAACGCCCACGAGTAATCGGGGGCGATGTAGGTGACGATGTAATTCGTCGGACCCGACTTCGAGTCCTGGAACGGCACACCCGGGAAGCTCACGTGCAGTTGTGCATTGGTGCGCGTGTCGTTGATCCGCGCGTTCCCGACGATCCCGCTGCGCTGTCCGCTGAACTTGGTGCAGCTGTTCTCGACCTTGATGTCACGGTCGTCGATCTTCGTGTAGCGCGCTTGCGTGTTGCGCAGGCAGTCGATGTTGAACGGCTGCGGGATCGCGGCGACCTGGTTCCAGACACCGACGTACCGGGTGAGGTCGAGCGACGGGATGGGTTGCAGCGGTGCGGCACTCGCACCACCGGTTCCGACGACGAGGCCCAACGCCGCGGCGACCGCGGTGACCAGCGTGACGAAGACGGACCGACGACGACCGCGCCGGCGGGACGGGGATGTGGTGTGCGACATGCTCAGTGCTCCATTTCTCGAAGACTCAGGCGATCCAGACGGTCTTGACGTTACAGAACTCGCGGATGCCGAATTTCGTGAGTTCCCGTCCGTGCCCGCTGTTCTTGACCCCGCCGAAGGCGATGGCGGGGTACGAGGTCGTCATACCGTTGACGAACACCTGCCCGGCCTCGAAGCCGTCGACGAACTTGTCGATCTCCGCGTCGTCCGTCGTCCAGACGTTGGAGCCGAGACCGAAGTCGGTGTCGTTGGCGATGCGGAGGGCGTCGTCGGTGTCGGAGGCCCGGTACAGCGACGCGACGGGCCCGAACACCTCCTCACCGTAGATGTCCATGTCGGTGGTGATGTCGGCGACGACCGTCGGCGGGTAGAACCATCCGGGCCCGTCGGGGACCTCGCCGCCGGTGAGGATGCGCGCACCCTTGGCGGTGGCGTCCGTGACGAGGTCGACGACGTCCTGCCGTCCCTGCTCGGTGGCCAGCGGACCGATGTCGGTGTCGTCCTCGGTGGGGTCGCCGACCTTCTGGCCGGACATGTTCTCGACGAACAGTCGGGCGAACTCGTCGTAGACGTCGGTGTGCACGATGAAACGTTTCGCCGCGATGCACGACTGTCCGTTGTTCTGGCACCGTGCGGTCGTGGCGACCTTCGCGGCCTTCTCGAGATCGGCCGAGGGGAGGACGACGAAGGGGTCGGAGCCGCCGAGTTCGAGGACCACCTTCTTCAGCTGCTTGCCGGCGGTCTCGCCGATCGAGCGGCCGGCGCCCTCACTGCCGGTGAGCGTCGCCGCGGCGACGCGCTTGTCGGTGAGGATGGCCTCGACCTGCTTCGACCCGATCAGCAGGGTCTGGAACCCGCCGTCGACCAGACCGGCGCGACGGAAGAGGTCCTCGAGGTACAGCGCGGTCTGCGGCACGTTCGACGCGTGTTTGAGCAGGCCGACGTTGCCCGCCATCAACCCGGGGGCCGCGAAGCGGATCACCTGCCACAGCGGGAAGTTCCACGGCATGACCGCGAGCACGACGCCGAGCGGCTGGAAACGGTGGAACGCGCGCGACGCGTCCACCGCGTCGGCGTCGGCGATGTCGTCGGCGAGCATCTCCGGCGCATGGTCGGCGTAGTACCGCAACCCCTTCGCGCACTTCGCGATCTCCGCCTTCGCCGCCGTGATGGTCTTGCCCATCTCGGTCGTCATCGTCACCGCGAGTGAGTCGACGTCCTCGTCGAGGATGTCGGCGGCACCGCGCAGCACGCCCGCGCGCTCGTCGAACGACGTCGCACGGTGAGCCTGCGCTGCCTGCGCCGCACGCGCGACCTTCTCCTCGATCTCCGCGTCCGACAGTGCGTCGAACTCCTTCAGCACCTCGCCGGTGGCCGGGTTGGTGGTCGCGATCGCCATCGGGTCAGACGCTCGCCGGGCCGTCTTCGCCCACGGCGTTGCCCTCGGTGTCGTCGACGAACGCCCAGTCGCCGTCGTGGTTCACCTCGAGGCGCCATCCGAGTTCGGTGTTGTCGGCCTTGGAGTTGATGAACCACTCGTACGCCTCGGAGGCGTTGTCGAACGCCTTCTCGGACACGACGTCGCCGGTGGGGTCGAGAACTCGATAGTCAGCCATGGTCACGACGGTAGGTACGTGTCGGTGTGCTGTACACCAGCCTGCGACCGTTGCGTCTGAGTCGTGTCCGCGGATCACGGCCGGATAACGCACGGCAGGCGTGCCGAGGCAGGGCAATCAGGCCCTCGGCCCTGCCAGCTGGGCCTCGTGCGTCGACGACAGCCGCTGCGATCCGTCGGGCGCGGTGAACGCGTGTTCCACGCGCACGGACAGATCGTCGCCGTCGGCCGACAGCGTCATGACGCCGTTGTCGAACCAGGGGCCCGCGCTGGTGTCCCAGGTGAGGGGGAGGTCCGCGACACCCGCCGCGCGGGCGAGCCGACGCATCAACCGCACCAGCGGTTTCCGGCGCGCCAGACGGTTCACCACGCGGACCGGGCGTTCCAGCGGGTTGCGGAACGGCGACATCGTCAGCTGGATGAGAGCGGTGCCCCGGCCCGGCGAGCGGTCGACGAGATGGGCGTCGGCGATGTAGGAGCAGTGGACGTCGCCGGACACCCACACGACGGAGGCGGGTGCGTCCGGCCCGTCCGACAGCTCCTCGGCGAGCCGGGCCATGTCGCGGAACGAGTTGTCGAACGCGGCCCAGTGCTCCAGATCCAGTGCCAGACGGGCCTTCTCGCCGAGACGCGCGCCGGTCCGGCCCCATGCGCCCTGCGCCACGGCCTCGTCCCACTGCTCGAGGTGGTGCAGTGCGGGGAGCATGAGGTACGGCAGCGACGTCCCGAACACGACGTGCCGGGCGGGGTGGTCCGTGGCGGCCTGGACGACCCACTTCCACTCGCCGTCGTCGACGATGCCGCGCCGGTCGGGAGCGAGATCACGGGAACACCGCGAGTCGATCATGATCAGTCGCAGCGGGCCCAGGTCGCGCGTGTAACTCCATCGGGCGGAGGAGGGTTCGGCGTCGGCGCGCAGCGAGAAGTCGGCGAGGATCTGTTCGCGTTCCGCGTCGTCGACGGCGAACCGCACCCGCGCGTAGTGTTGGTCCCGGTCGAGGGCGTCGGGGTCGAGATTGCCCAGGTGCTGGTAGATCCAGTACGAGGTGAAGGCCCCGATCACGCGGCGGCGCCACCACGGCTTCGCCGACGTCTCCTGTCGCCACGACCACGACGAGTTCCAGTCGTCGCGCAGGTCGTGGTCGTCGAGGATCATGCAGCTCGGCACGCAGGCCATCAGCCCGCGGACCGCCGGTGTCCCCCAGGACTCGTGGTAGAGCCAGGTGTACTCCTCCAGATCACAGATCTCGTCGCGGACCTCCGGCGTCAGGTCCGGGTCGGGCGAGTGCGCGGCGCGGTGACGCCGCAGGCGGG
Organism: Williamsia serinedens; assembly: GCF_024171725.1. Classification (GTDB taxonomy): domain Bacteria; phylum Actinomycetota; class Actinomycetes; order Mycobacteriales; family Mycobacteriaceae; genus Williamsia_A; species Williamsia_A serinedens. The sequence goes on from NZ_JAMTCG010000002.1 coordinate 587,930, forward strand.
CCAGCACCTCGCGTGACGGGTCGTCGGCGTACACCTGGTCACCGAGGAACAGCAGCAGATCCGGGTGCCGGTCCACGGCCTCGGTCCGGACGCGTCCGGCCAAGCCCGTCAACGCGTCGGCGCCGATCCGCTCCAGCGACTCGGCGTCGTGGTTCTCACCGCGCCGACAGGAGCCGAACGCGATGGACGGACGGCGGTCGGGCCCGCTGGTGCGCAGGTGACACGCCACGCCGGCCGGTGGCCAGACGTGCTCGTCGTCGCCCCCGTCCTCACCAAGTCGCACGGTGTAGTCGACGAGTGTGTCGGCGGGGAGACCGCGCACGATCACGAGCGCGAAGTGATGGCCGCCGACACCCCAGGTCTCCTCCGTCGCGGACACCCCGACCGCGGTGTCGACCGTGACGGTGCAGGGCCGGTCGGTCTCGACCCACACCGTCGCCCGGCTGTCGTCGACGAATCGGAGGATCGGTCCGAGGACCAGCGCGGGTGCCATGGACCGACGCTACCGGTTCACGCCGACGCCCGGGCTGTCCGTTTCGCCCGCGATCGGGCCCTCGAGGTCCCAGACGGATTCAGTCGACGGAGGAGTCGACCGCGAACGGCGGCGTCGACTTGCCGTTGATGCGGAAACGACCCCAGAAGTCGGGATCGCCGAGATACGCCTCCCGCGCGCTGTGAGGCGTCGACACGATGACGCGGATGCGCTTGGCGTCCCCGACGATCGCCGACAACCGGTCGTTCGCGCCGACGCGCCCGATCCAGCGGTACACGCCGTCGATCGGTTCGCGGTACCCCTTCAACTCCACGTTCACCGGGATCTCGATGCCCTTGACGATGATCGACGCGGTGCCGACGTAGTCGGAGTCGTCGTGGTGCGACCGTGGTGTCGCGCGGCCCGAGTCCCGAATGTCCAGAAACGTGTTCATCCGTTGTCCTCCCCTGTCCCTCTCCCCGGCGTCGTCGTCCGAGCACCCTGCCCCGAGCTCGTTGTGACGCGACACCAAAGTGCATCAGATCGTGCGCCTGCTCACGCGACGATCCCTTAAGTTCGTGACCTCGCCACAGGAGATGACGGCGGAAAGGGTGGCAGATGTCAGGGCTCGTGGAGCCGCGGGACGTCACGGTCGACACCACGGCCGGGACCGATCCCTCGCGCGCGCAACGTCGTCCGACCCGACGACGGTCGGTCGCCGACCGAGAGGCCGCGGCACAACGCTTCCTCATCGACACCGTCGACGACCGGTTCGACCCGGACATCGACATCGACTGGTCGGCGCCGCCGTCGCCGGACGCGGCGTGGCTGCCCGAGGGACTCGTCGGCCTCGCGGGCACACGCCCGTGGCGTCGGCTCACGCCGGCGGCACGCGTGGAACTCGGGCGACACGGACTCGTCGACCTGCTGACGCTCGCGGCGTTCGCGACGACGGCGCAGTCGATGCTGGAGTTCCGACGCATCGGTGAGGACCAGACGCTGTGCGACGACACGGCCCGATGGGGGTTCGCGACCATCAACATCCGGACCACCAGCACCGCCATGTTCGGACGGCTCGTGACCGTGACCGGTCTGCCGCCCGGCCGGCACGCCACGCTGGCCCGCCGATTCGAGCGGTACACGCTGCTGACGCCGGCCGGTGGGACGACCGCCGCGCTGTACCTGCTGGGGGAGTCGTTCGTCCACGGGGTGGCGGCCGCGCTCGCGGAGGACCCGGGCGTGCAGCCGCACGCCCGGCAGGTCGCCGACATCTACCTCCGGGCGACGCGACGTCTGCGGGAGTTCGCCCATCTGGACTTCGCGACGACCGTGCCGGGACGGAACCGTCTGCTGCTGACCTGGTACTCGATCGCCGCGGCCGTCGTGATGCGCGCTGTCACCCGGGCACTCGACGACGCCGACGCGGAGCACGCTGCCGGGGTGCCGCGGTGGCGCCTGCGGTTGGCCCGACGCCGCGCCCCCATGCGGGCCCGACGCGCGCACATCCTGTACGGCGAGTTCCTCGAGGCGGCACGGGAAGCGGGCATGTTCACCGACCCGGTGAGCCGGCTGCTGGTGCGGAGCACGGGGGCACGACTCGACACATCAGCGGAGGGGGACCTGTGACCATCGAGAGCATCGCACCCGAGAGGCGCGCACCGGGTTCGGACACCGGGACGAGCCGGGACGTCGAGGCCGAGCGACGGGAGCTCGCCGAACGTCTGCTGCGGTCGACCGCCGACCGCGCATACGACGGCGACCTCGACATCGACTGGGACGCGCCGATCGCCCCGGGCCGTCCGTGGGCCACCGAGAAGCGGGGCACGCTGTTCGGCACCGAGATCTACGAGGCGCTGACCGAGGAGCAGAAGCTCCGACTCAGCCGCGCCGAGGCGGTCGCGATCCTGACCTACGGCATCAACGCCGAGATCGGGTTGTGCACCAACCTGCTCCGCGGCGTCTTCCACGGCCGCGACTTCTCCGACGCGAGCACGCTGTACTCGCTGAGCGAGATCGCCGAGGAGACGCGGCACTCGACGATGTTCGGTCGGCTGATCAACAAGACCGGCATGGAGCCGTACCGCCGTCCCAAGGCACTGTCGATGCCGTTGCGGCTCATCGGGTTCATCCCGCACGGGCCCATCGTCTACGCCGGGACCCTGCTGGTGGAGGAGGTCCTCGACCGCGTGCAGCGCGAGTCGATGGCCGACGGGCGCATCCAGCCCCACGTGCGTCAGCTCATGAAGATCCACGTGCTGGAGGAGGCGCGGCACATCACGTTCGCGCGCAACGAACTCGCCGACGCGATCGAGCGGTCGGGGCCGGTCGCGCTGGCCGTGAACCGAGTGCTCTGCGCGGCACTCACCCTGTTCGTGATGCCGACCCTCGTCGACTCGCAGGCGTACAAGTCGGTCGGCATCGGGCAGCTGAAGGGGTGGATGACCGCCCAGCGGTCGCCGCGCTACCGCGAGAACGCGACCTTCATGTGCGGCCCGATGCTGCGGTATTTCCACGAGGCAGGGCTCATCAAGGGCCGGGTGACCACCGCGCTGTACCGCGCGTCACGAGCGCTGCCCGACGACGTCCTGCAGGCCGTCCGCGGCGAGGAGCGTGACCGGTGAGGGACTTCCGGGACAAGGTCGCGGTCGTCACCGGGGCGGGGTCCGGGATAGGCCGTGCCGTCGCACTGCAGCTCGCCGAACGTGGTGCCCGACTCGCGCTGAGCGACATCGACATCGAGGCGGCGACCGAGACCGCACGGATGGCGGAGAAGGCCGGCGCGGAAGCGGTGCCCCATCGGCTCGACGTCGCGGACCGGGCAGCGTTCCTCGACCACGCCGACGGGGTGCGCGGGCATTTCGGTGGCGTGAACGTCGTCGTCAACAACGCTGGGGTCTCGCTGTCGGCCACGGTCGTCGACATGCACTGGGACGACTTCGACTGGATCGTCGGTATCGACTTCGGCGGCGTCGTCAACGGGACGAAGGCGTTCCTGCCCGATCTCATCGCGTCGGGCGACGGACACATCGTGAACGTCTCGTCGGTGTTCGGCCTGATGTCCATCCCGGGTCAGAGTGCCTACAACGCCGCCAAGTTCGCCGTGCGCGGGTTCACCGGGTCGCTCCGTCAGGAGATGATCAGCGGGGGACATCGCGTCGGCGTCACCTGCGTGCACCCCGGCGGCATCAAGACGAACATCGTCCGCAACGGGCGGCAGAGCGGCGAGTACGCCCAGGACCTGCAGGTGAAGGACGAGAACTTCCAGCGGATCGCGTTCACCCGTCCCGAGACGGCGGCGAGGAGGATCATCCGGGGGATCGAGAAGAACAAGCCGCGGGTGTTGATCGGTCCCGACGCGCGGCTGTTCGACACCTTGCCCCGACTGCTCGGCGGGCGGTACCAGGACGTGATGGCCCGTCCGTTGGCCGCCGGCCAGCGGATCGGTTCGTGAGCGTCGGCCCGCGCGGTCGCGCCCACGAGCTCGAGGTCGCCGAGATCATCCGGGAGACCGCCGACTCGGTCTCGCTCGTCCTCGACGTCCCCGACTCCCTCGCGCACCGCTTCCGGTATCACCCGGGCCAGTTCCTCACCCTGCGCGTCCCGGTGGAGGACACCGGATCTGCTGTGGCACGGTGCTATTCGATGTCCAGCTCGCCGCACCTCGACGACGACCTCATCCTCACCGTCAAGCGGGTGCCGGGTGGTCGGGCGTCGTCGTGGCTGTGCGACGAGGTGCAGGTCGGTGACCGGCTGACCGTGCTCACTCCGTCCGGGTCGTTCTTCCCCCGTGCCTTCGACGAGGACTTTCTGCTCGTCGGCGCCGGCAGCGGGATCACGCCGCTGATGTCCATCGCCACGTCGGCGTTGATGGGTGGGGTGCGGGCTGTGCGCCTGTTCTACGCCAACCGCGACCCCGCGTCGGTGATATTCGTCGACGAGATAGCCGAACTGCAGGCGGAATTCGATGACCGGTTCAGCGTCGAGCACTGGCACGAGTCCGAGCGGGGACTTCCGTCGCCGGACGCGATGGAGGCCGAACTCGCTGCGTGGTCCGGGCACCGGGTGTGGGTGTGCGGGCCCGGGCCGTTCATGGCCGTCGTCGAGAAGGCCGCGGAGTCCGTCGGGATCCCCGCGGACCGCGTGCACACCGAGCGGTACCGGTCGCTCTCCGGCGATCCCTTCGCCGATGTCGACGTCACCGTCGTGAACGACGACGACGACGCGCAGGTGACGGTGACCCTGCGCGGTGACACCGTCGACCTCGCCTGGCCGCGGTCCGCGACGCTCCTCGACGTCCTCCTCGCCGCCGGACACGACGCGCCGTTCTCCTGCCGCGAGGGCGAGTGCAGTTCGTGTGCGTGTCGGGTGCTCAGCGGGGACGTGACGATGCGCAAGAACGACACCCTCGTCGACTCGGACATCGCGATGGGCCTCACCCTCGCCTGCCAGGCCGTCCCCCGCTCGGAGGAGATCACCGTCACGTTCGACTCCTGAGCAGGACGCGTACCGTGTGAGGTGGTTATCGACTCACGGTCGAAAACCTCGACCAACGGAGCGGCTCATGGACGTCGACGATCTCGTCGTGGTGGGTGCCGGCGTTGCCGGTCTGACCGCCGCACTGAACGCCGCCGAGCGCGGGATGTCGGTGACCGTCGTCGCCGGGGCCCGCGACGGTTCCGTCGCCGGGGGCACGTCGACCGCCTATGCCCAGGGCGGGATGGCCGCGGTGGCGACGGACCGGGGTGACTCGCTCGACGCGCACGTCGCGGACACCCTCGCCGCCGGCGCCGGTCACTGCGACCCTGTCGCGGTGCGGTCGATCCTCGCCGACGGCCCCGCGGCGATCGCCGAGCTGGTCGCGCGTGGCGTCGCTTTCGACCATGACCCTGCCGGCGGTCTCGCCCGCACCCGCGAGGGTGGCCACGGTGTCCGACGGATCGTGCACGCCGGGGGTGACGCCACCGGGGCACACCTCCACGCCGCGCTGTGGTCGGCGGTCCGTCACGACGCCCGTATCGCGGTGCGTCGCGGGCTGATCCGCGACATCCCGGTGGTGGACGGACGCGCTGTCGGCGTGATCGACGACGACGGCCGCTTCGTGCCTGCGCGGTCGGTGGTGCTCGCCACCGGAGGGCTCGGGGCGCTGTGGACGGCGACCACGAACCCGCCGTCCTCGGTCGGTTCCGGGATCGCGCTCGCGCTGCGCGCCGGCGCCACCGTCGGCGACCTCGAGTTCGTGCAGTTCCACCCGACGATGCTGTTCACGCCCGGCGCGGACGGTCGGTGCCTGCTCATCACCGAGGCGCTGCGCGGGGAGGGGGCGCGACTGGTCGACGCCGACGGCACCTCGGTGACCGCCGGTGTCCACCCGCTGGGCGATCTCGCTCCCCGCGACGTCGTCGCGTCGGCGGCCCACCATGCGATGGTCGCGACCGGGGCGCCGTGCGTGTTCCTCGACGCGCGGCACGTCCCCGATCTCGTCCGTCGCTTCCCGACGGTCACCGCGGGTGTGCGCGCCGCCGGGTTCGACCCCGTCCGTGAGCTGATCCCCGTGGTCCCCGGGGCGCACTACCACTGTGGGGGCGTGCTCACCGACCTCCGCGCGCGGACCGACGTGCCCGGGTTGCTCGCGGCCGGCGAGGTCGCGCGGACCGGGTTGCACGGGGCGAACCGTCTCGCCTCGAACAGCCTCACCGAGGCGGTGGTCATGGGTCTCCGCGCCGCGGAGACGGCGTCGGAGGACCGGACGGTGTCTGCCCGGCCGTGTGTCGGCCCGACCCTCCCGGACCGTGGGATCGGGCCGTCGGCGCAGGTCATCCGAGCGGCGATGACGGCCGGTGCCGGTGTCGACCGGGACGCCCTCGGACTCCGGAACGCCCTGGACGCAGTCGTTTCCGGCGGGACGGCGGACACGGCCGACATGGCTCTGGTGGCGCGCGCGGTCGTCACCGCCGCGCTGGCGCGGACCGACAGCGTCGGCTGCCACCGCCGCTCAGATGGCATCTCACAGGGTGACAGCGACCGCGTGATCACGGCGAGGCTCGATCGCGACACCGGGGACCTCCTCGTGTCCCCGACGGTCCCCGCCGGCGACCCCGTGGCCGCTGTCTGACCCGCCGCCGAGCGTGCAGTAGATCCCCACGAGCGTGCGGTAGATCCCCACGAGCGTGCGGTAGATCCCCGCGAGTGTGCAGTCGTGAGGCCGCCGCGGGATCAAGTGCACGCCCGGCGGGATCAAGTGCACGCCCGGCGGGATCAAGTGCCCGCTCGGGGCCGGTGGGTCAGGGACCGGGTCGTATGACCCGTCCGACGAAGTCGACGACGGCATCACTGAAGGCGTCGTTGTCGTCGCCGGCCGCGGTGTGGCCTGCGGCGCGCAGCTCGGTGATCTCGGCGTGGGGGACGCGCTCGCGGAACGCCGACAGCACCTCGTCGGGGACGACGTCGGACAACATGCCGCGTACCAGCATGATCGGGATACGCAGACGCGCCGCCGCGTCGTCGAGGTCGTCGACGGGGATCCGAGCGACGGTCTCCGCAGAGATGACGTTCGGGTCCCAGTGCCAGTACCACCGGCCGTCGTCGCGGCGTCGCAGGTTGCGGGTCAACCCGTCGATGCTGCGCGGACGCTTCCGGTGTGGCAGGTACGCGGCGACAGCGTCGGCGGCGTCGTCGAGGGAGTCGAAACCGTCGATGCCGCTGCGCATGAACGTCCGGATCCGTCGGGTCCCGCCGCGGTCGTAGCGGGGGACGACGTCGACCAACACCAACGCCGACACCTCGTCGGGGCCCCATCTGTCGGCGACGGCGATGCCGGTCAACCCGCCCAGGCTCGCCCCGATGAGGGTGACGGGACCGCCCAGGTCGGCGATCACCCGGTGCACGTCCTCGGCGAGGATGTCCATGTCGTAGTAGCCGTCCGGCGACCACCCGCTGTCGCCGTGGCCCCGGCAGTCCATGGAGACCACCCGGAGCCCGGACGCGGCGAGGTGATCGCCGGTCCGCTTCCACGAGTGACGGGTCTGACCGCCGCCGTGCAGGAGCAGCGCGGTGGCCGTCGGCGCCTCCGGTGGGGTCCACCGACTCCCGACGAGACCGACATCGGCGACACCGGCGAACCGCACGGTGTCGACGATCGCGCCACTGCCGACGGCGGGGCCGTCCCCGGAGTCGTCGACCAGAGCTGTCTGCGGACGATCCCCCGTGGTCACCGGAACGAGCGTACGCAGCGGACCGTGGTCCAGCCGCGCGGGACCGAGCGCGAAAACTGAAACTGTTGTCAGAAATGCTTCGGCGCTATAACGTCGCTTATGGCGGTCGACCCATCCGCGGCCGTGTCATGCCCCCACACAGGAGAGGTCACGATGAAGCGCCTGGTCTTCGAGCCCGAACACGAGCAGTTGCGCTCTTCCGCGCGCGCCTTCGTCGAGCGCGAGGTGCTGCCACACGCCGACCAGTGGGAGGCCGACGGCATCATCGACCGCGAGGTGTTCAAGAAGGCCGGCGAGGCGGGTCTCGTGGGCCACTACATCCCGGAGGAGTACGGCGGCGCGGGGATCGACGACTTCCGGTTCAACGCCGTGATCATCGAGGAGATGACGCGCGCCGGGTCGCGGGCGCCGGGCTTGACGTTGCAGAACGACATCGTCGGTCCCTATCTGGTGAACCTGTGCACCGACGAGCAGAAGCAGCGGTGGCTGCCCGGGTTCGCCGCCGGCGACATCATCGGCGCGATCGCGATGACCGAGCCCGGCGCGGGCAGCGACCTCGCGGGCATCAAGACCTCCGCGGTCAAGGACGGCGACCACTGGGTCCTCAACGGGTCGAAGACGTTCATCTCCTGCGGCATCAACTCCGACCTCGTCATCGTCGTGACGCGCACCGATCCCGAGGCCGGACACAAGGGCTTCACGCTGCTCGCCGTCGAGCGCGGCATGGACGGGTTCTCCCGGGGGCGGAACCTGGACAAGATGGGTCAGCACGCCCAGGACACCGCCGAGCTCCACTTCGACAACGTCCGCGTGCCCGAGGCCAACGTCGTCGGGCAGGAGGGTCGCGGCTTCTACCACCTGATGCACAACCTCCCGTCCGAGCGACTGGCGATCGCGGTGGGTGCGGTCGCGACCGCGCACCAGGCGTTCGAGATGACCAAGGACTACGCGCTCGACCGCAAGGCGTTCGGCCAGTCCATCGGGTCGTTCCAGGTCAACCGTCACAAGCTGGCCGAGATCGCCACCGAGCTCGACGTCGCACGGGCATACGTCGACCGCAGCATCCAGGCCATGGTCGACGGCGAGTTGACCGCCGTCGACGCCTCGAAGGCGAAGTGGTGGACCACCGAGCTGCTCAAGCGCATCGTCGACACCTGTGTGCAGCTGCACGGCGGCTACGGCTACATGGCCGAGTACCCGATCTCGCGCCTGTACACCGACGTCCGCATCGAGACGATCTACGGCGGCACCACCGAGATCATGAAGGACATCGTGGGGCGGGACCTGGGCTTCTGACCTCGAGGCGCCTGCGCACCCGGGAGGTTCTCACCTCCCCCTCATCGACCACTCAGGAAGATCGTGCATCCTGAATGCAGGAGTACGAATGTTCGGGTCGGGGTAGACAGCCGGACGGGGGGTTACCGGCCGGAAGGCAGGTGGCAGAGGGTGAGTGTTCTCCTCATCGCCGTCATCGCGACGATCGTCGTCGTGTGGGCCACGGCGGCCGTCGTGGTGTCGGTCCTCGTGGGCAGGGCCATATCTCTCGCGGAGCAGCGGGCGGCCGATGAGGCGCCGCCGCTCGACGGCCGCGTACTCGCCGACCACACCTGATCGCGCCGCCGCCATGCGCACACGGTCAGACCTCTGCGACTAGTCTGAGCGCGCGCGGGGGCGAGGGGATTGAGCATGGTTCACGACGGGTGTTGGTCGACCGTCATCTGCACGGAAGCCGAACGGGCTGCCCTGGGGGAGACCAGTGTGGGCGGCTGGGTGTTGAACTGTCGTCTCAGCATCGGGCACCGCGGTGACCACGCGAGCGACGCCGAGATGGTCCCTCGGTTCGACCGCCGTCTGTGGATCCAGTGGAACGACACCGACGCGCACGCACAGTCCCTGATCGAGCGGAACCCCTGCTCGGCGCCTGCCGTCTCGCCGTGCATGTTGTTCGAGGGTCACCCGGGAGCGCATTGGTTCGCGCCGAGCAACGGTCACGCGCCCCGCCCGGCCTCGCCGGGCCCGAGTCCATCGCCCGCGCAGCAGAGCATCGACGTCCCGCAGCGGTCCGCGGTGGACCTGGCGACCGACGTCCCGTCCATGCGCAATCGCGCGGTGCGCACGCCCGGTCTCGACGACCCTCCCGCCGTGGTGCCGCAGCAGGACCGACCCGAGCCGCAGCGACTGCCCGAGCAGCCGATGGGGCGCCATGGTGGACCGTCTCCCGACGTCGACCGTCCGCGCGCGGTCGGCCCCTCGCTGACGGACCCGGAGGTCGTCGCCGCTCTCGACGACGTCGTCTCCGCGTTGGCGCACCTGGCCGACCTGCTCCGCGCACCGCGCGGTCGTCGGGCCAGGGAGATCTGACGCGCGCGACGCGATTCAGCGTGCGGCGTTCTTGACGAACTCCTCCACGCCCGCGGGCGGTCGTATCCCGCCGAAGTAGCCGCCGCGGACATGCCGACGCCGGGTGTCGTCGTCGGTGGCGCGTGCGGCGGAGTGCCACAGGTAGGCGTCGTGCAGCAGGATGTCGCCGGCCTCGGCGTAGACGGCCACCTCGCCGCGCACTTTCTCGAACCGCAGCGGCATGTCGAACGGAGGTGTCCGATCGGTGCGGCCCCCGACCGGGCGTGCGGTCTCGGGGACTGCCACCCCGTTCGCGTTGCGGAACGGTGCCGGCGTGGCCCAGAGATGGCTGCCGGGAACGACTCTCAGGAATCCGTTGGCGGGGCTCGTCCCATCGACGTGGATGGTGAAGGCCGTACTCGGCCAGACGTCGAGGCTGGGTCCGGCCTGCCAGTCCGAGTGCCACCCGATCCGTGCGTAGCCGGAGTCGCGACCCGGCCGGGCGTCCTGGTAGACGACCCCGAACTGCTCGTGCTCCCGGAGCCAGCAGTCCGATCCCAGGAGCTGCCGCATCACCGCGACGAGCACCGGATCGGTCACCGCGTCCGCGACCGCCGAGGACACCTCGGACACGTACTCGACGTAGTTCACCACCCCGGTCGACGACGAGGCGTCGTCCAAGAACACCGTCGAGCCGTGCCGTCCGGCGAGTTCTCCGCTGCGCACGCGCGCCTGCGCGTCGACACACTCGGCTTCGATCTGCCCCACGCGATCCTCGTCGAGGAGCCCGCGCAGAATCGCGTACCCGTGCATGTCGTAGAACCACAGGAGGTCGGCCGTCTCGTCGACCCCGAAGACGCCCTCGCCATTCGCCGTACCCATCCGCCGAGGTTATGGCCGGATGGGCCCTTTCGCCCGTCGAGGGCCCGGTCGCATACCCCCAGGGGGTAGCCAAGACCGCCCGTCGGGCGTATACCTGGTGGGGGTATCCGATTCGGAGGAGACGTCGTGGACGACACGCACCAGCACGGCTACATCCAGCGCAAGGACGACTACCTCAAACGGCTTCGTCGGATCGAGGGGCAGGCCCGCGGCCTGCAGCGCATGGTCGACGACGAGGCCTATTGCATCGACATCCTCACCCAGGTCACGGCGATGACGAAGGCCCTGCACGCCGTCAGCCTCGGGCTGCTCGAGGAACACATGAGCCACTGCGTGGTCGACGCGGCCCGCGAGGACCACGAACTCGGCCAGGCCAAGGTCACCGAGGCGATGGACGCCATCACGCGCCTCGTCCGGTCCTGACACCCATCCGCCCCAGGAAGGAACCACCATGTCCGTCAGCACCTACACCGTCACCGGCATGACCTGCGAGCACTGCGTGCGCGCCGTCACCGAGGAGGTCTCGCAGATCCCGGGCGTCACCGATGTCGAGGTCGATCTCGCGTCGGGGGGTCTGACCGTCCACGCCGACGCCGAGCCGGATCGGACCGCGGTCGCGGCCGCGGTCGACGAGGCGGGCTACGAGCTGGGGTCATGACCTCGACGGAGGTCGGCACCGCCGACGAGGTGTCCACGACGACGGCGCGATTCGACATCGAGGGCATGACCTGTGCGTCCTGCGCGGCGCGGATCCAGCGGCGGCTCAACAAGCTCGACGGCGTCGAGGCGACGGTGAACTTCGCGACCGGCAGCGCCCGTGTCGACCACCCGGCCGAGGTCACGGTGTCCGAGCTCGCGGGCCAGGTCGCCGCGGCCGGGTACCGCGCCATCGCGCGTGATCAGCAGAGCGATGCGGCGCCGACGCACACCGAGCACGAATCCGACGACCGCGACCACATGGCCCACGGCGGTGACGCCGCGGATCTGCGGCATCGACTGCGGGTGTCGGCGCTGCTGGGCATCCCGGTCATCGCGCTCGCGATGATCCCAGCCCTGCAGTTCGACAACTGGCAGTGGCTGTCGCTGACTCTCGCTGCGCCCGTGGTGGTCTGGGGCGCGTGGCCGTTCCACGTCGCCACCGTCCGCAACGCACGCCACCTGGCGACCACGATGGACACCCTCGTGTCCATCGGCATCACAGCGGCGTTCGGCTGGTCGCTCTACGCATTGTTCTTCGGTCACGCGGGGATGCCCGGCATGCGGCACGGCTTCTCGTTCACGCTCGATCGGGGTGACGCCTCGTCGTCGATCTACCTCGAGGTCGCGGCCGGTGTGACCGTGTTCCTGTTGGCCGGTCGGTATCTCGAGGCTCGATCGACCCGCGAGGCGGGTGCTGCGATGCGCGCGTTGGCCGAGGTCGGCGCGAAGGAGGCGGTCCTGCTGGTCGACGGGACGGAACGCACCGTCGCCGTCGGGGAGGTCGCCGTCGGCGATCGCGTCGTCGTCCGGCCCGGCGGGAAGATCCCGGTCGACGGGGTGGTCGAGGACGGTCGGTCGTCGGTCGACGCGTCGGTGGTCACCGGCGAGTCCGTACCCGTCGACGTCGGCCCGGGCGACCGTGTCGTCGGTGCGTCGATCGTCGTCGACGGCACGCTGACCGTTCGCGCGACCACGGTCGGTGCGGACACCCAGATCGCGCAGATCGCGCAGCTTGTCCAGCGCGCCCAGGAGGGCAGCGCGGGACTGCAACGGGTCGCCGACACCATCTCGGCGTTCTTCGTGCCCGCGGTGCTCGGCCTCGCGGTCGTGACCCTTGCGGCGTGGCTCCTCGCGGGCGGCGGGGTGTCGGCAGCGTTCACCGCGGCCGTCGCCGTCCTGATCATCGCCTGTCCGTGCGCGCTGGGTCTCGCCACGCCGACCGCCCTGATGGCCGGTACCGGACGAGGCGCGCAGCTCGGCGTGCTCATCCGTGGGCAGGAGGCACTCGAACGCGCCGGCCGCATCGACACCGTCGTGCTCGACAAGACGGGCACCGTGACCACCGGCGTCATGACGCTCGTCCACGCGGTCGGCGCGCAGGGTGTCGACGCAGACGATCTGCTCCGCACGACGGCAGCGGTCGAATCACGTTCCGAGCACCCCATCGCCCGCGCGATCGTGGCCGGCGCACACGATCGGCTCCCCGAGGACCTGCCCGCGGTGCGCGACTTCTCCTCCGAGCCGGGTCGTGGCGTGCGCGGCACCGTCGACGGGACGACCGTCGTCGCCGGGCGTCTGACATGGCTGCGGGATCTCGGCCTCACGGTCGACGACGCCACCGTCCGGTCGGTCGCCGACGCCGAGACGTCGGGCGCGACCGCGATCGTCGCCGGCTGGGACGGATCCGTCCGCGGCGTGGTCGTCGTGTCCGACGAGGTGAAGCCGTCGTCGGCCGACGCCGTCGCGCGATTCCGACAGCTCGGGCTGACGCCGGTCCTCCTCACCGGGGACAACGAGGGTTCGGCTCGTGCCGTCGCTGCACAGGTCGGGATCGACGAGGTCATCGCGGGCGTGATGCCGGCCGACAAGGCGTCGGTGGTGGAGCGATTGCAGCACGACGGTGCTCGCGTCGCGATGATCGGCGACGGGGTCAACGACGCCGCCGCCCTCGCGACCGCCGACCTGGGGCTCGCCATGGGGACGGGCACCGACGCGGCCATCGAGTCGTCGGACATCACGGTGATGTCGGGAGATCTCGCCTCCGCCGTCGACGCGGTCCGCCTGGCCAGGGCGACCCGGAAGACGATCCACGCCAACTTGTTCTGGGCGTTCGCCTACAACCTGGCGGCCCTCCCGCTGGCCGCGGCCGGTCTGCTCAACCCGATGTTCGCCGGCGCGGCGATGGCCTTCTCGTCGGTCTTCGTGGTCGCGAACAGCCTGCGGTTACGGCGGTTCCGCTAGCCCCTCAGGACACGAGACGGGCCCCGGGGCGTGATGCCCCGGGGCCCGTCGCGTCGTGTGCGTCGAAGTCAGTCGACGCGTGCACTCTTCTTCGGCGTCGACAGGTGGATCTGGAACCTGGGGCGGATCTCGCTGCCCGGCAGTGCGGCGGCCACCTGCTGCTCGGCCTTGCCGACCACCTCGGCGATGTCGGCGAACTCGCGCGTGGAGTCGGCCTCGACGGTGATCTCGAGCATCTTCCGCTTGCGGTCGTCGATCGCGCGCGACCGCGTCGCCGTGATGAGACGGTGACGCTCGAGGTCGTCGGCGACGGCCGCGGCGATCTTCGACGGGTTCACCGACAGCGTCCCGGACTCGTCGCTCCCGGGGAGGACGACCGTGCTGGTCTTGCGCGGCCGGCTGTTCATCCCGAGCAGCAGCAGCCCGACCAGGATGCCGACGACGGCGACACCGATCAGCACGTACAGCCACCAGCTCTGGTCCGGCGTGCGGTCGAACCAGGAGAGGTCGATCTTGTCGAGCTGATCACGGACCTGCTGGACCTTGAGCTCCCAGGCGATCGCGCCCGCGCCGACGACGATGAACACGGCGCCGAGGAGGAATGTGATGAGCCGGTTGAGCCCGGCGGGCAGTGCGTTCACGACCGGACCTCCTTCGTCGTGGTCGTCGTCGCGGCGGACGTCGCGGCGGAGGGCGCCGTCTGCTCCGAGTCGTCGTCGGCGTCACCGACGATCGGCTCGGGCAGGCTTGGTCGCCCGCTCGGGGGCGGCGGCGTCTGCGACTTCGGGATCTTCACGACCGTGGTCTTCACCTTCACGGTGTGCTTCGGCAGCACCGGGGCGATGGCGGCCGTGATGGCGTCGCGCACGGCGTCGGCGGACGCCGGCGACTCGTCGGAACTGGTGATGCGGCTGATCACCTTGCGTCGCTTGACCGTGCTGTCGGCCTTGGTGACGCCCTTCGCCTGCCGCGCGACCGCGCTGGCCCGACGGGCGACGTCCACCTTGCGGGTCCAGGTGCTCGGCGAGTAGCCGTCCACCGTCCCCGCGCCGTCGAGGGCGATGTGCGTCTTGGAGCGCGGTCGGATGGCGGTCCACACGAACAGCAGTCCCACGACGATCAGCGCGATGGCGACCGCCCAGAACCATCCCTGCCACGACAGCTTCGCGATCCATCGCGACGCGGCGGCGATCCACTGCGACCCGGTGATCCATTTCTGGTCGACGCAGATGTCGCGGATGGCGATCGCCCCGACGGCGATGAGCGCCAGAGCGAACAGCGATGTGGTCCAGACGGCGCCGGGCGTCGCGGTGGGCGGGACGATCTTCTTGAGCCCGCGCGCGGGCCCGGGTTCGGGTGTGGTCATCGCACTCTCCTCTGCGATCCCTCGTCACCGACGACGACGTCGGCGATCGTGACGTCGACACGGTGGGGCGTGGTGCCGGTGAGCCGCGCGAGCTCGGTGTGCACCAGCGCCCGCACCTCCTGACACAGCGCGGTCACCTGCGTCGGCCAGCGCACCGCGACGTCGACCTTCACGTCGGGGTGGGGACGCGACATGTCGACCGACACCTTGGGGTGATCGCCGCCGGTGATGAGTCCGAGGGAACTGCGATGGCGCAGAACGCCCTCGATCGACAGAGCCGCCTTCTTGGCGATGCTCTCCCCGACCCGGTCGTGGATTGTCGTGGTGCCCGGCCCACCGTTGGGTTCGGTGGGCGGACGCACGGTCAGGTCCGGTCGCGCGACGGGGAGGTGGCGATCAGCCACGGTTCCGGCTCCGCAGCAGACCGGACAGATCGATCGTCCCGTCGCGCTGCAGGCCGATGGCCAGTCCGATCGCACCGAGCACGATCGCGAGGATGAATCCGCCGAAACCGCCTGTGGTCGCCGCGATGGCGAGCAGCAGTCCGACGAGGAGTCCGATGGTGGCGTTGTTGTTCATGGCGTCTCTCTTCGATGCGGTGGATGGGTGTCGGGTCAGATCTCGAAGTACCGGCGGCTGCCGGGCACCGAACGGGGCAGCCGAGCCCGAAGCCGGGTGACCGCCCGCCCGGCGGATCGGCGCATCCGGCGGACGCGCCCGGTCGGGCGGACACGGATCGGTGCAGTGCCGACCACGCGTGGCGGGACCATTGCGCGGCGTTCGGCGAACTCTCGGTCGAGTGCCTCCAGTTCGGCGGCCAACACATCCGCGTCACCACCCACGTCGGGGTGGTGACGGCGGATCAGTGCTCGACGCCGGGCGGCGTACTCGGACGGGACCGGCACGGGACGATCAGTTCCCGGGGGCGGGGACGTCGACCGGCTCGGGGGCGACGTCCTCGGCGATGGACACGTCCTCGACGACGACCGTCATCGGCCGCGAGGCGACTTCCTCGGTGGCGCGACGGACGTCCTCGGCGGTGTCCATGACCGCCCGGTCCAACGTGACCTCGATGTGGACCTCGCCGCTGTGGTCGTGCAACCGCACGCCCACGATGCGACGGCCGGCCGCGAACGTGGCCACCTCTCCGAACCGACCCGCGTTCAACCCGGTGACACCGGGGACCGATGCGGCGGCGGAGGCCACCGCATCGGCCAGGTCGGCGTCGGAGGTCACTGGACCCGCGGCTCGGCGGTGGTCTCGTCGTCGTCCTCGTCCTCGAAGTGGACGTCGTGGACGGCGACGTTGACCTCGGTGACCTCGAGGCCGGTCATCTGCTGGATGGAGTTGATGACGTTGGACCGCACGGCGGCCGCGAGGTCGTGGATCGCGACGCCGTACTCGGCGACGAGACCGAGGTCCACGGCGGCCTGCTTCTCGCCGACCTCGACGGAGATGCCCTGCGTGATGCTCTGCTGGCCGCCCGGGATGGCCTCGCGGACGCGGCCGACGATGCGAGCGGCCTGACCGCCGAGGGCGTGGACGCCGTCGATCTCGCGGGTCGCGATGCCGGCGATCTTCGCGACGACCTGGTCGGCGATGGTGGTACGTCCGTGGTCACCGACGAGGTCGCGGTGCTCGGGCGAGATCTCCTTGCTGGGGCTGACCTTGGCCGCAGCGCTGCTGGTGGTGGTGGTCGGTGTGCTCATAGCCACTCCTTATGTCAACACATGAGTCGACCGATCGGGTCGACTCGCACGATTCGGTGGACGCGGTCGCGTCGACCGGGGTTCCCCGTCGCCGGGGTCGCCAATCGGCGCATCTGTGTAGTCGAGCGACCTTCGGGGAATGCACTCATGCGTGCTGTGATGTGAGTCACAGCGGGATACGCTGGGGGGCTCGCCCCGTTGACCCGGTACGAGACGGGCCGAGAACGGGCCCCGCCGAACGGAGATGACGTGGCCAGTGAGCAGGGTGCCGGTGAGAGCCGGTCCTTTCGTGGTCGTCTCGCCGAGGAGACCGACGAATCCCTCGCGGCGAGTGCCGCTGTAGGTGATCGGGCTGCGTTCGAGGAGTTGGTCCGTCGGACTCTGCCGCTCCTCCTCCGATACGCACGACGCCTGACCCCCGACGCCCAGAACGCCGAGGACGTGGTGCAGGAGACGCTGGTGGCAGCGTGGAAGAGCCTGCCCAAGTTCGGGTTCCAGAGCAGCTTCCGCACGTGGGTGTTCTCGATCGCGCACCGCAAGATCATCGATCTCCGTCGACGCCGTGTGGAGGCACCGTTCGACGACGAGGTCATGATCGCCCTCCCCGACCGTCGTCCCGGGCCGGCGGACGCCGCGGTCGGGCAGTCCCTGCACGAGGCGCTCGAAGCCGAGTTGGGTGCCCTGACACCGACGGCGCGCGCGGTCTGGTGGTTGCGCGAGATGGAGGGCTTGTCGCATCCGGAGATCGGGGAGATCCTGTCCATCTCGCCCAATTCCGTCCGGGGACACCTGCAGCGGACACGGGCGCGGCTGGCGGAACGACTCGAGCCATGGCGACCGCGCCCCTCCGGACCGGAGCGGGCGGCGGCCGCGGTGGGCGCTGCACAGGAAGCGGGTGTGTGATGGTCGACATGCACACCGCCGAACCGCGCACCGAGGACTGGATCCTCGAGGCGGGTCGACGGCTCGGGCCGACGACAGCGGACATCACCCGACTCACCAAGACCGTCGTGGACACGGCGCGTCGCCTCTCGCAGTCGCGTGACGAGCTCGCGACCGACGACGGCCTCGTCGTCGTCACCGATCGCGTCGTCCGACGGTTGATCCTGTTGGCCGTCCGGTCGGCGCTCGGGCGGCGGGTCGTGGAGGTGTCGGTTCGGATCGCGGAGGGTGAGGCCGTCGGCGTCACCTTGGGACTCGTGGGCCAGTACGCCGACGACCTGCAGACCGTGGCCGTACAGGCGCGGGCCGCGATCGAGGCGTTGCTCGCCGACGTCCTCGGCGAGGAGCACGCCGCCAAGGTGTCGGCGGCCATCGACGTGCACTGGGCCGATCTCGAGTGACCTCTCACCTGGTCGGATTCGGCACGAACTAGAACCTGTTCTAGTCAGTCGTTACTCTGGTATCCGGCGGCGTCGGCTGGCGCCGCCGGAGTCGAGTGCCGGAGGACTGTCCCGATGCGTGCCGAACTGCCCGAGGTGGTGACCGCGTCGTCGGTCGAGTCCTGGACCGACGAGGTCGACGTACTCGTGATCGGGTGCGGCATCGCCGGCGGGTGCGCGGCGGTCGAGGCGGCCACGCATGGCGCGTCCGTCCTGGTCCTCGAGCGTGCCGCGGTCGCCGGGGGGACCACGTCCCTGGCGGGCGGTCACTTCTATCTCGGCGGTGGCACCGCCGTGCAGAAGGCGACCGGCCAGGAGGACTCGGCCGAGGAGATGGAGAAGTACATCACCGCGGTCAGCCGCGACCCCGAGCCCGACAAGATCCACGCCTACTGCCAGGACAGCGTCGAGCACTTCGACTGGCTCGAGTCGCTGGGGTTCGAGTTCGAGCGCACCTTCTTCTCCGGCAAGGCGGTCATCCAGCCGGAGACCCAGGGCCTGATGTACACCGGCAACGAGAAGGTGTGGCCGTTCTGCGAGATGGCGAAGCCTGCCCCGCGCGGTCACAAGGTGCCGGTCCCCGGCGACACCGGCGGAGCGAACCTGGTCATCGAACTGCTCGTGAAGCGTCTGGCCGACCTGGGGGTCGAGATCCGGTACGAGACAGGGGCGCGCAACCTGGTCGTCGACGGAGCCGGCGCTGTCGTCGGTGTGGCGTGGAAGAGCCTGTCGGACACGGGGTTCATCCGCGCCCGCAGCGTGATCGTCGCCGCGGGCGGCTTCGTGATGAACCCCGAGATGGTCGACGAGTTCGTCCCCGCCCTCGCCGAGAAGCCGTACACGCTGGGCAACACCTTCGACGACGGCCTCGGCATCCGTCTGGGCGCGTCCGTCGGCGCGGGCCTCAAGCACATGGGCGAACCGTTCGTCACCGCGCCGGCGTACCCGCCGTCGATCCTCATCACCGGAATGATCGTCAACAAGAACGGTGAGCGGTTCGTGGCCGAGGACTCCTATCACTCCCGCACATCGGGATTCATCCTCGACCAGCCCGACGCGAAGGCGTGGCTGATCGTCGACGAGGCGCACATGGAGCGTCCGAAGATGCCGCTCATCAAGTTCGTCGACGGCTGGGAGACGGTCGAGGAGATGGAGTCCGACCTCGGGATGCCGCAGGGCGCTCTCGTCGCGACGGTGAAGCGCTACAACGAGTTCGCCGCCACGGGGGAGGACCCCGACTTCCACAAGAGCGCGGAGTGGTTGGCGCCGCAGGACACCGGCCCGTGGGCGGCGTTCAACATGAGCCTCGGTGAGGCGCTGTACGCCGGCTTCACCATGGGTGGTCTCGCCACGTCGGTCGACGGGGAAGTCCTCACCGGCGACGGCGACCGCATCCCCGGTCTGTACGCCGCGGGTGCCGGCGCGGCCAACATCGCACAAGACGCGAAGGGCTACGCCAGCGGGACCCAGCTCGGCGAGGGGTCGTACTTCGGTCGACGCGCGGGCCGTCACGCCGCCGAGTCACGCTGAGAGTCGCCGGCCCACAGGCGTTCCCGGCGGTCGATGTCCGGTCGCCGACCCCGCAGACGACGAGACCCGGAGCCACCCGAGGATGACTCCGGGTCGTCGTGTGTGGGTCGATCAGCGCGGAGAAGTACTCCGGCTCATCGGATCACGGAGGTGATCAGCTCGGGGGCATGAGCACCGAGTCGATCAGGTAGACGGTCGCGTTGGCGGTCTTGACGCCACCGCAGATGACCGAGGCGTTGCCGGCGCCGACCTTGAGGTCGTTGCCCGAACCGGTGACGGTGACGTCCTGGCCCTCGACGGTCTTGTGGGTGCCGGCGATCTGCGACGGCGAGAGCTGACCCGGGATGACGTGGTAGGTCAGGATCTTGGTCAGCAGGGCGCTGTCCGTCTTCAGGGTGTCGATCGTGGCGGCCGGGATCTTCGCGAAGGCCTCGTCGACCGGCGCGAAGACGGTGAACTGGCTGCCGTTCAGGGTGTCGACCAGGTTGACCTGCGGGTTCAGCTGACCCGAGACGGCCTGCGTCAGGGTCTTCAGCAGCGGGTTGTTGCTGGCCGCGGTGGCGACCGGGTCCAGAGCCATGCCGCCGACGGAGCCGGGGCCCGAGGCGTTCTGCTCGGCGTAGCTCGCGCAGCCGGAGCCGACGAGGTCGGCGGCCGGATCGGCGCTCGCGCTGCCGCCCGCTGCCGAGGACTCGGCGGCCGACGAGGTGGCGGCGGTGCTCGAGGAGCCCGAGGAGCTCGAGCCACTGTCGCTGGAACAACCGGCGACGAGGCCCATGGCCAGGCCGACGCCGGCGATGGCGACAGCGAATCGTTGGGTGCGCTTCAGAGCCATGTTCTTGGTTCCTTTGGTTGGGGATCGGTCGCTTTCCATTCGCAACGTACGGGCGGCCGGATGGGTGACGCCCGAATTTTCCGGTCTCGAATTCATGTCTATCGCCGTCGGCGATCACGAACCGGTAACGCAGGCGTGCGGCAGATGCGGGTGATCCGCGTCATCCGTCCATCCGCGGGGCCTGCGGTGCCGAACCCCATCACGACGGTCCCGGACTACAGCAGCGTGGGCGGTGACCGTCCCGACCGCGACCCCGCCCGACGGTGTCTGCACCGACCACCCGGAAGGGGTGACGCACGTGTCCCGCATCGAGACCGTGATCCGCCGGGCTCTCGCCGGCCTGATCGCCGTCGGAGCTGCCCTGGCCGCGGGCGAGATCGTGTCCGTCGCCGTCTCGTCCTTCTCGTCCCCGTACTTCGCGGTGGGCGCGCTCTTGGTCGACAACGCGCCGGCTCCGGTGCGGGAGTTCGCGATCCGCACTTTCGGCACGTCCGACAAGCAGGTGTTGTTGACCGGCATGGCCATCGGTATCGCGGTCCTCGCGATCGTGGCCGGGCTCGTCGAACGTCGGACGAAGCCGTTCGGATCCGTCCTCGTCGTGCTCTTCGGGATCGTCGGCATCGTGGCGGCCTTCCAGCGGCCCACCGCCACCGCGACGTACGTCTTCCCCTCGCTCGCCGCGATCGTCGTCGGCGTCCTCGTCCTCCGTGTGTTGACCGGTTACCTCGGCGCGCGACGCAACGCGGCGGCCCCGGAGCAGGACGGGCTGTCCCGCCGGGCCTTCGTCGGCCTCGCCGCGACGGCTGCGGTGGCGGCCGGAGGCGTCGCGCTCGTCGGCCGCGCCATCGCGAACGCGGGTAACGCCATCTCCGAGCGGGCGTCACTGAAGCTCCCGACGCCCCGTGTCCGGGCGAAGGCCATACCGGCCGGCTCGAACATCGACGTCCCCGGCGCGACCCCGTTCGTCACCAGCAACCAGTCCTTCTATCGCATCGACACCGCCCTGCAGGTCCCCGAGCTGAAGACCTCGGAGTGGCAGTTGCGGATCCACGGCATGGTCGACCGCGAGATGACCCTCACCTGGGACGACCTCATGGGGATGCAGCCCGTCGAGAAGGTCATCACGCTGACGTGTGTGTCGAACCAGGTCGGCGGTGACCTCGCGGGCAACGCGACGTGGATCGGCTACCCCATCAAGGACATCCTCGCCAAGGTCGGCGTGCAGGCCGACTCCGACATGTTGTTCTCCACCAGTGTCGACGGCTGGACGTCCGGGACGCCGGTCTCCGCACTGACCGACGGTCGCGACGCCATCCTGGCCGTCGGGATGAACGGGCAGCCGCTCCCGCTCGAGCACGGCTACCCCGTCCGTCAGGTCGTGCCCGGGCTCTACGGCTTCGTCTCCGCCTGCAAGTGGGTCGTCGACTGGGAGCTGACCCGTTTCGACCGCAAGAAGGCCTACTGGACGGAGCGCGGGTGGGGCCAGATGGGCCCCATCAAGACCGCCTCCCGTATCGACGTTCCGGCATCGTTCGCGCAGGTACCCGCCGGTGAGGTCGTCATCGCGGGAACGGCGTGGGCGCAGCACCGCGGGATCGAGAAGGTCGAGGTCCGGATCGACGACGGTCCGTGGGAGGTCGCGCAGCTGGCCGAGGAGTACTCGATCGACACGTGGCGCCAGTGGTCCTACCGCTGGCAGGCCACGCCCGGGCAGCACATGCTCTACTGCCGGGCCACCGACAAGACCGGTCAGCTGCAGACCGAGGAACGCACACCGCCCATCCCGGGCGGCGCCACCGGGTGGCACAACCGTGTCATCACGATCACCTAGGACGCCGACGATGACACGCTACTGTCACCTGTGTGACCGACCGCTCTGCCGCGAGATCGGCGCCGTCGGCCACTCCGGATCACGGTGGCCACGACGCGCCCGACGAACCGACACGGCTCGTCGCGTTGGTGCAGCGTGTGGCCGCGCAGGATCGCCAAGCCTTCGCCGACCTGTACGACGCGACGAACACCCGGGTGTTCGGGCTCGTCAAACGGGTCCTGCGCGACCCCGGCTACGCCGAGGAGACGTTGCAGGAGGTCTACCTGCAGGTCTGGCAGAACGCCCCCAACTACCGCGCCGACATGGGGTCGGTGATCTCGTGGATCCTCACGATCGGTCATCGTCGAGCGGTCGACCGGGTGCGGTCGGAGCAGGCGTCGACCCGTCGCGGGGTGGAGTACTCGGTGTCCACCGCGACGATCGAGACCGATCAGGTCGTGGACTCGGTGGTGACACGCGAGGACCGGCGCGCGGTGATCGAGTGTCTCGGCACGCTGACGGACACCCAGCGGGAGAGCATCGAGCTCTCCTACTACGGCGGGTTGAGCTATCCGCAGGTGGCCGAGCGTCTGAACGCCGCACTGCCCACGGTGAAGTCGCGCATCCGGGACGGTTTGCGTCGGCTCCGGAACTGTCTGGAGTCCTCCGATGAGGGCTGACGACCCGCGGGCGGACGCGGCCCGGATGGTCGACGACCTCCTGGAGCTGTACGCGATCCACGCCCTGCCGGCCGACGAGGCGGTCGCCTTCGAGCATGCGCTCGGCGTGCTCGACGAGGCGTCGCGTCGTCGAGCGGTGGCGGACATCCGGAGCACGCGCGACGCCGTCGCGCGGTGGGCGGCCGAGCGCGCCGCGACGCCCGATCCTCGAGTGCGGGACAGCGTCCTGTCGTCGATCGACCGGGCGGACTCGACGCGGTCTGTCGGGGACGAACCGGTCGCTGTCGGGGACCACCCCGTCGCGACCGACGAACTGGCCGCCCGCCGGGCGCGTCGTCGGCGTCTCGCGGTGGCTGTCTCGTCGGCGGCCGCGGCGCTGCTGCTCGTCGTCGGGGGCGTCGTGATCGGCAGGTCCACGGTGTCGTCGCCGGCGGATCAGCCGTCGATCGCGCAGTCGGACCAGATGGCGGCGATGCAGAACGTCATGAGCCGCAGCGACGTCGAGGTGCATCGCACCGAGATGACGGGCATGCCCGGGACGGTGGTGGTCGCGTCGTCGCGGAGTGCCGATCAGGCGGTCGTCGTGCTCGACGGTGCCCAGCAGCCCCCGAGTCAGCGCGTCTACCAGCTCTGGCTGATCGGCAACTCGCACGCGCCGAAGTCCGCCGGTCTGGTGTCGTCGGTCGCGGGGCAGTCGCCGGTCGTCGTCACCGGGTTGACCGACTCGCGGACCATCGGGATGACCGTCGAGCCCGACGGCGGGTCACCGCAGCCGACGGGTGCCGTCGTCGCCGCGGTCACCTTCTGACCGGCGGTCTCAGGATCCCGATCGGTACAGCCGTTCGTACTCGGTGCGAGCGCGGTCGTCCTCGGCCTGCTGCCGAGCGGGCTTCAGGTCGGGGTCGAGACCGTGCTTCTCGAGCCGGTGTGCGCGGTTCTGCTTCATGTACGCCGCGGAGTAGATGAGCCCGAGCACCAGTCCGAGCGCGACCATCTGTGCGCGCAACCACCACGGGCCGGGGAAGAGCATGAAGATCACGAAGATCGGGATGAACGGCACCATGCCCCGGACCAGGTGGCGGACGTAGGCGTTGCGGCCCGTGAGGTCCTCGCGCACCCAGTCGCGGAGGTCGTCGGGCAGCTTTCGTCCGAACGCGTAGCCGATCCACTGCACCGGCGACGGACGCCTGCGGGCGCTCATACCTGTCCTCCTGTCGGGGTGGTGGCGGCCGCGCGGTTGAGGTCCCACAGGACGTCGCGCAGCCGTTCCAGTTCGGCGAGGGAGA
This sequence comes from Williamsia serinedens, assembly GCF_024171725.1. GTDB lineage: Bacteria > Actinomycetota > Actinomycetes > Mycobacteriales > Mycobacteriaceae > Williamsia_A > Williamsia_A serinedens. The sequence continues at coordinate 612,373 of NZ_JAMTCG010000002.1, forward strand.
CGCCGAGCTTGTCGATGACGGCGGGGGGAATCGCCTCGGCGCGTTCGCGCAGCGCGGTCCCCGCATCGGTGAGGGCGACGTCGAGGCGCCGCTCGTCGAGGTCGGACCGACGCCGCGTGACCAGGCCCATCGCCTCGAGGCGCTTCAGCAGCGGGGACAGCGTGGCCGAGTCGAGGACGAGTGCGTCCCCGATCGAGCGGACCGATCGGGGCGACTCCTCCCACAACGCGAGCATCACGAGGTACTGCGGATGCGTGAGCCCGAGCGGTTCGAGGAGCGGGCGGTAGAGCGTGAGGACCGTCCGGTTCGTCACCGCCAGCGCGAAGCAGAGCTGGCGGTCGAGGGCGAGCAGGTCGCCGGAGTCTTCGGATGTCGTCTGCACGATTTGATCGTACGCGAACAATTACGGCGCCATACGTATACGGACAACTGTCTGGACAGGTGATCAGCAATCGTGGCCGCATGCTATGTTTCCTGCATTCACCGGCTGCCGATCGCAGCCGTGCCCTCATCCCGCCACTCTGGGCGACCCCCGGCGTGGTGCGGAGGATGTGTCCATCGCGTATGCGGTCCGTGAGAGACGGGTGTGTCCATGAGTGTCGGTGTCGTGCGGGAGGTGGCCGAGGGGGAGCGCAGGGTCGCGCTCGTGCCCAAGGTCGTCGCGACGTTGGTCAACAAGGGGGTCGACGTCGTCGTCGAGTCCGGTGCGGGGGAGCAGGCCCTGATCCCGGACGCCCTCTACACAGAGGCAGGCGCCACCATCGGTGACGCCTGGTCGGCGGATGTGGTGGTCAAGGTCGTGGCCCCCACCGACGACGAGGTGGCGAAGCTGAAGTCCGGTCAGACGCTGATCGGATTCCTGGCCCCGCGTAACCAGGAGAACCAGATCGGCGCGCTGAAGGCCGCCGGGGTGCAGGCGTTCGCCGTCGAGGCCATCCCGCGCATCAGCCGCGCGCAGGCGATGGACGCGTTGAGCTCGCAGGGCAACGTGTCGGGCTACAAGGCGGTCATCCTGGCCGCCGAGAAGTCGACGCGATACTTCCCGATGCTCACCACGGCGGCGGGCACGGTGAAGCCGGCGACGGCGCTGATCCTCGGCGTCGGCGTCGCGGGCCTGCAGGCGCTCGCCACCGCGAAGCGACTGGGCGCACGCACCACCGGCTACGACGTCCGCCCGGAGGTGGCCGAGCAGGTGAAGTCGGTCGGAGCGCAGTGGCTCGACCTCGGCATCGACGCCGCCGGTGAGGGTGGCTACGCCCGGGAGCTCACCGAGGACGAGCGTGCGCAGCAGCAGAAGGCGCTCGAGGAGGCCATCAAGGGCTTCGACGTCGTCATCACCACCGCGCTGGTCCCGGGTCGTCCCGCCCCGCGTCTGGTCACCGCCGCCGCGGTCGAGGGCATGAAGCCCGGCAGCGTGATCGTCGACCTGGCCGGCGAGACCGGCGGCAACTGCGAACTGACCGAGCCCGGACAGAACGTCGTCAAGCACGACGTCACGATCTGCTCGCCGCTCAACCTCCCCGCCGGCATGCCCGAGCACGCCAGCGAGCTCTACTCCAAGAATCTCCTCGCCCTCATCGAGCTGATGCTCGACGAGAACGGCGCCATCGCACCGGATTTCTCCGACGAGGTGCTGGCGAAGTCGTGCGTGACCCGAGAGGCGGACGCCTGATGTACACCGGACTCCTGGCGAACCTCGCGATCCTGGTCCTGGCCGGGTTCGTGGGCTTCGCCGTCATCTCCAAGGTGCCCAACACCCTGCACACGCCGCTGATGTCGGGCACGAACGCCATCCACGGCATCGTCGTACTGGGCGCGCTCGTCGTGCTCGGTGCCCTCCCGGCCGACGCCAACTGGGGCGTGCGCATCATCGCGTTCGTCGCGCTGGTGTTCGGCACCCTGAACGTCATCGGCGGCTTCGCCGTCACCGACCGCATGCTCGGGATGTTCAAGGGCAAGAAGGAGGTCGAGAAGTGACCGTCATTGCCACCTTCACCGCCGCTCATGTTCCGAATCAGGGCGTCTCGTACCTGGTCACGGCGCTCTACATCGTCGCCTTCGCGTTGTTCATCTACGGCCTGTCCGGGCTGACCGGTCCGAAGACCGCAGTGCGCGGCAACTGGATCGCCGCCGTCGGTATGGGCATCGCGGTCGCCGCGACGCTGCTCTACGTCTGGAACGAGGGCGCGCGCGCCGAGGACGGCGCGGGACGCGTCGACGTCCCGACCATCAACTGGATCCTCATCGCCGTGGGCCTCGTTCTCGGTGTCGCACTGGGCATCCCGCCCGCGCTGAAGACGAAGATGACCGCGATGCCGCAGCTCGTCGCGCTGTTCAACGGCGTCGGCGGCGGCACCGTCGCGCTCATCGCGTGGTCGGAGTTCATCGAGACCTCGGGCTTCTCGGAGTTCGGCGACAAGCAGCCGGCCTCGCCGCTGGTCGTCGGGTCGCTCATCGCGGCGATCATCGGCTCGATCTCGTTCTGGGGTTCGCTGATCGCGTTCTCCAAGCTGCAGGAGATCCTGCCCAAGGGTGTCGAGAAGTTCTTCGTCGGCAACGCCAAGCTGTTCCAGCTCGCGAACATCGTGCTGCTCGCCCTGTCGATCGGCATCGCGATCTACCTGGGCGTCCAGGCCACCAGCGGTGGCGGGGCGAGTGTCTGGTGGATCGTCGGACTGTTGATCGCGGCCGGCGTGATGGGTCTCTTCGTGGTGCTGCCGATCGGCGGCGCGGACATGCCCGTCGTCATCTCGCTGCTGAACGCGATGACCGGACTCTCCGCCGCCGCGGCGGGTATCGCGCTGGACAACACCGCGCTCATCGTCGCCGGCATGATCGTCGGCGCGTCGGGCTCCATCCTCACCAACCTCATGGCCAAGGCCATGAACCGCTCCATCCCCGCGATCGTGTTCGGCTCGTTCGGTGGCGGTGCCGGTGGTGCCGCCGCCGGTCCGGCCGGCGACGGCGGCACGGTGAAGGCCACGTCCGCGGCCGACGCGGCGATCCAGATGGCCTACGCCAACCAGGTGATCGTGGTCCCGGGCTACGGTCTCGCGGTCGCGCAGGCGCAGCACGCGGTGAAGGAGATGGCGACGCTGCTCGAGGGCAAGGGTGTCGAGGTCAAGTACGCGATCCACCCGGTCGCCGGCCGCATGCCCGGGCACATGAACGTGCTGCTGGCCGAGGCCGACGTCGAGTACGACGCGATGAAGGAGATGGACGACATCAACGGCGAGTTCAGCCGGACTGACGTCGCCATCGTCATCGGCGCCAACGACGTCACCAACCCGGCGGCCCGCAACGACCCGAGCAGTCCCATCCACGGGATGCCCATCCTGAACGTCGACGAGGCGCGGTCGGTGATCGTCCTCAAGCGGTCGATGTCGTCGGGCTACGCCGGCATCGACAACCCGCTGTTCGGCGCAGCGGGCACGTCGATGCTCTTCGGCGACGCGAAGAAGTCGGTCGGCGAGGTCATCGAGGAATTGAAGGCCCTCTGATCTGACCGAGGCCACAGACGAGGCGATCCTTCCCGCTCACCGGGAAGGATCGCCTCATCTGTCGTCAGGCGGGATACACCTTCCCGTCGCGGACGGACACGGCGACGGTGCTCAGGCCGGTCTTGGACGGACCCTCCAGCACGGCGCCGGTGTCGGGCGCGAACTCCGACCCGTGACACGGACAGACGAGCTTGCCGTCGTTGGGCGCGACGGCGCAGCCCTGGTGGGGGCAGATCGCGGAGAACGCGCGCGCCGTGGTCTCCCCGGTGCGGGTGACGATCCCCTGCGCGCCGCCCGGCAAGCCGACGGCCACGGAGGACCCGACGGGGACCGCAGACAGTTCGGTGAGCGATCCGTCGGCATTCGTCGACGGTGCCGCCGACGTCGACGTCGACCCACCGCCGCTCGAACACGCGGCGAGCGCGCAGGCACAGACACCGGCGGCACCGCCGACGAGGACGGATCGACGACCCACGGATTCCAGGTTCATGGCGTCAGGGTAGGAGCCGAATCTGTGAAAGCGGGGTCGTCGACGTGCAGACCCGCTGCGTGGATCTCCGCCGGCGTATGGCCGGACGATGCGGCCACCACCGCGACGAGATCGTCATAGGTGCGACACACCGTTCCCTGACCCGTCACACCCTGGACCACCCACCCCGCGGTCACGGCACGCACGGTGTCCCGCAGGAGCAGCGCCGTGAGCCGGGACGCGATCTGACGGCGCCGGCGGGGCCCCTGCACCTGGGCTGCGACCCGGTCTTGCGGACCGCCGCCACACCCGCCACACATCAGGGCATCACGTCCCCGGAGTTGGGGCCCAGAACTTGACCGACGAAGAGGTTGCCCCCGGGGTCGGACGCGAGGAGAACCGCGGTGGGTGCGATCTCCTCGGGGGTGCCGAATCGGCCGAGGGGGAGTTCGGCGCGCTTCGCCTGCTTCCACTCGTCGTCGATCCCCTCGACCATCGGGGTGTCGATCGGTCCCGGCGCGATCGCGTTGACCAGGACACCCGCGTCGGCGTACTCCAGTGCGATGGACTTGGTCATCGCGATCACACCCGCCTTCGCCGCCGCATAGTGCGCCAGGGACACACCACCCTTGATCGCGAGCTGCGACGCGATGTTGACGATGCGTCCGGAGCCCTGCGCGAGCATCGGCCGCAGCGCAGTGCGATTGAGCAGAAAGACGCTCGTCAGGTCGACGTCGATCGTCTCGCGCCACTGTGCCGCCGACATCTCGACCGTCGGTGCCTGGGTGAGGATCCCGTGGGAACACACCAGGATGTCCAGGCGTCCCGTGGACTCGACCACCTCGTCGACGACGGTGACCACCTCGTCCTCAGACGTCGCGTCCAGGTGCGCGCTCCGGCGCGCACCGATCGCCCGGGCCACCTCGTCGACCGACGGGTCGCGGTCGGCGACCGTGACGACAGCACCTGCCTCCACGAAGGCGGCCGCGATCGCCCGACCGATCCCCGAGGCCGCGCCGGTCACGAGTGCGGTCCGACCGCTCAACACCGTTGACATGTCCGAGATCCCCCCGTCAGTCCCGCATCGCTGTGGTGAGCGCGCCGTCGACCACGATCGCCTGCCCGCTGACGTAGGACGCCTGTGGACTCGCGAGGAACGCGATCACCTCTGCCACCTCGTCGGGCTCGCCGACGCGTCCCCACGGGATGTACCCGCCCGCACGATCGAGACCGTCTGGCCCGAGTGAGTTGACCGGATCGCTCGACTGCGGGGTCCGGATCAGTCCGGGGATGACGGCGTTCGCCCGGATGCCGCGTGGTCCGTACTCGACGGCGAGGCTGCGCACCAGGCCGATGACCCCTGCCTTCGCGGTCGCGTAATGGGCGTGCTCCTGCCATCCGTAGACGCCGCCGGCGATCGACGACACCGCGATCACCGACGCACCCTCCCGGGCGTGGCGGAGACCTGCACGCGCAGTGCGCATCACGCCGTGCAGGTCGACGTCGAGGAGGGCGTGCCACTGGTCGTCGGTCATCGACCCGAAGGGTGCGTGACGCAGGATCCCGGCATTGGCGACCGTGATGTCCACCGAACCCCACCGCGACCTGAGTCCGTCGGCGAAGTCGTCGACCGATGCGGTCGAGCGGACGTCGACCTCGACGATCACGCCCTCCCCGCCGACGGCCGACACCTCCTGCAGTGTCTTCTCCGGGTCGTGGGGGTCGCCCGGAAAAGTCCCGATACCGACGCGGACACCGCGCGCGGCGAGCACGCGCGCGGTGGCCGCACCGATTCCCGAGGCCGCCCCGGTGATCATGGCGACGGTCGGACCGGTCATGCCTGGATCCCGGTGGGCGTGCCGGCCCCGGCTGCCGTGTCGGCGGACACGGAGGGCTCCGCCTCGGTGATCGTGCGGGCTCCGAGGACGATGATCGCCGACGCGAGAGCGCCCAGGGCACCGACCCACAGAGCGGCGGACGAGTACCCGATCGACGCGGCGGTGAGACCCGTGAGGATGAAACCGGAGATGATCGCGCCGGGCTGTGACATGGCACCGATGAACGCGCTACCCGTTGCACGACAATCGGTCTCGAAGCACTCCGCCTGCAAGAACAGGATCGCGGCGTACGGACCGAGCAGGAAGAACAGTCCCATCATGTAGGTGACGAGCACGAAGATCTCGTTCGACGGACCCAACAGCATCGCGGCGAAGAAGGCCGCCGACATCGTCCACCCGAACGCGATGGTGTTGCGCCGACCGAATCGGTCACCCGCCCACCCGTGTGCGAGGTAGCCGGCCACCGCGACCAGGTTCGAGAGCACCACGAGGATCAGGGTGCTCGAGGCGTCGATGCCCTTGCCCTTCTCGAGCACCGTCGTGCCGAGGACGGAGAAGGTCTGGATCGCGAACCAGTTGAACAGCCAGGCCAGGGAGAGGATCACCGTGTTGCGCAGGTGACGACCGGCGAAGATGCGACGGAACGGGGCCGAGCTCTGCTCGACGGTCGCCGTCGCCGCGGCGAGTGCCACCGCGTCGTCGTGGCGTCCAGCCTTCCGGAGCTTCTTCACGGCGTCCTGGGCCTCGAACTGTGGGCTCTCCTTGAGGGTCCGGCAGACGAGGGCCACGATGACCGCGGGGATGGTGGCGAGGAGGAACGCGATGCGCCAGGCGTCCGCGCCGAACACTGCGGTGACCGCTGCCACGAACCCGGCGGCGAGCAGAGCGCCTGCCGGCCAGCCAGTCTGGACCATCGAGTACACGAACCCGCGGCGCTTCTTGATCTTCTCGTCCTCGGTGAGTTCGTACAGCTCGTTGAGGTACGTGGCGTTGACCGACTGCTCGGCCAGGCCCAGACCGCTGATCGCGCGGACCCCGATCAGCGAGGCAGCGCCCATCGAGGCGGCGGTGGCCGCCGACGACGCCGCGGTGCCACCGACGGAGATGATCATGCCCTTGCGGCGCCCGAGCTTGTCGACCATCGGCCCGACCAGCAGCACCACGATCGCGGTGCCGACGCTGACGAGGGTCGAGACGAGCAGGGCATGGCTCGTCGACCAGCCGAAGGACTCCTCGATCCGGGGGAGGAGGGTGCCGAACAGGATGAAGTCGTAGACGGCGATCGTCCACGCGAAGAACGCGATTCCCGACGCGCGCCGGGTCTCGGCACCGGTGACGCGGCGCAGACCGGGCACGCCGGTCGAGTGGTCGAGTGACATGGGTTGAGCTCTCTCGTGAGGAGGTTCGTCGTCCTCGAACGAGGACGACGCGGCGGGGTGGATCAGGAGCGCGGGAACCGCGCGAGGAAGTCGGTGGCGATGGTGTCGAAGTTCGTCCACCGCACACCGTCGTGGGAGTTGATGTGCTCGATGAGGCGCTCCAACATGAGGAGCACCTGCGGCCGCCCGGAGACGTCGGGGTGGATCGTGAACGTGAAGACCGCGTAGTCCTTCTCGCGGTAGACCCAGTCGAACTGGTCGCGCCACATCTCCTCGATGTGGCGGGGGTTGACGAACCCGTGGCTGTTCGGGCTCCCCTTGATGAACATCATCGGGGGGAGGTCGTCGAGGTACCAGCTCGCGGGGATCTCCACGAGATCGGTCTCCTGCCCACGGACGAGGGGCTTCATCCACTCGGCGGCCGGCTTGTCGTAGTCGATCGGCGTCCATGAGTCACCGACGCGCACGTAGTACGGCTCGAAGTCGCGGTGCATCAGGGAGTGGTCGTAGGTGATGCCGCGCTCGACGAGCAACTCGTTCGTCACGGTGCTGAACTCCCACCACGGTGCGACGTACCCGGTGGGGCGGTTGCCGGTGCGCGAGCCGATGAGATCGATGCAGTGGTCGAGGATCTCGGACTCCTGCTCGCGGGTCATCGCGATCGGGTTCTCGTGGCTGTAGCCGTGGAGGCCGATCTCGTGACCGGCGGCGACCACCTCGTCGAACTGCTGAGGGAAGGTCTCGATCGAGTGTCCGGGCCAGAACCATGTCGCCGGCAGGTCGTACCGCGCGAGCAGCTGGTTCAGGCGCGGGACACCGACCTCACCGGCGAACACGCCGCGCGAGATGTCGCCGGGCGAGTTCTCGCCCCCATAGGAACCGAGCCATCCGCCGACGGCGTCGACGTCGATCCCGAACGCCACGAAGATCTCTTTCGCCATTGTCCTAGTCCTCCTTGATGTCTGCGTAGATGTCGATCAGTGATCGGATGGGGTGCACGGTCGTGAGATCGTGGGACAGCCAGAGCGCCAGCAGTATCCGGAGCTGGGTGGCAGGGAGCCCGGAGGCGGTCGGCACGCCCGCCGCGACGAGGTCGGCACCACCGCCCTGGCCGTAGACCCCGACGACGGGCCCCTCCGGCACCCGGGTGGAGAGCACCACGGTCATGCCGCGTCCGAGCAGCGCGACGACCGCGTCGACGACGACCGGGTTCGCGTTGCCGATCCCGGTGCCGGCGAGGACGACACCCCGGGCACCGGCGGCGGCGGAGGCGTGGACCAGCGCGTCGTCCGCGCCGGGATACATGGTGATGAGGTCGACGCGCGTCTCGTCGAACGAGGTGCCGGGGCGCGGCAGGGGCTTGGGTCTCCGCGGTGCGGCGGTGAGGGAGACCCCGGACCGGTCCACCGTCCCGAGTTGTCCGCCGACCACGGTGTCGAACGCGTCGAGCGCGGTGGTGTGGACCTTGCGTGTGCCCCGGGCGGGCAGGACGCGGCCTGCGAAGACGATGAGCGCGCCGAGGTGTCGCGCGGCGGGGGCCGCGGCGACGAGCACCGCGTCGGTCAGGTTGCGAGGTCCGTCCCCGTCGGCCGCGTCCCCCGGTCGTTGTGCGCCGGTCAGGACCACGGGCCGCGGGTCGTCGTGGACGAGGTCGAGGAGGATCGCCGTCTCCTCCATCGTGTCGGTGCCGTGTGTGATGACGACGCCGTCGACACGGTCGTCCTCCCGTCCCAGCACGTCCCTGACGGCGTCGCAGATCCGACGGAGGTGGCCGAGGGTGAGCCGGTAGGAGCCGACGGTCATGAGGTCGACGTACTCGATCTCCACCCCTGGGACCTCGGACCCGCCCAGGAGGCTCGCCCCGCCGCGTCGGGCGACGACACCCCCGTCGGTCGACTCGGACGCGATCGTCCCGCCGGTCGCGATGACGGCTACGCGTCGCATCGTGGCCGGTCCATGCGCCGGACGGCGCGTGTGTTCGGTTGCATGCGAGACAGTGAAGCAGCACACAAACGTTTGGCGCAATCGTTTGCGTAACATCCGTCAAACGTTTGTGTAAATCGCCTCGTAACGCGTCCGGTTCGGTACGCTGTCGGCGATGAGAGGGAGGCGAGAGCGGTGACCGTGTCACGCCAGGGGCCTCTGACCCTCCGGATGATCGCGTCGGAACTGGGCGTCAGCGCGTCCACGGTCTCCCGTGTCCTGAACACCCCGGGCGACGCGGCGCTGCGCTGGGGCGCTCCCGAGACCGTCGCGCGGATCCGCGCATTCGCCGAGGAGCACGGCTACTCGCCGAATCCCCAGGCGTCGAGCCTGCGCACGCGGCGCTCCGGTCTGATCGGGGTCCTCGTCCCGCGCCTGCAGGACTACGTCCTCGCGACGATCTACGAGGGGATCGAGGAGGCTGCCACCGAGTCGGGGTTGTCGACGTTCGTCACCAACTCCCTCGACGTGCCGGCGAACCAACGAACGCGGACTCAGATGATGATCGACCGTCGCGTGGACGGGATGATCTTCGGCGACGCACATCTCGACCATCGGTTCCTCGACGAGATGCGTGACCGCGGAGTGAAGTTCACCCTCGCGTCCCGCCGAGCAGGGGACCACCCCTCCGCGACCACCGACGACGTCCGTGGCGGCGCGTTGGTCGGCGACCACCTCGCCGATCTCGGGCGGACGGATGTCGCCGTGCTGGCCGGCCTCGACTTCGCGTCGACGGCGCGGGACCGCACGGCCGGACTGGTGGGCGCACTCGCCGCCCGCGGGGTCGACGTCCACCCTGATCGCATCGTGCACTCCGGGTTCGACCCGGCGGGCGGCCGCATCGCGGCCGAGCGCATCCTCGATGCGGGCCGGGTTCCGGATGCTCTCTTCGCCACCAACGATTTCGCCGCCCTCGGGGCGTTCGGAGTCCTGCGCGAGCGCGGCATCCGCGTCCCGGACGACGTGGCACTCGTCGGCTACAACGACACGCCTCTCGCGGCGGGGGGCGCGGTGGCGCTGACGACCGTCAGGTCACCGATGCACGAGATGGGACGCCGAGCCGTCTCGATGCTTCTCGAGGTCCTCGCGGGCGGACACCCGGAATCGGTTCTGCTCGAGCCGGAGCTGATCGTGCGGCAGAGCACGACCGGCAACTGAACGGCCCCACCCCCCGTGGGCGCCGGGGCGGCGTCAACTCCTTCCGAGATGACGGAGGATGCGGACACGATCATGTGTGTCGACCGATCCTCGACCGATGTCCCACACGAACAGACTCACCGTCCGCGAGATCGTCGACGAGCTGACTGCCGTCCTCGGCACCGACCAGCACGACGTCCACACGACCGTCGTCGTCGACGGTGGTGACCCGGTCACACCGTCCCCGCACCGTCTCGCCGACGCGATGTCGGCCGCCATCGCGACATTCGGTCTGCAGATGGCATCTCTCGCCGAGGCCGTCGGCGCCCCGCCGCAAACGGTGTCCGTACACGCGGCCGAGGCCATCGACCAGCTGCGTGCCGCTTGCCTGACGTCCGTCTCGGGGGTGCCGATCGGCGTGCTGGTGGAGGACCCCCGAGCACTGGGCAACAACGACTTCTACCGGTGCGCCGACGACCGGTGGATCTTCCTCATCACCACCTTCGCGGGTCTCCGGGATGCGGTGTGCGGGGTCCTGGATGTCCCGCCGCTGCCGGAGCGGATCGCCGCGGCGGCGCGGTCGTGGGACGCGTTCGCGCTCGAGGACGCGATCTGCTCGGCCGGGGGCGTCTGCGCCGTTGTCCGCAGTGCGGAGGAGTGGGCGGCCCACCCCGCCGGCCGCCATCTGATCGGCCGCCCGGTCGTCGAGATCGAACGGATCGGCGACGGACCCCCGGCTCCGCTGCCGCGCGGCGCAGGTGAGTCGTTGCTGGAGGGCATCCGGATCGTGGACCTCACACACGTCATCGCGGGCCCTGTCTCGACGAAGCTGCTCGCCGAGCACGGTGCCGACGTACTGCACGTGACGCGACCCGACCTGCCCGACCCTGTCGGCATGGTCGCGTCCACCGGCGGGGGCAAACGCAACGCCTTCGCCGACCTCCGTCGTCCCGAGCACCGCGCGGCGGTCGAGGAACTGCTGGGCACCGCGGACGTCCTGGTGACCGGATATCGCGACATGGCCCGGTTCGGGCTGTCGGCCGCGGCCGTCGCGGGATCCCGTCCGGGGACGGTCGTCGTCGACTACCACTGTTGGGGGGCCGACGGTCCGTGGGCGGACCGCGGTGGATTCGATCAACTCGCCTGCAGCGCCACCGGGTTTGCCGCAGAGGAGGGATCGGAGGGCGTGCCGAGCCTGCCACCCACCCATCTGCTCAACGACTACCTCGCGGCGTACCTGGGGGCGGCGGGAACCGTCGCAGCGCTCCGCCGACGATCGATGGAGGGAGGCTCGTGGCGTGTCCGGATCACCCTGGCGTCGGTGTGCTCGTGGGTGCGAGAGCTGGGCGCGGTGACCGGGTGGACCGACCTGGACATGCCCGGCGACCCGGTCATCGAGCTCACGACGCAACCCACCGTCTTCGGCACCGTGACCGAGCCGGCGGTGCCGTTCCGCATGTCACCGGCGGGTACGCCGGGGCATCGACCGCCGACGCCGCTGGGGAGCGACACCCTGCGCTGGATGTCGTCAGGGTCGGTGTGAGAGCTGTGTGAGCAGACTCCGCGCGGCGGCCTCGAGGTGCGGGACCCGACCGCCGCGCGGACCACGCCGGGCGGTGAGCAGCAACGCCACGCTCGGGTCGCTCGTTCCGACGGCGATCGCAGCGATGTCCGGATCGGCGAGGCCGTCACTGCGCGCGATGCCCTCCCGGCGAATGGTCGCGATCTCGGCGTCGAATGCCGCCACCGCCGTCGGGTCCTCGGCGCGCAGGGCATCGAGCACACGATCGCGCGGGGCGTTCTCCGCCCGGGCGAGCATCAACCGGCCCGCCGCCGTCCGGAGCGCCGGACGCGGGCGATGATCGTCGGCGACCGCCTGGATGCGGCCGGGGGCGCGTGGACCCGCGTGGTCGAGATAGTGCACCGCGTCGCCGACGAGGACTGCCAGTGTCAGCGGCGCGCCGCACTGCCGGCTCAGTCGACCCAGCCGGGCGTGGTCCACACCTGCCGGACGCGTCGTCCCGCCGATCACCGTGAGCGTGTGTGCGCGCCATCCGAGAACGTAGCGACGGTCGACCAGACGCAGGTGGCCCAGTGCCGTGAGCTCATCCAGCAGATCGTGCGCGGAGCTGACGGGCGCTCCGGCCGCATCGGCGATCTCGGTGAGTGACAACGGCCGCGGGGCGCGGGCGACGGCGTCGAGCATGGCGTCGGCTCGCCGGAGCGACCGGTTGCTCACCGACGGAGGGCACCCAACACGTCGGCGTGGGTGATCCAGCCGACGACGCGGGCGTGATCGTCGTCGAGTACGGGCAGCCCGGTGGTGCCGTGGGCGGCGAGTGCATCGAGCACGGCGTCGACGTCGTCGGTTGCGGTGATCGGGTCGGGGAGTGAGGTGATCTGCTCCACGGTGACCGCGCGGGCGTGGGGGATGCGTATCGCCTCGGTGACCGCCCGGGACGTCACACATCCGATGTAGCGGCCGTAACCGTCGAGGACCGGGAGCATCGCGTGGTCGGCGGCGGCGAGCGCGTCGGCGGCGTCGTCGAGGGCGAGGTCCGCGCGGAGCGTGGGGGGTGAGGCCGAGACCACCTGCGCCACGGACAATTCGGTGAACGGGTCGCGGTCCGGTGCGCGGTCGATGTCGATGCCGCGGCGCAGCAGCTTGCGCGTGTAGATGGTGTCCTCGGAGATGAGTCGCGACACCCCGGCCGCCATGGCGACCGCGAGCATCAGCGGCAGGATGATGCCGTACTCGCCGGTCAGCTCGAAGATGATGACCACCGACGTGACAGGAGCGCGGGTGGCCCCGGCCAGTGCTGCTGCCATCGCCACGAGGCCGTAGGCGCCGGCGTTGCCGACGATGCCGGGTGCGACGTCGTGTCCGACGAGACCGAACGCGCTGCCGGCCATCGCCCCGACGAACAGCGTGGGCGCGAACACTCCCCCCGAACCGCCGATGCCGATGGTGAGGCTGGTGGCGAGCATCTTCGCGAACAACAGGCCGATGAGAACGGCGACGATGTAGTGGCCCTCGACGGCCTTCTCGAGGATCGGGTAGCCGACGCCGTACATCTGCGGGACGCCCAGGAGAAGACCGCCGAGGAGCAGTCCGCCGACGATCGGTCGAGCCCACTCGGGCCAACGCCACGCCCAGTCGCACAGGTCCTCGATGAGGTAGAGGACGCGCGAGAACGCCACACCGAGTACGCCGACGACGAGACCCAGCGCGATGTACAGGAGGTATTCGACGGGGTGGTCGACGCTGAAATGCGGCAGCTGCAGGAAGGTCTCGTTGCCCAGGATCGCGCGCGCGACGATGCTCGCCGTGACGCTCGCGAGCACGACGGCCCCGAAGGACTCGGCCGCGAACGTCCGCAGGATGAGTTCCAACGCGAAGAACGGCCCGGCGAGCGGGGCGTTGAACGTGGCGGAGATGCCGGCGGCCGCGCCGCACGCGACCATCACCTTCAGTCGCTCGGCGTCGAGGCGGGTCCACTGACCGACGGTCGATCCGAGCGCCGACCCGATCTGCACGATCGGGCCCTCGCGCCCGACCGACCCGCCGCCACCGATGCACAGCGCGGAGGCGAGTGCCTTCACGATCGCGACCCGCGGGGCGATCCGACCACCACGTTCGGCGACGGCGAACATGACCTCGGGGACGCCGTGGCCCTTGGCCTCGGGGGCGAACCGGTAGACCAGCGGGCCGTACAGTGCGCCGGCGATCACGGGTGCGAACAGCAGGAACCAGATCCCGAGCCCGGGGAAATGCGGGCTCCCGACGCGACCCGCGTCGGAGAAGTCGTCGGTCCCGGTGAACGCCCAGGTGATCGCCTCGATCAGGTAGCGGAAGCCGACCGCGCCGAGACCGGTGCCGAGTCCGATGACGACGGCGAGGGGTACCAGCGCGGACCGTCCGGTCCGCAGCCAGTCCGCCACTCCGCCGGCGGTCACCCGACCTCCCCGCGGTTCACGCCGAGGACGCAGAACTCGTTGCCCTCCGGGTCGGCGAGGGTGACCCACCGGGCGTCGTCGGGCTGGCCGACGTCGACGTGGCGGGCGCCGAGACCGATCAACCGCCGGACCTCGTCGGCGGGAGTGGTCGACGCGTCGGCGCGGAGATCGAGGTGCAGACGGTTCTTCACGGTCTTCGCGTCGGGCACGGTCAGCAGGTCGATCCCGGGTGCGTCGGGGTCGGTGGGGCCGATCCCGATGTCGGGGCCGTCGACGTCGCGGACCACCCAGTCGAGTGCGGCGCACCAGAAGTCGGACAGCAGGCGGGCGTCGTGACAGTCGACGGCCACGACTGCGATCCGGCTCGGCATGGGGTGACCGTAACCGAGTCCGATTCCCCGGGCGCGCGCACGCCAGGTCGTCGTCACCGGTCCCGTCTAGGATCGCCGCGTGCCGTTCCACCGGTTCCTCGAGCGCCATGTCCACGACGAGGCCGTCGCGATGGGCAAGGCCCGCCGCGACGACGTCCCCCGCTCGGCGCTCGCGGAACGCAGCACCGCGCAGCGTGACGTCGTCGACCTGGTGCGGCGCCAGCACGAGGGACGCATCCCCGAACTGATCCCTCTGCGGGTCGCGCGGATGAGCGAGTCGCCGTTCACCTTCTTCCGCGCCACCGCCGACATCATGGCCACCGACCTCGCCGGCACGCCGACGACCGGCGTCGACGTGGTGATCAGCGGTGACGCACATGTGGGGAATTTCGGGCTGTACGCGAGCCCGGAACGTCGGATCCTGTTCGACCTGAACGACTTCGACGAGTCCGGTGTCGGACCGTGGGAGTGGGACCTCAAGCGTCTGGTGACCAGCGCGGTGCTCTGCGCCCGCGCGGACGGTGCCGACCGCGACGACCAGCTCGACCTGGGGGCGCAGGTCGGTGAGGCCTACCGGCGTGCCATCCGCCGGGCGTCAGGGGAATCGGTCCTCGACCGGTATTACACGGCCGTCGACGCCGAGGAACTCGCCGACTCCGGCCCGGGCGCGGTGGCCGAGGTGATCGAGGAGGCGCTGGCGAAGGCGCGTCGGCGTACCGCCGCGAGCATCGTGGACAAGATGACCGAGGTCGGACTGGACGGTCGACGGCGGATCGTCCCCGACCCGCCCATCGTGGTGCCGCTGTCCGGGCAGGACCCGGCGACGGTGCAGCTCGCCGGTCAGCGCGTCGACGAGATCTTCGCGCACTACCTCGGGTCGCTGCGCACGGACGTGGCCCTCCTGCTGTCGCAGTTCGAGATCGTCGACGTCGCCCGCCGCGTGGTCGGTGTGGGGTCGGTCGGCAACATCGCCCTCGTCGTGCTGCTCGAGGGCCCGTCGCGGGAACCGATGGTGCTGCAGCTGAAGCAGGCGGCGAGATCCGTCCTGGAGACCAACGGCGGTCTCGTCGACGTCATCCCGGAGACCGAGGACACCCCGGCTGTCGCCCGCGACGCCGTGCGGGTGGTCGCGGCCGCCCATGTGCTGCAGGCGAACTCCGACCCGTTCCTCGGGTGGACCGCGTCCCGGGAGGGCGCGTTCTACTGGCGTCAGTTCCGGGACATGAAGGGGTCGATCGACGCGAGCGACCTCGGTGCGAAGGAGCTACGGCGCTACGGCCAGCTGTGTGCTCGATTGCTGGCCCGGGCGCACAGTCAGAGCCCGGCGTTCGGTCAGATCGCCGGGTACCTCGGAAAGAACGACTCCGCGCAGGTGGCGGTCGCACGGTGGTCCGTCGACTACGCCGATCAGGTCGACGTCGACTACCGCACCTTCCTCGACGCGGTCGCCGTCGGCGAGATCTGATCGGCCGCCCGCGACCCACGGTCCGGGCGCGTCACGTGCACCTCGTCGACCGGCACGCGATGTCCCTCGTCGCACACGATGTCCACGTGGACGGGTGCCTCGCACCCGACGTGCCGGAAGTCCAGCGGGGCGCCGTCGTCGAGGAGATGCTCGGCGCCCCAGTCGTAGAGGGCGAGGATCACCGGGGCGAAATCCGTGCCCGCGGGGGTCAGTCGGTACTCGTGACGGGTCCGGGTACCCGGCTCGCGGTACGGCACCTTGTGCAGCAGTCCCGCGGCGGTCAGTTCCTTGAGGCGCGCGGCCGCGACCGCCTCGGTGACGCCGACGCGGTCGACGAAGTCGTCGAAACGACGGGTGCCGTAGAGCGCCTCCCGCATGATCAGCAGCGCCGAGCGGGTGCCGACGACCGACAACGTCGCCGCCGCCGGGCACCCGTCGGCACGCCACGCGGACCGGCGGGCGAGCGGACCTGTCGGGGCGAGCACCGCCCCGTCCTCTGTCGAACTCATGTGCTCACTCTAGCTTGACAAAACCAATGTCAGCATCCGAGCATCTGACTATGACAAACTCAAGCCTGCCCGCCCCGGCAGGGCGTGCTCGACGGGAACCGCTGGCCCTGGCCGTCCTGTGCCTGGCCGCGTTCATGGCGAGCCTCGACGTGTTCATCGTCAACGTCGCGTTCGACGCGATCGGCCAGGACTTCGGCGGGACCGATCTGACGACGTTGTCCTGGGTGCTGAACGCCTACGCGATCGTCTTCGCGGCATTCCTCATCCCGGCCGGGCGGCTCGTCGACAGGTACGGGCGCAAGGGCGGTTTCCTCCTCGGGCTCGGCGTCTTCACCGCCGCGTCGATCGCGTGTGCTGTCGGTCCCGGTGTGTGGTGGTTGGTGGCGTTCCGGGTGGTCCAGGCCGTCGGCGCCGCGATCCTGACGCCGGCGAGCCTCGGCCTGGTGGTCGCTGCGGCACGTCCGGAGCACCGCGAGCGCTCGGTGCGCATCTGGGCTGCGACGGGTGCGCTGGCCGCAGCCTTCGGCCCGGTCGTGGGCGGCCTGCTCGTCTCGGTCGACTGGCGGTGGGTGTTCCTGGTCAACGTGCCCGTCGGTGTGGCGGCGATGATCGGCGCGTGGCTGGTGGTCCCGTCGTCCCGGGAGCTCGTCCCGACCCCCTTCCCCGACATGCTGGGCGCGATCGCCGCGGTCGTCGGCATCGGTGGGTTGACCCTGGCGCTCGTGGAAGGGCCCGACTGGGGGTGGGCGTCCACGCGGTCGGCGGTCGTGTGGGTGGTCACGGTGGTCGCCCTGGGAGTGTTCGCGATCAGCAACGCGCGTCACCGGTCGCCCCTGTTGTCGACGGCGCTGTTCCGGGTGCGGGCGTTCGCGTGGTCGAACGTCGCCGCACTGCTGTTCGGCGTCCCGTTCGCGGCGGGGTTGCTCGTCAACATCCTGTGGCTGCAACAGGTCTGGGGGTGGTCGGCCATCGCGACCGGCTTCGCCGTGGCCCCCGGTCCGATGATGGTCCCGATCTTCGCCGCGGTCGCCCACCGTCTTGCCGCTCGGATCCCGGTCGGCCTGGTCGTGGCCGCGGGGTGCCTGCTGTTCGCGGCGGGTGCGGTGCTCGTGTCGGTCTCGGTCGGAGCGGACTCCGACTACGCGGCGGCGATCCTCCCGGGGTGGCTCATCGGTGGCATCGGCGTCGGGTTGGCGTTGCCGTCGATCCTCTCGTCGGCGACCGTCGACCTACCTACGTCGCAGGCAGCGGCGGGCAGCGCGACCGTGTCGATGGCGCGACAGGTCGGGATGGTGCTCGGCGTCAGCCTCGTCGTCGCGACGGTGGGTGCACCGGTAGGGTACGCCGCTGCGCACACCGCGTTCCAGCACGCCTGGTGGGCGACCGCCGGTGTGGCCGTCCTCGCCGCGGTCGCGGCGATCTTCATGACGCCCGCACGGGCGGCCGTGTCGACGCCCGATGCTGCGCCGGCGACCGCTTCGGTCTGACGCACCCCGGCCCACGCCGCGCCGTTCGTTGGGCACCAGGAACCGTTCGATGGGCAGCAGGAACCGTTCGTTGGGCGGTTGGAGCAATCGGTTGGGCGGTTGTGACACAGTCGCTTTTGCGTCGGGATGTCTGTCGAACCCCTCGTGTACACATGTCCGTATGGAGCTCACCGGCATCGTCGACGCGCAGGACGCGCTGGGCGAGATGCTGACTGTGCTCGGTCGGTTGCCCGCGGCCGACACCGAGGTCGCGGCGATCGATCTGATCTCCCTCGCGGAATCGGTGAAGTCCTCGTGTGCCGCGGTGCAGGCACAGCAGACGCTGCGTCTGCAGGAGTTGCGGTCGGCAGCCGAGGCGAAGGCCGGGGTGCCGGTAGAGCGCCGGTGCCGCGGGTTGTCGGCAGAGGTGGCGCTGGCTCGGCGGGTGTCGGGCAACGCCGGCGGTCGGCATCTGAGATTCGCGCGGGCGATGGGCGAGATGCCCAACACCTTCGCCCGCCTGCGGGAGGGGTCCCTGTCCGAGTGGCGGGCGACGATCCTGGTCCGCGAGACCGCCTACCTGCAGGTCGAGGACCGTCGGGTCATCGATCACGCGCTGTGCGCCGATCCGGCGACGCTCGACGGGGTGGGCTACCGCGCGCTCGAGGCGCTCGCCAAGCAGATCGCCTACCAGCGAGACCCGCATGCGGTGGTCGACCGCAACGCCTCAGCGCCGAAAAATCGCTGCGTGTCCATGCGTCCGAAACCCGATGCGATGGTGCAGCTCTCAGCGCTCCTACCGATGACGGCCGGAATCGCGGCGTACGCCGCGCTCAAGCAACACGCGGACGGGCTCGTCGGCGTTGGTGACCGGACCCACGCGCAGATCATGGCCGACACCCTCCTCGAACGACTCACCGGCAAGCCTGCGGTGGAGGACCTGCCCGTCGCGGTCGACGTCGTGATCGCCGGTGACGCGCTCGTCGGGTTCTCCGACGCCGCGGCGGACGTTCCCGGTTACGGCCGATCCCGGCTGACACGGCGCGGTCGCTGATCACCGACGCCCTCGACGCCGATTCGCTGGTCACGCTGCGTCGGCTGTTCGCGAACCCGGATTCCGGCGCGCTGGTCGCGATGGAATCTCGGGCCAGGATTTTCCCGTCCGGGTTGCGGCGGTTCATCACCCGACGCGACGTGTCGTGCCGGATGCCCTACTGCGACGCCCCGATCGCCGAGATCGACCACGCCCACCCCCACGCCGACGGCGGATCCACCGACAGCGCCAACGGCAACGGCCTGTCGGACCCACAACCGACAGAAACAGAACCCCGGGTGGCGGGTGATCGCGGCAATCACCGACGACGGCACCCACGAAGCGCTGGTCCGCACACCGACAGGACACGAACACCGCTCCCGCGCACCCGCGCGGAACTCCGATGCGGCTGCGTGACCCGGTCGGCTCAGACCACCGATCGGAAATGGGTGATGAGCCGGAACCCGTCGAGCTGGTGGAAGGCGATCCCTGCGGGCTGCGTCGCGTCGACGATCCCCTCGCCCTCGAACGGGAGCTTCAGAGTCGCGGACACACCCGGCGCGATCACGAGAGGTCGGCCGGCGAAGGTGGTGACCGCGCCGGTGTGGGCATGGCCGCACAGGGACCCGACGACGTTCGGGTGGCGTGCGATCAGATCGGCGAGACGGTCCTCGCCGATCTGGCGGATGCCGTCCATGAACGGCATCCCCAGGGTCACCGGCGGGTGGTGGAAACACACGACGACGGGCGTGTCCGCCCCGGCCGCGACGATCTCGGACTCCATCCACCCCAGGCTCGCATCCGACAGCCACCCGTCGTCGCGGCCGGGGATCGTGCTGTCGCACATGAGGTAGAGGACACCGGCGACCGTCGCCGACCGGTTCAGCGGCAGGTCGGTCGCCGCGCCCGCGAGCAGTGCCCGCGAGAACTCGGGCCGCCGGTCGTGGTTGCCGGGGATGACGAGCGTGGGAACCCGCGCGGCACCGAGGATCTCGGCTGCCTCGGTGTTCTGGGCCGGTGTCCCGTCGTCGGTGATGTCCCCGGTGACCACGAGGACGTCGATGCCGTCGGCGCGGGCGTTCACGTGGTCGACGACCGCGCAGATCCGGGACCGACGCGCGGCGTCACCCGTCACGTGCAGGTCGCTGATGTGGGCGATCACGGTCACGCGGGACATGATCACAGATCGCCGGGAAGCTTGTCCCGGCGGATGCCGCGCCAGCTCGGGTGCCGCAGATGCCCCGCTGTCGTCCAGTCCATGAAGCGCACCTCGGCCACCACCTTGGGCAGCACCCACACCGCGTCCCGCTCGATGGGCCGGTCGAGGCGTTCGAGGAACGGTGAGGTCTTGCGCCGGAGTGGTTCGAGCTCGGCGGTGAGTTCGGCCAGCTGGCGTTCGGTGAGACCGGTCCCGACGCGCCCGATGTAGCGCAGTCCGGTGTCCTCGGGCAGCCCGACGAGCAGCGACCCGATGGTCGAGGACCGGTTGCCCTTGCCGGGGCGCCATCCACCGACGACCACCTCGATGTCGCGCCAGTTCTTCTGCTTGCGCCACGTGGTCGACCGTCGTCCCTGCTGGTAGACCGAGTCGCGCCGTTTGGCGACCACACCCTCCCAGCCGCGGTCGCGGCTGTGGGTCATGGCCTCCTCGCCGGAGCCCTCCAGCACAGGGGGTACCTCGATGACCGGGTCGCGCGCGAAGAGCGGGGCGATCTCCTCGAGCACGGCCCGACGATCCCGCCACGGCTTGCGCAGCAACGAGGTGCCGTTGAGGAACAGGATGTCGAAGACGAGGTAGCGGACGTCGACCTCGCCGTCGGCGGCGGCGCGCCCGGTCAACAGGGTGAAGTTGCTCCGACCGCTCGCGTCTATCGCGACGGCCTCCCCGTCCAGGATGACGTCGAGAAGACCGAGATCGTCGGCGAGCGAACCGAGTTGAGGGAAGTCGGCGGTCATGTCGATGCCCGAGCGACTCCGCAAGCGGAGGGCGCCGTCGGTGTACTGAGCGAGAATCCGATATCCGTCCCACTTGCCCTCGAACGCCCAGTCCGTCGCGTCGAGAGCCTCGACGGGTTCCAGCGTCGCGAGCATCGGACGCGGATCCCGGAGGCTGTCGGGGACGATCGGCCGCGGCTCGTCGGACATGAGGTGCGCGAGCCAGTTCTTGTCCCCGGTCCTGATGAGTGCGTACCGGCCCTGGATGCGCTCGCCGTGCAGCCGCACGATGACCTCGTCGTCGCGCCACTTCTCGGTCTCGAAGGTGCCGCGGTCCCAGATCTCGACGTGGCCGCCGCCGTACTCGCCGGCCGGGATGTCGCCGGCGAAGTCGGCGTAGTCCATCGGGTGGTCCTCGGTGTGCACCGCGAGTCGGTTCTGGCCGGGGTCGGTCGGCAGGTTCTTGGGTACGGCCCACGAGACCAGGACGCCGTCGTGCTCGAGGCGGAAGTCGTAGTGGAGACGTCGTGCGTGATGTTCCTGGATGACGAAGATCGGTCCGGCCGGGGGCTCGGAGTCTTCGACGTCGACGTCCTCGCGGCTGTCCCCGAACGGTTCCGGGGTCCGGGTCTTGTCCCGCTTGCGGCGGTACTCGGAGAGGTCGACGACGCCGGGTGCCACCGGGTCGACCGCGTCGTCGGCGGGGGTCGTCGGGTCCGGTATCGCGATGTCGAGGTCGGCGAGCAGGTCACCGAGGTCGTCGACGCGCGTGAGCATCTCGGCGAGCGAGACGTGGGCGATGTCCGGGTCCGCCAACTCGTCCCAGGTGCGGGGCGCCGCCACCATCGGCGCGTCCCGGCCGCGGAGTGAATACGGCGACAGCGTCGTCTTCGCGCTGCTGTTCTGACTCCAGTCGATGAAGACCTTCCCCGCGCGGACCGCCTTGGCCATCACGGCGGTCACGTCGTCCGGCCTCTCGGCCGCGAGCGCCGTCGCGATCTGTTTGGCGACGGTGCGCGCGTTGTCCGACGTGACCGTGGCGGGCAGCGGCGCGTAGACGTGGATGCCCTTGCTGCCGCTGGTGACCGGGTACCCGACCAGTCCTGCGCCGTCGAGGATGTCGCGGACGAGCAGCGCGATCTCGGCCGTCTGGGCCAGCGTGACGTCCGGCCCGGGGTCGAGGTCGAGCACGAGACGGTTCGCTCGGCGGTCGGCCTTCGCCAGCGGCGCGTCGTCGACGGGGAAGGTCCACTGCGGCACGTGCAGTTCCAACGCGGCCTGCTGCGCGAACCAGATCAGGTC
The DNA here is from genome assembly GCF_024171725.1 of Williamsia serinedens. GTDB lineage: Bacteria > Actinomycetota > Actinomycetes > Mycobacteriales > Mycobacteriaceae > Williamsia_A > Williamsia_A serinedens. The sequence goes on from NZ_JAMTCG010000002.1 coordinate 634,717, forward strand.
GGCGCGGGACGTGGCGAGGGGGTAGGTGGCGGTGCGGTCGCTGTGCTCGATCACTCTCCGGCTCAACCACTCCGGTGCGCTCGTCGGGAGGTTCTTCTCGAAGAACGGCTGCGCTCCCGTGCCGTCGGGCCAGCGTTTACGGGTGATCGGTCGCCACCACAGGTGCGGCAGCACCAGCGGCGCGATGTGGTCGTAGTACTCGATCACCTCGGCCTTGCGTGTACCTGTCGCCGGGTACAGCACCTTGTCGAGATGCGTCACCGACACCGTGCGGCCGTCGACGTCGAGCGTGTCCGCCATGCCCCCAGTGTCCCAGGTCGCGGCCCGGGCGGGTGCGGGCGCGGGGGTGGCTCAGACCGCCGGTGCGGCTGTCTCGTGGGCGATGATGTCGGCGATGCGTCGCGCGCGGGACTCGACGTCGGTGCGGTGGCCCGCGGACCACAGCATCAGCACCAGGACCTCCGCGGTGAGGGACTCACGGGTCCCACCGGCGGCGAGGATGTCGGCGACGAGCCGGTCGGCGAGCGCACGGTCGTCGGTGCCGTACGTGGGTCGACGGCTGAGATTGATCGTCATGGGAGCGCCTCCGGTCCCGCGGTGGCGCGTCGTTGCAGCACCGGGTTTTGGATCACCATAGGTCAATGTGCGATCACAAAGGTGTCATCTGAGCGGATGACCGCGCTCAGGCGTCGAGAACGAGGCGTGCGGTCATCTCCCGACGGCTGGACACGCCGAGCTTGGCGAAGATCGTCTTCAGGTGGTCCTGCACCGTGTACGGGGACAGATGGAGCGTCGCCGCGATGTCGCGGGTGTGCGCGCCCTGCAGGACCTGCAGGGCGACGTCCTCCTCACGTGCGGTCAGCCCGTGCGCGGCCAGAGCCATGCGACTGACCGCGGCCCGCGAGGTGGGTTCGACGGTGACCACGACGTCGGGCACGGTCGCGACTCCGTCCAGTGGCGCGGTCCGGACACTGAGCCACGTGCCGTCGCGCGTGAGGGTCTGCGTGGTGAGCGGTGCGCCCGATGTCCGCGTGGAGGCGACGACGGCGAGGATCCCCGGGGGCAACTGACCGTGGTCGAGACCGCCGAGGACATCGACGGCAGCGCGCGCGCCGGCCGTCATGTGGGTCACCCGGTCTGCTGCATCGACGATGACGACGGCTGGCCCGCCGCGGTCGGGGCCGGCGTGTGACCCTCCCGGTGGCGGCAGCCGGAACAGCGCGCGCTGCACGGCGTCTGCGACCACGGCGCCCGTCGCCGCGATCACGGCGGCGTCGGCAGGCGTGAACGACGGTTCGTCCGCGCGCCGATAGAGCGCGAGAACCGCCCATGTCGCGGCCCGACCGAGAAAGCATGCTCTGAGCTCGTCGCCGAACCCGAACACAGGTGACATGAACTCGCGGTGACGACGGCATCGTGACAGGTCGCCGTCGGTGTCGATCGACAGGATCGCGACCGGTGGGTCACGCCGGGCGATCTCGTCGAACTTGTTGATGTCCGGCGCCCCGTACTCGGCGGCCGCGAAGTCCACGTCGCCGACGCCGAGGTCACGCGTCTTCGACGCCCAGGTGAGGACACCGGTCGTCGGGTCCGTGGTCGCGAAGCACGCGAAATCGAAGTCGATGTGACGACGTGTCGCGGCGTACACGCGGTCGGCCACATCCTCCATCGACGACGGCGCCGCGAGGTCGCGCGCCAGACGATCACGGAGCGACAGGGAGGGGGCGGGGCGTGCCATGCCGGCACTGTCGCACGGCTGAGCGGGTCCCGACACGCGACGACGCGGATTCCCCACATTTCTGGGATGGGCCGCGTGACCTGCGCTTCCTACCGTCATCGGCATGACATCACCGAGCACGATCCCCATCCCCGGACCCATCCCCGACCTGACGCACCGGCATCGCCACGACCGGCGGTGCTGGTGGGATCACCGCGACGCGCGGTGGCACTGCGGTGCCACCGCAGGCACCACCGACGGGTCGATTCGATGACCGCGGCGCAGAACACCTCCGCTGTCGACGTCCGCGACATGCTCGTCGTGCACACCGCGCTGCTCCGTGAGTTCCGACTCGCGCCGGCCGCGGTCCGACGGGTTCGCGACGCCGACACCCGGCAACGCGACCGCGTCGACGAACACCTCGAGCTGTTGTGCACGTTGATGCACCACCACCACGAGGGTGAGGACGAACTCCTGTGGCCGCTTCTGCGCGAGCGGTTGACCGGCGAGGACGCGGCGATGCTCGACGTCGTCGAGGCGCAGCACGCCGGCATCGACACCGCACTCACCCGGGTGGAGGACGCCCGCTCCGGGTGGTGCGAGGCGGTCGACGCCACGACCACCCGGCGCCTGGCGTCGGCGCTCGAGGACCTCTTCGACTCCCTGCGGGATCACCTGGAGGTGGAGGAGCGATCGGTGCTGCCGCTGGCGGCGGTCCACCTCGAGCCCGCCGAGTGGCATGCCGTCGGTGAGGCCGGCGCGGCGTCGGTGCCGAAGTCGGCGATGCCCCTCGTCATCGGGATGTTCGCGTACGAGGGCGATCCGGCCGTCCTGCGGGACATGCTGCGCCCGGCCCCGGCGCCGATCCGGGTGCTGGTGCCCCGCATCGCGCCGAGGGTCTACGCCCGACGTGCCCTCGCCGTCCACGGCACCCGCACACCCTGACCCCGAGATCACCACCACCACAGGCAAATCCGGTCATATCACAAGGAGAGAACCATGACCATCACCGATCACACCGCACCCGTCCTCGACGTCCACGATCTCCACCACCGGTGGGAGGCGGCGTTCAACGCCGGCGACATCGACGCGATGATTTCGATGTACACCGACGACGCGATCATCGTGCCCGGACCCGGTGCACCCGAGGTGCGCGGCACCGCGGCGATCCGTCAGGCACTCGTCGACTTCGTCGCGCTGGGCGGGACCATCACGGGGACCGACCGGTTCTGGCTCGTCGCCGACGATCTCGCGCTCGGCAGCAGCGCGCATCAGATGAGCGGGGGCCATGCGCCCGACGGAACACCGATCGATCTGCACGGCATCACGTCCGAGATCGCCATCCGCGACGACGAGGGCGCGTGGCGCTTCGTCATCGACCACCCGTTCGGCGGATCCGACCAGGGCTGAGGGATCCGACAAGGGCTGCGTCGCACCAAGAAGCCCGCAAGGTTCCTGCAAACAGGGTCGGCGACGGTGGGGACATCACCACCTCAGAGAAGGAACGACACGATGACCGTCACCGACACGACCGTCCAACGCATCAACCCGACCCCGTGGTCGGAGGTGTTCGGATACGACCAGGCACAGGTGCGGCCCGCCCCCACCCGACTGCTGGCCCTCGCCGGCCAGGGCCCGGTCGACGACACCGGCGCGCTGCGACACGTCGACGACATCGGCGGGCAGATCGACCTGACCCTGACGAACATCGAGACGCTGCTGGAGCTCGCGGGGATGGGCTGGCCCGATGTCGTGCGGCTCGCGATCTACACGACCGACATGGACGGTGTGCTCGCCGAGTACGCCCGGATCAGCACGCGTCTGGCGGCCGCGAACGCGTCTCCGCCGGCGACGCTGCTCGGGGTGGCCCGGTTGGCCCTGCCCGGTATGGCCCTGGAGATCGAGGTCACCGCGGCGCAGTGAGAGACCGCGCGGGGTCCGTCAGCGCGTCCAGACGGACTCCGCGCCGGTGTCACCGATCCGATAGACCCAGATCATCGCGAGGACCGCGAACACGACAGTGATCACGGCCAGCGCGATCGACCCGACGCGGACCGCGCCGGCCGGCGCCGACGGGAGACGATTCATCACGACGGGACTGTTCACCGCCCAGAACAGCACCACCGCGACGAACAGCGGAGCCACGAAGTAGATCATCTGGTCACCGAGTTCCGTGTGCTGTTCCAAGACCGGATTGGGCCGGGTCACCTTCTCCAGCGACTCACCCGCCGACGTCGTGAGCGGGGTGATCACCACCGCCACCAACCCGACGATCGGCACGATGATCCCGAGCTTGCGGCGCGCCGCGGGCCACACCACGGTGAGGATTCCGAGGAGTGCGAGCAGTGGGATCGCGACAACCGCGAGATGGACGAAGAGCGGATGGGCGGGTATCCCGTTGATGGAATCCATACGCGTGATGCAAGCAGAGTTTTGTTGAGAAATGGCTGAAACAGGTGAGCCTCACCTGGGTGAGGGGTACGGGAGTGCGCATCCTGGTGGTCGAGGACGACCGCAACGCGGCCGAGACGCTGCGGCGGACGTTGGTCGCGCAGGGGTGGGCGGTCGACGTCGTGCACGACGGGGACACCGGCCTCGCGCGCGCCACTCATGGCGACTACCACGCGGTCGTGCTCGACATCATGCTGCCGGGACGCAACGGGTACGAGGTGGTCCGCGAACTCCGACACCGCGAGGTGTGGACGCCGGTGATGATGCTGACCGCGAAAGACGGTGAGTACGACCAGATCGACGCCTTCGACCTCGGGGCCGACGACTACCTCGTGAAGCCGTTCCCGGTGCACGTGATGGTGGCTCGGCTGCGTGCGCTCATCCGTCGCGGAGCCCCGGAACGTCCGTCGGTGCTCACCGCGGGGTCGCTCGTCCTCGACCCCGCAGCACACACCGTCTCGCGGCGCGGGACGGAGCTCGCGCCGACGCCCCGGGAGTTCGCGGTGCTCGAGTTCCTGATGCGCAATGTCGGTGTCGCCGTGAGCAAGGCGGACATCCTCCACGCCGTCTGGGACGCTCATTTCGAGGGCGACGAGAACGTCGTCGAGGTCTACATCGGCTACCTCCGCCGCCGTATCGACAAACCGTTCGGATGCGCCTCCATCGAGACGGTGCGCGGGGTCGGCTACCGACTCGTCGCCGTGGACTGAGCATCCTCGATCCCGTCGACGGGAATCGTCAACCGGGCGCGGGTGCCGCCGAGCGGAGAATCGTCGATCGTCAGCGACCCTCCGTGGGCGCGTGCGATCTCGGTGACGATGGCCAGCCCGAGGCCGGACCCTCCGGCGTCCCCGCGTGACCGGGCCTCGTCCAGACGCGTGAAGCGTTCGATCACACGACCACGGTCGTGCGCGGGGATGCCGGGGCCGTCGTCGTCGACGTCGATCGTCGCCACCCCGTCGGCATAGTTCTGCGACATCGTGATCCGGACCGAGGTGCGAGCGTGTCGCACCGCGTTGTCGGTGAGGTTGCGGAGCGCGCGAGTCAGCGCCTCGCGATCACCGCGGACGCGGATCGCGTGGACCTCCGCGGTGACGGTGACCGGGGTGTCGTCGCGCAGCCTCCGGACGTCGGCGTCGACGACGTCGTCGAGGTCGACGTCGGACATCGGAAGAGGTGTCGCGCTCTCGTCGGATCGGGCGAGCAGAAGCAGGTCGTCGATCAGGTCGTGCAGGCGACGTGCCTCCGGCAGCAGCACCTGCGCCACCGTCGCCTGGTCCACACCGTCCCCGCGAGATGCGGCGAGGTCGAGAAGACCCAGCAGGGTGACCAGCGGGCTGCGTAGTTCGTGGGAGGCGTCGCCGACGAACTGCACGTGCCGGCGGTGCGCCGCGTCGAGGCGGTCGAGCATCGCGTTCATCGTCTCGGCGAGGTCGGCGATCTCGTCCCGCGTCGTGGGGACGGGGACACGCTGGTCGAGTCCGGAGCCCGTGATCGCCGCGACGCGGGCCCGGATCCTCTCGACGGGGGCGAGCGTTCGGCCGCTCAACACGTAGGTCGCGACCGCGATCATCACCAGGATCAGCGGGAACACCGCGGCCACGATCGCCGCGACGATCAACAACACCCGGTCGATCGGTCCCTCGGCCGCGGCGACGATCACGGTCACCACACCGCCCGGGGTGCTCACCGCCCGCGCCGTCGCCCGGTACTTCGTGTCGTCGTCGCCGGCGATCCTGGCGTCGTCGAGGGTCCGCGTGGACCCGGCCGCACCCGGCGCTGCGAGCGGGACGTCGCGGTCACCGGGGGTGGCGACGAGGACGCGTCCGTCGGCGTCGACGACCTGGATGAGGTCGATACTCGTGGTCGGGGCGAGGACACCGGCGTCGAGCGACGCGACCGGGGTGGTGCGGAGCGCGTCGGCGATCTCCGATGCGCGAGCACGGGTGACCCCATCGGCGGTGCTCAGCAGCGACTGGTGCAGGACGAGGAGCATGACCCCCGCAGCGATCGCCAGCCCCACCGCCAGCAGCGCCGTGGCCACCACGGTGAGCCGCACGCGGACGCGGGCGAGCCGCGTGCGTGCGCCCGCGACGACGCGGTGGAGGGACAGGGCCATCCCTGCAGCGTAGATCCCTACAGCTGGGTGAGGAGCTGACGCATCGTCGCGATCTCACGCTGCTGGCTGGTCACGATCGACTGTGCCAGCTGCTTCGCGTCGGCATTCTTGCCGGCGCGGATCTCGTTCTGCCCCATGGTGATCGCCCCGCCGTGATGCTGGATCATCTGGTTGAGGAACAGCTTCGCCGCGTCTACCCCCTGCGCGGACCGCAACGTGTTCATGTCGTCGGCGGACATCATCCCGGACATCGAACCCTTGTCCATGGTCCCGTGGTCCATCGAGCCGTGATCCATGGACATGCCGCCGTCGGCGGAGACTCCCCACGACGACGCCCACCGCTTCATGGTGGTGATCTCCGGGGCCTGTGCTGCCTTGATCTCCTGTGCGAGCGACACCACGCGGGGGTCGATGCCGGACTTCGCGAGCAGCATGTCCGACATCTGAACGGCCTGCTCGTGGTGCGGGATCATCATCTGCACGAACATCGCGTCGGCAGCGTTGTGTGACCCGGCCGACGCCGTGGCGGAGGCGGAGGACGAGGCTGCGGGTGCCGACGTGTCGCTCGACGAGGTCCCGCAGGCGGTGAGCGCGATGGTCGCGCCGGCGGCGAGTGCGGTCACCGCCAGCGCTGCGCGTCGGACACGGCGAGGACGAAGGGTGTTCTCAGTCATGCCCTCGATGATCGGACCGTGGTGTCGAGGACTGGTTCTCGAATCATGGAGATTCGATGGAGATCGGTGATCGGCTCCGATGTGGTCGACAGACCGGCGCCCCTTCGCGACGATGTGGGGATGGGTGTCGACGAGGGTGGCGGGGCCTTCCGGGCCCTGGTGGTCGAGGACGAGGTGGATCTCGCTCAGGTCGTCGTCTCGTACCTCGACCGGGCGGGTTTCGCGGTGGAACACGTCGTCGACGGTCTGGGCGCGGTGGAGCGTGCTCGCGCGTCGGACCCGCACGTGGTCGTTCTGGATCTCGGTCTGCCCAGCCTGGACGGCATCGAGGTGTGTCGTCGGTTGCGCATGTTCTCCGACGCCTACGTCGTGATGCTCACGGCGCGGTCCGATGAAGTGGACACCCTCGTCGGCCTCGGCGTGGGCGCGGACGACTACGTCACCAAGCCGTTCTCTCCCCGGGAGCTGACGGCACGGGTGCAGGCGATGATGAGGCGACCTCGGACCGCGCAGCACACCGGGCCTCGGAACGTCATCGTGATCGGCGACCTGGAGATCAATCTGGACGCCCGTGAGGTTCGCGCCGCGGGGGGCCTCGTCCCCCTGACACGAACGGAATTCGATGTCCTGGAGGCGCTCGCACGCCACCGAGGCGTGGTTCTGACTCGACACCAGCTGATCGAGATGGTCTGGGGGGCGGGCTGGGTGGGCGACGCCCACCTCATCGACACCCACGTCGGGCATCTCCGCAGAAAACTCGGCGACGACGCCGCGGTGGGGAAGTACATCCGGACCGCGCGAGGGGTGGGCTATCGGATGGGAGAGGGATGATCATGGGGCGGCGTTCTCCCGGATCGGGTTTCGCTCGACGTCTGCTCATCGCGCAGAGCGCGGTGGTTGTCGCAGGCGCGCTGACCGCGGCGGGTATCGCCGCCGCGATCGCCCCCGGCCTGTTCCACAAGCACCTCATCGAGGCAGGTGTGGCGAACATCCCGATGGGTGTGGAGCACGCCGATCGCGCCTTCCGCTCGGCTCTGGTGCTGTCGCTCGGCGTCGCGTTGCTCGTCGCCGTCCTGTTGAGCATCGGTGTGGCGTGGTACTTCACGCGCCGGATCCAGCAGTCGATCGCATCGGTTGCGTCCACCACAGCCGACATGGCCGAGGGCCGCCTCGACACCCGTGTCGGACCGTCCGGCCTGGGTGCTGACTTCGACCGTCTCGGTGAGTCGATCAACGTCCTGGGTGAACGGCTCGCCGCGACCGACGGAGTCCGACGACGGCTGATGTCGGACCTGGCGCACGAGATGCGGACGCCGGTCGCGACCATCACCGCGCAGGTCGAGGCCATCGAGGATGGTGTGCGGGAACCCGACGCCCGGACGCTGCAGGCGATTCGCGCCGCGGCCGGTCGTCTGCATCGTCTGGCGGCAGATCTCGGCGCGGTGTCGACGGCTGATGAGGAACTCGCGCTGACCGCCGAGCTGGTCCCCGTCCGGCAGGTCGTCGACGACGCGGTGACACTCGCGCTCCCGCGCAGCCGGGATTCCCGGGTCACGCTCGACGTCGGTGACGTCGACGACGTCGCCGTCGAGGTGGATCTCGACCGCGTCGGTCAGATCATCGGTGTCCTGCTCGACAACTCGCTGCGCCACACGCCCGCCGGCGGGACGGTACGCATCGGCGCGACGGCCGCGGACGGCGGCGTCGACGTCGTCGTGGCCGACACCGGCGAGGGCATCGCCGCCGGCGACCTCCAGCACGTCTTCGACCGGTTCTTTCGCGGTGACTCCGCCCGCAGTACCGCGACCGGTGGCAGCGGCATCGGTCTCACCATCGCCAGGTCGCTCGCGCACGCGCACGGCGGAACCCTCTCCGCGGCGAGTGACGGCCGAGGCCGGGGTGCGCGTTTCACGCTCCGTCTGCCCGTCGCCGCGCGTCGGGTGTCAGTCCCGGGACGGGTCGCCGCCCATGTGGGCGAGCATCGGTAGACCGCCGGTGCGGACGAACCGGGTCACCAGGATGGCGGCGAGCGCGAGCGCAACGATGTTCAGCCAGGTCGTGTAGTTCCACGAGATCCCCTGGTCGGGAATGTGCGCGCTCGACGGATCGGGCACGAGGCCGAGTCCGGAGAACAGGGCGTCGACGATCCAGCCGGCGATCACCATAGCGGCGTAGAAGGTGGCCGCGATCCGGATCGTCATCGCGGTCCCGTAGTACTTTCGGTAGATGTTCAGGATCGGCGCGATGAGCAGATCGGCGAAGATGAACGCCACGACGCCACCGAAGCTGATGCCGCCGGTCCAGAGCACCACCGCGAGCGGCACGTTGCCCACCGAACACACGAAGCTGATCACCGCGACCAGCGGTCCGATGATCGGCCCCCACACCGCGGACGCCAGGGGGTGGCCCTCGAAGAACAGTGCCCGCCAGACGCTGTCGGGAACCCACGCAGCCACGGCGCCGGCGATCAGGACACCGGCGATGATGTCCTTGTAGATCGCCGCCCACTCCATCGCGAAGATCTCCGACACCGAGGTGAACGCCTTGCGGGAGAACAGGCGCCGCCAGAAGCCGGCGTCGGAGGCGACGGACATGTCCATGCCGGCATGCCCCTCCATCGAGCCGGCGATGCCTTTGTCCGCCTGCTCGCGTGCCGCCGCGATGACCCGCTCGCGCAGGATGATCCGGAAGATCACCGCGACCAGCACGATGATGATCGGACCCCCGACGAACTCGGCGAGTGTGAACTGCCACCCCATCAACAGGGCGAGGACGACGCCGAGCTCGATGACCATGTTCGTCGACGCGATCTCGAAGGCCATTGCCGAGATGAACGACGCCCCCCGGCGGAAGAGTGAACGTGCCAGTGCGACAGCGGCGTACGAACACGACGACGACGCCATGCCGAATCCCGTGGCGACCAGCAGCTCGCGTGGCCCGTCCCCACCGAGCGCGCTGGTGATCGCCGACTTGCGGACGACGGACTGGATGACCGCGGAGATCGCGAAGCCGAAGACGAGTGGCCACAGGATGGTCCACGCCATCGAACCGGCGACCTCGAGGGCGTGCAGGACTGCGTGCATGGCGTGCTCCTCCGAGGTCCGGCGTCAGCGGCGGTGGTCGAGGTCGTCGAGCATCGAGCGCATCTCGGCGGCGGTGATCTCGCCGCGTGCGTATCGCATCTCGATCACATCACGAGCGGTCCCCTCGTGAACTGTCGGCTCCTTCGTCACGACCGTGCCCCGACCTCGATCGCCGCGCATCACGACGACAGCGACGACACCGACGACGACCACCACCAGGAACACGATCACGACCCAGAAGCCGCCGATCCCCATCCCCGCGCCGTTCATCATCGCGTGCCCTTCCGTAGTCCTTACCCGTGCCCCGTTGGGTATACGGATGGCACGGCGTCGGTTGCAACAAGGCGCCGTGACCGAGGTGTCGCGTTCGTCCGTCTTTCGGAGAATCACCGGGCGAGTGAGCAGGGTGTATGGATTTCGTGGTGTCGGTGTGTGGAGTTTGCGTGAAGCCTGCACCGCATGCGCTTTCAGCGTCCTCACAGCGGACGTCGTGCACGGTGTTCTCATGTCTCTTCGTGCGCGTGCTGCGACCACGCTCGTCCTGGTTGCCGCCGTGCTGGGTCTCGGGCTCGCGATCGCGGTCCATCATGACCCGGCCGCCGGCGCCGACAATGCGACGCTGCGCTGGTTCCTCGACCACCGGACGCCCTGGGCGACGCATCTCGCGACCGCTCTCAGCACCGTCTTCGCACCGATGTGGGTGGCGATCGCCGCCGTCGTCGTATCAGTCGGACTGATCCGGCGTGACCAGATCCTCGACCGGGGAATGCGTGTTCTCGGGACCGTCGCGATCGCGGGTGCCCTCGCTGAGGTGTTCAAACTGGCGATCAACCGGTTGCGGCCTCCCACGATCGACCAGATCGGATCGCCGGAAGCCGCGGCGTCGTTCCCGTCCGGACACGTGACGGGTACCGCCGCTCTGTTGCTCGCCGCGGCGCTGACGGTGACGGCATCGCGCGCCGCGCGGACCACCGCGATCACGACGGCGTCGCTGCTGAGTGCCGCCGTCGCGGTGTCTCGGCTCTACCTCGGCGCCCACTGGCTCACCGACGTGGTCGCCTCCATCGCGGTCGCCGTCGCCGCGGTGATCGCGGCGCCGGTGGTCGTCGACGCCGTGCTCGCCGCACTCCGACCGCATCTGCCGCTGCGACTGCGGTCGATGGTGGACGTCGGCGGACGGACATCGGTCGAGGCCGCACGATGAGCCTGACCCTCCTCGGCCTCGCCGCCGCGTGGATCCCCTGCTCGGTGGCCACCGCACTGGTGGTCGCCCGCGGGATCTGTATCGCCGAGCGTGCGGAACGCCACGCAGCGGACGAGGTGACCGCCCGCCGGTGATGTCCCGACCGCGAGCCGGGCGTTCGAACCGCCTGAGCCCCATGCAGTTCGTCGTCGGGTTCGGCGTCGTCAGCATGCTCACCGACATGGTCTACGAGGGCGCCCGATCGATCACCGGGCCGTACCTCGCGACGCTCGGGGCATCGGCCGCACTCGTCGGGCTCATCACCGGCGCAGGCGAGGCCGTGGCGCTAATTCTACGGATGGTGACGGGGCCGCTCTCCGATCGCATCGGGCGGCACTGGGACCAGTCGATGCTCGGTTATGCGATGACCGCGGTCGCCGCACCCCTCATCGCCGTCACCGCTGCCCTGTGGTCGGCATCGGTCCTCATCGTCGTCGAACGCTTCGGAAAAGCCGTCCGTACGCCGGCCCGGGACACGATGCTGGCGCAGGCGAGCGCTGGTCGTCGTCGGGGACACGTGTTCGCGGTGCATGAGGCCCTCGATCAGTCCGGGGCGCTCCTCGGACCTCTGCTCGTCGCGACGATGGTCGCGGTCGTCGGATACCGCGCCGGGTTCGCCGCGCTGGCCGTGCCCGGTGCGCTCGCCCTGCTCGCTCTGTTGTGGTTGCGCCGAACCGTTCCGATGCCCGGGGCCTACGAGAGTTCGACGGTGTCCGCTGCCGCCGGCGCCGAGCAGAGAGGGCGGCTTCCCGCGCAGTTCTGGCGCTATGCAGCGTTCACGGCGGTCGCGATGGCCGGCTCGTCGACGTTCGCGGTACTCGCCTTCCACATGCACGAGCGTCACGTCGTCGCCGACGCGCTCATACCTGTGGTCTACGCGGCCGCGATGGCTGCAGCGGCGGTCGCGGCGATCGCGTCGGGGCGCCTCTACGATCGCGTGGGCACGCGCGCGTTGCTGATCGCCCTCCCGCTCGCCGCCATTGTGCCCACGCTGGCGTTCACGACGTCGACCGCGCTCGTGGTCACCGGAGCCGTGATCTGGGGTGCCTCGATGGGGATCCACGAGTCGACATTTCGAGCGGTCGTCGCCGAACTCGTCCCGCCGTCACGCCGTGGCACCGGATTCGGGGTGTTCGCGGCGGTCTACGGAGTTGCCTGGCTGGGCGGGTCCGTGCTCATCGGCGCGCTCTACGAGCGCTCGGTCCCGGCTGTCGTCGGCTACACGGTGCTCACCCAGGTCATCGCCGGGGTGATGCTTCTCGCGATGGCGGGCCGCCCGCGATTCGGCGAAACTCTCCCCCTCGGGTAGAGTTCACCGCGTTCCGCGACGAAGCCGCCGCCTGCCGGCGTGCGCGGCCCTCGCGACCACCCGAGAGCGCAACGACGCGCCCATCCCGCTTGCATCCCGGCCACGGCCGAACGGAGTCGCCTCTTGTCCACATCTGTTGTCGGCGTGTCCACCGAACCGAGTCCCGCTGCGCTGCAGTCCGTCCTCGGTGCGATCCGGTCGCCGAAGCGGCTGCGCACGGAAGTCCTCGCCGGCCTCGTCGTGGCGCTCGCCTTGATCCCCGAGGCCATCTCGTTCTCCATCATCGCCGGCGTCGATCCCAGGGTCGGGCTGTTCGCGTCGTTCACCATGGCCGTCACGATCGCGATCGTCGGCGCGCGACCGGCGATGATCTCCGCGGCCACCGGGGCCGTCGCGCTCGTCGTGGCTCCACTGGTGAGAAGCCATGGCCTGAATTACCTCATCGCGACGGTGATCCTCGCGGGCCTCATCCAGGTCGTCATCTCGGCGCTCGGTGTCGCGAAGCTCATGCGGTTCGTCCCGCGCAGCGTCATGGTGGGATTCGTCAACGCTCTCGCGATCCTCATCTTCCTGGCGCAGCTGAAGAACCTCATCGGGGTGCCCTGGTTGGTCTACCCGCTCGTGGTCGTCGGCATCGCGATGATCGTCCTGCTGCCGCGCATCACGACCGTGGTGCCCGCGCCGCTCGTCTCGATCGTGCTGCTGACGGCGGCGACGCTCGTCTTCGGCTGGAGTCAGGTCCCCACCGTCGGTGACGAGGGCGAACTCCCGTCGAGCCTGCCGGCGTTCCTGATCCCCGACGTGCCGTACACGCTGCAGACCCTCGGCATCATCGCGCCGTACGCCGCGACGATGGCGGTGGTCGGTTTGCTCGAGTCGATGATGACGGCGACCTTCGTCGACGACATCACCGACACCCATTCCGACAAGACCCGCGAGGGCGTCGGGCAGGGCGTCGCCAACGTCGTCACCGGGTTCTTCGGCGGCATGGGCGGTTGCGCGATGATCGGCCAGACGATGATCAACGTGAAGGTGTCCGGTGCGCGCACGCGGATCTCGACGTTTCTCGCCGGTGTGTTCCTGCTGACCCTCGTCGTGGGCCTCGGCGACATCGTCGCGCTGATACCGATGGCGGCCCTCGTCGCGGTGATGGTCATGGTGTCGGTCGGGACGATGGACTGGCACAGCATCTCGCCGCGCACCCTGCGACGGATGCCGAAGAGCGAGACGCTGGTCATGCTCGCGACGGTGGCCGTCACCGTGGCCACGAACAATCTCGCCTACGGCGTCGGCGTCGGCGTCCTCACCGCGATGGTGCTGTTCGCTCGTCGGGTCGCGCACCTGACCGAGGTCGTCGACGTGGCCCACCCCGACGAGGACACACGTGTCTACGCGGTGCGCGGGGAGTTGTTCTTCGCGAGCAGCAACGACCTCGTCCACCAGTTCGACTACGTCGGCGACCCCGCGAACGTCGTCCTCGACATGAGCGATGCGCACATCTGGGACGCGTCCACCGTCGCCACGCTCGACGCCATCACCGGGAAGTACGCGGCGAAGGGCAAGTGCGCCACCATCGTCGGCTTGAACGACGAGAGCGCGGGTCGCCATGCCCGGCTCAGCGGCCGCTTGACCGGTGCGCACTGAGATGGCGTCCGACGAGCGCCCCGCGCTGCGCAAGATCGGCGAGGTCGCCGAGGCGACCGAACTGTCGATCAAGACGATTCGCCACTACGACGAGGTGGGGTTGGTCCAGCCGTCAGCCCGATCAGCCGGCGGCTTCCGGCTGTACACACAGGACGACGTCGACCGTCTGCTCACCATTCGCAGGATGAAGCCGCTCGGGTTCTCGCTGGAGGAGATGGGGGAGGTGCTCGAGGCGATCGACGCGTCGACCGCCGACGGCACATCCGCCGCGACGCGGCAGAGCGCACGAGAGGTACTGCTCGCGTTCAGGACACGAGCGGAGGAGGCGTGTGAGGGGCTGCGCGTGCAGCTGGACTACGCGCGCGAACTCACACGTCGACTGGGCGACGTCGTTCTGTGACGCCGCTCAGTCGAGCGGCACCCAGCACGTGCCTGACCAGAAGCCCCATGTCCCGGTGACCGAGCTGCCGACCGGGACGACCTCCCGTCCGAGGTAGAGGAACGGTGCGTGGCCGTCGGGGTCGTGCACCGCGGACACCGACGGGCAGGTCGGGATCGTGGGATCGTGATCGTTCTCCGCTGCTCTGGCGGATGCGGATCCGGCTGTCGCGACTGCGATGCTGCCGGCCAGGATGGTCGCGGCGGCGGACAGTGACGTTCTCTTCATTGAGAATCACCGACTTCTCGAGATCGACGGGACGCGTCGTCGTCGACGCACCTTCGATGGTGACCCCGTCACCCTGAGAGGACGTTGAAGCGGTGGTGGAGGCTGCATCACGATCGGGTGGAGGCTGAGCCGTCGACACCGACTGGCGGGCCCGGTTGCGCTACCGGCGGTCGAGGCGTCGGACGAGATCGTCGACGCGGCTGGCGATGTCGTCGCGGATGAGGCGCATCCGCTCCATGCCCTCGACGCCGCGTCCGGACGGTTCGTCGGTGTCCCAGTTCTCGATGGTGACGCCGGGCGGTGGGTTGACGATCGTGGCCTCGCGCCCGAGGGTGATGACGTGATCGACGCGGCCGAGCAGGCCGGGATCGATGGGCTTGGGATGCCCGTCACTGATGTCGACATCGATCTCGCGTAGGCACTGAAGGGATTGCGTATTCACAGCTGATCCGGGTGCCGTTCCGGCGGAGTGGATCTCGACGCGATCGCCGACGGCGGCGCGAAGGAGCCCGGCGGCCATCTGTGACTTGCCGGCGTTCTTCACGCAGACGAACAGCACGCTCGGACGGCGCGCCACGGGATGCGCCTCAGGCATCGTGGCGGACTCTCTGCGATGAACCCGTCGCGAACCTCCGGCGTAGCGCCAACGACACGTAGACCAATGCGACCAGGACGGGGACCTCGATGAGCGGGCCGACGACACCCGCGAGAGCCTGTCCGGACGTGGCGCCGTAGGTCGCGATGGCGACGGCGATGGCCAGCTCGAAGTTGTTGCCCGCGGCGGTGAACGCCAGCGTGGTGGTGCGTTCGTAACCCAGGCCGACCGCCGCGCCGAACGCATATCCTCCGCCCCACATCACGGCGAAGTAGACGAGCAGGGGGAGTGCGATCCGGGCGACGTCGAGCGGACGCGAGGTGATCTGATCGCCCTGGAGTGCGAAGAGGATGACGATCGTGAACAGCAGACCGTAGAGCGCCCACGGGCCGACGCGCGGGATGAACATCCCCTCGTACCAGTCGCGACCCCGGGCCTTTTCCCCGATCCGCCGTGACAGGAAGCCTGCGACGAGGGGGATCCCGAGGAAGATCACCACGGATCTCGCGATCTGCCAAGCCGAGGTGGAGATCGTGGTCTGTTCGAGCCCCAACCATCCGGGCAGCACCGACAGGTAGAACCAGCCGAGAACAGCGAACATGACGACCTGGAACACGGAGTTGATCGCGACGAGAACCGCGGCGGCCTCGCGGTCACCACAGGCGAGGTCGTTCCAGATGATCACCATCGCGATGCACCGCGCGAGACCGACGATGATGAGGCCCGTCCGGTACTCGGGGAGATCCGGGAGGAGCAGCCACGCGAGCGCGAACATGAGCGCCGGCCCGACGATCCAGTTCAGGACGAGGGACGCTCCGAGCATGCGGCGGTCGCCCGTCACCGTGTCGAGGCGGTCGTAGCGGACCTTCGCCAGCACCGGGTACATCATGACGAGTAATCCCACCGCGATGGGCAGTGAGACGCCGTCGACAGAGATCGCGGAGAGCAGGCGGTCGAGACCCGGAACCAGGGCACCCACACCCAATCCGAGGGCCATCGCGAAGCCGATCCAGACCGGCAGGAATCGGTCGAGGGTGGACAGTTTCCCGACGACAGCTGCGTCGTCGCGCGTCGCAGTCGTCACGAGGTGACCAGACCGGCGGTCGACCCCGGGGTGGCGACGTCGAGGACCGTCGAGAGTCGTTGTGCCGCAGCGGGAACGATCCAGTAGTAGACCCAGGTCCCGCGGCGCTCGCAGTCCAGCAGCCCCGCCGATCGCAGGACCTTCAGGTGATGCGAGATCGTCGGCTGGGAGAGGTCGAACGTCGGCGAGATGTCGCACACGCAGGCCTCACCACCCTCGTGGCTCGCGACCAGGCTGAGCAGCCGCAGCCGTACGGGGTCGGCAAGCGCCTTGAACATCAGCGCCAGATCGGTTGCAGCGTCCGGTGACAGCGGCTCTCGGAGCAGAGGAGCGCCGCACGCCGCCGCTTGTTTCGACATCGTTCTATATTGACGACCGACTAATCAGGGGTCAAGAGTAGCGGCCCTGCAGATCGTCGTCCGCGTCCCGGCGTCAGCGCCGCCGGACGAGTGTGCGACCCACGCCGCCGACGATCAGCGAGACGATGATCGCGACACAGATGGCGATTGCCCACGAGCTCAACGGCGCACTGCAGACGAAGCCGAACGTCGATTCGTCGGCACGATGATGCACGCGACCACTCGCCAGCAGGAACGTGATGGCAAAGGCCGCGACTGCGCTGTACGCGCTGGCGACACGTGTGAGACCACCGACCCCGCGCTCGTCGACCACCGCCGGAGTATGACCTGTCGATGCTGAGAGGACGCTGAAAGAGGAGACGCGCCAATCGGACACCGGTTGCCATCCCGCTGCTATGGTCCGGAGGAGCGTGCAGCCGAGAACGCGGTCTCCCTCCGGCGACCGGATCGAGAACGGAGTCGACCGTGGCGTGGACCCCCGAGGTGGGTGCGGACGTGATCGCCTTCGCCGACTCCGATCGCAGTGTGACCGGGAAGGTCGTCGAGGACTTCGGTGACAGTGAGACCTACCCGGTGGATGTGAACTCGACCCGCATCGCCGACGCCGCGCGTCGATTCGCGGTCCTCACCGACGACGGCGGCCTCGTGTTCGCCGACACCGCCGACCTGCGGCCGCGCGGTGAGACGCCCGCGTGATCACTCCGCGGTGATGTGGACCGCGTGTCGCGCGGTGTTCATGTAGCCCTTGGGGTTCCAGACGTCAGCGCTGTCGGCGGGTTGCTGACCCCCGCCGGTGTCCCGCGCTCGGACGACGATGGTGTGGGCGCCGGGCGTGAGTTCCGTGGCCAGCGTCCAGTGCCGCCACGACCACAGCGCGGACTCCGTCTCGAGATCCGCTGATCGCCAGGTCGAGCCGCCGTCGACGGACACCTCGACGGCCAGGATCCGCTCTCCGTGACCGGAGACCGCGTAGCCGCGAATCGTCGTCCATCCAGCGTGCACCGCGCTCCTGTCGGTGGGCAAGACGATCGCGGACGTCACGGCGGTGGCGTCGAGCTCCACGCCGACATCGGCTCCCGGCTCCTGCCCGGGAGCGAGCATCCGATACGCGACGCGCTGGAAGTGGTTGTCGGACGGCCCGTCCTGCGCGGTGATCCGCTGGACCCACTTGACGCTGCGTGCGCCGATGTAACCGGGGACGACAACGCGAACCGGGCCCCCGTGCACGGCGGGGAGAGGGGCGTCGTTCATTGACCATGCGAGAAGGACATCGTCGGACATCGCTTTCGTCCGGTCGATGGATCCGCCGAAGGCCTGAGGTGGGTCGGCTTCCGAGGCGAGGTCGGGGGCGTCGAACGCGACATGGGTCGCCTCATCGGTGATGCCGGCGTCGTCGAGGACATCGCGAAGGCGCACACCGGTCCACCGCGCGGTCGAGATCGCGCCGACGTCCCAGGGAGCCTCGCCCGGGATGTCTCGGACGGCCATCAGTTCGGCGCGCCGATTGCCCGCGCACTGGAGCGTGGCCTCGACGGTGTGGCCGGCGAATCGGGACTGGAGGCCGTCGAGACCGAGTCTGAGCGATGTACGGACCATCCCGTCGACCACCAGCTCCCACTGGTCGGAGTCGACCCGAGGGACCGGCCCGTGTCCACGCACGTAGAACGATCCCGGCTCGGTGATGTGGTCACCCAGGCGGTGCGGCGGGGTCTCGGCGTTGAACGGTTCGTCCTCGTGGACGATCAACGGCGCCTCTGCCATGGTGCGCTCCTCCTCGGTCATCGACTGCAGTCGAGTGTCCTCGTCGGGCACCTCCGGCGAGACCTCTCGACATTCGTATACCCCCATGGGTATAGTCCTGGTCATCCGACCGACCCGCAGGGTCGGTCCACACATCGGAAATTACCCCTAGGGGTACCCAGGAGGAGGCGAGATGAACATCGACTGCCACGTCGACCCGGCGTGTCCGTTCGCGTGGGCCACGTCGCGGTGGTTGACCGATGTCGCGGGTCGCCACGACGACGTGACGCTGACCCTGCGGCAGATGAGCCTGGCGGTCCTGAACGCCGACGCGATCGCGAGCGGCAACATGGATCCCGGAATGGCCCACCACATGGAGATCTCGCGTGCCGGCGGCCGGCTTCTCGCGGCCGCGCCCGACGAGTCCTTCGCCGAGCTGTACGCCGCACTCGGCCGGCGGATCCATCTCGATCACGCCGACGTCGACACCGACGTCGCCCGGGCCGCGCTCGAGGAGTGCGGACTCGATCCGGCTCTCGCGGCGGCGATCGACGATCCGGCTCACGACGCTGCGGTCGCGGACGCCCATGCGGCCGCTGTGGCCGCTTACGGCGAGCCGTCGGGCACGCCGCTCGTGACGGTCGACGGTCGCACCTTCTTCGGGCCGGTGATCACCGAGATCCCGACGGGCGACGCCGCGGACGACCTGCTCGACGCGCTGGCCGTCGTCGCCCGCACGCCGGCATTTGCCCAGCTCCAACGACCCCGCTCGGGGCCGCCCACCCTCACGACGACGCAGGAGGACTGACCCATGTGCCACGCGGTGACCTGCAGGACATGCGGCAAGACGACGTGGGCCGGGTGCGGTCGACACGTCGAATCCGTCAAGCGACGGGTACCCGACTCGCAGTGGTGTGACGGCCACGCGAGCACCGCGACCGGATCGATCTTCTCTCGACTGACAGGACGGAAGAAATGACGAGCACCGACACCACCGCGCCACCCGATCGGTCGGGCGCCGATCCCGAGGCCTCGCCACCGGGTGTTCTCGGCCGCATCGGCGGCTGGGGCGGCGACCACCGTCGGGTCGTCTTCGGCGTGTGGCTCGCCGCGATCGTCGTCCTCGGCGCGTTCGCACCCTCGGTGTTCTCGTCCCTCGCCGGTGCCGGATGGCAGGCGAACGGCTCCGAGTCGGTCGCCGTGCGCGACCTCGCGCAGAAGCACTTCGGCGGCAACGCCTCGTCGGCGGTCCAGGTCGTCGTCCACTCGAACTCGGCGACCGTCTCGGACCCGTCCATGCAGGCGGTGCTCACGCAGGTCGGTCGTGAGCTCGGGACGGACCCCCGCTTCGGTGAGATCGTCGCGCCGCAGCCCGGGATGACGATCAGCCGCGACGGTCACACCGGCATCCTCATCGCCGGCGCGAACGCGTCGACCGACGAGATGGTGAACGCCGTCGACGATCACAAGTCGCAACTGACCGCGTTGTCGAAGAACGGAGTCGAGGTCTATCCCACCGGTGCGTCGGCGCTGTGGGCCGACTTCAACAAGGCCAATCACGACGCGATGATCAAGGCCGAACTCTTCTCGTGGCCGGTCACCCTCGCCATCATGGTGTTGGCCTTCGGGTCGCTGGTCGCGGCCGGTCTGCCACTGCTGCTGACCATCGCGGGACTCGTCGCATCCGCCGGTGGCCTGGTGCTGCTCAACCACATCACCCCGATCTCGGTGTGGGCCATGAACTTCGCGATGATGTTCGCCCTCGCGCTCGGTATCGACTACGCGCTGTTCGTCGTCTCGCGGTTCCGAGATGCGCTGAAGCAACGGGGCAACCGACGACAGGCCGTCGTCGACACCATGGACACCGCGGGCAAGGCCGTTTTCCTGTCGGGACTCACCGTCCTGGTGAGCCTCTCGGCCGTGCTGCTGGTGCCCGCTCCGGCGGTGCGCACCATGGCGGTCGGGATCATGCTCGCCGTCGTGTTCGTCCTGCTCGCGACCCTGACCCTGCTGCCCACCGTGCTCGGTGCCCTCGGGCCGAAGGTCAACGCCGTGTCGCTGCCGTATGCCAAGAAGCAGGAGCACCGCTCGCCGGTCTTCCACCGCTGGGGCTCGCTGCTGCACAGGCATCCGTGGCCGTTCGCCGTCGTGTCGCTGGGGATCCTGGTGCTCCTGGCGCTACCGGTGTTCGGGCTCAAGGTCGCGATGCCGTCGATCTCGGTCGTCCCGCAGGATGCGCCGGTGCGGCAGGGATACGCCCTGGTGCAGGAGCAGTTCGGTCCGGGTGCGCCCGGGGCCCTGCAGATCATCGCCCCGGCGGCCGACGCGCAGACCGCTGCGACGGCCGCGTCGTCGAGCCCGGGCATCGCGATGGTCACCCCGCCCCAGCCCGCGCGTGACGGCTCGGGATACGCGCTGATGCAGGCGATCCCGACCGTGGACCCGTCGAACGCTCAGATGGGGTCGATCCTCGACACCCTGCGCAACCGGCTCCCGGTCGACGCTCTCGTCGGCGGTGCGCCGGCGGAGAACCTCGATCTGCAGACGGCCCTGAACGACTACCTGCCGATCATCGTCGGCGTCATCCTGGTGATGGGCTTCCTGCTGCTGCTCGTCGCCCTGCAGGCGCCGCTCATCGCGCTGATGGGAACGGTTGTGAGCCTGCTCTCGACCGGCGCGGCGTTCGGTGTGGCGAAGCTGGTCTTCCAGGACGGCCACGGGGCGTCGCTGCTGGGCTTCACCCCGCAGGGATTTCTCGACGGGTGGGGACCGGTGTTCTTCTTCGCGATGATCTTCGCCATCGCGATGGATTACACGGTGTTCCTCCTGGCCACGGCCAAGGAGCACTACGAGAAATCGGGCGACCCGCACACGGCGCAGATCGACGGCATGGCGCACTCGGGCCGCGTCATCTTCGCGGCGGCCGCGGTGATGGTGGCGGTGTTCTTCAGCTTCGCCCTCGCCGATCCGCTCCCACCGAAGGAGATGGGCATCATCCTGGGTGTGGCGGTCCTGCTCGACGCGGTGTTCATCCGGCTGATCCTGCTGCCGGTGCTGCTCCGGATCACCGGCCATGCCGGCTGGTGGTCACCCGCGTGGCTGAAGCGGATCCTGCCGTCCATCAGCTTTGCCCACAACTGACCTCACGACAATCGACACGAAGGAGAGAACGATGGAACTCGGACTGACCACGACCCTGACCGACACCGATTTCGCGACCGCACGCGAGAAGGTGACCGCCGCGCTCAAGGAGCAGGGCTTCGGCGTGCTGACAGAGATCGACGTGCAGGCGACCCTGAAGCAGAAGCTCGACGAGGACATGGAGCAGTTCACCATCCTCGGTGCCTGCAACCCGACGCTCGCGCACAAGGCGCTCGGCGTGCAGCCCCAGATCGGGATGCTGTTGCCCTGCAACGTCGTCGTCCGCGCGGACACGGCGGACGAGTCCGGCCGCACGATGATCGTCGAGGCGATGAACCCCGACCTCATGGTGTCGGTCACCGGCGAGGCCGGTCTCGAGCCGGTCGCGTCGCAGGCCGCCGAGCTGCTCGGCAAGGCGATCGCCGCACTCGGCGACGCCTGACCTCACCACCGTCGACCCCCGGGGGTTCATGCCCCCGGGGGTACGATGGTCTCTTGACACGGGAGGACTGACATGACCGGAGACGACGAGACGATCGCCCTGGTGCTGAACCGACTGCGCCGTGCGCACGGTCAGCTGGGCGGCGTGATCTCGATGATCGAGAACGGCCGCGACTGCAAGGACGTGGTCACCCAGCTCGCCGCCGTCTCACGCGCGCTGGACAAGGCGGGCTTCAAGATCGTCGCCACCGGGCTGCGTGAGTGCATCACCGGCGACCCTGGGGCCAAGGAGCCGATGACGGAGGCCGAACTCGAGAAGCTGTTCCTGGCGCTGGCCTGAGCGACCGGCGACTACCCGACGGCGGTGCCGACCAGCGTGCCGATGAGATACGTGACTGCCATGGCGATCACGCCGCCGACAGTCACACGCAGGACGGCGGCACGACGGTCGGCGTCTCCGACGACGGCACTGACGTAACCGGTCAGAGCCAGCGCGGCTGCGACCACGACGAACGTCAGAGGGACCCGCAGGTGCGCCGGGAGTAGGACGATGGCGAGCAGGGGCAGGAGGGCCCCGAGCGTGAACGCGATGGCTGACGACAGCGCCGCATGCCACGGGTTCGTGAGCTCCTCGGGATCGATGCCGAGCTCGGCCTCGACATGGGCGGCGAACGCGTCGTTCTCGGTGAGCTCCGTCGCAACCTGCCACGCGGTCTCCGCCGACAGACCCTTGGCCTCGTAGATGGCGGCGAGCTCCTCGAGCTCCTCCTCCGGCTGCTCGTCGAGTTCAGTTCGCTCCTTCGCGAGAAGCGCCTTTTCCGTGTCCCGTTGGGTCGAGACGGACACGTACTCGCCCAGGGCCATCGACACCGCGCCGGCGGTGAGACCGGCGACGCCCGCGGTGAGGATGGGTTCGCGGGCGGCGGTGGCCGCGGCGACACCGATGACGATGCCGGCGACGGAGACGATGCCGTCGTTCGCGCCGAGGACACCGGCGCGCAACCAATTCAGCTTGCTGGCGGCGCCCGCGGCGTGCGGTTCGGCTGTGTGCTGAGTCGGGTTCTCGGTCATGACGACCATGAAACAGGGGGCTGACCAGCGCGTCCAGCAAGCACAGGCAAGCCTGAGAAGGTCTGCGGAGCAGAGACTCCCGTGGTCAGGACGCCTCGACGACGTCCTTGATCCGAGCGAGTGTGGCAGGGATCCCACTGTGCGCGGCGTCGACGCGGTCCTGAATCTGCGACTGCGCCTCGTCGCCGTACTTCTCGTGGAAGAACTCGATCCCGTCGTCGCGGAACTCCCACGTCTCGGTGAGCTCGGTGCCGCCGTCGACGGGTCGCACCACGTAACCCCACCGCGCGAACTTCCCGCCGACGAGCCAGGCGAACTCCCGTCCGGGTTCGGCGGCGACGACGACGGATCGCGTCTCCCAGGTGCGGTTCGGGGTCACGTTGCGACCGGTGAACCAGGCGCCCTCGCGCGGCCCGTCGGGACCGGGTTCCTCGTCCCACCAGCACGCCTCACAGATCGGGCTCCACTCCCCGGTCCGGGTGACGTCGGAGACGACGGCGTAGACCGTGTCCGGATCAGCGGCGACGACGACGGAATCGGAGTGCTCGTAGGCGGCCATGTCCCCGACCCTATCCGGGGGTCACGACCTGTACACACGACCTGCTCAGCGCAACTGTCCACCAACTGTCGCGGAACGAATTCGGACGATCTCGAATGCGACGAAACGGAGTACATCACGCGCGTGACGGGTGTTCGATCCGTCCAGAGTCGGTGTCACAGGCCACCGGCCTGTCACACCGGAGCGACGATGATCCGTGACCTCTCTCGCACCGCGTCTCGCACCGCGTCTCGCAGCGCGCGAACTCACGTGCTCTCGGCGACCGTCGTGGCGACCTGTCTCGTCCTCGCGGTGTCCTCCTGCTCGTCGGGCTCACCGGGATCGTCCGGCGAGAGTTCGTCGGCGAGCGCCGGCGACGTCAACGCAGCAGCTGCGGAGGGACTCCCCGCCGACGCTGTGAGCAAGGCCGTCGGCCGCCTCGACACGATGATCTCCGAGGAGCTGTCCCGGACGGGGATCCCCGGTGCCGCGGTCGCGGTGGTGCACGGCGGCACGACCGTGTACGCGAAAGGGTTCGGCGTCGCCGACCTCGCCACCGGGCGGAAGGTCGACGCGGACACAGTGTTTCAGTTGGCGTCGGTGTCGAAGTCGATCAGCGCGTCGGTCGTCGCCACACAGATCACGCAGAACGAGGTCAGCTGGGACACCCCGGTGGTCGCGAACATGCCGGGCTTCGCACTGTCGGATCCGTACGTGACCGCGAACGTCACCGTCGGCGACCTGTTCGCCCACCGGTCGGGTCTCGCCGAGCATGCGGGGGACAAGCTCGAGGAGTTCGGCTACGACCGGGACACCATCCTGCAGCGGCTGCGGCTCCTTCCCCTGCAGCCGTTCCGGACGACGTACGACTACACGAACTTCGGGCTCACCGCGGCCGCCCAGTCGGTCGCGGACAAGGCGGGCACCGACTGGGCGACACTCGCCGACCGGTCGATCTTCTCCCCGCTGGGCATGCGCTCGTCGTCGATGCGGTACTCCGACTTCGCCGGTCGCGCCGACCGGGCGGTCGGCCACGTGAAGCAGAACGGGAAGTGGGTGGTCACCCCGATGCAGCGCGAACCCGACGCGCAGGCACCGGCCGGTGGGGCCAGCTCGTCGGTGAACGACATGGCGCGATGGCTCGCCGCGATGCTCGCCGACGGTGAGGCGGGCGGCACCCAGGTGTTCAGTCCCGACTCGATCCTGCCCGCGACGATCCCCGAGATCCGCACCGCGATGCCGGGGTCCGCGGCCGACCGCGCCGGCTTCTACGGATACGGCTTCAACGCCTCCACCACGTCCGACGGGCGGACGACGTACTCCCACAGCGGCGCCTTCGCCTCGGGTGCCGGGACCAACTTCGTCGTCATGCCGTCGGCCGACGTCGCGATCATCATGCTCACGAACGCGGCGCCGATCGGTGTCGCGGACGCGGTGAACATGAGGTTCATGGACCTCGTCCAGTTCGGCGAGGAGCGCCAGCCGTGGGACGAGTTGTACGGCAACGCCTATGCCGGGCTGTCCGAACCCAGCGGTTCTCTGGTCGGGAAGCCTGCACCCGCGAACCCGGCTCCGGCGCAGCCGAACTCGACGTACGTCGGCACCTACCATAGTGCGTACTGGGGTCCGGCGGTGATCAGCGAGCAGAACGGGGGACTCGTGATCGCGCTCGGCCCGAGCGGCCAGACGCGGTACCCGCTGACCCACCGCGACGGCAACGTCTTCACGTTCGCGCCGTACAGCGAGAACGCCGAGCCCGGGTCCATCTCGGCGGTGACGTTCGACGGGCCGAAGATGACCGTCGAGTACCTGACCTCCGACGGCAACGACGGCGTCTTCACGCGGCAGTGAGGGCGACGGCGGTCAGTCCGCCACGTGCACGACGGTCTTGCCGAACGAGCGCCCGGCGAGCATCGCGCGGAACGCGTCGAGGGTGTTCTCGAAGCCGTCGGTGACGTCTTCGACGTACTTGAGCTTCCCGTCGGCGACCCACTGCGTCGCCTCGCGGAGGAACGACTCCTGCTGTGTGGCGACGAACTCCGTCTGGATGAACCCGCGGACGGTGAGGCTGCGGGTCAGGATCTGCCCCATCAGTGCACCGCTGCGGTCGGGACCTTCGGGCAGCGACGTGCGGTTGTAGTTCGCGACGAGCCCGCACACCGGGATGCGACCGTAGGTGTTCATGCGCGGCAACACCGCGTCGAAGACGGCACCGCCGACGTTCTCGAAGTAGACGTCGATCCCGTCGGGGGTGGCCGCGGCCAGCTGGTCGGTGAAGTCGTCGGCGCGGTGGTCGATCGCCGCGTCGAACCCGAACTCGTCACGCAGATGGGCGACCTTCTCGGGGCCACCGGCGATGCCCACGGCGCGTGCACCCTTCAGCTTCGCGATCTGCCCGACGGCCGAGCCGACGGGCCCGACTGCTGCGGCGACGACCACGGTCTCCCCGGGCTGCGGGTTCCCGATGGTGAGGAGGCCCGAGTACGCGGTGAAGCCGGGCATGCCCAGCACGCCGAGCGCGGTGCTCGCGGGTGCCACCGAGGTGTCGAGCCGACGCAGGTGCTTCGCGGACTCGACCGAGTGCGTCTGCCAGCCGCCGTAGCCGAGCACCACGTCGCCCTCGGAGAACGACGGGTCGCGACTCTCCAGCACGCGGGACACGGTCGCCCCCACCATCGGGTCCCCGATCTCGACCGGCGCCGCATACGACTTCGCCGCGCTCATCCGTCCGCGCATGTACGGATCCAGGGACAGGTCCAGCGTCTGCAGCAGCACCTGGCCGTCGGACAGGTCGGGAAGCTCCACCTCCTCGAACCGGAAATCGTCGTCGGTCGGCTCTCCGTGCGGCCGGGCGGCGAGGACGATGCGTCGGGTCGTCTGGGTGGTCATGGCTCTCCCATCGGGTGGATCTGTGCAAACCCTGGGTCAACACCACGCCCGGCCGTGGTTGTTCCGCGCGGGTCGTGGAGGACCTCACATCGTGCTGCCAGCGTCCCCACAGTTTCGATTCGCACACTCGACGTCATCGCCGACATCCCCACCGTCGGCCAGACGAGAGGTATGCACGATGACCACACCCGAACGGGGCATCCGCCGGGCCCGCGCCGCGGCCGCCGCTGTGGGCATGGCCGCCCTGGGAGCGATCGGGATCACGTCCGGGATGGCCTACGCCGACACCGACCACACATCGTCAACGACGTCCTCCACCACGTCGACGACCTCCTCGACCGACACCACGGGGTCGACGGACGGCTCGACGACGGGTGACAGCTCGACCACGGACGGAAGTCAGTCGGGTACCGGCAGCGACCAGTCCGGTTGGGGTACCGCACCGACGATCTCGGCCGGCAGCGGCGACAGCCACGCGCAGACGAGTGGGAGCTGACATGGCCACCGAGACAGCGGCATGGACCGTCTGGGGCCTCGACGCCTCGGTCACCGTCACCGATCCGTCGGTGCTCGACGACGCCCGCGCCATCGTCGAGACCGTGCTCGACGACGTCGACCGCGCCTGCAGTCGATTCCGCGACGACGCCGAGGTGTCGGCGTCGTCCATCCGACGCGGCCGTCCGACACCGATCTCGCCGATGCTCGCCACCCTCGTGGACGCGGCGCTCGATGCGGCGCGCGCCTCCCACGGCGCCGTCGACCCGACCGTGGGTCATCGACTCGTCGCACTCGGGTACGACCGCGACCTGGAGTCGCTCGCCGACCCCGCCGGCCCGGTGGATCCGGCACGCCGGTTCGAGCGGTCACGTTTCGCCGCCCACCGCGCGCACGCCGGGATGGTCCGTCGACAGGGGGATCTCCTCACGGTGCCCGAGGGTGTTCTGCTCGACCTCGGGGCGACCGCGAAGGCCGTCGCCGCGGACCTCGCGGCCGACGTCGTCGCGGCCCGGACCGGCAGCGGTGTCCTCGTCGAACTGGGCGGCGACATCGCCACGCGTGGTGCGCATCCGGCCGGTGGCTGGCAGATCCTCGTCGACGACGGACCCGGACGGCCGCGGGCGCAGATCGCCGTCACCGGCGACTGCGGCGTCGCGACCTCCAGCACGCTGCACCGCCGGTGGCGAGACGCCGACGGTGTCGACCGGCACCACATCATCGACCCGCGCACCGGCATGCCCGCCGAGGAGCTCTGGGTCACCGTCACCGTCGCGGCACGTCGCTGCGTCGACGCCAACACCGCGAGCACGGCCTGCATCGTCGACGGCCGCGACGGAGCCGATGTCGTCGCGAGCACCGGGCTCCCGGCCCGCCTGGTGAGCGCCGAGGGCGTCGTCACGGTGCTCGGCGGGTGGCCCGAGGACTGCGAGCTCGCGGCATGAGCGACGACGCGATCTGGGCGCTCGGCCGGGGGACCGGACTGACCGCGCTCATGCTGCTGACCGTGTCCATCGCGCTCGGCGTCACGGCCCGGTCCGGGCGACCGCTTCCCGGACTCCCGCGCTTCGCGGTCTCGTCCCTGCACCGCTCGGTGGCGCTCGGGGCGACGCTGCTGATCGGCCTCCACGTCGCGACGATGGTGATCGACCCGTATGCACAGGTCGATCTGGTCGACGCGGTGCTCCCGTTCCGCGCCGGGTACGAGCCCCTGTGGGTCGGTCTGGGAACACTCGCGCTCGACCTGCTGCTCGTCGTCGTCGTGACGGGACTGATGCGGCACCGGTTGCGCCCGAACGTCTTCCGGATCATCCACCTCGGGACCTACCTGCTCTGGCCGGTCGCGTTCGCACACGCACTCGGCAGCGGCACCGACACCGGGCACGGGTGGATGATCGCGATCTGCGCCGTCTGCGCGATCGTCGTGGTCGCTGCGGTCGTCGCGCGTCTCGTCCTGCCCGACGAGTTCGCCGGCCCCCGCCGGTCCGCTCGTGTGGCACGGCCGATGGCCGGTGTGCGATGACCGCGGCCGCGACATCCCCGACCGGGATGGCTCCCGCACCCGGCGGTCGGCGGAGACTGCTGCTCGGCGTGGGTGACGACATCGACCGTCACGCCCGGACACACGGACCCCGACGCCTGCACGGACCCGCGGTCATCGACGAGATCGCGCGGTCGGGACTCACCGGACGCGGCGGCGCCGCGTTCCCGGTCGCGACCAAGCTCGCGACGGCACGCGACGCCATGACCCGCGGCCGGCGGTCGGTGGTCGTCGCGAATGCCGCAGAGGGCGAACCGCTCTCGCGCAAGGACGCCGTCCTGGTGCACGAGGCCCCGCACCTCGTCCTCGACGGGTTGGCGGCGGTGGCGTCGGCGGTGGGTGCCACCGAGACGTACCTGTACGTGCCCGCGGGCGCCGCGACCCGACTCCGCGCGGTGATCGCGACACGTGCCGCACGGGGATGGGACCACGCGGTCCCGACGGTGGTCGAGGCCCCGGATCGCTTCGTGGCCGGCGAGACCACCGCCGTCGTCGACCGGATCGCCGGCGGAGCCGGGTTGCCCCACGACCGTCGCGTCCCGACCGCGGCGGACGGACTCCGGGGACGACCCACCGTCGTGCACAACGTCGAGACCCTCGCGCACGTCGCCCTCGTCGACCGGCATGGTGCCGACTGGTTCCGCGAACGCGGGACCCGGTCCGAGCCCGGGTCGATGCTCGTCACCGTGTCCGACGACGGGGGCATCCGCGGCGTGGCCGAATGCGATCTCGGTGCGCCGCTGGCGTCCCTCGTCGACCCCGACGCCCGCGCGGTGCTGGTGGGCGGCTTCCACGGGACCTGGGTCGACGGCAGGGAGGTCGGGTCCCTCGCACTCTCGGCACGGTCGCTCCGGGCCGTCGGGGCGGCACCCGGCGCGGGGATCGTCCGATCGCTCGGTGCCGGATCCTGTGGGCTGCGGGCGACCGCCGACATCGCCGACCACCTGGCCGCGGAGAGCGCCGGTCAGTGCGGGCCGTGTGTGTTCGGACTCCCCGCGCTCGCGTCGGCGATCCGGGATCTGGTCACCCACGGGGGTGCCGATCGTGCCGAGAAAGTCGCTCGTCTGGCCGCGACCGTCGACGGCCGCGGCGCCTGCGCGCATCCCGACGGGACCGCCCGACTCGTCCGGTCGGCGCTCACCGTGTTCGCCGACGACATCCACCACCACGCGGCGGGGCGATGCGCCGCCCGGACATCCGGAGGACACCGATGACCCGAGCCGGCCGTGTTGCCGTGCACATCGACTTCACCCGCTGCGACGGTCGTGGCCTGTGTGCCGAGCTGCTGCCCGCGACGCTCGCGCGGGACCCGTGGGGGTACCCGATCGCCGTCGCCGACCCTCGGGCGACGGTTCAGCGAGAGCCCGAGGTCGCGGCCTCGGACGTCGGCCGCGTCGCCCGTGCGGTCCGCGCATGCCCGCGGTCGGCGCTGTCGGTGGTGGAGGCCGTCGACCCGGCGCGAGGCTGACCGGCTCGGCTCTGAGCGACGCAGGCCACCGCACCCAGCACCAGGCCGACCACGGCCAGCGGCGACAGGGCCTCCCCGAGACCGATCCACGCCATCACACCGGCGACCGACGGGATCACGGCGAACAGGATCGACGCCGCGCGAGGGCCGGAGCGCGCGATGCACGCGGCGTAGAGCGACGTCGCGCCGATCGAGCTGAAGACGACCATGACCACCAGCAGGACGCCCGCCCGCGGCCAGTCGGTGACGTGCATCGGCGAGGCGACCGCGACCAGTGCGGCCAGCGGTGTCGAGGTGGTCACCCCGATGGCCGTGATGAGCATCGGGTCCATGCCGACGCACCGGCGACCCTGGTGAATGCCGCCGACCGACAGGCCGAGCATGCCCACGATGACCGCGACGATGCCGACACCCAGGTGGTGGTCGGCCACCAGCGACGGCGCGCAGGCCAGCACGACCGACACCGTGGCGAGCACGAGCGCGGCGACGCCCCAGCGGGATTCGCGATGCCCGAGCGCGGCCATCATGATCGCGGAGGTGGCGACGGGGTTCAGGGCGACGATGAGCGCCGCGAGCCCGGCGGGCACACCGTGCGACAGCCCCCAGTAGCAGCCGAGGAACTGCACACCCTGGGTGAGGACGCCGGCGATCGCCGCGTGCCCGAGTTGTCGGCGCGGCGGCAGCGGAACCCGCCGCACCGCGAGGACGCCCCACAGGAGCACAGCGGACGCGGCGAAACGGATGAGGATGACCAGGAACGGCGACATCACGGCGATGGTCGCGGCGCCGATCGGGTAGCCGGCCGCGTACAGCAGGACGGTCGGCACGGCGAGTCCGAGCGACATCGTCGCGGGGGTGCTCTGTGTGCGGCTCATGGGGAGACGGTGCGCCGGGTGACCGACTGGATTCAAGATCGTTCACGTTTCGTTGACGGTCGGTGCAGACTGGACCGGTGACCGCGCTCGACATCTCCCGGCTGCGCAGCCTCGTGACCGTGGCCGCCGTGTCCGGTGTGCGTCCGGCGGCGGAGGCGTTGCACCTGTCACCGGCCGCCGTCAGCGGCCACATCCACAAACTGGAGACCGAGCTCGGTTGTCGGCTGCTGATGGCCCAGGGCAGGGGTGTCGGGCTGACCAGCGACGGGGAGGAACTGGTCGAGCGCGCGCGCACCCTGCTCGAGGTGCACGACGCCGCTGTCCGGGCGCTCGCACCGCCCGGCGACGGGGAACTGCTCGTCGCCGCCACGGAGCACGCGGCGGAGTTCCTCGTCCCGGCCGTCGTCGCGACCCTCGACGGGTTGCATCCGACGGTCGACGTCCGGGTGCGCCTGACCCGCAGCGAGCGCGTCCGACAACTCGCCGACGACGACCGCGCCGACGTCGCGCTGATGCTGACCCGCCCGGCGCAGGGCAGCGTCCACGTCGCGGACCTCGCCCTGGAATGGCTCAGCGCCGACGGTGCCGCGTCGACGGCACTGGTCCTCTTCGGGGTGCCGTGCGCGGTCCGCCATCAGGCGGTCGCGTCGTTGGCTGGTCGTGATCACCACGTGGTCCGCGAATGTGCCGACCTGAGCACGGTTCTCGCGACAGCCCGGGCGGGTACGGGGATGACGCCCCTGCCGCGGATCGGGCCACTGCCCGACGGCCTGCGACGCGTGCGCCATCTGCCCTCCATCCCGGATGTGCCCTTGTACGTGACGTTCGGCGAGCGGGTCGAGGCCGCGACCAGGGCTGCGGTGGTCGCATCACTGCGGTCACGGTTGGGTGAACCCGTGGCACGTCGCGGCGCGTAGGGGGCTGCGGCGGGGACCCCTGGTGGGCACAATGAGCAGATGCGCTCGATCTGGAAAGGCGACCTGAGCTTCGGCCTGGTGAACGTGCCGGTCAAGGTCTACTCGGCGACCGAGTCGCACGACCGCACGTCGCACCAGGTCGACTCGAAGGACGGGACCCGCATCCGCTACCGCAAGGTGCGCGAGGGGACCGACCAGGAGGTCGAGTTCGCCGACATCGCCAACGCCTACGAGTCCGACTCGGGGGAGACGGTGATCCTCACGAAGTCCGACCTCGCCGAGCTGCCGGTGCAGCGGAGCCCGGAGATCTCGATCACCGGCTTCGTGCCGGAGGAGCAGGTCGACCCGATCTACTTCGACAAGCCCTACTACCTCGAGCCGGCGTCGAAGTCGACCAAAGCCTATGTGCTGCTGCGCCAGGCTCTCGCCGACACCGAGCGTCTCGCGATCGCCACCTTCACGCTGCGCAACCGGACACGTCTCGCCGCGTTGCGGGTCGTCGACAACGTGATGACGCTGCAGACGTTGCTGTGGCCGGACGAGGTCCGCAAGCCCGAGTTCGCCTCGCTCGACGACGAACCCGAGTTGCGCCCCCAGGAGCTGTCGATGGCGGCGTCCCTCATCGACAGCATGGCCACCGATTTCGACCCGGACGAGTACGAGGACACCTACCAGAAGGAGCTCGCCAAGCTCATCGAGGCGAAAGCCCAGGGGAGCGAGGCGTTCCCGGCCGCCGACGAGTCGGACGACGGGGCCGACGACGACTCCGAGGTCGCCGATCTGCTCGCGGCCCTGCGTGCTTCGGTGAAGAGCCGCGGCGAGTCGGGCTCGTCGAGCGACGGGGGATCCTCCTCCGGGGCGACGAAGTCGGCCGCGAAGAAGAGTCCGGCGAAGAAGACCTCGTCGACGGCCGCGAAGAAGACCGCGGCGAAGAAGACCGCGTCGGGTGCGGTGAAGAAGACGACCGCCAAGAAGACGACGACGGCCAAGAAGACCCCCGCGAAGAAGGCCCCGGCGAAGAAGGCCGGGTGAGCCTGTGCGAGTCCTGGTCGTCGACGGGCGCCGCGCCCCGCTCCCGTCCCCGGGTCGGGTGACCCGGGGACGGGATGCGCTGCCCGGTCAGGTCCCCTTGACGTTGAGGATCTGTCGGAGGACATGATCGACGGTGACGAGGTCGTCGGCGTCACGCATGACGATGTCGATGTCCTTGTAGGCCATCGGGATCTCGTCGATCCAGTCCGCACCGTGGCGGTACTCGATGCCGACCATCGCCGCCGCGAGGTCGTCCTCGGTGAACCGTCGCTTCGCCTCGGCCCGTGAGAACCGTCGCCCGGCACCGTGGGGTGCCGAGCACAACGACGCCGCGTTCCCCTTCCCGGTGACCACGTACGACCGCGTACCCATCGACCCCGGTATGAGCCCACGGACGCCGATCCTCGCGTCGATCGCGCCCTTGCGCGTCAACCACACCTCGCGACCACCGTGGGTCTCTCGCGCGGTGTAGTTGTGGTGCGTGTTGATGCGCTCGACCTCGAGCGCGGCCGGGTCGGCGGTGTCGGACCAGTGCGCGAGCGCCTGGCGGAACCGGTCCATCATCTCCGCCCGGTTCTCGGCCGCGAACCGCTGCGCCCACGCGAGGTCCCGGAGGTACGCGTCGAGCTCGTCGGTCCCCGCGGGGAGATAGGCGAGATCGGCATTCGGCAGACGAACGTGCCACCGACGGCAGAGCTTCTGGGCGAGGGTGATGTACCGCGACGCGATGCGATGTCCGACACCTCGTGACCCGGAGTGCAGGAACATCCACACGCGGTCCGCCTCGTCGACGCAGAGCTCGATGAAGTGGTTCCCGCCCCCGAGCGATCCGAGCTGCTCCCGCCACTTCTTCGAGTGGGTGAGGTCGACCGCGTCCCGCTCGGCCAACTCCTCCAGCGCAGTGATCCGCGCGGCGGTGAAGGCGAATCGGTCGGTCCCGCGGTTGTAGTTGCCGGGGGACAGAGGGATCGCCGACTTGATGGATCGCCGAAGGGCCGCGAGGTCGAGTCCACGGATCGACTCGGCGTCGAGGGTCGTCCGGACTGCGATCATCCCGCAGCCGATGTCGACACCGACAGCGGCGGGGATCACCGCGTCGACCGTGGGGAGCACGGTGCCCACCGACGACCCCCGGCCGTAGTGCGCGTCGGGCATCAACGCGATGTGCGGGTGGACGAACGGCAGCCGGGCAGCCTCGATCGCCTGCTCGACGGTCTTGTCGTCGAGGTCGGATGCGAAGCTGAGCAACTTGTGGTTGCCGATACGGGTGGGCACGGGATTCTCCTCTCGATGTGCCGACCCAGTGTTCGCATCGAGCGGTTGCGGCGCAACGTATTTCCGCCACTCCGCAAACGCTCCACATGTTCGAGGACGCTCCGGATGTATCCGGAGCGTCCTCGAACATGTGGAGCGGGAACCCCTAGCCGGAGCGGGAAGCCTGTATGTGGAGCGGAAAGCCTGTAGCCGGAGCGCCTACTGCTTCGGCGCACCCCGCCAGTCGCCGAAGGGCTCGTCGCGTTCGCGGACAGCCTGCTTGAAACCAGCTGTCGCCGAGCGGGTCTGGAACGCGTATCCCTCACGGGTGTGGCGGGAGACGCCGTCGAACACCGTGCTGACCATGGCCGAGGTCGCGACACCCTGGGACAGCAACGCGCTGTTGAGTGCGAGCTTGACCATCATCAGCTGATTGATCGGCATCCGCGCGATCCTGGCGACGTAGTCCTCGACGACGGCGTCGAGCTCGTCGGCCGGGGCGGACTCGACGGCGAGACCCCACTCGACCGCGGTCTTCCCGTCGATGCTGTCGCCGGTGAACAGCATGCGCTTGGCGCGTTGGTCGCCGATGCGGTGCGCCCACAGCCCCGTCGACGGCACACCCCACACCCGCACGGGCGGATAGCCGATGCGGACGTCGTCGGCGGTGATGATCTGGTCGCAGTGCAGCGCGATGTCGGTGCCGCCGGCGATGCAGAACCCGTGCAGCTTCGCCACGACGGGCTTGTCGGCGTGCAGAAGACTCGCGAAGCCGCGTCCGTTGCGACTCATCATCGCGTAGTCGACCATCGGGTCCCACTGCCCGCGCGGGTCGTGGTTGGTCGCCTGGACCCGCGGGTCGAGGACGGTGCCGTCGACGCTCACCTCATGGGTGGCCTTGCCGGTCTCGTCGGCGCCCGGGTCCTGCCACCGTTCGGCGAACATGCCGAGGTCGTAGCCGCCGCAGAATCCCTTGCCGCGCCCGGACAGCAGGATGACGTGGACACGCGGATCGAGGTCGGCGTGCTCGACGGCCGACGCGATGTCGCGCGGCGTGTCTGCGGTGATGGCGTTGCCGTGCCGCGGCCGGTTGAAGGTGATCCGCGCGACGCGGTCGGTGACCTCGTAGGTCAACGTCGGGAACTCCAGCGTGTCCGGCGGTGTGCGGTCGCGGGCGGTCGACACCGGCGGCGCGGCGGTCCAGTCGTCGCGCCAGCCGGCGGGACGATCTCCGCCGTCGGTCGGTGTGGTGATGTCCGCCTCGTCGCTCATGGGCTGACACTAACCACATGGGGATCCTGACCTACGGCATGCACATCTCCCTCGACGGCTACATCGAAGACGAGTCGGGGAGCATCGGCTTCGGTGTCCCCGACGAGGAGATGCACAAGGCGTCCAACGTGCAGGCGCGGGACACCGCGGCCTTCCTGTTCGGGCGTCGCCTGTACGACGTGATGGAGGACTTCTGGACGTCGCCGGAGCGCGACGGCGCAGACCCGGTCGAGGCGGAGTTCGCCGAGATCTACCGCGCGACGCCACGGATCGTCTTCTCCGACTCCCTGGAGTCGGTGCCTAACGGTTGCCGGCTCGTCCGCAGCGCCGACGCCCGCGACGAGATCATGCGTCTGAAGGCCGAGACCACGGGAACCCTCAGCATCGGCGGCCCCCGACTGGCAGCGTCCGTCGCGGACCTCGTCGACCAGGTGGACCCGTACCTGCTGCCG
This sequence comes from Williamsia serinedens, assembly GCF_024171725.1. Taxonomy (GTDB): domain Bacteria; phylum Actinomycetota; class Actinomycetes; order Mycobacteriales; family Mycobacteriaceae; genus Williamsia_A; species Williamsia_A serinedens. Next base: position 670,787 of record NZ_JAMTCG010000002.1, read on the forward strand.
ACGGTGCTCGGCGGCGGCACACCCTTCTATCCGGCCGGCCACCGCTGGGACCTGTCGCTCGCCGAGTCGCGGGTCTTCCGCGCCTCGGGCTGGACGTACCTGCGCTACACGGTCCAGCGGTGAGGAGGCGGGCATAGCCTGCCTGCATGAGCGAGCTGGTCCGCGTCCATCGCGACGGTCCCGTCACGACCGTCACCATCGACCGCCCCGACGTCCGCAACGCCGTCGACCGCCCGACGGCGGAAGCGCTCGCCGCGGCCTTCCGCGCGTTCGACGCCGACGACGCCGCGGCGGTCGCGGTCCTCGCCGGAGCCGGGTCGACGTTCTGCTCCGGCGCGGATCTGGGGGCGATCGCCGGCGACCCGGACCGCATCAACCGCCTCGCCCCCGACGGCGACGCCCCGATGGGCGTGTCGCGGATGGAGCTGTCGAAGCCGGTGATCGCCGCGATCGAGGGCTACGCCGTCGCCGGTGGACTCGAACTCGCCGTCTGGGCCGATCTCCGCGTCGCCGCCGCCGACGCGGTCTTCGGTGTGTTCTGCCGACGCTGGGGTGTCCCGCTCATCGACGGCGGGACCGTCCGCCTGCCCCGGCTGATCGGGGAGAGCCGGGCGATGGACCTCATCCTGACCGGTCGCGCCGTCCCGGCCGACGAGGCTCTGGCCATGGGACTGGCCAATCGCGTCGTGCCGTCGGGTTCGGCGGTGCAGGCCGCGCAGGGCCTCGCGCGAGAACTCGCAGCGTTTCCTCAGACATGCCTGCGACAGGACCGTCTGTCCGCCCGCGAGCAGCACGGTCTGTCGCTGCAGCAGGCCCTGCTGAACGAGACCCGACACGGGGCGACGTCGCTGGTCAACGGCACCGCTGAGGGTGCGGCGCGCTTCGCCGCCGGCGCCGGCCGGCACGGGGCCGCCGCCGACGCGGACTGACGCGCGGATCCACCGCCTCCGCCCCGGCCCGGCTCCACTCCGCCGTCGCTCGGGCGAGCGGACTCGTCCGCTCTGGCACCCTGGATTCGGACATCGTCAGGCGCGCGGAGAAAGGGTGATCATGGGCCACCCGACCCTGCATGACGCCGACAACGCCACCGGCTCGCGAACCCGGCCCGGGCGCCGGCGCATCTCCGCCTCCGAGGTGGCCGAGGCCGCTGTCCTGGCCGACGTCGCCGCGGCCATCTGCGTCCTGAGCCGCATCCTCCCGATCGCCGGGGCCGCGATGCTCGTGGCGTCCATCCCGTTCGCCGTGCTCGGGATCCGCCGTCGTCTCTCGGTGTGCGTGCTCGCCACCGTCGTCGGGTGGATCGTCGGACTGCTGTTCGGCGGGTACACCGCCGCGAACATGGTCGGCGCCGCGGCGATCGCCGGGTGCTTCTCCGGCATCGCCATCCGCCGCGAGTGGTCGCCGCCGTCGGTGGTCGTGCGCGCCCTGGTGGTCGTCGGCATCCCGTCGGCCGCACTGACCACCGGACTGCTGGCCGTCTTCTCCAGCTACCGCGAATTCGTCTTCGACAACATCCGCAACGGCCTCGGCGGCACCGCGCGACTGTTCGCGAACGCCGGCATCGCCCAGGTGGAGGAGTTCGACGCGGCCGTGCGACGCGCGCTCGAGGTCTGGCCCGTGACGATCGCCGTGGTCGGTCTGATCGGGTCGACGCTCGGTGTGTTGCTCACCGCGGTGTTCGTGTGGCGTCCGGCGCGGTCCATCGCACGACGTCTGGGTCCGGTCGCGGGCGACGACGCACCGGCCACCGAGACCGCGGTGGTCGCACCGGTCCCGCTGCACGGACGCGGCATCACCGTGGTCCACCCCGAGACGGTGGTGCCGGCGATCGCCGGTGTCGACGTCGACGTGCTGCCCGGGTCGCTGGTGGCGGTGGTCGGGCACAACGGGGCCGGCAAGTCGACCCTGGCGCGGGTCATCTCGGGCCGCGTCCCCACCGCCGGCGACGTGTGGCGGCCGGGCGCCGTCGGGCTGGGGATGCCCGGCGGCACGGCGATGATCGGTCAGCGGCCCGAGACCAGCGTGCTCGGACTCGCCGTCGGCGACGATCTGGCCTGGGGTGTGTCCGACATGACGCCGGAGCGGTCGGAGGCGGTGCTCCGTCGCGTCGGGCTCGACCTGGAACTCGACGCGGAGACGTCGCGGCTGTCCGGTGGTCAGCTCCAACGGTTGGCGGTCGCGTCGGCGCTGGTCCGCGACCCCGCGCTGCTCGTCAGCGACGAGAGCACCGCGATGATCGACGCCGCCGGCCGTGACGGGCTGATGCGCCTCTACCGCGGCCTCGCCGACGCCGGGACCGCCGTGGTGCACGTGACCCACGAGCCCGCCGAGGTGGCCGGTACGGACGCCACGGTCGTCGTCCCGGGTGGCACCTGGGAGCCGGCTGTCCCCGTGCCCGACGGCGGTGGCCGATGGCTGCGCGGCGGGGCCGTGCGCGTCGAGGGTCTGCGCTTCGCGCACGACAGCGGCACACCGTGGCAACGGCCGGTGCTGCGCGACGTGTCGATGTCGATCGCACCGGGACAGACGGTCCTGGTGACGGGCGCCAACGGCGCCGGCAAGACCACGCTCGCGCGACTGCTCGCCGGGATCGAGAAGCCCGTCGAGGGAACCGTTCTCGTCGACGGCGAACCCGTCCGCAACGACCGGACCTGTGCGCTCTACGGCCACCAGTTCGCGCGGCTGTCGCTGGTGCGGTCACGCGTCCGCGACGACATCTGCGACGCCGCCGGGGTCGACCACGCCAACGGCCGCCTGGTCTGGCAGGCCCTGCGCGAGCTGGGACTCGACCCCGCCCAGGTCGCCGAGTCCCGCATCGACCACCTCAGCGTCGGCCAACAGCGGCGCGTCGCGCTCGCCGGGCTGCTCGCCGCCCGCCCCCGGGTGCTCGTCCTCGACGAGCCTCTCGCCGGCCTCGACACCGCATCCCGGCACGCCATGGTCGCGGCGCTCGCTCGGGTCCGTGCCTCGGGCACCACGCTGGTCGTCGTCACCCACGACGAGACCGAGTTGACGGCGATCGCCGACCGCGTCGTCGAGGTGTCACCTCTGACCGACGTCGACGAGCCGGTGCGCGGCAGAGCGTCTCGCGCATCGCTCGTCGGGGTCGTGGGACGGGTGCTGCCGCAGCCGTCGCCGGCCAAACGCCTGTGGGTGGGCACCAAGGTGCTCGCGATCGTCGCCACGGCGCTGATGCTCGGGTGGAACCCGTCGTGGACGACGGTGGGGGCGGCGGCACTGCTGGCGGTGGTCTGGACCGTCGCCGGCCGGATCTCCCTGCGCACCCTCCCGAGGCTCCCGTGGTGGGTGCCGGTGGTGACACTGCTGGGCGGCTCGCTCACCGCGTTCGGCGGCGGGGCGCCCTACGTGACCGTCGCCGACGTCCGCCTGGGTCTGGGCGGTGCGAGCACGTTCGGGATCCTGATCAGCATCACCGTGGTCTCGCTCTACCTGTCGCTGCTGTTCTGTTGGACCACCCCGATGGTCGAGGTGCCGGCGTTCCTGCAGCGCCTCGTCGGGTGGTTCGCGCGTGTGCGCATACCGGTGCAGCCGGTCGCCGTCGGCGTCACCGTCGCCCTGCGGTTGTTGCCGTTCCTGCTCACCGACTTCCGTGCGCTGTTGCAGACCATCTCCCAGCGCCGTACGCCGGGACCGCAGTCGTTCACGCAGCGCGCGGTCCAGTGGAGTGCGTGCCTCCCGATCGTGTGCAGCCTCGCGGTGCAGAACGCCCGCGAGGTCGCGACGTCGCTCGACAACCGGGGTGGGATCGGCCCGGTCGCACGACGCGATCGTCGACCGGGACCGGTGGACGTGCTGGTCATCGTGGGGATCCTCGCCCTCACCATCGGCTGCGCGACGCTCGTCGGAAGTTCTTATTGACGACCCGTCAATAACGTGGGTACCGTGGTCGGCAGACCAGAGAGGATTGCCATGACCCAGGTGCAGGACCGTTCGACCGGTGGTGCCGGTGACCGTTCGTCGGAGTTCCTCGACGTCGTGATCGTGGGTGCGGGACTCTCCGGCATCGACGCCGCGTACCGCCTCGCCGAGCGCAACCCCGGCATCCGGTACGCCCTGCTCGAGCAGCGCGACCGCATCGGTGGGACGTGGGACCTGTTCCGCTACCCCGGGATCCGTTCCGACAGCGACATCTACACGCTCAGCTACCCGTTCCGTCCGTGGGAGGGGGAGAAGAGCATCGCCGACGGTGCCGACATCCGTCAGTACATCGCGGACGCCGCCGACGACTACGGCATCACCGACAAGATCCGCTTCGGTGTGTCCGTGCGCTCGGCCGACTTCGACACCACGACCGACGAGTGGACCGTCGTGACCGAGGTCGGCGGACAGACGCAGACGGTGCGGTGTCGCTTCCTGTTCCTGTGCACCGGCTACTACGACTACAGCGGCGGCTACACCCCCGAGTTCCCCGGGCTCGAGAACTTCACGGGGACCGTGGTGCACCCGCAGAAGTGGCCCGAGGACCTCGACTACACCGGCAAGAAGGTCGTCGTGATCGGCAGCGGCGCAACGGCCATCACGCTCATCCCGTCGATGTCGCGGGACGCCGCGAAGGTGACCATGCTGCAGCGGTCGCCGACGTACATCACGATCCTGCCGTCGAAGGACCGCGTCGCGCACGCGCTCCGGAAGCGGCTGCCCGCCGGCCTCGCGCACCGCATCGTGCGGTTCAAGAACGCCGGGATCGCCCTGGCGTTCTACCTGTACTGCCGGAAGTACCCCGACTCCGCGCGCGCCCGTCTGCGCGGCCTGGCCAAGCGTGTCCTGCCGAAGGACTACGACGTCGACACGCACTTCAACCCGACCTACAACCCGTGGGACCAGCGCCTCTGCGTCATCCCCGACGGTGACCTCTACCGGGCCATCAAGAAGGGGAAGGCGGACATCGTCACCGACACGATCGCCTCGTTCGACGCGACCGGTGTCCGGCTGTCGTCCGGTGACCACCTCGACGCCGACATCGTCGTCACCGCGACGGGACTGAAACTGCTGGTGTTCGGCGGGATCCGTCTCACGATCGACGGCGAGGAGATGAAGCCGAACGAGCACGTCCTCTACCGGGGTCGCATGCTCGACGGTGTCCCCAACTTCGCGTGGACGTTCGGCTACACCAACGCGTCGTGGACCCTCCGGGCCGACCTCACCTCGAAGGCGGTCGCCGAGCTCATCGCCTACATGGGCGCCAACGGCTACACCCACGCCTACCCCGACCGCGGGGACGCGCCACTGCCCGACGAGCCGATGGTCGACCTGAAGTCCGGCTACATCGCCCGTGACGCCGACTCCCTGCCGCGCTCGGCGCCCGAGCAGCCGTGGCGTGTCCGCGCGAACGTCGTGCTCGACACGATCGACGAGAAGCGAGGCAAGGTGACCGACGCGATGACCTTCGGACGCGTGCGCCAGACCGCCGACGTCTGAGCCGGACTACCGGGCGGCGAGGAGTTCCCGGACGGCCGGGAGCACCGTCGCCGTCGCGGCGAGGGTCGTGGCGTGGTCGGTGCCGTCGACCACCAGCAACCGGCAGTCGGGGATCGTGGCCGCGACGTGACGGGTGTCCTCCAGGCGACCGCCGTCGTCGGAACCGACGAATGCCAGTGTGGGAGCGGCGATCCCGGCCAGATCGGTGTCGGGCACACCCGGCTCCGCGTCGACGCTGGTCATGTACGCGGCGAGCGCCTGCGGGTCGTTGGCCTCGAACGCGGCCCTGCTCCCCGCGTCGAGTGACGTGCCGCGCTGCCGCTGCCATCCGTCGAGGAACGCGGCGGTCCCCTCCTCGCGGAGGACGGCGACGCATCCCGGGAAGAACAGCTCGTCGAACGCGCCACGCAGAGGCCGAGAACTGGTGCCGCCCAGCACCAGTCGGTCGAGGCGGTCGGGATGCGTCGCCGCGAGGGTGAGCGCTGCGCGTGAGCCCAGGGAGTAACCGACGAGGGCGACGCGGTCGAGTCCGAGGACGTCGAGGACCGCGATGATGTCGTCGACCAGGCGGCGCATCCCGTAGGCGGCCGGGTCGTGGGGCCTGTCGCTGTGCCCGTGCCCGCGGAAGTCGGGCATGACCAACCGGTGCTCGTCGCGCAGGCCGGCGACGAATCCGTACGCGCGCCACACCGCCTGCGACAGCCCGCTGGGGTGCAGCAGCACGACGGGCGTGCCGTCGCCGACCTCGCGATAGGCGATGGAGACACCGTCGGGGCTCGAGACGCGATCCATGCCGAGCAGGGTAGACACATCGGCGTGAACACCACCTCGACGACGTTCCTCGTCCTCGACCTCGCCGGCACCTTCGCGTTCGCCCTCAACGGTGCGTGGACGGCGATGCGGGTGGCACGCCTCGACATCGTCGGGGTGGTGACGCTGGGGATGCTGACGGCGCTGGGTGGCGGGTTCATCCGCGACACCATCCTCGACGCGCTGCCACCGGCGACGTTCGCCGACTGGCGCTACCTGGTCGTCGCGGCGGCCGGTGCCCTCGTCGCCTTCGTCTCGGGACGTGTCGCCGACAGGCTCGCGACGCCGATCCTCGTCCTCGACGCCGCCGGCCTCAGCCTGTTCGCGGTCAGCGGCGCGTTGAAGGGTGTGGGGTTCGAGGTGGGGGTGGTCCAGGCGGTGATCCTCGGCGTCATCACGGCGGTCGGTGGCGGCACCCTGCGCGACGTGCTCATCCGCCAGATCCCGACGGTCCTCACCAGTGGTCTGTACGCCATCCCGGCGCTGATCGGCGCGCTCGTCGTCGTCGGGGGCACGCAACTCGGTGTCGCGGCCCTGCCCGCCGCGATCGTCGGTGCCGCACTGTGTCTCGTGATCCGCATGCTGGGTGTCCACTTCGGTGTGAACGCGCCCGGGCCGATCGGTCGCGACCGCGGCGACGTCGATCCCTAGCGATGTCTCCCGCTCAGCGGGAAGAAACGCTACGGATTCACCGGTCCGGAATAAGGTGACATGTCACCTAGTTGTCCCGGGGGCGCCGGAGATGCCGACGCACGAGACACCCAGGAGGGTCACCATGCATCAGCTCGACGACAAGACGGCTCTGGTCACCGGCGGGACCTCGGGCATCGGTCTCGCGACCGCGCAGCGACTGGCCGCGGAGGGAGCGCACGTGTTCATCACCGGTCGGCGTGCGCACGCGGTGGACGACGCGGTCGCCACGATCGGCGACGCGGCGACGGGCGTCGTCGGCGACGTCACCGACCCGGCCGACCTCGAGCGTCTCGCCGAGGCGATCCGGTCGCGCGGTCGCGGACTCGACGTCGTCTTCACCAACGCCGGCGGCGGTGAGTTCGCCGCGCTCGAGGACGAGACCCGCGAGCACCTCGCCGAGACCCTGAACCGCAACGTCGGCGGCACGGTGTTCACCGTCCAGACCGTCCTCCCACTCCTCAACGAGGGCGCGTCCGTCGTCCTCGCCGGATCCACCTCCGCCTCGGAGGGCGTGCCGGCGTTCGGGGCCTATGCCGCGTCGAAGGCTGCGGTGCGATCCCTCGGACGCACGTGGGCGGCGGAGCTCGCCGACCGGAAGATCCGCGTCAACACGGTCATCCCCGGGCCGACCGAGACGCCGGGGCTCACCGGCCTCGTGCCCGACGGGCAGCAGAGGGCGTTCCTCGACGATCTCGGGTCGGCGCTGCCGCTGAAGCGAGTGGGCAAGCCCGAGGAGGTCGCCGCGGCGGTGGCGTTCCTCGCCTCCGACGGCAGCAGCTTCATGACCGGCAGCGAGGTGTTCGTCGACGGCGGGTCGGTTCAGGTCTGATCGGGGCGGGGCAGCGTCCCGGTCCGCAGGAGGCTCTCGTGCACGATCTCGAGAGCCTCACGGAGCTGCCGCGTCCGGTCGGCGTCGAGGTCGGGGAAGAACGCCGACCGGACCCAGGCCGCGTGGTCCGGCGCGGCCGCGTCCAGTTCGCTGCGTCCGTTCTCGGTCAGGACCACGTCGGTGGCACGACCATCGGACGCACACGCCGTGAGCGCGACGAGGTCGCGACCCCCCATCCGCTTGAGGTGCCGCGACAGCCGGCTCCGTTCCCACCCGATCGTCGAGGCGAGGACGCCCAGCCGTGCCCGGCCGCCCGGCCGTTGCGACAGCGCCGTCAGGACCGTGTAGTCGCCCATGGACAGGCCGCTGTCACACAGCAACTGGTGGTTCATCTCGTACTCGAGGCGGTGGTGGACGCGCATGTACGCCAGCCACGTCTGTTGCTGCGCAGGGGTCAAGCCGTCGCCGGGGCGCCGGTCAGGCGTACCCGACACGCTGTCTCCGGTCGCCGTGGACGTCATCCATCGGATGCTAGTCCCGGCACGATCGGCGCCGTGGCGACCGATCAGCGCGGGGCGAGGGTCCCGATGACGGCGCGGGCGATGTCGGCGACGACGTCGCGGTCGGTGGTGATGCACCAGCGCACGGATCCCCGGGGGTCGGAGGCGACCAGCGGTGCGGCGAGCACGGCCACCGCGTGGTCGGCGCCGATCGACGCCACCGCGAACGCGCCGGGATCGGGAAGTTCGGGCGACCGGGGGCCGCGGACACCGGGACGGGGTGACGGACCCAGCCCCGGGGCGCTGATGCCGACGAAGGCGTGGCGGCCCGAGAGTCCCCGGTAGCGCCCGGCGATCTCCGCGGACAGGTGGCGGGCGCCGTGCATCGTCGCGACGACGCATCCCGCCCGGTGCTCCGACGCCGCCAGGGACTCCACCAGGGCGCAGGCGTCGACGGCCTCGCGAGCGTCACCGACCGCGGTGGGTGCGTCGTCGAGGATGTCGGGCAGCGAGCGGATGCGACCCCGACGGCTGTCGACGATGCGGATGGGCGACGCCTCGGCGGCGCGCTCCGGAAGAGGTCCGGGACGTCCGTACCGATACCCCTGCGCGAGGGTCGCGCCCATCGACAGCGCACAGTCCTCGTGCTCGTCGGTCTCGACGCCCTCGGCGAGGATGACCGACCCGCGACGACGGGCGAGGTCGCCGGCCGCGTTGATCGCTCGCGCCGCCTCGAGCCCGTGTGCCGACATCTGGGTCAGGCTGCGGTCCAGCTTGACGACGTCCGGCGCGATCACGTCGAGCAGGGCCAGGCACTCCGGCAGTGCGCCGACGTCGTCGAGGGCGATGCCGAACCCGAGCGCGCGCGCCCACTCGACCCCGGCGATCACCGCGGGCGGGTCCTGGAGCAGGGTGCGCTCGGTCAGCTCGAGGACCACGCGCACACCGGTCTCGGTGCCGGCGGGATCGGTCAGCACCGGTGTCGGGCCCCACGGCGGCGGCGCTGCCAGGCAGTCCGGCTCGACGTTGACGAAGACGTGGCGGGCAGTGCCCGGTCCGCGGCGGTGGACCCCCTCGACGGCTCGTCGACGACACCACCAGTCCATGGTCGCGGCGGACCCGCCGCGCCGCGCCGCGTCGAACGCCTCCAGCGGTGAGATGTCCGGCAGCCCGGGCCAGCGGGCGAGTGCCTCGTACCCGGCGGTGCGTCCGGTGGCGGGCTCGACGACGGGTTGAAAAACGGGCACCACGCAGGACGGGTCGCCGAGGATGGCCGACATCCCCGATCGCGGCGTACGCATTGTGTGAAGCCCCCCGAACTGCTGCGCGCGGTGTCCCCCGAAACCGCTACAAGGGCCCAGACTAGTGCACCGGTCGTCCAGCTACGGTCCCGCGGATCCGCTGCGCGATCCTGTAGTGCGGCTGGGGGTAACGTGCGCCACATGAGCGACGAGAGCGGCGTCGGCGCCACATCGCCGGGACGTGCGCGACAGAACGCGATCTACACCGCCGGTGTGTTCGGTGACCGCCCCCGTGTCCCGGCCGATTTCGCCGAGCTGGAGCGCCGGGCACGAGCGGCCATGTCGGAGCGGGCATGGGCCTACATCGCCGGTGGCGCGGGCGAGGGCGCGACCATGACCGCGAACCGCGCGGCCTTCGCCCGGTGGGAGATCGTCCCACGGGTGCTGCGGGACGTCTCCCGTCGCGACCTGTCCGTCGAACTGTTCGGTCACCGGCTGCCCGCACCCGTGCTGTTCGCCCCGGTGGGCGCGGGGGAGCTCGCCCGCCCCGACTCCGACGTCCTCATCGGACAGGCGGCCGCGGAACTCGGTGTGCCGTACATCTTCTCGAACCAGGGGTGTTCTCCGATGGAGGAGACCGCGGCCGCGATGGACGCCGTCCGCGCCGGGGCGCCGCGGTGGTTCCAGCTGTACTGGTCGACCGACGACGACCTCGTCACCAGCCTCGTCCGTCGCGCTGAGTCGATGGATGCGCAGGCCATCGTGGTCACCCTCGACACGACGATGCTCGGGTGGCGTCCGCAGGACCTCAACATCGGCTCCCTGCCGTTCGCCCGCGCCGAGGGGATCGCCCAGTACACCTCGGATCCCCGGTTCCGCGACATCGTGGCGGCACGGCTCGCCGCGCCGGATCGTCCTGCGGGCCCGAAGGTCCGGGTGACGAGGTCGGCGGTGGCCGCGCTCGCGTCGATGGCGCGCCGTGTGCCCGGATCGTTCCTGTCCAACCTGCGGTCACCCGTCCCGCGCGAGTCCGTGCAGACCTTCCTCGACATCTACTCGCGGCCCTCGTTGAACTGGGACGACATCGCGGGACTGTGCGACCGCACCGAACTGCCCGTCGTGCTCAAGGGGATCCTCCACCCCGACGACGCCGCCCGCGCGGTCGACATCGGTGTCGGCGGCATCGTCGTCTCGAACCACGGCGGCCGACAGGTCGACGGCTCGATATCCGCGCTCGACGCGTTGCCGGGCATCGCCGAGGCGGTCCGCCGTCGCGCCCATGTGTTGTTCGACTCCGGGATCCGCACCGGCTCCGACGTCTACAAGGCGCTCGCACTCGGAGCCGACGCCGTGTGCGTCGGACGCCCCCACATGTACGGCCTCGCGATCGACGGACGCGACGGCGCCCGCGACGCGGTCGCGAACATCATCGCCGAACTCGACCTCACCCTCGGCCTCGCGGGCCAGACCTCGGTGAGCGAGCTGTCACCGGATGTGGTGCGCCGGGCGGACTGTGGGTGTGGTCAGTCGAGCCACACCGACCGCGCGCCGCTGTCGCCGACGAGGTAGACCATCACGATCGCGCCGATCCCGAACACCACGACGGCCAGTCCGAACACCCACGTGGACAGGGTGACCGCGCGCGTCGGGAGGGTCACGGGCACCCTGCTCATGACGGCCGGTGTGTTCAGGGCCCAGAACAGCACGACGAACACGAACAGCGGCGCGACCCAGATGATCATCTGATCGCCCAGTTCGACGTGGTCGGCCAGGTCGGGGTTCAGCGGCATCCGTGACTTCTCCAGCGACTCACCGGCGCTGGTGGTCAGCGGGGTCATCACCACGGCGACCAGTCCGACGATCGGCGCGATGACCCCGATCCGGCGGCGTGCCGCGGGCCAGAGGACCGCGACGATCCCCAGGAGTGCGGCGAGCGGGATCGCGACCACGGTGAGATGCACGAAGAGGGGGTGCGCGGGGATGCCTCCGATGGTGTCCACGGCACCGATCGTAGGGGCGGACAGCACGCGTGCGGGTGTTTCCTGCGATCGCCGCGATGACTTCTGCGGCCCGGCGGGGTCTGCCCCGATGTCACCTCCATCACCGAGCCCCAGGGAGTCACGATGACCGAGAACCTGTCCACCGCCACGTCCGCCGCGGCACCCGCCACGTCGACCCCCGCGCGCCGGCCCCGTACCTGGATCGTCGGCACCGCGCTGACCGTCCTGATCGCTGCGTTCCTGGTGTTCGACGTGCTGGGCAAGCTGTTCCAGCCCGAGTCCGTCGTCGAGGGGACCACCGCGCTCGGCTTCACCACCGACCAGGCGACCGTCATGGGCATCGTGCTGGGGCTGTGCACGATCGTGTGGCTGATCCCGCGGACAACCGTCCTGGGAGCCGTCGGGATCACGGCGTACCTGGGAGGCGCGGTGTGTGCCAACTGGAACGCCGACAAGCCGCTGGTGAGCACGACCCTGTTCGCCGTCTACCTCGGGGTGCTGCTGTGGGTCGCGATGCTGCTGCGTCGGCCGGCGCTCCTCGCCGTGCTCGGAGTGGGCCGCGGCGCGCGCTGATCCGGGATCAGAGGTCGCGCAACGCCTCCGGCAGGTCCTCCGGGACGCGGGACGAGAACTCGGCTGCCCGCTTCCCCAGGAACGCGGCCACGCCCTCCTTGCCGTCGGCGACGCTGGTGTAGAACATCGCCAGCGAGTCGACCTTGTGGGCCTCCACCGGGGACCGCGCAGCGCTGTTGCGGTACATCATCTGCCGGGTGAGCGCGGTCGCCACCCGCGACCGGCCGTCGGTAAAACGGTGGGCGAGGGCGAGCGCGGCGTCCATCAGCTCGTCCGGGGCGTGGACGCTGCGGACCAGGCCCATGTCCTTCGCGGTCGTCGCGTCGACGATGTCGGCCGAGTAGACCAGCTCGAGGGCGTTCTGCATCCCGACGACACGGGGCAGGAACCATGACGACGCCGCCTCGGGAACGATGCCCAGCCGACCGAACACGAACCCGATACGCGCCTTCTCCGACGCGAGACGGAAGTCCATCGGCAGGGTCATCGTCGCGCCGATGCCGACCGCCGCACCGTTGATGGCCGCGATCACCGGCTTGGTGCAGCGGTAGATCGCGAGGGACACGCGCCCGCCGGTGTCCCGGACGCCGCTGATGATCGCGGGGTCGTCGAAGTGGTCGTCCAGGTCCTGCATCGTCGGCCGCAATGTCTCGTCGAGCCCGAACACGTTGCCGTCGCTGCTGAGGTCCATCCCGGCGCAGAAGGCCTTGCCGGCGCCGGTCACGACGACCGCACCGACCGCAGGGTCGGCCGACACCTCGTCGAACGCCGCCTCCAGGTCGTTCGCCATCTGCACGGTGAACGCGTTGAGGTTCTCGGGCCGGTCGAGGGTGAGGACGGCGATCCCGTCGGTCACGTCGTAGCGGACGGTCTCACGCTGCATGGGGACTCCCGGAGGTCACGCGCGGCGGCGCTCTGCCGCCTGTCGGAGATCACGGTCCCATACGGCAGGAGCGGGCCGAGCCCCGGATTCGACAACTTCTCCAGGGGCGGTTTGCCTCCCTGATCGGGCCGGGTATCGCGGTCGGCATGAAAGCGATGACATACCGAGGTCCCTACAAAGTCCGCGTCGAGGACAAGCCGATGCCGACGATCGAGCATCCCAACGACGCGATAGTCCGGGTGCAGCTCGCCGCGATCTGCGGGTCCGATCTGCACCTCTACCACGGGCTCATGCCCGACACCCGGGTCGGCCACACGTTCGGGCACGAGTTCATCGGTGTGGTCGACCAGGTCGGGTCGTCGGTGCAGAACCTGTCGGTCGGTGACCGGGTCATGGTGCCGTTCAACATCTACTGCGGGTCGTGCTGGTTCTGCTCACGCGGTCTGTACTCCAACTGCCACAACGTGAACCCGAACGCGACCGCAGTCGGCGGCATCTACGGCTACTCGCACACCTGCGGTGGCTACGACGGTGGGCAGTCGGAGTACGTGCGGGTGCCGTTCGCCGACGTCGGACCGTCGATCATCCCCGACTGGATGGACGACACCGACGCGTTGCTGTGCACCGACGCGTTGTCCACCGGGTACTTCGGTGCGCAGTTGGGCGACATCGTGGAGGGCGACACCGTCATCGTCTTCGGCGCCGGTCCGGTGGGGCTATTCGCCGCGCGGTCGGCGTGGCTGATGGGCGCGGGTCGCGTGATCGTGGTCGACCACCTCGAACACCGCCTCGAGAAGGCGCGCACGTTCGCGCACGCCGAGACGGTGAACTTCGGCGAGGTCGACGACATCGTCGTGGAGATGAAGAAGACCACGGACTTCCTCGGCGCCGACGTGGCCATCGACGCCGTGGGGGCGGAGGCCGACGGCAACCTCGTCCAGCACGTGTCGTCGGCGAAGCTGAAGTTGCAGGGCGGGTCTCCGATCGCCCTCAACTGGGCCATCGACTCGGTCCGCAAGGGCGGGACGATCGGCGTGGTGGGCGCCTACGGCCCTGTCTTCAGTGCCGTCAAGTACGGCGACGCCATGAACAAGGGGCTGACGCTCAACGCGAACCAGGCTCCGGTGAAATGTCAATGGCCGCGGTTGTTCTCGCACATCCACGACGGGTACTTCAAGCCCAGTGACATCGTCACGCACCGGATCCCGTTGGAGCACATCGCCGAGGGATATCACATGTTCTCGTCGAAGCTCGACGACATCATCAAGCCCGTGGTCACCGTGGGAGACGGGTCATGACCACACAGACGTCAGGAGATGCCGTGACCGACCACCTTCCCGCCTACACCCCCGACCGGCCGTCGGCCCCGTCCGCCGACGAACTGCGGGCGCGGATCCCGGGATGGGGTGCCGATCTCGACCCGAAGGACCGGCCTTCGGTACCGAAGCTGCAGCAGCTCGACACCGGTGCGCACTGGCGGTTCCCCGAGCGTCAACCCGAACACGGGTATCGCGAGCGGTCCATCGAACACCGTTTCCTGACACCCGTTTTTGGCACCGCGCAGCCCCTCGAGGGGCTGCCGGGACGGTTGCGCCGCGTCGCTTACGACCGCTTCAGCGAGGGTCGTGCGGCGCACTGGCTGATCCTGCTCTACACCGATCGCCTGGACGCCCTGATCCATCACGTGCGTCGTTGGGCACCACCCGCCCCGACAACCCGATCACGGAGACCGGCATCCGTGCAGAACTGTCCCACGGAGGATGGCGGTCGCGTGTCGGGCGCAAGCGGGTCGACCTCAACCACACCTGGATCGATCCGATCATCGTGGCCGGGCCGTGGGTCGTGACGGGTGCGGCGGCGGTGCGGCTGTTCGTGGCCCTCACCGGGGGCCGACGCCGCCGGCGGTGATCAGGCGCGGTCGCGCGCGAGTCGTTCGATGCGCGGGAGTGCCAGCGCCATCACAGTCAGGTAGGCCGGCGCCCACACGGGGACCCCGAAGCTGACGACGCACCCGTCGGAGGTCGGTATGACCTCGTGCCGGGTCGCCGGCACCCCGAGGACCTTCCACGCCCACGCGCGACCGTCGTCGAACTCGGTGATCTCGAACGGGATCGGGACGCCGATCGGTGTGACGACACGCCCGCGGGACCCGAGCTGCAGTGGCCCGGGACCGTCCAGGTGCGCGCCCGTCACCGACGGACCCCACACCGGCCACGCGTCGAGGTCGGTGATGACGTCCCAGGCCGCGGCGGCAGGGACGGGCATCGCGCGGTCGACGGTCGGCATCCGATGGCGGAGTCCCAGGCGCATGCCCCGACTTTACGGATCCCCTAGGCCAGCACGGCTCCCTGCGACGCCGACCCGACGAGCTTGGTGTACTTCGCCAGCACGCCCCGGGTGTAGCGCGGGGGCAACGGAGCCCAGCCGTCGCGCCGGGACTCCAGTTCGGCCTCGTCCACGAGGAGGTCGAGAGTCCCCTTCCCGACGTCGAGCCGGATCCTGTCGCCGTCGCGGACGAACGCGACCGGCCCGCCGTCGACGGCCTCGGGTGCGACGTGGCCGACGCACAGACCGGTGGTGCCGCCCGAGAACCGGCCGTCGGTGAGCAACAGGACGTCCTTGCCCAGGCCGGCACCCTTGATCGCTCCGGTGATGGCGAGCATCTCGCGCATGCCCGGGCCACCCTTGGGTCCCTCGTAGCGGATGACGACCACGTCGCCGGCCGTGATGGTGCCGTCCTCCAGGGCGTCCATCGCGGCGCGCTCGCGCTCGAAGACCCGCGCGGTCCCCTCGAAGACGTCGGAGTCGAAACCGGCCGACTTCACCACCGCGCCACCCGGGGCGAGGGATCCCTTGAGGATGGTGATGCCGCCCGTCGGGTGGATCGGCTCGGCCATCGCGCGCAGGACCTTGCCGTCGGGATCGGGCGGGGCGATGTGGGCGAGGTTCTCGGCCAGGGTCTTCCCGGTGACGGTGAGGCAGTCGCCGTGCACGAGGCCCGCGTCCAGCAGCGCCTTCATGACGACCGGGACGCCGCCGATCTGGTCGACGTCGGTCATGACGTGCTTGCCGAACGGCTTGACGTCGGCGAGGTGCGGGACGCGCGAGCCGATGCGCGTGAAGTCGTCGAGGGTCAGTTCGACCTCGGCCTCGTTGGCGATCGCGAGCAGGTGCAGCACGGCGTTGGTGGACCCACCGAACGCCATCACGACGGCGATCGCGTTCTCGAACGCCTCGCGGGTCAGGATGTCGCGGGCGGTGATCCCGCGGCGCAGCAGTTCGACGACGGCCTCACCGCTGGCGTGCGCGAACTGGTCGCGACGACGGTCGGGTGCGGGCGGGGACGCACTGCCGGGCAACGACATCCCCAGGGCCTCGGCGGCGCTGGCCATCGTGTTCGCGGTGTACATGCCGCCACATGCGCCCTCGCCCGGGCAGATGGCGCGCTCGATGGTGTCGACGTCCTCGCGGGACATCAGCCCGCGCGAGCACGCGCCGACGGCCTCGAACGCGTCGATGATCGTGACCTGGTGCTCGCTGCCGTCGGAGAGCGTCGCGAAGCCGGGGAGGGTGGACCCGGCGTATAGGAACACGCTCGCGAGGTCGAGACGGGCTGCGGCCATGAGCATCCCGGGCAGCGACTTGTCGCACCCGGCGAGCAGGACCGACCCGTCGAGGCGCTCGGCGCTCATGACCGTCTCGACGCTGTCGGCGATGACCTCGCGGGAGACCAGCGAGAAGTGCATGCCCTCGTGGCCCATCGAGATGCCGTCGGAGACGGAGATGGTGCCGAACTCCAGGGGGAAGCCCCCGGCCGCGCTGACACCACCCTTCACCGCCTTCGCCAGGCGCTCCAACGACAGGTTGCACGGCGTGATCTCGTTCCACGACGAGGCGACACCGATCTGCGACTTGCTCCAGTCCTCGTCGCCCATGCCGACCGCGCGGAGCATGCCGCGTGCGGCGGTCTTCTCCAGGCCGTCGGTGACGTCCCGGCTGCGCGGCTTCACGTCGGGTGAGGGGTTCTCGGTCGACATGGCGTCTCCTGACTGGAAGGGGTGGATCGGTGTTCGGTGTCGAGCCTAGGACGGGCGCTGGTCAGCGCAGGACGCGCGTCAGGAACCGGTCGGCGTCGGGGAGCACCGCCGTGAGCACGCCGGGGTGGTCGGCGGCGGGATAGACGTGGAGTTCGAGGGGCTGGCGGGTGGCCGTCATCTGCGCCGCCAGCGACAGGGCCGACGGTGCGGGCACGTTCACGTCGGCGAGGCCCTGTCCGATGAAGACCGGCCGGGTGTAGCCCGAGGCCGGCGTTCCGAGGTACGTCCGGAACACGCTGTACACGTCCGGGATCGACGCGAGGGGTCGTCGGAAGACGGTGCGCAGGTCGAGTCCCTCGGTGAACGGGCGCATCTCCTTGCCGCAGGCCCCGTTCGCCCGGCCGACGAGCCGGCGACCGGTGGCGGTGAGGAGGTCGTCGACGCGCAGGTCCGGTCGCGCCGACCGCAGCCCGGCGAGGATGTAGAGCACGTAGGTGTTCAGCGTGCGCGGGAGGACGACCGGCGGGAACTGCGGTCCGAGACCCGGCAGCACCGACTCCAGGTTGGCGGGGACACCCGTCGCGAGGACGCCGCGGAAGTCGAGCCCCGACCCGGCGGAGAAAGTGTGTGCGTAGCGAGCGGCGTTCAGGGCCGCCCCGGCTCCCTGGGAGTGTCCGACGGCGGCCCAGCGCCGCGACAGCGGCAGACCCGTGGCGGGAGCGGCGGCCACCGAGTCGACGATGGAGTGCGCCGCGGTGACGCCGTCGAGATAGTACAGCGGTCCCGGCGTCCCCATGCCGACGTAATCGGTCGCGACGATCGCGTGGCCCGTCCGCAGCCAGTGACCGAGGTAGGCGATGTCGTCGGCGGTCGGCTTCTGCGCCGACGGGGCACAGTCGTCGCCCATGCCGACCGTCCCGTGGGCCCAGGCGAGCACAGGCCACCCGCCAGGGGGTGGCGTCCCCTTCGGCAGCGTGATCGACCCGGTGCTCACCGCGGGGCGTCCCCGGCCGTCGACGGTCGAGTAGAGCACCCGGACCGCAGAACCCGCGTCGGGCAACCACAGACTGCGGTCGAGCGGCACCGAGCGGAGCAGTCTGCCCGGAGTGGTCGGGACCGGTCCCGCGTAGTCGCGGACGTCGAGACCCGACCACACGGGTGCCGGTTCCGGCGGCGGGAGCGGGACGGCCGCGGCGGGCGCGACGACGGCCATGGTCGCCGCGATCCCGAGGACCACGGCGGTCGACCGGCGCGCACGCCTCATCGTGCGGCCAGGACCCGTGCGACGAAGGGCGTCGAATCCCGTTGCGAGGCATACACCGTGCCGGAGTGATCGGTCGGGTAGACGTGCAATTCGAACGGTTGGCGGTTCTGGGTCAGCTGCGCGGCCAGGGACAGCGCGAACGGCGCCGGCACGTCGATGTCGGTGAGACCCTGCCCCAGGAAGATCGGACGGTCGTACCCGGAGGCCGGGATGCCGAGGAACGCGGCGAGCTGCGCGCGGGCGTTCGGGATCGACGAGATGGGCCTGGCGAAGAACGACCGCACGTCGACGCCGGTCAGTCGCTTCTCGAACTCCGGCAGGCACATCGTCTCGGCGAGGTCGGCCACCGAGCGGCCGGACGGGGTGAGGAGTCCGTCGATCGGGAGATCCGGCCGCGCCTCGCGGACCGCCGCGATGATGTAGGCCAGGTACGTCGTGAGTCCGGCGGGCAGGCGCACCGGCGGGAACGTCGGGCCCCCGAGCGCGATGATCGACTCGATGTTCGCGGGTGTGCCCGTCGCGACGACGCCCCGGTAGTCGAGCCCGCGACCGCGGCTCAGCTCGGTCGCCCGGCGGGCCGCGTTCATCGCCGCGCCCGCGCCCTGCGACTGCCCGACGATCACCCAGCGCGGCGACGTCGACAGGTCCAGCTGCCGCAGCGCCGAGACCGAGTCGACCACCGAGCGGGCCTCGACGTCGGCGTTCAAATAGCTCATCAGGCCCGGCGTTCCCAGTCCGGTGTAGTCGGTGCCGACGACGGCGTAGCCCTGGTCCAGCCAGTGGGAGATGTAGTCGTCGTCGCGGGTGGACCGCTTCTGCGCCGACGGGGTGCAGTCGTCGCCGAGTCCGACGGTCCCGTGCGCCCACGCCACGACCGGCCAACCACCGGCGGGCGGTCGCGACCTCGGGAGGAAGACGGCAGCCGTGCTGACCGCGGGCTTCCCGTGCTGGTCCACCGAGGAGTAGAGGAATCGTCGCGCGTCACCGGCGCTGCGGACCCAGAGCGAGCGGTCGAGGGGGACCGAGCGGATCAGCGTCCCCGGTGTCGTCGGGACAGGTCCCGCATAGTCGCGGACGTCGAGGCCGGACCACACCGGCGCGGCGGTCGGGGGCGGCGAATCCGCACCGGCTGTGGCGGGAGTCAGGAGAGACGTACCGACTCCGACGGCCAGGACCAGGGTCACCAGGCGCGCCCGAACGCGCGGGGAAACGATCACCCGCTGACTCTAGGCCGAGGTGGCCCGACGCCGGTTCGGTGCCGCCTCAGGCCGCGTCGTCCACGGCTGCCACACCCTGTCCTACCGACTCCTCGCCGGCATGCTGCGCCATCTCAGGATGCGCAGGGAGGTAGATCAGCGTCAGCACCCCGGCCAGTGCGGTCACGACACCGGCGACCACGCAGCCCGTCGTGAAGCCGTCGACGAACGCGGTCCGCGCCAGGGCCAGGACCTGATCGCCCGCCGCCTGAGCGAGGCCACCGAGGTTCGCGGCCTGCCGCGCGGCTTCCTGAGCCGCGCCGATCGACTCCCGGGCGGGCTCGATCAGGGCGTCGGGTACGGGTGGTCGACCGAGGTTGTCGCGATAGACCGACAGGGCGACGGACCCGATGACGGCGACGCCCAACGTCCCACCCAGTTCTCGTGTCGCATCGTTCACCGCGGATCCCATCCCGGCCTTCTCCGGCGCCACGACGCCCATGATCGCCTCCGTCGCAGGCGCACTGGTGAGACCGAGGCCCCCGCCGAGCAGGATCATCTGGCCCACGATGACGAGGTAGTCGGTGTCCTGACCGACCGTCGACGCCCACAGGAAGGCCGCGGAGAGCGACGCCAGTCCCAGCGCCACAACGATCTTCGACCCGACGGCGACCGCCAGGCGTGGTCCGACGAGAGCGAACGCCGCGAGCGAGATCGCGACGGGGAGCATGCGCAGTCCCGTCTCGAGTGCGCCGTATGACCGGACGGACTGGAAGTACTGGGTGACGAGGAAGATGAACCCGAACAGCGCGAAGAACGCACTGGTCACGGCGCCGCTCGCGGCGGTGAACCGCAGGTTGGCGAAGAGTCGGACGTCGAGCATCGGATGCTCGACGCGCCGCTCCTGCAGGACGAATGCGGTGAGGACGACGGCCGCGACGGCGAACCCGGCGAGTGTCGCCGGCGACGACCATCCGCGCTCCGGCGCCGAGATGATGGTGTAGACGAGGACGCCGAGTGCGGTGGTGGACAGGACGAGCCCGGGGATGTCGAGCGGGGGTGTCGACGGGTCCCTCGAGTCCGGGATCACGACGACCGAGAGCAGCAGGGTGAGCACCGCGACGCCCCCGTTCAGCACCAGGATCGAGCCCCACCAGAAGTGCTCGATGAGCGCGCCCCCCACGATGGGTCCGACGGCCACCGACATGCCGGTCGCCGCACCCCAGATCCCGATGGCGCGAGCGCGTTCGGTCCTGTCGGTGAACACGTTCGACAGGATCGACAGCGTGACCGGGTAGACGACGGCCGCGGCCACCCCCGCCACCGCGCGGAAGGCGATGAGCACCTCCGGGGACGAACTCCACGCCCCCACGAGCGACGCCACCGCGAAGAGCGTGAGCCCGAGGAGCAACGCCGATCGACGCCCGAACCGATCGCTGAGCGATCCCGCCGCGAGCACCAACGCCGCGAACGCGAGGTTGAACGCGTCGACGACCCACAGCAGATCCGTCGTCGTCGCACCGAGCTCCCGCACGAGGGTGGGCAGGGCGATGTTCACCACCGTCGTCGAGACGTTGACGACGAACACCGCGAGGCACAGGGCCAGCAGCACGGACGTCTTGCTGACGTCGGAGGGACCCCGCATCACGGAGCCCACGGGTCGGAGCGGCATAACGAAGTTCTATCACGTCCTCGTGGAGCGTGCGGCGCGCATGGGCGACAGTGGTCGGGTGACGGACGCGCCCGGCGCCGAGAGATCGGCGACCTCATCCCCCTCGGTTCCGATGCCGGAGAGGTTGATCGCGGCCACGGCCGACCTGCTTCGCGAGCAGGGGCCGGCGCAGATCAAGGCGAGAGTCGTCGCGGAGGCGGTCGGGGCGTCGACCGTCGCGATCTACCACCATTTCGGCGGCGTGCCCGAACTGCTCACGGCTGTCGTGTCCCAGGGGTTCTCCGATCTCCGGTCCGCGTTCGCCGACGCGTCGGAGTTGTCGGACGACCCCGCCGCCGAACTGTTCGCGATGGCCCTGTGCACGCGTGATCTCGCTCGGTCGAACGCCCACCTCTACGACCTGATGTTCGGACTGTCGACGAGGGGCACCTACCGTCCCTTGTCGGCGAGCCCGGACTCGCCGAGCAATCGGTTCGCGGAGTGCTACGCGATGCTGGTCGCCGCGTGCGGTCGGCTGATCGCGACGGGCCGGTTGGACCCGATCACCCCCGACGAGGTCGCGTCCGAACTGTGGAGTGCGGTGCACGGTTTCGTGACCCTCGAGGCGGCCGGGCAGTTCGAGCGCTACGCCGACCCGGCGGTCGCCGTCCTGCGACCTCTGTGCACGCGCATCATCGTCGGGATGGGGGACGCGCCCGACCGGGCGTCGCGCGCGGCCGACGCGGCGCTCACGTGGTGGGTGGACCGGACCGGTGGTGGTGCCTGATGGCAATGCGCGACAGCAGCTCTGGGGTGCGGGCGAGCGGAGGGTTTCGGTGAGCGACGTCGATGTCCTCGTGATCGGTGCCGGTGTCGCAGGTCTGACCGCGGCGCGGCTGTTGGCGCGAGACGGGCGCGCCGTCGTCGTGCTCGAGGCGCGAGACCGTGTCGGCGGCCGTGTCGTCACCGACCGATCCGACGGTCGCGTCACCGATCTCGGCGCGTCGTGGATCCACGGCGTCGACGGATGCCCGGTCGCTGCCGCGGCCGACGCGTTCGGGCTGAGGACCGTCGAGTTCACCGTCGGTGCCTTCCAGCCCGACGGTCGCCCGATCGCCCACCACGGCCCCGACGGTCGCCGCCTGTCGGATGGCGACGCAGGCGCCCACGTCGCCGACATCCACGCCGTCGACGCGGTGCTGGGCGGGATCATCGCCGCGTCGCACCCGGATGCCTCGTACCGCGACGTCACCGAGATGGCGATCGCAGGGCAGGGATGGGACGACGCGCGCGCAGCGCGGGTGCGGGAGTACCTCGAGCACCGGGCCGAGGAACAGTACGGCGTCTGGATCGACGACCTGGCCGCGCACGGTCTCGACGACGACGAGGTCGTCGGCGACGAGGTGGTGTTCCCCGACGGGTACGACGCGCTGCCGTCGCGTCTCGCCGAGGGCCTCGACATCCGGCTCTCGCACACGGTGACCCACATCGGATGGGGCGACGACGGGGTGACCGTGACCACCGACCGCGGTCGTCTCGCCGCGCCGGTCGCCGTCGTCACCGTGCCCGTCGGTGTCCTGCAGTCGTCGGATCTCGTCGTCGAGCCGCCGCTGCCGCCGGTCAACGCTCGTGCGCTGGGCCACCTGCGGATGAACGCCTTCGAGAAGATCGTGCTGCGGTTCCCCGACCGGTTCTGGCCCGCCGACGTCTATGCGATCCGCCAGCAGGGACCGCACGGACGCAGGTGGCACTCCTGGTACGACCTCACCCGCCTGCACGGCGAGCCCACCCTGCTGACGTTCGCGGCGGGACCGACCGCGACAGAGACCCGGGCGTGGGACGACGCGCAGGTCGTCGAGTCGATCCTGGAGCAACTGCGCCGTCTGTACGGACCGCGCGTGTCCACCCCGGTGGCCGTCCACCGCACGGACTGGCAGGGCGACCCGTTCGCACGAGGGTCGTACGCCTACATGACCGTGGGCGCGACCACCGCCGACCACGACGACCTGGCCGCGCCGATCGGCGGCGTTCTGCACATCGCAGGCGAGGCGACATGGACCGACGACCCCGCCACCGTCCCCGCCGCACTGCTGTCGGGGCACCGGGCGGCCTCGCGGATCCTGGGCCGGCAGGTCCCGATCGAGACGCTGTGGGCGGAGGCGGACGTCCCGTCGACGATGATGGGCCGATGAGCGCTCTCGCGATCCCGACCGCACCGCTGACCGACGCGCCCCCGATCCCCCTCGTCGGGCTGGGCACCTACAAGCTCCTGGGACGGCCGGGTGCCGAGGCCGTCGCGACGGCTATCCGTTCCGGCTACCGACTTGTCGACACGGCCACGCGCTACAGCAACGAGAGGTCTGTCGGGATCGGCATCGCGGAGTCGGGTGTCGCCCGCGACGACGTCACGGTCATCACCAAGCTCGGTGGCGGCGACCACGGCTTCGACCCGACGGTCACCGCGGCGCGCCAGTCGGCACGTCGGCTCGGCGTCGATCGCATCGACGTGTTCCTCATCCACTGGCCGTGTCCCAGCCTGGGTCTGACGCTCGAGACGTGGCGAGCCATGCTCGCCCTTGTCGACGACGGCGTCGTCCGCGCGGCAGGCGTCTCGAACTTCACCGTCGACCAGCTGCAGATGCTGTTCGACGAGACCGGTCGCTGGCCCGTGCTCAACCAGATCCAGTGCTCGCCCGCGCTGCCCAGACAGGAGCTGCGAGCGTTCATGGCGCAGAACGGGATCCACGCCCAGGCGTGGAGCCCGACCGGGCGGACCGAAGGGGTGCTCGACGACGACCGCGTGACGGCCATTGCCGAGGCGCACGGACGCAGCCCGATCCAGGTCGCACTTCGATGGTCGGTGCAGCAGGGGATCGGCGTGATCCCGAAATCCGCCGACCCGGATCGCCAGGTGCACAACGCGTCGCTGTTCGACTGGGAGCTGAGGGACGACGACATGGCGTCGCTCGCCGGACTCGACCTCGGCGAGTCCGCCGCCCGCGACTCCCACGTCGACGAGGAGTTCTGACCGCTACACCAGATGATCCGGGGCGGCCTGCGTGATCATCTCGGTCAGCGCGGCGAGGAGAGGTGACTCGACTCCCCAGTGCTGCCAGAACAACTCGACGTCGACATGCGCGTCCGACAGCACCTGCACCGTGCCCCGGGCGAGCGCCGGCGCGATCTGGGCCTCGGGCACCGTTCCCCATCCGGCGCCGTGCTCGACGGCTCGGTGGTACTCGGTCGACGCCGGGATGTAGGTCGTCGGCGGGTCGACGTGGCGTCGGGTGTGGCGACGGATCAACGTCTCCATGATGGTGTCCGCCCGGTCGAAGGCGACCATCGGTGCCCGCGCGAGGTCGGGGCCGCGGAGGCCGTCGGGGAACCAGTACCGCGCGAACTCCGGTGTCGCGACGGGGAGATAGCGCGTCGCACCGAGCCGGTGGACGACGCACCCGCGGACCCGGCCGGGCTCGGACGTGAGTGCCCCCACCACCCGTCCGGAACGGAGCAGCTCGGTGTTGCGGCTCTCGTCGTCGCGGAGCACCTCGATGCTCACCGGATGACGGCGCTGCATCTCGGCGATCACCGGCAGCAGCCAGATCGCGAGCGAGTCGGCGTTCGAGGCGATCGGCAACGACACCCGCGGCTGGTCCCGCGGATCGCTCGACGGCCGTTCCGGCTCGCCGGCCAACTCGGCGAGTGCACTCGTCCGCAGCAGATCCCACTGTTCGGCGAGGCGCAGCAGCACCTCGCCGTCGGCCGTCGCGGCACACGGCCGCGTCCGGCGGACCAGCAGACGGCCGGTCTCGGTCTCCAGCGCCTTGATCCGCTGACTCACCGCCGACGGTGTGACATGCAGGGCCCGGGCTGCCGCCTCGAACGTCCCCTCGCGGACGACGGCGACCAGGGTGGCGAGCCCGTCGCTCGAAATCGACATGAAGAGATTCTAATGAAACATGAAAAACCTTCGCTGGTCTGTTGGCACTACCGCCCCTAGCGTCGTCGGCATGACCTGGTTCTCGACCGCACTGGCGGGCCTGCTCACCGGCGCCGGGCTGATCGTCGCGATCGGTCCGCAGAACGTGATGGTGCTGCGGACCGGTGTGGCGCGCACTCATGTCCGGTCGGTGGTCGCGGTCTGCGCGACGTCGGACATCGTCCTGATCCTCGGCGGTGTCGCCGGACTCGGGACCGTCGTCAGCGGCCACCCGTCGCTCGTCGTCGTGGCGACCGTGCTCGGCGGTGGGTACGTGATCGTCCTCGGACTGCTCGCCGCGCGTCGGGCGGTGCGGGCCGCGCGCACCGGCGGTGAGGCGATGACCGTCGCGGACGAGGGCCGGACCACGACGCGCGCCGCCGTGGTGGCGACCGCCCTGCTGCTGACGTTCGGCAACCCCCACGTCTACCTGGACACGGTCCTCACGCTCGGAGCCGTCGCGAACGCCCACGGTCCCGACCTGCGGTGGGCCTTCGGACTGGGGGCGTGCGCCGCCAGCATCCTGTGGTTCGCCGCGCTGGGTTTCGGCGCCGGACGTCTCGCACCGTGGTTCGCCCGACCCCGCGCCTGGCAGGTCCTCGACGGCGTCATCGCCGTCGTGATGATCACCTTCGGCGCGGTGCTGATCGGTTCGCTGGTCGGACCTTGACCATGTTTCGAGCCGCTGAGATGGCTGGCTCAGTCCAAGCGATTCGGAGGGAAGGGCCTCTCTCCGCTTCCCAGCACGCGGCACCCTTCCTCGGGGCAAGATTGAGACGTGAACGAAGACCCAGACCCCTTCGAGCTGGAGCCTGACGGGACGCTGCAACCGACTCGGTGCCGGATTCGCCTCGATGGCCCAGATGTTCTTGTCGAGACGTTCGCGTCTGGCGTTGGTTTTCAGCGATTCGGATCGATCGAGACCGAGGAGTTTGAGAGCCTAATTTCGCAAGAACCGTCTGACGCAGACGGGAGCGAGGCTGCATCAAGCAACCCGGTAGATATTGCGTATGAGTTTCTCTTATTAGGTTGCGACGTCGAGTTGGCTGTCGGTGCCAAGCGCGCCTCTCTTGATGTTCGTTTTCCCGAGAGTTCAATTCCGGAGTCGGAACGCCACTGGGACCCCTTTGGAGTTCCGTCGGGTTCGTTGGGCCAGGTGTATTGGATTCGAGAGGAGGTGGCGGGAGACTGGCTTGAGCTTCCGGACCGTGCCGGTTTTCGCTCGATCGACGAATTTGTTGCAACGGAGCTCGGCGAGCTTTTCTCGCTAGCACTCCTCCTCGCGCCGGACTGGATAAAGCCGGATTTCTTGTCCCCCCGCCAAGGGTGGCACTCGGAGGCAAAGAAACCGCCACAGTCGGTGTTGCCGAGCGAGGCTTGGGAAGTGGAGGGTCGAGCTGACGCCTTCGCAACCAAAGATATGCGCGATGCGGTGAATGAATGGGCTCTCAGGAATGGATTTGCGGGACCATTCGAAACCGTGGCAAAAGTAGTCGAGCACCTGAAGAGTTTGAACGCGCCATCGACCGGCCACTACACGGTTTCTCTGTCCGACGGCCACTGCTACATCGGTGAGACCGTTCAGATGGCAGATCGACTGACAACGCACACTCGCCGGTTCGGCGACCGGCTAGTCGGATTCTATGTGCGACCGGACTTGCGGGCTCATTCGATGGCTGCGAAGAAAGATCGAAAGATGCAGCTCCTTCTTGCAGAGAGGTCGCTAATTCACGATGCGCAAAGAGCCGGTCTATTTGCGGAGAACTTCAGGGAGATGTCCTTTCCGCAGAGACCATTTACAGGTTTTGCAGACGCCGTGAGCCCGTCGCATCTGGGCGATTGGATTTCCGACCCCGAAGCAGTCTGTATTCGCGACGAATTTGCTCTGACCGCTCTTAAGTCCTCCGAGCACGCCGCAAAACTCGCAAAGTACCACGAGTTTTCGAAAAGACCTTATTCTGGAGACGTGGTGGAAGCGCTGCGAAGGTATCTACTTCGATGCGTTCCATATCCCGCGCGGACCGAGTTGACGAGTTGGTCGCTTAGCTGCCTACCGGGTGCCAAGCGTGGAGGCCGAGATAAAAAGTGGACCGTAGTATCCTGTCATCAATTTCTATGACAGAAATGCTTACGATACTCATCGACGACGGCGCCTTCTTCGCATTTTTCGCTGTCAACGACGCAGAATTGAATGTCGACGACACGCTCGACCTCATTCGTCTGGTGCGAAGGCACCCATCGATAAAGATTTCGATCGCGAATTATTCCGAACTTGGGCCCGGCGTCAGTCATATAGAGACTGATAGCCTGCCTGCGCTTTTACGGCTTTTAGACGACGTCGAGATTACCCGAGCGGCAGCTAGCGTTGCATTGCGTGTATGCCGGGTCGGCCCTTCTCGTCAGCGCGCCGTGCACAATCCATATCTGGTCGAAAAGGCGATCGGCCAGAGCCGCGTCTGGTCTTGAGGAGCCCGCTCGACTTTCTGTCAGAAACGTCCGCTCCACGCGCGAGGAGGGCAATATGCCCCCCAGACGCGCAGAGCGGACGTCTGTGACGACGATCAGCTCGTCGCGACGGCGTCGAGCTCGGTGAGGACGTCCGCGCTCAGTTCGAGGCCGGCGCCCGCCACGTTCTCGCGCAGATGCTCGACCGACGAGGTGCCCGGGATCAGCAACATGTTCGGCGAGCGGTGCAGCAACCACGCCAGGGCGACCGACAGCGGGGTCGCGTCGAGGCGCTTCGCGATGTCCGAGAGTTTGTCGGACTGCAGCGGCGAGAACCCGCCCAGGGGGAAGAACGGCACGAACGCGATGCCCTGCTCTGCGGTGCTGTCGACAAGCGCGTCATCGGCGCGGTGCACGAGGTTGTAGTTGTTCTGCACGCACACGATCTCGGCGATGCCCTGCGCCTCGGCCAACTGCTCGGCGGTCACGTTGCTGACGCCGATGTGCCGGATGTCGCCCTTCTCCTGCAGCTCGGCGAGGGTCTCGATCTGCTCTGCGATGGATCCCGCCTCGGGCCCGTCGACGGCCCCGACGCGCATGTTCACGACGTCCAGCGCGTCGAGGCCGAGGTGGGTCAGGTTCTCGTGCACCTGCTGCCGCAGCTCGTCGGGTGTCCGCGCGTGCGGCCAGCCGCCCTGGTCGTCGCGACGAGCTCCCACCTTGGTGACGATGTGCAGATCGTCGGGGTACGGGTGCAGGGCCTCGCGGATGATCTCGTTCGTCACGTACGGCCCGTAGAAGTCCGACGTGTCGATGTGG
Source organism: Williamsia serinedens (assembly GCF_024171725.1). Classification (GTDB taxonomy): domain Bacteria; phylum Actinomycetota; class Actinomycetes; order Mycobacteriales; family Mycobacteriaceae; genus Williamsia_A; species Williamsia_A serinedens. The sequence continues at coordinate 699,146 of NZ_JAMTCG010000002.1, forward strand.
TTGATCCCGAGGTCGATCACCTCCCGCAGGACGGCGATCGCGCCGTCGCGGTCCTTCGGGGGTCCGAAGACGCCGGGGCCGGCGAGTTGCATCGCGCCGTACCCGACGCGGCCGACCGTCAGGTCGCCGAGATGGAAGGTGCCGCCGGGAAGTGGTGTGTCCGACATGGGTGGTTCCCTTCGTCGTGGTTCGCGGGTGTCGTCCGCGCTGTCTCCGACGCTAATCGCGCGCGCGTCGACGAACGAGGGACCGGTGGTCCTACCCTGATCGTCGTGACCGACGCCGCCCACCACTCGCACGAGGAATACGCGTCACCGCACGCGCCGATGCCGATCGAGTTGCCACTCGACGACGCCGAGGCGTCGACCGACGTCCCCCTCGTCACCCAGCTCGTCCGGTTCGTCGTGACCGGCGCCGGATCCGGCGTCCTCGACTTCGGCGTGACGCTGCTCCTGCAGTACGTCATCGGTGCTCCGTACTGGCTGGCCAAGTCGATCGGCTTCATCTGCGGGACGACGACCGCGTACCTGATCAACCGCCGCTGGACCTTCCGTGCCGAGCCCAGCCGCGCACGGTTCGTCGCCGTCGTGGCGCTGTACCTCGTCACCTTCGCGGTGCAGGTCGGCATCTACTCGGCGCTGTCCCACGTCTGGGAGGAGACGGTGCTGTACAGCTTCCTGGCCTACGTCATCGCGCAGGGCACCGCGACGGTCATCAACTTCGTCGTGCAGCGCGCCGTCATCTTCCGGATCCGCTGATGCAGATCGACGGAGCGGTCGCCATCGTCACCGGCGCCGCAGCAGGGATCGGCGCGGCGATCGCCCGCGCCCTCGTCGCACAGGGTGCGCGCGTGGTCGTCACCGATCTCGCCGCGGACCGTGTCTCGGCCGTGGCCGCCGAGATCAACGAGACAGCCGGCGGTGAGCGCGCTGTCGCCGTCGCGGGTGACGCCAGTGACCCCGAGCTCATCGCCAGGACGATCGAGATCGCCCGTGGCGAGTTCGGTCCGGTCGACCTGTACGTCGCCAACGCCGGCACGACGGCCGGCATGGGCCTCGACTCCGACGAGATCGCCTGGCACACCGCGCTCGAGGTGAACACCCTCGCGCATGTCCGTGCTGCGAAGGCGCTGGTGCCCGACTGGGTCGAGCGGGGACACGGGTACTTCCTGTCGACGGCGTCGGCTGCCGGGCTGCTGACCCAGATCGGGTCGGCGACGTACTCGGTCAGCAAGCGCGCCGCGGTGGGGTTCGCGGAGTGGTTGTCGGTGACGTACGGCGACGCCGGTGTGCGCGTCAGCTGCCTGTGCCCGATGGGGGTCGACACCGAGTTGCTCAACGCGGGATTCCACAGCGACCGGGAGGGCGCGTCGGTGGCGGCGAACGCCGTTCGGTCGGCGGGAGAGGTGCTCAGCCCGGAGGCTGTGGCCGACGTGGTGATCGAGGCGATCGGTGACGAGCGGTTCCTCATCCTCCCGCACGAGCAGGTCGCGACGATGTATGCGCAGAAGGCCGCTGATCCCGACCGCTGGCTGGCCGGGATGCGGCGCTACCAACGGTCGCTGATGGGTGACCAGCCCGGCTGACTCGTCAGTCCGTCGCCGCAGTCGACAGCGGTCCGCCGGTTCTCCGGCGAGTACGGTCATCCAGGTGCCGGGTACCGGGTCGGGCGTCGCGGCGAGAGCGCTTGCCCTTGTGCGCGCCGGACATCCGGAGCCGGGCCTCGCGGTCACCGGACTCGCCGTCGCCCTGGCTGTCTTCTCCGGGATGCCCGCGGTCCGGGTGCTCGTCCTCGCCGTCGCCGTGCTGAGTGGTCAACTGCTCGTCGGCTGGACCAACGACCTGCTGGACGCTCGGATCGACCGTCGGGCGGGTCGCGACGAGAAACCACTGGCGTCCGGAGCCCTGTCCGTCACGTGGGTGGCGATTGCCGCGGTCCTCGGCGCGGCCACCTGCATCGTGTTCTCGCTGGTGTGCGGACCGGCCGCTGCCGCAGTGCATCTCGTTCTCGGAGTCGGTGCGGCGATCACCTACAACCTCGTTCTCAAGACAACGGTGCTGTCGTGGGTTCCATACATGGTGGCGTTCGGGGCGCTGCCGGTGGCGGTGGGGCTCACGCTCCGGCCGACCGAACTGCCGCCCGCGTGGGTCGTCGTGGTCGCCGGGCTCCTGGGGATCGGCGCGCACCTGCTCAACGTCTATCCCGACCTCGACGCCGACGCGGCCACGGGCGTTCGGGGACTGCCCCAGCGACTCGGGCGACGTGGCATCCCTGTGGCGACGACGGTGATCATGACCGTCGCGACACTGGTCGCCGTCCTCGGTGCAGGGGCGCATCTGTGGCACTGGGCGGCGTTGGCCGGCGTGGTGGTGATCGCGACACAGTGCCGTCGCGCACCGCTGACGGTGACCGTCACGATCGCCGTCGTCGACCTCGCGATCCTGGTGACCGCTTGACCGTAGCTTGTTGCGTGAGACACGCTAAAACCATGGCGCCGACACTGAAGCACGGTATCCCCGAGCCATGGGCCTCTGCCCTCACCGACGCGGGATTCGTCAGCCCGTGGAACACCCCGAGCATGAACCGGCTGTCTGAGGCCACCGGGGTGCACGTGTCGACGATCTCGCGGATCATCAAGGGACAGAACCCGAAAGGCCCGACGCATCAGGTCATCACGACGCTCGCCGGTGCCCTGGGCCTGCCGCCGCGCACCCTGGGAGGGTGGATCGACGCCGCGTGGGCGGAGCACGAGCCCTACGAGCCGCCGGCGGTCGCGGACTTCATGACGGCGGAGCAGCGCGCCTGCGTCGACCAGATCATCCGCGCGTTCGCGACGACGAACCGCGCGCACGCCGACGCGCAGCGGCAGATGGGGGAGCTCGCGGCGAAGATGGAGATCGCCAAGCCTGCGCAGCGCGCTCAGTCGAAGAAGTCGACGTGATGTGTCGTCAGTGACCTGCGCGCGCGGGCGTCGTCGTCTCCATGAACTCGGTCATGATCGCGACGACCTTCTCGGGCGCCTCGGCATGCGGATAGTGGCCGACCCCGTCGAGGACCTCGAGCCGACTGTGCGGCATGGCCTCGTGCGCGGCGTATCCGTGTGCGACGGGGATGATCTTGTCCGCCGCACCCCAGATGAGTTGCGTCGGGAGGTCGGCGTTGAGGTGCAGGCGGCTCATCGCGCTCACGGCCTGTCCCCGATGGTCGACCACCGACCGCAGGGTGCGGAGGAACGCGTCGCGCGTCGCCCGGTCGGACAACGAGGCGTAGGCCTGCCACGACTGGTCGGCGCGTGGTGACCGCACGCCTGCGGCCGCCATCCACCCGCGAACTCGTCCGCCCGCGGCGACGGCCCACTGCGGGGCGATGAGGGGGAGCAGCACCTCGGCGCCCGGGGCAGCGAGGAGTCGCAGGGTCCAGTTGACCTCCGGCCCGAGGCCCCCGGAGCCGATCAGCGCGAGGCGCTCGCAGCGGTCGGGGTGCTGGTAGGTGAACTGCATCGCGATCCCGCCACCCAGAGACTGGCCGACCACCGTCACCCGCGCGACGTCGAGGTGGTCGAGCAGATCGCGCAGGAACGCCGCGAACGCGCCGAGGGAGTAGTCGCCGCGGGGTTTCGACGACGCGCCGTGCCCGGGCAAGTCCGGCGCGATCACCCGGAACCGCGTCGACAGGGGGCCGATGACCGCGTCCCAGGTGGCGGAGCTCCCGGCCATCCCGTGCACGAGCAGCAGGGTGTCGCCGCTGCCGACGTCGCGGTAGGCGATGCGTTCGCCGTGAAGGTCGGTGAACTGCGTGTCGGGCGGCGTCATGGTGTCCCCTTCCGTCAGGGGTCGATTCTCGCGGTCAGCCGTTGACCTTGCTGATCACGCCGTCGGCGAACCCGCGCAGGTTGTCGATCTTGGTCTGCAGCGGTTCGGTGTCGTTTCCCATGATGTACGGGATGCGGAAGCCGACGATGACATCGGTGACGCCCTTGTCCTCGAGGCGCTTGCACCCGTCCGGTGTGTAGGCGTCGAACGAGATGACATGGACCTCGAACGGCTTGTCCTGCAGTCCCTCTGCCTTCTTGATCTCGTCGATGCGGGCGAGCAGGGCGTCGAGCTCCTCGGGCTGACCGCCGCCGTGCATCCACCCGTCGCCGCGGATCACCGCACGCTTCAGCGCGGCGTCGGCGTGCCCGCCGACGAGCAGCGGGATCGGCTGCGTCGGTGCGGGCGTCATCTTGATCTTCTGGATGTCGTAGAACTCGCCGTGGAACTCGAAGTACTCGCCGGTGGTGAGGCCACGGATGATGTCCATGCACTCGTTCATGCGGCGACCACGGCGGGCGAAGTCGACGCCCATGATGTCGTAGTCCTCGGGCCACGGGCTGCTGCCGACGCCGAGCGCGAGGCGGTTGTCGGTGAGGTAGGCGACCGAGCTCGCCTGCTTCGCCACGAGCACCGGCGGACGGATCGGGAGCTTCAGCACGAACGGTGTGAAGCGGATCCTGCTGGTGACCGCACCCATCGCCATTGCCTGGATGAACGTCTCGATGAAGGGCTTGCCGTCGAGGAACTCGCGGTTGCCGTCCTCGGTGTACGGGTAGGTCGCGTCGGACTCCTCCGGATACGCGATCGAGTCGGGGATGGTGAACCCGTCGTAGCCGGCCTCCTCGGCAGCGACCGCGAGGTCCGTGTAGTACCGCGGGTCGGTCATCGCCTCGGCGTAGGTGAAACGCATGGGAACTCCTCGGTCCGGTTGCCACCAAAGTAGAACATGTTCCAGTTTGGTTGGAGGTCCGGTTTGCGGTCGACGACCCTCAGGCCGGGCGCGCGACCGCATGGCGGTCGGCGAAGTCCCAGATCGCGTCGGCGAGAACGTCCGGGGTCTCGATCTGGGGCAGGTGTCCCGCCTCCTCGATGACCTGCAGTGTCGCGCCGGGAATGCCGTCGGCGTAGGCGCGGCCGTGGCTCGGAGCGACGATGCGATCGGCCGCGCCCCACACCACGAGCGTCGGGGCCGTGATCGACGGCAACCGTCCCGCGAGGGCGGGGTCGGCCATGCTCACGCCCCCGTAGGTCAGCAGCGCTGACCGGTTGCCTGCCATGGTTGCCCGCGCGGCGTCGGGGAGGGCTTGCTGCGCCGCACGGGCCGCCGCACGATGCGAAGAGTGGTAGCTCAGGTCTACGACCTCGTCCATGGTCAACGAGAAGAAGTCCACGATCGGGTCGCTCGACGAGGCGAGCCCGACGGCGTCGACGAGGACAACACTGCTCATGCGGTCGGAGTGGGCGAGCGCCATCTCCGCCGCGATCCACCCACCGAGCGAGTTGCCGACGACGGTGACGTCGTGCAGGTCGAGGTTGTCGAGCAGTCTCAGGTACAGCCCGGCCAGCTCGTTCACTGACGTCAACGCGTCGGGACGGTCGGTGCCGTCGAAGCCGGGATGCGTCGGGACGAGGACCCGGGCGGGGAATCGGTCGGCGAGATGCGTGGCGAACCCCGAGACCGACGCGGGGCCGGCTCCGCCGTGCAGCAGGAGAACCAGGTGGCCGTTGCCGGTCTCGGTGACACGCAGATCGAGTCGGGCGCCGCTCGGTGAGGTGATCGGGTGGGTCGTGGTCGTCATGGCGGCTCCTGTCGCGTGGCTTGCCATCACGCTAAGTCAACATATTGATATAAGCAAGCTGATTCAACGTTTACGCTTGTACCGTGACCCGATCGCGTCAGGACGTGGCCCAACTGATCAAGCGGGTCCAGGGCACCCACCATCGACTCCTCGACGCGGCGCTGTCGGAGCGCGGGGTCACGCTCGTGCAGTGGGACGCACTCCGACACCTGGCCCACCACCCGGACGCCTCCCTGCACGATCTGGCTCAGCGGACATTCCAGAGCGATCAGGCGTTCGGGACGCTGGCGCGGCGGATGGAGGAGCGCGGGTTGGTCGAGCGGACCTCCGGACCGGGCCGCGTCGTCCGCCTTGTCATGACCGATGCCGGCCGATCACTCCTCGAGCAGGGACGCAGCGTCGTCGACGACGTCCTGGCATCGACGGTCGGGCACCTGTCACAGCGTGAACTGGATCAGCTCGGAGAACTGCTCGCGCGAGTTCTCGACGGCGTCAACGCCGACTGAACAACTCGCGACGGCCCTTCTGCCGCAACGCGACCCACTCGCGGAAACCGGCGACATCACGCTGCTGGACCAGGAAGTACCAGCCGAAGCGGGCGTACTCCTGAGGGATCAGGCGACGCAGCCCGGGCTGGTGCAGCAGCCACCCGCGGTTTCGGTACGTGTAGTAGCGCTTCGTGTCGTTGTCGGGGTATTGGGTGTGCATCCTGCCGCCGAGGATCGGGCGGAACTCGGCGGTCCCGTCCGGATGCAGGTAGGCGGTGACCAGGCAGGTGCCGAAGCGCAGCCCCGACCGCACCAGCCGACGGTGCATCTCGACCTCGTCGCCGCGGACGAACAGGCGCATGTCGGGAACGCCGACCGCCTCGATCGCGCGCGCGGAGAACAACGCCCCGTTCATCAGCGAGGCGATGCCGTCGAGCACTTCCTGGGTGGCGGTGTCCTCACCCGGCTCGAAGAGTTCGGATCGCTTGCGGCGCCACACGAGTCCGCGTCGCAGCGGGAAGGCGAGGGTGTCGGCGTCGTCGATGTTGACCACCACCGGCGACAGCTCGTCGTAACCGCCGGCGACAGCGCATCGGAGCAGGGTCGCGAGCACGTCGGGTCCGTCGGGACGGCCGTCGTCGTCGGCACACCACACCCAGTCGGCGCCGAGCGCGAGCGCGTGCAGCATCCCGAGCGCGAATCCGCCTGCCCCGCCGAGGTTGTGCTTCGAACCCAGATAGGTGGTCGGGATCGACTGCGCCGCGACGAGTTCCGCGACGTCCTGCTCGTCCCCGTTGTCCACGACGACGAGATGGTCGATTGGCCGGCTCTGCGTCGTCAGGACCTCGAGCGACTGCGCCAGCAGCTCGCGACGGTGATGGGTGACGACCACCGCGACGACGGTGCCGTCGGTCTGTACGTCCGGGCCGGCGGGCACCCTCACGCCCCGGCGGCGGCGTCGCCGGCGACGTCGGCCAACACCTCACGGACGTGCCGCGCGGCATCCGGGCCCTCGTAGGCGCCGACCACGGACTCGATGTCGCCGTCCATCCGGATCTCACCCCGGTCGATCCACAGGGCGCGGTCGCACAGCTGGGCGAGGAACTCGTTGGAGTGGCTGGCGAACACGAGGATGCCCGACCGCTTCACCAACTCCTGCAGTCGCACACGGGCTTTGCGCATGAAGTCCGCGTCAACGGCGCCGATGCCCTCGTCGAGGATGAGGATCTCGGGGTCGATGCTGGTGACCACGCCGAGCGACACGCGCACGCGCATACCCGTCGAGTAGGTGCGCAGCGGCATGGTCAGGTAGTCACCCAGCTCGGTGAACTCGGCGATCTCGTCGACGCGCTTGAGCATCTCGCGACGGCTCATGCCGAGGAACATCCCGCGGATGATGATGTTCTCGTAGCCCGAGATCTCCGGGTCCATGCCGACGCCGAGGTCGAAGACGGGCGCGACGCGACCGCGGATGCGGCAGGCGCCGCGGGTGGGCTCGTAGATCCCCGACAACAGACGGAGCAGCGTCGACTTGCCGGCACCGTTGTGTCCGACGAGCCCGATCCGATCACCGTGCTGTAGGTGCAGGTCGATGTTCTTCAGCGCCTCGACGACGACCACGTCGGACTCGTTCGCGCCGATGACCCCGCCGGCCTTGCCCAGCACGGACTTCTTCAACGACCGCGTCTTCGCGTCGAAGATGGGGAAGTCGACGCAGGCGCCCCAGGCGTCGAGTTGGACCTCGGTCATCGGATCGCTCCGCTCGGCGTCATCGCGTCACTCCGCTCACCATGTCGTCACACCCAGTACGCCACGCGGGCGCGGTAGTTGCGCAGGACCAGCATCGCCAGGGCCCATCCCGCCACGGTGCACCCGACCACGACGACCCAGCTGTGCCAGGAGATCGGGGAACCCACCAGCGGACCACGGGTGATCTCCAGGAAGTGGTACATCGGGTTCAGCTGAACGAGCGTCAGACGGTAGTCGCCGCCATTGGTTCGCTGTCGAATGCTGTCCGCGGTCCAGATGATCGGGGTGAGGAAGAAGACCAACTGCACCAGCGTGTTCAGCAGCTGGCCGATGTCGCGGAAGCGGGTGGACATGACCCCGAAAACGATGGTGACCCACACCGCATTGAGCGCCAGCAGCATGATGCCGGGGATCACCAACAGAATCGTCCAGCTGATGGGTTGGGGGAAGATCGCGAACATCACCACGTAGATGACGATGTTGTGGGCGAAGATGATCAGCTGCCGCCACACCAGTCGGTAGACGTGCACGCTCAGCGGGGCCGGGATCTGTTTAAGCAGCCCCTCGTTGCTGGAGAACACCACCGAGCCCTCGAGGATCGACTGGCTGATGAAGTTCCAGAAGATGAGGCCCAAGGTCACGTGCGGCAGGAACGTCTTGATGTCGATGTGGAAAAGCTCGGCGTAGAGGAATCCCATCGCGACTGCGGTCACCGCGGTGGCGACGGTGATCCACAACGGACCGAGCATCGACCGGCGGTACCGCTGCTTGATGTCCTGCCAACCGAGCAACAGCCACAACTCGTGCTGACGGAACCCCTCGCGCAGGTCGTCGACGGCACGACGCACGGTGCGTGAGTCGACGACTTCCGGTGGGGGTTCGACCCCCGGGGCGACGGTGGACACGAGGGTCGAGACTACCGGGCTACAGGTATTGCCCCGTGCCGGTCACTCCGTGGCCCCCGGGACCACCTGGCCCGCCGGGGCCACCCGGGCCCGGGAGCTGGCCCTGACGCATCTGCTCCAGCTGCGCACGCGCGGCCATCTGCTGCGCGAAGAGCGCGGTCTGGATCCCATGGAAGAGACCTTCGAGCCACCCGACGAGCTGCGCCTGCGCGATCCGCAGTTCCGCGTCCGACGGCGTCTGCTCGTCGCCGAAGGGTAGGGCGAGGCGCGAGAGCTCGTCACGGAGCTCGGGGGCGAGACCCTCCTCCAGCTCGCGGATCGACGACGCGTGGATCTCCTTCAGACGGGTGCGGCTCGCGTCGTCGAGAGGTGCGGCGCGGACCTCCTCCAGAAGCTGCTTGATCATCGTCCCGATCCGCATGACCTTCGCGGGCTGCTCCACCATGTCGGCGATACCGCCCTGCTGCTCCTCGGTGTCCTCGCCCGTGCCGCCGGAGGAACGGGACCCCGGGCCGACGACGACGATGTCGTCGCGGTCGGACTGGTTGTCGGGACCCGATCCGAACAGTGGTGACGTCATGGGTCCCATTGTGCGGCAGGCCCCGACAGCCGCGCGAGGAGCCACCCTGTCCGCAGCCGGGCTTCGGGCGTCGTCACCTGCGACGATGACGCATGCGTGAGTGCTCACAGGTCGTGGTTGGCGCGTGTGAAGGGCGACCTAACAACTCTTCGGCGCGGGTCTATGGTGTCTGCCATGACCTACGACGTCGCACGGGTGCGCGGGCTGTTCCCGTCGCTCGGCGACGGGTGGATCCACCTCGATCCGCAGGCCGGGAGTCAGATCCCCGACTCGGTGGCGTCGACGGTGTCCAAGGCCTTCCGTGCCCTCGTGTCGCAGCCCGGCGGGGTGTACCCGGCCGCGCGGCAGTCGCAGGCCGTCGTCGACGCCGCGCGTCAGGCGGTCGCCGACCTCGTCGGTGGGGACCCGGCCGGCGTGGTGCTCGGGCCGAGTCGCGGGATCCTGCTGTCGACGCTCGCGGAGGCGCTGCCGCCGCGGCTGTGGCTGGGCTCGACCGCCGTCGTCAGCCGTCTCGACGACGAGCCGAACATCATCGGGTGGCTGCGCGCGGCCGACCGCTACGGCGCGCGGGTGCGCTGGGCCGAGGTGGACATCGAGAACGGCGAACTGCCGCCGTGGCAGTACTCGGACCTCCTCGACGACGCGACCGCCATCGTCGCGGTGACGGCTGCCTCGTCGACCATCGGGACGGTCACCGACGTCGCCGCCATCGGTGCCGCGGCACGCGCCGCGGGTGCACTGTTCGTCGTCGACGCGACGTCGGCCGCGCCCTACACGGTCCTCGACATCGAGGCGATGGGTGCCGACGTGCTCGTCGTGTCCGCCGAGCGCTGGGGTGGTCCGCAGGTCGCCGCGCTCGCGTTCCGCGATCCCGGCCGGATCGCGACCCTCCGGTCGTCGGGGCTGTCGACGTCGACGAGCGGGCCCGGGCGCCTCGAGGTCGACGGGCTGCACCATGCCCTGCTCGCCGGACTCGCGGCGTCGGTGGAGCACCTCGCATCGCTGGACGACGCAGCCACCGGCAGCCGTCGGGATCGCCTGGTCACCTCGATCGCCAGCCTCAACGGTTATCTGCGGCGCCTCACGGCCTACCTCGCGGAGTCCCTGTCGCATCTCGACTTCGTGCACATGGTCGGCTCCGCCGCCGAGCGCGTCCCCACGGTCAGCTTCACCGTCGACGGCGTCGCCGCCGACAAGGTCGCCCGCCGTCTGGCCGACAACGGCATCTGCGCCCTGGTGGACCAGCCGAGCCGCGCGCTCGACGTGATCGGCGTCGGTGACGTCGGGGGAGCGGTCACCATCGGGCTCGGGCAGTACTCGACGCCGTACGAGGTCGACCAGCTGGTGCGCTGCCTCGGCTCGCTCGGCTGACGCAGAGTCGCCGCGGTCTCAGACCGTCAGCAGGACCTTCCCGACCGCGTCGCCGCCGTCGAGATGACGGTGCGCCGCGTCGGCCTCCTCGAGCGGGAACGTGCGGTCGACGACGGGGCGGACGCTGCCGTCGGCGACGAGCGGCCATGTGGTCTCGCGGACCCCGGCCATGATGGTGCCCTTGCCGGTCGGGCCCTCGACGGGACGTCCACGCAGGTTGGTGGCGGTGACCGACGCGCGCTTGGGCAACAGCGTGGAGATGTCGAGTTCGGCCTTCGCGCCACCCTGCATCCCGATGATCACGAGCCGGCCGCCGGAGGCGAGCGCGTCGACGTTCCGGGCCAGGTATTTCGCGCCGATGATGTCGAGGATGACGTCCGCGCCACCGAGGTCGTCGACGACGTCGACGAAGTCGTCCTGGTGATAGTCGATGAGCGTCGTCGCGCCGAACTCCGCGCAGATGTCGAGCTTGCGCTGTGATCCGGCGGTCACCGCGACCTCTGCCCCGAGGGCGCGGGCCAGCTGGATGGCGTGGGTGCCGATCCCGCTGGCGCCACCGTGGACGAGGAGTCGTTCGCCGGACCGTAGGCCCGCGACGAGCACCAGGTTCGACCACACCGTCGCCGCCACCTCCGGCAATGCGGCCGCCTCGACGAGGTCGACGCCGTCGGGCACCGGCAGGACCTGCACCGCGGGCACGGCGACGTACTCGGCGTAGCCGCCGCCCGCGAGCAGGGCGCACACCTCGTCACCGACGGCGAGGTCGGTGACGCCGTCGCCCACCTCGTCGACCGTGCCGGACACCTCCAGTCCGAGGATCGGGCTGGCACCGGCCGGCGGCGGATAGAGGCCCTGTCGCTGCATGAGGTCGGCCCGGTTGAGTCCGGCGGCCGCGACGGCGACGACGACCTCGCCCGGACCGGCCGACGGTCGGTCGACGGTCGTGGGCACGAGGCGGGAATCCGGTCCTTCGTTCTCGACGGCGATTGCGCGCATGACTCCTGCAACCGCCGTCGGCGGCCACCATTCCCGAACGATCGTTACAGAGCATGCGTGACGCATCGACAACGGTTGACCAGCGGAAATGATGCGATCAGCCGACTGCTCACCGCCCCGGACCCGGACTACTGTCGAGGAGCCGAGAAAAGGCGCCTTCCGCTGAACGCTGCGCGGGATCGCCCGGAGAGAAGGTGGGGGGCGATGTTCAGCACAGGCGACGACCTGGGTCCGCAGCCCGACCGCCGCGTCGTCCCGCTGCACCCGGTGCCGGACGGGGGTCCGCTCCGTGACGTCGAGCAGCGCGCCTGGCGCAGCTTCGTCGAGGGCACCCAGGCCCTGTTGACGTTCCTCGACCGCGAGCTGGTGGAGGAGACCGACCTGGCCCTGGGCGAGTACATGATCCTCGAGGTGCTGGCCGACCACCCCATGCTGCGCATGACCGATCTCGCGGGCGGCGGGCTCGCCTCGCGCAGCACCATCTCGCGTCAGGTGTCGCGTCTCGTTGATCTCGGCGACGTCGAACGCATCCCGGACACCAGCGATGCACGCAACCGTCTGGTCCGCATCACCGACGCCGGACGGGAACACCTCCGCCGCGCCGCGACGGGTCACGCCGACCGCGTCCGCAAGCACCTGCTTGCCCACGTCGACCCCCGTCCGGGGCACATCGGCGATCTGGACCTGTTCTTCCGCGACGTCCGCGAGGGGCTGGAGTAGCCCGGAAACCGGCTCGACCGGCTGCGTTACCCTGACCGGCGAGGGAAGTGTGGCAGAGCGGCCGAATGCACTCGCCTTGAAAGCGAGCGTGGGTGAAACCACCGGGGGTTCAAATCCCTCCACTTCCGCCAGGATTCGTGACCGCTGTCCGAATTCCGCGCCCGCAGCGCGCACCGCGGTCACATGGTCCACGGACCGCTCTCACAGCGCGGATCTGGAACAAGACACCCGGCGGTGCGAACTCGCTCAGACGCCGAACAGCGGCGGCAGGGCGAGGAAGATGACCGACGTCCAGGCGACGTGGGTGAGGATCGGGGCGAGCACACCGTCGGTTGCACGACGCTCGACCGCCGCGACGAAGCCCAGGAAGATCGCTGCGAATCCGAGCATGGGGTTGCCGCTCGCCATCGTCACGACGATGTAGATCAGCGTCGAGAAGATCACCGGGTAGTGCCGACCGAGTGCGGAGTACAGCGCACCGCGGAAGAACAGCTCCTCGGCGATGCCGTTGACGAGGGCGATCACCAGGACGACGACGATGTTGCCGGCGGTCGCGTGTTCGAAGACCGAGGTGACGAGGTCCTTGAGCGGCGGGATGGTCCGCACGACGAGACCGCCGACGACGAACACGGCGCCGAGCCCGAGACCCACGCCGATGCCGGTGAGGATCGGGCGTCGACGGTGGCCGCGCCAGGTGACGCGGCCCAGGTGCAACGGCCGCGACAGTGCCGCGCCGACGCACCACACGGCGGCGAGGGCGAGTGTGTAGACGTAGAAGATCGCGTCGCCCGGCTTCGTCGACAACGACAGCCCGAGGAAGACCGCGCCGATCACCAGGAAGACGACGACCACGATCCGTCGACGCTTGATGGTGCGCGGCGGCTCCGCCGGGTGCGCCGGCTCCCTGTGGAGCACGGCCCCCCGCAACTGTTCCCAGCCTTCGGTCACCAACGTGGTCACACGATCACCGTCCCAGGTGGTTGTTGACCCGGGCAACCGCTGCGGCCGCGATGTCCCATCCGACCCGGACGGCGCCCGCCGCCGGACCGGAGGACAGCAGCAGCGATGCGCCGAGGCGCTCGAACTGTTCCCACCCGTCGGCCGACACGGTCGCGGCGCCGAGCAGACGGATCCGGGCGACGTCGCCGCCGGCCCAGTCGGGGTCGGTGTCGGCGAGGTGGTGCGGGTCGGTCAGTCGGTTCACAGGGCGGGGTGTGCCGCCGGAGAGCGCCCGCCCGATGGCCTCGCGCACGGTCAGCAGCCCACCCGGCGGGTCCGGGACGAGGTCGCGGATGCGGCTCTCCGAGGCGTACATCGGGTAGTCGAGGGAGGCCACCAGGTCACCGGTCAGCCCACTCGGTACCGGCACCAGCAGACCGCTGACCTTCGACGCGAGCCCCGTGCCGAACCCGCGGAGCGGCAACGGGATACGACGCCGATGCGCGACCGACAGATAGGTCATCAGGACGTCCCGGTAGCTGGACTCGTCGGCCCCGGCGACGTCGTAGTCGCCCGCGGGGAGCCGGTCGGCGTCGGCCGCAGCGACGAGGTAGTGCACCACGTCGCGGACGGAGATGGGGTCCATCTTGTTGTCGGCCCAGGCGGGAAGCGGGATCACCGGCAACCGGTCGGCGAGGTAGCGGATCAGCTCGAACGACGTCGACCCGGCGCCGAGCACCACCGCCGCGCGCAGCCACACGAGCTCGGGACCGTCGGGCACCCTCAGGTGCTCGGCCACCTCGGCGCGACTGACGAGGTGCTCGGACAGCTCGTCCTCGTCGGGGACGAACCCGCCGAGGTAGACGATGCGGGAGACGCCGTTGTCGCGGGCGGCCTCGGCGACGTTGCGGGCCGACGCGTTGTCCTTCGCGCGGAAGCCGGGTTCACCGATGCCGTGGACGAGGTAGTAGACGACGTCGACCGGGCCGACGGCGCCGAACGCCGTGGCGGCCGCGGTCCGGTCCGACGCGTCGAGCGCGACGGGGATCACGTCGTCGTACCAGCCGTACGCGGCGAGGCCGTCGGGCTTGCGGGAGGCGGCGATCACCTCGTGGCCGGCGTCGAGCAGACCGGTGACCAGTCGTGACCCGACGTAGCCGCTGGCGCCGGTCACCAGGATGCGCATGCCCCCACGGTAGGCGGTGACGGGACGGAGGGTCGGGGCACGGGGCCCTGCCGGGGGTCGGCGACTACAGCCAGTCGCGTCGCTTGAACAGCGCGTACAGCACCACCATGGCGGTGAGCAGCAGTACGCAGCTCGTGACGAACCCCACCGTGTGGTCGAAACCGGGGAACGGGACGTTCTGCCCGTAGAAGCCGGTGATGGCGGTCGGCACCGCGATGATCGCCGCCCACCCGGTCAGCTTCTTCATCACCGTGTTCAGACGCGCGTCCTGCAGCGACAGGTTGGTCTCGAACACGGTCGAGACCATGTCCCGCAACGACTCGGTCCACTCGGCGGCCCGGAGGACGTGGTCGTAGAGGTCGGCGAACTCGGGATCGAGGCGGTCGCCGGCGCCGAGGGCGTCGCGCCGGTGCTGGATGACGGCGACCACCTCGCGCATCGGCAGCACGACGCGGCGCAGCGCCACGAGATCCTTGCGCACACCGTAGGTCCGGCGCTGCAACGTGCGGGCTGCGACGGACTCGTCGAACAACAGCCCTTCCAGGTCCTCGATCGCGTCGTCGAGTGTCTGCACCGCCTCGAAGTGACCGTCGACGACGACGTCGAGCAGTCCGTGCAGCAGCGCCTCGACGCCGCGGTCGTGCGCCTCGGTCTCGTCCCACCGCCGACGGACCTCGTCCATGTCGACGATGTCGGCCGACTCCGTGAGCCGGACGGTGATCAGCGCGTTGCGTTTGATGAAGACGGACACGCGTTGGGTGGCGATCGACTGGGAGACGCCGGTCGGGGTGTCGGCGGCGCGGACCCCGGCGTCGTCGGAACACCGGACCGCGTAGACGGTGACGAACGTGTGGTGGGCGTAGGTGGTCGCCTTGGTGCGCTCGGATGCGGCGAGCGCGTCCTCCACCGCCCACGGGCTGAGGTCGAGCTCCTCCGCGAGGCGCCCCATCGTCTCCTCCGACGGGTCCTCGAGGTCGGCCCACACGAGGGTGTGGTCCTCGGTGAGGCAGTCGGAGATGACCGCGAGGTCGAACCCGTCGACGGGCTTGCCGTCGCGCCAGATCTGACCGGTGATCGCCCCGTCGGACACGGCGCCGCTCAGTGGTCGGTGGAGAACGTCGAGCGGCGCCCGTGGCGGAACCAGGCGAGGTCGACGAGGCGGTCGATGAGGTCGGGATACGACAACCCCGTTGCCTCCCACATCTTCGGGTACATCGACGACGGCGTGAAGCCGGGGATCGTGTTGACCTCGTTGAGGAGCCAGCCGCGACCGCCCTCCTCGTAGAAGAAGTCGGCTCGGGCCATGCCGGAGCAGCGCAGCGCGGTGAAGGCCCGCAGGGCGAGCTCTCGCACCTCGGCGATCGCCTCGTCGGAGAGCTGCGCCGGGATCGACAGTCCCGCAGTGCCGTTCAGGTATTTGTCCGCGTAGTCGTAGAACTCGGCCCCGGGGAGGATCTCGCCGGGCAGCGAGGCCTCGGGCTGCGCGTTGCCGAGCACGGCCACCTCGATCTCGCGAGCGGTGACGCCCTCCTCGACGACGACGACCTCGTCGTACCGCAGCGCCAGCTCGAGCGCCGGGCCCAACTCGTCGGCGTCGTGTGCCTTCGAGATGCCCACCGACGAACCGAGATTGGCGGGCTTCACGAACACGGGGAAGCCGAGCTCGTCGGCGACGCGGGTGGCGAAGTCCTCGGTCGTCCCGACGCCGTCGCGGTATTCCAGCCAGCGGCACTGCGGGATGTCGTTCTGTGCGGCCACGACTTTCGCCATCGCCTTGTCCATGCACACGGCCGACCCCAGGACACCGCTGCCGACGTAGGGCACACCGAGGAGCTCGAGCATCCCCTGGACCGTGCCGTCCTCGCCGTGCGGGCCGTGGAGGAGCGGGAGGACCACCGTGGTGGGGATCAGGTCGGCGGTGGTGACCGCACGGGGGCCCTGCAGGATCTCCGTCGACGACGCCGACGTGCCCTCGACCGGAAGGCTCGACGGGAGCTCCCGCCCCTCCTCCAGCGCGGCGACCGCCTTGTCGTTGCGGATCCACTCGCCGGAGCGGGTGATGCCCACGGGGACGATGTCGTAGCGACGCCGGTCGGCGGCTGCCATCACGTGCGCAGCGGTGATGCAGGAGATGTCGTGCTCGGCCGACTTGCCGCCGTAGAGGACGACCAGGCGCACGCGCTCCAACGGCTGGTCGGGGTCGGGCGGGAGGACCATGGGCCTCACCCTACGGTCACGATCCGGACACCCGCGCGACGTGGTGGGACTGTCTGCGATCACCGCCCGCGTAAAATCGACGGGTGCGTTTCACAGCCAGCGAGGTCGCCACCGCCACCGGCGGGAGTCTCACCGGCGCCGATGTCCAGATCGACGGCGCCGGGATCGACTCCCGCACGATCGGGTCGGGACAACTCTTCGTCCCCATCGTCGCCGAGCGCGACGGGCACGACTTCATCCCCCAGGCCCTGTCCGCCGGCGCGTCGGCCTACCTGACGTCCCGCCCGCCCCTGCCCGACGCCGCGGCGTCGGCGATCGAGGTCGACGACACGGCTCGCGCCCTGATGGCGGTGGGGGAGGCGGCTCGCGGTCGCCTGACCGGACCGGTCGTCGGGGTCACCGGGTCGGTGGGTAAGACGTCGACGAAGGACATGCTCGCCCAGGTGCTCTCGACGGCGCTGCGGACCCACGCCAACGAGCGGTCGTTCAACAATGAACTGGGCCTGCCCATCACGTTGATGGGCGCCCCCGACGACACCGAGGCGGTCGTCGTCGAGATGGGTGCACGCGGTGTCGGCCACATCGCGATGCTGTGCGACATCGCCCACCCGACCGTCGGCGTGGTCACACGTGTCGACGGGGTGCACCTCGAGATGTTCGGCTCGATCGGGGCGATCGCCCAGGCGAAGGGTGAGTTGATCGCGTCGCTGCCCGACGACGGTCTCGCCGTGCTCAACGTCGACCAGGACACGGTCATCGCGATGGCCGCGCGGACGACGGCCGACGTGATCGCCTACGGGCTGTCCCCGAAGGCCGACGTCCACGCCGAGGACATCAGTGTCGACGCCGATCTGCGCCCCACGTTCACGCTGCGCTCCCCGTGGGGATCGATCGAGGTCGCGATGTCGGCGCGCGGGCGCCACCAGGTGCACAACGCTCTCGCCGCGGCGTCGGTCGCCGGCGGCCTCGGCCTCTCCGTCGAGCAGATCGCCGAGGGGTTGGCGGGTGCGGCCATCTCGGGCCTGCGGATGGAGCTGACGCGCACCGACGACGGTGTCGCCGTCCTCAACGACTCCTACAACGCCAATCCCACCTCGATGCGGGCCGCCCTCGAGGGTCTGTCGGGACTCACCGAGGGCCGCAAGGTCGCCGTCGTCGGGGTGATGGCCGAGATCGGCGACACCGCCCGGGCCGAGCATCTCGCCATCACCGCCCGGGCCCGCGAGCTCGGCGTCGAGGTGATCGCCGTCGACGCCCCCGACTACGGACCCGACGCGCGGCACGTCGCCGACATCGACGGCGCCGTGACGGCGCTGTCGGATCTGTCCGCCGGGGACGCCGTCCTGGTCAAGGGCTCGCGGGTCGCCGCACTCGAACGCGTCGCCGCCGCCCTGCTGGCGGCGCCGGCCTCGCGCTGACCGCCGTCGCGGGCCGCGGGGACCGGGTGGCGGTGCGCCGTCGGGACTCCCTGACCGGCCTGCGGGCGGTGGCCGCGTTCGCCGTCTGCGCGACGCACGCCGCGTTCTGGACGGGCGGGTACACCGACGACCTGCCCGGCCGGATGGCCGCGCGACTGGAGATCGGTGTCGCGATCTTCTTCGCGCTGTCGGGGTTCCTGCTGTTCCAGCCGTGGGTGCGTGCGCTCGCCGAGGGCCGACCGAGTCCGTCGCTGCGTCGGTACGCGCTGCACCGCGCGCGGCGCATCCTGCCCGCCTACTGGGTGACCGTCGTCGCGAGCTACGCGCTGTTCTCGGTGTGGCGGACGCAGGACGCGACGCTGGCCCACGACTGGTCCGGGTTCCTGCGGACGATGACGCTCACGCAGATCTACGGTTTCGGGCACCTGCACGTCGGGCTCACCCAGATGTGGAGTCTCGCCGTCGAGGTCGCGTTCTATCTCGCACTGCCGGTCATCGCTTGGGTGGTCGTCCGCGTGGTGTGCCGCGGGCGGTGGCGTCCGTGGGCCGTCGTCGGGTCATCGGTGGTGCTGGCCGCGGTGACACCGGTGTGGGCCGTCCTCACCTCCGACGGCACGCTCACCGACCCGACCGCCCGTCTCTGGCCGCCGGCGTTCGTCCTGTGGTTCGCGTGCGGGATGCTCCTCGCCGTCGCCGCGCAGTGCGGCGTCCGCGTGCACCCGCTGCTCGCGGTGCTCGTGGCGGTGCTCGCGTTCCAGCTCAGTTGGACGTCGGCGGCCGGTGAGCCGACCATCACCCCGACGACCGCCGGCGCGACCGTCGTGAAGTCGCTGCTCTACGGCCTCGTCGCGTCCTGTCTCGTCGGGGCGCTGGCGCTGTCACGGTCGGGGAACTGGTTCGACCGTCTGCTGGGACTCCGCGTGGCGGTGTGGTTCGGCGAGATCTCGTACGAGTTCTTCCTCGTGCACCTCGTCGTCCTGGTGTGGGTGATGGATCTGCTGGGCTATCCGACGTTCACCGGGTCGATGCTCGGGGTGCTCATCGTCACGACTGTGGTGAGCGTCCCGATCGCCTGGGCATTGCATCGAACGACATATGCCTGGTTGTGGGCGCGCTCCGTACCATCGGAGCCATCCCCGCACCGCGACAGGAGCACCACCCGATGAGCGAGCAGCGTCGCGACGCCTCCGCCGTCGGCGTCACCGCCGACACCGTCCATCGGTGGTGCGAGAAGTCGACCATCCCCGGGCGACACCCGGAGCTGTCGGACCCGGCGGCGGTCGCGATCGCCACCGGTCATCTCGACGCCGCAGCGCGGTCGATCGTGCTCGCCCGGATGTCGCGTGGGCTGCCGATCCCGATGGCTTCGCAGATCCTGCCCGGCGCCCGCGAGTTCGCCGAGCTGCGCCGTCTGCAGCGAACGGTCGCGGCACTCGACGAACAGGCGAACGCCCCGGTCACCCCGTCCGTCGTCGCCGCGGTGATCCGTGCGCGGCGAAACTCGGTCGCACGGCGGCTCGACGACGCCCGTCGCACGCTCGTCGGGGGCAAGGGGGTGTCCGCGACGGGCGTCCGGGCGATCCGGCGCGAGCGTCGTGAGGGGACGCATCTCGAGGCCGTCGACCGCGAACGGCTCTTCATCGGACTGTCCTACACACCCACACCGGATATCGGTGGCTACGTGCGGCGGATGGGCAACGCGGCGCTCGAGCGTGTTGCCGGTGTCATCGAGAACGCCGCCGCGAAGGCGGGCAAGGACTCCGGGCGACGGTGGCTCCCGGATCTCGTCGGTGACGCCGAGAGCATCACCCCGGGCGCCGACTCCCGGTTCGTCGACGGTTACGAGACCATTCTGTTCGCCGCGGGCAGCTTCTACGACCGGGTGATGCGCTGCCCGGCATGGCATTCGGAGCACTTCGCGATGCAGCGAGGGCAGGTCGACCTCGAGGCCGAGCTGGCGGAGATCGCCGCCGACGTCATCGCGTTGCGGGCGATCCGCGTCGATCTGGACTCCTCCCGCCGCGCAGCCGGTTTCGACGACGATCTCGACGGCCACATCGCCCGCCGTGAACAGTCGCTGCGTCCGGTCTGGCGCGAACTCGTCGACCGGGTCGCGGCGTTGGCGACCGTCGCCGAGGTGGTGGAGTCCGCGGCCGCGGAGCTGCGCGTCCTCGAGGAGTACGCCCACACCGCGACGATCGACGACCGCATCGACGAACTGGTCGCGCGGTCGGGATCGCGGGAGGTGTCCGCCGACAACACCCGTCGCCTCACCGAGCAGGTGCGTGCCGGCGAGGAGAACCTCCGCATCTACCGGGACGTGTTGCAGGGGAACATCCTCCGACTGTCGGCGGGGAGCCGGCCCTGGTCAGGAGAGTGACGCGACCCAGTCCGCGGTCGTGGTGACCGTGGCCTGATTCGGGAACACGGCCTCCATCAGCAGATCGTGGACGTCCCGTCTCCGATCGGCGCAGGCGTCGGCCAGCACGGTGATCCGGTGGTCGAGGTCGGCGGCCTGCCGCAGGGTCGAGAGCACCACGCCGCTCGTCGAGATACCGGCCAGGACGAGGTGGTCGGCCGCGAGGCCGCGGAGCAGCACCTCCAGGTCGCTGCCGGTGAACGCGCTGACCCGGCGCTTCGTCACGACCGGCTCGTCCGCGCGCGGACTCAGCGCGGGGTGGATCTGCGTCCCGTGGGCCGACTCCGTCATGGTCTCGCCGGCGCTGTCGGCGATCCGGCCGAAGCCGAGGTTGCTCGACGCGATCTCGGGGTGACCGGGTCGGAACGCGACGCGGACGAAGAGGACGGGGATGCTCGCGGCGCGGGCGGCATCGGCCGCCGAGACGGCGTTCGCGAGGGCGGAGGTGCCGTCGAACCGGTCGACGATGCCGTTCTGGAAGTCCATGACGAGAAGCGCTGTGGTCATGGATCCCAGGATGTCAGCCCAGACTGTTCACCACAACCTGATCAGTTTAGACTGATGGATATGCCTGACACTGCCGCTCCCGATGTCGCCCTGCGTGCCGCGGGGGACATCCGTGTCGCCGTCGGACGGCTGCTGCGCCGTCTGCGCGAGGTGTCCACCGGTGACGAACTCACCCCGGCGCAGGCGTCTGTGCTCGCCCGCGTCGGCAAGGGTGAGGCGTCCACCGCCGCCCGACTCGCCGAGGTGGAGAACGTCCGGCCGCAGTCGATGTCGACGACCATCGCGGCCCTGGAGAGGATGGGATTGCTCGAGCGGCACGCCGATCCGGGTGACGGTCGTCGCCAGATCGTGGTGCTGACCGCGGCCGGCCGCGACGCCGACGACAACAACCACCGCGCACGCGCGGAGTGGTTGACCGAGACGGTCGTGGAGCGGCTCACCGAGGACGAGTGCGCGACGCTGATCGAGGCCGCCCGGGTGATCGACAAGCTGGTCGCGCGATGACGGCAGGTGCCGTCGAGACCGACACCGGATTCGATCGGCGACTCCTGGCGCCGATGATGATCGGTTCGATCCTGAACCCGATCAACTCGTCGATCATCGCGATCGCGTTGGTGCCCATCGCCGTCGCACTCGGAGCACCCGCGTCGCAGACGGCGTGGCTGGTCTCGGGGCTGTATCTCGCCACCGCGGTGGGCCAGCCGGTCATGGGGCGTCTCATCGACGTGCACGGACCGCGCCGCCTCTACCTCGTGGGCGCGCTGTGCACCGTCGCCGCAGGAATCCTCGGCGTCGTGGCCCCGGACCTCTGGGTCCTGGTGATCGCCCGGGTGTTGCTCGGGATCGGTACGTGCGCCGCCTACCCCGCGTCGATGTACCTGATCCGGATGGAGGGTGACCGGACGGGGACGGCGAGCCCGGCGGGTGTGCTGACGGCGCTGTCGGTGACGACGCAGACCATCGCGGTGATCGGACCGACCCTGGGTGGGCTGCTCATCGGCCTGGGTGGGTGGCGGGCCACCTTCGCCGTCAACATCCCGCTCGGGGTGGCGATCCTGGTCCTGGGGCTCCTGTTCCTGCCCCGGACCGTCCCGGCGTCCGGCGGCCAGGGCACCGGATCCGACTGGGTGGGCGTCGCGCTGTTCACCGCGATGGTGCTGTCGCTGTTGGTGTTCCTCATGCACCTGTCCCTCGACCGCATGTGGCTCCCGGTGCTCGCCGTCGGCGTCGGCACCGCCTTCGTCCTCTGGGAGCGCAGGAGAACCCACCCGTTCATCGACGTGGCCGTCTTCGTCGGGAACAGGCCGCTCGTCGTGACCTATGTCCGGGCTGTCCTGGCGGCCACGGTCTCCTACAGCTATCTCTACGGCTACACGCAGTGGCTGCAGGAGACGCGGGAATTGTCGGCCACCGCAGCAGGACTCGTCCTGCTGCCGACTTTCGTGGTCGGGATCGTGGTGTCCGTGACGACGGGCCGTCGGCCGCAGATCCGCCGCAAGTTGCTGGTCGGTGCCGTGGCCCAGATGGCTGCCGCCGCATTGATCCTGTCGACGTGGACCGACGCGCCCGTCTGGTATCTGGTGCTGACGGCTGCCGTCACCGGTGTGCCGCAAGGGCTCATCAACCTCGCCGTGCAGAACACCCTGTACCACCAGGCAGATCCGGGACGCATGGGTGCGTCATCGGGTCTGCTGCGGACGTTCATGTACTCGGGCGCGATGCTCGCGTCGGCCGCGAGCGGCGCGTTCTTCGGTGCGCGTGCCACCACCGCGGGAGTGCATGAACTGGCGCTGTTCATGCTCGTGGTCGCCGCGGTGCTGGCCGTTCTCACCGTCGTCGACCGGAGCCTGCGGGCCGTCGACGCCGCGGCCCAGAGCTGACCGTCAGCGCGGACGCTGCGGCGCACCCGGGACCGGAAGGCACGCCAGCGCGAAGCATCCCGGATTGCCCTGCAGCGGCGCGCGCAGTGGTGCCGAGCCGCAGCGGGTGACGGTGCAACCGGGCGGGGCGTAGGGTCCGAGCCCGAATGCGCCGAGGGCGACCGACGGATCGGCGAACTCGTCGGGGTCGATCGTGAGGTTGAACGTCGGCCGGTACGGACCGGGATCGGGGAGTCGTGGCGACGTCAGCGACGCCGCGAACAACCGCAGGAAGCTGTGGTACAGCTCGCTGTTCAGGCTCCCGCTCAGCGTGGTGATCGGATCGGGCGAGACGTCGCCGAACGCACCCGTCCAACTCACCACGATGCCCAGGCCCGGCATGATGAAGTTGTTCTGTTGCGCGAGGCCGACCATCGCGTAGGTGTCGGCGGGCAGACCTTGGAACGGTGCGGCGTCGACCGTCTGCCGGGACGGGATCGACGGTCCCGTACACGGTCCCCGGTTGAGCCAGAAGAGGTAGCCGTAGCACGGGTTCGTCGTCGTCGGGGTGCGTGCCTGGTCGACGTAGTCGGTGGAGATCACCCTGCGCCCGTTCCACTCTCCGCCGTTCAGCATCAGCAGGCCGAGACGGGCGAAGTCGTCCGGGGGCATGTAGAGGAAGGCGTAGCCGTAGGTGTTCCCGCTGCGGTCACGGTTCCAGAACCAGTCACGCGGTCCGATGCCGACGGGTCCGAACAGCTTGTCCTGGGCGTAGCGCTGCACGTCCTCGCCCACCGCGCGACCGACGACGAAGGCGAGCAGGTCACCGTTGTGCTGCCCGTACTCGAAGAACGTGCCCGGGCGGTGCAGGATCGGCAGCGCGAGGGCCTGCTTCACCACGTCGATGTCGAGGTCGAGGGCCGCCGGGATGCCCTCGCTGACGATCGACTGCTTCAGCCCGGAGGTCTGGGTGAGCAGGTCGCGCACGGTGATCGCACGGTGTGCGGCGTCCCCGAGTCCGGCGGGCAGGTAGTCGCCGATCGGTGCGTCGAGGCGCAGCCGCCCCTCGCTGTAGGCGACGCCGGCGACCATCGACACGACCGACTTGGTGCCGCTCCACAGGTTCCACGGGACACCGTCGGTGACCGGGTTGAACGGCCCCTCACCGACGAGGCAGTTGTTCCGATAGATCTGGACGTTGGTCCGCAACCGCGACGACGCGAACGCGATCGCGGTCCGGAGCTTCGCGGCGTCGATGCCGACCTGGGCCGGGGTGGCGGTCTGCGGATGGGACGTGCCGTTCGGGACCGGGCACGATCGTAACGTCGGCGCCGGGGTCGACGAGGGCTCCGCAGCGGCGAATGGCGTGGAGAGCGCCGTCATCAGTGCGCACACCACACCGACGACGACCATCGCCCACCGACGCCGACTGTGACCCATAACACTTGACCGCACGGTAAACAGTTAGCACATGGCTCGCGCTGCGTACAGTGTCAGCCGTGTCCGAGCCGCCGCCCCGCCGGAAAAGGCCTGGTCCCGCCCCGATCCCACGGCAGCGGGTGCTGGCCGCGGCCGCCGAGGTCTTCGCCGAGTCCGGCTACGACGGCGCCTCGGTGGTCGAGATCGCGCGCCGCGCGCACACCAGCAAGCCGACCATCTACAAGCACTTCGGTGACAAGGCCGGCCTCTATCGCAGCTGTCTCGAGAGCGAGATCGCGGTGGCCCGCGAGTTCCTGTTCGACGCCTACACGCGAGCGGAGTCGGAGTCGATCGCCGACGAGGTGACCGCCGACGTCGTGGCGTTCTTCGACTACGCCCGCGAGAGGCCCCACGGTTTCCGGCTCATCGTCGACGACACCCATCGGGGTCCCGGGGGCGAGAGTGCACAGGACTTCACCGACTCTGTGATCGACCGCATCGTCCGTCGTCTCGCCGCGCGGACCGGCCTCGACACGTCGTCCACCGCGCTGCGACAGATCGCAGCGATGCTCGTCGGCGCGTCGGTCTACTCCGCGCGGGAGGCGCTGCTCGTCTCGCACGCCGATCCGGCCGCCGCGTCACGGCTGGCGTCCGACTTCATGAGCGGTGCCGTCCTGCACCTCGCGCACCCGCCGTCGGGTGACGACTGACCGATCACGCCGAGCTGACACCGATCTCGTGGGACAACCACGGCAGTGAGTCCTGGAACGACGTCGACGCGAACTGCCACGAGTGGCGGCCGGGCCGGTTGTCGATGGTGCAGCTGATGTCGACCGCCCGGTTCTCGGCGCACAACTGCACGGCCTCCTGCCCCTGGTTCGCCGACCCGCCGTCGCCGCGACCGCCGAGTCCCGCGCCGCCCTGCGACGGCGGCTTCCAGCCGCCCGGCGGGCGGTGATGGGCCCCGGCGTGCTGACCGCGCCACCGCGGCATGCCGGACTGGTCCGCCTCCTCGTACCGGGCGGACACCCCGACATAGGGGCCGTGCTTCTGCATCACGGTCGCCGGGTCGAACGAGGCGTACGCCGCGGCGTTCCCGCCGAAGAGCCGGTCGACGGTCTGCCGCGTCGTCCCGGCGACCGGTGCCGCGTCCCCGGCGATGTCGACGTAGGAGTGGAACAGGTCGGGGTGCATCACGGTCAGGTCGACCGAACACGTCCCGCCCATCGACCATCCGACGATGCCCCAGTTCGCCGCCGACGAGGAGGTGTGGAACGTCGAGATGACCGCGGGCCGCACCTCGTCGGTGAGATGCGTGGCGACGTTCCCGCGGGGTCCGTTCACGCACTCGGTGTCGTTGTTGAACGACCCGCCGGCGTCGACGAACACGAGTACCGGTGCGTTGCCGTCGTGCTGCTTCGCGTACGCGTCGACGATCGGGATCGCGTTGCCGGTCCGCATCCAGTCCGACGGGGTGTTGAACTCACCGGCGATCATCATGACCACCGGCAGGGTCGGGGGAGTGGCCCCACGGAACCACGCGGGCGGCAGGTAGACGTACTCGGTGCGGTGGGCGAAGTGGCTGACATCGTCGGTGGTGGTGATCGGGACGACGGCGCCGGTGGTTCGGCCTGTATTCCTCATCGACCCCAGCGCGTCGGCGGAGACCTGGTCGGGCAGTGGACCCGCGGTGACCGCACCCCAGGCCGCCGACAGGGTCGGGTAGTAGCCGACCCACTGGTTCAGCACGACCGACGTCGTCAGCGCGGTGGCCAGGACGGCGAGGACGGCGACCCCGCGTCGCCACCACCGCGCGCTGCGGAACCCGACGACGAAGACCGCGATCGCGCCGACCGTCGCACCGACCCAGACCCACAGCTGCCACGGCGCCGGATCCGTCGCCAGACCCTGCGAGTCGAAGTACAGGTGCACCAGGAGTGCTCCGACGACCGCGACGAGCAGGGACACCGGCACCCAGAGGAAACGCCACCGCCGTGTCCGCCATCCGACGGCGACGACGAGCAGGACCACCGCGACGATCTGCAGCGTGAGGGGGAACCACCCGTCGAGCAGGGACACCCCGTTGTGTGACGACACAGGCACGTCGGCGAGTGTGCCGAGCCACCCTGTCCGATCGCTGTGAGATACGTGTGAGCACAGGGCAACTCGGACGCACGCGACGATCCGGGCGTTCTCGTTCGGCGCCGTTCCATCGTTCCCGCGCCGTACTCGGCGCGGACAGCTGACGAAGCTGCGGACAGGGGCTGCCGACGGTCAGAGCGTGTCGGTCACCCCGAACGCGACCAGGCGCACAATGTCTCCTTCTCGTGGTCGGTGAGACGGCGCAGAGTGTGCGCCTCGACGTCGACGACGGCCATACGGGTGCTCGCGCTGTACGCCGGCGGCGTGTCGGGGTCGTCGCCATCGGCGGTGAGCGCGTAGCCGATGGTGAAGTCGACGGATCGGAACCCGTCGATCCACATGGCGACCCGGATCGGGCCGTCCTCGTGGCGGAGATGTCGATGTGCGGTGAGGTCGACAGTCACGATCATCGCGCTGGTGATCAGGGGGCGGTGTTCCTCGCCCGCGCTGAGCAGCCACGCGACGCGGGCCTCCTCCATGACCGTCACGAGGTGTCCGGTGGACAGCAGTCCCGTCGGTCCGGCGTCGGACCACCGGACCGGCACAGTCGCCGTGAACGCTCCGCTGCCTGTGGTGCTCATGTGGCTGATGTTGCTGGATGGACACAGGATCGTGACGGACCCGATGCCCGTCGACGTGCGCCGTGTGGCGGTTCGAGAGCCGGCCGCTCGCTACTGTTGTGGGGCGCGAACACCCCTCGTTCCTACAGCGCGGGGGTGCGCGCACGGTGACGAGGGGTGAGCAGGTGATCAGTTCGGTGGGGGTTCGACGCCGCCGGTTCCGTCGCGCCCTCATCCCGCTGGCCGTCGTTGCGACCGTCCTGGGCGCGTCGCCGGTCGCGTCCGCTGCGCCGGCCCCGCCGCGCGAGGTCGCCCTCGACGAGGTGACCAAGGTGAGCCCCCGTCAGCTCGAGGTGTCCGTCGAGTCCCCGGCCATGGGCGGCCCGGTGTCGGTGACTGTGCTCCTCCCGCGGGACACGTCGCGGAGCCGCTCGACGGTCTACATGCTCGACGGCGCCGGCGCGACGGGGAACGTCAGCGACTGGATCACCAAGGGTGACGCGGTGGCGTTCTTCGAGGACAAGGACGTCAACGTCGTGCTGCCCGCGGGCGGCAAGAGCACGTTCTACACCGACTGGGAACGCACCGACCGCGTCGTCGGCAAACCGATGTGGGAGACGTTCCTGACGAGGGAACTGCCGCCCCTGATCGACAGGTACTACAACGGCAACGGCCGCAACGCGATCGTCGGACTGTCCATGGGTGGACAGGCCGCTCTTGCGCTCACGTTCCGGCACCCGCAGCTCTACACCGGCGCCGCGTCGTTGAGCGGGTGCCCGCCCACCAGCGGCCTGCTCAACGAGGCGTACGTCCGTGCGACCGTCGGTCGCGACGGAGCCGACGCCACCAACATGTGGGGTCCGTTCGGGGCGCCCGGGTGGGCCGCGCACGACCCGAGCCTGCACCTCGACAAGCTCCGCGGTAAGAACCTCTACATCTCCGCGGCCTCCGGCGCGATCGGGCCGCTCGACTTCCAGGAACCGCTGGACCCGGGGATGAGCCGACAGCAGCAGACGTTCGCGGCGTCCGGGCTGGAGAGCGGCGCCTACCGGTGCTCGCTGGAGTTCGCTCTGACCCTGCGCGCCAACAACATCCCCGCGACGGAGAGCTTCCCGCTGATCGGCACGCACTCGTGGGCGTACTGGCGGCAGGACCTGCCGCAGCTGTGGCCGACGATCGCTCGCGGGCTCTGACTCAGTCCCGACGCCACGTCTGCGCGTAGCGCAGGAAGAGGTCGTTCTCCTCGGGATCGCCGATGGTGACGCGCACACCGTCGCCGGCGAACGGGCGGATGACGACCCGGTTCTCGATCGCCGCGGCGGCGAAATCGGTTGCGGCGTCGCCGAGGTCGAGCCAGACGAAGTTCGCCTGCGACTCCGGGACGGGATAGCCGAGATCCTTCAGCGCAGCGGACACGCGTGCGCGCTCGGCGACGACGGCCTCGGTGCGGGCCAACAGCTCGTCGTCGGCCTCGAGGCAGGCGGTGGCGGCCGCCTGCGCCAGCGAGTTCACGCTGAACGGGACGTGCACCCGGCGGAGACCGTCGATGACGGCGTCGTCGGCCACCGCGTAGCCGACGCGGAGTCCCGCCAGCCCGTACGCCTTGGAGAAGGTCCGCAGGACCACCAGGTTGGCGAAGCGCCGCTGCAGCTCGATCGCGTCGTAGCGCTGGGTCTCGCTCGGCCGGACGTACTCGACGTAGGCCTCGTCGAGCGCGACGACGACGTCCGACGGCACCTTCTCGAGGAAGTCGACGAGAGCCTGCGCCTCGACGATGGTCCCGGTCGGGTTGTTGGGGTTGCAGACGAAGATCAGGCGCGTTCGCTCGGTGATCGCGTCGGCCATCGCCTCGAGGTCGTGGACGCGGTCGCCGGTCAGCGGGACCTGGACAGGCGTCGCTCCGACGACGCGGGTGGCGAGCGGGTACGTCTCGAACGACCGCCAGGCGAAGAGCACCTCGTCGCCGGGGCGGCAGGTGATGGTGATGAGGTTCTGGCACAGGCTCACCGACCCACAGCCCGTCTGGATCGCGTCCGGCGGGACACCGAGCTTCTTGGCGAGCGCTTCGGTGAGGCCGACCATGCCGTTGTCGGGATAGCGGTTGAGGTTGTGCGCCGCGTCCGCGATCGCGCGGGCGACGCTCGGCAGCGGGCCGAACGTCACCTCGTTGCTGGCCAGCTTCACCGCCCCGGGGAACGTCCGACCGGGGACGTAGGCGGGTACCGAGGCCAGGTCGGGGCGGATGCGCGGGGTCACACAGACCAATCTAACGGGCGTCCGACCTGCGGTTCCATGCTGGTTTGCTCCGGCTCGGAACGCATGTGTAACCTTTGCGTTCGGCAGTTCGCGAGAACTCCGCTGGAGGCGTGCCAGAGTGGCCGAATGGGACTCACTGCTAATGAGTTGTCCGGCCAACACCGGACCGGAGGTTCGAATCCTCTCGCCTCCGCCGCCGGCACCCGCCGACAACTGAAGAACATGCGCCCGTAGCTCAACGGATAGAGCATCTGACTACGGATCAGAAGGTTAGGGGTTCGAATCCCTTCGGGCGCACAACGACAGAACCCCCGCCGGTGACGGCGGGGGTTCTGCACGTAAGGGGCCGACGCTGGCGCGACCGCGCCGGGTCCGTGACCGTCGCAACGTGGCGCACATTCGAAACGTCGCCCGAGCTGCCTAATTACATGGCTGTTGCGCGGTTCACGCGTTCTCATGCATACTCGGTCAGCATCAAGCATTCGCCGCCCCCTGTGCGGCAAGTCCTACAGCCACCCCGAGTGCGGGGTGGCTGTAGTTGTATCAAGCGCTGTTCGGGGGACACCACGTGCTGCTGTGCTACATCGATGAGTCGGGCGACGAGCAACAGCTCCGCACACCTAGCGATCCACCGGTACTGGCCCTTGGCGGTCTGGTCGTCGACCACGAGCGAGCCAAGTCATTGATTTGGGACTTCCTTCAAATCAAGAAGCGATTCAATCCCACGCTCGCTGAGCCGGGCGTCAAGCTGTCCGACGTCATTCGCTTCGAGGTCAAAGGAAGCGACATTCGGAAAGATGTCCGCTCCGGGTCGAGGCGGCGGCGCCGCCGGGCCTACGGGTTCCTCGACGATGTCCTCCGGCTTCTGGAAAGCACGAGTGTGACAATACTGGCCGAGGTGCACGTCAAAGGTGCCACGCCGTTGAGCCGGTGGGTCTACTCCGATGCCGTCGCCGCTATGGCCGCCCAGTTCGAGGCTCAGCTGCGCGCTGCCGAGGTGCCCGGGATGATGATTTTGGACGCGCACACCAAGCATAAGAACGTCCCAAGCGTCCATCACGTTACGACGAAGCGGTTCAAGACGGGTGGCGACGCTTTCCCGCACCTGCTCGAAGCGCCATTGTTTGGACACAGCGACTCTCACGTCGTGCTACAGATCGCTGACATCTTGGTCTCGGCGCTACAGTTCCCGATGGCGTGCGCGGCGTACTCGTCCAGCCTCATCCACAACATCCATCTGAACGACGAGTTCTCGTCCTTGAGAGCGCGTTACGGTACCCGTCTACAGCTATTGGAGCATCGGTATCTTGACGCGGACGGCCGTCGCGCCGGTGGCGTTAGGGTCATCGACCACCTGAACCGCCAACCGTCGCTAGCGCTGTTTCGTGACGTGCCCTATAACTTCACGGCTCTATAGGCGTCGCCGCCGGTCACCGAGAGTTGCCGGGGTTGGCCGACCACCGATCAGAAGATCAGGGGTTTCGAATCCTTTCGGGTGCATGTCGTTCGGGCGCTTACAGTCGGCGCCGTGGTGATCGACTCTCTCGCCCGGGATGCCATCGACCTCGTCGGGGAAGACGGACGCGCTGTCCTCGGCATCACCGGTCCGCCCGGGGCGGGCAAGACCACGATGGCGACGGCGCTCGTCGCCCGGATCGAGGAGCTCCGAGGACCGGGATGGGCCGCGCTCGTGCCGATGGACGGCTTCCACCTGGCCGACGATCAGCTGCGGCGCCTGGGAGCACTCGGTCGCAAGGGTGCGCCCGACACCTTCGACGCGGCCGGATACGCGGCCCTGCTCGAGCGAACTCGTCTCGAGACCGATCGACCCGTCTACGCGCCCGGCTTCGAACGGACCCTCGAGCAGCCGGTGGCCGCCGCGCTGGTGGTGCTTCCGCAGGCGCGGCTCGTGGTCACCGAGGGCAACTACCTCCTGCTCGACGATCCCGTCTGGGCGGCGGCGCGAGCCGTGATGGACGCCGTGTGGTTCGTGACCGCCGACGAGCCGACCCGTCGTGACCGCCTCCTGACCCGGCACGTCGAGTTCGGCAAGACGCCGTCGGCGGCGCGTGCATGGATCGACGACGTCGACGAGCCCAACGCCGCATCGGTTCTGTCGACGGCCGCGCGGGCCGACCGTGTGATCGCCTCCGGTCCCGACGGGTGGACGATCGAGCGCTAGCGCGGCCCGTCAGGACGGCATGCGGTCGGCACCCCAGCTGCGGCGGATGTAGCCGACGATGCGGTCGATGTCCTCGGCGGGGACGTCGTCGGGGCGACCGTTCTCCAACGGGTCGGCGTGGAAGATGTACAGCCGCGACGCGAACTGGTCGAAGGGCAGCGAGCCCTCGCCGTGGCGCTCGCCGTTGCCGGCGGTCCCGACGACGACGCCGTCGCCCCAGTCCTGCCCGCTGTCGTTGTTCGGGTTGAAGAAGTACACCCGCATGACGCCGTCCGGGTCGGCGGCCACCCGCAGGATCGTGATCGCATGCCACCCGACGTAGCGCGCCGCGCTGTCGGTGACGGCGACGCCGGCCGGCTGCGGGTGGATGAGCGGCTGGTCCCCGTTGTAGGCGGGGTGGTACGACGCGTGGAACTGGCGCAGGAACGCGTCGAGGTCGACGAGGTCGCCGGTCTCGACGTCGACGTCGATGTGGAACTCCCGCCACGACCACCATCCGTGGAACTCGGGGTTCACCCAGCGGTGCGGGTCACCGGGCCGGCCGGCGCACTCCCGGACCATCTCGGCGTAGATGCGGTCGAGGTGGGGGACCAGCAGCAGGGAGACCGGGTCGAGGTCGACGGGGTCGCTCGTCGCGACACCGCTCTCGCTCGCCGTCGACGAGATGGCCTTGCCCTCGAAGTGCATGACGATCTCGTCGTCGCGGGCTGCCCACACGACCATCTGCAGGAGGTAGTCGGGGTCGTTGTAGGCCCACATCGACAGTGCGCGGGCCGACTGGCACGTCGGGTTGTCGCCCTGCCCCACACCGAGCGGCTGACCCAGCATCGACAGGAGGCCGGCGAGCAGGCGTGCCGAGGGGTCCGGGGTGTCACCGAAGGCCAGGCGCAGTCGTTCCCGCGACGCGTCCGACAGCGGCAGCGCGATCTGACGCCACAGCGACGGGACGATCGGCGGCTGATGGAGCAGGCCGCGGTCGAGCATCAACGCGAGACCGTAGATGCACTGCGCGGTCTCGGGGTGGACGGCGACCTCGACGAGGCGGTACACGAGATCCGGGAAGCGTTGCAGCGACGTGCGACCCACGTCCGACAGCCCGAGGGCCTCGGGCAGCAGGTGCGGATTGGTCTCGACCAGATACCGGAGCAGTGTCGCGTGATACGGCGAGACCAGCCCGGTGTCGTGCATGGCGCGGGCGAACCCGCCGGCCTCGAACTGCAGCCCGCCGGCGTCCATCACCTCGAGCCGTGACCGGTAGACGTCGACGCCGGGGTCCTCACGGCACGCCTCGGTGGTGCCGAACAGCGCGGTGATGAGCCGGTCGAGGCCCGATCCCGACGTGCCGAGATCGACGTCGGGATCGTCGCGGTAGATGGCGATGCGGGTGACCATGGCCGTCACCTGCTCCACTTGGATCGGCCGCTGCCGCAGGATGCGCCAGATCTCCTCGACCAGTTCGTCGAGGACGCTGTCGTAGCCGATCTGCTCGGCGACGTAGCGGAAGAGGTCACGGATGAGGGTGGCGGTCTGTCCGAGTCGGATGCGTTCGGCCTCCGACGGCGGCGTGAACAACACCTCGAGGTTCATCGCCAGGACCTGCGACAGGAAACGTCGTGCGTCGTCGGCGTCCACCGCGGGATGCGACATCTCGCCGGTGGCCACGGCGACCAGCCGCAACTCGCTAGCCGCCTCGAGCGCCACCGTGTCGGCGTGACCGCTGCGCAGGCTCGTCCCGACGATCGCGGGCACCAGGATGTCGGGGTGACCCCAGTCCGTGCCCGCGAACACCCCGGCCTCCTCGAGCGCCCCGGCCCGCTCGCGGACCGCCGCGCACCCAGCCCGCTGGGACAGGGCACGCGTCAGCGAGTCGAGGACACGCCGCACCTTGGTGCTCTTGGAGAAGTCCGGCGCGTCCCGCAGTGCCGCGGTGGCGTGGTCGAGCTGGGCCAGCCGCGACGTGAGCGCCGGATCGGGCACAGGGGACCCCGCGGCGCCACCGGGGTCCATCGACTGAGTGGGTCCGCGGTCACCCGTTCCGAGATCCTGTCTCACACGTAGAAGTCCAGTTCTTCCTGGTGCTTCAACAGGTCACGCATACGGGTGGGGTCGTCACCGAAGAAGTACAGCAGCCCCCAATGTGTCCCGAAGGCGGTGCGTTTGGTGACCGTCTGCTCCAACGGCGGTGCGAGGTCGTTGGTCTCGTAGTAGTCGTGCTCGGCCGTCTCGGCCGGGATCTCCAACGAACTGACCACGCGCCGACGGGGATACACCCCGAAACACCCGGCGACGCCGGTCGCGTCGACGACCTCTCGCGGGAAGAACGCGTCGATCTCCTCCTCGGTGGTCTTCGGGTCGAAGGCGAGCGCGAGCCCCTGGTAGGCGTTGAAGCCGTAGGCGCGCTCGAGGAGCTCGAAGACCTTGAAACCCGGTGGGCGGTAGGCGACCTCGCCGAAGTACATCTCGCCGTCGCTGGTGACGAAGTACTCCGGGTGGATGAAGCCGAACTCGATGTCGAACGCCTTGATCAGCTTCTCGATCTGCGCGGTGATCGCCGGACGGTACTTCTCCAGTTCCGGCGTCGCCGGCACGAACACCGAGTAGCCCAGCGTCACGTACTCGGAGATGTTCAGGAACTTGATCTTCCCGTCGTGGATCCACGCCTCGACGGCGAACTCCCAGCCGTCGAGGTGCGACTCCATCAGCACCGGGAACTCCTCGTCCGGGATCGAGTCGACCTCGTCGGGAGTGCGGATCACGCGATGACCCAGGCAGCCGGCCTTGTCGAACGCCTTGAGGTGGATCGGGTCGTTCGGGTCACCGTCGAGCTTCAGCAGCGTCTGGTTGACACGTCGCAGGAAACGGATGACGTCCTCGCGGTCGTGCGCCTCCTCGAAGATGCCGACGCGGATACCGCCGAGCTGTGCGCGCCGCTTCATGAGGGCCTTGTCGCGCAACAGCATCGCCTGGCCGAACAGCCTCGGGTTGTCGAGAAGCACGGAGTTGATCGCGCCGGCCCACTCGACGGTCTCCTCGTACAGCGGGATCGCCACGTCCACACCGCGGTCACGCAGGGTCTCGGCGATCTCCAGCGAGCGGTCGTTGAGACGTTCGAAGTCCCACGACAGATACGGGATGTCGTGCTGGTCGCAGTAGTCGCGCGCCCACTCGGGGGCGACGACGACGTACCGGCGATCGAATGCGTCGAGGGCCTCGACTGCGGCGAGACTCCATCCGAGGAGAGCCACGAATCCCTTGTCGGGGTCCTGCGGCGCTCGCTGCCTCGTGGACTGCACCTGCGTCTGTGACTGCGACGAGGACTGTGTCTGCGTCTGCATCATGCCTGTCTCCTTCCCGTCGAACGGTCGGGGGTCGAGCCCCGCCAACGGTACAGATGACGCAGACGGCTACCTATTCGGCGCAGCCGACGACGCGATCAGGCGGCCTTCCAGTCCGCGGTGCGCTCGGGGGACGCCTCCTCGAGGGCGGCGCGGGTCTCGTCGGCGCTGCCGTGCTGGCCGTAGACCGGGGTGCCCGGCTGCTGACGCCACGACTCGGCGATGGTCCCGCCGTCGACCGGGTCGAACCCCAGCTCGTCCACCAGGTCGGACACGATCACCTTCGCGGCGGCGTCGTCGCCGGCGATCGGCAACGCGATACGTCCCTCCTCGCCGGCGGACTTGCCGCGCTCCAGCAGGAACTTCCAGAAGATGCCGTTGAACACCTTCACGACCGGTTGACCGATCTGCTCGGACACCCAGGCGCTCTCGGTCTGCCCGTCCTCGATCGCCGCGATGAGTCCGTCGCGCTGCTGCGGGTAGTAGTTGTTCGTCTCGATGATCGGGGCGCCGTCCTTGCGGGAGGCGAAGATGCCCGGCTCGAGGTCGGGGACGTTCTTCTGCGGGATGGACAGGATGACGAGGTCGGCGTCCTTGGCGGCGTCACGCGCCCACACGGGCGTGGCACCGGTCTCCTCGGCCAGCTCCGTCAACGTCTCCGGTGCCCGCGAGTTCGCGACCTGCACCTCGTGTCCGAGAGCGGTGAGTCGCCGCGTGAGGCTGCCGCCGATGTGTCCTGCTCCGATGATCCCGATACGCATGACAGGCAGAAGCACCGGCATCCGACGGGTATTCCGGCGCCCCACACCGGTGTGATGCGCGAGACGTCCGCTCCGTCGGAATAGCCGGAGTGGGTGTGCGGTTGAACAGCGCGACGGAGCCGGACCGAATGCCCCGGGCCCCACCCATTGCCGCCACGAGCGGCCACTCGCCGAGAGGCGCATCACCGGTTCCGTCCACCGACCGACGGCGGCGGCACCTCACGAGGGTGTCGGCGCCGTCGTCGTGTGCGCTGTCAGATCCCGGTCAGCAGCGGCCGGATGTCGCGCGACCACGCGTCGAAGAAGCCCTCCATGTCCGGCCCGATCTGATGCACGTACACCTCGTCGATCCCCGCGTCGAGGAACTGCTGGATCTGCTGGGCGTGGGCCTCGGGGTCGTCGCCATGGGCGACGGCGTCGCCGACGGTCTCCCGGTCGACCAGCGACATCGCCGCCTCGAAGTCCTGCGGCCGGGGGAGCGTCTGTCCCAGCTGGCCGGGTAGCTGCTCGTTGGCCCACAAACGGTGCGCGAGGTCGAGTGCGGCGTCCGCGTCGGGTCCCCACGCGACCTTCGTGCCGGCCTGGATCGGCTTGCCGGCACCACCGGCGTCGCGGAACGCCTGGATCAGCTCGGTGTCGGCCATCGCCGTGACGAGGCCGTCCCCGATGCGGCCGGCCACCTCCGCGGCCTGCGGTCCGAACGCCGAGACATAGATCGGCGTCGGGTTCTCCGGCAGCGTGTACAGCCGCGCGTCCTGCACCTCGTAGAACTCCCCGTGGTGGCTGATCTCGCGGCCCTCCTGCAGCAGCCGGATCACGCCGACCGCCTCCTCGAGCATCCGCAGACGCACCCCCACCGACGGCCACGGGTCGCCGAGGATGTGCTCGTTGAGCGCCTCACCCGAGCCGACACCGAGGACGAACTTCCCGTCGAGCTGGACCGAGGCGGTCGCGGCGGCCTGGGCGATGATCGCCGGGTGGATCCGCACCGTCGGACAGGTGACGGCGGTGGCGATCGGCAGGGACGTCGCCTGCGACAGTGCGCCGATCACACCCCACACGAACGGGCTGTGTCCCTCGGCGTCGTTCCAGGGGTGGAAGTGGTCGGAGATCCACAGGGCGTCGAACCCGGCGTCCTCCGCGCGGCGGGCCTGGTCGACGAGTTCGGCGGGACCGAACTGCTCGCAGGACAGGAAGTAGCCGAGGCGGCTCATGATGCTCCGTTCGCGGGGTAGGGCGCGCCCTTCAGCAGGTGCGCGAGGTGTGCCGCGTTCGATGCGGCGGTGCGGGTGGTGGATGCGGTGCCCTCGGGTGTCTCGTCGAGGTCGAGGTAGTCGGTACCGTGCATCGCCTCGCCGTTCCAGTAGCTGACGCCCTGGGCGGGGATCGTGTAGCCGACGTCGTTCAGGCACTGGAACGCGATCGCGCTGATGTGGTGGGCGCCGTCCTCGTTGCCGACGACGCCGACAATCGCGACCTTGCCGAACAGGTGTGGCCGACCCTGGTCGTCGGTGTAGGACAGCTCGGCGTCGAGACGCTCGAACACCCGCTGACACACGCTGCTGTGTTGACCCACCCAGGTCGGCGTGCTGACCACGAGGACATCGGCCGCGAGGATCTTCTCGCGAATGCCGGGCCACGCGTCGCCGTCACCCATGTCGGCCTCGACGCCGGGCCGCACGTCGTGGTCGACCACGCGGACGGACTCGGTGCGCGTGCCGTCGGGGAAGGCCGCGAGAAGTTGGTCGGCGAGCAGCTGACTGCTCGACTGCGATGGTGAGGGCGTGAGCGTGCACACGAGTGCGAGCACGGAAAGGGTGTCGTCGGACATGGCGACTCCTGGGTCTCTGCGGTGTGGCGCACGGGGATTCGCGCGTCACCGCGCGGGCGGGTCTCGACGGCAGCCAGGTCTGCACTCGCCGAGACCGGGGGGTCAGGCGGCGGGGGCCACCTGCGGTGTACGGCTGTGGGCGCTGAACGCCTCGACGCTGAACGGGGCCAGCGGCGTTGTGCCGTAACCCATCTGGACCAGGCGGCCACGGATGTCGTCGAGGGTGGACGCTCGGAGGATGGTCTGCAGGCCCGCGACGCAGCGTTCGACGTCGGCGAGGGGTGCGTCGAGTGCCGCCGCGACCTGTGCCGGCGACGATCCGAGTGCGAGGTGGTCTGCGATTGCCTTGTGGTTCGTCACGTCTACGACGGTAGGACCGGGCAGACGTGCCCGAAAGGAGCTCGAGGCAATCGACGGTGCAACCGTGTCGGCGGTCGCGTTTCGATAACGCCGCCGTGACCTTCCCGTCAGTCGCCGACGCGTCGGAGGTCGTTCTCGAAGGTCACACGACCCGGGCATGCCTCGGTCCACGCGAGCGTCGAGGTGCTGGTGACCGAGGGCACGGGAGACGCGGCGTCGTCGGGGAGCGTGGCGGTCGAGGTGAGCACCGGCCGATAGCTGCGACCGTCCGCGCAGCGCCGGGGTCCGACGGTCTCGACCTGCGAGAGCCGCCGCGAGGGGCCGCCGGTGTACCCGGCGACCGTGGGCGAGGCGCCCTGAGAACCCTGGTCCACCATGACGACGGCGCATGTGGTCGCGTCACGGGTGCACGTCGGGGTCGCGGTGAAGCGGGTCGTCTGGACGGTGGGTGTCCGGATGAGCGTGGGCGGGTTCCACGCGACGATCGTCGTCGTTTCCTCGTAGGTGCCCCGGAAGCCCTCGACCGGCGAGGTGACCGCCGTCGGCACCCGGACGTCGCCCAGCTTGCGGGTCCCCGACGGCAGGCCCCCGGTGCGCTCGAGGGTGATCGTCCCCTCCGACGTCATGGCGCAGGAACCGCCCTGGACCGATGCGAGCGTGCCCGAGAGCCGGCTCGCGGAGTCGTTGGCACGCAGCGACGCGCTCTCGAGCGCGACCCACGGCTCGTCGACGGGGGCCGAGAGTCCCTGCGGCACGCAGGGTCGAGTCGGCGGGACGACGACGCGCGACCAGGCCCCGTTCTCGAACACGAAGTCCATGCGTTGCTGGTCGTAGGGCAGGCTCGGGTCCGCGGCGGTCGACGAGGCGACCGCGACACAGCCGGAACCCGGCCCCGCGCAGGATGTCTGGACGACCCAGGTCGACGTCTGTGGGGTGGCGTCGCTGCCGGTGGTGGTGGAGCCGTCCGTGGAGGTGGTCGTCCGCGTGACCGAGTACGTGCCGCTGAACATGGCCGCCGGGTTCGGCGGGGCGTCGTCACCGCACGCGGTGAGCGATCCTGCACCGACCGCTGCCGCGAGCGCGATCAGGACGCAGCGCCACAGGACGCGCGAGGTGAGGGGCGGACGGGTCATCGGTGCTCCTGGGCGGGCGAGGGCGATCTGTGCGATATCTCATCACACATTCACCGTTCGCAACCTGCGACGACCCGACGGTGTCAGGCGACGATCGCGGGCCGCCCGAACTGCGTCCGGACACCCGGGGACCACAGAGCGCGGAGCGGGGGTCCCGCCGCGCGGACGCCGCTCGCATCGAGCAGGTCGTCGTCGAGGTGCACGATGTCCGCGCGGTGCAGTGGCCACGACGAGTGCTGGTTCGGCACCCACAGCGTGCGTCCGGCGACGCGGGTGTGCGCACCCCAGCGGGCGGTCAGCCACTGTTCGAGGTCGGTCGGCTCCACCGGTTCGCCGATCTCGACCTCGAGTCGACTGCGCAGTCCGCGATCGGGCCACCGCCTCTTGCTGACGTACTCCACGCGGGTCCCCATGCGCCGGATCGACATGTCGGCCCAGGTGTACGGGATCCCCAGACCGATGCGGGTCAGCGGCACCACGGCGAGACGACTCGTCTCGAGCGACCGGAACAGCACGCCGTGACGGCCCTTGTCGTCGACGGAGTAGAGGCGGATGTTGGTCTCGGCGAACGAACCCAGGTACGGGACCGCAGGGGTGCGGCCCAGCGAGATGTCGTGCATCTCGAACGGGACGAGGGCGACGTAGGTTACGCCGTCGGCGAACACGTCCGGACGCGTCCCGCGCGGGAACATGTGCGCCACCGACGACGCGTCGACGGGCCAGTGGACGAAAGTCAGGTTCTCCCACCGCTGGTCGAGGATCATCGGCCGCGGCAGCTTCGGCGCGGTCAGCGGTGCTCCCAGGATGCTGGACATGGGGACCAGTATCCCGCGGCCCGTTCCATGTGACACGGGACCGTGACCGAGCGGACAATTCACCCTTGTGCCATCCGGGAGCAAACCCGCCATCCTGACCGTCGACGACGACCCGTCGGTGTCGCGTGCCGTGGCCCGCGACCTGCGGCGTCGCTACGGCGAGAACCACCGCATCATCCGGGCCGAGTCGCCCGACACCGCGCTCGACACCCTCCGGGAGATCACCCTGCGCGGCGACGAGGTGGCGGTGATCCTCGCCGACTACCGCATGCCGCTCATGACCGGCATCGAGTTCCTCGAACAGGCGATGGACCTGGTCCCCGCCGCGAAGCGGGTGTTGCTGACCGCCTACGCCGACACCGGCGCCGCGATCGACGCCATCAACGTCGTCGATCTCGACCACTACCTGCTCAAGCCGTGGGACCCGCCGGAGGAGAAGCTCTACCCCGTGGTGGATGCGCTGCTCGAGGCGTGGCGCGCGTCGGACCGGAGTCGGTCCGACGACACGCGGATCGTCGGACACCGGTGGGACCCCCGCAGCTCCGCCATGCGGGAGTTCCTGGCCCGCAACCAGCTCGCCTACCGCTGGTTCATGTCCGACGAGCCCGAGGGGACCCGGCTGCTCGCGGCCGCCGGCCTCGCCGACGACGCGCGACTGCCGGTCGTCGTGTGCGCGGACGGGACCGTGCTGCAGGAGCCGACCGACACCGCGCTGGCCGACCACCTGGGCCTGCAGACCAACCCGAGCGGCGACTTCTACGACCTCGTCGTGGTCGGGGGCGGGCCGGCGGGCCTGGGGTCGGCGCTGTACGGCGCCAGCGAGGGACTGCGGACGGTGCTCGTGGAACGCACCGCGACCGGTGGCCAGGCGGGCCAGAGCTCGCGTATCGAGAACTACCTGGGCTTCCCCGACGGCGTGTCGGGCGCACAGCTCGCCGACCGCGCGCGGCGCCAGGCGATCCGGTTCGGCGCCGAGTTGATCACCACCCGCGACGTCGTCGCCCTCGAGGTCAATGGGTCGGCCCGGACGGTGCGCTTCGACGACGGCAGCACCATCGACGCGCACACCGTCATCCTGGCGACCGGGGTCTCCTACCGTCGGCACGACGCGGACGGTCTCGACGCACTCACCGGCCGCGGCGTCTACTACGGGTCGGCGGTCACCGAGGCCGCGCGGTGCAGCGATCAGGACGTCTACATCGTCGGCGGTGCGAACAGCGCCGGCCAGGCCGCGCTGTACCTCGCCCGGGGCGCGCGGTCGGTGACGATCGTCGTCCGCGCCCCGTCGTTGCAGGCGTCGATGTCGCACTACCTCATCGCGCAGATCGAGAAGACCCCGAACGTCACCGTCCGCACCTGCACCGAGGTCGTCGGGGTCGGCGGCGAGGACCACCTCGAGACGATCACCCTGCGCGACCGCACCACCGGCGACGAGGAGACCGTCGCGAGCGCCTTCCTGTTCCTGTTCATCGGCGCCGCACCACGCACCGACTGGCTCGACGGGGTGGTCACGCGGGACCCGCACGGCTTCATCCCGACCGGTCCCGACCTGATCTCGGACGGAGTGGTGCCCGGTGGCTGGTCGCTCGACCGGATGCCGCACCACCTCGAGACCACCGTCCCCGGCGTGTTCGCCGCCGGTGACGTCCGGTCGCAGTCCGCAAAACGCGTCGCCTCCGCCGTGGGCGAGGGGGCGATGGCCGTGATGCTCGTCCACAGATATCTGGGGCAGTCATGACAGAACGGGTGATGTGCACACCCGAGGAGCTGCGCGAGCTGTTCCTCTTCGAACACCTCTCGCCGGAGCAGCTCGACACGCTGTGCCGCGAGGGGCACGTCGTCGAGATCGAGCCCGGTCCGCTCTACACCGAGGGTGAACCGGCCACGTGCTTCTACGTCCTCATCTCCGGCGAGGTGGTGATGTCGAAGATGTCGGGGGGCGAGGACATCCAGATCTCGCGGACCTCGCAGAAGGGTGTCTACGCCGGCGCCTGGCAGGCGTATCTCGGCGATCTGGGGTCCGACACCTACCCGGCGTCGATGCGCGCCGTGACCCGCTCGCGGTTCTTCGTCCTCGACGCCGAGGTGTTCGGCCGGCTCGTCCGCGAGTGGTTCCCGATGGCCGTCCACCTTCTCGAGGGGTTGTTCATCGGCAACCAGAACTCCCGGCAGGTCCTCGACCAGCGCGAACGGTTGCTCGCGCTCGGCTCGCTGTCGGCGGGGTTGACCCACGAGCTCAACAACCCGGCCGCGGCGGCGGTGCGGGCGACGTCGGCCCTGCGCGACCGTGTCTCGCACATGCGGCGCAAGCTGCAGGTCATCGCGTCGGGCGTCTACGACGCCGAGGCGATCACGACGCTCATCCGCCTGCAGGACGAGGCCGCCGAACTCGTCGCCAAGGCGCCGACGCTGACCCCGCTGGAGGCCGCCGACCGGGAGGACGCGATCGCCGACTGGCTCGACGACCACGGCATCGCCCAGAGTTGGGAGCTCGCCTCGCCGTTCGTCGCCGCCGGCTTCGACGTCGACTGGTTGGAGAAGGTGTCCGCCCGTGTGGACGCATCGATCCTCGAGAGCGCGGTCCGGTGGCTGTTCTACACCGTCGAGACCGAGTTGCTGATGAACGAGATCGGTGACTCGACGACCCGGGTGTCGACGCTCGTCGAGGCCGCGCGTCAGTACTCCCAGATGGACCGGGCGCCCCACCAGCGTGCCGACCTGCGCGAGCTGATCGACTCGACGTTGGTGATGCTCGGTCGCAAGATCGGCGACGGGGTCGACGTGGTCCGCGAATACGACCCCGCCCTGCCGGCACTGCCGGTCTACGCCGCCGAGCTGAACCAGGTGTGGACCAACCTTATCGACAACGCGGTCGCCGCGATGGACGGCTCGGGGACGTTGACGGTCCGCACCCGCCGCGACGGTGACGACGCCGTCGTCGAGATCGCCGACACCGGCCCCGGCGTCCCAGAGGACATCCGGACCCGCATCTTCGAGCCGTTCTTCACGACGAAGGCGGTCGGGGAGGGGACCGGTCTCGGTCTCGACATCTCGTGGCGGATCGTCGTGAAGAAGCACCACGGCAGCCTCACGGTGCGATCGGTACCCGGTGACACGGTCTTCGAGGTGCGGATCCCGCTGGAGGCACCGACGCCCGAGGTCCCTCCCGCCACGGACTGAAGGGCCACCCGCGTCGTCCGTGTGGATCCGCGCCCGGCTCGGCGCGGACAGGCGAGTTCGATGCCGGGTTCGGCTGCCGCGCCGCGAACCCGCGCGCACCTCGTCGACCCACGCCCAGCTCGGCGCGGGACGGCCGGTTCGACGCGGGTTTGTGGAGCGGCCTGTCCGGTGAGCGCGGCACTAGGCTGACCGCATGTCCCAGCAGGCGCCGTGGGCGCGAGGTCGGTACGAGTCCGTGGCCACGCTCATCGCGCCCGTCGCCGAGGAACTCGTCGCCCGGGTCGACGATCTTCGATCGCTGGCCGGCGCCGACGTCGTCGACCTCGCCTGTGGCACAGGGTCTGTCGCCCGATCCGCGGTGCGCC
The DNA here is from genome assembly GCF_024171725.1 of Williamsia serinedens. GTDB lineage: Bacteria > Actinomycetota > Actinomycetes > Mycobacteriales > Mycobacteriaceae > Williamsia_A > Williamsia_A serinedens. The sequence goes on from NZ_JAMTCG010000002.1 coordinate 742,453, forward strand.
GTGCTGCCCGGGTGACCGGCGTCGACATCACCCCCGAACTCGTCGACATCGCCCGTGCGGCTTCTCCCGACGCGATCGACTGGTTGGTCGCCGACGCCGTCGACACCGGACTTCCGGACGACAGCGCCGACGTGGTGCTGTCGAGCATGGGGATCATCTTCACCCCACCCGCGGTGCTCGACGAGATCGCCCGCCTGCTGCGGCCCGGCGGGACGTTGGGGTTCACCGCGTGGACCCGCGGCGCGCACAACCCCTTCCACGATCCGGTGGTCGAGGTCCTCGGGCCGCCGCCGAGCGACCAGCCGGGGCCCGACGCCTGGGGTGACGCGGAGACGGTGCGCTCTCGGCTCGCCGACGGGTTCCACACCGTCGAGGTCGACCCGCGTGTGCACACCTGGCGGTTCGACTCCGTCGACACCGCGCTGCACTTCATCTCCCACGAGTCGCCGGTTCATGTCGACCTGCTGTCCCGCGTCGACGAGGTGCAGCGCGACCGGCTGCTCACCGCGTTCGAGGCGACGCTGACCGGGGTCGCCGACACCGACGGGACTATCGCGTTCGACTCGCCCTACGTGGTCGTGACCGCGCTCGTACGCTGACGAGCTCGCCCGCCGCGCGCCGAAGGCGCACGTCGCGCCGGTCAGTGGTGTTGTATGGAACGGGTGCGCCTGCCCACGAGCCGCCAGCGCCGCGGTCGCTTCGTCCTCACCGTGACGCTCGCGGCCGTCGCCGTGCTCCTCGCGGGGTGCTTCGACCCGCTCGACCGCGCCGGCTCACGCGACCCGGACCCGAACCACATCGTCGTCGGCTCCGGTGGTGTGCTCGAGGCGCAGATCATCGGGCAGATCTACATCGACGCACTGAAGGCCAACGACTTCCAGGTCACCGACCAGCTCAACTCCGGCACCCGCGAGCGCTACGTCCCCGCACTCAAGGCCGGTGACATCGACCTGACGCCGGACTTCATCGGTAACCTCCTCTACTACCTGGCGTCCAACAACTCGGCCGTGTCCGCCGAACGCGCAGAACAGATCTCGACGATCACCGACCTGCCGGGCATCGAGGCCGCGATGCCCGAGGCCCTCGGACCGGACCTCGCGATCGGTGAGCCCGCGCCCGGATCCGACTCCGACAGCGTCACCGTCACCTCGACGACGGCCGATCGCTACCGCCTCAAGACCATCGGCGATCTGGCCGAGCTGTCGAAGCGGCAGACCGTCACGTTCATGGCGAACAGCGAGTTCGCGACGCGCTCGGTGGGTGTGCCGGGCCTGGAGAAGAACTACGGCCTGCGCGTGGAGTTCCGACCCAACAACGACTCCGGTGGACAGGCGACCATCAACGAGCTCACCTCGGGTCGCGTCACCGCCGCTGACATCTACACGACGACGCCGGCGATCACGACCGAGAACCTCGTCGTCCTCGAGGACCCGAAGAACAACTTCCCGGCCAACAACATCGTCCCATTGATCGCCAAGTCGAAGGTGACACCCAAGCTGCTCGAGGTGCTGAACGCGGTCTCGGCGAAACTGACCGTCACCGAGCTCCGCGACCTGAACTACGCCGTGTCCGGCCCCCGCAAACTCGAGGTCGAACAGGCGGCGTCGGAATGGGTCGACAGATGGAACCTGAACGAGAAGATCGGACAGCGATGACCAGTCCCGAATCGACGATGATCAGCTTCGAGTCGGTCACCAAGACCTACCCCGACGGGACCACCGCGGTCGACACGCTCGACCTGGCGATCGAGGCCGGGTCCTTCACGGCGTTCGTCGGCCCGTCGGGCTGCGGCAAGACGACATCCATGCGGATGATCAACAAGATGATCACGCCGACCGGCGGAGTGGTGCGCGTCGACGGTGACGACGTCGCCGGCGTCGACCCGGTGAGGCTGCGCCGCGGGATCGGGTACGTGATCCAGAGCGCGGGTCTCATGCCGCACCAGCGCATCGTCGACAACGTCGCGACAGTGCCTGTGCTGCAGGGTGTCTCCCGCAGACAGGCCCGGAACGCGGCGATGGAACTGTTGGAGCGCGTCGGTCTCGACGCGTCGCTCGCGACCCGGTACCCGGCGCAGCTCTCCGGCGGACAGCAGCAGCGTGTCGGCGTGGCGCGCGCCCTCGCCGCCGACCCCGCGATCCTGCTGATGGACGAGCCGTTCAGCGCCGTCGACCCCGTCGTGCGCGAGGACCTGCAGAACGAGATGCTCCGTCTGCAAGGCGAACTCCGCAAGACGATCGTGTTCGTCACCCATGACATCGACGAGGCCGTGAAGCTCGCCGACCGCATCGCGATCTTCGGATCCGGCGGCAGACTCCACCAGTACGACACCCCCGAGCGGTTGCTCGCCGCCCCCGCCGACGACTTCGTCGCCGGCTTCGTCGGACGCGACCGCGGATATCGGCTGCTGCAGTTCACCTCCGGGCAGCAGATCCCGATGGAGCCGCTGGTCCCGATCACCGAACCCGAGATCGACGGCCTGAGTCTCGGCGACGACGACTGGCGGCTCGTCCTGGACGGTGACCGGCGGCCGTTCGGCTGGGTCGACGCCGCCGGTGTCGCATCCCATCGCGGCGGCGCCGGACTCTACGAGAGCTGTTCTGCCGGTGGGTCGCTCTTCGTCGAAGGCGGTACCGCGCGTCAGGCGCTCGACGCCGCGCTGTCGTCACCGTCGGGCGTCGGGGTCGTCGTCGACTCCGCGGGCGAGGTGACCGGCGGCCTCCGCGCCGCCGGTGTGCTGTCGGTGATCGAGCGCGAGCGGACGTCGTCGTGAACTACCTCCTCGACCACTTCGACAAGGTCTGGGGCCTCGTCGGCGAACACCTGAAGCTGGCGCTCATCCCGATCGTCGTGGCGCTGGTCATCGCCATCCCGCTCGGCCTGGCGGTGCACCGATCCGCGACCGCCCGACGCGTGACGGTCATCGTCGGGTCGATCCTGTTCACCGTCCCGTCGATCGCGCTGTTCATCGTCCTGCCGTCGTTGATCGACACGCGGATCCTCTCCGACCTGAACGTGATCATCGCGCTGGCGGTGTACGCGACCGCGTTGCTGGTGCGGTCGGTGCCCGAGGCGCTCGACGCCGTGCCCGCCGCCTCGCTGGACGCGGCCACCGCCATCGGATACAAGCCGTGGGAGCGCGTCGTCAAGGTGCAACTGCCGCTGGCGATCCCGGTCCTCGTCGCGTCGATCCGCGTCGTCTCGGTCACCAACATCTCGCTGGTGTCGGTCGGCTCGGTCATTGGGTTCGGTGGGCTTGGCAAGCTGTTCACCGAGGGCTACAGCCGCAACTACACCGACGAGATCATCGCGGGCATCATCGCGACGGTCGTGCTGGCGCTGGTCATCGACGTGGTCCTCGTGGTGCTCGGACGTCTCGCGACCCCGTGGACCCGCTCCGCACCGCAGTCGCGCTGGTTCCGTCGTCGGGAACAGCGACTCGTCGCGCAGGGGGCAGGCGCATGAGCAACATCGCGGCGCAGACCTGGTCGTATCTCACCACCGGCACGAACTGGACCGGCACCGCCGACGTCGACGGTCTGGGCCTGCTCATCGGACAACACCTGCAGTACACCGTCATCGCCGTGGCCGTCGCCGCCGTCGTCGCCGTGCCGCTGGGGTTGATCGTGGGTCACACGGGGCGCGGCGAGGTCGTCGTCGTGGGTCTGGTCAACGTCGTCCGATCCCTGCCCACACTCGGGCTGCTGCTGTTGTTCGTGCTGTGGATGGGCCTCGGGCTGACCCCGACACTGATCGCGCTGATCCTGCTCGGCATCCCGCCGCTGCTGGCCGGGGCGTACTCGGGCGTCGCCAACGTCGATCGTGTCGTCGTCGACGCGTCGCGGGCGATGGGCATGCGCGAGTGGCAGATCCTCCTGCGCGTCGAGCTGCCGAATGCGTTGCCGCTCATCCTCGGTGGGCTCCGCAACGCGACGTTGCAGATCGTCGCGACCGCCGCGATCGCCGCATACGCCGGGCTCGGCGGCCTGGGACGGCCGATCTTCGACGGGCTCGCCACCTACGACTACGCACCGATGATCGCCGGGTCGATCCTCGTGACCCTGCTGGCCCTCGTGCTCGACGCGATCCTCGCCGGGCTCGTCTGGGTCGCGGCGCCGGGAACCGGACGACTCCGGCCCACACCGGCTCTCGACGGCGGGGTGGCCGCGCGGGTCTGACACGATCACCTGTCATGCACGTACGGATCCCTGCCGACGGACTGGATCGCGTCGAGGCCATCCTCGCCGAGGCGGACGCCGAACTCGACCGGCTCTACCCGGGTGACCGCCGGACCGGACAGCCCGTCCACACCGTCTACGTCACCGCCGACGCGGCCGTCCCGCAGACGCCGCAGGCCTGGGGGACGCAGGCCCGGGCGCTGCTCACCGACCACGCGACGATCGTCGCCGGACTCGACGCCGCCGTCGACGTGGCGCTCGTCGACCGCATCCTCACCGAGCGTCCCGTCCAGGACCTGCGCATCGACTTCGAGGACGGATACGGCGACCGCGGCGACGAGGTCGAGGACGAGGACGCACGTCGTGCCGGCGCCACGTTGGCGTCGTGGGCCGCGGACCCGTCCGGGCCGTTCTCGCTGGGAATCCGCGCCAAGGGGCTCGGAGCGGCCGAACGGCGTCGGGGCATCCGCACGCTGGAGACCGTGCTCGACGCCGCAGGCGGCATCCCGGACGGGTTCGTGTTCACCGTCCCCAAGCTGCGATCGGTGCGCCAGGTCGACGGCGTCGTCGCCCTGTGTGAGGAGATCGAACGCGCGCACGGACTCGCCACGGGCAGTCTGCGTTTCGAGTTGCAGATCGAGAGTCCGCAGGCCGTCGTGGGCGCGGACGGGACCGCCACCCTCGCACGGGCGATCGTCGCCGCACAGGGGCGGTGCACCGGGTTGCACTACGGCACCTACGACTACAGCGCAGCCTGCGGGATCGCCGCGCGATACCAGTCCCTCGACCACCCCGTCGCCGACCACGCCAAGGCGGTGATGACCGCGGCCACCGCCCAGACCGGTGTGTGGGTCTCCGACGGTTCGACGCAGGTGGTGCCCGAGGGCGACGCGGACGCCGTGATCGCCGCCGTCTCCCGCCACTACCGGTTGGTCACGCGATCGCTGCAGCGGGGGATCTACCAGGGCTGGGACATGCACCCCGGCCACCTCGTCACCCGCTGGGCGGCGACCACGGCCTTCTTCCGCGGCGCACTGCCGCCGGCCGCGCGGCGACTCGAGTCCTACCTCGGGCGTCTCGGCGGGTCGGTCGTCGACGAACCCGCGACCGCCGAGGCCCTGGCCGCGGTGGTCCTGCGCGGCGTCGACTGCGGTGCCGTCACCGAGTCGGAGATCCTGGCGCTCGCCCCGAATTGCACCGTGTCGACGCTGCGCGGGCTGCTGCGATACTCGGGCACACCATGACTGACGACCACGTGTTCCGCACCCTGCCCGACCTCGCTCTGCGCACCCTCGGTGGCGCCGTCATCTGGGCGAACGACGAGTTCTTCGCCGAGCGCGAGAACCTCATCAAGCCCGGTCCGGCCGGGTACTCGGCCGCGACGTTCGGTCACAAGGGCCAGGTCTACGACGGATGGGAGACGCGGCGTCGTCGGTCGTCGGGTGTCGACGAGGCCATCGTCCGGCTCGGAGCGCCCGGGGTCGTGCACGGTGTCGTCGTCGACACCGCCTGGTTCACGGGCAACTACCCGCCCGAGGTCTCCGTCGAGGGAGCCTGTGTCGACGGCCACCCGTCGGTCGAGGAGGTGCGCGCGGCCGACTGGGTGACGCTGGTCCCGCGGTCCCGCGTGCGGGGCGACACGAAGAACGACTTCGACGTCGAACCCGGCCCCCGCGTCACCCACGTGAAGCTCACGATGCACCCCGACGGCGGTGTGGCGCGCCTGCGTGTGCACGGCATCGCCCGCCCCGATGTCACCTACCTCGACGCCGGTCCCGTCGACCTCGCCGCCATCGAGAACGGTGCGCGGGTGACGGACTGCTCCAACATGTTCTACAGCTCGCCGCAGAACCTGTTGCTGCCCGGCGTCGCCCGGTCGATGGGCGACGGGTGGGAGACCGCGCGTCGTCGCGACGACGCCAACGACTGGGTCGAGATCGCCCTCGCCGCAGAGGGTGTCCCGCGGATGATCGAACTGGACACCTCGTACTTCCTCGGCAACGCTCCCGGGGCGGCGACGGTTCGCGGTCGGGGCCCCGACGGGACGTGGACCGAGCTGGTCCCGCGTGTCGACCTGCACCCCGACACCCGACACCGCTTCGTCGTGCGCGACGCCCCGGCGGTCACCGCGCTGCGCGTCGACGTCTTCCCCGACGGAGGGATGGCGCGTGTCCGCGCCTGGGGTGCGCTCACCGACGCGGGGCGGCAGGATCTCGCGTCATGAACCCCATCGCCGACTACCCGCGCGACATGATCGGGTACGGGCCGACACCCCCGGATCCGCGGTGGCCCGGCGACGCGAACATCGCGGTGCAGTTCGTCCTCAACTACGAGGAGGGCGCGGAGAACAACCCGCTGCACGGCGATCCCGCGAGCGAGACGTTCCTGTCGGAGATGATCGGTGCGCAGGCGTTCCCGAACCGGCACATGTCGATGGAGTCGTTGTACGAGTACGGGTCCCGTGCCGGGCTGTGGCGGGTCCTGCGCGTGTTCGAACGACGCGGGTGGCCGCTGACGATCTTCGCGGTCGCGCAGGCGATGCGTCGTAACCCGGAGGCGGTCGCGGCGTTCGCCGAACTCGGGCACGAGATCGCCAGCCACGGGCTGTGGTGGAAGTCGTACCAGCAGGTCGACGAGGACACCGAGCGCGCGGACATGGCCGCCGCCGTCGAGATGCTCACCGAGATCACGGGTTCCGCGCCCGTCGGCTGGTACACCGGGCGCGACTCGCCGAACACCCGCCGGTTGGTCGTCGAACACGGCGGCTTCGAATACGACGCCGACTCCTACGCCGACGACCTGCCCTACTGGACCCGGGTCGAGACCGCCGACGGCGCGAAGGACCACCTCGTCGTGCCGTACACGCTGGACACCAACGACATGCGGTTCGCGTCGGCGGGCGGGTTCACCATCGGTGAGCAGTTCTTCGCCCACCTGCGGGACGCCTTCGACGTCCTGTACGCCGAGGGCGTCGCGGGGTCACCGAAGATGTTGTCGATCGGACTGCACTGCCGTCTCGCCGGCCGTCCCGCGAGAACCGCTGCGCTGGAGCGGTTCTGCGATCACGTCGCCGCACACGACGGTGTCTGGGTCGCCCGGCGTGTCGACATCGCGCGGCACTGGCGCGCGACACATCCGCCGACAGCGAGCGGGGACACCGCCTCGGCGGGATGATGGCCCGATGCTGGGACCGCCGCAGGAGCGACTGGTCGCCGCGCTGCCCCACACCGACGGGGCGTCGCAGGCGATCATCCTCGACGCGCTGCGGTCGGTGATCCTCGACGGGATCGCGCCGCCCGGCACACCGATCCCCGTCGACACCGTCGCGACGCACTTCGGCGTGAGCCGCATCCCGGTGCGCGAGGCGTTGAAGACGCTGGTCGGCGAGGGGATCGTCGACCACCGGGCCAACGGCGGGTACTCGATCGCGCGGCTCACCGCGGCTGAACTAGTCGAGCTGTACCTGGTGCGGGGGGCGTTGGAGACCGCGGCGCACGGCATCGCGTTGCCGTCGGCGACGCCCGACGACGACGCGCGGGCCCGGGCAGCCTACGCGGCGCTCGACCGTGCCGTCCTCGCCGACGACGTCGTCGGGTACCACCAGGAGAGCCGAGCCTTCCACCTCGCCCTCGTCACCCCGTGCCGGATGCACCGATTGCTGCACGTCCTCGAGTCGACCTGGAACATCACCGAACCCGGGCGCCCGATGTGGCAGATCCCGACCACCGAACGCGTCGCGCTGCACCTCGACCACGCCGACATGCTGACCGCGTTCCTCGCCCGGGACGGTGACGCCCTCACCGCCGCCACCACCGACCACAACGACCGTCTCCGCGCCGCCATCTCGGCCTCGCAGGGGTCGGACTGACCGGTCAGCGGTAGGCGTCGACCAGCTCGGCCGCGTCGCGCAGCCCGAGGCCCGGATGAGCCTCGCGGAGAAGACGCACCGCCGAGACCCGGTCGGAGGTCCTCGAGATGGCCTGATGGATCGCACCGGGCGAGACCTCGGCGGGATCGAGGCGCACCGGTGTCATCTCGGCGCGACCGTCGCGGAGCGCATCACGGATGAACAAGGGCAATCCCACGACGAGGAGAACAAGGCAGCCGAGCCCGGTCCAATCCCAGATCGAGGAAGTGGAACCGAGGTCGGCGATCACACCGGGGCCGAGGAAAATCGCCAGGACGACGACGAAGGCCGGAAACCGCCACCGGCGGAGCCAGACCACCGCCGCCCGTTGCCGAAATCCGCGTCGTGAGCTCATGCCGTGGTCAGTATGGCCACGATGGCGCGTCACGGCGCGGAATTCGGACACGGCCGCGCCCGAATCCCGTCACAAACGTCCGGACCACGCGAGCAGAGGGCATATTCCCCTCCACGCGCGTATGTCGGACGTTTGTGACGAGGCGGCGTCAGAGATCCGGGATCCGAGCGCGGAGCAAGCAGAACTCGTTGCCCTCGGGGTCGGCGAGGACGTGCCAGGACTCGTCCCCGGTCTGCCCGACGTCGGCCGGTCGCGCACCGAGGGCGAGGAGGCGTTCCAGCTCGGCGTCCTGGTCGCGGTCGGTGGGGTTGACGTCCAGGTGCAGGCGGGGTTTGGCGCGCTCGGGCGACGGATGGGGGCTGAGGATGATGGTCGGCTCCAGACCGCCGAAGCCGGCCGCCGGTCCGATCTCGATCGACCCGTCGCCCGGTCGGTCGAGCACGACGTGACCGAGGACGTCGCACCAGAACTGTGCGAGGGTCTCGGGATCCCGGCACTCGAGGACGAGTTCGCTGAGCCGACATGCCATGGGGACCTCCTCGCAGGGCGTGACCCGCTCGAGCACGGGTGACGCAAGATATATCTTCAGAGCAACGGTGATGAAACAGGCGGGGAATATTTTCCTCGCATGACGACAACACCGGCGCCCGCGTCAGCGATGTATGACGCCGAGCTCGGGTACCACACCCGGCTCACGAACGACGACCTGAAGCCCCTGGTCCCGCAGACGTGGTCGGGCTACAACATCTTCGCGTTCTGGATGTCCGACGTGCACAGCGTCGGTGGGTACGTCACCGCGGGCAGCCTGTTCGCGCTCGGTCTCACCAGCTGGCAGGTGCTGGTGGCGCTGGTCGTCGGCATCATCGTCGTGAACGTCTTCGCCAACCTCGTGGCGAAGCCGTCGCAGGTCGCCGGGGTGCCCTACCCGGTCATCTGTCGCGCGCCGTTCGGTGTCCTCGGCGCGAACGTCCCCGCCATCATCCGCGGCCTGATCGCGGTGGCCTGGTACGGCATCCAGACCTACCTCGCGTCGAACGCCTTCGTCGTCCTCGGACTCAAGCTGTGGCCGTCGCTCGCACCGTGGGCCGACGTCGACCAGCACGGCTTCCTCGGACTCTCCACCCTGGGATGGGGAGCGTTCGCCATCATGTGGGTGCTGCAGGCCATCGTCTTCTGGCGCGGCATGGAGGCGATCCGCAAGTTCATCGACTTCTGCGGCCCCGCCGTCTACCTCGTCATGCTGGTGCTCGCGATCTACCTCGTCACCAAGGCCGGCTGGTCGAACATCAGCCTCAACCTCGGCTCGGTCGAGTACTCCGGATGGTCGTCGGTGCCGGTGATGCTCGGTGCGATCGCGCTCGTCGTGTCCTACTTCTCGGGCCCGATGCTCAACTTCGGTGACTTCTCCCGGTACGCCAAGTCGATGAAGGCGGTCCGCACCGGCAACTTCCTCGGCCTGCCGATCAACTTCCTCTTCTTCTCGGTCCTGACGGTCGTCACGGCGTCGGCGACGCTGCCGGTCTACGGCAAGCTCATCACCGACCCGGTCGAGACGGTCGCCCAGATGGACAGCGTCACCGCCGTCGTCCTGGGTCTGCTCACGTTCATCGTCGCGACCATCGGCATCAACATCGTCGCCAACTTCGTCTCGCCCGCGTTCGACTTCTCCAACGTCGACCCGCAGCGCATCAGCTGGCGCGCCGGCGGGATGATCGCCGCCGTCGGCTCCGTGCTGATCACGCCGTGGAACCTGTACAACAACCCCGACGTCATCCACTACACGCTGGAGACCCTGGGCGCGTTCATCGGTCCGCTGTTCGGCGTCCTCATCGCCGACTATTACTTCGTGCGCAAGCAGCGTGTCGACGTCGACGCCCTGTTCTCCATGGAGGAGGGCAAGCCGTACTGGTACCGCAACGGCGTGAACCCGCCGGCCGTCGTCGCGACGTTCGTCGGTGCGATCATCGCGATGTTCCCGGTCATCACGAAGGCCCACCCCTTCGGGATCGACATCTGGGGCATGACCGGCGCCTCGCAGTACTCGTGGTTCATCGGTGTCGCGGTCGGGTTCGGCCTGTACCTCGCGATGACGGGCTCCCTGCGTCGTCAGTACGCGATGGCAGGCTGACCGGCATGCGCATCGCAGTCGTCAACCCGAACACCACCGTCGCGATGACGGAGGTCGCGGCGGCCGCGGCGCGGTCGGTCGCCGCGCCGGGCGTCGAGATCGAGGCCATCACCTCGAGCACGGGCCCGGTGTCCATCGAGAGTCACTACGACGAGGCGATGTCGGTGCCCGGCCTGCTCGCGGCGATCGCCGACGGTGAGCGGCGCGGCGTCGACGGCTACGTCGTCTCGTGCTTCGGCGACCCCGGCCTCGACGCCGCCCGCGAGCTCGCGTCGGGGCCCGTCGTCGGGATCGCCGAGGCCGCGATGCGGACCGCGGCCTACCTGGGCCGCGGGTTCAGCGTCGTCACGACGTTGGGTCGCACCCGGGGACGCGCCGCGGACCTGGCCGACCACTACGGGCTCGGTCGGTTCTGTCGGGGGATCCACGCGTGCGAGATCGCGGTGCTGGACCTCGAGACCGACCCGGCCGCGTATCGGCGGATCGCCGACGCCTGCCGGATGGCGATCGCCCAGGACGAGTCCGACGCGGTGGTGCTCGGCTGCGCGGGGATGGCGGCGATGTGCGCCGACCTGACCGCTGATCTGGGGGTGCCCGTCATCGACGGGGTGTGCGCCGCGACGCTCACCGTGCAGTCGCTGGTGACGATGGGGCTCACGACGGGCAAGCTCGGCGAGTTCGCGACGCCCCTGCCCAAGCGGTACACCGGACTGCTGTCCGACTTCTCGGTGTCCGCGACGGACGGTCTCGACGGATCGGGCGATCGATTCCCCCCGGACGCGGGGGTTCGCTTACCGTTGTCGGGTGACCAGTCCACAGGCGACGCAAGCGGCCTCTGACGACCTGAAAACCGTTCTCACCTGGAGCGGTGACCAGGTCACCCGTCTCGAGCAGGCGCGGGTTCAGGTCTCCGGACTCCGGGTGAAGGCCTACGGCCAGATCATCGCGGCGGCCACCGACAGCCACCCCGCGTTCGGCGCGAACTACGACCTCGTGACCGACGACGCAGGCGTGACACGACGGCTCGCGGTGCACATGATCCGCGAGAGCGGCGAGTCGCACGTGTCGATCACCCGCGACGGCGAGAGCACCTGGCTGATCCAGTCCGCGAGCGGCACCGAGCGTGGCGACTTCAACGGCGCCCAGGACGTCGACCTGGTGCTGAGCCCGCTGTTCAACGCCCTCCCCATCCGCCGGATGGAGTTGCACAAGACGGCGTCCGACCCGGTCGACGTCCCGCTGGTGTACCTGCGCCTGCCGGAGGGGACCGTCGAGCCGGTGACGTCCCGCTACTCGTCGGACGGGTCGTCGGTCGCGATCCAGTCGCCCGTCGGTGACGTCACCCTGACCACCGACGCGGCGGGCTTCGTCGTCGACTACCCCGGGCTGTCGCGCCGGGTCTGACCGGGGCCGGTCCACACCCGGCCCAGATGGGCCTGTCGCCGGAGCTCGGCGGCCCAGCCGTCCGACCCGACGGTCACGTCGACGATCGGTTCCGGATCCGCGCCGCGCATCGCGTCCCACCGCGTCCGCGCACGGTGGCCGTCTTCGACGAGCGTGTGGACGGTGCCGGAGTCGCGGAGTTCGTCGCGGGCGGCGGTGAGCCGGTCGATCGCCTCCGACAGCAGCGTCAGCACCGCGGGACCGTTGGCCTCGATCATCGCCCGCTGCAGGTCGACGGCGGTGCCGGCGACCCGGGTCCCGTCGCGGAAGCTCCCCGCGGCCAGTCGCAGCGCCAGGTCGCCGGGCCCTGCACCCACGGTGGCGGTCACCGCGGCCGTCAGGTGCGGGAGGTGCGAGATCGCCGCGACCAGCGGGTCGTGGTCCTCCGTGGCGACGGGGACGACGCGCGCGCCCACCGCGAGGGCCACGTCGGCGACCGTCGACCAGACCATCGGATCCGTGTCGTCGTCGGCGCAGACGACCCACGGGGCGTCGACGAACAGGTCCGGGTCGGTGGCGTCCCATCCCGACCGTGACGTCCCCGCCATCGGGTGCCCGCCGACGTACCGCGCCGACAGCCCGCGCTCGGCGACCGCGTCGGCGACGGCCTGCTTCACACTCACCACGTCGGTCAAGGCGCAGCCGGGTGCGTGTCGCGCGACCTGCGCCAGGATCTCGCCGACGATCGGCGTCGGTGTGGCCACGACCACCAGCGCGTCCTGCTGCGCGGCCCGCGCCAGGACCGCGCTCAGATCGGTGTCGGCGTCGTGTCCGGCTGCGGCCGCCGCGTCGACGGTGGCGGCTGAGCGGTTCCACCCGAACGCAGGGCGCCCGGCGCGGTCGAGGGCGCGCAGCAGCGAGCCCCCGATCAGTCCGAGTCCCAGCACGCAGACTCCCGGCGCGGTGCGGTCTCCGGTCGGGGTGGTCACACCGGTCAGCGTCGCACATCGTCGCAGGGCAGCGCGCCCGCCGGGGTTCGACGCCACAGTTGGGACAACACCCGGCGGGGGACTACGGTGTCGCACATGGCCGCAGCGGACAGCGACGACCTCGACGGGTTCGCCGTCGCGGTGGTGCGCGAGGAGGGCAAGTGGTCGGTGACGGCCATGGACTCCGCCGCGCTCACCGGGCTCGACGACGCCGAGAAGCGACTGCGTGACATGCGGAGCGCCGGCGCGGTTTTCGGTCTGCTGGACGTCGACGACGAGTTCTTCGTCGTCATCCGCCCGGCGCCTTCGCGATCGCGTCTGCTGCTGTCGGACGCGACGGCCGCCATCGACTACGACATCGCCGCCGATGTGCTCGACTCACTCAACATCGACGTCCCCGACATCGACTCCGACGACCTCGACGACGTCGACCCGTGGGAGGAGGGCGACCTGGGGGTCCTGTCGGACCTGGGGCTGCCCGAATCGGTGATGAGCGTGATCGTCGGCGACACCGACCTGTACGCCGACGAGCAGATCGGGATGATCGCCGCGCGGCTGGGCTTCGCCGACGAGCTGTCCGCGGTCCTGGATCGCCTCGGCCACTGACCGCGTCATGAGCCTCGACGTCGGGCCCGCGGGGCTGGTCGCGGCGATGGGAGTCGCGCTCGAGGCCGCGGGATCGTCAGGGCCCCACGATGTCCCGGTCGGTGCGGTGGTCTTCGACGCCGACGGCCGGGAGCTGTCGAGGGCGGGCAACACCCGTGAGAGTGACGGGGACCCGACGGCACACGCCGAGATCACCGCACTGCGTTCCGCGGCCCGCGTCCACGGCGACGGGTGGCGCCTGGAGGGGTGCACCCTGGTGGTGACGCTCGAGCCCTGCGTGATGTGCGCCGGGGCGATCGTCGCCGCACGCGTCGGACGGGTCGTGTTCGGCGCCTGGGAACCCAAGACCGGCGCCGTCGGATCCCAGTGGGACCTGGTCCGCGACCGTCGTGTCAACCACCGGTCCGAGGTGATCGGGGGCGTGCGCGAGGCCGACTGTGTCGAACTCGTTACCCAATTCTTCCGCGGACAACGATCGGGTTGAGATGAGTGCATCCGGTGGGGTTCCGCCGCTCGCGGTGCCACTGTGGGGTCAGGGCGTCGACGACGTCTGCACACACACCGACCGAAGGGGAGTGCACCATGGGTCTCGCTGACGATGCCAAGAACAAGGCCGAGGAACTGAAGGGCCGCGGCAAGGAAGCCGCGGGCAGTGTCACCGGCGACGACGATCTGAAGGCCGAGGGCAAGGGCGACCAGGCCAGCGCCAACCTCAAGGAGAAGGCCGCGGACGTGGCGGACTCCGTCAAGGACAAGGTCGATGACATCAAGGACAAGCTCACCGGCAAGTGAGCGGTCCGAGTGCGCCCTGAGCAGCCGATTCATGGGCTGAGGGTCGCCTCCGGTACAGTCACCGGCGGTGGCGTGTCCGAGCGGCCGAAGGTGCAGCACTCGAAATGCTGTGTGCGGTAACCCCGTACCGGGGGTTCGAATCCCCCCGCCACCGCAGTACGCATCCCCGTCCCGGGTCACCGGGGCGGGGATGCGTCGTCTGTGGGTGCAGGTGACCCCTACTGCGGGATGAAGCCGAAGGCGTCGGAGCCCTTCGTGCACTTCGCGAGGACACCGGTCGTCTGCGACGGACCGCAGCTCCAGCCGTCGACGTCCTGGTTGCGTCCGGTGGCGATCAGCGGCCCGAAGGTGCGCGCGACCGGCATGACCACGCCGCAGTCGGCCGATCCGCTCGAGAAGACCACGACTCGCAGGGCTCCGTCCGGCCCGTTGACGGTGTCGCACCGTGTGCCTCCGATCGTCGGCGCCTCCTTGGAGGGAGGTACCGACGTGGCCGACGGCAATTGCGGCCCGGGAACGGTCTGAGCACTCGGGTTCGTGCTGGTCGGGGCTTCGTCGACAGACGACGACGTCGGGGCCTGGTTACCGGCATCAATGGCGGAGGAGACGGTGCCGGCGACGTCGCCGGAGTCCGATCCGCACCCGCCGAGCAGGACGGCCCCGCCCACCACGGCGACGGCCAGGGACCAGGTACGCAACGCAGCCATGTCGCCACCGTAGCGAACCGGGCGGGTCTTCCCGATCAGCGTCGGGGGCCGCCCACCCGGGCGTACGCTGCGCCGATGCACCTGCTTCCAGCGACGATGCACCATCGCGTACTGCGTGTCCTCGGGGTGGCGGCAGGCGCCGTCGGCCTCGTCGTATCCGCCGGGGCCACCACGGCGACCACCGCCGGGGCGACGCCGAGCTCCGGTGTCACCGCGACCACGATCGCGACCGCCGACCTGCCCGCCGGGCTGCTGCCCTTCATCAGTGGGCCCGGCGTCGCCACCGCGCGTCGCATCACCATCGCCCCCGGCGGGACGACGGGCTGGCACTTCCACGACGGCCGGATCGTGGGCATCGTCGAATCGGGCACCCTCACCCACCCCGGATCCGACTGCCGGCCCGTGACGTATCGCGCCGGTCAGGTCATCCTCGAACCCGAGGGCAGTGCGAACACCCACCGCGGACAGAATCTCACGAAGGACCCGGTCGTTCTCGACGTCGTCTACCTGCTGCCGAAGGGTGCACCGTTCTTCGAGGATGCACCCGCGCCACCCTGCGATCGCTGACGCGCTCCACACCCGTCACGACGGGGGACCGCAGCGCCTGGGAAGATCCCCGGGTGACGTCCACCCCCTTCACCCCCGGCACGGTGCTGCCGGGGACGCGCGGTCGCACCGGCGTCATCCACACCGCCCACGGTGACATCCGGACGCCCGCGTTCGTCCCCGTCGGCACCAAGGCGACGGTGAAGACCGTCCTGCCGGAGTCCGTCGCGGACCTCGGTGCGCAGGCCGTCCTCGCCAACGCGTACCACCTCTACCTGCAGCCCGGTCCCGACATCGTCGACGCCGCGGGAGGACTCGGCGCCTTCATGAACTGGCCCGGCCCGACCTTCACCGACAGCGGCGGCTTCCAGGTGATGTCGCTCGGAGCGGGGTTCAAGAAGGTCATCTCGATGGACGTGTCGGGGCAGCAGGACGACGACGTCATCGCGCCCGGCAAGGAGCGTCTCGCCCGCGTCGACGACGACGGCGTGACGTTCAAGTCGCACCTCGACGGGACGACCCACCGGTTCACGCCGGAGGTGTCGATGCAGATCCAGCATCAGCTCGGCGCGGACATCATCTTCGCGTTCGACGAGCTCACCACGTTGATGAACACCCGTGGTTACCAGGAGACCTCGGTCGAGCGGACCCGGTTGTGGGCGGAACGCTGTCTCGCCGAACACAATCGACAGTCGCAGCTGCGTGCTCACCGCCCGCCGCAGGCTCTGTGGGGCGTCGTGCAGGGTGCCCAGTACGAAGACCTTCGCCGTCTCGCCACGCGCGGCCTCGTCGCACTGCATGACCGCGACATCGCCGACGGTGGCCGAGGATTCGGCGGGTACGGCATCGGCGGGGCACTCGAGAAGGCGAACCTCGGCACGATCGTGGGGTGGGTGGTCGACGAACTGCCCGATGAATCGCCACGCCATCTCCTCGGCATCAGCGAACCCGATGACGTCTTCACGGCCATCGAGAACGGCGCCGACACCTTCGACTGCGTCTCCCCGTCGAGGGTCGCGCGCAACGGCGCGGTGTACACCTTCGACGGCCGCGTGAACATCACGAACAGTCGCTTCAAGCGCGACTTCGCACCCATCGAGCCAGAGCTGGAGAATTACACCAGTTCCTACTCACGCGCCTACATCCATCACCTGTTCCGCGCGAAGGAGGGCCTGGCCTCGACGCTGTGCACGATCCACAACGAGCACTTCGTCGTGACACTGGTCGACCGGGCCCGCGCCGCGATCGAGGACGGCACCTACGCGGACTTCCGGGACGCGTTCCTGGCCCGGTACTACGCCGGCCGGCCCGCCTGAGGCGGACCGGCCGGAGTGATGGTGCGGTGAGGGTCAGGCGCGGACGACGCGGCTCCCGCCGGCGAACTTGTCGTGGAAGCCCTGCTTGTTCGGGTCGTTGGCGATGGTGACGCCGAGCGCGATGAACACCGCGAGCGTGACCAGGCCGACGAGTCCGGACAGGATGAACGTGAAGTTCAGCAGCGCCGACACGAAGCCGAGCAACATGAACGCGTTGCGACGCATGGCGACCTGCTGCGACGGCAGTCCGCCGTCGGGTCCGACCGTCCGCAGCGACAGGATGCGCTTGCCGAGGGTCGCGCCGTTGCGGGACTCGAGCAGGACGAAGTAGGCGAACCCCGCGAGGCTCAGGATGAGCGCCACGATGTAGCCGACGGCCCAGCCACCTGCGGCGGCCGCGATGCCCTCGACGATCGCGACGGGGATGCCGACGATCAGCCCGTCGAGGATGCGGGCCACCAGGCGCAGACCGGCACCGGCGGGCTGTCCGCCCGTCTGGTGGATCCCCTGCTCGGTGGGGGCGCCGTACTGCCCGGGCGGCGGGGGCGGCGGGAAGCCGCTCTGCGAGGGCGGGTAGTTGCCCTGGGCCGGGGGCGGGTAGCTGCCCTGCGGGGGCGGGTAGGCGCCGGGCGGCGGGTAGCTCGCCTGCTGTCCGCCCTTGCCCAGGTCGGGGCCCTGCCCGTACTGGGGTGTCTGGCCGTACTGGGGGGACTGCCCGTACCCGGGATCCTGTCCCTCGGGCTGGCCCGGGTACTGCTGCGGTCCGGTCATGTCGGGTCCTCTCGTGTGCCCACCACAGGCGTGGCAGATGTCGTCCAGCGTAAAACAGACGGATCGGACGTAGCAGTTCTTCCTGTGCGGTCCGGCGGACACATGTTCGGCGCGTCCCCGCGGCGGTGGCACCGACGCTCTAGGCTTCTGAGCTGACCGGATGGACCACCTGTCGAGGAGCGACGATGACCCAGCCACCCGAGGATCCGCTGCGCAAACAGTCCGACGAGGGATCGGCCGGGTATCCGCCGCCGCCCGGTTCGTATCCGCCCCCGCCGGGGTCCTACCCCCCGCCCCAGGGCTCCTACCCGCCTCCCGGCGCCTACCCTCCGCCGCAGGGCTCGTATCCGCCTCCTGGCGGCTATCCCCCGCCTCCGCAGTACGGTCAGACGCCCGGCGGCTTTCCGCCGCCGATGCAGCCACCGAGCATTCAGCAGCCTCCACAACTGTCGGTCGGTGACGCCTTGTCCTACGGGTGGGGCAAATTCAGCGGGAACGTCGGGCCGTGGATTCTCATCGCTCTCATCTCCGTGGTGGTCAACGGCGTGGTGAACTTCCTGTTCGGCGGTTTCGACACCACCGACCTCACCGCGTCGACGGCGATTCTGTCGCTCGTCGGGGTCGTGGTCTCGTTCATCGTCGGGGTGTTGTTCCAGGCTGCCTACATCCGCGGTGCCCTCGATGAGATCGACGGGCGCAAGCCGCGCCTGGGCGACTTCTTCAGGTGGTCGAACCTCGGTGTCGTGTTCGGACTCGCCATCGTCGTCGGCCTGATCGTCACGATCGGCTTCGTCATCGTGATCATCCCCGGCCTCGTCCTGTTGTATCTCACCTGGTACGCGCTGACATTCGCGATCGACCGCAACGACGGCCTCGGCGCGGCGCTGTCGAACAGTGTCCGACTGACCAGTCAGAACGTGGGGAAGCTCCTGCCGCTGGCGATCGTCTGCGCGTTGCTGAACGTGGTCGGGTTCGTGCTGTGCCTGGTCGGACTGCTCGTCACCATCCCGGTGACGCTCATCGCCGGTACCTACGCGTTCCGCGTCCTCACCGGCGGCGTGGTCTCGCCGGCGAAGTCCCCGGTGGCCTGAGAGGTCAGAGGAGGTCGACCGGGTCGAGGATCCACGGCCCCGCCGGGATCCTCGCCGGGTCGAACCGCGCGAGAAGGGTTGCGGAGTCCGGGGTCTCGGATCCGTCGCCGAGGCCGAGCGAACCTGCCAGCTGCGCCCGGACGCGGTCCGCGGACACCCCGATCGAGGCCAGGCTGGCGAGCGTGACGGCACCGTCCCGCTTGGCCAGGCGGGTCCCGAACGTGTTGAGCACCAGCGGGACATGCGCATAGGACGGGATCGGCCGGTCGAGCACCTGCGCCAGATACGCCTGGCGGGGTGTGGAGCTCAGCAGGTCGTCGGCGCGGACCACCTGATCGATGTCGCTGTCCGCGTCGTCGACGACGACGGCGAGGTTGTATGCCGCGACGCCGTCGCCGCGGCGGAGGACGAAGTCGTCGACGACACCGGTGAACTCACCGCACAGGTCGTCGCGGATCGTGAACTGCGTGACGTCCGAGCGCAGTCGGATGGCCGGTGGCCGCCCCAAGCCGCGGCGTTCGTGCACCTCGTCGGCGGTGAGGTCGCGACATGTGCCCGGATAGGCGCCGGGTGGTGAGTGCGGTGCGCGGGGGGCCGACAGGATCTCCTTGCGCGTGCAGAAGCACTCGAAGGTCCTGCCCGCCGCGGTCAACCGCTCGATGACCGCGTCGTAGATCTCGCGGCGTTCCGACTGCACGACGGGCTTGCCGTCGAAGTCGAGGCCGATCGCGGTGAGGTCGTCGATCTGACGCTGCGCGACCTCACTCGACGTGCGGTCGTCCAGGTCATCGATGCGGAGCAGGAAATCCCGTCCGGACTTCCGCGCGAAGAGCCACGCGAGGAGCGCGGTCCGGAGGTTGCCGATGTGCAAATCACCCGACGGCGACGGGGCGAAACGTCCGGCGCCGGTCACCGTGCCTCCAGGTCGATCTCGAGCATCGGTGCGCAGAACACGCTGGACAGGAACAGCTTCCCGTCCACCTCGACGGCGCCGGTCGCCGTGTGGAACGCGGGGTGGGTGCCGTGCACCTCGTCGACGATGTCGCCGTTCTCGTCGATCGCGACGGCCCACACCGTGTGTTCGGGCTCGGGCCGGAGACGATCGGGGATGCGCCACGCGACCTCCGAGACCCATCGGGGTGCGACACCCAGCACCTCGAGAGCGCGCATCCGCGGGTTGGTCAGGGGTATCCACGCCCGTCCTGTCCGGAAGTCGGACATGTTGTCGGGGAAGCCGGGCAGTCCCGCGGTCACGACGTCGACCGCGCCGGCACGCGGACCCGTCAGCGCGAGACGGTTCACCCGGTGCCCGGCTGTCTCGACCACCATGACGGCGTCAGCGTCGGGGGTCGCGGTGATGCCGTTCGCGAACCACAGATCGTCGCGGACCACGGTGACGGTCCCGTCGGGGCCGCGGCGCAGGAGGCGACCCGACGGCCGGTTCTCCATCATCGACCCACGGTGGTGCTCGAAGTCGAAGCGCGTCGTCGACTCGGTGAACCAGATGGTGCCGTCGGCCAGGGTCGTCGCGTTCGAACAGAACCGCAGCGGGCGGTCGTCGACGAACCGCGTGAGTGTGGTCAGTTCACCTGTCCCGAGGTCGAGATGCAGCAGGCCGAGATGTGCGTCGCACACGAGAAGTGTGCCGTCGGAACGGTGTTCGAGACCGAGGGGTCGCCCACCGGTCGACGCCACCGTCGACACCGCATGGGTCTGCGGGTCGACGCGCAGGATCGCACCGCCGTCGACCCCGCACAGCAGCTGTCCGTCGCCGTCGACGACGACGTCCTCGGCGAAGCCTGCCGGCAGGTCGATGACACGCGAGGGCGGGAGCGCCGTCGTCGAAGAGACCGGTGCGGGCGGCGGGACAGGGCGGCGGCGCGGATCGAGCCGGGGCTTGTCGGCCGTCCCGCGGGCAGGCAGGAGCGGGCGCCCGCCCTCGCGGAGGATCTGCGTGCTGCACACGCGGTGGACACGGGGTTCGGCGAGGAGGGAACCCATCTCGTCGACGACCGCACGCACGGCGGAGCATGCGCTGTCGGTGTCGCGCGCCTCCACCACCACGAGGTCGCCGAGCGCCGACTCGCCGTGTCGCCCGTCGGTGAGATGCGCGCGGACCGCACGGACACCGGGTGCGGCATGCAGTGCGGGCAGGACGCAGTCGACGACGACCGTCCGGTGGCGTGCCTGGTTCCCGGGTCGGTGCGCGGTCACCAGAACTGCTCGACCGCCGACGGTGGCCTCCGTCGACGTGGCCATCACATCGCCGCGGGAGGTGAGTTGGCCGGCCATCGGCACGCGGGTCTCCGCCGGGCCGCGGGCGAGATCGCCGGGATCAGGTCCCACCCGCGACGGCGCGGTCACCTCGACCAGGACGAGCCCGTCGTCGAGGTGGTGGACGCGCACGTCGTCGGCGTCGGCGATGCGGGCGATGCGCTGGGCGTACGCCTCGACCCACCAGTCACCGGTCCGTACCTCGGTCGGGGTCCACCACTCCAGCGCGACCGCGCCGGATCCGGAGCGCAACGCCGGACGCCACGGGTGCTGCACTCTTCGGTCCTCCTCGCCACGACGACCTCGTCGAGTCTAGGGAGGCTGCGAGGGTCGTCACGGAATGGACGCCGTGATCACGTCTGGCGCGGGAGCATCTCCTCGACGAACCGGTCGACGAAGGGTGTCGTGTCCCCGCCCGCGGGGACGACGACGAACTTGCTGATGCCCGCCGCGATGTGATCGTCGATCATGCGGTGCAGGGCATCCCACCCGGTGGCCACGAGCTCGCGGGGGTCGACCTCGGGTCGCTGGGTCCCGATGCGTCGCATCACATCGTCCGGCCGTACGCCGTCGGTCACGAGCAGCGTCATCCCGAAGTGGTCGTCGTCGATGGTCCGGCCGGCCTCCGTCGCCGCGCCACGGATGGCGGCGACGCCGGCCTGCGCCTCGGTCGGCGTGAGGAAGCTCCCGAGCCACCCGTCGCCGAGGGTCCCGATCCGGCGGAACGCCGCGGGCGCCCGTCCGCCGAGCCAGATGTCGAGCCGTCCCGGCGTGCCCTGACGGATGTCGTCGTTGTCCAGCGCGGACCGTAGCTGTCGGAGCGACGCGTCGAACACGTCGCCGCGGCGCCCGTCGACGGGGAAGAGTTCGCGTTCCCCGGGCAGGGCCGGTTGCAGTCCGAAGACGGGCAGGATTCGTCGTGGCGCCAACGCCGACAACGAGATGAGCTGCTTGGCGACGAGGACGGGTTGTCGGCCGGGGAGGATCGCGACGGAGGTCCCCACCTTGAGCTTGGTGGTCCGCGACGCGGCGAACGCCATGCCCACGAAAGGGTCGACCGCTGGGGAGTAGATCAGCTCGGAGAACCACAGCGAGTCGACGCCGTCGGACTCGAGTCGGTCGACGAGTCGCGGTAGGTCGCCGGGCGGGACGTCGCCGCCGACCCCGATGCCGAAACGGATGCTCACCGGTTCGTTCCTACACCCGACGGGGCAGTCGGAGCGTCTCGTCGAGGCCGAGCAGGGCCTCGGGGACGAGTCGACCCTCGTCGATGCCGGGCCGCCACCAGAAGGCGATCTCGTGGGGCGCGTCGAGGATCGGGAAGCGGTCACGGTCGACCAGCCCGGCGTCGTCGACGTCGGTCGCGAAGGCGAAGACGATCTCGTGGCCGGTGATCCCGTCGACCTCGAAGATGCTCTCGAACACGCTGAGCAATCGGGCGTCGCGAACCCCGACGCCGAGCTCCTCGTGCAACTCCCGGTCGAGCGCGGACTGGGCAGACTCCCCGAACTCGACACCGCCGCCGACGGGCCGCACACGAGGGTCGTCGGTGTCCATGCCGTGACCCGTCACCAGCACGGCCCCGTCGGCGGGTCGTCGGATGAGGGCCAGCGCGATCGGTCGGATCTCGGACACGCGGCGAGGCTACCGGGCGGATTTCTGAGCGACCGCTGCTCAGCGGCGGCAGCGGCTGCGACCCAACGCGACAGGGGTCGACGGGATCATCTGTACTACCGTGCGAGCATGGTGCTCGCCGAGGCCGGATTGTCCGAATGCGCGCGGGACGCCGCGTGCAGTGCCGACTTCGACCGGCCCTTCTACATCGCGGGGCTCGTGGCCTTGGTCGCTGTCTGGCTCTACAGCTGTCTGTTGGCCACTGTGAGACTGGAGCGGGGCAGGGCAGCAGCGAGATCCCGACGCCGATGGACTGCGGTCATCTGGCTCGTGCCGTTCGTGGGATCGGCAGCGTGGTTCTGGTGTGACGCGGTCGCCAGAGTCGAGAAACAAAACCGGTCAGGAAGATGCGACCGCTGATATCTCGATCGAAAGCCACGTCATCACCCAGACATGAGCGTGCCCGGCTGGCACGGGTGCTGGTGGCAGTCGGCTTGATGTCCGCCGCAGCGTGCTCCGTCATCGGTCCGGATCTCGACACCGAGGAGTACCGCACGCCCGCCGCGCCTGTCGTGGCGACCGCTTCATGCGCGTGGCCAGGCATCGTCCAGGAACTCGGCTATGGATTCAGCACATCGCAGTACACGGACACCCCACGAGAGGGGTCGATCCCTGAGGATTTCGTTCCGACGAAAGTCGTCCGGTGCGAGGTCAGGGACACGGGAGACGCCACGTCGATCGACGAGGTCACTCTGTCCGGCGACGTCGGGGCGGTCAGAGACGCCTTCGCGCTCCCGTCGCTGCGGTACCGCGACGGCGATCCGTCCTGCGCCGTCAGGGCCGATGCGCCGGTTGCAGTCTGGCTGGTGGCCGACGACGGAGCAATCCGCGTCGGCTGGCCCGCGGCGCCGTGCGACCTGCGCAGCGAACCACTCGATCCCCTCGCCGAACTTCGAGAGACTTCCCGGCGGTCTGTGGCGTCCGTACCCCGGCAACCCGTCGTCGGCGACCCGGCAGCGGAGTGCAGGGGCGCGGGCAGTGTCCGTCTGGGGGACCTCGGCGCGGAACGACGCCCGGCGGTGCGTCTTCCCGAACAGGCGGTCGCCACGACGACGCTCTGCGCGAGCCGTGTGGTGGACCTGCCGAACAACGACTGGCGGACTGAACAGCTCGGCTCGACACGGCTGTCGGCGCAGGACAGCACGCGCCTCGTCCGAGAGATCCTGGCGTCGCCACCGGCGTCACGCGACTGCACGACCCGCGGCACCGAGGTCATCACCGCGACCCTGCGACGACCGGACGGATCC
Organism: Williamsia serinedens; assembly: GCF_024171725.1. Taxonomy (GTDB): domain Bacteria; phylum Actinomycetota; class Actinomycetes; order Mycobacteriales; family Mycobacteriaceae; genus Williamsia_A; species Williamsia_A serinedens. Next base: position 766,417 of record NZ_JAMTCG010000002.1, read on the forward strand.
GGCGGAGGCCTTCTCACCGCCGAACGCAACGGATGCCGTCGGATTGCCGTCGACAACCTCATCACGTATCGGTCGACGACTCCTGCGGTGGACGAGATCCTCCGCCGACGGGACTGAGATCTACTGCGCCCCCAACCCCGGGACGATGTCGTCGAGGCGGAAGGTGACGGGCTGTTCCAGTTGCTCGTAGGTGCATGAGCGCGGGTCGCGGTCGGGGCGCCACCGGTTGAACTGTGCTGTGTGGCGGAAGCGTTCGCCTTCCATGTGGTCGTACCGCACCTCGACGACCCGCTCGGGACGCAACGGCACGAACGACAGGTCCTTGCCCGAGTTCCACCGCGACCCCGCGTTGCGACCGGGGGTCTGCTCGCCCGCCTCGGTGGCAGCCCAGTTCCACGGGTGGTCGTCGAACGTCGTCACGAGGGGCTGGAGCTCCTCGAACAGGCTGCGGCGCTTGGCCATCGGGAACGCCCCGATCACGCCGACGGAGGCGAGAGAGCCGCTGTCGGTGTAGAGCCCGAGCATCAGTGACCCGATCGCCTCGGGACCGGACTTGTGCACCCGGTATCCGGCGACGACGCAGTCGGCGGTCCGCTCGTGCTTCACCTTCACCATCACGCGCTTGTCGGGTTGATAGGTCACGTCGAAGGGTTTCGCGATGACGCCGTCGAGTCCCGCGCCCTCGAATTCGGAGAACCACCGCTGGGCGACGTCGACGTCGGTGGTGGCCGGTGTGACGTGAAAGGTGGGGCCGACGCCGTCGAGCGCCTCGACCAACGCCGCGCGCCGCTCGGTGAACGGACGACCGGTCAGGTCGTCGTCGCCGAGGGCCAGCAGATCGAACGCGATGAACGCGGCCGGGGTCGTCGAAGAGAGCATCCGCACCCGCGAGTCGGCCGGGTGGATGCGTTGCTGCAGCGCCTCGAAGTCCAGGCCGTGCTCGGTGGCGACGACGATCTCCCCATCGATCACACACCGGTCGGGCAGTTCAGCCAGCGCGGCGGCGACCACCTCGGGGAAGTACCGCGTCAGGGGTCGCTCGTTGCGGCTGCCGAGCTCGACCTCGTCACCGTCGCGGAAACAGATGCTGCGGAACCCATCCCACTTCGGCTCGTAGGAGGCGTCGGCGGGCATCGACTTCAGCGGCTTGGCGAGCATCGGTGACACCGGCGGCATGACGGGGAGGTCCACGTCGCCATTGTGGCGCACTCCCGTGGCGAGGCGGGCCCACTCGGGCCCGCACACCGATAGCGTGGACCTCATGGCGAAGGCCCCGGCAACGACGGTGACCGCAGGCGGGCGCGAAGTGCGGGTCTCGAGCCCCGACCGCGTCGTCTACGAGGCCACGGACGCGACACCCGAGGTGACCAAGCTCCAGGTGTGCGAGTACTTCGCCGCGATGGGCGACCCGCTGATGAACGCTATCGGGCACCGACCCCTCGCGATGGAGCGGTGGCCCGACGGGTGGCGTGAGGGGATGCGACTCGCGACCAGCACGCAGGATCGGGAGGCCGACGGCTTCTATCAGAAGCGTCTGCCCAAGGGCGCTCCCGACTGGCTGGAGACCGTCCGCGTGTACACACCGGGCAAGCGGCCGATCGACGAACTCTGTCCGCACGAACCGGCTGCCGCGGTGTGGGCCGCGCAGATGGGCACGCTGACCTTCCATCCCTGGCCCTGCACCCGCGACGACGTCGACCACCCCGACGAACTCCGTATCGACATAGACCCGCAGCCGGGCACCACGTTCACCGACGCACGACGTGTCGCACTCGTCGCCGGCGAACTGCTCGAGGAGCTGGGTCTCCGCGGCTACCCGAAGACGAGTGGCAACCGCGGCATCCACGTCTACGTCCGCATCGAGCCGACGCGATCGTTCGAGGACGTCCGCCACGCGGCCATCGGTTTCGGCCGCGAACTCGAACGGCGCGACGACAGCGTGACCACTTCGTGGTGGAAAGAGGAACGCGGGCAGCGACTGTTCATCGACTACAACCAGAACAACCGCGACCGCACCATCGCCAGCGCGTGGAGTCTGCGTCCGCGGCCCGGCGCGCCGGTGTCGACGCCGATGACGTGGGATCGCCTCGCCGACACCGACGACCCGGCCGCCTACAACCTCTTCACCGTCCCCGACTACGTCGCCGACGGCGACCCCTGGGCCGGGATGAACGACACCGCCTTCTCACTGGACCCGCTCCTCGAGCTGTGGGAGACGCTGCCCGGCGGCGAACTGAACTTCCCGCCCGACTACCCGAAGATGCCGGGCGAGCCGCCCCGGGTGCAGCCGTCGAAGAAGGTCGCCGAGCACTGGGACGCCGACGGAAATCGCGTGGACGGTTGACGCCGACCGGATGACGTCAACCGGATGAATGGTCGTCGTCACGTCGTGATCTCCGCGATTACCGGCAATTCGTGAATTCCCGTCATTGTCCGATATTCCACAAAATAAAGAGTAAATTCACTGCTTCCCCGGGGGATCGTCGTCGAACGATCGGAGAAGGTAGTGGCCGCAGTTCCGTGGTACTCAGCAGGGGTTTTCCGCCGGTTCCTCGCCCTCGTGGTGGGGTGCGGACTCGCCGTGGCACTGATGGCGAACAATGCACATGACGTGAGCGACATTCGTACAGAAATACGTACGGTTGCGTCGATATCGGTCACCTCGCGGACAGTCGGCATATCCGACAACGACCTGTATTTCTCGTATTCGGATTCGCCGACCGTGGCGAAGCATCTGAGCACCATCAAGAACCTCGGCGTCAAGACTGTTCGTCTCGCCGTCCCGTGGGCCGCCTACGAACCGGCCAAGGGCAGCTACTCGTGGGCGGCGCTCGACGCCGTCGTGTCGGCGGCGTCCGCGAACGGTCTGGGGGTGCTGGGGGTCGTCAACACGACGCCCGCGTGGGCACGGGCCGCGAACACGTCGCTGTACACACCGCCGACGAGCCCCGCCGATCTCGGGGCGTTCATGGGTGCCCTCGCCAAGCGGTATGTGTCGACGATGACCGCGTTCGAGGTGTGGAACGAACCGAACGCTGCGACCTCGTACGCGCCCGCGCCCGACCCCGCCGGGTACGCGGCGCTGCTCAAGGCGGCCTACCCGGCGATCAAGAAGGCGCAGCCGGGGGCGACCGTCATCGGTGGGGTCCTGGGCTCGACGATCACGTGGGGGAGCTGGACGCTCAATCCCGTCGACTTCGTCCAGCAGATGTACGCAGCCGGCGCGGCGGGGTCCTTCGATGCCCTCTCGTTCCACCCGTATCAGTACTCGACCAAGTTCTCCCAGGGCGCGTCGCTCGCGAACTCGCCGCTCAACCAGGTGACCGCGATGCGCAACCTCATGGTGTCGAACGGTGACGGTGCGAAGAAGATCTGGGCGACCGAGTACGGCCTCCCCACCAACCAGGTCTCCGCCGCGCAGCAGTCGGACTACATCAGCGACTTCCTGTCCACCTGGCGAACGCTGGCCTACGCCGGGCCGGCATACGTCTACACGCTCGTCGACCGCAACTCCGCCGACACCTCGGACCCGGAGAGCACGTTCGGGATCTACCAGGACAACTGGACGGCCAAGCCGGCCGCCGCGGTGGTCGGATCGGCGGCGACGAGCTGACGCGTCGGCGGTCGTGCCGTGCGTGACCCGTCGCGCATCTACGGTGGGAGGACGAGCGGTCGACGGCAGGAGTGGTGGTGCCCTGGTTGCGCAACCTCGCCCGAGGCGTCCTCGGCGGTTTCCTGATCTTCGCGGGAACCGCGCACCTGACGTTCGCGCGCGACGAGTTCGACGCCCAGGTCCCCGGCTGGGTCCCGCTCGACACGGGGTTCGTCGTGGTCGCGTCCGGCGTCGTCGAGATCGTGCTCGGTGTCGCGCTACTCGCGCTGTACCGCCACAAGGTGCTGATGGGCTGGATCGTCGCGGCGTTCTTCGTGGCGGTGTTCCCCGGGAACATCGCCCAGTACGTCGACCACCGGGACGCCTTCGGCCTCGACACCGACACGGGCCGGCTGATCCGGCTGTTCTTCCAGCCCCTGCTGATCGCATGGGCCCTGTGGTGCACCGGGGCGTGGGCGGCCCTGCGGCGCCGTCGAACCCGGGACGACCGCGCCGTCGTGTGAGGCTCGGCCACCCAGCGAGACGACGACGACAGCCACGACGCCGACGGCCATCCCGATCGCGGTCGTGACCGTGAACGACTCCCCGAACGCCAGCGCACCCCACACGGCGGTCACCGGTGCCATCAGGAACATCAGCGTGTTGACGCGCGCGACGTCGATGCGGCGCAACAGCACCCAGTACAACCCGTAGCCGCCGAAGGTCGGCAGCACGACCAGCCAGGCGGTGGCGATCCAGAACGACGCGTCGGCGGGGACGACGGCGTCGCCGGTGACGACGGCGATCGCGGTGAACACCACCGCGCTCGTCGCGCAGTGGATCGCGAGCGCGGTGAGCGGCGGCACCGCGTCGGGGTCACGCCGTTCGACGAAGGTGGCACCGACGAGCGACAGCATCCCGAGGAGCGGGACACCGTAGGCCCACACGGGTGCGGTCGCGTTGCTACCGGCGTCGGCGAGGGTCACGACGGCGACCCCGACCATGCCGAGGACGAGGCCGCACCACTGCCGCCCCGACGCCGCTGCCCCGAGCAACGGTCCGAGCAGCGCCGCGGCCACCAGCGGTTGGATCCCGTCGACCAGCGCGGTGGTCCCCGTGTTCACGCCGAGGTTGATCGCCCAGTAGACGGTGAGAAGGTAGCCGCTCTGCGAGAGCAACCCGATCACGACCTGCCGCACGGTCGAGCGCCGCGAAGGGACCGCGCTGCGGCGTCGGGCGAGCCACCATGCCGGCACGGCCAGCACGGCCGCCAGCGGCAGGAACCGCCACATCAGGACGGTCGGGACAGCGGCGTCGGCGGCGCCGAGCTTCGCGCCGATGAATCCCGAACTCCAGCAGACGACGAACAGCACGGAGAGGCCGATCGTGAGGACGGTGTGAGTCGTCGGACGGAATACTTTACCGATCTGTGAAGTGCTCATGCCGCGACTTTACAGATCGGTATAGTCTGCGTCCATGAGCTCGCAGGGATCGACCGTCGACCTGACCCCGGGAGCACGGCGCATCCTCGACACCGCGTCGCGGCTGTTCTACGAGCGCGGCATCCATGCCGTCGGGGTGGACACGATCGCCGACGAGGCCGGTGTCACGAAGCGGACCCTCTACAACCGGTTCGGGTCGAAGGACGTCCTCGTCGAGCAGTACCTGCGGGGTCGGGACCAGCGGTGGCTCGCACTGCGCACCGCGGCGGTGGATGCCGCCGGGCCCGATCCGATCGACCGTCTGCGCGCGGTGTTCGACGCGTCGGCCGGATGGTCCGACAGCGACGGCGGCCGAGGGTGCGGCTTCACCAAAGCGCACGCCGAGTTCAGCGACCCTGCCCATCCGGTGGCGCAGCTCGTGGCCGCGCAGAAACAGGAGCTGCTCGAACTCTTCCGCGGGGTCCTCGCCGATGCCGGCGTCGTCGACGACCACCTCGCGCAGGCGGTTCTCGCATTGCACGAGGGCGCTCTCGTCGCGCACGGCGTCGGCGTCGGCGCCGACCCCTGGGTCAGTGCTCGCGAGGCGGCGGTGCGGTTGGCGTCGGGCGCCTGATCAGGAGCGCAGGAGCCGCGCGAGGTCCTCGTCCCAGGCGGCCATCCGACTGCGATCGCAGCGGGTGGTGATCAGCGCGCGCAGGGCCAGGTAGACGGCGATCACCAGTCCGACGAGGACCACGGCGACGGCCACGCCCGTCACGCTGGAGTCCGCTCGCAGCGGGAGCGGCGGCGTGGGTTCGCCCGTGTCGTCGACGGTGAGCAACAGCTTGCTCCCCGCGTCGGTCCCCGGCGGAACGGCGATCCGACCCGTGTGCCGTTGACCCTTGAAGTCCCAGTGGGCGACCACCGAGTTCACGTCGTCGCGGCCGAGGCCCGACGAGATCGGTGTGCTCGGCGGCGAGGCGGTGTCCGTCGTGGCGTTGACCATCGTGATGACCGGTGCCGGTGCCTCGTCCTGCGACGCCCAGATGACGATGCCGGGGGCGATGGCCAACGGCAGCATCAGCAGGCCGACGAAGCCGAGCAGCAACTGGAGTCGGCGCTCACGGATGTCGATGTCGCGCTCGAGGGGATGTCGTCGTCCGCGGTCCGTTCGTACGGCGTATCGACGGGAGGTGACCCTCCTCGTGGACGGACGCTGATCGCCGGACATCGACTCGCTCTCCTTCGAGAACCGCTGGTGGTGCACGCCTTCTGACCAGAGTAGGCGATGTCCGGTTCGGCCACGAGGTGTCTGTGGACCGCGGTGGTCAGGCGACCCGCCGACCGCGTGCGGCGGACAGCTGCTCGACGGCGTCGGCCGCACGTCGGGCCGAGCCGTCGGCGTTCATCCGACGGGCGACCTCGCGCACCCGCGGATGCAGGGTGCGGGCCTGCTCGACCGCGTCGCGCAGCGTCTGTGCGGTCAACGACCGTGGCACCAGGCGCACACCCACACCGGACGCCTCGACGCGGACCGCGACGTCGCGCTGGTCGCGGCCGAACGGGACGACCACGAGCGGGACCCCGCGGGCGAGGGCCTTCTGCGTGATGCCGAGCCCGCCGTGCGTGACCACCACGTCCGCATGGTCGAGGAGCTGATCGTGGGGCAGCAGTCGGGCGATCGTGGCGCGGGGGTGACCGACGAACCCTGCCGGGTCGTGGGCACCGGTCGTCACGACGGTGTGCAGGTCACCGTCGGCGAGAGCGGCGAGTGCGGTGTGGGCGAGCACCGCGTCCTGCTGCGCTTCGGTCGAGAGGGTGACCATCGCGACCGGTCCGGTGAGTGCGGTGATGCGTGGGTCGGGGTCGGCCGGTGGACCCCACAGGGACGGTCCGACGGTCACCACGCTCGACGGCCAGCTCGGCGACGGGCGTTGCAGCGGAGGGCCACACAGACTGAGCACCAGCGGCGCGGCGCGGACGATGTCCTCGGTGTGCGCGACGGGCGGCAGGCCGTGGCGCGCACGGAGGTCGTTCAGCGGGGTGAGGAAAGTGCGGTCCCACACCCCGCGGGCGAGAGCACCGAGCGCAGCGTCCCGGGCTCGCCAGATCCGGCCGTCGCGGACACGCAGGCCGAGCCCGGGCGGCGGACCGTCGGTGGGCAGCGGCAGGTAGGTCGGACTCCAGATGGCCCAGGGAACTCCGGATGCCTCGGCGGCCAGGTGGGCGCCCGTTACCGAGATGTCGGCCATCACCAGATCAGGCTGGTGCGAGCGTATGAGCCCGGACAGGTGGCGGAACTCGTCCTCGGCTCGTGCGATGAGACGGTCTGTCAGCGCCCGCACGCTGCGGCGGCCTGCGTGCTGGTCGCCGGGGGTCGCGTGCTCGAGATCGCCAGGGAGCGGAGACGCGCCGAGGCCCAGCTCGCGCAGCCGCGGGACCTCGTCGCCGATGGTCACGACATGTACGTCGTGGCCGCGGGCTCGCAGGGTCAGGGCGGTCTCGACGATCGGGTAGAGGAGCCCGCGTGCCGGTGACGTCATGGCCAGGATGCGCGTCATCGTGCCCCGCCGATCGGACAGCCGGTCGACGCCGCGGTGCCGTTGCGCACGGCGCGGATAAACGTCGGGTCGGTCCGGAGTCCCCACCCGGCACCGACGAACGCGCGGCAGCCCTCGGTGTCGCCGGCGGTGGCGAGCAGGAAAGCGACGACCGCCCGGGTGAACGGGATGGTGTCGACGGGATCGACGGACACGAGGTGCGGGGCGCCGCGGGCGACGGCGAACCACGCGGGGCCGGCGATCCGGTTCTGCACCAGCGCCTCGATCGGACCGGGTCGGGACGTCTGGTCGGCATCGCCGGTCACCGTGAACGTGGGGACCTCGACGCCCGCGGTGACGGTGTAGACGTCGGGCTGCAGGGCCAGCACCGCGCGGAGGGCGGTCCCGGACGGCAGTCGCAGGTCGGCCGGCACGGGCAGGCCCCGTTGCGCGACGCTCACGAGGCCGGCCGCCTCGATCGCTTTCGTCGCGCCCGCGGAGTGGCCGGCGAGGATGACCGACCGTGCGTCGATGCGTCCGAAGACCGGCGATCGCGGGTCGGCGTTCGCCGCGAGTGCCCGTCGCACACCGAGGAACGGGCTCTGCGGCAGTACCTCGTGGCGGATCACCGCGATCGCGACGACGAACCCGAAGCCGGCCCAGTGACGGGCCAGCGCGGCGAAGTAGCCCGGGTTCGCCCCGTTGCCGGGCACGAACACGACGAGCGGTCGCGGGCCGCCGGCGGTCGGGTACCAGTAGTCGACACTGGTCTCCGGACCGCCGACGATCGGGTTGTTCGCGGTGCACTGCAACGGTGTTCGCGCTCCCTGGCGGCGGGCGTCGGCGTTCTGTTCCGCCGCTCCCGGTCCGGAGCAGGGGACGATCCGTGCCGTCGACGCGACCTCGAACGGTCCGGCCAACGCGAGGTCACGCGGCGCTGTGCCGACTGCGGTGGACGGCGCGGCGGAGGCGGCGGACACGCCGGTGAGGGACACCAGCGCCACCGCCGTGACGAGAACGAGCAACCGCGACATGGACTTCCCCGAACCGGACATTCATCTTCGCGAATGGACGGTGGGAAGAATAAGTCGAGGTGCTCGTCATCGCAGGACGAGCGATTCCGCTGGCAGCGAACCGCGTGGAATTACACCGTAAGCGTGTAATCATTGCTCCGGTCAGCGAAGGAGCGAACATGACACAGCAACAGAGTCGCGGCCGAGGGCGCCGCGGTGGATGGCAGCAGGCCGAACTCCCCGACGCGAGCGACGCCACCGCGTGGTTCGTCGGCCGACTCCCCGACGGCTGGTTCGACGGCACTCCCGACGTCGTCGTCGACCGCGACGAGATCACCGTGGTGGGCACGCTGACCGCGCCCGACACCGAGGGCAACAGCAGCGCGGCCGCGCAGGGACGGGCGTCGCGGTTCCGTGAGGACACCCGTGCGCAGCGGATGACCATCGCCGACGAGGCGCAGGCTCGCTACGGACGCACCGTCTCGTGGGGTGTGCGGGTCGGTGACGAGCGAATCATGTTCACGCACCTGGCCGTTCCGGTGATGACGCGTCTCCGTCAGTCCGAGCGGCAGGTCCTCGACACCCTCGTCGACGCGGGAGTCGCACGGTCGCGCGCCGACGCGGTGGCGTGGTCGGTCAAGCTGGTCGGCGAACACACCGAGGCCTGGCTCGCGGAACTGCGGCAGGCGATGGACTCGGTGGACGAACTACGAGCCCAGGGTCCGAAGATCTGATCACGGCGTCGTCATGTGACCTTGCTGGCTCGGAGTGTGTAGCTCAGTGGGACGACGCCTGAGTTCTCGGTGAGCCGCCACTCGCCGTCGGTGTGGGCGGTCATCTGGCCGGGAAGTGCCTCCCACGGGATGCTGTCGTGCTCGACCAGCATGTCGAGGCGGAGACCGCTGACCAGCAGCGCCGTGACGATCTCGCCGAGTGAGTGGTTCCACTCGTAGGTCGTCGTCGCCGTCAGGCGTCCGGGGGAGTCGACGTAGGTCTGGTCGTCATCCCACTCGAGGGGGTGTTCTTGCTCGAAATATGGGAAGCGCAGATGCAAGCCGTCGCCGAGAGATTCGTCCATCGACCACACGATGGGGTGTGCCTCGCGAAGGAAGAGCGAGCCGCCTGGCGCGAGGAGGGCGGCCACGACTGTGGCCCATTCCTGGATCCGCGGTAGCCAGCACAGCGCTCCGATGCCCGTGTAGACGAGGTCGAACCGCCCCGCTCCGAGCACGTCGACCGCATCGTCGACGGTGGCGTGGACGAACGTCGCAGTGGATCCGGTGTCCGCGGCCAGACGCCGCGCCTCGTCGATCGAGCGCTCCGAGAAATCGAGGCCTGTCACGGCAGCGCCGATGCGGGCCAAGGAAATGGTGTCGGTGCCGATGTGGCATTGCAGGTGCGCCACGCGCAGCCCCGTGATGTCGCCGAGCCGAGGCTGATCGAATCGCACGACGTCGGAGAGCTTCGCGGGACCGTCGACATAGGTCTGAACGGCATAACCGGAGCCGTCTCGTGCGGCGTGAAGAACAGCACGTTGGTCCCAGTTTTCCTGGTTGGAGGCCAGGTGGTCGTCCTTCACACCTACTCTTCTCGTCGCCGGACAGGCACGTCGAGTCGGTGCCCATCACACGGTAGCGATGAGCGGGTGGGTCCGCGCCCGGGCTTCTGGTCGGAAAGCCCTTCGGGCCACTCCTGACGCGGCAGGCGAGCGCGTCAGTCCTCGACGTGGGCCAGCGTCGAAGGACAGCCCGCGTCCGACGGTCCCGTCGGGCGCGGAGCACCTCGTAGACCTCGTCACCTGAGCCGTAGGTGTCCTCGACGGACTCGATGAGCGCCTCCATCGACACGGGATCCGTCGCAGGTGTACCGAACTCGATGCTGCCGGTCTGCGCACCGACACCCTCGATGAGGTGGCGGATGCCACCGGGCCCACCGCCGAGGACGTTGCCCTCGAACAGCCCGATGGTCGCCCAGCGGTTACTGCGCGCGATGTACGAGCGATCTTTCGGGCGGGTGGTCTTCATCAGTTCGATCGCCGCACTCAACGGAGGCGTGGTCGGCCCGCACCACGCGTCCAGCAAGGCCGCGCTGCACGGTCTCACCCGTTCGCTCGCGAAGGACGCGGCCCCGCATTGCGACACCGTCAACGCCATTGCCCTGGCGCTGATCGGTGGCACCCATCCTGCCCGCCGATCCGTCGGGCGGCGACGAGCTGCGCATGCCCATCCCGGTCGGGAATCTGAGTGAGCCGGACCAGATCGGTTCGATCACAGCCGGTGTCGTGAACAACGGCTACCCGACGAACAAGATCATCACCGTCGACGGCGGGTTGTTGCCGCGCTGATCGCGGCGCCCTCGGAACCGTCCTCTGCTCAGGGCCCGAGAAGGTTGGTGCGCACGCGCCGCAGGTGCGTGCGCATCGCTTCTCGGGCCGCGTCGGGATCACGGTCTTCTACCGCGGCCACGATCGCGGCGTGTTCTGCGCAGTAGCACTCTCGCGTCTCCGGGGTGAACGTCCGCTTCTTCAGCGACCCCCACACCGGTTGTCGGCGGCTGTCGATGAGCAGCTGACTCGCACCGATCAACACGCTGTTGTGGGTGGCGACAGCGAAACTGTGGTGCAGCATCGTGTCCCAGTGCTCGAATTCCTCCGACGTGTGAGCCGCCTCGCCGCCGGCCAGGCATCGTCGCATCTCTAGCAAATCGCTGTGCGTCGCCGACGCGACGGCCACCGGCAGCATCTCGGGCTCCAACGCCAGACGTGAGGTCATGATCTCCGTCGGGCTGGGGTAGACCCCCTCACCCGGACCGAGGCTCTGGTCGCGCGGAGCGACGAACGTACCGCGCCCGACGTGACGGACGACCTTTCCCTGAGCGGCCAACTCGTCGAGTGCGCTCCGAACGACCGCTCGGCTGACACCCATGTCGGCGGCGAGGTCGCGCTCCGTGGGGAGACGTGCGCCCGGGGCGAGCTCCTCCGACGACAGCATCTGCGCAAGGCGTGTCCGCGCAGTGGCCAGTGGACCCACTGCCATCGTCATCGCTCACCTCCCGCGTCAGACCAATCCGGACCATCGTATGCATCCGGCCGTGTGTGTCACGCGTGATATCCCCGCTGTCTTTGTGTTGACGGTCACAATTGTGAGACCTATGGTGACCAATACAGACCGAAATTGGCAATCGGTCCATATTGGTTCAACGGAGGTCACAGAGTGCGTTTTGCGAGAGTGGAGAGCAACGACGGGGGTCGCGTCTGCGTCGTCGACGGCGACGGCGCCGCGCGGGCGGTGTCGTTCGCCGACACCGGTGCGCCCGTTCGCACCGTCCAACAACTGATCGACGCCGGCCCCGGTGTCGCGGATCGCCTAGCGGTGTCCGACGTCGTCGAGTCAGGCCGGGTGCTCGCACCGATCGTGCCGCACCGCAACGTCTTCTGCGTCGGACGGAACTACTCGGAACACGCCGCGGAGTTCGCGAGGAGCGGTTTCGATGCGACCGGTTCGCCCGACGGCCAGCACGTACCCGAGCATCCGGTGGTGTTCACCAAGCCCGCCGCGACGGTGATCGCCACCGACGAGGCAATCGATCCTCACCTCGACATCACGTCGGCTCTGGACTACGAGGGCGAGATCGGTGTCATCATCGGGCGCCGGGCCTCGAAGGTGAGCCGCGAAGACGCCCTCGACTTCGTATGGGGCTACACGCTCGTCAACGACATGACTGCCCGAGACCTGCAGCGCGACCACAAGCAGTGGTTCATCGGCAAGTCGCTGGACACCTTCTGCCCGATGGGCCCGTGGGCGGTCACCGCAGATTCCGTCGACATCGCCGATGTGAACCTTCAAACCCGGGTGAACGGTGAACTGCGCCAGGACGCCTCCACCGCGCAGCTCATCTTCGACGTCCCGACGATCATCGAGACACTCTCCGCCGGCATCACCTTGGAACCGGGCGATGTCATCGCAACGGGCACACCCGTCGGGGTCGGCATCGGATTCGATCCGCCGAAGTACCTGCAGGTCGGCGACGAGGTCACCATCTCCGCGACCGGTCTGGGCACGCTGCGCAACACGATCGGCGACGCCCCCGACCGCGACCACCTGGTCACCGCCGCCGGCCGACGAATCTTCGTCGAACAGACAGGGGAGGGACCCGTCGCGGTTCTCGTCCATGGGCTCGGCGGCGCCAGCACCGTCTACGAACCACAGGTCAGCGCCCTCGAGCGCACGCACACGGTCGTCCGGTTCGATCTGTCGGGCCACGGCCGATCGCCCGTCGCCGGGCCGGCGAGCATCGACGGATGGGTCCAGGAGCTCGACGCCGTGGTCGAACGCACCGGCGCCGACTCGGTGTCGCTCGTCGCGCATTCGATGGGGACGCTGGTCGCGACCACCTATGCGGCACGCCACCCCGAGAAGGTGTCGAAGGTCGCGTTGCTCGGAGCCGTCCGCGCGCAGCCGGAGCAGGCCGCAGCCGCGACCCGCGCCCGCGCCCGAGCGGTCCGCGAGGGCGGGATGTCCGCCGTCGCCGACACCATCGTCTCCGCGGCCCTCTCCGACGGCACACACCAGAAGCGCCCCCTGGCCGTCGCGGTCGTGCGAGAACTCCTCCTCGGCCAGAACCCGGACGGGTACGCCACGGCCTGCGACGCATTGGCCGCCGCGACCGAACCCGACTTCGCGTCGATCGATGTTCCCGTCCTGCTCGTCACCGGCGAACACGACAAGGTCAGCCCCGTCGGCGTGAACGACGAACTGTTCAGCATCTACCCCAACGCGCAGCTGCACATCCTCGAGGACGTCGGGCATTGGCACACGGTCGAGGACCCCGAGACCGTCACCACGCTTTTGACCGACTTCCTCACCAAGCCCTGACCACCACCCACGAAGGGACCAGCACGATGACGTCTGCCCAGCCCACCGAGAACGCAGTCCTGTTCACCAACGCCCGCATCTTCGACTCCACCGGATCCGACCCCTACGAGGGCGAGGTCCTCGTACGCGGCAACCGCATCGCCACCGTGCGCGCCAGCACCGGCGACATCCCCCGCGACGGCGTCCGCGTCGTCGACGGCGGCGGGAAATTCCTCATGTCGGGACTCTGCGACGCCCACACCCACTTCTCCTGGACCAACTCCGCGGACCTCCCCGGACTGGGGACCATGGGCGTCGAGGAGCACACACTGTTGTCCGCACGCTCGGCACAGACCT
>NZ_JAMTCG010000003.1 GCF_024171725.1 Williamsia serinedens
CGCTCGACGGGGAAGTCGCGGGTGTAGCCCGCCCCACCGAACAGCTGGACCGCGTCGGTGGTGACCTTCATCGCGACGTCGGAGGCGAAACACTTCGACGCCGAGGAGATGAACCCGAGGTTGCCCTCCCCGCGCTCGGCACGCGCCGCCGAGCTGTACACCATCAGCCGCGCGGCCTCGATCTGCATGGCCATGTCGGCGATCATGAACTCCACGCCCTGGAACTGGCTGATCGACTTGCCGAACTGCTTGCGGTCCTTGACGTAGGCGATCGTCTTGTCCAGCGCACCCTGCGCGATACCGACCGCCTGCGCACCGATCGTGGGCCGCGTGTGGTCGAGGGTCTGCAGCGCGGTCTTGAAGCCGGTGCCCTCCTCGCCGATGATCCGGTCGCCCGGGATCTCACAGTTCTCGAAGTGCAGCTCCGCCGTCGGCGAGCCCTTGATGCCGAGCTTGCGCTCGAGGTTGCCCACCGAGAAGCCCGGGTCGTCCTTGTGCACCATGAACGCCGAGATGCCGTTGGCACCCTTCTCCGGGTCGGTGACGGCCATGACGGTGTACCAGGTCGACTTCCCGCCGTTGGTGATCCACGCCTTGCCGCCGTTGAGGACCCAGCCCTCGGAGGTCTTCTTCGCGCGGGTGCGCATCGACGCGGCGTCTGAACCGGCCTCGCGCTCGGACAGGCCGTAGGACGCCAACGCGCCGTCGGCGATCTCCGGCAGGACCTTCTTCTTCAGGTCGGCGTCGCCGGCCAGGATCAGACCCATCGTGCCGAGCTTGTTCACCGCCGGTATCAACGACGCCGACGCGTCGACGCGGGCGACCTCCTCGATCACGATGCACGCCGCGACCGAGTCGGCACCCTGACCGCCGAACTCCTCGGGCACGTGGATGGCGTTGAACCCCGACGCGTTGAGCGCGTCGAGCGCCTCCTGCGGGAAGCGCGACTTCTCGTCGACCTCCGCCGCGTACGGCTCGATCTCCTTCTCCGACAACGCACGGATCGCCTCACGCAGCGCATCGTGCTCCTCGGGGAGAGCGAAGACATCGAAGTCCGGGTTGCCCGACATTGCACTCACTCCTCATCGGCCGTGCGGGTGGGGTGTCCGGCGGGTGCGCCGGAGGGGTCGGCCGTCCCCTCGATGCTAACCCCCGCCCGGCCACACAGTTACTGACGGGTAACCGGGTGACTCCGGTGGTGGTGCAGGTCACGGGGATGGCAGGCTGGCCGACGTGGCCGACGACACCCTCGCCGATTTCGAGCGCACCGAGTTCTCCGCCCACGGGCGCTCCGCCCCCGTCTACCGCCTCGGCACCGGGCCCGCTGTGATCGTGATGTCGGAGATGCCCGGCATCACGCCCCGGGTCGCCGACTTCACGCGAACGGTCGCGTCGATCGGGTGCACGGCGGTGATGCCCCACCTGTTCGGCGTCGACGGGAAGGACCCGGTGGCCGGTCCCGTCGTGGGCCAGCTGGCGACGGTCGCCCGGGCACTGGTTCCTGCCTGCATCAGCCGCGAGTTCACCGTCCTCGCGACGGGGAAGTCCTCCCCCGTCACGGCCTGGTTGCGGGCTCTGGCCGCCCACGAGCACGAGCGCTGCGGTGGTCCCGGCGTCGGCGCGATCGGGATGTGTTTCACCGGCGGTTTCGCGCTGGCGATGGCCGCCGACGACCGGCTGCTCGCCCCTGTCCTGTCACAGCCGTCGCTCCCGTTCGGTCTCGGTCGGAAGGCGAAGGAGGGCATCGACATCTCGCCCGACGAGCTCGCGACGGTGAAGAACCGCTGCGCCCGGGGCGATCTCACGGTCCTGGGGCTTCGCTTCGAGGGCGACAAGATCTCACCGCCGCAGCGGTTCCGGTGGTTGCGCGAGCAACTCGGCGACGCCTTCACCGCGATAGAACTGCCCGACTCGTCGGCGCGACAGGATTCCCCGATGCCGCCGCACTCGGTGCTCACCGAGCATCTCGTCGACGCCCCCGGTGAACCGACCCGGGCCGCCCTCGACGAGGTGCTCGACCTGTTCCGGCGGCGGTTGCTGACGCAGGACTGAGCCGACCGGCCCGATCGGCCCTCAGTCGCCGAGCAGGGTGCGGCGCAGGGCCGCGTCCTTCTCCTCCACCATCGCCTCGAGGTCGCGGGCGAACGCCGCGAGACGGGCGCGCAGCACGTCGTCGCCGGTGGCCAGGATGCGGACGGCGAGCAGGCCCGCGTTGCGCGCGCCACCGACCGACACCGTCGCCACCGGGATGCCCGCGGGCATCTGCACGATGGACAGCAGCGAGTCGAGACCGTCGAAGTGCTTGAGCGGCACCGGGACCCCGATCACCGGCAGCACCGTCGCCGACGCGACCATGCCCGGCAGGTGCGCGGCGCCGCCCGCGCCGGCGACGATCACCGAGATGCCCCGGTCGGCCGCACCGGACGCGTAGTCGAGCATCTTGCGCGGCGTCCGGTGCGCGGAGACGACACCGACCTCGAACGGCACGTCGAACTCGGCCAGCGCGACGGCGGCCGGTTCCATCGTCGGCCAGTCGGAGTCGCTGCCCATGATCAGCCCGACGCGGGGACCGCTCGCGCTGGTCCCGATGGGGTCGGACGGGGTCGGTGCGGTCATGGCTCCCTCTCGGTGGCGCGGGTCGGGTCCGGGCGGGTCAGGTCCGGGCGGGGTCGGGGACGTCGGTCGCGGCGTGCGGGTCCCACCCGTCGGTCCACACCCCGGTCGACAGCCAGGTCGCGGCACGCTCGGCGCGTTCGCGCACGGTCGCGACGTCCTCGTCGGGTCCGCCGACGATGTTGACGTGGCCGATCTTGCGCGCGCGGCGTTCACCCTTGGCGTAGAGGTGCACGTGCGCGTCGGGCATGCGGGCCATCAGGTGGTGGACCCGCTCGTCCATCGACATCGCCGGCGTCTCCGACGCGCCGAGCACGTTGGCCATGACGGTGACCGGCGCGAGCGCGCGGGTCGCGCCGAGCGGGTAGTCGAGGACCGCACGCAGGTGCTGCTCGAACTGGCTGGTGACGGCACCGTCCATGGTCCAGTGACCGCTGTTGTGGGGCCGCATCGCGAGCTCGTTGATGCTCAGCGCGCCGTCGTCGGTCTCGAACATCTCGACGGCCATGACCCCGACGACGCCGAGGGTCTGCGCGATCTGCAGCGCGATGTGTTCGGCCTCCTCGGCGCGCTCGTCGGACAGCCCGGGCGCGGGCGCGATGGCCACCGCGCACTGTCCGTCGCGCTGGACCGTCTCGACGACGGGCCACGTCGCACCCTGGCCGAACGCCGACCGCGCCACCATCGCCGACAGCTCCCGGCGCCACGGCACCCGCTCCTCGGCCATCACCGGCGTGCCCGACGCGGTCGCGTCGGCCAGGACGTCGAGGGCCTCGTCGAGGGAGTCCGGCAGCCACACCCCGCGGCCGTCGTACCCGCCGCGGATCGCCTTGATCACCACACCGTCGGCGCACGACTCGACGAACCCGACGAGGACCTCCCCCGGGTCGTCGGCCCCGGACAGGTCGACGAACCGCGGGACGGGCAGACCGAGCTCGGACAGCCGGTGGCGCATGACGAGCTTGTCCTGGGCGTGGATGAGCGCGTCGGGCGGTGGCAGCACGGAGACGCCCTCGGCGACGAGGGCGTGCAGGTGCTCGGGCGGGACGCCCTCGTGGTCGAAGGTCAGGGCGACGGCCCCCTGCGCCGCGCGGCGCAGGTCGTCGAGGCTGTCGTGGGACCCGATGACCACGTCCGCGGAGACCGCCGCGGCCGGGTCGTCGGGGGACGCCGCGAGCACCCGCAGCGTCTGTCCGAGCGCGATCGCGGCCTGATGCGTCATGCGGGCCAGCTGCCCGCCGCCGACCATCGCGACCGTCGGGAGACCCACCGGATTGCGTCCACTCACGGCTGACCATCGTGTCATGACACGCGCTCCGACCTGCGTCGCGGGCCGCACCATCGCGCGGGGAATTCGCGTCGGGGCCTCGATTTCGTACACTCGGTCCTTGTGTCGTTCATCGACGGGCTCCTCGCCCGTACCCCGGGCCCCGTCCGGCGCCTGGCTCTCCGCCACCACGAGCTGATCAAGTTCGCGCTGGTCGGCGGCACCACGATGGTGTTCGACATGGCCATCTTCTACGGCCTCAGCCTGTCGGTCCTCGAGCAGAAGCCGGTGATCGCGAAGGTCATCTCGGGGACCCTGGCGACGCTGCTCAGCTACTTCCTGAACCGCGAGTGGGCGTTCAAGAACCGCGGGGGGCGCGAGACCCACCACGAGGCGCTGCTGTTCTTCGTGATCAGCGGCATCGGGGTGGTGTTGCAGGCGGCGCCGCTGTGGTTCGCCAACAACGTCTTCGACATGCGGTCGCACCTGCCGGTCGCCGAACTGGTGATCGTCGACTTCGTGCTCGGCTACATCATCGGCAACATCCTGCAGATGGCGTTCCGGTTCTGGGCGCTGCGCAAGTTCGCGTTCCCCGAGACCCAGGGCGACGAGGACGCCGAGATCGAAGCGCTGGCGACCGGGCAGGTCACGCTCCGTCCGGACGTCGAGCCCGACCCCACCCCCTAGACGGCGGTCAGCGCGGTTCGCGCGCGGCCCGGGCGAGCACCGGTTCCCCGTCGGCCCGCAGGCTCCCCGGCGTCCCCGTGATGGGACCACCGGCCGTGGTCGGCACGACGATCGTGAACGCGGCGGGCACGCGACTGGTCAGTTCCAGGCGACCGCCGTCGGCCTCGATGAGGGCCCGCGCCAGCGACAACCCGACACCGCTCGAGCCGCCGCCCGACCACCCGCGACGGAAGATCTTCGGCACAAGGTCGTCGGACACACCGCTCCCCTCGTCGCGGACGGTCACCCGCAGCAGGTCGGCGCCGTCGAGTCCGGAGACCTCGACGGTGCAGCGACCCGCACCGTGTCGCAGCGCGTTGTCGACGAGGACCGACACCGCCTCGCGCAGCCGGCTCGGCGTCGCCCAGGCGGTGCGGTCGCCGACGTAGGACGCCACCACCTCGCGGCCCTGCCGGGAGAACGCGTCGGAGAAGTCGTGGACGAGCGGGTCGATGGTGTCGTCGACGGCGATCGGCGCGGTCGGCCGGACACCCGCGTCCCGGGAGACGGCGATCAGCTCGTCGAGCTCGGCGTTGAGCCGCTCGGCCTGCGCGTGCGCGGCCTCGGCCTCCTCGACGACGTGCGGGTCGGGATGCAGCGACAGCTCGTCGAGACGCAGCTGGATGGCCGTCAGCCGACTGCGGAGCTGGTGGGACACCTCGCCGACGATCTCGCCCTCCCGCTCGAGACGCAGGGCGATCTCGCGGTTGGCGACCTCGAGAGCGCCGGCGAGGCGGTCGAGTTCGGCGATGCCGTGCGTGCGCCAGGCCGTGTGGAAGTCGCCCTGGGCCATCCGGGACGCGCGGTCGGCGAGGTCCTCGAGGGGATCGGCGAGACGACCCGCGGTGACCGCCGCGACCACCGTCCCCCCGGCGACGGAGGCGGTGAGGATCAGCGCGACGACCCCGATCGCGGTCCACTGGTCGCCACGGACCTCCTCCAGCGGGATCCGCATCGTCACGGTCCCGGCGTCGCCGAGGCTCGCCGACTCCGACACGGTCGCCCCGCGGATGTCGTCGCCGACGGCGGTCCGCACCAGACCGGCGCCCGACGGGTACTCCAGCTCCAGGCGGCCGTCGGGCGGCAGCAGCAGTCGGAACGGGGCGACGTCGAGCTGTTGGCCCGCCAGGTCACCCGACTCCTGGTCGATGAGCTCCGACGAGACGCGCTTGAGCCGCTGGTCGAGGTCCTGGTGGGCGTTGTCGTCGATCCACCACCACGCCGTCACCATGAGGGGCAGCCCGAGCAGCACCCCGATGCCGACGACCATCGCCAGCATCGACAGCAGGATCCGCCTGCGCACCCGCCCGCCTAGTCCGGGTCGAACCGGAAGCCGACGCCGCGCACGGTGACGATGCGCTTCTTCCGGCCCGCCTGGTCGTCGCCGATCTTGCGGCGCAGCCACGACACGTGCATGTCGAGGGTCTTCGACGATCGCAGGTCCGCCGACCCCCACACCTCGGTGAGGATCTCCTCCCGGCTGACGACCTCCCCGCCGCGTTCCATCAGGAACCGCAGCAGGTCGAACTCGCGGTTGGCCAGCGTGGCGTCCTTGCCGGCGACCAGCACGCGGCGGCCGCGGGCGTCGAGCTGGATGTCGCCCGCTTCGAGAACCAGGTCGACGCCCTGCTTGCGGCGCAGGAGCGCCCGCACCCGGGCGAGCAACTCGGCGAGACGGAAGGGTTTGCCGACGTAGTCGTCGGCACCGGCGTCGAGTCCGACGACGAAGTCCACCTCGTCGGTCCGGGCGGTGAGCATGAGGACGGCGAGCTGGGGTCGGACGCTGCGGATCCGGCGGCACACCTCGAGCCCGTCCATGTCGGGCAGGCCGAGGTCGAGCACGAGCAGTTCGAAGCGCGGGTCACGGGCGCGTTCGAGGGCGTCGGGACCCGTCGAGACGATCTCGCACCCGTACCCCTCACGGGTCAGCGCGCGGGCCAGCGGGGTGGCGATGGCCTCGTCGTCCTCGGCCAGCAGTACGTCCGTCACGGCGCCACGATACCGACGGTGGACGCGATCACGGCCGATCCGCGCCGCTCAGCGCGCCCGACGGCCCGGATCGACCTCGGTGTCGAACACCTCGTGGTACAGCAGCGCGTGGACCTTCTCCACCTGCGGGATGTCGTGGAAGGCCAGCGGGTCGTCGGAGGCCGACTCGATGATCAACGTCCCCGTGCGCAGCATGCGGTCGAGGAGGCCGTGGCGGAACTCCACCGAGTTGATGCGCTGCAGCGGGATGTCGATGCCCGACCGGGTGAGGATGCCGTTCCGGAAGGTGACACGCCGGTCGGTGAGCACGAAATGCGTGGTGCGCCAGGAGACGAGCGGCCGCAGGAAGAACCACACGACGACCACGGCCCACACGACCGCGATCACGATCCACAGCACCGACCGCGTCGACGAGGACAGCTGCGACGACCCGGTGAACCCGGCCGCGACACCGGCGAGGGCGGTGACGACGAGGAACCCGATCGTCGGCACGACCAGCGCCTTCCAGTGGGGGTGGCGGTGCACGACGACGTGCTCGCCCTCGGCGAGGATGTTCTCCGGATAACCCACGGCACCGGCCCTTCGGTGTGGTCGCGACGAGCCCCTGACGGCAGTGAAAGTAGCGCATACCCGGCACGGTTCCCCGCCGATCACGACGGTCGTGCTCGGTAGACTCACGCGAGACGCGGGTGACGACCCCAGCTGCGGAGGTGGCCAGATGTACCCGAACGACCCGTACGACAACCGGCGGCGGGACGGCGGCGGCGCCTGGGACGACCGGACCCGCGCCTACTCGGCCGATCCGTATGCCCGTGACCAGTACGCGCAGGATCCCTACGCCCAGGACCAGTACGCCGACCCGGGGTACCAGCAGCAGTACGCCGCCGAGCCGGCGCGCAAGGCTCCCCGCCCGCCGCGGCGGGGTCCGCAGATCAACATCGGGCTCTTCATCGGTGGCGTCGTGGCGACCGCGGTCGTGACGGCGCTGGCGTCGTGGCTCGTCGCCTGGATCATCCGGGTCATCAGCCAGCGCATCACCGAGACCGGGAAGTTCGGGGTGTGGAACCCGGTAGCGCAGGACGAGTACTGGTTCGCCGTCGTGGGTGGGCTCTGCGCCCTGTTCGCCGGGGCACTCTGGTACGTCCTGCAGCTGACGACGCCGTCGCCGGATCAGTTCTTCGCCTGGATCGTCGGCCTGCTGGTGATCGCCGCGGTGGTCCTGCCGTTGCTGCTGTCGCGGGAGATCTCGACCGGCATCGGCACCGCGGTGATGCACCTCGTGATCGGGCTGCCGATCCTGTTCCTCATCCGCGCGATGGGTGCGCGCAGCGTCGAGTACCGCTGACGCTCACCCCTGCACGCGCAGGTGGGTGACGTCACCGGCGGCGACCGCGGTGGTCGTGCCGTCGGACGTCTCCACCACCACACGACCGAGGTCGTCGACGTCGACGGCGACCCCCTCGAGCATCCGGTCGCCGGGGAGTTCCACCCGCACGGCACGCGAGAGGGTCGCGCACGCCGCGCGATAGCGGTCCGCGACGGCGGCGGTGTCGCCGGGCCAGTCGGCCAACTCCTCCGTGAGCGCGGCGAGCACCGCGCCGGCGAGCTCGGACCGGTCGACGGTCCGCCCCGTCGCGAGGTTCACCGACGTGGCCGTCGGCACCGGCAGGTCGTCGGGCTGCAGCCCGGTGTTGATCCCGATGCCGACCACGGCGCACGGCCGCGTGCCCGGCGCGAGCTCGGCGAGGATGCCGGCGACCTTGCCCACCTCCCCGGCCGACCCCACCGGGAGGAGGACGTCGTTGGGCCACTTCAGCCGCACGTCGACGCCGCCCACCTCGGCGACCGCCCGCGCCACCGCGACCCCGGCGGCGAGGGGCAGCCATCCGAGCGCGTCGCCCGCGCCGGGCGCGGACGCGTCGACCGTCACCGACATGGTGAGCGTGCCGCCCGGCGGGGCGGTCCACATCCGGCCGTGCCGGCCCCGGCCCGCGGTCTGACGCTCCGCGACGAGGGCCACCCCCGGTACGGGGTCGGTCGCACAGCGCGCGACGAGGTCGGCGTTCGTCGAGCCGGTCTCGGCGACGACCTCCACCGACCACCCGCCGCCCGCGCGATCGGCGATGCGTGCGGCGTAGAGGTCGGTCGGTGCGGGGTCCATGGCGATCACGCTAGTGCGCCGCGCGACCCGACCCCGGGCCTCACTCGTGTCCCCGGTCCCACCGACCGAGCGACCGCTCGCTAGCATCGTTCCCCATGACGACTGCCTCGACCGACAACGATGGTGCACCCGACATCCACACGACGGCCGGAAAGCTCGCGGACCTGCGCGGACGCCTTGCCGAGGCGGAGCAGCCGGTCGGCGCCGAGGCCGTCGAGAAGGTGCACGCGAAGGGCAAGCTGACCGCCCGCGAGCGCATCACCCACCTCCTCGACGAGGGGTCGTTCGTCGAACTCGACGCGCTGGCGCGGCACCGCAGCACCAACTTCGGGCTCGCGTCGCGTCGGCCCCTCGGCGACGGCGTGGTCACCGGGTACGGCACCGTCGACGGCCGCGAGGTGTGTGTCTTCAGTCAGGACTCGACCGTGTTCGGCGGCAGCCTCGGCGAGGTCTACGGCGAGAAGATCGTCAAGGTCATGGACCTCGCGGTGAAGACCGGCCGCCCGCTGATCGGCATCAACGACGGTGCCGGCGCGCGGATCCAGGAGGGTGTCGTCTCCCTCGGCCTGTACGGCGAGATCTTCCACCGCAACGTCCGCGCGTCCGGTGTCATCCCGCAGATCTCGCTCATCATGGGCGCGGCCGCGGGTGGTCACGTCTACTCCCCCGCGCTCACCGACTTCGTCGTCATGGTCGACAAGACCAGCCAGATGTTCATCACCGGCCCCGACGTCATCAAGACCGTCACCGGTGAGGACGTGACGATGGAGGACCTCGGCGGTGCCCACACGCACATGACGAAGTCCGGTACCGCCACCTACGTCGCCTCCGACGAGGAGGACGCCCTCGACTACGTGCGCGAGATCCTGTCCTACCTCCCCAGCAACAACAAGGCCGAGCCGCCGCGCCTGCCCGTGGACGAGCCCGCCGCCGGGTCCATCGAGGAGACCGTCAACGAGGAGGACCTCGAGCTCGACACCCTCATCCCGGACTCGCCGAACCAGCCGTACGACATGCACGAGGTCATCGCCCGGATCCTCGACGACGACGAGTTCCTAGAGATCCAGGCGCAGTACGCCACCAACGTCATCGTCGGCTTCGGCCGCGTCGACGGCCGCAGCGTCGGCATCGTCGCCAACCAGCCGACCCAGTTCGCCGGTTGCCTCGACATCAACGCCTCGGAGAAGGCCGCACGCTTCGTCCGGACCTGCGACTGCTTCAACATCCCGATCGTGACCCTGGTCGACGTCCCGGGCTTCCTGCCCGGCACCGAGCAGGAGTACAACGGCATCATCCGCCGCGGCGCGAAGCTGCTGTACGCCTACGGCGAGGCCACCGTCGGCAAGATCACCGTCATCACCCGCAAGGCCTACGGTGGCGCGTACGACGTCATGGGCTCCAAGCACATGGGTGCCGACGTCAACCTCGCCTGGCCGACCGCGCAGATCGCCGTCATGGGCGCCTCCGGGGCCGTCGGGTTCGTCTACCGGTCGCAGTTGAAGGAGGCCGCGGAGAAGGGCGAGGACGTCGACGCCCTGCGCCTGCGGCTGCAGCAGGAGTACGAGGACACCCTCGTCAACCCCTATGTCGCGGCCGAGCGCGGCTACGTCGACGCGGTCATCCCGCCGTCGCACACCCGGGGCCAGATCGCCACGGCCCTGCGGCTCCTCGAGCGCAAGATGGTGTCGATGCCGCCCAAGAAGCACGGCAACATCCCGCTGTAGACCGTCCGGCCGACGACCCTCAGGAGAGACCGTGAGCGACGAGACCACCCCCGCGGCCGACGACGCGCCGGCGCGGCCCGCCCTGCGCATCGTGCGCGGCAACCCCGACGACGTCGAGATCGCCGTGCTGACGGCCGTGCTGTCGGCGGCCGGTGGCGGCACACCCGCGCCGGACCGACCGGAGCGGAACCTCTGGGGATCGCCCGAACAGCGCCTGCGCCCGTCGTGGGCACCCGCCCCCACCGGGTTCCTCAACGTGCACTTCTCCCACTGACCGCCCGGGTCCGCGTCGTCCTCGGGTCGGCGTCCCCGGCGCGGCGGCGGGTGTTGATCGACGCCGGCGTCGATCCCGTCGTGCGCGTCTCGGACGTCGACGAGGACGCGGTCGCGGCGACCGTCGACCCCTCGTCGGGACCAGGCGCCGTCGTCACCGCCCTGGCCGAGGCGAAAGCCCGGGTGGTGGCGGACCGTGTGGCCGCCGAGGACCCCGACATCGCCGAGGACTGCGTCGTCATCGGCTGCGACTCGATGCTGTTCCACGACGGCGAACTGACCGGCAAACCCCACACCGCCGCCGCGGCGACGGCGCAGTGGCACCGGCTGCGCGGACGCAGCGCCGAGCTGCTGACCGGGCACAGCGTGCTGCGGATGACCGCCGGCGTCGTCGTGGGGACCGCGTCCGCGTCGACGTCGACCACAGTGCGCTTCGCCGACATCGACGACGCGACGGTGACCGCCTACGTCGCCACCGGTGAGCCACTCGAGGTGGCCGGCGCGTTCACGCTCGACGGACGCGGCGGGTGGTTCGTCGACGGCATCGACGGCGACCACTCCGCGGTCATCGGCATCGGCCTGTCCGTGGTGCGCGGTCTGTTCGCTCGGCTCGGTGTCGCCGTCGCCGACGTGTGGGACTCAGCCGCTCCGGACGTCCAGCAGTAGTCCCCACCGGCCGAGTTCCCGCTCGACGACCGACGCGATGTCGTCGCGGGCGACCGGGTCGACCGCGCACACGGTGACGGTGACCGCGTCGCCGTGCTCGACGGCCCACAGTGCGATGCCCGGCAGCATCCGTCGTGCGAGGTGCGGGGCCGCGGACCGGGCGGCCGCCCGCACCAGCACCGTCCGCGCCCGCGCGTGGCGCCACGTCAGCAATGCCTCCGGCGCCGGTCCGAGATGCGAGACCGACACGTCGGGGCCCGGGAGGGACGTGACGACCCGCCGCAGGACCCGCGCGGGCAGCAGGCGCGCGATCCGGGCGACGGCGTCGTCGCCCGCCGGATCCCGCAGGGCCGCACGGATCGTCGACCGCAGGACGGCGAGGCCGGTGTCGGGCGTGGGGTCGTCGGACACCGTCACGGCGACGCCACCGGCGGTGTTGGCGGTGGTCGAGTCCCCCTCGCCACGCCGGTCGACCGCGAGCGTCACCCGGACCGGTCCGTTCGCACCACCCCGCGCCGCGACCACCCCGGAGTGCCGCGCCAGCCCGGCGCCGACCGCCGCGAGCAGCGTCGTGGCCGTACCGCCGTGCTCGTGCGCCGCCGCACGCCACCGCGCGAGGTCCAGGGTGACGACGTGGTGGGTCGGCGGGCCGTCGACGGCCCCGGACCGCGTCGGCGCGGTGCGGGTCGAGGCGGGCTTCGGTGCGGCAGAGGGCGTCCTGCGCAGCGCGTCGGCGGCGCGAACGGCGTCGACGACCGCCGCCGCGGCGTCGGCGGAGTCGGCGATCACCCGGCGCACCCACCCCGGCTCGTCGGGCGCGCAGGACACGTCGACCGGGGCCGTCCGGTCGAGCGCCGCGACGGCGTCGGCGACGGTCTGCACGAACCGCCGGCCGTCGGCGAGGACGTGGGAGGCGACGACCGACACCGCGCGGCCGCCGGTCGTGAGGGCCACGGTGGCGACCTGCCATCCGCGCGCACCCACCACGTCGACCGGCGCCTCCACCAGATGTCGCTGCGCCCACGCGACGGCGTCGTCGACCGGGGTCGTGTCGACCCGGGTCGAGGCCGCACCGGTCGGTCGCACCCAGGATGGTCGTGCCCCCGGCACCGTCGGCCGCCGGACGGCGCGGTCGAGGGGGCCGCCGACCAGACGGTCGACGAGGTCCCGGGCGACGTCGGGCCCGGGGTCGTCGTCGAGCACGACAACGACCTGCATCGGGGCGACCACGCCGACCGTCGACTCGAGCAGCAGGTAGGCCTCGTCGGTACCGCCGAGGCGGGACGTGCTCACAGCACCGCGTGGGGCAGATCCCACGCGTCCAGCTGCGCCTCGACCAGATCCCGCAGCACCTCCGGCGCCCCGAACCGGTCGGGGTCGACGCCGCAGACGGCCATCGTCGCGGTGTCACCGTGGTGGGTGAGCCAGGCCAGCAGGCCCGGACGGCATCGTCGCCGACGATCGTCGGCGGACATCCCGCGCACCGCCGCGCGGGTGAACTGCACGTGCGCGGTCTGCCCGCCCATGCGGAGCAGGTCGGGCTCGACGGCCCCGAGGTTCGACACCGTGGTGTGCGGAGACGGGATCAGGGCGGTCAGCGCGAGCACCGCGCGGGACGGCAGCAGCCGGACGACGGGCTGCACGTTGTCGGCGGACATCTCCGCGCCGCGCTCGGCGTACTCCGCCAGAGCGCGCCGGGTCTGCGACCGCATGCCGGTGAGGTCGACGGGTCCGTCGAGTCCGCCACGGGTACGGATCCACACCCCTCCGGAGGCGTTGGCGCGGGCGTCGTCGTCGCCCGCGCGGCGGTTCACCGCGATGCAGATGGCGGTGGTGTCGTCGTCCGGGATGCCGGCGCGCTGGGCGATCCCGCCGATCAGGGCGCAGAACAGGGTGTTGACGGTGCCGCCGTGCTCGGCCGCCCGCGCGGCGAGCGCGTCGGCGTCGAGGGTCACGAGGAGGTGGCGGACGGGTGGGTCCGGATCCGGGGACGTGGGCCTCGGCAGCGGTCGCGCGGGCGACGGCCGCCCCAGGTCGACGACGGCCGGTCCGTCGGGCACGCCGTCCCGACGCGACCGCAGACCCGTCACGGCGGACGCGGCCAGTCGCGCCACCGCACGCAGCGCGGCGACGAGTTGTCCTCCGGCGTCGCGGAGGTCGTCGGCCACGCCGCCCCGCAGCGAGCCGGCTCCCACCGGCATCGCGTCGGCGAGCAGTGCCCGACGCAGACCCGACCCGTCGCATACGACGTGCGAGGCCAGGACGGACACGACGCGGCCCCCGTCCGTGGTCGGTGCGGTGGCGACGTGCCAGCTGCGACCCCGGGTCGGTCGCACCGACGTCGAGTCGAGGTGGTCGGCGAACCATCGGGAGATGCGCTCGGGCGCGACGGCGGCGACATCGGCACGCATCGGTTCGGGCGGGCCGGCGGCGACCCACCGGTGCCGCGCGAACGGCACACGGGTCGTCGCGATCGCCCGGTGCACGGGACCGGCGGCGAGCCGGGCGTGGATCCGCGCCACCGCCTGCTCCCCCGGGTCGGTCGCGAACACCCACCCCATCTGGATCGGGGTCTCCACGCCCGCGAGCGCCTCGACGAGCATGAACGTCTCGTCGGGTCCGGTCACCCGCGCGTCGGTCGGCGCCGCGGTCACCACAGGCGGTGCGGCAGACCCCATGCGGTCAACTCCTCGGACAGGACGCGGTGCAGCACACCGGCGTCGGGGACGGCGGACTCGTCGAACGCGGCGACGGACAGCGTCGTCTCGGCTCCCGCCTGCAGCACCCACGACTGCAGTCCGTCGCCGAAGCGGTAGGGCAGGTCCGGGACGACCGCCTGGGCGTCGCCGCGGAATGCCACCCCGCGGGCGGTCGACGAACCGAGACGCAGCAGGTCGTCGCCCCACGACCCGATGTTCGACGTCATGACGTCGGGCATGCCGCTCCCGGCGGTGACCGCCCGCACGGCGAGTCCCGGCGGGACGACGGTCACCAGCGGCGTCAGATGGACGGTCGGGTCGCGACGACCCGCGTCGAGCGCGACGTAGGCGGCCTTGCACCGCGACCGCACCGTGGCGAGGTCCTTCTCCGCCGCGGCGTCGAGGTAGACCGAGACCCCGGCGGTGGCGTTGGCGCGCCCGTCGTCCTGCGCCCGACGACTCACCGGGATGCCCACCTTGACCGGCTCCCCCGGTGGCAGCGCTCCGGTCCGCCGCAGTGCCCCGGCGATCACCGCGACGAACAGCGTGTTCTCCGTGCCGTCGTGCCGACGGGCCGCGGCCAGCCACTCGTCGGTCGGCACCGACACCACGGCCCAGCGGACGCGGGCCTGCGGCGAGCGCTGCGCCAGAGGGGCCCGCGGACCGCGGGGGTCGGGCGCGGGCGCGCTGCGCCGCAGGAGACCGCCGGCGAGCACCCGGGCCAGGCCGACCGTCCCCAGCGCGACCTGCCGGACGGCGTCCACCGCATCGGCTGCGACACGTCGGCCGGACGCGGGCGGCGGACGGACCGGACGGGGGATCCGCGCATCCGGGGCGGCGGATGCGAGCGCCGCGGCGGCCGCACGGACGAACCCCTGACCGTCGGTGACGAGATGCAGGGTGCACAGCGACAGCGCGTGCCCGCCGTCGTCGAGTGGTGCCGCCCGGAGCCGCCAGCACCGACCCTCGGACGCGTCGAGATCGACCGCGTCCAGCTCGTCCCGGGACCACCGCGCGACCGCGTCGGCGCGGATCACGTCGTCGTGGAGGACGGGCAGCGACGCCGTCGAGGGTGCCCAGCGGGGCCGGGCGCCGGGAACCGTCGGAGGACGGACCCGACGGTGCAGCACGCTGTCGTGCAGGCGCGCGGCGACGCCGTCGACAAGGCGTGCGTCGAGAGGGGCGGGGAAGACCCAGACCAGTTGCAGGACCACCGACCAGCCCAGGGCTCGGTCGACGAACCAGTAGGTGAGGTCGGGCCCGTCGAGCCGGGCCGCGGTCGCCGCCTGCGCCATCGTCTGGACACTAGTGGCGGCCCGACGGGCCCGCCGGATGAGCGGACATGACGCGCGCCACAGTCGTTTCCGCGTGCTGGACCTGCGGGTTCACGATCTGCACGTCGTGATCGGTCACGCTGCATCACGTCACGACGGGTCCGACCGCTAGCCTGTTCGCGTCACACCACAGGCCCTTGGGGGGACCACCGATGACCACGACCTCGAACGGGGCTGCCCCGAGCACCGCGCGGGTGGGCAGGCATGCCCGTCCCGACCCGGCGGACGGCCCCGTCGAGCCCCGGGCGTGGGCGCCGCCCGCCGAGTCGTCGTGGACACCGCGGGACGAGTCGTCGTGGACACCACCGCTGGACGCGGCGACGGCCCTGCGACGAGGCCGATCCGCGTCCGCGGCCGTGGAGGTGTCCGGTCTGACCAAGGAGTTCGACGGCAGGCGCGTCGTCGACGAGATCGACTTCGTCGTCCCGGCCGGGACCGTCTGCGGACTGCTCGGGCCCAACGGTGCCGGCAAGACCACGACGGTCCGGATGCTCTCCACGCTTCTGCGACCCACCTCGGGGTCCGTCACCGTCCTCGGCCGCGACGTCGTCGCCGACGCGACCGCGGTGCGCAGTCTCATCGCGCTGACCGGTCAGTACGCCTCGGTCGACGAGGACCTCACCGGGCGCGAGAACCTCGAGATCTTCGGTCGCCTGCTCGGGCTGCGGGGACGTGAGGCCCGGGCACGCGCCCGCGATCTAGTCGACCGGTTCGGTCTCACCGACGCCGGCGACCGTGCGATCCGGTCGTACTCGGGCGGCATGCGACGGCGACTCGACCTGGCTGCCAGCATGATCCGGCGCCCGGCGCTGCTGTTCCTCGACGAGCCGACCACCGGCCTGGACCCCCGCACCCGCAGCCAGCTGTGGGACATCGTGCGGTCGGTCGTCGACGCGGGCACCACCGTCGTGCTCACCACCCAGTACCTCGACGAGGCCGACGCGCTCGCCGACCAGCTCGTCGTCATCGACCACGGACGTGTCGTCGGCCGCGGCACCCCCGAGAGCCTGAAGCGCTCGGTCGGCGACTTCTCGCTCTCGATCCGCCTGATCGATCCCCACCAGTCGGAGCGGGCCGCGTCGACGATGCGGTCGCTGCTGCACGCCCCTGTCGACGTCGACACCCGCACCGGGGCGCTGACGGGGCCGGTCCCGGACTCCGCCCGCGCCGCGCAGGTGATCGCGGCCCTGACCGCCGAACGGATCGGGGTGGGCGAGTTCGGCGTCCACACACCGTCTCTCGACGACGTCTTCCTCGCCCTCACCGACGAGGCGAGACCGGCATGAGCGTCGCCGACACCCGGACACCGGGGTTCGGGGACATCCCGGTCGCGGGAGTCGTCGAACGCATCTCCGTGCCGAAGGCGGTGCGCGACACCCTGACGATGGCCCGCCGGGGGCTGTTGAAGTTCAAGCACAACCCACAGTTGCTCGTCGACGTGACGATCGTCCCGGTCGTGTTCACGGTCATGTTCGCGAGCATCTTCGGCGGCGTGATCGCCGGCGGCGTGAGCGGCTACCTGCCGATCCTCATCCCCGGTGTGCTCGTCAACGTCGTGACCACCTCGACAGTCGTCGTCGGCATCCAGCTGCGCGAGGACATGGACAAGGGTGTCTTCGACCGGTTCGTGTCGTTGCCGATCGCCCGCATCGCGCCGCTGTCGGGATCGCTCGTCGCCGCGAACCTGCGGTATCTCATCGCCGCCTGTCTCACGCTCACGGTCGGGCTGGTCATGGGATATCGGCCGGGGAGCGTCCCGGGGACCCTCGCCGCCGTCGTGCTGGTGGTCTTCTCCGCCTTCGCGCTCAGCTGGCTGTTCGCCCTCATGGGCGTCATGCTGTCCAAAGCGTCCGCGGTGCAGGGGTTCTCGGCACTGATCCTGACGGTGTTGGGGTTCATGTCGAACGCCTTCGTGCCGCCGCAGACCATGCCGTCGTGGATGCAGACCGTCACCGAGATCAACCCGCTCTCGCAGCTGATCTCGGCGGTCCGCCTCCTCGCGGCGCAGGGTCGGGTCGACGAGCACCTGGGCTGGTCGCTGTTCGGTTCGGTCGTCCTGATCGCGGGGCTGGCACCGCTGACCGTGAGGATCTACCTGAAGAAGCTCTGACCCGCGTCGCCGGCGGCGCGGTCGACGACAGAGAGGACCCACCCGCAGTGACCCGCGTGCTGCGCACCACCGTCGACGACGACCTCTTCATCCGGATGGACGCCGCCCTCGGCGTCCCGGTCGTCAACCAGATGGTGTGGCGTCTGACGGAGATGCCGTCGCGGGCGGAACTCGACCGTTTCGCCGACCGACTCGGTCGGGGGCGCATCGCCCGCCTGGTGCGACGCAGTCGGATCCCGCTCGTCCGCGACCACTGGGTGGCCGGCGGTGCGGTGACCGGCGGAGTCCACGTCGAGGAGACCCCCGTCCCCGCCGGGCAGGCCGTGGCGTGGATCGACGCGGCCGCGGCACGTCCGTTCGATCTCGCGCACGGACCGGTGTGGGAACTGCGGGCGGCACCGACGGCCGGAGCGGGCGCGCTGGTCTCGGTCTGCCTGTCCCATGCCGTGGGTGACGGCCTCGCCGCGCTGACCGCGTTCGCCGAGGCGCTCACCGACGACGACACCGTCTTCGCCGCGGCGTCGCCGTCGCCGGTCGACCAGGCCCGCGAGGCGGTGCACCGGTCGGTGACGATCGCGGGATCGGTCGCGGCGATCGTGCGCGACCGCGTCACCGGCACCCCCACCACCACCACCGCGTCCGACGAGGTCGTCACCGCCGCGTCGTCCCGGGTCCTGCCCGCCGACGCACCCGAGCGGGG
The DNA here is from genome assembly GCF_024171725.1 of Williamsia serinedens. Lineage (GTDB taxonomy): Bacteria > Actinomycetota > Actinomycetes > Mycobacteriales > Mycobacteriaceae > Williamsia_A > Williamsia_A serinedens. The sequence continues at coordinate 18,263 of NZ_JAMTCG010000003.1, forward strand.
TCCGGCCATCGCGCCGTTCTCCGTCGTCAGCGTCGACACCGAGGACTGGGACCGGGCCGCCACCCGCGACGGCGGGTCCTCGACCGCCCTGTTCGTCGCGGTGGTGGTCGGCCTGATCGTGGCGGCCGGTCGTGCCGACCGCGACGACGTGGTGCGCGTGTCGGTACCGATGTCGACGCGCGAACCCGACGACGTACGCGCCAACGCGACCATCGGCCTGTCGGTGGACGTTCCGGCCGCGGCCGCGCTGGACGGCGACCTGGCCGCCATCCGCCGGCTCACCAAGGACGTCTACACCGCACGCACCAGCCGACCCACGACGTTCGTGCGGTTGCAACCGGTCATGCAGGCCCTCGGCGACCGCGCCGTCGCGGCCCTGAGTCGCGGTGCGACGACGCCGCTGGCCCTCGCCTCGAGTCTCGGACGGGTGGACCCGACGGTCGCGGGGTTCGGGGACCCCGCACGCGCGGACGCCGTCGTCACCCGGTCGACCACGCAGTCGATCACGACCGCACGCCTGCGGTCGCTGCGCGGAGGGCTCGCGGCCTGGGTCAACGACGCCGCCGGGACCACGACCCTGTCGGTGGTCGGACTCGACCCCGACGGACTCGGACCCGACGTCCTCGACGGTGCCGTGCGCGCCGAACTGAACCGCCGCGGCCTGGAGGCCCGCCCGTGGTGAGGCGCGACCACCGGGGCCGACGGGTGCACCGATGAAGGTCACCGTCGCGGCCAACGGCAGCCGCGGGGACGTCCAACCCCTTCTCGCGGTGGCACGCGAGCTGCGCGACCGAGGCCACGACGTCGTCGTCGGCGTGCCGGTCAACCTCCTCCCGCTCGCGGCCGCGTGCGGTGTGCCGGCGCAGGAGTTCGCACCCGACACGGCGGACCTGCTCGCGTCCGATCTCATCGCGCGGGACCTGAAGTCGCGCGACCCGCGGACGCGATCGCGGGCGATCCGGCAGGTCACGGAGTTCGGCGCCGGGACGATGGACGACCGACTGCTCGCGATGGCCGACGGCGCCGACGTCGTCGTGACCGGTCCGCTCGGGCAGGAACGTGGCGCCACGGTCGCCGACCACCACGGGGCACGGTTCACCCCCGTCCACTTCTGCCCGATCCGGCCGAACCGTGCCGTGCGCGTCCCGCTGGGTCCGCTGCAGTCCATCCCCCCGGGGCGTCTCACCGGCGCGATGTGGTGGGCCGTCGACCGGTTCTACTGGCGGTCGTCGGCACGTGCGGCCGACGACGCCCTGCGCTCGCGGCTCGGCATGCCACCGGCCGCCGGACCACTCGGCGGTCGCCTGGCCGCGGCGGGCCTGCCCGAGATCCAGGCGTACGAACCGGCCCTCTTCGACGACCTCGTCGCGGAGTGGGGCGATCTACGCCCCCTCGTCGGCTTCGTCGACCTCGTCGACGGCCCTCCCGGCGGGTCCTCGGACGGCGACGAGACCGACTCGTGGCTCGACGACGGCGACCCGCCGGTGTACGTCGGGTTCGGCAGCATGCCGCTGCGGGACCCGGTCGCCTCCTACGGCCATCTGCTCGCCGCGATCGCCGCGCAGGGCCGACGGGTGCTGCTGTGCGCGGGCCCGAACGGCACGGCGGCCCGTGATGCCGTCACCGCCGCCGACATCGCCGAGGGCGCGGTCCGGGTGACCGACGCGGTCGACCACAGCCGGGTGCTGCCGCGGTGCGCGGCCGCCGTCCACCACGGCGGCGCCGGCACCACCGCGGCCTGTCTCCGCGCGGGCACACCGATGGTCGTGGCCTCGTTCAGCGCGGACCAGCCGCTGTGGGGTCGCGTCGTCGCCGAGCGCGGTCTGGGGTCCACGCTGCCCGTCCGAGCCCTCGGCGACGCGCGGCGCCTGGGGTCCGCCGTCGAGACCGCCCTGACGGACGAATGCACGAACAGCGCGCGGTCTTTCGCCGGAAAAATGATCGATGTGCGGGATTCTGTCCGAGTTGCCGCGGACATGATCGATGCAACCGCGGGATCAGTTCGGTGAACAATTCGGTCCTGTCGCCGATCACACAGGCGTGTGCCAGACTGTGGCCCGACCTCTTCACGCTAAGGACATCAATGCCCTTCTCCGTCGGATTCCGTGTGTCACGCGGAATTTCCCGTCCGTTCACCACACCGGTCCGCCGACTGGTCACGGTGACGGCCATCGCCGCCGCCCTCGTCGGCGCCGCCCCCGCCCTGGGGGTGGCCTCCGCCGCCCCCGCGGCGCCCACCATCGAGCGCGTCGAGACCGAGGGCCCCACCCAGTACGGCGTCTACGTCTACGCGCCGTCGATGGCGAAGACGATCAAGGTGCAGGTGCTCGTCCCCGCCGTCGACCGCGGCCCGCGCCCCACGCTGACCATGCTCAGCGGGCTCGGTGAGGAGGACCCGACGAACAGCATGTGGCTGCGCAAGACCGATGCGGTGAACTTCTTCCGCGACAAGAACGTGACGGTCGCGCTGCCGCTCGCCGGCAACGGCAGCTTCTACACCGACTGGTACCGGGACGACCCGAAGCTCGGACGGTACAGGTGGGAGACGTTCCTGACCAGGGAGCTGCCGCCGCTGCTCGAGAAGCGGTTCTCCGGCAACGGGATCCGCGGGATCGGCGGCCTGTCGATGGGTGCGGGGTCGGCTCTGATGCTGGCCGCACGCAACCCGGGGTTCTTCCGGTCGGTGTCGTCCTTCAGCGGCTGTTACTCGACGGCCGACCTCGCGTCGCAGTCCGTCCCGCGGGCGATCGTCGCCGCGTTCGGCGGCAACGCCGACAACATGTGGGGCCCCCCGTCCGACCCGGCGTGGGCCGCGCACGACGTCCTGCTGCACGCCGAGGGCCTACGGGGGACGTCTGTCTACGTCTCCGTCGGCAGCGGTCTCCCCGGGCCCTACGAGGCACCGAACTACCCGGGCAACACCAACCCGACGGACCGGCTGATCGTGGGTGGCGGCATCGAGGCGGGTGCCAACTTCTGCACCCACCGTCTCGCGGACACGCTGGCCGCCCGCCGTATCCCGGCGACGTTCGACTTCGAACCGCGCGGATCGCATTCCTGGCCGTACTGGCAGGACCAGCTGCACAAGAGCTGGCCCGTCGTGGCGCGTGGACTCCGGATCGCCGGATAAACCCGGATATTCGTGCAGCAAATCTCGATTCGGACTCGCTCACACGTCATGTGGTGACAACCCACAAATGTGCAGCGCATGACGATGTCCCATGACCGAATCGTGTTGTGCACCGTGAGTTCGACCTGCTAAAGATCTCTTCCGACGCGAAAATTCGACGCCGAGGCGTTACGGTTTTCGAGTCCGGACACCGTTCGTCCGACCGCCGGCACCGCCGCTCGCGGATCTGCCCTCCCCTCCCGCTCCACCCGGTTGTCTCGAGTCCCGAGGAGATCGTCGATGGAATACACCGAACTCGCCGACTACCCACTTCCCGCGGGTGTGGTCACCGAGTGGACGCCGACCGCCGAGGAGGGCGACTGGACCACCGACGACCGTCGGTTGTCCTACGCACACCTCGAGCACGCGCGCCGCGCCGTCGAGATCGGTGACGACTGGCACAGCGAGTGGATCGGGACCGCGTTCCGCATCGGCCACCGGCTCGACCGGGACGCGATGGCCACCACCCTGCGCCGCTGGTACGCCCGGCACGAGGCGTTCCGGTCGGCCCTCGACCACACCCGTGACGTCGCCGAGGGCGAGCCGGCGCGTGAGGACGAGTTCACCCGGCGGATCATCGCCGCCGACAAGGTGGACGTCGCCGCCCGACGTGACGCCGAACCGTCCAGCAGCACCCGCGTCTACCTGCGCGTCGACCACATCTTCAACACCCGGATCAACCCGCTGCGGTGGCCGCACTGCCTGGTCGTCACCGTCGAGCCGACCGACGACGCCGAGTCGTTCCTCCTCGTCTTCGGCGCCGATCACACCGTGATGGACGCCTACACGCAGGTCTTCGCCATCAAGGAACTGACCCGGCTCTACGAGGCCGCACTGACCGGCCGCGACGACTCGCTCGGCGTCTTCGGCAGCTACCTGGACTTCTCCCACGCCGAGCGCGACCACGGGTCGCGTCTCGACCGGGAGACGGCGGAGGTCACCCGCTGGGCCCAGTTCCTCTCACCGCGCTCCGACGCGTCCTGCGCGAGCCAGCCCGACCCGATGCCCGCGTTCCCGGTCGCCCCCGACGTCGACCACGACGACGTCGTCGCCGGCGCCACCCTGCCGCCGTACCAGTCGAGCCTGTCGCGCTGGCTGCTCGACCCGGAACAGACCGACCGCTTCAACCGCGCCTGCAAGGCGCTGGGCGCGAACATGCAGGCCGGCATCCACACGGCGCTGTGCATCGCCAACCAGCGTGTCACCGGTTGCTCCGACCTGCGTTTCATCAGCCCGGTCCACACCCGCACCGAGCTGCAGTGGGGTGAGGCCGCGGGGTGGTTCGTGGGGCTTGTCCCGGTCCACCTGCGTCCCGGCGCCGCCGACACCTTCGGGGCCGCGATCGGCCCGGTCGCCGAGACGTCGCGGGAACACAAGGAACTCGGCACCGTACCGTTCCACCCGATCGCCGAGCTGATCGGTCACCGCACACCGCCGCAGTTCGTCGTCTCCTACATCGACCTGCGGGGCGCCGAGGGTGCGGACGCGTGGGACGAGATGGACGCGCGGGTGCTCCGCAGCGCGACCCGCTCGTCCGACGAGGTCTACTTCTGGATCAACCGGATCAACACCGGCACCAACCTGTCGGCCAGGTTCCCGAGCACCCACCCCGGGGCGACGCGAGTGCACCGTTTCCTCCGGGCGTTCGAGCAGGTGCTGCTCGAGGTCGTCGAGCGTGGCGACACGACGTTCGCCGAGCCGCAGCGCACCGTCGGCGCGGGGGAGCCGGGATCGGTCGGCGGCGCGTGACCCAGGCTCCACCCCCGTGATCGCCGGAGCGCTCGCCGACTGGCGACCCGACCTCGGTGAGCTCGTCTGGTGGACACCCGACGACGAGGACGGAGCCCGCGCGGCCGGGGTCGTCAGCGAGGTGGGTCCCTCGTTCCTGCAACGGGATCATCTCGTCGCGGCGCACGCCAAACGGGCCGACGGTGCGCCGCACCGCGCGGTCGTCACCGTCACCACCGAGGTCGCCGAAGCCCTCGACACCGAGGCCATGGCACGCGCGCTGACCGACTTCGCGCGTGCCCACGACGAACTGCGCAGCCGCTTCGTCGTCGCCGACGACGGCACCATCACCCGAATTCTCACGCCTCCGCACGCCATCACGCTGGCCGCGCACCGGGAGACGGCCCCACCCGATCACGCCGCGCTCGTGGAGGTCCTCCACCACCGCATCGACCGGGACGCCACGCACGACCGCATCCCCGGCTGGAGCGTCGGTGCGATCGACGCGGGGACGTCATTCGCCCTGCACATCACGCTGGACCACTCGCACACCGACGGTTCCGCCGCGATCGAGGCCCTGCAGGAGATCGTCGTCCGATACCGCGCTCACGTCACCGGCACCGAACCGACGCTGCGACCCGCGGGCAGTCACCTCGATCACGTCGCCGACGAACTGCGCCGCGCCGGCGACATCACCGGCGACGACCCGCTCGTCGCGCACTGGCGCTCGGTGCTCGTCGCCCACGGCCGCACCGTTCCCCGCACCGCGCTCGACATCGGCCTCGACGGCCCCGCGCCGGTCCCCGCGGTCGCCATCGACGAGCCCCTCGTCGACGCGGCCACCGCCGCGGCCTGCGAGAGTCGGGCCCGCGCCGCCGGGGGCTCGATCGCCGCGGCACTCTTCGCGGCGATCGCCCGAGCCCAGTGGCGCGTCACCGGAGAACGCCGGTACTTCACGTCGACCGTGCTCTCGACCCGCGATCCCGCCTTCCCGGGCACACAGGGCTGGATGTGCACGTTCGCCCCGATCGCCCTGCAGGCCGACGCCGGCGACCCGGACGACCTGGTCCGTGCCGCGGCCCAGCAACTGCGTCACGCGCGTGCGCACATCGACAGGCCCGTGCACGGCGTACTCGCGATCCTCGCCGCCTCCGGCGACTTCGTCCCGGACTCGTCGAGCCCACAGATGGTGTCCTACCTCGACTTCCGTAGGCTGGCCGACCCGCATGCGCCCGAGATCGTCGCGGGACGCGTCATGCCGGGCGTGGGTCGCACCCGCAACGCGAACCTCTGGGTCAACCGCAACGACGACGGACTGCGCCTGTTGTCGCACGTCCCCGACAACCCCGTCGCCCGGCGATCGATCTCCGCCCTGCACCGCAGCCTGGTGTCCGAGCTCACGTCCTTCGCGCGCGTTCCGGAGCCGATCCGGTACGCGGATCACGTTGGCGCACAGGTACCGTGAGCCCGTGCTGCTCACGACCCTGGCCAATCTGAGGATCCCCGCCGGCCGTCTGCGGCGCTGGTCGGCCACGGCCGTCGGGGAGGGTGCCCCACACCCCGTCGGCCCCTCGGAGAACGAGCGGTTCCATCTCGAGGCCGTCCGCGCCGGCGGGTCCGGGTGGCTCGCCGTGACCGTCGAGATCCGCACGGCCGCAATCGATCCCGACAGGCTGGTCGCCGCGTTCCGCGCCGTCGTGGACCACCACGAGGTGCTGCGCTCGCACTTCGTCCTCGACGTCGACGGCATCCCCCACCGTCGGCTGCACCGGCGCGGCGACATCTCGCTGCGGCCGGTGGGCACGGTCCACGCCCTCGACGAACGCGGCATCCGCGACGAGCTGGCCGAGGCCGTCGCCGGGTGCACGGCGCTGTCCCCCGCCTCCCACCTGCTCGCCGTGGTCGAGCACGGCGACACCTGCACCGTCGTCTGCGCGTTCGACCACTGCTACGTCGACGCCCACTCGCTCGCCGTCGTCGCCGAGGACCTCGTCGCCGCGTATGGCGGCGAGGCGCTGCCCCCCGCCGGGAGTTTCCTCGACCACCTCGTCGGCACCGCCGTGACCGAGCCCGGCGACGACGACCCCGGCGTCCGGGGCTGGGCGGACTTCCTCGCCGCGACCGACCACACCGTGCCCGAGTACCCGGTCGACCTCGGCGTGACCCCCGGGGAGTTCGCCCCGTCGCGCATCCACGTCGCCGAGGTGCTCACGCGCGCCGAGGCCGACGCCCACACGGAGTCCGGTACGCGGCGGCGGGTCCGGACCTATCCCATGCTGCTGACCGCACTGGCCCAGGCCACACGCGACCACGGCGGCCCCGACCGCCTCCCCGTCGTGCTGCCGATCCACACCCGCACCGACGGCGACTCGTCGCGTTCCGTCGGCTGGTGTGTCGCCAACGCGCCGGTGGTGATCGACGCCGGTCCCGTTGTCGGCGACGACCCCGAACGGGTCCTGCGCGCCGCGACGGTCGCCGTCGCCGACGCGCTGCCCCTCGCGGCGGTGGACCTCACCACCGTGTACGGCCGTTTCGGGCATCTGCTGCGCAAGCCACGCCACGACGTGTTCATGGTGTCCTACCTCGACTACCGGCGCTTCACCCGCCTGCCGTCCCTGCACGCCCGGCACATCAGCAGCGACGGCCGCGCCGACGACCTGCAACTGTGGTTCTGGCGGGACGACGACGGGATCAGCGTCCGGGCCCGTTTCCCCGACACCGCCGTCGCGGCGTCGCTCGTCACCTCCGTCGTCGACGACCTCGTCGCGCGAGCCCGGGCGGCCGTGCCCGCGGCATCCGACGCGGCCGCGGCACCGGTCTGACCCGTGCGCGTCGTCGCGGCGTTCGCGGGAAGTCGCGGGGACGTCCAACCCGGCATCGCGCTGGCCGTCGAGCTCCTCGCGCGGGGCCACTCGGTGACGATGGCCGTCCCGCCGAACCTGGTGGACCTGGCCCGCTCCGCGGGCGTCGACGCGGTGGCGTGCGGGGTCGACACCGGTGCGCTGCTGCGATCGGAGACGGTCACCCGGGATCTGCGCACCGCGAACCCGGTGCGCCGTGTGCGCGCCGTCGCGGAGGTCAGCCGCGCCGGAGCCCGACGCGCCCTCGACGACCTGCACGCCATCGCCGCCGACGCCGATGTGCTCGTGGCGGGCAGCGTCGGGCAGGAACGAGCCCTGGCCGTCGCCGAGGCCCGCGACGTGCCGCTCGTCGCCGTGCACCTCTGCCCGTTGCGCCGCAACCGGTCGGTCCCGCTCAGGGCCCCGGCCGGACGCGATCTCCCCGGGCCGGTCGTCTCCGCCTCCTGGGCGATGGTCGAGCAGGTGCTGTGGCAGACCTCGCGGCGCGACGAGAACCGACTGCGCGCGGCCGTCGGACTCCCCGCCGCGCACCGGCCGACCGCCGGCCGCATCTCCGCTCGGGGGACACCGGAGATCCAGGCGTACGACCCGGTGCTCTTCCCCGGGCTCGCCCGCGAGTGGGGCGCTCGTCGACCGATGGTGGGTTTCCTCTCGGTCGACACCGCGACAGCGGGTGCGCTCGGCGACGCCTCCGCCGACACAGCTCTCGACGAGTGGCTCGACGCCGGACCCGCCCCCGTCTACGTCGGTTTCGGCAGCATGTCCGTCGCCGACCCGGAGCGCCTGCGGGCCGCGGTCCTCGACGGCACCGTCGGACACCGCGTGCTCGTCGCCGCCGGGTGGGGTGGCGTGTTCACGCCGGCCGACGACGACGACCGCGTGCGCGTGGTCCCCGCCGTCGACCACGCGTCGGTGCTGCCGCGCTGCGTCGCCGCCGTACACCACGGTGGTGCCGGCACCACCGCCGCGGCGCTGCGCGCGGGGATCCCGGCGGTGGCGTGCTGGCTCGGCGCCGACCAACCGATGTGGGGCCGAGCACTCCGGCGCGTCGGTGTCGGTGCCTCCCTGCGCCTGTCGACCCTCACGCGCACGCTGCTGGCCGACGCGCTCGACCACGCCTGCGACCCCGACACCCGGTCACGGGCGGAATCGCTGCGGGCCCGGCTGATCCCGGCCCGGGACGCGGTCGGGCATGCCGCGGACATCGTCGCGGCGGCGTGACACCCACCACGCACGGGGCCACTCAGCGCGCCGGGAGTCGACCGCTCACCTAGGGTCGAAGGCGTTGCTGTGCACCCGATCCGGGCCGGTCCGGTCGGGCGAGCCGGAGGGGGCGAGCGGTGCCGACACTGTCCGTGGTGATCCCGTGTCACGACGAGGAGCAGGTCATCGGCGACTGTCTCGACCGCCTCGTCGACCAGATCGAGCACATCCACGAGATCGTGGTCGTCGACAACAACTCGACCGACGCGACCGCGGACGTGGTCCGCGACCACGCCCGTCGCCATCCGCAGGTCCGCCTCATCACCGAGGACCGGCAGGGACTCGTCTACGCGCGCAACGCGGGTCTGGACGCGGCCACCGGCGAGGCGATCGCCCGCATCGACGCCGACACGATGGTCGGTCCGCGGTGGGCCGCCGACATCGTGACGTTCCTGCGGGAGGACACCGAGGGGCGGTGGAGCGCACTCTGCGGCCGCGGCGAGGCCTACGGTCTGCCCTACGGGGATGCGATGTCGCGGGTCAAGGACCGTGTCGGGCGGGTGGTCCCGTTCGTCGCACGTCGCGATGCGACCCCGGGTGACGTGCGGTCGGTGGCGGTGCTCTACGGCTCCAACATGACGCTGCGACGCTCGGCCTGGCTCGCGATCCGCGACCGGGTGGCCATGCGCCGCGACGTCTTCGAGGACGTCGACATGGGGCTCTGTGTGACCGAGACCGGCGGCGCGAACGCGTTCCTCCCCCACCTCACCGTCGGGGTGTCGCCCCGCCGGATGGAGACGGGCGTGGTCTCGTTCGCCCGCTACATGCTGTGCCTGCCGCGCACGATGTTCCTCCACCGACGCCTGCTGCTCGGTGTCGGCGCGCTGACCCTCTACGTCCCGTGGGTCGTCGTGATGCACGTCGTGCGGCTGGGCTTGATCCGCGCCTGGGACCCGGACACCCGGTCGTTCCGGCTGCGCGCGCTCCTGCAGGCTGTCGACGAACGCGGGATGCCCTGACGCCGAACAGGACTCGCCACGACCGTGGGCGGCGTCTGTCAGTCCCGGCGCGTGTATCGCCCGACCGTCACCGGCACGGTGACCGCCAGGACGATGGCTGCGCCCACCAGCGAGTACACGATCTGCGTCGACCAGACACCGGCACTCATCTCGCGGACCGCGGAAACCAGGTGGGACACCGGGTTCACGTCGGCGAACGCCTGCATCCACCCGGGCATCGTCGCGACGGGCACGAGGGCGTTGGACACGAACGTGAGCGGCATCAGCACCATCATCGAGACACCCTGCACCGACGACGCGGTGGACAGCATCACCCCGAGCAGCGCGAAGATCCAACTGATGGCGAAGGCGACGACGGCGACCAGGACACACGCGCCGACCACGCCGACCGCCGACGCCGGCCGCCACCCCATGACGAGCCCGACCACCACGGTCACCGCCGCCGCGACCGCGTATCGCACCGCGTCGGCGACGAGTGATCCCGCCAGGGGTGCGATGCGCGCGATCGGCAACGACGCGAACCGGTCGTAGACACCGGAGTTCATGTCCTCCCGCAGCTGGACACCCGTCGAGACCGACGCCGCGAGGACGACCTGGACCAACACCCCCGGCACCAGGATCGGGAGGTAGCCCCCGACGTCGCCGGCGATCGCGCCGCCGAAGAGCGACGAGAACATGACGGTGAACACGATCGGCAGGACGACCACGTCGAAGAGGTGGTGCGGACTGTGCCGGATGCGCACGAGACCGCGCCCGGCGAGGGTCATCGTCTGTTCGACGGCCTCGCGGAGGCGCGCACCCGGCCCCTCGTCCGTCGTCGGCGGCGCGAAGCGTTCCTCGATGTCGGACAACGTCATGCCGCGTCCTCCCCGCGCTGCGCTCGGTCGTCGGTGTCGGTGATGGCGAAGAAGACGTCGTCCAGGCTGGGCCGGACGACGGAGACGGCGGCGACCTCGATCCCCGCCTGCGCCACCGCGGTGAGCATCGCTCCGAGGACGGCCGTCGACGGCGGACGGATGGCGATCGCACGACCGTCGGAGGTCGGCACGGCCCCCGCGGCGTGACGTCCGACCACCGCGACGGCGCGGGTGACGTCCGCGGGATCGGCGGGGGTCAGCTCGAGACGTTCGGCGCCCACCGCGTCCTTCAGGTCGTCGGCGGTCCCCTCCGCCACCACACGGCCGTGATCGATCACGGCGATCCGGTCGGCGAGCTGATCCGCCTCCTCGAGGTACTGCGTGGTGAGCAGGACCGTGGTCCCGTCGGCGACCAGTCCGCGCACGGTCTCCCACATCGCATGGCGCGTACGGGGATCGAGTCCGGTGGTCGGTTCGTCGAGGAACAGCAGCGGAGGACGTGCGACGAGACTCGCGGCCAGGTCCAGCCGCCGGCGCATCCCGCCCGAGAACTGCGCGACGCGGCGACCGGCCGCGGACGCGAGCCCGAACCGGTCGAGCAGGTCCGCCGCGTCGGCGCGCGCGTCGCGGCGTGACCGCCCGTGCAGGCGGGCGAACACCACGAGGTTCTCCGTCGCGGTCATCCCCTCGTCGACGGTCGCGTACTGCCCGGTGAGACCGATCATCCGGCGGACCCTCCGGGGGTCGTCCACCACGTCGACGCCGAACACGCGTGCCCTCCCGCCCGTCGGCCGGGTCAGGGTGGCGAGCATGCGGACCGTGGTCGTCTTGCCCGCCCCGTTGGGTCCGAGGACCGCGTAGACGCTCCCGCGGGACACGGTGAGGTCCACCCCGTCGACCGCGCGATGGTCGCCGAATGTCTTGACGAGTCCGCGTGTCTCGATCGCCGGCGCACCGGCCACAGGTGTCACGATGCCGTCGACCTCCCGTCTCGACCGCCCTCCGACCGGCAGTGGGACGGCGGTGTGCCGACACGGTAGCGAGATGTCGACGGGTGCGCGCGACGACCGAGAAGCACGCTGTGCGGTCCACCACTGCCGGTTACACGACGTTCACACCACCGGCCGTCCGGCAGGCCGGATGCCGATGGGGTCGACTACGCACACGGCGGTCGACGGCACTGCGCAGCAACGTTTTTGCGCATCCCCGCCGTCCAGGACGCCCCGAGACGTGGGGCCGCCGGGGCCGTCCGCAGTGACGAAGGACACTCGTTACTCGCCCGAACGGTACGTCCGTTTCGGTCGTACGATTCCGAACACGCGAGGGGCCGTGTCGCGATCCACCTGCACCCGTCGAGATGGAGTCCGCACCAGTGGAATTCACCGAGCTGACCGACTACCCGCTGACCGGCGGCGTGCTCACCGAGTGGGTGCCGCGGCCGGCGGGTCGCCGCGGCGCGGGCGGCTGGGTCGACGACGCCCGCCCGCTCACCCCGATCCACGCGGACTACTGCCGTCGCGGGGTCGAGGTGTTCGACCCGCGCGCGGCATCGGCCGACGCGCCGTCCGGGTCATGGCTCGGCGCCGTGTTCGAGGTACCCCACCGGCACGACGCGACCGCGGTGCAGACCGCGCTCACGGCGTGGATGCAGCGGCACGAGGTCTTCTCGACCACGGTCCGGGAGGTGGACGGCACGCTGCGGCGGACGACCCTCGACGACGACGTCGTCGTGACACCGCGTGTCGTCGGGAGCCTGCGGACCGGCACGCGCGTACACGAACACCTGCTCGGCGTCTTCGACCGGCTCTCGCCGCTGCGCTGGCCGCACTGCGTCGCCGCGACGATCAGCGAGCCCGCCGTCGAACATGCACCGCTGACGGGGACCCCTCGGCGCGACGACCGGTTCCTGCTGGTGTTCGGTGCCGACCACTCGGTCATGGACGCCTACTCGATGCTGTTGGCGATCGGCGAGATCCAGGACCTCTACCGTCGTGCCCTCCACGGGGCGCCGATCGACGCGACGCCCGCCGGCAGCCACGTCGACTTCAGCGTGCGCGACCATGCCGTCGCCGCCTCGATGCACGCGGACCATCCCGCGGTCCGAGCGTGGGGTGCGTTCCTCGCCCACGACGGCGGCCGCTTCCCCGGCTTCCCGCTCCCGGTGCACGGCGACACCGCGGCCCGCGTGGCTCGTCAGAGCGGCATGTCGTCGTGGGTGATGACCGCGGGTGACGCCGAGGCGCTCAACGCCGGCGCCCGGCAGCGCGGTCACACCATGCAGACGCTGGTCCTCACCGCTCTCGCGGACGCGACCGCGCGGGTCGCCGACGGCACGCGCACGCGGTTCGTCATGCCGCTGCACACGCGCACCGACCCGCGGCACCGGGCGTCGGTCGGCTGGTTCGTCGGCATGGTGCCCGTGGATCTCGACCCCGGCACCGCGCGGGGGGTCGACGAGCGACTGGCCGCCGCCGCCGACGAGGTCGCACGCCGGCGCGACCTGGCACCGTTCCCCTACCCCCGGGTCGCCGAACTCCTCGGCTCCGACGCAACGCCCCGGTTCGTCGTCTCCTACGTCGACTGCCGACGGATCCCCGGCGCGGACGACTGGGTGCGCTGGGGTGCGCGGACCCTGCGGGGCTCGTCGACCTCACCCGACGAGGTCTACCTGTGGATCGTGCGGTCACCGGCCGGGATCTCCGTGTCGGCGCGCTTCCCCAGTTCGGCCACCGCGACCGACGCCGTCCACCGCTACCTGCACGCCCTGCACGAGGCCATCGCCGACCTCGCCGAGGATCTCGGTGTGGCCCACCTGCTCGACCGCCGACGCCGCGCGGCGGTGCGACCCGCGACCGCACTCACGCCGGGAGGCCCGCGATGATGATCGACCGCCTGGCGCACTGGACCCCGGCACGTGGGGCGATCGTCGTCGTGACGCCGACCGCGGCGGCACTCGCGGCCGCCCGGACCGCCCCGGCGCACCCGACGCCACCGTCGCTGCTGCAGGAGGGTCACCTGCACGGCACCGCCGCGGTGGCGCGGCGCGGGGGCAGACACGCGGTGTACCTGGCCGCCACGACCGAGATCGACGGGTCCTTCGACGCGTCGGCGCTCGCGGAGGCCCTGCGTCGCTTCGTGATCCGCCACGACGGGCTCCGGTGCTGGTTCGACGTCACCGACGGTGTCGTCACCCGTCACCTGGTCGCCCCCGACGACGTCGCGTTCACGGTCTCGCCCGTCGCCGACGTCGACGACTTCGGCTGGGTGCGCGGCGGACCGGAGCTGCCGGGTCGCGTCGGCGCCCGCCGGTTCACGGAATTCGTCGACACCGAGTTCGGACAGCACGCGTCGGCCCTCGACTGGCCCGGCTTCCGTGTGGGCGCGGTCGTCCGCGACGGCGGCTTCACCCTCTTCTGGTTCTGCGATCACGCCCTCACCGACGGCGTCTCCCAGGCCATGGTGCTGGCGGAGATGGCCGACCTGTACGTCTCCGCGCGGGACGGCACCGAACCCGGGCCGTTCTCGACGGCACCGCCCGGCTCGGCCCTGGCGTACGCCGAGGCCGAGCGGTCCCGCGCCGAGCAGCACGGGGAGGGATCGCCGGGACTGGCGCGGTGGATGGACGCGCTGCGCGCGCACGGACGTCGGATGCCGCACTGCGCCGTCGATCTCGGACTGGCGCCCGGCGAGACCGCCCCCGTGCGCGGCATCCGGTTCGACGTCCTCGACACCGCGGGAGCCCAGCGGTTCGCCGACGTGTGCCGTGCCCACGGCGCCGGGGTCACGGCCGGGATCGTCGCCGCCGTCGCGACCGTCGACCACGAGACGACAGGCGCCTCGTCGTGGTTCGGGATCACCGCCCTGGGCGACCGTGACCTCGCCGGCGTGCACCTCGCCCAGGGGTGGTTCTGCCGCTTCGCACCGGTGTCGGTCGACCTCAGCGGCACGCGCACCTTCACCGACGTCGTCGAGCGCGCGGCCGCGGCGTGCGCCCGCGGCGTCGAGGCGTCCTACGTCCCCGTCGGCACCGTGATGGCGGCCCTCGTGGCCGACGGCGCCGACCCCACGGAGGCGATGGTGACGCCACAGCTGTTGTCCTACCTCGACTTCCGGCGGTTCCCGCTCGCGGGCACCGCCGCGTACGACCGCGGAATGCAGACCACCGGCGAGGGGCGCACCGCGAACGCCTCCCTGTGGGTCAACCGCGACGAGCACGGGATGTACCTGGGGACACAGACCCCGGACACCCCGATCGCCCAGGAGCGCCTGGCGCCGTATCACCGGCGACTGCGCGACGTCTTCGCCGAGATCGCCGCGACCGGCGACCGGGTGCTGCGCACACCGGGCGCGGCGACGGCGGTCCCCGAGACCGTGGCCGCCGGACGCACGCAGGGGGTGGGTCCCCGTGCGGGTCACGACGATTGACCGCTACGCCCCCCGCCCGGGCCCGATCGTCCGGTGGCGCATCGACCTGACCGACGCGCCCTGGACGACCTCGTCGGTGCCGCCGTCGTTCAACCAGCGGTTCCATCTCGCCGGGGCCCGGACGGCACCTCCCGGCCAGACCGTGTTCCTCGCGGCGGCCTTCGACGTCGACGGGCCCGTCGACCACAAGGCGCTCGAGCGGTCGTTCACGGCGCTGGTCGACCGCCACGACACGCTGCGGTGCGGCTTCGTCGCACGCGACGACGACTCCGGCGGCGTCGAGATCGTCCGCCGCGTCCACGACGTCAGCCGGATGCGTCTGCGACCCGATCCGCCCGTGGAGACCGCGACCGCGGACGACGCCCGCGAGGCGCTCCGTCGTCTGCTCGCCGACGCCTGTGCACCGCTCGGCGAGCCGGACCACCTGTTCGCCGCGATCGATCGCCTCGACCGGTCGACGATCCTCTGCGCCTTCGACCACGCCCACACCGACGCGTGGTCGATCGCCGTCGTCGTCGACGACCTCCGGATGCTCTACGAGGGCTTCCGCGCCGAGCCCGGCGCGTTCCACCCCGCGCGTCTCGGTCCGGCGGGCAGCTTCCTCGCCCACTGCGCCGAGGAGGCGGAGGACGACCGCGACCACGCGACCCTCCCGGCGATGGCGCAGTGGCGCGCGTTCTTCGCGCGGCACCGCAACACACCGCCGTCCTTCCCCGCCGACCTCGGGCTCCGCCCGGGCGAGACGGCGCCGCAGGCGGTCGACCTGCGGCGGCTCGCCGACGCGCCGACCGCCGATCGCATCGACGACGCCTGCCGGTCGCTCGGCGGGTCGACCTTCGCGGGCGTCCTGGCCGCCATGGCGCACGCGGCGCGGGACTCCGGACTGGGCGACGAGCTGTCGCTGCTGTTCCCGATGCACACCCGACGCACCGCCCGTCGCGAGACGGCGGTCGGGTGGTTCACCACCAACGCGCCGCTGACGGTGCGGGCGGGGGACGACCTCGCCGCGACCGTGGCCGCCACGGGTGCCGACCTGCGGGCCGCGGTCGGTCTCGGCGCCGTCCCCATCGGGGCGGTCGTCGAGGCCGTCGGGGGTCTGACCTTCGTGCGGTCGGACGTGTTCATGGTCTCCTACGTCGACTACCGCCGACTGCCCGGCGCGGCGCACCTCGCGGACCTCGACGCCCACCACATCTCCAACGTGACCCGCGCCGACGACGTGCAGATCTGGATCTCCCGCACCGACGAGGGGTTGGCCCTGCGGACCCGTCACCCCGACACCCCCGACGCGGGTCGCATCGTGGGCGACTTCCTCGACGCGGTCGTCGCACTCGCGGCACGGATACCGACGACCCTCGACCCGACGGCACACGCACCGGGATGACCCCGCACCGGGCCGCCCCGGCACTACGCTGTGCAGGGTCGCCACCGCCGAGCCCGAGTGCCCGCGGCCGGTGACGCCGCACCGCCGGTGGCCCCCGCACCGGCCCGTCCCCGACCCACGGAGCTCCCTGTGACCGTCCCGACCGACCCGAACCCCGCCTTCGCCGCCTACGCCCACCCCGAGCGCCTGGTGAGCACGGAGTGGCTCAGCGCGAACATCGGCACCGAGGGCCTGAAGGTGGTCGAGTCCGACGAGGACGTCCTCCTCTACGACATCGGCCACATCCCCACCGCGCAGAAGATCGACTGGCACCTGCACCTGAACGACCCCGTCACCCGCGACTACATCGACGGCGAGGCGTTCGCGGAACTGATGCGCAGCAAGGGGATCCGCCGCGACGACACGATCGTCGTCTACGGCGACAAGAGCAACTGGTGGGCCGCCTACGCGCTGTGGGTCTTCACGCTGTTCGGCCACGCCGACGTCCGCCTGCTCGACGGCGGTCGGCAGGCGTGGTTCGCCGAGGACCGCGAGACGTCCTACGACGTGCCCGAGTACCCGCGATCGGACTACCCCGTCGTCGAGCGCGACGACTCCCTCATCCGCGCCTTCGCCGACGACGTGCGCAGCGCCATCGGCACCGAGCCGCTGGTCGACGTCCGGTCGCCGCAGGAGTACACGGGCGAGCGCACCCACATGCCCGACTACCCGCAGGAGGGCGCCCTGCGTGGTGGCCACATCCCGACCGCGCTGTCGATCCCGTGGGCGAAGTCGGCCGCACCGGACGGTCGTTTCCGCAGCCGCGCCGAGCTCGACGAGATCTACGGCGACCTCTCGGCCGACACCCCGACCATCGCGTACTGCCGCATCGGTGAGCGCTCGTCGCACACCTGGTTCGTCCTGACGCACCTGCTGGGGTTCACCCGCGTGCGCAACTACGACGGCTCGTGGACCGAGTGGGGCAACGCGGTGCGCGCCCCCATCGCGACCGGCGACGAGCCCGGGACGCCGTGACGCTGCCCGCCGCGCTGGCGGAGATCGTCGACGACTTCGGCGCGCTCGCCGAGTCCGACCGGGTGACGCTGCTGCTCGAGTTCGCCGGCGAGCTGCCCGATCTGCCCGAGGACCTGCGCACCGAGGCCATGGAGCCGGTACCGGAGTGTCAGTCGCCGGTGTTCCTGTCGGTCGACGCCTCCGACGCCGACGCCGTCCGGTTGCACTTCAGCGCGCCGCCCGAGGCGCCCACGACCCGGGGGTTCGCGTCCATCCTGCACGCGGGTCTCGACGGGGCCTCCGCCGACGAGATCCTCGCCGTGCCACCGGACTTCTACGACGACCTCGGTCTCGCGACGGTCGTGAGCCCGCTGCGTCTGCGCGGGATGGCGGGCATGCTGGCCCGCGTGAAGGCGCAGATCACCCGAGCCCGCGGCTGACCGCGGAGGGTCGGTGCGGCGATGAAGTTCATCCAGATGATGGACCAGCCGGTCGCCCCGGGTGGTCTCGTCGAGTGGTCCCCGTCGACGGTCGGCGGTTTCGCGCACTGGGAGAACGACACCCGCTCGACGTCACACAACCACGAAGTGCACCTGCGGGCCGCGCTCGAGCACCGCTGGCGCACCGGACGCGAGGGCGGGCGCGAGTCGTGGCTCGGGCTGGCGATCGAGTTCGACGAACCCATGTCGGTCCCGGCGATCCGCGCCGCGCTGACACGGTGGATCGACCGACACGAGGTGCTGCGCAGTCACGTCGTCGTCAAACACGCCGGGCTGCAACGTCTCACGACCCCACCGGGGTCGGTCCGCCTGAAGATGGGGCGGGTCGGGTGGTACGCCGAGTCGGGTCCGTTGCTCGACCAGCTCGCGGGCTCGTTCGACCGGGCGACCGCCCCGCTGCAGTGGCCCGCCTACCTGTTCGCGACGGTGGCGCGTGAGCGGTCGTTCACGCTGTTGTTCGCCGGCGACCACTCGTTGCTGGACGGCTACTCGCTGATCCTCGCCCAGCACGAGCTGACCGAGCTCTACCACGCCGCGCGGGAACGTCGGGAGCCCGAACTGCCGCCCGTCGGCAGCTACGTCGACTTCAGTGCGCAGGAACGCAGCTCGGCCGACTCCGTCGACGTCGACCACCCCGCCGTCCGGGCCTGGGCGGACTACCTCGACGCGAACGAGCACCGGATGCCGCGCTTCGACCTCGCCGACCCGGTCGTACCCGACGGGGACGATGCCGACGGGGACACACCTGATGGGGAGCCGGGACCCCCGCAGTCGTCGGTCACGCTGGAACTCCTCGACGACGACCACGCGAACCGCTTCACCGCGGTGTGCGTCGCCGCGGGCGGGTCGTTGTTCGCCGGGATCGTCGCCGCCCTGGCCGTGGCCTACCGCGAGTGCGGAGGTGGCGACGTGTTCCGCTGCATCACGCCACGGCACACACGTACCCAGGGCCGCTGGCTCGGCGCGCTGGGCTGGTTCGTGTCGGTGACCCCCGTCGCCGTCGACTCCACGGGGACGGGGTCGTTCGCCGCGCTGGTGCAGCGCGCCACCCGGGCCCTGCGCACCACCCGCGTGGCCGCGGACGTCCCACTGTTGCGGGTGACCGAGCTCCTCGGCTACGGCGGCGCACCCTCGTTCGTCGTGTCCTTCATCGACACCCGCCACGCGCCCGACGCCGCGGCCGCCGACGCCGGCGGCGCGCGGGTGTTGCGCAGTCACAACTACTCCCCCGACGAGGTCTACATCTGGGTGAACCGGACACCGTCGGGTGTGCGCATCTCCGCCCGCTTCCCGGCCACCGGCCCGATGCACGCCGAGGTGAGCGCATTCCTGGTGCGGTTCAGCGAGATCGTGCGCGCGGTGGGTGATCAGAGCACATTCGGCCCGACCGTCCCGTGGACGGGCACGACTCCGTGACGACCACCTGACCGATCAATCGCTCGGTGCGTTAGGGTGCTGGTCGGGATCGCGGACCCCGGCGTCCGCGTACCCCCGATCCGCCCGCCGCACACACAGGAGACGAAGTGCCCAGTCACGCCAGTTCGGTGCTCAGCAAAGTTCTCGTCGCGAACCGCGGTGAGATCGCCGTGCGCGTCATCCGCGCAGCACGCGACGCCGGTCTGACGAGTGTGGCCGTCTACGCCGAGCCCGACGCCGACGCGCTGTTCGTGCACCTCGCCGACGAGGCGTTCGCGCTCGGTGGCCAGACCTCCGGCGAGTCGTACCTGAACATCGAGAAGATCGTCGACGCGGCGAAGAAGTCCGGCGCCGACGCCATCCACCCGGGTTACGGGTTCCTGTCCGAGAACGCCGACTTCGCCCAGGCCGTCATCGACGCCGGGATCACCTGGATCGGCCCGTCGCCGCAGTCCATCCGCGACCTGGGCGACAAGGTCACCGCCCGCCACATCGCACTGAAGGCGAACGCGCCGATGGCGCCGGGCACCAAGGACCCCGCCGCCAACGCCGACGAGGTCGTGGCGTTCGCGCAGGAGCACGGTGTGCCCGTCGCGATCAAGGCCGCGTTCGGCGGCGGCGGCCGCGGCATGAAGGTCGCGTACACCATCGAGGAGATCCCGGAGCTCTTCGAGTCGGCCACCCGCGAGGCGGTCGCCGCCTTCGGCCGCGGCGAGTGCTTCGTCGAGCGCTACCTCGACAAGGCCCGTCACGTCGAGGCGCAGGTCATCGCCGACCAGCACGGCAACGTCGTGGTCGCGGGCACCCGCGACTGCTCGCTGCAGCGCCGTTTCCAGAAGCTCGTCGAGGAGGCCCCGGCGCCGTTCCTGACCCCCGAACAGCGCGAGAAGATCCACTCCTCGGCCAAGGCCATCTGCCGCGAGGCGGGCTACTACGGCGCCGGCACGGTCGAGTTCCTCGTCGGCAGCGACGGCCTCGTCTCCTTCCTCGAGGTCAACACCCGCCTGCAGGTGGAGCACCCCGTCACCGAGGAGACCTCGGGTCTGGACCTCGTCCGTCAGCAGTTCCGCATCGCCGCGGGTCTGCCGTTGGAGATCACCGAGGACCCGACGCCCCGCGGACACTCCTTCGAGTTCCGCATCAACGGCGAGGACGCGGGCCGCAACTTCCTGCCCGCCCCGGGCCCGGTCACCGTCTACAACGAGCCCACCGGCCCGGGTGTGCGCGTCGACTCCGGTGTGCGCGCGGGCGACGTCATCGGCGGCCAGTTCGACTCCATGCTCGCCAAGCTCATCGTCACCGGCGAGAACCGCGAGCAGGCGCTCGAGCGCTCGCGGCGCGCGCTGGCCGAGTTCGAGGTCGAGGGCCTCGCGACCGTGCTGCCGTTCCACCGGCACATCGTGTCCAACCCGGCGTTCATCGGCGACGAGAACGGCTTCGAGGTCTACACCAAGTGGATCGAGACCGACTGGGACAACCCGATCGAGCCCTACGCCGGCGCGCAGCCGATCGAGGAGGACGAGGCCGCACCGCGCCAGACCGTCGTCGTCGAGGTCGGCGGACGTCGGGTGGAGGTCTCGCTGCCCGGTGACCTCGCCCTGGCGACCACCAACGGCGGCGGGGGCGGCCACGCGGCCGGCGCACAGCGCAAGAAGCCCAAGGCCCGCACCCGTGCCAAGGGCGGCAACACCGCCGTCTCCGGCGACGCGATCGCCGCGCCGATGCAGGGCACCGTCGTGAAGGTCGCCGTCACCGAGGGCCAGGAGGTCTCCGCGGGCGAGCTGGTCGTCGTCCTCGAGGCGATGAAGATGGAGAACCCGGTGACCGCCCACAAGGACGGCGTCGTCACCGGTCTCGCCGTCGAGCCCGGTTCGGCCGTCACCCAGGGCACGGTCCTGCTCGAACTGAAGTGACGTCGCGCCCCGCGGCGCCGTCGTCGCCGTGAGCGCGGCGATGGACCCGGTCGAGATCAACGCCGGGGCCTGGTACCTGCGCGCCCTGCGGGACGACGAGCGTGTCACCGACGTGCCCGCGCTGGGCACGCTCGTCGACGCCGACGTCCTCGGCGGCGACCCGCCCGCCGAGGCGGTCGTCCACGCGGCCGACGGATGGCGTGACGGCAGCAGGTTGACGTGGGCCGTGTGCGTGCCGGCGACCGGCGAGATGGTCGCGCTGATCGTCCTCGTCCCCGACGACACCACGGGCACAGCCCGACTCGTCCGTGCGACGACACCGGCCGACGGCGCCGACGGGGCGCTCGACGCGGGACTCGCCGCTGTCGGCCGATTCGCCGACGGCGCGCTCGGGCTGCGGGTGGTCGAGTAGAGTTTCGCCGGGTCGAACGGAACGCAGGTCGCATCGGCGACCGCGGACCGCGGGGGCGGTTCTCGTGACAGTAAGGACGACAGTGCTCACTTCCACCACCCCGGCGGGTGCCCGCCACGGCCGTCTGCGCCGCATGACACGCGTCGCCGTCGTCGCCGGGGCACTCGCCGCCGGCCTGCTGGCCCCCACCGCCGTCGCCGGCGCCGATCCCGGTCTGCCCGCCACGGGCGCCCGGTCCGCCGACGGCTCGGAGCTGGTGAAGGTCACCCGGGTCGACGCCCGGCGTCTCGACATCACCGTGCGCTCGGCCGCCATGAGCCGGGACATCCCGCTGTCGGTGATCCTCCCCCGCGACCGCAGCAAGCCCCGCCCGGTCTTCTACCTCCTCAACGGCGCCGGTGGCGGCGAGGACGCGGCGACGTGGCAGCGTCAGACCGACGTCGTGCAGTTCTTCGGCGACAAGGACGTCACCGTCGTGACGCCGAACGCGGGCGCGTACACCTACTACACCGACTGGCAGCGCGACGACCCGGTGCTCGGCCGCAACAAGTGGTCGACCTTCCTCGGCACCG
Source organism: Williamsia serinedens (assembly GCF_024171725.1). Lineage (GTDB taxonomy): Bacteria > Actinomycetota > Actinomycetes > Mycobacteriales > Mycobacteriaceae > Williamsia_A > Williamsia_A serinedens. The sequence goes on from NZ_JAMTCG010000003.1 coordinate 40,715, forward strand.
AGCTGCCGCCCATCATGGACGCGGCGTTCGATGGGTCCGGCAAGAACGCGATCGCCGGGATCTCGTCGTCGGGGACCTCGGTGCTCGACCTCGGGATCGAGCACCCCGGCGTCTACCGGGCCGTCGGCGCCTACAGCGGATGTGCCTCGACGGCCGGTCCCGCCGGTCAGACCTACGTGCGCCTCGTCGTGTCGTCGCGCGGTGGCGCGAACCCCGAGAACATGTGGGGCCCGTACAACGGCCAGGGGTGGCGTGATCACGACGCGATCCTGAACGCGGCCAAGCTGCGGGGGCTGAGCCTATGGATCTCGAGCTCGTCGGGTCTGCCCGGGAAGTACGACAACCCGCAGTCGATCCAGCCCGGGACGAGCCTCGACCAGCAGATCATCCTCGGCGGGCCGATCGAGGCCGCGGTCAACCAGTGCACCCACCAGCTCGCCGATCGGCTCCGCGCGCTGAGGATCCCGTTCACCGCGGACTTCCCGCCGCAGGGCACGCACTCGTGGCTGTACTGGCAGGACCAGCTGCACCGCTCGTGGCCGCAGATCGGGCGCGCCATCGGCGCCTGAGCGCGACGCCAGCCCGCCGAGTGGGCCGAAATCAGTCGCCGAGCGTGCACCAGATCCCCCCGACCGTGCGGTAGATCGCCTCGACCGTGCACTACATGCACCCGGTCGCGATGTTCTGCCCACTCGGTGCGCATCGTCTGCACGCTGGACGGAATCTGGTGCACGATCGACGGAATCGAGTGCACGCTGGGCGGACATGACGAAGCGGCGCCCGATCCCCACGGGGACCGGGCGCCGTCGTCGTGTGTCGGGTGGGTCAGCCCGCGAGCAGACCCTTCGCCACGTGGGTCACCTGGATCTCGTTGCTGCCCGCGTAGATCATCAGCGACTTCGCGTCGCGGGCGAGCTGCTCCACGCGGTATTCGGCCATGTACCCGTTGCCGCCGAACAGCTGCACCGCCTCCATCGCGACGTCGGTGGCCGCCTTCGACGAGTACAGCTTCATCGCCGACGCCTCGGCCAGGCTGATCGACTTCTTGTCCCTGCCACGCTCGAGCGCGCTGAAGATCATGTTCTGCACGTTGATCCGCGCGATCTCCATCTCGGCGAGCTTGAGCTGGATGAGCTGGAACTGCCCGATGTTCTTGCCCCACAGCGTGCGGTTGCGGGCGTAGTCGACCGACAGCCGGAGGCACTCGTTGATGATGCCCAGCGACAACGCGGCGATCCCGATCCGCTCCATGGTGAAGCCGGCCTTCGCGCCCTCGCCGCCGCGGATGTCCGCACCGGTGTCCTCGGTCTCGCCGAGCAGCCGGTCCGGCGACACGCGCACGTTGTCGAAGAAGAGCTCACCGGTGGGCGAGCTCATCATGCCCATCTTCTTGAACGGCTTGCCCTGCGTGAGGCCCTCCATGCCCTTGTCGAGGACGAACGACAGGACCTTGCGGTCACGGATGGGGGTGCCGTCGCCCTCGTCGAGCTTGGCGAACACGACGATCGTGTCGGCGTAGGGGCCGTTGGTGATGAACGTCTTCTGACCCTTGAGGATGTAGTCGTCGCCGTCCCGCTTGACGGTCGTCTTCATGCCGCCCAACGCATCTGAACCCGAGTCGGGCTCGGTGATGGCCCACGCGCCGATCTTCTCGAGGGTGACGAGCTCGGGCAGCCACCGCTTCTTCTGCGCCAGCGTGCCCTTCGACCGGATCGTCCCGACGGTGAGCTGACAGACGCCGAGCGAGGCGATGATGCCGAGGCTGACGCCGGCGAGCTCGGTGTTGAGCAGCATGAAGGTGCTGTCCCCCAGGCCTCCGCTGACGGCACCGGGCTTCGCGTCGCCGGTCGCCTCCGACTCCAGCTCCCGCTCGAGCCCCTCCCGTGCCATCTGGTCGACGCCGAAAGTGGTGTAGAGCTTCCGCGCGATGTCGTACGGCGGCAGCACACCGGTCTCGAGCTCGTCGAGGTGCGGACGCACCTCCTTGTCGATGAAGCCGCGCAACGCATCGCGGATCATCAGATCCTCGTCGGACCACTCGTACATGGCACTCCCTCGTCGTGTCTGCCCGTGAACTGAATGACGTTTCAGTTTTCCCGAGCCACGATGTCATCCACGGATGGAAATGTCCACCGTCCACGTCGAGGCGGGTGGGATGTCGACGCCGAAGAAGCCCGCGGCGCCGACGTCGCGGTGGAGCGCGACCGCGGCCTGGACCACGGGCTTCGCCACGACGACGACACCCTCGGGGGCCGGCGGCAGATCGCCGAGCCGTGTGCGGACGCGGCCGAGGAACGCGGCCACCGACTCCCCGCCGTGCGGAGCGGCGTGGGGGTCGGTGAACCATGCGTGCAGCTCGGCCGGCGGGATCTCCTCCGGGCGACGGCCGACCCAGGACCCGAGGTCGATGCTGCGCAACGCGTCGTCGACACGCACCCCGTCGGCGAGGAGCGCAGCGGTCTCGCGGACGGACGACTCCGGTCCGCAGATCGCGAGCGGGCACCGGAGATCGAGCGACGAGACGTCGCGTCGCCCACGCTCGTCGAGCGACCGGCCCTCATCGCCGAAGGACAGGGCCCGATTGGGCCCGGTGCGTCCCGCGGCGACGAGGGTGAAGGTCAGCGCAGCGCCCCGACCTCGGACGTCGTTCGCGACGAGTCGGCGTCGGCGCGGCGCGCGATGCGGGTCAGCACCACGGCGAACACCAGTCCGAGGACCGACCACAGGATCATCTGGTTCGCCAGCGACAGGAACCGGAAGTCGCCGATCACGTCGCCCGGGAACCCGGGGTAGACGATGGTCTCGCCCGAGCGCAGCGCGGTCGGCACCTCGTCGAACGACGGCAGCGCCGCCATCGCGACACCCGTCCCGACGACGTACGCGGCGACGCCCGAGACCAGCGCCCACAGACCCCCGAGACGGGGCATCAGCCAGAAGGCCAACACGACCGCGGCGATCGCGAGTGCCACCGAGACCAGCGTCATCGTGAGGTACGACCCGCTGCGCGCGCCGATGGTGTCGTCGTGCCCGACGGCGGGCGGGTTGGCGGGGTACTTGGCGAACGGCACCAGGTAGACGGCGACGAACCCGCCGAACGCCAGCGCGCCCGCGACCCAGCGGGGATCGACGAGCGGGTGACGTCGCCCGACGTACGCCCAGAGGACCGTGAACGCGACGGCGAACAGTGCACCCATCGCAAGACCGAAGACCACCGACCCCACGCCGGCGCCGATGTTCTCCTGCACCGACCGAGTGAACAGTTCGCCGTGCTCGTGTGCGCCGTGGTCGCCGGCGAGCATCTCCTCGGCGTGGCTGCGGCCGCTCTCGTAGTCGATGGCCTTGCCCACCTGCGGCTCGATGAACACGCGGGCGAACACGTACGCGACGATGCCGGCGACGAGACCTGCGATCAGTCCGCCGCCGATGAACTTCTTCTCCATCTGTCCGGTGCCCCGCTCAGTGGCAGGGGAAGCCGAGGAAGTGCCGTGCGTCGTGCACGAACTCGTGGACGTGGGTGTCGGACCCGAAGACCGACACCGCGCCCTGGTCGTACCCGAGGAAGTAATAGGCGAGCGCCGCGAGTGCGGTGGTCGCGGTGAGCCACAGCGCGGTCTCCATCGCGGAGACGTCCGCGGTGTCGAGCTGCAGGACCCGGGCCGTGCCGCGCGGGGCGGACAGCGAGGACATCTGGGACATGGGCGGAACTCCTCTCGTGGGATGACGCGTCCCACGTGGTGCGGATGAGATGACCGGGCGGCGGCGATCTGACTCGACGTGCGGTGACCCGCACCCCTCACAGTGGCGCGACCGTCCCGGATTCCCACCGGGTTCCCCGGCCGCTCGGCTGGGCTGACCCTATGTGTCGCGATCCGCGGTGGCAACAGGCCCCGCCGGTGGCACGAGGGACTGTCGGACCGCAGGGGGATGATGGAGCGATGAGCACGGCCACCGCCGAGGTGCTGGATCGGTTCAGCGCGCCCACGCGCGACTGGTTCACGGGCGCCTTCACCGCGCCCACCGCCGCCCAGCTCGGCGCGTGGTCGTCCATCGCCGACGGGGCCAACACCCTGGTCGTCGCACCGACCGGCTCGGGCAAGACGCTCTCGGCGTTCCTCTGGGCACTCGACCGGCTCACCCGGGAGCCGAGGGAGGGCCACACGACGTCGGTCCTCTACATCTCGCCGCTCAAGGCCCTCGCCGTCGACGTCGAGCGGAACCTGCGCGCCCCGCTGGCCGGCCTGCAGCGCTCGGCCGCCGCGCTGGGTCTGCCCGCCCCGGACATCACGGTGGGCGTGCGCTCCGGCGACACCCCGTCGACGCAGCGCCGCCAGTTGTTGCGCACTCCCCCGGACATCCTCATCACCACGCCCGAGTCGCTGTTCCTCATGCTGACGTCGTCGGCACGCGACACGCTGCGACAGGTGCACACCGTCATCGTCGACGAGGTGCACGCCGTCGCCGCGACGAAACGCGGCACCCACCTCGCGCTCTCGCTGGAACGACTCGACGCCCTTCTCGACCAGCCCGCGCAGCGCATCGGTCTCTCCGCGACGGTCCGTCCGCCGGAGCGCGTCGCGCAGTTCCTGGCCGGGTCCGCGCCGTGCACGGTGGTCAACCCGCCCGCGGAGAAGACCTTCGACCTCACCGTCGACGTGCCCGTGCCGGACATGGCGAACATCCCCCCGCCACCGGGCGTGAACGACCTCGACGACGAGATGACGCCCACCGCGGGCTCGTTGTGGCCCTATGTCGAGAACGGCATCGTCGACCTCATCGAGAAGAACCGGTCGACGATCGTCTTCGCCAACTCGCGGCGTCTCGCGGAGCGACTGACGGCCCGGCTCAACGAGATCCACGCCGAGCGGTCCGGGGTCGACCTGGACGCCCAGGGCAACGACGCCGTCCCCGGCGGCGCCCCCGCGTACGTGATGGGCAGTGGGGCCAGCCAGGGCGCGCCGCCGGTGCTCGCCCGCGCCCACCACGGATCGGTGTCGAAGGAACAGCGCGCGCTCATCGAGGACGACCTGAAGGCGGGGCGCCTGCGCTGCGTGGTCGCGACCAGCTCGTTGGAACTCGGCATCGACATGGGTGCGGTCGACCTCGTCGTCCAGGTGGAGACACCGCCGTCGGTGGCCGGCGGTCTGCAGCGCATCGGCCGCGCCGGACACCAGGTCGGCGAGATCAGCCGCGGCGTCGTGTTCCCCAAGCACCGCGCCGATCTCGTGCACGCGACCGTCGCGGTACGGCGGATGCGCGACGGTCTCATCGAGGAGATCGCGGTCCCGGCGAACCCGCTCGACATCCTCGCCCAGCACACCGTCGCCGCGAGCGCCGTCGACGTCCTCGACGTGCAGGACTGGTACGAGACCGTCCGACGCGCGGCGCCGTACGCGACGCTGTCGTGGTCGGTCTACGAGGCCACGCTCGACCTCCTGTCGGGGCGCTACCCGTCCGACGAGTTCGCCGAACTGCGCCCCCGCGTGGTGTGGGACCGCGACGCGAACACCATCACCGGCCGTCCCGGCGCGCAACGACTGGCCGTCACCTCGGGTGGGTCCATCCCCGACCGCGGCATGTTCGGTGTCTTCATGGTCGGCGAGAAGGCCACGCGCGTGGGCGAACTCGACGAGGAGATGGTCTACGAGTCCCGCGTCGGCGACGTGTTCGCCCTGGGCGCGTCGAGCTGGCGGATCGAGGACATCACCCACGACCGTGTGCTGGTCTCGCCCGCCGCGGGTGTTCCCGGACGCCTGCCGTTCTGGATCGGCGACGCCGTCGGACGACCCAGCGAACTCGGCCGCGCCATCGGCGCGTTCATCGGCGAGGTCGGCGACGCGATCACCCGCGGCGACACCGGCACGCTGGCCGCGTCCACCGAACACCTCGGCCTCACCGCGTTCGCGCGCGACAACCTCGTCTCGCTCATCTCCGAGCAGCGTGAGGCCACGGGCCACCTCCCCACCGATCGCACGCTGGTGCTCGAGCGGTTCCGTGACGAGCTCGGCGACTGGCGGCTGGTTCTGCACTCCCCCTACGGATTACGGGTGCACGCGCCGTGGGCGTCGGCGATCGGGGCCCGCCTGCGGGACCGGGTCGGGGTCGACGGCGCGGTCACCGCGTCCGACGACGGCATCATCATCCGCCTCCCCGACACCGACGACGAGCCACCCGGCGCGTCGATCGTCGCGCTCGACCCCGACGAGATCGAGGATCTCGTCACCGACGAGCTCGGTGGATCGGCGTTGTTCGCCAGCCGGTTCCGCGAGTGCGCCGCCCGTGCGCTGCTGTTGCCGCGCCGCAATCCCGGTCGACGCGCGCCGCTGTGGCAGCAGCGTCAACGCAGCGCCCAACTGCTGCAGGTGGCCGCGCGGTACCCGCAGTTCCCGATCATCCTTGAGACCCTGCGCGAGTGCCTGCAGGACGTCTACGACCTGCCCGCGCTCATCGACCTGCTGCGGTCGGTCAGCGGTCGTCGGGTCCGCATCGTCGAGGTCGCCACCGAGACGCCGTCTCCGTTCGCCGCGTCGCTGCTGTTCGGGTACGTGGGCGCGTTCATGTACGAGGACGACGCCCCGCTCGCCGAACGCCGTGCGGCCGCCCTGTCGCTGGACACCGCCCTCCTCGCGCAGCTGCTCGGTCGGATCGACCTGCGCGAACTCCTCGACCCCGCGGTCATCGCCGACGTCGAGGCGCGTCTGCAGCGGACCCACCCCGACCGCCGTGCGCACGACGCCGAGGGCATCACCGACCTACTCCGCTGGCTGGGCCCCCTCACCGACGCCGAGATCGCCGACCGCTTCGACACGCGGGACGACGACGTCGACGCCGCCGACGCGATCCGACCGCTGCTGGAGAACCTGCACGTCACGGGTCGGATCATCAGCGTGAACCACGGCGGGCGTGTGCTGTGGGCCGGCGTCGAGGACACCTCACGACTGCGTGATGCGCTGGGAATCCCTGCGCCGCAGGGTGTCCCGGCTGCCTTCACCGAGCCCGTCGAGGACCCGGTGGGCGACCTCGTCGGACGCTTCGCCCGCACCCACGGGCCGTTCACCGCGAGCCAGGTGACCGACGCGCTGGGGCTGGCACCCGCCGTCGTCCGCGACACCCTCGCGCGCCTGGCCGCGCAGCGCCGCGTCGTCGAGGGCGACTTCCGCGCGGACCTCCCGGGCGGCACCGCCGGGGACACCCGACAGTGGTGCAACACCGAGGTGCTGTCGCAGATCCGACGCGCCTCCCTGGCCGCGAGCCGGGCCGAGATCGCGCCGGTGCCCACCGACGCGTTCGCGCGGTTCCTGCTCGACTGGCAGCACGTCACCGGGACCGACCGCACCCGCCTCCGCGGTGTCGACGGCCTCGCCACGGTGATCGACCAGCTCGCGGGCGTCCCTCTCCCCGCGTCGGCGTGGGAGACGCTGGTCCTGCCGTCGCGTGTCGTCGACTACCGCCCCGCCATGCTCGACGAGCTCGTCGCCTCCGGCGAGGTGGTGTGGTCCGGGCACGGTGCTCTCGGTTCCTCGGACGGGTGGATCGCCCTGCACCCGGCCGACCTGGCCCCGCTCACCGTCGGCGAACCCGGCGCCCTCGACGCGACCGCCGTCCACGAGGAGATCCTCGACCGCCTCGCCGCCGGCGGCGCCTACCAGTTCCGTCAGCTGCTCGCGCCCCGCACCGAGGAGACCGCCGCACCCGCACCGACCGACGAGGACCTCGAACGGGCCCTCTGGGACCTGGTGTGGACGGGACGCGTCGGCAACGACTCGTTCGCCCCCGTCCGCGCGCTGCTCGGCCGGCGCTCGTCGGGACCGCGGGGCACACCGGCGCACAGGCAACGCTCTCGGCCACCACGGCTGCGCGCCCACCGACTGACCACCCGTTCCCTCGCGGCGAACCCCGCCGTGACCCGCGCTGCTCCCCCGACGGTCACCGGTCGGTGGTTCGCGTTCGACGCCCGTGTCACCGACCCGACCGTCGAGACGCACGGGCTGTGCGAGCAACTGCTCGAGCGCTACGGCGTGGTGACCAAGGGCGCGGTCATGACCGAGGAGATCCTCGGCGGGTTCGCCCGCATCTATCGCGGGCTGTCGGGGTTCGAGGACACCGGCAGGGTGCGCCGCGGGTACTTCGTCGACGGACTCGGCGGTGCCCAGTTCGCGGCAGTGTCGACGGTCGACGCCCTGCGCGAGCACGCCGGCGACGTCACCGACGACCGCACCGGAGGCCCCGGGCAAGCCGCCGGTGGCGAGGAACCACAGGGCGTCGTCGTCGCCTCGTGCGATCCCGCCAACCCCTACGGTGCGACGCTGCCGTGGCCGGAGACCGAGGGACACCGGCCGGGCCGCAAACCCGGAGCGCTGGTGGTCCTCGTCGACGGCCGCCTGGCGTTGTTCGTCGAGCGTGGCGGCAAGACGGTCCTGACGTTCTCCACCGACGACCTGCCCGCGGCCGCAACAGCTCTCGCAGAGACGGTGCGTGCCGGACGCGTCGACCGGGTGCAGATCGAGCGTGTCGACGGCGAGAACGTCCTGGGCACCCCCGTCGCGACGGTGTTCACCGAGGCGGGCTTCACCGCCACGCCCCGCGGGATCCGCCTGCGCCACATGGCCCGCTGACGTGCCCGAGGGGGACACCGCGTTCCAGGCCGCGGCATCCATCGCCGCCGCCTTCACCGGGAAGCCGTTGGCGTACAGCCAGTTCCGGGTCCCGCGCTACGCCACCGTCGACCTCTCCGGACGGACCGTGCTCGCGTCCCGGTCCATCGGGAAACACGTCGTCGTCGACGTCGGGGACGACTGGGCGATCCACACCCACATGAAGATGGAGGGCGTGTGGCGGGTCCACCCGCTCGGGACGCGGTGGACCAAACCCGCCCACACCGCACGGCTGGTGCTGCGCACCGACACCCACGAGGCCGTCGGCTTCGACCTCGGGGTGTGCGAGATGCTGCGTCACCCCGACGAGGCGCTGTCGTACCTCGGGCCGGATCTCCTCGGGCCGACATGGAATCCCGAACTCGCCGTCGCGAACCTGCGCCGCGACCGCGATCGGCCGATCGGGCTCGCCTTGCTCGACCAGCGCCTCATGGCGGGGGTCGGCAACGTCTACCGTTGCGAGGCCTGCTTCCTGCGGGGCGTGCACCCGCACACCGGCGCCGGCGACGTCGACCTGCCCGCCATGGTCGACCTGTGTCATCGACTGCTCGTCGCGAACAAGGGTCGGGTCCGCACGACGACCGGCCACGCGCGATCGCGGCGCTACTGGGTCTACGGGCGTGGCGGGCGTCCCTGCATGCGCTGCGGGACCGCGATCGTGCGCAGCTTCCTCGGCACTCCCGACACCACCGAGGAGCGGGTGCTCTACCACTGCCCGCACTGTCAGCCCGAGCCGGCGCGGTCGTCGTTACCCTCGGGGTCATGACCGCCTCGTCGCCCGTAAGTCCCTGGAGTCCCGACCGTCTCGGCGACCGCTCCGGTCAACGCGTGATCGTCACCGGTGCCACCAACGGCGTCGGGTTCGCCACCGCCCGTGCACTGGCCCGGGCCGGTGCGCACGTCATCCTCGCCGTCCGCGACACCGACCGCGGGGAGCAACGCGCCCGCGAGATCGGCGGGTCGACCGAGGTGTCCCACCTCGACCTCGCCGACCTGTCGACCGTCCGCGCCTTCGCCGACCGCCTCACCGACCCCGTCGACATCCTGGTCAACAACGCCGGCGTCGTGCTGGTCTCCCGGCGCGACACCGTCGACGGGTTCGAGGCGACCATCGGGACCAACTTCCTCGGCCCGTTCGCGCTCACGAACCTGATCGCCGACCGGGTCACCGACGCCGTGGTGATCGTCGGGTCCGACGCGCACCGGATGACGTCGCTTCGTCTCGACGATCTCGACCTGCGGTCGGGCTGGAACGCCCAGCGCGCCTACGCGCAGTCGAAGTTGGCCGACATGCTGTGGGGGCTGGAACTCGACCGCCGGTACCGCGAAGCGGGGTTGTCGGTGTCGGTCACCCTCACCCACCCCGGCTGGGTGCGGTCCAACCTCTCCTCCGTCGGTGACGGCCCGATCGCGAAGATCGGGCACGCGGTGGTGTCGACGGTGGGTCGGGTCTTCGCCAACGACATCGACGCCGGCGCGGCACCGACCCTGTTCGCCCTGACCGAGCCGCTCCCGTCGGGGAGTTTCGTCGGCGTCGAGGGACGGTTCGGACTGAAGGGAGCACCGGCCCTGTCCGGGCGCACCGCGGAGGCGTCGGATCACCAACTCGCCGCGGCACTCTGGGACATCGCCGAGCGGCGCACGAACACCCGCTGGCCCCTCTGACGCTTCCCGCTCCGCTTACAGGGTTTCCGCTCCAGTTACAGGGTTCCCGCTCCGGATGTTCGAGGACGCTCCGGATGTATCCGGAGCGTCCTCGAACAAGTGGAGCGTCTGCACTACCGCGCCCTGCAGGTGGAGCGCCCACACCAGAAGTGGGGCGTCCGTACCGGCGGACCCGATGCGCGAACCACGGTCAGTCCGGGACCGGCACCGGCTCCAGGATCTGTCCGCGGGACTCGGGGGCCGCGGCCCGCAGCTTGTCGGCGGAGGCGTCGTCGGGCTGGCGCTGCGACTCGATCTCCGCCTCCACGCGGCTGCGGTAGGTCTCGACCTCGGTCGCGATGTCGGTGGGCGTCCAGCCCAGCAGCGGCGCGACGATGTCGGCGACCTCGCGGGCGCAGTCGACACCGCGGTGCGCGTACTCGATGGAGATCCGCGTGCGCCGGGCCAGCAGGTCCTCGAGGTGCAGCGCGCCCTCGCACCGTGCCGCGTAGTCGATCTCGACACGCAGGTACTGCGGGGCGGCCGCGAGCGGCTCGAGCAGCGTCGGGTCGGTCGCGGCGGCGGCCAGCACCTCGTCGATGAGCGAGCCGTACCGGTTGAGCAGCCGGCGGATCCGATAAGGATGGAGTCCGTACCGCTCCCCGAGATGATCGCACTGGTTGACCAGCGCGAAGTAGCCGTCGGCCCCGATCAGCGGCACACGCTCGGTGATGGAGTCGGCGACGCGGGTCGGGATGAAGTCGGTGCAGGCGTCGACGGCGTCGGCCGCCATCACGCGATAGGTCGTGTACTTCCCGCCGGCGATGGAGACGAGACCCGGTGCGGGCGAGGCGACGGCGTGCTCGCGGGACAGCTTCGACGTCTCGTCGCTCTCCCCGGCGAGCAGGGGACGCAGCCCGGCGTACACGCCCTCGATGTCGTCGTGGGTGAGCGGGGTGACGAGCACCTCGTTCACCTTCTCGAGGATGTAGTCGATGTCGGCGCGCGTCGCGGCGGGGTGCGCGAGGTCGAGATTCCAGTCGGTGTCGGTGGTGCCGATGATCCAGTGGGTCTCCCACGGGATCACGAACAGCACCGACGTCGGGGTGCGCAGGATGATCGCGGTCTCGCTGACGATGCGGTCGCGCGGGACGACGATGTGCACGCCCTTCGACGCACGCACCCGGAAGCGCCCCCGTTCCTTCGACAGCGCCTGCACCTCGTCGGTCCACACACCGGCGGCGTTGATGACGCAGTGCGACCGGATCGACGTCTCGGCGCCGGTCTCGGTGTCCCGCACACGGACACCGCTCACGCGGTCGGCCTCCCTGAGGAACGAGACCACCTGCGTGGACAACCGTACGACCGCGCCGTACTGGGCCGCGGTGCGCGCGACGGTCAGGCTGTGGCGGGCGTCGTCGACGACGGTGTCGTGGTAGCGGATCCCGCCCGTCAGCGCCGACCGCTTGAGCGCCGGTGCGACCCGCAGCGCCCCCGACCGCGTGACGTGCTGCTGCCCCGGCAGGCTGCGCGCCCCACCGAGCGTGTCGTAGAGGAACAGCCCCGCGGCGACATACGGACGCTCCCAGACACGATGGGTCAGCGGGTACAGGAACGGCAGCGGCTTCACCAGGTGCGGCGCCAGGGTCCGCAGCGACAGCTCGCGTTCGTGCAGCGCCTCGCGCACCAGGCCGAACTCGAGCTGTTCGAGGTAGCGCAGTCCCCCGTGGAACATCTTCGACGACCGGCTCGACGTGCCCGAGGCGATGTCGCGGGCTTCGACCAGCGCGACGCGCAGCCCCCGGGTGGCGGCGTCGAGAGCGGCGCCCGCCCCGACGACCCCGGCACCGACGACGACCACGTCGAAGCGTTCCTCCGACAGCCGCTTCCACGCCTCGTCGCGACGATCCGGACTGAGATCGGCGGGGCGATCCCAGTCGGCGGTGGCGGTGGGCGGGAGCTCGGTCATGGCTGCAGACATCCTCACGAGACGACGATTCGGTCCCCGGCGCCGATGTTACCCACGAGTAGCAGGACGGGGCCCGGTGCCGACGACGCCTGCGTCGCACCGTCGGACTGCCGACGTCTCATCTGATGAGAATCGGGTTTCGCTCACTGAGATCACCGGACTACCGTCGACGGCGCGGGCGACCCCCGAGTCCACGGTGACCACCAGCATCACCCCACCGAGTCCTCCGGAGTCGTCATGTCCCGCACCTCACTCGCACCCCTGCCGTCCGCCGCCGCCCGCTCCGTCCGCAGCTCGGCCATCCGTGACCTGCTCGCGGTCACCGAACGTCCCGACATCCTCGGCCTCGCCGGCGGCCTGCCCGCGACCGAGCTGATCCCGGCCGGTCGCATCGCCGCGGCGACCGCCGCCGCCCTGACGGACCCGTCGTCACTGCAGTACACCGTCAGCGCCGGAACGGGTGCCGCCCGCGCGGCGATCGGACGTCACGAGGACGTGGACCCGGCCGACGTCCTCGTCACCCACGGTTCGCAGCAGGCGCTGTCGCTGCTGGCGACCGCTCTCGTGGACGCCGGCGACGTCGTGGTCGTCGACGACCCGGTGTACGTGGGCGCGCGACAGGCGTTCGAGGCGGTCCGCGCCGACATCCGCGGTCTGCCACTCACGCCGACCGGCATGGACACCGAGCTCCTGGAGCACTGGTGTCGCGAGGGTCTGCGGCCGCGCCTGGTCCACACCGTCGCCACGTTCCACAACCCCGGCGGGGTCAGCGCCGACGTCGACCGTCGGCGCCATCTCGCCGAACTGGCCGACACCTACGGCTTCTGGGTCGTCGACGACGACCCGTACGGCCGCCTGCGGTTCCGTGGTGACGACCCCGGCCCGATCCGTCGCCACGGTGAGCGGGTCGTCTCGCTCGGCTCGGCGTCGAAGATCCTCGCGCCGGCGCTGCGCGTCGGGTGGCTGCTCGCGCCCCCGCCCGTCGTCGGGACGGTCGAACGGCTCCGGCAGTCGGCCGACCTGTGCGGGTCGACGCTGACGCAGTCGGTCACGGCCGACCTCCTCGACGACCGCCCGTGGCTCGAGGACCACCTCGACACGCTCCGCGTCGCCTACGCCGAACGCGCGGACGCGCTGGTCACTGCCCTGCGCAGCGAACTGCCCGACGACGCTAAGATCTCCGAGCCCGACGGCGGGATGTTCAGCTGGATCCGGGTGCCCGGACTCGACGCGACCGCCTGTCTGGCGGTCGCCGCCGACGAGGGCGTCGCCTTCGTCCCGGGTCCGGCGTTCGCCGTCGCCCGCGACCTGTCGGACTGTCTCCGCGTCAGCTACGCCACGCTCGACCCCGACACGCTGCGGGTCGCGGCGTCACGGCTGGGACGCGCCGTCGCGATCAGTCGAGGTCGTCGTGTCGGATCAGCTGACGCGCGGCCTCGGTGACCGAGCCGGTCAAGGACGGATAGACCGAGAAGGTCTGGGCCAGGTCGTTGACGGGCAGCTTGTTCTGCACGGCGAGCGCGATGGGGAGGATCAGCTCGGAGGCGTTCGGCGCGACCACCACCCCACCGATGACGACACCGGTCGCCGGGCGGCAGAAGATCTTCACGAAGCCGCGACGCAGTCCGCTCATCTTCGCGCGGGGGTTGGTGGCCAGCGGCAACATCACCGTGCGGGCGGGGTACTCGCCGTCGTCGATGGCCTGCTGGCTCACGCCGACGGTCGCGATCTCCGGGCGGGTGAAGATGGCCGAGGCGACGGTCTTGAGCTTGATCGGTGCGACACCCTCGCCGAGCGAGTGGTACATCGCGATGCGGCCCTGCATGGCCGCGACCGACGCGAGCGGGAGCAGGCCCGTGCAGTCGCCGGCGGCGTACACGCCCGGTGCCGACGTCCGCGACACACGGTCGACGGCGATGTACCCGCCCGGCGACAACTCGATGCCCACCTTGTCCAGGCCGAGGTGGCCGGTGTTCGGGACCGACCCGACCGTCATCAGGGCGTGTGACCCCGAGACGACACGACCGTCGGAGAGGTGCACCTCGATGCCGTCGCCGACCCGCTTCACCTCGTCGGCACGGGCGTGCTTGACGAGTTCGACACCACGCTCGGCCAGCACCTCCTCCAGCACCAGGGCGGCGTCCTCGTCCTCGCCGGGCAGGACCCGGTCACGGCTGGAGACGAGAGTCACCTTCACACCGAGCTCGGTGTAGGCGTGGACGAACTCCGCGCCCGTGACACCGGACCCGACGACGACGAGGTGATCGGGCAGGTCGTCGAGGTCGTAGAGCTGGCGCCAGGTGAGGATGCGTTCCCCGTCCGGCTGCGCCGACGGCAGCACGCGCGGCGAGGCGCCGGTCGCGATGAGCACGACATCGGCGGTGAGGGTGTCCTCGGGGGCGTCGGCGACGGGCTGCCCGTCGGCGTCGGTCGGGGTCACGATCACGCTGTGCGTCGACAGCCCCGGCTCGGCGTCGGCGAGCCGGCCACGGCCGGCGACGATGGAGACACCCTCGCTGACCAGTCGCGACCGGATGTCGGCGGACTGGGCGAAGGCGAGATCACGGACGCGCTGGTGGATCTGCGGCAACGACACGAGCGCGTCGTCGTGGGAGAGGTTGATGCCGAGGTCGACAGCCCGGCGCACCTCGGTGCGGATGCCGGTGGAGGCGATGAAGGTCTTCGACGGGACGCAGTCCCAGAGCACACACGCACCGCCCACACCGTCCGCGTCGACGACGGTCACATCCGCCCCGTAGGCGGCTCCGGCGAGGGCCGCTTCGTACCCGGCGGGTCCGCCTCCGATGATCACGATCCTCGTCACGCGTACCTCACCGTCACCTGTGATCCACTCCGTCCTCGCACACCCCGGGTTGCCCCCGTCGTGATCGAAACTAGTCGATCCGGACTCCTGCCGCCCACCACCGGAGTTCCCCGACCGCCGACGACCATCTAGGCTCACGCCGTGCCGATCTACGCCGCCTACGGGTCGAACATGCACCCGGACCAGATGTCGGAGCGGGCACCGCACTCCCCGATGGCCGGCACCGGCTGGCTGTCCGGATGGCGGTTGACCTTCGGCGGCGGCGACATCGGCTGGGAGGGCGCGCTCGCCACCGTCACCGAGGACCGGTCGGACCCCGACGCCAAGGTGTTCGTCGTCCTCTACGACGTCACCGAGGAGGACGAGTCGTCGCTCGACTCCTGGGAGGGGTCCGAACTCGGTATCCACCGCAAGATCCGCGCCCGCGTCGACACCGACGACGGCCCGGTGCTGGCGTGGCTGTACGTGCTCGACGCGTTCGAGGGCGGGCTCCCGTCGGCGAGGTACCTCGGCGTGATGGCCGAGGCCGCCGAGATCGCCGGTGCGCCGGCGGAGTACGTCCACGCACTGCGGGTGCGGGACGCCCGCAACGTCGGCCCCGGACCGGGCGCCGAACCGGATCTCTAGGAGCGCGGTCGGCGGCTGCCGGTCACCGCGACCACGTCCGGTGCGCTCAGGACCCGAGCACGACCCCGGCGAGCGTCGCGACACCGACGTCGAGCGCACGCTCGTCGAGGTCGAAGTTGGGCTGATGCAGGTCGACCGGATCGCCCTCACCGTTCCAGACGCCCAGGCGCGCCATCGCACCGGGCACGTGCTCGAGGTACCACGAGAAGTCCTCGCCCCCGCCGGACTGCGGTGTGTCGGTGGCGGTCCCCGGCGCGTACGCCTCCGCGCTGCGACGGATCATGTCGGTCGCGATCGGGTCGTTGACGACCGGCGGCACCCCACGGCGGTAGTGCAGCTCGTGCGCCACACCGAGCGGGCGCAGCAGTCCCTCGACGGCGTCGGCGACCAACGGCTCGAGCAGTGCCCAGGTGGCGTGGTCACCGGTGCGGACGGTGCCGCGCAGACGGCCCTCCTGCGGGATGGCGTTGGGCGCGTTGCCAGCATGCGCGGCGCCCCACACCATGACGGTGCCGGTGCGGGGGTCGACGCGACGCGAGAGGACCGCGGGCAACCCGGTGATGACCGTGCCCATCGCGTGCACGAGGTCACCGGTGAGGTGCGGTCGCGACGTGTGGCCGCCCGGCGAGTGCAGGACGACCTCGATGTGGTCGGCGGCCGAGGTGATCGCACCCTCGCGCAGACCCACCCGCCCGACGACGAGCTTGGGGTCGCAGTGCAGTGCGAAGATCCGCGAGATCCCCTGTGTGACACCGGCGTCGACGGCATCGAGCGCGCCGCCCGGCATCACCTCCTCGGCCGCCTGGAACAGCAGTCGCACCCCGGTCGGCAGATCCTTGACCTCGGCCAAGACGGCGGCGACGGCCATGAGGACCGCGGTGTGCGCATCGTGACCGCAGGAGTGCGACACACCGTCGATCGTGGACGCGAACGGCAGTCCGGTGCGTTCGGCGACGGGCAGCGCGTCCATGTCGGCGCGCAGCGCGATCCGCGGTTCCGACGGGCCCAGGTCGCACACCACCCCGGTTCCCAGCGGCAGCCGCTGCGGGTCGAGTCCGAGGGAGCGCAGGTGGGTGAGCACGATGTCGGTCGTGCGGTGCTCCTGCCGGGACAGTTCGGGGTGGGCGTGCAGGTCGCGACGCCAGCCGATCATCGTGTCCCGGTGGACCGCGAGCCACCGGGTGGCGGCATCCGCGCCGGCGGGACCCGTCCCGGGCGCGGGAATCGTCATCGTGCGGCGGTCGGCGCGAGGTCGGCGAGGACCGCGCGACGCATCGTGCGCTTGACGCTCGCCAGGTTCGCACCGGCGACGCCGGCACGTGCCTGGGCGATCTCGCGGGCCCGCGGCAGGAGGTCGTCGACGGCCACGGCCTCCTCCACGATCCCGGCGGTGGCGGCCTCGTCGCCGCCGTACCGGCGGCTCGTGGTCATCGCCTCGGTGCGGGTGCTCTCGGGGAGCCGCTCGGCCAGCAGTGACGCCATGCCGTCGGGGAACGGCATCCCCAGCGCGACCTCGGGCAGCGACCAGAACCCCCGTTCGGTGCGCATGACGCGGTGGTCGGCGCAGAGCGCCAGCATGGCGCCCGCCCCGAAGGCGTGACCGTTCACCGCGGCGACCGTCGCGACCGGGAGCGTCAGCACCCGGGCGTAGATCGCGTGCACACGGTCGATGTAGGTGTCCTGGTTCGCCGGGTCGGCCAGCTCCGCGATCTCCAGGCCGTTGCTGAAGAACTTGCCCGTCGCGGTGATCACCAGGGCGCCGGTCGCCTGTGCCTCGACCTCATCGAGGGCGGTCTCGAGCGCGGTGAGCCACGCCGTCGCGAAACGGTTCTCGGGGTTGTCGGGGTCGAGGTCGTGGCCCTGCGTCCCCAGGTACAGCTCCCAGACGTCTCCGGAGCGGGTCAGATACGGCATCGCATGACCATATCGCGGGGCACGCCCCACCCGACTGCGCCGTCGATCCCGCCCGGCCCGTCGTCGATCCCGCCCGGCCCGCCGGGGGCCCCGGTTCTACGCTCGACGCATGAGCACCCCTCCGTCCGAGGTCGATCCTGTCGACGATCCCGACGCGGCCGCGAGCGCGGCGGCTGCCGTGCTCGCCGAGCGGCTGGGGTCGGCCGCCCACGACGTGGCGGTGGTGCTCGGGTCGGGATGGTCGCCCGCCGCGGAGAACATCGGCGGGACGCGGGCCACCGTCCCGATGGCCGATGTCCCGGGGTTCACCCGCCCGCGGGCGGCCGGTCACGCGGGCACCGTGCACTCCGTCGACGTGGGCGGTCGGCGGGTGCTCGTCCTGCTCGGACGAACCCATGCCTACGAGGGACATCCCCTCGAGCGCGTCGTCCACGGCGTGCGCACCGCCGCGGCGGCCGGCGTCCACACGATCGTGCTCACCAACGCGGCCGGCGGCATCCGCGGCGACATGGCGGTCGGCCAGCCCGTCCTCATCTCCGACCACCTGAACCTCACCGGACGGTCACCGCTGCGGGGTGCCCAGTTCGTCGACATGGTCGACGCCTACTCCCCGCGCCTGCGCGAGGTCGCCCGGGGAGTCGATCCGTCCCTGGCCGACGGGGTGTACGCGGGGCTGCCCGGGCCGCACTACGAGACGCCGGCCGAGATCCGGATGCTGGCGACCCTGGGTGCCGACCTGGTCGGCATGTCGACGGTGCACGAGACCATCGCGGCCCGCGCCGCCGGGCTCGACGTCCTCGGCATCTCGCTCGTCACGAACCTCGCCGCGGGGATCACCGGCGCCCCACTCGATCACACCGAGGTGTTGCAGGCCGGGCAGGCCTCCGCGCCCGCTCTGGGCGCACTGCTGGGTCGCGTCGTCGAGGCACTGTGACCGACGGGACCGACCTGCCCGACGGCGGTTCTGTCGTCGACGCGGTGCACGCCTGGCTCGTCGCCGACCCCGACCCGGCGACGCGGGCCGAGCTCATCGCGCTGGACGACGATCAGGTGGCCGAACGGTTCTCGGGTCCCCTGCGATTCGGCACGGCGGGACTGCGGGGCCCGGTGCGGGCCGGGCCGTCGGGGATGAACCGACTGGTGGTCCGTCAAGCGACGGAGGCGCTGGCCACCTGGCTCCGGCAGCATCCCGGCGAGACCGAGACCGTGGTGATCGGTCGCGATGCCCGTCACGGCTCCGACGCGTTCGCCGCCGAGGCCGCCTCCGTGATGCGCCGGCGCGGGTTCGACGTCGTCGCCCTCCCCGACCCGACGCCGACACCCGTTCTCGCGCATGCGACCCGGGCGCTCCACGCGGCCGCCGGGATCATGATCACCGCCTCGCACAACCCGCCGGCCGACAACGGCTACAAGGTGTACCTCGGCGGCGACGACCGCGCGCGCGGTGCGCAACTGATCCCGCCGGCCGACGCCGAGATCGAGGCGGTGATGGACGCGCCACCCGCCGGCGCACCCGACGACGACACTCCGTCGACCACCCCGACCCCGACCAGGGATCCCCGCGGCGACGAGGCCGTCGACCGCTACCTCGCGCGCATCGTCGAGCGGTTCGGCGCCGGTCCCCGCCCGGTCCGCGTGGCACTGACCGCGATGCACGGGGTCGGCGGCGCGCCAGCCGTGGCCGCCCTGCGCGGCGCAGGCATCACCGACGTCGGCGTCGTCGAGGAGCAGTTCGCCCCCGACGCGGACTTCCCCACCGTCGCGTTCCCCAACCCGGAGGAGCCCGGTGCCGCGGACATGCTGCTCGACCTCGCCCGTCGCACCGAGGCCGACGTCGCGATCGCGCTCGACCCGGACGCCGACCGCTGCGCCGTGGGCACGGAGATCGACGGCACCTGGCGGATGCTCACCGGCGACGAGACCGGCGCGCTCCTGGCCGATCACCTGCTGTCGCACACCGCATCCGACGCCGTGGCGTCGCCCCTGGTCGCCACGACCATCGTGTCCGGGTCACTCGTCGAACGTGTCTGCGAGCACCACGGGGCGCGGTTCGCCCGAACACTCACGGGCTTCAAGTGGCTCGTCCGGGCCGGTGACGGGCTCGTGTACGCCTACGAGGAGGCCATCGGTCACTGCGTCGACCCGGATGCCGTCCGGGACAAGGACGGCATCGCCACCGCCGTCGCCGTCGTCGACCTCGTGGCCGCCCGGACATCGGCCGACACCCCGGCACGCCAGGTGCTCTCGCGCGCCTCGGACGACCTGGCCGCGCGTCACGGCGTCCACGTCACCGGCCAGGTGTCCCACCGGACCGACGACCTCGCCGAGATCACCGCGGTGATGACGCGCCTGCGCTCTGCATCGCCGACCGCCCTGCTGGACACCCCCGCCACGGTCGACGACCACGCGACCCGCGACGACGGCCTGCACACCGACGCCGTCGCGATCACCGCACGCGACGACGGCCGGCGCCTGCGGATCATCGTCCGACCGTCCGGGACGGAACCGAAGATCAAGGCCTACCTCGAGGTCGCGCTCCCGCCCGATCCCGACGTCGCCGGTTCCCGGTCACGTGCCGCCGACCTCATGGCACGCCTGCGCACCACCGCCACCGAGCTGCTCACGGGAGCACCGTCGTGACCGCCACCGCTGCACCCGTCGTCGCCACCGACGGCGTCGACGTCATCCGAGGTGGCCGGCATCTGCTGTCCGACATCACCGTTCGCGTCCATCCGGGTGAGCACTGGGCCTTGCTCGGTCCGAACGGGGCCGGCAAGTCGACGCTGCTGCACATCCTGGGCGCATTCGGCCACCCCACCCACGGCACGGTCGACGTGCTCGGCGCCCGGCTCGGTCGCGTCGACATGCGTGCTCTGCGCACCCACATCGGTCACGTCGACCCGCGCCACCGTCTCGACCTCCCGTCCAGCGCCCACGACGTGGTCCTGACCGGCCTGACCAACACGCCCGAGCTCGACCGCCGGCGCACCTACACCGCGGCCGAGCACCGTCGCGCCGACGACCTCCTCGACGTCCTCGGCATGGCGTCACGCCGCGACCTGCCGTGGACCACCATGAGCCAGGGTGAACGGGGCCGGACCCTCGTCGCCCGTGCGCTGATCGGGTCGCCGTCGCTGGTCCTGCTCGACGAACCCGCCACCGGCCTGGACCTCGCGGCGCGCGAACAACTCCTACTCGGGATCGACGACCTCCGCGCGCAGGTCCCGGATCTCGCGAGCATCATGGTCACCCACCACCTCGAGGACCTGCCCACCAGCACGTCGCACGCGCTGCTGCTGGCCGACGGGCGGTCGGTCGCACAGGGACCCGTCGACGAGGCGTTGACGTCGGAGACGGTGAGCGCGTGCTTCGATCATCCGGTCCAGCTCGACCGCGTCCGCGGGCGCTGGTCGGCGACGACCCGACGGGAACCCGTCAGGAGCTGACCAGCTCGCCGTCGCGGAGCACCACCGACCGGACGGCGGGACCGGACTCGAACAGCATCGGCACCAGCGGCAGCGGCTCGAACCCGCTGTGCGACAGCTCGTCTCGCGTCCGCCAGCGGAACGTGTGGTCCACACCCCACCCGCGGGCGTCGTCCAGGTCCAGATCGGCACCGTCGACGTCGAAGCAGAAGACGATCTCGTGCATGTCCGCACCGGCCGTCGCGACGAAGTTCTCGACCATCAGGTGCAACGGGCCGATCGGGAGCGGAACACCGATCTCCTCCATCAGCTCGCGCTCGCAGGCGTGGAACGCGCTCTCCGCCGACCGGACGCGACCGCCCGGCAGGAACTCCGGCGAGAGCGAGCCGTGCGCCAGGGTAAGCAGCGCGTCACCGGAGCGGACGACCGCGGCCGACCGGACGCGGAACACCCCGTCCCCGATGACGGGGGTGTCCGGGACATGGTCGGCGGCGTCGGTCATCGGGGCCCGAACTGACGATCGCCGGCGTCCCCGAGACCCGGGACGATGTAGGCGTTCTCGTCCAGGCCGTCGTCGACGGCTGCCGTGACCAGACGCACCGGCGGGCTGCACGTCGCCAGCGCCGCGATGCCCTCCGGTGCGGCCACCACGCACACCGCGGTGACGTCGACCGCGCCGCGGCCGGCGAGGAGCCCGATGGTGTGCACCATCGACCCGCCGGTCGCGAGCATGGGGTCGAGCACGAAGACGGGTGTCCGTGACAGGTCGGTGGGCAGGGACTCCAGGTACGGCACGGGCTCGTGGGTCTCCTCGTCGCGGGCGATGCCGACGAAACCCACGTTCGACTCGGGGATCATCGCGTGCGCCTGCTCCACCATCCCCAGGCCCGCGCGCAGCACCGGCACCAGCAGTGGCGGCGTCGCCAGCCTCGATCCCGTCGTCGTGACGAGCGGCGTCTCGATGCCGACCGGGTCCTCCGCCGCACCGCACAGGGCCTCGTAGATCAGCATCTGGGTGAGGTCGGCGAGAGCCCCACGGAAGGCGGCGTTGTCGGTCCGGCGATCCCGCAGCGTGGTCAGTCGCGCGTGCGCCAACGGATGGTCGACGACGATCACCGCATCCGACGTGTGAGGGTCGGTCGCCGCCGGGGTCGCGTCTGCGTCCATCGGTGCATCGTAGGTCCGTCCGGTCCTGCGCACCGAACCCGCGCCGCGGGCGGGCTGGTCGATCGCGAGGGGAACCGGGCGACGGTGCCGCGCGTCCAATCGAGCATGGACAGCACCCCGCTCTCGGTCCGCAGCGCCCCGCTCGCCGACCTCTCCGCCGGTCTCGACGACACCGGTGCGACCCTCGCCGCGACCCCCGCCGTCACGGCACTCGGCGCGGCCGACTCAACCTCCCTCGCCCTCGGCCTGATCGCCGGCGACCTCGTCGCCGTGCTCCTCCGCCTCGCCGTGGAGAACCACCGCGCGACCGCCGACGCGGGCGCCGCGCTCCGACGGATCGCCGAGGCCACGGCGACCTCGGCGAGGGCGTACCGGGCCACCGACGACGACGCCGCCGGCCGTCTCCGCGACGTCGGTACCGCGGCATGAGCGGGATGGTCACGGCGTTGGCGGCGCCGCTGCGGGCCCTGCTCGACACCGTCGGGACCGGGAGTCCCCCCGGTGGCGGGCCGCTCGCCGGCCTCCGCGACACGGCGGGTGCGCTCGACCGCGCCGCCGACGACGTCGGCCGTTTCGCCGATTCGACCGGCGCCGTCTGGGACTCGGTCGGTGCCGACGCCGCGCGTGCGACGGTCGACGCGCATCGCGGCCACCTCACGGGTCTCGCCGACGACGCCCGGTCCGTCGCGGACATCGGCGACGAGGCCGGCGTCGTGGTCGCCGAGGCCGCCACCGGATTGCGCGGAGTGCTCGACTCCTTCACCGCCGCGGCCGACGCACTCGGCCCGACGATCAGCCAGCCACCGGGGTTGATGGCCCTCGTGGGACTCGCCGCGACGCACCTCGCCCACGCACTCGTCATCGTCGGCCGCACCCGGGCGCAGCTGGAGGGGCTCCGGCGGCGTGCCGAGGCGATCGGTCGCCGACGGGCGCCCGCTCTGCCCGACCCCGGCCGGCTCCGGCACGACGTCGGCGCGTCGACGACGGGCGCCGCACCCGGCCGCGCGGAACCGGCGCATCCGGGCGCGAGCACATCGCCGTCGTCGGCGGGGAGGGTGGCCGTCACCCTGCCCGACGGCTCGGTCGCCTACGCCCCGAACGAGCGGGCGGCGACGGCGGTGCGTGCCGCGCTGTCGCAACGCGGGGTCCCCTACGCCTGGGGCGGGACCACACCGGGCCGCGGACTCGACTGCAGCGCACTGACGCAGTACGCCTACCGGCAGGCGGGCGTGGAGCTGCCCCGACTCGCACAGGACCAGGACACGGCGGGCTATCGGGTGGACCGCGGTGAGCTCCTCCCCGGCGATCTGGCCGTCTGGTCCGGCCACGTCGCGATGGTCGTGGGGAACGGTCAGATGATCGAGGCGGGTGACCCGGTCGGCATCTCGCCGATCCGCACCAGCAACGCCGGGCAGGCGTTCGAGGGCTTCTTCCGACCCCGCTGAGAGACATCCGCGCCGGTCAGCGGGCCACCTGCGGTGGTCCACAGCCGGCCCCGCTAGGGTTGCGAGCCATGGCCGGAGACATCGTCCCGATCGAGCTCGGACTGACCGACGGAAACGTGGTCACGCTGTGGGCGCCGCGGTGGCGTGAGGGTGACGACGAGTGGGAGGCGTTCCTCGGTCTCGACGAGGACCTCTACGGCTTCCCCGGTGTCGCCCAACTCGTCGCGTTCGTCCGATCCGACGAGGACAACGACCTCGTCGAACACCCTGCGTGGGAGACCATCTCCGGCGTCCAGGCCGAGGAACTCGTCCCGGCCAAGGACAAGACGTACGACCTGATCGGCGTCCCGGAACTCGCGGCGGAGGACCCGACACCCGAGGTGGTGGCCGAGCTCGAGGACGCGCTGGAGATCGTGCGCATCATCGGCGAGGTCTGCGAGCTGTCCACCGTCACACGGTTCTTCAACGGCAATCCGATCCTCGGCGCGGTGACCGTCGGCACGACGAACTTCGTCGGCAAGGAGGGCCTCGAGCTCTGGGGCCGGATCGGCACCCTCATCGACAAGCACTGGGACGATGTCGTCGACGCCATCGACGAGGTCATCTCCACGCCGGACGTCGACGCGACCGCGGTGGCCACCGCGGAGGCCGAGCTCGAGGCTGCGTCGAGCGCCGAGGACGAGGACGAGCCCGACGACGAGGACGTCGAGATCGTCGCCGGTGCCGGTGCGGTCGACGAGGCGGACGCCGAGGACGACACCGACGACGAGGACGACCTCGAGGACGACTTCTGGTCGTCGGTCGGCATCGATCCCATCCGGATCGTCACCGACGCGGCCGAGTACCTCACGCTGCGGTGCTATCTCGGCGACGACCCGGTGTTCCTCGGCAAGGACGGGAAGATCTTCGTCTTCACCTCCGAGCGGGCACTGTCCCGCTTCGTCGCCCAGTCCGACGACCACGACCTCGCCGACGTCAGCACCTTCGACGAGGTGCGCGTCGCCGCGACCGACGGGTCGCTCGAGGTCGACGTCTACGACGAGAACGTCTACGTCCTCCCCGGAATCGCGACCGACATCCTCGACGGACCACGCCGGATGGACCGCAAGCAGGTGGAACTCGCCGTCGAACTCCTCACCGACGCCGCCGATTTCGCCGACGACGACTCCGTCGCCGAGGCACTGGCGTCCACCACGCCGCTCGGCTGGTTCGTGAACTACACGGTGAACCCGGACCCGAAGCGACTCGCCCCGAGCGGTCCGTTCGAGAACGAGTCCGAGGAGTTCCGGGCGCTCGTGCACGAGTTCGAGGCACGGCTGGTCAAGAAGGCCTGAGGCACTCACGACCCAGCCGGTCAGGACGGCAACCGCTGAGCCGGTCAGGATCGCCTCGGCTCAGCCGATCAGGACGGCGTAGCCGGGCTTGATGATCTCGTCGATGAACCGCAGCCGTTCGTCGAAGTGGATGAACGCCGACTTCATCGCGTTGACGGTGAACCGCTCGAAATCGGCCCAGCCGTAACCGAACTGGTCGGCGAGCACACCGAACTCCTTGCTCATCGTGGTGTCGCTCATGAGCCGGTTGTCGGTGTTGACCGTCACGCGGAACCGCAGACGGGCGAGCACGTCGAACGGGTGCTCGGCGATGCTCGCGACCGCGCCGGTCTGGACGTTCGAGCTGGGGCACATCTCCAGGGGGATCCGCTTGTCCCGCACGTAGTTCGCGACACGACCGAGCTGGGCACCCCGTACGTCGCGGCCGGACGGGCCGGTGCCGCTGGGCAGCTCGATGTCGTCCATGACCCGGACGCCGTGCCCGAGGCGGTCCGTCCCGCAGAAGCTGATGGCCTCGTGGATCGACGGCAGGCCGAACGCCTCTCCGGCGTGGATCGTGAACGGCGCGTTGTTCGCCCGCATGTACTCGAACGCGTCGAGGTGACGGCTCGGCGGGTGACCGGCCTCCGCGCCGGCGATGTCGAACCCGACCACGCCGCGGTCGCGGAACCGCACCGCCAGTTCGGCGATCTCCCGGGAGCGGGCGGCGTGCCGCATCGCGGTCACCAGGCACCGCACGAGGATCGGCCTGCCGGTCGCCTGTGCCGCCGCCGATCCCTCGTCGAAGCCCCTGAGCACCGCCTCGACCACCTCGTCGAGCGACAGCCCGGTCGTGAGGTGCTGTTCCGGGGCGAACCGCACCTCGGCGTACACCACGCCGTCGGCGGCCAGGTCCTCGGCGCACTCCCGCGCGACCCGACGCAGCGCGGGTGCGGTCTGCATGACGGCGACCGTGTGGGTGAACGTCTCGAGGTAGCGCACCAGGGAGCCGCTGTCGGCGCTGTCTCGGAACCACCGGGCGAGACCGTCGACGTCACCGGCGGGCAGCTCGTCGTACCCGTTCTCCCGGGCGAGGTCGAGGACGGTGGCCGGCCGCAATCCACCGTCGAGGTGGTCGTGCAGGAGCACCTTGGGGGCGAGGACCGCCGACGCGCGGTCGACGGCGGAGGGCCGGGGCTCGGACGCGGGGAGGCTCATCTCTCAGACGGTAATACGCTCGCGCACCAGATCCCGGGCGGCGGGAGGAGCGTCACCGACGGTGACCGCCGCGTCGAGCGCGACCCGGGCGGCGTCGAACCGCTCCGGAGTCCGGGTGTGCATCGTCATGATCGGCTGTCCGCGGCGGACACGGTCGCCGGGTCGCACGTGCCACACCACACCGGCCTCCGACTGCACGGCGTCGCCGGGCCGGGCCCGGCCGGCGCCCAGACGCCAGGCCGCGAGACCGACCGCGCGGGCGTCGAGCGCGGTGACGATCCCGTCCGCCGACGCGGTGATCACGTCGGTGTGTTCCGCGCTCGGCAGCGGGGCGTCCGGATCGCCGCCCTGGGCGGTGATCATCGCGCGCCAGGTGTCCATGGCCTGACCCCCCGACAGGTGGTCGGCGGGGTCGTCGTCGATCCCGACCGCGGCCAGCATCTCGCGGGCCAGCGCCAGGGTGAGCTCGACGACGTCGGGCGGTCCGCCGCCGGCGAGCACCTCCAGCGACTCGGCCACCTCCACGGCGTTGCCGGCCGACCGACCCAGCGGCGTCGACATGTCGGTGACGAGGGCGACCGTGTCGACGCCGGCGTCCGTGCCGAGCGCGACCATGGTCCGGGCGAGTTGGCGGGCGTCGTCGGGATCGGCGAGGAACGCACCGCTGCCGACCTTCACGTCGAGCACCAGCGCGCCGGTCCCCTCGGCGATCTTCTTGCTCATGATCGACGAGGCGAGCAGCGGTATCGCCTCGACGGTGCCGGTCACGTCACGCAGCGCGTACAGCTTCTTGTCGGCCGGCGCGAGGCCCGAACCGGCCGCGCAGATCACGGCCCCGACGTCGCGCAGCTGCGCGGTCATCGCCTCGACGGTCAGGTCGGCGCGCCATCCCGGTATCGACTCCAGCTTGTCCAGGGTGCCGCCGGTCAGGCCCAGTCCACGGCCGGACAGCTGCGGCACCGCGACCCCGTACGAGGCGACGAGCGGCGTGAGCGGCAGGGTGATCTTGTCGCCCACACCGCCCGTGGAGTGCTTGTCGACGGTCCGCAGCAGGCGGCCGTCGCGGCGGAGGTCGGAGAAGTCCAGACGCGCGCCGGTGGCGACCATCGCGGCCGTCCACCGCGCGATCTCCCGCCGGTCCATGCCCCGCAGCAGGACGGCCATCGCCAGCGCCGACATCTGCTCGGGTGCCATCTCACCGTCGGTGAAGGCGCGGATCGCCCAGTCGATCTGTGCGTCGTCGAGGGCGCCCCCGTCGCGCTTGGTGGTGATCACCGACACCGCGTCCGGTGTGACCCCCGGGTTCACGGGCGTCCCGCGGCGAGGTCGTCGGGGCCGAACGCGTCGGGCAGCAGGTCACCGAGACGGCGCGGGCCGCGCGGGTGGTCGACGAGCAGCTCCGGACCCCCGTGCTCGAGCAGCACCTGCCGGCAGCGGCCGCAGGGCATGATCACGTCGCCCGCCCGATTGGTCACCGACACCGCGCTCAGACGGCCCCCGCCACCGCGGAACAGGTCCGTGACCAGCGCGACCTCCGCGCAGACGCCGAGTCCATATGAGACATTCTCCACATTGCATCCGGACACGAGGCGGCCCTCGTCCGTCACCCCGGCGGCCCCCACGGGGTGGTCGGAGTAGGGCGCATAGGCGGTGGAACACGCGTGTGCGGCCCTGTCGCGCAACGCATCCCACGTCGTGTCACTCACCATCGACGGCACCTCCCCGGCCGACGCGGCCCCGGTCGGCGACCGCTCGCCCACAAGTCGAGTCATGTTAGGCAAACCTAAATCCAAATGATCTGCCCGCGAGCAGAACTCAGCTGATTCCAAGGCTTGTCTGGAGTGGGTCTACTCTCGAGAGAGTAGGTCGCCGGACCGGGCCGCACCGATCTGGCGCTCGCATCATCGACGATGTTGGAGGCCCAAGGGATGACAGCTCAGACCGAGGTCGCGCCGGAGCCGGTCCGCCGCCGCTCCCTCTACCGCGGAGACCCCGGCATGTGGTCGTGGGTGCTGCACCGCATCACCGGTGTGTCGATCTTCTTCTTCCTGTTCGTGCACGTGCTGGACACCGCGATGATCCGCGTGAACCCGAACACGTACGACCAGATCATCGACACCTACAAGAACCCGGTCATCGGTCTCATGGAGATCGGCCTGGTCGCGTGCGTGCTCTACCACGCGCTGAACGGTGTGCGCATCATCCTCGTCGACTTCTGGTCGAAGGGTCCCAAGTACCAGCGGCAGATGCTCTGGGTGATCTCGGCGATCTTCGTCGTCGTGTTCGCCGCGGGCGCCATCCGCATGCTGGCCATCCTCGTCGACAACCTCTGAGAGGCGAGTTCTCGATGACAACCTCCGAAGCCCCCAAGCTCGCGAAGACGGTCGGCACCGATCACGACCGTCCGGCGAGCCTCGACAACCCGCGGTCGCCGCGTCGCCCCAAGGGTGGCAACTTCGAGAAGAACGCGTGGATGTTCATGCGCTTCTCGGGCATCGCGCTGATCTTCCTGACGCTCGGCCACATGACGATCATGTTGACCTTCGACAACGGTGTGCACCGCATCGACTCGGCGTTCGTCGCCCAGCGGTGGGGCCAGCCGTTCTGGCAGGTGTGGGACCTCGCGATGCTGTGGCTGGCCCAGCTGCACGGCGGCAACGGCGTCCGCACGGTCATCGCCGACTACTCGCGCAAGGACTCGACGCGCTTCTGGCTGAACGTCGTCCTCGCGCTCTCGATGATCCTGACGGTCGGCCTGGGCACCTACGCCATCCTCACGTTCGACGTGAACTCCGTCAGCTAGCGCTCACAAGGAGAGAAGATCCATGCAAGAGCATCGCTATGACGTCCTCATCGTCGGCGCCGGTGGCGCCGGCATGCGTGCCGCGATCGAGGCGGGGCCTCGAGCGCGCACCGCTGTGCTGACGAAGCTCTACCCGACGCGCAGCCACACCGGCGCCGCGCAGGGCGGCATGTGCGCCGCCCTCGCGAACGTCGAGGAGGACAACTGGGAGTGGCACACCTTCGACACCGTCAAGGGCGGCGACTACATCGTCGACCAGGACGCGGCCGAGGTCATGTGCAAGGAGGCGATCGACGCCGTCCTCGACCTGGAGAAGATGGGCCTGCCCTTCAACCGCACGCCGGAGGGCAAGATCGACCAGCGCCGCTTCGGCGGCCACACCCGTGACCACGGCAAGAGCCCGGTGCGCCGGTCCTGCTACGCCGCGGACCGCACGGGCCACATGATCCTGCAGACGCTGTACCAGAACTGCGTCAAGAACGACGTCGAGTTCTTCAACGAGTTCTACGCACTGGACCTGTGCCTCTCGGAGAACGAGGCCGGCGAGCAGGTCGCGACCGGCGTCGTCGCCTACGAGCTGGCGACCGGTGAGATCCACGTCTTCCACGCGAAGTCCATCGTGCTCGCCACCGGCGGCTCGGGACGCATGTACAAGACGACGTCGAACGCCCACACCCTCACCGGTGACGGCATGGGCATCGTCTTCCGCAAGGGTCTGCCGCTGGAGGACATGGAGTTCCACCAGTTCCACCCGACGGGTCTGGCCGGGCTGGGCATCCTCATCTCCGAGGCCGTCCGCGGTGAGGGTGGCATCCTGCGCAACGCCGACGGCGAGCGTTTCATGGAGCGCTACGCCCCCACCATCAAGGATCTCGCGCCGCGCGACATCGTCGCCCGCTCGATGGTGCTCGAGGTGCTCGAGGGACGTGGCGCCGGTCCGAACAAGGACTACGTCTACATCGACGTGACCCACCTCGGGGAGGACGTCCTCAACGAGAAGCTGCCGGACATCACCGAGTTCGCCCGCACCTACCTCGGCGTCGACCCGGTGACCGAGTACGTGCCGGTGTTCCCGACGTGCCACTACGCCATGGGCGGCATCCCGACGAACATCAAGGGTGAGGTCCTCGCCGATCCCGACACCGTCGTCAAGGGTCTGTACGCGGCCGGCGAGTGCGCGTGCGTCTCGGTGCACGGCGCGAACCGTCTCGGCACCAACTCGTTGCTCGACATCAATGTGTTCGGGCGCCGCGCGGGCATCTACGCGTCGGAGTACGCCGCCTCGGCCGATCTCGTCCCGCTGCCGGAGAACCCGACCGGCATGGTCGACGAGTGGCTCGAGCTCATCCTGTCCGAGCACGGACACGAGCGTGTCGCCGACATCCGCACGGAGATGCAGGCCTCGATGGACGCCAACGCGTCGGTGTTCCGCACCGAGGAGACGCTGAAGCAGGCGCTCACCGACATCCACGCGCTCAAGGAGCGGTACAACCACATCCGTGTGCAGGACAAGGGGACCCGCTACAACAGCGACCTGCTCGAGGCCATCGAGCTGGGCTTCCTGCTGGAGATGGCGGAGGTCACCGTCGTCGGCGCGTTGAACCGCAAGGAGACCCGCGGCGGTCACGCCCGCGAGGACTACCCCGACCGCGACGACACCAACTACATGCGCCACACCATGGCGTACAAGAAGGGGACCGGCCTGCTCTCCGACATCGAGTTGGGCTGGAAGCCGGTGGTGCAGACCCGATACGAGCCGATGGAGCGCAAGTACTGATGACCGCCACGCCCGACATCGCGTCCGACCCGCGGACCGACGAGCCGCCGTTGCCGCCCGTCCCCGACGAGGCGACGATGGTCACCCTGAAGATCGCCCGGTTCGACCCCGAGAACCCGGACGCGCAGGGCTGGGAGAGCTTCCGGGTGCCGGCACTGCCGACCGACCGCATGCTCAACCTGCTGCTGTACGTGAAGGGCTACCTCGACGGCAGTCTCACGTTCCGTCGCAGCTGCGCGCACGGTGTCTGCGGGTCCGACGCGATGCGGATCAACGGCGTGAACCGTCTGGCCTGCAAGCTCCTCATGAAGGACCTGCTGCCGAAGGACAAGAACAAGGAGATCACCATCACCGTCGAGCCCATCCGTGGGCTGCCGGTGGAGAAGGATCTCGTCGTCGACATGGAGCCCTTCTTCGACGCGTACCGCGCGGTGAAGCCGTTCCTCATGACGAGCGGCAACGAGCCGACCCGCGAGCGCATCCAGAGTCAGAGCGACCGCCACCGGTTCGACGACACCACCAAGTGCATCCTGTGTGCCTGCTGCACCACGAGCTGCCCGGTGTACTGGAACGAGGGCAGCTACTTCGGTCCGGCCGCCATCGTGAACGCACACCGGTTCATCTTCGACAGCCGTGACGAGGGTGCTGCCGAGCGTCTCGACATCCTCAACGGGGTCGACGGCGTGTGGCGCTGCCGCACCACGTTCAACTGCACCGACGCCTGCCCGCGTGGCATCCAGGTGACGCAGGCGATCCAGGAGGTCAAGCGCGCGCTGATGTTCTCGCGCTGACCTCACCGACCCACAGCACCGTCACAGCGCCCGCGCAGTGACGACGCCTACCGTGTCTCGACATGGAGGCCTCGTCGATGCGCGGGCGTCTGTGTGTCCGGGTGACCTCCCTGCTGATGGTGCTCGTCGTCGCCGGCTGTGGAGGGTCCGTGGGACATGAGGTGAGTGAGGACGCGGTCGCGATTCCCGGGGTTGCCGCCACTCCCCCGATGGGATGGAACAGCTGGAACACCTTCGGGTGCGGCGTGACCGAGCAGATCGTGCGCGCACAGGCCGACGCGCTCGTGTCGTCGGGGCTCGCGGCCGCCGGGTACCGCTACGTCGTCGTCGACGACTGCTGGCAGGCGCCGTCCCGGGACCCGTCCGGACGTCTCGTGGCCGCACCCGACCGTTTCCCGTCGGGCATGGACGCGCTCGGTGACTACCTCCACGCGCGGGGTCTGCGGTTCGGGATCTACACCGGCGCCGGGGCCCGGACGTGCGCGCAGCTCAACGGCACCTACCCCGGCGACACGGGCAGTCGGGAACACGAGACGGTCGACGCGCAGACGTTCGCGGCGTGGGGTGTCGACTACGTCAAGGACGACTGGTGCTCCTCCGATGCCGATCCGAGTGCCCAGCGGTCGGCGTTCGTCGCGATGCGCGACGCGATCCGCGCGACCGGACGGCCGATGGTGTTGGCGATCAATCCCAACAGCGGGATCACCGCGACCGACGGCGTCCCGGGAGCCGTGCACGACTGGGGTGGCGTGGCGACGACGACTCGCCTGACCAACGACATCGAATCCGTGTGGCGGTCAGGACAGGACGCCTCGGGTTATCAGGGCATTGCGGACATCGCCGACGCTGCCCGCGATGCCGACGTGACGGTCGGGGCGGGGCGATGGCTCGACCTCGACATGCTGGAGATCGGCGTCGGCGACTCGCTGACCGCTGCCGAGCAGCGCAGCCACCTCGCCCTCTGGGCGATGGCGGCGTCGCCTCTGATCGCCGGCAACGACCTGACCCGGATGAGCACCACGACACGAGATCTGTTGGCGTCGACCGGGATCGTCGCGATCGATCAGGATCCCGCGGGCGCGATGGCCCGCGCGGTCACCTCGGACGGCTGGACCCGTGCCCGCCGACTGGCCGACGGCTCCGTCGCGGTGTCGGTGACGAACCCCGGCGACCAGACGGAGACGATCCCGGTGGACCGTTCGGTCGT
Source organism: Williamsia serinedens (assembly GCF_024171725.1). Lineage (GTDB taxonomy): Bacteria > Actinomycetota > Actinomycetes > Mycobacteriales > Mycobacteriaceae > Williamsia_A > Williamsia_A serinedens. Next base: position 73,490 of record NZ_JAMTCG010000003.1, read on the forward strand.
CGGCGCGGACGGGACCACGATCGACGTGTGGACGGGCCGCGAGGTCGCCGCCGCCGGGCAGTCCATCACGGTGACGGTGGCCCCACACGACACCGCGGTCCTCCGGATCAGCAGGACGGTCTGACCGGTGCGCGGTAGTCGATGACGCGGATGATCACCGGGTCGGGTGGTGTGGGCGCCGAGGTGTGTTCGGTGAGGATCAGTTCGAGCGAGTGCTCGATATCCGACCATTCCGGTTCGGGTGGTGAGGTGTCGTCGAGGATGCGGTCTGGTCGGTGGAGGTGGTTGGTTCGGGGTGGGTCGGTGGTGCCGTTGGCGACCCACCCGTACTTCCCGCGGTCGGGTCCGTCGAGGATCTTCTCGGTTCGCCAGCCGCCGGGCCCGTCGTGCACGGCGCGGTTGTGTGGCCCGCAGGCCGGGGCGAGATCAGTGATGTCCGTGTTCCCGCCGTCGGCCCAGTCTTGTTCGGCGTGGTGGGCTTCGGTGTGGGAGAACGGCCGCGGGCAGCCGGGTTTGGAGCAGCCGCCGTACTCGGCGAATTTCACGAACCGCTGCGACTCCGACGCGAGCCGCTTGGCCCGCCCGAAGTACAGCGCCTCGCCGGTGTGATCGTCGAACACCGCCAGGTACATCTGCGCCTGTGCGGCGAGCTTCACGACCTCCGACATCGGGAGATCCGTGCCCGTCGTGGTGTGCCCGATCCCCGCCCGCTCGCGGAGTTGGGCTTCGGTGATGGAGACGATGATGTGCGGCGGCAGCCCGCGGTGCGAGGCGCCGTAGAGCCCGCCGTCGGATGCGGCCTGCAGCAGGGCGTGGAAGGCGTCGTGACTGCGTTGCGCTTGAGTCCGGCAATCGCGTGACGCGGCGTCGCGCAACTGATCCTGGTCGATGCCCTCGTCGTGGGCGCCACCCCTGGGTGACTGCTCGTCGTCGGGATTGTTCATGCCCGGTTTGGCCCAGGCCGCGAGCAGAACCTCGAACAGCGCTCGGGTGGTGGGATCGAGGGTGCCCATCAGTGTCGACATGCCCAACGTGTCCTGCGCACCCAGCGACAGGCTGCGGTTGCGGGCGCGATCGCGGTCGTCCGGGAGGTCCCCGTCGGGGTCGAGGTGCGACAAGATCCGGGCGCCGGCGCGGGTGATCTCCCGCGGCGAGTGGTGCCGCGCGATCTCGGCCAGCTGCTCCTCGGCCAGATCCCGCATCTCCGGCGGGGTCGCCGACGGCACCTTGGCCATCACGTCCAGTACGGCGTCGACGTGCTCGTGGCCGAGCGCTCCGTCGGCCATCGCGTCCGCGGTCTCCGGGCAGCGCGGCGGCAGCTTCTCACCGGTCAACGCGTGCATCGCGGCGAGCTGCGTGACCTGCCGCAGCCGCTTGCGCGGATTGGTGATGCGCAGGCGTTGCCCGACGAACTCGTCCAGCTTCACGCACTGCACCGACCGAAAGGCTTCCCGATCCGAGACGTCCAGAATGCGCTGCAGCCCAATCGAACCCATCTTGCGGACTGCGTGCTCATGGGTGATCGCCAACCCGGCGACCTCGAGCTCCGTGCAGGAATCCGACGGCGCTTCGGCGATCTCCTCCAGCAGGGCGTGCAGCGCCGCGTAGTCGTCGATCAGGCTGTTGCTCACCATGCTCCTCCCCGGGGAAAGCTGTACACACATCATAGAACGTGTGTTCGATAGCGGCATTGGTCCGAACAGATGAACTCCGGTAACTCGGTCGTCGTCGACCCGTCCACGATCTGCCGATGCATGCTCCCGCCGAAAGTGGGTCGGACAGGGCAAGATCGTCCCCGACCACCTCGTGACGGCGGAAGGACACGCGTGGCCAGGTACGTCGGCGCGATCGACCAGGGCACCACCAGCACCCGGTTCATGATCTTCGATCACGAGGGCGCCGAGGTGGCGCGTCACCAGCTCGAACACCAGCAGGTGATGCCCCGGGCCGGCTGGGTCGAACACGATCCGGTCGAGATCTGGGAACGCACCTCGTCGGTCCTGCAGACCGCGCTGCGGCGGGCGGGGATCGCCGCCGACGACCTCGCCGCACTGGGCATCACCAACCAGCGCGAGACGACGGTCGTGTGGAACCGTCACACCGGGCGGCCCTACTACAACGCGATCGTCTGGCAGGACACCCGCACCGACCGCATCGCGAAGCAACTCGACAGCGACGGCCACGGTGATCTGATCCGTCGCAGAGCGGGTATCCCGCCGGCGACGTACTTCGCCGCGGGGAAGGTGCAGTGGATCCTCGAGAACGTCGACGGTGTGCGTGCCGACGCCGAGGCGGGGAACGCGATCTTCGGCACCATCGACAGCTGGCTCATCTGGCATCTCACCGGCGGGATCGACGGCGGGGTGCACGTCACCGACGTCACGAACGCCAGCCGCACCATGCTGATGGACCTCGAGACCCTCGACTGGGACGACGAGCTCGTCGCTCTCTTCGACATCCCGCGAGACATGTTGCCGCGCATCGTGTCGTCGTCCCCGACCGAACCGTACGGGCACACCACGCGTACGGGCCCGCTGGCCGCCGAGGTGCCCATCGCGGCCGCGCTGGGCGACCAGCAGGCCGCGATGGTGGGCCAGGTGTGCTTCTCCCCCGGTCAGGCCAAGAACACCTACGGCACCGGCAACTTCCTGCTGCTGAACACCGGTGAGGAGCTCGTCCGCTCCGACAACGGTCTGCTCACGACGGTCTGTTACCGGTTCGGGGACGACAGGCCCGTCTACGCCCTCGAGGGCTCGATCGCCGTCACCGGCTCGGCCGTGCAGTGGCTGCGCGACCAGCTCGGCATCATCTCCGGTGCGGCGCAGAGCGAGTCGCTGGCCCGCGAGGTCCCGGACAACGGTGGCGTGTACTTCGTACCCGCGTTCTCCGGCCTCTTCGCGCCCTACTGGCGGTCGGACGCCCGCGGCGCGATCGTCGGGCTGTCGCGGTTCAACAACAACGCCCACATCGCCCGCGCCACACTGGAGTCGATCTGCTTCCAGAGCCGAGACGTCGCCGACGCCATGTGCAAGGACTCGGGCGTCGAGCTCGAGGTCCTCCGCGTCGACGGTGGCGTCACAGCGAACTCCCTGTGCATGCAGATCCAGTCCGACGTTCTCGGCATCCCGGTGAGCCGACCGGTCGTCGCGGAGACCACCGCTCTCGGCGCCGCCTACGCAGCGGGCCTGTCGGTCGGGTTCTTCTCCGACACCGCGGAACTCGAGTCGCAGTGGCAGGAGGACCGACGGTGGGAGCCCCGGTGGGACGACGACCAGCGCGCCGAGCAGTACGCCCGCTGGCAGAAGGCGGTCACCCGCACCCTGGACTGGGTCGACGTCTGATCCGCCGTCAGCGGGACTCCGCGGGCGGGTCGTCGGTGTCGTCGGCGCGGCGCGCGTCGAGGTCGAACGTGACGTCGATCTGTTCGAACCCCTTGGCGCGCTGCGCCTGCGCCTGCGCGGTGTAGGTCCGGCGGTCGCCCTGGGTCATGACGACGTCGTCGGTGAACGGCGTGAGCAACGCGCGGGGATAGAGCTTTTGCACACGCACGCTGTTGATCTCGGCCGTGAAGACGACCGCGATGGACGTCAGGTACAGGAACGCGAGCAGACCCAGGACCACGGCGAAGACACTGTTGGTCGCGCTCGCGTGGCGGACGACCTGACCGACGTAGACCGCACCGAACGTCTGCAGCAGCTGCCAGATCACCGCCATGACAGCCGCTCCCGGCAACACCTGGCGCAGCCCGAGGTGCCGCGCGGTGCCGATGCGATACCCCAGCGAGAATACGAAGGCGTTGATGACGACCGCCGCGATCGCGAGACCCAGCGTGGAGAACGTCCCGAACCCGTCGACGAAGTTGCCCAGCAGCGACAGGGCGGTGGTCCCCGCCAGCGCGAGCGCCAGGACCGTGAGGAGGCGCAGGCTGCGCCACCGGGAGACGATCGGGTTGCCGCGCTCGTTGCGCGGCACCGACCACATCACGTTCATCGCGTTCTGGGTCGCCTGCCCGACACCGGACCCGCCGTAGAGCGCACCGACGACACCGATGACGACGCCGGCGACGCCCCCGCTCAGCCGCCGCGGCTCTCCGAGCTGGTCGCCGATGATGGGGAACTCGCCGAGCGCCGAGTCGACCAGACGCTGCTGCAGCGACGGGTGGTCGGCGAGGACGACGCCGAGGCCGGTGGTCAGCAGAAGCAGCAGTGGGAACAGCGAGATGAACGCGTAGTACGCGATCAACGCCGCGAGGTACCCGCCCTGGTCGTCGATGAACTTGTAGACGACGGCGACCACGAAGCCCACCCCGCGATTGCGACGCTGCAGCGCGTCGAGGCGTCGGATGACCACGGGACGGGGGACGTCGTTCTCAGTAGTGGTACGTGTCCGACGGCGCCGGCACGTGGTCCGGATCGTCGTAGTCGGCGGCCTGCACCTCGATGCCGTAGGAGCGCGCGAGGTCGATGATCTTCGTCGCGCGGGCGATGCGCGGCAGGTCGGACCCGTTGCGCATCTCACCGCCGTCGCGCTCGAACTCGGCGAAGAACTCACGCGCCCAGGCGATCTCCTCCTGCGACGGGGACAGACCCTCGTTGACGGCGGCGCACTGGTCGGGGGTGAGGCAGATCTTGCCGGTCATGCCGAACTCGCGGCTGACCGCGGTCGCCTCCGACAGGCGCAGCGCCGACGACCCGACGGTCGGGCCGTCGATGGCGCTGGGCAGGTGGGCCGCCTTGGCGGCGATGGTGAACCGCGACCGGGCGTAGGCCAGCGTCGTCGGGTTCTCGCCGAAACCGGTGTCGCGACGGAAGTCGCCGATGCCGAACGCCAGTCGGAACGTCCCCTTCGCCGAGGCGATCTCGCCGATCCGCTCGAGGCCGCGGGCAGTCTCCACCAACGCGACGATGGGCACGCCCGGCAGTCGCTTGGCGGTCTCGGTGACGTGGTCGACGGACTCGACCATCGCCAGCATCACGCCGCCGACGCCCGGTCCCAGCTCCCGCAGGGCGTCGAGATCACCCTCCCACCACTGCGTGCCGAACCCGTTGACGCGGACCCAGTCGGCGTTGCCGTCGGAGATCCATCGCACGACGTTGTCGCGGGCGGCGGCCTTGTCCTTCGGGGCGACGGCGTCCTCGATGTCGAGCACGACGATGTCGGCGCGGGAGTGCGCGGCCGCCTGGAACCGGTCGGGGCCCGCGCCGTTGACCAGCAGCCAGCTGCGGGCGAGGACGGGATCGATACGCGAGCCGATATCGTCGGGCTCGACGTCGGTGTCGGTGATCGGTGGCGGGTTCATCACCCCATATAGTCGCCCACCCGCCACGTGTGAGCAAAAACGCCCGCCGGCACGTGCGGGCCGGCGACGAGAGGCGGCGATGACCAGCGACCAGGATCTGCGGCTCACGGACTTCGCGGTGCACCGACCGATGACGACCCGCTGGGCCGACAACGACATGTACGGCCACCTCAACAACGCCGTGTACTACCAACTCTTCGACACCGCCATCAACGGCTGGCTGGCGGAGACGCTGGCCGCGGCGGGCTCCCCCCTTGACCCCGCCCGCGACACCGTCAACAACGTCGTCGTCGAGTCGGGCTGCCGATTCCTCGCCTCCGTGGCGTTCCCGGAACCGATCGTGGTCGCCCTGGCCGTCGACCGGCTCGGGACCTCGAGCGTCACCTACGACCTCGCGGTGTTCAGCGGCGCCGACGCCCCGCCCGCGGCGCGCGGGCGGTGGGTGCACGTCTACGTCGACACCGAGACCCGCCGACCCGTGCCGATCCCCGACCCCGTGCGCGGCGTCCTCACCCGGGCGATCCGCCCAGCCGACCACCACGACACCGACTCCGACCGAACGGGAGAACGACAGTGAAGATCCGCGCAGCGGTGCTCCAGGAGTCCGGACGCCCGCGTCCGTACGCCGACTCGCGACCGATCGTCGTGGAGGACCTCGACCTCGACGAGCCCGGCCCCCACGAGGTGACGGTTCGTATCGAGGCGGCCGGCGTGTGCCACTCGGACCTGTCCGTCGTCGACGGCAACCGGCCACGCCCGTTGCCGATGGCGCTGGGCCACGAGGCCGCGGGGCGCGTCGTCGCGGTCGGTTCCGACGTCGACGACCTCGAGATCGGCACCCGCGTCGTCATGGCGTTCCTCCCCCGCTGCGGTGACTGCCCGCAGTGCGCCACCGACGGCCGCCTGCCCTGCGGCCCGGGATCGGTCGCGAACAACGCGGGCACCCTCCTCGACGGTGACCGCCGCCTGCATCCCGCCGATCCCGGCGACGACCACGTCGTCCACCACCACCTCGGCGTGTCGGGCTTCGCCGACCACGCCGTCGTCGACCGCCGGTCGGTCACCCCCGTCGGCGACGACGTCCCCCCGGAGGTGGCCGCCGTGCTCGGGTGCGCGGTCCTCACCGGCGGCGGCGCGGTGCTCAACGCGGGCAAGCCCACCGACGGCCAGTCGGTGATGGTCGTCGGACTCGGCGGCGTCGGGATGGCCGCGGTGCTCACCGCACTGTCGCTGCGCACCGGCGACGTCATCGGCGTCGACGCCGTCGACGACAAGCTCGCCACCGCCCGCGACCTCGGTGCGACCGCGACGTACACGCCCGCCGAGGTGGCCGAGCAGGGCATCACCGCGGACGTGGTGATCGAGGCCGCGGGCAACGCCCGGGCGTTCGAGACCGCGGTCGCGGCCACGGCACCCGGCGGCATCTGCGTCACCGTCGGACTGCCCGCGCCCGACGCGCGGTCCTCCATCTCGCCGCTGGCCCTCGTCGCGGGTGCGCGCACGATCGTCGGCAGCTACCTCGGGTCGGCGGTCCCGTCCCGCGACATCCCCGTCTACGCCGACCTGTGGCGCCAGGGGCGGCTGCCCGTCGAGAAGCTGGTGTCCGCGCGGATCGGGCTCGACGACGTCAACGCCGCGATGGACTCACTCGCCGACGGGGCGGCGATCCGCCAGGTGATCCTCTTCGACTGACCCCGCCTCGGACGGGGTGGACCCGGGGGTCGCCTGCCGCTTGTGCAGACGGCTGCGGACGACCAGCGCCACGATCGCCAGCACGACGACGCCGATGAGGATCTCCGAGGCGTACCCCAGGCTGCTCTCGACGGTCTTGTACGACGACCCCGCCACGTAGCCGAGGCTCGCGACAGCGCTCGCCCAGATGGCGCCACCGATCGCGTTGGCGATGACGAAGGTGCGCAACCGCATCCCCGACATCCCCGCCAGACCCGGCATGAGGGCCCGCAACGCCGCGATCCACCGGCCGACGAGGACGGCGATCGCACCGCGCTTGCGCAGTTCCTCGCGACCGCGGTCGACGTGCTCGGGCTTGACGAGCCGTTCGGGCAGCTTCGCGAGCAGGACCGTCCCCCAGCGTCGACCCACCTCGAAGCCGACGAAGTCACCGATGACCGCGCCGGCGATGGCCACGACGAGCACCTCCCAGAGCTCGAGTCGGCCGCCGCTGGCGATCACGCCCGCGATGAGCACGGCGATCTCGCCCGGGATCACCACGCCGACGAAGATCGACGCCTCCAGCGCGGGGAACAGGAACGCCATCACCAGGGCCACCCACGGGGGCAGGCCGAGCAGCCACTGGACCAGTGCATCGATCACGCGTGAACGATAGTCGCGTGATCGACGCACTCGGCGTGGGCAACTGATTTCGTCGTCGTGTTACCGACAGGCAAACAATTTCGTCATCGATCGGCGCAGAGACAGCAGAAAACGTATCTTCACTGCCATGGCCGTATCGGTGCACACGCAGACCTCCCCGGGGGACAAGGGGCTGCAGGCCGGCGCGCTCGGGCTCGTCGGGAACGTGGTCATCGGGCTGTCCGCGGTGGCGCCGGCCTACAGCCTCGCCGCGACTCTCGGCTACGTGGTCGCGCAGGTCCACACCAAGGCACCTGCGATGTTCGTCATCGCGTTCATCCCTATGCTCCTCATCGCCTTCGCCTACCGCGAGCTCGGCCGGGACACCCCGGACTGCGGCACCACCTTCACCTGGGCGACCAAGGCCTTCGGCCCCTGGATCGGGTGGATGGGCGGCTGGGGGCTCGCCGTCTCGGCCATCATCGTGCTCGCCAACGTGGCCGAGATCGCCGCCGTCTACCTGTTCGAGTTCCTCCACCTCGACGGTCTCGCGGAGAACCTCTGGGTCAAGGTGGCCGTCGGCAGCCTGCTCATCGTCGCGATGACGTGGGTGTCGATCCGCGGGATCGTCATCAGCGAGCGGATGCAGAACGTCCTCATCGCCGTGCAGTTCGGCGTGCTGATCGTCGCGAGCGTGGTCGCCCTGGTGAAGGTCGCCACCGACACCGCGGGGCCGCAGGCGATCTCGCCCAGCTGGAGCTGGCTGTGGCCGAGCGGTGTCTCGTCGTCGGAACTGGCCGCCGCGGTGATCCTCTGCATCTTCATCTACTGGGGCTGGGACGCCTGCCTCGCGGTCGGCGAGGAGACCCGCGACGCCGAACGCACGCCCGGGCGGGCCGCGGTGCTGACCACCCTGATCCTGGTGTGCACCTACGTGCTGGTCGCCTACGCCGTGCAGTCGTTCGCCGGGTTCGGTGACACCGGTATCGGGTTGAACAATCCGGACAACGCCGACGACGTGCTGACGATCCTCGGCGGGCCCGTCGGGGGGATCGTGATGTCGTCGGCGCTGCTGCTCACCGTGAGCATCTCCGCGCTCTCCTCGACCCAGTCGACGATCCTTCCGACCGCACGCGGCACCCTCTCGATGGCCGTATACGAGGCCCTTCCCCGCCGCTTCGCCCGCATCCACCCGCGCTACATGACACCCGCGTTCGGGACGGCGGTGATGGGCGGTGCGGCGCTGATGTTCTACCTCGTCCTGTCGCTGGTCAGCCAGAACACCCTCGGCGACTCGGTGGCCTCGCTGGGCCTGGCGGTCGCCTTCTACTACGGCGTGACCGCCTATGCGTGCGTCTGGTACTTCCGCCGCACGCTCCTGCACTCCGCGCGGAACCTGTTCATGCGCGGCGTCTTCCCGCTGCTCGGCGGGATCGCGATGACGTGGGCGTTCATCCAGAGCGCCACCGACATGATCGCCCCCGACTACGGCTCGACCTCGGTCGGCGGGGTCGGCGGGGTGTTCATCATGGGCGTCGGCATGCTGGTGCTCGGGATCCCGCTGATGCTGCTGTGCGTCGCCGGGGGCCGCGACTTCTTCCGGGGGCGGACCCTGACCGCGACGACCGAGGTGAAGGTGCCCGATGTCCCCTGACACCACCGGCGACCGTCCCCGCATCGTCGTCGGGTACCTGGCGACCCCGTCGGGCGCCGACGGCGTCGAGCTGGGCGTCTCGCTCGCCCGGGCGGTCGGCGGCACCCTCGACCTCGTGTGCGTCGTCCGCGAGGAGGAACCCGACGGCACCCCGGGTCGCGCGCCGTACCAGCGACTCCTCGTCGACCGCGCGCACCGGTGGCTCGCCGACGGCGAGCGGATCGTGGACGGGCGCGTGCCGGTGACGACCCATGCGCCGGTCGCGGACTCCTTCACCGGCGGTCTCCTCGAGACGGCCACGACGCTCGACGCGGCGATGATCGTGGTCGGCGCGACCCGTGACGGGATCATCGGCCGTCACTCGTTGGGGTCGATCAGTTCCGAACTGCTGCACTGCGCCACGCTGCCCGTCGCGCTCGCACCGCGTGGTCACGCCGAGCGGGCGGACACCCGTCTCGACACGGTGACCGTCGCCGTGCCCGCCGCCCCGCGCGGCGACGACCCGCTGCCCGTCGCCGCCGACCTGGCCCGTCGAGCCGGTCTAGCGATGCGACTGGTCTGCCTGGTCTCCGCCGACGAGCACGGCGACATCGACGCCGTGGAGTCGGCGCAGACGCGACGCCGTCAGATCGCCGCGGCCCGGGCGGCTCTCGAGGACGCCCGTGACCGGCTCGGTGCGTCCGCCGACATCGACGCACTCGTCGGCGACGGTGACACGCTCGAGGACGCGGTGACGAGTCTGCGGTTCGGTGACGGCGACCTGCTGGTGGTGGGGTCGTCCCGTCTGGGTCCACCGAGCCGGGTCTTCCTCGGCTCCACGGCATCCCGGATCCTGCGCAGCACCACCGCGCCGATCCTCGTGGTGCCCAAGTCCGACGGGGCGGGGTCCGATGAGGCGGGGTCCGACGGGGGCGCCTGACTCAGCTGTCGAAGCCGAGTCCGACCGCGTCCATCGCCCGCAGCCACACCCCGCGACGTCCGCGGTCCCGGTCCGCGCGGGCGAACGCCCGCCGCGTGAGCGTGATCCCGATCCAGCGCAGCGGCTCCGGCGGGAACGGCAACGGCCGGGTCCGGACCATCGACAGGCGCGTGCGCTCGGTGTCCCTGCCGTCGACGAGGTCCAGCGCCACCCGGGCACCGAAGTGCGAGGCCCCCACGCCGAGTCCGGTGAACCCGAGCACGGACACGACCCGCCCACCGAGGGCCCGGTCCCAGAACGCGCAGAACCGCGAACACGTGTCGATGGCCCCACCCCAGGCGTGGCTGATCCCGACGCCGTCGAGCGCCGGGAACATCTCCACGAGATGGTCGGCGAGCAGGGCGAACTCGTCGTCGGCGACGTGGTGGCGCGGGTCGTCGTCGGATCCGAAGTGGTACACCGCGTCCCACCCGCCGAACAGCACCCTGTCGTCGACGGTGCGCCGGATGTAGTGGAAGCGGTTGCCGACGTCGGCGAGTCCCTCCCGACCCGACCACCCGATCGCGGTGAGCTGCTCGGGGGTCAGCGGCTCGGTCATCAGGGCGTAGTCGAACACGGGGACCACCGAGAGGCGGTTCCGTCGCAGGAGCGGCCGCGCCGCGGCGGTGGCGAGCACGACACGGTCCGCGGTGACGACGCCGCCGTCGCAGACCGCGCGGACCCCGCGCCGCCGGTCGCGGCGGACCCGAGAGACGGGTGTGTGTTCGTGCACGGTCACGCCCAGGCGTTCCGCCGCGTCCGCGAGCCCCCACGCGAGCTTCGCGGGGTCGACGAGGGCGACCGTCGGATCGTGGGACGAGGCCACCACCATCGGCGACCGGATGTCCGCGGCGGTGTCGCCGGCACGGCGGACCGTCACGTCGATCCCGAGTTCGCGCGCGGTCCGCGCCTGGTCCTCGAGATCGGCGACCTGCCAGTCGAAGGTCGCGACGTCGAGTTCTCCGACCCGCTCGAACGCGGCGTCGATCGCCAGCCGGTCCAGCGCCGCCTCGATGGCGTCGAGCGTCTCGACGCCCAACCGCACCAGCGTCGGCATCTCGTCGGCGAAGCGCGCCACGCCGTTCGCGAGGCCGTGGGTGATGCTCGCCGCGCAGAACCCGCCGTTGCGGCCGCTCGCACCGTCGGCGATCTGGCCGCCCTCGAGCAGGACCACACGCCGCGACGGATCCTCCTCCGCCGCCTGCACGGCCGTCCACAACCCGGTGAACCCGCCCCCGACGACGAGGAGGTCACAGTCGAGGTCGCCGGCGAGGGACGGTCGCGCCGACGGTCTCTCCGGGCGGTCGAGCCAGTACGGCTCGCGGCGGGCACCGGCGACCATCGCCTGCCCACGCTCGGTCGGCCGCTCGATCCACACGGGGGCGTCGACGGCCGGACTCCGGACGGTCATCGCCCGGGCAGCGTGAACACCGAGCGGTGCCATTCCTTCGCGGCCACCCCGGTGATGTCGCTCATCACGTGCTTGATCGACAGGTACTCCTCGAGCGAGTACGCCGACATGTCCTTGCCGAAGCCCGATGCGCCGAACCCGCCGTGGGGCATCTCGCTGATGATCGGGATGTGGTCGTTGATCCACACGCAGCCGGCGTGGATCTCACGAGACGCCCGTTGGGCGAGATAGACGTCCCGGGTCCACGCCGACGCCGCGAGCCCGTAGTCGGTGTCGTTGGCGCGGCGCAGGGCGTCGTCGACATCGGTGAAGGTCGACACCGTGAGCACCGGTCCGAACACCTCGTCGCGGTAGATCTCGCTGTGCTCGTCGACGCCGTCGATCAGGGTCGGCGGGTAGAACGCGCCGGGGCCGTCGGGAACCGTTCCGCCGGTGACGATCCGGGCGCCGGCCGCGGCAGCACGGTCGACCATCCCGGCGATCTTGTCCCGGTGCCGGTGCGACACCACCGGACCCATGTCGGTGGCGGGGTCGGTCGGGTCCCCGACCCGGACGGCCGCCATGAGTTCGGCGACGCCGGCGACGAAGTCGTCGTGCAGCTCGGGCGCCACGATCGCCCGCGTCGCAGCCGTGCAGTCCTGGCCGGAGTTGATCAGGGCCCCAGCGACGGCACCGTGCACCGCGGCGTCGAGATCGGCGTCGGCGAAGACGACGAAGGGCGCCTTGCCGCCGAGTTCGAGCTGTACGCGTGTGCCCCGGGCCGCGGCATTCGCCATGACCTGGCGGCCGACGGCGGTCGACCCGGTGAACGTGACGACATCCGCGCCCGGGTGCCCCGAGATCGCCGCGCCCACCTCCGGTCCGGTCCCGGTCAGCACGGAGAACACGCCGTCCGGGATGCCCGCCTCGGTCGCCAGCCGGGCCAGGGTGAGCGTGGTCAGCGGTGTGATCTCGGCCGGTTTCAGCACGACCGCACACCCGGCCGCCAGCGCGGGCATCACCTTCCAGATCGCCATGCCCAGCGGGTAGTTCCACGGTGTCACGGTGCCGACCACCCCGGCCGCCTCCCGACGGATCGACGACGTGTGGTCGGCCGAGTACTCCGCGGTCGCCTTGCCCTCGAGCAGCCGCGCCGCGCCCGCGAAGAACGCCGTCGTGTCCACCGCACCGGGTACGTCGAAATCGGTCGCCAGGCGCGTCGTCTTGCCGGTCTGCGCGACCTCGTCGGCGACGAGTTCGGAGGTGGCTCCCTCGATGCGACGGGCGAGTTCGGCGAGCACCCCCGCCCGCTCCGCGGGCGTGACACCGCCCCACCCCGGTTGCGCGGCGCGCGCCTGCGCCATCGCCTCGTCCACGTCGGCGGCGGTGGCAAGGCGCATGGTCGCCACGACCTCGTCGGTCGCGGGGTTCACCACCTGGTGTTCGGGCCCGTCGGTGCTGCGGGAGGCCCCGGACATCCAACTGGAGGCAACGGTGTTCGGCATGGGCCGAGTGTAGGTGATGACGACGAAATCCTCTCGATATCGACCGCTCGACGACGGAATCGGCATCTCGGCTTGCTTCCGTTCGCTGATTCCGTGACACTCGACGGGTGACCAAAGACCTCGACGAGGTGTCCAAGCGCATCATCGAGGAGCTGCAGGCCGACGGGCGCCGGTCCTACGCGTCGGTCGGCAAGTCGGTGGGTCTGTCCGAGGCCGCGGTGCGGAACCGGGTGCAGAAGCTCAGCGACAGCGGGCTCCTGCAGATCGTCGCGGTCACCGATCCGTTGCGCGTCGGGTTCGCCCGACAGGCCATGATCGGGATCCGCTGCACCGGCGACTCGGTGGCCGTCGCGAACGCACTGGCCGAGATCGACGAGATCGACTACGTGGTGCTCACCGCGGGCTCGTTCGACGTCGTCGTCGAGGTGGTGTGCGAGGACGACTCCCGCCTGCTCGAACTGCTCAACCAGAAGATCCGCGCCCAGCCGGGCGTGACCACGACCGAGACGCTCGTCTACCTGAAACTCGTCAAACAGCAATACAACTGGGGTACACGATGACCACGACACCGATCGAGCCGGCGCACGGCTCCATCACCGATCCCACCTCCGACGTCGGATCCCGCAGCGCGCGACATCTGTGGGGTCACTTCGCCCGTCACGGGGCGGAGATCGTCCCGCCCGTGATCACCCGCGGCGAGGGCGTCCGGATCTTCGACGACCGCGGTCGGAGCTACCTCGACGGGCTGTCGGGGCTGTTCGTCGTGCAGCTCGGGCACGGACGCGAGGAACTCGCCCGTGCCGCCGCCGCACAGGCCTCGACCCTCGCCTACTTCCCGCTCTGGTCCTACACCACGCCGCCGGCGGTCGAGCTCGCCGAGCGCCTCGCGGCGTACGCCCCGGGCGACCTCAACCGCGTCTTCTTCACCACCGGCGGCGGTGAGGCCGTCGAGAGCGCCTGGAAGCTCGCGAAGAAGTACTTCAAGCTCACCGGCAAACCGTTGAAGCACAAGGTGATCTCGCGCTCGGTGGCCTACCACGGCACACCGCAGGGGGCACTCGCGATCACCGGCATCCCGGCCATGAAGCAGGATTTCGAACCGCTGACCCCGGGTGCGTTCCGTGCGCCGAACACGAACTTCTACCGCGCACCCGAGCACGGCGACGACGAGAAGGCGTTCGGCCGCTGGGCCGCCGACCGCATCGCCGAGGCCATCGAGTTCGAGGGCCCCGACACGGTGGCCGCGGTGTTCCTCGAGCCCGTCCAGAACGCCGGGGGCTGCTTCCCGCCCCCGCCCGGCTACTTCGAGCGGGTCCGCGAGATCTGCGACGAGTACGACGTGCTGCTCGTCTCCGACGAGGTGATCTGCGCGTTCGGACGCATCGGGTCGATGTTCGCCTGCGACGACTTCGGCTACGTCCCCGACATCATCACCTGCGCCAAGGGTATGACCTCGGGCTACTCCCCCATCGGTGCCATGATCGCGAGCGATCGTCTGTTCGAGCCGTTCTCCGACGGCATGACGTCGTTCGCGCACGGCTACACGTTCGGTGGTCACCCGGTGTCGGCGGCCGTCGCGCTGGCCAACCTCGACATCTTCGACGCCGAGGGGATCACCGACCACGTGAAGGAGACCGCGCCGGCGTTCCGCGCGACGCTCGAGCGGCTGCACGACCTGCCGATCGTCGGTGACGTCCGGGGTGAGGGGTTCTTCTACGGGATCGAGCTCGTGAAGGACAAGGCGACGAAGGAGACGTTCACCGACGAGGAGTCGGAGCGGGTGCTGCGCGGGTTCCTCTCGCACGCCCTGTTCGACGCGGGTCTGTACTGCCGCGCCGACGACCGGGGCGACCCGGTGGTCCAGCTGGCCCCGCCGCTCATCAGCGGTCAGGCCGAGTTCGACGAGATCGAGTCGATCCTGCGGTCGGTGCTCACCGAGGCGTACACGAAGATCTGAGCACCCCGCGGTGCACCGATCGTTCGCATCGGTGATGATCGGATCCGTGCCCGATCTCGAGATCACCCGCCCCGGCGCCGTGCTCGCCTGTGACCCGCCCTCGGCGGGCACCCCGATCACCGTCGTCGCGCACGGCATGTCGTCGAGCCGGGAGGCCATGGACGGCGACGGTGTCTTCGACTGGAGTCCCGTCGGCGAGGACGGTCGTGGCCTCGTGCGCTACGACGCGCGCGGGCACGGCCGCTCGACCGGCGGCACCGACCCCGTCGACTTCACGTGGACGTGGCTCGCCGAGGACCTGCTCGCCGTGATCGAGACGGTCTCCCCCGACGGGCCCGTCGACGTGATCGGCATGTCGATGGGCACCGCGAGTGCGCTGTACGCCGCCCTGCGCGCCCCCGACCGCATCCGACGACTCGTCCTGGCGATCCCGCCGACGGCCTGGGACACCCGCGCATCGCACGTCGCGGGATATCGCGACGGCGCCGACATCGTCGACGAGGCCGGGATCGACGCGTTCCTCGCCGCCGCGGCCGAGCAACCGCAGCCACCGATCCTGGAGACGCTCCAGCGACGGCCGTACACCGCCGACGTGCGTGCGGAGTGCTTCGCCGCGCTGCTGCGCGGGGCCGCCGACTCCGATCTCCCCGACCCCGCCGAGCTCACCCGCGTCACGCACCCGACGCTGCTGCTGCCGTGGGACACCGATCCCGGCCATCCCGTCAGCACCGCCGAGCGACTCGCCGACGCGCTGCCGAACGCGACCCTGCAGATCGCCCGGACACCCGACGAGGTGCGCGGATGGGGACGCGACGCGGCGCGGTTCCTCACGCAGGCCTGATCCGCCCGGTAGGTTCGGCGCTCATGCGAGGTGTGTCCCGGGCGATGCGGGTGACGGTCGCCGCGGGTCTGATCGCGGGGTCGACCCTGCTCCCGGTCGCCGTCGCCGGTGCGGCCCCGGCCGCCGCCGAGCCCACAGCCCCGGTCGTCGCGCCGTCGACCCCCGACACCGAGGCGTGCCCCTACCGGGTGTCCCCGGCACCCCCGGTCGACAACTCCGAGGTCCCGCCGTCGGGACAGCAGGCCCCGTCGCCGCTGCCGGTGCCGCAGCCACCGGTCGGCGGTGAACGGCTCGCCGCGTGCGGCGTGGTGACGCCGTCGTCGACGGCGCCGGTGCCGGGAGGTCTGACATCCGCCGGATGGCTGGTCGCCGACGCCACGAACGGCACCGTCGTCGCCGCGAAGGACCCGCACGGTCGGTACCGTCCGGCGTCGACGATCAAGACGCTCCTGGCGCTCGTCGCCCTGCGCGACCTCGACCTGGACACCGTGGTGACCGGCACCCGCGAGGACTACGGCATGGAGGGCGACTCCGCGGGGATCGGCCCGGGCGGCCGGTACACGGTGCGACAGCTGCTCCAGGGCCTGCTGATGGTGTCGGGCAACGACTGCGCCAACGCACTGGCCCGCGAACTCGGTGGGTACGAGGCCGCCGTCGGGAAGATGAACGACCTCGCGCACTCGCTCGGCGCCGAGGACACCCGGGCGGCGTCGCCGTCGGGACTCGACGCGCCCGGGATGAGCACCTCGCCCTACGACCTCGCGCTGATCTTCCGTGCGGGACTGCGGAACCCGACGTTCCGCGACCTCATCTCCCACGTCGACGCACCCTTCCCCGGCTACCCCCCGCTTCCCGAGGTCCCCGGCGACAAACCGCACGTCGGGTACCAGATGCAGAGCCAGAACCGGCTGCTCGTCGACGGCTTCCCCGGCGTGATCGGCGGCAAGACCGGATACACCGACGACGCCCGCAAGACCTACGTGGGCGCCGTCGACCGCGACGGCCGCACCCTCGTCGTGGTCCAGATGTACGGCCTGAACGAGGCGGGCGACCTGTACTGGGACCAGTCGAAGGCGCTCCTGGACTGGGGCTTCGCGACGCCCCGCACCGCGTCGGTGGGCACCCTCGTCGACGGGCCCGCGTCGGAGTCGGCGACGACCACCTCGCCGCGACGGTCGAACTCCGGCCCCGCCCTCGCCCAGAACGTCTCCGACGAGGGGCCGTCGGACAGTGGCGTCAGCTACCGCCTCGTCGTCGGCGGGATCGGGACCGTCGTCGTGCTCGGCCTGGTCGTCGCCGCGGTGAGGATCAACCGCCGCACGCGTTAGATTGACCCGGTGACGACGACCCCGACGGCCGCGCCGCGGCCGTCCGGGAGACCGGTCGCCCGCGGGGTGCGATGTCTGGCTGTCGCCGCGACCGCGTCGTCGATGAGCGTCGCCGCCCACGCCGCCGGCGGGGCGAGCCCGTCGATGTCCGCCGCGACCGCCGTCGTCGTGGCGACGACCGCGATCAGCGCCCTCGTGCTGGGGCGCGCGTCGTCGCCGGCGACCCACCGTGTCGGTGCGGCCACACCGATCGGGGCGGTGGTCCTGCTCGATCAGGTGGTCGCCCACGTCCTGCTCCACCTCGAGCACGTCCTGTCGGGCGGGCACGAAGCGATGTCCGGTGCCGTCTCCCCCGGGATGCCGACCGACGCTCACGCCGGGCACGCCATGCTCTCGGCCACCCCTGGCGATCACGCGATGGGAACGGCGCCGTCCGTCTCGATGCTGCTGCCCTCACCGGCGATGCTCGCGGCGCATGTGATCGGTGCCGTCGTCGCGGGGATGGTGCTCGCCGCGGCGTTCGTCCTGGCCGACCGGGTGACCGCGGCGCGGCATCGCGTCCTGTCCCGCCCCCGTCCCCCCGCGACCGTCGGTCGGCCGTCTCTACGGCGGACAGGTGTCATCGGCGCAGCGACGCCGGGTCACGTCCGACTCGACCGCTCCCGCGGCCCACCGCCGCAGCTCGTCTGACGATCCCCCTCCCCACCCGGATGCGCCCTCGCGCGTCCGGGCAGCGCCGCGTGCGCACCTCACAGAGAGCTGACAACCATGTCCGTGGACACACCCGTGCCCGGGTCCGGCGCCGCCGCGCCCCCGGCCGACCGAGAACCCGACCCGCGGCCGAGGCGCCGCACCGACCCGGGCCGCACCGCACGCGGGCGGTTCCTGCGCCGCGTCTGGCGATTGCACTTCTACGCCGGCATGATCGCCGGCCCCGTGCTCCTCCTGCTGGCGCTGACCGGGGTGGTGATCCTGTACACCGACCCGATCCAGTCGGTGCTGCACCGCGACCTGTTCTCGGTGTCCGAGCGGGCCTCCACCGTCGACCTCGACCGGCAGGTCGCGTCGGCGGTCGCGTCCATCGGCGACGGTGCCGAGGTGGTGTCGGTGACACCCCCGCAGGCCGCGGACCGCTCGACGCGCGTCGACGTGCTGCGCGACGGATGGGACACCGCGCGCTCGGTCTACGTCGACCCCTACACCGGGACAGTCCTCGGGTCGATGAAGGAGGGTGACGACCTCGTCGGACTCGTCAACCGCCTGCACGGTTTCCTCAACAACGACGCCGTGACGGTCCCGTTGCCGTCGCTGGCCCACCTCGTGGACCCGACGAACCACCCGTCGGCCGTCGTCGACATCCCGCTCGGGTCGCTCGTCATCGAGATCGTCACCGTCTGGACCCTCGTCCTCGCGATCAGCGGCATCTACCTGTGGTGGCCGCGTCGGTCGGAGAAGGGCAAACGACTGTTCTCCGTGCGGTGGTCGAAGGGCGGCCGTGTGCGGTGGCGCGACCTGCACGCGGTGAGCGGGGTCGGGTTGGCCGGGATCCTGGTCGCGTTCGTGGTCAGCGGGATGCCGTGGTCGGACTACTGGGGTGAGGACTGGCGCGCGGTCGCGTCCACCGTCACGCCATCGGCCGAGCCGGAGTACACGTCGTCACCGGTGACGATCGGCGAGCTCGACCGCTTCGGCAGACAGATCGTGTGGTCCGACCGCGACCGCGCGGTCGCGGCGTCGGACCCGACCTGGACGGAGGGGCCGGCCACGATCGACTGGGACGCGGTCGCCCGCATCGGCCGCGAGGAGGGCATGGTCCCCGGCTACTCGATCTTCCCGCCGGCGACGTCGTCGCAGGGCGGCTCGGCGCTCGGCGCGGTGACCCTGGTGAACCACTGGCCGCAGCGTCTCGACGAGCAGCGGACCGTGTTCCTGGACCGGTTCTCCGGGCGCACGCTCGGCGAGACCACCGCCGCCGACAGCGGGATCCTCGCCCGGGCAACCGACTTCGGCGTCAACATGCACATGGGCACCCAGTACGGGGTCGTGACACGGGTGGCCGCGACGCTCGGGTGCCTGCTCGTCGTCGCGAGTCTGGTCACGTCGTACGCGATGTGGTGGCGGCGACGTCCGACGGGTACCGCGGGCCTCCCCCGGACGTCGGCCCGGCGGGACACGACACACACCCGGGGGTCGATCGGTCTCGTCGTGATCGCCGCACTGCTCGCGGTGGTGTACCCGTCGTTCGGGTTGTCGGTGGTGGCGATCCTCGTCCTCGACGCCGGGCGTCAGTACTTCGTCGCGCGTCGACGCAGTCGCGCCGCCGGGGAGGTGTTGATCTAGCCGCGCCCGCCGCGCCGCAGTCGCAGCCACCCGGCGGCGACTGCGGCGCCGGCGGCGATTGCCGTCACCACACGGACGGATCCCGCGCCGGGCGCGACGGCGACCCGCGGTTCGATGAGCACGGGATCGGGCACGGCGGCCGTCGCGAAGCGGAGGTTCTGCGGATCCGTGGCCGCCCACGCCGTCGCGAACAGCACGATGCGCGTGGTGAAGAACGCGAACACCATGATCCCGATGATGGGACCGAACGTGGCTCCGGCCGGCCCCGACAGCACGCTCTTGAGGTAGAAGGTCGCGATGCCCTTGAAGATCTCGAACACGACCGCGGTGAGCAGGCCCGCCTTGACGGCGTTGCGGTACGGCAGCGGGATCCGCGGCAGCCGCGCGATGGCCCAGGTGAACAACAGGGTGGACGCGGCCAGCGACACCACGATGGACACGACACGGACCACGATGAACATCCCGGGGACGTCGCCGAGCCCGATGTGGTCCAGGATCCACTGCGTGAGTCCGCTGCCGGCCAGTGCCGACAACCCGAACGACACCGCGAGCGCGACGAACAGCCCGATCAGGGCGCCGAGGTCGCCGATCTTGGTGCGCACGAACGACTGCGACGGCGGCTCCGGACCCCACTGCACCGTCAGGGCGTTGCGCAGGTTGGCCATCCACCCCAGGCCCGAGTACACGGCGAGCAGCAGACCGATGATGCCGATGGACGTCCGCGACGCGATGGCCTGGTCGATGAGGTCGTTGAGCTGGTTGCCCATGTCGCCGGAGACCGAGTCGGTGATCTGCTGCTTGGCCTGGTCGAGCAGATCGGGACTGTAGACGAAGACGAAGCCCGCGATCGCGAACGCGACCATGAGCACCGGGAACAGCGCCAGCACGCTGAAGTAGGTCGCACCCGCCGCGAAGAAGTCACCCTTCGAGCCCTGGTACCGGGACCCGGCCGCGACGAGGTGGTCGAGCCAGGCGTGCTTCGCCCGGAGGTCGTCGAGGCGGGAGGGCTTCTCGTCCTGCTCGGTCGTCGTGTCCGCCATCGTCACCCGTCCCTCGTGCCCTACGGCCGTGTCGCGCCCAACAATCCCACCCTGTCATAGACCCGGGCGAGCGTCTGCGACGCGACCTCGCGGGCCCGCCCGGCCCCCCGCGCCAGGATCGTGTCGAGCTCGGCCGGGTCGGCCATGAGCTCGTCGACCCGGCTGCGCAGCGGGGAGACGAAGTCGGTGAGGACCTGAGCGGTCTCGACCTTCAGGTCCCCGTACCCCTTTCCGGCGAAGTGCTCGACGAGTTGCTCGACCGGTGTGCCCGACAACGCGGAGTGGATGGTGAGCAGGTTGGTGACGCCCGGCTTGTTCTCGCGGTCGACGACGATCTCGCGTCCGGCGTCGGTCACCGCCGACCGCACCTTCTTCGCCGAGCGCTTCGGGTCGTCGAGGAGGTTGATCAGCCCCGCGTCGGACTCGGCCGACTTGCTCATCTTCGCGGTCGGGTTCTGCAGGTCGTAGATCTTCGCCGTCTCGGACACGATGTGCGCCTCGGGCACGACGAACGTCTCACCGAACCGGGAGTTGAAGCGCTGCGCCAGATTTCGCGTGAGTTCGAGGTGCTGGCGCTGATCCTCTCCGACCGGGACACGGGTGACGTCGAACGCGAGGATGTCGGCGGCCATGAGGATCGGGTAGGTGAACAGCCCGACCCCGGCCGCGTCGGCACCACCCTTCGCGGACTTGTCCTTGAACTGCGTCATCCGGCCGGCCTCGCCGAAACCGGTGATGCACGACAGGACCCACGTCAGCTGGGAGATCTCGGGAACGTGCGACTGGACGTACAGCGTCGCCGACGACGGGTCGATGCCGACGGCGATCATCTGCGCGACCGTCCGGCGGGTCCGATCCGCCAAGGTCGCGGGATCGAATGCCGCGGTGAGGGCGTGCAGGTCGGGGATGAAGTAGAAGGCGTCGTCGTACTGGTCCTGCAGAGCGACCCACTGCCGCAGCGCGCCCAGGTAGTTCCCGAGGTGGACCGAGTCGCTGGTCGGCTGGATGCCGGAGAGCACGCGCTGGGTGGTCATGGATCAGATTGTCTCAGAACGGCTCAATCGAATTCGACGGTGACCGGTGCGTGGTCGGACCAGCGACGGTCGTAGGCACTCGGGCGTTCGACGTGCGCGGTGCGCGCACGCTGCGCCATCAGCGGATCGGCCAGGTGGTAGTCGATGCGCCACCCCGCGTCGGTGTCGAACGCCTTGCCGCGCCACGACCACCACGAGTAGGGCCCGTCGACGTCACCGACGACGTCTCGGAGGACGTCGCGCCAGCGCCCGGCCAGCACCTCGTCGACCCAGGCCCGCTCCTCCGGCAGGAAGCCGGGGCTCTTCTGGTTGCCCTTCCAGTTCTTGATGTCCCGGGTGTCGTGGGCGATGTTCCAGTCCCCCGCCACGACGACCCCGCGACGCCTTCGGCCGAGCGCGGACAGATGGTCGCCGAACGCGTCGAGGAACCGGAACTTCTCGTCTCGCTTCTCCCCGTCGGCGGCACCCTTCGGGAGGTACAGCGAGCCGAGGGTGAGGGCCGGATCATCGCCGTCCGCGGGGACGTCGACCTCGAGATAGCGCCCGGTGTCGTCGAATTCGTCGCTGCCGAACCCGACACGGACCGCGTCGACGTCGACCGTGGAGAGCACCCCGACGCCCGCGTGCCCCTTCTTCACCGACTCGCACATCGACAGGTGCCACCCGGCGTCGAGGGCGGGAGCCAACGCCTCGCGCGCCTGGTCCTCGCTCGCCCGGATCTCCTGGATCAGCACGAAACGACGACCGGTCGGGTCACCGAGCCACGGCAGGATCCCGGGGTTGTCGGGGTTGCGCTCCTTCACCGCCGCGCGGATCCCGTTGACGTTGGCCGTGGTGACGATGGTGGACACGGGCAGCGAGTCTAGGCAGCGGCGCCGACACGGCCGCGCCGGGAGGCGACCACCGCGCGGCGGCGGGCCGCCACGGTTGCCGCCACCAGCACGACGAGACCGGCTATCGCGAGACCCGCACCGAGCACCGACGGCGCCCGGTAGCCGAGACCGGCACCGATGACCACGCCGCCGAGCCACGCACCCGCGGCGTTGGCCACGTTGAGCGCCGAGTGGTTCAGGGCCGCGGCGAGTGTCTGGGCGTCCTCCGCGGTGTCCATCAGCCGGGTCTGCAGCGCGGGCACGAGCGCCGAGCCGGTGACGCCGACGGCGAACACCAGCGGCACGGCGACCCACACGGTGCCGGCGAACGCGGCGAACGCCAGGAGGACGCCGGCGATGGCGGCGAGACCGACCGCGAGGGTGAGGGTCACCGACCGGTCGGCCAGGGCACCGCCGACGATGTTGCCGGCCACCATGCCCAGACCGAACAGCATGAGAGCGATGGGGACGAGACCTCCGGGCAGGCCGGAGACGTCCGTCAGCGTCGTGTGGATGTAGGTGTAGAAGGCGAACATCCCGCCGAAGCCGACGATGCCGATGAGCACGGTGAACAGCACCTGCGGCCGACGCAGCGCGCCCAGCTCGGTGAGCGGGTTGGTCACGGTCATCGACCCCAGGGTCGGCAGGAACCGCAGCAGCGCGACGAGGGTCGCGAGCCCGATCACGACGACGAGCGCGAACGCCGACCGCCAGCCGAGGTGCTCGCCCAGCCACGTCGCGACGGGCACGCCGACCACGTTCGCGACGGACAGCCCGAGCATCACCTGACCGACGGCCTTGGCGCGGCTACCGGGACCGGCGAGGTGCGAGGCGACCAACGCCGCGACGCCGAAGAAGGCGCCGTGCGGGAGACCGGAGACGAACCGGGCGATCATCAACGTCGTCTGGTCCGGCGCGAGCACGCTGGCCAGGTTGCCGACGGTGAAGGCGACCATCAGCCCGACGAGCAACCTGCGGCGGGACATCCGCGCGGTGAGCGCCGCGATCACCGGCGCCCCGACGACGACACCCAGCGCGTACGCCGAGATCACATGTCCTGCAGAGGGTTCCGACACCCCCAGCGACGACGCGATGTCGGGCAGGAGCCCCATCGCGACGAACTCGGTCGTGCCGATGCCGAAACCGCCGAGCGCCAGTGCGAGGATCGCCCAGCGCCGCACCGACCGCGACACCGGCGCACCGAGCGGCACCGCGTCGGTGGTCGCGGTGCCGGTGCGGTCGGTGAGGTTCTGGTCGGTGCTCTGATGGACGACGGTCACGAGGGAATCGAACCGCACACCGGCCCGTGGGCATCCCTCACGAGGCGGTGAGACTGTTCACACCGCTTCGGACCGCTCGGCGGTCAGCTGTCGCGACGTGCCGCGGCCAGGTTGTCGTCGATCGCGGCGAGGAACTCCTCGGTGGTGAGGTAGGACTGGTCGCCGCCGACGAGCAGCGCGAGGTCCTTCGTCATCTTGCCGCTCTCGACGGTGTTGATGACGACGTCCTCGAGCTGATGGGCGAACTCGATGACCTCGGGGGTGTTGTCGAGCTTGCCGCGGTGGTCGAGTCCACGGGTCCAGGCGAAGATCGACGCGATCGGGTTGGTCGAGGTCGGCTTGCCCTGCTGGTGCTGGCGGAAGTGCCGCGTGACGGTGCCGTGCGCGGCCTCCGCCTCACAGATGCCGCCGTCCGGGGTGAGGAGCACCGACGTCATGAGGCCCAGCGAGCCGTAGCCCTGCGCGACCGTGTCCGACTGGACATCGCCGTCGTAGTTCTTGCACGCCCAGACGTAGCCACCCTCCCACTTCAGGGAGGACGCGACCATGTCGTCGATGAGCCGGTGCTCGTAGTGGATCCCGGCCGCGTCGAACTCGGACTTGAACTCCTTCTCGAAGACGTCGGCGAAGATGTCCTTGAACGCGCCGTCGTACGCCTTGAGGATCGTGTTCTTGGTCGAGAGGTAGACGGGGTAGTTGCGCTGCAGGCCGTAGTTGAACGAGGCGCGCGCGAAGTCCTCGATGGACTTGTTGAAGTTGTACATGCCCATCACGACGCCGCCCTCCTCCGGCATCTGCACGACCTCGTGCTCGATGGGGTCGGAGCCGTCCTCGGGGGTGTAGGTGATGGTGACCGTGCCGGCGCCGGGGACCTTGAAGTCGGTGGCGCGGTACTGGTCACCGAACGCGTGACGGCCGACGACGACCGGCTTCGTCCAGCCGGGCACCAGACGCGGGACGTTCGAGATGATGATGGGCGCGCGGAAGATGGTGCCGCCGAGGATGTTGCGGATGGTGCCGTTGGGCGACCGCCACATCTTCTTCAGGCCGAACTCCTCGACGCGGGCCTCGTCGGGGGTGATGGTGGCGCACTTGACGCCGACACCGTGCTTCTGGATGGCGTGCGCGGCATCGACCGTGACCTGGTCGTCGGTCTCGTCGCGGTACTCGATGCCGAGGTCGTAATAGTCCAGGTCGACGTCGAGGTAGGGGTGGATCAGCTTCTCTTTGATGAACTGCCAGATGATCCGGGTCATCTCGTCGCCGTCGAGTTCGACGACCGTGCCCTCTACCTTGATCTTGCCCATGTGACTGAACGTCCTCCTCGGCGTGGTGGCCGGCCCCCGGCGGGCACCTCGTGAGTGCCGGTGTGGAGCCGAGTCCACCGTAGTCCGCTCCCTCGACGCCGTCCGCACCGAGTGCTCGGTCGGGGAACGGGGCGGGTTGCGATCACCGCGATCCGGAAGGCTGCCCGGGCGGAATTCGCGATGCTATATCCTTGGCGCCAGGTCATGAGTGTCAGCGACAAGCCCCGGCTCGGCTGACCGGCAACCCTCCAACCGCGGTGGGGTGCTCCGGGTGAAAGACCAGGTTGTGGGACCGGACCGGTCCCCACGGCAAGCGCGGGTCCGATGGTCGGACCCCCCGGGCGGCGATGCCCGGTGCGACCACAAGGAAGCCCTCTCACGATGAGCGATCTCCCCTACGACGGCACCCTCGAGCCCGACGACCCCACCGCGAACTGGAGCTTCGAGACGAAGCAGATCCACGCCGGCCAGACGGCGGACGCGGCCACCTCCGCACGGGCCCTGCCGATCTACCAGACGACCTCGTACACCTTCCGCGACACGAAGCACGCCGCGGACCTGTTCGGCCTCGCCGAGCCGGGCAACATCTACACCCGCATCATGAACCCGACGCAGGATGCGGTCGAGCAGCGCATCGCCGCGCTCGAGGGGGGCGTGGCCGCGCTCCTCGTCGCGTCGGGCCAGGCCGCGGAGACCTACGCGATCCTGAACGTCGTCGAGACGGGCGGGCACGTCGTCTCCAGCCCGCGGCTCTACGGCGGCACGTACAACCTCTTCCACTACACGCTGCCCAAGCTCGGCATCGAGGTCTCGTTCGTCGAGAACCCCGACGACATCGAGTCGTGGCGTGCGGCGGTGCGTCCGACCACCCGGGCGTTCTACGGCGAGACCATCGCCAACCCGAACAACGAGATCCTCGACATCCCCGCGGTGTCGGCGCTGGCACACGAGAACGGCGTGCCGCTCATCGTCGACAACACCGTCGCGACGCCGTACCTGATCCAGCCGCTGTCGCACGGTGCCGACATCGTCGTGCACTCGGCGACGAAGTACATCGGTGGCCACGGCACCGCGGTGGGCGGAGTGATCGTCGACGGCGGGACGTTCGACTGGCGTGTGCAGCGCGACGGTCAGGACCTGTTCCCCGGTTTCACCACCCCGGATCCCAGCTATCACGGGGCGGTGTTCGCCGATCTCGGCGCGCCGGCCTTCGCGTTGAAGGCCCGCGTGCAGTGGCTGCGCGACACCGGTTCCGCGATCGCGCCGTTCAACGCGTTCCTCATCTCGCAGGGTCTGGAGACGCTCAGCCTGCGCATCGAGCGTCACGTCGAGAACGCCCGCAAGGTCGCCGAGTTCCTGGAGAGGCACGACCAGGTCGAGTCGGTCGCCTACGCCGGGCTCCCGTCGTCGCCGTGGTACGAGCGCGGCCAGAAGCTGGCGCCGCGCGGTCAGGGTGCCATCGTCGCGTTCGAGATCGTCGGTGGGGTCGACGCCGGCAAGAAGTTCGTCGACGCCCTCACACTGCACAGTCACGTCGCCAACATCGGTGACGTGCGGTCGCTGGTGATCCACCCGGCCTCGACCACCCACTCCCAGCTCGTGCCCGAGGAGCAGTTGGCGGCCGGCGTGACACCCGGCCTGGTCCGCCTCGCGGTGGGACTCGAGGGGGTCGACGACATCATCGCCGACCTCGAGCAGGGATTCCGAGCGGCCCACTGACGGTGGCGATCGACCCCCGGACACACATCGAGACCGACTGGGAGACACTCCCCGACGGGCAGCTGACCCGTGTTTCCGTGGGGTCGATCGCGCTCGACAACGGCGACGTCATCGACGACGTGACGATCGCCTTCCAGCGGTGGGGTCGCCTCTCGCCCGCCCGCGACAACGTCGTCATCACGCTGCACGCCCTGACGGGCGACTCGCACGTCATCGGCCCCCCGGGGCCCGGTCATCCGCTCCCCGGCTGGTGGGACGGACTGATCGGACCCGGCTGCGCCGTCGACACCGACGAGTGGTGTGTGATCTCCGCGAACGTGCTCGGGGGGTGCGGTGGGTCCACGGGCCCGGCGTCGCCCGGCCCGGACGGTCGCGCGTGGGGGTCCCGCTTCCCGCACATCACCGTGCTCGACCAGGTGCGCGCCGAGGTCGCCCTGATGGACGTCCTCGGGATCGATTCCGTCGCATCGGTTCTCGGTGGATCGATGGGTGGTGCGCGCTCGCTGGAGTGGATGATCGGATTCCCCGATCGGGTCCGCAGCGCCCTGGTGCTCGCCGTCGGTCCCCGCGCCACCGCGGACCAGATCGGCACGCAGACCACGCAGATCGCCGCGATCACCGCCGACCCGGCGTGGCAGGGCGGCGACTACCACGGCACCGGTCAGGTGCCGAGGGCCGGACTCGGCGTCGCCCGTCGCGTCGCGCACATGTATTACCGCTCGGAGATCGAGCTGGACAACCGGTTCCAGAACCAGCATCAGGGCGACGAGGACCCGTTGGCCGGCGGCCGGTACGCGGTGCAGAGCTACCTCGAGCACCAGGCCGACAAGCTGATCGCCCGGTTCGACCCGGGCAGCTACGTCGTGCTCAGCGAGGTGCTGAACAACCACGACGTCGGGCGCAACCGCGGCGGGACCCGCGTCGCCCTCGAGTCGTGCCACGTCCCCTGCATCGTCGGGGGCATCTCGTCGGATCGTCTGTATCCGTTGCGGACTCAGGCCGAGCTCGCCGAGCAGCTCGCCGGCTGCGTCGGCGGACTGCACGTCGTCCAGTCCGACAGCGGCCACGACGGCTTCCTCACCGAGTTCGACGCCGTCGCCGATCTCCTCAAGCGCACCATGGAACTCGCGCGCACCTGAGGTTCGCTTCTCGCCCGCGTCTTTCCCGCCTCGCCTGCGGTCTCCGCGTCTCGCGTCCGCGTAACGGGCTTCGCCCGCCGAATTGCGCGGGCGAGCCTTGTGTCCCGTGGCGAGACCCTCAAGTCAGGGCGCGGGCGGGGTCTCCGTGGTCGGTCGGGTCTGCGCCGAGAAGCCCTGCACCCCTGAGGAATCGGGGTTCACCGACTCGGGCGCCGTGGTCGGTCCGGGGATCGGGGTGAACGGGTAGGGCGTGAGCGACGGGGAATCTGTCACCGACGACTCCAACGGCGCGGTGGTCGACGGCGGCGTGATGGTGGAGGTCGGGACGTCGCGGCCCTCGGTGGTGGGCAGCTGCGTCGTCGCCCACGGACGCGGGGTGCGTGGCGGGTCCACGGCGTCGTCGTCGACGGGGGACGTGGTCGTCACCGGATCGTCGGTCGGCGCGGTCCGGGTCGAGGTCGGCCTCGACGTCGACGACGCGGTCGCTCGCTGGCTGACCGTCGCGGTGGCGGTCGCGGGCGCGGTCGCCGACGTCGACGGGTTGTCGTCGTCACCGATGACGGACGCCCCCTGGACACGCACCCCGACGACGACCGCGGTGAGCATGGCCGCGACCAGGACGGCACCCATCACGGCGACCGGCACGACCGACAACAGGTCGCGGTGTCGGCGACCGCCGAGGAACTCGAGTGCCGTCGGAGCGCCCTGACCGGGGCGGGCGGCCAGGGCCGCACCGACGGCGCCGACGAGCTCCGGCGCCTCGGGGACGACGGGCTCCTCGGCCAGCACCCGGGCGAATGCCGCCCGCACCGATGCCATGGTGGCCAGTCCGCCGACCAGGACGACCGGTGTGTGCAGGAGTGCGAGGTCCCCCGCGCGTATGCCCGCGACGACGTCGGCGACCGCCGTGACGCCGTCGGCGACGAGATCGTCCACCATCGACGCGGTGATGGTGAACCGTTGGCCCGCAACGCTGACGATCGTCGAGTCTGATTCCGCCAGCTCCTCTTTCGCGGTCCGACAGGCGCTGCGCAACTCGGCGCGCCGCCGCCTCCCGAGGTCGGTCATGGTCGCGGCGGCACGCTCGGCGAGGGCGGTGTCGATAGCGGCACCCGACAATGCGGTGGTGCGCTCGGGGACGGTGGCGGTGCCGTCGCCGGTGTCGATGACGAACACCGAGGTGCCGCTGTCGCCGGCGTCGACGACGATGACGCGGGGATGCGCGGCCACCGCCCCGGACTGCGCCAGGGCACGGCCGATCGCCTCGGGATCGTCGACGACGTGGACCTGCCGTCGCGACCCGGCGCCGCCGGTGGGGATCGTCCCGCCGCGGGCGGCGACGCCGATCGCGGCGACCGTGAGATCGGCGGCCGCGGCGCGGTCGAGCATCAGATCGATGCCGGAGTTGAGGCGACCGGCGCGGTCGAGTCGGTCGGTGGGGTCGACGTCGATGACGCGGGAGTCGACCCGGGTGCGGTCGTGATCGTCCACCGTGACCAGCGCGCAGTGGACCATGCCGCTGCCGGCCGACAGGCCGAGGGTCGTCGTGGTGGGGTGCGTCATCGTCTTCCGGAGTCGGGCCCGGCGCGGGCTGCTCACGCGCCGATCTGGTCGTCGAACCCGTCAAGGATAGTGGGTCCACGACGTCCCCGGCGACCCACTATTGATCGATACCGGTGCCCAGGGCGTCGATGGAGGCGGCCATCCAGATGATGATGCCGCCGGCGACAGCGGTCGCGACGACGTCGGAGATTCTCCCTCTGACCTGCAACAACCCGACACGGGAGCTGGGCAGGAGGGCGCGCAGGACCGAGGCGAGCAACGACGCCGCGCCGAAGACGAACGCGCCGCGGCGCCAGCGGTCGACGATGACGAACACGAACGCCACGACGATCAGCGTCGCGACCAGCAGGAACGGGATCTGGACGAGGATCCAGCGGATGCGCCGCGCCCGGTGGACCGAGGCGGCGGTGCGTCCCCCGGGCGGGATGGCCTGCGGGGTCCGCGACCGTGTCACACCGGCGCCCCGGCGCTCGCGGCCACCTCGGACTCGGCCTGCTCCACCACGTTGACCAGCAGGAACGCTCGGGTGAGCGGTCCGACGCCACCCGGGTTGGGCGAGACGTGCCCCGCGACCTCCCAGACGTCGGGGTGGACGTCGCCGACGAGGCCGGCGTCGGTGCGGCTGACACCCACGTCGACGACGGCCGCTCCCGGCGCCACCATGTCCGGGGTGATCAGGTGCGGGGACCCCGCCGCGGCCACCACGATGTCGGCGCGGGAGACCTCGGCGGCCAGGTCACGTGTACCGGTGTGACACAACGTCACCGTCGCGTTCTCGCTGCGGCGGGTCAGCAGCAGTCCGATGGTGCGTCCGATGGTCACGCCGCGTCCGACGACCACGACGCGGGCACCGTCGAGCGGGATGTCATAGCGGCGCAGCAGGTGGATGACGCCGCGCGGGGTGCACGGCAGCGGTGCGGGCGCCCCCAGCACCAGGCGACCCAGGTTGACCGGGTGCAGGCCGTCGGCGTCCTTACGCGGGTCGATGCGCTCGAGAGCCGCGGTCGCGTCGACGTGGTTCGGCAGCGGGAGCTGCACGATGTATCCGGTGCAGGCGGGGTCGGCGTTGAGGTCGTCGATGGCGGCGTCGATGTCCGCGCTGGTCGCGTCGGCGGGCAGGTCACGCCGGATGGACGCGATGCCCAGCTTCGCGCAGTCGGCGTGCTTGCCGCGGACGTAGGCCTGCGAGCCGGGGTCGTCGCCGACGAGGATGGTGCCCAGGCCGGGAGTCCGACCGGCGGCGGTGAGTGCCTCGACCCGGCCACGCAGGTCGGAGAAGATCTCGTCGCGCGTGGCCTTGCCGTCCAGTGCTGTCGCCGTCACGCGACCATTGTCGCCGATCGCGCGCCGACCGCCGGGATCAGGCCCGCCGCGCCCGTCCGGCGCGCACCGTCGAGACCGCCCACGCGCTCGCCCGGGTCCGCAGCGCGGTCGCCGGCCGCAGGTGGGGCAGGGCGGGGATCAGCGGTTCGGCGACCAGTTCCGACTCGGGGACCCGTTCGACGATGTGCGGCGACACCGGCGGCAGGTCGGCGTCGAGTCGTTCGACGATGTGCGGCGAGACCGGCGGGAGCTCGGCCCGCACCCGTGGCACGCGGCGGCCCGCCTGGATGATCGGGTAGCACCCGAGGCCGATCAGCGCGGCACAGAGGTGGCCGATGTCGGTGAACGTCGGATGGCCGCCGTCGAGGAACGGTCCGACGACCGGTGTCAGACAAAGCGCGAGCAGCGCGGCGGCCCACACGAACCGCCACCTCCACGCGAGCCGGAAGGTCATGATGCCCGCGACACCGGCGAGGCCGTAGCTGACGCCGATGTCGATGACGTTGATGTCCGCCTGGGGCGCGCGACCGGAGTCGATGGCCCACAACAGCACGCTCTGGCTGATGTACGTCGCCCCGACGTGGGCGACGACGACCACGATGAACCAGCGCATCGTGCCGAGCCATCGCTCGACCGTGGCGTGGATGGCGGCGTAGGCGATCGCGTACAGGAACCACCCGTCGCCGTCGATCCAGAGGGCGCTGCGGACGAGGCTTGGCAGGGGGTCGTGCATGAGGTGTCGCAGGTTGGTCGAGCGGCTGCGCAGGATGTCGGTGAGCTCGGTGGCGCCGACGCGGTGCGCCACGATCGTCGTCACGAAGAGGATGCCCAGCCAGATGAAGGTGCCGGGGGCCGACCGCACGTACCGACCGACCGCGCCGCCGAGGCGGCGGACGGTGTCGCGGGTGAACGCTGTGGCCATCGGATCTCTCTCGTGTGCTCTCGCGGGGGCGACGTCCGGTGGTCGTCGGCCGCCCGCATCCGGCACAGTGAGCGTCCGTGTTCCGCATTTTGTTCCACGAGCCGTGCATACCGCCCAATACGGGCAACGCCATCCGCCTGGCGGCCAACACGGGATCGGAGCTGCACCTCGTCGAGCCCCTCGGGTTCGACCTCGACGAGGCGAAGGTCCGCCGCGCGGGCCTGGACTACCACGACATGGCGTCGGTCACGGTGCACCCGGATCTGGAGACGGCATGGACCGCGCTGTCGCCGGAACGGGTGTTCGCGTTCACCGCGCACGCGTCCGACAACTTCGCGGCCGTCGACTATCGCCCGGGCGACGTGCTGCTGTTCGGGCCGGAGCCGACAGGCCTGTCGCAGGAGGTCCTCGCCGACCCGCACGTCACGGCCCGGCTGCGCATCCCGATGCTCCCCGGTCGGCGATCGCTCAACCTCGCGAACGCGGCGAGCATCGTCGTCTACGAGGCGTGGCGGCAGAACGGGTTCGACGGCGCGGTGTGAGCGCTCACCGCCAGTCCCGTGATCGTGTCCCGACCCGGAGGTCCATGCGTTCGAGGTGTTCGGCGACGACGGTGACCGCGCCCTCGGCGTTCTGCACCGTGCCGCGGATGATCAGCGCCGACGCGGTGGACGCCAGGCGGCGGTAGCGCTTCCACAGCCCGACCGAACAGACGACGTTCACCATGCCGGTCTCGTCCTCGAGGTTGATGAACGTGACCCCCGACGCGGTCGCCGGGCGCTGCCGGTGGGTGACCGCTCCCCCGACCACCACGCGCGAGCCGTCGGGCACCGACAGCAGCCCGTCCGCGGGCACGACGCCCATCGCGTCGAGTCGGGGCCGGAGGAACTGTGTCGGATAGGAGTTCGGGGTGACGCCGGTCGCCCACGCGTCGGCGGCGGCCAGTTCCACGTCACCCAGTCCGGGCAACACCGGCGCCTGCGACGCGGCCACCAGCTCCAGCTGGTCGTCGCGCTCGAGGGCGGCGGCGCCGGCGTCCCAGAGCGCCTGTCGTCGACTGCCGCCGAAGCAGTCGAACGCACCCGCGGTCGCCAGCGCCTCCAGCTGGCGCTCGGTGAGTCGGGTACGTCGGGCCAGGTCGGCGGGGCTGCGGTACGGGCCGTCGGCGTCCCGCCGGTCGACGATGAGCTGCGCGACGTCGTCGCCGATGTGCCGGACAGACCCCAGCGCCATCCGCACCTCGAGGCCGTCGTTCTCGAGGTTCGCGTACGCCAGCGAGATGTTGATGTCGGGACCGTGCACCCGCACCCCGTGCCGACGGGCGTCGGCCACGAGCGACTGCGGCGAGTAGAAGCCCATGGGCTGCGCCCGCAGCAGCGCGGCGCAGAACGCGGCCGGGTGGTGCAGCTTGAACCAGGACGAGTAGTAGACCAGCGCGGCAAAGCTCTGCGAATGACTCTCCGGGAAGCCGAAGTTGGCGAACGCGGCCATCTTCTCGAAGACGCGGTCGGCGACGTCGCCGACGATGCCGTGGGTGGTCCGCATCCCGTCGTAGAACCGCTGCTTGAGGCGTTCCATCTTCTCCGGCGACCGCTTGCTGCCCATCGCGCGACGCAGCTGGTCGGCCTCGGCCGCGTCGAACCCGGCGACGTCGACGGCGAGCTGCATCAGCTGTTCCTGGAACAGCGGCACCCCGAGCGTGCGTTCGAGCGCCGGACGCATCGACGGGTGTTCGAAGAGGACCGGTTCGAGTCCGTTGCGCCGCCGGACGTACGGATGCACCGACCCGCCCTGGATGGGCCCGGGCCGGATGAGTGCGACCTCCACGACGAGGTCGTAGAACTCGCGCGGTTTCAGTCGCGGCAAGGTGGCCATCTGGGCCCGGGACTCCACCTGGAACACACCGACCGAGTCGGCGGCGCAGAGCATCTCGTAGACCGGGGACTCGCCGAGGTCGATGCGGGCGAGGTCGACGTGGAGGCCCTTGTGCTCGGCGACGAGGTCGATCGCGTAGTGCAGCGCCGACAGCATGCCGAGGCCGAGGAGGTCGAACTTCACCAGGCCGATCGCGGCGCAGTCGTCCTTGTCCCACTGCAGCACACTGCGTCCGGGCATCCGCGCCCATTCGGTGGGGCACACGTCGGCGATGGGGCGGTCGCAGATGACCATGCCGCCGGAGTGGATCCCCATGTGCCGGGGGAGGTCCTCGATCTGCTCGGCGAGTTCCAGCACCTCGGCGGGGATGTCGTGTTCGGGGTTGCGCTTCTCGTCGACGGTCCGCCCGAACCGACTGACCTGCGAGCTCCACGCGTCCTGCTGACCCAGCGAATAGCCCAGTGCGCGGGCCATGTCCCGCACCGACGACCGCCCGCGGTAGGTGATGACGTTGGCGACCTGGGCGCTGTGGGTGCGACCGTATTTCTCGTAGACGTGCTGGATGGCCTCCTCACGTCGGTCGGACTCGATGTCGACGTCGATGTCGGGCGGGCCGTCGCGCTCCGGGGACAGGAACCGCTCGAAGAGCAGCGCGTTGCGCACCGGGTCGACGTTGGTGATCCCCAGGGCGTAGCAGACCGCGGAGTTGGCGGCGCTGCCGCGGCCCTGGCACAGGATGGTGCTGCGCTTGCAGAAGTCGACGATGTCGTGGACGACGAGGAAGTAGCCGGGAAAGTTGAGGGTGGCGATGATGGCGAGCTCGTGCTCGATCTGGCTGTACGCCTTCGGATGTGACTCCGGCGTCCCGTAGCGGTCGAGCGCACCGCGCATCGTGAGCTCCCGCAGCCAGGTGTTCTCGGTGTGGCCGGCCGGCACGTCGAACGGCGGCAGCTCCGGGGCGATGAGCCGCAGCTCGAAGGCACAGTCGCGGCCGAGCTGCGCGGCGGTGTCGATGGCCTCGGGGTGGGCCGAGAGCAGTCGCGCCATCTCGTCGCCGCTGCGCAGGTGTGCCCCGCCGAGTGGCCCGAGCCAGCCGGCGATCTCGTCGAGCGTGGACCGTGCGCGCACCGCGGCCATCGCCATGGCCAGCCGTCGGCGGTCGGGGGCGGCGAAGTGGGCACCGGTGGTCGCGACCGTCGCGACGCGGTGGGCGGCGGCGATGTCGGCGAGGACGGCGTTGCGCTCGTCGTCGGTCGGCATCGACTGCGCGGTCAATTCCACGACCACGTTGTCGCGGCCGAACAGGTCGATCAGCGAGCGTAGTTCGCGCTCGGCACCCGATCGCCCCTCGGCGTCGAGGGCGGCGCGGACGGCACCCTTGCGGCAGCCGGTGAGGATCATCAGGTTCCCGTCGGCGGCGTCGGCGAGGGCGTCGACGTCGTGGCGGACCAGACCCTTCTCCCCCGCGGCCATCTGCGCGACCGCGATCCGCCGCGACAGGGTGCGATACCCCTCCTGCCCGCGGGCGAGGACCAGCAGGTGGTGACCCTCGGGGTCGGGGACACCGGTGCGCGCGATGTCGTGAGCGAGGGACAGCTCCGCACCGAACACCGTCGGCAGGCCCCACTCGCGGGCCGCCTCGGCGAACCGGACGACGCCGTAGAGACCGTCGTGGTCGGTGACGGCGAGCGCCTCGAGCCCGAGCCGGTGCGCCTCGGTGACCATGTCCTCCGGAGAGCTGGCGCCGTCGAGGAAGCTGTACGAGGTGTGCGCGTGCAGTTCGGCGTACGGGACGGTGCTGCGGACCCGTTCGACGTCGGAGGCCTGGTAGGGCTCCCGTTTGCGGGACCAGGCGGGGCTGTCACCGCCGTCGCCGAGGTACCCCTCCCCGGGGCGACCACCGGCGGGGGCGCGGCCCGAGAGGACCCGCTCCATCTCCGCCCAGGTCGGCGGACCCTCGTTCCAGCCCACCACCCGACGATACCGCGTCGTCGAACATGTTTTCGAACAACGGGGTGCCGGGCTCAGCCGAGTGCTGCGCCGTAGACGTGCTCGACGGTCATCGTCATGAGGACCCGACGGTCGTCGACCATGACCTGCCGGTACTCCTCCCAGTCGGGGTGCTCGCCGCCGCTGCCGCGCCGGTAGTACTCGACGAGAGCGTCGACCTCCGCACTGTGCGGGTCCGTGCTCGGGCCCTGCAGCGTGACGGGCCCCTGCGCCGTCGCCCAGGACCGGCCGTCGGACGACGTGAACTCGATCGCCGCCCGCGGGTCACGCCGCAGGTTCGCGGTCTTGGCCCGGCCCTCGGTCATCGACACACGGATGGTGTCGGAGTCCCGGTCGTACACCGCGGTGACCGGTGACAGCTGCGGCAGACCGTCGGATCGGATGGTGGCCAGCACGCCCAGGCTCGACGTCGCGATGAGGTCCCGGGGATCGAAGTCGCTCATGCGGTGACCAACCCGCGGCCGGGTGCCGGTGTTCCGGTGCGAGATGGTGTCGCCGAGCGATACCGGACAGCACCGGAGATCAGTCGGCGTGGCCCACGACATTGACGATCGTGCCGTCGGGTGCGCGGACGAAGAACCGGCGGACACCCCACTCCTCGGTCGTCAGCGGGTGCACGATCTCGAGGCCTCGTCGCTGCGCGTCGGCATACGCCTCCTCGACACCGTCGACCTCCACCGAGATGTGCGAGTCCTCCGCGGAGGACGCGTCCCGGGTGACGAGCTGGACCTGAGCCCGCCCATCCGGGGTGGCCAGCCGCGCGACCCATCCGTGATCCATCAGGACCTCACCCAGCCCGAGGAAGTCGGTGTAGAAGTCGCGAGCCTCCTCGCTGTCCGGAACCGAGATGTTGACGACGATGCCGGTCGGTCGCATGACACTCCTCTGCAGACGATGCCGGGTACATCTCGTCTGTCGTCACCGGGCGCGGGAACCCGTCGGTCTAGGGTGGCGCTCGATGGACACCCCCTACGTCGCGGTCGACCTCGCCGTGCTGCGAGCGAACATCACCGCGATGGCGGAGGCGACGAGCGCCACGGGGTTGGCGCTCCGCCCGCACGCCAAGACCCACAAGTGCGCCCAGATCGCCGGGATGCAGCGCGACGCGGGGGCCGTCGGGCTGACCGTCGCGACGATCGGCGAGGCGGAGGCGTTCGCCGCGGCCGGGTTCGACGACCTCTTCATCGCCTACCCGCTGTACCTCTCGGACACGAAGGCCCGCCGTCTCGCCGACGTCGCCACGACGGCGAGTGTGCGCGTCGCCGTCGACTCCGTCGAGGGCGCGGTCGCGATGGCGAGTGCGCTCGGGGAGAACCGCGGTCGCGTCGAGGTGCTCGTCGAGATCGACAGCGGACACCACCGGACCGGGGGCGATCCCGCCGCCGCGGGCGAGGTCGCGCAGGCCGCGCGCGATCACGGCCTGCGGGTGGTCGGGGTCTTCACGTTCCCCGGCCACGGGTACTCCCCCGACGCACGCCTCGCCGCGGCGCGCCAGGAGCGCGACGCGATCGCGGTCGCGGCCGACGCCCTGGCGGCCCGGGGCATCGATGCGACGATCCGCAGCGGTGGGTCCACACCGACGGTCGAGGCCGCCACCGGCGACGTCCTCACCGAGGTGCGTCCTGGCGTCTACCCGTTCAACGACGCCCAGCAGTTCCACCTCGGGCGGATCGGCGTGGACGACATCGCGCTGAGCGTGACGGCCACGGTCGTCCGCCGATCCGGCGACCGGTTCGTCCTCGACGCCGGGAGCAAGGTGCTGGGAACCGAGAAGCCCGCATACGTCGACGGTTTCGCCCTCCTCCCCGACCGCCTCGACGCCCGCGTCGTCGCCCTCTCGGAGCACCATGCGACGGTCGAGACGTCCGGCGTCGTCCCCGACCTCGGCGCACAGGTCCGGGTGGTGCCGAACCACGTCTGCATCACCGTCAACCTCGTCGACGAGCTGATCGTCGTCGACGGCGGGGACGTGGTCGATCGATGGCCGGTCATCGCGCGCGGGGCCAACGCGTGAGGTGGACCCTGCGGTCGGCGCTCTGCCTGGTGGTGGTCGGCGTGTCGGGATGCGCTGTGGCACAGCCACCTCCGGACACCGCACAGCTCAGCCGCGCACCGAGCGTCACCTTCACCCAACGTGGCATCGACTCGGTCCGGGACGCGAGCGTCCTCGTCGTCGACGGCACCCGTCGCCTCGGGGTCGCGCTCGCCCGCTCCGACGGGTCGGCCGGACGGTCCCCGAACGTGCTCGTCGCACCGTTCAGCGCGATGACCGCGCTGCAGACGGTGCGCGCCGGGGCGTCCGGCCGTGCGGCCGACGAGATCGACCGCGCCGTCGGCGCCTATCGCCCGGCGGCGGTCGCGGCGCTGCTCGGGCAGCTCGCCGTGGTCGCCGGCGACCCGGGCACCGTCGACACCGGCAACCCGCCGCCGGTGCCGCTGTACCACCAGGGCACCGGCGTCTTCCTGCGCACCGGGACACCGCCGCGGCGGCCCTACCTCGACGAGGTGAGCCGATACGTCGACACCGGCGTCTACCCGCTCGCCTTCGGGACCGAGCAGGCCGATCGGGCCCTGGACGAGTGGACCACGGTGAACACCGGCAGTCAGCAGACACGGCCGCCGATCACCACGGACCGCTCCACCGCGCTCGCCGTCGCCGCCACCGCGTTCCTGGCGGGGTCGTGGACGCAGCCGTTCCTGCCGAACGACACCGTCGACGGCACCTTCACCACCGACTCGGGACGAACGGTGCAGACGCCGATCATGCGGGGGTCCACGACGGCACGCCTGGCACGCGGCAGCGGCTGGTCGGCGCTGGAGCTCCCGTTCGCGGGCGCCGATCTCGCGCTGCAGATCGTGCTCCCCGACCGCCCCGGCGACGTGGCCGCCGCACTCGACGACGGCGTTCTCGCCGACGTCGCGACCGCACTGCGTCAGGCCCCGACAGGGCCCGACGTCGCGGTGAGCCTGCCGCGGTGGACGACCTCGACGTCGACGGACATGCGACCCGCGCTGACCGATCTCGGTGTGCGGTCGATGTTCTCGGGTGGTCTCGACGCGATCGCGCAGGACGCGTCCGTCGGGTCGATCGGCGTGTCGGGCGCACTGACGATCGCCGAACGCGGCACCGCCGGCTTCGCCGACACGACGACCACCGGTCCGTCTACCGCCCCGACGACACCGTCGACAGGCGACGGTTTCACCGCCGACCGCCCGTTCGTCTACCAGGTGGTGGACACCTCGACGTCGCTGCCGCTGCTCGTCGGGGTGCTGCGCGACCCGAGTGTGTCGTGATCCCTCACTCGTAGACGCCCTCGACCGTCCATCGCTGGTGGCTGTAGCGCAGCAGCAGAGCCCGCGAGTCCTCGAGGAGGACCTGCGCGCGGGCATGGGCGCCCACCCGTTCCTCCGGTGCACCCCACCACCGTTCGTCGGCCGGCCACGGCCCGGCCCACCACCGCAGGACCCACCGTCGGGAACCCCAGGTCACGCTGGCCGGTTCGGCGCTGAAACCGCCCCGGGAGGTCACCTGCACCGGTTCCTCCTCGTCGTCGAGGACGGTGACAGGGGTGTCGAGCACGACCGCCGGCGCGGGGTCGGGGACGCGACCGGGCCAGGGCGCGGACGGGTCGGCGGCGGGGACGAGCTCGTCGCCGAGGGGCACCAGCGTGACCCGTTCGGCCACACCGCGTCCCCCGCTGGCCACCGGCACCCGCACCGCGTCGCCACCGAGCAGACCCTGCACCCGCACCAGCGCCCGCCGTGCCCGCTCGGCGACCTCCCCGTCGCCGCCGGGGATGCCGGCGCCGCGGAAACCGAACTGCAGCGCACCGGAGTCGACGAGTTCCACCGGCTCGAGGCGCAGGGTGGCGATCGGCGAGTCGGGCCGCTCGCCGGCCCGCCCGGTGAGCCACCCGTCGAGCTGCCAGCGGATCCGGTCGGCGGTGGCCTCCGGGGTCAGCGGTTCGGCGCACCGCCACGTCCGCGACGACTGCTGTCCTCCGGTGGTGGTGGCGTGCACGGTGAGCCGGGTGCACGCGACCGCCGCGGACATCAGCGCCCGGTGCAGTTCGTCGGCGAGACGGCGTCCGACGAACGCCGCCGCG
Organism: Williamsia serinedens; assembly: GCF_024171725.1. Classification (GTDB taxonomy): domain Bacteria; phylum Actinomycetota; class Actinomycetes; order Mycobacteriales; family Mycobacteriaceae; genus Williamsia_A; species Williamsia_A serinedens. The sequence goes on from NZ_JAMTCG010000003.1 coordinate 113,265, forward strand.
TCGACGCGGTCGATCGGGGGGTCGCACCGGTGCTCGATGACGACGTCGGTCGACGGCAACCGTCCCGACGGTCGACGGCCGGGTTCGGCCCGGGCGGCACGGTGCGCGATCACCGCGTCGGTGCCGAACCGGTTGGCGACATCGGTCGGCGACAGCTGCGCGAACGCACCGACGGTGCGGATCCCCAACCGCCACAACAGGTCGACGAGTTGCTCGCGGTCGTCGGTGACGAGGCTCGGCTCGGCGTTCAACTCACCGATCGGCAGGGCGGCGAGGAACTCCGCGTCTCCCCTGGGCGCGACGATGCGGCCGTGGCGTGCCGCGGCGGCGCAGGTGAACAGCTCGTCGGCGATGCCGGTCTGCGACTCCACCCCGTGGGCGGCGATCACGTCGATGAGCTTCTCCGCGGCCACCTCCTCCCCACCGAAGTACCGGGCCGCCCCGTCGGCCGGCAGCACCATGAGACCCGGGCGCAGCACCTCGACGGTGGGGATCACCTCGGCCACCGACGCCACCAACGGCTCGAAGAAGCGGGCGTCACGCCCGGGGTCGGCGATGACCACGTGCAGGTCGGGGCAGCGCGCCTGCGACTCCCGCTTCTTCATGCCGCGGCGGACACCGACGGCGCGGGCCGTGGCCGAGCAGGTGATCACACGGTTCGCCGAGATCACGGCGACCGGGCGGTCCGGGGAGAGGTCGGCGTCGGCCGCGGCGGCCGCGGCGGGCCAGTCGGGGCACCACACGCCCAGGGTGCGTCGTGTCGACATCGTCCGGCCCGATCAGTTCGCGACCGACAGCGGCGACGTGCGCGACGGTGTCTCGGGCGCGGCGGCGGCGACCACCTGCACCCGACCGTCGAGGCGGGTCACGTCGACGCGGGTGTGGGTACCGGGGGCGCCACGATCGCTCACGTGCACCGTCAGCGACAGACCCGCGATGCGTCCGTGGCCGAGATGCCGGAACGGGGTGTGCCGGTAGTCGTCGACGCGCGCGGTCACCGTCGCCCGGGATCCCGGCCAGCGGCCGTCGGTGACGACGAGGGCCGACCCCTTGGCCCGCGCCCGGGCCGTCACCGCCCGCGACCGCGACGGCGCCACGCTGGCCCCGCCGAGGCCGACGATCACCAGGTCCAGTCCGTCCAGCAGGACGGCCGCGACCTCCACCGGGTCGAACGCGGGGGTGCCCGTCCGTCCCGGCGTCGACGGACCGGGCACCGTCGCGACGCGCGACAGGTCCGCACCCATCTCCGCCGCGGCGTGCAGGCTCAGGTGCGGGTGTCCGACCACCGCGACGTAGCCGCCGGCGGCGGTGACCGACGCGATCATCGACACCAGCACCGACCGCGCGCCGTCGACCGTCGTCACCGCCCCGCGCGCGATCCCGCCGCCCGGCATCACCCCGGCCAGCGCCTGCGGCACGGGCAGCACCTCCCGCCGCCGCTGCTGGGAGGCGACCACCGCGACCGACTGCTGGTCGTCGGGGACGACGGATGCCGTCCGCTTCGCCGACACCGTCGCCAGACGGGCCCGCAGCCGCGCGACGGTGTCGGCCACGTCCGCCCGGTCGGTCCCGTCCGGGTCCACCGGGTCCTGTGATCCCCGGTGTCTCGATCCCACCGACGTCATGACGCCTCCTCGCCCGACCCGCGTTTGCACACGGGTCGGCAGCTCTCGGGCCGCGGGGAAGGTGCCCACACACGGGGTGTGACCACGCACGACGTTGTCGAACATGCTTTCGAAACCCGATGCTAGGGCGGGGGTCCGACAGCCGTCAATCGCCTCGTCGGAGCACCGGACAGACATGCGAACCACTGGGGCAGGAGTCCACTAACCTTGCTCATTGTGACACCTCCCTCCCGCCCCCGACACGTCCCCGGACCGGGCTCACTGGTCGCCGGACGCTATCGGCTGACGTCGAAACTGGGCGGCGGCGGCATGGGTGCCGTGTGGCTCGCCACCGACCAACTGCTCGACCGTGAGGTCGCGGTGAAGCAGGTCGTCTCCACCGACGGCATGTCCGACGAGGGCGCCGACGACGTGCGCACCCGCGCCCTGCGGGAGGGCCGCATGGCCGCACGGCTGTCGCACACCAACGCGATCGCCATGCACGACATCGCCGTCGACGGCGGCGAGCCGTGGCTGGTGATGGAGTACGTGCCCTCGCGCAGCGTCGCGCAGATCCTGCACTCCACCGGCACGCTGCCGGTGGTCCACTCCGCGCAGATCGGCGCCCAGGTGGCCGCGGCGATGGCCGCCGCCCACGCGGAGGGGATCGTCCACCGCGACATCAAGCCCGGCAACATCCTCGTCGCCACCACCGGACGCGACGCCGGGCTGGTGAAGATCTCCGACTTCGGCATCTCCCGCGCCAAGGACGAGACCCAGGTCGCCGAGAACGGCGTGATCACCGGCACCCCCGCCTACTTCGCGCCGGAGGTGGCCCGCGGCGCCGAGCCGACCGAGGCGTCGGACGTCTACTCGCTGGGCGCGACGGTCTACACCGCCGTCGAGGGCACACCCCCGTTCGGTGTCGACGAGGACTCGCTGGTGCTGCTGCACCGGGTCGCCCGCGGTGAGATCACCCCGCCGACCCGTGCCGGCGACCTGTCCCCCGTGCTGCTCGCGATGCTGGAGCCGAGTCCGACCCGTCGCCCCACCATGGCGCAGGCCCGCGACATGCTCGCCAGCGTCGCCGCCGGTCCCGGCGGCAACCCGTCGACCGTCCTGTCCGCTCCGTTGCCGCGCAGCGAGGGCGGCATGCCCATCTGGGGTGGACGTCCCCGCGAGCGCTCCGGACGCGACCGGACCGGCGTGTCCGCCCGCACCGAGACCGGTCTGCCCGCCGCCCGGGTGCGTCCGGCCACCGCGCACGCCGCGCAGCCGGGTCCGGCGGCGACACCCCCGCCGCGCGACTCCGCGCCGGCGGGACCCACGCCGGCGCCGTCGGAGCCGACCCCACCGTCGACGACACCGCCGGGGCCGTCCGTCGCCTCGCGCCTGCTGCCGGGTGCACCCACTCCGCCGGATTCCGCCGACCGCACCATCCCGCTGCGCCTGATCATCATCGGCGCCGGGATCGTCGTGCTCCTCGTGGTGCTGCTGCTCCTGGTGCTCTGACGGTCCCGCTCACCCGATGTGACGCGTCGCGGCCCATCGGGTCAGGGCGTTGCGGTTCGACTGCTGGGTCTTGCGCAGGACGTTCGACGCGTGGGTCTCGACGGTCTTGACCGAGATGAACAGTTCCTCGGCGATCTCCCGATAGGTGTAGCCGCGGGCGAGCAGTCGCAGCACCTCGAGCTCCCGCGGTGTCAGGGAGTCGAGGTCGGGATCGAGATGCGGCTCGGGCACCGGCGATCGTCCCGTGAACGAGTCGAGCACGAACCCGGCCAGGCGCGGGCTGAACACCGCGTCACCGTCGGCGACACGGCGCACGGCGTCGGCGAGGTCGGACCCGGCGATGGTCTTGGTGACGTACCCGCGCGCGCCGGCGCGGATGGTCGCGATGACGTCCTCGGCGGCGTCGGACACGCTGAGCGCCAGGTACACCGGCTCGACGCCGCGCCGGGTGTCGGCCACGCCTCGGATCACCGCGACGCCACCGCCGGACGGCATGTGGACGTCGAGCAGCACGACATCGGGTGCGGTGGCGACGATCCCGGCGACCGCCTCGGCGACACCACCTGCCTCGCCCACGATCTCGAGGCCGTCCTCGCGCGACAGCTCCGCGCGCACCCCCGAGCGGAACACGGCGTGGTCGTCGACGAGGTAGACCGTGCGGACCGTCCCTGGGGTCGCGGTCCCCGCGTTCGTCGTCACTGTGTGGCCCCTTCCGCCGCGTCGGATCCCGATGCGGGACTGTCGAAGTGGACGCGCAGCGTCACCTCGGTCCCGCGCTCCGCGCTCGACCGGATGTCGACGGTGCCGCCGTGCCGCTCGATGCGGGCGCGGATGGACCGGGCGATGCCCTGCCGGTCGGCGGCCACCGTGTCCGGGTCGAAACCGCGGCCCCGGTCGCGGACGAACACCTGCGCGTCGGTGTCCGACAGCTCGGCGTAGACGTCGACGCGCTTCTGCCCGGAGTGCTTGGCGGCGTTGACCAACGCCTCCCGGGCGGCGCCGACGAGGGCGTCGCACCGGTGGTCGGTCTCGCCGACGGTCACGAGGTCGACCTCGATGCCGTAGCCGTCCTCGACCTCGGCGGCGACGGTCGCCAACGCCGCCGACACCGACGTCTCCTCACCACGGGGGCCGTCGAACAGCCACCGGCGCAGTTCCCGTTCCTGGCTGCGCGCCAGGCGGGCGACCTCGTCGGGGCTGTCGGAACGCTTCTGGATGAGGGCGAGGGTCTGCAGCACCGAGTCGTGCAGGTGCACTGCGATCTCCTCGCGCTCGGCGGTGCGGATCCGGGCCGACCGTTCGGCGTCGGCGGTGCGCACCAGGCGCATCCACAGCGGGATGGTCAGCACCACGACGCCGACGAGGGTCGCCGCGACGGCGAGCAGGGTCGAGTTCAGCCCGCCGAACGAGCGGTTGCCGGCGACCACCACGACGACCAGACCGACGACCACCAGGGCCGCCCCGCCGACGAGACGCAGCCAGGTGAGGACCGAGGTGCGTCGCCGGTCGCCGAGGTCGACCTCGCGCCACACCACTGCCGCACCGATCGCGATGACCGCGATCGGGATGAGGTAGCCGGCGGGCGTCCCCGACGCCGTCGACCCCACGACCAGCAACCCGACCGCACCGAGGACGGCGAGACCGATCGCCTGCGAACGCTCGCCGGGCGCGGGTGGGTCGGTGTCGTCGCCGGGCGGACAGAAGAACCAGAGCAGGGCGTAGGCCATCACGCCGGCGCCGGCGAGCACGGTGAGGGCGACGAACACCAGACGCACCACCACCGGGCGGACACCGAGATGGTCGGCGACACCACCGGCGACACCACCCACGACCCGACCGCCGTCGCGGCGGGCGATCCGGGGCGTCGACCCCTCGTCCCGCGGCGACGGCGCGTCCGCGCGCGTGTACCGGGTGGTCATGCACCGATCGTGACACGCAGGGGCGGGGTGCGACATCGGGGAGCACCCCGACACGACCGTGGCGTGGACCGCCGCGATATCAGGGTTGATCCCGATTCACCTCGGCGGCGTCGCAGCCGACGATGAGTGCATGAGTCCGACAGTGGCACCCCCCACGACCGACGAGCTGCACGACATCTGGCGGACCCGCCCCGTGCGCTCGGGTGGCGACGCCATGGCCGCCGGCGTGTGCAGCGGCATCGCCCGCCGCTACGACGTCGACCCGACCCTGGTGCGAGTGGCGCTGGTGGTCGCGGCCACGTTCGGCGGCAGCGGCGTGCTCGCCTACATCGCGTGCTGGTTCCTGCTCCCCTCCGACGGTGTCGAGAACCCCCGTCGCCGAGGGCCTCTCGGCACGCACGGGCTGTCTCGTGGTCTCCACCGGCCGGGGACCGTCGGGCTCGTCGTGGTGGCGATCATCGCGCTCGCCGCCCTGCCCAGCCCCGCGTGGGGATCCAGCGGGCTCGTCGGGGCGGCGTTGCTGGTGGTCGGCGTGTGGGCCCTGCACCGTCGGACGCCGCAGCCGCCGCCGGGCACGTCCGTCGACACCGTCGGGGCGGTCTCGCTGACCAAGTCCCGGCCCGCGTCGGCCGACGCCCCGACCGGTGCCGACCCCACGACCGAGCGCGTGGTGCCACCGGCGTGGGATCCGCTCGGTGCGGCCCCGTTCGCCTGGGACCTGCCCGAGCCGCCGGAGAAGAGCGTCCCCGACCGGCGCCCGGCCCGCGACACCGCCCTGGCCGCGACCGTGGTGGGACTCGCGCTCGTCGTCGCGGCGGTGGGGGTGGCGCTGTGGGCCGGTGCGGGCGTGTCGGTCGTGACCCCGGTGCGCGTCGCCGGCGCGGTGCTCGCGGTGCTCGCCGTCGGGGTGGTCGCCGGCGCTCTGCGCGGTCGACGCACCGGGCTGACCGGTCTCGCCGTCCTGGTGGCGCTGGTGGTCGTCGTGCTCGGTGTGGGCGACCGTGGGCCGGACTTCCCGTCCGGCGGTGTGGGCGAACGCAACTGGACCCCGATGACCGAACGCGACATCGCGTCGGAGTACTCGGTCACCGTCGGCAAGGCCACCCTCGACCTGCGGTCGGTGTCGCTGAACGCCGACCGCACCGTGCGTGTGGAGGCCGGTGTCGGCCAGGTCGTCGTCGACGTCCCCCGCGACATGACCATCCGGACCGTCTGTCACACAACCGTCGGCAAGCAGGACTGCGCGTCGGGGATCCAGCGTGGGGGCGACGGCACCGCCGGACCGGTGCTCACCGTCGACGCCTCGACCATCGCCGGCGACATAGAGGTGCGTCGTGGCTGAGCGGGATGTCCGTGGGCCGGTGGACCTCGGTCAGGTGGTGGTCGGTGTGATCGCGTTCGTGGTGGCGGTGTGGGGGCTGCTCGGTGCCCCGTCGCTCGAGGAGGTGTCGGTGCTGCCGTGGATCGCCGTGGGCGTCGCAGGAGTCGTCGGTGTGGGCCTCATCGTCGGCGGCAGTCTCCGCTCCCGACGCCGCTGACGCCCGGCTCTCGCCCCGGATCCACCCCCGCCGAGCGTGCCGATACCCCCCGCCGAGCGGGCAGTAGACCCCGCCGAGCGGGCACTAGATCGCGTCGAGCGGGCAGTAGATCGCGTCGAGCGGGCAGTCGGTGCGACGACATCATCCGATGTGCACGATCGGTGCGATCTGCTGCACGCTCGCGGCGATCGAGTGCACGGTCGACGGGGAGTCTCTGCACAGTCGACGGCGAGTTTCGGCACGGTCGACGGGCCGTATTGGCACGCTCGACGGCTTGTCACCGGGGCTGGGTCACTCCCACTCGATGGTGCCCGGCGGCTTGCTGGTGACGTCGAGGACGACGCGGTTCACGTCCGACACCTCGTTGGTGATGCGGGTGGAGATGAGTTCGAGCGTCTCGTAGGGCACCCGGGTCCAGTCCGCGGTCATCGCGTCCTCGCTCGACACCGGGCGCAGCACGATCGGGTGACCGTAGGTGCGTCCGTCACCCTGGACACCGACGCTGCGGACGTCGGCGAGCAGGACGACGGGGCACTGCCAGATGGTGGAGTCGAGTCCGGCGGCCGTGAGCTCCTCGCGGGCGATGCGGTCGGCCGCGCGCAACGTCTCCAGACGCTCGGCGGTCACCTCGCCGACGATGCGGATCGCCAGACCCGGCCCCGGGAACGGTTGGCGCGCAACGATCTCCTCGGGCAGACCGAGCTCGCGTCCGACGGCCCGCACCTCGTCCTTGAACAGCAGCCGCAGCGGCTCGACGAGCGTGAACTCGAGATCCTCGGGCAGCCCGCCGACATTGTGGTGGCTCTTGATGTTCGCGGTCCCGCTGCCACCGCCGGACTCGACGACGTCCGGGTACAGCGTTCCCTGCACCAGGAAGTCCACGGTCCCCTCGCTGCCGTCGAGCACCTCGGTGACGGCGCCCTCGAACGACCGGATGAACTCGCGGCCGATGATCTTGCGCTTGGTCTCCGGGTCCGTCTGTCCCGACAGCTCGCGCAGGAACGTCTCCTCGGCGTCGACGGTGACCAGTCGCGCGCCGGTGGCGGCGACGAAGTCGGTCTGAACCTGCTCGCGCTCGCCGGCGCGCAGCAGACCGTGGTCGACGAAGACGCAGGTCAGTCGGTCCCCGATCGCTCGTTGGACCAGCGCGGCGGCCACCGCGGAGTCGACGCCACCGGACAGCCCGCAGATCGCCTGGCCGTCGCCGACCTGCTCACGCACCTGCTCGATCAGCGACTCGGCGATGTTGGCCGGCGTCCAGCTCGGTTCGAGACCGGCGATCTCGTACAGGAACCGGGTGAGCACCTGCTGACCGTGCGGGGTGTGCATCACCTCGGGGTGGTACTGCACGCCCGCCATGTGCCGCTCGAGGTTCTCGAACGCCGCCACAGGCGCACCCGGCGTCGACGCGGTGACGGTGAATCCCTCCGGCGGCTGCTGGACGGCGTCGTTGTGGCTCATCCAGACCGGTTGTGTCCCCGGCAGTCCCGCGTGCAGAACCGATTCACCCGTCACCGACAGCGTCGTCCTGCCGAACTCCCGCCCGCCGGTGTTGGCGACGACACCGCCGAGCCCGGCCGCCATCGCCTGGTAGCCGTAGCAGATGCCGAACGCCGGCAGGCCGAGCGTCAGCATGGCCGGGTCCAACCCCGGGGCGTCGTCGGCGTAGACCGACGCCGGCCCACCCGAGAGGATGAGCGCGACAGGGTTTTTGGCCTGGATCTCCTCGATCGTCGCGGTGTGCGGGATCACCTCGGAGTAGATGCGGGCCTCACGCACGCGACGGGCGATCAGCTGCGCGTACTGGGCACCGAAGTCGACGACCAGGACCGGTCGGGGGGCGGCTGCGGCGATCGGATCGTCGTGCGTCACCCGCGTGAGTCTAGGCGCTGACGTCGGCGCGTCCCGCATCCGCGGCGACCGGCGGGAACAGCGACTCCGACGTGCCGTGGTTCACAGCGACGATCGGCAGCCGCAGCGCACCCGGGGCGTCGGCGGGCACCACCGGCGCGACGGGTGCGATCGGATCGAGGCGACGGTACGGCTCGCCCTGCGACGGACGGAGGTCGGCCTCACCCTTGTTGGGCCACAGCGCGATCGCCCGCTCGGCCTGCGCGCTGATGCTCAGCGACGGGTTGACGCCGAGGTTCGCACTGATGGCCGCGCCGTCGGTGATGTGCAGCGTCGGGTAGTTCCACACGCGGTGGTAGGGGTCGATGACACCGGTCGACGGGTCGTCGGCGATGACGCATCCGCCCAGGTAGTGGGCGGTCAGCGGCATGTTGAACACGTCGCCCCAGGTGCCGCCCGCGAGCCCGTCGAGCTTCTCGGCGGCCCGTTGCGTGGCCTCGTTGCCGGCCGGGATCCACGTCGGGTTCGGCTCCCCGTGACCCTGACGGCTGTTCACGAAGCGGTACTTGCCGATCTTCTGGACGAACGTCGTCAGCGAGTTGTCCTTGTTCTGCATCACCAGCATGATCACGGTCCGCTGCGACCAGTCCTTGACCCAGAACAGGCGACGCAGCGCACCGGGGTTCTTGCGCAGCTCGTCGAGCCACTTGAGCACGCGCGGCCGCCCGGGGGCGCCGTCGGTGAGCAGCGTCTGCAACAGCGCCATCGCGTTCGACCCCTTGCCGTAGCGGCAGGGTTCGATGTGTGTGTCGGGCGCTGGGTGGATCGACGACGTGATGGCGACACCCTCGGAGAAGTCCTCCGACGGGTCGACCTTGTGCCGCATCGCCCCGAGAATCGACTCGGAGTTGGTGCGCGTCAGCCGGCCCATGGTGTCCGACAGCTCCGGCAATGACCCGTCGTCCTTGGCGAGGTGCAGCAGCCGCTGCGTGTTGTACGTGCCGGCCGCGACGATGACGTGCGATGCCGTGAGGGTCTTCGGCTTCCGGCCCAGTCGGGTCCACGCACCGGTGCGCGCGGTCTCCACCCACCAGGTGTCCTTGTCGCGGTTGGTGCGCAGGCCGGTCACCGTCGTGCGGTCGAGGATGACGGCTCCGGCGCGCTCCGCCAGGCCCAGGTAGTTCTTCATCAGCGTGTTCTTCGCCCCGACGCGGCAGCCGGTCATGCACGAGCCGCACTCGGTGCAGGCGACGCGGTCGGGGCCGACACCGCCGAAGTACGGGTCGGGCACGGTCTCACCCGGGGCGCCCTGGCCGCCGGTCTTGGCGCCGAAGAACACGCCGACGGGCGTCGGGCCGAAGGTGTCACCGACGCCCATGTCGTCGGCGATGTCCTTGAGCACCCGGTCGGACGGGGTGAAGGTGGGGTTCGACACCACGCCGAGCATGCGACGGGCCTGCTCGTAGTGCGGGGTGAGCTCGGCCTCCCAGTCGGTGATGTGACCCCACTGCGGGTCGGTGAAGAACGGCGTCGGCGGCTTGTACAGCGTGTTCGCGTAGTTCAGCGATCCGCCACCGACGCCGGCACCGGCGAGCACCATGACGTCGCGCAGCATGTGGATCCGCTGGATGCCGTAGAGGTGCAGCTTGGGCGCCCACAGGAACTTGTTGAGCCGCCAGCTCGTCTTCGCGAAGTCCTCGTCCTCGAACCGACGACCGGCCTCGACGACCGCGACGCGGTACCCCTTCTCCACCAGACGCAGCGCGCTCACGCTGCCGCCGAAGCCCGATCCGATGATCAGGACGTCGTAGTCATGCCTGGGTTGGGACACCGTGCCACCTCGCGTTCCGTGCTGGTCGACGTCACGGGGCTGCGACGGGGTCGCTGTGACGCGCGCCCCATCGTACAACGCGCGTTGTCAGATTCCCGAACTCGCCGACGATCGCGCCGGCAGGGCCTCGGACACCTCCCACAGCCGTGCGGCGTTCACCGGGTCGAGCGCGAACGGGGCCACCCCGTGACGGCCGTCCGCCTCTGCCCGCGCGCGGAGAACCGGCGCCGGCGCGCAGTCCTCGAGGTAGACGCCACCCACGCCCTCGAGGTCGGGGTGCACCGCCGCGAGCACCGTCGTCGCCGCGCCCTGCTCGACCGACTTGAGGTCGTCGGATGCGCCGGCCGAGCGTCGGGCCGCCGCCAGCGCCTCCGGATCGACGTGCCGCTGCAGACCGGTGGCGATCCCTCCGGGCATCACGGCGTTCACCCGGATCCCCTCACCCGCCCATCGCCGGTCGGCCTCCACGGCGAACAGCGTGGTCGCGCTCTTCGACTGGCCGTAGGCGAGGAACGGGTCGTACTCGACGAAGGAGAAGTCCAGATCGTCGAACAACACCGGGCACCGTTGATGCGCCGACGACGTCACGACGACCACCCGCGCGCCGTGCGCATCGACGAGCGCGTCGTGCAGTCCGGTCACGAGCCGGAAGTGGCCGAGGTGGTTGACGGCGAACTGCATCTCGACGCCGTCCGGGGTCAGGGTGCGCTCGGGCAGCGCCATCACACCGGCGTTGGCGATCAGCACGTGCAGCGGCCCGGACCACGCCTGCACGAACGCGTCGACGCTCCCGAGATCGGCCAGGTCGAGGTGACGCACCTCGACCTCGGCACCGGGGTGCGCCGACCGGATGTCCTCGCCGACCGCCGCGCCCGCCGCGACGTCCCGCACCGCCATGACGACGTGCGCGCCGCGGGCTGCGAGGACGCGGGCGGTCGCGACGCCGATCCCCGACGACGCGCCGGTGACGACGACGATGCGACCGGTCAGGTCGAGACCGTCGACGACCTCGTCGGCCGTGGTGGTGGCGTCGAATCGGGTCGGCACCGTGAGAGCGGCGGACTGCGGGGGGAAGGTCATGGCGTCTCCTCGATCAGAAAACGTAGGGTTACTACGCTTCCTGGCGACTGTATCACCGAAACGAAGGGTGACTACGGTTGTGGGATGTCCCCCGCTCGATCCGACGCCCGCGCCAACCGCGAGTCCCTCGTGACGGCTGCCGCGGACCTGTTCGCCGAGGCCGGTGCGGCCGTTCCGCTCGACGCGATCGCCCGCCGGGCCGGCGTGAGCATCGCGACGCTCTACCGCCACTTCCCGAGCCGCGAGGCGCTGGTGGTCGAGGTCTACCGCTCCGAGATCGAGCGGCTCGGCGAGACCGACGAGGTGCTCGCGCACAGCGCCACCGCAGCCGAGGCGATGGGCGTGTGGACACGGCGTTTCCTCGCCTACGCCGACACGAAACAGGTTCTCGGAGAGGTCATCCACGCACTTCCCGACGACGAGCGTCCCTCGGCACGGGCGACGGTGACCGGCGCGATCGACCGACTGCTCGACGCCGGCCGACGCGACGGGTCGCTGCGGGCCGGCGTCGACGCCGACGACGTGCTGCTGCTGTTCAGTGGCGTGTGGACGCTGCCCGACGACGATCGCCGTCGTGCGCGGGTGGACCGCCTCGCGGCGTTCGTCCTCGACGGGCTGCGCGTCGACGGCTGATCGCCGCCGAAGCTCTCACGACCGCGCGGTCAGACCCACCTTCTGGAACTCCTTGAGGTCGGAGTAACCGGCCTTGGCCATCGATCGGCGCAGGCCGCCGACGACGTTGCGGTCACCGAACGGCACCGACGACGGCCCGTGCAGCACGCACTCGAGGCTGGGGTTCTCGCCCTCGACCGCGACCTGCATCAGCGCGCCACGCGGCAGCGACGGGTGCGCAGCCGCGGCGGTCCAGAACCAGCCCCGACCGGGCGCCTCGGCGGCCGCGGCGAGCGGGGTGCCGAGCATGGCGGCGTCGGCGCCGCAGGCGATGGCCTTCGCGAGGTCACCGGAGGTGTGGATGTCGCCGTCGGCGATCACGTGCACGTAGCGGCCACCGGTCTCGTCGAGGTACTCCCGACGCGCTGCGGCGGCGTCGGCGATGGCGGTGGCCATCGGCACACCGATACCCAGCACCTCACCGGTCGTGGTCGAACCCTCGGTGGAGCCGTACCCGACGATGACGCCGGCCGCGCCGGTCCGCATGAGGTGCAGCGCGGTGCGGTGGTCGTGCACGCCGCCCGCCACGACGGGGATGTCGAGCTCGGCGATGAACGTCTTGAGGTTCAACGGCTCTCGATCGCTCTTGCTGACGTGCTCGGCCGAGATGATCGTCCCGTGCACGACGAGCAGGTCGATGCCCGCCGACAGCAAGGTCGGCGTCAGCTCCTGCGCGTGCTGCGGGCTGACCCGCACCGCCGTGGTGACACCGGCGTCGCGGATACGCGCGACGGCCTCGCCGAGCAGCGCGGTGTCGAGGGGTGCGGCGTGCAGCTCCTGCAGCCGGGCGATCGCGGCGGCGGGATCCGGGTCGCCGTCGGCGATCTCGGCGACCTCCGCCAGCCGGGCGTCGGCGTCACGATGCCGCGACCACAGACCCTCGCCGTTGAGGACCCCGAGTGCGCCGGCCCTGCCCAGCGCGATCGCGGTGTCGGGTGAGACCACCGCGTCGGTGGGGTGCGTCAGGATCGGGGTGTCGAAGCGGTAGGCGTCGAGCTGCCACGCCGTCGACACCTCGCTCGACGACCGCGTCCGTCGGGACGGGACGATCGTGATGTCGTCGAGCTCGAACGTCTGCCGGGCGGTCCTGCCCATGCCGATGTCCACCAGGTCACGCACCGGTGCGCCTTTCGTCGGAATCCGCCCCCGTCACCGCCCCCGGGTCACGCCCGGGGCGACGGTCACCGCGAATAGTAGTTGGGGGCCTCGACGGTCATCGTGATGTCGTGCGGGTGGCTCTCCTTGAGGCCGGCCGCGGTGATCTGCACGAAGCGCGCCTGCTGCAGGTGCTCGATGGTCGCCGAGCCCGTGTACCCCATCGCCGCGCGCAGACCGCCGCGCAGCTGGTGGATCACCTGGGTGAGCGGTCCGCGGAACGGCACCCGGCCCTCGATGCCCTCGGGCACCAGCTTCTCCTCGGAGAGCACGTCGTCCTGGAAGTAGCGGTCCTTGGAGAAAGACTTCTTCTCCCCGCGGCCCTGCATCGCGCCCAGCGAGCCCATGCCGCGATAGCTCTTGAACTGCTTGCCATTCACCAGGATCAGCTCACCGGGGGCCTCGGCCGTACCGGCCAACAGCGAACCGAGCATGACGGTCGACGCGCCGGCGGCGAGCGCCTTGGCGATGTCTCCGGAGAACTGCAGGCCGCCGTCGGCGATCACCGGGACGCCCGCGCGCTTGCAGACGGCGACGGCCTCCATGACCGCGGTGATCTGCGGCGCACCGACACCCGCGACCACGCGGGTGGTGCAGATGGAGCCCGGACCGACGCCGACCTTCACCGCGTCCGCACCGGCGTCGACGAGGGCCTGGGCGGCCTCCCGGGTCGCGACGTTGCCGCCGACGATCTGCACACGATCGCCGACCTCGGCCTTCAGCTTGGCCACCATGTCGAGGACGAGTCGGTTGTGGGCGTGCGCGGTGTCGACGATGATCACGTCCACCCCGGCGTCGGTCAGTGCCATCGCGCGGGTCCACTGCGTGTCCCCGGTTCCGATCGCGGCGCCGACGAGCAGGCGGCCGTCGGAGTCCTTCGTGGCGTCCGGGTGCTGCTCGGTCTTGACGAAGTCCTTGACCGTGATGAGACCGGTGAGACGGCCGTCGCCGTCGACGATGGGCAGCTTCTCCAGCTTGTTGCGACGCAGCAGGCCCAGCGCCGCCTCCGCGGAGACACCCTCCTGCGCGGTGATCAACGGCGCCTTCGTCATCACCTCGGACACCGGGCGGTCCTGGTCGACCTCGAAGCGCATGTCGCGGTTGGTGATGATGCCGAGGAGGTTGTTGTCGTCGTCGGTGACGGGCAGACCCGAGATGCGGAAGCGGCCGCACATCGCGTCGACCTCGGCGAGGGTGTTCGTCGGACGGCACGTCACCGGATCGGTGACCATGCCCGCCTCCGACCGCTTGACGGTCTCGACCTGACCGGCCTGGTCGTCGATGGAGAGGTTGCGGTGCAGCACCCCCATGCCGCCGGCACGGGCCATCGCGATGGCCATCCGCGACTCGGTGACGGTGTCCATCGCGGAGCTGACGAGCGGCACCTTGAGGCGGATCTGCTTGGTCACCTGCGACGAGGTGTCGACCTCGCTGGGGATGACGTCGGAGGCGGCCGGGAGCAGCAGCACGTCGTCGAAGGTGAGCCCGAGCATGGCGACCTTGTTCGGGTCGTCGCCGCCGGTCCGCACCAGCGGGGTGACCGCGTCGGCGATCGGTGGCGTGTCGAGGTGGGAGGTCATGGATCTGCACCCTCTCCTGGTCGAGGCGTGTCCGCAGGCCGACAGCAGTCGCCGGGGGGATCAGCGGCGGTCACGGTGGGATGACCACCATCGTATAAGCCCCAGGCCACCTCTCCTGCCACGCCCGTGCCGACGTGCCGGGCGTCAACGTGGGGCTGTGCTCACGCGTGCGCGGAAGTGGCGCCGGGACACGACCGCTGACTACGGTTGTGTGCGTGCGTGACCACCTGCCGCCCGGGCTGCCCCCGGACCCGTTCGCCGACGACCCCAGCGACCCGTGCGCCGCGCTGGACTCGGTGGAACCGGCCGCACCCCTCGATCCCGACGAGCGTCTCGCCGTCGAGGAGGATCTCGCCGATCTGGCCGTCTACGAGGCACTGTTGGCCCGTCACGGGGTCCGCGGCCTCGTGGTCGTGTGCGACGACTGTCAGCAGGACCACTACCACGACTGGGACATGCTCCGCGCCAACCTCCTGCAGCTGCTCGTGGAGGGGACCGTCCGTCCCCACGAGCCGGCGGTCGACCCGTCGCCCGACGCCTACGTCACCTGGGACTACTGCCGCGGCTACGCCGACGCGATGATGCACACCGGCGAGGACGACTGACGCCACGACAGACCGTGCCGCGCGCGGCACGCCCACGGCGGTCAGCCGACGGGCGTGGTGGTGGTCGTGGTCGTCGTCTCCGACTCCGACGGCTCGCTGCTCTGTGACGGCGGTGCGGCCGGGGTGGTCTTCGGCGGGGTCACCGGGGCCCGCAGCAACATGCGGGGGTCGACGTTCTGCGACGTCGGGATGCTCGGGATCGCCGTCAGCTCGCTCGGGACCGAGATCGACGGCAGGGTCGAGGGAAGCGGGAGCGAGCTGATCGCCGACAGCGGGTTCTGCGGGATCGGCCCCACCTGCTCGGCGAGACGCTGAGCCCAGTCCTGCATCCGCTGCTTGGCGTCGGTGCCGGACATCTTGCCGACGTCCTTCTGTGCGGCGACGAGGTACTCGGCGGCCGCGCGCTTGTCGCCCCCGGCGAGGGCCTGCTCGGCCTTCTCCATGTTCGACTGGACGTTCGACGAGGCGATGGTGGCGCTGGCCTCGGAGCCGAACATCGTCTCCTTGACGTTCCACAGGGGGTCGCCCGGCTCGGCGTTCTGCGCGAGGACGGTGACCGCGCCGAACGCGACGACCGCGACCGCGGCCGCGCCCGCCACGTACCGCAGCCGACGGAAGGCCGTGCGCTGGGTCGTCGAACGGTCCAGGCGCGCGATCTCCGCCTCGACCTCGTCGACGGTCGGGTGCAGCGGCATCGGCCGGGCGTCGATGTCGTGACGCCATCCCGCGAGCATCGCCGCGAGCTGGTGGTCGGCGTCGGTGAGTTCCCACCCGCCGGGCAGGCGGTCACGGGAGAGTGCGTCCAGCAGCGCGTCGTCCGCGCGGACAGCGGTGACGTCGAGCGGCTCGGAGTCCATGGACCCGTGGTCGCGGCCGGGGAAGGCCGCGGTGCGATCGTCGTCGGTCATCGACCCTCACCTGCTCTCGTCATCTCGTTCTTCAGCTTGTTCAGCGCCCGGTGTTGGGCCACGCGGACCGCTCCGGGAGTGCTCCCGACCGCCTCGGCGGTCTCCTCGGCGGACATCCCCACCACCAGCCGCAACACGAGGATCTCGCGTTGCTTCTCGGGGAGGCGGCCGAGCAGCTCCCCCATCCGGCGACTCGCGTCGGAGTTCAGGGCCAGTTGTTCGGGCCCGTCGTCGACGTCCATCGCCTCGGGGATGGTCTCCACCGGATCGGACTTGATCCGTGCGGCCCCCCGATGGGCATCGGCGACCTTGTGGGCGGCGATGCCGTACACGAACGCCATGAACGGCCGCCCCTGGTCGGAATACCTGGGCAGCGCGGTCATCACGGCCATGCAGACCTCCTGCGCCACATCGTCGGCGGACAGCGTGTGCCGTTCGCCTGCCCCCACCCTGGCCCTGCAGTAGCGCACCACCAGGGGACGCACCGTCTCCAGTACGTCGGCGAGAGCCGACCGGTCGCCCCGCCCTGCGGCGGCGACAGCGCGGTCGAGCTCGTCACCTGAGAGATTCATCGTCGCGTCGGGGTTCCTGCGTTACATCGCGGTCGGGGGACGTGGTCGGCCGGGGCAGCTGCGCTGCGGGTCCACGCCAGGGCGTGAAGGTCAGCTTAGCCACCGTCACCATCGGTCTCGGGCGTTCCTCCCGGACGGACGAACAGCACACCCGCGTCCCTCACGTGGCCGGCGCGCCGAACCCGGGGAGTTGCCGCCGCAGCCGGTGTCCGAGCTGCACGTGCTGCGACCTCGCGCCGCGGCGGTCGTCGTCATCGGTGGCCAGGTCGGCGAGCAGACCCCACGCCGCCCACTCGAGCGGCCGTTGTCGGAGGACACCTGCCCTCGACGCGACGTCGGTTGCGGTCTCCCGTGCCGCGTCCCGCTCCCCCACCCCCGCCCGGCAGGCGGCGACGAGGAGGTCGGTCTTGAGCCGATGCCGCGCCGACGGGCAGTCGGCGGCCAGGGACGCCGCACGGTCCGCGGCGACCATCGCCTCCGCGGCACGCCCCGAGTAGAGATGCCACTCGGCCCGGACCCACGCGGTCCGGAGGGCAGGTCGGCCCCCGCACTCCCACCGCCGCGTCGGGCGACCCGCGTCGAGGACCTCCTCGGCGCGCGTCAGCAGCCGGCCGGACCCGGCGAGGTCACCGGTCCCGAGCCGGTCCGCGGCGAGCCCGGTGAGCGCGTCGGCGAGGACGGCGCACCGACCGGACCCGTCCGGCGCGGCGTGGGCGAGCGCCGCCGCCGCGCCGTCGTCGACGAGCGCGCATCGGTGGCCGCCCGCCTGACGACGATGCGAGGCCAGCGCGCACCGCGCCGCCGAGCGCAGCACCGCGTCCGTGTCCCTGTCGGCGGCGAGTCGTCGCAGGTCGGCGGCGGCTCGGGCGTACCGGCCCTGCGCCGCGAGCGCGATCGCCCGCAGCAACACCTCGCGCGGATCGTCGACGAGGAACACCATCGACGGATCGTCAACATTTCGATCCACGAATTCACCGAATGCGATTTCGTGCACCTCCGGCGGACTCATCCGCGACCCACTTTCGTCAATTAGCCAGAATTTAACCTGCGCGACACATCTTTTTCCGACCGTCCACGTCACCGCGACGTCACATGGTCATGTCATGGATGTGTCGTGAGTGCCCTCGTGGGATGGCACGCAACCGAGCGTCACGAACCCCGCGTCCGATGCCGACGATGGGCGAAACCGCTGATGAGAGGCCACATCTGCTCGTCGGAGTCCGTGTCGTGTACGTCATCCGACCGACGTATTCGGCCTCGAATTCGGGGAAACGCACAGTTAACACCACTCCGAGGTTTGCGTATTTCTGGTCGTGCTGAGGCTTTGTTGACTCGTTTTCCGGCGTTGTCCTACCGTGATCTCCGACGGGCGGGACAACGAGGTTCCCGATCCCCGACGCTCGTTTCTTCGGAGCAGGTGCGCGGTCTCCGAGACCACGACCAACACCGATCTCCCGGCATCTCAAGGAGAGCCCATGCCTCAGCCGAATCACCTCCCCGGTCCGAACGCCGACATCTGGGACTGGCAGATGAAGGGATTGTGCCGCGGGGTGGACTCGTCGATGTTCTTCCACCCCGACGGTGAGCGTGGTCGCGCCCGTGCGCACCGCGAGCGTCGCGCGAAGGAACTGTGCAACGCCTGCCCGGTGATCGCGCAGTGCCGTGAGCACGCACTGGCCGTCGCCGAGCCCTACGGCATCTGGGGCGGGCTGTCGGAGTCCGAGCGCGGCATGCTAATGAAGCGCGGGGTCGGTCGCCGGATGGCCGGCTGAGGCGGTCGCAGCCCTGATCGACGATCGGGGTCCACAGACACAGAAGGGGCACCCGGGAGAACCGGGTGCCCCTTCGTCGCGTCTGCGATCGCTCAGTGCGCGTGACCGTGGTGGCCACCCGCGGCGGCGTCATCCGACGGCTTGTCGGTGACGGCGCTCTCGGTGGTCAGCACCATGCGCCCGACGGACGCGGCGTTGACGACGGCCGATCGGGTGACCTTCACCGGGTCCACGACGCCCTGCGCCAGCAGGTCGCCGTACTCCAGCGTCGCGGCGTTGAAGCCGTGGCCGCGCTCGGCGGCCGCGACCGTCGCGGTGACGACGGCGCCGTCGACGCCGGCATTGGTCGCGATCCAGTGCAGCGGGGCGCGGACGGCCTGCCGGACCACCGCGACACCGATGGCCTCGTCTCCCGACAGCGACGCCTCGAGCTCGTCGAGGACACTCGACGCCTGCACGATGGCCGACCCGCCACCGGGGATCACGCCCTCTTCGACGGCCGCCTTGGCGGCGGCGACGGCGTCCTCGACGCGGTGCTTGCGCTCCTTGAGGGCGGTCTCGGTGGCCGCACCGACACGGATCACCGCGACGCCGCCGGCCAGCTTCGCCAGCCGCTCGGACAGCTTCTCGCGGTCCCAGTCGGAGTCGCTGGCCTCGATCTCGCGGCGCAGCTGCTCCGAACGGGCCGCGATGGCCTCCGAGGTGCCGGCGCCGTCGACGATGGTGGTCGAGTCCTTGGTGACCACCACGCGACGGACGGTGCCCAACAGGTCGAGTCCGGCGTCGGCCAGGCTCAGGCCGATGTCGGAACTGATGACGGTGGCGTCGGTGACGACGGCGAGATCCTCGAGGAACGCCTTGCGACGGTCACCGAAGAACGGCGCCTTCACCGCGACCACGCGCAGCGTCTTGCGGATCGAGTTCACGACCAGGGTCGACAGCGGTTCGCCCTCGACGTCCTCGGCGATGACCAGGAGCGGCTTGCCGGCCTCGGCGACCTTCTCCAGCAGCGGGAGGAAGTCGGGCAGGGAGCTGATCTTGTCGCGGTACAGCAGGACGCGGGCGTCCTCCAGCACGGCCTCCTGCGCGTCGACGTCGGTGACGAAGTACGGGGAGAGGAAGCCCTTGTCGAACTGCACGCCCTCGGTGATCTCGAGGTCCGTCGACAGGCCGGAGCCCTCCTCGACGGTGACGACGCCGTCGGCGCCGACGGTGGACATCGCGCGGCCGACCATCTCACCGACCTCGGGGTCGCGGGACGAGACGGTCGCGACCTGACCGATCGCCTCGGCCCCCTCCACCGGGGTGGCGGCGGCGAGCAGCGCGTCCGACAGGGCCTCGGCGGCCTTGCTGATCCCGGTGCCGAGGGCGATCGGGTTGGCGCCCGCGGCCACGTTGCGCAGGCCTGCCCGGATGATGGCCTGGGCGAGCACGGTCGCGGTGGTGGTGCCGTCACCGGCGACGTCGTTGGTCTTGGTGGCGACCGACTTCACCAGCTGGGCGCCGAGGTCCTCGAAGGGGTCGGAGAGGTCGATCTCGCGGGCGATGGACACGCCGTCGTTGGTGACGGTGGGCCCGCCGAACGCCTTCGCGAGCACCACGTGGCGACCGCGGGGGCCGAGGGTCACCTTGACCGCGTCGGCGAGCTTGTCGACGCCGCGCTCGAGTGCGCGCCGGGCGTCGTCGGAGAATTCGAGTTGCTTGGCCATGGATGGGTCTCCTGATGTCGGAAGACGAATCCGCCCCGGTGCCTGAGATCAGGACCGGGGCGGAACGTAAAGGGTGTTGCTTGCCGACCGGTTACTTGCCGACGACGGCGAGGACGTCGCGCGCCGACAGGATCAGGTACTCCTCACCGGCGTACTTGATCTCGGTGCCGCCGTACTTGGAGTAGATGACGGTGTCACCCTCCTTGACGTCGACCGGGACACGGTTGCCCTGCTCGGTGACCCGACCCTCGCCCACGGCGATGACGGTGCCCTCCTGGGGCTTCTCCTTGGCCGTGTCGGGGATGACCAGACCGGAGGCGGTCGTCGTCTCGGCCTCGTTGGCCTGGACGAGGATCTTGTCCTCGAGCGGCTTGATGTTCACGCTCGCCACGATGTGAGCCCTCCACTTTCAGCAGTCACGGGCAGGCGTCCTGCCTGACCCGGTTGTCGATGAGTTCCACGCATGTGGCTCCGCGCTCGGTCCCGTCGTCGCGGGTGCCGGAACCGCACTCGGTGCCGATTGGCACTCTATACACGCGAGTGCCAGCACTCAAGTGTTCTCAATGCCAACCTCAGTCCGTCGCGACGAGCTCCCGGCGACGCCGCTTCACCGCGATGAGGACGACGCTGTAGACCATCGCGACGATCGACAGACCGGAGATCACCATGATCGCGGTGTCGACACCGCCGGGCAGGGCGCCGGGGGCCACCACCGCCCGCGAGCTGGTGACGATGGCCGTGACGACCGCGAGCATGATCGCCCCGCCGACCTGCACCGACGTGTTCACCAGCCCGGAGGCCAGGCCCTGTTCGTGGTCGGCGACACCCGACGTCGCCTGCGCGTTGACCGCGGGGAAGCACAGCGCGAACCCGACGCCGAGCAGAACGATCGTCGGCAGCAGGAACTGCGCGTATCCCTGCCCCGGCTCGGTCCGCAGGAACAACAGGTACCCGACGACGAACGCCGTGAGCCCGACGGCGATGAGCACCGGTGTGCCGATCCGGGCCAGCACGCGGTCCATGCCCGTCGCACTGATGGCCACCAGCAGGCCGGCGGGCAGGAAGCCCAACGCCATCCCGATCGGCGACCAGCCGAGGGTGTTCTGCAGATAGATGGTCACCAGGAACTGGAAGGCGACGTACCCACCGAACATGGCCGCGGCGGCGACGTTGGCGTGCACCAGGGTGGTCGACCGCAGGATCCCCAGCCGCAGCAGCGGCGTCCCGTGACGCTTCTCGACGGCGACGAAGGTGACGAAGAGTGCGGCCGCGACGACGAACAGCACGATGGTCTGGGTGCTCGTCCACCCCGAGGTCGGGGCCTGGACGACGGCGTAGACCAGCGCGAGCAGGGCCCCGGTACTGGTCAGCGCACCGGCCAGGTCGAACTGCGCGAACCGGACCGGGGTGCGCTGCGACCGTGGGATGACCCGGATCCCGGCGAGGAGGAGTGCGGCCGCGATCGGCCCGGGGAAGAGCAGCGTGGCCTGCCAGGAGACCTCGGTGAGCAGCCCGCCGAACACCAGACCCAGCGAGAACCCGCTGGCACCGCAGACGGTGTAGATGCTCAGCGCCCGGTTGCGCGCCGGACCCTCCGCGAATGTCGTCGTGATGATGGACAGGCCGGCCGGGACGGTGAACGCCGCGGCGATGCCCTTGAGGAAGCGCAGCGCGACGATGGCCTCGTCCACCTGCACCACGGCGCTGACGACCGAGGCCGTCGCGAACACCGCGAGCGCCCAGAGGAAGACGCGTCGTCGTCCGAACAGGTCGCTGGCGCGGCCGCCGAGGAGCAGGAACCCGCCGTAGCCCAGCACGTAGCCCGAGACGATCCACTGCAGTTGCGACTGCGTCATGGACAGGTCGGCGCCGATCGACGGCAGGGCGACCCCCACCATGGAGACGTCGAGCCCGTCGAGAAACAACACCCCGGCGAGCACCACGAGCAGGATCCACGTCCTGCCCGCCCAGCCGCCGGCGGTCGTGACCGTCATGTGTGCCGGCGTCGCACCGGCTCCGTCGTGCCCGTCTCGTCGTGTCCCCGCGTGTCGGTCCCGGGCTTTGCGAGCGACGGTGTCGGCCACCGCGTCGACGGTCGGCCAGGGCTCCCCCGGGCGGATGTCCTCGAGTCTCACTGTCATGCGGCGAACTATATGCACGCGCATCCAATGTGTCTACAAATAATTTGTCTGCAACAAATGCATGAACATGCGGTAGGATGCGGCCATGACCGCAGATGTGTCCGCGTCGACGACGACGACGACGCCGTGCGCCGACGACCGACTCGCCGCCGCCTGGCAGCAGCTCTCCGTGCGGTATCACCGGGTGTCGTGCGAGATCGACCGCACCCTGCAGACTGCACACGGTCTCACCGGCAGCGAGTTCGAGGTCCTCGAACTCCTGGCGGCCGCGGACGACCGGTCCCTGCGGATGAGCGAGCTCGCCGCGCAGGTACACCTCAGTCAGAGCGCCCTGTCACGGTTGGTCGCCGGACTGGAGAAGGACGGGCTGGCCCAGCGGTCGATGTGCGCGGCCGACCGGCGGTCGGTGTTCACCGCGCTGACACCCGAGGGACTGGCCCGGTACGAGGCGGCCAAGCCGGCCCAACGTGCGGTGCTGCGCGCCACCGCGGTCGACGACGACGGACGATCGCTCTGCGGCGCAACCGATCTCGTCGACTGATCAGCCGTAGGCGCTGATCTGCACCGACATCCCGGGATCGGTGGCCACCGACAGCGTCGACGGCGGCGTCCCGCCCGCGATGACGTGGGCGCCGAGCGTCGCGATCATGACGCCGTTGTCGGTGCACAGTCGCGGTCGGGGGATGCGCAGGGTCACACCCGCTGCCGCACACCGTTCCTCGGCCATCGACCGGATCCGGGAGTTGGCGGTCGCTCCCCCACCCAGCACCAGCGTGTCGACGTCGAGGTCCTCGCACGCGCGCATGGCCTTGAGGGTCAGCACGTCGGCGACGGACTCCTGGAACGACGCGGCGACGTCGGCGACGGGCACCGGATCGCCTGCCCGGACGCACTTCTCGACGAATCGCGCGACCGCGGTCTTGACCCCGCTGAACGAGAAGTCGTAGCGGGCGTCGCGGGGGCCGGTCATGCCGCGGGGGAAGGCGATGGCGGTCGGGTCGCCGTCTCGGGCGGCGGCGTCCAGCGCCGGCCCTCCCGGGTACCCCAGGTCGAGCAGGCGGGCCACCTTGTCGAACGCCTCGCCGGCGGCGTCGTCGACCGTCGTGCCCAGCTCGCCGATCGGTGACCCGAGATCGTCGACCCGGAGGAGATGGGTGTGCCCGCCGGACACCAGCAGGGCCACGCACGGTGGCATCGGCCCGTGCTCGAGGGTGTCGACGGCGACGTGACCGCCGAGGTGGTTGAGCGCGTAGAGCGGTACGTCCCACGCTGCCGCATACGCTTTCGCGGCTGACACCCCCACCAGCAGCGCGCCCGCGAGACCGGGTCCGATGGTCACGCACACGGCGTCGGGGCGGTCGATCCCGGCGGTCTCCCGGGCGCGGCGCATCGTCGGGACGATCGCCTCCAGGTGCGCGCGGGAGGCGACCTCGGGCACCACCCCGCCGAAGCGGGCGTGCTCGTTCACGCTGGAGGCGACCTCGTCGGCGAGCATCGTGACGGTGCCGTCGTCGGCGAGGTCGACGATGCCCACACCGGTCTCGTCGCAGGAACTCTCGATGCCCAGGACGATCATCGGGCCACCTCCTCCACGGCGCCGAACGGCGGGCGGCGCATGGTGTACGCGTCGGCGCCGAGCGGTTGGTAGTAGCCCTTGCGCAGTCCGAGCCGCACGAAGCCGACGGACTCGTAGAGGGCGATGGCGGGGTCGTTGTCGGTACGGACCTCGAGGAACGTCTCGGCGTGCTTGTCGTCGGCGACGTCGAGGAGAGCGCGCAACAACGCCCGACCGATCCCGGAACCCCGCTGGGACGGGTCCACCGCGATGGTGTGGATCTCGCACTCGTACCCGCCGACGCGGCCCAGCACGCTGATCCCCGCGTAGGCGACGAGGACGCCGTCGTCGCGCACACCGAGATAGCGATTGGTGGGCGCACCGATCTCGGCGACGAACGCCTCGACGGGCCACGGGGATTCGTCGACGAAGATGGCGCGCTCCATCTCGGCACAGCGGGGTGCGTCGTCGACGGTGAGGGGTTCGATCGTGGTCACGGTCGCGCCCGTTCGACGGCGTCGGGACGGCGGAGATACAGCGGCACGAGCGGCTCCGGCGCGCGGTCGTCGGCGAGGGCTTCGCGGGCCGCGGTCACGAGTCCGGCGACCGTGGGCGCCTCGGTGTCCGGGTGCGCGGTGAGGCCGAGCAGCCCCGCATGGTCGGGCGAGCCGACGACGGTGTCGGGGCGGTCGAGGTCGTCGGCGAGCACCGCGGGTGCCTGCACCGCCGGGCCGTCGGTGCGGACGCCGTCGGCGTAGCGGGCCCAGTAGATCTCGCGACGGCGGGCGTCGGTGACGGCCAGCGCGGTTCCGCGCTGGGCGTCCGCGCATCCTGCGACGATGGCGTCGAGGGAGCAGACCCCCACGGCGGGGAGGCCGAGGGCGTCGGCGAATGCGGCGGCGCTGGCCATGCCGACGCGCAGCCCGGTGAACGGTCCGGGCCCGCAGCCGACGACGACGGCCTCGAGGGCGGACCGGGCGACGTCGGCCTCGGCGAGGCAGTCGAGCACGAGGCCGCTGAGGACCTCGGCGTGTCCGCGAGCCGTCGGGACGCGGCGCTCGGCGAGGGTGCTGACGGTCTCGTCGACACGCGCGACACCGACGACGAGGACCGGGGTCGCGGTGTCGATGGCCAGGACGAGCACGGTGACCCAGGGTAGTCGGGACGCCGCCCCCACCCCGAACCCCGCACCCACCGCGTCGATTGGGCGGTTACCGACGTCGACTGGGCGGCTACGTACGTCGACTGGGCGGCTACGTACGTCGACTGGGCGGATGACGATCCGCACCGTCCGCGGCCGCCCACTCGATGTCCGGAAGCGCCCAACCGACGTCCGGAAACGCCCAGTCGACGGGGTTTGTGTCGGGTTGGGGGATCAGGGGGCGGCGTCGATCCAATCCCAGGTGGCGGTGCGCTCGTCGGTGTCGTCGCCGCGACGGAGTCGGACCAGCAGGTGACGGTCGGCGAGACGCTCGACGACGCCGGCGCCCCACTCGACGACGACGACCCGCTCAGTGAGGTCGGTGTCGAGATCGAGGGCGTCGAGGTCGGCCAGGACGTCGCCGCCCGTCGACCCCAGCCGGTAGGCGTCGACGTGCACCATGCCGACACCGTCGGGACGCCCGGGCCGGTGATCCCGGGCCATGATGAACGTCGGCGAACTGATGCGGCCCGCGACGCCGAGTCCCGCCCCGATCCCCCGTGCCAGCGCGGTCTTGCCCGCCCCGAGCGGGCCGTCGAGGACGACGAGGTCCCCTGCCGTCAGTGTGCCGCCGAGTTCCGCGCCCAGCGCCTCGGTGTCGGCGACCGTCGGGAGGAGACGGTGGTGGGCGAGGTCGCTCATCGGTGCACGCTGTGGGCCACGAGCCGTTCGATCGCGTCGGACACGGCCGCCGGGTTCTCCAGCGGAACCAGGTGCCCGCAGTCCGGGATGCCGACGAGGTCGCAGTCGCCGAGCGCCCCGTGCAGCTCCACCGACCGCGCCAGCGGGGTGATGCGGTCCTCGTAGCCGCATGCGACCATCGTCGGCACGCGGCTCAGGGTCTCGAGTCCTGCTGTCTCGTCGTGGGTCTCGAGTGCGCGCAGGAAATGCACGACGGTGTCGACGGGGGTGTCGTGGATCATCGACGACGCGAACGCGCTCAGCGACGGCGAGTGGAACGTCGACCCGAAGCTGGCTGCCGTCAACACCGGCGCGACGAGCGCCTTCGTCGCCCCGCGTCCGGTCTGGACGGTCTTCGGCGCGCGCCGCACGGAGAACCGCACGGCGTTCAGCAGGGGGTTGCGCAGGCCCTCGCCGACACCCATGTCCGCGATGCCACGGGCGGCGGTGGCGACGAGTCCGACCCCGATGACCTTGTCGCCGAACAAGTCCGGCTCGCGGGCGGCGAGCGCCATCAGGGCCATGCCGCCCATCGAGTGGCCGACGACGACGACCGGTCCGTCCGGCGCCACGGCCCGGATCACGGCGGCCGTGTCCGCGCCGGCCTGCGGGATGGTCAGCGTCTCCGTCGGCGCTTCCCCCGACTCCCCGTGACCACGGTGGTCGAAGAAGACGAGACGGACGTTGTCGCCCCATGCCTGCTGGAGGTGGACGCGCTGGAAGTGCCAGCACGACATCCGCAGCGCGAACCCGTGTACGAACACCACCGAGATCGGTGCGTCGGCGGGCCCGACCTCCCGGACGGCCAGCGGCACACCGTCGTCGGCGATCACGATGCTGGCACGGTCGTCGTAGACGGCGTCGAAGTCGACGTCGGCGTTCGGGTCCTCGCGGGACGACCGCCGCGTCAGGTCCCGCGCGAGACCCCCGAGGGCGACCGCACCGAGTGTCGCGACGCCCGCGGCGCCGGCCAGGACGCCGATCCTCCGCTGACGGTCGGGACTCATCGGGTCACCGTCCGGGAGTCGACGTGTCGGCGGACGGCGCGCCCACGGATGCCGGACACGATCTCGTAGTCGATGGTCCCGATCGTGTGGGCCCACTCGGTCGCCGTCGGGCCGCCGTCGGCGCCCGTGCCGAACAGCACGGCGCGGTCACCGGGCCGGACGTCGGTGTCGGGGCCGAGGTCGACGACCATCTGGTCCATGCACACCCGTCCCACACCGGGCACGATGCCGCCGTTCACGGCGACGCGCAGCCGGTTCGACAGCAATCGCGGCACACCGTCGGCGTATCCGGCCGGCAGCAGTCCCAGGGTCGTGTCGCGGGGCGCGGTCCACGTGTGGCCGTAGGACACACCCTGTCCAGCGGACACGCGCTTGACCGCGGACACCTCCGCCGAGAGTGTCATCGCGGGGATCAGCCCGAGGTCGCCGTGATCGGGGTCGAGCGGCGAGAAGCCGTAGATGGCGATGCCGGCGCGCACCATGTCACGCGACAGGTCCGGACGGGCGAGCGCCGCAGCACTGTTGGAGACGTGGACGACCTCCGGCGGTGCACCGGCCGCGGTCAGTTCCGCGACGCACGCGTCGAGACGGGCGGCCTGCTCCTCGTTGAGGGGGTGGTCGGGGATGTCGCCGTGCGCGAGGTGACACATCGCGGTGCCGAGGACGAGCGATCCGTCCCGGACGGCGGCGACGAGCGCGTCCCGGACCGCGGGCCACTCGTGGATCCCGACGCCGTTGCGGCCCAGCCCCGTGTCGATCTTCACCCCGGCCCGAACCGGCCGGCCGGTGGACCGCGCGACGCCGAGCAGCGACTCCAGCTGGGCGGACGAGGAGACGACGATCTCGACGTCCGCGGCGACCGCCGGGGCGAAGTCCGTCGACGGCGTGTGCAGCCAGGCGATCAGCGGGGCGTCGACGCCGCCGGCCCGCACGGCGAGCGCCTCGGCGACCGTCGCGACACCGAGCGCGACCGCCCCCGCGTCGAGGGCGGCGCGCGCAACCTCCACCGCCCCGTGGCCGTAGCCGTCGGCCTTCACGACCGCCATGACCGGCGCACCCGCCCGCCGCGCGACCACCTCGACGTTGTGGGCGATCGCCGCGAGGTCGACGCAGGCGTCGAGAGCGGCGGTCACCGATGCCTCGATCCGACGGCGGCGGAACGGATCTCGCGGATCGCCGAGGGCACGGCGGCCAGGAGGTCCGACGCCCCGATCGGCGCGCCGGGCCCGTCGGCGTCGTCCGCACCCGGGACGCCGTGCGCAGCGAGGAACGCTGCCCGCGCGTGCACCCGGGCGGCGGCCGCGGCGGCGACACGCGGTGCGAGCCCCGACGCCAGCAGCGCCCCCGCGATCCCCGACAGCACGTCGCCCGCGCCGGCGGTGGCGGCCCACGACGACCCGGCGTCGTTCGCGACGACCGGTCCGGCCGCATCGGCGACGAGGGTGATGCGGCCCTTGAGGAGCACGGTGACACCGAGCTCCGCGGCGAGATCGGTGACGGCGCCGACGCGATCGTCGCCGACGTCGTGGCCGGCGAGGCGGGCGAACTCCCCGGCGTGCGGGGTGAGCAGGGTGGGGGCCGACCGGTCGGCGAACCGCTCGCGATGCCGCGACAACACCGTCAGCCCATCGGCGTCGACGAGGACGGGGACGTCGGTGGCGAGGATCCGCTGCACGAGGTCCTCGGCGGTGTCGTCGGTGCCGGCGCCCGGTCCGACGACCCACGCCTGCACCCGCCCGGCCGCGTCGAGATCCGGCGCGGCGACGATCTCGGGGTGGCGCGCCACGACCTGCTCGGCGGCCGACCCCACGTAGCGGACCATGCCCGAGGTGGCGGCGACGGCGGCGCTGCTGCACAGCACGGCTGCGCCGGGATAGCGGTCGGAGCCCGCGATGACCCCGACCACGCCCTGGGTGTACTTGTCGTCCGACGGCCCGGGGATCGGCCACTCCTGAGCGACGTCGGCGTCGGACAGGGTGACGAGTTCGGCTGCGCCCGGGTCGATCCCGATGTCGACGACCTCGACCCGACCGCACTGCGGTGCGGCGAGGACATGCGCGCGACGCAGCGCGCCGAACGTCACCGTGACCGCGGCGTGCACGGCGGGCGCGTGCACCTGGCCGGTGTCGGCGTCGACGCCGGACGGCAGGTCGACGGCGACGATCGGTGCCCGAACCCGACCGAAGACCTGTGCGGCTGCGGGACGCAACGGGCCGGTGCCGCCGAGCCCGACGACCCCGTCGACGACGAGGTCGAGATCGGTGGGCAGGGTGGTCGCCCAGCGACCACCGGCGGCGTCGAACGCGGCCGATCCGCCGGCGTGGACACGGTCGGGATCCAGCGCGAGCGCGACGACGGCCACCCCGCGCCGCGCCAGTCGGGCACCCGCGTGCAGCGCGTCACCACCGTTGTCCCCGGATCCGACGACGACGCCGACGCGGCTCCCGTAGACCGCCCCGCAGCGAGCCCGCAGTTCGTTCAGGAGAACGGCGGCGAGGCCACCCGACGCGCGGCGCATGAGCACCCCGTCGGTCAGGAGGGGTCCTGTGGCCTCCTCGGCGGCGCGGATCGCCGACACCGTGTGGTGGCTCCGCATGGGCTATTCGACCGTGACGGACTTGGCCAGGTTGCGGGGCTTGTCGACGTCGTAGCCCCGTGCCTGTGCCACCGCGGCGGCGAAGACCTGCAGCGGCACCGTCGAGACGAGCGGCTGCAGGAGGGTGGTGGTCGGGGGGATCTCCACGAGGTGGTCGGCGAACTCGGCGGCGACGGTGTCGCCCTCCTCGGCGATCACGATGGTGCGGGCACCGCGCGCCTGGATCTCGCGGATGTTGCTGACCATCTTCGAGTGCAGCAGCGGGCGACCCTGCTGGGACGGCATGACGACGATCACCGGGACGCCGTCCTCGATGAGGGCGATCGGTCCGTGCTTGAGCTCGCCCGCGGCGAAGCCCTCGGCGTGCATGTACGCCAGTTCCTTGAGCTTCAGCGCACCCTCGAGCGCGACGGGGTACCCGACGTGACGCCCGAGGAACAGCACGGTGCGGCTCTCGGCGAGACCGCGAGCCAGTTCACGCACCGGCTCCACCGTGGTGAGAACCTTGTCGACGGCCTCCGGCATCCGCTCGAGTTCGCGGAACTCGCGGGCCACCTCGTCGGGGTACTTGGTGCCGCGGGCCTGGGCGAGCGCCAGACCGACCAGGTAGGCCGCGGCGATCTGGGCGAGGAAGCACTTCGTCGACGCGACGCCGATCTCCGGTCCGGCGTGCGTGTAGAGCACCGCGTCGGACTCGCGCGGGATCTGCGCGCCGTTGGTGTTGCAGATGGCCAGCACGCGGGCCTTCTGCTCCTTGGCGTGGCGCACCGCCTCCAGCGTGTCGGCCGTCTCCCCCGACTGCGAGATCGCGACGACGAGCGTCGACCGGTCGAGGACGGGGTCGCGGTAGCGGAACTCGCTGGCCAGCTCGACCTCGACGGGCAACCGCGTCCAGTGCTCGATCGCGTACTTCGCCAGCAGGCCCGCGTGATACGCGGTCCCGCAGGCGACGACGAACACCTTGTCGGTGTCGCGGAGATCCTGGTCGGTGATGCGCTGCTCGTCGAGGATGACCCGGCCGTTCTCGAAGTGGCCGACAAGGGTGTCGGCGAGCGCCTGCGGCTGCTCGGCGATCTCCTTGAGCATGAAGTAGTCGTGGCCGCCCTTCTCGGCGGCGGCGAGATCCCAGTCGATGTGGAACGGGGTGCCGGTCCGCGGCGACCCGTCGAACCCGGTGATCGTGTAGCTGTCGGCGGTGATCACAACGACCTCGTCGTGGCCGAGCTCGACGGCGTCGCGGGTGTGGTCGATGAAGGCGGCGACGTCGGACCCGACGAACATCTCACCGTCGCCCACGCCGACGACCAGCGGCGTCGACCGTCGCGCGGCGACGATGGTGTCCGGGTGGTCGGAGTGGGTGAAGACCAGCGTGAACGCACCCTCCAGGCGTCCGAGCACCGCGTACGCGGAGGCGACGAAGTCCCCGGCGTGCGGACCCGACGAGTACTCGAGGTCGAGCATGTGGACCGCCACCTCGGTGTCGGTGTCGGAGCTGAACTCGACCCCGGCCGCCTCCACCTCGGCGCGCAACGGCGCGTAGTTCTCGATGATGCCGTTGTGCACGACCGCGACCCGGCCGTCGCGCGACCGGTGCGGGTGGGCATTGCGGTCGGTGGGCCGACCGTGCGTCGCCCAGCGGGTGTGACCCATACCGGTGGTGCCGGCGAACTGATCACGCCCGACGGTCGCGAGCTGCTTGTCGAGGTTCTCCAGACGCCCGGCCCGCTTCTCCACCGCGGTGCCGCCGTGCCCGTCGAGGATGGCCACCCCGGCCGAGTCGTAGCCGCGGTACTCCATCCGGCGCAGCGCCTCGACGACGATCTCCAGCGCATCGCGCCGACCGACGTATCCGACGATTCCACACATTCGTGACAGCGTACTGCGACGGCCCGTACGCTCGCGAAACCGTGTCGGGCGCCGTCGCGTGACCCGCGGCACCCCGCCTCGCATAGGGTCGACGCGTGGCCTCGGTGAAGAAGCTCGTCTCCCAGTTGTCCCGACGCGGGCCGCACCGCGTCCTGAGGGGTGACATGGCCGTCGTCGGCCTGCCCGGCATCGTCTACACCCCCGAGGCCGGCTCCGACCTGCCCGGCATCGCGTTCGGGCACGGATGGCTCACCCACAGTCGGCAGTACATCGGCACCCTCGAGCACCTCGCGTCCTGGGGCATCGTCGTCGCCGTCCCGGACACCGAGCGCGGTCCGCTCGCCTCGGACCGGGCCCTCGCGGCCGACCTGGGGACCGCTCTCGAGGTGATCTCGTCGGTCCGGCTGGGCCCGGGTCGCATCACCGTGCATCCCGAGCGCCTCGGACTGGCCGGTCACGGTCTCGGCGCGTCGGCGGCGGTCCTCGCCGCCGGTGACTCCGACCGCGCCCGCTCCCTCGCCGCCCTCTTCCCCGCCCCGACGTCCCCGGCCGTGCTGCCCGCGGCGCACCGCGCCCGCGTCCCCGCGCTGGTGCTGGCCGCGCCCGACGACCTCGACGGCGTCACCTCCAACGCGCTCGCGATCCGCCGATCGCTCCAGGGCGACCAGGTCGCGCTGCGGACGGTCCCCAAGGCGTCCAACCGCGGCCTCGTCGAGGGCTTCAGCATCCGCAAGCGCCTCGGCGACGACTCCGACCAGAAGAAGACCCAGCGCGCCACCCGCGCCGCGCTCACCGGTTTCCTCCTCGCCACCCTCGGCGACCCCGGTCGACGCCGTGCCGTCCAGGGCGACGCGACTTACGCCGCCTTCGCGGACCCGTCGCAGGACATCGGCAAGCTGGTGACCGTCGACCCGGACACCGTCGAGGACCCCGACGTCGACCAGCTCACGCGCCTGCTGCGTCGCTGAGCGCCGCGATCTCCGTCGGCCCGAGGACCGGCCCGTCGGCCTCGGCGGCGTCCTCGCGATCGCGATCGTCGATGTCGTCCACGACGGGGTCGCGCCAGTCACCGGCGGCGGCGTCCCGCGTCGCACGGTGCCGCTGCTCCACCGATCTCAGCGTCGTCACCGCGCGCGCCACGATCGCCTCGATCTGATCCGCCGGATTCACGCCGGCCTCGTCGACGTCGTCACCGGTCCCCCGCGAGCGCGAGCCCACCACCGTCGTCCGGGTCCGGCCTCCCAGGCGTGTCCGACCGCGTGACGGCCGCCGGCGCATCGTGCGCGGGCGCCTCGACGGGGGCCGCGGGCTCGGACCGGGTTGCGGGCGGCGCGGGTTCGGCGGGGGCCGGATCGGCGGGAAGCGGGTCGGATTCGACAGGACCTCGTTGAGCGGACGAGTCCGACGGCGACGACGGTTCGTCGTCGTACCGGAGGTTGAGCTGCGGACGGGTGCCGACGGGCGGCGTGTCCTGCCTCGGGGCTGCGTCCGGTTCGGGCGTCGCGGACCGTTCCGTCGCGTCGGGCTGCGCCGTACCGGTTCTCGACCCGTCCACCGGCGGAGGGCCCGGCTGCGCCGGATCCACGTCGAGGGCGGTGTCGACGATGCGCGCGACCACGCTCGAGGCACCGGCGGCGGCCATGCCGACCGCTGTCGCGGTGACCGCACCCGCCCCCGCGAGGGCGCCGACCAGTGCCGTCGTCTCGACCGTCGACCGCGGTGGATGACCCACGTCGGTTCGCGGAGTGCTCGTCCGGGGAGGTTCGGCCAGCCGCCCCGTGCTGTCGGCGAGCACGGTGAGCACGTCGGTGATCGCCGACTCGGCGACGGTCAGTGCGGTCTCCACCGTCGTCACCGTCGCCTGCAGCAGGGCCGCGACGACCGCGCGGTTGGTGTGCAGGTCGAGCCGGGTCAGTTCGGCGATCGCCCGCCCCGCGAGGACGAGCCCGGGGACGGCGGCGAGGGTGGTGTGCAGAGCGGCCCGCAGGTCCGCCACCCCGCGCGCGGCGGCCGCCGTCGCGGCGGCCGCGGCGTGCAGTCGGTGTGCGGTCTCGTCACAGGACCGGTGGACGTCGGCGACCGCCGTGTGGGCGCGCTGCCCGGCGACGCCGCTCCATGCGACGGGCAGGTCGTCGGCGACGTCTCCGATCCCCGCGGCGACGTCGATCACCTGCTCGGCGACCGACCGCAGGCGACGGGACTCCTCGGCCAGCGCCTCCACGTCGACACCGTCGATGGCGGCGACCCGATCCGACCAGGCCTGCGGGGGCGGCAGGACCACACCGACCTCGCGGGCGATCGGCGCGAGCGCCGCGACGAACGCCACGGCCGGCGCCGCCGTCACGCCTGCCCCGCGCGTGTGATGCCCCGGGCGATGTCCGCGTCCCGAGTCGCGGTGGTCCCGACGGCCGCGACCAGGGCGTCGGCGAGCGACGACGTGCGGTCGGCCAGACCGGCGAGGACGTCACCGACTGCGGCGAGACCGGCGTCGTGCCGGGACAGGATGTCGGCCCACGGCGACGTGGACGACGTCACAGCCAGGACGGGCGCGGTGGAGCGGGCCGCGGTGTGCAGGCGGTCGGCCGCGACGGCGAGATCCCGTGCGAGTGCGCCCACCCGGGCGGTGTCGATCTCCATCCGTGCACCCATCACGTCTCCCCTGTCCGCCACGGTCGGTCGACGGCGTCTGCGCCTCGCCGCGTCTCACGCGTTGGACGCAGCGGACGACCATCCGGTTCCGGTGCGGGTCAGGATAACGGCCGACGGGCCGCGCCGGTCATCCGTGCAACAGGCCGTGGGCGCGCACCGCGTCGAGCAGCGCGTGCGGTCGATCGGCGACGGGGTCGGGTGCGACCAGCGCGAACCGGCAGCCCAGTGCCCGTGCCCCGCCGTCGGCCTCCTCGCTGTCGCCGACCATCAGCGTCCTGTCGGCGGCGACCCCCAGACCGTCGAGCGCGGCGGTGAAGATCCCGGCGGTCGGCTTGATGCGCCCGACCTCATGCGACAGTGCCCACGCGCCGATGAGCCCGTCGAGGTCGAACCGGGCCAGGACACGCCGCAGGTCGAAGGCGATGTTGCTGACGATCCCGATGCCGACGCCCGCCCCGTGCAGACGGGTCAGCACCTCGACGGTGTCGGGGTAGGGATCCCACGACCGCGGGTCGAGGACACGCTCGTACAGCGACTCCGCGTGCCCGGGGACGGTCAGCCCGCTCGACCGGAGCACGGCGAGGTAGGCGCGCCGATGGAGTTCGGGGTCGAGGTCGCGACGCTCCCATGCGGCGACGTCGTCCGGCCCGAGGTCGGCCGGGACGCCGGTGGGCGCGGTCATCCGTCGGATGAGTTCGGCCTGCAGCTCACCGTGGATCGGTGCACCGTCCTCGTCGTGCAGGTCGGTGAACCACTCGGCGCGTTCGGTGAACCGGAACAGCGTGCCGGAGAAGTCGAACAGGACCGCCTCGACGGGCGTCGCCTCTGTCACCGTCGTCATCGGCCGACTGACCCGACGATGTCGGCGATCCGTCCGGCGACCTGCTGGGCGTGCGACTGCGTCGACGCCTCGACCATGACCCGGACGAGCTGCTCGGTCCCCGAGGGTCGCAACAGGACCCGGCCGCCGTCGCCCAGCTCGGCCTCGGCGCCGGTGACGGCCTCACGGACCGCGACGGCGTCGGCCACCGAGTGCTTGTCGACGACGGGGACGTTGATGAGCACCTGCGGCAGCGTGGTGACCACCGACGCGAGGTCGGCGAGGGTCTTCCCGGTGGCGGTCATCCGCGCCATCAGCAGGAGCGCGGTGAGGACGCCGTCGCCGGTCGTGGCGTGGTCGGGGACGACGACGTGACCCGACTGCTCGCCACCGAGGGAGAACGCACCCGACCGCAGTTCCTCGACGACGTAGCGGTCGCCGACGGCGGTGGTGCGGACGGTGACACCCGCTGCGCGCATGGCGATGTGGAGCCCGAGGTTGCTCATGACGGTCGCGACGAGGGTGTCGTCGCGCAGTGTGCCCGCGTCCTTCATCGCCAGGGCGAGGACAGCGAGGATGGCGTCGCCGTCGACCGGGGTCCCGGTGTGGTCGACGGCGAGGCAGCGGTCGGCGTCGCCGTCGTGGGCGATGCCGAGATCGGCACCGTGCTCGCGGACGGCCTCGGCCACGACGTCGATGTGCGTCGACCCGCACCCGTCGTTGATCGAGTAGCCGTCGGGGTCGGCGTGGATCGCGATCACCCGGGCACCGGCCGCCGTGTACGCCTGCGGCGCAACGGCACTGGCGGCACCGTTGGCGCAGTCGACGACGACGGTGAGACCTTGCGCGGCCGACGGGGACACCCGGGCGAGGTGCGCGAGGTACTCCTCGGCGGCGCCGGACACGTCGACGACACGGCCGATGCGGTCACCGGTGGGCGGTTCGACAGCAGGACCGTCACCGTCCATGCGCGCCTCGATCGCGGCCTCGACGTCGTCGGGCAGCTTGTGGCCGCCGGCCGCGAACAGCTTGATCCCGTTGTCCGGCATGGGGTTGTGAGACGCGGAGATCATCACCCCGAACGCCGCGTCGTGGTGTGCGGTCAGGAACGCGACCGCCGGGGTCGGCAGCACGCCGACGCGCAAGGCGTCGACCCCGGCCGCGGTCAGTCCCGCACACACGGCTGCCTCGAGCATCTCGCCGGAGGCGCGGGGGTCCCGGCCGACCACGGCCACCGGACGCGCGCCGCCGGTCTCGTCGCCGGCCCCGAGCACCTGCGCGGCCGACCGCGCGATCCGCAGCGCGAGCTCCGGACCCAGATCGGCGTTCGCCAGCCCCCGGACACCGTCGGTGCCGAAATACCGTCCCACAGTTGCTCTCCCACCCGTCGTCGTCGCTGTGCGGCTCGTCGCCGCGAACGCACACGAGCAGGTGTCCGGTGTTGCGTGGACACCTGCTCGGTGTGGTCGTGATGCACCGGTGATCCCGATGCGGCGCGTCAGCGCTTGGAGTATTGCGACGCCTTGCGGGCCTTCTTGAGGCCGTACTTCTTGCGCTCGACGGCACGCGGGTCGCGGGTCAGGAAGCCCGCCTTCTTCAGTGCCGGACGATCGTCGGGAGCGGCCTCGATGAGGGCGCGGGCGATCGCGAGACGCAGCGCGCCGGCCTGGCCCGAGGGGCCGCCACCGACGAGCTTGGCGTGGATGTCGAACGACTCGGTGCGCTCGACGGTGACCAGCGGCGCCTTGATGAGCTGCTGGTGCACCTTGTTCGGGAAGTAGGCCTCCAGCGACCGACCGTTGAGGTGGAACTCACCGGTTCCGGGCGCCAAGCGCACGCGGACCACGGCCTCCTTGCGGCGGCCGACGGTCTGGATCGGGCGGTCGATGAGGACCGGGGCCGGCGTCGCGACGGCGTCGGCGAAATCCGCACCGGTCACCTCGGTGCCGGTGGCCTCGTCCACGACGTAGTCGTCCCCGGCGACCTCGACGTTCTCGGCGGTTGCGTTCTCGAGGGGCTCGGTCACTGGGACACCTGCTTGATCTCGTAGGGAACCGGACGCTGTGCGGCGTGCGGGTGGTCGGGGCCGGCGTACACCTTGAGCTTGCTGATCATGGCGCGCCCGAGCTTGTTCTTGGGCAGCATGCCGTTCACGGCCTTCTCGATGACGCGCTCGGGACGGGTCGCGAGGAGCTCGGCGGTGGTGCGCTTGGTCAGACCACCCGGGTGGCCCGAGTGCCGGTAGTGGAAGGTGCGCTCGGCCTTGTTGCTGGTCAGCGCGATCTTGTCGGCGTTGATGATGACGACGAAGTCGCCGCCGTCGATGTGCGGGGCGTAGGTCGGCTTGTGCTTGCCGCGCAGGAGGTTCGCGGTCTGCACGGCGAGACGACCGAGCACCACGTCGCTGGCGTCGATGACGTGCCACGCACGCGTGACGTCACCGGCCTTCGGGGTGTAGGTGGGCACAGGTGTATCCGTTCCGTTGTCACAGGTGGTCCGGCCCTCGGAGAGGATCGGGGCTGGTCAGGCGCGGACGGCGGGGGTGTTCCCGGCGACCAGTGGGGACCCGGGACCCGGTTACCCGCCGGCCCAGGACACGCCTGGTCGCGGGTGCCGCGCACCAGCGGTCCAGAGTACGTCTCCGGTGGTCCGAGGGTCAAAACGCACCCGTCACAGCGGGGCGATCGCCACCGACCCGACGGCGGCGGCGCAGGCGTCGTCGATCGACTGCCCCTGCGATCCCGGCTGGCATCCGACGCTCACCTGCAGGGCCGACGCCACGACGACGTACCAGCGGATGGGTGCCCCCGACCCGGGCGTCTCGCGGTAGCTGATGACGCGACGGCCGGCGAAGGTGGTGTCGGCGGAGAACTCCGCGACGGCGTCGGTCCCGCGCTGGCCGAGCCGGTTTCGGAGGCTGGTCGCGACGGAGTCGAGCGTCGAGTCGGCTCGGACCGCGTTCTGCACCAGTAGGATCCGTCGGTCGTCGTCGGGGGACGCGATGCTGGTGAACCCGATCGCGCCGGTGGCGTCGGGTGCGTCGGAGGTCCGGCGCCACCCCGCCGGGACGGTCAGCGACACGCGGCCGATCTGTGCCGCTTCCGTCGACGGGCGGGAGGCGGGTCGGTCGCCGCCGCCGCGCCAGACGACGAGTCCGACCACCACCGCGGCCACGACGACCAGGACGGCCGCGGTGGCGAGAACTCGCACCGGACGCGGACCCGACAGCTCCGGCGCCGCCGGCGGCACCGACCGTGACGGTCGCGGCGGCCCGAACCGGTGCAGCAGGGCGCGGTCGACCGCGGC
Organism: Williamsia serinedens; assembly: GCF_024171725.1. Classification (GTDB taxonomy): domain Bacteria; phylum Actinomycetota; class Actinomycetes; order Mycobacteriales; family Mycobacteriaceae; genus Williamsia_A; species Williamsia_A serinedens. The sequence continues at coordinate 151,395 of NZ_JAMTCG010000003.1, forward strand.
GATCCGGCCGGTCGGCGTCGCGTCGGCCACGAGGTCCAGGACGGTGTCGACGCGGTCGCTGCGGTCACCGTCGACGAGGACGACCTCGACCGCGTCGTCGACGACGTCGGCGAGGTCGTCGACGGTGCAGCCGGCGTCGAGGACGACGGTGCGACCGATGCGCCATCCGTCGGGTGACCGCTGCAACCGGTGGACGTCGACGCGGTCGTCGTGGGCCTCGAGGAGGACACACGCCTGCACCGACGGCTCGAGGTGTGTGGCGGCCAGCAGGACGGCACGCGGCTGCGCCGTGATCGGGACGGCGTCACCGGTCACGGCCTGCACCGCCCCGAGCAGGACACCGATGCGACGTCGGCCCCACGTGCTCGGGTGGGCGAGGACCACCGACGACGGGCGATCGGGGCCCATCGCCTCCGCGACGGCCGATGCCCACGCGTCCCGGGTGTGCCGACGTCGACCGCCGACCACCACCGAGCCCGCGTCGATCGCGGAGACGAGAGCCCCGACCCGCAATTCGGTGCCCGCCGAGCTCTCCAACCGGCCGTAGGCCACGTCCAGGACGGTCGCCGCGCGCACGCCGACCGCCGAGTCCACCGTCGGGTCAGCCCGCGGAACGGGCGGGGCGCAGCTCGCGCGGCAGGGCGAAGGTGAGGGTCTCGTTCGCCGTGGTCACCGTCTCGACGGTGCCGAAGCCGTACTCGGCGAGCCGGTCCAGGACGCCGCGGACCAGCACCTCGGGCACCGACGCGCCCGACGTGACACCGACGGTCGACACACCGTCGAGCCAGGCTTCGTCGATGTCCCGGGCGTAGTCGACGAGGTGCGACGCGCGGGCGCCGGCCTGCAGCGCCACCTCGACGAGCCGCACCGAGTTCGACGAGTTCTGCGACCCGACGACGATGACGAGGTCGCAGTCCGGCGCCATCGCCTTCACCGCGACCTGGCGGTTCTGGGTGGCGTAGCAGATGTCGTCGCTGGGCGGGTCCTGCAGCTGCGGGAACCGCTCCCGCAGGCGCGACACGGTCTCCATGGTCTCGTCGACCGAGAGCGTCGTCTGCGACAGCCACACCAGCTTGGACTCGTCACGCACCTCGAGGGAGTCGACGCTGTCCGGGCCGTCCACGAGCTGGATGTGCTCCGGCGCCTCGCCGGCCGTGCCCTCGACCTCCTCGTGACCGTCGTGGCCGATCAGCAGGATCTCGTAGTCGTCGCGGGCGAAGCGCTTGGCCTCCTGGTGCACCTTGGTCACCAGCGGGCACGCCGCGTCGATGGTGCGCAGGTTGCGCTGCGCGGCCGAGGCGTGGACCGCCGGGGAGACGCCGTGCGCGGAGAACACGACGAGCGCGCCCTCGGGCACCTCGTCGGTCTCCTCGACGAAGATCACGCCGCGCTCGGTGAGCGTCTCGACGACGTGCTTGTTGTGGACGATCTCCTTGCGCACGTAGACGGGGGCGCCGTGCTTCTCGAGGGCACGCTCCACCGTCTCGATGGCGCGATCGACCCCCGCGCAGTACCCACGCGGCTCGGCCAGCAGGACACGTTTGCCGGAATCGCTCATGCCCACAGGGTACGGGCAGCGCACGGTCGCAGGGTGCGGACCGCCTGCGGCCGGGGGACGCGCCGGGCGTCCCCGCGCTGGTGACGTGGGTGACGATGAGGCAAGGTTGTGCCATGGTCCGCCCACCCTTCGCCGCCCGCGTGATGACCGGTCTCCTCGTGACGGCCATCGAGGAGACGCGGAAGCTGCCCACCACCGCCGTCACGCTGCCGATGACCGCGGTCAGCACCACGGTCCAGGTGGCCATGCGCCTGCAGCAGAACATCGCCGAGCTGGCCATCAAGGGTGACGACGCGCTCGACCACTGGTTCCACCGCGCGCAGGAGCAGCCGTCGTGGGCGACGTTCGACGACGACCTCGACGCCCTGCGCGTCGACGACCTCCGCGACGAGGACCCGCGGGACGACAGCCCCGCGGGGTCCCCGACCCTGACCGCGGTCCCCGACGCCGAGCCGGTCGGCACCGCGGACGCGCCGGTCCCCGCCGAGCCGCCCACCCCGGCGGCGACGGCCACGACGCCGGTGAAGAAGGCCCCCGCGAAGAAGGCACCTGCGAAGAAAGCCCCGGCGAAGAAGGCCGCGGCGAAGAAGGCACCGCCCACGAAGGCTCCTGCGAAGACGGCTCCGGCGACGACGGCCCCGCCCGCCGATGCCTCCGCCGCGGCTCCCGCCACCGAGGGCGACGACACCTCGTCGGGCGAGACCGTCACCGCCAAGGGGCGGTTCGCCCTCTACAGCTCCGCCCCCGACACCGTGCTCCAGTCCGATGTCGAGGCCGCGCCGACGCCGACGCCGACGGACGCCCCCGAGATCGTCGAGTTCCTCGACTACGACTCGCTGACGCTGGCGCAGTTGCGCGCCAAGATCCGCAGCATCGACCTCGACGACCTGCGGACGCTCGCGGAGTACGAGCGCAGTCACCGCGGCCGCGCCCCGTTCGCGACGATGCTCGACAACCGGATCGCCGCCGCCGGCGCCAAGTGACCCCTCCCCCGGGTGGACCGGGACCCTCGAGTCCGGACGCCCCGTGGCCGGTCCGCACGCTCAACGCCAAGATCGGCGACTGGATCCATCGCCTCGGTCAGGTGTGGGTCGAGGGCCAGATCACCCAGATCAGCCGCCGGCCCGGGACGAAGACCGCCTTCCTGCAGCTGCGCGACCCGTCGGCGGACATGTCCATCACCGTGACCTGTCAGCCGCAGGTCCTCGACCGCGCCGAGGTGCCGCTCACCGAGGGCGCCCGCGTCGTCATGGCGGGACGACCGTCGTTCTACCCCGGCCGTGCGTCGTTGTCGTTGCGGGTCACCGAGATCCGGCCGGTCGGGATCGGCGAGCTGCTCGCGCGGATCGAGCGGCTGCGACGCCTCCTCGACGCGGAGGGACTGTTCGACCCGCGTCTGAAACGGCCGATCCCGTTCCTGCCCCGCGGCGTCGGCCTCATCACCGGGCGCGCCGGCGCCGCCGAACGCGACGTGCTGTCGGTGGCGCGCGGTCGGTGGCCGGCCGTGCACGTCGAGATCCGGAACACGCCCGTGCAGGGCCCGACGGCGGTCCCGGCCATCCTGCGTGCACTCGCCGACCTCGACGCCCACGCGAGCGTCGACGTCATCGTGATCGCCCGCGGCGGTGGGTCGGTCGAGGACCTGCTGCCGTTCTCGGACGAGACCCTGTGTCGCGCCGTGTCGTCGGCGACGACACCGGTGGTCTCGGCGATCGGTCACGAACCCGACCACCCGCTGCTCGACCTCGTCGCCGACCTGCGTGCGGCGACCCCGACCGACGCGGCGAAGCGCATCGTCCCCGACGTCGCCGCCGAACTCGCGGGCCTGGCGGAGATGCGTGCCCGCAGCGCAGGCGCTCTGCGCAACTGGGTGGCCCGCGAGAAGCACGCCCTCGACTCCCTCCGGAACCGACCGGTGATCGCCGACCCGCTGCGCCTCGTCGACGACCGCGTCGCCGAGGTCGAGCGCGCCGTCGGGGCCACCCGACGGGAGATCGCCCGCTACGTGGGTTTCGAGGAGCACCGCGTCGAGAACTACGCTGCTCGCCTGGCGACGCTGGGACCCGCACAGACCCTCGCCCGTGGCTACGCCGTGGTGCAGCGGCTGTCCGGCGACGACCCGCCGCACGTCGTGGGGTCGGTCGAGGACATGCCGATCGGCACCCAGCTGCGGGTCCGGGTCGCCGACGGTGCGATGCGCGCCGCCGTGATGCAACCCGACGCGCCGCTCGCGGCACCCACGAGACGGAAGAAGGCCGATGAGCGCTGAGGAACCCACCCCCGTCGAGGAACTGGGCTACGAGCAGGCACGCGACGAACTCGTCGCGGTGGTGCGCACCCTCGAGCAGGGTGGCCTCGACCTCGACGCGTCGCTGGCGCTGTGGGAGCGCGGCGAGGCGTTGGCGCGACGCTGCGAGGACCACCTCGAGGGCGCGCGGCGTCGTATCGAGACCGCGCTCGGCGAGGTGCCCGACGACGAGGACGGGGACCTCGAGGACGACGACGTCACCGACGACTGACCCGGCTCGGGTCCGGCCGGGTCGTCAGCCGACGGGCACGGGCCGGTTGCCCCGCGGGAGGACCGGGGCGGCCAGGACGGCCTGCGCCAGCGTGATGAAGTCCTTCTCGGTCGCCTTGCTGTAGAGCCCGATCCGGACGTCGCCGAGGTCGGTGACCCAGATCGACCGGTCGTCGGAGGTGGAGTACCTCACCCACTGCTTACCGCCGACCTGCACGGTGCCGTCGCCGATGGGTCGGTTGTCGTCGAGGTAGCCGACCAGCCCGTCCTCCGTGGCGTCGGTCTGGCTCAGCTGGATGTACACGCCGTCGGCCGTGAGGTACCCGGTGTTCGACACCACCCGTCCGTCGATCCCCGACCGGCTGCCCGAGTTCGGCTTCCAGTCCGTCGGCGTCTTCGGCAGGCGCACCGGGAACGGCATCGTCTGCGCGTCGGCCATGAGACCGTCTCGGACGTCGTAGGCGGCGGTGCGGTCGTCGCTCGCCCCGCCGGTGAGACCCACCGAGCAGTTGCCGGACACCACCGCGATGATCAGGCAGATCACGATCAACGGGATCAGCGACCACACCATGTCCTTGTGGTCGGTGAGGATCCGTGGTTTGGCGGGCACCAGACCAGTATCCACGCCGGTCATGACAGGATTGCTCCCAACCCCGAGCGGCCGCGCGCCCGTGCGGCGCACGCCGGTGCCCGTCCCAGGAGGAATCGATGTCGCAGCCCGTCCGCAACCCCCAGGCCCCCGACCGGAACCTGGCGATGGAGTTGGTGCGGGTCACCGAGGCGGCCGCGCTGGCCGCCGGCCGGTGGGTGGGGCGCGGCGACAAGAACGGCGGCGACGGCGCCGCGGTGGACGCGATGCGCCAGTTGCTCTCGACGGTGTCGATGCGCGGCGTCGTCGTGATCGGCGAGGGCGAGAAGGACGAGGCGCCGATGCTCTACAACGGCGAGGAGGTCGGCAACGGCGAGGGCCCCGAGGTCGACGTCGCCGTCGACCCCATCGACGGCACCACCCTGATGGCCGAGGGCCGCCCGAACTCAATCGCCGTCATCGCCGTGTCCGAGCGCGGCACCATGTTCGACCCGTCGGCGGTGTTCTACATGGAGAAGATCGCCGTCGGCCCCGAGGCCGCCGGGTCGATCGACATCACCAAGCCCGTCGAGTGGAACGTCAAGGCCGTCGCCGACGCCAAGGGCATCGACGTCGGCGACGTCACCGTCGTCGTGCTGGACCGTCCCCGTCACGCCGACCTCATCGGCGAGATCCGCGCCGCCGGCGCGAAGATCCGCCTCATCTCCGACGGCGACGTCGCCGGTGCGATCGCCGCGGCCGGCGAATACAGCTCTGTCGACATGCTGCTCGGCATCGGCGGGACGCCGGAGGGCATCATCACCGCCGTCGCGATGAAGTGCATGGGCGGCGAGATCCAGGGGCGACTGTGGCCCAAGGACGACGCCGAGCGTCAGAAGGCCATCGACGCCGGCCACGACCTCGACCGCGTCCTGAAGACCGACGACCTGGTCAGCGGCGAGAACATGTTCTTCTGCGCGACCGGCGTCACCAACGGTGACATGCTCCGCGGGGTCACCTACCGCTCGAACGGTGCCACCACGCGCTCGCTGGTGATGCGATCGAAGTCGGGCACGATCCGCCACATCGAGGGCCGCCACAAGCTCGCCAAGCTCCGCGAGTTCGCCTCGGTCGACCTCGGCGACTGATCGTCGGCGGGTCACCCGCCCTGCCGCTCCGGTTACAGGGTTCCCGCTCCGGTTACAGGGTTCCCGCTCCACATGTTCGAGGACGCTCCGGATACATCAGGAGCGTCCTAGAACAAGTGGAGCGTCTTCGCCGGATGCGTCCGAAGGGGAGCGCAGTCACCCGAAGCGGAGCGGCTGCCCTGCAGGTGGAGCGTCCGCAGCGGACGCGGGACCACGCGACACGCGCCATGCAGACCCCCATTAGGGTTGCCTGCATGAGCAATGACGCTGCGTCCGGCGAGTACCGCATCGAGCACGACACCATGGGCGAGGTCCGCGTCCCCGTGGCCGCCCTGTGGCGCGCCCAGACCCAGCGCGCGGTCGAGAACTTCCCCATCTCGCACCGTCCGCTGGAGCGGACGCAGATCCGCGCGATGGGCCTGCTCAAGGCCGCCTGCGCCCAGGTGAACAAGGACCTCGGCCTCCTCGAAGCGGAGAAGGCCGACGCGATCATCGCCGCCGCCACCGAGATCGCCGACGGCGCGCACGACGACCAGTTCCCCATCGACGTGTTCCAGACCGGCTCGGGCACGAGTTCGAACATGAACACCAACGAGGTCATCGCGTCGATCGCGAAGAACAACGGCGTCGAGGTGCACCCGAACGACCACGTCAACATGTCGCAGTCGTCGAACGACACCTTCCCCACCGCCACCCACGTCGCGGCGACGGAAGCCGCTGCGACGGACCTGATCCCGGCGCTGCAGCACCTGCACTCCGCGCTCGCGGACAAGGCGTCGGAGTGGCGTGAGGTCGTGAAGTCCGGCCGCACCCACCTCATGGACGCCGTGCCGGTCACCCTCGGCCAGGAGTTCGGCGGCTACGCCCGCCAGGTCGAGGCCGGCATCGAGCGCGTCGAGGCCTCGCTGGTGCGCGTCGGCGAGCTGCCCATCGGTGGCACCGCCGTCGGGACGGGCCTCAACGCACCCGAGGGGTTTGGCACGAAGGTCGTCGCAGACCTGGTGTCGCGCACGGGCGTCGAGCACCTCAGCCTCGCGAAGGACAACTTCGAGGCGCAGGCCGCCCGCGACGGTCTCGTCGAGCTGTCCGGCGTGCTCAAGACGATCGCGGTGTCGCTGACCAAGATCGCCAACGACGTCCGCTGGATGGGGTCGGGTCCGCTCACCGGTCTCGGTGAGATCCGCCTCCCCGACCTGCAGCCCGGCAGCTCGATCATGCCCGGCAAGGTCAATCCCGTTCTGCCCGAGGCGGTCACGCAGGTCGCCGCGCAGGTCGTCGGCAACGACGCCGCCGTCACCTGGGGTGGCGGCAACGGCGCGTTCGAGCTGAACGTCTACATCCCGATGATGGCGCGCAACGTCCTCGAGTCGCTGAAGCTGCTGGCCAACGTGTCCCGCCTGTTCGCCGACCGCTGCATCGTCGGCCTCGAGGCCAACACCGAGCACCTCAAGACCCTCGCCGAGAGCTCGCCGTCGATCGTGACGCCGCTCAACTCGGCGATCGGCTACGAGGAGGCCGCGGCCGTCGCGAAGCAGGCCCTCAAGGAGGGCAAGACGATCCGCCAGACCGTCATGGACCGCGGCCTCATCGGCGACAAGCTCTCCGAGGCCGAACTCGACAAGCGCCTCGACGTGCTGAAGATGGCCAACCTCGACCACGAGCGCTGAGCCAGTCCCCTCCCCGCGACACGAAACGGCTCCCGCGACTGTGATCACGGTCGCGGGAGCCGTTCTCTGTCGCCAGGACGTTCCCGCGACCAAAACCGCCTCCCACGACCGTCACGACGGTCGCGGGAGGCGGTTCTGGTAGCGGGAGACGCCCGCGGGCGTCAGCGCCGGAGCAGGAAGAACGTCGGCTTCAGCTTGTAGTCCGACGTCAGCAGCGCACCGAAGCGCGTCTCGCGGTTGTTCAGCGAGCCGGGATCGTTGGCGGTGTCGCGGATCGTGTAGATGAACGCCGGTCCGGCGAAGGGCATCTGGGCGAACGCCGCGAGCTGCGACGCGATGATGTCGCGCTGTTGCTCGGGGGTGTTGCCGCCGTTGCGCGGTCCGTTGGTCGGGGCACCGAACTCGGTGAACCAGATCTTCTTGCCGGCGTCGCCGTTGCGGACCATGAGTCCTCGGACCGCGGCGATGTCACTCCAGGCGCCGTTCGGGTTGGCCCCGATGCCGCCCGGGAACACGTACGGGTGCAGGGCGAGTGCGTCGAACGAGCCCTTGGCGCCGAAACGGTACAGGTCGTTGACGAAGGCGACCGGCGAGTCCGAGCCCTGCATCGGGCTCAGGCCGGCCGCGATGACCGTCGAGTTCGGCTGCACGCGCTTGATGGCGCCGTAGGTGGCCTTCAGCAGACGCGAGTACGCCGCCGACTTGTTCGGGATGTTGCCGAAGAAGAGCGGCAGGTTCGGCTCGTTCCAGATCTCCCAGTTGTTCACCTGGCCGCCGTAGCGCTGCACCGCACGCTGGGCGAACACCGCGAAGTCGTTGACGTTCGCCGGCGGTGCGGTCTTCAACAGGCCGCCGCCCTGCAGCAGCGGGGTGTAGGCGATGAGCGCCAACACCTTCAGGCCGCGGGCACGGGCCGCGTTGATGACGCGGTCCGAGGTGCTCCAGTTGTAGACACCCGGTCCGGTCTCGATCTGGCTGCGGTCGATGCCGAGCCGGATCCACGACGCGCTGGTCTGCTTCACCGTGTCGAGCGTGCGGTCGAGATCGGCCTGCGAGTACTGCAGGAACTCCGAACCGGTCGCGAACCCGTAGCCGGCGGCGGGGGCGACCGGCGCCGCGTTCGCCGGTGTGGCAAGGCCGAGCACCAGCGCGACCGCCGCGACGGCACTCAGGACGGCGGCGCGCAAGGAGGGTCTGTTCATGCGCACATTGTTACATCGCCGATATCGAAACGACGCATCGAGAACGCTGATTCACAGGTTCCGTGATCTGCCGTCACGCCTGCTGCGAGGCGAGTCCGATCCGGATGACCGGATCGCGCGACGGATCGAGCCACTGGAGGATCGAGACCATCGTCGCCTTGTCGACGGCCACGCAACCCTGCGTCGGCGTCCCGTCCGTGACGTGGAGGAAGATCCCGGACGCGTAACCCGGTCGCCGCTGGGGGTTGTGGGCGATGTTGACCGCGTAGTCGTAGACCGGCCCGCTGTCGTAGAGGTTCTCGCTGTCGCCGCCGGGGCTCGCGACCTGCCGGACGTGGGTGTTGTACGTCGGCGAGTTCGGGTTCTCGTCCCACCAGTCCTGCTTGTCGGCCTGGAAGTACGGCATCTTCGTGCCCGGGTTGGCCTGTCGGCCGAAGGCCTGGTCGAAGGCGAAGGTGCCCTCCGGGGTGCGGGGGACGTCGTCGCGGGGCGCACCGATCCCCTGCGACCCGACGAACGCCTTCACGGGGCCGATGACGGGCTTCCACGCACCGTCGACCTTGTCGAAGGCGGTCAGGGTGCCGGTGGTGTCCGAGCGCGAGTTCACCGTCACGGTGACCATCTGCGTGGTCGTCGGGAAGTCGGCGGGTCCGGCGACGGTGTCACCGGGGGCCGCCGACGCGGGCGCGGCGGCCACCGTCACACCCACGACGACCGCCACGGTCGGCACCGACACCACTGCGACTGCAGACCTCAGCCGCCTCATCAACCACATACGTCTCTCAAGCACCAGAGAAGTATGCGTTCACCCACCACCGCAGGCGATATCCGTCCGGTCACAAGCCGGACGCCGATTCGTCACCACCGGCGTGTCGCACCGACACGCGGACACGCCGGTGGGTGACGCCGATCACGCCCCGGGCGCGAACTCCTCGAGCATCTCGGTGACCAGCGCGGCGATGGGCGAGCGCTCGCTGCGGGTGAGGGTGATGTGGGCGAAGAGCGGGTGGCCCTTGAGCTTCTCGATCACCGCGGCGACGCCGTCGTGCCGGCCGACGCGGAGGTTGTCACGCTGGGCGACGTCGTGGGTGAGGACGACGCGCGACCCGGCGCCCAGCCGGGACAGCACCGTGAGCAGGACGTTGCGCTCCAACGACTGCGCCTCGTCGACGATCACGAACGAGTCGTGCAGCGACCGACCGCGGATGTGCGTGAGCGGCAACACCTCCAGCATCCCGCGGGACAGCACCTCCTCGATCACCTCGGTCGAGGCGAGACCCTCGAGGGTGTCGAACACGGCCTGCGCCCAGGGGCCCATCTTGTCGGCCTCGCTGCCGGGCAGGTAGCCCAGCTGCTGCCCGCCGACCGCGTACAGCGGCCGGAAGACGACGACCTTGCGGTGGGTGCGGCGCTCCAGCACCGCCTCGAGACCCGCGCACAGGGCGAGCGCCGACTTGCCCGTGCCGGCCTTGCCGCCGAGGGAGACGATCCCGACCGACTCGTCGAGCAGGAGGTCCAGGGCGACGCGCTGCTCGGCGGACCGGCCGCGCAGACCGAACGCCTCCCGCTCGCCGCGGACGAGCTGCACCTGCTTCTCCGGCGTGACCCGGCCCAGCGCGCTCGACGACCCGCCGAGCAGGCGGACCCCGGTGTGGCAGGGCAGTTCTCGCGCCTCGTCGATGTCGACGACGCCCTCGGAGAACAACGTGTCGATGGTGGAGACGGCGACGTCGAGCTCGGTCATCCCGGTCCACCCCGAGACGACGACGTCCTGGGCCCGGTACTCGTCGGCGGGCAGCCCGACGGCACCGGCCTTGACGCGCAACGGGATGTCCTTGGACACCAGGGTGACGTCCTTGCCCTCGGCGCGAAGGTTCAACGCGCAGGCCAGGATCCGCGAGTCGTTGGTCTCGGTGCGGAAGCCGGCCGGCAGCACACGGGGGTCGGTGTGGTTGAGTTCGACCTGCAGGGTGCCGCCCTCGTCGCCGATCGGGACCGGCAGGTCGAGCCGACCGTGTTCCAGACGCAGATCGTCGAGCATGCGCAACGACTCCCGGGCGAACCACCCCAGCTCGTGGTGGTGGCGTTTGCCCTCGAGTTCCCCGATCACGACCAGCGGCAGGACCACGCTGTGCTCCGCGAACCGCGTCACCGCCCACGGGTCGGAGAGCAGCACGGAGGTGTCAAGGACATAGGTGCGAGTGGTCACGAAGGGCTCCTCAGGACCGCGCGGCGCCCACGCGGACTGATGTCGACACCGACCGGCCGGTCCATGGGACCGGGGCCGGTCCGCCTCGCGCTGGGTGACCAGCTCACGAATAGAACCTCCCGGACGAACCGCTTCCCCACGGCCCGTCACGAGTCAACGTACGCCCGCCGACACGCCCGCCACGCGACCCGCGCGCCGCGTGTCCGTGAACAACAGGTAACCGGACGCGACGCCCCGGGGACCACGTGGCGACCCCGTCACCGGATGGTCACCGCGCAGTCGTCGGCGTTCGACCTCGTCGTCGATCACGCCTGGTCGGGTGGGGTCCATGACGCGTGCAGAGACCCCGATCGTGACCGTCGGCCCCGACCGGACGCTCCGGACCGGCCTCTCCCGGCGACGGTTCCTCACCTGGACCGGGGTGGCCGGCGCGCTCGCGATGACCCCGGGCCTGTTCGCCGACTCGTTCTCCGCCGCGGCGCCGCAGGCCCCCGGCGACCACCTCTTCACCCTCGGCGTCGCATCCGGCGACCCGCTGCCCGACGGCGTCGTGCTCTGGACCCGCCTCGCGTCCGCGCCGCTGGCCCGGGGTGCCGGGATGGGCGTCGTCCCCGTGCGCGTCGACTGGCAGGTCGCGACCGACGAGGCGATGACGCGCGTCGTCCGGTCCGGCAGCGAGATCGCCACCGCCGCAGACGCCTTCAGCGTCCACGCGGATGTCCGCGGTCTGCGTCCGGGGACCGAGTACTTCTACCGTTTCCGCGCGAACGGTCACGTCTCCGACGTCGGCCGCACCCGGACCGCTCCGCGTCCGGGCGCCCCGCTGGCCGCTCTCACCTTCGCGTGGGCGTCCTGCCAGTCGTGGGCCGACGGGTTCTTCCCCGCCTACGCCGACATGGCCTCCGCCGCACCGGATGTGGTCTTCCACCTCGGTGACTATGTCTACGAGAAGAGTGTCGGGGCGACCGGCGGTCGTCGGAACACGACCGCTCTGCCCGCCTCTGCCCTCACCGAGATGACGACGCTCGACGACTACCGCGAGCGGTACGCCCTCTACAAGCTCGATCCCCAGTTGCAGGCGGCGCACCGCGCGAGCCCGTTCGTCACCGTCTTCGACGACCACGAGGTCGAGAACAACTGGGCGGGCGCGATCTCCGAGGACGACGCACCGATCCCCGAGTTCCTGGCGCGGCGGGCGCAGGCGTTCAAGGCGTGGTGGGAGAACACCCCGGTCCGCATCACACAGCGGCCGCGGGGCGCCGACGTGCAGGCGTTCCGACGCCTCGACTACGGCGACCTCGTCCGCTTCAGCGTGCTCGACACGCGGCAGTACCGCAGCGATCAGGTGAACGGCGACACCGACTCCCCGCAGGACGCCCAGACCGCGGACCCGCGGCGCACCATCACCGGCGCCCGCCAGGAACGGTGGATCCTCGACGGGTTCGCCTCGAGCCGGCAGCGCTGGAACGTACTGGCCCATCAGACGACGATCGCCGATCTCGCGCGCGAGAAGAACGGCGCCCGCGCGGTCAGCATGGACGGGTGGAGCGGGTACGAGGCGTCGCGGGCACGCATCCTCGACGGTGCGCGGGAGCGCGGCACCCGCAACCTGGTGTCCATCGTCGGGGACATCCACCGCAACGTGGTGTCCGACCTGCGATCGACCTACACCCGCGACTCCCCCACCGTCGGGATCGAACTGGCCGGGACGTCGATCGCGTCGGGCAAGGACGGCGCCGACAGCGACAGCAGCGACAAGCAGCTCAAGGCGGCGTCACCGCACGTCCGCTTCGGCAACGCCCAACGCGGATACGTGCTCAACCGGGTCTCGCGAGACCGGTGGGAGGCGGAGTTCCGTGTCGCGGACTCGATAGCCTCGCCGGACGAGAAGCTCCGTCGCCGGGCCCTGGTGACCATCCCCGACGGTCGGCCGCAGGTGGACGTGCAGGCCTGAGTCAGCCCTCGGCGCGGGCCAGGATCTTCTGTCGCGCCGCCTCGGCGTCCTCGCCGAGTCCGTCGAGTGTGCGCAGGCCCAGGCCGTCGACGAGCGCGGCGGCCGCACGACGGAACGCCTCGGCCCCGGTGTAGCTCTCCGGGACGAGGTGGATCTTGTCGGCGAGGTCGGCGATGTCGCTGCCGATCGGCCGGTTCAGTTCGAAGGCCTCCTCGACGGCGACGACCGTCGCGTCCGGCTGCGCGGTGAGGGCCGCGTTGAGGAAGTTGGTGAACGTCGACGCCTGGACGGCGTCGTCGGTGGCGACGTTGCGCAGGATGCCGGTGAGGCTCTCCGACTCGACGTCGTCGGCCAGGCGCGAGGCGAACCACGTGCTGAGGTTCTCGTGCACGGCCATCACGGCGAGGCACGCCGCCGGCGACATCGAGCGCGACTTCTCGTTCTGCTCGTAGCCGTGCGTGACGTGCGACAGGCGCAGCCGCTCGAGCCACTCCGGGTCGACGGCACGGGTGACGATGAGGTGATCGCGGAGGGCGATCGAGTGCCGGTTGTCCTCGGCGGTCCAGCGACCGACGAGCGCCCGCCACTCCGAGAACGGAGGGAAGTTCACACCGAGGATGCGGTGGAACGACGGCAGGTTGTCCTTGGTGAGCACCAGGGCCAGGACCGCGACGCCGATGGCCTCGGGGACGGTGGAGTCCGACTCCTCCCAGTCCGTGCCGCCGAGGAACGCGTAGTTGCGGCCCTCGTCCCACGGCACGAGGTCATGCGGGTTCCAGGTGATGGCTGCGCGCTCGTGCTCCTCGGTCAGCTCGGGCAGAGCCTTCTCGAGCACCAGGATCAGGTCGTCGTCAGCGTTGTCCGTCACGAGTGACCAGGATAGGCATCGCGGCGCCGTGACTCGAATCCCCTGCCCGGTTCTGGACGAAGTCACCACCGACGGTGGCGTACCTCACCGTCCGGCGAGGTCCGGCGACCCCGACGGATCAGGCGCGCACGGGGGTGCTCAGCATCCCCCACTCCTCGAGCCCCTCGTAGAGCGGGAAGTCGAGGGCGAGCCGGGACACGCGTCCCCGCAGCGAGGACACGTCGGCGTCCGCGCCGCCGGCGAGCGCGGTGGCGATGATGTCGGCGACCTCGGCGAACTGCTCGGCCCCGAAGCCACGGGTCGCCAGCGCCGGCGTCCCGATCCGCAGGCCGGACGTGACCATCGGCGGGCGCGGGTCGAACGGGACCGCGTTGCGGTTGACGGTGATGCCCACCTGGTGCAGGAGGTCCTCGGCCTGCTGACCGTCGAGCTCGCTGTTGCGCAGGTCGACGAGGACCAGGTGCACGTCGGTGCCGCCGGTGAGCACCGACACCCCCGACGACGCGACGTCCGAGCCGGTGAGGCGGTCGGCGAGGATGCGTGCGCCCTCGAGGGTGCGCTGCTGGCGGGCGACGAACTCGTCGCTCATCGCGATCTTGAAGGTCACGGCCTTCGCGGCGATCGCGTGCATCAGGGGCCCGCCCTGCTGACCCGGGAAGACCGCGGAGTTGAGCTTCTTGGCCCACTCCTTCTTCGCCAGGATGAGCCCGGAGCGGGGTCCACCGAGGGTCTTGTGGACGGTCGTGGACACGACGTCGGCGTAGGGCACCGGCGACGGGTGCACGCCGGCGGCGACCAGGCCGGCGAAGTGGGCCATGTCGACCCAGAGGTGCGCACCGACCTCGTCGGCGATGGAGCGGAACGCGGCGAAGTCGAGGGTGCGGGGGTAGGCGGACCAGCCCGCGACGATGACCTTCGGCTTCTCCGCGAGGGCGATCGACCGGACCTCGTCCATGTCGATGCGGTGGTCCTCCTTGCTGACGCCGTAGGCCGCGGTCTCGTAGAGCTTCCCGGAGAAGTTCAGGCGCATGCCGTGCGTCAGGTGACCGCCGTGGGCGAGGTCGAGGCCGAGGAGCTTCTCGCCCGGCTCCATCAGCGTCATCAGGACGGCGGCGTTGGCCGAGGCGCCCGAGTGCGGCTGGACGTTGGCGAACTCGGCGCCGAACAGTTCCTTGGCGCGGTCGCGCGCGATGTCCTCGACGACGTCGACGTACTCGCAGCCGCCGTAGTAGCGACGGCCGGGATACCCCTCGGCGTACTTGTTGGTCAGGACACTGCCCTGGGCCTGCAGGACCGCGCGCGGGACGAAGTTCTCCGAGGCGATCATCTCGAGGGTGTCGCGCTGTCGGCTCAGTTCGCCGTTCATCGCGGCGGCGACGTCGGGGTCGATCTCGGCCAGCGAGGCGGTGGTCAGGTCGTCAGCGCTCATGGGGCCAGTCTATGGCGAGCCGCTCAGGACGCGAGTTCCGCCCTGAGCGCGGCAGGCGTGAGCGGCTCGTCGAGCAGTCGGCCGAAGCGGCGCAGCGCATCCCCGTGGGGATCGGCGTCGAGCCAGGCGCCGAGCAGCCGGTATCCCTCGACGTAGGTGCTGATGTAGGCCCGCCAGAGCGGGGAGGACAGGAACCGCAGCATCTGTCGGGCCCGCGCCGGGGTCGCCAGCAGCCACCGCTGGAGGAACTCGGCGACGGTGTCGGCGTCGGCGCCGCGGTCGTGCAGCAGCAGCGCCGCGTCCTGGCGGACGGCGAGCAGTCCCCCGGTCGCGCGGGCGATCCGCTCCGCGCGCTCGCCGTCGAAGCGCAGACCGAGGTCGGCGTAGATCTCCTGCGCCCAGCGACCCCAGCCGTCCCCGACCGCCGCGTGCAGGGCGTGGTCGGCGAGGCCTTCGGCCATGAGGCACTGCGGCGTGTTGACCAGGAAGATCGTCTGCTCGTCCTGACCGCCACCGACGAGGATCTGCTCCTTGCGACAGTGCTCCGTGTGATGGCCGGGGTAGGCCTCGTGCGCGATGAGGTGCGGCAGCGACGCCATGTACTGCGTGAGGTCGCCGTTGATGGCCACCCGCGAGCGGTAGTCGCCCAGGTAGTAGTTGAACCCCGACCACGGCTTGTCGGAGACGACCTCGAGCTCCACCGTCTCGACGTCGGGCAGCGGGTAGGTCGCCCGCACCCGGTCCCGGAGGGCGGAGGTGAACGCCGCGACGCAGTCGTCGAGTCGGTCGGCGGGGATCTCGTCGGACGCCCGATGCGCCTGGTAGCACTCGCCGAGCGGTCCCGCGCCCGGCAGCAGCTCGTCGAGCTCGGCGTGCGCGGCGCGATAGACGTCGGTGTCCTCGAGCGCGATGTCGACGTCGAAGTAGTCCCGCACCTCGTCGACGAACCCGATCTGCTCGCCCGCGAAGTGCCGCGCCGAACATTCCATCGCCCGCAGGTGCGCGTCGAGGAACGCTCTGCGGTCGCCGGGCAGCGCCGACCCGGCGATGTCGGCGCGCAGTCCCCGGACACGGTCGCGCAGCGCCGACGGGTCGGGCCGCGGGCCGTTCTCGCTCTCCGCCCGCAGCCGCGGATCACCGGTGTAGGCGTCGACGAAACCCTCCTCCAGGCGGTCGAACGCCAGGCCGATGCGGAGGTACTCGGTGACGAGGGCGTCGCGGGACATACGGCGACGGTATCCACCCCCGGCTTTCCCGGCGCGTCGGCATCGGTGACACTGGTCGGCATGTCGCGTGACACGCCGACCGGCTGCGGGCTCGTGATCGGGGCGCCATGTCACGCATGACCGAGCCGAGCCCGTACATCGAGCTCGACCGTCGACAGTGGCGGACGCTGCGCCAGTCGGTCCCCCTCGCCATGAACGAGGAGGAGCTCGGCTCCTACCGCGGCCTCGGGGAGCAGATCGACCTGTCGGAGGTCGCCGACGTCTACCTGCCGCTCTCGCGTCTGATCCACCTGCAGGTCGCCGCCCGGCAACGCCTGTTCGCCGCCACGTCGACGTTCCTCGGCGAACGCAACCCGGAACGGCAGGTGCCGTTCGTGATCGGGGTGGCGGGCAGTGTGGCCGTGGGCAAGTCGACCACGGCGCGTGTCCTGCAGGCGCTGCTGTCACGGTGGGAGGCACACCCCCGGGTCGACCTGGTCACGACCGACGGCTTCCTCTACCCGACACGCGAGCTGCGTCGTCGAGGGATCATGCACCGCAAGGGATTCCCGGAGTCCTACGACCGTCGCGCGCTGCTGAGGTTCGTCACCGAGGTGAAGTCGGGGTCACGGGACGTCAGCGCGCCGGTCTACTCCCACCTGTCCTACGACATCGTCAAAGGCGTCCGGCATCACGTGCAGCAGCCCGACATCCTCATCCTCGAGGGTCTCAACGTGTTGCAGACCGGTCCGCGGTTGATGGTCTCGGATCTGTTCGACTTCTCGGTGTACGTCGACGCCCGTATCGAGGACATCGAGGACTGGTACGTGAAGCGCTTCCTCGCGATGCGGTCCACGGCCTTCGCCGACCCCAACTCGCACTTCCACGCGTACGCGTCGCTGAACGACGTCGACGCGACCGAGGCGGCCCGCGACATCTGGCACGGCATCAACCTGCCGAACCTCGTGCAGAACATCCTGCCGACCCGTCCCCGGGCCACCCTGGTGCTGCGCAAGGACGCCGACCACTCGATCAACCGGGTGCGCCTGCGCAAGATCTGAGGCGTCAGCGCCCGAATCGTCGACTGCGGGCGGCGTAGTCGCGCAGTGCGCGCAGGAAGTCCACGCGACGGAACTCCGGCCAGTAGGCGTCGGTGAACCAGATCTCCGAATACGCGCTCTGCCACAACAGGAATCCCGACAACCGCTGCTCGCCCGACGTCCGGATGACGAGGTCGGGATCGGGCTGGCCGCGGGTGTAGAGATGGGAGTCGATCGCGTCGACGGTGACGGCGTCGACGAGGTCGTGGGGGTCGGTCACCTCGCCGACCTTGTCGGCCAGCAGCGACCGCACCGCGTCGACGATCTCCTGCCGACCGCCGTAGCCGACGGCCACGTTCACGTGCATCCCGGTGCGGTCGGCGGTGCGCTCCTCGGCGGTCTTCAGCCGCTGGGCGACCCGCTCGGGCAACTGGTCCAGGGTGCCGACGATCTTCACGCGCCACCGCTCGTCCGGCGCGGCGATCTCGTCGACGATGTCGGGGACGATCTCCATCAGAGCGTCGAGTTCGTCCGACGCCCGACTGAGGTTCTCCGTCGACAGCAGGTAGATGGTGACGAGCTCGATGGACAGCTCCGAGCACCAGCGCAGCATCTCGGCGATCTTCTGCGCGCCGACGCGGTGACCGTGGCTGACGTCCTCGAAACCGGCCTCCCGCGCCCAGCGACGGTTCCCGTCGCAGATGATCGCGATGTGTCTCGGGAGACGGTCCGGGTCCATGAGCTGCACCAGCCGTCCCTCGTAGACCCGGTAGAGGGGTCCACGGACGCCGGTGGGGATCAGCTTCACGCCAGCAGAGACTACTCGCGGATCGGTGGGAAATCGTCGTCCCGTGCCCAACCTACGGTACCGTAGGTTCGTAACCGCACATCGATCACGGGGAGGTCAGACGATGTCGCTCACCTCGGGTGCGACCGACAGCACCCCCGACCGCGCACCGCAGCTGACGGACACGCTCACCGATCTCGTCGCCGACCTGCGTCCGCGCATGCGCGGGTGGATCCATCTCTACGCCGGGTTCGTCGCCATCGCGACCGGCGTCGCCCTGGTGGCCGGTTCGGCGATCGTCGCCGGTGGCACCGCCGCCGCGGCGTGCGCGGTCTACGCGATCACGGTGTGCGGGGTGTTCGGCGTCAGCGCGACCTATCACCGCGTCCGCTGGACCACACAGCGCGCACGCACGTGGATGAAGCGTGCCGACCACTCGATGATCTTCGTGTTCATCGCGGGCAGCTACACACCCTTCTGCGTCCTGGGGCTCCCCTCGCCGACACGGTGGATCGTGCTCGGTGTGGTGTGGGGCGGCGCCCTGGCGGGGGTCGCACTCAAGACGGCGTGGCCCGGTGCGCCCCGCTGGGTGGGGGTGCCGCTCTACATCCTGCTCGGCTGGACGATCGTCGTCGTCGCGCCGACCCTCGTCGACCACGTCGGGGTCGCGGTGCTGGCGCTGCTCGCCGTCGGCGGGGTGCTCTACAGCGGAGGCGCGATCCTCTACGCGACGCGGTGGCCCAACCCCTGGCCGACCACCTTCGGCCACCACGAGTTCTTCCACGCCGCAACGGTCGTCGCAGCACTCGTGCACTACGTGGCGATCTGGCTGGTCGTCACCGGCGCCGGCTGAGCCCATCCGTCACCCGCTCCGGCCTGGCCGCCGTGGCGGCGCGCCCGCCCTGCCCGACGTGCCGCGGCGAGCTCGCCCAGTACGTCGACGGTGGTGTCGAAGGCCATGCACGCGTCGGTCACCGACTGCCCGTAGACGAGCGGTCGCGCCGACGGTGACTGGGCACCCTCGACGAGGAAGCTCTCGAGCATCACACCCGCGACAGCCGTGCTGCCGCCCGCGACCTGGGCCGCGACGTCGGCCGCGACCGTCGGCTGGCGCCGGTGGTCCTTGCCGGAGTTCGCGTGCGAGCAGTCGACCATCACCCGCGCGGTGACCCCGGCGGTGCCGCAGGCGGCGCTCGCCGCCGCGACCGATCCGGCGTCGGCGTTCGTCCCCGACCGGCCGCCCCGCAGGATGACGTGACAGTCCTCGTTGCCGACCGTCTCGACGACGGCCGCGCGACCGTCCTCGTCGACACCGAAGAAGGTGTGTGCGCCGGCCGCGGCCCGCACACCGTCGATCGCGGCCTGGAGGTCACCGTCGGTGCCGTTCTTGAACCCGATCGGCATCGACAGCCCCGAGGCGAGCTGTCGATGCACCTGCGACTCCGTCGTCCGCGCCCCGATCGCACCCCACGCGACCGTGTCGGCGATGTACTGCGGGCTCGTCGGCTCGAGGAACTCGCAGCCGACCGCCAGTCCGCGGTCGACGACGTCGAGCAGGAGCGTGCGCGCGATCCGCAGCCCCCGCTCGATGTCGTGGGTGCCGTCCATGTCGGGGTCGTTGATGAGGCCCTTCCACCCGACGGTGGTCCGGGGCTTCTCGAAGTACACCCGCATCACGACGAGGAGGTCGTCGGCGAGATCGCGCGCCTGCACCGCGAGCCGATCGGCGTAGTCGAGGGCGGCGACGGGGTCGTGCACCGAGCAGGGACCGACCACGACGAGCAGCCGGTCGTCGCGTCCGGCGAGGATGTCGGCGACCTCGCCGCGGTGGGCGGCGACGCGCGCCGCGGACTCGGCGGGGAGCGGGAGATCGTCGAGGAGTTCCCGTGGGCCGGGCAGCGGTCGCATCCGGGCGACGCGGGTGTCGGTGACCGGCGATCGGTCCGAGATGACGGTCATGAGAGTGCCTTTCGTGGGGCGGGCACTCGTCGCCACCGCGTCCGGTGCCCTGTTGACAGGAAGAGCAGCGACCGACTGGTCGCTGCTCTCGGGGCTCCGGGGAAGGTGTCGCGGCTACGTCCGGCGGGACGCTCCATCGTCGGCTCCACCCGGAGCCTCGATAAAGCGCCAGCGATAGGCGCAGCCGGTGATGATCACGAGACCACGCTAACAGATGGCGACATGTCCATTTTTCGCGAAACCGAACTGTGGGTTCTCACCAAGTTGTTGAGGCGAACGAGTTTTCTCCGCCGTCGGCCCCTAGCGTTCCCCCTCGGAAGTGACCGGCATCACGGTCCTCCGTCTCGAACCCGACTGTCTCGAACCCACTCAGGAGGACCGCCCGTCATGCGCACACTCTCGTCCCGTTCACGTTCGTTCAGCACGGCCGTCGGCTCGCTGGCCTCGGCCGCCGCCGTCGTCGGCGTGACCCTCGGTGCCGGCGCCGCGGGGGCCGCGACGATCTCCCCCGCCGGCACCGCGTTCACCGCGCCGGGCACCATCACGGTCACCTCCCCGGCGTCGTTCAACGTGCCGGTCACCTGCAACATCGTGTTCTCCGGTTCGGTGAACGCCGACGGATCCGCCGCCACCATCACCGACGCCAAGGTCAGTGGCAGCAACTACCTCTGCACCGTGCCCAAGATCCAGAACCTCCCCTGGACCCTGACGCCCACCAGCGCCACCACCGGCACGGTCTCGAACGTCGCGTTCTCGGTGCTCACCAGCAACTGCGGTCCGGCCACGCTCTCCGGGTCGTTCGACAACATGACGAACACGCTGTCGTCGTCCAACCAGTCGCTGCCCGGCAACTGCACCATCAACAACCTGTCGGTGAACCCGAACCCGGCCTTCACCCTGTCCTGATCGAGAACGCACACGGCCCCGACGCAGTCGCGTCGGGGCCGTGTTGGTCGGGCGGGTCTACTCCGTGTGCGGACGACGTCCGGTCGTCGAGTCCGAACCGTCACCCGGGCCGACGTCGGGCACGCCGGGGGCGTCGGTGCCCTCGTCGGCGGCCTGGTCTGCGACGGGGTCGTCGCGGTCGAAGTCGGCGGGCAGCTTCTTCAGGTGGCGGCTCATCGAGCGGATGAGGAACACCGTCGCGACGAGCAGCACCAACACGATCAGCAGGCCCAGCGGCGAGGCCTTGCCGAACTCGGGGCCGTCGGCGTCGCGGGCGAGCACGTCCACGACCGGCGCGGAGGCGATCACCCCGGCGGCGATCACGCGGTCACCTCATCCGGTTCGTCGGCCACGATCCCGGCGAACAGATCGGTCTCCGGGATGGCGGTCTTCACCCGGGTCCGGGCGAGCTCGAACTCGTCCGTCGGCCACAGCCGCTGCTGCCAGTCCATGGGCACCGCGAAGAACATGCCGTTCGGGTCGATCTGCGTCGCGTGCGCGCGCAGGGCCTCGTCACGCTGCGGGAAGAAGTCGCCGCTCGTCACCTGTGTGGTCACGCGACCCATGAGGTCGCCACGGCTGGGGTCCCAGTTCGCCAACCACTCCGCGAACGGGTTCTCCATGCCGTGCTTCTCGAACTCCTCGGAGAACAGCAGCATCCGGTCCCGGATGAACCCGTGGGTGTAGTAGATCTTCGAGACCGTCCAGGGCTCGCCGGCCTCGGGATACCGGTCGGGGTCACCGGCCGCCTCGAACGCGGCCATCGAGACCTCGTGGCAGCGGATGTGGTCGGGATGCGGATACCCACCGCGCTCGTCGTAGGTGATCATCACGTGCGGACGGAACTCGCGGACGACCTCGACGAGCTTGCCGGTCGACTCCTCGAGCGGGACCAGCGCGAAACACCCCTCCGGCAGCGGGGGCAGCGGATCGCCCTCCGGCAGACCGGAGTCGACGTAGCCGAGCCAGCGATGCTGGACGCCCAGTGCGGCCGCAGCCTTCGCCATCTCCTCGCGCCGGACCTCGACCATGTTGTCCTTGATCCCGGGCAGGTCCATCGCGGGGTTGAGGATGTCGCCGCGCTCGCCGCCGGTGAGGGTGACGACCATCACGTCGTTGCCCTCACTGACGTACTTGGCCATGGTGGCGGCGCCCTTGCTCGACTCGTCGTCGGGGTGGGCGTGGACCGCCATCAGCCGAAGGCCACTCACCAGCACGTCTCCACTTCTCGCGATCTCGATCTCGACGCGGCCCATTCTCCCACCGTCCGGCCGCGGCGCGGTCCGCAGGTGGCCCCCGGACGCGCGCGCACGGGGTCCTCGCAGCTGCGCGTGCTACATCTGATGCATGACCGTCGGCCCCGACCCCTCCCCCTCGGGCAGTCCCGCACCGCCCGCCGGGCGGTACCCGACGGAGAGCAGCCCGCAGCGTCGGCGGCGGTGGCTGATCGGGTTGTCGGTCCTGGTGGTGGTGGCCGGGGTCGCGATCGCCTGGGTCGGGTACTCGCGCTTCGCCGACCCGCCGGTCTCCGGCGAGGGCACCGGATACGACATCGTCGACGGGTCCACGGTCGACGTCTCGTTCACCGTCACCCGCAGCGACCCGAGCGAGGCCGTGGCGTGCGTCGTCCGGGCACGGTCGCGCGCCGGCGACGAGATCGGTCGCCGCGAGGTGCTCATCCCGCCGGGCGACGCGCAGCAGACCGCCGTCGAGTCCCGGGTGAAGACCACCGGCCCGCCCGCGATCGGCGAGGTCTTCGGCTGCACCACGAGCGTCCCGCCCTATCTGACCGCCGACAGCGGCTAGATCGTCCGCGCATGTCGTGCGATCGCACGACTTCCGGTCACAGCTCGATCTCAGCCGCTTCTCTCGGCTAACGAACTCCCCGCGCCCGGCGAGAACCCGGTCACATGACCGAGACGATCGGAGCGCGCCGTGACCAGAACCATCCACCGGGCATCGGGAGCCATCGCCCTCGCCACCGTGATCGGGGCGGCACTCGCCGCCTGCGGTGACACTTCACGAGCCACCCCGACCACTCCCACCGTGACGGTCACGTCGACAGCGTCGCGATCCGCGCCCGCACCGACGGACACGGCACAGACCGCGGCCGATGCGGCCGATCCGACGACCGCAGCAGGGGATGTGCAGAACGCGTCGACCTGCGATCCCGGCGGGCCGTCAGCGGCCACCGTCGCCCGTGACGCGGCCACGATCGTCCAACCGCGGGACAGCAGGTGGGTACCCGATCCGGACGTGGGGCGGGGCGGCGACTTCTGCGACGGCCTGTCCTGGGTCGCCGTCGAGGGCGCCAACTCGTTCTTCCCCGCGCGATCTCGACAACTGCTGATCTATCACGACGGCACGTTCCAGGGCACGGCGATCCGCTGCGAAGCCTTCCGTGGCCAGGAGGTCAGCAGCACCGCCTCGGACGCGATCCGTGTCACCTACCGCTTCGTCGACCTGTCCATCCCGGAGCAGAGCCGGAAACAGGATCCGTTGGGCCGCGCGACGGTCACGTTCCGCTGGAACGGTTCTCGGGTCGTGATGGACGGCTCGCTCCCCTATGCGTTCACGAAAGGCCAGTGCTGACATGAGGACATACACCCGCACCGTCGTCGCCGGCATCGCATGCCTGATCGGCGTGACCGTGGCCGGCTGCTCCACGGACACGCCCCGCGCGACACCGACCACCCCGACGGTCACCCGGACGGTGACCGCCGCACCGGCGAGCACCCCCGCCGAGCCGGCCGACGACCCGACCACCCGGGACACCGTGACAGCCGCGCCTGCCACCACGGCCGCGGACACACCGTGCGGCCCGTATGCCGATGCGGCGGCGAAGATCTCGGCGGCGACAGCACGGATCGCGCCGCCGTCGGCGACACAGGACTGGACGTGGGCGACCACCCGTTCGGTGATGACGTCGTGCAACCAACTGTCCTGGGCGGAGCTGACGACCGCCCATGGAACCGCGTCGTCCGCGGACCAGCTTCTCCTCTTCGGCCCCGACGGCGCCTGGCTCGGTACCGGGATCCGCTGCAACGCGGGCCTGGCATGGGTTCGCGGCTCCGGCAGCGACCACGTCGACGTCCACTACGGGTACTTCCACGGTGAGAACACCAGCACCGCGAACCCCGGCGGCGGCACCGACGTCACGTTCCGCTGGAACGGCTCCCGCGTCGTCATGGAGGGGACGCTGCCGCAGGAGTTCCTCGACCAGTGCGAGAACCCCAGCTGACGTCGCTGGTGGCATGATCGCCCACCATGACCACCGCCAAGTCTGGGCGGCCGGTCCCACACACCGACGACGATCGGCGGGCCCAGAGCCCGGTGGGCCCGGCCTTCGCCACCCTCTCCAGTCCTTACTTCCCCTATCTCGTCGCGCTGTTCGTCGGCGTGATGATCATCAGCAACATCACCGGCACGAAGGGCGTCCTGCTCTTCCCGTCGCTGTCGTTCGACGCCGGACCGCTCTCGATGAACGGCCTCGTCACCGACGGCGCGTTCTATCTCTTCCCCCTCGCCTACGTCCTCGGCGACGTCATCAGCGAGGTGTACGGCTTCCGCGCCATGCGGCGCGTCATCCTGTCCGGCTTCGGCGTGCTCCTGTTGGCCTCGCTGTGCTTCTGGATCACCATCGAACTCCCCGCCGCGGACTTCTACGACGGTCAGCAGGCGTTCCGCACCGTCGCCGGCGTCGTACCGCAGTTCCTCCTCGCGGGCCTGTCGGGATACGTCGTCGGCGAGTTCCTCAACTCCTACGTCATGGTGAAGATGAAGGCGCGCAGCGGGGAGCGCCGGCTGTGGGCCAGGCTGATCAGCTCGACGATCGTCGGGGAGTTCGCCGACACCCTCGTCTTCTGTTCGATCGCCGCGTCGGCACTGGGCATCTCACGGTGGCAGGACTTCGTGAACTACACCGTCGTGGGGTTCGTGTGGAAGACCCTCGTGGAGGTCGCCGTCATGCCGATCACCTACGCCGTCTGCGCCCGGCTGAAGAAGGCGGAACCGACCTACCAGGAGGCTCTCGCAGCACGCCTGCCGCAGCAGTGACCAGCGCAAAAGCAGCGGTCGATTCGTACACATGGGGTAGCATCGAACGACGCACGGCTCCGAGAGGGGCCGTGTTGCTGCATTCAGCAGGTGCTACGCAGCGGCACTGCGGCCCGACGCGGGCACGAACGAGTTGGCGAGGAGCGAGACGATGACCGACACCCAGGTGACGTGGCTGACCCAGGAGTCCCACGATCGGCTGAAGAACGAGTTGGACTCACTCATCGCGAACCGACCTGTCATCGCGGCCGAGATCAACGAGCGCCGCGAGGAGGGTGACCTCAAGGAGAACGGCGGTTACCACGCGGCGCGCGAGGAGCAGGGTCAGCAGGAGGCGCGGATCCGCCAGCTGCAGGAGCTGCTGAACACCGCCAAGGTCGGCGAGGCTCCGACGCAGTCGGGTGTCGCGCTGCCGGGATCGGTCGTCAAGGTGTACTACGACGGCGACGAGTCCGACACCGAGACCTTCCTCATCGCGACCCGCGAAGAGGGGTCGGGCGACAGCAAGCTCGAGACCTACTCCCCCAGCTCGCCGCTGGGCGCTGCGCTCATCGACGCCAAGGTCGGCGAGACGCGCGAGTACACCGTGCCCTCGGGCGCCGTGGTGAAGGTGACGCTGGTCAGCGCGGAGCCTTACCACTCCTGATCGACCCCCTCCGACAGCCCGTGTCCTGACCAGGACGCGGGCTGTCGTCGTTGTTCCCCGTCGAACGGTTCAGTCGAGATATCCGGCGGCCCGCAGCGCAGCCCGGACGTCGTCCTGGTGCTCGGGACCACGGGTCTCGAGGCTGACGGTGACCTGCACCTCTCCGAGTCGCAGCTCACCGGCCACGCGGGAGTGGATGACGTCGACGACGCTGGCGCCGGTGTCGCGCAGGGTCTCCAACAGCTGCGCCAAGCCACCGGGCCGGTCCGGGACGGTCACCGCGACGGTGAGGTAGCGGCCCGCCGCCTGCAGGCCGTGCGTCGTGAGGTGCGAGAGCAGGAGCGGGTCGACGTTGCCGCCCGACAGCACCACGCACACCTGTCCGGACACCGTCGGCGCATCCGGGTGCATCAGCGCCGCGACGGCGACCGCACCCGCCGGCTCGACGAGCAACTTCGCGCGCTCCAACATCAGCAGGACCGCGCGACTGATGAGATCCTCGCCGACGGTGACGATCTCGTCGACCAGCGACTCGACGTGGGTGAACGTGACCTCCCCGGGCATGGCCACCGCGATGCCGTCGGCCATGGTGTTCATCGACTCCGCGCGCGTCGGCTTGCCCGCCGCCAGCGAGCCGGGCCACGCCGCAGCGGCCTCCGCCTGCACACCGATCACACGGATGTCCGGGCGGGCGACCTTGACGGCAGCGGCCACACCGGCCAGCAGACCACCCCCGCCCAGCGGGGCGATCACCGTCCCGACGTCGGGCATCTGCTGGAGGATCTCGACGCCGACGGTCGCCTGACCGGCAACGATGTCCTCGTGGTCGAACGGGTGGATGAGCACCGCGCCGGTCTCGTCGGCGAACCGTCGCGCCTCGTCCAGACTCTCGTCGATGATCGCCCCGGAGAGCACCACCTCGGCGCCGTAGGCCCGCGTCGCCGACACCTTGGGGAGCGAGGCGCCGGTCGGCATGTAGACGCGGGCGGGGATGCCGAGCGTGGTGGCCGACCACGCGACACCCTGCGCATGGTTGCCGGCACTGGCCGCGACGACGCCCCGGGCACGCTCGTCGTCGGAGAGGCCGGCGATCCGCACGTAGGCGCCGCGCGGCTTGAACGACCCGGTGCGCTGGAGGTTCTCGCACTTGAGCCACACGTCGCCGCCGCAGAGGTCCGACAGCGCCCGCGACGCCACCATCGGGGTACGTCGCATCACCGGTGCCAGCGTCTGCACGGCGGCCTCGATGCGATCCGGGAGAATGATCACGCCCGACGGTAACGCCGAACTGCCACCCAGTCCTGTCCGTGACGCCAGAGATCCCTTAGATCCCGGCGGTGTGCTGGACCCATGACGAACACAGCGACTCTCACCATCACCGACGACACCGACGTCGACATCGCCCAGGCCCTGCTGCGCCGCGGGCACCGCGTCGTCGTCGAGGGCGATGACCTGATGCTGCTCATGGCAGCAGTGCGTGGGTTCGGCGCCCCCCGGGCCACGGTCGTGGCGACCGCACCCACCCGCGAGTCCGTCGCGCTCGCGGCCTGAGCCGGCTCAGGCCAGCGCGCTCTCCAGGTCCCCGATGAGGTCGGCGACGTCCTCGATGCCGACCGACAGGCGCACCAGGTTGGCGGGCACCTCCAGCAGGGAACCGGCCGTCGACGCATGCGTCATCGCGGCCGGGTGCTCGATGAGGGACTCGATGCCGCCGAGCGACTCGGCCAGGGTGAACACCTCGGTCCGCGCGCAGAACTCCTGCGCCGCAGCGGGTCCACCCGCGACCAGCACCGAGATCATCCCGCCGAACCGACGCATCTGACGGGCCGCCACGGCGTGGCCGGGGTGCGACTCGACGCCCGGGTAGAGCACCTTCTCGATCTTCGGGTGACCGGCGAGGAAGTCGACGATCGCCTCGGCGTTGTCGCTGTGCCGGTCCATCCGGACCGCGAGCGTCTTGATGCCGCGCATCGTCAGGTACGCGTCGAACGGGCCGGGGACCGCGCCCGCACCGTTCTGCAGGAAGGCGAGATCGGCGTCGAGGGTCTCGTCGTCGGTCACCAGGGCACCGCCGACGACGTCGGAATGACCGCCGAGGTACTTCGTCGTCGAGTGCAGGACGACGTCGGCGCCGAGCGCCAACGGCTGCTGCAGGTACGGCGAGGCGAAGGTGTTGTCGACGACGAGTCGCGCCCCACCCTCGTGGGCGACGCCCGCGATCGCGGTGATGTCACCGACGTTGAGCAGTGGGTTGGTGGGTGTCTCGACCCAGACCAGCTTCGTCGCGGGGGTGATGGCCGCACGGACCGCGTCGACGTCGGAGACGGGTGCCACCGAGTAGGTGATCCCCCACTGCGTGAAGACCTTGTCGATGAGGCGGAACGTGCCGCCGTAGGCGTCGTTGGGGATGACGAGATGGTCGCCCGGACGCAGCGTGGCACGCAGCAGGGCGTCGGTGGCGGCCATGCCGGACGCGAACGCACGCCCGAACGCGCCGCCCTCGATGCCGGCGAGGTTGCCCTCGAGCGCCTGCCGCGTGGGGTTGCCGGTCCGCGCGTACTCGAATCCGCCGCGGAGACCGCCGACGCCGTCCTGCGCGAACGTCGAACTGGCGTAGATGGGCGGGTTGACCGCCCCGGTCAGCGGATCCGGTTCGTATCCGGCGTGGATCGCC
Source organism: Williamsia serinedens (assembly GCF_024171725.1). GTDB lineage: Bacteria > Actinomycetota > Actinomycetes > Mycobacteriales > Mycobacteriaceae > Williamsia_A > Williamsia_A serinedens. Next base: position 179,828 of record NZ_JAMTCG010000003.1, read on the forward strand.
TTCGTCCCGAATCCCTGCCACCGGCTCGCGTCGGCCCGACTGCGCTGTTCAGACATGAGCCCAGCCTATCGCCGGGCCCCGGGCTCCCCCGGGGCCGGGCGCAGGCTGATCAGAACCGTCCGGAGCTGACGAACGTGAGCAGGTCGTGGCGGGTGATCACGCCGATCGGCTTCCCGTCCTCGACCACCATCAACGCGTCCGACTCGCCGAGTGCCTTGCGCGCGGCGGACACCTGTTCGCCGGCGCCGATGAGCGGCAACGGCTCCCCCATGTGCGCCGACACCGGGTCCGCGAGGTTGGCCCGGCCCTCGAACACCGCACTGAGCAGCTCGCGCTCGCTCACCGCACCGGCGACCTCACCGGCCATGATCGGCGGCTCGGCGCCGACGACCGGCATCTGCGACACCTCGAACTCGCGGAGGATCTCGATGGCGTCGCGCAGGGTCTCCTGCGGGTGGGTGTGCACGAAGTCGGGCAGAGCGCCGGACTTGCCGCGCAGCAGGTCGCCGACCGTCGGCTCGGCGGCCTCCTTGCCGTCCATCGGGGTGCTGAGGAACCCGTAGCTGCGCATCCAGGCGTCGTTGAAGATCTTGCCCATGTAGCCACGCCCCCCGTCGGGAAGGAGCACCACGACGAGGGCGTCGGGACCCTCGCGCTCGGCCACGCGCAGCGCCGCAACCATCGCCATGCCGCACGAGCCGCCGACGAGGAGACCCTCCTCGCGGGCGAGGCGACGTGTCATCTCGAACGAGTCGGCGTCGGAGACGGCGATGATCTCGTCCGGGATCGAGGGGTCGTAGGCGCTGGGCCAGAAGTCCTCGCCCACACCCTCGACGAGGTAGGGACGGCCGGTGCCGCCGGAGTACACCGAGCCCTCGGGGTCGGCGCCGATGATCTTCACGCGACCGTCGGACACCTCCTTCAAGTACTTCCCGGTGCCGGTGATGGTGCCGCCGGTGCCCACGCCCGCGACGAAGTGGGTGATCGTGCCGTCGGTGTCGGCCCAGATCTCCGGGCCGGTCGTCTCGTAGTGGCTCTGCGGACCGGCCGGGTTCGCGTACTGGTTCGGCTTCCAGGCGCCGTCGATCTCCTTCACCAACCGGTCGGAGACGCTGTAGTAGCTGTCGGGGTTGTCGGGGGCGACCGCGGTCGGGCAGACGACGACCTCGGCGCCGTAGGCGCGCAAGACGTTGCGCTTGTCCTCGCCGACCTTGTCGGGGCACACGAACACGCAGCGGTAGCCGCGCTGCTGCGCGACGAGCGCGAGACCGACGCCGGTGTTGCCCGACGTCGGTTCGACGATGGTGCCGCCGGGCTTGAGCTCTCCCGACGCCTCCGCGGCGTCGACCATCTTCACCGCGATGCGGTCCTTCGACGAGCCACCGGGGTTGAGGTACTCCACCTTCGCGGCGACGGTGGCCGAGTTCGGTGCGACGACCGAGTGGACCTTCACCAGCGGGGTGCCGCCGACCAGGTCGACGATGTGATCAGCGATGCGCATGCCTCCATCGTTCCAGACATGCGGACGCCGCGGTCGCGCGATGTGCCCCTGCCGAGGCCGACCGACAGCACGCCGCGGACACGCCTGCGCGTGCCCGGTCCGTACGACCGGTGTCCGTATCCTGGGGCCGTGCCCCCTTCTCGTCGACGGATCGCACGCGATGTGGCGACGACCGCGGCCGCGACGGCCGGCAGTGCCGGAGCGGGGTGGGCCGCGTGGACGTTCCTCAACGGTCAGGCCCGCGTCGCCCGGGAGGTCATCCCGCACCGCACCGACAACGCCCCGAACGGCGACGGTCTCTACCGACCCGACGGCTCGGGCCCCGAGCGCATCCGCCCGGGCGTCGTCGCCGACCTGCACCTCATGGTGTTCGGCGACTCCACCGCGGCCGGGCTCGGCGCCGAGGTCGCCGACGAGACCCCGGGCGTGCAACTGACGCGCATGTTGGCGCGGGAGACCGACCGGACCGTCCGGCTGAGCACCAAGGCGATCGTCGGTGCCACCTCGCGCGGGTTGTCCGGACAGGTCGACGCGATGCTCGTCGCCGGGCCGCCGCCGGACATCGCCGTCATCCTCATCGGCGCGAACGACATCACCGCCGTCAACCATGTCCGACCGTCGGCCAAACGTCTCGGCGCGGCCGTCCGGCGCCTGGTCGAGGTGGACGCGAACGTGGTCGTGGGGACCTGCCCCGACCTCGGCGTCGTCACCGCGATCCCGCAGCCGTTGCGGACCGTGCTGCGGCAGTGGGGTTTCCAGCTCGCGCGGGCCCAGGCGCACGAGGTCCGCGCCGCCGGCGGCCGACCCGTCCCGCTGGCGGACCTGTTGGCCCGCGAGTTCCTCGCCGCACCCGACCGCATGTTCTCCGCAGACCACTACCACCCGTCGGCGGCGGGGTACCTCCTCGCGGCGGAGACCCTCCTCCCGGAGGTCCTCGCCTCGATCGGCGAATGGGGCTCGGCGCCTCTGCCCGACCCGCCCGAGGTGTCGGAGTTCGCCGAGAACAACCGCGTCCTCGCGCGCATCGGACGGGCCGTCGGCCGCCCGCTGCGGCCGCGTCGGCACATCGACGAGCCGGTGCTCCGCGAGCAGACCGGACCGACCGCGTAACGTCCCCCTCGCCGACCCCTGTCGATCAGCGGCCCGCCATCGCGCGCCCTGCTCACCCCGAGGAGTTCCCCATGCCCGAAGCCGTCATCGTCTCCGTCGCCCGCTCCCCGATCGGCCGCGCCGGCAAGGGATCGCTGCGCGAGGTGCGCCCCGACGAGATGGGGCGCCAGATGATCCAGGCCGCGCTGGACAAGATCCCCGCACTGGACACCGCCGACATCGACGACCTGCACTTCGGCATCGGCCAGCCCGGTGGCCAGGGTGGTTTCAACATCGCCCGTGTCGTCGCCGTCGAGCTCGGCCTCGACCACGTCCCCGGCGTGACGGTGAACCGCTACTGCTCGTCGTCGCTGCAGACCACCCGCATGGCGTTCCACGCCATCAAAGCCGGTGAGGGCGACGTGTTCATCTCCGCCGGCGCCGAGAGCGTGTCGAGCTTCGGTTCCGGCAGCGCCGACGGGTGGCCCGACACCAAGAACCCGCTCTTCGACGACGCGATGGCCCGGACCGCCAAGGCCGCCGAGGGTGGGGCGCCGGCGTGGACCGACCCGCGCGAGCAGGGCCTCATCCCCGACGTCTACATCCCGATGGGCCAGACGGCGGAGAACGTCGCGAGCTTCACCGGGATCTCCCGCGAGGACCAGGACCACTGGGGTGTGCGCAGTCAGAACCGCGCGGAGGAGGCCATCAAGTCCGGCTTCTTCGAGCGGGAGATCTCGCCGATCACCCTCGCCGACGGCTCGCAGGTGACCACCGACGACGGCCCACGCGCCGGCACCACCTACGAGAAGGTGTCGCAGCTGCAGCCGGTGTTCCGTCCCGACGGCACCATCACCGCCGGCAACGCCTGCCCGCTCAACGACGGTGCGGCCGCGGTGGTCGTCATGAGCGACACCAAGGCCAAAGAGCTGGGGCTCACCCCGCTCGCGCGCATCGTGTCCACCGCCGCGACGGGCCTGTCCCCGGAGATCATGGGCCTCGGTCCGATCGAGGCCATCCGCAAGGCGCTGGCCATCGCGGGCAAGTCGGTCTCCGACATCGACCTGTTCGAGATCAACGAGGCCTTCGCGGTGCAGGTGCTCGGCTCGGCGAACGAGCTCGGCATCGACCACGACAAGCTCAACGTGTCCGGCGGCGCGATCGCCCTCGGTCACCCCTTCGGCATGACCGGCGCCCGGATCACGGCCACCCTGCTGAACAACCTCGCCACCCACGACAAGACGTTCGGCGTCGAGTCGATGTGTGTCGGCGGGGGTCAGGGCATGGCGATGGTGCTCGAACGCCTGAGCTGACACGACACGACGACGGCCGCCGACGGGATGTCCCGCCGGCGGCCGTCGTCGTCGTGGGGTGTCAGACCGCGGCGACCGCCGCGTCGTCCTCGATCACCGGGGCGAGCGGCTTCGGGAAGCGCAGCAGACAGACGAGCCCGATCAGCACGATCCCCAGGCATCCCGCGACCGTGAACACGGTCCGCACACCGTCGGCGATCGCCTCGGAGGCAGCGGCCTGCGTCGTGTGGTCGCCCGCGGACACCACCGTCATCACGGTGACGAACAAGGCGGTCCCGGCCGCGCCCGCGACCTGCTGGAAGGTGCCCAGCGCGGCCGATCCGTGCGAATACCGCTCCGGCGCCACCGATCCGAGGGCCAGGGTCATCAGCGGCGTGAACGTCGCGGCGAGGCCCAGGCAGAGCAGGACGTTGGCCCCCAGCAGCCACCACACGCTCGTCGACGTGTCCACGACGGAGAGCGACCACACACCCGCAGTGATGGCGAGCGCACCGGGCAGCACCAGCGGACGATGTCCGCGCAGGTCGTAGACACGACCGATCACCGGTCCGGCCAGTCCCATCACCAGACCGCCCGGGAGGGTGAGCAGCCCGGTGGTGAACGGGCTGAAGCCGAGGACGGCCTGGGCGAAGTACGGCACCACGATGAACGTGCCCATCATCGTCGCCATGGCGACGACCATCGCGACGATCGACAGCGTGAACGTCGACGACGAGAACACGCGCAGGTCGAGCAGCGCACGATCGGTGCGGGCGAGCAGGAGTTGTCGCGCGACGAACGCCGCGAGCGCGCAGGCGCCCACGGTGAACGGGATCCAGACCGGGACGGCCGATCCGTGGTCGGCGGCTTCACCGATCCCGACGAGCCCGTACACGAGGCCACCGAAACCGAGGACGGCGAGCGGCACGGAGAGCAGGTCGATCGGCGCGGACACCCGGGGCCCGACGGGCTTCACGAGGACCAGGCCGGCGACCAGTGCGGCGGCCGCGATCGGGGCGACCACGCCGAAGACCCACCGCCACCCCAGGTTGTCGAGGACGAGACCCGACACGGTCGGCCCGAGCGCCGGCGCGACCGCGATGACGACGGAGATGTTGCCCATCATCACCCCGCGTCGGTTCTCCGGGACGACGGTCATGACCGTGGTCATCAGCAGCGGCAGCATGATCGCGGTGCCCAGCGCCTGTACGACCCGCGCGACGAGCAGCACCTCGAAACCCGGTGCGGCGAACGCGATCACCGTCCCGACCGTGAACGCCGACATGGCCGCGACGAACAGTGTCCGCGTGCCGTGCCGATGGATGAGGAAGCCCGTCAGCGGGATGACGACCGCCATGGTGAGCATGAAGGCGGTCGTCAGCCACTGCCCGACGCTCGGCGGGACCCCGAGGTCCCTCTGCAGCACCGGGATCGCCACGCTCATGACGGTCTCGTTGAGGATCACCACGAACGAGGCGACGAGCAGCACACCGATCACGACGACGTGCTCGCGGGGGAGTCGGTCGTCCGGGGCGGCCGGTGTCGGCGCGGCGGGGGTGGTCGCGGCGGTCATCTGGGGTCCTCTCGGCGTCGGATGGCGTCACCGGGTACAGACCCGACGCGTCCGCAGAACTCATCGCCGCGATCGGGATGGCCGATCGTCGACGGTCGGGTGACGGTAGCAACAGTGGCCGACAGGGATCGACCGGATTTCCCGCACACGACGACAGCCCCGCACCGTGTCGGTGCGGGGCTGTCGGTCCGATGTCGTCGGCGTAGGGCCGACGCCGGGTCAGTCCTGGTTGAAGTAGCTGAGCAGACGCAGGATCTCGACGTACAGCCACACCAGGGTCACGGTCAGGCCGAGCGCGATGCCCCAGGCGGCGCGCGACGGGGCGCCGGCGCGGATGAGGCGATCCGCCGAGTCGAAGTCGACGAGGAAGCTGAACGCCGCCAGGCCGATGCAGACCAGCGAGAAGATGATCGCGATCGGGCCGCCGTCGTACAGACCCAGGCCAGAGCCACCGTTGAAGAAGCCGACCACCAGGTTGCCCAGGATGAGCACGATGACACCCATGAGGGCGGCGAAGAGCATCCGCGTGAAGCGGGGCGTGACGCGGATCGCGCCGGTCTTGTAGACGACGAGCATGCCCGCGAACACACCGAAGGTGCCCAGGATCGCCTGACCGATCAGCACGCCGGCGGAGGTCCCGCTGACGGCGAGGTTGGCGAACACGAACGACACCGCACCGACGAACAGGCCCTCCAGGACCGCGTACGACAGCACGATCGCGGGGTTGTCCTGCTTGCGTCCGAAGCTGGCGACCATCACCAGGGCGAAACCACCGAGGGCACCGACGAGGAGCAACGGCATCGCCAGCGCCACGTTCTGGTGCACGAGGAAGTACGACACGATCGACGACAGGATCAGGACGCCGAGGGTCATGGCCGTCTTGGTGACGACGTCGTCGATGGTCAGTGCACGGGTGCCGACCGGCTGATTCGGCCGCGCGTAGGGGTCCACCTGCTGCGGCTGGCCCGCCTGGCCGTACATCGCCTGGCCGGCGCCGGCCACACCGGTACCGAACCCGGCATAGCCCCCGGCCTTCGAGTTGTCGCGGAGCACTCCGCGCATCACCGGATTGCTGCTCTCTCGCACCGCTGGGGTCCTTTCGAAGTTCTGCCCGTCCCGACCGGCGGTCGGGCCTCGACAGAGGCGTACATCTCCCCAACGACACACCGGTCGCCAGGGTTCCCGCCCGACTTTACTTGCTCTTGACCTTTCGCGCCGTCGGACGCACCGCTACGGCGCGGGGACGTCGCCGACCTGGCAGGCCAGCGCGAAACCCCTGTCGAAGGCGCGAAGCCGGTCGGCCTCCACGTCGTAGAAGAGTCGCGTCATCGCGTCACGCATCTCGGGCAGGACCCGCCCTGACATGCGCAGCACACGCGGTAGGAACGGCGCGGGGATCTCCGCGCACAGCCGGTCGACGGCCAGGGCGTAGACGGGCGCGACGTCGAGATAGTCGGACCGGAACTCGCGGTAGTCCCGCTCGTCGGCGACCGCCGCGTACGCCTCGGCGAGCGCGCGCGGCATGTCGTCCTCCATGTGCGCCCGCGACGCGGCGACGACCCCGGCGGCGACGTGACGGAACGAGCGGGGGTTGTCGTTCTCGTCGCACACGGCCCACGCCTCGCGCCACGCGGTGGAGACGGCCCCACCCGAGGTGTAGGCGTGCAGGTTCGAGACATGCCGGCGGTGCAGGACGGCCATCAGCCGCATCATCCACTCGGGCTCGGCGTAGCGGCCCTCGTCGACGCGGTGCAGCAGCTCCTCGGTGGTGAGGGCGCACAGCCGGGCGAACCAGGCCTTCGGGTCCTCGTCGGCGGCGAGCTCGTCGGCCAGGATCCGCTGATGACCGAGGTACCGCTCGAGCTGCGGCCGCAGGGCCGCGGCGCCACCCGGCCGCCGACGGGGCGTCCGGCGGTACGGCAGCGGCTCGGGGTCGGCGGCGAGGTGCCGCGACTGCTCGGAGAGACCCTTCAGCGACTTCTCGATCGACCGCCGCAGCGGGGGCGCGACCAACGGACCGACGGTGGGGACGAAGTCGACGTCGACGACGTAGTGCACGGCGCACCCGTCGTCGGTGGGCTCGATGTCGATGGAGCAGCTGTACTCCCGCAGCAGCGGGGACGCCTTGAAGATCCGATACGCGAAGCGGTTCGGCTCATCGGCGCAGGTGACGACCTCCTGGACGCGGGGCCGGGTGGGCAGGTCGACCTTCACCTCACGGACGGCACCGGCGCGGTCCATCCGGCCGTCGCCACCCGCGTCGCGGGCGGTGGTGAGGCCACGGGACCACGTGTTCTTGACGGCCGGGTCCGTGAGGAGGCGCCACGCCTGCTCCACACTGCAGTCGAGGTCGGTCGCCAGGTCGAATCGGGTCATGGTGGTCGTCGCTCTGCCGTTCACATGTACGGGGATGGCGCTCATCCTGCGTGTCCCGACACCCGTGGTCAAGAGGTGCCGATGGTCGCGCCCCGAACGCCACCTCGGCATTCACGGTGGCACAGGTCCCGTGTCACGTCGACCTCGAACTCGCGGGTTCGTGACGGGTCACCGGGGACCCCCACGCGACGCGGACCGCCGCATCGGCGAACATGGCATCCTGCAGCACATTCCGGGGCCGGGCCACGGGCCCCACTGCTTAACACAACAAATGATGTGTGATGTGAAACCATCGCCCCCATAGCCCAATTGGCAGAGGCAGCGGACTTAAAATCCGCCCAGTGTCGGTTCGAACCCGACTGGGGGCACTACCGGTCTCCGACCGGGGGGCACGACCGGAGGGGTCGTCCGGTCAACGGACGGCAGCCGGGTGGAGAACCTCGTGGAGCCGGTCCGGCCCTCGGCCCGACCGAAGGCCACGGAGCATCACGGCGCACCCCAGCGCCGACAGGATCGCCGCCGACGCGTAGAGCGTCACGTACCCGAACACGTCGCCGACGACCCCGGCCGCGAACCCCGCGACACCCTGCACCACCACGACCGCGCAAGCGAGCAGGGTGTAATCCGTTCCCGCGAAGGCCTTCTCGGCCGAGTCCATCATGAGTGCGAACACCGCGACGGTGGCGATGCCACCGCAGACGTGTTCGGCCACCGTCGCGACGACGATCACCCCGACCCCGCCGCCGCCCGCGGCCACGACGAACGCCACCAACGCGACCGACTGGGCGACACCACCCACGAGGAGAGCCGTCACCCGACCGAGTCGGAACGCGAGCACTCCCCCCACCGCGGCTCCCGCGACGGCGGCGCCCGACGACACCGCGCCGTCGAGAAGGGCGATCTCCCGCAGCGTCAGACCCTGATCGGACAGGAAGGGACCGATCAGCGCCGACCCCATCGCGCTGCCGAACTTGTACGCCGCCACCAACCCGACGAGCGCGAGGACACCCGGCCGCGCCAGCCGTCGCGCCCAGGTGACCGGCGACGCCGCGGCATCCTCGCGGCGCACCGGGGACGCCGTGTCGCGGAACCACAGCACGGGGATGGTGGTGAGCACCACCAGGACCGCCATCGCCACGAAGAGTGCCCGCCAGTCGGCGATCGAGTACAGCCACAGCAGCCCGCCGCCGCCGGCGATCATCCCGACGCGGTACGCGCCGACCTGGATGCCGTTGCCGAGCCCCCTCCCCCGCGTGTCGAGGGCGGTGACGGCGATGCCGTCGGTCGCGACGTCCTGGGTCGCGGCGAACACGTTGATCAGTGCCACGCCGACGAAGAGTGGAGCCGTCGACGCACCGAGATCGACACAGGCGAGGACGAGAGCCACTGTGGCGGTGGCGATCTGCATCGCCACGACCCACCGTCGGCGGGTCCCCGTACGGTCGACGAGCGGCGCCCAGAGGACCTTCAGGGCCCACGGCGCGAACAGGATCCCGGTGGCGCTGATCGCCACGAGCGAGTACCCCGACTGCCGCAGCACGACGGGCAGTGCCGTCGTGAAGAACCCGTACGGCAGACCCTGTGCGAAGTAGAGCGACAGGAGGAGGACGACCACCGACGGTCGCGCCGACGAGGCGCGCGTCGCGGTGGTCATCGTCCTGGCCGAGCGGCCTCGGTCAGCCGTCGACCTGGTCGCGCAGACCCTCGGTCGCCATCTGGATGATCGCCTTCTTGCCCTTGTTCAGGACGAACCCGGGAACGGGGATCTTCGGGTCCAGGCTCATCTCGAACTCGACGTGTGTGCCCCCGCCGTCGGCGTCGGTGAGCGTGTACACGGCGTGCTGCGCCTTCTGCTGGCCGCCCTCGACGAGATCCCAGGTGACACCGGAGTCCGACCACGAGAACGACAGCGTCTGCTCGTCGCTGATCCCCATGAGCGACACCTTCATCCAAGCCTTGGTCGGGCGTCCCTCGTCGTCGCGCTCGAGGACCTCGATCTCCTTGTGGATCGGTGACCACGTGGGGAGGTTCTCGACGTCGGCGATCGCCGCCAGTACGTCTGCGCGAGAGGCTTTCACATCGACCTGTGCGGTTCCGGAGACCATGCGCCCACTCTAACGTGACAACGAGCGTTGCAACGTCGAGTCGTCGTTCCCGACGTCGGGTGTGGGACCCTTCACCGTCCGGGGCCCCCGGATCCCGGCACAACACACAGCGGCCACGACGCACAAGCCCGCGGCCAGATGGAAGGCGAGGTCGTAGCTGCCCTCGGCGTCCCGGATCCACCCGGCCCCGAACGCCGCGACGGCCGCGCCGATCTGATGCGAGGCGAACACCCAGCCGAAGACGACCGGCGTCCGGTCGCCGAACCACTCGCGGCAGATCGCGATCGTCGGCGGCACGGTGGCCACCCAGTCGAGGCCGTAGAAGATGATGAACACCCACGTGCTGGGCTCGGCGTGCGGTGACAGCAACGACGGCAGCAGCACGAGCGACACCCCGCGACCGAGGTAGTACACGACGAGCAGCACCCGCGGGCTGACACGGTCGGTCAACCACCCCGAGAAGACGGTGCCCGCGACGTCGAAGATGCCGATCGTCGCGAGCAGGCCCGCCGCGACCGTCGTCGGCATCCCGTGATCGCCCGCCGCAGGGATGAAGTGCGTGCCGATCAGGCCGTTGGTCGTCATCCCGCAGATGGCGAAGCTCGCTGCGAGGAGCCAGAACGCACGGGTGCGCATCCCGATGACCAGACCTGCGAACGCCGCGGAGAACGTCCCCGTCGGGAGGACCTCCTCGGGCGTGTCGGCGACCCCACCGACGGGTGCCAGCCCGACGTCGGACGGGCGGTCGCGGATGAACACCAGCACCAGAGGGACGACGGCCAGAGCCACCGCGGTGACGATGAGCGATGCGACGCGCCACCCGAAGCGATCGGTGGCGGCCGCGACCACGGGCAGGAAGATCAGCTGGCCGGTGGCGCTCGCCGCGGTGAGGATGCCCGTGACCAGACCCCGTCGTTCGACGAACCACCGGGTGGCCACGGTGGCCACGAAGCCCATCGAGATGGACCCGGTGCCGAGCCCCACCAGCACGCCCCACAGCAGCAACAGTTGCCACTCGGCGGTCATCGTCGCACCCAGCCCCGTACCGGCGGCGATGAGCGCCAGTGCGACCGCGAGGACCGGCCGCACCCCGAAGCGGTCCATGAGCGCCGCGGCGAACGGCGCGGTGAGACCGAACAGCGTCATGTTGATCGACATCGCGGCACCGACCGTGGCGTGCGACCACCCGAACTCCATGTGGAGCGGGTCCATCATGACGCTCGGTACGGCACGGAACCCGGCGGCGCCGAGGATCGCGACGAAGGCGACCGCCGCGACGATCCATCCGCGATGGATCCGGCGGGTCGGGGTCAGCAGCATGAGGAGAACTCTCGCCCATCGGGACGCGCCTCGCCATTGGCACGATCGCCACAATGCGGGAAGATCGTGCCATGACACCGGTTCGTCGCCATCGCGTGGTGGTGCTGTTGCTCGCCCCGGTCGTCGGTTTCGACGCGACGATCGCCCCGCTCGTCTTCGGGGAGGCACGCGACCGCGACGGATCGCCCCTGTACGAGGTGGTCACGTGCTCCCTGGGCGGTGGGCCCGTGACCACCACGAGTGGCTACGGCATCGTTCCCGCCGGGGACCTCGACGAACTCACCACCGCGGACACGGTCGTCGTCCCCGGGACGCGGTATCCCCCCGCTCGGGAGAGGGGGACTCTCGATCCCGAGGTGGCGGCCGCGCTCGACAGCGTGCCGTCCACGGCTCGGTGGGTGTCGATCTGCACCGGCGCGTTCGTACTCGCCGCGTCCGGGCGGCTCGACGATCTCCCGGCGACGACCCACTGGCGCGCCGCCGCCGAGTTCCGGGCGCTCTTCCCACAGGTCCGGCTCGACGAGGCCGTCCTGTTCGTCGACGGTGGCGACGGAGAGTCCCGGTCGACCGGACCCTTCAGCTCCGCCGGGTTGTCCGCGGGGATCGATCTCTGTCTGCACCTGCTCCGCCTCGATCACGGGGCCGCCCTGGCGAATTCGGTTGCCCGGTATTGCGTCGTCCCGCCGGTGCGAGAGGGCGGTCAGGCACAGTTCATCAGTCACGCCGTCGTCGACCGTCCCGACGACAGCACGGCGCCGACACGCGCGTGGGCCCTGGACCACCTCGTGGAGGACCTGTCGATCCGTCGTCTGGCCGCGCACGCGCACATGAGCACACGAACGTTCAGCCGTCGCTTCCGGGCCGAGACGGGCGTGTCCCCAGGCGAGTGGGTGCGCAACCGCCGCGTCGACCGGGCGCGCGAGATGCTCGAGGCGGGTGGGGCGACCGTCGACGAGGTCGCGGCGCGGTCGGGGCTGGGCAGCGCCGACAACCTGCGTCATCACCTGCGGACAGGCATCGGGATGTCGCCGACCGCCTACCGAAAAGCGTTCTCGCAGGTCACTGCATCCGGGTGACCTGCGAGAACGGGGTTGGGTTGGACGGTTCGTGCGTCAGGCGTCAGTCCTGGTGGTGCGGGTAGGCGCTGCGGTAGCGCGTACGTCGCACGCGGGCGACGTGCTCCTGGAGGGTTCGGTCACCGCGGGCCATCGCCGCGGCACGGATCGAGTAGACGACCGTGCCGTACAGCACAACCCAGACGACGAGTGCGACGATCCCGGGCACCGTGTTGCCGGTGGCGAGACCCGCGATGCCGAGGGCGAGAGCCGCCGACCCGAACATGAACGCCACCCATCCGACCCGTCCCCACCGCAGGGCCTTCTGCAGGTGTGCGCGGCGCTCCCGGGCCGGTGACATGGCCTTGCCGCGACGCTTCTTGGCCGCTGTTCCGACTGCTGCAGTCATTTGCCTGCTCCTTGCTTCACGGGCGACTGGACCAACTGTCCAACACCGGACGAACTGAACTATTCCGCTGAGCGCGAACGCCGCGACCTCACAACGCGGCTGCCCGCGTCACCGCCCGTCGAAACCGTCGATCACCGATGCCATGTCCTCACGGGCGTGACCTGCGTCGACGGTCGAGACGAAGCGGTCGTGGATGGCCTGCATCACCGATGCGTCCATGCCGACCGATTCCATCGCGGCGGCGATGAGACCGGCGTCCTTGAGGGCGCCGTCCGCGCCGAACGACGCCGGGAACTCCCGGGCCAGCATCGCCTTGCCCTTGAGCTGGGCGTATCCGGCGTCGAGCGGGCCGCCGGAGATCGCGTCGAGGAAGAGCTGCGGGTCGACGCCGAACCGCTGGGCGAGACCGATCGCCTGGCCGGTCGCGGTCACCAGCGACAGCACCCACGAGTTCGCCACCAGCTTGAGGCGGTGACCGTCGCCGAGCTCCGGCCCGACCCAGACGGTGCCGGCACCGATGGCGTCGAGCACGGGCTCCACCCGCTCGCGCAGCGACTCGTCGCCGCCGACGAGAACGGTGAGCGCGCCCTTCTCCGCGGGTTCCTTCGTGCCGAGGACGGGCGCGTCCAGCATGGCGATCCCGTGCTCGCGGGCGAGCCGGCCGAGACGGTCGACGCCGTCGAGCCCGACGGTCGACGTCTGCAACCAGACCGCGCCGTCGGAGAACTCCCCTGCGACGGTTCCGACCACGTCGGCCACGGAATCGGCGTCGTAGAGCATCGTGACGACGATCTCGGCACCGCGGACGGCCTCGGCCGGGTCGCCGACGACGGTCGCGCCGTCGTCGGCGAGAGGAGCCGCCTTCTCCTGGCTGCGATTCCACACGGTCAGGTCATGGCCGGCACGGATGATGCTGCGCGCCATGCCCGCTCCCATGATCCCGGTCCCGAGAAGTCCGATTCGCGCCATTGATCCCACATCCCATCGCGTCAGGTGCCATCTGCCGTGCCGGGACCATGACGTCTGTCATGGGATCCCGGCGACCGCCGGATCAACACTGATGCGCATGACGAACTTCCCGATCGGCGACGTCGGGAGCACCGAACCACGTCCTCGAGCGTGCACCAGATTCCGCCGAGCGTGCACACGACGCCGCAGCGGCGGCAACGACTGCACGGTCGCGCGAATCTGGTGCACGGTCGACGGGATCGACTGCACGTTCGGTGTCGTCGGGGGCGGAAGCCCCGGGGTCAGCCGGCGTCGACCTTCCGTCCCTCACCCGGGTCGGCGGCCTGTGACGGATCCCGGACGGGCAGCGGGCGCAGCAGCGCCCAGGCGACGAAGAGCGCGGCGACCGCGGCCAGGATCAGGCCGACCCAGAGGTTGGCCGTCGTGCCCGCCTCGAGGTCGACGCGGTTGGCGTCCGACGGCCTGTGGGACTCGATCCCCAGGACGCCGGGTGCGGCGCCCCCGACGATGAGGACGATCCCGTAGATGCCCATCAGCGCGGCGACGATGATGCGGATGTCGAAGATCCGGGCGAGGAACTGCGCTCCCCGACCGGCCGTCGGGTGGGGTTGCTCGGTGATCATGCGAGAACTCCTGACACTCAGTGGAAGACGACGTTGAGGGCGACGACGAGGACGAGCGCGACACCGGCCAGCGGCACCGGCCGCGCGTACCAGGCGGCTCCGGCGTCGGCGGGATCGGTGAAGTGCGACTTCGGGGTCTCCGAGTACACGAGACCGATCAGTTCCTTCGCCGGTTTCGGCTGCGTCGCCATGGTCACCACGACGCTGACGAGGATGTCGACGACGAACGCCGCGGACGCCGCGACGAACGGCATGCCCTGGCCGGGAAGGTTGATCACCCCGACCTCGGAGAGGATGAACACGACGACGGCGGAGAGGGTTCCGGCCACCAGACCGGTCCAGCCGGCGGTCGCGGTCATCCGCTTCCAGAACATGCCGAGCAGGAACGTCGCGAACAGCGGGGCGTTGAAGAACCCGAACAGCGTCTGCAGGTAGTCCATCAGGTTCGAGTAGCCCGACGCGATGAGGGCGGTGAAGATCGCGAGCACCGTCGCACCGACGGTCGCGACCCGGCCCACGGTGATGTAGTAGCCGTCCGGCCGGTTCTTCACGACGTACTGCTGCCAGATGTCGTAGCTGAACACGGTGTTGAACGCCGAGATGTTCGCGGCCATGCCGGCCATGAACGACGCGAGCAGACCCGCCACCGCCACGCCGAGGAGGCCGTTGGGCAGGATGTCGCGGATCATCAGCAGCATCGCGTCGTTGTAGGTGACATCCGCCGCGTTCGGGCCGCTCTTCAGCGAGATCATGTCGCCGATGACGGCCGCGCAGATCATGCCCGGGATCACGACGACGAAGGGGATGAACATCTTCGGGATCGCGCCGATGATGGGTGCGCGCCGGGAGGCGTTCATCGAGTTCGACGCCATCGCCCGCTGCACCTCGACGAAGTTCGTCGTCCAGTAGCCGAACGAGAGCACGAACCCGAGGCCGAAGACGATGCCGATCACCGACCACACGGGACTGTCGAAGCCGCTCAACGCGTTTCCGGGCCAGGACGTGATCTGGTCGTGGATGCTCGCGGTGACCTTGCCGTCACTGGTGGTCGCGACGATCTTCTCCTTCAGCCCGTTCCATCCGCCGACCTTGATGAGCCCGAAGACGGTCAGCGGGACCAACGCCGCGAGGATGACGAAGAACTGCAGGACCTCGTTGTAGATGGCGGCGGAGAGCCCGCCCAGTGCTGTGTAGGTCAGCACGATCGCGGCGGCCACGATGAGCGAGACCCATTGGCTCCAGCCGAGGATCACGTTCACGATCGTGGCGAGCAGGTAGAGGTTGACGCCGGCGATGAGCACCTGGGCGACCGCGAAGCTGATGGCGTTGACGAGGTGCGCACCCGTGCCGAAACGCCGTCGCATGAACTCGGGGACGCTGCGGACCTTCGACCCATAGTAGAACGGCATCATCACGACGCCGAGGAACAGCATCGCGGGGATGGCGCCGATCCAGTAGTAGTGCATGGTCGCGAGGCCGATCTGCGCCCCGTTGGCGGACATGCCCATGATCTCGACCGCGCCGAGGTTCGCGGAGACGAACGCGATGCCGGTGACCCAGGCGGGCAGCCGTCGGCCCGACAGGAAGAAGTCGAGACTCGAGGAGATCTGGCTGCGGGCCAGATACCCGATCCCGAGGACGAACACGAAATAGAGGGCGATCAGCACGTAGTCCACGGCCCCGGCGTTGAGCCGGAGCACGGAGTCCGCGGCAAGCGTCATTCGACAACTCCTTCGGGCGGGTCACTGCCGTAGTGACCCCGGTCACGAGTGAACACAACCTCACACATTTCCGAACAGATTTCAACACACCGCCTGTTTGATACTGTGCGTTTCATCCCGCTGGTCCCGACAGGAGGTGCCGTGCTCCCCGCAGAACGACGCCGCCGCATCCTCGAGGTGCTCGACCGCGAGGGGACCGCTCGCGTCACCGACCTCGCCGATGAGCTGAACGTCTCCGAGATGACGGTGCGCCGCGACCTCGAGGCACTCCAGGACGACGAGGCGCTGCACAAGGTGCACGGCGGCGCGGTGGCCCGACACAGCCGCGGCGAGGAACCGCGATCCGCGGCGAAGGCGACCCGTGAGACCGCCGAGAAGCGGGCCATCGGAGCGTGCGCCGCGCACCTCGTGGACGACGGGATGACCGTGGCCATCAGCGCGGGCACCACCACCCTGGAGGTCGCCCGACTCCTGCGGGATCGCGACTCCCTCACCGTGGTCACCAACTCGATCGCGATCTTCAGCGAGCTCACCGATCCCGATGCGACGGTGCGCCGTTCACGTCCGACCGTCGTGCTGACCGGCGGTACCCGCACCCCCTCCGACGCCCTTGTCGGCCCTGTCGCCGACGCCGCTCTGGCGTCGTTCCGGGTCGACCTGACGCTCCTGGGTGTGCACGGACTCGACATCGACGCGGGTCTCACCACACCCAACATGGCCGAGGCGGCCACCAACCGGAGGTTGGTCGAGATCGGACGGACCCTGGTCGTCGTGGCCGACCACACCAAGGTCGGCGAGGTCGGCGCCCACGTGATCGTCGGTCTCGACCGCGCCGACACCCTCGTCGTCGACGACGGCCTGTCCGACACCGCACGCATCGTGCTGGACCGGCACATCCGCGACGTCCGGATCGCCCCGGTGGCGCGATGACCCCGCGGCTACGACCCCCGGCCGTGACGACGCACCTCGCCGACGGTCGTGAGATCGACTTCTTCGCCCTCGACGGCCATGTGCCACAACCGGTCCCGGACCGGCGGCCTCTTCCCGACCGCAGCGGGCTGCAGTCCCAGGTCCGCTACGACCGGCAGACCGGTGACTGGATCGCCGTGGCCGCGCTGAGGCAGGACCGCACCTACAAACCGCCGGCCGACCAGTGTCCGTTGTGCCCGTCGCCGGACGGCACGGTCAGTGAGGTCCCCGCGCCCGACTACGACGTCGTCGTGTTCGAGAACCGTTTCCCGAGCCTGTCCGGGGCGGCACCCGATCACCCGTTCGCGTTGCCCGACCCGGCGTCGGCCGACCTCGTCAGCGCCGTCGGACACGGCCGGTGCGAGGTGATCTGTTTCTCCAGCGATCACACGGCGTCGTTCGCGTCGCTCTCCCACGACCACGCGCGGCTCGTCGTCGACGCCTGGCGCACCCGCACCGCCCACCTGCTGACGCTCCCCGGTGTGGCACAGGTGTTCTGTTTCGAGAACCGCGGCGAGGAGATCGGCGTGACGCTGACCCACCCGCACGGCCAGATCTACGCCTACCCCTATCTCACACCGCGGACGCGGTCGATGATCGCCCGCGCCGACGACCACCGGGATCGCACCGGCCGCAACCTGTTCGAAGACATCGTCGCCAGTGAGACCGCGGTCGGGACGAGGGTCGTCGTCGATCATCCACTGGCCGTGGCGTTCGTCCCGTTCGCCGCGCGCTGGCCGGTCGAGGTGCACATCCACCCCCGGCGACGGGTCGCGAACCTCGTGGACCTCACCGACGAGGAACTCGACGCCCTGACGACGGTCCACCTCGACGTCCTGCGCCGCTTCGACCGTCTCTACGACAGCCCGCTGCCCTACATCGCCGCGGTGCACCAGTACTCGGGCCGTTCCGTCGACGCCGAGGGAGCGCTGCACATCGAGCTCATGTCGGTCCGACGTTCGGCCACCAAACTGAAGTTCCTCGCGGGATCGGAATCCGCCATGGACGCTTTCATCACCGACGTCACACCCGAGGACGTCGCCGACCGACTGCGCGCGGCGGGGCCGTCATGACCGGTCGCGTGGTGGCCCGCGCGCCGGGTCGGGTCAACCTCATCGGCGAACACACCGACTACAACGACGGTTTCGCGCTCCCCATCGCGCTCGACCGACACACCGAGGTCACGCTGACACCCACCGGGTCGTCGACGGTGACCGTGCGCGCAGACGACCACGGCGAGGCCGAGTTCGACGTCGAGACATCGCCCGGCGACGTGACCGGATGGGCTGCCTACGTGGCCGGGGTGTTCTGGGCGGCGCGCCGTACCGGCCTCCCGGTCACCGGCGCCGACCTGACGATCACGAGCACGGTGCCCGTCGGCGCAGGACTGTCGTCGTCGGCAGCGCTCGAATGCGCGGTCCTGGAGGCGATCTCGGCCACCTCGGGCGCGCGGCTCGACCCGATCGACGCCGCCCGGATCGCGCAGCGGGCCGAGAACGACTACGTCGGGGCACCGACAGGGCTCCTCGACCAGATCGCGTCGATGTGCGGCCGGGACGGTCAGGCGCTTCTCGTCGACTTCGCCGACACCTCCGTCCGGGAGGTGCCGTTCGACCCCGCCACCGACGGCGTCGAACTGGTCGTCGTCGACTCCCGCACGACCCACGGCCACGCCGGAGGCGAGTACGCCGACCGCCGCCTCGCCTGCGAACGCGCGGCCCGTGATCTCGGGGTCACCTCCCTGCGAGAGGTCCCCGACGACGATCTCGACGCCGCGCTCGAGGCGGTCACCGACCCGGTCGATCGACGTCGCGCCCGGCACGTCGTCACCGAGAACCGGCGTGTCCTCGACGCGGTGGACGCCTTGCGGTCGCGAGATCTGCCGACGTTCGGGCTCCTGATGGACGCCTCACACGCGTCGATGCGGGACGACTTCGCGATCACCACACCGGTGATCGACCGGATCACCGAGGTCGCCCACCGCCACGGTGCGCTCGGTGCGCGCATGACCGGCGGCGGGTTCGGCGGCAGCGTCATCGCGCTGATGCCGCCCGACGCGATCGATCGTCTGACGGGCGCCCTGCACGACGAGGCCCGGGCGGCCGACCGTCCGTCCCCGGAGGTCCGCGTGGCCCGGGCCGGTGCGGGGGCGCAGGTGGTCACCGCGCGCTGACGACGCTCCCGTCGTGCCGGCGAACCAGTCCGCCGACACGGGCGAGCAGGACACCGAGGACCGCGTAGCCGAGGACGACGTGGACGCTCGGCAGCACCATCGCGATCGCCCCGCCGGTCATCGCCACGGGGACCAGTGCGAACCAGCTCTGCGCACCGAGGGTCCACCAGCGCAGGATCCCGGTCCAGCGGCCGGCGATCGCGATCCGGATCCCGATGCCCAGCATCCCGAGCATCGACAGCGGCCAGCAGGCGTCGAACGCCGCCCACACCGGCGTGCCGTGCAGGACGCCGAGGCCGTCGAGGCCGGTGGACCCCATTGCCCCGCCCATGAGGACGAACTGGAGACGGTGGAAACCGCGCGCGACACGGCCGTCACCCATCGCCGCGGTGCGGTACTGCGTGGCGAGGAGCCAGACGACGCCCGCCTGGAAGGCCAGTGCGGCGAGGGCGCCGATCACCCCGACGACGCCGTGGTCGGACGAGTCGGCGGTGAACGGCAACACCGCGATCCACGCCAGGGACCCGAGCGTCAGCAGTGTGCCGGCGGCACGGGTCGGCACGACGGGACGGGACGTGGGGGTGATCGGTGTGCTGGTCGCGAGGGTGGTCATGGCGTGCTCCTGGGGGTGCGTCGACGCCGCGGCGGCGGCGATGGTGGTGGACGCCGACGACGATCACCCACTCCGCTGGGGAACGACCGGGACGCGTTCCCAGTGAGTTCCCACCGGACCCGACGACCCTGTCTCGCGTGTCCCCGCCCCGCTCGTCGCGGCGCGCCGTGTCAGGCGACCGCGGCCTCGAACCGTTCGCGCACCTGCGCACGGGTCAGATCGCGCCCGCGCTCGGCGGCGGTCGCGAACACGACCGGGTCGATGCCCTCGCGCATCTCACGTCCGTAGCGGGCGAGTTCGACGACGTCCATCGCCTCCGGAGCGAAGCCGGTCGCGTCGGTGAACCGCTCGACCACCCCGAGCAGCTGGGCTGCGGCCTCGTGGTCGCCCCGGCGGAACACGAGGTAGGCGAGCGTGGCGACGGCGACCATCCACGAGGTGACGTCCTCGGCCCGGTCGCAGTGGTCGACCATCTCGACGAGACGTCGCGCCGGCCGTGCGTCGATCACCCCCTGCTCGATCTCGGTCTTCGCGTGGAGCCACAGAGAGGACGCCGCACACCAGTCGTAGCCGACCGCGCGGGCCGCGGTCACCGCCTCGGTGAAGCGATCGGCGGCCGCGGCGGCGTCGCCGGCGCGGAAGTCGGCCATCCTCAACGACATCAGCGCCTCCGCGGTCGTACCGACCGCGCCGATGCGCCGGGCGATCCCGAGCGCCCGTCCCGACAGCACGCGCCCGTCGTCGACGGCACCGGCACCGCTGAGGAAGAAGCCGACTGTCTGTGCCGCATCGGCCCGCGCCTGCAACAACCGGACGTCGTCGATCGCTGCGTCGGCTCCCCCGGCGTCGGACTCGGCGAGCAGCTCCCTCAGCCGGGTCAGTGCGGCGAACAGCGTCTCGAGCTCGGAACCGAGGTAACTCATCACCACCAGCCCGGCGATCGCGCGGATGCGCACGACGAAGTCGATGTCGTCACCGGCCTCGAGTGCGGGCGCGAGCGTGCGCATCCCCTCCGCGACATGACCACTGCGGTACCAGAACCAGTGCACGTCCCCGGCGATCGTCAGATGGTCCGCGCTGCGCGCGGGTGGTACCTCCCGCGTCGAGCGTTCCAGCGCCGCACGCACGTTGGGCATCTCGACAGCCAACAGCCGGGTCTGTCGCGCCGACTCGGGACCCCGCAGCGCGACGTACCCGCGGGCGCACAGCTCGCGCACCCAGGCCAGGTGACGGTCCGCGATCTCCTCCCGGCGTGCGGCGTCGAGGGTGTCGCGGGCATACCCGCGGATGGTCTGCAGCAGGCGGTACCTCCGGGGGTCCCCGCCGACGACGGTGACCAACGACTTCGCCACCAACGCGACGACCCCGGCGACGACGTCGGCGCGCCCGGTGACGGCGGTGGCGGCGGCAAGGTCGAACCCGCCGTCGAACACCGACAGGTCGGCGAACACCCGACGCTCGTCCTCGTCGAGACCCGCGTACGACCCCTCGATCGCGGCCCGCACGCTCTCGTGTCGCGCCACGGTCCGCGAGCCACCGCGCAGCAGGTCGAACCGGTCGTCGAGCATCTCCCGGATCTGCCGCACGGACAGCGACCGGCTCTGTGCGGCAGCCAGTTCCACCGCGAGCGGCATCCGGTCCACCGCATCGCAGAGTGCGGCCACGTCGGCGGGGTCCGCGTCGGCAGCCCATCGACCCGCACGGCGCGTGAACAGGTCCTCGGCCGCGGCGAGCGGCCCGAGCTCGTGGACCACCTCGCCGACGACGCCGACGGCCTCGCGACTCGTCGCCAGCACAGCGACGCGAGGACACGCCGCGAGCAGACGATCGACGACCGCCGCGACGGCGTCCAGGAGGTGCTCGCAGTTGTCGACGACCAGCAGCGTCCGCCGTGTTCCGATCGCCGCGCACAGGGCCTCGATCCCACCGGACACCGTGAGGCCCATCGCTGCGCGCACCACGTCGAGGACACCGTCGGCGGTGACGACGTCGGCGAGTGGCACCCACCAGGGACCGTCCGCCTCGTGGCGAGCCGCGCCGACGGCGATCGCGAGGCGGGTCTTGCCCATCCCACCCGGCCCCACGATCGTCACCAGACGGTTGTCGTCGAGGAGGGCACCCACCTTCACCACCTCGTCGGCGCGGCCGACGAGCGCGGTGAGGGGCGTGGGCAGGCCTCCCGTCGCGGCGGGCACCTCCCGGACCGAGACCGACTGCGCGACAGAAGGGTTCACGTCCAGAGCGGGGTCCTGGGCGAGAACGGCCTCGTGCAGTCGGGACAGCGCGGGACCCGGGTCGACGCCGAGCTCGTCGGCGAGCACCCGTCGCGCCCGGTCGAGGGTGGCGAGCGCATCGCCCTGACGCCCGGCGCGGTAGTGCGCGAGGGCCAGCGCCTCCCATCCGCGTTCCCGCAGGGGCACACGTTCGGTGTGGGCTCGGGCGTCGGTGACGACGGTCGACTGGTCGCCGACGGCCGACAGTGCGATCAATCGATCCTCCACGGCGTCGAGCCGGATCCCCTCGAGGCGGTCGGCCTCGGCGGCCGCGAAGTCCCAGGCCACGACGTCGGCGTACGCGGGCCCGGACCACAGAGACAACGCGGTCGCGATGGACTCGACGGTCCCGGCAGCGTCACCGGCCTCCAGCTGCCGCCGTCCGGCCCGGGCCAGATCGACGAAGTCGTCGGCGTCGAGCCGATGGTGGTCACGGGCGAGCGCGTACCCGATGCCGCGTCGGACGAGGACCTCGACGTCGGCCGCGCGCCGGCCGGGCTCCATGGACTTGCGCAACGTCGCGACGTAGCCCTGCACCGTCACCCGCGCCGACGGCGGCGGCGTGCCGCGCCACAGATCGTCGATGAGTGCGTCGTCGGGGACGACGTCGCCGTGCGCGACGGCGAGCCGGGCCAGCAGCGCCCGGGGGACCGCACCCCCGAGCGGTGCGTCGCGACCGTCCACGGCCGCGCCGAGCACCCCCAGCACCCGGAGCGAGAGGAACGCCATGATCGAGGACTGTAAATCGGACGACCCGGACGTGGCGGACGTACGGCACGTGTCGTCACCGATGGGGTCGCTCCGCGCGGCGTGCCGGACCGCCCGCCCCGATCGACCGGGCTGGGCCGACGAGGTCCGCGCGGCCCTGGCGCGTGTCCTCGCCGACGACCAGGAGCCGTCCCCGCACACCGGTCGGATGAGCGTCGCGGCCGAGCGCGTCCTCGCCGCCGTGGACACCGCCGACCTCGACGCCCTGCGCGCGGCCGTGGACCGTCTCGAGACGCTCGACGGGACACCCGCACACGTGCCCGACCCGGCGGTTCGGGCGACAGCGCCGGGCCCGCCGGGGACACTGATGCCATGACGCGTTCGCGATGGGCCCGAGCCGTGGCCGCGGCGGCGGCCCTGGTGCTCGCCGGCGGACTCGCGGCCTGCGGCTCGGACGGTCCGGCGCCGACGACGGATCCGCCCGCGGTGACGGTCACCGGCACCGGTGAGGTCCGCGGCGCCCCCGACACGCTCACGGCCACCGTGGGTGTGTCCACGCAGGCCGGCGACGTGTCGACCGCGATCGCACAGGCCGGCAGTCGGGTGCAGGCGGTCACCGACGCCGTCGTCCGTGCAGGCGTCGCCCGATCGGACGTGCAGACCGAGCAGGTGTCGCTCCAGCCGCAGTACGCGGGATCGCTCCCCGGCGCGGGACCGTCGATCACCGGGTACGAGGCGACGAACACCGTGCAGATCACCGTGCGCGACCTGGCGAAGGCGTCCTCCGTCCTCGGCGCCGCCGTCGACGCCGGGGGAAACGACGCGCGGCTGTCGGGTGTCGCGTTCCGCATCGACGACGACTCGCGGCTCCTCGGCGACGCGCGGGCACGGGCCTTCGACGACGCGAAGTCGCGCGCCGAGCAGTACGCGAAGCTGTCCGGGACGTCGTTGTCACGGGTGCTGTCGGTGCAGGAGAACGTGACCGGTCAGGACCAACCGCTCGCAACGGACCGCACCGCGCAGGCCGCGACCGTGCCGATCGAACCGGGACAGCAGACCGTCACCGTCTCGGTCACCGTCAAGTGGGGGCTGCGATAGCCGTCCGCGTCCGCGCCGCGCCGCGCCGCCGGCGTGCGGTGCTCGTCGTGCTGCTCGTCGCCCTGATGCTCTGCGTGGGCGGTGCGGTCACCTCGAACGCGGAGGACGTCCAGGCGAACCGGCGGATCGGACCGGTGTTCATCGACGGCGACTCGCGGCACACCTGCACCGCCGGTGTCGTCCACTCGCTGCACGGCGACCTGATGGTGACCGCGGCGCACTGCCTCACCGGGGTGCGCGGCCCCATCACGGTGGCGCCGGGATACGACCGTGGCCAGACACCGTTCGGCGTCTGGCAGGTGGCCGCCGTGTACCTCGACCCGTCGGTCGCGGCGGAGCCCGACGTGCTCGACTTCGCCGTGCTGCGCCTGCAGCCGCGCGACGGGCGGTCGCTGGAGTCGGTGACGGGCCGAGGCTGGTCCGTCGCGCCCTACCGCGCAGGCCTGCGGATCCGCGTCGTCGGATACGGCGCGGGCGAGGGCGACTCGCCCGTCGGGTGCCGCGCCCGAACGGCGACCGTCGAGGGCATCCCAACCATCCGGTGCCGCGGCCTGGTCGACGGCACCAGCGGCTCGCCGTGGCTGTCGGGGCGGTCGGTCGTCGGCATCGTCGGTGGCTTCCGGCAGGGCGGGTGCGTCAGCTTCATCTCCCACTCGCCGCCGCTGCTCCCCCGGCTCGCGGCCCTGGTCGCGCGCGCCGATCGGGGCGGACCCGGCGACACACCGCCGGACACCTCGCCCGACGACTGCTGATCGGCCGGGGGACTCGCCGTCCGGGCGTGTCGCTCAGTAGATGTAGACCACCGCGTCGTCGCCGCCCGTGCAGGTGACGATGCGTGCCTCGGCAGCACACATCATGCGGATGCGCTCGCCTGTCTCCGGGCTGGTCGCGACCACGGGTCGGGGCAGCTGTCCCGGCCGGCCGGACTCGGCGTAGGCGCGCCGAACCCGTTCGGCGAAGCCGCACGTCGTGACCGACGAGCCCACCGACGACGCGCGGTAGAGGTCGTACGGCGGGAACAGGACCGGACACGGCGTCGACCCCTCGGGCGCACCGGCCACGGTCGAGCGCGCAGCGCCGGTCGGGGAGGGCGTCGTCCGCGACGTCGACGAGGACGTCGGCGACGAGCTGTCCCCGGCCGGCGCCGGGGTCGGGGCGGTGGAGGTCACCGTGACCGTCGACGGGGTCACCGGGGTGACGTCGAAATCGCCGCCGGAGCCCCCGCGCCCGAGGACGGTGTAGCCGATGATCGCGGCACCGGCGAGCAGGAACACCACGATCCCCACGATGAGGACGACGACGGCCGGGCGCGTCGGTCCCGCCGGTCGGACGGGGCGCGGCGGCTCCTCGGTCATGGCGCGATCCTACGGACTCGCGGGGTCCGTGCAGGGCCCTGCGACGGCGCGTGGCGTCACGGGTCGGTGCGCCACGAGTTCATGCCGAGGATCACCATCACCAGCTTGCGCTCGGTGCGGGCGATCAGTTCCGCGTCGTCCTCCGGACCGCGGGAGTCGAGGAGGTCGGCGACGGCCTGCAGCATCACGGTGACGATCAGCTCCGCCGCGAGTTCGAGGTCGTCGGCCTTCCACCGCACCATCTCCGGGATCCGTGAGAGGTCGATGGCCAGTTCCTTGACGAACAGCCGCAGCTCGGTGTCGATGGCGCGGCGGATCTCGCTGACCCCGCCGTGCTGTTCGCGGACGAGGAAGCGGAACTGCGCCTCGTTCGTGCGGACCTGACGGACGAGGATCGCGAGCGAGTTGGCGGCTGTCGGGACGGCTTCCCGGGCGGCGAGATCACGGCGACCGTCGCGGAGCATGCGCCGCAGCACCCGCATGGCGTCCTCGACGAGGGTGACGCCGAGGTCGTCCATCGACGCGAAGTGACGGTAGAAGGCGGTCGGGACGATCCCCGCCGCCTTGGCGACCTCCCGCAGGCTCAGGCTGGCGAAGCTCCGCTCGGCGACGAGGTCGAGGGTCTCGTCGAGAAGGGCCTGGCGCGTACGGCTCTTGCGCGCCGACCGACTCTCCGCGGCGTCCACGGCCGGCCGCGCGGAGGATGCGGCGCCCCGCCCGCGTCCATGAGGACGCGCGGAGGCGTGATCCCCGGTCCGCGACACGCAGCCGAGTCTAGGCACCTGACCTGTTGTGACAGCGGTTACACGGATCCGCTCTTGACCGTTCGTGGCGCTGGGGTGGCACACTGTCAGTGCACACCTGTTCACTCAAACGTCGCGGGAGCGATCACCGACTCCCCGACCACCCACCAGGAGGCGACGATGTTCGACCGCTTGCCCGCGATGGTCGGCTCCGTCATCGAGGCCGCGCTGTCGCCGCATCCCGTCGACCGCTACCTCGAGCTGGTCGACCCCATGGTGACATGGGACGAGATGCGTGCGCGTGTGGTCGAGGTGTCGCGCCCGACCGACCGCGCGGTCCGCCTGACCCTGGCCCCCACACGGCAGTGGGTCGGCCATGAGGCGGGCCAGTACGTGCAGCTCAGCGTCGTGATCGACGGCGTCCGTCAGACCCGCTGCTTCTCGCCGGCCAACGCCGCGAGCGGACGCGACGGGACCATCGAGCTGACCGTCACCGCCCATGACGACGGGCACGTGTCGCGGCACCTCTACGACACGGCGAAGGTCGGCGACGTCGTCGGCCTCACACCGGCGACGGGCGACTTCGTCCTGCCCGCGCGACGTCCGCACGCGGCGGTCTTCGTCAGCGGCGGCAGTGGCGTTACACCTGTGCTCTCGATGGCCCGCACGCTGATCGCCGAGGGCTACCGGGAGCCGGTGCTCTTCGTGCACTACGCCGCCGGCCCGCAGGACGTCGCCTACGCCGACGAGTTGCGCGCGATGGACGCACTCGACAGCGTCGACGTCCGGGTGGTGCACACCCGCGGCGACGGAAGCTCCGGGCTCACCGGCCATTTCACCGGCGATCACCTCATGACGTCGTCCGCCTGGGTGCAGGACGCCCCGGTCTTCGTCTGCGGCCCGGCCGCGTTGATGGACGACGTGCGCGCGTTCTACGAGTCCCGCGGGGCCGGCGACCTCGTGCACAGCGAGGCATTCCAGGCACCCGCCGCGTTCGTCCCCGATCCCGACGAGCCCGTCACCGGCGAGATCCGTTTCGCCCGTTCGGGGAAGCAGGCCGACAACGACGGCCGCACGCTGCTGGAGCAGGCCGAGTCCGCGGGCCTGTCGCCGGAGTTCGGTTGCCGCATGGGGATCTGCTTCTCCTGCACCGCACCGAAGAAGTCGGGCTGCACGCGCAACGTGCTGTCCGGCGAGCTGGACACCGACACCGACAAGCACATCCAGCTCTGCATCTCGGCGCCCGTCGGCGACGTCGAGCTCGACATCTGACTCCAGACATCTCCGACCATCGACCCGACATCCCAGGAGGATCCGATGACGATCATGACTCTCCCCACCACCGTCGAGACCGACGACATCCCGTCGGCCGACGCCGGTGAGAAGGACACGAAGAACCAGATCACCCTGTCCTACGAGCAGGTCGAGGAACTCGGTCGCGATCTCGACGCGCTGCGCGCGCGGGTCGTCGGCGACCTCGGCCAGTCCGACCGCGACTACATCTACAAGATCATCAAGGCCCAGCGGACCCTCGAGGTCGCC
Source organism: Williamsia serinedens (assembly GCF_024171725.1). GTDB lineage: Bacteria > Actinomycetota > Actinomycetes > Mycobacteriales > Mycobacteriaceae > Williamsia_A > Williamsia_A serinedens. The sequence goes on from NZ_JAMTCG010000003.1 coordinate 207,335, forward strand.
GGCCGCGGGATGTTCTTCTTCGGCTGGTTCCCGCCGGCCTGGGTCGCCGGCGTGGCGGCGCTCTCCGTGTCGAAGATCCTCGACAACATGGAGATCGGCCACAACGTCATGCACGGCCAGTACGACTGGATGCGGGAGCCCTCGCTGAACTCACGCGAGTTCGAGTGGGACACCGTGTGTCCGGCCGATCAGTGGCGCCACAGCCACAACTACATGCACCACACCTTCACGAACATCGTCGGCGAGGACCGCGACATCGGTTACGGCATCCTGCGCATGGACCGGGACCAGGCATGGAACCCGTACTACCTGGGCAACCTGGTCTACGCGTCCGCGCTGATGGTGCTGTTCGAGTGGGGCGTCATGCTGCACGACCTCGAGGTCGAGAACATCGTGGCGGGCAAGCGCAAGTGGTACGACGTCAAGGGTCTCGTCAAGGGCATGTGGCGCAAGGCCGGCAAGCAGGTGCTGAAGGACTACGTCGTCTTCCCGGCGCTCACCGGTCCGCTGTTCCCGCTGACCCTGGCGGGCAACGCCACGGCGAACATCGTCCGCAACCTGTGGTCGTTCTCGATCATCTTCTGCGGCCACTTCCCCTCGGGTGTGCAGACCTTCACCCCGGAGGAGTGCGAGAACGAGACGAAGGGGCAGTGGTACCTGCGCCAGATGCTCGGGTCGGCCAACATCACCGGTGGGCAGCTCTTCCACATCATGAGCGGCAACCTGTCCCACCAGATCGAGCACCACCTGTTCCCGGACATCCCGGCCAACCGGTACCCGGAGATCGCCCCCGAGGTCCGCGCGATCTGCGAGAAGTACGGATTGCCCTACAACACGGGCGGTTTCACGCAGCAGATCGCCTCGACGTGGAAGAAGATCGCGAAGCTGTCGCTGCCCAACTCGTGGACGGCCGACGACGTCGAGTTCAGTGTTAAGGTCGAGCGCCAGAAGGACGCGGCGCAGGCCTCGTGACGCACGCGCGCATTCCGGGAGGTCAGATGGTCGGGCGGTTCGAACGCAACAAGGACCTGCTGCAGGAGGCGGTCGAGTCGACCGCCACCCACGTGGGACGGATCGCCACGATCATCACCGGGGCGGTCGCGGACATCACCCGGGAGATCGGGGATCTCGTGACCGACGGGCTGGAGATGCGGGACGCGGCCAGGCGGGCCGAACTCGACGCCGCCGACGACGCGCCCGCCCTCCCCCCGGCCCGGAAGGGTCGGGCGTCGCTCCTCGACGACCTCGACGTTAGTGAACGGCGTGATGACCGCGAGGACGACGTCGACGACCACCGCGTCTGACCCGACAGACCACCGACGACGGCCCACCCCGCACGGGGTGGGCCGTCGTCGTGTCCGGGTGACCGTCCGCGGAGCCTCGTCGCGGTCCGGTTCGTCGGATCCGCCGACTACGCTCCGTCCATGACCACGTCGTCCATGACCGGTGCGCACCGGCTGCGTGTGCCGGCAATGATCGTCCTCACCTTCGCCATGTTCATGGACCTGATGGACGTCACGATCGTGAACGTCGCCCTGCCCGCCATCCGCACCGACCTGACCGCGTCGGCGTCCCAACTGGAATGGGTGGTCGGCGGGTACATCCTCGCGTTCGCGTCGATCCTCATCACCGCGGGCCGGCTGGGCGACCGCTTCGGTCGGCAGCGGGTGTTCATCGTCGGCATCCTCGGCTTCACCGCCGCGTCGCTCATCGCGTCGCTGGCGCAGAACGGCGACCTCCTCGTGGCCTCCCGTGTCGTGCAGGGACTGTTCGCCGGCGTGATGGTGCCGCAGGTGCTCGCCAGCGTGCAGGCGTTGTTCGCGCCGTCGGAACGCGCCCCGGTCTTCGGTGCGATCGGCATGGTGACCGCGATGGCGGCGGTGATCGGACCGGTGCTGGGTGGGTGGCTCGTGACGTCGGACCCGCTCGGCGGCGAGTGGCGTGCGATCTTCTACATCAACGTCCCGATCGGGATCGTGATCGCCCTCGCGGCCGTGGTGGTCGTGCCGAACACGACGGTGGACCGGCCGTCTCCGATCGACCCGATCGGCGTGGTCCTGGCCGTCGCCGGCATCCTCCTGCTGGTCTACCCGCTCATCGAGGGACGCCAGCTCGGCTGGCCCGCCTGGTCGTTCGTGCTGATGGCGTTGTCGCCCGTGGTGCTGGCGCTGTTCGTAGCGTACGAGCGCCGGCACGGGGCCGACTCGGCGATGATGCCGATGCGGCTGTTCACCGACCGCGGGTTCGTCGGCGGCGCGACCATCCAATTCCTCTTCACCGGGTCGATCAACGCCTTCTTCCTCATCCTGGCGCTGTACGTGCAGACCGGGCTCGGCTTCTCCGCCATCGCGGCGGGCGCACTGACCCTGCCGTTCAGCGTCGGTGCGGTGGTCGCGGCCGGGGTCGCGGCCGCCCTGGTGTCACGCCTCGGCCGCCTCCTGCCCCTCGTGGGCGGGGTCTGCATCGCCGGCGGGACGGCCGCCACGATCTGGGTCATCCACCACGAGGGTCGCGGCTATTCCGGGTGGGACACCGTGATCCCGATGGCGATCGCCGGCATCGGACTCGCCCTCACCCTCGTCCCCCTCCTCGACATCGCACTGGCCACCGTCGCCGGTCGCGACTCCGGCGCGGCGTCCGGCGTCCTGAACACCTTCCAGCAGGTCGGCGGGGCAGTCGGGGTGGCCGTGGTGGGTGTCGTCTTCTTCGACAACACCGGGCTGTTCTCGCCCGAGGACCTGCTGCACGCGCTGGTTCTCGCCGCTGCGGTACCCGTCGCCGGGTACGTACTCGTCGCGGTCGCGACGGTGCTGCTGCCGTCGCTGGCCTCGGTGCGCCGGCACCTCGCGGAGCAGACCGACGGGCCCGGAGCCGACGGGTCCGACACCGACGCCGCGGTCCCCGCGAGTTGAAAGCAGCCTGACCACAATCGTTGCGCGCCGATCACGGATGTCTAGCCTGGTCGGGTGCTCCCCGAATCGCTGAAGTTCCCGAATCCCGTCAACGAGTACGCCGCGCGCTCCACTGCCGGCCTCGTCGTCGTCCTCGCGATCGTCACGATCGTCGTCGACTCGCCGGTTCTCTACGGCATCCTGGCGCTCGGGTTCCTGCTGCGCGTGATCTCCGGTCCGACGCTGTCACCGTTCGGCCAGTTGTCGGTGAAGGTCATCGTCCCCGCCCTGGGCAAGACGAAACTGGTGCCCGGCCCGCCGAAGCGGTTCGCGCAGGCCATCGGGCTCACCATCACCGCGGTGGCGTTCGTGTTCAGCCTCGCCGGGCTCGGCCTCGCCGCCCAGATCACCGTCGGCCTCGTCGTCGTCGCGGCCCTGCTCGAGTCCGCGTTCGGGATCTGCCTGGGCTGCATCGTGTTCGGGTTCCTCCAGCGCCACGGGGTGATCCCGGAGAGCGTCTGCGAGGCCTGCAACAACATCTCGTTGCGTCAACCCGCCTGACACGGGGATCCCGCAGGGTCAGGCCCCCGACGCCTCGGCGCTCAGCGCGATCCCGTCGAGGATGTCCTTCTCGCTGACGACCAGCTCCTCGATACCCGCGCGCCGGGCGAACTCACGCGCCAGTTCGAGCGTCACGATCGACCCGCCGCCGATGACGTCGACGCGACCCGGGTGCATCGGGCCGAGCGCCGCCCGCTGATCCCGCGTCGCCGCGACCAGTCCCTCGCACACCTCGGTCAACCGGTCCAGCGGGACGCGCGAGCGGTGGATCCGATCGGGGTCATAGGTCTCGAGCCCCTGTGCCAGCGCGGCGAGCGTCGTCATCGTCCCGGCGACGCCGACCCAGGTCCGGGCCTGGTCGACGGGGACCGCGTCGAACGCCGCCTGCAGTTCGCCGCGGGCGACGTCGTGGGCCGTGGCCACCTCCTCGGCGGTCGGCGGATCGGAGTGCAGCACACGCTCGGTGAGCCGCACGCACCCGATGTTCACCGATCGGGCCGCGACGACCTCACCGTCGACGCCGAGCACGACCTCCGTGGAGCCGCCGCCGAGGTCGGTGACGACGAACGGCCCGTCCGTCGCGTCGAACTCACCGACGGCACCGGCGAACGACAGCCGGGCCTCCTCGTCCCCGGAGATCACCTCCGCGACCGATCCCGCGACGACCGGGGCCAGCACCTCGCGCGTCATGTCGAAGAAGACCTCGCGGTTGGCGGCGTCGCGGGTCGCCGACGTCGCCACCATCCGCAGCGCACCGACGCCGTGGTGCCGCATGATCTCGGCGTAGTCCTCGAGCGCGGCGCGTGTACGCGCGAGAGCGCCCTCGGCGAACCGGCCCGTCGCGTCGACACCTTCGCCGAGACGCACGACCCGCATCTCCCGGTGCAGATCGGTGAGCACCCCGTCCTCGCGTCGTGCGACGAGCAGTCGGATGGAGTTCGTCCCGCAGTCGACCGCTCCGACCACCGTCATGGTGTGTCCTCCCCCGTGATGGTCTCGTCGTCGATGCCGGGCCAGTCCGCCGGCAACGCCGTCCCGCGGAGCTGTGGCGACCGCGCCGCGACGGCCACCGCCTCGTCACCCAGCGGGTTGACGCCCGGGCCCTTCGCGAGCGAGTGCGCCATGAGCACATGCAGACATTTCACCCGGTCGGGCATGCCTCCCCCGGTGAACGTGGTGCCCAGCGACCCGATCGCGTCCCGCTCGGCGAGATAGCTCTCGTGGGCGGCGCGATATGCCTGGGCGAGACCGGCATCCGAGTGCAGCCGTGCCGTCATCTCGCGCATCAGGCCGGCCGACTCCAGGCGGCTCGCCTCAGCGGTGAGCCGCGGGTCGGTGAGGTAGTAGAGCGTCGGGAACGGCGTCCCGTCGGGCAGACGTGGCGCGGTCATCACGACGGCGGGCGCGCCATCGGGCGTGCGGTAGCTGATGGCCAGCACCCCGCGCGGCTCCCGCCCCAGCTGCGCGGCGACGGTAGCGAGGTCCTCGGGGGTCGGTGGCTCGGCGGTCGGGGAACTCACTGACCCGCCGGCGTGGACACCGCGTCGAGCAGGTTGGTGTACCAGGGGTTCGACGCCTGCCGCTCGGCGCGCTTCTCGTCCTCGGACTTCTCCGGCGGTGCGGGGAACTGCATGACCAGCGGGGTCTCGCCCGGCTTCACCATGAGCAGTCGGTTTCGGGCCTGCTCCTGGATGTAAGACGGGTCGTTCTGCTCGTCGACCTTCTTCTGCAGCGACGCCACGTCCCGGCTGATCGACGCGTTCGCCGACCGCAACTGCTCGGCCTCCGAGCGCTGCGCGAAGTACGTCCGCAGCGGCACGGCGAGGGTCAACGCGACGGCGCTGACCACCAGCGCCAGGATCACCGCCTTCTTCGGGCTGAGCCCACCGACGGTCAACCCCTCCCAGGACGCGGGCAGGCGTCGGCGCGGCGTGATGACCGGCCGCGACCGCTCGCGGGTCTCGATCGTCGCCGGCGCGTCGGCGTCCACCTCGGCCGACGGGTCGGTCTCGGGGACCTCGGTGACGTCGGGACCGAGCGCGTCGTCGGTCACCCGTGGGGTGCGACGACGCTCGGTGACCCGGTTGTCGGGGCGACGCCCGGTCCGACGGTCCTCGACACGCCGGCGCGCGGACGACCCGGCCGACCGGCCGTCCCGTCCCCGCGATCCGGAGCGTCGCTGCGCCATGGTTCTCTCAGCCCTCGAACGAGAAGCGCGGGAAGGCGAGGTCACCGGCGTAGCGGGCGGCGTCGCCGAGCTGCTCCTCGATCCGCAGCAACTGGTTGTACTTGGCGACGCGCTCGCTGCGCGCGGGTGCGCCGGTCTTGATCTGCCCGCAGCTGCAGGCCACGGCCAGGTCGGCGATCGTGGTGTCCTCGGTCTCGCCGGAACGGTGGCTCATCATCGTCTTGTAGCCGCTGTTGTGGGCGAGCGCGACGGCGTCGAGCGTCTCGGTGAGCGTGCCGATCTGGTTGACCTTCACCAGCAGCGCGTTGGCCGCGCCGCGGTTGATGCCCTGCTCGAGGCGCTCGGGGTTGGTGACGAACAGGTCGTCGCCGACGAGCTGCACCTTGTCGCCGATCGTGTCGGTGAGCGACACCCAGCCGTCCCAGTCGTTCTCGTCGAGCGGGTCCTCGATCGACACCAGCGGGAAGTCGGAGATCAGCTGCGCGTAGAACGACGCCATCTCCTCGGCGGAGCGCGTCTCCTTCTCGAAGGCGTATCCCGTTCCCGCGGTGTAGAACTCGGTGGCCGCGACGTCGAGCGCGAGGGCGACGTCGGCGCCGAGCCGCAGCCCCGTGGCCGCGATGGCCTCGCTGATGAGCTCGAGTGCGGCCGTGGTGCCGGCGACGTCGGGGGCGAATCCGCCCTCGTCGCCGAGACCGGTCGCGAGGCCCTTCTTCTTCAGCACCGACTTCAACGAGTGGTAGACCTCTGCGCCCCAGCGCAGGGACTCCTTGAAGGTCGGCGCGCCGATCGGGGCGACCATGAACTCCTGCACGTCCACACCGGTGTCGGCGTGCGCGCCGCCGTTGAGGATGTTCATCATCGGGACCGGCAGGATGTGTGCGTTCGGGCCACCGATGTAGCGGAAGAGCGGCAGTCCGGCCGACTCCGCGGCACCCTTCGCGACGGCGAGGGAGACGCCGAGGAGGGCGTTGGCTCCCAGCCGGGACTTGTCGGCGGTGCCGTCGAGATCGAGCAGGGCCTGGTCGACGACGCGCTGGTCGTCGGCCTCGATGCCGATGACGGCGGGGGCGATGTCGCCGAGGACGGCCTCGACGGCCTTCGTCACGCCCTTGCCGCCGTAGCGGTCGCCGCCGTCGCGGAGCTCGACGGCCTCGTGCTCACCGGTCGAGGCACCCGAGGGCACGGCTGCCCGGGTGAACGTGCCGTCCTCGAGGGCGACCTCGACCTCGACGGTCGGGTTGCCCCGGGAGTCGAGGATCTCGCGAGCCCCGACCTGCTCGATGATCGCCACGTGAGGTCCACCTTTCGTCCTGCGCGCTCCCCCGGCGCCACCAGCAGGCCGGGTCGTGTCGCGTCAAAGACTAGTGCGTGGAGGCCGATCCCCTCCGCCGGACGCGCCCGGGCGGGCCGTCGCGTCGGGTGACCTGTGTCAGAAGCGGACGTTGATGGAGTAGGCGTTCGCGTGGTCACGCACGTCGAGCACGTACTTGCGTGAGTTGTTGTAGACGCGCACCGCCTTCTGCCACCCCTCCGCCGTCGTGAGGTCACCGCCGGAGACGCACAGGTAGCGCGCCGCCGACAGGGCCGCGTCGTCGATGTTGTCCGGGTTCGCGACACCGTCACCGTTGGCGTCCACGCCGTAGCGCTTCCACGTCTCCGGGATGAACTGGAACGGACCCATCGCGCGGTCGTGCTGGGCGTCGCCGTCCATCGTCCCGCCGTCGGTGTCGCGGATGGTCAGGTTGCCGGCCGTGCCGTCGAGCTTCACGCCCCGGATGGGCGGGCTGACGTCGCCGTTCGGTGCGATCCGCGCACCCCGGTACGTGCCGTGCTTGCTCTCGACCCCGGCGATGCCGGCGAGCGTGGTCCACGCCAGGCCGCACTCGGGGTGTTGCTGGCGCTGGATCTCCGCTGCGTTGCCGTAGGCCTCCATCGCGATGAGCGGGATGCCGGTGCCCTCCGAGAGCGGTCGCGCCCATGCCTCGAGGCGGTCGGCGGTGCGACCGGGGGCGTTGATGTCGAGATACGGGACGGCCGCTCCCGGTCCGGGCGGGACACCGTCGGGGATGTCGACGTCCGGCCTGCCCGGCAGGTCGATGCACGCGGTCGCCGCGACGGCGACGACGAGCAGGACGACGGGGGCGATCAGCCTCGCGAGCCGGCGCTGCGGCCGACGGCGGGTGCCCGGCATCTCCTCACTCCTCCTGTGCCCGACGATCACGGGCTCAGACTGCCAACTCGTGGCGAGTGATTATCGTTCCCACGCCGTGAGGAGTACTGTCAGCTGAGGCCAGCCTAACCGAAGGTTGCCCAGCCTAAGCTATGGCCCGTACGTCCGAAGGGGATCGGCACAGTGAGCAGTCCGTCGGTCGCGTCACAGCTCCTCGGCAGCGGTCTCATCGGCGTCCGCGAGGGTCTCGAGACCGGCATCGTCGTGATGATCCTGGTGGCGTTCCTGGTCAAGTCCGATCGCCGCGACGCCCTGCGGTGGGTGTGGCTCGGTGTCGCCGCGGCCGTCGTGATGGTCCTCGCCGTGTTCGCCGGTATCCACTACGGGACCTCCACCATCTCCGGACTCGCCGCCGAGGCCGTCGCCGGGGTCGCGTCCCTCGTCGCCGTCGTCATCGTGACGGGAATGGTCCTGTGGATGCGCCGGGCGGCCGCGCACATCTCCTCGGACCTCAAGGCCGGGATGGGTCGCGCGCTGCAGCTGGGTGCCCCCGCGGTGCTGCTGCTGGCGTTCCTCGCCGTCGGCCGTGAGGGGCTCGAGACCGCGCTGTTGATGGTCGGCTACGCCGAGAACACCTCGGGGAGCAGCTGGCCGTTGGTGGGGCTGCTCGTCGGTGTGCTGGTCGCCGTGGTGCTCACGACCGGGCTCTACCAGGGCACGGTCCGCATCGACCTGCAGAAGTTCTTCACCTGGACCGGCGCGTTCCTCGTGGTCGTCGCGGCAGGCATCCTCGCCTACGGCGTGCGCGCCGTCCAGACCGTCGGATGGCTCCCCGGACTCGGCGACCGCGCCTTCGACATCTCGTCGGTCTACGACCAGTCGTCCTGGTACGGCACGCTTCTCGCCGGGATCTTCAACTTCCGGCCGGACCCGACCGTGTTGCAGGTCGTCGCCTGGTGCGTCTACCTCGCCGTCGTGATGACCCTGTTCTTCCGCCCCTCCCCCGCATCGCGCGTTCGTCCCGACACCGCGAGCACCCCCGTGCCGGCCGCATGAGCGCGCCGACAACGAGAAAGGCACCACCGGTGAAGCGAAGCCTCGTCACCACGTCCGCGGCGTGCGCCGCGATCGCCGCCGTCGCGCTGACGGCCGGCTGCACCGCGAAGTCGTCGTCGTCCGACGGCGCGATCGCCGTCACGTCGACCGACTCGTCGTGCGACCTGTCTCGGACCGAGGCGTCCACCGGCACCGTCGATTTCGCGGTCACCAACAACGGCGACAAGGTCACCGAGTTCTACGTCTACGGCAACAACAACCGGGTGCTCGGCGAGGTCGAGAACATCGGGCCCGGCCTCACCGGCAAGCTCACCGTCGAGGTCGTCGACCCCGGCACCTACCAGACCGCCTGCAAGCCCGGGATGGTCGGCGACGGGATCCGCAAGCAGCTCACCGTCACCGGTGAGAAGAAGGAGAAGCAGCAGGCACCGGCGAGCGTGCAGCAGGCGAAGTCCACCTATCTGACCTACGTCCGCGGCCAGCTCGACGGACTGACCGCACAGACGAAGTCGTTCACCGACGAGATCATCGCGGGCAACCTGGACGCGGCCCGCGCCCAGTTCGGTCTGACGCGCACGTTCTACGAGCGGATCGAACCCGTCGCCGAGTCCTTCCCCGATCTCGACCCCGCGATCGACATGCGCTGGGACGACACCGCCGACGGCACCGAGCCGTTCACCGGCTTCCACCGCCTCGAGCGGTTCCTGTGGCCGCCGCAGCAGGCCGACGTGGGCGAGCAGCCCGGCGACGTCGCCCCTGCGGACATGACGAACGCGAAGGCCACCGACACCAAGCAGAACATCGACGGCGTCGCGCGGCAGCTGAACACCGACGTCAACCGGCTGCGCACCGAGGTGAACAAGCCCGACTTCACCTTCGAGACACAGTCGTTCGTCAAGGGCCCGCAGGCGCTCGTCGACGAGGTCGCCGCCACCAAGGTCGGCGGGGAGGAGGACCGCTACTCCCACACCGACCTGTTCGACTTCGCCGCCAACATCGACGGGTCGGAGACGCTGATCGCCGACATGCAGCCGATCATCTCCGCGAAGAACCCCGCCCTGATGGACAAGATCACCCAGCAGTTCGCCGCGATCCGCACCGACATCAACGCGTTCCGCTCCGGTGACGGCTACGCCTCGTACGACACCGTCCCCGAGGACAAGCGCAAGGCACTCTCCGACCAGATCGACGCGCTGTCGCAGTCGCTGAGCCAGGTGCCGGGGCTGGTCCTGCAGCAGTGAGCGGCGGGTTCTCACGCCGGGCCCTGCTCGGCGGCGCCGGAGCCGGTGTGGTCGCTGCGGCCGCCGCGGGCGTGGCGGTCGGGCGCAGCACGGCCGAGGACAGCACCTCCGCCGCGGGCGTGGTCCCCTTCCGCGGCGAGCGTCAGGCCGGGATCATCACCGCCGCACAGGATCGGCTGCACTTCGCCTCGTTCGACGTCATCACCGACTCGAAGGCCGACCTGGTCGACATGCTGCAGCGGTGGACCGCCGCGGCCGAGCGCATGACGCGTGGCGAGGAGACCGTCGCCGGCGGCGCCGTCGACCACGGCGAGTACATGCCGCCCGCCGACACCGGTGAGGCCCTCGGTCTGGACGCCTCGTCTCTGACGCTGACGATCGGGTTCGGGCCCGGTCTGTTCGGCCCGAGCGCGTCGGACCCGAACCGCACCGACAGGTTCGGGCTCGGCGACCACCGTCCCGCCGCGCTCGTCGACCTGCCGACGTTCGCCAAGGACGCGATCGAGCCGACCCGCAGCTTCGGTGACATCTGCGTGCAGGCGTGCGCCAACGATCCGCAGGTCGCGGTCCACGCGATCCGCAACCTGGCCCGGATGGGCTTCGGCGTCGTCAGCGTCCGATGGTCGCAGCTCGGTTTCGGTCGGACCTCCAGCACGACGTCGTCGCAGCAGACCCCGCGGAACATGTTCGGGTTCAAGGACGGGACGGCCAACATCCGCGCCGACCAGACCGACGTGCTGAACCGCTGGGTGTGGGTCGACCCGTCCGACGTCCCCGGCAAGGCGGCGTGGATGGCCGGCGGCTCGTACCTCGTGGCACGGCGGATCCGCATGGACATCGAGCCGTGGGACCGCGCGAACCTCGCCGAGCAGGAGGCGATCGTCGGGCGGACCAAGGGAGTCGGTGCGCCCCTGGGCATGACGAACGAGAACGACACCCCGGACTTCTCGGTGGCCACCGGCGACGGGCCCGTCATCGCCCGCAACGCGCACGTGCGGCTGGCCCACCCCGACAACCTCGGCGGCATCCAGATCCTGCGGCGCGGCTACAACTTCACCGACGGCTCCGACGGGTTCGGGCACCTCGACGCCGGACTGTTCTTCATCGCCTACTGCCGCGACCCGGGCAAGCAGTTCGTGCCGATGCAACGGGCGCTCGCGTCCAAGGACGCGATGATGGAGTACCTCACCCACAACGGCAGCGCCCTGTTCGCCTGCCCACCCGGCCTCGGCTCCGGCGAGTGGTGGGGGCAGCGCCTCTTCGAGTCCTGACCCCCCGCCGCAACCGGTCATCCGAGGCAGTTGTTCCCGCCCAGCGGGAAGAAATGCCTCGGATCGACGCCGGGGACGTCGGTAGCGTGGACGTGTGGATCTCGACCTGTGGCGCAGTCGGATACCCGTGCGACGGCCGTCGGACGGGGAGATCGTCGGGTGGACGGTCACCGATCGCGACGACGACCTCGTCGACGCGGTCAACCCCGTCGGCCAGACCGTCGCGGCGGGACTGGAGTTCGAGCAGGCGCACGACGTGCTGGTCGCGCGCGGTCTGGCGTCCCTCAGCGACCGCTGCTGGGCGCTGATGCCGACACCCATCACCCGCGACACCGACCTCACACGGCCGCACCCGGACTGGCGGTGGCGACGTGTCGTGTTGACCCAGCTCGACGACACGCAGGTGTGGGTCCGTCCGGCCTACCCGTCGTGGCCGGAGCGGTTCACCGAGATCCCGCTGTGGCTCCCGGCCGACGACATCCTCCGCCACGACCCACCGGCGACCGACGAGTGATCACCCCAGCGCGCGACGCCAGTCGTCGGCGTCGGGTGCGCTGACACCGGCCGCCCGCAACGCCGATTCCGCGGTGCGGACCTGCTCGACGAACGCGACGACACGGGTGCGCTGACGGTCCTCGACGCTCGACTCGTCGTCGGTGGCCAGATCCGCCGCCAGGTGCACGGTCAGCAGCGACTCCGGGATCATGTCGCGCGGGAACCCGGCGGCGTCCAGGCGCTCGATCACCTTCTGCGTCAACGCGAGTGCGGGTTGGGCGGTCGGCACGCCGTCGAGCACGGAGTCGCGCCGCTTCTCCGTCGCCTTGTTCTGCTCCCACTGCGCGATCTGCGTCGCCAGGTCGGTCTCGCCGGCGAGCACGCCCGCCGACCGTGCCGAGATCTTCTCCGTGAACGCCCGCGCGACGTCGTCGATGTCGAAGGGGGCCTCGTCGCGGTCGGCACCGATCCGCGCGTGGAACAGCACCTGCAGCAACAGGTCCGACAGTTCCTCGACGATGTCGTCGCGGTTGCCCGTCTCGATCGCGTCGAGCAGTTCGTAGGTCTCCTCCAGCAGATACCGCCGCAGCGAGTCGTGGGTCTGCGTGCCCTCCCACGGACCGACGCGACGGAGGCGGTCCATCAGCTCGACGGCGTCGAGCAGCGCCTCGCCCGTACGCCGTTCGGGATCGGTCACTCGGCGCCCATCACGAGGCCTCGGTCACGACGGGCCCACGCATGTCGCGCGACCCGGGGTCGTTGCCGCTCACCACCGACAGCACGTCGGCGACGAACTGGATCAGCTCCACGTCACGCACCCGCGCACTGCCCAGGCCCGACGTCCGCGGCACCGGCACGGTGAGCACCGACGTCGTCGCGCGGTACGTCGACCCCTGGAACACACGCTTCACACGGATCTGCTGGCTGTCGAGCAGGTCCACCGGGGCGATCTTCACGCCGGTGCCGGCCATGCCGATCTCCGTGACACAGCTCTCGCGGGCCAGGATCCGCAGCTTGGCCACCGACACCAGTCGCGAGACCTCCTCCGGCAGAGGCCCGTACCGGTCGAGCATCTCGTCGACGACGGCGCGGACGTCGTCGTCGGAGGTCGCCGACGCGAGCTTGCGGTACGCCTCGAGGCGCAGACGGTCGGAGTCGACGTAGTCGGCGGGGATGTGTGCGTCGACGGGGAGGTCGATGCGGACCTCCTTCGACTCCTCGGTCGCGATCGGCTGGCCGTCGGCGGCCGCGCGGTAGGCCTCGACGGCCTCCCCCACCAGCCGCACGTACAGGTCGAACCCGACACCGGCCACGTGCCCCGACTGCTCGGCGCCGAGCACGTTGCCGGCACCGCGCAGCTCGAGGTCCTTGAGCGCCACGGCCATACCCGCGCCGAGCTCGTTGTTCTGCGCGATGGTCGACAACCGGTCGTATGCGGTCTCGGTGAGCGGCTTCTCCGCGCTGTAGAGCAGGTACGCGTACCCGCGCTCTCGGGACCGACCGACGCGGCCGCGCAGCTGGTGCAGCTGCGACAACCCGAGCGCCTCGGCCCGGTCGACGATGAGGGTGTTCGCGTTCGAGATGTCGAGGCCGGTCTCGATGATGGTGGTGCACACCAGGACGTCGTACTCGCGGTTCCAGAACCCGGCGACGGTCCGCTCGAGTTGGTCCTCGTTCATCTGGCCGTGCGCCACCACGACGCGTGCCTCGGGGACCATGTCCTGCACCTGCTTGGCGGTGCGGTCGATGGAGCTGACGCGGTTGTGGACGTAGAAGACCTGACCGTCCCGCAGGAGTTCTCGCCGGATCGCCGCGGCGACCTGTTTCGGTTGGTAGGCACCGACATACGTCAGGACGGGGTGCCGCTCCTCGGGCGGGGTGAGGATGGTGGACATCTCACGGATGCCGGCCATAGACATCTCCAGCGTGCGCGGGATCGGCGTCGCCGACATCGTCAGGACGTCGACGTGCGTGCGCAGCGACTTGATGTGTTCCTTGTGCTCGACACCGAAGCGCTGCTCCTCGTCGACGATGACGAGACCGAGATCCTTCCAGCGCACACCGGTCTGCAGCAGACGGTGCGTGCCGACGACGATGTCGACACCGCCCTCGGCCATCTCGTCGATGATCTCGCGTGACTCCTTGGCGTCGGTGAACCGCGACAGCCCCCGGATGCGGACCGGGAACCCCGACATCCGCTCGGTGAACGTCTGCAGATGCTGTTGCGCGAGAATGGTGGTCGGGACGAGGACGGCGACCTGCTTGCCGTCCTGGACGGCCTTGAAAGCGGCGCGGACCGCGATCTCGGTCTTGCCGTAGCCGACGTCACCGACGATGACGCGGTCCATCGGGACCGCCTTCTCCATGTCGGACTTCACCTCGCCGATGACGGTCATCTGGTCGACGGTCTCGGTGAACCCGAACGCGTCCTCCATCTCGGCCTGCCACGGCGTGTCGGGTGCGAACGCGTGACCGGGGGCGGCGTGCCGCGCGGCGTACAGCGCGACGAGCTCGCCGGCGATCTCGCGGACCGCCTTGCGCGCCTTGCGTTTGGTGTTCTGCCAGTCGGACCCGCCGAGCTTCGACAGCGACGGCTGCTCGCCGCCGACGTAGCGCGACAGCTGGTCGAGGGAGTCCATCGGGACGAACAGCCGGTCGCCCGGGTGGCCCCGCTTCGACGCCGCGTACTCGAGCACGAGGTACTCGCGGCGGGCACCGCCCACGGTCCGCTCGATCATCTCGACGAACTTGCCGATGCCGTGCTGGTCGTGCACGACGAGGTCACCGGCGCTCAGCGCCAACGGGTCGACGGTGTTGCGGCGCTTGGCCGGCATGCGCTTGCCGTCACCGGCGGCGGCGACCCGGGTCCCCGTCAGGTCGGCCTCGGACACGACGACCAGTCCCGCACCGGGACAGACGATCCCGTGGCGAAGCGGCCCACACATCACCGAGACGACACCTTCGTCGGGCGTGGCGCCCTCGTCGACGATGGCCGCAGGCACCTCGGCCTCACCGAGCCGTTCGCGGTAACGCTGCGCGGTCCCCTTGCCCTGCACGACGATCGCGGCGCGCCCGCCGGTGCTGACGTGGGCGCGCAGCGACGCGAACGTCGTCGCGACCTCGTCCTCGTTGCCTCGCGGGGCCGGCCCGGGCGTGATGTCGACGACGAGCGTGTACTCGTCGTCCTCGGGGCCACTGGCCAGCGGCGAGACCGTCCACCAGGGACGGCGCGCGGCGATCACCGTCTCGCGCACCTCGTCGAGCGGTCGGTAGGCGCTGGCCTGCAGGTCCACGCCACCCATCGCGGACCCGTCGGCACCGGAGTCCAGCGGTGCGTCCCCGCCGGTGGCCGCGGCGGTCCACGACGCCTCGAGGAACTCCATGCCCGTGGCCGAGAGGTCGGCGGCACGGGTGCGGACCTTTTCCGGGTCCAGCACGACGATGTGGGTGCGCTCGGGCATCACCTCGGCGAGAAGACGCATCCGGCCGTCCACCAGCGCGGGGATCAGCGCCTCCATCCCCTCGACGGGGATGCCCTCGGCCAGCTTGGCGAACATCTCGGCGGTGGCCCGGTCGCCGGTCTGGGCCGCCCCGAGTTCCTCCGCCCGACGACGGACCTCGTCGGTCAGCAGCAGCTCGCGACACGGGTGGATGTGCACGAGCGACGCGTCGACCTCGGGTTGGCTGCGCTGGTCGGCGACGGAGAACGCCCGCTGCTCGGTGATCTCGTCGCCCCAGAACTCCACGCGGACCGGGTGGTCGGCGGTCGACGGGAAGATGTCGAGGATGCCGCCGCGCACCGCGAACTCCCCCCGCTTCCCGACCATGTCGGCGCGGGTGTAGGCCATCTCGACCAGACGGGCGAGCAGGTCGTCGAAGTCGAACTCGGCGCCCTCGCGCAGCACGATCGGCTCGACGGTCCCGGCGTCGGGGGCCATCGGCTGGATCAGTGAGCGGACGGTCGTCACGACGACCTGGACCGGCGGGCCGTACGAGTCGTCCTCGGGATGCGACAGCCGGTAGAGCACCTGCAGGCGCCGCCCGACGGTGTCGGCGCTCGGAGACAGGCGCTCGTGCGGGAGGGTCTCCCAGGACGGGAAGTCGACGACGCCGTCGCCGAGCATCGCCCGCAACTCGGCCGTCAGGTCCTCGGCCTCCCGGCCGTTCGCCGACACGACGAGGATCGGCGCACGGGTCTCGCCGCCGGCCGCGGCGGCGAGCAGGAAGGGGCGCGCAGCGTCGGGCGCGACGATGTCGAGCTGAGGACGGCCGATGCTGTCGCGGATCGCTGCGATGGCGGGATCTGCGCAGGCGACCTCGGTGAGACCGGCGAGAGGGGACCCCACGGCCAGAGTGGATGGCACTCTGTCCATCCTAGAGAAAACACCTCGTCACCCGGACATCGGCGGTGCGACGATGACCCCATGACGACCGCGGGCCCCACCGACCACACCGTCACCTCCGTCGCGCAGCTCGAGGACATCGTCGGCACGCCGAACCAGCGCGCGGCGACCAAGGTCCGCGGCCGCCTCTCCGACGTCCACCGGGAGTGGATCGCGGCGTCGCCCTTCGTGGTGCTCTCGACCGTCGACGCCGACGGCCGCGTCGACGCGTCCCCCAAGGGCGACCCGGCCGGGTTCGTCCACGTCCTCGACGACACGACGATCGCGATCCCCGAACGGCCCGGCAACCGTCGCGTCGACGGCTACCGCAACATCCTCCAGACGCGGCGAGCGGGGACCCTGTTCCTCGTCCCCGGCCGGGGCGACACCCTTCGGGTGAACGGTCACGCGCGGATCGTCTCCGACGCGCCGTACTTCGACGCGATGGTGGTGCAGGGCAACCGACCGATCCTCGCGGTCGAGGTCACCGTCGACGAGGTGTTCTTCCACTGCGCGAAGGCGTTCCTGCGCTCCCACCTGTGGGACCCGACGACGTGGCACCCCGACGAGTTGCCGACGGTCGCCGAGATCGCCCACCGCGTCCACACCGACAGCGACCTCGCCGAGCTGCAGGAGCACTACCGCGACGACAATTACCGCCGCCTCCTGTACTGAGAACCCGGCGCGACGCCCGATATCGTTCGCGCCATGACCTCGACCTGGACGGCGGCGCACATGCCCCGCCTCGACGGCCGCTCGATCGTCGTCACCGGCGGCACCCGGGGCATCGGCCTCGCGACGGCCCGCGCGGCGGCGGCCTCCGGGGCACGCGTGGTGATCACGGGCCGTTCGGACGAGTCCGCGGCGGATGTGGCCGCGACCGTCGCGGCGGACACCGGTGCGCAGGTCGTCGGCCGCGGTCTCGACCTCACCGACCGGGACTCGATCCTGCGGTTCGCCGACGGCCTCGACGACGTCGACGTCCTGCTGCACAACGCCGGGATCATCCCGGCCGCACCCGAGTACACGGCCGACGGTTTCGAGTCGGGGATGGCCACGAACCTGCTCGGCCCGTTCCTGCTGACCAACACCGTGCTGCCCCGTGTCCGCGATCGCGTGGTCGTCGTGACGTCCCTCGTGCACCGCCTCGGTGTCGTCGACCCCGCCGACCTGCACTTCGCGAGGCGACGCTGGTCGCAGAAGCGCGCCTACGCCGACTCCAAGCTGGCCAACGCCCAGTGGGCGCTCGAGCTCGACCGGCGACTGCGCGAGGCGGGGTCGCGCACCGCCGCCGTCCTGTGCCACCCCGGCGTCGCGGCGACCGAGATCACCAGCCTCACACCGTTGCAGGCGGTCAACGACGGGGTCATCTGGGCAGCGGCCCGTGTGGCGAACACCGCCGAGCGTGCGGCCGACTGCGAGTTGTACGCCGCGACGATGCCCGTCCCACCCGGGGC
This sequence comes from Williamsia serinedens, assembly GCF_024171725.1. GTDB lineage: Bacteria > Actinomycetota > Actinomycetes > Mycobacteriales > Mycobacteriaceae > Williamsia_A > Williamsia_A serinedens. The sequence goes on from NZ_JAMTCG010000003.1 coordinate 225,050, forward strand.
GTTCGTCGGTCCGCGCGGCCGCGGCATCCGGGGCGCCCCGACGCTCGTCGGACGGTCGCAGGCGGCGTCGGACCTGCGCGCCGCGGGGCTGCTGTGGGAGGCCGCGGCCGCCCAGACACGATCGGAGTTCCCCCTGTGAGTCTCGACATCCGGCCCGCCGTCGAGTCCGATCTCGATCAGATCGCCGAGATCTACTCCCACTACGTCGCGCAGACGGTCATCACCTTCGACTACACCGCCCCGGCGGTCGAGGAGTGGCGCGCGCGACTCGCGTCGATCACCGGGCGCGGCCGCCCGTTCCTCGTCGCCGTCGACACCGACGACCCCGACCGGGTGCTGGGCTACGCCTATCTCGGTGACTTCCGGACGAAGACCGCCTACGACTGGACGACCGAGGACAGCATCTACCTCCGTCCCGACGCGACCGGTCGCGGTCTCGGGTCCGCGCTGTTGCGCGCCCTGCTCGCCGATCTCGACCCGGAGTCGGTCCGACGGGTGGTCGCGGTGATCTCCGTGATCGAGTCCGACGCGTCGATCCGCCTGCACGAGCGGTTCGGGTTCGAACGGACCGGGACGCTGCGCCGGATCGGTTGGAAGTTCGACCGCTGGATCGACTGCGCCGTGCTGCAATACGAGGTACCCGGCACCTGAGCCCGCCGGGCGGGAACACATCCGGACCATGGTCCGTTTGGAGGGGCATGAGCACGATCACCCGTCTGCCCGCGCTGTTCATCAGCCACGGCGCCCCGCCCCTGCTGGACGACACCCGCTGGGTCGGTGAACTGCGGGATCTCGCCGCCTCGCTCCCCCGCCCGACGGCGATCCTCGTGCTGTCCGCGCACTGGGAGTCCGCGCCCCTGACGATCGGGTCGACCGACGCCGCGACGCCCCTGACCTACGACTTCTGGGGATTCGAGGACCGCTTCTACCGGCTTAGCTACGACTCCCCCGGAGCGCCCGACCTCGCACGTCGCGTCGCCGCGATGATGCCCGACCCGATCGCGGTCCGGCACGACGACGAGCGTCGGCTCGACCACGGCGCATTCGTGCCGCTGTCGGTGATGTACCCCGACGCGGACATCCCCGTCCTGCAGGTGTCGCTGCCGACGCTGGAGCCCGAGTCGCTGATGGACCTCGGCCGACGTCTGCGTGACCTGCGCGACGAGGGCGTGCTGGTGCTGGGCTCCGGCTTCACCACCCACGGGCTGCCGTACCTCACCGATCCGACACCGACCGCGACGCCACCGGGATGGTCGGCGGAGTTCGACGCGTGGGCGGCCGAGCGACTGGCCGCCGCCGACGTCGACGGGCTCGTCGACTTCCGCACGCGCGCACCGGGTATGCCCTATGCGCACCCGACGATCGAGCACTTCGCCCCGTTGTTCGTCGCCCTGGGCGCGTCCGACGACCCCGGCCAGGTGCCCGACCAGGTGATCGACGGCTTCTGGATGGGGTTGTCGAAGCGGAGCATCACCCTGCGGTGAACCCGGTGCGGCTCAGCGGGCCTCGCCGATGCGCGGGTCCATCTCGAGATGCGTCAGGCCGTTCCAGCAGAGGTTCACGAGGTGCGCCGCCACGACCTCCTTCGACGGCTCGCGCACGTCGAGCCACCACTGCGCGGTGACCGACACCATGCCCACGAGCGCCTGCGCGTAGAGCGGGGCGAGCGAGGCGTCGAACCCGCGGCGCTCGAAGTCGCCGGCCAGGATGTGCTCCACCTGGCTGATGGCGTCGTTGAGCAGGCTCGAGTACTTGGGGTCGCCACCGGTGGCCGGGGAACCGTGCACCAGGATGCGGAACCCGTCGGTGCGCTCCTCCATGTACGTCAGCAGCGCCAACGCCACGGCCTCCAGGCGGAACCGCGAACGGTTGTTGGTCAGCGACGACGTCACCCGCTCGAGCAGGGTCTCCATCTCACGGTCGATGATGACGGCGTAGAGGGCCTCCTTGCCGCCGAAGTGCTCGTACACGACGGGCTTGGAGACCGCGGCCCGCTGGGCGATCTCCTCCACGGAGGTGCCCTCGTAGCCCCGTTCGGCGAAGAGGCCCCGCGCGACCTCGATGAGCTGCAGTCGGCGCTGGGCGCCGGTCATCCGCGCACGCGGTGCGGCGCGCACCTCGCGCTCGGCATCGGCGGGTCGGTCGACGGCCATCGTCTCCTCCAGGTCGGAGTGGAACGAGAACATGTTCTCATCCCGCCCACTACGGTGACTCCATGCTCAGTGTGCAGGAGATCTCCGACCGACTCGAACTGCAGCAACTGCTCACCGACTACGCCACCGCCGTCGACCGGCGACAGTTCGACGACCTGCACGACCTGTTCACCGTCGACGCGCACATCGACTACTCCGCCGTCGGCGGGGCGGTCGGGACGCCCGCGGAGATCGTCCCCTGGTTGCGGGAGAACCTCGCGCTGTTCTCGGCGTACTACCACCTCAACGCCAACATCGACCTGCAGCTCGACGGCGACGAGGCCACGGGCACGGTCATGTGCTTCAACCCGATGGTCTTCGCCGGGGAGGAGGGCACCGTGCTGACCGTCGGCGTCTGGTACCACGACTCCTACCGCCGCATCGACGGCCGCTGGCGCATCACCCGTCGCGTCGAGGAGAAGTGCTTCCTGTACTGACGGTCGTGGCAGGCACACGCGGCGCCCTCCGCCGAAAGGCGGGGAGCGGGCACCGGACGATGATCGGGGCCCGTCGTCCGATTCGACTGCGCGACTCTCTCGTACCTATGTACGATTTGCCACGGGTCGGGATCCGTCGAATCACCTCGGGAGCTGACATGCGCCGAACCATCACCCTCGCCACCACCTGCGCCGCCGTCGCGGCCACCGCCCTCCTGGGCGCCGGATCCGCCGCGGCGGCACCGGGATCGCTCGCGCTGACCGCCGATCTCGCGGGCGTGACGTACAGCGCGCCGTTCGAGTGCGGGCTCACGGTCACCAACAACGGGCCCGGCGTGGCCCGAGGGGCACGGATCATTCAGGTGTCCGTCCCACTGGGGATTCCGACGACGTTCCGCTACCTCGGCGACCTGGCACCCGGGGAGACCAGGACCGAGAGTCAGGTCGACTGCGGGATCTACGGCCGGTTGTCCATGTACGCGGTGTCAGCCACGCCCGATCTGAACCCGGGCAACAACGGCGGCCAGGTCCATCCCTGACGCCGGCCGGTCACCCGGCGCCGGATCTGTGCTCCCCCACCAGGACTCGAACCTGGAATGTCTGAACCAAAATCAGAAGTGTTGCCGATTACACCATGGGGGACCGGCGCCGGGACGCCGGTGAGATTGTCGCACGTCAGTCGCGGGGACCGCCCGCGACGTAGACGACCTGGCCGGACACGAAGCCGGCTCCCTCACTGATGAAGAACGACGCGGTGTGCGCGATGTCCTCGGGCTGGCCGACGCGCTGCACCGGGATCTCCTTGGCGTTGAAGGCTTTGAAGTCCTCGAACGGGACGCCGAGACGCTCGGCCGTCTTCGCCGTCATCTCCGTCTCGATGAATCCGGGAGCGATCGCGTTGGCGGTGACACCGAATTTGCCGAGCTCGAACGCCAGGGTCTTGGTGAACCCCTGCATGCCGGCCTTCGCCGCGGAGTAGTTGACCTGGCCGCGGTTGCCCAGCGCCGAGGTGCTCGACAGGTTCACGACGCGACCCCACTTGGCCTCGACCATGTGCTTCTGCACCGCGCGCGTCATGAGGAACGCGCCCCGCAGGTGCACCCCGAGGACCGAGTCCCAGTCCTCGACGGTCATCTTGAACAGCAGGTTGTCGCGGGTGATGCCGGCGTTGTTGACCAGCACCGTCGGCGCCCCGAGCTCGGCGGCGACCTTCTCGACGGCGGCCTCGGCCGACGCCTCGTCGGACACGTCGGCGCCGACCGCGACGGCCGAACCGCCCGCGGACGTGATCGCCTCGACCGTCTCCGCGCACGAGTCGGCGTTCAGGTCGAGCACGCCGACAGCCAGCCCGTCCGACGCCAGACGCTTGGCGACAGCGGCGCCGATACCTCGTGCCGCACCCGTCACAATTGCCGTTCTGCGCTCGCTCACCGGTACCTTCTCTCCTCGACTGATCTCGGGGCCGCCCTGGCCTCACCTAGTTCTATCAGTGCGTAACATCGCCCCCGCGCGCCCGGCGCGAGGGGCGCACGACAGGAGTTCCATGTCAGTGACGACACCCGGGGAACGCAGCGACGACGGTGGCGCGGTCGCCGTCCTCGTCCTCGCCGCAGGCGCAGGGACCCGTATGCGGTCGTCCATCCCGAAGGTCCTCCACCGGATCGGTGGACGCACCCTGCTCTCCCACGCCCTGCACGCCGCGGCCGGGGTCTCGCCCGACCACCTCGTGGCCGTCGTCGGGCACGACCGCGAACGCGTCGCCGCCGCCTGCGCCGAGCTGACCGACGACCTCGGCCGCACGGTGACCACCGCCGTGCAGGAGGTGCCCAACGGCACCGGCGGGGCCGTCGCGGCCGGGATGACCGCTCTGCCCGACGATTTCGACGGCACCGTCCTCGTGACCGCCGGCGACGTCCCCCTGCTCACCGCGCAGGCGCTGGCCGATCTGCGGGCCGAGCACCGCACCGCCGGCGCCCACGTGACGCTCATGACGTCGACGGCGGTCGACCCCACCGGCTACGGCCGCGTGCTGCGGACCCAGGACGGCGAGGTCACGCAGATCGTCGAGGAGTCCGACGCGACGCCGCAGCAGAAGCGCATCACGGAGGTGAACTCCGGCGTCTACGCGTTCGATGCCCGCACCCTCGCCCAGGCGCTCACCGAGCTGGGCACCCACAACGCGCAGGGCGAGCTGTATCTCACCGACGTGGTCGCGCTCGCCCGGTCGAAGGGCCGTGTGGTGCGTGCCGCTCACATCGACGACGCCGCCCTGGTCGCCGGATGCAACGACCGCCTGCAGCTCTCCGAGCTCGGCGCCGAGCTGAACCGACGCATCCTGCACGACCTGATGCGGTCGGGCGTGACCGTCGTCGACCCGGCGACCACCTGGGTCGACATCGACGTCCGGGTCGACGTCGACGCGACCCTGCTGCCCGGCACACAGCTGCACGGGCGCACCGTCGTCGGCGAGCACGCCGTCGTCGGACCGGACACCACGCTGACCGACGTCACCGTCGGCGAGGGCGCGCAGGTGATCCGCACCCACGGCAGCGAGGCCGTGATCGGCGACGACGCATCGGTCGGCCCCTTCGCCTATCTGCGCCCGGGCAGCGTGCTGGGTGCCGGCGGCAAGATCGGGACCTTCGTCGAGACGAAGAACTCGACGATCGGTGCGGGCACCAAGGTGCCGCACCTCACCTACGTCGGCGACGCGACGATCGGCGAGCAGTCGAACATCGGCGCCTCCAGCGTCTTCGTCAACTACGACGGCGTCGAGAAGAACCGCACCGTCATCGGCTCGCACTGCCGCACCGGCAGCGACACGATGTTCATCGCGCCGCTGACCGTGGGTGATGGCGCGTACACGGGTGCCGGTACGGTGCTCAGGCGAGATGTGCCCCCGGGGGCTCTCGCGGTGTCATCGGGGGACCAACGGATCATCGAGGGCTGGGTCGAGCAGCGTCGACCCGGTACCGCGGCCGCCGACGCGGCGCGACGCGCCCGGCAGGCCGGCGCACAGGACGAGCAGAAGGCGGACGAGCAGTGAGCTGGACAACCGACAACCAGAAGAACCTGATGCTGTTCTCCGGTCGCGCGCACCCGGAGCTGGCCGAGGCCGTCGCGAAGGAGCTCGGCATCCAGGTCACGCCGCAGACCGCCCGCGACTTCGCCAACGGCGAGATCTTCGTCCGCTTCGAGGACTCGGTGCGCGGTTCGGACGCCTTCGTCCTGCAGAGCTGCCCGGCGCCGCTGAACAAGTGGCTGATGGAGCAGCTCATCATGATCGACGCGCTCAAGCGCGGGTCGGCCAAGCGCATCACCGCGATCCTGCCCTTCTACCCCTACGCCCGTCAGGACAAGAAGCACCGTGGGCGCGAACCGATCTCGGCCCGCCTCGTCGCCGACCTGCTGAAGACCGCCGGGGCCGACCGCATCATCACCGTCGACCTGCACACCGACCAGATCCAGGGCTTCTTCGACGGCCCGGTGGACCACATGCACGCGCAGGGCCAGCTCGCCGAGTACGTCAAGGAGCACTACGGCACCGACAACGTCACCGTCGTCTCCCCCGACTCCGGTCGTGTCCGCGTCGCCGAGAAGTGGGCCGACGCGCTCGACGGCGCCCCGCTGGCGTTCATCCACAAGACGCGAGACCCGTTGGTGCCCAACCAGGTCAAGTCGAACCGCGTGGTCGGTGAGGTCGAGGGCCGCATCTGTGTGCTCATCGACGACATGATCGACACCGGCGGCACCATCGCCGGCGCGGTCCGGGTCCTCAAGGACGCCGGCGCGGGTGACGTCATCATCGCGACCACGCACGGCGTGTTCTCCCACCCCGCGGCGGAGCGACTCGCGTCCTGCGGCGCGAAGGAGGTCATCGCGACCGACACCCTGCCGATCACCGAGGACAAGCAGTTCGAGAACCTCACGGTGCTCTCCATCGCCCCGCTGCTCGCGCAGACCATCCACCAGGTGTTCGAGAACGGCTCGGTCACGAGCCTGTTCGACGGCGTCGCCTGAGGTCGTCGTGGCCGCGCGGATCTTCCACAACCCGCAGTGCTCGACGTCGCGGAAGACGCTGCAGCGTCTGCGCGACGCCGGTGTCGAGCCCGAGATCGTGCAGTACCTCACGACCCCGCCGACACGAGACGAGTTGGCCCGCATGATCTCCGACGCGGGACTCACGCCGTCGCAGGCGGTGCGTCGTCGCGAGGCGCTGTTCACGGAGCTGTCGCTGGCCGACGCCGACGACGACGCCCTCCTCGACGCGATGGCGGAGAACCCCCGCCTCGTGGAGCGGCCGTTCGTCGTCACCGACAAGGGCACCCGACTGGCCCGGCCCGTCGAGAAGGTCGACGAGATCCTCTGATCGCCTGCGGGCGATGCCTCGCGCGTGCGGTACTGGGGTGGTGACGCACGTCACGCTCGTCGACGCGGGAGGTCTCATGACCCAGACAGCACCGGAACCCGATCTGCACGAGGCGGCGGAGGCCGCACCCGACGACGCATCCCTGTTCGAGCGGCTCGGCGGCGTCTACGGCATCGCCGGCGCCGTCGACATCCTCGTCGACCGTCTCTTCGACAACGTCGCCGTGAACGCCAACCCCGCCGTACACGCGCACCACGGCGACCGCGCGAACGCCGCGGGGTACAAGTTCCTCGTCACCGCCTGGTCGATCGAGGCCGCCGGCGGACCGCGCTGCTACCCCGGGCGCGACATGGTGGCCGCGCACGATCACCTCGCGATCGACCGCGCGGGCTTCGACGCCGTCTACACCGAGATCGACGCGACGTTGAACTTCCTCGGTGTGCCCGACCGCGAGCGCTCGGAGTTCATGCGCGTCATCGAGTCGTACCGGCCGGAGGTCGTCACCGCCTGAGGGGCGGTGCTCAGGCGCGCGGGAGGTGGGGTCGGACACCCGGCACCACCGTCCCGAGAAGACCGCGACCCAACGCGGAGGCCATCACCCCGGCGTCGACGCTGTCCTCCCAGACGGCGATCTTGCCGTCGCGGATCCGCGCCATGCCCCGCACCGCGAACTGCAGGTGCACGAGACCGACCCGCAGATGGTCGGTCCGCAGGGTGCGGACCATCTCGACCGCACCGGCCCGTTGTCGGACCGAGGTGTCGGGGTTGTCGGCCGTGACGTCGTGGATGGCGACGTCGAACCGGCCGTGTCCGCCCGCGACGCGCTGCAGCACCTGCGAGACCTGGTCACGGCCGCGGCCGACCCACACCCCGGCGAACCGGTACCGCACCTCGGGCGCGAGCAGGTGGCGGGCGATCTCGGCGTCGCCGACCGCGAGGGACTCCAGGAAGCGGATGGCCACGTCCTCGGCCGACCACAGCAGGCAGTGCTGCATCGACGTCATCGCGACCACCTCCTCCAGTGACACGGGTGCCCCGTGGGACGTCCATGGTCCGCGCGGATCGCGACACGGGACCGAACTCGACATGTCCGTCCGGCGAACACTGCCTGAGGAGAGCCTGGGAAGGTCGGCGCCGGCGATGTGACACCACGCCCTGACCTGCACTACCCTGTGCGACGTTGTCACGGCGAGGGTGGGGAGTCCCACCGTCATCGGCGCGGCTGCACCCGATCGGTCTCGACCTCTCCGGTGTGCCCTGTGTCTGCCGTGCGGACCGCCACCACCGGATCGAGGAGAACCATGGCGAACGACACCCCCCAGCTCACCGTCGGCCTGCGCGACGAGCGCGGCAAGGGCGCCGCGCGTCGCGCGCGTCGCGCCGGCAACGTCCCCGCCGTCCTGTACGGCCACGGCTCGGACCCGCGTCACCTGGCGCTGCCGCAGCTCGAGTTCGCCGCGATCCTGCGTGCCAACGGCACCAACGCGGTCATCGAGCTCGACATCGACGGCACCAAGCAGCTCGCCCTGACCAAGCAGGTCGACGTGCACCCGGTGCGCAAGTTCATCCAGCACGCCGACCTCCTCGTGATCAAGCGCGGCGAGAAGGTCGTCGTCGAGGTCACCGTCACCGTCGAGGGCGAGGCCGCCCCGGGCACCCTGGTCATCCAGGAGCTCAACACCGTCGAGGTCGAGGCCGACGTCATGTCGATCCCCGAGCAGATCGTCGTGTCGGTCGAGGAGGCCCAGGTGGGCACCCAGGTCACCGCCGCCGATCTCGAGCTGCCGTCCGGGGTCACCCTCGAGACCGACCCGGAGACCCTCATCGTCGCGGTCAACGAGGCCCCGACCGCCGAGGAGCTCGAGGCCGAGCTCGACCAGGACCTGCTGCCCGACGAGGAGCCCGAGGAGGGCTCCGAGGGCGAGGACGGCGAGACCGCCGAGGGCGACGCCGAATCCGGCGACGCCGAGGCGAAGTCCGACGACGAGTAGGTGCGCCTGATCGTCGGCGCGGGCAACCCGGGCCCCCGCTACGCCGCCACGCGCCACAACATCGGCGCGATGGTGGCGGACGCGATGGTCGCCCGCGCCGGCGAGCGGTACCGCGTCCACAAGAAGTCGGGTGCCGAGGTCGCGTCGCTCCGCATCGGCGGCGAACCCGTCGTCGTCGCGCGGCCCCGCGTGTACATGAACGAGCTGGGTCGCCAGGTCGGCCCGCTGGCGTCGTTCCACAAGGTCGCCCCCGCCGACATCGTGGTCCTGCACGACGAGCTGGACATCGACTTCGGTCTGGTGCGGCTCAAGCGCGGCGGCGGCGAGGGCGGACACAACGGTCTGCGCTCGATCAGCGCGTCGGTGGGGACCCGCGACTACCTGCGCGTGCGCCTCGGGATCGGTCGACCCCCCGGTCGCATGGACCCGGCCGACTTCGTCCTGAAACCCTTTCCCTCGGCGGATCGTGCCGAGGTCGAGTTGCTCGTCACCAACGGTGTCGACGCCGTCGACCTGCTGCTCACGTCGCCGCTGGAGGACGCGCAGAACACGGTGCATGCGTGGTGAGTCACAACCCGACGGCGCGAGCGTGCACCTCGCGCCCCGAGGCTCCGTAACCGCCGTCCCGACGGCGACGACACAGACGACAATGACCCCGCCCGCGCGGGGAGGACACCGACCACCGCATCGGCGGGGAGAGTGAGTGGGGAGACATGGCCACCATCAAGGCGAACACCGGCCGGCAGAACGTCGCGATGCTGGGGATCGGCGCGTACCGGCCCAGCCGCGTCGTCACCAACGACGAGATCTGTCAGACGCTCGACTCCACCGACGAGTGGATCTACGAGCGCACCGGCATCCGCAGTCGTCGATGGATCTCCGGGGACGAGTCGGCGCGGTCGATGGCCGTCGCCGCCGCCGAGCGTGCGATCAGCAACTCCGGTGTCCCGCGCGAGAAGATCGGCGCGGTCCTGCTGTCGACCTTGAGCTGGAAGACGAAGATCCCGCACGGCGCCCCGCAGATCGCCTACGACCTTGGCATCAACGGCGTCGCCGCCGTCGACCTGGCGTCGGGCTGCAGCGGGTTCGGCTACGGCCTGGGCCTCGCCGCCGACATGGTGCGATCGGGGTCGACGGAGTACGTGCTGCTGATCTGCGTCGAGACCCTGTCGATCGTCCTCGACCCGACCGACCGGAACACCGCGTTCATCTTCGGTGACGGCGCCGGCGCGGTCGTCGTCGGACCGAGCGAGGAGAACGGCATCTCCCCGACGGTCTGGGGCAGCGACGGCGAGAACGGCGAGGCCATCGGCCAGAGCTACGACATCATCGAGTACATGGACCGGGCGCAGGAGATGCAGGCCCTCGACCCGGCCGACGCCCCGCTCGACCGCATGGTCGTGACCATGCAGGGCTCGAAGGTGTTCCGATGGGCCGCCATCGCGCTGCCCAAGGCGCTGTCGAGCACGCTCGAGGAGTCGGGCATCACCGCCGACGACATCGACGTCTTCATCCCGCACCAGGCCAACGCGCGCATCAACGAGCTGATGAAGAAGAACCTCGGCCTGCGCGACGAGATCCCGATGGCCAACGACATCGAGCAGACCGGCAACACGTCGGCCGCGTCGATCCCGCTCGCCATGGAGGAGATGCTCGCGACCGGGAAGGCGCAGGGCGGCCAGACCGCGCTGCTGCTCGGCTTCGGGTCCGGCCTGAGCTACGCCGGGCAGGTCGTGACGCTGCCGCCGGCGCCCGCCGAGACCAGCCTGTAGAGGCGCGACGCGCCGGGCGCGGCAGGCGTGACCTGCCGGTTCGGTGACGGGGTTAACACCTGGGGGGTCACCTGCGACAGTGGTACGGGGCAACGAAAGGACAGCAGAGATGACCGCGATCGCGGAGACCACGGGGATCAACACCATCGGCATGCTCGGGATCGGTGCCTACCGACCCGAGCGGGTGGTCACCAACGACGAGATCTGCGAGAACATCGACTCGTCCGACGAGTGGATCTACACCCGCACCGGCATCAAGACCCGTCGGTTCGCCCGGCGTGACGAGGACGTCACGCAGATGGCCGTGCAGGCCGGTCGCACCGCGATCGCCAACGCGCTGCTCCAGGGCACCGACATCGACGCCGTCATCCTCGCCACCAACACCCACCTGCTGCTGACGCCCGCCGGCGCGACGAAGGTCGCCACCGAGCTCGGCGCGAACGGCGTCCCCGCGTTCGACGTGACCGTCGGGTGCGCGGGCTTCGGCTACGGCATGGCGCTCGCGTCGGACATGGTCCGCGGCGGCAGCGCCAAGCACGTGCTGGTCATCGGCGCCGAGCAGCTGTCGGTGACGATGGACATGACCGACCGCGGCAACTGCTTCATCTTCGGTGACGGCGCCGGCGCGGTCGTCGTCGGACCGACCGAGGACCAGCAGCTCGGCCCCGTCGTCTGGGGCTCCGACGGCTCGCAGTACAACGCGATCCGCCAGGACTTCGACTGGGTGACCTTCCTCGACGGTGATCGCAAGCAGCGCCCGTTCCTCCGCATGGAGGGCACCGCCGTGTTCCGGTGGGCCGCGTTCGAGATGGGCAAGGCCGCGCAGCGAGCGCTCGAGGCCGCCAAGATCGGCGCCGAGGACCTCGACGTCTTCGTCCCCCACCAGGCCAACGCCCGCATCAACGAGCTGCTCGCGAAGAACCTGCACCTCAAGGAGGGCACGGTCGTCGCCGACGACATCGAGTTCACCGGCAACACCTCCGCCGCTTCCATCCCGCTCGCCATGGAGAACCTGCTCTCGACCGGCCGCGCCAAGCCCGGCCAGACCGCACTCCTCCTCGGCTACGGCGCCGGCCTCAGCTACGCCGCCCAGGTCGTCAAGCTCCCCCCGATCCCCTTCGAGGGCAATCCGTAGCAGTTCGTGTCGCCTGGCGACACAAAGCGCTACGGCTCGGGATGACGGACCCGATCCGCTCGGCGGTGCGGCGACGCGTGACTTCCGGAGAATGGCGGCATGTGGGGCGCGGCGTCTACTTCGTCGCAGACCGCCGGATGACCGACCGGGCACGAATTCGGATCAAGCGGGCCGATGTCGGCGTCCGAGCTGTCGTCTCGGGGGCATCTGCCGCGTGGTGGTTTCGCATGCTCGACCGCGCCCCGAGTCCGGTCACCGTGTGCGCGCCTCGAGGACGCCACGGATCCCGCCTCGACGGTGTTGCCGTCGTCCACCGCGACCTCGACCCCGCCGATGTCGTGACAGTCGATGGTCTGCCCATCGTGTCCAAGGCTCTCGCCGCGCTCGAGGCCTCGGTCACCCATGGTGCCGGGGTATTGGACACCGCGTTGCAGCGACGCATGGTCACCCTCGACGAGGTGATCGCGACGAACGACAGGTACCCGGGCCGTACCGGTGCGCCGCGCGCCTCAGCGATCATCGCCGCCTGTGCCACCGGCGCGCGCTCACAAGCTGAGCGCCTCGCACACCGACTGCTGCGCGAGGCCGGCATATCCGGGTGGACGGCCAACGCCGCCGCATCCGGGTACGAGGGCGACATCCTCTTCGAGGCCGCACGTGTACTCGTCGAAATCGACGGGTTCGCGTTCCATTCCGCGGCCTCCGACTTCCAGCGTGACCGGACGCGGCAGAACGCGCTCGTGGCCGCTGGATGGACCGTGCTGCGATTCACCTGGGCCGACCTCACCGAGCGTCCTGGCCATGTCGTCGCCATGATCAGCCACGCTCTTCGTCGGGCTGCGTAGCAGTTCGTGTCGTGTGGCGACACGAACTGCTACGGATTCGCGAAACGGGCGTCGAGTATCGTGTTGCGGTGAGTTCTGAAGCCATCGCACGTGAGGTGGCACGTCGTCGCACCTTCGCGATCATCTCCCACCCCGACGCGGGCAAGTCGACGATGACCGAGGCGTTGGCGTTGCACGCCAGGGTGATCGGCGAGGCCGGCGCGATCCACGGCAAGGCAGGGCGCAAGTCGACGGTCTCCGACTGGATGGAGATGGAGAAGGCCCGCGGGATCTCCGTCAGCTCCACGGCACTGCAGTTCACCTACGGCGACGCCGTCATCAACCTCGTCGACACCCCCGGCCACGCCGACTTCTCCGAGGACACCTACCGGGTGCTCACCGCGGTCGACGCCGCGGTGATGCTCATCGACGCCGCCAAGGGCCTGGAGCCGCAGACGCTCAAGCTGTTCCAGGTCTGCCGCCACCGCGGGATCCCCGTCATCACGGTCATCAACAAGTGGGACCGTCCCGGCCGCACACCGCTGGAGCTGATCGACGAGATCGCCGAGCGCATCGGGCTGACGCCGACGCCGCTGTTCTTCCCGGTCGGCATCGCGGGCGACTTCCGCGGTCTGCTGGACCGTCGCGAGGGCTCGTACGTCCGCTTCACCCGCACCGCCGGTGGCGCCACGATCGCCCCCGAGGAACTGATGTCGGCCGACGCCGCGCAGGACCGCGAGGGCGACGAGTGGACCGCAGCGGTCGAGGAGTCCGAGCTGCTCACCGAGATGGGCCAGGACCACGACCAGGAACTGTTCCTCGCCGGCGAGACGTCGCCGATGATCTTCGCCTCGGCGATGCTCAACTTCGGTGTGCGACAGCTGCTCGACACCCTCGTCGAGCTCGCTCCCCCGCCCGCGGGCCGCGAATCCGTCGACCACGTGACCCGCGAGGTCACCGACCCGTTCTCTGCGGTCGTGTTCAAGGTGCAGGCAGGCATGGACGCCTCCCACCGCGACCGGCTGGCGTTCATGCGCATCGTGTCCGGCGAGTTCGAACGCGGCATGGTCGTCACCCACGCGCAGACCGGCAAACCGTTCGCGACGAAGTACGCGCAGGCCGTCTTCGGCCGTGACCGCGCCACCGTCGACACCGCCTACCCCGGCGACGTCGTCGGCCTCGTCAACGCGATGACCCTGGCGCCCGGCGACACCCTCTACACCGACCCCTCGGTCGAGTACCCGCCGATCCCGTCGTTCGCGCCCGAGCACTTCGCGGTGCTGCGCGCCGACAGTGCGGGCAAGTACAAGCAGTTCCGCAAGGGGATGGACCAGCTCGACTCCGAGGGCGTGGTGCAGGTGCTCCGCAACGACCTACGCGGTGACGCCTCACCGGTCCTCGCCGCGGTCGGCCCGATGCAGTTCGAAGTCGTCACCGCCCGCCTCAAGGCCGAGTTCGGCGTCGACACGTCGGTGGAGTTCCTCGGGTTCTCGCTGGCCCGGCGGACCGACGAGGACAGCGCGTCCGAACTCGACCGCCAGCGTGGGGTCGAGGTGTTCACCCGCAGCGACGGCGTCCGACTGGCCCTGGTCAGCGACAAGTGGCGGCTGCAGTACATCGAGAAGGAACACCCGGACCTGACGCTGGAACCGCTCGTTGCGACCGCGGACTAGGACCCGCACCCCGATCGTCCTGCTGGCGTGCGCACTGCTCGCGACCGCCTGCGCGTCGACGGCACCGCGGATCGACGCGCACGGCCCGGCGTCGTCGTCGACCACCCAGACAACCGTCGCCGGCAGGGTCGACGACCAGCGGTGCGCGACAGCCCCTCCGCGAGGACGGGTGACGACGCCGCAGGGACCGTTCCGCTTCACCACGGGTGAGGTCGCGGTGTCGGTGCGTCGGCTCCCGCCACCCCTCGCCCCGAACCGCACCCCCGGCGAGTCGGGTCCGTCGTCGGACGTCGGCTGCTTCCGCTACCCACGCTGGGGTCCGACCGACCCCGTCGTGCCCGTCGAGAGCGTGGTGCTGGCGTTCCGCGACAGTGGCGTCGACGGGGTGATCCTCGAGATGCCCCTGCCCGACCTCGTCGCACGTCCGCGCCTCACCGGCCAGGTGGGCGTCGTGATCGACGGCCGCCACTACCAGGCGGCGACGTGCCAGATCGAGACGACGGAGTTGACCGACACCCGTGCGGGTGGCGTGTTCACCTGTCCCAGTGCGGTTCTCGACGAGACGAACCCGTTCGCGCCCGACGACGACATCGCACCCAGCGATCGGTCACCCGAGCCGTCGACCACGCCGCCGGCCCTGCCACCCGCGCCGGGACTGCCTTTGACCGTGCCGCCGCCGGTCACCGAGACCGCTGCACCGAGCGCGACGATCAGCGGCTGGTACCGCGTCGGCGACTGAGACCGACGTCAGTCGCCCGTGACGATCCGCACGACGTCGGCGGGGTCCACCTCGTCGAGCGTCGGCGGTGTGAAGGACGGGTTCCGGTCCTTGTCGACAAGGACCGCACGGACCCCCTCCGCGAAGTCCGGGGTCGCGCAGATGCGTTCGGCGGCATGCAGTTCGCGCTCGAAGCACTCGGCCAACGTCGACCGTCCGCCCGCCTCGATCATGGCGGCGGTCACCAACAGGCTCGTCGGCGACGCGGACCCGAGTGCGGTCACCATCGACTGCGCCCACTCGTCACCGACAGCCCCCTGCAGCCCGCCCAGGATCCCGGCGACCGAGGTGTCGTCGAAGTACTCCGCGATCGTCGACAGCGGCACGTCGCTGCGCGGCGGCTCCGGGATGTCGGCGAAGACCTCGGGAAGCGGTGCGCCGGTGCGAATCCGGTCGGCGACACCGGCGAAGGCGTCGGCGGGGACGAAGTGCGTGGCCATCCCGACCGCGACGGCGTCGGCGCCGTGGATGCGAGACCCGGTGAGCCCCATCCACATCCCGACTCCCGCGGGCAGGCGCGGGAGGAAGTAGGTGGCACCGATGTCGGGGAAGAAGCCGATCGCCGTCTCGGGCATGGCCATCATCGTCGAGTCGGTGACCACGCGGACCTCACCGTGCACGCTGATGCCGAGTCCGCCACCCATCGCCGCGCCGGCGATCATCGTCACGTAGGGCTTCGGGTACTCGGCGATCAGCTGGTCGAGCTCATATTCCGAGCCGAAATACCGTGTGATGGCGGCGGTGTCGCCGGCGAGGGCGTTGTCGCGGATCGCGCGGATGTCGCCGCCGGCGCAGAAGGCACGCTCCGACGACGAGGTGACGAGCACGGTCTCGACGGTGTCGTCGTCGGCCCACCGACGCAGCACGTCGGTCATGTCGTCGATCATCGACTGGTCGAGCGCGTTGAGGGCCTTGGGCCGGTCGAGGACGATCTCGCCGACGCCGTTGTCGACGCGGGTGCTCAGGAACGACATGGCCGTCACCCTACTGCGGACGCCGCTGCCGATCCGTCAGCCCCACTCCTCCGCCAACTCCAGCCACTGCGCCTCGGCGTCGTCCTTCTCGGCGACGACGCCCGACAGTTCCGCGTCGAGTTCGACGACGCGAGCAGCGTCGGTCGCGGCCTCGGCGAGCTGCGTGTGCAGCTGTTTCTCCCGCTCGTCGAGCTTCGCGATCTGACGTTCGAGGCGCTTCATCGTCTTCTGCGCGTCGCGTTCCGCCGCGGCATCGCCTGCTCGCGCGGCCGCGGGACGACCGCTGCCCGCGCGGCTGGCGCTGGACTCCCCCGTCGACTCGGCCTCGTGCATCGCCGCACGGCGCTGCAGGTACTGCTCGATGCCGCCCGGCAGGTTGGTCAGCTTCCCGTCACCGAACAGCGCCCAGGTGCTGTCGCAGATGCGCTCGATCAGATACCGGTCGTGGCTGATGACCACGAGCGTGCCCGCCCAGCCGTCGAGGATGTCCTCGAGCTGTTGCAGCGTGTCGATGTCGAGGTCGTTGGTGGGCTCGTCGAGCAGGAGCACGTTGGGCTGACCCATCAGGACCCGCGTCAGCTGCAGCCGGCGACGCTCGCCACCCGACAGGTCACCGACCGGTGTGCGCTGCCGGGCGGGCGAGAACCCGAGCCGCTCGGCGAGCTGACCGGCGGAGATCTCCTTCTCCGCCGACGTCCCGGCACCGATCACGATGCGGGTCGCGACCTCCTGCACGGCCTCGAGGACGCGGATGTCGGTGGGCAGGTCGTCGAGTTCCTGGCGCAGCCATCCGATGGAGACCGTGGTCCCCTCGATCCGCCGGCCCGGCGCGACGGAGGTCTCCCCGCCCAGCGCACGCAGCAGCGTCGTCTTCCCGGAGCCGTTGACCCCGACCAGACCGATGCGTTCACCCGGGGCGAGACGCCACGTCAGGTCGTCGACGAGGACCTGACCGTCGGGGGTGGTCAGGCGCGCGTCCTCGAGTTCGACGACGACGCGGCCGAGACGCCGCTTGGCGAAGCTCGACAGCGCGACCGAGTCCCGCGGCGGCGGGACGTCGGCGATGAGCTTCTCCGCGGCCTCGATGCGGTACTTGGGTTTCGACGTCCGCGCCGGCGGCCCGCGTCGCAGCCACGCCAGTTCCTTGCGGGCGAGGTTGCGGCGGCGTTCCTCGGCGGCGTCGGCGAGGCGCGCCCGTTCGGCGCGGGCGAAGATCCAGTCGTTGTAGCCGCCCTCGTACTCCGCGACCGAACCGTGCGCGACCTCCCACGTCCGGGTCGCGACGGTGTCGAGGAACCAGCGGTCGTGGGTGACGACCACCAGCGAGCACCGACGGATGACGACGTGGTCGGCGAGCCACTGCACCCCCTCGACGTCGAGGTGGTTCGTCGGCTCGTCCAGGATCAGCAGGTCGAGGTCCTGCACGAGCGCGGCGGCCAGCGCCACGCGACGTCGCTGACCACCCGACAGCGACGTCACCGGCCGGTCCAGCGGCGACGACCCCCCGTCGGGCACGTCGAGGCGGTCGATGCCGATGCCGGCGAGCACCGATCGGATGCGCGGGTCCGACGCCCACTCGTGCGTCGCGACGCCGAGCGGACCGAGGACGACGTCGCCGACGGTCGCGCCCGGCGGCAGCTCACCGCGCTGGGTCACGACGGCCATCCGCAGGCCGCCCTGGTGGGAGACGCGGCCGGCGTCGGGTTCGGTGATGCCTGCGAGGATCTCGAGCAGTGTGGTCTTGCCGCCACCGTTGAGGCCGACCACCCCGATCCGCTGGTTCTCCTGAACACCGAGACTGACCGACTCGAGCAGGGGCGTGATGCCGAAGCTCTTGCTGATCTTCTCGGCGTTGACGAGGTTGCTCATCGCTGCGCTCCGGTCTTCTCGTCGTCGACGACGCGGGCACCGGCGACCGGTCCCGTCGCCGTGCGGACGGCACGGGCGACCCCCGCGCCGGACAGTTCGGCGGCCACCCGGACGGCGTGCTCGTCGTCGGCGCAGAGGAACACGCACGTCGGACCGGACCCGGACACGATGCCCGCCAGGGCACCTGCCTCGACACCGGCGCGCAGCGTGCGCCGCAACGCCGGTCGCATGCTCAGCGCGGCGGGCTGGAGGTCGTTGACGAGCGCCTCGGCGAGCCGTTTCGGGTCCCCCGCGGCGAGGGCGGTCAGCACGGCGTCGGGGGCGCCGGCCCGACGCAGCGGCTCGGCGCGCTCCGCGGCGCGCAGGGTGTCGAGCTCGCGGTAGACCTCCGGGGTGCTCAGTTCGCCCGCGGCGACGGCGATCACCCAGTGGAAAGCGCCGCGGGAGAGCACCCGCGTGAGGCTCTCGCCGCGGCCGGTGCCGAGCGCGGTGCCGCCCTGGACGGAGAACGGGACGTCGCTGCCGAGCCCGGCGGCGATGGTCGCGAGTTCCTCGCGTTCGAGATCGAGACGCCACAGCCGGTTCAGCCCGACGAGCACCGCGGCGGCGTCGGCGCTTCCGCCGGCCATGCCCCCGGCGACGGGGATGCCCTTGGCGATGTCGACGCTCACCTCACCGT
The DNA here is from genome assembly GCF_024171725.1 of Williamsia serinedens. GTDB lineage: Bacteria > Actinomycetota > Actinomycetes > Mycobacteriales > Mycobacteriaceae > Williamsia_A > Williamsia_A serinedens. The sequence goes on from NZ_JAMTCG010000003.1 coordinate 243,743, forward strand.
GGCTCTCGCCGACGTGGTCGCGGACCGCGTCGACGGCCTTCCACGCGAGATTGCCGCCGTCGAGGGGGACCGACGCCAGCGCGCGGTCAGCGGCGCCGCCCGGCCCGGTCACGGTGATGCTGCGGGTGTCGGACGGGCTCAGGCGCACACGGTCGGTGAGGGAGACGGCCTGGAAGACGGTCTCGAGTTCGTGGTAGCCGTCGGGGCGCAGGTCACCGACACCGAGATGCAGGTTGATCTTCGCGGGCGCCCGGACGACGACGGGCGAGGGGACGACGGACAGCACGTCATCCCACACTAGTGAGCGCGAGCCGGACGAAGTCGGCCACGTCGAGGCGCTCGCCGCGCAACGTCGGGTCGATCCCCGCCGCCCGCAGGCGGTCCTCGGCTGCCGACGGCGATCCGGCCCACCCGGCGAGCGCCGCCCGCAGGGTCTTGCGCCGCTGCGCGAACGCGGCGTCGACGACGGCCCACACCGCGCGTCGGGTGGCCTCGTCGGTGGGCCACGGCATCGCGCGACGGTCGATGCGGACCAGACCCGACTCCACCTTCGGGACGGGCCAGAAGACGCCGGCGCCGACGGTGCCGGCGCGTCGGACGTCGCCGAAGAAGCGTGCCTTCACACTCGGGACGCCGTAGGTCTTGCTGCCCGGCCCCGCGGCGAGGCGCTCGGCCACCTCCAGCTGGACCATCACCAGGGCGGTCCGGATGCCCGGGCACTGCGACATCAGGTGCAGCAGCACGGGTACCGCGACGTTGTAGGGCAGGTTCGCGACGAGTGCGGTCACGTCACCGACGTCCGCCGCCGTGACGTCGAGGGCGTCGGAACGGACCACCCTCAACGACGACGCCTGCGCGGGCGCCAGTTCGGCGACGGTGCGGGGGAGCGCCTCGGCGAGGACCGGGTCGATCTCGACCGCGGTCACGCGACCGGCGGCCCCGAGGAGCGCGAGGGTCAACGACCCCAGGCCGGGACCCACCTCGAGGGCGTGGTCGTCGGCGGTGACGCCGGCCTCGGCGACGATACGTCGGACGGTGTTGGCGTCGTGGACGAAGTTCTGACCCAGCGTCTTCGTCGGTCGGACGCCGAGTTCCTCGGCGAGCTCACGGATCCGGACGGGACCCAACAGGGAGGGCCCGGCAGACCCCGACGGGTCGGTCAGCGCAGACCCCCGCCGGAGGCGGGAATCACCGGAGACCCAGCTTCGAGGAACAGGCCGGCCAGGCGCCCCACCCCTGCGCGGCGAGGGTCTTCTCCGCGATGGCGATCTGCTCCTCGCGGGTCGCGAGGTCGGCGCGCGGCGCGTACTCCTGGCCGCCCCAGCGGTCCCAGGTGTTCTGGTCGAACTGGACGCCGCCGTAGAAGCCGTTGCCGGTGTTGATGGCCCAGTTGCCGGTCGACTCGCACTGCACGAGCTGGTCCCACACGGAACCGAACGGCACGAACGGGGCGCCGGGCTTGGTGCCGACCTTGACCTCGGCGGCGACCGGCTGCGTGAGCTCCTTCGCGCCGAGCTTCACGCGCTTGGTCTCCTTGCCGTCGACGGTGGTCACCGAGTACGTGACCTCCTGGCTGCCGGGCTTGCCGGGCGCCGTGACCTCACGCTTGTCCTTGACGAGCGTCGGGTCCGGGGTCTCCTTGTCCGGTGCGGTCAGCGGCTCGGTGGCCGTGACCTGCTCGGTCCGGATGCGGGTGACCGCGATCTTCATGTTCGCGCTGACCGGGGTGTCGGCGGCGGGCGTGACGACGTCGTCGCCGGACAGCGGCGTGCCGAGATCGGCGAGGAGATCACCGACGGTCTTGGCGGCGACGGTGGGCGTCGACACCTTCTTCGCGTCGACGACGGTGACCGGCTTGGGCAGGATGACCGACACGGCGGCGCCGTCGACGGGCAGCGGCGCGGTCCGCGACGCCTCGACGTCGACGGTCGGGCCGCCCAGGTTCTGCTGCGCGAGCGCCTGCTCGACGGTGACGGCGTTCGTCTTGATCTCGCGCGGGGTGCCGTCGACGTTCAGCACGACCGTCTTGAGGCGGTGGAAGGTGATGGTCTCGCCGTCGCCCAGGCCGGACGAGGCGGCCGGCTTCACGAGGTCACCGGAGGCAGGGTGCAGTCCCTGGTCGGCGAGGACGTCCTCGACCGAGGAGCGCATGGTCGCGACGGTCATCATCTTCCCGTCGACGTCGATGGTGACCGTCTTGTGGCGGACGACCCCGAGGATGCCGCCGGCGACGATCGTCGCGAGGAGAGCGGCGATGGCGATCCGGACTCGCATCGAGTTCGACTCGTTGATTCTGGCTAGGAAAGACACACGTCAACTTCTGGTCGGCGGCAAGGTCCTGGGTTTCCCCCACGCAGCACCGATCACCGGTTGGGATCGCTGCGATCACAGGAATATAACGAGGCCTGTCGTCGGGCGCAAAGTCGTCGTCAGGCCGCGGGCAGCCGCACCCGGTAGGCGCGCTCGGCGTTGGCGGTCACCTGACGGGCCAGGTCGTCGGCGTCGTCGTCCCGGACCTGCGCCAACGCCCGCACGGTGTAGGGGAGGCAGTAGGACTGGTTCGGGTGTCCGCGGAACGGGTGCGGTGTGAGGAACGGCGCATCGGTCTCGACGAGGAGCAGCTCCGGCGGGACCACCCGCGCGGCGTCCTGCAGAGCGGCGGCGTTGGTGAAGCTGACGGTGCCGGAGAACGACAGCAGGTACCCGCGCTCGACGCACTCCCGCGCGATCGCCTCGTCCTCGGAGAAGCAGTGCATGATCACCGTCTCCGGCGACCCCGCGTCGTCGAGGACGTCGAGCACGTCGCGACCGGCGTCGCGGTTGTGGATCATCAGCGGCTTGCCGACCTCTTTCGCGAGCGCGATGTGCCACCGGAACGACTCGATCTGTACCTCGCGCGGGGCGCAGTCGTCGGAGCGCTGCAGCCAGTACCAGTCGAGGCCGGTCTCCCCGACCGCGACGACCCGCGGGTGCTGCGCCATCATGCGCAGTTCCTCGGCGGTCTCGTCGGTGAGATCACCGGCGTGGGTCGGGTGCAGGGCGGTCGCAGCCCAGGCGCGGTCGTCCCATTCCGCGGCGGCCACGGCCCAGCGGGCGTCCACCATGTCGTCGGCGACGGTCACCACTCCCCCGACCCCGACGGAGGCGGCGTGGTCGAGGATCGCCCGGACCGCCTGTGCGTCGCGGCCGCCGCACGCCGCGAGGTGCGTGTGGGCGTCGATGAGCGGCGCGAGCGGGTCGGGGTCCGGAGGTGGCGGTTTGCGGGGACTCACAGGTCCACCGTGCCCGAGATGGTCGTCGTCGAGGCGCCACCCACCCAGATGTGCGTCCCGTCGTCGTCGACGTGGACCCGTCCCGCCCGGCCGAGCGCGGTCCCCTGCGCGGCGATGTACTGCGCGGGCACCTCACCGGTCGACCGCAGCCAGACGGCGAACCCGGCGTTGAGACTGCCGGTCACCGGGTCCTCGGGGACGCCGTCGCCGGGGGCGAACGCGCGCACCTCGTAGTCGACGCCGTCCGGACCGTCGCGGTGCGCCCCGATCAGCCCGACCTCACGGTCGCCGAGCGCGGCGAGGTCGGGGCGGACGTCGAGGACGCGCTGCGCCGAAGTCAGCATCAGGCCGATCCATCCGGGTCCGTTGTCGACCCAGTTGCTCGCGACGACGTCGGACGGGGTGAGACCGAGTGCGTCGCGGATCTCGGCGAGCACGGCGTCGTCGACGGGACCGGACCGACGCAGCGGGGGTGCCGCGAACGCGAGGCGGTCGCCGTCGCGGCGGATCGTCACCAGCCCGATGCCACATTCCTGGACGATCGTGTCGCCGGCGGGCATCCCGCCGGAGCCCAGCCAGGCATGCGCCGACCCGAGCGTCGGGTGTCCCGCGAAAGGCAGCTCGCCGCCCGGGGTGAAGATGCGCAGGCGGTAGTCGGCGGCCGAATCCGTCGGTGGCAGCACGAACGTCGTCTCCGACAGGTTCGTCCAGCGCGCGAACGCCGCCATGGTGTCGTCGTCGAGCCCGGCGCCGTCGAGCACGACGGCGACGGGGTTGCCGGAGAGCGGACCCGAGACGAAGACGTCGACCTGGGCGAAGGGACGGCCGGTGGGGGTGGTCACCGGGTCATGGTGTCAGGTGGTGTCCGCCGCGCGCGACGGCGTTTCGTCGGCGGGCGTAGCGTCCGAGACGATGCGCAGAGACCTCCCCGCCGGACCCGTGTCGGTGGACCCCGTCGCCGACGACGACGCCGATCTCGCGGACCTGTTGCGCCGCACGGTCGCCGAGCTCACCCGTCGGTATCCCGACTACCACCCCGAGCCGTACGTGGGCGACGCCGAGTACTTCGTCGCCCGACTCGACGGACGTCCGGTCGGCTGCATCGCCCTCGTCGTCCACGACGACCTGCCCGGCGTCGGCGAGGTGAAACGGTTGTACGTCGACGACTCCGCCCGGCGGGCCGGCGTGGCGCAGGCGTTGATGTCAGGGCTCGAGGCCCGCGCGCGCGAGCGGGGGCTGACCAGGATCGTCCTGGAGACGGGGAATCGGCAGCCCGAGGCGGTCGCGCTGTACGGACGCCTGGGCTACGTCGTCGTCGACCCGTACCACCCCCAGGGATGGAACGAGGTCAGCATCTTCATGGCCCGAGGCCTGGCGCCGCCCGAAGAGTGAGTGTACGGTCACTCACATGGCCGCGACGCGCACGCTCTCGACCGCCGAGGAACGCTCCGACGCGCTCGTGCGCGCGGCGGTCCGCGTCTTCGCCGGCGCCGGATTCCACGCGACACCGACCACCGCGGTCGCGGCCGAGGCCGGCATCTCGACCGCCTACGCGTTCAAGCTGTTCCCCACCAAGGTCGACCTGTTCGTCGCCGCCGTCGACGCCTGCTACGACCGGATCGTCGACACCCTGCGCGGCGCAGTGGGTCCCGACGTGCGCGGACGCGCCGCGCTGGACGCCATGGGCAGCGCATACGCCGCCCTGATCGCCGACCGCACCCTGCTGATGCTGCAGGTCCACGCCCTCGCGGCCACGTCGGAACCTCGGATCCGCGATGCCGTGCGCCGGGGCGTCGCCCGGACGGTGGAGGTCGCGCAGGACCTGACCGGCGCGCCGGCGCAGGAGATCCAGGACTTCCTCGCCGTCGGCCAGCTGTGCCACCTGCTGACCGCGATCGACGCCTTCGCCCTCGACGACGAATGGGCCACCACGGTCACCGAGGGCATCGAGCACCTGCCGACCCACCCCTGATCCCCCACCACCGCCGGTGGTGGGCCCATCGATCACTCGTAGTGAGTGATCAGTCACTGAAAGGTTCGCCATGACCACCACACCGCTGCACGTCGTCCTCGGAGCCGGTCCCGCCGGCACGGCCGTCGTCGCCGAACTCCGTCGACGGGGGCTGCGCACGCGCCATGTGTCCCGATCGACGATCGACGGCGTCGACCCCGCGGTCGAGACCGTCGTCGCGGACGTCTCCGACCCCGAGTCCGCGGTCGCGGCGACCGCCGGGGCGTCGGTGATCTACCACGCGGTCAACGTGCCCTACCACCGCCAGGTGGCGGAGATGCCCGTCATCGCCGACGCGGTCGTCGGCGCGGCCGCCCACCACGACGCCACCCTCGTCGTCCTCGACACCCTGTACCCCTACGGCACCGCCGACGGCGACCACATCACCGAGGACACCCCGTTCGCCGCGACGTCGCAGAAGGGTCGGATGCGGGCCGACCTCGACCGTCGGTACCTGGCCGAGCACGCGCGCGGCCGGATCCGCGTGAGCCTGGGACGCTCCGCCGATTTCTTCGGCCCCGGCGTCTGGTCGTCGACCCTGGGCGCCGGGTTCTTCCCGCAGGCGATCGCCGGGGAGCCCGTGGTGGCGTTCGGCGACATCGAACTGCCGCACTCGTACAGCCACGTCCCCGACGTCGCCGCCGGGCTGGTGACCCTCGGGACCGACGACCGCGCGCTGGGCCGGGTGTGGCACCTGCCCACCGTCCCCGCGGTGTCCACCGCCGAGATCCATCGCCGGGTCGGCGCGCTGCTCGGGCGTCAGCTCGAGGCGCTGGTACTCGACGAGCCGACGCCGATCGGCGGGTTCGACGAGCAGTTCATGGCCGAGTACGCGGAGATGTTCTACCAGCACCGGATCCCGCAGAACATGGTGTCGACGGCCTTCGAGACGACCTTCGGCGTCGCTCCGACGCCGCTCGACCAGGCCCTGTCGACGACCCTGGGGTGGTTCACCGACGCGCTGACGCCGGCCGGCTGATCGGCGCTGACTATCGTCGTCGGCATGGAGATGCGGAGCGGGACAGCGCCGGTGGGGACCGCCGAGATCGACGGCGAGAAGTTCGACATCGAGCTGTACTACGAGGACCTCGGTGACGAGTCCGCCCCGCCGATCCTGCTCATCATGGGCCTTTCGGCACAGCTGACCGTGTGGCCCGTCGGGTTCTGCGAGGCCCTCGTCGACGCGGGCTTCCGGGTCATCCGCTTCGACAACCGCGACATCGGCTTGTCGACCCACCTCGACGGCGTCCGGGTGCGCGGATCGCTGATACCGCGGCTCATCCGCACCGAGCTCGGGTTCGGCAGTCCCGTGCCCTACACCGTCGTCGACATGGCGGCCGACGCGATCGGCCTGCTCGACCATCTCGGCCTCGACCGCGTCCACGTCGTCGGCGCGTCGATGGGCGGGATGATCGCGCAGGTCGTCGCGGGCAAGTACCCGGAGCGGACCCTGTCGGCGGCGATCATCTTCTCGTCGACGCTGCAGATGTTCCTGCCGCCGCCGGCGCCGGAGAAGCTGATGGCGTTGCTGTCGGGTCCGGGCAAGGGCGCGACCCGCGAGGAGTACATCGCGACGTCGGCGAAGGCGCTGCAGACCATCGGCAGCCCCGGGTACCCGCTGTCCGACGACGAGGCGTGGGAGCTCGCGGCGTCGTTCCACGACCGCGCGTTCGACCCGGCCGGTGTGATGCGCCAGTCGGCGGCGGTCATGGGCAGCGGCAGCCTCCGCCGATACGCCCGGGCGATCACCGCACCGACCGTCGTCATCCACGGTCGCGCGGACACGCTGATGCGCCCGGCGGGCGGCAAGGCCATCGCGCACGCCGTCCCCGACTCACGGCTGCTGTTGCTCGACGGGATGGGTCACGACCTGCCGGAGCCGTTGTGGCCGCAGATCGTCGGCGCAATCACCGACAACATCGCGCGCGCGGTCACTGTCTAAGCTGGCCCATCATGGCTGACGACACCGCGACCCCGTTCTACGTCACGACCGCCATCGCCTACCCGAACGGTGTCCCGCACATCGGCCACGCCTACGAGTACGTCTCGGCCGACGCCATCGCCCGGTTCAAGCGGCTCGACGGCTTCGACGTCCGATTCCTCACCGGCACCGACGAACACGGCCAGAAGATGCAGCAGACCGCTGCGGCCGAGGGCATCCCGACGCGCGACCTGGCCGACCGCAACGCGGCCGCCTTCCGCGCGTTGCAGGAGACGTTGGGCAGCAGTTTCGACCGGTTCATCCGTACCACCGACGCCGACCACGAGGTCGCCAGCCAGGAACTGTGGCGCCGGATGGCCGACGCGGGCGACATCTACCTCGACACGTTCAGCGGGTGGTACTCCGTCCGCGACGAGGCCTACTTCGGCGAGGACGAGCTGACGACGCTGGAGGACGGCAGCCGGGTCGCCACCGCGACCGGCACCCCGGTCGAGTGGACCGAGGAGGCCAGCTACTTCTTCCGGCTGTCGGCCTACCAGGACAGGCTGCTCGCGCTCTACGAGTCGCAGCCCGACTTCATCGGACCGGTGACGCGTCGCAACGAGGTCGCGAGCTTCGTCGCGGGCGGCCTGCGCGACCTGTCGATCTCGCGCACCAACTTCGACTGGGGCGTGCCCGTCCCCGGCGACCCCGACCACGTCATGTACGTCTGGGTCGACGCACTCACCAACTACCTCACCGGCGCGGGCTTCCCCGACACCGATCCCGCTCTGCTGGAACGGTTCTGGCCGGCCGACCTGCACATCATCGGCAAGGACATCGTCCGGTTCCACTGCGTGTACTGGCCGGCGTTCCTGATGAGTGCGGGGATCGAGCTGCCGAAACGGGTCTTCGCGCACGGCTTCCTGTTCAACAAGGGCGAGAAGATGAGCAAGTCGGTCGGCAACGTCGTCGACCCGTACGCGCTCGTCGACCAGTACGGACTCGACCCGCTGCGCTTCTTCCTGCTGCGCGAGGTCTCGTACGGCCAGGACGGCAGTTACTCGCACGAGGCGATCGTGTCGCGGATCAACGCCGACCTCGCCAACGAGTTCGGCAACCTCGCACAGCGGTCACTGTCGATGATCGCCAAGAACTTCGACGGTGGCGTGCCCGAGCCGGGCGACTTCACCGACGACGACTCCGCACTGCTCGCCCGGGCCGACGGCCTGCTCGAGCGGGTGCGCGCCGAGTTCGACGTGCAGGCCATGCATCTCGCGCTCGAGGCGCTGTGGGAGGTCCTTGGTGAGACGAACCGCTACATCTCGGCGCAGGAGCCGTGGAAGCTCGCCAAGACCGACCTCTCGCGCGCCGGGACCGTCCTCTACGTCTGCGCCGAGGTGGTGCGGATCGTCGCGATCCTCGCGCAGCCGGTGATGCCGGAGTCGACGGGCCGCATCCTGGACCTGCTCGCCGTCGACGCCGGTGCCCGCACCTTCGCGCACGTCGGTGAGCGCCTCACCCCGGGGTCTGTGCTGCCGAAGCCGTCGCCGGTGTTCCCCCGCTACGACGACTCCCGCGACTGACCCCGGGCCCATGACGACCGAGGTGCTCGGCCCCGGCCGCAGCGCCGTCGACGTCCTGGGCGCACTCGCCGATCACGCACGGCGACATCGGTTCCCACCACCGGCGGCGCTCGTCGGCGACTGGCTCGGAGCCGATGCGGTGATCGCGCCGTCGGTGGACATCACCGCCGGGCGCGGACCGTCGTCGCGGCCGGATCGGTTCTGGTTCGGTGCGCTCTCGTTCCCGGACCGTCTCGACGAGGCGCGGCTCCCCGCCGTCCTCGGCGGCACGTGCGACGGTGTCCTGCTGCTGCGGGACGGCGACTGGTCGTGGCACTCGACAGGTGACCGATGCCCGGATCTGCTGCGCGACAGCGTCGTCGGCGATCCCGTCCCCGTCGGACAGTGGGACGCGACGTGGCGTCCCCCCGACCGCGACCGCCACGAGTGGGCGATCCGCGAGTGCCTCGAGGCGATCGCCGCGGGTGAGATCTACCAGGCCTGCGTGTGCAGTCGGTTCACCGGCGACCTCACCGGGCAGCCCGTCGACGTCTTCCGCAGCGGCGTGCAGCAGATGGCGCCGCGCAAGGCCGCGTTCCTGTCCGGGCACTGGGGTTCGGTCGTGTCCTTCTCGCCCGAGACCTACCTGCGGCGCCGCGGCGAGATGGTGACCTCGAGCCCCATCAAGGGCACCCTCCCGCTCTCCGACGACCCCGCCCTCCTGCGCGCGTCGACGAAGGACGTCGCCGAGAACGTCATGATCGTCGACCTGGTCCGCAACGACCTGGGCCGCGTCGCGGTCCCCGGCAGCGTGACCGTCCCCGAACTGCTGTCGGTGCACGCGGCGCCCGGTGTCTGGCACCTCGTCTCGACCGTGGCCGCCCACGTCCCCACCGACGTTCGCACCGACGCCCTGCTGGAGGCCACGTTCCCACCCGGCTCGGTCACCGGGACGCCGAAGCTGCGGGCGCGAGAGATGTTGTCCGGCTGGGAGGCCGACGCCCGCGGGGTCTACTGCGGCGCGATCGGCGTGCGGTCGCCCGACGGTGACCTCGACCTGTCCGTCGCGATCCGCACCGTCGAGGTCACACCCGACGGTCGGATGGGCCTCGGCGTCGGCGGCGGCATCACCATCGACTCCGATCCCGCCCACGAATGGCAGGAGTGCCTGGACAAGGCGGCGTCGATCGTCGGGTTGCGCGATCAGCGCGCGGCGAGGACCGCCTCGTAGAGGTCGCGGCGCGAGACACCCGCCCGCCCGGCCACCTCCGCACACGCGTCCTTGAGCCGCGCTCCGTCGGCGACGAGCGCCTCGACCTCGTCGACGAGGTCGGTCGGGTCGGCCGGCGCCGCGGTCGCGCCCTCCACCACCACGGTGATCTCGCCGCGCACCCCGTCGGCCGCCCAGGCGACAAGTTCGGCGAGGGTGCCGCGCCGAACCTCCTCGTAGGTCTTCGTCAGCTCACGGCAGACCGCGGCGCGACGGTCGGGGCCGAGCACCGCGGCCGCGTCGTCGAGGCAGTCGGCGAGGCGGTGCGGCGACTCGAAGAACACCACGGTGCGGGGTTGGTCGACGAGTTCGCGGAGCCACGTGCGCCGCGCCGACGGCTTGCGGGGCGCGAACCCGTCGAAGCAGAAGCGTTCGACGGGCAGGCCCGACAGCGCCAGCGCCGTCGTCACCGCCGAGGGTCCGGGCAGGCAGGTGATCGGCAGACCCGCCTCCACGCACGCGACGACGAGTCGGTAGCCGGGGTCGCTCACCGACGGCATGCCCGCGTCCGTGACCAGCAGGACCCGCAGGCCCGCGGCGACGTCGTCGACGAGCGCCGGGGCACGACGCTCCTCGACCTGGTCGTAGTAGCTGACGACACGCCCGCTGATCGTCACGCCGAGCGCGGCGGCCAGCGCACGCGTGCGGCGTGTGTCCTCCGCTGCGACGACATCGGCGCTGCTCAGTGCCTCGCGCAGCCGGGGCGAGGCGTCGTCGGCGCGACCCATCGGCGTCGCGGCCAGGATCAGACAACCCGGACGCGCGGCCGGGTCGGCGTCGCCGTCATCCGTGGTCCCCATCGTCGGACAGCCTACGATCGTGCGGGTGAGCACCGCCGCACCCGTCGACCCCCGTGGTCTCGTCGACGCGTCGGAGCTCCTCGACGGGCGCGGGCAGACCGAGGACCTCGGTGCGCGCCCCGGCCCGTCGGTCCCGCCGCCCGTGTTCGGCGCCACCGACACCCGCCGCGGGTGGATCATCGCCGCCGTCCTGACCGTGATCGCCGCGATCACGCGGTTCTGGGGACTCGGCCACCCCACCGACAACGGCACACCGGTCTTCGACGAGAAGCATTACGTCCCCCAGGCGTGGCAGGTCCTCACCGGCGGCAACTGGATCGAGGACAACCCGGCCTACGGGCTCGTCGTCCACCCGCCGGTCGGCAAGTGGATCATCGCGCTCGGTGAGGGGATGTTCGGGTACACACCGGTCGGGTGGCGGTTCGCGTCGGCCGTCCTGGGCACGCTCATGGTGCTGATCGTCTTCCGCATGACCCGGCGGCTGTCGCGCTCGACGCTGATCGGTGCGATCGCCGCGGTGTTCCTCATCTGCGACGGCGTGACGTTCGTGTCGTCGCGTGTCGGCATGCTCGACATCGTCCAGATCTTCTTCCTGCTCGCGGCCATGGCGACGCTCATCGCCGATCGCGACCAGATGCGTGCACGCATGCACCGGGTGTGGACCGAGGGACGGATCGCCGACACACCGTTCGGCCCCCGGCTGGGGTTCCGCTGGTGGCGGTTCGCGACCGCTCTCCTGCTCGGCCTGGGCTGCGCGACGAAGTGGTCGGGGATCTACTTCGTGCTCTTCTACCTGCTGCTGTCGCTCGGCTTCGACGTCGCCAACCGTCGCGCCTACCACGTGCAGCGACCGTGGATGGGCACGGTGCGGCGCGACGTCGTCCCTGCCGGCTTCAGCCTCGCGGTCACGCCGATCCTCGTGTACCTGGCCAGTTTCGCGCCGTGGTTCGCCGGCGAGACGTCGGTGTACCGCTACGCCGTCGGCAATCAGGTCGGCTACGACGGGGCGTTCTCCTGGGTGCCCGGGGCGTGGCGATCGCTCTGGTACTACGAGGCCGGGATTCTCAAGTTCCACGAGGGCCTCACGAACTCCGCGGGCAACCACCACCCGTGGGAGTCGAAACCGTGGACGTGGCCGATGAGCCTGCGCCCCATGCTCTACGCGGTACAGAACGGGCCCGACCAGTGCGGCGGCGGCGAGTGCATCCGCGTCCAGATGCTCATCGGCACCCCGGCGATGTGGTGGCTGGCGTTCCCGATGCTGCTGTGGGGGCTGTGGCGGTGGATCGCTCGCCGCGACTGGCGCTACGCCGTCGTGCTCGTCGGGTACGGCGCCGCGTGGCTGCCCTGGTTCGCGAACCTCGACCGCCAGATGTACTTCTTCTACGCCACCGCGATGGCGCCGTTCCTGGTGATCGGGTTGGCGTTGTGCGTCGGCGACCTGCTCGGCGCCGACGGGCGATGGCGGTCGTTCGGGCGGGAACGACGGATGCTCGGCGTGGCGCTGGCATCGGTCTACATCGGCCTGGTGATCACGAACTTCATCTGGATGTGGCCGATCCTCACCGGCGGCCCGCTCTCACTCCGCGAGTGGAACCTGCAGATGTGGTTGCCCAGCTGGCGCTGACCGCCCGCCTCACCCCGGCGCCATCGCCCCGGAACCATCCGTCCGACCCCGGCTCCACCCCGTCAGCCCCATCAGCCATCTTATGGGCGCCAGGAACCATCTGTTGGGCGCCAGGAACCATCTGTTGGGCGCCAGGAACCATCTGTTGGGCAGGTGGAACCGGTGGTTGGGCATTTGGATCACGCTCAGGCGCCGCGGCCGCCCAACGAACGGTTCCGGGTGCCCAACGAACGGTTCCGGGTGCCGGGCAGACGGGTTGTCGGCGGCGGGCGTGCCGTGTCAGTTCGGCGGGATCGCCCCGCGGAGGGTGTCGGTCGACCCGACGTCGGAGGCGACGTAGATCTGGTCGAGGCTCGTCTGCACGTCGAAGAACGCCAGCGGCAGGTTCTTGAGCCGGTCGTCCTGCGCGCGGAACAGCACCTGCCGCCCGGCGTAGCGCGTCTCGGTGTTCACGATCTGGTTCTTGTCCGTGCCGACGGGGTTGAAGATCATCGGGCTGATGAACGGGGTGCCGCCGCGCACCGGGAAGCCGTCACGGATCGGCGGCCCGCTCACCGAGATAGCGGCCACCGACTGCCCCGTCCCGCCGGTGACGTTGCGAGGCCCGTACAGCAGCACCGAGTAGGTCGGGCCGGTGCCGCGGCCGAAGCCCGGGAAGCCGCGCAAGGTCAGGGTGATGTCGAGACGCCCCGCAGCCCGGTCGTAGTCGACCGTCGCCGACCGCAGGTCGACGCTGCCCGGCGCGGCCTTCACCGGCGACGGCACCGTCACCGACCCGGCGGACGCCGGGGCCGCACCCACCGCGACGCCCGCGGCGACGAGGACTCCGGCGAGAGCTGTGGTGGACCACCGTGCGGTACGACGCATCGAGACTCCTGTGAGATCCGCCGCCGGGATGCGGCACTGTGACGAGTATCGCATCCCGGATCAACGATCCTCCGCCGAGTCAGCCCGTCGGCCGGCGCCCGCCCGTCAGATCTTGTCGGCGGGCGGCGGCGGGTCGAGCAGGGACGCGTCGACGGGGACGCTGCCCGACGGCAGGACGTCGGTCGTCGGGTCGGTCGCGGCGAGGGTGTTCGCGTGGACGCGGACCTTGTCGTCGATGCCCTCCGCGCGCTGCCGCGCGGCGATGATCAGCGGGTCGCGACGGAGGTCCAGGAAGAGCGACACGCACATCGCGATCATGACGATGACGAAGGGCAGCGCCGCGATGATCGCCATCGTCTTGATGCCCTCGAGTGCGTCGTCGCCGCTGACCCACAGCAACAGTGCCGCGACGGCACCGGTCAGGACACCCCAGAAGACGGTCACGCTCCGCGACGGTTCGGCACGTCCCCGCTGCGACAGCGTGGCCATCACCAGCGAGGCGGAGTCCGCACCCGACACGAAGAAGATGGCGACCAGCACCATCACGAGCACCGAGGCGATCCCGGCGAGCGGCAGGTTGTTCAGCATGTCGAACAGCTGCGATTCCTCGTTCTCGCTGTTCGACAGGCCCTTCCCGGCCATCTCCTGACTGATGGCGGTACCGCCGAAGACGGCGAACCACACCAGCGAGACGGTGGTCGGAACGATCATCACGCCGATGACGAACTGACGGATGGTCCGGCCGCGACTGATCTTGGCCAGGAACATGCCGACGAACGGGGTCCAGGAGACCCACCACGCCCAGTAGAAGATCGTCCAGCCCGACAGCCACTCCTGGCCGGCGGCGTCGGTGGTGGCGGCGCTGCGCGCGGCGTCGGACGTGATGTCGTTGAGGTAGCTGCCGATGGACGTCGGCATGATGTTCATGATGAAGACCGTCGGCCCGACGACGAACACGAAGAGCGCGAGCACGATGGCCAGCACCATGTTGATGTTCGACAGCCACTGGATTCCCTTGGCCACACCGGACACGGCCGAGGCGACGAATGCCGCTGTGAGCACCGCGATCACGGCCACGAGCAGGTACTTGCCGCTCTCCCCGACCCAGTCCAGTTCCTCGAAGCCCGAACCGATCTGTGCCGCACCGAGTCCCAGGGACGCGACGGTGCCGAACAGGGTGGCGAAGATGGCCAGGATGTCGATGACCTTGCCGCCCCAGCCGTTCGCGCGATGGCCGAGCAGCGGGGCGAACACCGCGCTCATCAGCTGGCCGCGACCGCAGCGATAGGTGCTGTAGGCGATCGCCAGGCCGACGACGGCGTACATCGCCCAGGGGTGCAGACCCCAGTGGAACATGGTGGTGGCCATGGCGACACCCACGTCGCGCGCGTCGGTTCCGGGCGGCGCGTTGACGTAGTGCGTGAGCGGTTCGTAGGCGCCGTAGAACATCAAGCCGATGCCCATGCCGGCGCTGAACATCATCGCGATCCAGCTGATGGTGCGGTACTCGGGCTTCTCGCCGTCACGCCCGAGGGGGATCTTCCCGTACTTGCTGACGGCCAGGAAGATCGCGAACAGCACGAACGCCGTCGCCGCGAGGATGAACAGCCAGCCCAGGTTGTCGGTGATGCCGGCCAGGACCGACGCCGTGCCCTCCTTCAGGCCCGACTTGTCGACGATCCCCCAGACGAGGAACGCGACGACCAGCACCGCGGTGACACCGAACACGACGACGTCGACACCGGCACGTCGCCGACCGGTGGGCGGTGTGGGCGGGGCTCCGGCGGTGTCACCGTGCTCTCCGGTGGCGGGGGTGGGTGTCGTGACTGCCATGGCCTTCACTCTCGCAAGGAATCGGCCCAACCGCCAAAAGATCACACAAAGGACATTCAGGCGTTACCCGACATCCGCGCAGCGCACACGCGCGTCAGGGCCGGCGTCGCACCGCGGCTGCCAGCATCGATGTGATCTCGTCGTCGGCGATCCCCAGCGCCCGCAACGCGGCGACGTGCTCGGTCGTCGCCCGTTGCGCCTGGTCGCGCGCCGAGTCCGACCGGGCGGCGACGAACGAGCCGTGCCGTCCGCGCGTCTCGATCACCCCGGCGGCCTCGAGTTCGCGGTAGGCGCGGGCGGCGGTATTGGCCGCGATCCCCAGCGCGTCGGCGAGCGCGCGAACGGTCGGGAGCCGCGTGCCCACGATGAGGTCACCGCGCGCGACGAGCTCCATCACCCCGCGTCGGACCTGCTCGAACGGCGGTTCCGACGACGACGGGTCGATGGTGATGTCGAGCGCCACGGCTACGCCCCCGGGAGCGGGTCGCGCGTGACCGGGCAGGACATGCACCGTGGGCCGCCGCGGCCGGACCCGAGCTCGCTACCGGAGATGGTGAGCACCTCGATCCCCGACTGCGACAGCCGACGATTCGTCTCGACGTTGCGGTCGTAGGCGACGACCACCCCCGGGGCGATGGCCAGGGTGTTGTTGCCGTCGTCCCACTGCTCGCGTTCCGCGGTGACGGGGTCGAGCCCGGTGTCGATGACGCGGAGCTTCCCGATCCCCATCGCGTCGGCGGCGGCCTCGACGAACGGTCGGGGCCCGCTGACCGACCCGGCGTCGCGGGTGATGATGAAGGCCGAGAGGGTGTCGTGGACAGCCGGGTACATGACGACGGCGTCGGTGTCGACCATGGTGCAGACGGTGTCGAGGTGCATCGACGCGCGCCGCTGCTCGATGGGCACGGCGAGCACGGTGTGCGCCAGTCCGTCGTCGAACAGACTGTGCGCCAACGCCTCCGCGCCGGCCGGTGTGGTGCGTTCCCCCACCCCGACGGCGACCACCCCCGGCGCCATGAGCAGCACGTCGCCACCCTCGACGGGCGCCGAGTGGGACTCGTAGGCCCGACGGGCACCTCGGAACCGGGGATGGTGGGCGTAGACGATGTCGGTGAGCGAGGTCTCCCGGGACCGGGCGGGCAGGGCGAGGCTGGTGATGGCGAACCGAGGCCCGATCCAGAACGAACTGTCGCGGGTGAACAGCAGGTTCGGCAGCGGGTCGATGGCGAACTCGACGCCGTGGTGCATGCGCCGGACCAGTGACGTGCGTGCCGCGGCGGGACTCTCGGGGAGTTCGTCGAACGTCATCCCGGCGGTGAGCACCGAGACGAGTTCGACGGCGTCGACGCCCCGTAGGTACGCCGCGAGCTCGGCGGCGAGATGGGGGCCGAGACGGCGCGCGCTGACGGCCGCGGCGATCCCCTGCATCCGCGCCGCGCCGCTGGCCTGCATGGTCTCGATCAACAGGTCACCGAGCAGCAACACCTCGACGCCGTGGTCGCTCAGCAGCGCGGCGAAGGCGTCGTGTTCCTCCTGCGCCCGGTCGACCCAGGGCAGACCGTCGAACAGCAGCTGGTCGCTGTTGCGCGGGGTGAGGCGGCGGAGTTCGTCACCGGGCCGGTGCAGCAGCACGGTGCGCAGGCGACCCACCTCCGAGTCGGCACCCGGGGGCGTCGGTGTCGACGGCTCGGTCTCCATGGACCCACGGTAGTGGCCGCGTGGGGTGCCTGTCGGGGTTCACACGCCGTCGGTCGCCGACGGCGACGCGGCTCCCGACCGGACCGGCGCCGTCTCCCGGGCGACCGACCAGAATCCCAGGGCGACGAGCGGGACGACACCGGTGAGCAGGAACGCCGGACCGAAACCCGCGCTCTGCGCGACGTATCCGGCCACGACGGGCCCGCTCACCGCGCCGATGTCGGAGGTCATCTGGAACGCCGCGAGCGCGGTGCCGCCCTGCCCGCGCACCGACAACAGGTCGGCGAGCGACGCCTGGTGCGTCGGCGCGAACAGCCCGGAGCCGATCCCCGCCGCGAAACTGAGCAGGCCGGCGAGCACGATCGTCCCGCTGAAGCCGAGGACGAGCGTCGACGCCGCCATGATCGCGAGACCCGGCAGCATCAGGGGTTTGCGCCCGAACCGGTCCGAGAGACGTCCCGCCGCCAGGATCGCGACGACGTTGCCGGCGGCGTAGACGGCGAGCAGCACCCCGGCCAGCGCGGGCGACTCGTCGAGACCGTCGGCGTCGACGACGAACAGCGGGACGAGCGCGACCCGCACACCCATCGAGGCGAACCCCTGGGTGAAGTTCGAGGTGAGGATCGCTCGATAGGCGCTGTCGCGCAACGCCTCGACGAACGACAGGGGCTCGACCACGGGCGCCGACGCGTCCACGACGGGTCGCCCACCGACGCCGCGCAGGAGTGTCGCGACGACCAGCGAGGCGACGATCAGCGCGATCGCATAGACCACGAACGGCATCCGTAGCCCGAACCCGACCAGCGCGCCGCCGATCAGCGGCCCGGTGATGCTGCCCATGAGGAAACCCGCGCTGAAGAACCCTGACGCGCGGCCGCGGATCTCGGCCGGGGCCAACCGGATCAGCAGCGCGAGCGCGGAGACGGTGAACATCGTCGAGCCGATGCCGCCGGCCGCGCGGAACAGCAGCAGCTGCCAGTAGGACTGGGCGAACGCGCACGCCAGCGTCGATGCGGACACGATCACCAGGCCGGTCAGGTAGATCCGACGCTCCCCCAGCCGCGACACCAGCCGCCCACCGACGGGCGCGAACACCAGCCGCATCGCGGCGAAGGCGGACACGATCACCGACGCCGCGCCCACACCCACGTCGAAGCTCCGGGCGAACGCGGGCAGTGCCGGCGCGATCAGCCCGTACCCGAGCGCGATCACGACGTTGGCCGACAGCAGGACCCAGATCTCGCGGGGGATCGCGCGCATCAGATGGTCCCCGTTCGGATTCGGCGCAGGACATGGTGACGGGGATCGTCGACAGGGTTGTCCGGCGGGATGTCACCGGATGCGACGATCACGAACCCGGCCTTCTTCAGCGTCCGCCACGACGCGCGGTTGGCCGCGACGACCGGCACGAGGATCTCGGTCGCCTCCGGGTACCGGGAGAAGGTGTCGTCCACGGCAGCGGTGACCATCCGCGGTCCGAGTCCGCGCCCACGGTCGGTCTCGGCGCCGATCAGGTAGTCGAGACACCACGCCGTCGCCGGTACGGGTCCCACGATCGGTTCGAGCGCTGCGACGTCCTCGGGGAGATCGCGGATGCGCGACCGCTGGAGCAGTCCGACGGCGCGGCCGTCGATCTCGACGACGAGATCCTCCCCCGGCTCGGTGCCGTCGATCTGCGGTCCGAAGTCCTTCTCGACCGCCGCGTCGGTGTGATCCTGGAACCACCAGCGGTGCACACGATCGTCGGCGAGCCAGCGCGCCAGCATCGGGAAGTCCGTGCGGGTGAGCGGTCTGAAGGTGATCGCCCCGGGCACGTTCTCTCGACGGGGGGATCCACTCACCCCTCGATGGTCGGGCATCGGATCACCGCGCTCCAAACTCCTCCCCGCGACCAGCGACGATGGGGTGCCTACGATGTCCCGATGCCGCTCTCCCTCACCCGTGCCGCGACCGTCGTGTCGGTGCTCGCCCTGTCCGCCCTCGCCGCGTGCGCACCGGCCTCGGAGTCGTCCTCCCCGGCCGCGTCGTCGTCGGTCGCGCTCACCGACTGCACGCCCTCGACGCTGAAGGTCATGACGCCGGGCAAGCTCACCGTCGCCACCGACGACCCCGCCTACGAGCCGTGGTTCTCCGACAACGACCCCACCAACGGGCGCGGGTTCGAGTCCGCGGTGGCCTACGCCGTGGCGGCCAAGCTCGGCTTCGCCCGGGACGCGGTCACATGGACGAAGGCCGGGTTCAACCAGGTGATCCAACCGGGGCCGAAGAACTTCGACGTCGACATCAACCAGTTCTCCATCTCCACGCAGCGCGAGAAGGCGGTCGACTTCTCCGCGCCCTACTACCGGGCGGCGCAGGCGATCATCACGCTCAAGGACTCCCCGTTCGCCGGGGCGACGTCGCTGTCGGCCCTGAAGAACGCGCGACTGGGCGCGCAGATCGCGACCACGTCCCTCACCGCCATCGACCAGATCGCACCGACGAGCAAACCCCTCGTTTACGACGACACCTCGAAGGCGGCGCAGGCTCTGCAGAACCGGCAGGTCGACGCGATCGTCGCCGACCTGCCGACCGCCTACTACCTGACGTCGGCCGAACTGACCGGCGCGACGATCGTGGGTCAGTTCCAACCCACCCGCGGTGAGCAGGAGCAGTTCGGCATGCTGCTGGCCAAGGGCAGCCCGCTGACGTCGTGCGTCAGCGCCGCGGTGAACGCGCTCCGCGCCGACGGCACCCTCGCCGCACTGCAGAAGCAGTGGCTGAGCCAGGCGACCGACGTCCCCGAGCTGCGGTGACCGACACCTCCACCGAGCCCCGCACGCCGAGCGCCCGCCGGCTCGAGCGCGACCGGTTCCGGCGACGGCGCACGCGGACCCGCGCGACGATCGCCGCCGTCTCGACCGTGGTGGTGCTCGGGGCACTCGCGGCGCTCGTCGTCACCTCACCGGGGTGGGACCGCGTGCAAGCCACGTTCTTCAGCCCGTCCGACGCGGCGGCCGCCCTGCCCGACGTCGCCGAGGCGTTCTGGCTGAACATCCGGCTGTTCCTGGTCGTCGAGGTCTTCGTTCTCGCGCTCGGGCTGCTGGTCGCGGTGATCCGCGTGGTCCCGAGTCCCGCGCTCGCGCCGCTCAAGGTGGTCGCGGTGGTCTACACCGACGTCTTCCGCGGCACCCCCACGCTCCTCGTGGTGCTGCTCGTCGGGTTCGGCATACCCGCACTGCAGCTCACGGGCGCACCGACGAGCCTGTTCTGGCTGGGGACGATCGCGCTGACGCTGAGCTACGGCGCGTACGTGGCCGAGGTCTTTCGAGCCGGCATCCAGTCGATCCACCCCACGCAGTGGGCGGCCGGGCGCGCCATCGGTCTGTCCTACCGCTCGACGCTGCGGTTCGTCGTGCTCCCGCAAGCAGTCCGACGGGTGGGGCCGCCCCTGCTCAACGACTTCGTCTCGTTGCAGAAGGACACCGCGCTGCTGTCGACGATCGGGCTCGTCGAGTCGCTGCGCGCGGCGCAGGTGATCTCCGGCCGCGACTTCGTCTTCACGCCCTATGTCGTGGCCGCGTGTTTCTTCATCGTCGCGACCATCCCGCTCGCGCGCGTCACCGATCACCTCACGATGCGGTCGCTGCGTCGGGAGAACGCGCTGTGAGCGACCGCGAGCTGCTGCGTCTCGTCGACGTCCGGAAGTCGTACTCCCGTCGCGGCGGACCGGATCACGAGGTGCTCGGTGGGATCGACCTCACCGTGACCGCGGGCGAGGTGGTCTGCCTGATCGGCGCGTCGGGGTCCGGGAAGTCGACGCTGCTGCGGTGCATCGACCTGCTCGACGAGGTCGACGATGGCGAGATCTGGTTCGACGGACGCGAGATCACCGACCCGCGTGTCGAACCGGACGACGTGCGGCGGCGCATCGGCGTGGTGTTCCAGGCCTACAACCTATTCCCGCACCTGACCGTCCGCGACAACATCACGCTGGGGCCCGTGCGGGTGCACGGTCGGTCACGCTCCGACGCGCGACGATCGGCCCAGGCACTGCTCGAGCGGGTGGGCCTGCCCGACAAGGGGACCGCGTACCCCGACGAGCTGTCGGGTGGGCAGCAGCAGCGGGTGGCGCTCGCCCGGGCCGTCGCCGGCGACCCCGAGCTGCTGCTGCTCGACGAGGTGACCGCCGCGCTCGACCCGCTGCTCGTCGGCGAGGTCCTGCAGGTCGTCCGCGGTCTCGCCGCCGACGGGATGACCATCGTGATGGCCACCCACGAAATGGCGTTCGCCCGCGAGGTCGCCGACCGCGTCGTGTTCCTCGCCGACGGTCGCATCGAGGAGGCGGGCACCGCCGAGCAGGTGTTCACCGCGCCGCGCAGTACCCGCACCGCCGAGTTCCTCGCCCGTTTCCGGGGAGTGTGACGATCGGGCCCGATCCGACGCGAGGTCGTCCGTCGACACCCGCGGAGGTTCCCGGGGTGCTGTTGGTGAACGCCCACCCGGACGTGTGTACTGCAGACCCTGAACCCCCGCACGACGATAGGAATCCGTTCGGTGACCTCGACCACCGCGAACACGTTCCTGAGCACAGCCCGTCGCGTCGTGACCCTCCTCGGGGAGTGGTGGCGCGATCCCGTCGACCACCTGTGGCTGCGGGCATTTCTCGAGAGCCGCGCGCTCACGGCGGTGGTGCGGGTCGTCGTCGGGGTGGTCGCCGGGTCGTTGACCGTCGCCGTTCTGCTGATGATGGCCTCGCCCGCGGGCCCCGAGGGCGTCGTCGGCTCGGTCGTCGCGATCACCTGCGCAGCGATCGGTGTTTCCTGGTTTGTCCGCTGGGTCGTCGGCGCGTGGCCGGGTGTCGTGGTGTCCTGTGCGTTCGCGGTGAGTGCGGACCTCGCGATCGGGGTCGCCTCGTCGCTCGACGCCGACCCGATGACCGGTCTCAGCGGCGCTCTCATGCTGCTCGTCCCAGGTCTCTACCTGACCGTGTTCCACGGTCCCCGTGCGGTGGTCCTCCACGCGGTCTTCTCGGCCACGGTCGTCGTCGTGGTGCTCCTCCCGCTGGTGTTCGACCCACCGACCGACGTCCCGCGCGCCGTGGCGAAAGGTGTGATGTCCGCGTCGGTGCTCGTCGTGATCCCGATCCTCTCGCACATGGGTTGGTGGCTGCTTCGTGAGGAGGCCGCCGAATCCCTCGTCGACCCGCTCACCGGCCTGCTCAACCGGCGAGGGCTTCGAGGGGCACTGCTGCGCAGAGTCGTCGAGACACCCGCGGGCCCGGGGGACGCGCTGCTGGCAGCCGTCTACGATCTCGACGCCTTCAAGGCTGTGAACGATCGCCACGGACACGACGTCGGTGATCGTGTGCTCGCCGACGTCTCACGGCGAGTCCAGGCGGCGACCCCGCACCTGATCCACGCGCGGCTCGGTGGCGAGGAGTTCGCGGCGGTCGGATTCGTCGACCGTCGCGAGGTGGAATCCGTCGCGCACCGGATGAAGGCGGCCGTCGCGGGTGCGGCGCGACCGCGTGTCACCGCGAGCGTCGGGGTCGTGGTCGTGGACAGCGCAGACGTCGTGGCCTCTCGCCTCGAGGACCTGATGGACGGGTGGATGCGGCGCGCCGACGTCGAGATGTACGCAGCGAAGAGCCGGGGTGGCGACACCGTGTCCTTCGCCGAGGAATGACCACCCGGCACCGGGGTCAGGACACCTGACCCTGTTTGCGCGGCCGTTCGAACGCGGTGACCATCGGCGACGCGTGCGCGTCGAGGGCGCGCTCGGTGAGCGTGCGTCCGAGGTCGATCGCCTCGGTCGCGCGGTGGAAGTCGAGCGAGCGGATCGCCGTCCGCGGGATCTGGATCAGGATGTCCGGCGGGAGCGCCGCCAGCTGATGCCGGGCGAGCGCCTCCTGCATGATGTCCAGCGACCGGTTCATCACGGCGAACCGACTGAGCTTGCGCGCCGCGTCACCGGCATTGCCCGACCCCGACCGCTGTTCCGCGGCGATGGCGTCGATCACCTGGTCGGAACCACCCATCGAGTCGCCGGCGACCCGGTCGACGATGGACTTCACGAAGTCGCTGTCGAGTGCGTGCGATCCGAGTCGGCGCAGACGCGACAGCGCGTCGAGAGGCAGTCCCGGCCCCGTTTCGCCCGACCGCTGCACCGTCTCCTCGGCGTCGGCGTCCGACGGCCTCCCCTCGGTCAGGTCGTCGTCGACGCCGACGCCCTCCGAACCGAGGTCGACACCGATCACCACGTCGGCGGGGGCCGCGGCGAGCGGGGCGATCGGCAGCGGGTCGAGGATGCCGCCGTCGACCAGGACCCGCCCGTTCATCACGTGTGGGGTGATGACGCCGGGGATGGCGATGGACGCACGGATCGCGACATCGACGGGGCCGCGCTGGAACCACTGCGGCCGGCCGGACGTCAGGTCGGTCGCGACCGCGGTGAACGGGATGTCGAGGTCCTCGATGGCCCGGTCGCCGAGGATCTCGCGGACCTTGTCGAGGATCTTGTCGGCGTGGATCATGCCGGGCGCGGTGAGCGACACGTCCAGCAGTCGCATGACGTCGAGCTGGCCCAGACCGGTGACCCAGTCGACGTACTCGTCGAGTGTTCCCGCGGCGTGCAGCCCCGCGACCAACGCCCCCATCGACGACCCGCTGATCGCGACGATCTCGTAACCGCGTCGTTCCAGCACCTCGAGGACGCCGATGTGTGCGTACCCGCGTGCTCCCCCGCTGCCGAGCGCCACGGCCGCCGTCGGTTTCCTCACGGTTGCCAGATTACGGATGGTCGACGCGACGGTCGTATCCTCAGCCTCGTGGACTGGGCCGGTTACGCGATGTTCCTGGGGTTCGCCGTCGTGTTGACGCTGATCCCGGGGCCGGACACGGCCGTGTCCATCGCGAACACCCTTGCCGGCGGGCGAGCACGCGGGCTGTCGGCCGTTGCCGGGATCGGGGTGGCGAGCCTCGTCCAGAGCGTGGCGGCGGCGGCCGGCCTCAGCGTGCTGGTGGTCCGTGTCGAACCACTGTTCCTGACCATCAAATGGGTGGGTGCGGCCTACCTCATGTACCTCGCGGTCCAGACGTTCCGGACCATGCGCCGACACCGTTCGGGGGAGGACGTCGGGGCAGGCGCGACACGGACGGACGACCGGCGTGTCCGGACCGGCCTGCGGCAGGGCTTCCTGTCGAACATCTGCAACCCGAAGATCATCGCCTTCTATCTGGCGGTCCTTCCCCAATTCCTGGGCACCGACCCTTCGGCGGGGACCGTCGCGCTCTACGCGGTGACCCTCCCCGCGATCGGCTGCTCCTACCTGCTTGCGGTCGTCGTCGGTGTCGACCGCGCTCGCGCCGTGTTCTCACGCTCGCGCGTCCGCGCCGCGATGGACGCGGTCACGGGCACCGCGTTGGTGGCCTTCAGCCTCCGCCTGGCGACCGAGTAGCAGCTCTCACTCGTCGGTGATCTCCGGTGGGATCGCCAGACGCTGGGCCCCGGGCCCGCTGCGGGCGGCGATGTCGTCGGGGTTGAGCAGCTTGCACGACGTCATCGACAGACACCCGCAGCCGACGCACGACCCCATGAGATCGCGCATGTGCGTGAGCAGCTCGATGCGGGCGTCGAGGTCGGCGACCCACTTCTTCGACGCCTTCTCCCACATCTTCGGCGTCGGCGACTCGGTGTCCCCGAGCACCGCGAGGACCTCGGCGATCTTCGACAGCGGGATCCCGGCCGCGGCCGACGCGCGGATGAACGCCACCCGACGCAGCATCGCCCGGTGGTAGCGCCGCTGGTTGCCCGAGGTACGGCGGGAGAAGATGAGGCCCTTGTCCTCGTAGAACCGCAGCGCCGACGTGCTCACCCCGGACCGGCGCGCCAGGTCGCCGATCGTGAGTTCCACCGCCCGCGGGGCCATGTCCTGGGAGGGTACGCGGGACACCGTGTGCGACGGCGATGAGTTCTCGCGCCCCGGCGAGTCCACATGTCCGAGACCATCCTCGACCGCGAAGGAGACCGCCATGGCCGCCCCCGTCACCCCGTTCCTCTGGTTCGACGACGACCTCGGAGACGCGCTCGAGCTGTACGGCCGCGTCTTCCCCGACTTCCTCGTGCACGAGAAGGGCATGGCCGGCGACGCGGTGTTCACCGCGACGTTCGAGTGCAACGGACAACGCTTCCAGGCGATGAACGCCGGACCGCAGTTCCCGTTCACCGAGGCCGTCTCGTTCATGATCCTGTGCGAGGACCAGGAGGAGACCGACCACTACTGGTACGGCCTGCTTGCCGACGGGGGCGTCGAATCGCAGTGCGGCTGGCTGAAGGACCGGTTCGGGCTGAGCTGGCAGGTGACGCCGAAGCGCCTGCTGGAGCTCAACGGCGACCCGGATCCCGAGCGGGCCCGGGCGTCGATGGCCGCGATGATGACGATGCAGCGCATCGTGATCGCTGATCTCGAGGCAGCCGTCGCCGCGGTGTGAACCGGCGACGACGGGCGGTCCCGACCGGCCGAATCGGACACCGTTAGTCTCCGAAAATGACCACCGTCGACGCGTCCGTGCCCACGGTCGCCGCACGTCTCGACCGGTTGCCCGTCGTGCGGGCGCACCGGGTCGCGACGGCGGTGATCGGTCTGGGGTTGTTCTTCGACCTCTACGAGAACTTCCTCGCCGCGACCATCTCCGGCGTGCTCAAGTCGGAGTTGTCGCTCGACCGGACCGAGCTGAACCTGCTCCTGGGATCGGCGTTCCTCGGACAGTTCCTGGGGGCCGCGGTGATGGGCCGCTACGCCGACCGCGTGGGCCGTCGGCGGGCGTTCATGGTGAACCTGGCGGTCTACTCGCTGTTCTCGCTGCTGGGTGCGTTCTCGCCGAACGCCGCGTTCCTCGTCGTCACCCGTTTCGTCGCCGGGGTCGGGATCGGCGCGG
This sequence comes from Williamsia serinedens, assembly GCF_024171725.1. GTDB lineage: Bacteria > Actinomycetota > Actinomycetes > Mycobacteriales > Mycobacteriaceae > Williamsia_A > Williamsia_A serinedens. The sequence goes on from NZ_JAMTCG010000003.1 coordinate 269,525, forward strand.
AGTTCGCCCTCGCCGACTCCTACCTCTCCGACCTGCTGCCCAAGAACGCCCGCGGTCGGATGATCTCGTGGGCGTACACCGTCGCGTTCTTCGGCGTACCCGTCGTCGGGTTGCTCGCACGATGGTTGGTCCCGCTGCAGCCGCTGGGCGTCGACGGCTGGCGATGGCTGTTCGTGTTCGGCGCACTCGGGTCCTTCGCGGTGTGGATCGTGCGACGGGGCCTGCCCGAGTCGCCACGCTGGCTCGAGGCCCAGGGCCGACATGAGGAGGCCGATGCGATCTGTCGACAGTTCGAGGAGCAGGCGATCGCGGCGGGGCATCGTCTCGCCGAACCCGATCGGACACTTGTCGTCACGCCCACACGGGCGGTCGGGGTGCGGGCGCTGTTCCGGACTCCGCTGACCAAGCGCACGACGATGCTGTGGATCCTGTCGGTGCTCGAGGTGTTCGGCTACTACGGCTTCGGCACGCTTGCGCCGATCGTGCTGCTGGACAAGGGCTTCGACCTCGTCACGTCGCTCGGGTTCCTCGCCGCGACCTACTTCGGCTACCCGCTGGGATCGGTGCTGGCGGTCCCCGTCGTCGAACGTGTCGAACGGAAGTGGCTCGTCATCGGGTCGGCCGGTGCGATGGCCGCGTTCGGACTCTGGTTCGGCTTCGCCGGCGCCGCGTGGGCGATCGTCGTGTCCGGCGTGCTCTACACCATGGCCAGCAACCTGTTCTCGAACGCCTATCACGTCTACCTCGCGGACTCCTATCCGACGGCGATCCGCGGCACCGCCGCCGGCGCGGCGTACTCCCTGTCGAAGCTGACGACCGGCATCCTGCCGTTCATCCTGCTGCCGTTCCTCGACGCGAACGGATCAGGGCCGGTGTTCGCGCTGGTCGCGGCGGTGATGGTGGCGCTCATGGTCAACGTCGGCGTCCTGGGGCACCGCAGCACCGGCCTCTCCGCCGACGCAACCATCGCCCGCTGACCGCCCACTCGACGTTCGGAACCGCCCACTCGACGTTCGTGATCACCCGTCGAGTGGGCAGTTGGAGACGTCGAGTGGGCAGTTAGGAACGTCGAGTGGGCAGTTGGGAACGTCGAGTGGGCAGTTGGAGACGTCGAAGGGGCGACGCGTGACTTGTCCCGCGCTCATTGCGTCGCGCCGGTGTCGTCGGGATGCTGGAGACATCGAACCTTTCCATGACGCCCCCGCCGACGGTCCCCGCCCGGACCGCGGTCCCACCCTGCGCTCCGCCGCCCTCTACGTCGTGTCGGTGTTCGCGTTCGCGATCGCGTTCCTCGTCATCGGGTCGCTCCTGTACGACCCGGTCCCGCTGTGGGTCCTCGTCGTCTTCCCGTTGCTCGTGTTCGCCGGCGCCGTCGGCGCTCTGTGGCGGACCTTCCGCATGTGGCAGGCGGAACGCTCCGGGGCGATCACCCCGCGGGGTCGGTGGCAGGTCTGGCAGGGAGCGGGGTGGTTCCTGCTCGCGATGTTCCTGTTGTCGCTGGGCGGAACCGGCGGCGCGTTGATGGATCGCTGACCTGATCATCCGACGAGGTGATCACCCGTTCGACGATCCGCGCCGCCTCCGAGAACCGCGCCGGGTCGGCCCAGGCGTAGTTCAGCCGCAGGTGAGGACCCGGGACCGCCGCCGGGAACCACTCGTCCCCCGGGGACACCGCCACACCGTCGGCGAGACACCGCGCCGCGACGATCTGCGCATCGAGATCGCGTGGCATCCGCGTCCACAGGTTCAGACCGCCTTCCGGCAGCGCCGTGAGTTGCAGCGATGGTGCGTGGGTCGACACCGCATCGGCGAGCGCATCACGTCGACGCCGCAGCTCACGCCGTAGTCGTGCGAGGTGGGTATCCCACGACGGCCGGGTCACGACGTCGAGGGCCGCGCGCTGCAGCACCGGCGAGACGTACAGGTCGCTTGACGCCAGCGCCCCGGCGATCCGGTCGCGCACGGGCCCGCGGGCGATGACCGCTCCCACCCGGAGCGTGAGGGACGCGCTCTTCGTCAGCGACCGGATGTAGACCACGTGACCGTCCGGGTCGTCGGTGACCATCGGTGGGCGCGGCTCGTCGATCGCGAGGTCGCGGGCCCAGTCGTCCTCGACGAGGAACGCACCGCGATCGGCGGCGACGCGCAGGATGGCGGACCGTTCGGCGGCGGCCCAGTGCGCACCCGTCGGGTTCGCGAACGTCGGTTGAACGTAGGCGATCCGGGCGCCCGAGGTCCGCAGGGCATCGTCCACGTCCTCGGCTCGCGGCGCCCCGGCCGTCCGGGCGACCGGCACGATGACCAGGCCCGCCTGACGGGCCGCCGCGATCGCGCCCCAATAGGTCGGCGACTCCATCACGACCGGGTCGCCCGGGGCCGCGAGCGCTCGGAACACCGCGGACAGAGCCGCCTGGCCGCCCGCGGTCACGACGACGTCGGACGGTCGCGGTGCGGCGCCGGCCGATCCGGCGGCCACCTCGCGGGCGAACCACGCCCGCAGCTCGGGCATGCCGACGAGCGGTGGTCGGTCCCACGCGTCGTCGCCACGGGCGGCGCGCTGCAGCGCGGACCGCACGTCACGCATCGGTAGCAGATCCGGCGACGGGTAGCCGCTGTGGAGGGCGATGGTGCCCGGCCCCACGTCGCGGAGCGTCGATCCGACGGTGGTCGGCCCGGTGCGGTCGGGGCCCAGACTCGTGGTCTGCCAGTCGACGTCACCAACGGGCGACGCGGACGGCCTGTCGAGCACGAAAGTGCCTATCCCCGGACGGGTCTCGACGAGACCGGCCGCCACGAGACGGGCGATCGCGCGTTGCACCGTCACCGGGCCGGCGGTGAAGCGCCGGGCGATGTCCCGTGTCGAGGGCAGACGCGTCCCCGGGCTCGCGGTCTGCAGTTCGCGGCGAAGCTCTCGCGCGATCGCGACACTGCTATCGTCAGACATGAAACATGACGATAGCGCTACCACCGAGAACCCGTCGCCGCTACCGATCGGTTCCGGGCTGGCCTTCGGCGGCGTCGGCGTCGCGGCGTTCTCCTTCACCGTCCCGCTCACCCGGGTGGCGGTCGCCGACCTCGACCCGCTGCTCGTCGGTGTTGGTCGCGCGGTGGTCGCCGGCATCCTCGCGGTTGCCCTCCTCGCGATCGCCCGTCCCCGCGTACCCCGCGCCGGGCAGTGGATGCGCCTGGCCGTCGCGGCGGGCGGTGTCGTCGTCGGGTTCCCGGTGCTGACCTCGCTCGCGCTGACCTCGACGACCGCAGCACATGCCGCCGTCGTCGTCGGTCTGCTGCCGGCCGCGACCGCCGTCGCGGCGGTCCTCCGGACCGGCGAGCGGCCCCCCACCCGCTTCTGGGTCTTCGCCGTCGCCGGCGCCGTCGCGGTGGGTGTGTTCTCGTCACTCGGCCACGGATCGTTCGGGCCACCGCGGGTCGGGGACCTGCTGTTGCTCGGGGCCGTCGTGGCGGGTGCGATCGGGTACGCCGAGGGCGGGGTGCTCGCCCGCGAGCTCGGGGCCTGGCAGACCATCAGCTGGGCGCTGGTGGTCGCACTCCCGGTGACGACGGTGGTCACCGCGATCCTCACGACGCGATCGACGCCGACGGCCGACGGTGCGGCCTGGGCGGCGTTCGTCTACCTGTCGGCTGTGAGCATGTTCCTGGGCTTCTTCGCCTGGTACCGCGGGCTGGCCATCAGCCCGATGACGACGGTCAGCCAGATCCAGCTGGTGCAACCGGTCCTGTCCCTGCTGTGGTCGGTCGTCCTGATCGGCGAGGGCCTCAGCACCGCCGTGGCCGTCGGCGCCGCGGCGATCATCGCCTGCGCGACGTGCGCGGTGCGCAGCCGCCCGTCTACTGGATCGACGAGTCCGGCGGCGCCACCCCGAAGCGCGGTGCCTGCTCGATCGAGGCGACCCCGCGTATCGCACTGAGCGGCCCGCGGGCGTCGTCGGCGACCGTCCCGGAGATGATCCCGATGGCCGCGTGGACCGACGTCACGTGCACGCCGGCGGCGCGCACCGACGCGACGACCTCGTCGAGCGCGCCGAGGTGGTCGTCGTCGACGGTGATCGTCACGTCCGGCATGGGCGTCGATCCTACGCCCGCGGATCGGCCCGCGGCCCAGCTCAGCGCGGTGCCTGCACCAGCCCGGCGCCGACGTCGGAGGCGGGGACGTCGAGGCGACGTGCCTGCTGTGTCAGCGTCGTCCACAGGTCGCGCCCGCGGCGACCGGTCGTCTGCGCCCACAACGCCGCGATGCCCGCGACGTGCGGCGTCGCCATGGAGGTGCCGCTGATGGTGTTGTACCGGCTGGCCGCTCCGCCCTCCGACGAGCCGGGCGGGAACACCGGCCACGACGAGTACACGTCGACACCGGGTGCGGCGATGTCCACGTTCCCGCCCTCGACGTCGGTGCTGCGCGCGGAGAACGGCGCGATCGCCGAGCGCTGGTCGGTGGCGCCGACCGCGGCGATCGACGGGCTGTTCGCGGGGACACCCACGAACCCCGGATCGGCCGGGCGGTTCGCGTTGTTCCCCGCTGCCGCCACGATGAGGGTCCCCGCCGACAGGGCACGACGGCCGACGGTCTCGTACGCCGCCGACACCGTCCGGACGTCGGCGCCGAGTGACATCGACACGACGTCGACGCGGTTCGTCAGCGCCCAGTTCAGCCCGGCGAGGATGCCCTCGTCGGCGCCGCTCCCGTCGTCACCCAGGACCTTCCCGACGAACAGTGTTGCCTCGTAGGCGATCCCGAACCGGCGCCCGGTGCTCGGCGTCCGGGGACCACACGACGTCCCGACGCAGTGCGTGCCGTGCCCGTGGCCGTCCTGCGCGCTCGTGACGCCGTCGACGAACGCGGCCGACGTGATCTCGCGTCCCGCGAAGTCGGGGTGGGTGAGGTCGAGACCGGTGTCGAGGACCGCGACCCGCACACCGGACCCGGTGGCGCCCGTCGTCGACACACCGGTGGCCAGCAGCCCCCAGGTGAACTCGTCGGTGTCGGCGAAGGCCTGCGTGGCCAGAGCGGTGGTGGCTACACCGCCGAGACGGGCCGCGAGGTCGGCCACACCGTCGGAGTAGCCGCGCAGGTAGGCCGCGCGATCGGCGTCGGGGACACCGGTACCCGCAGTCCGGATGCTGTGCACCCGTTCGGGTTCCACGGCGAGGATGTCCCCGTCGGCCGAGCAGTTCGCCGCCAGTGCGGACGCTTGGTCGTCGTCGGCCGCGACCACCGCGACACCGAGGTCGGCGAAGACGGTCGCCTGCGCCCGCGCCGTCTGGGTGTGATCGACGACACGATCGCCGAAATCGGCTGTGGACGCGACCTCGGTGAGGCCTGCCACCCGGCGGAGCACGTCGGCGTATCCGGATTCCCCGGCCGCATCCCCGAAGACGACGAGTCGCCGTCCGGTCTGTGTGCCGTCCGCGTTCGATGTCCCGATCATCGAGCCCTCCCATGGTCGTATTCGCACACCGTAATGCGGGCCTGTGACAGCCGCCGCGGCCCGAGGCAGGCGTTAGGCTGTGTCCCACTTCGTCGATGGAGGAGACACGGATGCCCGTACACGGACTGGTCGCCAAGGCCGCGTCCACGGTGGTGACCGGTGCCGTCGGCGCCGTCGCCTACGACCTCGCGCGCGCGGCGGTGCGGCGCGCGCCCCTGCGTGAGGGCGCGGTGGTCGTCACCTCGTGGGGTCTGCGCGGCACCCGACGCGCCGAGACGGTGGCCGAGTCCGCACGGCTGTCGGTGGCCGACGTCGTCGCCGAGGCCCGCGAGCGCATCGGCGAGGAGGCGACGCCGCCCGGTACCGCCGACACCGCAGACCACGGACACGAGCACTGACACCCCCGATGGTGGACGGCGTCGCCGTCCTGTCCGATGCGGCCGGACGCATCCGCCTCACCGTCGCGTGGGTGCGCGATGACGCCGTCCGAGCCGTCGCGGTGGAGGACGCGCTCGTCAAGATCCCCGGTGTGCGTGTCGCACATGCCTATCCGCGCACCGGTTCGGTCGTCGCCTGGTACCGCCGGGACACCACCGGGGTGGGTGAACTGGTCCAGGCGATCGTCGCCGCCCGTGCTGTTCCCGCCGAACTGGTCGCGCGTCGCGCGCCCCATTCGTCGGACGTCGCCAACGCCGACGTCGCACGCATGGCGCTCGGCGGCGCCGCCCTGGTGGTGCTGGGGATCCGGCGCTACGGGTTCCGACGACCACCGGTCCTCGGCCCGACGGGCCGACTCGCCGCGACCGGCGTCACCATCGTCACCGGGTACCCGTTCCTGCGCGGTGCGCTGCGATCCCTCGGCGGCGGCAAGTCCGCCGGCACCGACGCGCTGGTCTCCGCCGCGACCATCGCCAGCCTGCTGCTCCGCGAGAACGTCGTCGCGTTGACGGTGCTGTGGCTGCTGAACATCGGGGAGTTCCTGCAGGACCTGACGCTCCGCCGGACTCGTCGCGCGATCCGGGACCTGTTGCGTGGCAACCAGGACACGGCGTGGACGCGTCTGCCCGACGGCACCGAGGTGCAGGTGGGCATCGAGTCCATCACCGTCGGCACCGAGGTCGTCGTGCACGACCGAGTCGCCGTGCCGGTCGACGGGGTCGTCGTCGACGGCACCGCGCTGGTCGACCAGTCCGCCATCACCGGCGAGAACCTCCCGGTGGCCGCAGAGGTCGGCTCCCGGGTGTTCGCCGGGTCGGTGGTGATGAACGGCCGTCTCGTCCTGCGTGCCGAGGCCGTCGGCGACGACACCGCCATCGGACGGATCGTCGCCCGCGTCGAGGAGGCCCAGCACGACCGCGCCCCCATCCAGACCGTCGGCGAGAACTTCTCGCGACGCTTCGTCCCGGCGTCGTTCGCGCTGTCCGTGGCGACGCTGCTCGTGACGCGAGACGTCCGGCGCGCCATGACGATGCTGCTCATCGCGTGCCCCTGTGCGGTCGGACTCGCGACCCCGACCGCGATCAGCGCAGCCATCGGCAACGGCGCCCGTCGCGGCATCCTCATCAAGGGCGGTTCCCACCTCGAGCGGTCGGGCCGCTTCGACGCGGTCGTGTTCGACAAGACCGGCACCCTCACCCAGGGACGGCCGGTGGTCACCAACGTGGTGTCGTTCGATGACGACTGGCAGCCCGAACAGGTGCTGGCCTACGCGGCGTCGTCGGAGATCCACTCGCGACACCCGTTGGCGGAAGCCGTGATCCGGTCGACCGAGGAACGTCACATCGCCATCCCGCCCCACGAGGAGTGCGAGGTCCTCGTCGGGCTCGGGATGCGCACCCGCGCGGACGGTCGAACGCTGTTGCTGGGCAGTCCCGCCCTGCTGGCCGGCGAGGGGGTCGCCGTCAGCGACGACGCCACCGACTGGGTCGACAGGTTGCGACTGCGTGCCGAGACGCCACTGCTGCTCGCCGTCGACGGCACCCTCATCGGACTCATCAGTCTGCGTGACGAGATCCGACCGGAGGCGCTGTCGGTCCTCGACGACCTGCGTAGCGCCGGTGTGGACCGCATCCTCATGCTCACCGGCGACCACCCGGTCACCGCGGCGGCCGTCGCCGCCGAACTCGGCATCGACGAGTGGCGCGCCGAGGTGCTCCCCGAGGACAAGCTCGCGGCCGTCCGCGCGCTCAAGCAGGACGGTCACGTGGTCGCGATGGTCGGCGACGGCATCAACGACGCACCTGCGCTCGCCGCGGCCGACGTCGGCATCGCCATGGGCCTCGGTGGTACCGACGTCGCCGTCGAGACCGCCGACGTCGCCCTCGCCTCCGACGACCTGTCCGCGGTGATCGACGTCCGCGAACTGGGTTCGCGCACCGTCGATCTCATCGGACAGAACTACGCGATGTCGATCGCGGTCAACGCGATCGGGCTCGCCGTCGGTGCGGGTGGGGCCCTGTCCCCCGTCGTCGCGGCCATCCTCCACAACGCGTCGTCGGTGGCGGTGGTCGCCAACAGCTCGCGACTCATCGGGCACCGCCTCGGGGAGGATGCGGCTCCGGCGACCGCTCAGGACTGAGGGCGCAGCGCAGCCTCCACACGTTCCAGCAGAGGTCGTTGGGCGGACAGGATCTTGCGGCCTGCGGTGTCGAGGTCGAACCACTCGACGCGGTCCACCTCCGGGAATGCCTGCACGCGACCGGATCCGCGCGGCCACTCCATCTCGAAGGTGTTGCTCACCGACGTGCGCGGGTCGACGTCGACCTCGATGACGAACGCGGTGACCACCTTCCCGCTCTTCTGGGTGATCTCGCCGATGGCCGCCAGTCCGGCGGGATCGACTGCGACGCCGACCTCCTCGGCGAACTCGCGTGCGGCGGCGTCCCGCGGGTCCTCGTCGGTGTACTCCCCCTTCGGGATCGACCACGCGCCCTCGTCGCGGCGGGCCCACAGCGGGCCGCCGGGGTGGGCGAGCAGGACCTGAAGGGGCGCTCCGGAGGCGCGGCGGACCGCGATCACCCCGGCGCTACGGCGTGGCAACGCTCGTCGTCTCCTCTCGGGACGCGCGTCGACGTTCGCACTCGCTGCGGCGGATCGCCGCGCCGATCGTCAGCGCGGTCGCGGCCGCGATCATCAGCCACACCACCACGGCTATGACGACGATCACAGCGATCATGTCGAAATCGTCGCCGTCCGAGGCGAGGAACACAAGGGCCGACGGGCAACGCGCCGGTCACGACTTGCTCACGATCGCGTCGAGCAGCGCGACGATCTCGGCCGGCGCGGGGTAGGAGGCATGCGTTCCCGACGTCTGTACGGCCAGCGAACCCGCGGCCACCGCCCACCGGATCGCCTCGGGCAGCGCATCACCGACGGCCAGTCGCGCAGCCAGCACGCCGACGAAAGCATCTCCGGCACCGGTGGAGTCGACCACCTCCACCTCGGGCGGCGTCACAGAACCGCCCGCCTCGGCTGTCACCCACACAGCTCCCGCCGCTCCGAGTGTGACGACGACCGACAGCGCGCCGCGATCGATCACGGACGCGGCGGCCGACCGTGCCTGCGACGGACCGTCGACGACGACGTCGGCGAGGACGGCGAGCTCGTGTTCGTTGACCACCAACGGATCACACGACGGCAGCACGTCGGTCACGTCCCGGGCGGGTGCGGCGTTCACGACCAGTCGACCGCGACATGCCTCCGCCACAGCGGCGTTCACTGTCGAGGGGATCTCCATCTGACAGACGACGACCGCGGCGTCGGCGACCCGGCGCCGTTCACCGTCGTCGAGTCCGTCCCATGCGTCGTTGGCGCCCGCGTCCAGGACGATCGTGTTCTCGCCCGCCGCGACCTGGATGAACGCCGTGCCGGTCGCGGCGTCGGGGACCTCCCGCAGCAGTGCGACGTCGACGTCATGTGCGGCCATCTCGTCACGGACCGCGCGGCCCTCCGGTCCACCGCCGACGCGTCCGACGAACGCGACGTCGTCGTGCACGCGTCGGGCCGCGACCGCCTGGTTGGCACCCTTGCCACCCAGGTTGCGACGGACCTCGACCGCCCGCAGCGTCTCACCCGGCCGCGGGAACCGCTCCAGTTCGGCCACGACGTCGGTGTTCACCGACCCGACCACCACGACCGACGCACCCATGGGTCCGATGATGCCGGATCGGCGGGCCCGGGCCGCTGAGTAAGGTCGGGTGGGTCACACCAGCGGGCAGCGGAGGTAGGTCGTGGACGTCGACGTCATCGTGGTCGGAGCCGGTCTCGCCGGCCTGGTCACCGCACACGAGCTCACGACGGCGGGCCACCGCGTCGCCCTGCTCGACCAGGAGAACGCCGCGAACCTCGGCGGGCAGGCCTGGTGGTCCTTCGGCGGCCTGTTCTTCGTCGACAGCCCCGAGCAGCGCCGCCTGCGTGTCCACGACTCCCTCGAGCTCGCATGGCGCGACTGGCAGAACAGCGCCGGGTTCGACCGACTCGACGACGAGGACTCGTGGGCGGTGAGGTGGGCCCGCGCGTACGTCGAGTTCGCGGCCGGCGAGAAGCGATCGTGGCTCGACGGCCACGGGGTCACCTTCCTCCCGACCGTCGGGTGGGCCGAGCGCGGCGGCATGCGCGCCGACGCGCACGGCAACTCCGTCCCCCGCTTCCACGTCGCCTGGGGCACCGGCACCGGGATCGTGAAGCCGTTCGCCGAGTCGGCGCGGCGAGCGTCGACCACCGGGTCGCTCGACCTCCACCACCGCCACCGCGTCGACGAACTGATCGTCGAGGGCGGCGCTGTCGTCGGTGTGCGGGGCTCGCTCCTCGAGCCCGACGTCGCCGTCCGCGGCGCACCGTCGTCGCGGGTCGTGATCGGCGACTTCGAGATGCGTGCACAGGCGGTCGTCGTCACCTCCGGTGGCATCGGCGGCAACCACGAGATGGTCCGCAAGTTCTGGCCGGAACGTCTCGGCACGCCCCCGACGACGATGGTCACGGGTGTGCCCGAACACGTCGACGGCCGCATGCTCGACATCGCCGAGTCCGCCGGGGCCCGGCTGGTGAACCGGGATCGCATGTGGCACTACACCGAGGGTGTCGCGAACTGGGACGCGATCTGGCCGTCGCACGGCATCCGCATCCTGCCGGGCCCGTCGTCGATGTGGTTCGACGCGCTCGGCCGCCGCCTGCCCGACCCGTGCCTCCCCGGCTTCGACACCCTCTCGACGCTGCGCCACCTGCGCACCACGCCGGACATCGCGGTGTACGACCACTCCTGGTTCGTCCTCAACCAACGGATCATCGCCAAGGAGTTCGCTCTCTCGGGCTCGGAGCAGAACCCCGACATCACCTCCGGCGGCCGGATGGCGATGGTGCGCGAGCGCGTCCTCGGTTCGGGCGCACCCGCGCCCGTGCAGGCGTTCATCGACAAGGGCGTCGACTTCGTGACCGCGTCCACCGTCGAGGAACTCGTGCGGAAGATGAACGGCCTCACCGACTCCCCCCTGCTCGACGCGGCGGCCGTCCGTCGCCAGATCGAGGCGCGCGACGCCCAGCTGGACAACGCGTACTGCAAGGACAGCCAGATCATGGCGATCCGCAACTCGCGCGGGTTCATCGGCGAGCGCCTCGGCCGCACCGCGGCTCTCGGGAAGATCCTCGACCCCGACGACGGCCCGCTGATCGGTGTGAAACTGCACGTGCTGACACGGAAGTCGTTGGGCGGCATCCAGACCGATCTGTCGTCGCGGGTGCTCGGCCTCGACGGGCAGCCCGTCGACGGGCTGTACGCCGCGGGTGAGGCGGCCGGCTTCGGCGGTGGCGGGGTGCACGGGTACAACTCGCTGGAGGGCACGTTCCTCGGTGGGTGCCTGTTCTCCGGTCGGACCGCCGGTCGGGCGATCGCCGCGGCCCTGGGCAGTCGTCGTGCCGCCGTGCGGGAGAACGCCTGACCATGGCCGAGACACTGCGCGACCACGGCGATCCGGGTGATGCACCGTCGGTGCCGGCCCCGCTCGTCGAGCCCACGAACCCGGTTCGTCCGAGTGCGGCCGAGGAGGCGCGGACCATCGCGGCGTCGACGAACACCGCGACCCTGGCCAGCCTCACCGCCGACGGCGACCCCTGGGCGTCGTACGTGACGTTCGGCCTGCTCGGCGGAGACCCGGTGCTGTGCGTGTCGCACATGGCCGAGCACGGACGCAATCTCGCGACCGATCCCCGTGCCAGCCTCGCGGTCGTCGCCCCCACGTCCGACACGGATCCGTTGGCGGGCAGTCGGATCACGCTCGCGGGCCGCGTCGAGAAGCCCACCGGGGACGACTACGACGCGGCGCGGACGGCGCACCTGGCGGCGGTGCCGGCGGCGAGGTACTACGTCGACTACAGCGACTTCACCCTGTGGGTCCTGCGTGTCGAGCGGGTGCGCTGGGTCGGCGGGTACGGCCGGATGGACTCGGCGACGGGACCCGATTACGCGGCGGCGCAGCCGGACCCGGTGGCACCGGCGTCCGGGCCGGCGGTCGACCACCTCAACGCGGACCACGCCGACTCGCTCGCGTCCATGGCGCGGGCGTTCGGTGGTTTCCCCGACGCCACGGCGGCCAGCTGTACGGGCGCCGACCGCTACGGTCTCGACCTCAAGGTGACGACACCCCGCGGCGTCGCCTACACCCGCGTCGGCTACACGACACCGATCGACGGCATCGACGATCTCCGCGCCGCCACCGTCGACCTCGCCCGCCGAGCCCGCGAGACCGCCGAGACCGCCTGACGCACCTCGCCGGACCCCACCCCCACTCCGTCGACTGGGCGGTTCCGGACGTCGACTGGGCGGTTCCGGACGTCGACTGGGCGGTTCCGGACACGTGTCATCGCCACCAGCCCAACGGACGTCTGTAACTGCCCACTCGACGTCTGTAACTGCCCACTCGACGTCGGAGGCACGGCGCCCGGAGGCCGCATGACGACCGTCAGAAGCTGACGGTCGGGGGCGCCTGCTGACCCTCGGGGGCCTTGTAGAACTCCCGACGACCCACCTTCGCGATCCCGGAGAAGAACATCCACGGGATCGTCGAGACGAGGGTGTTCAGGGTGCTCACCGCGTCGTTGTAGTACTGCCGGGCGAACGAGATCTGGTTCTCGGTGTCGGTGAGCTGGCGCTGGAGGTCGAGGAAGCTGCTGTCGGCCTTGAGGTCCGGGTAGGCCTCGGCGACGGCCATCACGTCGACGAGGGACTTCTGCAGCTGCGCGTCCGCGGCAGCCTTCTCCGGTACCGACCCGCCCTGCGCGGCTGCCGCGACGCGTGAGCGCGCCTCGGTGACGGCCTCCAGCACACCCTTCTCGTGTGCCGCATAGCCCTTCACCGTGTTCACCAGGTTGGGGATCAGGTCTGCGCGGCGGGTCAGCTGCACGTCGATGCCGCCGAGCGCCTCCTGGGCGCCGATGTCGGCCTTGCGCAGCTTGTTGAAGCCGACGACGCCGCCGATCACCAGGATCACCACGACGACGACGATCACGATCAGCGCGATCAGCATGCGAGAACTCCTCTGTCACCGGTTGTCACCATGAACCGCCTCCCCCTCCACCGCCGCCCCCGCCACCGGAGAAGCCGCCGCCCGAGAACCCGCCGCTCGAGCTCGACGACGACTTCTGCGTCGCCTCGTACGACGAGATCGCCGACGACACCGATGACGAGAAGTCCGACGAGAACGCCGCGAACGTGCCTGCCCCGTAGCCGGCGTAGAAGCCGGGGCCGCCGGAGAACCAGCCGGGCGCCGGCGGGTCCTCGCCCGTCTGCACGCGGTACTTCTCGGCCCACACGTCGGCCACGCCGAACGCGACGGCCCACGGGATGTACTGCGTGTACATCTCTTTCCGACCACTGAAGTCGAAGCGCGCCTCCGACGAGCGCGTGCCCAGGACACGCCGGAAGCCGCCGACCTGCGACCACACGTCCCGGCCCGCCTTGGTGCGGAACGTGACCGCACCGGGCTGCAGGACGGGCAGGCAGATGACCGCGAACACGGCGAAGGGCAGGCCCAGGATCGACATCTCGAGGGGGTTCCAGATGTAGATCGCAGCACCGACGATCGCCGCCAGCACCAGGGCCACCCGTGCGGCCTGCGCGAGGCGTGCCGCCTGCAGCAGACCCGACGATGTCGCCCACGAGCGCAGCGTGCTGTCGAAGATCGATCGGACGTCCTTGAGCTGCTTGCCCGCGTCGACGTCGGAGGGGTCGGCGGTGAACGTCGCACCGGGACGGACGCCGAGCGATGCGGCGACGTCGTGGGTGACGGTGTCCAGGGGTGTGGGCGGGCGCTCGCTGCCGCGAATCGACCACGTGTCGCCCTCTTTCGCGATCGTCGCCGCGCCGCGCTCCCCCATCTCGAGGATGGTCGCCGCGAAGAGGTCATCCGATGTGCGCTCGGTCATCACGAACGCACCCTGCGCCGGACCGAGCCCGGCCGGTGGGGCGTACATCAGCGGGAACGCGGGCGACGGTTCGTGGGTGGTGCGGACGATGTAGGCAGCCGCGCCGCCGGCGATCACTGCGATCACACCCACGACGATCGCCCACGGCACTGATCGGCCGAACACGGAGTCGAACGCGACCGTCCACGGCAAAGTGGTCCGGTCGGGCGTGGCGACGTCGATCCGCGTCTGCACGGTGACCGGCGTGTGCGGTTCCAGCTCACCGGTCGCCACGGTGAGCGCCTGGCCCGACGTCTGCGCGGTGCATCCCGTCGTCGAGGCCGTGCCCACCGCGCACCGGACGTCCTGCGGGGCCGCGGGCAACTCGACTCGGAGCCGGCTGCGACCGATGGGCATCTGCCATCCGCCCGGGATGACGTTCCAGTAGAACTGCGACCCCGCGGCACCGTTCTCCGCCCGGCCCAGCACCCCCGGGATCGTGTACTCGATGACGTAGCGGTGGGCGCCGCTGATCGTGACGTCCGCATCGCCGATCCGCGCGACCCGGTAGCGCCCGTTCGACTGCGACGACACGTCGAGCCCGTCGGGCTGTCCGTCGCGGGTCACCGAGATGTCCTCCGGGATCAACCGCACGTGGGGATCGGCGGGATCGACGACGTCGAAGAACCGGAAGATGCCGTGCTTGCTGACGGGGAAGTCGACGTCGAGGGTCTCGGTCGCGCGGAGCCGTCCGTCGGCGTCGACGCGGAAGTCGGCGGCGTAGTCGGTGATGCGGGCGGTCTCCGTGGTCGGCGCGCCGGAGTCGTCGCCGGCGCCGGCGAGCAGCGGGATGAACATCGCCCCGACGGCGACGAGCAGCCCCACCACCACGGTGACCGCTCGCCTCATGGCTCGGGAGCGTAGTCGACCGGGGCCGGATCGCCCGGCTCATGAGCCTCGTCGGGATCGCGACGCCCGATTTCGGACCCGTCCCGTCCCTTTGCTAGCCTGGGTGAGCTTCACCAGGGGCTATAGCGCAGTTGGTAGCGCGTCTCGTTCGCATCGAGAAGGTCAGGGGTTCGATTCCCCTTAGCTCCACTCATCCAAGCGGTTCCCGATGTCGTCGATGACGCACTCTCCCCGGTGATAATCAAGCAGAACACCCCGACCCTGCGGCGACTCCCCCTTCGGCGAGCCAGGGTGTTCTGAGCGTTCCACGGACCGGCCGTCCGATGTGAACGATCACTAATTGCGACGACGAATCTTGTATACCGGACGGGCATGCGTGCCTGGCAGAGATGTCTGTGGGATGTCCGCCACAGGCGTTCACGCTCGTCGAGGGCGACACGCCCTCGGCGGCCGTGCGTGTTCGTGTCCTCCGCCGGCGAATGACCGCGCCGAACCCGCACCGTCGCGCAGGACATGGACGTTCGTCAGGGCAGTCGACCACACCTGCGCGGCCCGCCCCGGTCCGAGGTGGCCCCGACAACTTGATCTCGGTCCCTGGGGCATGCCGTGTGTCTCGAGGCCGGAGGGCGGGCAGGCTGAGCACCGACTTCACAATCCGAGCGGTCATCGCGATCGGCTACGACCTCGGCATGGTCGAGAGCACCTACCTACGCATCGACGACACCCGGCCGGGCCTGACGTTGACCCACCCCGAGCCCGGGAAGGTCTACGCCAGCAGCTACGGCACCCCGCCCGACCTGCGGCGCGGTCCAGGGCGACACTGAGGCAGGATCGACCGCAGGTCCCCGCACCTGAGGACGAGAGGCGACGACCACATGGCTGCTCGACGTGCCTACGCGGGCCGTACCGCCGAGGAGCGTGACGAGCAGCGGCGACGACAACTCCTCGACGCCGGCCTCGATGTCTTCGGCACGACGGGTTTCCGCACAGCCACCGTGCGGGGACTGTGCCGAGAGGCCCGGGTGGCGGATCGCTCGTTCTATGAGCTCTACTCGACCACGGAGGAGCTGCTCCTCGACGTGTACCGCGACTGTGTGAGCCGAATGATGACCGCCGTGACCGAGGCGATCGCGGAGTCGGAGAACAGCGACGACGACATCGAGCCCCTTGCTCGCCGCGGTCTGGACGCGTTCTTCGAGGTTCTCTCCGATCGCCGCGTCGCCCGAGTGGTGTGGCTCGAGGTGTTGGGCGTCAGCGATGCGGTCGACGCCGAATACGTCACGACGATGGACGAATTCGGCGTTCTACTCCTGACGCAGATGCAGGCACGGAACCTCCGAGCTGCCGCGTCCCCGAAGGCGTCGATGTTCGCGACCGCGGCAGTCGGCGGAATCCGTCACACCGGGACGAAGTGGCTGCTCGAAGGCTTCGTCACCGAACGCGCCGACCTCGTCGACGCCTGCGCACTGTTCCTGGTCGCGGTTGCCGCGGCAGCCGGCGAGGGCTCCTGATCCACCGATTGCGCCTGGCTCGCCACGCGTGTGCAGTAATGTGATGACACGTGTCATCAGATATCGACTGGCTGGTCGTCGGGTCCGGGTTCGGTGGGAGCGTCGCCGCATTGCGTCTTGCCGAAAAGGGCTACGACGTCTGCGTGATGGAAAAAGGCCGGCGGTTCGACGACCACGATTTCGCGGAGAACGCGTGGCAGGCGGATCGCCTGCTGTGGGCTCCTCTCGCCGGCCTGCGCGGGATCATGGCGATGACACCGCTCAAGCACGTCACCGTCCTGAGCGGCGTGGGCGTCGGCGGCGGGTCGCTGGTCTACGGCAACACGCTGTACACGCCCCATTCCGACGACTTCTACCGCCACCCCCAGTGGGCGGACCTCGCCGACTGGCGCACCGAACTGACGCCACATTTCGCCACGGCGAAGCGGATGCTCGGTGTCACCACCTTCGTCGGCGAGGGCCCCAGCGAGAACCTCCTCGCCGAGATCGCCGGCGACCTGGGCTGTTCCGATCGCGTCCACACGACCGACGTCGGCGTGTTCTTCGGGACGCCGGGCGTGACGGTCGCCGACCCCTACTTCGACGGCGCGGGCCCGGCTCGCACCGGTTGCGTGCGCTGCGGCCAGTGCATGCTCGGGTGCCGCCACAACGCCAAGAACACCCTCACCAAGAACTACCTGCACCTGGCCGAACGGGCCGGCGTGCGGGTGGAGGCCGAGCGCACCGTCGTCGACATACGACCACTCGGCGCGGCGGACGGCTCCGACGGATACGCGGTGACCACCCAGCGTTCAGGGGCGTGGATCCGTCGAGACCGCCGCACCGTCACAACCCACGGGGTGGTCGTCGCCGGCGGTGCGCTCGGCACCACCACCCTGCTGCAGAAGCTCCGAGAGAAGGGATCGTTGCCGCATCTCTCGCACCGACTCGGCCACCTCGTCCGCACCAACAGCGAGGCGATCGTCGCCGTCATATCCGACGACCCGGACGCCGACCTGCGCACCGACATCGCGATCACCACCAGCGTCCACCCCGACGACCAGACCCACTTCACCAACAACACCTACGGCGCCGGCGGCAACGCGATGGGGCTCACGTTCGGGCCGCTGACCGGCGGCCGACTACGGATCCTGCAGTTCATCCTCGCCGTGCTCCGCCATCCGACCCGCTGGCTCCTGCCCTCGAGACTGCGCGACTGGTCACGCCGATCGGTCGTCTTCACGATCATGCAGAGCACCGACACGGCACTTCGTCTCCGGCGCGGGCATTTCGGGCTCGTGACCACCGACAAGGGCGACGGAGACCTACCCGAGGGTGACCTGCCGATCGCGCGGCGCATCGCCGAGAGCGCGGTCCGCCACCTCGGCGGTCACGCCTCGACAGCGGTCACCGAGTCGCTGCTGGCCCGCCCGACCACAGCTCACATCCTGGGCGGCGCGGTGATGGCAGCGGATCGCGTGCACGGTGTCGTCGATCGCCACCATCGGGCGTTTGGTTATCAGAACCTCCTGATCACCGATGGCGCAGCCATCCCTGCCAATCCCGGCGTGAACCCCAGCCTCACCATCACAGCGATGGCCGAGGAGGCGATGAGCCATGTGCCCGAGAAGAGCTCGCGCGCTGACGGCGCGCAGCGCACCCACCTCGAGGCGGCGCGGTGAGGACGACCCGGCGACCATCCTGGCTTCGTCCCGGCCGTCACGTCCTGGTGACCGGCGGGTCGTCGGGCCTGGGACTGGAGTTGTGTCGACGCTTCGTCGCACGAGGTGTCTCGGTCACCATCGTCGCGCGCGACCGGGACAGGTTGTCCGCGTGCGCCGACGAGCTCACCCGACTCGCATGCGACGGCGCTTCTGTCGCGACGGTGTCGGTCGACGTCGCCGTTCCCGACTCCGTCGAGAGGGCTGTCACTGGGATCGCGCGAATACGCCCGCTCGACGGTGTGGTCACGTCCGCGGGCATCATGCGCGAGGGACGCGTCGGCGACCTCTCGCTCGCCGACTACAGCGACGTCCTCGACATCAACGTCCTCGGCACCATCGCGGTGATCCGCGCCGCGCTTCCCCATCTCCCGCGTCCCGGTGGTCTCGTCGTGCCGATCGCGTCTGTCGCCGGCCTCACGGGTGTCTACGGCTACACCGCCTACTGCGCGGCCAAGCACGCCATCGTGGGTTTCGCCGACGCGTTGCGCTACGAGGTCGAGCCCGACGGGATCGGCGTGCAGCTCGTCTGTCCCGGTGAGTTCGACTCGCCGTTCGTCGATGCACTGGACAAGACGCGCACGCCGGAGAACCGCGCGCACACCCTGACCATCCCGAAGCTGCCGGCGGGACGGATCGCCGACTCGGTGATCGCGTCGATGGACCGCGGCGGCAGTCGACGCGTGGTGCCGGGGACGATGACGCAGCTCATTGTGCTCGGTCAGCATCTGGCGCCGGCAGCCGGACGCTTCGTCGGCCGAAGGAAGATCGCCGCCGTCCAGAACGCAATGCCAGCACCGCCATGACCCGGTGGTCGTCGAGCCCCCGCGATCAGACGTCCGCGTGACACCATCACCACCGACGGCGCCCCCACCCTCCGCTCCCAGTTCGTGGGACGCGACCCTCCGGACCGAGTGACGGACCGTCTCGACGACGGCTGACGACCATCGCACCAACGCCCACGTACCTTGCCCGACCATCCGAGGTGACCATGACCCGCAGCCCGTTCCCGACGATCCCGCCGCTCGACCTGCACGACGCCGTCGTCCTGGTGACCGGCGCCGCCGGAGGGATCGGGCGGGCTGTCGCCCGCGAACTGCATCGCCGCGGTGCCCGACTGGTCCTCCTCGATCTCGACCTCGCCGCCGTGCGGGACGCGGCGCGCGACATCCCGTCCGACCGGGTGATCTGCCTGGCCGCCGACGTCACCCGCCGCGAGGACCTCGACGCCGCCGTCGCGGCAGCCCTCGACGCCTGGGGCAGGCTCGACGTGGCGTTCGCCAACGCCGGCATCTCCAGCGGCAACACCGCCGACACGGTCGCGAGCGTCGCCGACGGGGTGTTCGAGCGGGTGATCGCGGTGAACCTGCAGGGCGTGTGGAACACCGTTCGAGCCACGCTGCCCGCGGTGCTCGAGGCACAGGGGCACGTCCTCATCACGTCGTCGACCTACGCCTACGTCAACGGGATGGTGAACGCGCCGTACGCGGCCACGAAGGCCGCCGTCGAGCAGATCGGACGCGCACTGCGGGTCGAGGTCCGCGGCCACGGCGCCACCGCGGGAGTCCTCTACCCGGGGTGGGTGCGGACCCCCATCGCCGACGTCGCCTTCGGCAAGGACCCGCTTGCGACCGCCCTGGTCGACAAGGCCTTCCCCGGTCCGTTGAAGCGCCCGATCGACCCGTCACGCGTCGGCACGGCGGTGGCCGACGGGATCGAGCAGCGGCGCGCCCGCATCCAGGTGCCCCGGCGGTGGATCCCCGTCTCGGCGCTGCGCGGGATCGTGAACCCCGCCTCGGATGCGGTGCTCCGATCGGACCGACGGCTGCTCGACCTCGTGCGCGAGGTGGAGAGCCGCCGGCGCAGCTGATCGGCGGCGACGACGAAACGCACAACACGGACCCGTAACAATGCGGTTCACGATCGTGAACGTGCGTACAGTCGACACTGGGTCCGGATGGGGTGTCCCCCCCAATCCCCATCCGGCCCACCCTGCGCACGATTGCGCAGGGGATCTCCTCGGAGATGCCGACGGCCCCCTGTCTCCCCCGACCCGGGGGCCGTCGGTCTCCGGAGACCGGCCAGACGTCAGGACGACGCCGTCTGGGCATCCTCCGACCCGACCACGGTGCGCAGGGTGTCGATGTGCGCCCGGGCTTCCGACAGCTCCTCGCGCCGGATCCGCGCATCGGCGAGCAACCGTGGCCTCGTCCGGCAGTTCGGCTCTGCCGCAGCACCTTCCAGTGCGGCCACCTGACGTTCGAGCTGAGTGGCCACGGCGTCGAGATGACCGATCAGCGACTCCGCCTGATCACGCGCGATGCCCGCCGAGTGCACGTCGTCGTGTGTCATGCGAACAAACTACCCGTAATCAGGCATGCGTGACACATCAGAGGACCGCGCCATGGATGGCACCATCGAGGGTGTGGTGAACAGAGGGTGACGCGCGTCGTCGTCGTGGGGGCCGGGGTCGGAGGACTCTCCGCAGCCGTGCGCCTCGCCGCGGCCGGCCACGAGGTGACGGTCCTCGAGCACGCGGACGAACCGGGCGGCAAACTGGGCGTCATCCGTCACGGCGGCTTCGTCTTCGACACCGGCCCGTCGCTCGTGACCATCCCCGACATCCTCGAGGACCTCTTCGCGGCAACCGGGCGCCCGCTGCGCGAGGTACTCGACCTGCAACGACTGCCCGTCGCCGCCCGCTACCGCTTCCCGGACGGGACCGTTCTCGACATGCCCGGCCACCTCGCCGACATCCCCGACGCACTCGACGCCGCCCTCGGCCCGGGCCGCGGCGACCAGTGGTCGGCGTTTTTAGGCCGGGCCGAGCGGATGTGGGAGGCGTCGCGGGCGACGTTCCTCGAGAACCCGCTGACCGTCTCGGCGCTCCGCGACAACCACCCGCCGCTGCGCGACCTGCCTGCCATCGCGCCGCTGCGCACCCTGCGCGGCATCGGCCGGAAGTACCTCTCGGACCCCCGGCTGATGATGCTGCTCGATCGCTACGCCACCTACACCGGCTCCGATCCCCGTCGGGCCCCGGCCGCGCTCGCGACGGTGCCGTGGGCCGAGCAGGCCTACGGATCCTGGTACATCCGCGGTGGGCTCGGCCAGATCGCCGTCGCCCTGCAGGACCGGCTCTTCGCACTCGGCGGTCGGATCGAGTTCGGCGCGTCGGTCGGGACCATCACCGCCGAGGGCGGTCGCGCGAGCGGCGTCGCGCTCGTCGACGGCGCCCACGTCCCCGCCGACGTCGTCGTGGCCAACGCCGATGCCCGCTCGGTGTACGGACACCTGCTGCGCACACCGGCCACGAAGCGGATGGCCCGGCGGGTCCTGAAACCCACGCCGTCGTTCTCGGGCTTCGTCCTCCTCCTGGCGGTCGACGCACCGCCGGCGGGCCATCCGCACCACGAGGTGCTCTTCGCCGAGGACTACGACGCCGAGTTCGACGCGCTGTTCGGCCGACGGGGCGGCCCCCGACCCGTCGGCCGACCGACGGTGTACATCTCCGCACCCGACGACCCGGCCGTCGTCCCGGGTCCGGGCACGGGGGCGTGGTTCGTCCTGGTCAACGCACCGCGCCACGAACCCGGCCGCGGGGTCGACTGGGACACACCGGGACTCGCCGAGACCTACGCCGATCGCATCCTCGACGTCATGGCCGAGCGCGGTGTCGACGTCCGGGATCGCATCCGGTGGCGCGGCATCCTCTCCCCGGCCGACCTCGAACGACGCACCCTCACCCCCGGCGGGTCGATCTACGGGTCGTCGTCGAACGGTGCGCGGGCGGCGTTCCTCCGGCCGCAGAACGCCTCACCGGTCCCCGGGGTGTACCTCGTCGGCGGGTCGTCGCACCCGGGCGGTGGGCTGCCGCTGGTCATGCTCTCGGGGAAGATCGTCGCCGACCTCGTCGGTCGCTGAGTCAGTCAGCCCTCGTACCGGGCTTGCACACGCTTCGGCGCGCGACGACGCCACGCGTCGGTGATGAGGTCGCGGACGACGTCGGAGTCGGCGTCGGGGAGCCTCACCGCGACCGCCGAGAGCTTCTGCCCCCACAGCACCGGTGTGCACCAGTCGAACTCGGCGATCGTCTCCTCGATCTGCTCCGGTGTCAGCATGATCCGCAGCGTCTCGTCGTCGGGGCGTGTCGCGAGAACGGAGGTCCGGAACCGGAGGCTGTCCATGCCGTGATGGTCACCGACGGTGACCTCGGGGAGACGGGCCGCGTGCACGACGACGTCGTCCCACGTGGTCACCGACGCACGCCTTATTGGCCGACGGCCCTGCGGTACTCGGGTTCCTCGCGCATCATGCGGCGGTGCTGGAACGGCGGCAGGTGGTCGAACACGGGATGCTCGTCGTCGATCTCGAGGATCACCGCCCCGGGCCGGCGGAGGTGGAACGGGATCTCGTCGGCGAACGGATCGCCCACGTCGTCGAAGTCGCGGTGCCGCTGCGGCGTCCGGGTCGCACGCGACACACGACGACGACGGATCTGCTCCTCGATCCGCACCGCGCGACGCAGGAACGCCATGTACATCACCAGCAGGCCGACCGTGACGCCGGTTGCGGTCCAGGCGATCCCGCCGAGGGCGATGCCCACGCCGAGTCCGGCCAGCGACAGCACCGCCAGGATCAGGACGCTCCGTTGGCGTGCGCGGTAGCGCTTCTCGCTGCGCCGGGTGTCCGCGTCGGGGTCATAGCCACCGCGCCCGCGGCGAGCGGGCTCGACGTCGTCGACGTCCAGGTCGTCCTCGTCGTCCGCGAGGTCGTCCGCATCGCCCCGGCGGTCGTCGTCATCCGTCTCCACGAGGTCCTCGTCGGTCAGGTTCTCGTCGGTCACGTCGTCGTCGGTCTCGGCATCGGTGGCGGTGCCGGCCCCGTCGGTGTCCGCGCCGGCCGTCCGCGTCGGGGCGCCCTCCGCCCGCGGCGTCCCGAGGTGGATGGCGTCGAGATCGACGACGGGGCCGTCGGAACCGTCGTCGGCGGACGTGTCCTCGGACGCGGAGCTGTCGTCGGTCGCGGACGTGTTCTCGTCCGCGACGGCCGTCGCGGTGCGGGCGGCCACGCGTTCACGGCGTGCGTCGACGTGATCGTCGGCGTCGTTGATGAGGTCGCCCGCCTTGCGGTACTCCCGCTCGGGCGCGACCCAGTCGGCGTCGTGGGGATGACGACCGGATGCGATGCGCCGCGTCGCCCGCGACATCGCCTTGCCGCCACGGTCGATGACGCGGGTGGCCAGGGTCGCCTGGGTGGGCTTGCGCACCTCGGGCCGGCCCTTGATGAGCATCGGGACCAGGACGAACAGCCAGATCGCCACCAGACAGATCCACAGCACGGAGTTGGGCATGCGGGTGGCCTCCTCTCGGCGTCATCCCTGTGACCACATCAGTCACATCCGACTGCCGTGAAGGCTAGTGCCGCGGGGGGCTCCACCAGCGCAGACGCGCCGGGGTCAGGACCGGGAGTTTCCGGCCGGGAAGGCGGCGCGGCCGCTGCGAACGATGGTCTCCGCGGCGGTGCCGACGACCTCCTCGACGGTGAGCGCGAACAGCAGGTGGTCACGCCACCCGCGGTCGACGTCCATGTACCGCTCGAGCAGGCCCTCGCGCCGGAAGCCCACCTTGGTGAGCACGGCCTTGGACGCCTCGTTGGACGGCTGCACCGTCGCCTCGACGCGGTGGAGTCCCACCGGACCGAAACAGTGGTCCACGGCGAGTGCGACCGCGGCGGTGACGACGCCGTTGTTCGTGCGGTCGGCGTCGATCCAGTACCCCACCCACGCGTTGCGCAGCGCACCGCGCTGGATGTTGCCGACGGTCAGCTGTCCGACGAACTCGCCGTCGACCTCGATGGCCAGCGGGATCATCGTCCCCGCCTTGGCCTCTCGACGCAGCACCGAGAACAACGCGGGCCACGCGGTGACGTGGTGGCGGTCGTTCCAGTCGCCCTCGCCGGTCGGTTCCCACGGGATCAGCGTCGCCTGGTTCTTGATGCGCAACGCACTCCACTGGCGACCGTCGCGCAGCCGCACACCCCGCAGGCTCACCACACCACCGGGGGTGACCAGCGGCCCGAGCTGCGCGGGCCACCCGGGATGCGGTCCACCGCGCCTGTTCGCCGAACGCCGGAACACGACCGAACTGTAATACGCGCGCAGGCCGTTCAGCCGCGTTGCGCCAGGAACAGGACGTCGACCTCGTCGCCGGTGTGGACCTCGTCGACGTCGGACTCCACGACCACGAGACAGTTCGCCTCCGCCAGGCCGGCCAGCAGGTGCGACGACCCGCTCTCCGACGAACCGATCACCTGCACCAGGTACTCGCCGGTCTGCTCGTCGCGCATGAGTTGGCCGCGCAGGTATCCCCGACGGCCCCGCACCGAGGCGATCGGTCCGACCGTGCGGGCACGGATGACCCGGCGCATCGGCTTGCGCTTGCCCAACGCGATCCGGACGAGCGGGCGGACCATGACCTCGAACGCGACCAGCGCGCTGACGGGGTTCGACGGCAACAGGAAGGTCGGGACCTCGTCGCGGCCGAGCTGACCGAACCCCTGCACGGAGCCGGGATGCATGGCGATGCGGTCGATCTCGATGTCCCCCAGGGGCGCGAGCGCGTCACGGATGTTCTCCGACGCCGTGCCGCCGAGCGGGGCGCAGATGACCACGATCTCCGAGCGGATCAGCTGGCCCTCGACGACGTCGCGCAGCTGCGACGCCTCGCGGCTGGCGATCCCGACACGGTTGACGTCGGCGCCGGCGTCCCGCGCGGCGGCGGCCAACGAGTAGCTGTTGACGTCGAAGACCTGGCCGGGGCCGGGGGTCCGGTCGATGTCGACGAGTTCGCCGCCGACGGAGATCACCGACAGCCGGGGGCGCGGATGCACGAGCACCCGCGTCCGGCCGACCGCCGCGAGCAGCCCGACCTGCGCCGCACCGATGATGGTGCCCGCACGGACGGCGACGTCACCGGGCTGCACGTCGTCGCCGACATGCCGGACGTAGTCACCGGACTCGACCGCGTGGCCGATCTTCACCTTCGACAGGCCGCCGTCGGTCCATCGCAGCGGCAGAACCGCGTCGGCGAGGGTGGGCAGCGGGGCTCCCGTCTCGACGCGGACGGCCTGTCGCGGCTGCAGTCGCGTCGGTGTCCGCGACCCGGCGGACACCTCACCCACCACGGGCAGCACGACGACGATGTGCTCACCCGGGGAGTCGGAGTCGTCGGCGGCGATGCCCGCCTCGGCGACATCCACACTGCGGACCGCGTATCCGTCGATGGCGGCCTGGTCGAAACCGGGCAGCGGGTTCTCGGTGACGACCTCCTCGGCGCACAGCAGACCCTGCGCCTCGCTGATGGCCACCCGGACCGGGCGGGGTGCGACCGCCGCGGCGGTCACCCGCGTCAACTGGTCCTCGACCGAGCGCATCTCGCCTCCCGCCTGCTCCCCTGCCCCGGCCGTGCCGGGACCGATCGTCGGGGACTGACGTTAGCCGGTGTGGTGCGTGACCGGTGCGATCACGCGTCCTGGGCGAGCCGTTCCACCAGGTACTCGCGCAGCTCCGGGCCGATGTCGTCGCGATCGAGCGCGAAATCGACGGCGGCCTTGAGGTATCCGCCCGGGTTGCCGAGGTCGTGGCGCGTGCCGTGGTGGACCACGACGTGCACCGGGTGGCCCTCGGAGATCAGCAGGGCGATGGCGTCGGTCAGCTGCAACTCACCGCCCGCGCCGGGCTCGATGCGCCGGAGGGCGTCGAAGATGGCGCGGTCGAGGATGTAGCGGCCCGCGGCGGCGAGGTTCGACGGCGCGTCCTCCTTCGCCGGCTTCTCGACCATCCCCGTCAGCTTCATGACGTTGGGGTTGTTCGCGTCCTCGAGCGGCTCGACCTCGAACACGCCGTAGGCGCTGATCTTCTCGTGCGGCACCTCGATGGCGCACAGCACGGTGCCGCCGCGCCGGGCGCGCGTGCGCGCCATCACCTCGAGGACCCCACCGGGCAGCACCAGGTCGTCGGGCAGGAGGACGGCGATGGCGTCCTCGTCGTCGCGCAGTTCGGCCTCGACGCAGCCCACGGCGTGACCCAACCCGAGCGGCTTGTCCTGGACGACCGCGGCGACCTCCATCAGCGACGGCGCCTTGCGCACCTTCGCCAGCATCGACGCCTTGCCACGCTTCTCCAGCGTCGACTCGAGCACCAGGTCCTCGACGAAGTGCGCGACGACGCCGTCCTTGCCCGGCGACGTGACGATCAGGAGCCGCTCGGCCCCAGCCGATTTCGCCTCCTCGGCCACCAGCTCGATGCCCGGGGTGTCGACCACCGGCAGCAGCTCCTTGGGCACCGTCTTCGTCGCCGGGAGGAAGCGGGTGCCCAGTCCGGCCGCCGGGACGATCGCCGTGCGCGGGATCGGCGGAGTGTTCGGAACGCTCTCGTACTCGACGCCCTTGGGTCCCATGACCTACCTCTCACCTCACCTGTCCGTGTCGTCGGCGACCCTAGGCTCGATCCCCGACCGTCACCTGTGAACCTATCGGGTGTCCGCTGTGCGCGCGGGCCGTGCGAGCACCGCGATCCGGGAGCCGTCGACGTGCCACGACACCGCACGCACGGCACGACGTGCCCGTTCGACCGCGTCGGCGAGGGAGGCCGCGTCGGCGGCTGCCAGCCGGTCGGCGGACGCCGCGGCGAGGCGGCCGAGATGGCGCAGGGCATGCCGTTCCGCGGCGTCGTCCGAGGTCGGATCGGCCGCGGTGACGAACTCGTGCACGTCGACGACCTCCCATCCGTTCTCCCCGACCAGGCGCGCCCAGGGCCCGCTGTGCAGCGGCATGACCTCGCGTAGCCGCGTCCCGAGCGCCTCGGCGGCGCGGCGCTCGGCCGGGGCGGCCGGGTCGTCGTCGGCCAGGACCCGCATCGGCCGTGCGACCTCCACCACACAGAGCAGTGCGTCGTCGGTGGCCACGTCACGCGTCCTGCGCAGCACCGCGCCCGCGTCGCCCACGTGGTGCAGGCAGTTCGACGCGAACACGAGGCCGGCGGACCCGGCCGGGAGGGGGATCCCGTCGTCGATGTCGGCGACGACGGTGCGCACCCGATCGCCCACTCCGGCACGTTCTGCCCGTTTCCGCAGGATGCCGAACCACGTGTCCTGGGCGTCCACCGCGAGCACCCGGGAGGCGGGCAATCGTCGGGCGAGTCCGATCGCCGCGACTCCGGTGCCGGTTCCGAGGTCGATGGCGGTCGACGGCTCGCCGGCGCTATCCGCGACCCGGTCGAGCACCTCGTCCCAGTGCCGCGCGAACGCTGCGGTCTCGTCGTCGAGGCCGTCGAAGGCGCCGGTGTGGCCGTGGTGACCGTGTTCGTGTGGCATGGGACGACCCTAGGGTGTACTTCGCGAAAACGGCACATTCATGTGCTGAAACGGCACATCATGCGGTGGCTGCTGACCGTGCACCGTCGGTCGGGAGGGTCAGGCGTAGGGTCACACCCATCGGTCCTCATATCTGACAGAACCCTGTTGGCGTCGCCGGTGTCGCAACGACCACGTGGTGGTCAGTCAGGTGAACCGTGATCATCTCCGACTTCTGTGTCGTTGCCGCCCGAGGAACCGACTGATGCCCCCGGTGCTGGGGCCGACCCGCCTCCACCTCCAGGCTGATCTGACTCAGCCCATCGCGGGTGTGTGGTTCCCGTACACGTCCACCTTGAGTGACGAGCTCGCCACGTTCTCCAGCGCGATCGTCCCGACGTTGGGGTCGATCGTGGCGCTGCAGATGGACTGGCGTTCCTTCCGAGCCCGCCCGGGCCTCGACTCGGAGGGCTCACCCCCCGTACCCCCGCTGATGCGGGTGACCACGAACCGCATGACCGTCGAGCTGATGGTCATCCCCCCACGTACACCGTCCACGCTGGCGGTGGCACTGATCCGGCTCGCCGGCGGGACACCGATACCACCGGAGCTCCGACACTCGCTGCTGGTCGAGCGCGCCCGACACATCCTCGAGCGGGCATCCGCCGACGTCGAGCACCGCAACGCCACCACCGTCCCCCCGGCCCCGCCCGGAGGCTCGGGGGATCTGCCGCCGCGCGATCTGCCCACGCCGGTTCCATCAGTGGCGGAGAACACGAACTGACACCAGGCGGACGGCCGCAGGTGGGGCATGCTGCACCCATGCGCGTCTCCGACCACCTCGTGGCGAGCTACCTCCGCCACCCGACGCATGGGCCCCTTCCGGCGATCCTGCTTGCGCTCACCGTCACGACCGGCGTGGTGGACGCCGTGAGCATCCTCGGCCTGGGCCGGGTCTTCGTGGCCAACATGACGGGCAACGTGGTGTTCATCGGGTTCGCCCTCGCCGGCGCTCCCGGGTTCTCGTTGTGGGGGTCGGTGGTCGCGTTGGCCGCATTTCTCGGCGGGGCGATGCTCGGTGGACGTGCGGTCGCCCGGTGGGGCGGTCACCGAGGGCGCCTGATCCGCGACGCGGTTGCCGTCATGGTCGTCGTGTCGATCGGTGCGCTCGTCGCCGCGCCGTGGGTGTCGGTGTTCGCGGTGTCGCTCGTCGTCCTCGCGCTCCTCGCGGTGGGGCTCGGCGTCCAGAACGCCGTCGTGCGGTTCCTCGCCGTGCCCGACCTGACGACCACGGTCCTCACGATGACCCTCACCGGTATCGGCGCCGACCTGCGGAAGCGGGACGTCGCGACGGTCGTCCGCCGGATGAGCGCCGTCGTCGCGATGCTGGTGGGAGCGGCCGTGGGCGCCTCCCTGGTCCTGTCGGCAGGACTGACGGCCGGTCTGACGACGGTGCTCGTCCTGTCGGTGCTCACCCTCGTACCGGCGGTCGTCGGCGCACGGTCGACCGCCGTGTGGACCTGCTCGTCGAGAGCGGGCTGAGCTCTGCTGACAGTGCCATCGACGGATGGCAGGATGCTGGGATGCGCACCACGCCGGCCGCCCTGGGGCCACGCAAGACCCCGTTCCATCGGTGGCTGTTCCGGCCCGCGCGGTTCCGCGTGCTGGTGAGCCTGTACCCGCCTCTGCTGGGTGCGGGGGTGCGCGTCTCGCGCATCGCCGAGGACTGGACGTCGGGCACGGTGAGCCTGCGCGTCTACCCCTGGACGGCCAACCTCCACGGTGCGGCGTTCGGCGGTGCGCTCTTCAGTGCCACCGACATCCTCTACGGGATGATGCTCGCGGCCCAGCTCGGCCGACGGTTCGAGGTCTGGACCAAGGCGGCGCAGATCGAGTTCCACGCCCCCGGCCGCGGGCGACTCCACCTCGACGTCTCCCTGACCCACGACGAGGCCGACCGGATCCGCCGGGACACCGAACGCGACGGGTCGTCGGACGTCATCCATCGCGTCGCGATCGTCGACGCCGCCGGGGTGACCGTCGCCGAGGCGACGCACACGATGCGGGTCCGCACGCGGGGAGAACGATCGCCCGAGGCCTGAACGACGATCACTCGACGCCGTGTCGGTGGCGCAGGATCCCCCCGATCGCGTAGTCGACGTAGGTCTCGACGAGCGCGTCGATGTCGTGGTCGTCGCGAAGCCACCAGCTGACGCCGTTCATGAGATCGAGGACGGCGATGGCCGCACGCGTCGGGTCGGCCACCACGAAGTCCCCGGACCGCACACCGGCAGCGATCACGTCACGAACGCGTCGCTGGTAGTAGCGGCGATAGTCGAGGATGCGCTCGCGGTGGTCCTGCGAGAGGGCGGCCAGCTCGCGCAGGCTCACCAGGTGTTCGACGCGGTTGGCGGCGAGGAATCGCAGGTGCACCTCGACGAGCGTCGACAGGCGGTCTGCCGGCGTGCCGGCCTCGTCGAGCACGAGCATGTGCTCCTCGACCGGGACCTTGGTCATTCTCAGTGCGATGGCGTAGAGGATGTCCTCCTTCGACCCGAAGTGGTTGTAGAGGCTGGCACCCTTGATGCCCACCGAGTCCGCGATGCCGCGCATCCCCGCCGCGTGGTACCCGACCTCGGCGAAGTACTCGGCGGCCGCGGAGACGATCTCGTCCCGGCGGTTCCGCGGACGTCCCAGCGGCGTGACACCCTCGGAGTCAGCCGCCAGGTCAGGCCGGGGCGCCACGTCGTCGGAGTTCACGCTTGAGGATCTTGCCCTGCGCGTCGACGGGGACCGCGTCGACGAGGTGGACACGCTTGGGCACCTTGTACGAGGCGAGCGTGGTCCGGCAGTGATCGCGCAGCTCCTCCGCGGTGACGTCGCTCCCCTCGACGGGGATCACGAACGCGGTCACGGCCTCCACCCAGTAGTCGTCCGGGAGACCGACCACCGCGGCGCGTGCGACACCCGGATGAGACTGGAGCGACCGCTCGACCTCCTGCGACGACACGTTGTAGCCGCCGGTCTTGATCATGTCCTTGATGCGGTCGAGGAAGAACAGGTTGCCCTCGTCGTCGCGGCGGACCCGGTCCCCGGTGTGTACCCAGCCGCCCGCCATCACGGCCTGCGTCTTTTCCGGCGCGTCCAGGTAGCCGATCATCACCGATGGAGTGCGACAGAGGAGTTCGCCGGTGTCGGAGTCGTGGCCGTCCTCGTCGACCACCCGGATCTCGAGGTGTCCGACCGGCTTGCCGATCCATGTCGGGTCGTTGCCGGGGACGTCCTCGAGGCGGCTGAACCACCCGACGGAGCCGAGCTGCGCGAGTTCGGACTGCCCCCAATAGGTCCCCCAGACCGACCCATGGGCCGCGTCGGCCCAGGCGTCGACGGTCCGCGGCGACACCTGGCCGCCGTAGGTCAGGCACCGCTGGACCGTGCCGACGGTCGCCGTCCCGAAGTCGGGGTGATCGGCGAGGGCGAGATAGAAGGTGGGCGTCTGGGCGAGGACGGTGACACCCTCGTCGCGGATCACCCGCAGGGCGTCGGCAGGCGCGACGCTCGACGGGAAGACCAGGGTCGCGCCCAGCAGCAGAAGGGATGTGGCCGAACCGATCCCGGCGATGGTGTGCAACGGCATGACGAAGAGCCACACGTCGTCGTCGCGGCACCGCAGCCCCCACGTGTAGGCCGGTGCGGTGGAGATCAGGTAGTGGCGGTGCGTGAGCATCACACCCTTCGGCGCCGCCTCGGTCCCGCTCGTGTAGACGATCATCGCGAGGTCGTGTTCGTCGACGACGCAGTCGGGTTCGGTCCCCGGCATGGTCGCGACGAGCCCGTCGAAGCCGCGCGGACCGTCTCCACCGAGGACGACGATCTGCGGCCGATGCGGCGCTCCGGCGATCGCCGCGTCGACGGTCGGTTCGAGCTCCGCCGCGACGACGACGACCGACGGCCGCAGATGGTCGAGCTGTTGGGCGACCTCGTCGCGCCCGAACAGCGCGTTGATGCCCGAGAAGGACGCGCCCACCTTGAGCAGGCCGTAGTACACGACGATCGACTCGACCCGGTTGCGCGACATGACGGCGACGCGGTCGCGGCGACCCACGCTCATCGAGAGGAACAGGTGCGCAGCCTGATTCGCGCGGCGGTCCAACTCGGCGTAGGTGGTCACCGCTCGGGTCCCGGCGGCGTCGTAGGTGACGATCGCCGGGCGCGCACCGCGGGTCTGCGCGTGTCGACGCAACTGGTCACCGAGTGTGGCCCGCCGCATCAGGGTCTCCTGGGCCGCGGTGAGGACCGGGCGGTCGGAGACCTCGGGTGGGGCGGTCACGCGAACATGGGGTTGTCGAAACGGTCGAGGAACGCGACGTCGGCCACCTCGGCACGGGTCAGCTTCGTGGGGAAGCCCTTGGCGGGGTACCCGACGGCGACGTGCGCGGCGGTGATCACGTCGTCGGGGATGTTCAGCAGCTCCTTCACGGCCGGCTCCTCGGCGCAGAGCAGGGTCGTCACCGCGGACGCGACGCCCTGGTCGCGCAGCGCGAGGGTCAGGTTCTGGACCACGGGGTAGATCGACGCGCCACCGACCACGCTGAGCCGACCGAGTTCGTGATCGGTCGGGTGCAGGCCCGCCATCTCCGCACAGACGACGACCAGCACCGGGACCTCGGCGAGGTGGTTGGCGAAGTAGTTCGCGCTCTCCACCGTCCGGTCGATGGCACCGACAGCCTTCTGCCCCTCCTTGATCGCCGCGTAGTAGGCGTTCCAGTACGGCATGTAGAGCTCGGCGAGACGGGCCTTGGTCGCGTCGTCGCGCACGACGATCCACCGGACCGGCTGCCGGTTGCCGCCCTGCGGGCCGAACCGGGCGTGGTCGAACGCCTGACGAAGCACCTCGTCGGTCACCAGCTCGTCGCTGAAGTACCGGCAGGTACCCGTCGTCCGCATCGCCTCCACCAGTTCCACTGGATTCACCCTCCTGATCGGGAAACTACCCACTGTTAGTGAGATCCAGGTCATAGTTGCACCGCGAGGCGGCGGCGTCAACGGTTCTGGACCGCCGAATCCGCTCAGCCCTTCCCGCCTTCGCTAACTACTGTTAGTTTCGAGTCATGACCGCGATGACCGACGGTGACCACGCCCGTCTCGACCGTGCGATCGCGTCGGGAAGCATCCCGACGATGCTCGCGGTGCTCGTCGAGTACACGGGTGATCACCGTTGGCTGAGCGCCCGGTTCCGCCCGACGCGCAGTCGCGGGATGGACGAGAACGCCTCCGGCGGGCTCCCGGAGGACGTGCAGGACGAGATCCGTGCCGCGTTCGCCGACGCCGTCCGCGACTGGTGGAGGACGGGGCGTCCACGCCGCCGTGACCTCGGCGACGACGAGGTCGGGACCATCCTGTCGTTCACGACCGGGGAGAGCGTCCCACCCGACGTCGCGTCGATGATGGCCGAGATCGTGACCGGACCGCAGCCCGTGCCCACGGCCCCGGTCGTCACCACGGACCTCCGCGCGATCGTGATCGGCGCCGGCGTCGCGGGGATGCTGATCTCGGTCGCACTGGACCGCCTCGGCATCGATCACGTCATCCTCGAGAAGAACGAGGAGGTCGGCGGATCCTGGTGGGAGAACCGGTATCCCGGCGCCGGCGTCGACACCCCGAGCCACCTCTACTCCATCTCCGGGTTCGACCACGACTGGTCGACCTTCTTCGGCAAGCGCGACGAGGTGGAGGGGTACCTGCAGGCATACGCCGACGCGCACGACATCCGCCGACGCGTCCGGTTCGGCACCGAGGTGACACGTGCGGCGTTCGACGAGGCCGCCCAGGTGTGGCGGGTGACCGCCGTCGACGAACGCGGCGAGCCCGTCGACCTCGACGCCCCGATCCTCATCAGCGCCGTCGGGCTGCTGAACCGGCCGAAGGTGCCCGACCTGCCCGGCATCGACGACTTCGGCGGCCGGGTCTTCCACTCCGCCCGCTGGCCCGAGGACCTGGACGCGCCCGACTCGCTGCGGGACAGGTCGGTCGGCATCATCGGTGCGGGTGCCAGCGCCATGCAGATCGGCCCCGCCATCGTCGACCGCGTGGGCTCGCTCACCGTCTTCCAACGGTCGCCGCAGTGGATCGCGCCGAACGCCGACTACTTCCGGCCGGTCTCCGAGGACGTCCACTGGCTGATGGACTCGGTCCCCGGGTACCGCGCGTGGTACCGCGCGCACCTGTCCTGGATCTTCAACGACAAGGTGCACCCGTCGCTCCAGGTCGACCCGGAGTGGCCGGAGGATCGGCTGTCGATCAACGAGACCAACCACGGCCACCGTGGCTTCTACGAGCGGTACCTGCGCGACCAGCTCGGCGACCGCACCGACCTGATCGAGGCGTCCCTGCCCGACTATCCGCCCTTCGGCAAGCGGATGCTGTTGGACAACGGCTGGTACGCGATGCTGCGCGAGCCGCACGTCGAGCTCGTCACGCGCGGGGTCCGCTCGTTCACCGCGGACGGCGTCGTCGACACCGACGGTGTCGAGCACCCGCTCGACGTCGCCGTCCTCGCCACCGGGTTCCACAGCACCCGGATGCTGTACCCGATGGAGATCGTCGGGCGCTCCGGCCGATCCACCCGCGAGGTCTGGGGCGACGACGACGCGCGGGCGTATCTCGGGATCACCGTCCCCGACTTCCCGAACCTGTTCGTCCTCACCGGTCCGAACACCGCGCTCGGCCACGGTGGCAGCTTCATCACCATCCTCGAGTGCCAGGTCCGCTACATCGTCGACGCACTGCACCGCATGCAGACCGAGGGCATCGCCGTGCTCGAGTGTCGATCGGAGGTCTGCGACCGCTACAACGCGGAGGTCGACGCCCGTCACGCCCGCATGGTGTGGACGCACCCGGCGATGCAGAACTGGTACCGCAACGACGACGGTCGTGTGGTCGCCGTGTTGCCCTGGCGCATCACCGATTACTGGTCCATGACGCACCAGGTCGACCTGGACGACTTCGACGTCGAACCTCCCCGCGCGAGCGCCGAGCCCGCCGGGGCAGCCGGTCACCGGACCGCGTCGTGACACCGCCACCGCCGGATCGAGGTCCGCTGCACGGGGTCCGCGTGATCGAGATGGAGGGGATCGGGCCCCTGCTGCACGCCGGGATGATGCTGGCCGACCTCGGCGCCGACATCGTCCGCGTCTCGCGACCCCGACGGGGAGGGCGATCGGACGACGGCGTGTCCGACGCCGACGCCGCGATGCTGCGCGGCCGCGTCGAGGTCACGGTGGATCTCGCCGATCCCGCAGGCGCGGAACGGCTCCGGGATCTGGTGTCGCGCGCCGACATCCTGGTCGAGGGCTTCCGCCCGGGCACGATGGAGAGGCGCGGATTCGGACCCGAGCAGTGCGCCCGCGTGAACCCTCGGTTGGTCTACGGACGCATGACCGGCTGGGGCCAGTCCGGCCCGCTCGCCCACACCGCAGGCCACGACCTGAACTACCTCGCCGAATCAGGTGCGCTGCACCCGATCGGTCCCCGCGACACGGCACCGACGCCTCCGCTCAACTACGTCGCGAACTTCGGAGGTGGCTCGATGTTCCTCGTCGTCGGGCTCCTCGCCGCTCTCCACGACCGGAGTCGCACCGGTCTCGGGCAGGTCGTCGACGCGGCGATGATCGACGGCGCGAGTTCGCTCACCAGCCTCGTGCGGTCGTGGCGGCATGCCGGCCGGTGGTCCGACGTGCGCGGGACCAACCTCCTCGACGGGTCCGCGCCGTTCTACCGCGCCTACACCTGCCGTGACGGACGGTTCGTGGCCGTCGGCGCTCTGGAGGACGTCTTCTACGACGAGTTCGTCCGCGGCCTCGGCCTCGACCCCGCCGACCTCCCCGACCGATGGGACCGCGCGCGGTGGCCCCGTCTCACCGAGCGGTTCGTCGAGATCATCGCGAGGCGCGACCGCGACGAGTGGGTGGAGGCGTTCCGCGGACGCGACGCGTGCCTGTCGCCCGTCCTGACCCTCGACGAGGCGACCGCGACCGAGCACGCCCGGCATCGCCAGGCGTTCACCACATCGGGTCCGGTGACCATGCCGGCGCCCGCACCCCGATTGACCCGATCCGGTGCCGTCGCGGCGCCGCGAACCCACGACGACGCGGACGCGGTCATCGGCCGCTGGGCGTGAGGACGCGCCGGCAAGTCCGCACCCCTCCGGTCGGACGGCATCATGGGGTCGTGAGCGATCCCGCTGCCGCGAAGAAGGCGCTGCGCGCCGATCTGATCCGCCGACGCGACGCCCTGTCCGACGGCGACCGCGCGCAGGTGAGTGCCGCACTCGCCCGGCACCTGGGTGACGCCCCCGTGGCGATCGGCCCCGACAGCACCGTGTGCGCGTACGTCTCCATCGGCACCGAACCGCCCACCGGGCCGTTGCTCGCCGCCATCGCCGAGACCGGTGCGCGGGTACTGCTGCCGATCAGCCTGCCCGGGACCCCGTCTCCGCTGGAGTGGGCGGTCGCCGACGGACCGGATGCGCTCGCACCGGGACGTTTCGGCCTGCTCGAGCCGACGGGCGAGCGGCTCGGACCGGACGCGGTGAGCAGGGCCGACCTCGTGTTCGTGCCCGCGCTCGCCGTCGACACCCGCGGAGTGCGGCTCGGGCGGGGCGCGGGCTTCTACGACCGGTCGTTGGTCGGTGCCCGAGGGGCGCTGATCGCCGTCGTGCACGACGACGAGGTGCTCCCCCACGTCCCCGGCGACGCACACGACATCCCGATGACCTGGGCTCTCACCCCGACCGGCGGGTTCCGAAGTCTCGGCGGGTGACCGCCACGCGCATCGTTGGCACTCGCGTCGGTCGAGTGCCAGTCGGCGCGCTAGACTGTCCACGGTCCCGGGTCCGGGACCCAGGTTCTTCCCTCCCGGAGGTGAGTCGGTGCCGACCTACTCGTATGCGTGCACGGAGTGCGACAACAAGTTCGACATCGTGCAGTCCTTCAGTGACGACTCGCTGACGGAGTGCCCGCGCTGCGGCGGACGCCTCCGCAAGCTGTTCAACTCGGTCGGCATCGTGTTCAAGGGCAGCGGCTTCTACCGCACCGACAGCCGCTCGGGATCGACCGTGGGCAGCAGCGATTCCGGCTCCGACTCGTCGTCGAGTTCGGATTCGTCGTCCTCGAAGGACAGCTCCTCGAGCAGCAGCTCGTCGTCCTCGACCTCGAAGGACAGCTCGTCCTCGAGCAGCAGCACGTCGAGTTCGTCGTCGAGCAGCACGCCGGCCAAGGCCTCCTGACCGCGGTCCGTCCCCAGATCGGCCTGCTCCCCCAACTCGGTCGTCCCCTGTCGCGCAGCGGTCCGTCGGCGTCCACCGTGCGTCATACGGTTCGCCCATGCCGCGACCCCCTGCCCGCGACCTCCGGCTCGACCCGACGCTCGTCGACCGGATCCGTGGCGCACTCCGCCCCGGATGGGCACGATCGTTGGCCGTCCGACGGATCGCGGCGGTCGTCCTCGTCGGCGTCGCCCTCACCTCGGCACTCATCGCCCACCGGGGAACCCGCCTCGCGACGGTGATGGTGGCGGCCCGCGATCTCACCCCGGGTACCGAGCTCGTCGCCGAGGATCTACGCGCCGCCGACGTCGACCCCGCCCTCGTCCCTCCGGGTGCACTCCGGATGACCCGGGACGGGGTGGGCCGCACGGTCACCGGGCCCGTCCACGACGGGGAGATGCTCACCGACTGGAGACTGCTCTCCCCGCGACTACCCGCACTCCTCGCCGACGACGACGGGGCGCGCCTGGTCCCGGTGCGGCTGGCCGACGACGCCGTCGTCGATCTGCTGCGCACCGGCGACGTCGTCGACGTCCTCACCGAATCCGACGACACGACCGCCGACGTCTCCGCGAGGCAGCCGGCCCGCCACGGCGGCACGGTGCTGGTCCGCGGCGCCGTCGTCGCCGTGGTCCCACCGCCGCGGACCACACGGGACACCCGCGCGCCGGTGGTCATGCTCGCGATGCCCGAACGGGACGCCCACGCGGTCGCCGGCACCGCACTTGCCGCGCCGGTGACGGTCGTCTTCCACTGAGCGCACCGGCGACCTCAGCGGTCGGGACGCTCCGACGCCTCGTTCAGCAGGGCCGCGACGTCGCGCTGCCGGAATCGACGGTGGCCGCCCGGGGTCGTGATGCAGGGCAGTTCGCCGGCGTCAGCCCACCGAGACACCGTTTTCGGCCGGACGTTGAAGATCGCGGCGACGTCACCCGGGGTCAGCGTGTGCTCGGTGGCGAACTCCGGGGTGATCGCCGCCCCACGGCCGACCTGCTCGTCGCCCCCCGACGTCGATGCGTCGTCGGGGTTGGGCTGCGTCGGCGATGTCTGATCCATTCGGGCCCTCGTCTCGCTGCGGATCTCAGGTCGGTGTGCCGTCGAGGTGGCCCCAGCGTTGCTGGGCGGCCTCGACGGTCAGGCCCGTGGCCGGGCCGATGTCCGCCAGCACGTACCCCATGAGCAGACACTCGCGGACACACGCGACGATGGCCGGTTCGTCCCCGGGGTGGTCTCGCACCGTGGCGACGAGCGACGGCATCGGATCACCCGTCGGAGGCACCGCTCCGTGACTCACCACGGACGGATTCTCACCGATCCGACCTGAAGGGACGCTGAGAGCTACCGCGAGAGGTGGACGAACTCCGTTCCACTCCTCACCAAGATGGGCAGAGCGGCCCGAAAGCCCTCGGCGGTACCACCGTCGGGCTTGTTCATGTGGCACAGCACGATCGCCCCGGAAGGCGCTGTGAGGAGTTGCTGCGCGACCTGACGGGGCTCGAGTGTCGCGCCGGCGTCGCCGTTGACGGCGTAGCCGGCGATCCACAGACCCATCCCGCCGACGATCGCCACCGCCGGGCCGTCGTAGTGGGCCGTGCCCGTGCGGAACCACCCTGGAGACCGCCCGAACTCCGTGGTCATGAAGGCCTGGTTGTCTGCCACCTCGCGGGCGGCATCGGAGGGTGATCGGGTCCCCGCGATGCCGTACGCGCTGCGGCCGCTCACCGACAGCGGGACGTGCCGGGTCCCGTGATTGCCGAGGGCGAAGAGGGGATCCGCTGCCAGCGTGTGAGCGAGTTCGAGGTTGGCCGCGATCCACCGCCGGTTCAGGAAGAGCGTCGCGGGGACCTGGTAACGGAGCAGCACGTCGAGCAGCTCGACATCGACATCGTTGCCCCTCGGCCCACCACAGGCATCGAAGGTCAATGCCAGCGTCGGGCGTCCACCGGTGGGCACGGTCTGCACGATGCCCGGCAGGTCGGTTCCGAATGCTCCGGGCGACGCCGTGGCTCGGGCTCCCGTCACCGCCGACATCGCGATGCCGGCCGCAGCGGTGAACACCGCGCGCCGCGTCATGTCGATCGCCACCTCGAGAGTCCCCGTCCTCGGTCCGTCGGCGATCGCTCCCGTCCTGACCGCCGGCGCGAAGATAGGGGGCCCAGTCGACGGAACGGTGAACGCTCGATGACAGCCGTTGCCAGGCACCTCACAGCATCATCAGACTGATTCGGTGATGGTGAGCGACTCGCTGCTCCTCGTGCTGTGGGTCATGGTGGCCGCGCTCGCCGTGATCCACTCGCCCCGCGACCGGCCCGGCATCGTGTGGTGCCGACACTGCGCCGACCGCCCCGTGTCAGGGCCACGCGGCCTCTGTGCCGTCTGCGGCGCTCGACCGATGCCAATCGGCGACAACGGGATCGAGGAACTCGGCTTCTGACCACGAGCCTTGGTGTTGCCGAGGGCGGGGGCGGAGGTGTCTCAGTCCGGGGCGCCCGGAGGAAGGGAGTTCACGAACTTCGCCACCTGACAGCCGGCGGCGGTGTCGCTCACGGCGTGCGCGCGGTCGGGGTGTCGCCGGTCGGGGTCTGTTCGAAGGCGTAGTAGAGCGCGAGCCCCCCGA
The DNA here is from genome assembly GCF_024171725.1 of Williamsia serinedens. Classification (GTDB taxonomy): domain Bacteria; phylum Actinomycetota; class Actinomycetes; order Mycobacteriales; family Mycobacteriaceae; genus Williamsia_A; species Williamsia_A serinedens. Next base: position 308,781 of record NZ_JAMTCG010000003.1, read on the forward strand.
TGGCCACCAGGATGAGAGGCGGCCAGATGAGCCCGACGACGGTGGCCGCGGGATACGCCAGGGTGCCGAGACCGAAGCGCCGGATCGCCCGCCTTCCCACAGCGGCATCGACCGGCTCGACGAGCAGATCGTGCCGGACCATTCGGGCGAACATCGCCGTGAAGCCCACGGCCATACCGATGTTGCTGAGGCCGTAGAGCAGCACCGCCCACCGAGCGTCGGCGTCCGACGCTCCGACGTGCTCGGCCAGGGTGGCGGTGGTGAACGGCATCGTCGTGACGAACAGCAGGAGGAAGAGGTTCTGGAACAGCAGCACCCGGTCCACACGCGCGATGCGTGACAGCAGACTGTGGTGGTTGATCCAGATGACACCGATGACGAGGAAGCTCACCACGTAGGCGGCGTACGACGGCCAGTGCTCGGCGAGCTGGTGCGGGATCGAACCGTCGGCGGCGTCGAGATGGAGATCGAGCACCAGCAGCGTGATCGCCACCGCGAGCACCCCGTCACTGAACGCCTCGAGCCGACCCTTGTCCATCGGTCACCGTGTGTCTCTGCGCAGGAGCGCATCGCCCTGCTCGTACCGCGTTAACACCCGTTCGGCCGTGCTGTCGACGGTGACGTGGATACCCGTTCTCCACATCGTCGCCTCCATCCACGGTGCAGGTCTGTCATCTCGTGCTGCCGATTGACTCTAGTCCGGTTCGAACTCGGTGACGATCGCTCAGCGGAAGAGGTCGGCCCGGGACCGCCATGAGCAGGCCGGTCCGAGAATCTCTGCGATCAACGGTGTTTCGATCGCATGTCGACACGGTCGGCCCGATTCGTTTCCGCTCCACAGCGGGACCACTCGCCCGAATCGTTCGACCCCTGAGTCGTTTCTCAGCCGGTCCCAGCATTCTCACAGTGCGTCCTCGGCACCCTCGAGCCTGTCCGAAGGGCTCGGGCACAGTGAGGAGGAACCGATGATGAGGAGAATGCGAACGAGGTCGGCTGTCGCCGCGGTGGCGATCGGCGCTGCAGCGCTGACCGGTGCCGGGTTCGGCATCGCGAGTGCGATGACCCCTACACCGCCGCCGGCGTCCGTGCAGCACCAGGCACCGCAGAGCGCCGTGGACAAGCCCGGGGCCGGCGACACCCCGGACGCGCCCGGGGCGGTCGACAAGCCCGAGGCCGGCGACACCCCGGACGCACCCCGGGCGGTCGACAAGCCCGAGGCCGGCGACACCCCGGACGCGCCCGGCCAGAACTGACCGTCGGCGACGCCATCCGGCGGTGCCCGCACCGGGCATCGCCGGATGCTGTATTCGTTGACCATCACGAGGAGGCGGCCGTGCGGATCCTGGTCATCGACGACGACGCGAACGGCGCGGAGACCGTCCGCAGGACTCTGGTCGCCGAGGGCTGGGTCGTCGATGTCGTCGACAACGGCGACGACGGACTGCTCCAGGGCCTCCACGGGCGATACCAGGCCATCGTGTGCGACATCATGATGCCCGGGTTGAACGGCTACGAGGTGGTGCGCCGGCTGCGGTCGGAGCAGGTGTGGACCCCGGTGCTCATGTTGACGGCCAAAGACGGGGATTACGACGAGATCGACGCGTTCGACCTCGGCGCCGACGACTACCTGACCAAGCCGTTCTCGGTGGAGGTGCTCGTCGCCCGTCTCCGAGCGGTGATACGGAGAGCGGGACCCGGTCGAGCAGCTGTTCTCACCGCCGGATCGCTCACCCTCGACCCTGCCGCTCACGTCGTGCGCCGCCGCGGCTCCGAGATCTCGCTGACTCCCAAGGAGTTCGGGGTTCTCGAGTTCCTCCTGCAGAACGCGGGAGTGGCCGTCACGAAGGCCGAGATCCTGCAGGCTGTGTGGGACAGCAACTTCGACGGGGACCTGAACGTGGTGGAGGTGTACATCGGCTATCTCCGCAAGCGGGTGGACCGGCCGTTCGGATGTGCGTCCATCGAGACGGTGCGCGGTGTCGGATACCGGCTAGTCGCGGTCGACTGAGGCCTCGTCGACGTCGTCGCACTCGGCGGGGATGCTCATCGTCACGGACGCTCCGCCGATCCTGGCGACGCCGATGGTGACCGCTCCGCCGTGCGCACGGACGATCTCGTCGACGATGGCGAGTCCGAGCCCGGTGCCGCCACTGCTGCGACGACGGTCGGGGTCGAGGCGGACGAACCTGTCGAGGACACGCTGTCGGTCGTCGTGAGGGATACCGTCGCCGTCGTCGTCGATGGTGATCGTGCATGATCGCGACCCTGCGTCGGACCGCAGCCCGATCTCGATCGCCGAGTGCGCATGTCGCAAGGCGTTGTCGGCGACGTTGCGTACTGCCCGAACCAGCTTGTCGCGGTCGCCGGAGACCTGGACGGCGTCGATGTGGACGACCACCGACACGGTCCCCAGTCGCCGTAGCCGCGCGGCCTCGTCCGCGACGATGTCGTCCACGTCGACGACGCTGCGTCGCAGCGGGATCCCGCGCTCGTCGGCGCGTGCGAGTATCAGCAGGTCGTCGACCATCATCTGCAGGCGAATCGCCTCGGGGTGGAGGATGCTGTCGATCGTCGCGTAATTGATCGATTCCCCCCGTGTGCGCGCAAGGTCCAGCAGGCCCACCAGCGTGACGAGCGGGCTACGGAGTTCGTGGGAGGCGTCACCGACGAATCTCAACTGCGCCTCGTTGGCCGTCTGCAGCCGCTGCAGCATCGCGTTCATCGTCCCCGCCAGCCGGTCCACCTCGTCCCCGGTGTGCGGCTCGGACACTCGCTTGCTGAGGTCACTGCTGGTGATCACGGCCACCTCCGAACGGATGCGTTCCACCGGCCGCAGCGTCCGCCCGACGAAGAACCAGGTGGCGGCAGCCAGCAGGACGAGAACGAGGGGGAACACCGACGCGAACAGAATCGCCACGGTCAGGACGACCTCGGTGATCGGTCCTTCTGCGGCGGCGACGGCGACCGTCACGGTCCCGCGAGAGGTCGCCACACCGACTGCTGTCGCCCGGTATTCGGTGGGATCGTCTCCGATGGTGGCTCCATCCAGCGTGGCTCGGGACCCGGCTCTCAGGGGTCTCGTGATCGGCGTGGTGCGGTCACCCGGCGTCGCCGCCACGACCCGACCGCCGGCCTCGATGATCTGGATGGCGTCGATGTCCTTGGACGTCGTCAGCGACGAGGCGTCGAGTCCCGCGATGGATTCGGTTCGAAGCGTTGCGGCGAGTTCACCGGCCCGCGTGGAGGTGGCGGCGTCGGCGGAGTTCAGCAGCGACTGGTGCAACACCAGCAGCATGAGTCCGCCCGCGCAGGCCAGCGCGACGGCAGACAAGAGGGTCGCGAGGATCGTCAGCCGCGCGCGCACACCCGTCGTCGATCTCCGCAGGAATGCCCGCGATGATCGCGCGATGTCCATCATCCCGCGAGCCTAGGCACTGGCTGTTCACGCATCCACGATCGCACTTCAGCGTTCTCTCAGGCACTTACAGCGTCGCCTCAGCAACGCTTGGGCACTGTTGCGCGGGTGAACCCCGGCAGCACCCGTGACACCCCATCCCGACATGTCGTCTCGACGCTCGCACTCGCGGCGGTGTGGCTCCTGGGCCTGGTCATCACCGCGCACCACAACCCGGTCGCCGCGATCGACACGTCAGTGTGGGAGTGGTGGGCGGGGCATCGATCACCGGGGACCACCGCCGTCGTCTCCGCTCTCACGGTCATGTTCAGCCCGGTGTGGATCGGCATCTGGACAGTCATCGCAGCTGGATTCCTGGCCGTCGTGGACAGATCCGTGCTGCGCGCGGCCCAGGTGATGGCGACTGTCGTCGCGGTCGGCGCGGTGTGCGAGATCGTCAAGCTCGCGGTGGGCCGGGCACGGCCACCCGTCGCGTCTCAGATCGGCGGCCCGGAACTGTCGCTGTCCTTCCCGTCGGGCCATGTGTCCGGGACAGCCGCGCTCGCGATCGGGTTCGCCGTGGTGGTCACCGCACGATCGACGCGAGCCAGGCGCGTCGCGGCGATCGCGATCGCACTCGCCGTGACCGTGGTCGCCGCGGTCACCCGGCTCTACCTGGAGCTGCACTGGCTCACCGACGTTGTCGCGGCGATGGTCCTCGCGGGCGCGCTCGCCGCGATCGTCCCCACCGTCGTGACCGCCGCACTCTCCCGGCTCGGCACCCATGTGCCGGAACGGATCCACCCGTACGTCGACCCTTCCCGAACCCGGGAGCCCACCACCGAGGAGGAGTCCGCCCGATGGACCGTGACGCAGTGACCCATGAGAGCCCGCACACGGTGCGATACGCGATGAGCAAGGTCCCCGAGGTGACCGTCTACTTCTGGGTGATCAAGATCCTCGCCACCACCGTGGGTGAGACCGCGGCGGACTACCTGAACGGAACACTGGGGTTCGGTCTGACGAACACGACGGTCGTGGCCGTCGTACTCCTCGTCGTTAGTCTGGTCGGGCAGTTCGCGGTTCCCCGATACATCCCGGCGGTGTACTGGTGGATCGTCGTGCTGGTCAGCGTGACAGGCACTCTCATCACCGACAATCTCACCGACACTCTGGGCGTGCCGCTGACGGTGACCACCACCGTCTTCGCCTGCGCCCTGGTCGTCGTGTTCGCACTCTGGTGGGCGGCGGAGCGCACCCTGTCGATCCACTCGATCCGCACACGCCGGCGTGAGGCGTTCTACTGGCTCGCGATCCTGGTGACCTTCGCGCTGGGCACCGCTGCAGGAGACCTGATCGCCGAGCGCCTGGCACTCGGATACGGCTGGTCGCTGGTGCTGTTCGCCGCCGTGATCGCTGCGATCGCCGGCGCGCACTACGGGTTGCGGATGAATGCGGTCGTGGCCTTCTGGGCCGCGTATGTCGTCACCCGTCCCCTCGGGGCGTCCATGGGCGACCTGCTGACCCAACCCTCTGATGCCGGCGGCCTGGGCCTCGGCACCACGGCTGTGAACACGGTTTTCTTCGCCGTCATCATCGCGCTCGTCGCCTATCTCAGCGTGACGCGCGTGGACCGACTCGAACAGCGGACGACCACGTCGGCGGTCCGGGCATGATCTCCGTTCGGCCGACGGGGCCGGGCGGACATCCTTCTGTCCCGCGATGGCTGCTCGGCGTCGCCGCCGCCTACGCTGCCATCGCGACGACGGCGGTCACGTCGGTCCTGGCGACGGCCGAGATGCACGTCTGTCCGGCGAATGTGCTGACGACAGAATGGTTGTGGGAGTGCGCGGTGACCACAGCGGCGGTTACCGCTGCAGTGGTCGTGGCGATCGGGACAGGCGCGGCCGCGGATGATCACGCGGAGAGCTGAGGAGCGCCGACCTCCCGCGCCTCGGCGCAGCCGGAGGACACGACGACGCGCCACTGCTGTCGTCGCCGCGATGATCCTGGGACTGTGCGTGATCATCGGAGCGTCCTACATGCGCGCGCTCAGCGCCCCCGGCTACGCGACATTCGCCGACACGACATCCGCGTGGCTGCGCGACCACGGTGGCGGCGATCTGGTCGACCACGTCGAGGCCTGGTGGTACTCGCGTCACAAGCCGTCCCGCACACCCGCCGACCTCCGTCAGTTCGCCACCGACGCGCGGCCACAGAACGGCTCTGCGACACCTCGGATCGGCGTGCCGACCCTTCCACGTCCGGTCGGGTCGGCGGTCTCGCCGACCTGGCACGCCGCTGCGGTCACGACAGACGGGGGACCGGTCGTGTACGTTAGCGCCTTCGAACCCGACCCGGCTCTCCCGAGCGTGGTCGCCGGAGTGGCGGTGATCGACCAGAGGTCCACCCACACACACTTCGTGACCGGCCTCGCGGAACCGGGCCACACCAGGACCAGGGGCGAGGTACCGCCCGTCGACATCCCCCACCTCGCAGCCACCTTCAACTCCGGTTTCCGCTTCGCCGACATCTCGGGCGGCGTCATGGCGGGCGGACATGTTCTGCGCCAGATGCGCACAGGGCAGGCGACCGCGGCCATCGACGCCCACGGGCACATGACGGTCGGTCAGTGGGGCCGCGATGTGGGGACGACGACGCCGCTGGTTGCGGCCCGGCAGAACCTGGACCTCATCGTCGACAGGGGACGCGCGCTACCCGCGCCGGGTCACAGCTCGGACAGGTGGGGTGGAACGCACCTTCAGTACCAATACACCTGGAGATCAGGGCTCGGCGTCGACCGAGCCGGCAACCTGATCTACCTGGCCGGGAACCATCTCGACCTGCAAGCCCTCGCCACAGGACTGGTCGTCGCCGGCGCCGTGCGCGCGATGGAACTCGACATGCACAGCGGGATGACGTCGTTCAGCAGCTGGCAGCACATCGGCGGCCAGGCGACCCCCACCCGTCTCCTGTCCGGGATGAATGGGCCCGAACGTCGGTATCTCGAGCCCGACCGGCGCGACTTCTTCTACCTGACGACGCCGTGAGCTCGCCGTCCGGATGCATGCCCACCGACCTCCTCGTCACGGTGATCGCCGGGGCAGTTGCTCTGTGGGTGGCCCTCTCCTGCGCCGTGGCCCTGGTCATCGGGGGCGCCATCCGTATCGCCGATGATCGTGACAGTCCTGCATCATCGCTCTGACGCGGGCTGCGGACGCCGCGCGCATCCGACGACGGGGGCACCGTGATCGACTACATCCGGTTGATCGTCGGCGCGGTGGCCCTGCTGACGATCGCCGTGATCGTGTTGGCCTTCTATCGCGTGGGCAAGGAGCTGGGCGCGATTCGCGCGGTCGGCCGTGCGGCGATCCAACTCACGTTCGTCGCGATCGTCCTGCGCTCCGCGATCCACACCGGCTGGGGAGCCGCGGCAGTGGTCGCCGTCATGTTCACCGTGGCAGCCGTGACGGCATATCGACGGATGAGCACCCTCGACCGGTCGTTGGTCGCTGCCGTGTTCGGCTGTGCGGCAGGGTCCATCGTGTCGATCGGGATCATCGTCGGCGCCTCGGTCCTCACCCGCGATCTCCGCACGCTCATCGCGGTCTCGGGAATCATCATCGGCGGGTGCATGACCGCGGTGACGCTCACCGGGCGGCACCTCAGGGACGGAATGGTCCACCGCCGCGACGAGATCGAGGGGTGGCTCGCGATCGGCGCCACACCGCGTCACGCCCTGCGCGACATCGCCCGTCGTGCCGCCGGGGAATCACTCATCCCCGGCCATGACCAGACGCGGACGGTGGGCCTCGTCTCGTTGCCGGGGGCGTTCGTGGGCGCGTTGCTCGCCGGCGCCGATGCCGGCGCGGCGGCGCGGTTCCAGTTCGTCGTTCTCACCGGACTGATCTGCGCGCAGGCGGTCGCCGCCGTGGTCACCGCCATCATTCTGACGTCGGTCGATCGCCTGGAGCTCCCCCAACCCGCCGGAACGTAGTCGAACGTCGAGTGCAGTCGATCACACCCGCCCGGCACCGACCTGGTGATGTAATCCCGCCGTAGCCTGCGCTCAGCGATCTCTCAGCGACGGTCCGGCAGCCTCATCACCCATGACCTCTGACCCGCGCGCGAGCACGGCATCGATCTCGCAGGGACCGCAGGCGGAGCGAGCCTGGATGCGCGTGCCCGAGGTGACCGCACTCTTCTGGGCGATCAAGATTCTCACCACCGGCATGGGCGAGACCCTGTCCGACTTCCTCGGGACCCACCTGCCGCCGGAGATCGCCGGCGGGATCATCCTCCTGGCCTTCGTCGCCGCGTTCGCGGTCCTCTTCCGCTCCCGGTCGTTCCGGGCGTGGAAATACTGGCTGGCCGTCAGCATGGTCAGCGTCTTCGGCACGGTCGTCGCCGACGTCATCCACACCATCGTCGGCGTCCCCTACGTGGTGAGCAGCGCCGTGTTCGCCGTCGCCGTCGTCGTGATCCTCGGCCTGTGGCATCGGAGCACCGGCTCGCTCGACGTGCACGACATCACCGACCGCCGGTCGGAGCTCTTGTACTGGGCGACGGTCTGCGCGACGTTCGCGCTGGGAACGGCGCTCGGCGACTGGACCGCCGCGTCGCTCGGACTCGGATACCTCGCGTCGGCGATCCTGTTCGGCGTCGCGATCGTCCTCCCCCTCCTCGCCTGGCGCTTCGGCCTGAACCCCGTCGCCACCTTCTGGGTCGCGTACGTCCTGACCCGTCCGCTCGGAGCCTCCACCGCGGACTGGCTCGCCGACGCCAAGCACGGAGGACTCGGGTGGGGCACGGGTCCCGTCACCCTGGGATGGGTCGTCGCGATCGCAGCCCTCACCGTCGTCGCCACGCGGCAGGACACGTCAGCGCGCAGCTGAGCGACCCGTCGCCGCCGAATGACCCCCTCCCATCCGCGCGTGTGTCCCTCCTCGACGCGCCGACGTCGATAAGGTGATCAGGCATTTCAACCACGGCACGAGGAGGAGACATGCTCAAGGGCTTCAAGGACTTCCTGATGCGCGGGAACGTCATCGACCTGGCGGTCGCGGTCGTCATCGGCGCCGCGTTCAGCGCCATCGTGAAGGCGTTCACCGACAGCATCATCCAGCCGCTCATCAACTCGCTCGGCAGCACGAACCAGGCCGAGGGGCTCGGCTTCCTCATCCGCAGCGGCAAGGCCAACACGTTCGTCGACTTCGGCACGCTCATCACCGCCGCGATCAACTTCGTCATCATCGCCGCGGTCGTCTACTTCGTGATCGTCCTGCCGTTCGAGAAGATCAAGGCCCTCAGCGCGAAGAAGGGCGACGACGCAGCGGCCCTGACCGAGGCAGAACTGCTCACCGAGATCCGCGATCTCCTCGCCTCTCAGCAGGGCGACGGCCGCTCCACCGGCAGCGCCGGGACGGCATCGTCGTCCGCGACCGACGGCCCGGGACGACACGAGGCGTAAGCGGCAACGAGTTAGCCGGCCGAGCATGTCCGCCTCGCCCGATTAGGGTGCAGGCGTGATCCAAGGACTCTTCGACTGGTTGCTCGACCTGCCGCCGTGGCTGGTGCTGTTCATGGCGTTCCTGTTCCCGGCGCTCGAGGCGTCGGTGTTCGTCGGCGTCGTCATCCCCGGGGAGATCGCGGTCCTTGTCGCCGGTGTCACCGCGAGCGGCGGTCGCCTGGAGTTGTGGGAGGTGATCGTCGCGGCGATCGCCGGCGCGATCATCGGCGACTTCATCGGCTTCGAGGTCGGCCGTCGCTGGGGTGCGGTGCTGCTCGCGAAGCTGCCCGAACGGCTGGTGAAGCCCCACCACGTGGAACGGGGACGGCACGAACTCCGCAGGCGCGGCGCCATCGCGGTCCTCGTCGGGCGGTGGACGGCTGCGCTGCGCGCGCTGATGCCGGGCCTGGCCGGCATGAGCGACGTGCGGTTCCGCACGTTCGCGATCGCCAACGCCATCGGCGGCACCATCTGGGTGGCCGTCGTCGCCGGTCTCGGATTCGCTGCCGGAACGTCCTACGAGCGCATCGAGAAAATCCTCGGCAACACCTCGTGGGTCATCACGGGGATCGTCGTGCTGGCAATCGTGCTGCTGGTGGTGCAGCACCGGGTGCGCCGTCGCCGGGCAGGACGGCAGCAGGACGTCACGCCACCCGCGTCTGCTCCGATCGCCACGCCCGGTGGCGCGACCGACTGATCTGACCCGGCCGCCACTCGATCGTGCCGAGACTGCCCGAACCGACCCGGTCGCGGCCACCCTGTTTCGCTGCGTAGAGGTGGCGGTCTGCGGAGTGTGACAACCGGTCGATCAGGTCGCGACTCGGACACTCGGACGTGGACAGCCCATCCATGGCCATCGCTCGGACGTCCGCGTACACGGCTCCCACACTCACTGTCACGTCCGTGTCCCGGGCGACCCGTTCGCGGATGGACTCCGCGGTGCGCGAGATGTCGCGCTCATCCTCGACCAGGGCGAGAAGCAGGAACTCCTCTCCCCCGACCCTGGCGACGACGGAGTCGTCCGGAGCAGCGGCGCGGACCGCCTCGGCGACGTCGACGAGGACCCGATCCCCGGTCGAGTGCCCGAAGCGGTCGTTGACGGTCTTGAAGAAGTCGATGTCGACGATGGCGGCACCCAGTCCACGGTCGCCGAGCGCGGCGCCGTCCAGCAGTACGTGCAGATGCGCCTCGACACCTCGCCGATTCAGTACCCCGGTCAACGGATCCGTGTCACCGATCGCCTCGAGTCGCGCGACGAGATTCATGAGCGAGCGACGTAACGCCGCGACGAGGACCGTCGGGATCGTCACCGCCATCGCCGTCGAACCGGTCGCGACGGCGAACTCGGGCCACGACGGGGCCACAGCAGCCGAGACCGCCACAGCCAGAACGAGTGCGATGACCACGAACCCGACGACTATCGAGGGGCGGGAGTGCATGGCGGCGAGCGCCGGGATGGCTGCCAGGAGGACCAGAACCGCGTGGGACGTGCCCGGGTCGGCGAGAACGAAGGCCGAACCCGCCACACCGAGCATCCCGCCGGCACCCAGGACGACGAACTGACGATCGGTCAGGTGACCCGCGACGACGGTGACCACCATCGAGAACGCCGAATACGCCCAGATGACGAGCAGCCACACCATCAAGCCCTGCTTGACCATGGAAGGGAACACCACGGGGAAGATCGGGAGAACCACTGCCCCCGCGGTGCTCGCCAGTACGGCGAGCGAACGCTGGTCGAACCGCTTGACGCGGGCCAGCACCCAGTCGTTCATCACGCGATCCGTTCGGCCCATCGGGCACCGCCCCGTGAAGCGGCGCATGTCGAGATGCCGGACGGTTGCACTTCCTCGCTGCGGAGGACACACACAGTTGCGGCACGCGTACCGTACCCCGCGCGGAGCATCCTGCTCAACAGCTACAGAGACTGCTGCACCCTGGTGATCAGCCGGCGCGGGCCAGCCAGAGACGCTTGCGGCAGACGGCTTTCATCTTCTCGACGACGTGCGGCGGCAGAGCCTCGTCGCGGTGAGCGACCGACTCGTCGAGGTATTCGTTGAGACGGTGGAAGAACTCGGCGTCGCCGATCCCGAACTCCTCGCGGATCTTCTCGCTCGGTCCCCCGCCGCGCTGGAACCAGCCCAGCTCGAACGCCAACAGCTTCCCGTCGTCCTGGCCGCGGTTCCCCAGACCGCCGCCGACAGCCACACCACCCATGTTCATCCCCACTGCGTTGTGTTCCGATGTCCGTTGCGCCCGTTGCGCACCCGTCGCACCGGGTTGGCTCCACCGGCGCTGCGCGACCCGTCCATTGTGCCGACCAAGAGTGACATGAGCCACCCTTATTGCGCACCGCGAATGAATACACGAAAAACGGGGAGCGACCCTGTGGGCCGCTCCCCGTTCTCCGAGAGGTCGAGCGTGATCAGCCGATGCTGAACGGACGCCCGTAGAGGGTGACGTAGCCGTCGACCGCGTCGGTCGAGACCTTCACCGAGATGGCAGCCTTGGCGGACGCGTACCCGGCGCAGCCGTTCACCTGGAACGTCTCCTGCGAGTAGGCGATGCCACCACGGTTGCCCTTGAACGAGAAGCTCGTGTCCGAGGAGTCGGAGCCGTTGTACTTGCCGACACCGCTGTCGAGGACCGGGATGAACTTCGCGACACCCGGGGCCAGCGTGACCGAGCCGTTCGGGGTCACGTTGGTGTCGCCGGCTGCGATACCGCCGTTGTCGAACGCGAGCGCGCCACCCGAGCCGACGCTGCCGCCGCCCGAGAAGTCGACCTGGCAACCGACGAGGTACCCGGCCGTGACATCGCCACCGGACGCCTGCGCGCCGTTGACGGTGACGATGACCTTGCCGGACACCCAGGCGTTGCGGGTGGTGGCGTTGGCCGCGCCCGAGCGGGCGATGGTGACGAACTCGTCCTTGAGCTGGACCGACACCTTGGTGCCGTCGGCCAGCGTCTGTGTGGTGAAGCCGCCCGGCAGCGGGCCGGCCGCGGCGCCACCGGCGCCCATGCTCGAGAGGGCGACGGCCGAGACCGCGGCGATGCCGGCGGCGGCGCCGACGCGACGCTTGGTGCTGTTCTTCATGGTTTCCCCTTCAGGAAAGTCGTTCTGCCTGCGAGCAGATCAAAGAAAGTGGTCGGGTTTGTCTGCTGGGTCAGTTCAGGCTGAACGGAGCGCCGTAGAGGGTGGACTTGATGTACGAATCGCCCTTGAGTTCCACCTGCGAGTACGCACGCGCGGTCGCGTAGCCACCGCACTTCTGCACGTCGATCTGCTGGCGCTTGTACTGGATGATCGCCTGTCCGCCCTTGATGGTCTTGGGGGAGGAGATCGGCACGAAAGTGGCCTGGCCGGGCGAGAGCGGCAGCGAGAACGAACCGCCGAGGATGCCCTCCGGGCTGAGGTCGAGGCTGCCGTTCAGGCCGAGCGACAGTCCGCCGACGTTGATCTGGCAGCCGACGATGTAGCCGGAGATGAGGGTCGCGTCGGAGCCCTTGGGAGCGGTGGCGACGATGGTGCCGCTCACCTCGGCCGCGCGACCGAAGCTGTTGTTGGCCACCGACGGCACCGGGTAGGCGCTCTCACCGAGACGCTTCAGGGTGACGACCTCACCATCGATGCCGGTCGTGGTCTTCGATCCGTTCGGGAGGGGGCCCGCGGCTGCGTTGCCGGCGCCCATGCTGGCCAGACCGACGGCCGAGACCGCGGCGATGGCGGCGCCCGCCGCGAGGCGGCGCAGACCGAGCTTGCTCTTCGTGCTCATTCGTTCCCTCTCAAGGACGTGCGTGAACCGGAGTACATCTTCACTTTCGTGAAGCGAACTGTAACCCGGTCTAACCTGGCGGTCCGCGAAATCGTGGCCTGAACACTTGACGGTGTTGTTGCCCAATGTTTCCCAGACGTTAATTCCGGGTGGGCTCAACCCCCGTGCACGTGCCACAGCCCGACCCGCGGCGACGCCACACCGTGTTCGGTGTGTTGTCGGGAGGAAACTTAACCCGTGCGGCTTGACCCGACAACAGATGGGATCGGGCGCGTCACGAAATGGACGCACCGATCGGACATCCGGGACGACGGGGTGCCGACATCACGACAAAGCGGACACGCGGGCGCCCGTCGTGCGGCGCTGTCCTGACGTGGCTATTCGTGGTGCGGCGGCCGGTTCTCCGTCAGCCACCGATCGGCGGCCGAGGGGCCGGTGCCGTGATCTGTGTCACGGTTGGTGAGGCTGGCCTCATCTGAGGTCACCGAGGGCAGGTCGTCACCGAACACGGCAGCGAGACGACGACGACGCTCCCAGGCGGTTTCCCGCTCGGGAGCGTCGTCGGACGAGCTGTCTGTCACCGACTCCGCGGCTCAGAGTTCGGTGAGCGAGGCGATGATGCGCTTGGCGAGCGGCGCGACCGTGGCCATCCCGTCGCGGACGGCGGCGCGCGAGCTCGCGAGGTTCACGACCAGCGTCTGACCCGACATCCCCGCGACCCCGCGGGAGAGGCCCGCGTCGGACGCGCCTGCGGCGAGACCCGAACTGCGCACGGCCTCCTCGATACCCGGCAGGGTGCGGTCCAACAGGCCCGACGTCGCCTCCGGGGTGACGTCGCGGGGCCGCACACCGACACCGCCGACCGAGATGACCAGGTCGACACCGCCGATGACCGCGGTGTTCAGGGCGTTGCGGATCTCCACCTCGTCGGCCGCGACCGCGATGGTGGCGTCGACGTGGAAGCCGGCCTCGGTGAGCAGCTCGCCCACCAGCGGCCCGATGAGCGTCTGGTCCTCCCCGTGCGCCGCGCGGTCGTCGACGACGACCACGAGGGCGCGGCCGAGGTCGCTGGACTCCAGGCTGACCGATGTCATGCGCTCATCCTCGCGCGAACCCGCCGCCAGCTGCTCGGCGGCCCGGTCCGCAGCCGCGACGTCCTGCGCCGAGACGCCGAGGCCGATCGAGGCGAGCTCGTCGTCGAGGGTGTCCGCCGCGGGCGGCTCGGGCAGGATCCGCAGGATCGTGGTGCGGTTGTCGGTGCTCATCAGCGTCCTCCGGTGTCGAGCGTGTCGAGGGTGACCTGCACGGTCCGCGACGAACCGTTGGCCGTGTAGGTGATGGAGACGGTGTCCCCGGGTGCGTGCGAGCGGATGGCCGCGACGAGCGCGTCACCGGAACTGATGACGCGGTCGTTGACCTTGGTGATCAGCGCGCCGGTGGGGATGCCGGCTTTCGACGCCGCTCCCCCGGCCTGGACGGCGGAGATCAGGGCGCCCGGTGTCGCGGCGTTCTCGCCCGACGACTGCACCGACACCCCGAGTCCGGCCTGCGTGGCGCGGCCCGTGCGTTGCAGCTCCTGGGCGATCCGCATCGCCTGGTCGATCGGGATGGCGAAACCGAGGCCGATGCTGCCGCCCTGCTGGCTGGAGCTGTCGGACAGGCTCGCGATCGCGGTGTTGATGCCGATGAGCGCACCGTTGCCGTTGACGAGGGCACCACCGGAGTTGCCGGGGTTGATCGCCGCGTCGGTCTGGATGGCGTCGATCACCGAGGCGGTGCTGTCGTTCTCACCCTGCGTGGACACCGGCCGGTTCAGCGAGCTGATGATGCCGGTGGTCACGGTGCCGGCGAGGCCCAGCGGCGAGCCGACCGCGATGACGTTCTGGCCGACGGCCAGGTTCGCGGAGGTCCCGACGGTGATGGGCGTCAGCCCGGTCTTGTCGGCCTTGATGACGGCGATGTCGGAGATCGGGTCGGCGCCGACGACCGAGGCACCCGAGGTGCTGCCGTCGTTGTAGCTGACCGTCAGCTGGCCCGATCGGCCCGACTCGGCGGTCACCACGTGGTTGTTGGTGAGGATGAACCCGTCCTGACTCAGGACGACGCCGGACCCCTCGCCCTCGCGGTTGCCGACACGCACGTCGATGGACACCACCGACGGCAGCACCTTGGCCGCGACCTCCTGCACCGACCCCTGCGCGCCCTGCACGGGCTGCGAGGTGTCGCGGTCACCGCCGAGAGGCGACGACAGCGACCGGGTCGAGGAGTCCTCGAGCCCCGCACCGACCACACCGCCGATGCCGCCGGCCAGTGCCGTCAGCACGATCACCCCCGCGACAAGACCCGCTCGCGACCCACCGCGCCTGGGCTGGGTGGTCGTCGCCGGGTAGTAGGACGGCGAGGACTGTCCGTAGGGCGACGACCCGAAGGGCTGCGTCTGGCCGTACTGCTGGGCACCGCCGTAGGGGTTGCCGGAGTACGACTGGCCGTACGGCTGCGTGAACGAGCCGTCGCTGCCGTACTGCTGACCCGGGTCCTGCCGGCCGGAGCCGTACTGCTGACCCGATCCGTACTGGCCCGACCCGTACTGGCCCGAGCCGTACTGGCCGTAGGACGGCTGCGACCCGTACTGCGAGGAGCTGTCCTGACCGGTACCCGACGAGCCGTGCCGGGCGGTGTCGTCCGATCCGTACTGTCCCGATCCCTGGGCCGACGACCCGTACTGTGCCGATCCGTCCTGGGCCGACCCGTACTGGGGTGTCGACCCCTCGTGTCGGCCGTGCTCACCGCTCGGACCGGACGACGGCGAGTCCGAGGTGTTCTCGCCGTCCTGCTGGTTGTCGGTCATGCGTGGCAGTCCTCCATCGCTGCTCCGGGGCGGTCGGGGTCGGCCTGCGTCGGCGAGACGCGGGACCCTCCGCGGGGAGTGACGCCCGAGGCGTCGTCGTACGTGTCGACCCTAATCCTGGAGGGGGGTCCTGAGAGGCGTCTGAGACCCTCCGGTGAGTACCGATAGGAACTCGGTCGCCCGACTCCGGGTCACGGTGAGGTCACCGCGCGTCGTCGACGGGTCCGAACCCCGGCGTCGGACGTCCGGGGAGCTCGATCCGGATCCGTGCGCCGCCCAGGGCGGACTCACCCGCCTCCACCGATCCCCCGTGGCGCACCACGACCTGACGGACGATGGCGAGGCCGAGCCCCGATCCGGGCATCGACCGCGCCGAGTCCGACCGGTAGAACCGCTCGAACACCAGCCCCCGGTCCTGCTCGGGGATACCGGGTCCGGCGTCGGAGACGGACAACTCGGCGCGGTCGGGGCCGATCGGACGCAGTTCCACGACGACCGGCCGGTCGGGCGGGCTCCACTTCGCGGCGTTGTCGAGGACGTTGAGGACCGCGCGCGAGAGCCCGTTGGACTCGCCGAACACGAACCACGGCGCCATCGACACCGAGAAGTCGACGTCGCTGCGACGGCGGCGGACACGCTCGAGCGACCGGTCGACGACCTCGGTGAGGTCGATCTCCTCGGCCACCGCCTGTGGGGCGTCGTCACGGGCGAGATCGACGAGATCGCCCACGAGAGTGGACAACTCCTCGATCTGGGCCATCACGTCCTGCTGGAGTTCGACCATGTCGGCCTCGGGCAGGGTGCGGGCTCCGGGTGCGCTGCTCGCGATGAGCAACTCCAGGTTGGTCCGCAGCGAGGTCAAGGGCGTGCGCAGCTCGTGTCCGGCGTCGGCGACGAGCCGCGACTGTCTCTCCCGCGACTCGGCCAGCGCCCGCAGCATCGCGTTGAAGCTGTCGGTGAGTCGGGCGAGCTCGTCGTTGCCGCTGACCGGGATGGGCTCGAGATCGTCTGTGCGGGCGACCCGTTCGGCCGCCTGGGTCAATCGCGCCACCGGTCTCAACCCTGCACGCGCGACGGTGGTGCCCGCGACGGCGGCGAGGATGACGCCGCAGCCGCCGACGATCGCCAACACCCATGCGAGTCGGCCCAGCACCTTGTCGGTGGGTTCGAGGCTCTGGGCCATCACCAACGTGTTGCCGTCGGCCAGTTTTCGCGCCAGCACCCGCTGGTCACCGACCGTCCGCAGGCTCGACGCCGCAGCCGACGACGGGTCCGGGGCGGCGACGACGTCGCGTTCGACGGACCCGATGGGGACCTCACCGATCTGGAAGACCTGACCGTTCGAGCGCACCAGCGCGACGGAGATGTCGGAGGAGAAGATCGTGCCCGCGACGAGGCTCTCGGGCGAGGAGTCGAGCAGACCGAGCCGCGCGAGCTGGGTCATGCCGTCGGCGCGGTTCACCAGTTGCGCGTCCACGTCGGCGTACATCGCGCGGTAGACCACGGCGTAGGCGCTCGCGGCCATCACGGCGACCGCGATGCCCACCACCGTCGCAGCGAGCAGCGTGACGCGCATCCGCAGCGAGATCTCGCGGGTCAGCGCGGTCGGTTCCCGCATCACCCGGCCGTGGTGACCGGGTGCCGGCTGCCAGCCGGGCGGGGCCGAGTGCGGCGGCGGCGGGTCGACGCCGTCCCCCATGCCGTGCTGGGGGTGGACGACGGTGTCGGGCGCGCCGCCGTCGCGTCCGGCGCCCGACGGCATCACGGCGGTGTCTCGCGGAGGACGTACCCGATCCCGCGGACGGTGTGGATCAGCCGCGGTTCCCCGTCGGCCTCGGTCTTGCGCCGCAGGTAGCCGATGTAGACCTCCAGGGCGTTGCCCGAGGTCGGGAAGTCGTAGCCCCACACCTCCTCGAGGATGCGCCCGCGGGTGAGGACGCGCCGAGGGTTGGCCATCAACATCTCCAGCAACGCGAACTCGGTCCGGGTCAGACTGATCGACCGCTCACCGCGCGACACGTCGCGGGTCACGGGGTCCAGCCGCAGGTCCGAGAACTCCATCGTCTCGGAGTCGGCCTCGACGTCGGCGCCGGCGCGACGCAGCAGGGCGCGCAGTCGGGCGAGGAGCTCCTCGAGGGCGAACGGCTTCGGGAGGTAGTCGTCGGCGCCGGCGTCGAGGCCCGACACCCGTTCGGAGACGCTGTCGCGGGCCGTGAGCACGAGTATGGGCAGGTCGTCGCCGGTGCTGCGGAGACGGCGGCACACCTCGAGACCGTCGAGCCGGGGCATCATGACGTCGAGCACGACGGCGTCGGGCCGTTCGGACTTGATGGTGTCGAGGGCCTCCATGCCGTCGCTCGCGGTCTCCACGGTGTAGCCGTTGAACGACAACGACCGTCGCAACGACTCCCGGACCGCGCGATCGTCGTCGACCACCAGGATGCGCATGCGCTCCAGTAAAGACGCGCCGACTGAGATCGTGCTGAGACGACACGGCCCGCCTCGTGGTCGGAACCCGTCACAGCGGTGAATCGGCGTCAACAGACGTTGCGGCCGCCGTCTGTGGGAGCTCACAAACTTGTGCGACGGCGGTCACACTTGCCCCTTTTGCGCGGATACGGTCACTCCCGTTCGAGCAGACGCGACGGGGAGGTTTCGAGGGATGGATCACGGGGTGGGATCAACGGGTGAGTCGTTGCGGCCGGTGTGGCCGCACGCGGATGCGCTCATCACCCGCGACTGCCGGAGCCTGCGCTTCGCCGGCAAGTACGCCGACGTCGTCGCGCTGAGCACCGGCGATCCGACGGCCCTGCGGCCCACGGTCGACGCCGCCACCCGGCGTCGCGTCGCGACGATGCCCGAACCGCGTCTGGACACGGCACTGGTGTTGGGCGGCAACGGCTTCCTCGGCGCGCACCTGATCGGACGGCTCTCCTGCGACCCGGGCATCACCGAGGTCGTCGCGATGATCCGGCCCACCGAGACCGAGTCGGCCCGGCGTCGTCTGCAGGCCACGATCGACCGGTACGAGGTCGCGGTCGACATGGGCAAGGTGCGGATCGTCGAGGGCAACCCGACCGCCCGGTTCTTCGGCCTCGACCGCGAGGGATACACCGCGCTGGCCGACTCGATCGGCCTGATCTACAACTGCGCGAGCTCCACCGACTACCTGTCGAGCTACGTCGACCTGCGGGACGACTGGTTCCTCAGCCTGCTGCGGGTGCTCGAGTTCTCGATCACCCGGACCCGCAAGCACATCACCTACGTCGGCAGCATCGGCGCCCACCTCTACCAGCGGGCCGAGGACTTCCGCCGGCCCGACTCGTGGTGGTACTCGGGCTACGCGCAGATGAAGTGGGTGAACGCGGTGCTGCTCGGGTGGCTCGCCGACGACGACACCTTCTCGGTGACGCTGTGCGAGGCGCCCTACATCCTGGGCAGCACGCAGCGCGGGCTCGATCCCGGCCGCGCCTACAGCTTCTGGCGCATCATCGAGGTAGCGATCGCCGTCGGAGCGATCTGGGACGGCCCGGGGATGAACTACGTTCCGGTCGACGTGATCTGCGAGGTCATGGTGGACAACGCCCAGGCCGACGTCCCGATGGCGCGGATGCTGCCGTCGAACCCGACCGACTACAGCCACCGTCTCTATGCGGAACTGCTCGGCCTGGACCTCGTCACCTGGGACGAGTTCTACCGGCGCGTCGCCGATCTCGCGGGGGAGAAGTTCGCCGCCACGATGCTCGGCGACAACATCGACGTCCTGATGCGCAAGGTCCACAAGCCGGAGGCCATCTTCCCGGCCGACCACGACACCTCGTGGTGCGACCACCGACGGCTGTTCGAGCTGTACTTCAGCACCGTCACCCTCAAGGACCTGCTCTCGGGCCGGCGCGCGCCCGCCATGACCGGCGCGTGACGCATCCACAGACCGGGGTCGTCGGCCGCCGCGCCGAGCCGTCGCGGGTCGCACGGGCCGACACCCCGCTGCGTCCGGAGATCGCCAATGCGGTGCTGTCGATCGGGTTCTATCTCGCGTGCACCGGGATCGGGCTGCTGCCCGGCGGTTGGGCTCGGCCCGCACTCGAGCGCTACGTGGGATGGGCTGCGGCCATGGACGAGAGGCGATCGCAGTGAGCCGGTGGACAACCCGGCTCATCTGGTCGATCGGCGTCGGCGCAGTGGCCACAGCGGCGGTCGCCGGTGTGCTGGCGTGGTGGCGTCTGCGGTTCTTCTTCCGTGACCCGGTGCGGACGCCACCGGCCGACCAACGGGCTGTCGTCGCACCCGCCGACGGCCTCGTCGTCTACGTCAAGCGTGTCGAGCACGGTCAGGTCCCCTTCGCGGTCAAGAAGGGTCGGACGATCCCCCTCGAGGAGTTCACCGACATGGCCACCGACACCAGCGGATTCCTGGTCGGCGTGTACATGACGGAGTACTCGGTGCACCGCAACCGTGCACCCGTCGCCGGGACCGTCGTCGCGCGTCGCCACCGTGCCGCCGCACCGTTCAACCGGTCGATGGCGCGCGTCGGCGCGAACCTGGTCGCCCGGCAGACCCCCTACGACGAGGGCTGCGACCACCTGCTCACCAACGAGCGGTTGACGATCGGTGTGCGGCATCCCTCGGGCGCGGTGGCCACCGTCACCCAGATCGCCGACCTGTGGGTCAACCGGATCGTGGCGCACGTCGACGTCGGCGAGACTGTCGGGCGCGGTGAGCAGTACGGGATGATCCGGTTCGGTTCGCAGTGCGATGTCTTCCTGCCCGACCCCCTCGTCGAGCGCATCACCGTCCGGCCCGGGCAGTACGTCTTCGCCGGGAGCACCGTGATCGCCGAGTCGCCCGTCGACGTCGATGTCGCGCAGACCGACTCCCCTGCCTCCGCTCTCGAGGAGGCGACCCTGTGATCAGCGTCGTACCCGTGCGTTCGACCGCGGACTGGAAGGACTTCGCCGCCGTCTACGCGACTGTCTACGCCGACGATCCCCACGGCCTCCCCGACGAGCCGATCGACATCGGCGCGACCCTCCGCTCACCGGCGACGGAGCTGCGGGGCGTTCGCATGACGCAGGCTTTCGTCGCGCTCGACGGGCTGCGCCCCGTCGGCCGCGTCGCCGCCATCCACGACACGGCGTTCACGTCGTACACCGGTGAATCCATCGGGTTCTTCGGCTTCTACGAGTGCGTCGACGACTACACCGTCGCCGAGGCCCTCCTCGACGCCGCGTCGTCGTGGTTGGCCGAACGGGGACTGGCCACGATGGCGGGCCCGTTCAGCCCGTCGATGTTCTACAGCGCCGGGGTGCTCGTCGACGACGCGGACAAGCTCCCCCTCATCGGGATGCCCCACAACCCGCTGTACTACGCGGTGCAGCTGGAGAAGTGGGGCATGGCCGCGATCAAGGA
The DNA here is from genome assembly GCF_024171725.1 of Williamsia serinedens. Classification (GTDB taxonomy): domain Bacteria; phylum Actinomycetota; class Actinomycetes; order Mycobacteriales; family Mycobacteriaceae; genus Williamsia_A; species Williamsia_A serinedens. Next base: position 329,717 of record NZ_JAMTCG010000003.1, read on the forward strand.
CTTCTACAGCTACCGGTTCGACGAGCCCTACGAGCTGTTCTGCAGCCCGACGTTCGCGCGGCACAAGCAGCTCTACGACCGGGTCAGCGCGCGGTCGGAGGTCACCTTCCGCACGATGAGCTACCGAACGCTGCGACGCGACGCCGAGATCGTGCGCGAGCTGTACAACACGACCTTCCGCGACTTCTGGGGTTTCTCGCCGCTGTCGAGGGCCGAGATGTGGGACCTGCTGAAGATGATGCTGCCCGTCCTCGACCGCGAGCTGACGCTGCTCGCCGAGTACCGCGGGAAGCCTGTGGCGTTCTTCATGGGCATCCCCGACGCGAACCAGGCCATGGCGCGGGCGTCGCGGCATCGGACACGCCTCATGCGCGACCTGTCGACGTTGCGGACGGTGAAGGGGCGCAAGCGGACACAGGTGGTGGATGGCGTCCGCGTCGACATGATGCTCGTCGACAAGGACTGCCCGGACCGCTCGGTGGCGTCGCAGATCGTCGTCGAGATGTGGCGGCGCGTCGCCGAGCGCGGGTACACGCGGATGGAGGGAGCGCCCGTCCTCGACGACAGCGAGTGGATGAGGGGCTCGGTGCTCTCGCGTGTGCAGATGAGCCCGTACCGCACATACCGCATCTACTCCCGCGAGATCGCCCGAGGCTGATCCGTGATCGGCACCGTCGAACATCCCGCGCCGGCCACCGCGCGCCGCTCCCCCGGCGTCGTGTGGGGCGAGTTCGTGGCGCGCCACCGGTATCCGGTGCTCTCCCTCGGGCTGCTGTTCGTCGTCGTCTCGGCGGTGCTGTACCCCACGCTGCAGGCCCGACTGGTCGGGGTGGATTTCTCCGTCCCCGACCGCGACTCCTCGATCTCCGACCAGGTGATCGCGAAGCACTTCGCCGCCTTCGGCACCGAGCAGCTCGCGGTCACCTTCTCCTCCGACGACCACCTGGTGTCCGACCAGCGGTTCCGAGACCGCGTGGAGTCCGTGGGGCAGGAACTGCGGAGCCACCGCGACGTGGTGACGGTCGTCGATCCCTATCAGACACAGGGGTTCGCACCGCAGATCTCGCAGGACCGGACCGCCGCGGTCGCGCTCGTCGGGATCTCCGGTGACGCGAGCGACCGCATCGGGGTCGCCGAGCGCCTGCAGTCGTCGTTGTCGGGGGCGAGCCGCGACGGCGTCACCGTCGCCATGACGGGGTACTCGCCGATGACCGTCGACCTCACCCGGGTCGAGTCCGACGACGCGACACGCGCCGAGAGCGTCGGCATCCCCATCGCCCTGATCGTCCTGGTGCTCGCCCTCGGTGGGATCGTCGCCGGTGCGATCCCCCTCGTCTCCACCGGCATCGGTCTGGTGTTCGCGTTCGGCGTGATCGCTGCCCTGGCGCACGTCATGTCCTTCGACGTGCTGGTCACGACGGTCGCCTCGATGATCGGCCTCGGCCTGGGTATCGACTACTCACTGTTCGTCGTCAGCCGGTTCCGCGAGGAACTCGCGCGACGCGGCGTGACCTCACGCTCCGACCGGGAGGGCGTGACGCATGCGACCGGCGTCGCGGTCGGCACCGCCGGACACACCATCGCCATCTCGGGGTTGATCGTGATGATCGCGCTGGCGTCGTTGACGATCGTCGACGTCCCGGCCATCCGGACCATCTCGTTCGTCGTCGCTCTGACCATCGTGTGTGTCCTCGTCGCCGCGTGGACCGTCCTGCCCGCCGCGCTCGCGGCCCTCGGACCCGCCGTGAACCGCCTGGGCCTGCCCGAACGGTGCCGCCCCACCGACTCTCGCGCGTACGCCGGACACAGCCGCTGGGCGCGATGGGCCCGTCACGTGATGCGGCACCCGTGGACGTACGCGGTGGCCGGGGTCCTGCTGTTGGTGCTGTGCATCATCCCGCTGGGGTCGATCAGGTACGGCGTGGACATCGGCACCGCGGCGCTGCGCGACCAGCCGACCGGGCCCGCGAACACCGTTCTCGCCGAGAAGTTCGCGCCCGGGACGTCGTCACCGGTGACGACGGTCTTCACCGGGCCGGACCGCGGACCGATGAGCGACCGTCAGGCCGAGCAGGCCGTCGAACTCGAGTACGCGCTGCGCACGGACCCCCGGGTCGCGTTCACCTACTCGCAGAGCTCCGACGGCCGGTCGCTGATGGTGGTCATCCCGTCGGTGCCGATCGACTCGTCGAGGGCCAACGAGCTGGTGCAGTCGATCCGCGACCGCGCCGACGCGATCACGGCCGACGGTGGACCCCGCGCCTACGTCGGCGGCACCACGGCGCTCGTCGTCGATGCGTCGTCGGAGATCTCCGGGAAACTGCCGTGGGTGGTGGCCGCGGTGCTGGGCTTCTCGTTCCTCTACCTCGCGATCGTGTTCCGCAGCATCGTCATCCCCGTCAAGGCCGTGCTGATGAACCTGCTGGTGACCGGCGCCGCGATGGGGTTGACGGTCGCGGTGTTCCAGTGGGGGTGGCTGTCGTCGGCGCTCGGGTTCACCAGCGTCGGCTTCGTGCAGATCTACCTGCCCATCACCGTGTTCGCGGTCGTGTTCGGGCTGTCGATGGACTACGAGGTGTTCCTCATCGGCCGGATGCGGGAGGTGTTCACCCGCACCGGCGACAACCTCGAGTCGGTGGTCGACGGCATCGAGCACACCGCGCGCCCCATCACCGCCGCCGCGGCGATCATGATCGCGGTGTTCGCGAGCTTCCTCACCGCGAACGTGCTGGAGCTCAAACAGTTCGGCTTCGCCCTGTCGGTCGCGGTGCTCTTCGACGCCATCCTCGTCCGGATGATCCTCGTCCCCGCGATGATGCGCCTCTTCGGTGCGCGCAACTGGTGGCCGGGGAGTCGGACGGGCGGGAACGCCTCCTGACCCGACGGCGCTCCACATCCAGGGTTCCCGCTCCACTTCCAGGGTTCCCGCTCCACTTATTCGACGACGCTCCGGATATATCCGGAGCGTCGTCATATATGTGGAGCGTCTCGCTCTCGCGGCCGGCGATTCACAGTTCGCCCGTCATCCACGACCAAGCCGGTCGACGGTTCGCGACGTCGCCTCACCGGACGGGACCCCGGGCTCTGCTGGCGACACGACACCGAATCACCACTCTCGCCCGGGCCAGATACCTGCAGCCATTCACCGCGCCGACGCGATCGAGTCCGGTCTGACGGACTGGATGCTCCGCCACGACGTCGCCGGCGGCGACCTCGAGCGGCTTTACCACGGGATGTACGCAGCGCCCGTTCGCTCCTTCACGACTGACGACGGGCGCGTGGTGGGGGCAGACGCGATCGAAGCGCGCCGGGACCACTACCGCCGGCGGGTGATCGCGGCAGCTCGCGTCGGCGAAGAACGGAAGGCCGCGAGCTACCAATCTGCCGCCGCCCTGCACAGCATTGCGGTCCTCGGCCTGCCCGAGGACATCCACTTCACCGCGGACCGTCACTCAGGGGGCGTCGTGAGGGCCGTGCGTTCTTCCTCCACGCGTCGCCCCTACCACCCGATGAGGTGACGGTGGTCGAGGGGATCCTCACGACGACGCTCGCCCGCACTGCGATGGACGTCGCCAGATCGGGCTCGTTCACCGAGGCCCTCGTCGTCCTCGACGGGGCATTGAGGGCGGGCGTGACGATCGAAGAACTCGCGATTCTCACCGATCGCGGCCGACGTCGTCGGGGAATCGCACTGGTCCGTCAGGCGATCACGTCGGCTGACGGGCGATCGGAGAGCGCAGGCGAATCACTCAGCCGGGCACTGATGATCCGGGCCGGCATCCCGCTCCCCGACCTGCAGGTCGAGTACCGAGAGGACGACGGCGAGGTGTTCGCCCGCGTCGACTTCGAATGGGGCGGCCGTGTGGTCGGTGAGTTCGACGGACTGATGAAATACTGCGACGCGGGCGACGTCGTCGCAGAGAAGCGACGAGAGGACAAGCTCCGCGCGCTCGGGATCATCGTCGTCCGATGGACGTGGGATGACCCGCGCCACCCGGACCGATTCATCGCGCTGTTGCGTCGCACCTTCACCGCAGCCGGGTTACTCGCGGCCTGACGCGTCGACCGACGGCATCTCGACGACGAAGCCGCTCCACGTGTTCGAGCACGCTCCGCCTGCAGGCGGAGCGTCCTTGAACACGTGGAGCGCCGAACCCTGGAGGTGGAGCGCCCACCCTGGAGGTGGAGCGTCAGGAGGCAGCGACGTCCTGCGGGGCATGGTCGACATCGCTCGCGACGTGCCCGTGGATCCAGTCGAGGTGACGGTCGGGCATGGACGGGTCGGCCAACCGCGCGTCGCGTGCGGCCCGCAGCGGCGAGTCGTCGGGCAGGTGCAGGACGTCGGCGGTGGTGATCGACGCGTACTGGACCTTTCGAGTCCGGTCGTGACGGAGCGCGAAGTACCGGTCCTGCGCGGTCGTCACGTCCGGCGCGTCGGCGAGGCAGTCGGCCAGCACCACGGCGTCCTCCATCGACTGGTTCGCGCCTTGCCCGTGATGCGGCACCAGAGCGTGGGCGGAGTCGCCGAGGAGCGACACGCGACCGTAGTTCCAGCGCGCCAGGGGAGGTCGGTGCATCAGCGCCCACCGCTGCCCCACCGGCGCGGCATCGACCATCTCGCGCAGCGCGGGATGCCAGTCCTCGACGAGCGCGTCGCGATCCTCTGCGGTTCCCTCGACGGTCCACGCCTCCGACGGCCACGGCGCCGGTCCCCGGTGGACGAGGAAGAAGTTCTGCTTCCCGGAACCGCTCGGGTAGTGCAGCATGTGGCCGCCTGGGCCCATCCAGAACTGGATCGCGTCCGGATCCGGCATCGACGGAATGCGATCCGCGTCGACGACACCACGGAACGCCGAGCATCCGGAGTAGAGCGCGTCGTCGTAGCCGAGCAGCATCCTGCGCATGATCGACCGCGCGCCGTCGGCGGCCACGACGATGTCGGCGGCTGCCGAGGTGCCGTCGGCGAACGTCAGGACAGCGTCGCGCCCGTCCTCGACGCTGCCGAGGTCGCAGCCGACGACCGCCTTGCCGAGGTGGATGCACTCGTCCCCGACAGCGCCCGAGAGGATCGACTGCAGGTCCTTGCGGTGGATCCCGGCGTAGGTCGCGCCGTAGCGCTTCCGATAGCTGTCGCCCCCGTAGTGCCGGCCGATCACTGTTCCCGACCGGACGTCGCGGTAGACGAGTTGCGGGATGTCCGCCCACACGGCGTCGAGCTGGTCCTTCAGTCCGAAGGGTCCCTCGAGGAAGCGGGTCGCGTTGGCCGAGAGGGCGACCGCCGCACCGACTTCCCCGAGCTCGCCGGTCTTCTCGTAGATGTCGCAGGCGATCCCGTGTCGTCGGAGCGCCAGGGCGAGCGTCAACCCACCGATGCCGGCGCCGACGACGGCGACGCGGAGGTCATCCACGACGGCTCCCGACCGGGATCCCCACCGTGGCGGCCTCGACGAACGACGCGGCGAGCGTCTCGGGTGTTGTCAGCTGGGCCTCGTGACTTCCGGGGGTGTACAGCATCGGGGTGCCCTCAGGGAGCCGTTCGACGAACCGGTCCCACCCGAACTCGCCCGGGGGCAGGGCCATGTCGTCGTCGGACTTCAGGTACACCGACGGCAGTTCGAGGCGTGCCCAGTCGTCGAGGTCGAGCGAGTCGTCCATCGTGTGGAACGGCTGGCGCTCCAGCAACGGGTGGACCACCTGCATCACGTCCTCGGAGGCGTCCTGCATGAACGCCGCCGCGAACACCTCGAACGGGAACATCACCGAGTTGTCCCGCGACGCCTGCGCGGACCCACGGAACATGTCCCCGTAGGCCGGCGGGCACAGGTCGATCAGCGACTCGCCGGTCAGCGGCACGAACGCGCTCCAGTAGACGAGACGCTCGATTCGGTCCGGGATCCGTTGTGCCGCCCCGGACACCACGAAACCACCCCAGCTGTGACCCAGCAGCACGACGTCGTGCAGATCCCGCTGGGCGATGTAGTCGACCAGCGCGGCGACCGAGTGCTCCAGCCGGACGTCCGCGCGGTCGTCCTCGGCGCCGAGGCCGGGCATTGTGGGGGTGTACACGGCGTGGCCCTGCTCGCGCAGGATCTCGGCGACGGGTCGCCAGGTCCAGCCGCCATGGCACGCGCCGTGGACGAGAACGAATGTGGTCATGTCGGTGTCCTTCACCTCGTTGTGCGGAACTGTGGTCTTGGGGGAACGGGGAACGGGGAACAGGGACGGGGCGGCGGCGTCAGCCGACCGCGATGTCCGAGGGGTGCGTCGCCAGCGGGGTGACGTCGATGGTCATGTACGGGAACAGCGGGAGATTCCAGAGGATGTCGTGCAGGCGCTCGTTGTCGGCGACGTCGAAGATGCTCAGGTTCGAGTACTGGCCGACGCGCCGCCAGATGCTGACCCACTCCCCTGCCCGCTGCAGGTCCTGCGAGTAGGTCTTCTCCCGGGCGAGGGTGTCGGCGCGGACCTCCGGATCCATGTCCGTGGGCAGCGCGACATCCATCGTGACCGCGAAGAGCATCAGCTCGTCGCCTCGCGGTCGAGGACGAAGTCGTAGGTGACCTGCTGGCCGCCGTCGATGTCCTGCGGGTCCAGGACGAGTTCCGGCTTCACGGCGCTGGCGACGTCGTCGTCGTTGTGCGGGTCGCCGGGGAAGTAGAGCTGCGTGGTGATCTGCTGACAGCCCTGCGCGCCGACTTTGAGGTGCAGGTGCGCGGGGCGCCACGGGTGCCAGCCGGCGGCCGAGATCAGCTTGCCGCAGGCGCCGTCCGTCGGGATCTGGTACGGCGCGGGCTTCATCGTGTGGATGTGGAAGCGGCCGTCGGCATCTGCGGTGACCGTGCCGCGCAGGTTCCACTCCGGGATCCCCGGCGCGAACTGCGAGTAGAAGCCGTCGGCGTCGGCGTGCCAGATCTCCAGCGTCGCACCCGAGAGCGGCGTGCCGTCGACGGAACGGACCTGACCCTCGAACAGCAGCGGGGTGCCCTGCTCACCGTCGCGCGTGGGAAGCCATGCCTCCGAACCCAGTTCGGGCGCCTCCGGAACGTAGTAGGGCCCCTCGATGGTGCCCTTGCTGCCGTCCCGCGATTCGCTGGCCACCTCCTCGACGACGTGCTCGACCCACACGTCGAGGAACAGCGGCCACTCGCCGTCCTGGCCGACCTGGATCAGCCACGACTTGAGGGCGTTGTACTCGTCGTAGGTGACCTGGTGGTCGCGGATGGTCGCGTGCACCGCGGACAACACCTCGCGGGCGAGCATGCTCACCCGCTCGGGCGGCGTGTCGGCGACGACCCGCTTGTCGGTCGCGAACCGTTGCGTGGCGTTGGCGCCGGACGCCGCCGCGGTGGCGACGCTCTCGTCGACGGTCATGGTGTTCTCCTTCTTCTCAGGGCTGGTGAGAGTCGTTGTGATGAGGTGGTTCTCAGCGGTCTATGCGATAGGCCGCGAGCTTGTCGGGATCGATCTCGACCCCGAGGCCGGGTCCCGGGGGCACGGCGAGCTCGCCGTCCTGGATCGTCAGCGGCTCGACGAGCAGGTCGTCGGACATGTCGAGGAAGTTCGACAGCTCGCCCGCCCGCCGCGAGGTCGAGGCGAACGCTGCGCCGAACGCGACGGTGCAGGCCGTCCCGAGCTGTCCGTCGATCTGATTGCCCATCACGACGTCGACGCCGAGGCCCTCGCAGAGGTGGTGGACGCGCACCGAGCCGGTGAAGCCGGTGCGGGCGGTCTTGATCGACACCGCGGTGGCCGACCCGCCGAGGATCTCCCGGGTCACCTCCGCCGGCGTGGTGGCCGACTCGTCGGCGACGAACGGGACGCCGAGGCGCTGCACGAGCCAACGCCGGGACACGACGTCGTCGGCGGGACAGAGCTCCTCGGCGAGGGTGAGGCCCAGATCGGCCATCTCGTCCATCGCGCGGGCGGACTCCGCGGCCGTCCATCCCCGGTTGCCGTCGACGTAGAGCTCGATGCCGTCGCCGAGGCCGTCCCGCAGCGCGCGGACGACAGCGGTGTCGAGCTCGACCGGCCGGCGCCCGACCTTGACCTTGAACACGGTGATGCCGTGGGTGTCCCGCATGCGGATCGCCTCGTCGACCATGGCCTCCGGGGTCTCGAACCCGAGCATGTGGCTGACGCGCATCCGGTCGGTGTGGCCGCCGAGCAGGTCGCCGACGGACAGGTCGAGGTTGCGTCCCAGCGCATCCCACATCGCCATGTCGACGGCGGACTTCGCGACCGGGTTGCCGACGGTGCGCTCGAGGCGCGCCCGGACGGTCTCCCGCTCGAGCAGCGTGGTCCCGACGATCTGCTCGGCGAAGAGGTCCTCGATCACCGCGACGACGCCGCGCTGGGTCTCCCCGTAGGTGAACGGACGCGGCGGTGCGTCCGCGACACCGACCACCCCGTCGTCGGTGTGGACCCGGACCAGCACGTGGTCGGCGGCGTGCACCTCACCGCTGGCGAACCGCAGCGGCTTACGATACGGGATCCGGTACGGGATCGCCTCGACGCGCGTGATCTTCATCGGATGTCCTCCAGGGTGTCGGCGGATCCGACGATCCACTCGTCGGGCAGGTCGGCAGGTGAGGGATCCGACGGCGAGACGGGGACGATGCCCGCGTCGCGGAGCACCGCGAGCAACGATTCGACCTGGGCCGAGCGCCGGTCACGCGACCAGGCGACCGCGAGGTCGATGGTCTCGGCACCGTCGAGGTCACGCAGGACGACCCCGTCCAGGGTCAGTCGGCGGACGGACTCCGGGACGATCGCGACCCCGAGGCCCGCGGCGACGAGGGCGAGCAGTACCGCGGTGCCGGGCGCCTCGTGTGCGCGACGAGGTGCGAAACCCGCTGCCCGACAACTGCGGACGACGGCGTCGTTGACCGCAGAGTGCGCGTCGGAGTACAGGACGAAGTCGTCGTGGGCGAGGTCGGCGACGCTCAGCGCCGGCTCGCCGGCGAGGCGGTGGTCGGCGGGCAGGGCGAGGACGAGCGACTCCGTCTTGAGGATGCGGGTCTCGATGTCGTCGCCGGCCACCGGCGGACGCAGCACGGCGACGTCGAGGTCACCGGAGCGCAGCGCCTCTACCTGGGCGGGGGTGAGCAGGTCGCCGTGGATCTCGAGCGACAGGGTGGGCAGGCGCGTGCCCGCGGCGCGGGCGATGGCGGGGAGCTGGTCGAAGGCCGCGGTGCCGGTGAAGCCGATCCGGACGAGGCCCGTCCGGCCGTCGGCGATGCGCCGGACGCCCTCGACGCCGCGCTCGAGTCCGCCGATCATGCGCTGCGCCTCGGCGCGGAAGAACTCGCCGGCAGGGGTCAGGGTCACGGACCGCGTCGTACGGGAGAACAGGGTGACGCCGAGCTCGTCCTCGAGCTGGCGGATCGCCTGCGACAACGCAGGCTGCGCGACGTGCAGCCGCTGGGCGGCGCGGCCGAAGTGACAGGTGTCGGCGACGGCCACGAAGTACCGCAGGTGCCGCAGCTCCATCGCCGCCTCCTTCCGCGTCGCGGTGACGCCGTTCACAGTATGGTGCCGACTCTTTGCGCACAAAGACGTAAATACATTGGATTGATCGCTGACAGTGATCAGTCGATGCCCTACCCAGGCCTCGGCAAAACCCTGGTGTGATCTGGTTCACGTGCTGTGACCATCGGTGCGGACACCCGATCACCCCGACTGGAGGCAACGATGACCGCGACGACGGATCACCTGCGCAGCACCCTCGACACCGCGGTGGTCGAGGACCCCGAGGCCGGCCTCTACCGGGCCAATCGCCGGATCTTCACCGACGAGGAGGTCTTCGAACTCGAGATGCGGCACATCTTCGAGGGCAACTGGATCTACCTCGCCCACGAGAGCCAGGTCGCGAACCCCGGTGACTACTTCACCACCTACATGGGGCGGCAGCCCGTCGTCATCACCCGCGACAAGGAGGGGGAGCTGCACTGCCTGATCAACGCGTGCGCCCACCGCGGCGCGATGATCTGTCGTCGCAAGACCGACAACCGCTCGACGCTCACCTGCCCGTTCCACGGGTGGACGTTCCGCAACGACGGGACGCTGCTCAAGGTGAAGGACCCTGAGGGCGCGGGCTATCCCGAGTCGTTCAACTCGGGTGGGTCGCACGACATGACGAAGGTGCCGCAGTTCGGCAGCTACCGCGGCTTCCTGTTCGGCAGCCTGAACGCCGACGTCGTCACGCTCGCGGAGCACCTCGGTGACACGACGAAGGTCATCGACATGCTCGTCGACCAGTCCCCCGAGGGACTGGAGGTGCTCCGCGGGTCGTCGACGTACACCTTCGACGGCAACTGGAAGGTGCAGGCGGAGAACGGCGCCGACGGCTACCACGTCACCGCGACGCACTGGAACTACGCGGCCACCACCTCACGCCGGAACAACGGCGAGTCGACGAACACGACCAAGGCGCTCGACGCCGGCGGGTGGGGCAAGTCGGGCGGCGGTTACTGGTCGTACCCGAACGGCCATCTCTGCCTGTGGACCTGGGCGGCCAACCCGCAGGACCGCCCGCTGTGGGACCAGATGGACGCGCTCAAGGAGCAGTTCGGTGACGCCAAGGGCGAGTTCATGGTCAAGGGTTCTCGCAACCTGTGCCTCTACCCGAACGTCTACCTGATGGACCAGTTCAGCACGCAGATCCGGCATTTCCGCCCGATCGCGCCGGACAAGACCGAGGTCACCATCTACTGCATCGCGCCCAAGGGCGAGAGCGCGCAGGCCCGGTCGCACCGGATCCGCCAATACGAGGATTTCTTCAACGCGTCGGGCATGGCCACACCCGACGACCTCGAGGAGTTCCGCTCCTGCCAGTTGACGTTCCAGGCGTCGACCGCCCCGTGGAACGACATGAGCCGCGGCGCCGAACACTGGCTCACCGGACCCGATCCGGTCGCCGAGGCCCTCGACATGCCCGGCGTCATCTCCGCCGGCGTCAAGAACGAGGACGAGGGACTGTTCACCGTCCAGCACGGGTACTGGCGGTCGACGCTGCTGGCCGCCGTCGAGAACGAGGAGAAGTGACGTGACCACCACCGAACCCCGGCCCGCAGCAACCGAGACCCGCATGCCGATCACCCAGAACGCCATCGAGCAGTTCCTCTACCGCGAGGCCCGCTACCTCGACGACCGTGAGTTCGAGAAGTGGCTCTCCTGCTACGCCGACGACGTCGAGTACTGGATGCCGAGTTGGGGCGACGACGACCGGCTGACCGAGGACCCGCAGACCGACATCTCCCTCATCTACTACCCGAACAAGGGTGGGCTCGAGGACCGGGTGTTCCGCATCCGCACCGAACGATCCAGTGCCACCTCCATCCCCGAACCGCGGACGAGCCACAACATCAGCAACGTCGAGGTTATCGAGCGGCGCGGCGACATCGTCGACGTCCGATTCAACTGGCACACCATGTATTTCCGGTACAAGACGATCGACCCGTACTACGGCACGTCGTTCTACACCATCGACTTCTCCGGCGAGTCCCCCCTGATCCGCCGCAAGACCGTGGTGCTCAAGAACGACTACATCCACCACGTCGTCGACGTGTACCACTTCTGAATCCCAGGGAGGCGGCCATGAGTCACCGCGTCGCGCTGTCCTTCGAGGACGGTGTCACCCGCTTCATCACGTGCGAGCCCGGACAGACCGTCGCCGACGCCGCCTACCGCGCACGGATCAACATCCCGCTCGACTGTCGCGACGGCGCCTGCGGGACGTGCAAGGCGCAGTGCGAATCCGGTGAGTACGACGGCGGGCACTACATCGACGACGCGCTGACCGCCGGCGAGGCCGCCGACGGGTTCTGTCTGCCCTGCAGCATGACCCCGTCGTCAGATCTGGTGCTGCAGATCGCGAGCACGTCGGCCGTCGCCAAGACGCAGGCGGCAACCCACACGACGACGGTCACGGCCGTCGACCGTCTGTCACCGACGACGGTACGGCTGGCCGTCGCGGCGCCTGCCGGCGCCGGGATCGCCTTCCTGCCCGGCCAGTACGTGAACATCGCGGTCCCGGGCAGCGACGAGACGCGCTCGTACTCGTTCAGTTGCCCGTCGGGGTCGGACGAACTGGAGTTCCTCATCAAGCTGATCCCCGGCGGGCTCATGTCGCGCTGGCTCGACACCGCGGCGGTCGGCGACGAGATCTCGTTCACGGGGCCGAACGGCAGCTTCTTCCTCCGCGAGGCCGAGCGCCCGGCGCTGTTGCTCGCCGGCGGGACCGGCCTCGCGCCGGTGCTCTCGATCCTGCGGACGCTGGCCCGTGACGGCAACCCGCGTCCCGTGCATCTCGTCTACGGCGTCAGCACCGACGACGACCTCGTCGAGCTGGACACCCTGGAGGAGCTCACCACGACGCTGTCGTCGTTTACGTTCGAGTTCTGCGTGTCGGACCCGAACACCACTGCGGCGCATCGGGGCCACGTGACGAGCCTGATCCATCCCGAGCACCTGAACGACGGTGACGTCGCCATCTACCTGTGCGGCCCGCCGCCCATGGTCGAGTCGGTGCGCGCGCACCTCGCCGACCGGGACGTGGAGCCGACCGGCTTCTACTACGAGAAGTTCGCGCCCTCGTCGGCGGCGGCACCCGTCGTCGAGGACGACACCGAGTCCCCGGCGGAGAACGCCGCGCCGCCCATGGAGGTCGGCGAGACCGAGACCGAGGCCGCACCCACCGTCGCACCGACGGTGATCACACACGCGGCCGACAGCGACGGGCTGCTGATCGTGGCCGACGGTGTCGTACGGAGGGTGGCCGGACAGGACGTCTTCCCCGGCCGTGACGTCGCCGGCGTCGCCGCGCACGCATCTGCCCCTGCCGACGAGGCGACGACGATGCGGAGGATCGCCGGCCAGGTCGTCGGACACGTCGGCTCCGACGCCGATCCCGCACCGATCGATCCCGACGGCCCGATCGTCGACGCACCCGAAGCCCGTTCCGTCGCCGGACAGCAGATGTGGCCCGACCGCGACATCGCTCCCCTCGTCGACCGACCGGACATCGCTGCAGCAGAACACGGATCGCCGGTGACCGGCTACGAGATCGGCGAGGAACATCCGTCGGTCCACGAGTCCGACGCGGTGTTCGAGGCGCGGCGCGCCCTGGAACTGGGGGCGCTCGAACTGGTCATCGGCCGCATGTCGTCGCAGGCGATCGCCGGGTACCGGCTCCTCGCCGACGTCACGACGCGCTATGTCGACGGCGACCGTTTCGTCGACGCGGCCGCCTACACCGAGACCAACGCCGCGTTCCACGATTACCTGTTCACCCAGACCGGGAACGAGCATCTTCTGCAGGCCTATCGGGCGCTCGGCGTCAAGGCCGCGATGGCCGAGACGCTGCGCAACGCCACCTGGTGCGACCCGTCGTGCGCCCAGGATCACCTCGACATCGTCGACGCCATCGAGGCGCAGGATCGGGAGCGCGCGCGGACGCTGATCGCCGACCACGCCGAGCGCTCGAAGATCACCATGCGACGCGCGATGCAGGACACCGCCGCGAGCAAGCGTCCGGCGTTCGTGAGTCCCGGCCGGTTCGCGGGCAAGGTCGTCGTCGTGACCGGCGCCGCCCAGGGCATCGGCGAGTGGGTCGCCCGACGGATCGCCGCCGAGAGCGGCACACTCGTCCTCGCCGACCGGTCCGAACTCGTCGAGTCCTTCGCGCAGGAGCTCTCCGCGGAGACCACCGCGACGGGTGTGATGGCCGACCTCGAGACCTGGGACGGCGCTGCGAAGGTCGTCGACGCGGCGATCGCCGAGCACGGTCGGGTGGACGTCGCCATCCACGTCGTCGGCGGCACCATCTGGGCCAAGCCGTTCGCCGAGTACCCGCCCGAACAGATCGAGAAGGAGCTGTCTCGGTCGCTCTACCCGACGCTGTGGTCGTGCCGCGCCGTCATCGGACCGATGATCGAGCAGGGCTCGGGCACCATCGTGAACGTCTCCTCGGTCGCGACGCGGGGCGTCCATCGGGTGCCCTACGCCGCCGCGAAGGGTGGCGTCAACGCGATCACGTCGGCGCTCGCCCTCGAAGGGGCTCCCCACGGGGTGCGCGTCGTCGCGACCGCACCCGGCGGGACCGACGCCCCACCGCGGCGCATCCCCCGGGGTCCGGCGCCGCAGACAGATAAGGAGAAGGCCTGGTATCAGGCCCTCGTCGACCAGACGGTCGAGTCGTCCCTGTTGAAGCGCTACGGCACGCTCGACGAGCAAGCCGCTGCGATCTGCTTCCTCGCTTCGGACGAGGCGTCCTACATCACCGGCACGGTGCTGCCGGTCGCCGGCGGGGACCTCGGCTGACCCGCTCGCTCATCCGGCAGACCCCGCGAGGCGGGCTGACTACCCTCGCCGTCATGGACGCGAGGTCGACGCCGGTGGGCCTCGACGGTCCGCTCACCGCCCTGCGGGAGCGACTGGCCACAGCTCGCGCACGGTCGACGTGCGTCGTGGTCGATGCCGACGCCGGCGTCGGACTCACCACGCTCCTGCGGGCGTTCGTCGACGGTCTCGGCGGTGACGACGGCGTCCACACCGCCCGCGGGCTGGCGTGGGAGACCTCGGTGACCGAAGCTGTCCTGCACCAGCTCGTCAGGGGTGACGTGGACGGCCACGACGACCTCGTCGGCCGGCTCGGGTGCCGTTCGCGCCAGGTCACCGCGGTCGTCGTCGACGACGCCCACCTCGCGGACGCGTCGTCGCTGCGACACCTGGCCGGGGCGGTCCGGCACGACCCCGACGCGCATCTCCTCCTCGTCCTCGGGCGCCATCGGCTGCCCGACGCCGACCCCGTGGTGCTGACCGTGCTCGACGCCGCGGGAGACACCGTCGTGGACCTGCCACCGCTGTCCCCCGACGACGTCGCGGAACTGGCAGGCAGGCACGGGGTCGCGCTGCGCCCGTCCACCGCCGCCCACCTCACGCGCCACACCCGCGGAGCTCCCCGCGCGGTGGTCGCGCTGCTCCGCGAACTCCCCCGCGAGACGTGGGCACAGTCGACGGGACCGCTGCCTGCGCCGCGCCACATTCGGGCCGTGGTCCAGGCAACGCTCGACGCGGCTGACGCCCCGACCCGGCGTCTCGTCGAGACAGTCGCCGTCCTCGGCGAGCCGACACCTCTTCCCGTCGTCGCCGAGATCCTCGGGCTCTCGGATCCGCTCGCCGTGGTCGACGCCGCGGCCGGCGCCGGGCTGATCACCGCGCGCGACGGTCCCGGCGGCACCGACCTCGACGCAGCCGACCCGATGGCGCGGGCCGCAGTGCTCGAGGGCATGACGCGAACGGCCGTCGCCGCGGCACACACGACGATCGCCGAGGCGGTCGCCGCGTCCGACCCGTCGCGGGCATTGGCGCACCGGGCTCGGGCGACACCACTGCCCGATCCGAATCTCGCCGCGCGCCTGACGTCGGCGGCCGACCACAGTGGCGCCACCGGCGCATGGTCGACCGCAGCCACGCTGTTCGGTCTCGCGAGCCGTCTGACCACCGACATCCAGGACCGCGAGTCGACGTTCCTGCGGGCCGTCGACGCACAGATCAGCGCCGGCGACATCGCCTCGGCCGCCGACCATCTCGCCGCCGTCGAGAGTCTCCGCGAGACTCCACTGCGGAACTCGGTGCTGGGGTATCTCGCCATCCTGCGCGGCCGACCGGAGGAGGCGTCGGCGCGTCTGCGGCGAGCGTGGGAGATGGTGCGGCCCGCGCATGACCCCGAGTCGGCCGCGACCGTCTGTCACCGGCAGGTCCTGCACAGCCTCGCGCGGTGCGACGGGCGGCGACTGGTGCGATGGGCCGACGAGGCGGTGACGCTGGTCGGCGCCGACCACCCGGTGGCCGTCGAGGTGGGGGCGATCCGCGGCCTCGGACTCGGGGCCACCGGCCGCATGCGCGAGGCACTCGTCGGCTACGAGAACCTCTGGGACCACAACCGTGTCGGACCGGTCGGTCAGCGCGTCCAGATGGGGGCGGGATGGCTGCATCTCGCCGCCGACGACGTCGCGCGGGCCCGGACCGAACTGGAGACCGCGATCCCCACCGACCATCTCGGCGGGTCGACCCGCATCGCGTTGTGGGCCCACTCGTGGCTGGCGCGAACGTGTTTCGTCACCGGGGACTGGCCGGCCGCGATGCGTGCGGCGCAGGCCGGTCTGGCCCTCGCCGACCGGACCGGTACCCGGCTGATGGTGCCGCTGCTGTCGTGGACGGTCGCCCAGATCGGCGCACTGCGCGGCGACTGGGAGACGGCCGAGAGGGCACTCCGCCAGGGTGATTCGGGTTCCCAGGACTACGAGATCATGCGCGTGCCGGCGGCTCTGGCCCGCGCAGCGGTGGCCGAGGCCCGCGCCGACTACGCGGCGGTGCTGCGCGCCCTGTCACCGCTGACGGAGAGCTGGGCGCCCGAGGACATCGTCGAGCCGGGGTTCTGGCCGTGGCCCGACGTGTACGGCAACGCGCTCGTGATGGAGGGCCGCCTCGACGACGCGGAGACGTTCCTCTCCCCGCACGAACGACGGGCGCGGGATCGCGGTCACCGGTCGGCGCAGGCGCGCCTGGCCTACGTCCGTGGCCGGCTGCTGGGCGCGCGCGGCGAGATCGACGCCGCCGTCGACGTCTTCGACGACGCGCTCGCCACCCTCGTCGACCTCCCCCTGCTCCACGATCGGGCCCGCGTCGCGTTCGCCTACGGGCAGACACTGCGGCGTGCGGGTCGGCGGCGTGACGCCGACGTGGTGATCACCGAGGCACGCGATCACTTCCGCGCACTCGGTGCGATCACCTACGTCGCCCGCTGCGACCGGGAGCTGAAAGCCGGTGGGGTGCGCGCGGTCATCGCCGACCGACCACACGACGCGCTGACACCGCAGGAGGACGCCGTCGCCGCCCTCGTCGCCACCGGGATGACCAACCGCGAGGTCGCCGCCGAGCTGTTCCTGTCGGTGAAGACCGTGCAGTACCACCTCACCCGCGTCTACGCGAAGCTGGGCATCCGCTCCCGTGCCGAGCTCGCCGCGCGCCGCGCGCAGGACGGCACGACGGAGCCCGTCACCGTCGAGCCTGGATAGGCTCCGGCGCATGGCCGACGAGTTCGTGCAGTCCCTCGCCCGCGGGTTGTCGGTGATCACCGCCTTCGACGCCGAGCATCCCGCGATGACGCTGAGTGCCGTCGCCGCGCGGGCAGGGTTGACCCGGGCCACCGCGCGTCGATTGCTGCACACGCTCGTCGAGCTGGGCTACGTCCGCGTCGACGGCACCGACTTCGCCCTGACCCCCCAGGTGCTGCGCCTCGGGACCGCCTATCTCGCGGGGCTCGGTCTGCCGGAGGTCGCGCAACCGCACCTCGCGGAACTGTCCGCACGGGTCGGTGAGTCGACGTCGGCGGCGATCCTCGACGGCGACGACATCGTCTACATCGCGCGCGTCGCGTCGAGCCACCGGCTGATGCGGGTCGGGATCACCGTCGGCACACGGTTCCCCGCGTGGGCGACGTCGATGGGACGCGTCCTGCTCGCCGACCGGCCCGGCGACCCCCTCGCCGACGTCGAGCTGCGGCCTCTCACGCCCCGCACCGTGACCGATCCAGATCGGCTGCGCGGCATCCTCGCCGACGTCCACACGCACGGGTACGCCGTCGTCGACGAGGAACTCGAGGTCGGACTGCGGTCGATCGCGGTCCCCGTCCGCACCGCAGACGGTGTCGTCGCCGCGGTGAACATCTCGCTCAACGCCGGGTCGCAGGATCCGGAGACTCACCTCGACGACCTCCGCGCCACCGCGACGGCGATCTCCGACGACCTCGCGGCCCTGGCGCGATGAGCCGGCCGTTTGCTACCGTGTTCGCATAGCGTACGTGCGTTCGCACAGCGAACACGAGACCAGTGAGGTGCCGATGACCGACGCCTTCCTCCACACCGCGGTCCGGACACCGTTCGGTCGCTTCGGCGGTGCGCTGTCCGGCTCCCGCCCCGACGATCTCGCGGCAGGCGTCGTGCGTGCCGTCGTGGATCGCACCAACGGCCTCGACGGCGCCGACGTCGACGAGGTCGTCCTCGGGTGCGCCAACCAGGCCGGTGAGGACAACCGCAACGTCGCACGGATGGCAGTGCTGCTCGCCGATCTCCCGACGTCGGTGCCGGCGACGACCGTCAACCGCCTCTGCGGATCGAGCCTCGACGCCGCGATCCTCGCGTCCCGTGCCATCGAGACCGGCGATGCGTCGGTCGTCGTCGCGGGCGGTGTCGAGTCCATGACGCGCGCACCGTGGGTGCTGCCGAAGCCGTCGCGCGCCTTCCCCGCCGGGGACGTCACCGCCGTGTCGACGACGCTGGGGTGGCGCCTGGTGAACAGCCGCATGCCCGCCGAGTGGACCGCCTCGCTCGGCGAGTGCAACGAGCAACTCGCCGAGCGGTTCTCCATCTCCCGGGACCGGCAGGACGCGTTCGCGGCCCGCTCGCACCTACTCTCTGCGCAGGCGTGGGACGAGGGGTTCTACGACGACCTCGTCGTGGCCGTCGAGGGCGTGGACCTCGACCGCGACGAGTGCATCCGCCCCGACACCACCGTCGACACCCTCGCCGGCCTGCGGACGGCGTTCCGCCGCGACGGCACCATCACCGCCGGCAACGCCAGCCCGCTCAACGACGGCGCCTCGGCCGTCGTGCTCGCCGCCGAGGGCGCACTCCCCGGCGATCCGCTGGCGCGTGTCGCCGGTCGCGCCGCGCACGCGCTCACCCCGCAGGACTTCGGCATCGCGCCGATCGACGCCGCCGAGAAGGCGTTGTCGCGCGCCGGGATCGGCTGGTCGGACGTGGGAGCGGTCGAGCTCAACGAGGCCTTCGCCGTCCAGTCCCTGGCCTGTGTGGACGCCTGGGGCATCGACCCGGAGATCGTCAACACCCGCGGTGGCGCCATCGCGATCGGGCATCCACTCGGCGCGTCCGGCACCCGCATCCTCGGCACGCTCGCACACCGCCTGCGTGACGAGAAGCAGCGGTGGGGTGTGGCCGCCATCTGCATCGGCGTCGGCCAGGCCCTAGCCGTCGTCCTCGAGAACGCCACCTACACGGGGAGGCCCGCATGAGCATCACCGAGATCTGCGCCGACACCGCCGAGGCGGTCGCCGGCATCACCGACGGCTCCACGGTCCTCGTCGGCGGCTTCGGGATGGCCGGCATGCCCGTCGCCTTGATCGATGCACTGATCGACCAGGGCGCCTCCGACCTGACCGTCGTCTCCAACAACGCCGGCAACGGTGACACGGGGCTCTCGGCGCTGCTGGCGAAACGTCGTGTCCGCAAGGTCATCTGCTCGTTCCCGCGCCAGTCCGACTCGTGGGTGTTCGACGGCCTGTACCGCGACGGCGCCATCGAGCTCGAGGTGGTACCCCAGGGCACACTCGCCGAACGGATGCGCGCGGCCGGCGCCGGCATCGGCGCCTTCTTCTGCCCCACCGGTGTCGGCACGCTGCTCGCCGAGGGCAAGGAGACCCGCGAGATCGACGGCCGCACACACGTCCTCGAGTACCCGATCCGCGGCGACGTCGCCCTCATCCGGGCGCACACCGCCGACCGCATGGGCAACCTCGTCTACCGCAAGACGGCGCGCAACTTCGGTCCGGTGATGGCCACCGCCGCTGCCCGGACCATCGTCGAGGTCACCGACATCGTCGAGACCGGTTCCCTCGATCCCGAATCCGTCGTCACCCCGTCGATCTACGTCGACCGCATCGTGGAGGTGCCCCGATGACCGACAGTCCCCGCACGAAGGACGAGATCGCCGCGGCGATCGCCGCCGACATCCCGCGCGGTTCGTTCGTCAACCTCGGCATCGGTCAACCGACGCTGGTCGCCGACCATCTCTCCGCCGACTCGGGCATCGTGCTGCACACCGAGAACGGGATGCTCAACATGGGACCGGCCGCCAGCGGGGACGACGTCGACCCCGACCTCACCAACGCGGGCAAGATCCCCGTCACCGAGCTGCCCGGCGCCTCGTATTTCCACCACGCCGACTCGTTCGCCATGATGCGCGGCGGCCACCTCGATGTCTGCGTGCTCGGCGCGTTCCAGGTGTCGACGAGCGGCGACCTCGCGAACTGGCACACCGGGAAACCGGACGCGATCCCCGCCGTCGGTGGGGCGATGGACCTCGCGATCGGGGCCAAGCAGGTGTTCGTGATGATGACCCTGCTCGCCAAGGACGGCTCCTCGAAGCTGGTGCGCGAGTGCAGCTATCCGCTCACCGGCGTCGGCTGTGTCACCCGCGTCTACACCGACGTCGCCACCTTCGACGTCGGGCCGGACGGTGCGCATGTCCGAGACCTGCACGGGATGACGCTCGACGAGCTGCGAGACGCGGTCGGACTCGAGCTGGAGCTCGCGTCGTGACCGGGACGGACGGAGGCGCGATCATTTCGCCCAGTGGAATCACCCGCTCGCCCCGCGGGTCGTCGGTGCCTAGGTTCCCCTCATGACCACAGCAGCAGAGTCGCCCTCGGTGTCGACGCCGGGATCGCCGGACCGTCTGACGCAGAAGCACATCGACGGCGAGATCGCCGCGCTCGCCGGGGACACCTCGGGGCCGCAGCCGCGCCTGGACTACGCGCCCTACCGCAGCAGCCTCCTGCGCCACCCGCGCGTCGCACCGGTCGACGTCGACCCGGAGGGCGTGGAGCTGTGGGCGCCGGTGTTCGGACACCGGGACGTGTCGCCGCTCGAGAGCGACCTCACGATCGCCCACCGCGGTGAGCCGATCGGTGAGCGGATGGTCGTCACCGGTCGCGTGATCGACGGTGACGGCCGACCGGTCGCGGGCCAGCTGGTCGAGGTCTGGCAGGCCAACGCCGCCGGCCGCTACGTCCACCAGCGTGACCAGCACCCGGCCCCGCTGGACCCCAACTTCACCGGGACCGGCCGCTGCCTCACCGACGCCGACGGCACCTACCGCTTCGTCACCATCAAGCCCGGGCCCTACCCCTGGCGCAACCACGAGAACGCCTGGCGGCCGGCACACATCCACTTCTCGCTGTTCGGCACCGACTTCACCCAGCGGCTGATCACCCAGATGTACTTCCCCGGCGACCCGCTGATCGCGCTCGACCCGATCTGCCAGGCCATCACCGACCCCGCCGCGCGGGACCGACTGGTCGCCACCTACGACCACGACGTGACACGCCCCGAACTGAGCACGGGGTACCGGTGGGACATCGTCCTGACCGGGTCGGCCCGGACGGTCTTCGAGGAGGACGAGCAGTGAGCGCACCGACCCCGGGCCAGACCGTCGGACCCTTCTTCGGCTACGCACTCCCCTACGCCGGCGGCGAGCACCTCGTGCCGGTCGGTCGCGCGGACGCGATCCGCCTGACCGGCCGCGTCCTCGACGGCCACGGCGAGCCCGTCCCCGACGCCCTCGTCGAGATCTGGCAGCGCGATGCGGACGGGTCGACGCCACAGGTCGAGGGCTCGCTCGCGCGGGACGGCTGGACCTTCACCGGTTTCGGTCGCGCGCCGACCGACGCGACCGGCCGGTTCACCTTCACCACGCTGCGCCCCGGGCGGCCGACCACCGGGGGTGCGTCGTTCATCGCGGTCGCGGTGATGGCGCGCGGCCTCCTCGATCGCCTGCTCACCCGCGTCTACCTCCCCGACGACCCCGCCCTCGACGACGACCCCCTGCTGTCCTCGCTGCCCGCCGAACGGCGCGCGACACTGATCGCCACGGCGGACGACGCGGGGTACGTCTTCGACATCCGACTCCAGGGCGCGGACGAGACAGTGTTCCTGCACCACGGCGCCGCGCACTGATGACCGGTCTCCTGTGGCCGGGTGACCACCGCGCCGGAGACGCTTTCTCCGACGCATCCGTGGTCGCCGCCGCGGTGCGCGTCGAGTCGGTGTGGCTGTCCGCGCTCGGTGAGATCGGCGTCGCCCCACGGTTCGCCGACGGGATCGTCGACGAGGCGGGTGCAGCTCTCGCCGACGATGCCGAGATCGCGGCACTCGCGGCCGCGGGCGAGAACGCGGGCAACCCGATCGTCCCGCTGCTCTCCCGCCTCCGGGACCTTCTCGCCGACCGCGATCCCGACGCGGCACGGTGGCTGCACGCAGGCCTGACGAGTCAGGACGTCCTCGACACCGCACTGATGATCGTCACCCGCGACACCGTCCGCGCGATCCGCGCGGAACTCGATGGCGTGATCACCGCGCTCGCCGGCCACCTCGACCGCCACCGATCCACACCCATGATCGGCCGCACACTGACCCAGCCCGCCGTCGAGATCACCGCCGGGGTCAAGATCGCCGCCTGGTGCGACGGCGTCCTCGACGCCGACGACGATCTCACCGCCCTGCGCTTCCCGGCCTCGCTCTCCGGCGCAGCCGGCTCACGGTCGGGAACAGTCGCCCTCGGCGTCGCGGCACCTCGCGACCTCGCGGACACCGTCGCGGCCGGACTCGGCCTGGCCACCACACATCCCTGGCACACGACCCGCGCGCCGATCACCCGCGCCGCCGACGCGCTCCAGGGCTGCACCGCGGCCCTCGGTCGCATCGCCACCGACGTCATCACGGGGTCGCGACCGGAGATCGGCGAGTTCACCGAACCCACCGCCGCGGGCCGGGGCGGATCGTCGGCGATGCCACAGAAGGTGAACCCCGTCCTGTCGGTGCTCATCCGACGGACGGCACTGACCGCTCCCGCGCTCGCGGCACTGATTCACACCGCCGCCGCCGACGCCGGCGACGAACGCCCACCCGGCGCATGGCACGTCGAATGGGAACCCCTGCAGTCGCTGGCCCGGCACACCCTGGCCGCCGCCCGACAGGCCGCCGAACTCACCGCCGGATTGCAGATCCACGCCGACGCGATGGCCGGTCGGGTCGCGCGACACCGCGACGACATCGACGCCGAACATCGCACGCTCGGTCGACTCGTCGGTCGCGACGACATCGACGCCCGTGGCGACGCCGACGCCATCGTCGACGCCACCCTGACCCGCATCCGACAGCGAGAGGATCACCCGTGACCGCACTGCGTCTGAGCACCGTCGATCTGAGCGATCACCAGCCAGGGCGGCCGATCGTCGTCCTCGGACCGTCGCTCGGGACGTCGGTCACCGCACTCTGGGGCACCTGCGCCGCACTGCTCGCCGACCACGCGGACGTCGTCGGCTGGGACCTGCCCGGCCACGGCACCGGGACACCGGTCGACGCCGCGTTCTCCGTCGAGGACCTCGCCGACGCGGTGGCCGCGATCGTTGACGACCTGCGCGACACCCGCGGCCACGTGCCGATCCACTACGCCGGCGACTCGGTCGGGGGCGCTGTCGGACTCGCTCTCGCACTGCGTCATCCGCACCTGCTCTCCACCGCGACGCTGGCGTGCACCGGCGCGCGGATCGGCACCGAGGAGAGCTGGAGGGACCGGGCGGCCACCGTCCGGTCGGGAGGTGTCGAGGCCGTCGTCGAGGGGTCCCTCGAGCGGTGGTTCGGGCCGGGGTTCCGCGACCGCGAACCCGCCGCGGTCGCGGATCTCATCGCGGCCCTGCGCGCCTGCGACGCGGAGAGCTACGCGCGGGTGTGCGAGGCGCTCGGCGCCTTCGACATCCGGGAGTCCCTGCCCCGCATCGTGACCCCGATCCGCCTGATCGCCGGCCGCGACGACGTCGCCACCCCGGTCGACGGCATGGAATTCGTCGCCGAGCGCGTCCCGAGCGGACGTCTGCGGGTGCTCGACGGCGTCGGTCATCTCGCGCCGATCGAGGCGCCGCAGATCGTCGCCGACGAGATCGTCGCCGGACTCGACGCCGCGGGCTCGGCGACCGCGGCGCAGACGTACGCGCGCGGGATGAGCGTCCGACGGCAGGTGGCCGGCGAGGACTGGGTCGACCGGGCCGTCGCGGCGACGACGCCGTTCACCGCGGACTTCCAGGACTTCATCACGCGCTACGCGTGGGGATCGGTCTGGACCCGCCCCGGCCTCGACCGTCGCAGCCGCTCGATGATCACCATCACCGCCCTCGTCGCGCGGGGTCACCAGCACGAGCTGGCCATGCACATCCGGGCCGGCCTCACCAACGGGTTGTCGCGGGAAGAAATCCGCGAGGTGCTGATGAACGCCGCGATCTACTGCGGCGTGCCCGACGCCAACACCGCGTTCCGCATCGCGCAGTCGGTGTTCGACGAGCTCGACGCCACCTGAGGCGCGACTTCCACTCAGCGGAAGCCGCGGGTGGACTCAGGCCGACCCGACAGGTGTGATCCAGGTCATGCTCCCCGTGTTGACGCCCTCGCAGAACCAGCTCGGCCGCGACGTCGCCCGATTCGTGCCCGCGGCGTCCGAGGTGCCGGGGATGCAGGAGTTGCCGCCCGCGCACCGGGAGATCTGGGAGCGCGCAGTGCCCTACCTCGACACCCGCGGCAACGACGGCCACACCATCTACGCCTACGGCCTGGCGCGCGCGCTGGTCGACCTGCATCCTGACGCCGATCCCGAGGTCGTGCTGCCGGCGATCCTGCTCCACGACACCGGGTGGTCCCAGGTCCCGTCCGACGACGTCCTCTCCGCCATCGAACCCGGCGCCGGACGGCCCGACCTGGTGATCCTCCACGAGAAGGAGGGGGCCCGGATCGCGACCGACATCCTCACCGAGCTGGGACATGACGCGGACCGGACCGCGCGAATCGTCGAGATCATCGACGGTCACGACTCCCGACGGACCGCCTTGTCGCTCGACGACTCGCTGATGAAGGACGCCGACAAGCTGTGGCGCCTCACGCCACACGGCGTCGACCTCGTCATGGACTGGTTCGGCCTCGACCGGAACGCCGCACACCGTCTCATCGGCTCCCGAGTGCACGAGCACCTCTTCACCGACGCCGCCCGGACGATGGCTCGCGGGTTCGCCGCGATCGCCTCGATCGACACCCTCGACCAGCGCGTCGCGCTCGGCCGCTGACGTGCGGACATCGGAACCCGGGCGCAGCGTCGCCGGTCGTGTCCTGAGCCTCCTCGAGGCGTTCGAGACGCGCGGGTCGGCCCTCACCCTCACCCAGCTGGCCGAGGCCGCGGGACTGCCCGCGTCGACGGCGCATCGCCTCGTCGGCGAACTCGTCGAGTGGGGGGCGCTCACCCGCGACGAACAGGGGCGCTACCACGTCGGGATGCGGCTGTGGGAGCTGTCTCAGAGCGCCGACCGGCGGTTGCGCGACACCGCGCGTCCCTTCCTGCAGGACCTGTTCTCGCTCACCGGCGAGACCGCTCACCTCGCGGTGCGCGTCGAGAACGACGCGTTGTACGTCGACCGGGTCTACGGGTCGCGCCGGGTCCCCCGCGCGTCGCGGATCGGCGGGCGACTCCCGTTGCACGCGACCGCCGTCGGGAAAGTACTGCTCGCCGGCGAGGAGCCGTGGTTTTGCGACGCCTACCTCGCGCGGGCGCTCGAGGCACCCACCCGCCGCACCCACGTCGACCCTGCCGGGCTGAGCAGCGAGCTGCGCCGCATCGCCGACGCGGGCCACGCGATCACGGCCGAGGAGGTGCGCGTCGGAGCGTCGTCGATCGCGGTGCCCGTGGTCGTCGGCGGCGTCGTCGTCGCGGCCATCGGCCTGGTCGTCGGGTCCCACGACTCGTCGCGGATGACGCGCCACCTGCCGACGTTGCACGGCGTCGCCGACCGCGTCGGGACGGCTCTGTCTCACCTCCCCGCGGGCTACACGCGCCCCGCAGCTCACTTCCGCTGAACGGAAAGCGGCCGTTGTGACCGCAGCCACACCCTTCGACACTCGACGAGTCAGATCACAGAAGCGAACTGGAGTTCTCGTGACCGCACAGACGATGGGATGCCCGGCCCACCACGGGTACGAACCGTTCCGTCAGGACGACCCGTTCCCCTCGTACGCCGCCCTGCGCCGCGACGAGCCGGTGATGTACGACGAGCGCATCGGGTACTGGGTGGTCACCCGCTACGACGACGTCAAGGCCGTGTTCGGTGACTGGGACACCTTCAGCAGCGAGAACGCGCAGGCACCCGTCCGCAAGCGCGGCCCCGAGGCCACCCGGATCATGACCGAGGGCGGCTTCACCGCGTACTCCGGACTGTCGGCTCGCATCCCGCCGGACCACACCCGGATCCGCAAGATCGCGCAGAAGGCCTTCACCCCGCGGCGCTACCGGGTCCTCGAGCCCAGCATCCGCGCGCACGTCGTCTCCCAGGTCGAGGCCATGCTCGCCCGCGCGACACCCGGCGGCGACATCGTCCGCGACCTCGCCTACGACGTCCCCACCGTCACGATCCTCACGCTGCTCGGCGCGGACGTGACCCAGGTGGAGCAGTTCAAGCGGTGGTCCGACTCGCGCGCCGCGATGACGTGGGGTGACCTGTCCGACGAGGAGCAGATCCCGCACGCGCACAACCTCGTCGAGTACTGGGCCGAGTGCCGACGCCTCGTGGCGCAGGCACACGAGACCGGTCCCGACAGCCTCATCGGCGATCTCGTCCGCGCACAACAGGCCGGCGACGAGATCACCGACCACGAGATCGCCTCGCTCGCCTACAGCATGCTGTTCGCCGGCCACGAGACGACGACGACGCTGATCGCCAACTCGGTCCGGGAACTGCTGTCGCACCCCGATGAATGGGCGGAGGTCGTCGCCGATCCCGACCGCATCCCCGGCGCCGTCGACGAGGTGCTCCGCCACAGCGGGTCGATCGTCGCCTGGCGGCGAAAAGCGCTGCGCGACGCCCAGATCGGTGGCGTCGACATCCCGGAGGGTGCCGAGATCCTGCTGGTGATGGGGTCGGCGAACCGGGACGAGGACCGGTTCGAGGACGGCGAGACCTTCGACATCACCCGCGCGAACGCCCGCGAGCACCTGTCGTTCGGCTTCGGCATCCACTTCTGCCTCGGCAACCTGCTGGCCAAGCTGCAGGCGAAGGTCGCCCTCGAGGAACTCGTCCGGCTCGCACCGGATCTCCGTCTCACCGATGACGCCGACATCCGCTTCGGCGACAACCTGTCCTTCCGGGCCCCGACGACGGTCCCGGTCACATGGGAGGCACGGTCATGACCGTCCACATCCAGTTCTTCGACGCCGGACTGCCCGGTGACATCGACCTGCTCGGCGGCAAGTGCGCCTCCCTGGTCACCATGACCGCCGCCGGGATGCCCGTCCCACCCGGGTTCGCCGTCACGACAGCGGCCTACGACGCGTTCGTCACCGGATCAGGGCTACGCGCCATCATCGACGACGAGCTCACCGGCCTCGACCCCGCCGACGTCGCGGGCGTCGACGCGGTCTCGTCCCGCATCCGCGACGCGATCTGCGCGGCGGAGGTGCCCGCCGACCTCCGCGCCGCGACGATCGCGGCCTACGAGGACCTGCAGAGCCGCTTCGCGACCACGGTGCCGGTGGCGGTGCGGTCGTCGGCCACCGCCGAGGATCTCCCCGACGCGAGCTTCGCCGGCCAGCAGGACACCTATCTGTGGCTGACCGACCTCGACAGCGTCCTGCACCACATCCGGCGCTGCTGGGCGTCGCTCTACACCAGTCGCGCCATCACCTACCGGCTGAAGAACGGTATCACCGAGGACGGCCTCTCGATGGCCGTCGCCGTCCAGAAGATGGTGTCGGCGAGGACCGCCGGCGTGGCCATGACGCTGAACCCGACGACCGGCGACCGCTCCAAGATCGCCATCGACGCCTCCTGGGGCGTGGGCGAATCCGTCGTCTCCGGCACCGTGACCCCCGACAACCTCCTGCTGGACAAGGTGATGCTGTCCGTCGTCACCGAGCGCATCGGCGACAAGCACGTCGAGCTCGTCCCCGACGTCGACGCCGGACGGCTCGTCGAACGCGAGGTCGAGCCGGACCGCCGGAGCGTCCGGTGTCTGTCCGACGAGCAGGTCACCGCGGTGGCGGCGATGGCCAAGCGCGCCGAGAAGCACTACGGCTGCCCGCAGGACATCGAGTGGGCGTTCGACCGCGACCTCCCTGCCGGGGAGGACCTCGTGTTGCTGCAGTCCCGACCGGAGACCGTGCACTCCTGTGCGGCCGCCGTGGCACCGGCGCATTCGGCCCCGGCCGGCACCGGCTTCTCCTTCTCCGGGTTGTCGACCGGCCTGTTCGGCCGACCCACGACCTGACCTGTTCCGCACCAGCCCACTCACACACCACGACAGGACACCTGATGACCACCACGCAACCCGCCCAGGCCGCGATGAAGTCGTTCCCGCGCCCCTCCTCACTGCCCGTCCCCGAGGGGGCGGAGGGGTGGGAGAAGCTGTACCCCTACAACCTGGCGTTCCAGAACGTCGACGGCCCCGACGACGAGAAGTTCTGGTTCTGCGACAGCCAGCACTGGCCGACGGTGTACAAGCCGTTCGAGACCATCGGCGGCGAGTTCGCGGTGAAGTGCTTGGGGCAGTACAACACCCGCCACCTGATGATCCCGCCGGCCAACGGCATCGAGTTCAAGATCCACCTCGGCTACCTCTACATGAGCCCGGTCGCCGTGCCCGAGGACCAGATCGCCGCGCGTGTCCCCGAGTTCGAGAAGCGCGTCGGACACTACTTCCAGAACTGGGACAGCCTCCTCGAGCAGTGGAAGATCAAGGTGCGCGCCACCATCGACGAGATGGAGGCGCTGACCTTCGCCCCGCTGCCCGACATGGTGCCGTTCGACGACATCGTCTCCGGCAAGGCCAAGGACGGCTCCGAGGTCCTCATGGAGAACTACGACCGCCTGATCCAGCTCTGTTATCAGAACTGGCAGTACCACTTCGAGTTCCTCAACCTCGGGTACATCGCCTACCTCGACTTCTTCACCTTCGCCAAGCAGGTGTTCCCCGACATCCCCGACCTCGCCGTCGCGAAGATGGTGCAGGGCGTCGACATGGAGCTGTTCCGTCCCGACGACGAGCTGAAGAAGCTCGCGGCCCTCGCCGTCCGGATCGGCCTGCACGACGAGTTCGACGACACCGATGACGTGGCGGGGACGCTGGCGCGCATCGCATCCCACGCCCAGGGGCAGCAGTGGATCGACGCCTGGACCGCGGCCCAGGACCCGTGGTTCAACTTCACCGTCGGCAACGGCTTCTACGGCCACGACAAGTACTGGATCGAGCACCTGGAGATCCCGCTCGGGTTCATCAAGGACTACATCCGTCGGCTCGAGGACGGACAGGACATCATGCGTCCCGTCGAGACCCTCGTCGCCGAGCGCGAGCGCATCGTCGAGGAGTACCGATCGATGCTCGACGGTGAGAACCTCGCCGCATTCGACGCCAAGCGCGGCCTCGCCGCCACCGCCTACCCGTACGTCGAGAACCACAACTTCTACATCGAGCACTGGACGATGGGTGTGTTCTGGCGGAAGGTCCGTGAGCTGTCACGGGTGTTCGTCGCCGACCGGTTCTGGGCCGACGAGAACGACATGCTGTTCCTCACCCGCAGCGAGGTGCGCGACGCGCTGTTCGACCTCGTCACCGGGTGGGCGGTCGGTGTCACCCCGACGGGTCCGAGTTACTGGCCGAAGGAGATCGAGCGGCGACGCGGCATCGTCGACGCCCTGTCCACGCAGCGGCCGCAGCCCGCGCTGAACACACCGCCGGCGCAGATCACCGAGCCGTTCACCCAGATGCTCTGGGGCATCACCACCGAACAGGTGCAGCAGTGGCTCGCCGACGACGAGGACTCCGACGGTGCCATCACCGGCATGGCGGCCTCCCCCGGTGTCGTGGAGGGACGGGCCCGGGTCGTGTACCACGCGGACCAGCTGAGCGAGGTGCAGGCCGGCGAGATCCTCGTCGCCACCATCACCGCCCCGTCGTGGGGTCCGGTGTTCGGGAAGATCACCGCGACCGTCACCGACATCGGCGGGATGATGAGCCACGCGGCCATCGTGTGCCGCGAGTACGGCCTCCCCGCGGTGACCGGGACCGGCAACGGTTCCACCACCATCACCACCGGTCAGCTCATCCGCGTCGACGGCACCCGCGGCCGCGTCGAGATCCTCGAGGACTGAGCGGTGGTCGATCCCGAGGGGCCCGACCCCCGCCCGACCGGCCGGCGCACGGTCCTCGTGACCGGCGCCGCCGGCGGTCTCGGCCGCGCCTTCGCGCTGGGGTTCGCCGCCCGCGGTCACGCGGTCGCGGTGGCCGACACCAACGTCGACGGCGTCGCAGAGACCGCACGGCTCGTGGCCGATCACGGTGTCCCGTCCTGGCACGGACGGGTCGACGTCACCGACAGCGAGTCGACGCGCGAGGTCGCCGCGGCGGTCGCCGAGTTCGGCGGCGGCCACATCGACGTCGTGGTGAACAACGCAGCGCTCTACGCCGGCGTCACCCGCGCCCCGCTCGAGGAGATCGACGGCGACGAGTGGGACCGTGTCATGGCGGTGAACACCAAGGGCCCCTGGCTGATGACGCGGGCCGCGAGCCCACACCTCTCCGACGGTGCCCGCGTGGTGAACCTGTCGTCGGCGACGGTCTTCTCGGGGTCCGAGCAGTGGGCCCACTACGTCGCGTCGAAAGGCGCTGTCATCGCACTGACCCGCGTGATGGCCAAGGAACTCGGACGCCGGTCGATCACCGTCAACGCGATCGCGCCCGGCTTCACCCTGACCGAGGCCAGCTACGGGCTCATGAAGGACGCCGAGACCTACGGCGTCGACCGGGGCGCACTGCGCCGTGCCGGTCACCCCGACGACATCGTCGGTGCCGCACTGTTCCTCGCCGGCCCCGACGCCGCCTACATCAGCGGCCAGACGCTCGTCGTCGACGGCGGCCGCCAGTTCATCTGAGGAGACCTCATGCCCACGATCACCTTCACCGACCCCGACGGCACCGCCAGCTCCATCGACGCCACCCCCGGCGACTCGGTCATGGAGACCGCCGTGCGCAACGGCGTCACCGGGATCGTCGCCGAGTGCGGCGGATCCCTGTCCTGCGCCACGTGCCACGTGTTCGTCGACCCCTCCGACGCCGCAGATCTCCCCCCGATGGAGGAGATGGAGGACGAGATGCTCTGGGGCACCGCCGTCGACCGCGGCGACACCTCGCGTCTCTCGTGCCAGATCCGCGTCACCGACGGCATGGACCTGCACGTCGCCCTCCCCGAGACCCAGGTGTGACGCCGTGTCCGCCCCAGGGATGCTCATCGTCGGCTCGTCGCAGGCGGGCGTGCAGCTCGCCGTGTCGCTGCGCGCACTCGGCTACGCCGACCCCGTGACGCTTCTCGGCGACGAGGACCACCGCCCCTACCAACGGCCCGCGCTGTCCAAGGAGTTCCTCCAGGACGCCGTCGGCAAGGAGTCGCTCATCTTCCGCTCGGCGGAGTACTGGCGTGACAACGGGATCGACGTCGTCAAGGGACACCGGATCGACACCGTCGCCACCCGCGCCGACGGCTCCGGTCTCGCGACCGCCCGGGACGGACGTGAGTTCTCCTTCGACCGGCTCGCGCTGACCGTCGGTGCCCGGGCGCGGCGCCTCTCGGTTCCCGGTGCCGACCTCGACGGCGTGCTGTACCTCCGCACCGCCGACGACGCGCTGGCGCTCAAGGCGCGGGTCCCCGAGGTGCGACGTGCGGTGGTGATCGGCGGCGGGTTCATCGGCCTCGAGACCGCCGCCAGCCTGCACACCCTGGGTATCGAGGTCACGGTCATCGAGTTCGCGGACCGGCTCGTCGCGCGGGCCGTCGGCGCGGCGACGTCGGACTTCCTGTTCCGTCATCACACCGACGCCGGCATCGACATCCGTCTCGGCACGGCCGTCGAACAGGTCGTCGGGCGGGACGGGCAGGTGAGCGGGGTGATCGCCGGCGGTGTCGAGATCCCTGCCGACGTCGTGCTCGTCGGCATCGGGGTCATCCCGAACACCGCGCTCGCCGAGCAGATGGGACTCGCGGTCGACGACGGAATCGTCGTCGACGACCACGCCGTCACCTCCGACGGACACACCCTGGCCGTCGGTGACTGCGCGAACCTGCCCGACCCGTCGCCCGGTGCGCCGGCGGGACGACGTGTGCGGTTCGAGAGCGTGAACCACGCGATCGAGCAGGCCAAGGTCGCCGCGTACGCGGCGGTCGGACGGTCGCAGGAGTACGCGTCCGTGCCCTGGTTCTGGTCGACCCAGGGTGTACTCAAGCTGCAGATCGCCGGCGTGTCCGGCGGCCACGACACCGTCGTCGACCGCAGCGCCCCGGACCCCCGCAAGCACTCTGTCCTCTACTACCGCGGTGACCGGCTCGTCGCCGCCGAGTGCGTGAACACGCCGCTGGACTTCATCGCCGTGAAGAAGGCGCTCGCCCAGCAGATCTCGCTGCCACCGGCGACCGTGACCGACCCGGCCACGCCCCTGTCCGCGGTCCTGGCTGCCGCCTCCGGAAGGAAAGCATCATGACCGTCGAGCTCACCGCGACGACACATCCGCTGCCCCCGACACCCATCCCGGCCGACGGGCCGGTGGACACGTCGCCGATCTGTGGCACACCGTCGCTGCAGACCGACCTCGATCCCGTGTGGGCGGCGGTGGTCGCGTGCACCCGGGTGCGGGGCAACGACATCCACCTGCCCATCTCGCTCGCGTTCGCCGAGCGCCTCGTCGCCGCCCACCCGGAGGCGAACGCGATGCTGGTGCGGGTGGCCATCCTCCTCCACGACACGGGCTGGGCTCGGGTCGACGAGAGCAAGATCATCTCCGAGGGCTTCTCCGGCGACTGGCGCAAGGCGGAGATCCGCTTCGAGCACGAGCGCAAGGGGTGCGAGATCGCCCGAGAGGTGTTGCCGCCACTGGGATACGACGCGCGGTTCGTCGACGAGGTGGTCGCGATCATCGACGGCCATGACACGCGGGCCGAGGCGCACTCCCTCGAGGACGCCCTCGTCCGTGACGCCGACCGTCTGTGGCGTTTCGACCACGCAGGCATCGCCCTCGCGTCGGGCTGGTTCGGTCTCGACCCGGCGACCTACTGCGATCGCCTGCGCGCGGAGATCATCCCCGAACTGCTCACCGAAGCGGGCACCGCGATGGGTCTTGCGCACCTCGACCGCTCGGTGGCGCTGTTGAAGACGGCGGTGCTGCGATGACCGAGTGGACCCACGTCGACGACCTGTTCGTCGACGGTCGGTGGACCCCTGTTCTCGGAACCGACCGCCTCGAGGTCACCGATCCCGCACGCGGTGACGTGTGGGGCAGTGTGCCGCAGGCGAACCCCGCCGATCTGGACGTCGTCGTCGGCGCAGCCCGCGCCGCCTTCGACACCGGGCCATGGCCACGGATGCGCGCAGCCGACCGTGCCGAGATCCTCCTGCGCGCCGCCGACGAGATCGAGAAGCGCTCCGCCGAGATCTCGACCACCGTGACCCGCGAGAACGGCTCCCCGATCGCCGAGACCTCCGGCGCCGCCGCGAACGCCGCGGGACTGTTCCGGGCTGTCGCCGGCCTGGCCGAGCACCTCGACCGCGAGGACGTCCGCCCGTTCCCGTCGGGCGAGAACGAGACCCTGGTGCGCCGCGACCCCGTGGGGGTGTGTGCGCTCATCGCGCCGTGGAACTTCCCGATCAACCTCGTCGCGGTGAAGCTCGCGCCCGCCCTGCTGGCCGGGTGCACCGCGGTGATCAAGCCGGCGGAGTCGACGCCGCTGTCGATCCGGCACGTCGTCGAGGCGCTCGATGCCGCCGGCGTCCCGCCCGGGGTCGTCGGCCTCGTCACGGGAGACGGCGCGGTCGGTGACGCATTGGTTCGTCACCCGGGCGTCGACAAGGTGGCGTTCACCGGGTCCACCGGTGTGGGCCGGAAGATCGCCGCAGCCTGCGGCGAACTCCTGCGGCCCGTCACGCTGGAACTCGGCGGCAAGTCGGCGGCGATCGTCCTCGACGACGCCGATCTCGACCATCTCGCGTCCGTCCTCATCCGGTCCTGCATGCGCAACACCGGTCAGACCTGCTACATCTCCACCCGCGTCCTCGCACCGCGGTCGCGCTACGAGGAGATCGTCGATGTCATCGCACGCACCATCTCCGCTGCACCCGTCGGCGACCCCACCGACCCGGCGACGGTGTTCGGGCCCGTCGCGTCCGAACGCCAGCGGGACATCGTCGCCGGCTACCTCGAGAGCGCCCGCGCCGAGGGCGCGAGGGTCGTCGTCGGCGGTTCGGTCCTCGACGAACGACCCGGGTCGTTCGTCGAGCCCACCGTCCTCGCCGACGTGACCGAGTCGATGACCGTCGCCCGCGAGGAGGTCTTCGGCCCGGTCCTCGTCGTGATGCCCTACGAGGACGTCGACGACGCGATACGCATCGCGAACGCCACCCCGTTCGGGTTGGGCGGCATCGTGTTCGGCACCGACACCACCCGCGCCCAGGAGGTCGCCGAGCGCATCGACACCGGCTCGGTGGGCATCAACTTCTTCGCGTCGAACCATGCGGCACCGTTCGGCGGGCGCCACGACTCCGGGCTCGGTGTGGAGTACGGGGTGGAGGGACTCGAGCAGTACGTGACGTTCAAGTCCATCCACCGGCGGCGAGTCGACTGAACTCGGCCGCACGGGCCAGTTCACGACCGATGCCCTGGGCCGCGACCGTCGCGGCGGCTGAGAGCCGCGTCCGTTCCCGGTCGAGGGACGGGACCACGACGCCGAGCGCGGCGACCACGTCCCCGTCGGGTCCGTGGACGGGCACCGCGAGAGAGCAGGCCCCCAGGCTCATCTCCTCCACCGTCGTCGCGTAGCCCTCCCGGCGGACACGCGCGAGCTGCGTCGTCAGCATCGCGGGAGCGGTGATCGTGTGGGGAGTCTGCCGCGTGAGGTGGCGCAGGACATGGTGGTGCACCTCGTCCGGCGCCCACGCCAACAACACCTTGCCGACCCCGGTGCAGTGCAACGGGAGTCGACTGCCGACCTTGCTCACCACCGGCACCGACCGGCGTCCCGCGAGTCGCTCCAGGTACAGCGTCTCGTGGCCCTCACGCACGGCGAGGTGGACGGTCGCGCGCGTCGCCGCCTGCAGGTCCTGGAGATATGGCGCGCAGATGTCCCGGAGGTCGGTCTGCACCGGCGCGAGCAACCCGAGCCGCCAGACCCGTCGACCCACCACATAGGCGCCGTCGTCGGTGCGTTCGAGGACCTCGCCCTCCACGAGCTGCCGGATCAGACGCAGGGCTGTCGGCGCGGGAAGGTCGGCGCGCGTGGCGATCTCGCTCAGTGTCAGCACCCGGTGCCGCTCGTCGAACGCGCCCAGGACCGACAACGCGCGCGCCACCACCGAGACCCCCGCCGGGGACCGTCCCGCCATCGTCGTCGCCTCGTCTCACGTTTTCGCTCAGTGAAACATAGCCGATGACCTCGGCCTGTCGCGTGGTTACCGTCACACCATCGACAGAGAGGCCAGACATGAGTGTTCCCAGCACCTCCACGACCCGCGTCGCGATCGTCGGCGGCGGCCCCGCCGGCCTGATGCTGTCGCATCTGCTGCACATCGCAGGGATCGAGAGCGTCGTCCTGGAGCGGCGTGCCCGCCGCGACATCGAGACCACGCACCGGGCCGGCATCCTCGAGCGCGACAGCGTGCGACTCCTCGTCGACAGCGGCGTGAGCGACCGCGTCCTGACCGACGGTGACCGCCACGGCGGCATCTACCTGCGCTTCGGCGGGGAGAGCCACCACATCGACTTCGACGCGCTGACCGGCGCCACTGTGTGGCTGTACCCCCAGACCGACGTGTTCACCGACCTCGCCGACGCGCGGGACCGCGACGGCGGTGACGTGCGCTTCGGGGTGAGTGACCTCGAGGTGCGCGACGTCCTCGACACGCCGACCGTGGCCTTCACCGACTCCGACGGGGTCGCGCAGGAGATCACCGCCGAGATCGTGGTCGGCGCCGACGGGTCACGCAGTATCTGCCGGGACCTCGTCGCCGACCGCCGGCAGTACTTCCGCGAGTACCCCTTCGCCTGGTTCGGCATCCTGTGCGAGGCGCCGAAGAGCTCCCCGGAGCTCATCTACGCACGATCCGACCGCGGGTTCGCCCTCATCAGTCAGCGCACGGAATCGGTGCAGCGCATGTACTTCCAGTGCGATCCGACCACGGACCCGTCGGCCTGGTCGGACGCGCAGATCTGGGAGGAACTCCAGACCCGACTCGCCGGTCGGGACGACTTCTCCCTCGTGGAGGGCACCGTGATCGACAAGTCCGTGCTCCCCTTCCGCAGCTTCGTGCAGACCCCGATGCGGCACGGGCAGTTGCTGCTCGCCGGCGACGCCGGCCACACCGTCCCCCCGACCGGCGCCAAAGGCCTCAACCTGGCGCTCGCCGACGTGCGGGTGCTCGCGGAGGTGCTCGAGCAGGCTCTGGGCAAGAACGACCCCGACGCCCTCGACACGTACAGCGACCGCGTCCTGGACCGGGTGTGGCGCGCGCAGAACTTCTCGTACTGGATGACGACGATGCTGCACCGCTCGGCCGACAGCTCGGATTTCGACGAACGGCGCCAGCTCGGCGAGTTGGCAACCCTCGTCGCCTCCGACGCCGGGAAGACCTACCTCGCCGAGGGGTACACCGGCTGGCCGGCCTGACGCCTGCTACGCGTCGTCGGTGCCGGCGTGTTCCTCGACACCGGCGGTGAGGAAGGCGACGATCATGTCGCCCAACATCGTCCGGTGGGTTGCGCGCGCCTGCGTCGACGCGAGATCGCGCCCGAACAACGACTTCCACGTGTAGCGGTTGGCGACCCGGAAGAAGCAGAAGCTGCTGATCGCCAGGTGGACGTCCAGCGCGTCGACGTCATCGCGGAACACCCCTCGCGCGCGACCGGCGGCGAGGATGCTGCCCAGCACGTCGACGGCGGGGCTCCCCATGCTCTGCACCGCGGTCGAGTTCTTGATGTGCGCACCCTTGAGGATGTTCTCCCCGGCCACGATCCGGATGAAGTCGGGGTTGCGGGCGTGGTGGTCGAAGGTGACCTCGGCGAGCGCGCGGACCGCGGCGATCGGGTCGTCGTCGATGTGCGCGACCTTCTGCTCCAGGCTGCGGATCTTCCCGTACGACGCCTCGAGAACCGCCTGGTAGAGGCCCTCCTTGTCGCCGTAGTAGTAGTAGATCATCCGCTTGGTGGTGTGCGTCTTGGCGGTGATCTCGTCCACCCGCGCACCGGCGAACCCCTTGTCGGCGAACTCCTTCGTGGCGACCGCGATGATGTCGGCGCGCGTGCGATCGCTGTCGCGTCGACGAGTGGGTCCGGTCACGACGTCGACTGTAACGGGCGACGTCGCCACCTCCGGGGTCACGCGGAACGCAGCGCCGGCGCGTCCTCGGCCGCGACGAGCTCGCCCACGTGGGCCAGCATCCGTGCGGCGTCGGCGTCGACTCCGCAGAACAACCCGAAGGCGTCGACGGCCTGGAACGCCGCCATCCCGTCCCCGGTCAGGGTCCTGGCGCCGAGTTGCCGTGCGGTGCGGACGAGTTCGGTGACGACCGGACGGTAGACGATGTCGGCGACCCACAGGTCGCGACGGAGCCACGACCGGTCGACGGCCATGCCCGGGTGGTCGGCCATGCCGAGGGGTGTCGCGTTGACCAGTCCGTCGGCGGCCGCGACACGCCCTGCGGCGCCGCGCAGATCGTCGGCGGTCACGGTGACGGGTCCGTTCGCCATGGCGCGCACGGCGTCGGCGAGGGCCTCCGCCCGCCCGCGGTCGACGTCGACGAGATGCAGCGTCGACACCCCCCGGGTCACCAACGCGTACGCGGTGGCCGCGCCCGCGCCACCCGCACCGACCTGCACGACGCTGTCCATCGCGACGTCGGATCCGAAGCCACGGTCGAGGTTTCGCGCGAATCCCGACCAGTCCGTGTTGTGCCCGCGCGCACCGTCCTCGTCGAACAGCACAGTGTTGACCGCGCCGAGTCGCGCAGCGTCCGGGGAGAGGTCGTCGAGGTGGGCGATGACGGCCTGCTTGAACGGATGGGTGACGTTCAGCCCGCGGATCCCCGCCGCCCGCGCGCCGTCGAGAAGTGCTCCGAGGTCGAGGTCGGTCACCCTGTCCATCGCGACGTCGAGGGTGAGGTAGCGGTAGGCGATCCCGTGGGCCGCGCCCTCCCGTTCGTGCAGTGCCGGCGTCAGGGACTGCGAGATGCCCTGCCCCACCAGGGCGCACACCTGCGTCCCTCCGGCGGCGAGCGCCTGGGCGGTCGCCAGTTCGGTGGAGAACATGTCGGGTTCCTCGGTTCGGGACGGTCGGTCGGGCGGGCCTGCGTTCACGCGGGGACCGTGGTCATCGGGGTGGTGGTCGGTGCCGACGCGGTCGCCGAGCGCTTCTCGCCGAGATCCATGGTCCCGGTCCGGTGCGTCTCCCGCGCGGTGCCGGCGGCGAGTGCGGCCGCCAGCGAGAACGCCGCCACCACGATGGCGATCGGGATCCAGCCGAGGGTGCCGTCGCCGAGGATCGCCGAGGCGATCAGGGGCAGGAAACCGGAGATCATGAAGCCGAGCTGGGTGCCGATCGCGACGCCGGAGTACCGCACGCGGGCCGGGAACATCTCGGCGTAGAACGAGGGCCAGATGGCGTTGGCGGCGGCGTAGACGACCGACTGGATGACGAGCGTGGCCGGGAGGATCGCCCAGAACGAGCCGGTGGTGATGATGGCGAGGTACGGGAAGGCCAGGACGGCGCAGCCCACCGCTCCGCCGATGAAGATCGGCTTGCGACCGATGCGGTCGGCGGCCATGCCCCACAGCGGCTGCGTGAACAGCATCGTCAGGTTGGCGAGCACGCTCACGAGGAGCATCGAACTCTTCGACACCTCGAAGTCGCTGGTGGCGTACTTCAGCGCGAAGGTCGAGAACAGGGTGCTCATCACCGAGACGGTGGCGCAGAGGATCACGCGGACCAGGGACCGCCAGTGGTGGCGGATCAGCACGACGAGGGGCACGTCGGAGACGGTGTCCTTGACCTGCTCGAAGACCGGCGTCTCGGGCAGGCTGCGGCGGATCAGGTAGGCGACGATCATCACGACGGCGCTGAACCAGAACGGCACGCGCCAGCCCCAGCTGAGCAGGTCGTCCTCGGGCAGGGCGGCGACCGGGATGAACGCCAGGGTGCCGACGAGCAGACCGGCCTGGGTGCCGTTGAGCGTCCAGCTCGCATAGAAGGCGCGCTTGGTGTCCTCG
The DNA here is from genome assembly GCF_024171725.1 of Williamsia serinedens. GTDB lineage: Bacteria > Actinomycetota > Actinomycetes > Mycobacteriales > Mycobacteriaceae > Williamsia_A > Williamsia_A serinedens. The sequence continues at coordinate 368,896 of NZ_JAMTCG010000003.1, forward strand.
GAGTGCTCGACGGTCAGCGAGCTCGCGCCCGACTGCTCCCCCGACGCGGACAGCCCCTGCAGCAACCGAAGGGCCACCAGGGCGATCGGGGCGGCGATGCCGATCGTGGCGTAGTCGGGGAGGCAGCCGATCAGGAAGGTGGACACACCCATCAGCACGAGGGTGAACACGAGGACACGCTGACGTCCGATGCGATCGCCGTAGTGTCCGAGCACCACCGCCCCGAACGGGCGCGCCACGTAGGCGACGCCGAAGGTCGCGAAGGCGGCCAGCGTCCCGGCGCCCGAGCTGATCTCCGGGAAGAAAACCTTGTTGAACACCAGTGCCGAGGCGGTACCGAAGATGAAGAAGTCGTAGTACTCGACCAGGCTGCCCATGAAGCTGGCGAGGGCGGCCTTGCGCGGTTGCGACGCGGGCCTGCCCTCGGTCGTCGTGGTGGTCATCGTTGTCCTCCGGGCGGGGTCTGAGAGTGAGCGGCACCACATCGTCCGTGGTGTGTGGGTCACACTACAAACCGCGGACGGATCACACAAGCACACTCACTAGATAGTTCATAAATTTGACGTTAATGCAGCTGAGAGCATATTCGTCGACGTGCGACGGTCTCGGACAATCGCTCTCTTATGCACCAACTGGTACATTTCTCATCACCGTGTCCTGCGTCACAGGAGAGCTCATGGCCGCCCCGTCACCCATCGTCCGCCCCGCCGTCACCCCGGTGCGGACCTCGATCGCCACCGTCTGCCTGGCGGGGACGCTGCCGGAGAAACTCGACGCCGCCGCGGCCGCGGGGTTCGCCGGCATCGAGGTGTTCGAGCCCGACCTCGTCGCGTCGTCCCTGCGCCCGCGGGAGATCGCGGCCGCGGCCGCCGACCGCGGACTGATCGTCGACATGTATCAACCCTTCCGCGATCTCGACAGCAGCGACCCGATGCGCTTCTCCCGCAACCTCGTCCGTCTGCAGCGCAAGTTCGACGTCATGGACGACCTCGACACCGATCTCCTCCTGGTGTGTTCGTCGCCCTCCCCCGACGCGGTCGCCGACGACGCCCTCCTCGTCGACCAGCTCGGCGCCGCCGCCGACCTCGCCGCCGCCCGCGGCAAGCGCCTGGCCTATGAGGCTCTCGCCTGGGGACGGCACGTCCACGACTACCGTCTCGCGGCACGGCTCGTCTCGACCGTCGACCACCCCGCGCTGGGGACGTGCATCGACAGCTTCCACATCCTCTCGCGCGGACTGCCGCCGGAACCGATCGCCGACCTCGACCCGGACTCGATCTTCTTCCTGCAGCTCGCCGACGCCCCGCTGATGGTCATGGACGTGTTGCAGTGGAGTCGCCACCACCGGTGCCTGCCCGGCCAGGGCGGGTTCGACCTCCCGCGGTTCATGCGCGCCGTCGACGCCTCCGGCTACGCGGGGCCGTGGTCGCTCGAGGTCTTCAACGACGTGTTCCGCCACGCCGACCCGACCAGGATCGCCCGCGACGCGCGACGCTCACTGCGGTACCTCGCGGAGACGACGCGCCACGAGCTGGCGGTGCCCGACGACGAGATCCTCAGCGGCGGTGAGGTCACCGCGGGCGACGTGGTGTCCATCCGGATCGCCGCGGGGCCGACGAAGGCCCCGCAGGTCGAGCGGATGCTGTCGCAGATCGGCTTCGACCTGCAGGGCGTCGACAGCGCGACGGGCCTGCGCCTGCACCGCGACGCCGACGTCGCGGTCGTCGTCGACCCGTCCGCCGGCACCGTGTGGACGGCACCGGGCTCGGAGGTCGCGACCATCGCCCAGATCGCACTGCGCACAGGCGATCCCGCCGCGTGGGCGCGTCGCGCGGAGTCCTTCGACGTCCCGGTCGCGCCCGTGCCCGTGCCCGGCGGGGACCCGGACGCCGCAGGCGACGCCGTTGTGCGTCTCGACGTCACCGACGTGCTGTCGGTGGATCTCCGCGGCCCAGTGAGCCGCTCGCTGTGGCGGGACCGGTTCGACCTGGTCCCCCGTGACCGGCACGAGCCGGCCGCGCTCTTCGACGGCGTCGACCACATCGGCGTGGGGGTGTCCCCCGCGGACTGGGAGACCGCGATGCTGTTGCTGCGCTCGGTCTTCGGGATGCGCGTGGAGGAGGGGATGGACATCCCGGACGCCGTCGGCACGCTGCGCAGTCAGGCGCTCACGGTCCGGACCGACACGGGCGGGACCCTGCGGATCGTGGCCTCGCTGCTGCCCGACCGGATGGCGGGCACCGGCCCGGTGCGCCGCCGGGGCGGGCTGACCCACGCCGCCTTCGCATGCTCCGACATCTTCGCCGCCGCCGCGGCCTGCCGGGAGCGCGGACTGCGACCGGTCGTCATCCCGGACAACTACTACGACGACCTCGCGTCCCGCGTCGACCTGCCCGCCGACGTCGTCGAGCGGATGCGGCGCGAGCACATCCTCTACGACGCGGACGGGACGGGCGGCGAGTTCTGGCACTTCGTCACACCGACGATCGGGGACGACCTGTTCTTCGAGGTGGCCTGTCGGACCGGGGGGTATCGCGGCTACGGGGAGGTCAACTCGGCGGTACGGGTCGCGGCGGTGCTGGCCGCCGACACCTGACCCGGGACACCGATCGCGGCCGTCACCCCCGATGGCCCAGCCATGCGGTCGCCGCGACGACCAGCGCCTCGGTACCCGTCGTCAGCGTGGGCTGCAGGACCGGCGCGAACGCGGCGGAGTGGTTGACCGGGATGTCGTCGGCGACACGGCCCGCGTCCTCGGCAGCGCGGTAGGTGTCGGGGTCGATCCCCCCGATTCCCCAGTAGGACGACGGGACCCCGAACGCCCGCGGCAGGTCGGAGAAGTCCTCACTCGCGCTCTGCTGCGGGAGCGTGATCGCGGCGTCGCCGAAATGATCCGTGAACGCCTGCGCGACACGGTCGGTCGTCGCGGCGTCGTTGTCGGTGAGCGGGTAGCGGTCGTACAGCTCGAACTCCGGGTCGCGCGGGCACCGTGACGCCTCGCACTCGGCGCGCACGATGCGCTCGATGGCGTCGAGGACGGTCGAGCGCACCGACTCGTCGAAGGTCTTGGTGCCCGCCTGGATGCTGCCGACGGTCACCACCGCCGTGTCGCCGAGGGCGACCTCCCGCGCGACGATGCCCTGCAGGCGCATCACGATGCTCGCGGCCAACACCACCGGGTCCACCGCGGCCTGCGGCATGGAACCGTGGGCGCCACGGCCGTGCAGGGTGATCGTCATGCTGTCGGCCGCCGACAGCACGGGTCCGGTCCGGGTCCCGACCGTCCCCGCGGGGAACGGCAGCACGTGTTGGGCCGGCGCGACGTCGACGTGGCCCACGAGGTCGACCAGACCGTCGTCGATCATCACGCGGGCGCCGTCTGCGGTCTCCTCCGCACGTCGTGCCCGCAGGCGTGCATCACTGGGGCGCCGTCGTCCGTCGTCGCGGTGCTCGCGTACTCCAGTCCGGTGTCCTCACGCACGGGCAACGCGTCCGTGTCCGCGCGTAGCAGGACCGACGGCCCGTCTCCGTTGCGCAGGATCCCGACGACACCCGTCGCACCGATCCCTGTCGTCACCTCGCATCCGGACCCCTCGAGCCGGCGTGCGACGAGCTCCGCGGTGCGCTGCTCGGCGTGGGACAGCTCGGGGTGCGCGTGGATGTCGCGGTAGAGGTCCTCCTGCCACTCGCGCACGTCGGCCACGGCTTCGCTCAGGTCGGTCATCGCTCCATCAGGCGCCGACCCCGAGACACGACAACGCTCCGCACGGGGGTGCGGAGCGTTGTCGGAAGATCTCTGCGCGCAGAAGATACGCGCGGACCGTCAGCGACGGTCGAGGTCGATGATGCCCATCTGGACGGCCTTCACCAGGCGGCGCGGGACACGCTGGCTGACGCCACCGGCCTTGACCTCCTGCAGAGCCGGGTTCTCGGCCTTCCACTGCGCGCGACGACTCCGCGAGTTCGCCCGAGACATCCGCCGCTTCGGTACCGCCATGATCCAGCCCTTCCGTTCACTTCACGATTCTCATCCGTCGATGTCGTCCTGCGACCTCGCGCCGGACGACGGCCGTGCCCGGCGCCCGTACCGGCGCTCGAACTTCTGCACTCGTCCTGCGGTGTCCATCACGCGGTGCGCACCAGTCCAGAACGGATGCGAGTCGGACGTGACATCGACAACCACAAGAGGGTACCGGTTCCCGTCCTCCCATTCCAAAGTGACGTCGGAGGTCACCGTGGAGCGGGTGAGGAACTCCTTGCCGGTCGACGAGTCGCGGAACACGACGGGGTGGTAGTCGGGGTGGATGCCGGGTTTCATCGGTTCTCCTCTGTGTCGGTGTCGACGAGCGATCCGCTCGTCTCCTCGGATGTCTCGCACGGGTCGGCGTGAAACGTGCCGAACGGGTCGTCCCACGTCGACCACACGTCCTGACCTGCGGCCATCTCTGCGTCGGTGAGGCAGGCGGCACGCAGGGCGGTACGGATGACGTCGGGGTCGGCACGCCAGACCAGGACGACGAGGCTGGTGTGCCGGTCGCCAAAGTCGGGGTCCCACCGGGCCGCGGCGAGCGCCACCCGTTCGGGGTCCGCGGCGGCGACCTCGTCGTCCGACATCGCGGCGAGCCACGGCCCGCCGGTGGCGACCCGTAATCCCCCACCGGCACTCTCGATCCACAGCGCCTCGTCGGGCTGCGTCGCGAGCCACAGCCGGCCGCGCGAGCAGACGACGCCGTCGAGCAGGTGGTCGAGCGCGTCGTGCAGCCGCCCGGGGTGGAACGGCCGCGCGACGGTGAACTCGACGAGTTGCACGCCGCAGTCCGGCTCGAGCGGCGGTGTACCCGCCAACAGCGGGTCGAACGGGCCCACCGAGCGATCGCGTCGGACGCCGAGCGGCATGGCGGCCACGAGAAGCGCGACCAGGCGTCCGTCGAGTGGTCGACCGGGCGCCTCCATCACGATCGGGACGCCCGGGGCGAGCCGTCGGACGACGGCGCCGAACACCGCGGCGTCCCAGTTCGCGACCGGTGCACCGTGCACGACCAGCGCGTCGGCGACCGCGACGTGTCCGACGGCCACCTGGGCGAGCGTCCGCTCGTCGGCGGGGTCGCCCGAGTCGAACCCGGCCTCGGCCATCGTCAGGTCACCGGTCGCCTCGTCGAGCCACGTGCCCGCGGCGACGCACCCGATGACCGCCTCGACGCGGACGTCCCGCGCCGCCGGGCCGTCGACCTGACCGGGCACACCGATCACGTCGACGTTGTCGATCGCCCAACACAGCGGCTCGGGTTCGACGAGCGGGTCGAGCGCGACGACGATCCGATCGACCGCCGATCGACGGTGCAGTGCCCGCAGTGTCGGCAACAGGTCATGGCGGAGTGCGCACGACACGCAGCCGTGGTCGAGATCGATGCGCGTCACCCACGTGCGCGTGAGCCCGTCGGCGTCGGTCTGCCGCACGGTGCGCGTGATGATCCCCAGCGACACCTCGACGAGGTCGTGGTGCACCACCGCCGTGCCCGGTACCGCGAGACCCGTCGCGACCGTGTCGACGACGACCGGGTCGAGCCCGGCCACCACGAACACCGGTGTCCTCTGCACGAGACCTCCTCTTGTTGGCAATCGTTGTCGACAAGCGCTACCGTAGTCCGTATCGACAACGATTTCCATTTGCATGAGGAGGGCACGTGTCCGCACGCTGCCAGGTGACCGGGCGGGAGCCCGGCTTCGGCAAGCAGGTGTCGCACTCCCACGTCCGCACGTCGCGACGGTGGGATCCGAACCTGCAGCGCAAGCGCTATTTCCTGCCCAGTGAGGGCCGCACGGTGACGCTGCGCGTCTCGGCGAAGGGCATCAAGACGATCGATCGCGACGGCATCGAGGCGGTCGTCGCACGGATCCGTGCCCGAGGGGAGAAGGTCTGATGGCCGGCAAGAGCACCGACATCCGCCCGGTCGTGAAGCTCAAGTCCACCGCGGGGACGGGATACACGTACGTGACGCGCAAGAACCGTCGCAACGACCCGGACCGCCTGGTGATCCGCAAGTACGACCCGGTCGTCCGGCGTCACGTCGACTTCCGCGAGGAGCGCTGAGATGGCGAAGAAGTCGAAGATCAACCGCGACCTGCAGCGCCGCGAGGTCGTCGCCCGGTACGCCGAGCGTCGCGCGGCGCTGAAGGCGATCATCCGCGACCCGGACGCCGACGACGACGCCCGCGCCGACGCGCAGCTCGCCCTGCAGCGTCTCCCCCGCGACGCGAGCCCGACGCGCCTGCGCAACCGCGACGTCGTCGACGGACGCCCGCGCGGCTACATCGGCAAGGCGGGGGTCTCCCGCGTCCGGTTCCGCGCAATGGCACACAACGGCGAGCTGCCCGGCATCACGAAATCGAGTTGGTGACACCCATGTCGAGAAAGCCCCCGCGTCGGCGGTCGGAGTCGACGAAACCCGCTGCGGCCAAACGGAACCTCCTGAACGACCGCGGTGTCACCGAGGTCGACTACAAGGACGTCGCCACCCTGCGACTGTTCCTGTCCGACCGCGGCAAGATCCGCAGCCGCCGGGTCACCGGTCTGACGCCGCAGCAGCAGCGTCAGGTCGCGACGGCGATCCGGAACGCCCGCGAGATGGCGCTGCTGCCGTTCGTGTCGAGCCGCTAGGCCCCCGCGAGCGCTTCCCGCGCGACGTCGTCGTAGGCGGTGGTCTCGTCGCCGAGGAGGAACCGGTCGACCTTGGCGCGCCGCCAGTACAGATGCGCGTCGTGGTCCCAGGTGAACCCGATGCCCCCGTGCACCTGGATGAGCGTCTCGGTGGCCTGTTGGGCGGCGGTGGCAGCGAACGCCTTGGCCGCGGCCGAGGCGAGCGGCAGCTCGTCGGGCGACGCGTCGGCGGCCCAGGCCGCCCACCACACCAGCGACCGCAACTGCTCGACGGCGACGTAGACGTCGACGAGTGCGTGCTTGACGGCCTGGTAGGACCCGATGGCCCGGCCGAACGCCACGCGGTCCTTGGCGTACTCGACCCCGATCTCCAGTGCCCGCGAGGCGGTTCCGAGCCCCTCCGCCGCGAGGATGACGCGACCGATCGCGGTCGCGCGCTCCCATCGGTCCCGGGCACCCGATGCGACGACCTCGGTGTCGCCGAGCGTGACGCGGCCCAGACCGCGGGTCGGGTCGATCGGATCCGGCGTCTGGACCGTGCCGGTGCCGACGACGATGTCGTCGCCGTCGAGCGCCAGGAACGACGAGGCCCCGACCGCGTCGAGGGTCGGCTCCCCCGCGTCGAGCACCGCGAACGCCGTCGAGCCGTCCGCGAGGGCGGACAGGCGCGCGTCGTCGCCGTCGAGGAGGACGGCGGCGCGGGCGTAGGTCACCAGCGACGGTGACGAGAGGACGCGGCCCGCCTGTTCGGCGACGACGGCGAGGTCGAGCACGGACCCACCCCCGCCGCCGGCCGCGTCGGGAACCGTGATCGCGGCGAAACCGCTCTGCACCAACTGCTCCCGGCCTGGTCCGAGCGCACTATGGTCGCCGTCGAGCGCGGCACGGATGGTGTCGGTGGAGGTCACAGACCGCAGGAAGTCGCCCGCGGCCGCCGCGAGATCGCGCTGCTGGTCGTCGAGATCGAAGTTCATGCGCGCTGCGTCTCCTTCTGGGCGGGGGCCTCGGAGCCGCCGGCGGCGACGGCGATGCTCTCGCGGAACGTGACGTTCTTGTCGGCGCGCGGTTCCGGCGGGAGTCCCAGCACCCGCTCGCCGATCACGTTGCGCAGCACCTCGTTCGTGCCGCCCGCGATGGCCAGTCCGGGCAGGCTCGCCTGGATCGCCTGCCACTGGCCGTCGCCGTCGCCCTCGGACGCGAACGCGCCGTCGCCGCCGAGGAGTTCGACGGCGATGTCGGCGAGTTCGCGAGCCGTCGCCGTCCCCGAGAGCTTTCCCGCGGACGCCTCGGGCCCCGGCATGTCGCCACGGCTGATCGCCGACAGCTGGCGGTAGCCGGTGTAGCGGGTCGCGAGCGCCTCGGCGAACGCGCGGCCGAACCGCTGCCGGACCACACCCTGGCGCGCCTCGGGCAGCGTCGGCAGGTGCGTCGCGACGTGCGCGGCGACCGCGTCGGGGGAGATCCCGAGCTCGCCCCCGCCACCGCCGAGCGAGAACCGTTCGGCCATCAGGGTCGTGATGGCCACCGACCATCCTGCGCCGACGTCACCGAGGCGTTCGGAGTCCGGGATGACGACGTCGTCGAAGAACACCTCGTTGAACTCCGCGCCACCGCTCATCTGCCGGAGCGGGCGGGCGGTCACGCCGTCCGCCTTCATGTCGACGACGAACATCGTCAGACCCTTGTGCTTGGCGACGTCCGGATCGGTACGGGTGAGCAGGATCCCGTAGTCGGCGAGGTGTGCGAGCGTCGTCCACACCTTCTGGCCGGTGATCACCCAGTTGCCGTCGTCGGTGCGGACCGCGCGGGTGCGCAGCGCGGCGAGGTCGCTGCCGGAGGCGGGCTCGCTGAAGAGCTGGCACCAGATGTCGTCGGCACGGAGCAGGCGCTTGAGGTAGCGGTCCTTCTGGTCCTGGGTGCCGTGCGCGATGACGGTCGGTCCGCACATGCCGATGCCGATGAAGTTGACGAGCCCCGGCGCGCCCGCCCGCGCGAGTTCCTGGTCGACGATGGCCTGCTGCATCGGGGTGCCGCCCTGCCCGCCGGCCTCCGTCGGCCATGTCACGCCGACGAGACCGCCGTCGTAGAGCACCGCCTCGCGCTGCCGGGACCGCACGTCGTCGTGACCGCGGTCGCTGCGGTCGCCGAGTTCGTCGCGGTGCTCGGTGATGAAGGCGCGGACCTTCGCGCGCCAGGCCGCCTCGTCGGGGGTGTCCTCGAAATCCATCACGCCCTTCCGCGGCCGCCGGCACGGCCTCAGCGCCACTGTACGAGTCGCCCAGTGAACCGGGTCACAGCATGCGTCAGGAGGGTTGGCCCGCGACCGAGAGGCGATGGTCCGCCAACGCGAGCGGATCGTTGACCGGATACAGCCGGTCAGTCATGTCCTCGATCTCAGCCGCGTGTCTGCGCTTGACGACGATCGTCAGCGAGCTCCGTCTCCCACTTCTCGTCGACGGGCGTTCGGTGCAATGCCCCGACGACGGATTCCGGTCTGACGCCTCTGGCGGCCTCGTCGTGTAGGTGTGGCATTTCTCGAAAGTAGCCGAACCCGATGTCCGAAATGCGCGTCCCCAGCGGACCTCGTGGTCAATATGTCCACGGCCGCCGCCCACGACGCGGATTTCAACAACGTGACCCCGGCCGACGTCCGGAGTCGCGGCTCCGGGGGCGGTGCGACGCGCACGTAGGATCCCCCCGGTGTCCGGAGTGGTCCAGGGGTTCACCGTCATCTTCATCCTGATCGGGGTGGGATACGTGCTCGGTCGGACCCAGACCCTGGGGCCGGACGCCCACCAGACGTTGTCGCGGCTGGTGTTCTTCGTCTTCACCCCGGCCCTGCTGCTGCACTCGCTGTCGACGACGGACGTCGCACAGATCTTCTCCACCACGCTGCTGATCGCCGGCGGCAGCGCGTTCGCCGTCGGAGCGGTGTACTTCGTCCTCGCCCGGACCGTGCTCCGGCGCGAGGTCCCCGAGGCCGTGATCGGAGCGCTGTCGTCGAGCTACGTGAACAGCGCGAACCTGGGCATCCCGATCGCGATCTTCGTGCTCAAGGACGCCACCTTCGTCGCGCCGCTGCTGCTGTTCCAGATCGTCATCTACTCCCCCATCGCGCTCACGATGCTCGACCTCACGGCACTGCGCAGTGGCGCCGGGCGGATCACCCTGCGTGACACGGTGATCGCACCGGTGACGAACCCGATCGTGATCGGCGGCATCGTCGGACTGGTCATCTCACTGACCGGGGTGACGCTGCCGCACGCGGTGGAGGAGCCCATCGGGATGCTCGGTGACGCCTCTGTTCCCGGCGCACTGCTGGCATTCGGGTTGTCGCTCACGGGGGTCAGCGTGCTCCGCAAGGGCGAGAGTCCGCGCCGCGACGTCGCACTCGCGTCGGTGATGAAGATGGTGGTACAGCCGATCCTGGTGTTCGCGCTCGCGTACTTCCTGTTCGACGAACGTGGACACGCACTGTTCGCCCAGGTGGTGATCGCCGCGCTACCGACCGCGCAGAACGTCCTCGTCTACGCCACCCGGTACCAGCGCGGGGTGGTGCTCGCCCGGGACAGCGCCCTGGTCACCACGCTCGTCTCGATCCCGGTCATCGGCGTCATCGCCGCGCTCCTCGCTTGACCGCTCACCGAGTTTCACCGCCACCACGCCGAGTAGGATCAGCGCGCCTCCCCCGAACTGGACCGGACGGGGCAGTTCGGCCAGCAGAGCCCAGCTCCACACGACACCGGCGAGTGCCTCGGACAGGCCGACGAAGGACGCCACGCGCGGACCGAGTCGCCGGGCCCCGAGCACGCCGGTCACATACGCCGTCGCCGCGGTGACGACACCGAGGACGGGGACAGCGACCCACGGCGACATCGTGACGCCGGCGTAGGCGACGTCACCCGTCCCGATGCGCATCGGCATCGCGCCGACGACGCCGAGCAGCCCGAGCACCATCGCCCCGACGACCAGTCCCGCGGTCGCGAGCGCGAGCGGCGGCAGCCCGGAATCGTCGTCGGCGCTGATGAGGAAGTACGCGGCTGCGCCGATCATCGCGCCGAACGCCCAGGCCACACCCGTCCCCGACACGGTCGTCGACGACGACATCAGATCGAGGACCAGGACGAGTCCGACCGCGCAGATCGCCACGCCGACACCCGTGAGCCCCGACGGCCGCTGTGACCGACGCACCCACAGCCACAGCACCACGGCAGCCGGCGAGGTGAACTCGATGAGCAAGGCCGGGGCCACCTGCATCGACCGCACCGCGGAGAAATAGCAGAACTGCGCGGCGGCCACCGCGAGCAGGCCATAGACGACGACCGTCGGCGCGTTCCGGGCCAGCAGCGACCACCGTCCTCGGAGCGAGGCCACACCCCAGGGCAGCACGACCACCACTCCGATCGCGATGCGCAGGGTGACGACGGCACCCGGCGACCACCCGGTCTCCAGCATCGGCCGCGCGATCGCCCCCGACAGGCCGAAGGAGAGGGCGGAGACGAGCGCGAACGCCAGCCCCACCCCGAGACGCCTGTCATCACCCATCGACCTCATGGGTCATGACGCTAAGCGGCCTCGCGGTAATGTGTCAACGTGGTTTTCACCGATGACACTGAGCTGTCGCTGCAGGCGGCTGTCGCGCTGGCGAACACCGCGGTGGACCCGGACACCCTCACGACCGTCGACGACCTCGCGGAGTTCGTGACCGAGCAGGGGTTCACCGGGCGCATCGACGGCGATCTCGCCGAGCTCGACGAGGTCCGCGCCGTCCGGCCCCGGCTGCGGGCGCTGTTCACCGCGTCGACCGGCGACGCCGTCGGGCTCGTCAACGACATCCTCGCCGAGTACCGGGCGACGCCGCGACTGGTCCGCCATGACGACCAGGACTGGCACATCCATGCCGTCGACGACGACGCGCCGCTGGTGACCCGGATGCTCGTCGAGGCGGCCATGGCCATGGTCGACGTCATCCGCGCCGACGAGATGTCGCGGTTCTCGGTCTGCGCCGACAACTCCTGCGAGGCTCTGGTGATCGACCTGTCTCGCAACCGATCTCGCCGATACTGCTCGACGACGTGCGGCAACCGGAACGCGGTCGCGGCCTATCGATCGCGTCAGCGCGGCGACGGGACCGCGTCGGATCGCTAGGGTCGGCGCATGACCGATCTGCCCGCCGATCGCCCCGACGACCGGCCCGCGGTCCGTGTGTCCGACGCCGACCGCGGTCGCGTGCACGACATCCTGGCCGCCGCGATGGCGCAGGGTTACCTGAGTCCGGCTGAGTACGAGACGCGCGCCGGCAAGGCCGTCGAGGCACGCACGACGGACGACCTGTCCCCGCTGACCGCCGACCTGCCGGTCGATGCGATCGCGGGGTCGGTGTCGTCGACGGCGCCGCCCGGGAAGGCGCCGGTGCAGCGGCTCATCGCCGTGATGAGCGGATCGGAGCTCGCCGGTGACGTCGCGGTCGGCGGGTCGCTGACCGCCCTGGCGTTCTGGGGCGGTGTCAGCATCGATCTGCGACGGGCGCGGTTCACCACCGGCACGCTCGAGATCAGCGCGACCGCGGTGATGGGCGGCATCGAGATCGTCGTCCCGCCCGATGTCGAGGTCGACATCCGCGGCGTCGGGATCATGGGCGGTTTCGACCGCCGCGCATCGGGTCCGGGAAGGCGCCCGAACGGGCCGCGGGTGACGATCACCGGTGTCGCCCTGATGGGCGGGGTGTCGGTGGAGCGCAAGGGGTCCGCGGGCGACGAGCGCGAACGCCTCAGCTGAGGCGGTCGAGGAGTCCCCGCGCGTCGAACGGCGCGTGCACCTTCACGTCGTTGTCGAAGTAGACGTGGATGTCGCCGGTGTGCCGTCGGAGTGTGGTCGCCCAGTTGTCGAGCGACTTGTCGGAATAGCCGCTCACATACAGTTTCTCGTCGCCGTGCAGGCGGCAGTACGTGAAGTCGGCAGTCTGCTCGTCCATCACCGGATAGCGACGCGCCGCGTCGGCGAGGACCAGGGCGACGTTCTGGTCACGGAGCAACCCGACCAGTTCGGGCGTCTCGAACGACGGGTGACGCACCTCGACGGCGTGCCGCAGCGGGCGGTCCTCGTCGATCTCCAGCCAGTCGCGACCGTCGAGACGCTGGTCGTGCCGCCGCGCGAGATCGGCTGCGGCAGCGGTGGTCCGCGGCAGGGAGTCGAGGAACGGGCCGAGCCGGTCGGGGTCGAACCGCATCGCCGGCGGCAGCTGCCACAGGATCGGGCCCAGCTTCGGGCCGAGCGCCAGCACCCCGGACGCGAGGAAGTTCGCGACCGGGGTGTCGACGTCGCGCAGCTTCTTCATGTGCGTGACGAATCGCGGACCCTTCACCGCGAACACGAAGTCGTCGGGCGTCTCCGACGCCCAGCGTCGGAAGCTGTCCGGCTTCTGCAACGAGTAGAACGTGCCGTTGATCTCCACCGAGTTCAGCGTCGACGACAGGTACTCCAACTCCCGCCGGTGGACGAGGCCCTTCGGGTAGAAGGTGCCCCGCCACGGCGGATAGAACCATCCCGACGTGCCCACACGAACCGTTCTCGTCACGGTCGCAGGACTACCCCCGACGACCCCGTCGTGAACCCAGGTAGTCCCCGACCACCGCGGCGCCGAGCCCGTCGATGTCGGGTGCGACGACGCGGCCACCGATACGACGGGCGATCTGGTCGACGAAACGCTCCAGGCTGGGATCGTCGCCCAGTCGGAAGATCGTCACCTGTGCGCCGAGCCGGGCGACCGCGTCGAGTTCACGGACGGTCATGGCCAGGGTCGCCGGATGCGGCGGGTAGTAGAAGAACGGTTCGCCGTCGGGTTCGAGGTGGGCGGTCGGCTCACCGTCGGTGACGATGAGGACGACGGGCTGCGCGTTCGGGTGCCGTCGCAGGTGCCGTCCGGCCAGCATGAGCGCGTGGTGCAGGTTGGTGCCCTGCTCCATGCGGGGCTGCAAGCCGGTGAGCTCGGCGATGTCGATGGTGCGGGCGTGGCGCCCGAAGGCGATCAGCGACAACTCGTCGTTGCGGAACCTGGTCGAGATCAGGTGGTTCAGCGCGACGGCGGTCCGCTTCATGGGCAGCCACCGTCCCTCCATCTCCATGGAGAAGGAGGTGTCGACGAGGAGCACGACAGCCGCCTTCGAGCGCGCCTCGGTCTCGGCGACCTCGACGTCACGGACGTCGATGCGGACACCCTCGCGAGCGAGGTCACCGGCGGCCTCCAGCCCACCCGGCGCCTCGGTGACGGTGCGCCGCACCGCGTTCCCGACGGTCGCGGTGACGTCCCACGGCTCGGTGTCGCCGAACTCCCACTCGCGGGTGGCCCCGGTCGGCTCACCCGACGCACCGGTGCGGCGGGTGGCGCGGTCACCCTTGCGGCCCGAGAGTTGTTCGGCGACATCGCGGAAGATCGACTGCCCGAGCTGCCGCATGGCCTTCGGCGACAACTGCAGGTTGCCGTCGGCGTCACGGTGGAAGATGTTCTGTTCCTTGAGCGCCTTCTCCAGCTCGGCGAGGGTGCGTGCGTCGGCGGACGCCTCGGGACCGAGCTGTCGCGCGAGTGCGTCGAGGTCGATGTCGTCCATCTGCGCGCCGGCGTACTGCTGCGACAGCTGTTCCGAGAGGGCCTCCAGCTCGGCGAGGTCGGACAGTGCGCCCGCGCCCTGCCCCATGCCCATCCCCTGCTCGCCGGTGAAATCTGCCGAGTCACCCCACCCCATGTCGGGGCGGGCCTGGCGCAGTTGCGAATCCATCTGCGCCAGTTGGTTCATCAGTTCCGGAGAGCCGAACGCCTGCTGCGCGAGCTGGTCGAGCTCGGCGCGCTGCTCGGGTGACAGGGAGTTGTAGAACGCCTGCGCCGCAGCAGCCCGCTTCGCCAGCGCCTCGACGAGTTCGTCCGTCGACTGCGGGTTGTCCGGGAAGTACTGCCCGTGCTTGCCCATGAACTCGTCGAACTGCTCGGTCGTGTCCTCACCACGGTTGTGCGCGGCGAGCAGCTCGTTGAGGTCGGTGAGCATCTCCGAGATCGCCTGACGGTCCGCGTCGGTCGCATTCTCCAGCGCGTCCTTCATGCCCTGGAAACGCTGGTCGAGCATCTCGCGGCCGAGCAGATCGGAGATCTTGTCGTAGTCGGCCTTGGCCTCCGGCGACCGCCACTCGTAGTCGGAGAGCTCCTGCACCGCCTGCGCCGTCGACGGCGGCAGGTTCCCGATCTGCATCTCGGCGAACCGCGCCTCGTCGTCGAGATCCCGTGCGAGCTGCTTGCGCTCGTTGAGGACCGCGCGATCGAGCAGCTCGCGGATCTCGGTGAACGTGCCGTCGAGGTTGTTCTTCTCCAGCAGTTCCTTACGGCGCTTGTTGATCTGCTCACGCAGCTTGTCCAGGCCGCGCATGTCCTGCGTCCCACGACGCAGGTACTCGCGCATCGCGCGCTGCGGCGAGGCGCCGGCCATGATGTCCTCGCCGATCTCGTCGAGCGCGGACCGCAGATCGACCGGCGGGGCGAGCGGATCGGGTCCGCCACGGTATCGCTGATAGGAGGAGCGGTGGAATCTGTTGCGTGCCATCAGGTGATGCTCTCCGTGGTGCTGTGGCGGCCGGGACGCCGAGGGTCAGCCGTACATGGTGACGCCGTGGTCGTCCGCCTCCTTGCTGATGCGCCGGGCGAGGAACAGCCCTTCCAGCGCCAGTTCCAGTGCGCTGGCGCGCTCGCCACCGTCGGCGGCGTCGAGGCGTTCGGCGACGGCGTCGACGACGGGTGTCGTGGTGTCCGGCGACGGGATGCTCTTCAGCAGCTCCGAGGCGGTGACGCGGTCGCCGGTGACGACGGGTTCACCCGACTCGAGCGCGGTGACCAGCGGCGCCATGTCGATGCCGCCGAGGTGGGCGCGGACGGTGTCGGCGGTGGCCTTGCGCAGGAGGTGTTCGAGGATCTCGGTCTCGCGCCCCTCCTCGCCCGACTCGAATTCCACCTTGCCGCGCAGCACCTCGACGACCGACTCGAGGTCGACGACACGCGCGACGGCCGACTCCTCGCCGGTCACGGTCGCGCGGTGCAGAGCGGCGGCACCCACGGTCTCGGCACCGGCGATGGCGAAGCGCGCCGAGACGCCGGAGCGCTGGTCGATCGACGGGTGGTCACGGACGTAGCGGGTGAACCGCGCCAGGATCTCGACGATGAACGTCGGCACGGTGGCGACCAGGTCTGCCTCCTGCTCGATGACCGCGATCTCGTCGTCGAGCTCCAGGGGGTAGTGCGTGCGGATCTCGGCGCCGAAGCGGTCCTTGAGCGGGGTGATGATCCGACCACGGTTGGTGTAGTCCTCGGGGTTCGCGCTGGCGACGAGGAGCACGTCGAGCGGGAGCCGCAGCGAGTAGCCACGGATCTGGATGTCGCGCTCCTCCATCACGTTGAGCATCGACACCTGGATGCGCTCGGCGAGGTCAGGGAGCTCGTTGATCGCGACGATGCCGCGGTGCGCGCGGGGGATCAGGCCGAAGTGGATGGTCTCGGGGTCGCCGAGGTTGCGGCCGGCGGCGACCTTCATCGGGTCGACGTCGCCCACGAGGTCACCGACGGACGTGTCCGGTGTCGCGAGCTTCTCCGAGTAGCGCTCGGAGCGGTGCCGCCAGACGATCGGCAGGTCGTCGAGGAGGTTCGCGGCCTTGCGGATGGCGGCCGGGGTGATCGGTTCGTAGGGGTGCTCGTCGAGCTCGGAGCCCTCGATGACGGGCGTCCACTCGTCGAGCAGGCCGGCGAGGGTGCGGAGCAGGCGGGTCTTGCCCTGGCCGCGCTCGCCGAGCATGACCACGTCGTGGCCGGCCAGGAGGGCGCGTTCGAGCTGCGGGACGACCGTCGACTCGAAGCCGACGATGCCGGGCCAGGGGTCGTCACCGGCCCGGAGCTTGGTGAGGAGGTTGTTGCGGATCTCGTCCTTGACCGACCGCTGGACATGGCCGGAGGCGCGGAGTTCGCCGAGAGTACGAGCAGAGGGATGACCGGTTGAGGCTGACGTCACGTATCCACGCTACGAGTGTTTCGTCGGTCCTGCACTGACCCCGCCTGCCTCCACCCGCGTTCTCGCTCTCAGCGAACGGCGGGTCGGGTTCCCGCGACCGTTGCCGCCACCCGCGACCGTCGCGGCGGTCGCGGGAGGCGGATGTGGTCGCGCGAGCCGCTCAGCGGACGGCGAGCCAGACCGCGAGACCGAGGCCGGCGAGACCGATGACGACGCGCAGGGGTCCGGCCGGGAGGCGGGCGACGATCGGCGGGCCGGCCCACCCGCCGGCGAGGCAACCGACGCCCATAGCGACGGCCGCGACCCAGTGCACCGGACCGGTGATCGCGAAGAGGACGGCGGCGGACAGGTTCGACAGGCCGAGCAGGGCTGACTTGAGCAGGGCCGCACGCCAGAGCGGTTGCGCCGAGGTGACCAGGGCCAGGGCCAGGAAGATCACGCCCGCGCCGGCACCGAAGTAACCCCCGTAGACGGCCACGGCGAACGACGAGACCGCGAAGACCGTCGGCATCTCGCGGTGCCCGGCGGCGTGTCGCAGGACCGGCTGTATCAACACGGCCACCGCGGCGATCGCGACGAGGAAGGGGACGATCGCCTCGAACGAGCCCGCCGGAGAGACCAGCAGGACACCTGCCCCGATCAGTCCTCCGACGACGGCGATCGCCCCGAGCATCGTGAGCCGTCGACGATCGTCGAGCAACGACGACCCCGCCTGGGCGGTGCTGCCGACCCCGACCGACACCAACGCGACGGTGTTGGTGACGTTGGCCGCGAGCGGTGACAGACCGGCGAGCAGCAACGCGGGATAGCTCACCAGCGACGCCAGACCCGTGATGTAGCCGACCAGTCCGGCGCCGAAACCGGCCACGACCAACAGGACCAGGGTGGAGAGTGTCATCGCGATCATCATCGCCTGCCCCGCGGTCGGACGTCATGCGGCCTGGTCTGCGTCCCGCGCGGGTGCGCGGGATCGGTGTTGCTGGCCGGTGGGCGTTCGGATCAGCGCCTCATGGGTGCCGTCGTCGTCGATGGCGGTGGTTACCGCCCAGCCGGGGTTCTGCTTCTGTCGGTTGTGGGTGCGGCACAGGCCGTTGCCGTTGACACTGTCCGTCGCCCCGCCGTCGACATGGGGCTGGGCGTGGTCGATCTCGGCGATCGGCGCGTCGCAGTACGGCATCCGGCACGACACGTCGCGGCGGACGATGAACCGCCGCAGGCCGGACGGGAAAATCCGCGCCTTCGATTCCATCGCGACCAGCGCACCGGAGCCCGGTGCGGCGAACAGCCGCCGCAGCGTGACGAGCGCGTCAGCGTCGAGCGCGTCGGATATCAGGCTCCGCGCCGTGTCGGCCGGGATCACTCCGTAGCCGGGAACATCCGCCGCGGCGTCGGAAAGCCCGACGAGCGCGCCGGCAGAGACAACGACGTCGACCGACACCGCGACGTCCTCCGGTGCCGCCGTGCCGGTGAGCCGTTCGAGGAGGGTGTCGGCCATGACCTGCGCGTGGGTGCGATCGCCATCCCCGACGAGCCCGTCCGCATGCTGTTTGAGCGCGGCGTACGCCGCGATTCCGGCCGTCATCGGTAGCAGCGCCGAGAGCTGCACCATCGCATCGGGTTTCGGCCGCATCGTCACGCGGCGGTCCTTCGGCGCACTGGCGTTCCGGTCGACGAGCGCCTGCGGGTCCCGCTCGTAGGCGATGCGCTTGGCCACCGCTTCGAGCGCCCGGTCGCCGACACCGTCGAGGGTCGCCGGGTCCGCGCACAACGCGTGGTCGATCACGCGTCGATCTTCGACCTGCAGGTAGCCGGTCTCACGGACAAGGATGGTCGCCCGCCACTCCGACAACGACCCCTCCCGCAATCGGGCGAAGGTGTTCGGCATCTCGCCCATCGCCCGAGCGAACCCCAGATGGCGGCCACCTGCGTTGCCCGACACCCGCCGAGCCAACGCCACCTCCGCAGACAAACCCCGACACCGCCGCTCGACCGGCACACCGGCCTCGGCTTCCGCGGCGAACCGCAGGTCCTGAAGACGAAGCGTGTCGGCGGCCTGCCCGGCCGCGCAGGCGGACTTGATCGACTCCATCAGCGAGATCCGGTCGATCGCCTCTGCCTCGTCGCCCGCAGCGGGAAGCGCTGCCAGCACAGCCATCACATCGCTCAGCGCCTTTCGCGCGTCGATGGTGCCCGTGCTCTCCATACGTACATGTGTACACGATCGGTCCGACATGATTTTCCGATCAAAGAGCCCTGTGCACAGCATGATTCAGCGTTCCAACCTCCCCAACGAACGGTTCCAGCCGCCCAACGAACGGTTCCTGGTGCCCAACGAGCGGGGTGGGGGTGGTTACTACGCCGGGGTAACGGTTTTCGCAGGTCACAGCACATGCGCATCCCGATCACCGCACCCGAATCACCGTGATCGCAACGCTGGGTGCCGACGCAACCCACCGTGATGATCCTCGCGTGATCGAGATCCAAGGACTGACCAAGACGTTCGGGCACGGCCCGAACGCCGTCACCGTCCTCGACGACATCGACTTCGCGGTCGCGGCAGGGGAGATCTTCGCCGTGGTCGGGCCGTCGGGGGCCGGTAAATCGACGCTCGCGCAGTGCATCAACCTGCTGGAACGACCCACCTCCGGGTCGGTCGTCGTCAACGGCGAACGCCTCACCGACCTCGACGAGGCCGGTCTGCGCGCGGCTCGCCGTCGCATCGGCACCGTGTTCCAGTCGGCGAACCTGTTGAGCCGTCGCACAGCCGCCCAGAACGTCGCCCTCCCCCTGCAGTACCTGGGTGTCACCAAGACGCAGACACAGGAGCGCGTCGCCGAACTCCTCGACCGCGTGGGACTCACCGCGCAGGCCGACCGGTACCCCCACCAGCTGTCGGGCGGGCAGCGACAGCGCGTCGGCATCGCCCGCGCACTCGCCCTGCGTCCGTCGGTGCTGCTGTCCGACGAGGCCACCTCCGGACTCGACCCCGCGACGACGGACTCGTTCCTCGAGCTGCTCACCGAGGTGCGCGACGACCTGCAGATCGCTGTCGTGTTCATCACCCACGAGATGGACACGATCGTGAAGGTCGCCGACCGCGTCGGGCGCCTCGACCAGGGCCGCATCGTCGAGCAGGGCGCGGTTGTCGACCTCCTCCTCGACCCCGAGTCAGCGCTCGGGTCCGCGCTCCGGCCCCGTGCCGCGACGACGGCTCCCGCGCCCGGTGTACGCGCCGTCCGCATCACACACACGTCGCCCGCGGTGCCCGGCGACTGGATCACCCGCATCTCCGCGACGACGGGCGTCACCCTGACCGTCCTCGGTGGTCACGTGCAGGACGTCGGCGGGGTCCCCGTGGGCGAGTGGACGATCGGGGTGCCCGAGGCCGACGTCGACGCGGTGGTCACCGCTGCGGGACCGCTCGGTCTCGCCGCCCGTCCCCTCGACCCGTCGTCGACGGCGGTGGCGGCATGAGCGCATCGACGAGTGTCCTCGCGGCCATCACCGTCCCGACGAACGAGATCCCCGGACTGCTGATCCCGGCGTTTCAGGACACCGTGATCATGGTCGGCATCGTGATGGTGATCGTCGCGGTCGTCGGCGTCCCGCTCGGTGCCATCGTCCACAACCTTGCTCCCGGTGGACTGTTCGAGAACCGCGCCCTGCACACACCGCTCTCCTGGGTCATCAGCATCGGCCGGTCGCTGCCGTTCCTGGTGCTGATGACCGCGATCATCCCGTTCACCCGACTGATCACCGACACCAACATCGGCATCCCCGCCGCGGTGGTGCCCATGTCGATCGCGGGCATCGCGTTCTTCACCCGCATCGTCGAGAACTCGCTGCGCGGCGTGCCCTCGTCGGTGGTCGCCGCCGCCACGGCCGCGGGCGGGTCGAAGGTCCAGATCATCCGTACCGCACAGATCTCCGAGGCGTTGCCGTCGATCGTCGGCGGGCTGACGATCAACACCATCGCGATGATCGAGTATTCGGCCATCGCGGGCACCATCGGCGCCGGCGGTCTCGGCTACATCGCGGTCACCTACGGCTATCAGCGATTCGACCACCAGGTGATGATCGCGACGATCATCACCCTCGTCATCACCGTCGCGGTGATCCAGGTCGTCGGCGATGCCCTCGTCCGGTTCCTCTCCCCCGAGCAGTCGGTCCGGTCGGCCCGGCTGCCCTCGAAGGTCTGATCACACAGCAGGTCTGACACCCACACCGCATCTCACCATCGCACGGACACGCACAGGGCGTGGCCGTGACCCTCTGCGCACCGAAGGAGACACCCATGACGCAGACCAGCCCCCCGCCCACCACCGACGACACCGCCGGTTTCGACGTGAAGAAGCGTCGACGCGGACCGATCATCGCGGGCGTCGTCATCGTCGTCGTCGCGGTGATCGCCGGTCTAGTCGCCTGGCGCTTCCTCGGGTCCGACTCGACGTCCCCGAACGAGAAGGCCGGGGCCACACTGACCGTCGTCACCGCGGAGGGCAACGCGAACGAGCAGGCTCTCGTCGACTACATCGCGAAGAACGTCGCCCCGAAGTACGGCATCAAGGTCGCCTTCAAGGGCCTCGCCGACAGCACCACGCTGAACCGCGCGGTCAGCGACGGTGAGGTCGCGGGCACCATCTACCAGCACAAGCGGTGGCTGTCGCAGGTGCTCGACGCGAACCCCGACTTCAAGGAGGTCGCGGCGACGCCGGTGTTCCGCTGGGGATTCGGCATATGGTCGGACAAGTACACCGACGTGTCGCAGCTCCCGAACGGCGCGAAGGTCTCGCTCTACTCCGACCCCGCCAACGAGGCGCAGGGACTGTGGCTCCTCGAGCGCGCCGGCCTGATCACCCTCAAGCCGGGGATCGACAAGTCGCGGGCGACCCAGAACGACATCGCGACCAATCCGAAGAACATCCAGTTCACCCTGCTCGACTTCGCCGCCCAGTCGCGGGCGCTCCCCGACCTCGACGCGACCGTCGGGTACACCGAGTACTACCTCGCCGCGGGCGTCCCGCTGAGCAAGCAGATCTTCGCTCCGGCGGCGCCGGACGAGTTCGCGGGTCAGCTGACCATCGGCACGCGGTGGCAGAACACCGACAACATCAAGAAGCTCGTCGCCGTGTTCAAGGACCCGGCTGTGCAGGAGTACCTCCGCACCGACCCCCAGGTGAAGAACATCCTGCTGCCGCTGCAGTCCTGATCGACTCCGCGACAGCGTGATCCGCGAGCCGCTGACCCACCCGGGTCAGCGGCTCGCGACGTTCGCAGGTCAGTTCGGGGCTGTCGCCTGCGCGAGCGGGGCGACCCCGCCGCTGATGTCGGTGATGGTCCACTTCTTGTTCCTGTCGACCGTGATCGGGTACAGCGCAGTGGTCTTCACCCCACCCGGCGACTGCACGTTGGTCACCTGGACGTCGACGAAGACCTGCACCACATAGACACCGTTGTTCTGGCTCTTGATGTCGCTGCCGACGAGGTCGCCTTTGGACACCCACTGCAACTGTCCGAGCAGCTGCCGCAGCACCGACTCGCTGCTCGTGAACTGCTGCCGCATCTTGTCGTCGACGTTGGTCCGCAGCGCCGCGAACCACGGGTCGAAGTCGCGATAGTCGATCAGCGCCGCCTTCACGGCGTAGTCGCTCGCCACGTCCTCGGCCCGCTGGGCGTCGGAGTTCGCGTCGCGCAGCGTCGTGTAGTCCGACCGGTAGGACGACGCGTAGTAGACCGCGACGCCGGCGACCACCGCCAGGATCACGACGAGGCCGGCCAGCACACCGACGAGCAGTCGAGGCCGACGCGAGGACGCCGGGTCGGTCGTCGTGGCGGGCTTCTCCCCGGCCGTCCCCGTGGTCGCGGTGTCGGACGTCTCCGTCGTCGCGGTGTCGGACGTCTCCGTCGGCGTGGAGGCGGTGTCGTCCCCGCCGTCCTTCTGGTCGTCCGTCGCCATCGATCGCATCCTCCGTCGTCGTCGTGCGCCCCGCGTCGTCGCGCGGGACCCTCTCACCCTCGTGCCGCTACCGCGTGCTCACGCGGAAGCGCACCACACCGTTCTCGTCGACGATGCGCAGACCCCTGCGGACGACCGATCCGACATCGATCGACGTCGCCGGCGCGACCGTGGACAGCAGCGGCAACAGCACGCCGATGGGCGGGGTGATCTTCGGCAGCAACCGCGTCAGGTAGCCGTCGAGGGTCTGCAGGAACGGCGCGATCACCTGCGTCCAGGCCACGGCGCCGTTCGTGGCGCGGGCGAGACCCGGGAAGAGTCCCCACAGTTCGGTGAACGTGGGTTGGTTCAGCAACAGCTGTCGGGAACCCTCCGAGAGCGTCGGACCGATCCCGTCGATCTTTCGGACGAACGCCTGCGCCGTGTCGAACAGGTCGGAGAACTCGGTGCGTCGGGTGGTGATGGTGCGCGACAGGTAGCGGGAGAACTCGCCGATCCGGGTGATGTCGTCGTCGCGGCCGATCCAGCCGGCGTTGATGGTGTTGGCGATGCTGTCGATGCGGCCGGGGTCGATCTGCCCGACGAGCCGCTGCAGGTTGGTGAGCGTCTCCCCCACCGTCGACCGTGCGTCGATGTTCTTCTCCAGCACCGCACCGTTCGCGATGAACGGACCGTCGGCGGTCGTCGACGAGAAGTTCAGGTACTGCTCGCCCACGAGCGACAGGTTCTCCACCGTGACCGACGCCGACGCGGGGATGTGGTAGTCCGCGTCGAGGGACAGTGTCGCGCGGAGACCGTCCGGGCGGATGTCGATGGACCGGACGGTGCCGACCTCGATCCCGTTCCAGAGCACCCGCGACCGCGGCAGCAGTCCGCCCGACGACGCCATGTCGACCGTGACCGTCGAGGTGGACTCGAAGGGCCGCACCTTGAGGATCCCCACGGCGAGGTACGCCGCGAGGCCGAGCGACACGACCACCAGCAGCGCGAGCGACGTCTTGACGCCGATCTTCATGACATGCCCCCGCTCACCTCATCGCCCCGATCATCCGCAGCGTCGCCGCGATCGTCCGCAGCTGGTCGCCGGACGCCGTCGGCGTCGACAGCCCGCGCGGAGAGGACATGTCGACGATGTTCACGCGCGGCGCGGCGAGGAACGGGAGTATGCGGTCGTTCACGAGATCGCCGAGCCTCTGCAGGTCGCCCGGGAGCGTCGAGTCCAGTTCGACGGCGAGGTCGACCAGCGGGTCGACCGTCCGGATGAGCGTGGACAGCGGTTGCGCGCGTGTCGTGAACAGTTGGTCGACGGGGACGAGCTCGAACCCCAACGTGCCCAACACCTTGGTGAAGCTGGCGAACGAGACGAGCGCCCCGCCTATGCGTTCGGGGCCCACGTCGAGGGTGAACGCGAGGTCGGGCCCGCGGACCGCGGCCGACCGCGCGAGCACCGCGAGCGCGTCGAGCAGCTCGCCGACCGGTCCCTGGTTCTGCGCCAACCGGGCGACGAGCTCCCGGGACACCTCGATCGCCTTGTCCCGCTGCGCCGTGTCCTCCGGGAACGCGGTGTTCGCACGGTCGATGGTGCGCTGCAGCTTCTCTAGGGTGCCGCCGTTCGCGAGCGAGGCGATCCCGCCGAGCAGTTCCTCGACGGCCGGTGTCACGGTGGTCCGCGACATCGGGATGGTCGCGCCGTCGCTTAATGGGGGGCCGTCGGCGTCCTGTGACGGCGGCGTCAGCGAGATGTAGATGTCCCCGAGGAGGGTCGACTGCTCGAGCGATGCACGGGTGTCATGGGGGATGCGTACCGCCGCCTCGACGTCGACGGTGGCGACGGCCACCGGGGCGCCCGGGGTACCACCGATACCGACCTCGCGGAGGACACCGATCTTCGTACCGTTCATGAGGACCTTGCTGCGCGCCGGCAGGTTCAGGACGTTCGAGAACTCGATGCGCAGTTCACGACTCGCGCCCGAGACCCGCGTGCCCGGCAGCGGGAGATCGGCGACCTGGACGCCGCACCCGGCGAGCAGGGTCGTGACGACCACGAACAGGGCCGTCGCCGCGGCACGGGCCCGGGTCCGGGTCATCGCCGCCCCGCCGATCCCAGCACGAGCTCCAGCAGTCTCGTGTCGACGCGGTCCGGCGCACCGGCGACGGGTCGGCAGGACCCGGCGAGCAGGCGGTTGACCACGGCACACGACGCGGCCGACGCCGACATCGGCGCGCGCACACGGACAGTCGGCGCCGCCACCGACACCGCGAGACCCGGCTGGGTGTCCTGTGCCTGCGCCCGGATCGCCGACATCACGGGCGGCAGCAGCCTGAGCAGCGCCACGATCTGGTCGGTGGGCAGGAGCTCGACGAGTGGGGTGATCAGTTCCAGCACCTTCAGCAGGATCGGCCCGTACCGCTGGACGGTGGTCGCGAGCTGCGGCACCACCCTCGTCACCCGTTCGAGGGCGGGGTTGAGCTCCCGGGTCAGCTCGCCGAGCGCGATGGAGAACTTCCCGACGTTGTCGATGGCGGACTGCACGTCCGGCCAGCGGTCGACGAAGAACTGGGCGAGCTGCTGCCCGTCGACGATCAGTGATCGCAGCTGCGAATCCCGCAGGGCCGGGTCGCCCAGCGCCCGCGACAACCCCTGGACGGCCCGGTTGAAGTCCTCGGCCGATCCCCTGAGTGCGTCGTCGACGTCGGCGAGAGCGTTCCCGACCGCCTGCTGCTGCCCGGGGGTGCGGCCGGCGACGTCGGTCAACTGCGAGGAGAGCCTGTTGAAGGCGTCGAACGCCTGGCTGAGGCTCTTCGGGGTGCGTGTCCGGTCGAGTGGGATGCACCGGCTCGTGTCCCAGGTGGGCCCACCGGTGTACGGCGTCGGGATCTCGAGACGGCGGTCGGTCACGATGGAGTCCGACGTCGTGACCGCGGAGACGGTCGCCGGGAGACGGACCCCGCCGTCGACGTCGAAATCGACACGGACGGCGCCGTTGTCGGGACCGACCCTCGTGACGTGTCCGATCGTGACCCCGAGCAGCGTGAGGTTGCTGCCCGGGTAGAGGCCGATCGAGTCGCTCATGATCGCGCACCCCGACCCGCTCGGCGACGAGTCCGTGGTGCGGACCGCGGCGACGACCATCGCGATGACGGCCACGATCGCCGCGACGATCACCGTCCGCGCTGCGACGGTCCGCCACCGGGACGAGGTCGGTGGCGCTGTGGTGTCGGTCATCTCAGCACCCCCGATCGGGGGTCGGGATGCAGAGGGTCGGGGCGTCGACCCGGGACCTCGACAGGTCGACCTCGACGGTCGACCCGTCGGTGCTGAGGATGCCGCCGATCTCGTTCGCCAGCTGCGTGAGCTTGTCGATGATCGGGTTCGCGCGACCGAGTTTGTCGCGCAGCGCCAGGACGATCTCCTTGACCTTGTCGACCTCGGGGTCGATCGTCCCCCGCACCGCGCTGATCGGCGGCTCGAGGAACGCGAACAACGCGTCGACGCCGCGGATGGTCTCCAGCGCGTCGGCGCGGAACTGGTAGAAGCGGTAGCCGATCAGTCCGACGAGGCGGAGCAGGTTGACCAGTTGCGCGCGGCCGTCGTTCAGCGCGCCCACGTACTCCTGCGTGATGGCGATCGCGCGGTCGAGGTCGTCGTCGCGGTCGCCCAGTGTGGTGGTGACCGCGGAGATCTGGGAGATGATGTCGCGCGCGGCGTCGGGACGTCCGGCGAGCGCCTGGGTCACCTGCGCGAAGGTCTGGCGGGTGGTGACGGCGTCGACCTTGTCGACGACCTGCCCGGAGTCCCGGATGACGTCGGTGAGCTCGTACGGCGTGGAGGTCTGCTCCCGCGGGATGTGGCCCCGCAGCGGTTCCGAGCCCTGCGGGGTGACGGCGAGGTAGTGCCCACCGATGGCCGTGGTGAGCCGGATGTCGGCGCCGGTGCGGTCGCCGAGGTGGACGGAGTCGTCGAGACCGAAACGGATCTCGACGTGGTCACCGACGACCGCGACGTCGCGCACCTCCCCGACCCGGATGCCCGCTACACGCACCTCGTCGCCCGACCGCAGTTGACCGCTGGAGGTGAAGTCCGCGGTGTACTCGTCCTCACCCATCGGCATGACATAGAGCAACCCACACACCAGCGCGATGACCGCGATGACCGCGACCCCGCCCAGGCCGTACAGCACCTCTCTGCGACGACGGGTCATCGGCAGATCACCACCGGCGCGCCTGCGAGCAGGACGGTGGTCAGCGGACCCGGGATCGACTGTCCCGCACGACAGGTGAGTGACGCCGACCGTGCGGCCTGGGTCGATGCGACGAGGGAGTCGAGGACGCCGGGGATGCCCGCGAGGATCTGTGAGGCGGTGTTCGTGAGCGGGATGTACTTGCGCAGCAGACGGTCGACGTCGGCGTAGTTGCCGTAGTAGACCTCGTTCAGGCTCTGCAGCACCAGCCGCAGCGGCTTCAGCGCCCGTGCCGACAGCTTCAGGGACCTCTCGGTCGCGTCGATGTTGTCGGCGAGCGCACCGATGGCGTCCCCGGTGCGGGCGATGAGCTCGTTGAGACGCGGTGACTTGTACTGGATCTGCCGTGCCACCGATCCGAGACCGGTGACGAACGCCGCGATGGTCTCCGACCGGTCGGCCGCGAACCGGGTGATCTGGTTGAGCTGGTCGAGGATCGAACCCAGGTCGGGCCCGCGCCCCTGCACGACGGCGAGCACGTTGCCGACGAACTCGTTGATCTGGGCGGGGTCGAGCACACGGAACACCGGACGCAGCCCGTTGAAGAGGACGGTGATGTCGAACGACGGCACGGTGCGGGATCGGGGGATCATCTGCGGTCCCGTCACGCGGGCCCCGGCCGGACCGTCGGTGTAGACGTCGAGATACCGCTCGCCCACGAGGTTCAGGTAACGGACGGCGACGGTGGTGTTGTCGAACAGCGGGACTTTCCGGTCCAGGGAGAAGGTCACCCGCGCGACGCCGTCGTGCAGCGCCACCGTCTCGACCTTGCCGACCCGCACACCGATCTCCCGCACGTCGTTGCCCGCCGACAACCCCGAGACGTCGGAGAACTCGGCGGTCACGCTGCGTTGCGGCCCCTCCACGGGCGGGGCGAGGGCTCCGACGATCACCCACCCGGCGGCGATCATGGCGACGACGAACAGCGCGAGCCCGATCATCGACCCGGTCCGGGGTCTCATCGCCCACCGCCGCGTCCGGCCGGTGCCGCGAGCAGGACCGAGGTCAGTTGCGGCAGGTTCGCGAGCGTCGCTCCGACCTGGAGCGTGACCTTCCCGTCCTGCGTCGGCAGTGCCTTCGTCAACCGGCGCACCAGCTCCCGCGTGTCGTCGTAGGCGGGCGGGATCGAGCGCAACGTCTGCCCCAGCGGGGATCCGACGGTGAGGACGAAATCGAGGAGCGTGCTGAGAGAGCCGAGGTTGTCCCCGACGAGCCCGCCGATGGTGCCGACGGTCTGCACGAGCCCCGACAACGTGTCGCGGACGCCGCTCACGACCTTCGGGTCGGTGTACGCGGCCGTCGTCTTCGTGAGGTTGATCAGGACGGTGTCGAAGGGCCCTTCGAGGTCGGCCAGTCCCCGCGACGCCGGTCCGAGGATCTGCAGGAACTGCGCGAGCGGCATCTGCTGGCGCGCGGCGGCCAGGTTGAGCAGGTCGGCCCCGGACCGCAGCAGCGGCTGCACGGCGTCGACGACGCGCGAGAGCACGTCGATGCTCTGTGACACGGTCCTGCCGGTGACCGTCGTCGAGATCTCTCCGACCTGACGCAGCAAATCGGCGACGGACACGTTCGTCGAGTCCGACCCGATCCGCAGGGTCTCCCCGTCCCGCAGGCGGCCGGCCCCCGGCCCCACCGTGGTGTTCGACCGCAGCTCGATGCCGGTGACGCCCAAGATGTTCGACGGCGCGTACGCGGCACTCACCCGGTCGGGGATGTTCGCGGCCTGGTCCCGGTCGATCGAGAGGGTGATCTGCTGTTCGGTGCCGTCGGTGACGCGCACGGAGTCGACCCGTCCGACGATGAGGCCGCGGAACTTCACGTCCCCGCCGGCGGCCAGGCCGTCGCCGACCGCGTCGGTGACGGCGACCACCCGCACGCGGTCGTCGAAACCCCCACGGGCGTAGATCGTGAGCGGGACGGCGGCCACGACGAGCGCGACGAGGGTGGCCGCGCCGAGGGTCAGCAGCGTCCGTCGCGACGGTCCTCTCCCGGACGAGTCCTCGTACATCATCCGGAGAACCGGAACCCGACGTCGGATCCCCAGAACACCAGGGTCAGGATCATGTCGAGCACGACGATCATGACGAAACTGCTCTTGATCGCCCGCCCGGAGGCGATGCCGACGCCCTCTGGCCCACCGGCGGCGTAGAACCCCTGATAGCAGTGGATCAGGATCACGGCGACGACGAAGACGACCGCCTTGAGCACCGCGAACAGCATGTCGACCGGGGACAGGAACGCGGTGAAGTAGTGGTAGTAGGTGCCCGACGACTGCCCGTTGACCGTGTTCACGACGAACGCGCACGAGAGGTAGCTCAGGATCAGCGTGATGAGGAACAGCGGGATGATCGTGACCACGCCCGCGATGACCCGGGTGGACACCACGAACGGCACCGGCCGGATGGCCTGCGCCTCGAGGGCGTCGATCTCCTCGGCGATGCGCATCGACCCGATCTCCGCGGTCATCCGACAGCCCGCCTGCGCGGCGAAGCCGATGGCCACGACGATCGGCCCCAGTTCGCGCGTGTTGACGTAGGCCGAGAGGAACCCGGTCAGCGGCCCGATCCCGAACAGCCTCAGGGTCGCGAACGACTCGATGCCGATGGACCCGCCGACGGACAGTCCCAGGACGACGAGCACCGCGACCGACCCGCCGCCGACGACGATGCCGGTCGACCCCCACATGAGGTCGGACAGCACCGCACCGGTCTGTGAGCGGTACACCCGCAGCGCGTGCGGGGTCGACCGAAGGACGTCGTAGGCGAAGTGCACCTGGTGCCCGAGGCGTTCGACCGCGTTCACCGGCACCGCCGCCGCCCGGCTCGTGACGGTCGTCCACCGGTGGGTGCGGGAGTAGGTCGAGAAACCCGTCATGACGTCATCCGACCTTCTGCTTGACGAACATCGACAGGATCTGCGTGACCGCGAGGTTCACCAGGAACGAGGAGACGACACCCAGGACGACGGCGGCGTTCACGGCGTCGGCCACGCCGCGCGGCCCGCCGCGTGCCTCGAGCCCCCGCTGGCAGGCGATGGCCACGACGACGACGCCGAAGAGGACGGACTTGCCCAGCGCGACGACGAGATCGCTGACGCCGGCGAACTGGCCGAAGCCGCCGAGGTAGCTGCCCGGGGCGCCTCCCTGGAACGAGACGTTGATGACGTATCCGGCGGCGACGCCGACCGCGATGATCTCCATGCAGATGAGCGGGGCGACGACGATCACCGCCAGGATCCGCGGCGCGACGACCCGTCGGGCCGGGTCGATGCCCATCGTGCGCATGGCGTCGATCTCGTCGCGGACCGTGCGCGCACCGAGGTCGGCGGCGATCGCCGAGCCGACCGCACCGCCGATGAGCAGCGCGGCGCCGATGGGCGCACCCTGCTGCAGGATCGCCAGCGCTCCGGCCGCGCCGGACAGCGACGACGCCCCCAGCTGCTGGGTGAGTCCGCCGACCTGCACCGACAGGATCACCCCGAACGGGATGGCGACGAGGACCGCGGGGACACCCGCGACCCCGGCGAAGAAGCTGGTCTGGGTGAGGACCTCGCGCCCGGGCAGGCGGCCCCGGACGATGTCCCGCCCCAGGTGGCCGAACGCGGTGAGCGTCAGCTCGACGAGGCGACCGAGGGTGGCGATCGCGGACACGACGGCATCGCCGATCCGTGTCACCGCCAGGACGCCGCTGCGGCGTGCACCGACGTTCGCCATCCTCACCCCCGGTCGTCGTCTCGTCGACGGCGCACGGGGCGACGACGACACCCGGGCTCCGTGACCGGGGTCACTCTAGCCAGGCGAACGAGTCATGTGTCCCGGTTGCGCGACGAGGTTGGGACGGTGGACAAACCGTCCGGGAACACGTTGGGCGGGGGTGCACGCGGCGATCGGGGGTGATGGCGCGATCGGCGGGTCGGTTGGCGTCCTGGACCGGCGATTCGTCACCCTGGACCCATGCAGAAGCACTCCGGCGTGGCCGGCGCCCTCGACGGGATCCGAGTCGTCGAGCTGGGTTCGCTGATCGCCGGGCCGTTCGGTGCGCGGCTGCTCGGCGACATGGGCGCCGACGTGATCAAGGTGGAGGCACCGTCGTCCCCGGACCCGCTGCGCGGGTGGGGCCAGGCAGAGGTCGACGGGCACCGGTTCCTGTGGACCGTCTACGCCCGCAACAAGCGCGCGGTGACCATCGACCTGCGGTCCGACGACGGGCGGGACCTGTTCCTGGACCTCGCCGCGACGGCAGACGTGATCGTCGAGAACTTTCGTCCCGGCACGCTCGAGCGTCTCGGGATCGGCTGGGACATCCTGCACGAGCGCAACCCGGGCCTGATCCTGGTGCGGGTGTCCGGGTACGGCCAGACCGGCCCGGCCGCGTCGCGCCCCGGGTACGCCTCGGTCGCCGAGGCCGTGAGCGGGCTGCGGCACCTCAACGGCTACCCCGACCAGCCCCCGCCGCGGCTCGCGCTGTCCCTCGGCGACACCCTCGCCGGGATGTTCGCCGCGCAGGGAGCCCTCGCCGCCCTCCACCGCCGGTCGGTCACCGGCGAGGGACAGGTCGTGGACGTCGCGCTCACCGAGGCGTGCCTGGCAATCCAGGAGTCGGTGATCCCCGACTACGCCATGGGCGGCGTCGTCCGCGGCCCGTCGGGGACGCGGCTCGACGGGATCGCGCCGTCGAACGTCTACCCCACCGCCGACGGCTCGATGGTGGTCATCGGGGCCAACCAGGACACCGTGTTCCGACGACTGTGCGGTGCCATGGACCGCCCGGAGCTCGCCGACGACCCGCGCTTCGCCACCCACGGCGCCCGCGGGGACAACCAGGACGAGATCGACGCGATCATCGCCGAGTGGACCGCGACCGTCGACCGGGACGACCTCCTCACGCGCCTCGACGACGCCGGTGTCGTCGCCGGCCCGATCAACACGGTGGCCGACATCGTGGAGGACGAGCAGCTCCGCGCCCGCGGGATGCTCGTCGACCACCCCGACGACCGGGTGGGACGTCCCGTGCTGGGGCCGGGCGTCGTCCCGATGCTGCACGGCACACCGGGGTCGGTGCGCACCTCGGCACCGCCGACCCCGGGCCACCACAACGACGAGGTGCTGGGGGAACTGCGCGATCCCGCGGCGCTGGCCCGTCTGCGTGAGGCGGGTGTGGTGTGAACGACACGCCCATCGCGACCGAGAAGGGTCGTCGCACCGAGCAGGCGTTCGTCCAGGCGGCACGGAAGGTGTTCGCGGAGAAGGGGTATCTGGCGGCGAAGATCTCTGACATCGCCGCGGCGGCGGGCCGATCCCCCGGGTCGTTCTACAACTACCACGAGAGCAAACGTCAACTGCTGGAACACCTCCTGGACGAGTTCCAGGACCGGATCCTCACCGACACGCGCGACCAACTCACCGCCGACCCCGCCCGCAACATCGACACCGCCGTGCGCGTCTACTGGGGTCTCTACCGCGACTACCTGCCGGAGATGATCGGCGCGTTCCAACTGTCGATGACCGACCCGGCGTTCGGCCGGTGGTGGCGCACGCGCCGCGCGCAGGGCATCGACGCGGTGCTCGGTGTGTTCCGCTCGGTGGAGCACCGCGGCACCGACATCGGGCTCGACAAGCACCTCTTCGCGTCGGCGATCGTGTCGATGCTCGACTCGTTCTGTTGGAACTGGTTCGTCACCGGGCGCGACGAGACGCTGCGTGAGCGGTCCGAGGAGGAGGCCATCGCCACCCTCGTCGAGATCTGGCGACGCGGCCTCGTCGTCCCCGCCGACCGACCCTCGCCGCACGACTCGTGAGCTGATCTCACGAGGTCAGGACGGGTGCCGTGACACCGCACGCGGTGGACAAACGGCGACGGGGTCACGCACAATCGCGGGCGGGGAAGGCGACGCGCGTGGGGACGCGCGTCGCACAACGAGAGGGAGACACCCGCCGGCCACGGCCGGCGGGTCGGCCAGGGGGGCCTCGTGTACGCAGATCTGCGTGCCCGTCCGCGCGTCGACGCGGTCGGGCACACCACGCATCCGTCGTCGACCGGCGCCGACGCTCCGGCGTCGACCCCGGACGCGCAGTCCGTCGAGGCGAGCCCCTATCGCCCGCTGACCGCCTACACCGAGTCCGACGCGTCGGTGTTCGCCGGACGCACGGACCTGCGGCGGCGGTTGCACCTGCGCGTCACCGCCGGCGAGGGTGCGGTGGTGCTCCTCGGGCCGTCCGGGTCGGGGAAGACCTCGCTCCTGCGCGCCGGCCTGATCCCGGAGGTCCGTGCGTCGGGGCTGCGCACCCGCACCGGCCGTGTGGACGCCGCGACGGTCCTCGTGACACCCGGCTCCGACGCCGTCGGATCACTCGCCGCGGCGATCGGCCTGGATCGCGCGGCGTTCGACGACGTCTCCGCCGCAGCAGATCTGGCGGCCGCGTCGGATGTCGTGTCGGTCTCCGCGTCGGGTCGCCACCGCGCCTGCCTCCTGGTCGTCGACCAGGCCGAGGACGTCTTCCACCGGTGCGGTACCGCCGACCGCGCACACTTCCTGCGCGTCCTCGACGCGGTGGCCGGTGACGACCGTTTCGCCGTCGTCCTCGGACTCGGCGCCGAGTCCGCGGCGCAGGCGCTCACCGAGCCGGTTCTGGCCACCGCGCTCGACACGCGCTCCGTCGTGCTCACGCCGATGACGACCGCGGAGGTCGTCGAGGCCGTGGAGCTGCCCGCACGCGTCGCGGGTGTCCGCGTCGAGTCCGGGCTCGGCGAGGCGATCGCTGCCGGCCTCGACCGCGTCGGGCCGGCCACACCGCCCCTCATCGCCCTCGGCGTGATGCTCGACCACCTGTGGCACACCAGGATCGCCGACGCCGAGACCCCGATGACGCTGGAGGCGTACCGGGCGTCCGACCCGATCGCGGACATCACGGCGGTCGCCGCCGACCGGGCGTGGTCGCGGTTCACCCCCGTCGACCGGGACACCGCACGCACCCTGCTGCTCGCCGCGGCCGACGGGTCACCGTTGGATCGGGACGCGACCCACCTGCTGCGCCGTCTCGCCCGCCCGCACCTCGACCGCGTCCTGGGCCGGCTCACCGAGGCGCACCTGCTCCGCGTCGTCGATGGCCGCGTGGAGCTCACCCACCCGGCGCTGATCACCGCGTGGCCACGACTCGCGGCGTGGATGGCCGACCGACGCGTGCAGGCACCGCTGCGAGAGCGGGTCGTCGCCGACGCCGCGCGCTGGGCACACGGGGGACGGCCCGGCGACGAGCTCTACGACGTCGACCGGCTCCGGCGTGCGGAGTCCGCCCTGGAACCGTTCGACGACCCCGGCACGGACGCCGCGGCGTTCCTCGAGCGGTCACGGGATCGCCTGCGGCTGCGTCGAACCCGTCGTCGGGTCATGGTGGTTCTCGCCGTGCTGGTGGCGGTCGTGTCGCTGGTCCTCGCGGTCGTCTTCGGCGTGGGGATGCGCCGTGTCGACGCCGACCGGGACGCCGCACGACTGGACGCTCTCGTGGGGCGGTCGGCTGCTCTGGCACAGACGAACCCGACAGCGTCGGCCGCCGCCGCACGCGCGGCCTTCGCGACCGATCCCGGCGACGGCGACGCGGAGTCCGCCGTCCTCGCCACCCAGACACGCCCGCTCGCGAGGCTGCTCGGGGTCGGTCCCACCCGGGCGGTCGCCACGCCCGTGTCCGGCGCGACGCCGTCGGTCGTCGTGGGACGCGACGGCGCGCTGACGGTGGTCGGTGGGAGCGGCCCCGCCGCGACGGCGACGGACGCCGACCTCGCCGACGGCGAGCAGACGGTGGCCGTGTCCGGCTCGACCGCGGTCGGTGTCCGCACCGACGGCACGGTCCGGTTGTGGCGCATCGCCTTCGGCCTCGCGCCGGCCCCGGTCGGGGTGCTGCCGCTGCCCCGCCCCGCGGTCGCGGTGATCGCTCTCCCCGCCCCGGACCGCGTCGCCGTGGTCGACGCGGCGGGAACCCTGCGTGTGGTCGCCGTCGACGATCCCGCCCGACCGGCGATCGTGGCCACCGCAGCATCGGGTGTGACACCCACCGCCCTCGCCGCCGGACCGGCCGGGGTCCTCGTCGGCGGTGCAGACGGCACCGTGACGCTGGTGGACCCGGCCGACGGCACCGTCGTCGGATCGCTTCCCTCGGTCGACGGCGCGGTCACCGCTCTCGCCACCACCGCAGGCCTGACCGCCGTCGCGGACACCACCGGCCGCGTCCGCGTCGTGCGTGTCGACGCCGACGGGCTCGCGACCGCGCCGGCGACCGACCTCGCCGCCGTCCGCGGACGTGTCGGGACCCTCGCGTTCTCGCCGTCGGGCGCGGGTCGCCCGGCCCCCGTCCTCGCCGTGACGGCCGACGGGGTCACCGACATCGTCGATCCCGCACGGCCGCAAGCCATCACACCGCTCGTCGATCCGGTCCGTGCGCCGGGCGGCATCGCCGCGGCACGGTTCGCCCCGGACGGGACCCTGGTGACCGCCGGTGCCGGGGACGCGCGCCGCTGGTCGCTGCCGACGGGGACGATCCCGGGCACTGCCGGGACGGCGGGGACGCCGTCGTGCAGTTCTGTTCGTGCGATCTGCGCGGTGCCGCACCTCGACGGTCCGGTGCAGGTCGTCGATGTCCGCGACCCGCGGTCACCGGTGGTCGGCGGCGTCGTCGACGCCCCCGGCGGCTTCGACGGCGCGGCCGTCGCCCCGAGCGGACTGTGGATGATGACCGTCGACGCCGCGCACCGCGCGCAGCTGTGGGACACGCGGTCGTTCGCGACGCCGCTCGCGGTGGGTCCGCCGGTGCAGCTGGGGCCGGGGTCGATCGGCACGGTCGCCTTCTCGCCCACGTCGTCGGCGATCGCCATGACCCGCGACGGTGGTGCGTCGCTGGGCATCTGGGCCGTCACCCCCCGAGGGCTCGACGCGGTCGCCGACCTCGAGACCGGCAGCCCGGTCACCGCTGCCGCGTGGTCGGCCGACGGCGGCCAGATCGCCGTCGGCGGTCGCTCCGGGGTCCTGCGGTGGACGGTGTCGCCGACCGGTGTCGGGGCGATCTCCGGCCGGATCGCGTCGACGCCGGTGACGGCCCTCGCGTACGGGCTCGCCCTCGGCCAGGGCGATCCCGGATCCGGCGCGCGCACCGCGGTGCGGCCGGTGGTCCTCGTCGGCGATCCCGCGGGCGGCGTGAGCCGTTTCGACGTGGCGACCGGCGGCCCGCTGGGCCCACGGGTCTCGCTGGGACCGGCGGCGGTCACCTCGATCACCGCGGTCGGCGCGACCGCGGCGACCGGCTCGGCGGACGGAGCGATCCACCGGATCGCGGCCGACGGCACGGCTGTTCGTGTCGCCGACCTCTACCCCGCGCAGGGGTCCGGCGACGTCCGTGTCGGCGCGGTCGGCGGCGACGACGTCGTCGCGGTCGGCGACGAGACGGCCAGTCGGGTGCTCACACTGCGCACCGAGACCGCCGACGAGCGGATCTGCACCGCCACCGGCTGCTGACGGGTCAGCGGGGCGCGACGCCGAGCAGGTACGACAGCTGGGTCGCGATGGGGTTCAGGTCCAGCTTGTCGGGGTCCTTCTTGGGCTTCCCGTCCCACGGTTCCGGGATGTCGGGATCGGCGTACACCGCGCTCTGTGCGCCGCGTACGCCCGTCGGGCTCCCCTGGGGCAGCGCGCAGTGTGCGTCGGTGTTGAACGGGAAGTCGTCGTAGTTGATGTCGAAGTCCGGGTTCTTCCGCTTCTCCTCGGCGATGATCTGCTGCGTCTTCTCGTATCCGAAGGTGCACGCAGGCGGGTTGTTCGTCTCGAGGGTCGCGCCGAAGTGGACGGTGCCGTCACCCGGTGACGGGGTGTAGCTGCCGCTGGAGACGGCGGCGATGAGCGCGAGACTCGGGGAGACGGCCTGGAACGTCCGCTGGACGTTGCGGACGTCGAGCGCGAGGTCGCGCAGCGCCCGCGTCACGTCTCCCCCGCTGCGCTCGAGCAGGGCCGACAGCTGCGTCGCCGAGGTCTGACCGGTCGTGAGGAGACGACGCAGGTCGGGGTCGCTCGAGGCGAGCTGCGCGGTGATCACCCCGAGGCTGCGGGACCAGGTGAGGATCTCGTCGGACTGTGCCGCCTGCGTGGTCAGCACCGTGTCGGAGTTGCGGATCAGCGAGATGGTCTGCGGCAGGTCGTCGTTGCCCGATTTCGACAGATTCGCCAGCGAGTCGACCAGCGTGCGGAGGTTCTCCCCGTTGCCGTCGAACGCCTTCCCCAGCTCGGTCACCACCGTCCGCAGGTCGTCCAGCGGTACCGACGCCGTGAAGTCGGTCGCCGAGGACACGACGTCCTGGATGGGCACCGGGATGGCGGTGTCGGTGATGATCGACCCGTTCCGCAGGTGGGGACCGCCGACACTCGCCGGGCGGAGGTCGACGTACTGCTCCCCGATCGCCGACCGGCTGGCCACGACGGCCTGCGCGGACGCGGGGATGTCGGGCCCACCGGAGTCGAGGTCGAGGTCGACGCGGACGCCCCCCGGCCGCAGCGAGAGGGCGCCGACGCGACCCACCGGCGACCCGAGATAGGTCACCTCGGCGTTGGTGAAGATGCCACCGGAGTCGGGGAAGTCGGCGTGCACGGTGTAGGTCCCGATGCCGAAAAGTTTGTCGAGACGGGCGTAGGTGGCACCGACGTACGCCGTCGCGATCACCGCGACCACGGCCAGAACCGTCAGCTGCCAGCGCACGCGCCTGTCCCGCACCACCTGCCGGGTCCACCCTTCCCGCATCGTTCGTCTGTCCGCGACGCGTCGAGAAGCACGGTAGAACGACCGCCGGTTCGCCACAGTGAATTGGACATCTTCGACACCTCGACGCCGACGATCGCGCGCATTGTCCGGATCGTCCGCAAGGTCGGGCGTCCTCCCAGGGAGCTCACAGCAACCCGTCACCCGACCGCCAGCGACGGCCACGACAGTCGCAGCGTGACCATCGACGCCCCTGCGCACCCGTCCTCCGCTGCGGCCGACGCCCCGGCGCCTGCCGACGGCGGCCTGCCGCCCGCCCGTCCCGTCGATCGCATCGCCCTCGCGGTCCTCCTCCTCGGCACCGCGGTCCTCTACCTGTGGGACATCACGATCAACGGGTCGGCCAACACGTTCTACGCCGGCGCCGCCTGGGCGGGGTCGAAGAGCTGGGAGGCCCTGTTCTTCGGCTCGATCGACCCGTCGAACTTCATCACCGTCGACAAGCCGCCGGTGTCGCAGTGGGTGATGGGTCTGTCCGGTCGCATCTTCGGCTACTCGAGCGCATCGCTGCTGATCCCCGAGGCCCTGATGGGCGTCGCGACCGTGGCGCTCGTCTACGCCGCGGTCACCCGGCTCGCCGGCCGTGGGGCGGGCCTGGTCGCCGGCACGGCGATGGCGCTGACGCCCGTCGCCGTGATGATGTTCCGCTTCGACAACCCCGACGCGGCGATGGTGCTGCTCATGACCGCCGCCGCCTACTGCACGGTCCGCGCGACGGCCGCGGCCTCGGCACGATGGCTCGCCCTGGCCGGCGTCGCAGTCGGGTTCGCGTTCCTCGCCAAGATGCTCGAGGGCCTCATGGTCCTGCCGGCCCTCGGGCTCGTGTACCTGATCGCGGCCCCGACGACCGTGCGCCGCAGGATCGTCCACCTCCTGGTCGCGACCGTCGCGATGATCGCCGCGGCCGGCTGGTACGTCCTCGTCACCATCCTCTGGCCGGCGTCGTCGCGGCCGTACATCGCCGGGTCGACGGACAACTCGTTCATGAACCTCGTGCTCGGCTACAACGGCCTGCAGCGCATCGAGGGCAAGGAGCACGCCGGCAACGCCGCACAGCGGTCGGTGATGAACTCCCCGCTCACCCACGAGCTCATGCAGCGGTTCGCCCGCACCGGCGGCAACCGCGGCGGCGGCATGTTCTCCGAGAACCCCGGCATCACCCGACTGTTCCAGGGTGAGTTCGGTGTCGAGATCTCCTGGCTGCTGCCCGCGGCACTCGTCGCGCTGATGGTCGGGCTGGTGCTGCGCGGTCGTGCGCCGCGCACCGACCTGGCCCGTGCCGGGTTCGTGCTCTCCGGTGCCTGGCTCCTCGTCGACGGGATCGTGCTGTCGTACATGAAGTCCAACCCCCACCCCTACTACTCGCTGGCGATCGCTCCGCCGATGGCGGCACTGGTGGGTCTCGGTGTGGCCCAGTGCGTCCGCGACCGCCACCGCATCACCGCCGTCCTCGGCGGCGCGGCCATCGTGGTCGCCGCCGGCGGGTGGTCGTTCGTGCTCATGCGTCGCGACCCGTCGTGGCAGTCGTGGCTGTCGTGGACGGTCGCCGTGCTGACGGTCGCCGCCGTCCTGACGATCGTCGTGATCGGGCTGGCGGGCGTCGGCGAGTCGTCGCGCGCGGGTCGCCGGACCGGGTTCGTCGTCGCCGCGGTCGCCGCCGTGATCGGCCTGGCCGGAATCGCGGCACCCGCGGCCTATTCCGCGGAGGTCGTGGCGACGCCGCACACCGGGGGCAGCCCGTCGGCGGACCCGAGCACCGAGGACCGCGCGCACTCCCAGCACGACACCGGCGGGTTCGCCGCGTTCTTCGGCGGGACCACCAGCGCACCGACCGAGCTGACCCGGACCCTGCAGGCGACCCACACACGGTGGGCCGCGGCGGTGAGCCGGTCGTCGACGGCAGCGGGTCTGGAGTTGTCCACGCGCACACCGATCATGGCGATCGGCGGCTTCACGGGCAGCGATCCCGCGCCGACACTCGCGCAGTTCCAGCGGTACGTCGCCGACGGCGACATCGGCTACTACATCAGCACCGGCACCACCGGTGAGCGCTCACGGGGTGGGTCGAGCGCCGCGGGCGCGCTGGGCCTCGACCCGAGCCAGGCCGACCAGGCGTCGCAGCTGTTGCGGCGCTTCGAGTCCGGTGGCGTGACCGGTCAGATCCAGGAGTGGGTGCAGAGCCACTACACCGGACACACCATCGGCAGCTACACGATCTACGACCTGCGCACCCCGTCCCACTGACCGGTCCCGGCTGCCCAACAGACGGTTCCTACCGCCCAACAGGCGGCGTCTGCCGTCTGTTGGGCAGGCGGAACCGTTCGTTGGGCAGGCGGAACGGGTCAGTGGGCGAAGTGGCGTGACCCGGTGAGATAGAGGGTGATCCCCGCGTCGGTGGCGGCCTCGATCACCTCGGTGTCACGGATGGAGCCGCCGGGCTGCACGATCGCCCGCACGCCGCCCGCGGTCAGCACCTGCAGACCGTCGGGGAACGGGAAGAACGCGTCCGACGCCGCGACGCTGCCCTTCGCGCGATCACCGGCGCGACGGACGGCGAGATCGGCGGAGTCGACGCGGTTGACCTGACCCATACCGACGCCGACCGACGCGCCGTCGGCGGCGAGGAGGATCGCGTTGGACTTCACCGACCGGCACGCGATCCACGCGAACCGCAGGTCGGCGAGGGTGGCCCCGTCGGCCGGATCGCCCGCCGCGAGAGTCCAGTTCGCGGGATCGTCGCCCTCGGCGTCGAGGATGTCGCGTTCCTGCACCAGGATGCCGCCCGAGATGGGACGCAGCTCGGTGCCCGCGCGCTGCGGCGGCTGCGCCTGCAGGATGCGGATGTTCTTCTTGCGGGTCAGGACCCCCAGCGCGCCGTCGTCGAAACCGGGGGCGACGAGCACCTCGGTGAAGATCTCGGCCACCTGCTCGGCCATCGCGACGCTGACGGTGGTGTTCGTGGCGATGACGCCGCCGTAGGCGCTGACCGGATCGCACTCGTGCGCCTTGCGGTGCGCGGTGGCGACGTCGCCGGCGACGGCGATCCCGCAGGGGTTGGCGTGCTTGATGATCGCGACGGCCGGCCCGTCGAAGTCGTGCGCGGCGCGCCACGCCGCGTCGGCGTCGGTGTAGTTGTTGTAGCTCATCTCCTTGCCGTGCAGCTGCTCGGCGCGGGCGAGACCACCTCCGCCGGGGTCGGCGGGGTCGAGGTAGACCGACGCCGACTGGTGCGGGTTCTCGCCGTAGCGCAGAGCCGACCCGAGTTCCCAGGTGCGGCCGAGGAACTCCGGCGACCCACCGTCGGCGAGCTGCTGGGCGAGCCACCCCGCGACGGCGACGTCGTAGGAGGCGGTGTGTGCGAACGCCTTCGCGGCGAGCGCGGTCCGCGCGCCCAGGTCGAAGCCGCCGTCGGTCACCGCGGTGGAGATGCGTCCGTAGTCGGCGGGGTCGACCACGACGGCCACCGACGGGTGGTTCTTCGCCGCGGCGCGGACCATCGACGGCCCCCCGATGTCGATCTGCTCGACGCACTCGTCGAAGCCGGCGCCCGAGGCGACGGTCGCGGTGAACGGGTACAGGTTGACGACCACGAGATCGAACGGCGCGACGCCGAGTTCGTCGAGCTGGTCACGATGGGAGGCCTTGCGGCGGTCGGCGAGGATCCCGGCGTGCACACGGGGGTGCAGTGTCTTGACGCGCCCGTCGAGGCACTCGGGGAAGCCGGTCACCTCGGAGACCTCGGTCACCGGGATGCCCGCGGCCGCAATGGTCTTGGCGGTGGATCCGGTCGAGACCAGCTCGACGCCGGCGTCGTGCAGGGTCCGGGCGAGCTCGGTCAGTCCGGACTTGTCGTACACGCTCACCAGCGCGCGACGCAGCGGGATACGGGAGTCGGTCACGAGAAACGGGCCTTTCGTCCGTGGGAGGTGACGCCTCGGGTCACGAACGCCGCGACCGCCTGGACCAGCAGGACGTGTTCGACGCTCTTGATGCGGGAGTGCAGGGAGGCCTCGTCGTCGTCGGTGTCGATCATCACCGGCGCCTGCATGAGGATCGGCCCGGTGTCGACGCCGTCGTCGACGAGGTGGATGGTCGCCCCGGTCACCACCACACCGTGCTCCAGTGCGTCGGCGACGGCGTGCGCCCCCGGGAACGACGGCAGCAGCGCGGGGTGCGAGTTGAGGATCGTGCCGCCGAAGCGGGACAGGAACGTCGGGCCGAGGATCTTCATGAACCCGGCGGTCACGACGAGCGCCGGGCCGAACCGCGCGACGGCGTCGGTGATCGCGACGTCCCACGCCGCGCGGTCGGGATGGTCCGCGAGCGCGCACCGCACGACGGGGATGTCAAAGCGGGCGGCGACATCCTCGGCGCGGCACGGGCGATCGACGACGACCGCCACGACGCGGGCCGGATAGGACTCGTCCGCGGCGGCGGTGAGCAGTGCCGTCAGCAACGTCCCGGTGCCCGAGGCCAGCACCACGACGGGTGCCCGCTCGGCGGGGGGCGTGGCGTTCAGGACGATCTCCTCGCGGCGGGCGGCTGTCGGACACGACGAGCCTAAACCGGGCGAGGAGACGCTCGGCGGGCCGGGTGAGGTGTCCGAGCGGCGGTCAGCGCCGGTGGTCGTCCCACCGGTCGTCGCGGCGCGCGTCGTCCCAGGGGTCGTCGTCGCGATCGTGGTCGGCGAAGACCAGCGCCGCCGGCGCGCGCCGGGGCGCGTCGTCCGGGTCGATGTCGACGGTGGGGCTGTCGTCGGCGGGGATCTGCGGGCTGTCCTGCGGGAGGTCTGCGGGGAGGTCGTCCGGCTGGCCGTCCCACGCGTCGGTCTCGTCGTCCCGGTCGTCGACGGCGTCCTCGTCCCACGCGTGCCGTCGGAGCTCGCGACGCGTCGACGGGAGCGCGACCCGCACGAGGGCCACGACGACACCGATCAGGAACCACCAGCCGAAGGTGAACAGCCCGGCCGCCGGGATGGTGGCGCCCGCGGTCCCCATCTCGCCGAGCGTGCCGCCGGCGAGCCAGGTCAGCACGACCATCGCGATCGCCATGAGGCCGCCGATCGCGGCGGCGAGGCGGAGCGCCGGGAGCAGCCCCCGGAACGGTGTGCGGACCGCGGTGACCACCGCTGCGACGGCGGTGAGGACGAGGACGACCGGCGCCAGCGTCGCGGCGCCGGTCGGGACGACGGCCAGGATCGGCAGCGGCGGCAGGGAGCCCGGGGTCGCCGCGAACAGGTCGCCGCCGGCGGGACCGACATGGGCGGCAGCGCCGACGAGCACCGCGGCGGCCCCGACGATGGCGTTGGGGAGGTACAGGATCGACAGCACCGTCAGTCCGATGCCGCCGACGACCCCGTGACCGGTGGCGACCAGGTCACCGAGGGCATCCCACCGCCAGAGCAGGCGGCCCACGACGAGCAGACCGCCGGCCGACAGCAGCGCGAGAAGTCCGATCGCGGCCCCGCGCAGCGCGGTCGGCGCCCACGGAGCCGCGCCCAGCACCTCGCGAAGACGGGGTGCGGAGGGGTCCGATCGGCGTGCCCACAGCACTCCGACACCGGCGCCGATGCCGTGGACGGCGATCGTCGCGCCGAGGGCGACGGCGACGTTCGGCACGCCGACGGTGACGACCGTGGAACCGTCCATCACGAGGGCGAGAGCGATGACGGTGATGACCAGCGGACCGGCGACGGCCGCGAGCACGACGGCCGTGACGTCGGAGCGGGACCGTCGGGACGCGGCGCGCGCGGTCACCCGCGCGACGGCGGCGACGATGCCGATGGTCGGCAGCAGCGGGAGGACGCCGACGGTGACCTCGCTGACCGTCACCGGGACCTGATGTGCGGCGAGCCAGACCGCGCCGACGGCAGCGGTCAGACCGGTCATCCCGCCGTCGGAGGTCAGCAGGGTGAGCGCGACGAGGACCGCGATGCCGATGAGCACCGTGGCCCCCACGGCGAACGCGACGACGACGAGCTCGCGGGTGGACCCCGCGGACCGCGCAGCGGAGAGTCGTTGCGCGCGTCGGAGTTCCCGCAGTCGGGTGGACAGGCCGGCGCCGGTGGAGGTGACCATCACCCCTCAGGGTCGCACCACCCCACCGGCGCCGGTGTCAGGCGCGCCGAGCAGCGCCCGGACGCGTCGGGCCGTGGCTTGTCAGGACCCCGACGTCTGCTCCGGGAACGACTGCGTGCGGTCGCCGTAGGGCGACGCGGGCGGCGTCGTGCCCGTGGGGCCCGCTGTCGGAGCGCCGGGCACACCGGTCGACGGCGTCGGTGACGACGAGGACTCCCCCGCCGGCTTGCCGAGGCCGACGGTCGGCTGCGCGGTGGGCGAACCGGACGTCGAACCGGTCGAGCCGGTGTCGGTGGTCGACCCGGTCGACCCGGTCGACGACGAGGTGCCGGACCCGGCGGAGGTGCCGGTGGCACCGGTGCTGCCGGTGGCCGTGCCGGACCCGGTCGCGGTGCCGGTGGCACCGCCGTAGCTGTAGGCCTGGGTCGGGGCCGACGACGGCGCCTGGGTGCTCGTGGTGGTGGTCGGGGTGCCGGTGCCGGACTGTCCCGCGTCCGACGAGCCGGCGACGGCCGGTGCGGTCTTCAGCACGCCGCCGTCGACGAGGAGCCACACGACGGCCGCGATGGCCTCGATGATGCCGAACACGAGCAGCAGGATGAGCCCGATGGACGCGCTGACGACGTCGGGCAGCGTGACCAGCTGGAACAGCGTCACCAGAGCGCCGACCAGCGCCAACGACGCGACGACGGGACTCACGGTGCCGGTCAGCTTCGGCAGCAACGTCGTCAGGGCGAGGATGCCCGCGGCGGCCAGCGCGATGAGCGGGAACCCGACGACGGACTGGAACAGCGTGCTCGAGGCGTCGCTGCCGTCGGCGAACTCCACCGCGGTGGTGAACCCGAGGAAGAGGTTGACGATGCCGAGGACACCGATCACGTACACGAGGTACTTGCCGATGTCGGCGGGGAGCCCGGGAGCCCGCTTGGGCTTCGGCGGCTGCTGTCCGTAGCCCTGGCCGTATCCGCCACCCTGCTGGCCGTACTGCCCGTAGCCCTGCTGGCCGTAGCCGCCGGCCTGCTGGCCATAGCCGCCGGACTGCTGGCCGTAGCCGGGCTGCTGGCCGTACCCCTGGCCGTAGCCGCCCTGCTGTCCGTACGGCGAACCCGTCGAGCCGCCGTATCCCGGCTGCGAGCCGTAGCCCTGCTGACCCGTGTAGCCCTGC
Organism: Williamsia serinedens; assembly: GCF_024171725.1. GTDB lineage: Bacteria > Actinomycetota > Actinomycetes > Mycobacteriales > Mycobacteriaceae > Williamsia_A > Williamsia_A serinedens. The sequence continues at coordinate 413,825 of NZ_JAMTCG010000003.1, forward strand.
TGACCGGTGTACCCCTGCTGGCCGCCCTGGCCGTAGCCGCTCGGCGCGCCGTACCCGGTGGGCTGACCCGTCGTTGCCTGGCCGCCGTATCCGCTGGTGCCGTATCCACCTGTCTGCGCGCCCGGCTGGCCGTACGGGGACGACCCGTAGGACTGTCCTCTGTATTGCTGACCGCCGTACTGCTGACCGCCGTAACCCTGGGCCGACGGGGTCTGACCCGTGCCGTAGGACTGGCCGTAGGAGGACCCGCCGTACTGCTGGCCGCCGTAGGACTGGCCCCCGGTCGGCTGACCGGCCTGGCCGCCGGACTGCTGAGACTGCGGCTGTCCCGGCTGCGACGGCGTCGCGCCGGAGTTCTCGTCGGTGCCCCCACCGGATGGATACGTCACTGCACTCTCCTCACCGAGATCAGTTGGTCGGGCGCAGGCTCGCACCGGCGCCCGGGCGTACTGCCACGCTAACGTACCGGTCCCGCCCGACGACGCCCCTTCGCTGCCGTACAGCTGTTCGTCATCGCAGGTCACCAGCGGTGCGCCGCGCCCTGCTCCCGGTAGAAGTCGAGCAGGTCGGGATCGTCGACGGACCGCGGGTCGAGGGCGACGTCGGTCCGTCCGGCGAGGATCCCGGTCACCGGCACCTCGAGCTTCTTGCCCGTGCGGGTGTGCGGGATCCCCGGCGCCTCCACGATCTCGTCGGGGACGTGGCGTGGGGAGAGCCGCGTGCGGATCGCGTCGCGGATGCGGTCGCGCAGACCGTCGTCGAGAGGGTCCCCGCCCGGCATCAGGGTGACGAACAGCGGCATCCAGTAGGCCCCCTCCGGGCCGTCGACACCGAGGGCGAAGGCCTCCGCGACCTCGGGGACGGCCTCGACGACCTCGTAGATGTCGGCCGAGCCCATGCGGATGCCGTGCCGGTTGAGGGTCGCGTCGCTGCGACCGTGGATCACCAGTGACCCCCGGGACGTCACGGTCACCCAGTCACCGTGCCGCCAGACGGGCTCCGACGACCGCTCGCCCTCCCACTCGTGCTCGAAGTAGGCCGCCCTGTACCGGGATCCGTCCTCGTCGTCCCAGAACCCGACCGGCATGGACGGCATCGGCGCCGTGATCACCATCTCCCCGACCTCGTCGACGAGTGCGCGGCGATCCGGGGACCAGCTGTGCAGGGCCACACCGAGGTAGCGGACCGACAGCTCGCCGGGCACCACCGGGATGCCGACGGACCCGCCGGCGAACGCGGTGACGACGTCGGTCCCGCCGCTCACCGACGACACGGTGACGTCGACGCCGACGGCGTCGGGGATCCACTCGAACAGGTCGGCGGCCAGCGTCGACCCCGTGCTGCCGACGGTGCGCAGCCGCGACAGGTCGTGCGCCTCGCCGGGCCGCAGGTCGGCCTTGCGCGACGCCTGGATCTGGCCGGGGCTCGTGCCGAGGTAGGCGACGCGCTCGGACTCGACGATCTGCCACAGCCGGTCGGCGTCGGGATACAGCGGCGACCCGGAGTAGCAGACGACGCCGACGCCCGCGAGCAGGCCGCCGACGCGGTAGTTCCACATCATCCAGCTCAGCGCGGTGTGCCAGAAGAAGACGTCGCCCGGCACCAGCCCGGCGTGCAGCACCAACACCTTCAGGTGTTCGAGCACGACGCCCCCGTGGCCGTGGACGATGCCCTTCGGCCGGCCGGTGGTGCCGGAACTGAACAGCACCCACAGCGGGTGGTCGAACGGCACCGCCTCCACGACGGGATCGACCGGGTGCGCCATGACGTCGTGCAGGTCCGCTCTGGTGACCCCGCCGAGCGTCCACGGCTGCGCGTCGTCGGCGGTGGTGATCACACCGACGGTCGTCACGGTGTCCATCGCGTCGACGAGGGCCTGCGCGTCGGCCCGCTTGTCACGCCACTTCCCGCCGAAGAGGTAGCCGTCGGCGACGATCAGGACGACGGGCCGCAATTGCCCCAGTCGGGCCGCCGCGCCCTCGGGTGCGTAGTCGGCGCCGCACCCCGACCACACCGCTCCGATCGACGCGGTCGCGAGGAACGCGACCATGGCGTCGGCGATGTCGGGCAGGTACGCCGCCACGACGTCGCCCCGCCGGACACCGGATTCGCGCAGCCACTGCGCGACGGCACCGATCCGACCCGGAAGGTCCCCCCAGGTGTGGACGGTGCGCCCGCCGTCCTCGTCGACGCCGACGATCGCCGCGGCCTCGCCGTCGGCGGTGGCGCAGGACGCGAGGACACGGTCGACGTAGTTGAGCTCGACACCCGGGAACCACACGGCGCCCGGCATGACGCCGGAGGCGAGGACGCGGTCGAGCGGGGTGGTCTCTGTGACCTGCTCGTCCGACCGGCTGTGCATGCCGGTGAAGACCCACAGCGCGCGCCAGAAACCGGCGGGGTTCTCGACGCTCCACTCCCACACGCGGGAGTAGCCGTCCACGGGGTCGTCGGCGACCAGCGACCCCTCGGCCGGCCGCGCCTGCGGGGGCAACTGGGCGACGAAGCGGTCGAAGGCGGTCATCGCGTCGGTGTCGGTCACCGCGACATCATCCCCCGGCCCGCCGAGTGACAGCGGTCACGTCGCGACATACGGTGTGGACACCGACACACAACACTCCGGCCCCACGCTCACCACCCCGAGCACAGGCCGGACACATATGAGCAGGCCAGGAGACCCCATGACCCTCACGACCGAACCCACACCGCAGGGCGGCGACGCCCCGCAGCCGCGTGCGCGGTACTCCCTCGACGACCGCTACACGCGCTCGTCGGGCACCGTCTACCTGACGGGCATCCAGGCGCTGGTCCGCATGATCGGTGACCGCGCCCGCATCGACCGCCGCGCCGGTCTGCACACCGCCTCCTTCGTCTCCGGCTACGAGGGCTCCCCCCTCGCCGGCTTCGATCTCGAACTCGCCCGCCGTCGTGCCCTGCTCGCCCCGCTCGACGTCACGCACCGGCCCGCCCTCAACGAGGAGCTCGGCGCCACCTCCGTCATGGGCTCCCAGGTGGCCGCGCGCGTCGCCTCACTCGCCCCGACGGCCGACGGCACGCCCCGGGACGGCGTCGTCGGCTACTGGTACGGCAAGGCACCCGGCCTCGACCGCGCCTCCGACGCGCTGCGGCACGCGAACCTCATCGGCACCCACCATCGCGGCGGCGCGGTCGCGCTCGTCGGCGACGACCCCGGCGCGAAGAGCTCGACGGTCCCGTGCGCGTCGGAGATGGCCCTGGCCGACCTCTACATGCCGGTCCTCTATCCCGCCGACTCGCAGGACATCCTCGACTTCGGTGTCCATGCGGCAATCATGTCGCGGGTCTCGGGACTGTGGACGTCGCTGAAGATCTCGGCCCACGTCGCCGACGGAGCGTCCACCGCCGAGGTCTCGCCCGACCGCATCGTCCCCGACCTCGGGGCACTCGGCGACAGCCCCCACATCCCCAGCGGTCGCCTGCTCGGCGCGGAGCTGATGGAGCTCGAGCAGAACCAGCTGACCATCCGCAAGCCGCGCGCGGAGGAGTACGCGCGGCTGAACAGGCTGAACCGCATCGTGCAGCGGACCGCCGACGACCGCATAGGCATCGTCGCCGCCGGCAAGACCTATCTCGACGTGCGGGAGGCCTTGCGGCTCATCGGGATCGGCGACGACGAGCTCGGCCACCTCGGCATCCGCATCCTCAAGCTCGGGATGGTCTACCCGTTCGAGCGCTCGATCCTCGACGAGTTCGTGTCCGGTCTCGACGAGATCATCGTCGTCGAGGAGAAGCGCGACTTCATCGAGACGATGATGCGCGACATCCTCTTCGACCGCGCCCGCGCCGGTGGGCTCGCGTCGATCGTCGGCAAGACCGACGAGCAGGGCGCCACCCTGTTCTCCCGCTTCGGCGAACTCGACGTCGACGCGGTCACCCGAGGTCTCGCGAACCGACTCGCCCGCGTGCACCACGTGCCCGCCGCCGAGGCCTGGCTGGAGCGACAGAGCCGTCGGCGCACCCGCATCGAACTCCCGCTCGCGGTGCGGACGCCCTACTTCTGCTCGGGCTGCCCGCACAACACTTCCACCAAGGTCACCCCCGACACCCTCGTCGGCGCCGGGATCGGCTGTCACGCCATGGTCCTGCTGATGGATCCCGCGCAGGTCGGGGACATCACCGGCGTCACCCAGATGGGCGGCGAAGGCGCCCAGTGGCTGGGCATCGCGCCGTTCGTCGGCGAGCAGCACTTCGTGCAGAACGTCGGCGACGGCACCTTCATGCACTCCGGGTCGCTCGCGCTGCGCGCGGCGGTGGCCTCCGGCGAGCGCATCACCTACAAGCTGCTCCACAACGGCACCGTGGCGATGACCGGCGGTCAGGACGCGGTCGGTGCGCGCGGGCTCGGCGAGCTCACCCGACTCCTCGTGGCGGAGGGCGTGTCCCGCGTCGTCGTCACCTCCGACGACCCCGACCGCACCCGGACACTCGACCTCGCGCCGGGCGTCTCGGTCCGCCACCGCGACGACATGCTGGCAGTGCAGACCGAACTCGCCGCCGTCGACGGCGTGACGGTTCTGGTGCACGACCAGCACTGCGCCGCCGAGAAGCGCCGTGGCCGCAAGCGGGGTACGACCCCCACCCCGACGACCCGCGTGATGATCAACGAGCGCATCTGCGAGGGCTGCGGCGACTGCGGGCAGAAGAGCAACTGCCTGTCGGTGCACCCGGTCCAGACCGAGTTCGGCCGCAAGACCCGCATCGACCAGAGCTCCTGCAACCTCGACATGTCCTGCCTGGACGGCGACTGCCCGTCGTTCGTCACCGTCACCCCCGGATCGGGCGTCTCCCGTCGCCGCGTCGCGGACATCGGTGTCGACGTGCTCCCGGTGGCGCCGGCGGCATCGTCGAGGTTGTCGGAGCACGGGTTCCGGATGCGGACCACGGGCATCGGCGGCACCGGCGTGGTCACCGTCAGCCAGGTGCTCGCGACCGCGGCCTCGCTCGACGGCCTGCACGCCCGCACCGTCGACATGACCGGCCTGGCACAGAAGGGCGGGGCCGTCGTCGGCGACCTGAAGCTCGCGACGCGTCCGCACGTCGACCAGGCCGCGAAGGTCGCAACGGGTGACTGCGACCTCTACCTCGCCTGCGACCCGCTCGTCGGCGTCGACCCGGTGAACCTCAGGGTCGCCGATCCCGAGCTGACCGTCGCCGTCGTGTCGACCAGCGAGATCCCCACCGGCGCCATGGTGATCGACACCGCGGTCGGGTTCCCGGCGCGGTCGAGCATCGTCGACCGGGTGACCGAACACGTCGCGCGGGCGATCTTCGTCGATGCGGCCGCGACCGCCACCGCCCTGTTCGGGGACGAGCAGTTCGCGAACATGCTGATGGTCGGCGTCGCATATCAGACCGGCGCCCTGCCGATCTCGGCCGCGGCGATCGAACGAGCCATCGGGGTGAACGGCGTCGCCGTCGACGCCAACGTCCAGGCGTTCCGCCGCGGGCGCCAGCTCGCCGCCGACCCCGAGGCGGTCACGGCCGCCGTCGACGCACTGCGGCCCCCTGCGCCGCTGAGCGAGCCGTCGGTGTTCGCGCGTGAGCAGATCGCTCGCTTCGGTGACCTCGACGAGGATCTGCGCTCGGCTCTGCTGACCCGGGTCGACGATCTGGTCGGCTACCAGAGCGAGCGCTACGCACGGCGATACGTCGACGACGTCCACGGGCTGTTTGTCGCCGAGCAGCGACTGGGGTCCGTGGCGGTGACCGGTGCGGCGGTACGCGGTCTGCACAAGCTGATGGCCTACAAGGACGAGTATGAGGTGGCCCGCCTGTCCGCCGACGACGAGTTCGCGCGCGAGGTCGCCGCCACGTTCGGTGACGACGCTCGCGTCGCCGTCCGGCTGCACCCGCCTGCGCTGCGCGCCATGGGCATGCGTCGCAAGATCGCGCTCGGACCGACCACGCAGAAGGCGCTGCACGGCCTGGCACGGTTCAAGCGGCTCCGCGGCACCGTACTCGACCCGTTCGGCCGCACCGAGATCCGACGCACCGAGCGCGACCTCGTCGACGAGTACCGGGCACTGGTCGCATGCGTCACGTCGGCGATCGCCGACGGCGGCGTCGGGGACGAGGACCTCACGGCCGCGGCCGCGCTCCTCGCCCTGCCCGACATGGTCCGTGGGTACGAGGACATCAAGATGGCCAACGTCGCCCGGTACCGCGAGGAGGTCGCCGCGCAGCGGCAGCGCCTCGGAATCTGATCCGTCCGTGACCGCGGCGAGACCCAGGTCTCGATCGCCCGGCGGTGTCGTCGGAGACCTGTACCGCCGACCGGGGCGGGCATAGCGTCCACCGCATGACTGCGATCGCGAGCGGCGTGACCGACGAACGACTGGCAGGCCTGTGGCGGTGGAACATCGGGCTGACGGTCCTGCACGCCGCGCAGGCGGTCGCGGTGCTCGTGCTGGCGAACGGGTTCTCCATCACCGTCACCTCCACGTTCCCCGTCGGGCCGCCGGGTACCGCCCCGCCCGCCCCGGAGAAGTTGTTCGACGTCTCGATCGGCGTCGCGATCGCGGTGTTCCTCGCCCTGGCCGCGATCGACCACCTCGTCACCGCGACGGTCGGGCGCAGGCTCTACGAGAACGACCTCCGTCGCGGGATCAATCGGTTCCGATGGATCGAGTACTCGGTCAGCGCGTCGATCATGATCGTGCTGATCGCCTTCTACTTCGGCGTCACCAACATCGACGCGGTGATCGCGGTGTTCGGCGCGAACGTGGCGATGATCCTGTTCGGCTGGCTGCAGGAGCGCGCCAACCCACCCGGCCGCGAGCACACCACGATGCTGCCGTTCTGGTTCGGCTGCGTCGCCGGCGTCGTGCCGTGGATCGTCATCGTCGTCAACTTCGTCGGCGCGGGCAGTCGCGTCCCCGGGTTCGTCGTCGGGGTGTTCGTGTCCCTGCTGATCTTCTTCTCGACCTTCGCGGTCAACCAGTGGTTGCAGTACCGCCAGATCGGTCCGTGGCGCAGCTACGCCTTCGGCGAGAAGTCCTACCTCGTGCTCAGCCTGATCGCGAAGTCACTCCTGGCCTGGCAGATCTTCGGCGGATCGTTGGCGTCGTGACGACCCCCTCGGGAATTAGTTGGGGTTTACACGTAGTTGTAGCATGCACTCATACTTTTCCCGGATCGGATGAAGGGACTCTGCGATGCTCTCCTCGGTGACCACGCGGTGGCGCAAGCAGTACAGCAAGCTGCCCCCGGCGCTGCAGATGATCGGCCTCCAGATGTGGCTGCCGATCTTCTTCATGTTCATGTTCTGCTTCTGCTACCTGGGGGCGTTCCACTCGCCGAAGATCCACGACGCGCCGGTGGCGGTCGTGAACTCACCCGCGGCGTCGCAGTTCACGGACAAATTCACCCAGGCTTCGCCCGGCATGTTCGACTTCCGCTTCTATCAGGACACCGACCAGGCGACCGAGGCCGTCCGCGACGGCAGCGCCGCGGCGGCGGTGCAGTTCCCGACCAGCCGGACGGGTGCCCCCGAGGTCACCATCGCCAGCGCCCACCAGTTCCAGGCCGCGCAGCTGATGAAGTCGACGTTCACCACCGCGTTCAGCCAGGCCGGCACGACACCGCGGATCACCGACATCGCTCCCCTGCCGTCGGGTGACTCCTACGGCATGGGCGCGATGTACCTGATGCTGTCCTGGTGCATCGGCGGCTACATGGTGGCCATGTTCATCGGCATGATGGGCAACCCGCTGAGCCACCTGACCCGCGTCGGGATCCTCGCCGGCGGGGCGTTGGTCGCGTCGGTGATCACCAACGTGCTGGCGTCGCTGGTGCTCGGCGTCTACAGCAGCGCACACATCTGGCAGATGATGGGGGTGTCGTTCCTGTGGATCCTCGCGATCGGACTCGCCGTGAACGGCCTCGCGTACTTCTTCGGTCGCTTCATCACCGCCATCGCGCTGACGATGTTCGTCTTCCTCTCCATCCCGTCGTCCGGCGCGGCCTACCCGGTGTGGATGGTCCCGCGGATCTTCGGTGATCTGAACCCGTTGGTCGTCGGACACGGCATCACCGAGATGATCAAGCGTGTCCTGTACGGCGTCGGCGAGCCCTACTGGCAGCCGTTCCTCCTGATGGCGGGCTACGCGGTCCTCGGCATCGTGACGATGCTCGTCGGCAAGCGGTGGCGCGAGAGCAAGGAGTTCGACCGCATCCTCGCCGGCAAGACGACGATGATGGCGGCCGCCCAGGGCGCGATGATGCAGAAGGGCATGGCCGACCGCGAGCGGATCCTCGCCGCCCACGGCCTCGACTCCAACGCCGAGCCCATCGACGACGAGACCACTGACGACCGTGCGGCCGATGGGCGTACGACCGACGACACGTCGGCCCCCAGCGACAGCCGCCGGAACGCGGAGCACGTCGATCACGACGACATGCGCGACGGAACTGACGGTGAGCGGCGTCGCCACTACTCCGTCGCCGACCTCGAGTCCGACTTCGGCGGTGACCCGATGCTGGGCGGGAACGGCCTCGGCCGCAGTGGGACCGGCGGTGCGCTCGCGACCGACGAGCTCGAACACCAGGTGCGCGAGATGATCAACCGACGCCGGGTGCCCGACGCATCGCTGAACGGACACTCCCGCCACTGACACCACGGGATCGCCGGGGTTCGGTTGTACTGGTCGCATGGACGACTCGACAGCCGGCCCCGGCGATCCCGGGCACCCGACCCGGCGCAGCCTCGACGCGTACATCGACGAGCACCGCGATCTCCTCGCCCACTACCTCGACGACCTGACCGAGGAGGAGGCGCGCCGGTCGCTCGTCCCGTCGGCGACGACGCTGCTCGGCCTGCTCAAGCACGTGACCTTCGTCCACAGGGTCTGGTACGACCAGGACATCACCGGACGCTCGCGCGCCGACATGGGTCTTCCGGAATCCGCGGAGGAGTCGTGGATCCTCGACGATTCCGACACCATCGCGAGCGTGCTGTCGGGGTATCTCACCGCCTGCGCGGATGCTCGGTTGGCGATCGCGTCGACAAGCCTGGACACGATCGTCACCGGACGGCGCCCGCACCCGCTCTGGGACTCACACCTTCATGTGCTCCGTGAGCTCGCGCAGCACTGCGGGCACGCCGAGATCCTCCGCGAACAGATCGTCGCCGCACGCTGATCCCCGGCTGGAACTCGCCGACTGTGCCAAAACCCCTCGCCGAGTGGACCCAAACCCCTCCCCGAGCGTGCATTTGATGCCGTCGGCCGTGCAGCAGATCCCAGCGACCGTGCAGTCGTGGCACACATCGCTGACCGTCTGCCCGCTCGGCGGGATCTGGTGCACTCTCGACGAGATCTGGTGCACGCTCGGCGAGTGATCAGTCGGCGGTGATGACGACCTTGCCGACCGTGCCCGACGACTCGAGGATCCGGTGCGCCTCGCGCAGCGTGTCGACGCCGAGGGGCGAGAGCGTGCGGTTCATCGTCGACACGATCCGACCCTCGTCGACGAGGTCGGCGATGCGGTCGAGGAGCCGGGCCTGGGCGTCGTTCTCCGGCTGCTGGAGCGGCAGCGTGAACATGAACTCCCACCGCCAGCTCTGGCTCTTCGACTTCAGCGGCATGGTGTCGAGTCCCTCGGGGTCGTCGATCGCGACGACCGCGCCGCGCACCCGCAGGAGCTCGGCGTAGGCCTCGACATTGCCGTCGGAGAACGCGGAGAAGACGTGATCGACGCCGCCGGGGGCGACCTCCCGCACCGACGACACGAGATCGTGGCGGTCGACGACGTGATGCGCGCCCATCCGGGTCGCCCACTCCCGCGACTCGTCACGCGACGCCGTCGCCACGACCGTCAGGTCGGTGAGCGCTCGTGCGAGCTGGGTGACCATCGACCCGGTCCCGCCTGCTCCCCCGCTGACGAGCACGGTGCCCGACGCGCCCTCGGGGATCTCCAACACCTCGAACAGCGCCTCCCAGGCGGTGATCGAGGTGAGCGGCAGTGCGGCCGCCTCGGCGAAGTCGATCGACGACGGCTTGCGGCCGACGACCCGCTCGTCGACGAGATGGTGGCTGGTGTTCGTGCCGGGCCGGGCGATCGACCCGGCGTAGAAGACCTCGTCCCCGACCGCCCGTGTGGTCACGTCGGGCCCGACGGCCACGACGACACCGGCCGCGTCGAACCCCAGCACCTTCGGTGCCGCGTCCGCGTCGAACCCACTGCGCACCTTGACGTCGACGGGGTTGACCGAAACGGCCTTCACGGCGACCAGCAGGTCGTGCCCGGTCGGCGTGGGGGTCTCCGACTCGACGACGACGAACGAGGTGTCGGCGTCGACGGGTCCGGGCGCGGTGGCGGCGATCGACGTGGTGGTCGACGGGATCGAGGAGGTCATGCCTCGACGGTAGGCGCGACACCCCCGGAGACGACGACAGCCCCGCCCGGGACCGGGCGGGGCTGTCGTCGGAAACAGATGTCAGAGAGCGTTGTACAGCTCGCGCGCGAGCTCGGCGGTCTCGGTCGGCGTCTTGCCGACCTTGACGCCGGCGGCCTCCAGCGCGTCCTTCTTGGCCTGCGCGGTGCCGGAGCTGCCGGAGACGATGGCGCCGGCGTGGCCCATCGTCTTGCCCTCAGGCGCGGTGAACCCGGCGACGTAGCCGACGACGGGCTTGCTCACGTTGGCCTTGATGTAGTCGGCGGCACGCTCCTCGGCGTCGCCGCCGATCTCGCCGATCATCACGATGACCTTGGTCTCGGGGTCGGCCTCGAACGCCTCGATGGCGTCGATGTGCGTCGTGCCGATGACCGGGTCACCGCCGATGCCGATGGCCGTCGAGAAGCCGATGTCCCGCAGCTCGTACATCATCTGGTAGGTCAGGGTGCCCGACTTCGAGACGAGGCCGATGCCACCCTTGCCCGCGATGTTCGCCGGCGTGATGCCGACGAGCGACTCCTCCGGGGTGATGATGCCGGGGCAGTTCGGGCCGATGATGCGGGTCTTCTCGCCCTTGGACTTGTTGTAGGCCCACGCGTACGCGGAGTCCTGCACGGGGATGCCCTCGGTGATGACGACGAGCAGCGGGATCTCCGCGTCGATCGCCTCGATGATGGCGTCCTTGGCGAACTTCGGCGGGACGAACGCGATGGAGACGTCGGCGCCCGTCTTCTCGATGGCCTCCGAGACCGACCCGAACACGGGGAGCTCGACGTCGGAGCCGTCCTTGGCCTGGTGGCTGACGGTGGTGCCGGCCTTGCGGGCGTTGACGCCACCCACGACCTGGGTGCCGGCCTTGAGCATCAGCTTGGTGTGCTTGGTGCCCTCGCCGCCGGTGATGCCCTGGACGATGACCTTGCTGTCCTTGGTGAGGAAAATCGACATGTCTGCTCGTCCTTTACTTGCTCGCCAGTTCGGCGGCCTTGTCGGCGCCGGCGTCCATGGTGTCGGCCAGGGTGACGAGCGGGTGGTTCGCCTCGTCGAGGATCCGGCGGCCCTCCTCGACGTTGTTGCCGTCGAGCCGGACCACGAGGGGCTTGTTCGCGTCGTCGCCGAGGATCTTCAGCGCGGACACGATGCCGTTGGCGACCGCGTCGCACGCGGTGATGCCACCGAAGACGTTGACGAACACGCTCTTGACCTGCGAGTCGCCGAGGATGACGTCGAGTCCGGCCGCCATGACCTCGGCGGACGCACCGCCGCCGATGTCGAGGAAGTTGGCGGGCTTCACGCCGCCGTGCTTCTCACCGGCGTACGCGACGACGTCGAGGGTCGACATGACCAGGCCCGCGCCGTTGCCGATGATGCCGACCTGGCCGTCGAGCTTGACGTAGTTGAGGTCGTTCTCCTTGGCCTTCAGCTCGAGGGGGTCGGTCGCGTCCTTGTCCTCGAACTCCGCATGGTCGGGCTGGCGGAAGTCGGCGTTCGCGTCGAGCGTGATCTTGCCGTCGAGGGCCAGGATCTGGTCGTCGGGGGTGCGCACCAGCGGGTTGACCTCGACCAGCGTGGCGTCCTCACCGATGAACACCTCCCACAGCTTCTGGATGGTGTTGGCCGCGGCGTCGAGCACCTCGGCGGGGAGCTTGCCCTTCTCGGCGATCTCGCGGGCGAACGCGAGGTCCACACCCTTCACGGCGTCGACGGGGACGCGGGCGAGGGCGTCGGGGTTCTCCTCGGCCGTCACCTCGATCTCCACGCCGCCCTCGACCGAGCACATCGCGAGGTAGGTGCGGTTCGTGCGGTCGAGCAGGAAGGAGATGTAGTACTCCTCCGCGATGTCGCTCGCCTCGGCCACGAGGAGCTTCTTGACGACGTGGCCCTTGATGTCCAGGCCGAGGATCGCCTCGGCGTTGGCCTGCGCCTCGTCGGCGTCGGCGGAGTACTTGACGCCGCCCGCCTTGCCACGGCCGCCGACCTTCACCTGGGCCTTGACCATGACCGGCTTGCCGATTTCCTCGGCGATCTGCCGAGCTCCCTCGACGGTGTCGGTCACGCGGCCGGCGGATGTCGGAACCTCGTGCTTGGCGAAGAGTTCCTTCGCCTGGTATTCGAAGAGATCCATTCAGCTCACCATCTCCAGATTCGCCCGCGCTTCGTCTGTGGCCGCGAGCACCGTGAGAGAGGTTATCGCCGCGGTGTGCGGCCACCGGACGCGCATCCGATCCACGTGGCCCAGGTCACTCAATCGGCGTTCGCGACCTCCGTCCGAGCGCTCGTTCGGGCCGTTTTGCGGCCATTTCGGGCACAGAGACGGAAAATTCCGACTGCTCGCACCGCGTGGTCAAATGTGAGGCAGCTCACATCGCTGAAGAACCGTTCGCCCGCGGTTGCACACGCTGCAATCATTTCGTTACCGTCGCCTGGGCGCAGCGACGAGACCGCGATCATCGGGTCGGCGAGCACAGCGCACATTCGTGGGGGACAAGCCGGAAGGCACAGCACACGCGGACGCTCCGCGCATCAGGCGTGGGTGGGCGTGTGTCGAATTCGGAAGGTGCAGTCTTGGCAGTACGAGGGAACACGGGCGTCGACGTCGACAGCACGACCCTGGAGGACGACCTCCGTCCCGAGGAGATCACCTCGATCATCCCGATCGACTGGGACTCCACAGACACCCCCTCGTGGGACGCGCCCCGCCCGCGCACCCCGCAGCGGCCCCTCCCTGCCGACGTCACGCAGGACATCCTCATCGCCGAGGTGGAGTTCGAGGCGACGGCCGACGCCCATCGCTTCACCCTCGACGAGACCGGCTACCGCGCACCCGAGGCACGGCCGACCCCGCAGGCGCGACCGGCACGCTCGGGCGGCCGCCATCGCCTGGCCGCGCCGCCGTCGGCCCTCAAGGGACGTGCTGCCCTGCTGGCCGTCGCCGCGGGCGCAGCAGTCGTGGCTGCGACCGGCCACATCGACACCGCGCAGCCGACCGACACCGACACCGCCGACGCGCCGAACGCCGGGGTCAACCCGGCCGCCGCCGTCGCACCCGTCGATCCGACACTGCAGGGCGACTCCGGCGTCACGCCGGGCACCGCGCCGTCGGACATGAAGAACTTCACCGACCAGCTCGCGCAGGGCGACAAGTACGCCAAGGACGCCGCCGCCGCGGACGCCGCCGCACGTCGGCCCCTGTTCGCGTCGCCGGTCGCGTTCGGCGCCTACCAGTTCACGTCCGGCTTCGCGTACCGCTGGGGCGCGTTCCACGGTGGCGTCGACTTCGCCGCCCCGCTGGGCACCCCCATCCACGCGGCCACCGACGGCATCGTCCGCGAGGCGGGTCCGGCCGAGGGCTTCGGCAACTGGATTCAGATCGAGGCGCCCGACGGCACCATCACCATGTACGGCCACATGTACGACTCGGGTGTCGGCGTCCGCAAGGGCCAGCACGTCGAGGCGGGCGACATCATCGGCGCCGTCGGCAGCAACGGGTTCTCCACCGGCCCGCACTGCCACTTCGAGGTGTGGCAGCACGGCATGAAGATCGACCCGACGCCGTGGCTCGCCGCGCACGGCATCCGCCAGCCCGCCTACACCGGCTGAGCAACCGCCCTCTCAAGGCGCACCCACACCACGCACTCGCGGCGACCCAGGCACCCGCGGTCCCACGCCGTTCGTCGGGCAGCCAAGTCCATTCGTTGGGCAGCCGGAGCCGTTCGTTGGGCGGCCGGAACCACCCGTTGGGCAGCCGGAGCCGTTCGTTGGGCAGCCGAAACCACCGGTCGGTCGTCCACGGGTCGGCCCACGTCTTCGCTGCCCACCAGACGGTTCCGACTGCCCAACGAACGGGGCAGCGGGTCTAGAGCTTCTCGACCGGGAGTCCCCCGAGGGACATGAGGGTGATCCGGCCCCCGCTGCCGAAGTCGAAGGTGACGCGTTCGGTCGCGCCGGATCCCTCCTTGGCGACGACCTTGCCCATCCCGTACTTGGCGTGGTTCACGCGATCGCCGACGGCCACCGACACCTGTGCGTTCCGACCGCGCGTCGGGTCGGAGGAGTACGACGACCGGCCGCGCATGCCCGACGAGCCCGACTCCCCCGACCCCGACCGGTAGGAACCGGCACCGAAGAAGCCGCCGGAACTGCCGAACGACCGCTCCCGACGCCTCGGCTCGGTGCGCTGCCAGTCGATGAGGTGTTGCGGGATCTCCTGTAGGAAGCGCGATTCCGGGTTCGACACCGGTTGACCCCACGCCGACCGCACCATCGCGCGTGTCACGTACAGCCGTTTGCGGGCCCGGGTGATGCCCACGTAGGCGAGACGCCGTTCCTCGCTGAGTTCGGCCGGGTCGCCGAGGGCGCGCATGTGGGGGAACTGTCCGTCCTCCCACCCGGTGACGAACACGACGGGGAACTCGAGTCCCTTCGCGGTGTGCAGGGTCATCAACGTGACGAGGCCGGACTCGCTGTCGGGGACCTGGTCGGCGTCGGCGACGAGCGACACCCGCTCGAGGAACGCCGCCAGCGACCCCGGTTCGGGCTCGCCGTCGGCGGGATCAGGACGATCCTCCGGCGCGAGCGCGGCCGCGTCGATGCTGAACTCCCGGGCGACCGAGACGAGTTCCTCGAGGTTGTCGCGGCGAGCGCCGTCCTGCGGGTCCGACGATCCCTCGAGCTCGTCGCGGTATCCCGACCGCGCCACGATCGCCTCGACGAGGTCACCGATGTCGGCGTTCTCACGGCCGGCGTCGACGGACACGGTGTCCGCGTCCTCGGCGTCGCCGGACGCGAAGATCGTCAGGAAGTCGTTGCGGAGACCTTCGATGAGGTCGACGAAACCCGAGATCTGCTTCACCGCGCGCGAGTTCAGCATCGGGACGTTTCCCGCCGCGGCGTCGATCAGCGCCTGGTAGTAACTGATGCCCGCGTTCTCCGAGTGCACCGCGACGCAGGCCTGCGCGCGGTCGCCGATGGCACGCTTGGGCACGTTGACGATCCGTCGGAGGCTGACGGTGTCCTCCGGGTTCGCGACGACGCGCAGGTAGGCGACGATGTCGCGGACCTCGCGCCGCTCGTAGAAGCGCACACCGCCGACGACCTTGTAGGCGATGCCGAGCCGGATGAACACCTCCTCGAGCGCACGGGACCCACTGTTGGTCCGGTAGAACACGGCGATGTCGGAGTAGGCGAACTCCCCTGTGTCGGTGAGACGGTCGATCTCACCGGCGATGAACGACGCCTCGTCGCGCTCGGTGTCGGCGACGTACCCGACGATGAGCTCGCCGTCCCCGGAGTCGGTCCACAGCTTCTTCTCGCGACGATTCGGGTTCCGCGCGATGACCGCGTTGGCCGCCGACAGGATCGTCTGCGTCGAGCGGTAGTTCTGCTCCAGCAAGATGGTCTCGGTGTCGGGGAAGTCGCGCTCGAACTCCTCGATGTTGCGGATCGTGGCGCCGCGGAACGCGTAGATCGACTGGTCGGCGTCACCGACGACGCACAGCTCCGACGGCGTCACCGCGCCGGCGCCGGTCCCGACGAGCTCGCGCACCAGGACGTACTGCGCGTGGTTGGTGTCCTGGTACTCGTCCACCAGGACATGACGGAAACGACGACGGTAGTACTCGGCGACCTCGGGATGAGTCTGCAGCAGCGTGACCGTCTCGCCGATGAGGTCGTCGAAGTCGAAGGCGTTCGCCGCGGCCAGACGTCGCTGGTACTGGGTGTAGATGTCGGCGAGCGTCACCAGCGTGTCGTCGTCGGCCTCGGCCGCCGCCTCGGTGGCCGCCGCCGGGTCGATCAGCTCGTTCTTGAGGTTCGAGATGTGGATGCCCGCGCCGCGCGGTGAGAACTTCTTCGGGTCGAGATCGAGGTCGCGGACGATCATCGCCAGCAGCCGCTTCGAGTCGTCGGCGTCGTAGATGGAGAAGTTCGAGTTCCGGCTCGCGATGAGCGCGGCCTGCGCCCGCAGGATCCGCACACAGGTCGAGTGGAACGTCGACACCCACATCCGGTTGGCCCGCGGGCCGACCAGTGACACCACCCGCTCACGCATCTCGGCGGCGGCCTTGTTGGTGAACGTGATGGCGAGGATCTCGCCGGGTGAGACGTCCCGCTGGGCCAGGAGGTAGGCGATCCGACGTGTCAGCACGGCCGTCTTGCCGGACCCGGCGCCGGCCACGATCAGCAGCGGCGACCCGGCGTGGCGCACCGCGGCCTGCTGCTGCGGGTTGAGCCCGTCGAGCAGTTCACGCGCACGGTCGGTGAGGGCGTCGTCGGACACCCCCGAGACCGACGGATCACCCCTGGTGAGTCCGGGAAGCGACGGCTGTGGTGCGGATTTCATCAGGGATTGAGAGTACCCGCGTGGTCGGACAGGGTGCGCGCGCCATGCGCACAGATGTTCTAACGCAGCAGCGCCGGGTCGTACACCTCACCGACCTGACCGGCCGAGAAGTGCACACCGAGTCCCGGAGTGAGTGGTCGGACCGACACGGTGTCACCGGATCCACGCGCCTGCACGTACAGCGGGTGCAGCCCCGACCGCACCGGCACGGTGACCGGCGCACTGTCCCCGATGCGCACCTCGATCCGGCCGTCGCCGGTCGCGCAGTATCCGACCGCGACGGTCCACCGCCACCGGATCAGCGGGCCGTCGAGCGGGATCGCCGTCGGACCGGTCACCTCGGGACGGGCACACGTCCCCGAACCCGCGGCGAACGCGCGGGCACGGGTCACCGCGCCGTCGGCCCGACGGCCCCCGGGATCCAGGACGAGAAGTCGGTCGGTCCAGTCACCGAAACGCGGTCGGTGCTCGAGGCCGGCGAAGACCCGCGAGATCTGGTTGTCGGGGTACGCGACCGGCAGCAGCACCTCGAGCGGCAGGGCCTGGTCGAACATCGGGGTGTCCCGCACGTCGGCGAGCGACGACGCCGCGGTCCGCAGGTAGGCGCCCGTCGGGTTGTCCGACCAGCTGTCGGTGAACGCGACGGTCGAGACGACCGACGAGACCGCGATTGCGCCCGTCACCACGCCCCCGACGATCCCGGCCCGACGACGCACGGGTCCCGACAGCGCGCACCGCGTCGGGGACGACAGGATCAGCACCGCCGCGATCGCGATCACCACCGCCGAGTCGGGCAGATACCGCAGCGTCTGCGCCAACTCCAGCGCCGTACCGGTACTGCTGCGGTTCCACGAGACCAGCGCCTGCGCGACGACGACGTATCCGACGGCCGCGAGCACGACGAGACCCGCGCCGCGTCGCAGCAGGATCGCCGCGGTCACGACGGCCGCGACGACCACCGTCGACGCGATGACCACCCCGGTGGACACCACACCGAACGGCGGGCTGGGGTTCCAGCGCCCCCACGACCACGGCCCGCCCAGCAGCGCGGGCAGCACGCCGCGCGTCACACCGCGCCACGTCAGCGCCCAGGTCTGCGACAGCGAGTGGTCGCCCGCTGCGGGATGGGCGAGCAGGACGAAACACACGGCCCACACCGCGGTCACCCCGACGAGCGCGCCCCACAGCACCCGCGACCGCGACAGCGCCGCCCGCACCGTGGACGCCCCGCCCGCGAGTGCCTCGCGCCGGACGCACAGCACGGCGACGACGAGTGCGATGGGCCCGATCAGTGCGGCCTTCTCGAAGAACGCCATCCCGACGGCGGCGACGATCCCCGACCGCACCGCCAGGGTCCCGAGCGACACCGGCGGTACGGCACGACAGGCGAGCACGGCGTCCCCGGCGACCCATGCGGCGGCCGCCACGAACGGCAGGCTGTTGAGGCCGGCGGCCCACCAGACCGACGAGGGCACGGTCATCGGGCTCGCCAGGTAGAGCACGAACACCGCCACCGTCGCCGGGCGCACGCCCCCGACGAGCACGAGGAGCCGCCCGACGACCAGCGACACGACGGCCTGCCCGAGCACCAGCGACGCCGCGGCGACAGGCCAGCTCAGCGGCGCGAGCGCCGTGAGCAGACCGACGACCGCGAACGCCCCGGGCATGACGTGTCCGTCGTGGTTGTCGAACAGGTAGCCGAGCCCGTCGGACGAGCCGGCCCGCGCGATCAGGATGACGTCGTCCCAGTAGAAGTCGCCGCGGGCGAGGGTCCAGCACCGCAGCGCGAGGTGGGCGACCAGCGCCACCCCCGCGACCACGAGCAGCGTGCGGACACGCTGTCGTCCCGGGCGCGCGGGGGCGCGGGTCGCACGCTTCGCCACCGGGGTCGAGAGGGCCACGGACCGTGTGTACCAGCCGTGGCAAGATCAGCGGGATGGACACCCCCGACACGTCAGACGGTGGCACCGGGATCGACCTGTCCGCCTACGACCTCGGTCCCGACGTCGAGCACATCGGCGACGACATCGACAAGCTGCGCGAGGAGATCGACCGGCTCGACGCGATCATCCTGGCCGCGGTCACCCGCCGCAGCAACGTCTCCAAGCAGGTGGGACGCACCCGCATGGCGGCCGGCGGCCCACGGCTGGTCTACAGCCGCGAGGTGAAGGTCCTCGAGCGGTTCTCCTCGCTCGGCAGCGAGGGCCACACGCTGGCGATGCTGTTGCTCCGCCTCGGGCGCGGACCACTGGGCCGGTGACGTCCGCACGCGAGAACGTCCTGTTCGTCCACTGGCACGACCTCGGTCGGCATCTCGCGTGTTACGGCGCCGCCGGCGTCGTCAGTCCCCACCTCGACGCACTCGCCGACGACGGGGTGCTCCTCACCGACGCCCACGCCGCGGCACCCCTGTGCTCGCCCGCACGCGGCGCTCTGTTCACCGGCCGCTATCCCCACTCGACGGGGTTGATCGGGCTGGCCCACCACGGCTTCGAGTACCACGACGACGTGCAGACGCTGCCGGCCATCCTGTCGCGGGCAGGGTGGACCACGCAGCTGTTCGGGATGCAGCACGAGAGCTCGGACCCGGCCCGGATCGGCTTCGACGACTGGGACGTCTCGGACTCCCGGTGCGACCACGTCGTCGCGCGCAGCCAGGACTGGCTGCGCGCACACGGACACGACGGACCGTTCCTGCTGACCGCCGGGTTCTTCGAGACCCACCGCCCCTACCCCGCCGACGAGTACCCGCCCGAGGACCCCGCCGGTGTCACCGTGCCCCCGTTCCTCCCCGACGCGCGACCCGTGCGTGAGGACATCGCCGGCCTGCAGGCGTCGATCACGAAAGCCGATGCCGCCGTGGGCCGCCTGCTGGCGACGCTCACCGAGCTCGACCTCGACGACACCACCTGGGTCGTCTTCATCACCGACCACGGGGTCGCCTTCCCGCGCGCGAAATCGACGCTGTACGAGGCGGGTACGGGTGTCGCCTGCATCATCCGGCCACCGACGTCGCGGACCGTGCCGTCGCACCGCTACGACGACCTGTTCAGCGGTGTCGACCTGTCCCCCACGATCCTCGACGCGCTCGGGCTCGACGTCCCCGACGACATGGAGGGCTTCTCCCACGCCGTCGAGATGTTCGGCGCCACAGGTGAATCCGCCGTGCGCACCGAGGTCTTCACGGAGAAGACCTTCCACGACAGCTTCGACCCGATCCGCGCCGTCCGCACAGCCACCCACCGCTACATCGAGAACTACGCACGTCGGCCCGCGCTGAGCCTCCCGCTCGACATCCTCGACAGCCCGTCGGCACTCGCCCTCGACGGCTCGCAGGACCTGCCGCGGCCCGAGCGGGAGCTCTACGACCTGCGTGTCGACCCGCAGGAGCGGGTCAACCTGGCCGAGGACCCCGCTCACGCCGCGATCCGCGACGACCTCGCCGCGCGTCTGCGTGCCTGGCGGACCACGACCGGCGACGAACTCCTGGACGAGGCGACCGGCACCGCGATCGCCGCGGAGTTCATGCGACGCCACCACGCCCAGCTCGACACCGATGCCGCACGGGAGAAGGCCCGCAGCCTGCCCTCGCGACGCCCCCTCGGCGACCAGCGTCAGCTCCGGCGCACCGAACGGGACTGAGCCGACCGCCCAGGCGGGTCGAGAGGTCGAGGACCGTCCCTGTCCGCGTTCGACGACACCCTCGTGGAGAGCGACCCGGAGCCCACGGGTCGACGTACCCGAGGAGCCCGCCATGTCCGTCCCCGCACCCACGCCGGCCCAGATCGTCGCCCTCGCCGAGGAACTCGGATACCCCGCCGTCGCCGCCGCAGCCGACGACTACGCGGGGATGCTCGCCGGCATGCTCGGTGTGTACGACGCCGTCGAGGCGGTCCCCGAGCAGGTGGACCCGGTACCGCGGACGGACGTCGCGTACCGCGTGCCCACGCCCGAGGAGGACCCGCACCACGCGTGGATGGTCCGTACATCGATCCCCGGCGCCTCGGATGGCCCGCTGTCCGGTCTCCGACTGGGGGTGAAGGACAGCATCATGGTGGCCGGGCTGCCGATGACGAACGGGTCGGACGTCCTCGCCGATTTCACACCGACCCGGGACGCGACGGTGGTCTCCCGAGCGCTCGCGGCCGGCGCGGAGATCGTCGGGACGACCACCGCCGAGTACTTCTGCATGTCCGGCGGCAGCCACACCTCCGCGACGGGCGTGGTGCACAACCCGAATCGCCGCGGGCACTCCGCGGCCGGGTCGTCGAGTGGCAGTGCCGTCGCCCTCGTGACCGGGGACGCCGACATCACCCTCGGATCCGATCAGGCCGGGTCGATCCGCATGCCCGCGTCCTGGTGTGGCGTCGTCGGCCTCAAACCCACCTACGGGCTCGTCCCCTGCACCGGCGCCTCGCCGCTGGACGCCGTGTTCGACCACGTCGGCCCGATGAGCCGCACCGTCGCCGACAACGCCCGTTTCCTCGGCGTCATCGCCGGCCCCGACGGCGTCGATCCCCGTCAGCGTGAGGTGCACGTCGGTGACTACCTCGCCGACATCGACGCCGGGGTCTCCGGTCTGCGGATCGGCGTTCTGCGTGAGGGGTTCGGTGGGCCCGAGGCCGAACCGGCGGTCGACGCGAGGGTGCGTTCCGCGGCGGACGCACTGCGCTCTCTCGGCGCGACGGTCGAGGACGTGTCGGTGCCGCTGCACGCCCTCGCCCCGGCGGTGTGGACGGCGATCGCGATCGAGGGAATGGCCGAGACCGTTCTACGCGACCAGGGGTTCGCGTTCGGCCGTCTCGACCACTACCCGACGGACCTCATGGCGCACCTGTTCGACCGCCGCGGCGACGTCGGCGGCCGACCGGCGAACGTCGTCCTGTTCACCCTGGTCGGACGGTGGGTGGACCAGAACCACGGCCGCCTGAACTACGCACGCGCAGTCAACCGCGCCCGCACGGTGCGGGCGGCCTACGACGCGGTACTGCGCGACCACGACGCCCTGCTGATGCCGACGACACCGCAGACCGCGCGTCCACTCCCCGATCCCGCCGCAGGCCCGATGGCCGCGATCCAGGTATCGATCGAGATGTCCTCCAACGCATGTCCGTTCGACATCACCCACCACCCGGCACTGAGCGTGCCCTGCGGTGAGGTCGACGGCCTGCCCGTCGGTCTGCAGATCGTCGGGCGTCACTTCGAGGAGGCGACGCTCTTCCGCGTCGGCCGGGCGGTCGAGACGACACGCTGACCCGGCACACACTCCCGCCGAAGTCGTTGTCTCGGTTCATGAACAAACATCTGTACGGAGAACACTCGCGCATGCGTTGTCTCGCAGATGGTTTCGGATCGTTGACGCCGGGAATCCAGGGTCGGCACCGACCGGTGCCCCTCGATGACGAGGGTGTCGATCACACAGGAGACGATGATGACGAGCAGCCACGATCCGGGCCTGCGGCCCAACCCGGTTCACCACGGCGAGCCCGCCGCACCCTTCCCGCCGGCCCCGGGACCGGGACACGACCAGAGGCCAGGCCCGCGCGACCTGCGCCAGCAGATCGAGACCAAGATCTCCACCAAGACGACCGAACTGATCGCCTACGTGGTCGCGGTGCTGGCCGTGATCATCACCGCGTCGGTCGTCGGCGGCGACAACGGCAGCCCCGACCCGTTCGGTGCGTCCGAGGCGCTGCGCTACATCACCTGGCTGACCATCGGGTACATGGTCGCGCGCGGGTTGGCGAAGTCGGGCAGTCCCGCGACGGGCGGGCACGACCGCCAGGGCTGAGCGCCGCGGCGCCTGCCCGCGGGGCAGGCGCCGCACTCAGCCATGGTCGGGGCTCGTCACATCGCCTCGATCTTCGGCAGGATGTCGTTCTTCAGCCGCTTCATGTCGTCCATCGACTTCTCGGTCGGGACGTCGGCGAACGGTGGCCACATGAGGAGCTTCGTCAGTCCCGCCTCGCGGTACCTCTTCAGCATGTCGGTCACCTGACGCTCCGACCCGACGAGCAGGTTCGTCGCCTTGCCGGCAGGGGTGTCGTCCATGTCGACGTCGGTGATGACCGTCCAGATCATGCTGGCGATGTCCAGGTCGTCGACGGTCCGCGAGGTGTCGAGCGCGTCGAGTTCGGTGGCGATCCCGGCGCGCCAGTTCGCGATCTCCCCCGGCGAGTCCTGGATGCCGATCCACCCGTCGAGGCCGTACTTCGCGACCCGCTTCGCCGCACGCTTCGCGTCCTTCAGCCCGCTGAAGTACATCGGCGGGCGCGGCGACTGCAACGGCTTCATGCCGAACCCGCTCGGGCCGAAGTCGGCGAACTCACCGTGGTACTCGAAGACGTCGTTGGCCCAGATGCCCTGCAGGATCTCGATCGTCTCGCGCAGGTGCTGGTGACGTCGCGGGAAGATGTGACCCGCGCTCGCGGCGGCGAACTCCTCCGGCATCCAGCCGGATCCGAGAGCGACGTTCAGGCGGCCCTCGCTGAGGTGGTCGATGGTCGCGAGCTCGGCGGCGAGGACACCGGGCGCCCGGTACGGGGTGTCGATGATGCTCATGCCGATACGGACCTTCGACGTCTTCGCCGCGAGCCACGGGATCAGCGGGAACCCCTGCAGGAACTCCCCTCTCGACGACACGGGCAACTGCTTCGGCAGCTCGTGCATCATGCCGAACGCGTACTCCATCTCGGCGCGGTCCGACGACTCCGGGACGATGACGCGGTCGAGGGTCCACACGGACTCGTACTCGAGTTCCTCGGCGAGGCGGGTCATGTCCTCGAGTTCGGCGACGGTGATCTTCTCGCGGAAGTTGGGCAGGTACAGGGCGAGTTCGAGCATGGTGTCCTCCTCGGTGGACGAGCGGTTCAGTGCTGGACGAGCGCGGTGCGGATGTCGGTCTTGAGGACCTTCCCGACGGTCGAGCGGGGGAGGTCGGGCCAGACCTCGATCTGCTTGGGCGCCTTGACCGACCCGATGCGGGCCTTGACGAAGTCGATCAGTTCGCCGGGGGTCGCCGTCGCCCCGTCGTGGAGAAGGACGACGGCCGTGACCTTCTCGCCCCACTTGTCGTCGGGCAGCCCGACGACGGCGCAGTCGCGGACGGCGGCATGCGCCATCAGCGCCTGCTCCACCTCGGCGGAGTACACGTTGAAGCCGCCGGTGATGATCATGTCCTTGGCGCGGTCGACGATGAAGAGCAGTCCGTCGCCGTCGAGGTATCCGATGTCCCCGGTGTGGTGCCACCCGTGGGCTGACGCCTCTGCTGTCGCCGTGGGGTTCTTGTAGTAGCCGGCCATCACCAGCGGACCCCGGACACAGACCTCGCCGCGCTCGCCGGTCGGGACCGGCCTGCCGTCCTCGCCGAGGATCGCCACCGTCACCAGTGGTGACGGGAATCCCGCGGAGGCGAGCCGTGTCTCGTCGACCCGCCCGTCCGCCGACCGGTGCTCGTCGGGGGCGAGGGTCGAGATCATCATCGGCGCCTCGGACTGGCCGAACAGTTGAGCCATCGGACCGATGCGGTCCAGCGCCTCGGCGAGGCGGCTCGTCGAGATGGGCGCCGCCCCGTACCAGAAGCACTGCAGCGACGACAGATCCGCGGTGTCGAGCGTCTCGTGCGCCAGCACCATGTAGATGAGCGTCGGCGGCAGGAAGGTGTGGGTGATGCCGTGGCGGTCGACGAGAGCGATGAACTCGGCGACGTCGGGGTGGTCCATCACGACGATCTCGCCGCCGAGCGCCATGATCGGGAAGCACAGCACCCCCGCCGCGTGGGTGAGCGGCGCGAGCGCCAGGTACCGCGGCCGTCCCCGGAACGGGTAGCGCATCAACACGATCGACGACATCGTCTGCAGGTTGCGGTCGGTGAGCATCACCCCTTTGGGCCGACCCGTCGTGCCGCCCGTCCCCACGAGCGCGACGACGTCGTCGACCGGCGCCGCGTCGACCTGGTCGTCACCGGAGGCGCCCGCGACCCAGTCGTCGAAACCCGTTGCGTGCCCGCTTCCCTCACCGAGACGCACCAGCGTGGTCAGCCGAGGCAGGCCGGGCGCGATCTCGGTGACGAGGTCGTCGAACGCCGGCTGGAACAGCAGCGTGGTGCAGTCGAAGAGGTCGAGCAGATCGGCGTTCTCCTGCGCGGCGTTGCGGGGATTGATCGGACACCACACCGCACCGGCGCGGGCGATGCCGAACACGCACGCGAACGACCTGGGGTGGTTGGCGGAGAGGATCCCGACCTTGTCGCCCGGCCGCACCCCCGACCGCCGCAACGCGGCGGCCACGGCGTGGGACAGGGCGACGACGTCGCCGTAGCTCAACGATTCACCGTTCAGCGTCAGGCACGGTGCGTCGGGACCGAGGGACGCCCCCTTGTCGAGGTAGAAGGCCAGGGTCACCGGCGCTCCCGCACTCGAGGCGACGACGGACGCGAGCTCACATCCCCATCCCGCCATCGACGGGCAGACCCGCACCGGTGATGAACTTCGCGGCGTCCGACGACAGGAACACCACGGCGTCGGCCATGTCGTCGACCTGGCCGAGGCGTCCCAGCGGGGTGAGTTCCGCGACCGCACCGGCCGCGGCCTCCGGTGACTCGAAGAGGCCGAGTCCCGCGGTCTCCACGGCGAGCTTGTTGCCCATCGCGGTCGGGGTCAGGCCGGGATAGATGCAGTTGATGCGCACGCCGTAGCCGAGCTTCCCGGACTCGGCCGCGGCCACGCGCGTGAGACGGTCGATGGCGGACTTCGACGCCGAGTACAGCGCGATGCCGGGGAAGGCGATGGTCGCGGCGACCGACGCGATGTTCACCACCGCGCCACCGGTGCCGGCCGCCCCGCCCGGTCGCATCGTGCGGAAGGCGTGCTTGATGCCGAGCGCCGTGCCGAGCACGTTCACCGACAACAGCGTCGACGCGGCGTCGGCGTCGAAGTCGATCAGCAGGTCGGTCACCTCGACACCGGCGTTGTTCACGACGATGTCGAGACCGCCGAGCGCGGACACCGCCGCCGACGTCGCCGACTCCCACTCCGCGTCCTCGCGCACGTCGAGGTGGACGTACTCCGCGGTGACGCCGGAGGACCGCAGCTTCTCGACGGTCTCCTGCCCGAGGTCGTCGTTGATGTCGGCGACAGCCACGGCCGCCCCGGCCTGCGCCAACGCCTCCGCCATACCGGCGCCGAGACCCTGTGCACCGCCGGTGACCAGCGCCTTTCGGCCGGAGAGGTCGTAACTCGTCATGGAACTGCCCTTCCCTGGACGGACCGTGTCCGGTGATGAGGCCGCGGACACAGTCGCTATTGAGTGCGATCGGGATCACAGTAGGAACGGTCTTTGACAGGTGTCAAGGATTCTTGGGACACCTGTCAAGCTTTCTCTGGCCGACTGTCCAGCACGGCACGATGCGTGTGCCCGAGATGCACGTCAGACCCGGTTCGGGCCGTACACTCGGCCGATGACCACCGCCACGCGACCCGATGCGCGATCGGGTCTGCGCGGCCCGGACAAGTTCGCCGCCCGTCGCCGCGAACTCGCCACCGCCACGCTCGTGACGCTCGCCGAGCTGGGCTATGCACGCACGAGCCTCCGCGAGATCGCGCAGAACTCCGCGTTCTCCCACGGCGTCTTGCACTACTACTTCCGCGACAAGCTCGACCTCGTCGCCGAGGCGGTGCGCATCTTCGAGGACATGTGCGTCACCCGCTACGACGAGGCGGTCGCGACCTCGACGACGGCCGAACAGCTCCGCCACGAGTTCTCGACGATGTTCGTCGCGACCCTGCGGTCGGACTCCGCGCTGCACCGGCTCTGGTACGACCTGCGGAACCAGACGCGCTACGAGGCTTCGCTGCGGGACGAGGTCAGCGAGATCGAGTCTCGCCGGACCGACATGATCTGGAAGGTCGTGAGCCGCTACTGCGAACTGCGCGGCGAGCCCGCGCGGGTGTCGCGGCATCTGGTGTACCTCACCCTCGACGGCATCTTCCAGCAGGGTCTCGACCGCCTCCTCGACGGATCCGATCCCGAGTTGACGCACGCGCGAGCACTTCTCGACGAGGCGTTCGACGCCATCTGACGTCTCACACGGCGCGAGACCACTCGCGCGAACGCCGACATTGCCGTGTATGGGCGATTGAGTGTGGTGAAGTGACTTCTCGCCGTTGTCCCCGTCGTGCCCTCGCCACCGCACTCGGTGCCGTCATCGCCGTCGGGGGTGCGCTCGTGTCGGGAATCGCGCCGGCGCAAGCGGCTCCGGCACTCGCGGTGAGCACCGTGGCCTCCGGTCTCGACAAACCGTGGGACGTCGAGGTCGCGCCCGACGGCACACTGATCACCGGCGAGCGCAGCGGACGATTCGTCGCGGTCCGCCCCGGTGGCGCGACGCAGACCGTGCGCGCCGACGAGTCGCGGCTGTTCGTCACCAACGAGGCCGGGCTCATGGGGCTGGCCCTCGACCGCGACTTCTCGTCCAACCGGACTCTCTACTCGTGCCAGGCGGAGAAGACGTCCGACGCCGCGGTGGGGACCGGATCCCTCGGCAACGTCCCCGTACCGTTCCCCAACACGGGACAGGAGATCCGCGTCGTCGCATGGCGTGTCGCCGACGACTGGTCGTCGATGACCCGGTCTCGGACGGTGCTCGGTGGCATCCCCGTGAACTCCGGTGGGCGCCACGCCGGCTGCGGGCTCACCACCGACGCCGACGGCACACTCTGGGTCGGGACCGGTGACAACGCGGTGCCGTCG
Organism: Williamsia serinedens; assembly: GCF_024171725.1. GTDB lineage: Bacteria > Actinomycetota > Actinomycetes > Mycobacteriales > Mycobacteriaceae > Williamsia_A > Williamsia_A serinedens. The sequence continues at coordinate 441,343 of NZ_JAMTCG010000003.1, forward strand.
TACCCGCAGAGCCGGACCTCCCTGGGCGGCAAGGTCCTGCACATCACCACCGCCGGCACGCCGGCGGGCGGCACGATCCCCGGCACACCGATCTACTCCCTCGGGCACCGCAACGTGCAGGGCATCGCGATCCAGCCGGTCACCGGTCGCGTCTACTCCATCGAGCAGGGGACATCCCGCGACGACGAGCTCAACCTCCTGCAACCGGGCGGCAACTACGGCTACCGCCCGGATCGCACGCCCGGGATCTACGACGAGTCCGTCCCCATGACCGACCCGTCGCGGGTTCCCGGGGCGATCGGCGCAGTGTGGTCGTCGGGGGCTCCCACGCTCGCGACGCCGGCGCTGACCTTCCTCCCCACCGACGGATGGGGCGACCTGTCCGGCGCGGTCGTGATCGCGACACAGCAGGGCAGGCGACTCGTCATGCTGCGGCTGTCCGAGGACGGGCGGGCGACCACGGCGCGCACCGACACTCTCGCGGGCACATACGGCCGACTGCGCGGGCTCGGCGTCGACCGCGACGGGTCGCTGCTCGTGACCACAGACAACGGAGGCGGCGCCGACCGCATCCTGCGCGTCCGACCCGGCGCCTGACGCCCGGTCGGGCTCCACCCGCGATGTCCTGACACACCCGGCGCTGTCGCTCCACGTGCGATGCGAACGCTCCAGTTTCATGCCGGACGCTCCACGTGTGGTGTGGACGCTCCGGTCACAGGGTCCCCATCGTGAGACGCTCCACATGTTCGAGGACGCTCCCGATATATCCGGAGCGTCCTCGAATTCGTGGAGCGGGAACCCCAGAAGTGGAGCGCGAGCCCCAGAAGAGGAGCGGGAACCCTGTAAGTGGAGCGTCAACCCCGCCCGACGGTGCGGAAGCCGACGTTGCCGGCGGTCGAGGTCGGGGTGCTGTGGGAGCGTGCGGCGACGCGGTAGCGGCGGCACCAGGAGTCGTCGCAGAGGTAGGACCCGCCGCGCAGGACCCGCGCCCCACCCCGCTCGGCACCGCCGGGGTCGACGTCGGACGAACGGCGGTAGTACCGCGGGTCGAACCGGTCGGCGCACCACTCCCACACGTTGCCGATGACCTGCCGGAGCCCGAACCCGTTCGGCGGCAGGGCCGACGCCGGGAGCGTCGCCGCGACACCCACCCGGGACGCCGGCTCGCCAGGGAACGGCGCACCCCAGAACGACGGCGTGTAGATCCGACACATGCTGCGTCCGTCGGGTTCTCGCTCGTCACCCCACGGGAAGCGCGCCCCGGGCAGTCCGCCACGCGCGGCCATCTCCCACTGCGCCTCGGTCGGCAGGGCACGACCGGCCCACGCGCAGTACGCGATCGCGTCGTCGAACGACACGTGCACCACCGGGTGGTCGTCGAGGCCGTCGAGGTCCGACCGCGGGCCGGCCGGGTGGCGCCAGTCCGCCCCCTGCACGGCCAGCCACCACGGGGCGTCCACCGACGCACCCAGGACCGCGGGGTCGTCGCGATCGACGAGCGCGTGGAACACCGTCGACGACCCCGACGCCTCCGCGGTCGTGCGGTGACCGGTCGCGGCGACGAACGCGGCGAAGTCCCGGTTGCGGACGGTGGTCTCGTCGATCGCGAACACACGCATCTCCACCAGGTGCACCGGGGTCTCGCCGTCGGGCGGCAGGCCCTCACCGTGGGCGTCACCCATGGCGAACCGCCCGCCCGGTACCGGCCGTTGTGCGACGGCGTGCCGCGTGCTCACGACTCCGCGGCGGGGACGGCGTCCGGATGCGCGGTGGACACGGGGTATCCGTGCTCGGCGGCCTCGTCGCGGTAGCGGGCGACCCACTCCCGCGATCGCGCGTCGCCCTGCCGCCGCAGCGGGGGTGGCGGTGCGAGCGTCGGGTCGAGTCCGAGGACGTCGAGGACGCGCGCGGTGGTGGAGGTCGGGTCGGCGACGAGCTCGTCGAACTCGATCCGCAGCGGTTCGATGCCCTCGCGGGTGAACCACCCCTCCCAGGCGCGCTGCTGCGCGACGAAGTACTCCGCGAGATGGGCGATCGCCCCGAGGTGGTACTCGGCGCGGGCGTCGCGGTCCGACGCGCCGGCCGTCCACTCCTGGGTCTGGACCGCCCGCCACATCGACACGGCCTGCCCGGCGACGTCCGCACGGTGCACGTACACCCAGAGCGGCTCGACGCCGACCACCGCCTCGACCGCCTCACGCAGCAGGGGCTCTCGACCACCCAGCAGGTCACGGACGCGGTGACAGAGCAGGGTCGACTGATTCCACATCAACTTGCCGCCCCACACACCGTTCTCGCCGACCCCCTGCCCGCGCACGTCGTCGCGCCACTCCTGCGCGTCACGGGTGTCGGGGCGGCCCGGCCGCACGGGTGCCAAGAGGGCGTCGATCGCGGGGTCGTGGACACCGACGAACCAGTCCGGCGACTGCGGCGGGAGCGACGTGTCGGGCAGGTACTCGAAGAACTCCGCCGGGCGACCGGCCACTCCGGTGACACGCAACGACTCGACGAGCAGGGTGCTGCCGCTGCGCTGGCTGGCACACACCAGGTAGGCGCGATCGATATCGGGACGACCGGGTCCGCTCACCGCCTCAGACTAGAAGGCGACTCCTCCCGCCGCCCATCGGATGTATCCACACCGCCCAGCGTGATCCGAACCCCGCGCCACTAGGCTGGGCATCACCGGGGGGACCCCGCGTCGCGGGACCGCGAGTCGAAGGGTCGGATGCATGGCGAGCGAGCGCACGAGCAGGAACCAGGCCGAGTACGACGGGCCCGGCGACCACCAGTCGGGTCACGATCACGACGTGACCGGCAGTACCGCCTGGCGGGAGCTGTCGGCGCATCAGCCGCACGTCTACGCGATGCACCTGCGTGAGGTGTTCGCCGTCGACCCGGAGCGCGGACGCGACCTGACGATCGACGTCGGTGACCTCCACATCGACTACTCCAAGCACCGCGTGCTGCGCGAGACGCTGGACCTGCTGTTCTCCCTCGCCCGCGAGACGCACCTCGAGGACAAGCGCGACGCCATGTTCTGGGGCGAGCACATCAACACCTCCGAGGACCGCGCGGTGCTGCACACCGCCCTGCGGTTGCCGCGCGAGGCCACGCTCAGGGTCGACGGGCAGGACGTCGTGTCCGACGTCCACGAGGTCCTCGACCGGATGGGCGCCTTCACCGACCGCCTCCGCAGCGGCGAGTGGACCGGTCATACCGGTGAACGCATCACCACCGTCGTCAACATCGGCATCGGTGGTTCCGACCTGGGACCGGCGATGGTCTACCAGGCGCTGCGGCACTACGCCGACGCCGGCATCTCCTGCCGCTTCGTCTCCAACGTCGACCCCGCCGACCTCGTCGGCACCCTGGCCGACCTCGACCCGGCGACCACCCTGTTCGTCATCGCCTCGAAGACGTTCAGCACGCTGGAGACCCTCACGAACGCGGCCGCCGCACGCGCGTGGCTGCTGCGCGGCCTCGGCATCGACGAGTCCGACACGAAGAACTTTGCTGTGGCCAAGCATTTCGTCGCCGTCAGCACGGCCGCGGAGAAGGTCGCCGACTTCGGCATCGACACCGACCAGATGTTCGGGTTCTGGGACTGGGTCGGTGGCCGCTACTCGGTCGACTCGGCGATCGGCCTCTCGGTGATGGCCGCGATCGGCAAGGAGGCGTTCGCGGACTTCCTGCACGGGTTCAACATCGTCGACCGGCACTTCCGGTCGGCGCCGCTGCACCAGAACGCTCCGGTCATCCTCGGCCTGATCGGCCTCTGGTACAACAACTTCTGGGGTGCGCAGTCACGGGTCGTGCTGCCCTACTCCAACGACATGGCGCGCTTCGCCGCCTACCTCCAGCAGTTGACGATGGAGTCCAACGGCAAGTCGGTGGACTCCCACGGCCACCACGTCACCACCGACACCGGCGAGATCTTCTGGGGCGAGCCGGGCACCAACGGCCAGCACGCCTTCTACCAGCTGCTCCACCAGGGGACGCGTCTGGTCCCGGCCGACTTCATCGGGTTCGCCTCCCCCACGGACGATCTGCCGGTCGCGTCGTCCGACGGCGGCGAGCCCGGGTCGATGCACGACCTGCTGATGAGCAACTACTTCGCGCAGACCAAGGTGCTCGCCTTCGGCAAGACCGCCGACGAGATCGCCGCGGAAGGCGTCGACCCGCATGTGGTGGCGCACAAGGTGATGCCGGGCAACCGGCCGTCGACGTCCATCATCGCGCCGGAGCTGACGCCGTCGGTGCTGGGCCAGCTGATCGCCCTCTACGAGCACCAGGTGTTCGTCGAGGGTGCGGTCTGGGGCATCAACTCGTTCGACCAGTGGGGTGTGGAGCTGGGCAAGACCCAGGCGAAGGAACTGCTGGCCGTCCTCGAGCAGTCGGACGCGCCGGCACCCCAGGACGACTCGTCGACCGACTCGCTCATCCGCTGGTACCGCGAGCACCGGGGACGGAGCGTCTGACCTCCCCGTGACGCAGCCGGCGGTCACACGCTTCTCCGTGGTGGACGACATGTTCTACCGCGGCCACCACGGGCGCGGTCCATCGTCGGTGATGCAGGGGGTGTGGCGCTTCACCGAACGCGTCGAACCCGACGACCTGGCCGCGATGCACGCGGCGTTGACCGCGGGGGCGCTGACACGCCGCGTGTACTCGTCCCGGGTACCGTTCGCCCGTCGCTGCCTGGTCGGCGGTGCGCGGGTCACACCCCTCGTCGTCGACGAGATCCCGATCCCCGCCGACGGCGTCGTCGCGTGGGCCGACCTGCGCGCCTGCACGCCACTCGACGTCGACGACGGCCCGGTGTGGGAGCTCGCGCTCGGCCACGTCGAGGGCGCTGGATCCGTTGTCACGCTGAGCTGTTCGCACCTGGTGACCGGAGGGGTCGGGATGGTCGCGATCGCGGAGGCGTCCTTGGCGACCGGCGCCGCGGTGACCGACCCGCCGCCGCCACCGGACCCACCGCGCCTGCGTGACGACCTGCGCGACGCGCTCACACTGTGGTTCCACGTCGTCGTCGCCGTCCTGGTCTCGCTCGCCCGGGCATGCGTGGACCGGACGGTGCGCGCCGAGCTGCTCGGCGCGGCCCGGACCACCGCCTCGGACACGCCGACGCCGGCGGTGGCCTCGCACCGCACCACGATCGTCGACCTCGACGCCGAGGACTTCGCGGCGGTCGTCGCGCGCGAGAACACCTCGCCCACCGCGGTGTTCGTCGCCCTGGTCGCCGCGTGCGCGCGGTCGGTGCACGGCCGGGACACGGTCAGGGTGGCCGTCCCGGTCGCCATGCCCGACGGCTCGGTGGGCAGTTCGGTCGTCACCGTCGCCGCCGACGACGCGCTCGCCGACCTCGGCGCGCGGATCCGACGCGTCGCTGCGCGGGCACGCGAGCACGCCGTCGCCTCCGACGCCCGCCCCGCCGACCCGTTGGCCGCCGTCATCGGGTCGCCCGGGGGCATGCCCGACGAGCTGATGCAGATCGTCGGCGACCGGATCGCGGCCCGCGTCACCGGCGACCCCGGTATGGACGACGGACTCGCCTCGAGTCTCGGTGTCCTGCCCGACGCGTTCCTCGGTGTGGGAGGGCACCCGTCGGACGGTCTCGCGGTGCGCGCGGTGACGACGAACCGATCGGCCGCGAAAGTCGGTGTGGGCGCGTGGATGGCCCGGTCCTCGGCGCGGGTCACCATCGCCTTCGACCTGACCGGCGTCACCGACGGGGACGACGTGATCGCGGCCACCCTGGGTGCGTGGGGGTTACGTCACCGACCGTGGTGAGGTGGTTCCGCTCGTCTCCCACGGTCCGTATGGTCGCCCCCGATGACGACGGACATCCTCGCCTTCACCTGGACCGACACGAACCGACTCTGGCTCGTCGAGAACCCCATCCGGATAACGGCATACGTGCTGGTGGCGCTGGTCGCCCGCTGGGCCGTGCACCGGATGATCGACAGGGCCACCCGCCCGCGCGGGTCCGGCGCCCCGAGATCGACACCCGCACTGGTCCGCCACCTCCGCGACCGCGCGCCCTCGGGTCTGCGGGACGCGACCGCGATCGAACGGCGCCAGCAGCGCGCCGAGACCATCGGCTCCGTCCTGAAGTCGACGGTGTCGGTCATCCTGCTCATCTGGGTGGTGCTGTCGGTGTTCTCGGTGGTCGGCGTGAACATCGCCCCGTTCCTGGCCTCGGCCGGGATCATCGGGCTCGCCATCGGTTTCGGTGCCCAGAACCTGGTGAAGGACTTCGTGTCGGGCGTGTTCATGCTCCTCGAGGACCAGTACGGCGTCGGTGACGTCGTCGACCTCGGGGAGGCCACCGGCGAGGTCGAGACGGTGGGCCTGCGGGTCACCACCGTCCGCGACATCGACGGCACCCTCTGGTACGTCCGCAACGGCGAGATCGTCCGGGTCGGGAACATGAGTCAGGACCACGCCGTGGCCCGCATCGAGATCCCCGTCGGCCACGACGCCGACGTCGCCCGTGCGCAGGTGGTCGCGCTGACCGCGGCACGGGATGCGGTCGACGACCCGCAGATCTCCGCCGAGGTCCTCGGACAGCCACAGATGCTCGGTGTACAGGACATCACCGCGGCGATGGTGACCCTGCGGATGACGGTCACCACCTCGCCCAGTGCGCAATGGGCGGTGGCCCGTCGCATCCGCGAAGCGGTCCTGATGGCGTTCGACGAACACGGCATCGCCCGTCCCGCCGCGGCCGCTCTCGCCGCCGCCACCGACGGCTGACGCGCGCGACGCCGCGGTCGCAATCGGCGGACGCGCGCGGACGGACCTTTACGATCTGTCCATGACAGCCACGTCGACGGCCGCCGCACCTCGATCGTCACGACGACCGCGCACCCCGTGGGTGGGCGCCGCCGCTGCCACGGCGTGCACCGCCGCGCTGGTGGCGGGATGCGCCTCGGGCACCACCGGCGACCAGTCCGGGACCCCGGCGCGACCCAGCGTGTCGGTCCCGGTGTCGGCCGACGTCACCGCGCCCGCCGGCCCCGTCGACCGCACCGCGCCCGGTGCGGCCCTGTCGTTCGGACAGAGCGCCTATCTCCCCGCGAACGCGTTCCGCCCGGCCGGGCAGCTCGTGATGGTCACCCCGACCGGCGTCGAGCCCGGGGTGGCGGGCGACCTGCCGGAATCCGTCACCGACGGCGGGACCCCGTTCTACGTGCACGTCACGTTCACCAGCCTGGTGGACCGCGTCGTCGACGTGCCGTCGGTGGTCGGTCTCGCCGGGAGTCCCGACGGACGGACGGCGACGCGGTCCGTCGACCCGCCCGGCGGCCTGCGCCAGTGCGTGCAGACGGACCCGCCCAAGAACCCGACCCGCGGCCAGTCGTGGGCGACGTGCTTCATCGCCGTCGCGGACAAGGGCGTCGACGTGAACCGCGTCATCTACTGGGCCCAGACGACGACCGACCCGGCCGACGACTACAAGGCCACCCCGGTCGTGTGGTCGACGCCCGGCACCCCGGCGGCCTCGTCGGCACCCACGTCGTAGGGCGTCACCAGGACTGACCGCCGTGGTGGTGGTGGACGCGGGTGCGGACCGTGTTGCCGCCCGACCGCTTCGCCTCGTACATCGCGGCGTCGGCCAGCTCGGTGTAGAGCGAGGTGGTCATCAGACGACCGGCGCCGGTGATGTCGCCGGTCATGTGCACCACGCCGACGCTGGCCGTGACCACGGGGTCGGTGACGGTCGCGATCGTGTGCAGCACGTGGTTGGCCAGTCGCTGGGGGTCGGTCCACCGCAGGCTGTCGGCGATCACGAACTCGTCGCCACCGGTCCGGGCGACCACACCACTCGTCCCGACGGCCTGGCGTAGGCGCGCCGCGATCTCGGCGAGCACGACGTCGCCGTGGCGATGCCCCCAGCGGTCGTTGATCTCCTTGAAGTTGTCGAGGTCGGCGACGATGATCGCGACCCCGCGGTCGTTCATCGCGGTCATCCGCTCGAGGGCGCGGTCGAGGCCGCGGCGGTTGAGGACGCCGGTCAGCGTGTCGACCTCCGACGCCGCCGCCTCGGACGAGAGCGTCTCCAGCAGGAACTGCGTCGCGACCGGGACGACCACCAGGGCGGTGAGGACCTGGGCCACGGCGACCGTGGCCAGGGTGATGCCCGACTGTCCCGTCTCGACCGTTCGCCAGGCGATCACCACCGTCGTGACGACGGACAGCACGAGGTGGGTGATCAGCATGCGGGCGCCGTGGAACACCGCGATGTACCCGGCGACCACGACGAGCACCAGGCAGCCGTAGATGCCACCGAGTGACTCCGACTGCGCGACGATCCCGGCAACCGTCGCGACGTCGCAGGCCACCACCCACATCCGCGACCGCGACGCCGACGGCCACGGGAGGACGACCCACATCGCTGCCGCGCACACCCCGAGGACGGCGCTGGCGATGCCGATGCCCGTCCACACCCCGGCGGTGTCTCCGTCGCTGACGTACACGATGGGGACCAGGCAGAGAAGGCCGGTGGTGACCGCGACCAGCAGACGGGCCGGGTCGATGAGCTGTCGGTCGGCGAGGTACTCGCTGAGGAACCCGAACTGGTCGCCCCGACGCCACCAGTGGCCGAGGACCCATCCGAGCTGTTCCAGCGCGACGGGCAGCCGGATCACGACTCCCCCTCCATGTGCGTGCCCCCCGACGACCCGGGTGCGGCATCACACCCGCCGTGCACTGTGACGCCGCACAGGCTGCGGCGTGCGCTGATGCTAGCTCACACCATGCGGCGGGTGACGGCTCCGGGAAGGTGTCCGAGGGCCAGATCGATCGCGGCCCACGGCCAGCGCGGCACCGCCTCGCGCAGCGGTTCGCGTTCGATGGCGGCGACGAGCGCTGCGACACCCTTGTCGCGGTCGACCATCATCGGACTCTTCACGCCGGCGTTGATGTCGGTGGAGATGTACCCCGGCAGCAGGATGCTGACCCGGATCGGCGACGACCGCAGCTCGGCCTGCAGCCCCTCGCCGATCGCCGTCAGCCCCGCCTTCGACGCGGAGTAGGCGGTCTGCGCCTTGGGCAGCCCGCGCACGGCACTCATCGAGCTGATCAGCACGAGGTGCCCGTGGTCCTGCGCCCGGAAGATCGCCATCGCCGCCTCGACCTGCGCCAGGGCGCCGATGAGGTTGGTGCGGACGGTCTCGATGTTGGCGTCGGCGCGTCCGGTGCCCAGCGGCGCACCCTTGCCCAGACCTGCGTTCACCACGACGCGGTCGAGACCACCGAGGCGCTGCGCGAGGTCGTCGAACACGACCGGCACGCGGTCGGTGTCGGTGACGTCGAGTTCGGCGACCTCGACCGTCTTCGCCGACCCCGACACCTCGGCGGCGAGGGTCTCGAGGCGGTCGAGTCGGCGGGCGGCCAACGCGAGCGAGCGGCCGCGCTGCGCGAAGGCGCGGGCCATGCCCTCGCCGAGACCGGAACTCGCACCGGTGATGAGGATCGACTGTCGGGTCACCGGAGGGAATCTACTTGAGCAGCCGCGACATCCGTCGGTCGGCGAGCACCTTGCCGCCCGTCTGACAGGTCGGGCAGTACTGGAAGGACCGGTCGGCGAACGACACCTCGCGCACGGTGTCCCCGCACACCGGGCACGGCATCCCGGTCCGGGCGTGCACGCGCAGGCCGGATCGCTTCTCCGACTTCATCGTCGCGACCTCCTGCCCCTCGAGGCGGACGATCGCGTCGGAGAGCACCGCATGCATCGCGACCCACAGCCGCTCGACGGCCTCGGCGTCCAGCGATCTCGCCGTCGCGAACGGCGACAGCTTCGCGGTGTGGAGGATCTCGTCGCTGTAGGCGTTGCCGATCCCGCTGATGATGCGCTGGTCGGTGAGCAAGGTCTTGATGCGCGAACCGGTCCCGGCCAGGAGCGCGGTGAACTCCTCGCGGGTCAGGGCGAGCGCGTCGGGTCCGAGGGACGCGATGCGGTCGACGTCGGCGACGGCCCGGACGATCCACACCGCGAGCCGCTTCTGGGTGCCGGCCTCGGTGACGTCGAACCCCTCGCCCGGCAGACCGCAGTGCACGCGCAGGGCGATCGGCCCCTTCCCGCCCGGCCGGGGCGGCGTCTGCGACAGCGCGCTCGACCACCGCAGCCACCCGGCCCGCGACAGGTGGATGACGAGGTGGATGGGGTCCGGCTCGGGACCCGGATCAGCGGGGTCGGTGGTGATGACCAGGTATTTGCCGATGCGGCCGACGCGGGCGACGACCCGTCCGGCCAGGGCCGAGTACGGCGGGTCGGCGGTCTTCAACACGGCAAGGGAGGCGACGTCGACCCGTCGGATGGGCAGTCCGGCCGCGCGGCCGTCGACGTAGTCGGCGATGGCCTGCACCTCGGGCAACTCCGGCATGCCATCTAGTCTGCACTGATGGGCAGGACTCCGGGGGCGGACTTCGGGGGCAGGGGTGTGCGGGGAACGCTCGACGACGCCGCGCTCGCCGCCTCGATCGCCCAGGGCGCCGGGGAGCTGCTCGTCGCCGCCCGGCACGACAGCCTGCTGGAGGGGCGCCTGCTGGGCGACATGGGGGATGCCCTGGCCCAGGCGTGGATCGCCGCGGTGCTGCGTCGACACCGCCCGGCCGACGCGGTCCTGTCGGAGGAGGCCCGCGACACCGGCGAACGGCTGGGGGCACAGCGGGTCTGGATCATCGACCCGCTCGACGGCACGCGGGAGTACGCGGCCGGACGCGACGACTGGGCGGTGCACGTCGCGTTGACCGTCGACGGCGTGCCGGCCGACTGCGCCGTCTCGCTGCCGGCCACCGGTGAGCTGTTCTCCACCGCCGACGTGGCGATCCCCGACGAGGCGTCGGGGCGGATGGTGGTGTCCCGCCACGGCCTCACCTACGAGACGAGCTGGGTCGCCGACCGACTGGCGTTGCAGCCCTACGCCCTGGGTTCCGCGGGCGCGAAGGCGATGGCGGTGGTCCGCGGTGACGCCGACGCCTACGTGCACGGCATGGGCCAGTACGAGTGGGACAACTGTGCACCCGTCGGCGTGGCCACCGCGGCCGGGCTGCACTGCAGCACCTTCGACGGGACACCCCTGCGCTACAACCACTCTCGGCCGTACGTGCGCGACTTCGTCATCTGTCGGCCGGAGATCGCCGACCGCGTGCTGTCCGCCCTCGACGAGATCTTCTGACCACCGGACACCGACTCCCCGACCGTGCACCAGATCCCGCCGATCGTGCGGTAGATCCCGCCGACCGTGCCGAAAAACCTCGTCGACCGTGCCGAAAAACGTCGTCGACCGTGCGGTCAGGGCGTCCGGAGCAGATAGATGTCCATGATCCAGCCGTGGCGCTCACGGGCCTCCGTCCGCGTGGCGCGGATCGTTTCACCGATCTCCCCGACGGTCCCCGACAGCACGATCTCGTCGGGGGTGCCGAGGTAGGCACCCCACCAGATGTGGTCGTCGGGACCGGCCGTCCGCAGGAAGGTGCAGTCGGCGTCGAGCATGACGATCTGGTTGGTGTCCGCGCCGGCCGGCGTCGACGCGAGTCGGCGTCCGGTCGTGATGTGGATCGGCTCCCCGATCCGGTTGGCCAGGATCCGATGGGCCGCGGTCAGCGCCGACGCGCTGGTCACCCCGGCGACCACCTCCACGTCCAGCGCGACGCGACCCCGCTCGACGATGGCGTCGGTGATGCGCAACGTGGAGTCGTAGAGGCTCGGGTCACCCCACACGAGGATCGCGCCGACGCCGGAGTCCGACAGCTCGGCCAGCAGCGCGCCCTCGATCGCCTCCGACCGCGCGTCATGCCACCGGCGCACCTCGGCGTCGTAGTCGACGGGGTCCCTGTCGCGCGGCGGGTCGGCGATCTCGACGAACCGGTAGCGGCCCGGGCCGATGTGCTCGTCGCACATCTGCCGTCGGATGTCCCGGAGCGGGGACGACGCGGCGCCCTTGTCCAGCACGAAGAACGCGTCGACTCCCTGCATCGCGTCGACGGCCTCGAGGGTGACCTGCCGGACCCCACCGGGCCCGATCCCGATGACCCGCAGGGTGCGGGTCACGGCCGGGCGCGACGCAGACCGTGGAAGCGCGACATCACGTCGAGCATCGCCTGCGTCGGCAGGATCCGCTTGAGCGCGAACACCACCGACGCGTTGTTGCCCAACGCGTACAACGGCTTCGGGTTCGCCGCGAGCGCGGCCTCGACGATGACCTTCGCCATCGGCTCGACGGCCAGGCCCTTCTCCTCGTTGCGACGGGTCGCCGCGGCGACCGTGTCGTAGTCGGCGCGGTAGGCGGAGTCGTCGGCGACGTCGTAGATGCGACGGTCCCCGATGCCCGTCGCGATGGTGCCGGGTTCGACGGTGGTGATGGCGATGCCGAACGGCGCGAGTTCCCGCCGCATCGCGTCGGAGAACGCCTTGATCGCGCTCTTCGTCGCGCCGTACACGGACCGGAACGGCAGCGGGAAGCTGCCCAGCATCGACCCGACCATCACGATGGTGCCGCGCCGTCGTGCCCGCATGCCCGGCAGGAACGCCTTGGTCAGCGCGATCGGTCCGAAGACGTTCGTCGCGAAGACGTTCTCGAGCGACTTCATCGGCACGTCCTCGAGCGGGCCCATGTGGCTCACGCCGGCGTTGTTGATCAGCACGTCGACGTCGCCTGCCTCGGCGACGCACGCCGCGATGCTCGCCGGTTCCGTCTGGTCGAGGGTGATGTAGCGGACCCCCGGCACCCGCGCGTCCTCGGCGATGGAGTCCGGGCGACGGCTGGTCCCGATCACCTCGTGTCCGCGGGCGACGAGCAGTCGCGCCACCTCCGCCCCGATCCCGCTGGACACACCGGTCACGAGGACACGACGCACGGCCCCCTCAGATGCTGTCGACACGGCGATCACTCTAGGGCCCTCCACTGGCCACGAAAACCGGTGGCGCCGGCGGGGAATCTCAGGAGATTCTCAGACGTTGTCCCGGGTCGAGCAGCTCGTCGTGCGCCATCGCCGTCGCCGACCCGAGCGCCGTCGGATCTCACCGTCCGACACCGTGATCACCGCGAGGAAGGGGTGGAGTCCGTGCTGGTCGGGATCGGTCTGGCGGTTCTCGCAGCGATCGGATACGGGTTGTCGTCGGTGATGCAGGCCCTCGGGGCCCGTCAGGCGACCGCCGCGTCCGACGGGACCGGCATGACCACCGCGTCCGGCAGCCCCACCCTGCGCTCCACCCTCGCCGCCGCGATGACCGGCGTGTTCGTCCTCGGGGCGATCATGGACGTGCTCGGCTTCGCCGCGGGCGCCGGTGCCGCCCGCATGCTGCCGCTGTTCCTGTCGCAGACCATCGTCGCGGGGAACCTCGTCATCACCGCGGTGCTGGGCGCCCTCTTCCTCGGGATCCGCCTGCATCCGCGTGACTGGGCCGCGATGATCCTGGTGCTCGTCGCGCTGTGCATGCTCGGCACCGCGTCGCACGCACACGGCACCACACGCGTCGACCTGCCGTTCAAGCTCGGCCTCCTGGTCGCCACCGTCGCGATCATCACGATCTCGCTGCTGGTGGTGCGTCGTCTCGGACATGCCGGGTCGGTGGTCGCCGGCATGTCGGCGGGACTGCTGTTCGGCGCCATTGCGATCGCCGTCCGCGTGCTCGACGGCGTCTCGCCGTTCTCGGTCACGACGATCCTGTCCGACCCCGCGGCGTGGACGATCGCCGTCGCCGGCGCGTTCGGCTTCTACCTGCACACCGTCGCCCTGCAGCTCGGCGCCGTGAACGGGTCGACGGCCGCCATGGTCGTGGGCGAGACCGCGGTGCCCGGCATCGTCGGCGTCTGGCTGCTCGGCGACACCACCGTCCCCGGGCTGGGATGGTTGGGTGCGCTCGGGTTCCTGCTCGCCATCCTGGGCGCCGTCCTCGTCGCCCTGTTCGGGTCGTCGGAGGCGGAACGCTCCACCGCCGAGAACGAGATGCACGTCCCGGTGACGCCGCGACAGTCGCCATCCACCTACTCGCCTGCTACGAACGGATGACATGACCACCGCGTACGACTTCTCCGCCACGTCCATCGACGGTGAGGAGGTGAGCCTCGAGCAGTTCCGGGGCAAGCCGCTGCTCATCGTCAACACCGCGTCGCAATGCGGGTTCACCCCGCAGTACGAGGGGCTGGAGAAGCTCAACCGCGAGTACGGCGACCGCGGGCTGGTCGTCCTCGGTTTCCCCTGCAACCAGTTCGGCCACCAGGAGCCGGGCGACGCGGAGGAGATCAAGAACTTCTGCAACCTCCGCTACGACGTGACGTTCCCGATGTTCGAGAAGATCGACGTCAACGGGAAGGGCACCCACCCGCTTTACGAGTGGCTGAAGTCGGAGAAGGGCTCCGTGCTCGGCAGCCGCATCAAGTGGAACTTCACGAAGTTCCTCGTCGGCAAGGACGGCCAGGTCGTCGACCGCTTCTCCCCGACCACCAAGCCGGAGAACATGCGCGACGCGATCGAGAAGGTCCTCTGAGCGGCGACCACACGCGAGAGTGACGCGGTCGTGGACGCGACCCGGTATGGCATCGACGGTTGGCCCTACGTCGTCGGGCTGACCGGTGGTGCACTCGTCGCCGGCGCGGGCGCGCTGCTCACCGACGGCCGGCCCAGAAGCGCGTGTGGCGTGATCGCCCTGGCCGCCGGGGTGCCCGCGGCCCTGGGCAGTCGTTACGTGTTCGGCGGCAAGGTCCGTCATCGTGACCGCCTCCTCGATCTGGTGCCCTGGCGCGGGGACGAGACCGTGCTCGACATCGGTGCGGGCGCGGGGCTGATGGGCGTCGGTGCCGCACATCGGGTCCCCCGCGGTCGCGTACGGTGCGTCGACCTGTGGATCGGAAAAGACCTCGCACGCAGTGGACCCGAACGGCTTCTCGCCAACGCAGGCCACGACGGCGTCGCCGACCGCGTCGAGGTCCGCACGGGCGACGCTCGGTCACTCGACCTTCCCGACGGCTCGATGGACGTCGTCCTCAGCGTGCTGTGTCTACACAACGTCCCCGACGAGCCCGGTCGCCGCGCCGCGGCCGCGGAGATCGCACGGGTCCTGACCCCGGGCGGGCGTGTCGTCGTCAGCGACCTGGCCGGGACCGAGCAGCTCGCCCGATGGTTCGGCGAGGACGGTCTGCACGTGCTCGAGCATCGGCGAGCCCCGCACACCTTTCCGCCGCAGAGGGTCGTCGTCGCGCGACGCCCGGTGGACCGATCCACACTGATTGCTGTCGCACCGCGGCCCTAGCCTGGGCGCATGCCGGATCGTTTCCCCGACGACTGCCCGACCATCACCCGCGACGGGCAGGCCATCGGGTTCAGCCCCTCTCCCGACGGGATGCGGTTGTTCGCCTGGTGGCGCGACACCACCGACTCCCACACCGACAGCGAGATCTTCGGTGCTTTCGGCAGCTATCGCGAGGCAGTGGAGGCGTCGCTGCGCGCCTTCGCGGCATCCGACATCGAGACTGCCGGTCTCGACCCAGATCCCGACGAGGTGACCGTCGAGGCCGCCGACCTCGAGCGTCGGTTCACCGCGACGGACTGGATGGGTCTGGGGTTCTGACAGGCTCGACATCCGCGGCCACAGCGCCGTGCAGTGCGGGCAGCCGCGCGTAGGAGTTGCGTATGTGCTCGGCCGCCAACAGCGCCGCGCCGTCCGCGTCCCCCGCGTCGATCGCCGCGAGGATCCCGCGGTGCTCCCGCATCAGGTGGTCGCGCACGGTGCCCCAGTCCGTCAGTGCGTGGAACGCAGCGAGGATTGCGGGTCGCTGCGCGTTGCGGATCGCCACCGTCATCGCCGTGACCAATGTGTTGCCGCCGGCCTCGGCGATGGCTGTGTGGAACGCGGTGTCCGCGTCGTTGAACGCCGTCCGGTCCTCGCCCGCCTGGTCCATCGCGGTGATCGCTGCCCGTGCGCCCGCCATCCGTTCGGGATCCGGGTGTCGGGCGGCGAGGGCGACACTCGACGACTCGAGCGTGACCCGGGCGTCGACGATGTCGGCGACGGCGAAATTGGACAGGGCGATGTGCAGGCGCAGGAAGTGGGTCAGCGCCTCCGACGGCATCGACGCGACGAACGTACCCGCACCGCGACCGCGTCCGACCGCCGAGCGGACTACCCCCTGCGCTGCGAGCACTCGGAGGGCCTCACGCACGGCGGGTCGGCTGACCTGCAACAACGCCGCCAACTCCCGTTCCGGCGGCAGGGGGTCACCGACACGCAGCGTCCCGGAGAGGATCTGCTCCTCGATGGCGGCGACAACCATCTCGAACGTCTGTCCTCGGGCGACCGGCTGCCACGCGGCGTCGTCGGCGCCGCGTGACCCCGTGTCCTCCGCCGGCATGGGTCAACTCTGCCACGCGAGTCCACCGATCGAACTCGACCGACACCGCACCCGCACGACCATTGACATCGTGACGCGCGTCACTCTACCGTCGAATGGTCTGACCACAAGAGGTCTGACCAATACGGATCCGATTGTCGAAGGCAGGTCCATGTACATCCCCGACGTCACCCCCGTCGCCGACAGCGGGCTCGCATCCGCTGCGGTGGCGGCACTCCCGTTGCTCACCGTCTTCGTGACCCTCGGAGTCCTGCGGTGGCGAGCGCACCTCGCCGGCCTGGCGGGGGTGGTCGTCGCGATCGTGGTGGCGATCGCCGTCTACGGAATGCCCGCGCACCTCGCGCTGCTCTCGGGCACCGAGGGCTTCGTGTTCGGGCTCTTCCCCATCATCTGGATCGTCCTGAACGCGATCTGGCTGTACGAGATCACCGTCGCGAGCGGCCGTTTCGACGATCTGCGACGCGTCATCGACAACGTCTCGGACGACGCGCGGATCCAGGCCATCATCATCGCGTTCTGCTTCGGCGGGCTGATGGAGGCGCTGGCCGGATTCGGCGCCCCGGTCGCCATCACCGGTGTGATGCTGATGGCTGTCGGGTTCACCGCGATGCGGGCGGCCGCGATCGTGCTGCTCGCGAACACCGCGCCGGTCGCCTTCGGGGCGATCGCGACGCCGATCCTGACCGCCGGCAAGCTCACCGGCATCGACTACCGCGACATCGGCGCCTACGTCGGCCACCAGACCCCGCTCCTCGCCGTCATGGTCCCCGCGTTCCTCGTGCTCATCGCCGACGGCCGTCGCGGACTGCGCGACGTGTGGCCGGTCGCGCTCGTCGTCGGCATCACCTTCGCCGTCACACAATGGGTGTCGGCGACCTTCATCTCGGTGGAACTCACCGACATCATCGCCTCACTGGTCTCCCTCGCCGGCGCCGTCGGGATGCTGCGTGTCTGGCGGCCGGCCGGTTCCGCCGAGGCGTCACGGCGCCTCGGCACCGAACGCACACGGGAGCTGCAGTCGGTCTCGGCGTCCGCCGGCGATGGTCCCGACCTGCCACCGCGGGACGACGCGGCCCGGATCGGGGGCAGCTCCGATGGCGACGTGGAACCGATCGGAGCACGTCGCGCGATGGGTGCGCTGGCACCGTATCTGCTGATCGTTGTCGCGTTCGGGATCACCAGGCTGATCGGCCCGGTGAAGGACTTCCTCACCGGCACCGACATCCTCGTCCGGTGGCCCGGACTCGACGGGCAGATCGCATCGTCGTCCGGGAAGGTCTCCACGGCGACGCAGTACGTCTTCGGTTGGCTGTCGTCGCCGGGCTCCACGTTGTTGGTCTGCGGAGTCCTCGTCGCGGGCCTCGCGGGGATGTCCCCGCGGCGCGCCGCGTCGATCTGGGTCGCGACCGTCGTGAAGATGCGCTGGTCGATCCTCACGGTCGCCTTGGTGTTGGCGCTCGCGTACGTCATGAACCTGTCGGGCCAGACCATCACCATCGGTGTCTGGATCGCCGGTGCGGGAACGGCGTTCGCGTTCTTCTCCCCCGTCCTCGGGTGGCTGGGCACCGCGGTGACCGGTTCCGACACCAGCGCCAACGCCCTGTTCGCGACGCTGCAGCAGGCCGCCGCGCAGAAGGCGGGACTCGACCCGACGCTGCTGGTCTCGGCCAACACCTCCGGCGGCGTGGTCGGCAAGATGATCAGCCCGCAGAACCTGACCATCGCAGCGACGGCCGTCGGACTCGTCGGCCGCGAGTCGGAGATCCTCCGACGTGTCATCTGGTGGAGCGTCGGCCTGCTCGTCGCGCTCTGCGTGCTCGTCGGCCTGCAGTCCACGGTGCTGTCCTGGATGCTGCCGTGAGGGTCGCGCTGTTCGCCACGTGCTTCAACGACACCATGTGGCCCGAGACCCCGAAGGCGACCGTCCGCCTGCTGGAGAGGCTCGGACTCGACGTCGAGTTCCCACGCGCGCAGACCTGCTGCGGACAGATGTTCACCAACACCGGGTACGCCGACGAGGCCGTCCCGGGGGTCCGCCGCTTCGTCGACGTCTTCGCCGACTACGACGCGGTGGTGGCGCCGTCCGGCTCCTGCGTGGGATCCGTCCGGCACCAACACGCGACACTGGCCGCCCGCGCGGGCGACAGCGGGCTCGAGTCGGCCGTTCGCGAGCTCACCGCACGCGTGCACGAGCTCAGCGAGTTCCTCGTCGACGTGCTCGGCGTGACCGATGTCGGCGCCTACTTCCCCCACCGGGTGACGTACCACCCGACGTGTCACTCGCTGCGGATGCTCCGTGTCGCGGACAAGCCGTTGCGTCTGTTGCGCGCCGTGCGGGGCATCGACCTCGTCGACCTCCCCGCCGCGGACCAGTGCTGCGGGTTCGGCGGGACGTTCGCGGTGAAGAACGCCGACACATCCGTCGCGATGGGTGCCGACAAGACCACCGCCGTCCGGTCCACGCGTGCCGAGGTGCTCGTCGCCGGCGACAACTCGTGCCTCGCCCACAT
The DNA here is from genome assembly GCF_024171725.1 of Williamsia serinedens. Lineage (GTDB taxonomy): Bacteria > Actinomycetota > Actinomycetes > Mycobacteriales > Mycobacteriaceae > Williamsia_A > Williamsia_A serinedens. The sequence continues at coordinate 460,217 of NZ_JAMTCG010000003.1, forward strand.
CGGCGGGATGCTGCATCGCCAACGCAGCGGGGTGCGCACGATGCACCTCGCCGAGATCCTCGCCTCGACCGAGAAGGAGCCGGCATGACCGCCCCAGATCAGACCCGCCCGCCGTCCACTCGTCCGCGGATCGGCGTCACCGACACGTTCATGGGCATGCCGTCGTTCCCGGAGGCGGCCCGCGACGCGCTCGGACAGACGACACAACGCCGCAACCTCGCCCACGCGACGAAGACCATCCGCGAGAAGCGTGCGGCTGTCGTCGCCGAACTCGACGACTGGGAGGACCTACGGCGGGCCGCCGAGGCCATCAAGAAGCGCGCTCTGATCGACCTCGACGTCCTGCTCGAGCAGTTCGAGCGCACCGCCACCGCGGCCGGCGCGACCGTGCACTGGGCGCGGGACGCCGAGGAGGCCAACAGGATCGTGGTCGACCTGGTGCGCGCCACCGGCAGCTCGGAGGTGGTGAAGGTGAAATCCATGGCCACCCAGGAGATCGAGCTGAACGAGGCGCTCGAGGCCGCCGGGATCGACGCCTGGGAGACCGATCTCGCCGAGCTCATCGTGCAGCTCGGCGACGACCTGCCCAGCCACATCCTGGTGCCCGCGATCCACCGCAACCGCAGCGAGGTCCGAGACATCTTCGCGGCCCGGATGGGTGACGTGGGACGGCCCGCGCCCGACGACCTCACCGACGACCCGCGGCGGTTGGCCGAGGCGGCTCGACTGCACCTGCGGGAGAAGTTCCTGCGCGCGAAGGTCGGGATCAGCGGTGCGAACTTCGCCGTCGCCGACACCGGGAGCCTCGTCGTCGTCGAGTCCGAGGGCAACGGGCGGATGTGCCTGACCCTGCCGGAGACGCTCATCTCGGTGGTGGGGATCGAGAAGATCCTGCCGACCTTCGCCGATCTCGAGGTGTTCCTGCAGGTGTTGCCGCGCTCGAGCACAGGGGAACGCGAGAACCCGTACACCTCGATCTGGACCGGTGTGACGCCCGGCGACGGACCACAGGATGTCCACATCGTTCTGCTCGACAACCACCGCACCGACGTCCTCGCCGATGACGTCGGCCGGGATGCGTTGCGCTGCATCCGATGTTCGGCCTGTTTGAACGTCTGCCCGGTCTACGAGCGCACCGGGGGCCACGCCTACGGGTCGGTCTACCCCGGTCCGATCGGCGCCATCCTCACACCCCAGCTGCGCGGGACGTCGTCGGCGGTGGACAAGTCCCTGCCGTTCGCCTCGAGCCTCTGCGGCGCCTGCTTCGACGTCTGCCCGGTCCGCATCGACATCCCCTCGATCCTGGTGCACCTGCGAACACGGGTGGTCGACGAGAAGCGCGGCCCGGTGCCGACACCCGAGGCGCTCGGGATGCGCACGGCGGCATGGATGTTCGCCGATCACCGCCGCCTCGAGCGCGCACAGAGACTCGCCGCACGCGTGGGTCGCCTGTTCCGTCGCAAGGGTCACATCGGCGCCTTGCCCGGACCACTGTCGCCGTGGAGCGGTGCCCGCGACACCCCGGCTCCTCCTGCGGAGAGCTTCCGTGACTGGTGGGACCGCGAGCACGGAGACAACCGATGAGCGCCCGCGACGACATCCTGCGCCGCGTCCGTTCGGCGGTGAGCGATGTCGACCGCAGCACGCTGCCGATGATCGAGCACGTCTACGGCCGCGAGGTGTCGACGGGGTCGCTCGATCGCGTCGACCGCTTCTGCGAACGCGTGGACGACTATCGCGCGACCGTCGTCCGGTGCGCCCGCGAGGACGTCGGGCGCAGCGTCCGCGACGCGCTGACCGACCTCTCGGGTCCGATCGTCGTGGACGACGTCCTCGTCCCACGTCTCGGCACCGATGATCGCTGGACGACCGACACCGACGCGGGCCCCGCCGCACTCGACGACGTCGATGCGGTGGTGACCACGGCCGCAGTCGGCGTGGCCAACACCGGCACCATCGTGCTGGACCACGGTGCGGGTCAGGGACGACGCGCGACCACGCTCGTCCCCGACCGTCACGTCTGCATCGTCGACGTCGACCAGATCGTCGGGGATGTGCCCGAGGCGGTGGCGCGTCTGATCGAGACCGGTTCGGCCCGGCGACCTCTCACCTGGATCAGCGGCCCCAGCGCGACGAGCGACATCGAGCTCGACAGGGTGGAGGGTGTCCACGGCCCGCGGACCCTCGTGGTGGTCGTCGCCGGCTGACGGTCACGGTCATCCCGAGGGCTGCGTGGACACCTCGGGCCGCGGCCCACCTGCGGACGGCGTCGATATCCCGGTGACTGCCGACGGGGTGCTGGTCGTCGGGGGGACTGTCGTGACGGTGGTCGTCGGGATGGCGGTCGACCCCGTCGTGAGCGACGTCGGAGCCTCCGAGGCCGGACGCGTCGAGGTCGGGACCGTCGTGCTCGTCGCCGAGGTCGTGGTCGTGGGTGCTGTCGCCGGACGCTCCACCGCTGCCCGCCCGGTCGTCGAAGCGGCCGCCGGCTGCGGCGGCGGGGTCACCGACGAGGTGGTGGACGCAGCGCCGGAGGTGGGCGTCGTCTGGTTGGGCGCGACGGCGGCGGACCGGGCGCTCACCGTCGTGGGAGCGGCGGCACGCGGGACGAACACGGCCGTGATCGCCTCGACGATGGCGCGCACGGTGTTCTGCACGGCCGCGGTGACGGTCGCGGCGATCTGCGAGAAGAACCGCTGGATCGCCTGGGTCACGACGGCGAGCAGGTTCGGGCCGGGCGCGTACTGCGGATGTGCGGCGATGAAGTCGGCGACCACCTGCGCGGCGGGCTTGGGTGTGCCGTCGGCGCGGTAGAGGCCGAAGGAGTCCTCGAGCGAGCCGGTGTACTGCGGCTTGTCCTGCATCGTGTATATGAACATCGGACCCGCGAACGACTGCGCGCTCCACGCCGCGATGAAGTCCTTGATGTAAGCCGCCTGGTGCTCCTCGGTGACGGCCTGGTCGGCCGGTGCGATGGGCGCGATGGTCGCCAGTCCGTACTCGGTGGCCCAGATCAGTTTTCCGCCATCGCCTTTCGCGACCATCAGGGCCCGCATGGCGTTGACCTCGTTCAGCGGCGACCCGGTGAGGTCGAGGCCCTGCGAGTACGGCGTCGTGAACTGGTACGGGTGGAAGGCGATCGCGTCGAAGTACCCGTGCGCGCCCGCGTCGTACATCTGCTGCAGGAACGTCGGCGAGTCGATCGACTCCCCCGGGCGCGTCGGCACCGCGCCCAGGATGCCGCCGATCACGGTGACCGACGGATCTGCTGCCTTGATCTTCGCGTAGGCGTCCTTGAGGAGTTCGGTGTACCGCGCGGCGTCGGGCGTGGGTGTGAAGGCGATCGCGCCGTTCGGCTCGTTCCACACCTCGTAGGCCGCGATCTTCCCGGCGAAGCGCTGTGCGACCAGGCCGGCGAAGTCGCCGAACACCGCCGGGTCGGCGGGCGGGCTGGTCACCGGGGTGTCACCCGGGCGCACCGCCCAGTAGGGCGAGTGGGTGACCGTCGCCAGGATGCCCATCCCGCGCTTGTCCGCCGCCGCCACCACGCGATCGATGTTGTCCCACTTGTAGACTCCCTCGTCGGGCTCCACGTCGTACCACGGGATCAGGACGCGGACGTTCCGGACGCCGAGCGCCGCCATGCGGTCGAGGGAGGCGTCGATCTCGGCCTGGGACTTGAAGTAGAGATCGCTGTCGGCGATGCCGAGCGTGTCGGCCTGCTCGAGGATGTCGGCGACCGTCATCACCGGCGCCCAGATCACCGGACGCTCCGCGGGACGCCCGCCCGGCATCAGCGCCTGACCGGCCGCGGCAGCGAGGAGGACGAACGCCGCCGCGGCCACCAGCCTGCGGGCGAGCGGACGAGATACCCGGGCAGTGCGCGTCATTCGGTCTCCGAGTGCCTGTCGCGGACCCAGCTCCGCGAATCAGACAATCAGTACACCATCGGGGCGACAGTCCGCTCGGCGACCACCGGCGGCTCTGGTGCCCTCGGCAGGATTCGAACCTGCGACCTACCCTTTAGGAGAGGGTTGCTCTATCCCCTGAGCTACGAAGGCTGGCGTCCGGGAGTCTACGGCAGGCGAGGTCTCCGACGGTCCCGACGGCATGGTCCGGGCGACACCGAACGCCGCCACCGCAGCCATCACGAGGACGCCCGCTGCAGCCGCGAACGCGACCACGTACGAGGAGCCGATGACCGGTGCGACCACGAGCGGACCGAGCATCTGACCCACCCCGTAGACCGCGGTGAGGATCGCGGCCGTCCGCGCCACGGGCAGCGCCGAACCGACGGCCATCGTCACGGCCACGACCCCGAGGAACGTCGACCCGAACATCGCTGCGGCGACCACCGCGACCACCGGACTCGACGACAGCGCCGGCAGCACGGCGCCGACGGCCTGGACCGCCAATGCGATCACCAACACACGATGCGCACCGAACCGTCGGGCGCATCGCGACCACAGCGCGACCGACGGCGCTGCGGCCACACCGACGACCACCCAGACCAGCGGACCCACCTCGCCCGCCGACGATCCCGCACTCACCGCGGCGACGAGGAACGTGCCGATGACGATGTAGCCCACCCCCTCGAGGAAGTAGGACATGAGCAGGAACCGCCACGTCAGACGGTGCGCGGCAGAACGATCGCGGTGAGCGGGCACCGTGGCGGCCTCCGGCTCGACGTCGACGACGAGCATGGGCACCAGGAACACGGCGGTCAGGGCGGCGGACACCAGCCACAGGTGCTGCCAGTCCAACAAGTCACCGATCGCCGCGACGACGGCGCCGCTCAGCGCGATGCCGATGCCCACACCGGAGAAGGTCACGGCCGTCGACGCCCCGTGGCGCCGCGCCGCCGTCACCGTGCTGATGCACCCGACGAAGACCACCGCGCTGGCGACGCCCGCCATGAAGCGGAGACCGGAGAACGCGGCCACGCCGGACACGACCGCCATCAGGGCCTCGGACACGATGAGCAGCACCGCCCACGCCCGCAGGTGCAGCGTGGTGTTCACCCTGGGCCGCACAACGAGTGCGGCAGCGCCCACCAGATAGCCCGCGTAGTTCGCCGTGGCGACCAGAGCGCCGCCGGACGAGGTGAGGGCGTGATCGGACTCCATCACCGGCAGCAGCGGCGTGAACGCGAAGCGGCCCACCCCCATCGCGGCGACCAGGCCGCCCGCGCCCGCCCATGCGATTCGCTGACGTGTCCCGAGGATGCTGCTCACCCGGGCAACGCTAGGTCGCTGCCCGACGGAACGGAAATACCTTCTGAGCATCGGGTATAACCTCGACGCATGGATCCCGAGGTGCGGCATCTCCGCGCGGTCGTGGCCCTGGCCGACGCGGGCACGTTCACCGCCGCGGCGACGGCGCTGGGCGTGAGCCAGCCCGCGCTGACCCGCACCGTGCAGCAACTCGAGCGGATGGTGGGGCGCGACCTCGTCGTCCGTACGTCGCGGTCGTCCGGACTGACCGACGCCGGGGTCGAGTTCGTGGAGCAGGCCCGCCGGATACTGGCCGACCTCGACGCCCTCACCGCGCGGATGCGGTCCGCGACGGACGTCACCGTGGGTTTCGCGTGGTTGCTCCCCCACTGGTTCACCGACGCCGCGCGCACGTCGGAGTCCGACGGCGGCGCCGTCACGGTGCGACGACTCGACGACCCGCTCGCCGCGGTGGTGACCGGCGAGGTCGACGTCGCGATCAGTCGCGTTGCGCCCGACCCCGCCGCCGGCCTCGCCACCCGGGTGCTCGCGACGGAGCAGCGGGTGGTCGCCCTGTGCGCGACCTCGGACCTGGTGTCGCGCGCCGACCTCACCTGGGGCGACCTCGCCGGCGAACCAGTCATCGTGAACACCGCGTCGGGTACGACGCGACCGGACTCGTGGACGGACCCCGACCCCGATCGGGTCGTCGTGCGGTGCAACAACTTCGACGAGTGGATCGAGCTCACCGCGGCGGGCCGTGGCGTGAGCGCGGTGCCCGAGCTCATCTGGTCGCGGGTGGCGCACCCGGGTGTGGTCTTCCGCCGGATCCCCGGCGTCCCGCCGTCCACGGTCCTCGCGGCCTGGCGGCCGTCGGGCGGTGCCGTCGCGGCGGTCCAGCGGTTCGTGACGACGCTCGCGGACGCGGCCGCTGCGCATGACAGTGACGCGCGCCTGTCGTAGGCTCCGTAGCACCCCTAACGGCTCCGCTCCGGCCACCGGCCGTGTTTCCTGGGCGTCACATGACGGAAACGCCACGGCGATCTGTCAGCCCTACCGTCGCCTGAGGTTTCGACACGAGCATCGGCGCCTCGCGGCGCGCGATCGGACATCAGGGGTGAGCAGATGAGTGGCAGCATTTCCCGCCGTGAGGCGATCAAGGCGGTAACCGCCCACAGCACGCCGGAGTGCGCCACGGCGGAGGCGCCGCTCGCGGATCTGTTCGGCGTCAACGTGTTCGGCAAGAGCGTCATGAAGGCGCGTCTGCCGAAGAACGTCTACAAGAAGGTCGCGGCCACCATCGACGAGGGACTCCCCCTCGACCCGGCCCTCGCCGACGTCATCGCCACCGCCATGAAGGACTGGGCCATCGAGAAGGGCGCCTCGCACTACGCGCACGTGTTCTACCCGCTCACCGGCTTCACCGCGGAGAAGCACGACTCCTTCCTCGAGCCCGACGACGCCGGTGCGTCGCTGGCGGAGTTCCAGGGCAAGACGCTGCTGCAGGGCGAGCCCGACGCGTCGAGCTTCCCCAACGGTGGCCTGCGCGGGACGTTCGAGGCGCGCGGCTACACCGGCTGGGACGTCACGAGCCCGGCCTACATCCTGGAGAACCCCAACGGGAACACCCTGTGCATCCCGACGGTGTTCATCTCCTGGACCGGTGAGGCCCTGGACAAGAAGACACCGCTGCTGCGCAGCCAGCAGGCGATGAGCAAGCAGGCGATGCGCCTGCTGTCACTGTTCGGCCACGCCGACGTCGACACCGTGGTGTCCTACGCGGGCGCCGAGCAGGAGTACTTCCTCATCGACGAGCACTTCTACTACGCCCGTCCGGATCTCATGACGTGCAACCGCACGCTGTTCGGTGCGAAGCCGTCGAAGGGCCAGGAGTTCGACGACCACTACTTCGGCGCGATCCCGGATCGCGTGCTGGCGTTCATGATCGAGCTCGACCGCGAGCTGTTCAAGCAGGGCATCCCGTCGAAGACGCGCCACAACGAGGTCGCCCCGGGCCAGTTCGAGATCGCGCCCGTCTTCGAGCGGTCGGTACTCGCCCACGACCACCAGCAGCTCATGATGACGACGATGAAGAAGGTCGCCGAGCGCCACGGCATGACCTGCCTGCTGCACGAGAAGCCCTTCGCCGGCGTGAACGGCTCGGGCAAGCACGTCAACTTCTCGCTGGGCAACGGCAATCAGGGCAACCTGCTCAACCCCGGGGACACCCCGCACGAGAACATGCAGTTCCTGACGTTCTGCGGCGCCATCATCCGCGGCGTCCACAAGTACGGCGGGCTGCTGCGCGCCGCGGTCGCGTCGGCGTCGAACGACCACCGCCTCGGCGCGAACGAGGCTCCGCCGGCGATCATCTCGATCTTTCTCGGCGAGCAGCTGATGGACGTCTTCGACCAGATCGCCAAGGGCGGGGCCACGGACTCGAAGCAGGCCGGCGTCATCGAGCTCGGCGTCGACACACTCCCCCCGATGAAGGCCGACCCGGGCGATCGCAACCGGACCAGCCCGTTCGCGTTCACCGGCAACCGGTTCGAGTACCGGGCGCCGGGGTCGAACCAGTCGATCTCGGACCCGATGGTCGCGATCAACACGATCCTCGCCGACTCCCTGGACTACATCGCCACCGAGTTGGAGGCGAGTTTCGCCGGCGGACTCGAACTCGCCGACGCCGTCCAGAAGGTGTTGCAGCAGATCATCACCGACCACGGCGCGGTCATCTTCAACGGTGACGGGTACGCCGACGCGTGGCAGGAGGAGGCGGCCGCACGTGGCCTGAAGAACCTCCGCACCACGGTCGAGGCCGTCCCGTTCATGGCCGAGAAGGAGAACGAGGAGCTGTTCGAGAAGTACGGCGTGCTCAGCGCTCGCGAGCTCGAGGCCCGCAAGGACGTGATCCTCGAGCAGTACTCGCTGACGATCCTCGTCGAGGCCAAGGAGAGCGTGGAGATCGCCAAGACGATGATCCTGCCGGCGGCACTGCGCTACCAGGGCGAGTTGGCCTCGGTGGCGGCGAATCTCACCACCGCCGGTCTCGACGCGACGAACCCGCTGCTGTCCGAGCTCACCGAGCAGATCGGCGCCCTGTCGGCGGCGCTTGCCACCCTGGAGAAGGGTGTCGAGGGCTTCCACGGTGAGTCGGAGAGCGAGGAGGCGAGCTACGCGCTGGAGACGCTGATCCCGGCGATGGCGTCGGTACGCGAGGCTGTCGACGCCCTGGAGAGCATCGTCGCCGACGACCTGTGGCCGCTGCCCACCTACAACGAGATGCTGACGATCCTCTAGTCACACATCACGATCGTCGACCGCCCGGTCCGGGGCGGGACCCGCCTCTAGAGCGTGGGCCCGCTGCGCGCCGGGCGGTTCTCGTCGGTGTGCACGACGTCGTCACGCAGGGCCGCGTCGCGCTCCGAGACCCCGACGGCGGCGACGACACGACGCAGGACGTCGACGTCCTCGGACACCGACCGTCCCCGCGCCGCGACCGACCCGACGCGCACCATCCGCTCGCCCGGCCGGAAGGGGTTGGCCACGAAGTGGTCCGCGGTCGCGGCGGCATCGCGGGGCCAGCCCAGGGCGAGCTGCGCGCCGCCGACGTAGAGGTCACCCGACGCGCCCGGCGGGACCAGGCGGAGGTGCTCGTCGAGGACATACGCCTCGACGTTCCATCCCGGTCGTTCGTCACCGGCCACGCGGAACGCGGCGCCACCGGCCTCGATGACGCTGCCCGTGCCGGCGGTCGGGCGGTCGATGCCGTGGCCCACCGTGGTGTGCGCGGTCGCCCCGATCACCAACGGCCACAGCACATCACACAGGTCGCGCAAGCGGTGGGCGTCGGCGGGGACCAGCACCTGCTGGACACCCGGCGTCCGCGAGGCCTCCCAGTCGTCGATCGTCCACTGCAGGCGGTTGGCGAGCGCGGCATGGGAGTGCGCCAGGGCGGCGAGGTCGTCGCCGACGCCGCTGACCGTGACCTCGGCGGTCGCCATCAGATGACACGGACGCGCACCGTCCTCGGCCGAGATGGGCTCGTCGGGGTGGTGGTCGAGCTCGTCGTCGTCGAGCGCGACGACCTCCACCCACGGCGGGACGACCGCGGCGGCGGGGCTGTCGGTGACGACGCGTGTGGCGCGCGCCTCGGCGATCCGGACGATGGTCTCCGGCGCTCCCGCGCGCGTCGACAACATGAGCACGGCGCCGCCGGCCCGCAACACCGCGACCGCGGCGACCATGGCCGCCGGTGCCGACTCGCAGAGGACACCGACGACCGACCCCGCCCCGACGCCGGAGGCGAGGAGGGCACGGGCGATGCGGTTGGCGAAGCAGTCGATGTCGCCGTGGGTGACGACGCCGTCGCGGGTGACGATCGCGGCGCGGTCGGGGTCGCGCGTGAGACCCATCTCGACGAGGTCGACCAGCGTGGTGGGCGCGAGCAGTTCGGCGCTGTCGTTCCACTCGTCGAGCAGGACGTGCTCGTCCTCGGTCACGATCTGCAGGCTCCCGACGGCCACTCGGCCCGCCCGGGCGAACCGTTCGACGAACTCGGCGAAGCGACGCCGATGCGCGTCGGAGACGGACACACCGGGCGCGGTGACGATCTCGAGGGTCAGACACCCGCCGTCGGCGAGCCGGCACCAGACGACGACGGGGATCCCGGCGAGGACGGTGGTCGCGTCGGTGGGCTCGCCCGCCGCCACGACGACGTCGCGCGGCGCGACACCGGGATCGGGATCGGGATCGACCGGGCTGTCGACGCACGCCCCGACCCGCACGACGAGCCCGGAGGCGCTGTGACGGGCACCGACCGGCAGGTCGACCGGGGCGATCCGCGAGCCGCCGGACACGGCGACACCCACACGCGGGGTGGCGTTCTCGGGACCGGGCCCGCGGTAGGCGACGAGCGCCGCGGCGACAACGGTCTCCGCGCCGATGTGGTGGTCGGTGGCGAGTGCGCGCACCGCGGCGGAGCCGGCGGCGGACAGGACGGTCACCGAGGGCACGGCGGTGCGGACGCCGGGGGGCGTGAGGTCGTCGGGGATAGGCACGCTGTGTCTCCTCCGGCTCGGCGAGTTGCCTCGTCAGTCGCGCGACGACCCCTCCCCGTTACATGCAACGGGCATCGCGACCATGATTCGCCACCGAGACCGCGCCGGATGGGTGTGACGGGTGCCGATTTCGCGGCCCGTGCCGTGGGGTCAGCGACCGGCGGCCGTCACCCGTGCCGCGACCGCGTTGACCAGCACGTTCGCGATGTCCCCGGGGTCGCGCGCGACGTAGCTCGTGCCGCCGGGCGACAGGGCCGAGATCTGCTTCAGTGCGTCGGTGTCGACGTCGTCGGAGATGCCGATGGTGACGATCTCGACGGGTCGGGCCGGGTCGGCCAGTGCGCGGATGCGACGACTGAGCTCGTCGAGGGAGATCGACTCCGGATCGTCGTTGCGACCGTCGGTGAGCACGATGATGCTGTTCGAGTAGTTCGGGTCGTAGGTGTCGAGCACCTGCCGGTAGGCGGCCAGCGTGGTGTCGTAGAGGCCGGTGCCGCCCCCGATGTAGCGCGTGAAGTTCTCCGCGCGGGAGTTCAGGAACTCGCGCTGGGTGGTCCCGTCGGGTCGGACGAAGTCCTCCCGCTCGATCGGCGCGATCTCGGTCCAGTCCCGGCCCGGGCCACCCTTGTCGGTGGAGAAGAACCACAGCCCGATCTCGGTGTCGTTGGGGAACAACTTGTTGCCCGCGAGCGCGGCCTGCACGAGCAACTGCGCCCGCGTGGTGGAGCCCACCTGCTCGGTCATCGACCCCGAGACGTCCATCGCGACGAGGGTGCGGATCGGTTCGGCGACGACCGCCCACTGACGCAGCGTCCGCTCCTGGGCGGCGGTGTCGCGGATGGTGACCGCCTGGACCTGCCCGACGCCCGCCCCGGGCAGAGGCTCCCGCGAGGCGGGCCGGTAGCCGGCGTCGCGCAGCGCCGACACCCCTTCCGGCGTGGCCATGGCGGCGGCGAACCGACGTCCGGCGTCGCGGGCGGCGTCGCGGTCCCCCGCACCGGCGGTGACGACCATCGGGAAGTCGAGGAAGGTCGTGCCATCCTTCGGCACCGTCGCGGTCAGCGTCGAGGCCGGGGTGCCCCGCTTGTGGTCGACGAACTGTTGCTCGCTGGTCACGGTCGGTGAACCGGTGCTGTCGGCGAGGGCGAGACGGGTGGCCTCGCTGTCGTCGTCGGCGCGGATGTTGCCCTGTTGGATGGCGAGGATCGTCATCGCGTCGGTGAGCTGCCTGGTGGTCAGCGTCCCCTTCTCCACGGCAGCGACGGCGCCGGCGATCGGGGCGTTGCCGGTGCTCGTCGTGATGGGGCTGCCGATGCGCAGTCCGGGCAGTCGCATGACGTCGACCCACGTCGCCAGGGACAGCACCTGCTTGCCGACGACGACGGCGGGCGACGACGCGAGGGAGCCGATGGTGTCGAGCGGGATGCGGACCTGTCCGGTGACGTCGGCGGCGCGCCGCGACGAGTCGGCCACCCAGAGGTCGGGGGCTCTGCCGGTGCTCAGCTCGCCGGCGATGCCGGCGCCGGACACCGCCTCGACGGTGTAGTCGACGCAGGAGTCGGCGGACACCGTCGGCGCCACCGCCTTGAGCGCACTGGTCATGGCCGGGTCGGCGGCGATGGTGATCGGCGTGCGCGACGAGCAGTCGGGACCGGCGTCCCACGTCGCCGCCCACGCCACGCCGCCGGCCACCGCCAGGGCGACGACGATGCCGAGGACGAGCCATCGACCGCGACGTCCCCGGCGACGCGGAGCACGGTCGGTGCCGTCCGCCCGCTGCGGCGTCGCACCCATGGCGTGCCGACCCATGCCTCCCCCGTCCCCGGCCGAACCCGTCGAATCGGACGGATGGTAGCCGACGGGACGGGGCCGGACTACTCGGCGAAGGTGGCCGTGAACTTCTCCAGGGAGTCACGCACGTCCGACTGGACGAGCTTGGCGGCGGCCTTCCCGGCGGGGCCCATCATCGGCAGGCCGCCGAGGTCGACGTCGAGTTCGACGGACGACCCGTCCCCGTCGGGTGTGACCGACAGGGCGAGCTTGACCTTCACCCCGCCCTTGCCGTTGCCCTTGAGCCCGACCTTCTTCGGGGGGTCGAAGGTGTCGACGGTCCACTCGAAGCGCACGCGGGTGCCCTTGATGACGACGACGCTGGCGATCTTCGTGCCCTTGCCCAGCTCGTCGGGTCCGGGGACGTCGCTGCGCCAGCCGTCGTGGATGGTGAGCCACTCGTCGAATCGGGAGAGGTCCTGCACGTGCCCCCAGGCGACGTCAGGGGTGAGCGGGACCGACACGGACTCTCGCACGGATGCCATGGCGCACAGGATAGGGGGCGACGGTGACCCGCCGTGGCTCAACAGGTCGATGGCGCGGGCGCACCGGCGAACCGGTCGCCGATCCATGCCAGCGCGGCGGGTCCCGAGCGCAGGTCGGTGTGTCCCCGACCGGCCTCGACGGTGACCGCGACGCGGTCACCGATCCCGCAGGCACGCCGGACGGCGGCCGCGGTCCAGGCGGGTGTGACGAGTTGGTCCCGGTCGCCGTAGGCGACGAACAGCGGACCGGCGGCCGGCCGCTGCGGCAGCGACGACCGCGCGAGCTGGTCGTGCAGGACGCGCAGCGCCTGCGGGGACGCGACGGTGGCGTCGCCCGGCCGGACCTGGGTGAGCGCGGAGTACTTCTGGAACTCGCTGCCCTCCCCGCACGACGAGAGCACGCCGGCCCCGGCCGCCAACCCGCCGCGGATGTACTGCGACACAGGCAGTCCGGGGTCGACGGTGCGCAGGCCGTTCAGCACCAGCGGGATGAGGCCGAGCTGCAGCACGGTGAACGTCGGCGCGCGGAACGGCGTGGCGTCGTAGCCGTCGGCGATCGGCGCGACGTCGGCGGCGGGCGCCAGGGTGGCCGCGCCGACGAAGCGCAGACCACTGCCGTAGTCGGTGCCGGCCCACTCGGCCGCGGCCCAGGCCGCCTGTCCCCCTTGTGAACTCCCGAGCGCGGCCCAGCGGTCGGAGGTGCCGGGGACGACCTGCCGCGCGGCGCGGACCGCGTCGATCATCGAGTACGCCGCGCTGCGGGCGACGAGATACGGGTGGGGGGTGCCGGGCTCACCGAGCCCGACGTAGTCGGTGGCCGCCACGACGTAGCCCGCCCGCGCCGCGGCCGCGATCTGTGACGCCTGCCCCAGGAGATCGGGATGCAGGGAGGGGCCGCACTGTTCGTCGGTGCCGGTGGTCCCGTGCCCGAACGCGATGACCGGCCACCCACCCGGCGGGGGCGTCCCCTGCGGTGTCACCACGACACCGGAGACGTCGACGCCGAAGTCACCGTCGGGATCGTTCGGCGCGTACCCCGACGTCGATCGATAGACCACGCGGGTCGTGGTGAACCCCGCCAGCGGGCCGTCGGGGTCGAGCTGCATCGGGGACCGTTCGACGACGCGCCCCCGATCGCCCGCGTCGGGCTGTGCGGGCATCGACGTCGACGTCGAGGTCGACGCGCTCGACGACTGCGCCGTCGGAGCCTGCGGCGACTGTCCCGGAGAGCACGCGGCCGCGACCACCACGAGGGTGATCGCGGCCGTCGTGCCGCGGGCGAGCCGCGAGAGCACTAGCGCTTGTCGCCGAACTTCTTCGCCGCGTCGCGACCCTTGTCGACCTGGCTCGAGTACTTGCCCTTGGTCGCCTTGTTCAGCGCGTCGGCGCCCTTGTCGATGTACTGCGGGTTCTTCTGCACGACGGCCTTGGCCTTGTCGGCGAGCTGCTTGAAGTTCATGTCTTCCACCTCGTCGGTTGGTGCGGGTTGTCGTCGGGTCAACGCGCCGGGCCCCTCCCGGGTTCCCGAAACGGACTATCCGGCCACCGATCGCCACCACGCGGCGGAGTCGATGCCCGGGCCCGTGCGGGTGCTGACGTCGATCCGCGCCCCCGGTGCCGGGGTCGCGGTGACGACGCCGGTCTCCGAGGCCGCCGCCAGCATCCGTGCGACCGGCTCGGCCCACGGGTGCAGGGCGAGGTTGAACGTCGCCCAGTGGATGGGGACCATGAGCGAGTTCGACAGCTCGTCGCCGGCCAGCATCCGGTGCAGGGCGACGCCCTCCTCGGGGTCGACGTGGATGTCGGGCCAGGTGCGGTCGTAGGCACCGATCGGGACGAGCGTCAGCTCGTAGGGCCCGGTCTCCCGCCCGGCGTCGGCGTAGCTCTCGGTGAAGCCGGTGTCGCCGGTGAAGAACGCCGAGCGCGTCGGCCCGTGGATCCCCCAGCTCGCCCACTGCGTCAGGTTGCGCACCACGCCACGACCCGAGAAGTGCCGCGCGGGAACGCAGTCGAACGACAGGTCACCGACCGTGACGCGCTCACCCCAGTCGCCCTCGGAGATGCGCTCGGACCCGATCCCCCAGTACTCGAGATGCGCGCCGACGCCGACCGGCGCCACGAACCGGGCCGACGGCTGCGACTGCGCGATGTCGACGACCGTCGCCATGTCGAGGTGGTCGTAGTGGTCGTGGCTGATGAGCACGACGTCGAGCGGTGGCAGCCCCGCCACCGCGAGCGGGACGTCGTGCATGCGGGCCGGGCCGACCAACTGCGACGGCGAGCACCGGCGGGAGAACACGGGGTCGGTGAGGACCCGACGCCCGTCGATCTCCACGATCGCGCTCGCGTGGCCGAGCCAGGTGACCGCGAGAGCCGCGGCGTCGGCCCGCAGATCAGGGGTGACCACCGGCACCGGTTTCGGCGGCTCCCCGCGGCGTCGCTGCCGGATCATCTCGACGGCGGTCCCCCGGTCGGGGGTGCCGACCGACGACGGCTCACGGTTGGCGAAGAAGCCCTCCGTCTGGTGCGGTGAGCGCGCGATGTGCGGCGCGATCTGCTCCGGAGGGGCCCCGAAGGCCCGGCCGGTGGCCGATCCCGCCGCCGCCAACCCGGAGGTCACGGCCTCGACGGTGCCGACACCGGCCGTCGTGACCAGCCTGCGGAGCGGCGTCATGCGCCCGCCACGGCGTCGGCGATCGGGGTGTCCCCCGCGGTGAACTCGATCATGCGGCCGACGCTACCGGGGCTCTCGAGCACCGCGGTGATCACCGCGGCCACGTCGGCGCGGGCGACCTTCGTACCCCGCTCGGCGCCCTGCTCCTTCGTCGTGATGGTGCCCGCCCCCTCGTCGTCGGACAGGGTGCTCGGCGCGACGATGGTCCAGTCGAGGTCGCTGGCGCGCAGGTACTGGTCGGCATCTCCCTTCGCCTCGGCGTAGGCGTAGAAGGAGTCGTCGGGGTCGACGCCGTGGTCGGTCGACGCGCCGAAGTAGGAGACCAGGACGAAACGCCGGATCGATGCGGCGGAGGCCGCGTCGATCGAGCGCATCGCGGCGTCGCGGTCGACGGCGTAGGTGCGATCGGGGTTCCCGCCGCCGGCGCCGGCGGAGAAGACGATCGCGTCGTGCCCGTCGAGGGCCTCGACGATGTCCTCGGTGGAGGCCTTCTCGATGTCGAGCACGATCGGGGTCGCGCCCGTCGCCGTGATGTCGTCGGACTGGCCGGGGTTCCGGATGACCGACGACACCTGGTGCCCGTCACCGGTCAGGAGCTTCGCGGCCTGCAGCGCGATCTTGCCGTGTCCCCCGATGATGGCGATGCGTGACATGTGGTCCTCCTCGTGTCCAGTGGCGACGTCGTGTGCTCGTCTGCCCGATCCGTGTGGGCGATCGGTGCCCGTTCTCGACCCGACGGTCGGTCCCAACGTCATCCCGTGCCGTCACATTTCTCGTGGCACGGGCGGCGCATCCCTTGTCAGGGGCAGGACACCGGCCTAATTTGTTTCGTGGTGCTAAGCAACCCCTTGCCCCTTGAAAGGACTGAGCCGTGACCCTCGCCCACGAGTCCGACCTCGACACCGTGCTCGACTACCCGTTCAACCGCCCGGACTCGTTGGGCCTGGCGCCCGAGTACGCCAGCATCCGTCGGTCGACCGGTCTCGCCCGGGTGCAGCTGCCGTTCGGTGAGCAGGCCTGGCTCGCCACCCGGTACCACGACGTGCGGACCGTCCTGGCCGACCCGCGCTTCAGCCGCGCGGTCGCGGTCGACCACGACGAGCCGCGGATGCGGGCCGGACGCGTGACCTCCGGGATCCTGTCGATGGACCCGCCGGACCACTCGCGGTTGCGGACGCTGGTGTCGCGCGCGTTCACCCCGCGTCGCATCGAGCAGCTCCGACCGAAGGCCGCGTCGATCTGCGCCGGCCTCGTCGCGGCGATGCGCGCCGAGCACGCCCGCACCGGCGCACCGGTCGACCTCGTCGACGGCTTCGCGCTCCCCCTCCCGGTCCAGGTGATCTGCGAACTGCTCGGTGTCCCCGCCGAGGACCGGCCGCTGTTCCGGAGGTGGAGCGACGACGCCATGTCGACGACGACCCTGACGGCGGAGGAGTTCGACGCCAGCCGCGAGGAGTTCCGCTCCTACATGCGGGATCTGCTGGCCGACAAGCGGAGCCGTCGTGCCGCCGGTGAGGACCCGGACGACCTGATGTGCGCGCTGCTCGACGCCCGCGACGGCGAGGACCGCCTCACCGAGCTCGAACTGATCGACCTCTGCAACGGCATCCTCGTCGCGGGGCACGAGACCACCGCGTCGCAGATCCCGAACTTCCTCCTCTTCCTGATGGGCCGGCCGGACGAGTTCGGGTCGTTGCCGGTGCCGGACGACGCCTGGCGCTCGCTGCACGACGACGCGTCGCTCGCCCCGGGCGTCGTCGAGGAACTGATGCGTCTCGTGCCGCTCGGCGTCGGCGGCGGGCAGGCGCGATACGCCACCGAGGACGTCGAGCTGTCCGGCGTGGTCGTGCGTGCGGGCGAGCCGGTGCTGGTCAGCCTGGCCTCGGCCAACCGCGACCCGGAGGTGTTCGAGCGCGCCGACGAGTTCGACCCGACGCGGGGTCGATCCGGACACGTCGGGTTCGGCCACGGGGCGCACCACTGCCTGGGTGCCGCGCTGGCCCGCGTCGAACTGCAGGAGGCCCTGATCGCACTCAGCGGCGCGTTCCCCGGCCTCCGCGTCACCGACGTCGACTGGAAGTCGAGGATGATCGTCCGCGGACCACGGCATCTGGCCGTCACCTGGTGAAGGCACACCGACCACCCACATCGGGCGTGTCCGGTCACGACGTGATGCCGAGTTCGGCCGGAGTTCGGTTCCACGACACCGGGATGGGGCATGATCCTCGCGGCGTCGCAGCGACGCCGGGGGACACGAGGGGGATCGGTGAGGACAGCTCTGCTGCGCTCGAGGGGTACGCGCGCCGTGGTGGCCGCGACGATCGTCGCCCTGGCGGCACCGCTGGTCACGATGGCGGCGTCCGCCGGCGCCGCGCCGCTCGGGTCGGGTCCGATCCGCTACGTCGCCCTCGGTGACTCCCGTGCCGCCGCGCCGTCGCTGACGTCGCTCCTCGAGCCGAGCGGGTGTGCGCGCTCGGGTCAGGGCTACCCCTACCGCGTGAAGGCGGCGCTGAGGCCGGCCTCGTTCACCGACGCGACCTGCGTCGCCGCGACGACCGACGACGTCGTCGACCGCGGTCAGCGGACTCCGGTGCCACCGTTCCGTATGACGCGGCCCCAGGTCGACGCACTGCGGTCCGACACGAACCTCGTCACGGTGTCGATCGGTGGCAACGACATCGCCTGGGCGTCGCTCCTGCAGCCGTGCTTCGGCCTCACGGACCAGATCGACAGCGGGTGCCGACGCGATACGCGCCTGCGGGCCCGCCAGGACGCCGCGCTGACCGCTCTGCTGCCGAAGCTGCAGCGGACCCTCGACGCGATCCGGCAGCGCTCCCCGCAGGCGCGCGTCGTCGTCGTCGGGCACGGCGGGTACTACGGCGCGACCGGGTGCTTCCCCACCGCGACCGTCAGCCGCGCCGACCTGGTCTTCGTCGCCGACTTCTTCCGCCGCTTCGATGCGACGATCGCGCGGGCCGCTGCCTCGCGCGGTGACACGTTCGTCGACATCGCCGGACCCGCCGTCGGACACGACGCCTGCGCGCCGATCGGCACCCGCTGGTTCGCGGGCCAGTTCCCGTCGGGTCTGACGCCGCCGAACCACCCGACGCCGCTGGGCAGCGCGTCGATGGGTGATCTGGTCCTGCGCGCCTTACGATCCTGAATCCATGGGAAAGAATCGACGTGCTGCGGCACGCCGGCGATCGCCCGCTGCCGTCCCCGTCGTGCTGCTCGCCGTGATCGCGGTCCTCGTCGGACACCTCGCCGCAGCGTCCGCGACACCCCTCCCCGCCGACCCGGCAAGCGCCCCGACGTCGTCGTCCGTGCACTACGTGGCGCTGGGTGATTCACGCGCAGCGGGCCTGACCACCACCTCGCAGGCCGCCGGTGACGGATGCGGTCGCACCGATGCCGGGTATCCCGTGCTCGTCGCACGGGCGCTGCGTGTCGCGTCGTTCACGACCGTCGCCTGCGGAGGAGCGGTCACGGCCGACGTCGTCGACCGTGGGCAGTCGACGAGCGACGGCCGACGGGTCCCGGTGCAGACCGCGGCGGTGCGCCCGGACACCTCCCTGGTCACCCTGTCCATCGGCGGCAACGACATCCGATGGTTCGGCATCGTCAGCCGGTGCATGGAGACGACGCCGGGCCGCGACCGGGACTGTCGGGCCGACCCTGGCCTGCCCGGGCTGGTCGCCGAGCGCCTGGCGACACTGTCGACCCGGCTCGACCACGTGCTGCGCCAGATCCGTGCCCACGCACCGGCCGCGCGGATCCTGGTCGTCGGGCACGGCGGGTATTTCGGTCCGCGGGGGTGCGCGGGTGCCGCGCCGTTCAGCGACCCAGACGCACCCGTGATCGCCGATTTCTTCCGGCAGCTCGACGGGGTCTACCAGGCTGCGGCACTCCGCGCCGGCGCCGGATTCGTCGACGTCGGCGCGGCGGCGGTCGGACACGACGCGTGCGCCCCCGACGGACAGCGGTGGTTCACCGGGGTCCGGGCGGCCGACGGTGTCCCGTCGACCCATCCGACGCCGACGGGCAGCGACGGCATCGCCCGAGCGGTCGTCGCGACCCTCGCCCTCTCCCTCACCTGACGAGGCGCCGGCCCCTCACCCGTCACCCGTCACCCCTGTCCGCCCCCGTTCGTCGGGCACCCGGAACCGTTCGTTGGGCACCCGGGACCACTCGTTGGGCACCAGGAACCACTCGTTGGGCACCCGGAGCGGTCGAGTCGACCTCAGATGAGCAGGCCGGCGTTGTTGAACGGGTTGAGGTCCCCGTTGGCCGACGTCGTCAGGAAGGCGTCGGGATACGGCGATCCGGGCGGGCAGTCGAAGATGTGATAGGTCGACGCCTGACCCGGGGCCAGCGTCGTCGGGAACGTCGACAGTCGGCCGAAGGTCAGCGAGTACAGCGACACCCCCGTCGCCGTCGCACCGCCGACGTTCGTCACGGTGATGTCGCACGAGTTCCGGGTGATCGACAGACTCAGGTCCGGCACGGCGGGCGCGGCGGACGCGGCCGGGGCGATCACGACCGCGGCGCCGACTGTCGCGAGTGCGGCAGCGGCGGTGAGCATCCTGCGCATGGGGTGTCCTCTCGTCGGGTCCCCGGCCCACGTCATGGCTACCACATCTGTACGTTCGAACGGAAGAGCTCGTGGCGGTCAGATGCGCACCCGTGTCAGCGCCGCGGCGTGGTCGAGACGGTCGAGCGCGCGGACGGCGATGCGTGTCGCGGTGGGCAGATGCTCGGGATCGCGTTCGACGAGCGCGGTGACAGGAGTCTGTTCCATGGCGTGCGCCCGGGTGCCCTCGTAGCCCTCGGAGTCGCCGCCTGCCTCCCGCACCACGGAGCGCAGCGCCGCGACCGAGGCACGGACGTCGTCCCGTCCCGACCGCAACGCCTCCCGGACGTCCTCCGACGGTGCGCTGCTCGGATCGGCTGCGGCGGCGACGATCCCGGCGCGGGTCAGCGCGTGCGCCGCCCGATCGCACGCCTCGAGGACACGCACCAACCGCGCGGTGGACCGTCGTGCCCGACTGGCCGGCGCAACCCGCAGCGATCGCCGGTCGGACGCACCGACCTGCAGGGGTCGGGCCGCGGTCTGCAGCGCCTGCAATGCGAGGTCGAGACGACGGGCCGCCGGGACGAGGTCCACCTCGCGGCCGGGTTCGACGACGGAGTCGACGCACTGCACGATGAGGTCGTCGAGAGCCTCGAGATAGTCGTCGACCTTCTCCCGCACCGTCTCCCGCGTCCGCGTCGGCAGGATGAAGTAGGCGGCCGTGATGCCGACGCTCGCGCCGACGCACGTCTCGACGATCCGCAGCTCGAGCACCGCGATGCTGAACGTCCCGAGCAGCCCGTAGAGCATGGCGAGCAGGACCGTGATGAAGAAGACCAGCAGTCCGTTGGCGACCGCGACGAGATAGAACGCGAAGAACACGCAGACGACGATGAGCGCCAACTGCACCGGCGGATCGTGCCCGACCAGCGCGGCCAGCAGCACCCCGGCGATCACACCGACGACCGTCCCGACGATGCGGTGACCCGCGCGCGTCAGGATCTCGCCGCGCGTCGTCGTGCCGGTGAACACGACGAACGCCGACAGCACCGCCCAGTACCAGCGGGCGGGCGACACCATCTCCCCGAGCACCGTCGCGATCGACGTCGCCACGGCCACCTGGATCGCGGTGCGCGTCGTGGGCTGCAGGCGCGCGTACCAGCCCTTCTGCTCCGACGGCGACGCCTCGTCGTCGGAGGCCTCGGTCGGGGTCGGCGCGTCGGGCGCGCTGGACCTCTCCCCCGCGGCCTCGCGTTCGATGGCGTGGGCCGCGACGCGGTGGACGGCGGTGTGCGCCCGGACCGCCCGGGCGACCGACCGGATCACGATCGATTCCTGGTCGCTGCCCGTCGCGGCGGCCTCGGCCTTCGTCACGACGCGTCGCGCCGACCGGAGTTCGTCGTCGCTGGGGGTGGTGTGCAGGACGACGCGCAGCGCGGCGAACGCCCGTCGCACCGGGTCCGACAGGGTCGTCGGGTCGGCGCCGCGCATCGCGAACGCGACCTGCTCGGTCGCCTGCTGCGCGTCGAAGATGCGGCGCGACAGGTCGTTCCCGGTCACCGACACGTGGGCGGCGGCCACGTTCCGGTCGAGCCAGTCCTCGATCATCAACGCGGTGTTCGCGAGCCGTTCGAGCCGCTCGGCGACGGTCCGGCGGGCGCCGGCCTCGTGGCGACCCGGTATCGGCGGCGTGTACCCCTCCGCGCCGAGCGGGTCGACGGTGTCGACGACGTCGAGCGCCGACGCGCGCAGCGCCCGGGTCAGACGGGTCAGTTCCGCTCCGGCCCACTCGCGTTGGAACAGGAAGCGGACGGTGAGCGCGGCCGCGACGCCGATGACCACGGCCATCAGCAGGTACGGCAGCTGCGCCGTCTGCGCGCGGAGGAACAGCGCGAAGAAGTAGGAGATGAACGCACCCATCCCGAGCGCGAAGCCCCGTGGCCCGAAGCGTCGCACGTAGACGGCGGTGAACAACACGACGATGAACCCGACGTCGGCGGCGACGCGGATCGGACCGAGCAGCGTCGAGACCGTCACCGCGACGGACGCGGGCACGACGATAAGCCCCGTCGTGAGCAGTCGACCGGCCGCCGAGCGGTCGCGGACGACGAACGCGGAGAACATCGCCACGACCGACCCCAGCATCGCCACCGTGATGGGTTGGCCCAGCGCCTTCGTCGTCACCACCAGGCAGGCGAGCGCCACGACCAACGTCGACGTGGTCTGGCTCGCGCTGCGCAGCCGCAGTTGACCGGGGTCGGAGACGACGAGGAAACGGGCGAGTCGGGCGAGGGTGTCGCCGACGCCCTGCGACGTCATCCCCCGCGGCCGGCCCATGGCGGCAAGCCTACGGCGGGGCGGGGTCGTCGCCGCTCACGAACGGCGACGACCCGGCACGGACGTCAGGACCCGAAGCCCACGCCGAGCGGGACGCGACGGGTGAAGGTGAGACGGTCGAACTCGCGGCCGTACTCGTCGATGGCCGAGATGTCCATCCTCGACTCGAGACCGGGGAACCCGGGCGTCACGTCGATGCTGATGAACGAGTAGTTGCGGAAGCGCACCCGCGACCACTCGACGCTCCCGGTCTGCTTCTTGCCGTCCGAGGTCCACACGTAGCTGTTCGGCACGGTGTCGTCGGCGACGACCTTGCCGCGGTAGCTCTCGGACTCGCCCGGCTGGAACTCGTAGCGGGGACGGCCGCCACCGCCGACGGTGTAGTAGACCGTGCCGTCGGTCTTCGCCGACACCGTCGAGCGGTCGGGAGCGGCCTTGCGGGGCTGTCCGTTCCGGATCGGGTCGGTGCGCTCGAAGATGTGGTTGTGCGCCTGGAAGACGGCGTCGACCTGGTACTGGTCGAACAGCTTCGTCCACGCGGCCCGGACGCCGCCGTCGCTCGCGTGCTGGGCGGTCGTCGAGTACGCGCAGTGGTGGAAGAAGCAGACGATGAAGTCGATGTTCGGGTCGTTCCGCAGGCGCGCGAGCGTCGACGCGACCCACGACGTCTGCGCGCCACCGCTGTAGCCGGTGTTCGCCGTGATCTCGAAGGAGACGTCGTTCGCGTCGAGCGACAGCACCGCGACGTTGCCGTAGGTGACCGAGTACACCGACGGGCACCCGGCGGGGCCGTTCGTCGGCATGTCGAGGCGCGCCGCGTGACCGCCGTAGCCGTGCGGCGAGTAGAGGGCCTCCATGTCGTGGTTGCCGGTGGCGAACATCCACGGCGCGCGCGAGGCGCTCTTCTCGATGGCGGCGAGGTAGCCGTCCCAGACGTACGGGTTGTACTTGTCGAAGCCCGACGCGGCGCTGCCGCCACTCGGCACGAACTGGACCTGCTTCCCGCCGCCCGACGGGTCGGCGTAGGCGATGTCGCCGGCGAGGATGTGGAAGGCCGGGTTGCGCGCGGCGATCGCGTTCACGATGTTCGCGGCGTGCGGGGCGGTGGGGTCGTTGTCGGCCTTGTAGTAGCGGTCGTCGTAGTCGCCGGCCTTGAGGCCGGGCGGCTGGGTGGGGGTGGTCTCGGTGCCCTGGTCACCCATCATCGTGAACCGGAACGGCAGGCTCCGGCCGGGACGCAGGCCCGTCGACGCGCTGCGGATGTCGGTGGTGCGGCCGTCGGCGGTGCGCCAGCGGTAGAAGTGCGGCAGGTGCGCGGGCAGGCCGTCGACCGCGGCGTGGACGTAGAACTGTTCAGCGCCGAGGATGCCGCCGGAACTGATCGGCACCTGGCTGACCAGGTTGCGGACCTCGGCGACCGTGGTCGCACCGAGGGCGGGCGTCGGGCCGTGGTCGAGGAAGACCTTCGCACCGCCCGGGTTGCGTGAGAGCTGGGCGGAGAACCGGAGCTGGCTCGCGGCGTCGTTGCCGAACGCCACGTGGCGCCCACCGACGGCGAGAGGCGCGTCGGCCGCGTACGCGATGCCCGACCACGCGAGGTTGCCCATCCCCGCGGCCGCGGCGACGGCCGCGGAACCGTACAGGAAGTTGCGCCGGCTCACGCTGTGCCGTTTGAGGTTCCACCGGTGCCAGTCGTGCTGCTCCGCCGTGGTCATCGACGCCGCGACCTCCCGCGGGATGCCGGTGTCGACGGTTTCTCCGAAGGGGTTCGCGCGGGTGTCGGATGCAGAGTCGGCCATGCGTCGAGACCACCGTCCCGGCCCGGCACCACGGTGTCGGTGAGGAGGCGCCGAGATGAACGACGGGTGAAGGTAGTGAACTGCCGCTATTCGGACATGCAGGCCGACGTCGCGGCCGACGTCACGCCTTCTTGGGCGGCAGCGGGATGAAATAGCTGGTGCGCTGCTGGTATTCGCGGTATCCGGGCCGCTCCGCCATGTGCCGTTCCAGCAGACGCGCCCCGGTGGCGAACACCAGGAAGTAGGTCATCGCGACCGGCGACAGGATCGTCGCGACCGTCGGCCAGAAGGTGCAGCACACCAGGAACGTCCCCCACCAGACGCACGCGTCGCCGAAGTAGTTGGGGTGGCGGGTGTAGCGCCACAGCCCGCGGTCCATCACGGTGCCCTTGGTCGACGGGTCGGCCTTGAAGCGGTCCATCTGCAGGTCGCCGACGGTCTCGAACGTGACCCCGACGATCCACACGACGACACCGATCAGGGCCAGGTACCAGAGCGTCCCGTGCGCCACCGACGAGACCTGCAGCGGCAGCGACACGAACCACAGCGCCGGACCCTGCGTCGCGTAGATCTTCGTGATGGCGGTCAGGGCGCGGTTGCCGCCCGCGTCGTCGAGGAGTTTCTCGTATCGCGGGTCCTCACCCTTGCCGCGCGAGCGTCGGAACATCGACGACGCCAGCCGCAGACCCCACACGCCGATGAGCACGAGGACCAGCAGACGCCGCCACAGGTCGCCGTTGCCGAGCACCGCGGTGATCGCCGCGATGAGGACGAACCCCAGGCCCCAGGTCACGTCGACGACGTTGTGCCGACCGATCGAGAACCCGATGACCGCGGTGATCGCCAGCAGGATGATCACGCCGGCGATGCTCGCCCCGGTCACGATCCCGAACTGGCTCCAGTCGAAGCTCACTTCTGACACCTCCGGCTCGGGTGATGCGTGCTGACGCCGAGGTCAGCGTCGGAGTGTCGCTCAGAAATTCCGGACCGGCGGCATCGACGACCGACCGCGGGCGTCCGGACGCACCGACAGGATCTGGTCGACGCCCATGCGGCCGTCGCGGAACGCCATCCCCCCGCCGACGAGGTAGAGCCGCCACACCCGCGCGACCTCCTCGCCGACCATCGCGACGACGTCGTCCCACCGGTTCTCGAACGTCTCGTACCAGACGTCGACGGTGCGGACGTAGTGCTCGCGCATGGCGTGGACGTCGCGGACCTCGAGCCCGGACTCCTCGATCATCGCGACTGTCTCACCCACGGGCCGCATGAACATGTCCGGGGCGATGTAGGACTCGATGAACGGGCCGCCGCCGGGGTTGTCGCCGTGCTTGCGGGACATCTGCTGGATCAGTACCCGGCCGCCCTCGACGACGTTGTCGTGCAGCGCTTTCGTGTAGACGGGGTAGTTCTCCTGGCCGACGTGCTCGCCCATCTCGATCGACGCGACGGCGTCGAACGGGCCGTCGGGGATCTGCCGGTAGTCCTGGATGCGGATCTCGACGCGGTCACCCAGACCCCGCTCGGCGATGCGCGCGTCGATGAACGCCTTCTGTTCGCGCGAGATGGTGACGCCGACGACCTGCGCGCCGTAGTTCTCCGCCGCGAACAGGCTCAGCGAGCCCCAGCCGCACCCGACGTCGAGGAACCGCATCCCGGGCCGGGCGTCGAGACCGACTTTGCGACAGACCATGTCGAGCTTGTCGCGCTGAGCGTCGGCGAGCGTGTAGTCGGGCGCGTCCGACGTCCAGTACCCGCTCGAGTAGGCCATGTGCGGGTCCAGGACGAGCGCGTAGAAGTCGTTGGACAGGTCGTAGTGGTGGCTGATCGCGGCGCGGTCGCGGGCGAGGGTGTGCAGCTTGCCCTTCACGACGGCCTGGCTCGCCGGCGCGGGCAGCGGTCGCCCGATCGCACCGAGCTTCGCGGCCGACCGGACGAGCCGCGCGACGCGCGACGGCGTGATCGAGATCCGCGAGAGGTCCCGCTCGGCGATCACCGACCACACGTGCGTCAGCGCCTCGTTCAGGTCGCCCTCGACGTCGAGCTCGTTCGTCACGTAGGCCTGCGCGGCACCCAGCTCACCCGGGCTCCACAGCAGGCGGCGCAGGGCGTCCGGGCTGCGCAGCACCACGACGGGCGCGTCGGCCGGACCGGCCTCGCTGCCGTCCCAGGCGCGCAGGTGCACGGGCAGTTCGCCGCCGACGTAGGGGGCGAGCAGGTCCGCGATGGTCTGGGCCGCACCGGTCGTGGTGGGTGCCGTGGCGGTCTGGGTGGTGGTCATCGCAGGTTCTCCTGGGGTGCGCGCTGAGCGTCGTCGGCGATACGGGCGGCGGCCGCGCCGACGGCGGCCGTGACGCGGCGGGTCCACACCCACGGCCGCATCAGCATGAAGTGTCCGGCCAGACCCATCGAGAGCCAGCGGGCGTCGACTCCGCGTCCGGCGGCGCGCAGGGTCGCCTGAAGGGAGGTCTTCGGGCTGGTCCACCGGTCGAGTCGGCCGTGCAGCACCTGCAGATGCTGGCCGGGACGCATCAGGTCGGTCTCGGTGCCGTCCGGCCACCACGGCGCCAGCGCGACGATCGTGTCGACCGACGGGTCGTCGGCGACGGCGGCCGCGGCACGCCCGCCCATCGAGTGCGCGAGCAAGACGACCGGGACGTCGCCGTGGCGGTCGCGGATCTTGTCCAGAGCCCAGCGCACGTCGGCGACGGGACTGCGGTCGGAGCCGTTCCAGCCCCGGAAGCGGTACTGCAGCATCAGGACGGCCGCGTCCGGCATCCTCCGCGCGACGGCCCGTGCGAACGGACGCATCCGCGCGGCGGACAGATGATTCGTCTGGGCGGGCTCGGTGCTGCGCACCTTCCCGCCGTGCAGCACCAGCACGACCATCGTCGGCGCGGCGACATGGTGGATGCGGTGCAGCACCGGCGGGTGCGGGCCGGGCGTCGTCGACGTCATGACTGCCATTCGGCGCGGTCGACGGCGTGGATCTGCCGACCGTGCGTGTCCGCGATCACCATGCCGACGACGGTACCGACACGCGTGCCGCTACTGCGTCGGCCGCACGAACGGGAACGTGAGCGTGGGGCGGATGGTCACGCCGGTCAGCATCATCACCAGACGGTCGACGCCGAGTCCGAGGCCACCGGTCGGCGGCATGGCGTAGCCGAGGGCGTGCAGGAAGTCCTCGTCGAGGCTCATCGCCTCGGGGTCACCGCCTGCCGCCTGCATCGACTGCGACGTCAGCCGTTCCCGCTGGTCGACCGGGTCGGTGAGCTCGGAGTAGGCGGTGCCCAACTCGGCGCCGAACCCGACCAGGTCCCACTGCTCGGTCAGCCGCGGATCGGTGCGGTGCCGACGGGCCAGCGGTGAGACCTCCTTGGGGAAGTCGCAGTAGAACGTCGGGAACCGGGTCTGCTTCTCCACGAGCGCCTCGTAGAGCTCCATCACCATCTTCCCGGCGGGCATGTCGGAGGTGACCTCCACGCCGTGCTCGGCGCACACCGCTGCGACCTCGGTCTGCGTGCTCGACGACGTCAGCGACGTCCCCGCCGCCCGCGACACCGCCTCGTGCACCGTCATGATCGGCCAGGCGCCGTCGAGCCGGACCTTCTGGCGGTCACCGTTCTCGTCGGGTTGGTACGCCACCGGCTCCCCGTTGATGGCGACGGCCATCGCCAGGATGAGCTCGCGGGTCAGTTCGCGCATCGAGTTGTAGTCGCCGTAGGCCTGGTACGCCTCGAGCGAGGTGAACTCCGGGTTGTGGGTGGCGTCGGTGCCCTCGTTGCGGAAGTTGCGGTTCAGCTCGAAGATCGCGCCCATCCCGCTGACGCACAGCCGCTTCAGGTACAGCTCCGGCGCGATACGCAGGAAGAGCTGCTGGTCGTAGGCGTTGATGTGCGTCTTGAACGGTCGCGCCGACGCGCCGCCGTGCACGGTCTGCAGCATCGGCGTCTCGACCTCGTCGAACCCGTTGTGCTGCAGGGTGTCGCGCAGCGCCCGGACACCGCGGGACCGCTTCTGCAGCAGGTCGACGGCGTCGGGGTTGGTCAGCAGGTCCAGCGGCCGGTCGCGGACGCGGACGTCGTCACCGATCTCGGAACCCAGCGTCGGGAGCGGGTTGAGGCACTTGCCCGCCATCCGCCACGACGACATCGCGATCGACAGCTCGCCCGTCCGCGAGGCGACCACCTCCCCGGTGACACTCACCAGGTCGCCGGTGTCGACGCGGCGGCGAAAGGTCTCGTGCATGCCGCGCTCGGCGACGCGCGCGTCGGAGAGGATCTGGATGCGCGCACGGTCGTCCTCGAGGACGGCGAACTCGACGCCGCCGAGGTCGCGGATCGCCCGGATGCGGCCTGCGACGGACACCGTGGTCCCCGACCGCTTCTCGGCCGCGAGACCGCGGTGCGCGGCGACGATGTCGGCGACACGGTCGGTGCGCGGCACCGAGACCGGGTAGGCCTCGTCGCCCTCGGCGCGGATCCGCTCGAGCTTCGACATCCGGACGCGCTGTTGGTCGTTGAGCCGCGGAGCCGGCGCGCGGGCGACGAGGAAGCGGTCGTCCAGTTCGGCGACGCGCGCGAGGAAGTCCGGGTCGGTGCGACGCGGCTGCTCCTCGGGGGTCTTGTCACCGACGAGGAACGTCGGGCCCAGGTGCGGCAGGAAGCCCTCGGCGACACCGACGGCGATCGCGGCGCGCATGACCGTGAGCGACGGGTGGTAGCAGAGCAGCCGCGGCACCCACACCGGGTGGTACTTCTGGTTCGACCGGTACAGCGACTCCAGCTGATAGAAGCGCGACGCGAACCCCAGCACACCGTCGACGGCGCGGGTGACCGGCCCGGCGCCCTCCCGCTCGGCGCTGGAGAACACCGACCGGAACACCGCGAAGTTCAACGAGATCCGCCGCACCCCGAGGTCGTGCGAGGCCTCGATGAGCCGCGCCACGAGGAACTCGTTGACCCCGTTCTCCGCCGCGCGGTCGCGGCGCATCAGGTCGAGCGAGACACCCCGCAGACCCCACGGGACGAACGACAGGAACGCGCGGATGCGGCCCTCGGCGTCGTGCGCGCAGATGATGAGGCAGCGCCCGTCGACGGGATCGCCGACGCGGTTGAGCGCCATCGAGAACCCGCGTTCGGTCTCCTCGCCGCGCCACTCGTCGGCGAGACGCTCCACCTCTGCGAGCTGCTCGGCGGTCAGCTCACCGTGCCGACGGATCGTGGTGGTGTACCCGGCCGCGGTCACGCGGTTGACGGCCTGGCGCACCGGCTTCATCGACTGCCCGCGCAGGGTGAAGTCGTCGACGTCGAT
The DNA here is from genome assembly GCF_024171725.1 of Williamsia serinedens. GTDB lineage: Bacteria > Actinomycetota > Actinomycetes > Mycobacteriales > Mycobacteriaceae > Williamsia_A > Williamsia_A serinedens. The sequence goes on from NZ_JAMTCG010000003.1 coordinate 489,501, forward strand.
GATCGCCTCGTCACCGATAGCGAGGGTCCGCAGGCCCGCCTCGCGGTACACACGGCCGCCGGCCTCGCTCGCCGCGAGCACCGCGGCGTGCAACGAGTGGACGCGACAGTTCGTCAGCCACTCCTGTACCGCCGCCGGCCACGACTCCCGGTCGCCGATCGGGTCGGCGCTGGCGACGCTGGTGCTGCCGACGACGCGGAAGGTGACGGCCGCCTTGCCGTCCGGGGAGAACACGGCCGACTTGTCGCGACGGGTGGCGAAGTAGCCCAACGAGTCGTCCTCACCGAACCGCAGCAGCAGCTCGCGCACCCGCAGTTCCTCGTCGGCGTCGACGAAGTCGTTGTCGCGGTTGGCCCGGTACAGGGTGACCAGGGCCAGGATCAGCGCGATCGCCGACATCCAGCCCGCGGCCGCGTAGATCCAGTGGTGTCCCTCGTGGCCCTGCAGGACCGCGTCGCCGATGTCGGCGCGGTCGCCGAACGTCGACCGCAGCGACCACACGAACTCCTCGTCGAGACCCCGCAGTCGCCGGGGGAAGAGCACCGTGAGCACGAACGTCACGACGAACGACGTGAGGATGCCGCCGACGAGCACCGCGAGCGCGGTCCGCACCGATCCCGGCGCGAGCTCGGCGGTGTACGCGCGCCGGGAGAACGCCACGGCCACGAACACGACCACGCCGACCGCGAGGACCACCGACGCGGTGACCGTGGACGTGCGGAACTGCCCGTAGGCGTCGGAGACGGTGACGTCGTCACTGTAGACGGAGATCAACGCGAACACGTCGTCGAGCACCGACAGCGCCATCACGAGCATCAGCGCGGTGTGCGCGCCCTTGAACCGCCGTCGGACCGCGCCCGCCAACGCGAACACCAGGCAGACGACGAAGATGCTCGGGTCGGCCGGGAGGTTCAGCGCCCCGAGGATGTCGGTGGCGATGTCGGTGACGCGGAAGTGCCGCAGCGGGATCGACAGCAGCGAGACGATCGCGGCCAGGGTCAGCAGTCGCGACGACCACCTGGCGATGTGCTCGGCGTAGGTCTCCCGACGGTTCCGCGACGGTCGGGGCCTCCGCGTCGGCGCGGTCGGCGAGGCGGGGCGTGCGTCGCGGCCGTCGGGGCGGTCGAGCGTCGGTGCGGCGGACATGAAAACCGACACTAGCAGCGGGAAGTCGGCGCAATCGGACGTTCAGGACACGTGCCGCACGCGTGTCCGTGCACCGGTCCCGCCGGATATGTCCGGCCCCGTCGACGGGGCGTGCCACTGCCCGTACGCCGCCGGTCCCGGCTGCGTAATGTCACCGCGGTCGAGCACTTCCGAGAGGGTCGTCATGTCGCAGCAACCCGGGTCGCGATCCCGCCGCGCCGTCGACGTCCAGCTGTCGCGGGACGTGCCCGAGTCACTGGGCTACGGGTTCAAACGTCTGGTCCTCGGCAAGCCGATGATCACCGACCAACTCCGCAACGAGCGGCTGACCAACCCGGTCGCGCTCGGTGTCCTCGCACCCGACGCCATCTCGTCGACGGCGTACGGCAGCGAGCTGATCCTCGTCGAACTGCTCCCCTACGCCGGCCTCGCCGCGTTCTCGCTGCTGCTCCCCATCACCGGTGTCATCCTCGCGATCCTCGTGCTCGTCGCCGCGTCCTACCGCCAGGTCGTGATGGCCTACACGCGCGCCGGCGGCTCGTATGTGGTCGCGCGGGAGAACTTCGGCCCGCGGGTCGCGCAGATCGCCGCGGCCGCCCTGCTCATCGACTACGTCGTGACCGTGGCCGTCCAGGCCGCCGCCGGGACCGTGGCCGTGGTGTCGGCGGTGAAGGTGCTCGGGCCCTACAGCCTCGAGATCACCGTCGCCGTCGTGTTGCTCATGTGCCTGATGAACCTGCGCGGGCTGCGCGAGGCGGGCCGACCCTTCGCGGTGCCCACCTACTTCTTCACCGGCATGGTCCTGCTGCTCATCGTCGTGGGCCTGGTGAAGGACTTCACGACGGGCCTGCCGCGGTACATCCCGTCGGAGCTGCCCGGCACCGTCGAGGTCCACCAGGGCGGCGGGTTGATCGCCGGGGCGACGATCCTCGTGCTGCTGCGCGCCTTCGCCAACGGCGGCTCGTCGTTGACCGGTGTCGAGGCCATCAGCAACACCGTGGGCTCGTTCCGGAAGCCGGAGGGCGGCAACGCCCGACGGGTCCTCACGGTGATGGCGACGATCCTGTTCGTCCTCCTCAGCGGCGTCGCCTGGCTGGCGCACGAGACGCACGCGACGCCGTACGTCGACGGCTACCCGTCGGTGCTCAGCGAGATCGCCCGTGCCGTCTTCGGGTCGGGCGCGGTCGGCACCACGCTGTACGTGCTGCTGCAGATCGCGACCGCGGCGATCCTGTTCACCGGCGCCAACACCAGCTTCAACGGCTTCCCGGCGCTGGCCAACTTCGTCGCCGCCGACCGGTTCCTGCCCCGCCAGCTCGGCAAGCGCGGACATCGACTGGTCTTCTCCAACGGCATCATCGTGCTCACCGTGCTCGCGGTGGTGCTGCTGCTGGTGACCGGCGGCTCGGTCAACGCGCTGATCCCCTTCTACGCGATCGGCGTGTTCACAGGGTTCGCGATGGCCGGGTTCGGCATGACCAAACACCATCTGACACACAAGGAGTCGGGCTGGCGTCACCGCCTGGCCATCAACCTGAGCGCGGGCGTCCTCTCGGCGATCGTCGTCGCGATCTTCGCGGTCGCCAAGTTCACCGAGGGCGCCTGGCTCGTCGTCGTGGTGTTCCCGCTGCTGGTGTTCATCCTCATCCGGCTCAACCGCGAGTACCGCGCCGAGGCCGCGATCCTCGAGGAGTTCCGGACCAACCGCCCCGAGCAGGTCAACTACGCGCGCCACACCGCGTTCGTCCTCGTCAACTCCGTCGACCTCGCCGTCCTCGAGGCACTGCGGTACGGGCACGGTCTGCGCGCGGACGAGCTCACCGCGGTGCACCTCGTCGTCGACGCGGCGCAGGCCCGCAAGCTGCGCGAGCGGTGGGAGCACTTCGGCGTGCGGACACCGCTGAAGATCATCGACTGCCCCGACCGCCGCATCACCCGCGGCGTCCAGCGACTGGTCGTCGAGGCGCTGTCGGCCGCGCCGCGCACCCACGTCACCGTGCTGCTCCCCCGGCGCACCTACGCGCCGCTGCTGGGGCGTCTCCTGCACGACCGCAGCGCGGACAAGATCTCCCGCGCCGTCAGCGAGATCCCCCACGCCGCGGCCACGATCATCCCGTTCGACGTGCAGGCCGAGATCCGCAAGGCGTTCCCCGACCTCATGGAGGAGCGGCTGGCCCGCCGAGTCGAGTCGTTCCAGGCGCGTCTGGCCGAGGAGGCCGACCGCGACATCGCCGACCACGACGCGCCCGAGAGCTCGTCGTCGGTGCTGGCGATCAGCGGCCTCATCCCGGGTCACCGCGGGACCATCGAGGGCCGCGTCCGCGACACGTTCGACCGCGTCATCGACGACGACGAGGTGCACATCGTCGAGGTCACCGACGACAGCGGGTTGATGCGGCTGCGGTTCACCGGCAAGAACGGCAGCACGGGCAGCGACCTGGTCCCGGGGCAGCTCGTCCGCGCGGGTGGCAAGGCCCGTCAGGGCCGCAAGGGCACCGTCATCATCGACCCGACGTACGAGATCGTCAGCGAGAACGACGGCGACGAGGCGGCGGACAACTCCGCGAACTCACCCGGCAGCGCCGACGACTCCCCGACCGTGCAGTAGATCCCGCCCACCGTGCGGCAGATCCCGCCGACCGTGCCAAAACTGCCCGCCGACCGTGCCAAAAGTGTTCGTCGAGCGTGCCAAAAGTGTTCGTCGAGCGTGCCGATCCGTCAGGCGTAGGGCCGACGGGCCGTGTCGGGATCGCCGTAGGTGATGGCACGTTCGCCGCGGCTGCCGCCGATGATCGTCGTCGCCCAGCTCGCGAGCGTCCACGCACGGTTGCGTGTCCCCGCGAGGAAGGTGATGTGGATCCCGCCCCACCCGAGCCAGCCGAGGAACCCCGACAGCCGGATCGGCCCCGACTCCAGCAGCGCGTGGTACCGGGCGATGTAGGCGGCGGTGCCGAGATCGCGGTACTTGAATGGGGTGCGCGGGTTCGACTTGCCCTCGACGACCCGCGCGATGTTGCCCGCAGCATGGAAGCCCGACTGCATCGCGACCTCGGCGACGCCGGGAAGCTGCTCCAGGCTCATCACGTCGCCGACGACGGAGATGGTCGGGTGGCCGGCGATCGTCAGGTCGGGCTGGACCGGGATCGTCCCGCCGCGGCCCTGCGTCACGCCGGTGGCCTCGGCGAGTGCGTGCGCGAACGGAACGGCCTCGACACCAGCCGTCCACAGGATGGTGTGGGCGTCGATCTGCTCGGTGGCCTTGGTCTTCTTGTCGGTGGTGACGACGTAATCGCTGCACACGTCGGTGACGTGACGACCCAGCAGCGTGCGCACACCGATGCGGTCGAGGATCTTCTGCGCTTTCCCCGACAGTTTCGGGTGGAACGACTCCAACACCCGCTCGCCGCCGTGGACGAGGATGACGTCGGCCTCGGTCGGGTCGATGGTGTCGAACTCCTTCGACAGGGCGCGGGTGGCCATCTCGCGGATCTGCCCGGCGAGCTCGACGCCGGTCGGCCCGCCGCCACTGACGACGAACGTCAGCCACGGCTTGCGCAGGTCGGCGGTCGGGAGGGTCTCGGCGATCTCGAACGACGAGATGATCTTGCGACGGATGGCCAGTGCGTCGTCGACGGTCTTCATCCCCGGCGCGTACATCGCGAACTGCTCGTTGCCGTGGTAGCTCTGCCGCATCCCTGCCGCGACGATGAGGTGGTCGTAGTCGACCTCGAACGTCGAGCCGTCGAAGCGGGTCGCGGTCACGACGCGCTTCTCGGCGTCGATCCCCGACGCCTCGCCGAGCAGCACCGACAGATTCTTGTTGCGCCGCAACAGGTGTCGCAGCGGGCTCGCGATCTCCCCCTCCGACAGCAGGCCGGTCGCGCACTGGTAGAGCAGCGGCTGGAAGACATGCGACGTCCCGCGATCGAGCAGGGTCACGCGCACGTCGGCGCGCTTGAGCCGACGCGCGGCGTACACACCGCCGAAGCCGCCACCGATGATCAGGACATGGGGTCGCGAGTCGGCCATGGCCCAATACTGCCCTACCGTCGCTGTGGCCGATCACCGTCCGGGGCGTCGTCTGCGCGGCCCGGTTCAGTTCTGGATGGCCCGAGCAGAGCGGTCATGTCGTCGACGGTGACGACCGAGCCGTCCGCCGAGCACTGCTCGAGGATGTCCGCAGCGATGTCCGCGGCGGTCTCCGGCGGGATCACCATCATGGTCATGGCGTCGGTGTCCTTGACGGCGCGGATCTTGACCAGATGCGACGGCCAGAAGCGGTAGCCGTCGAGGCGGATGACCGTGCCGGCGTGCTGCATGCGCGCGTGCGGGCAGTTCCAGTCGTCGGCGTGGAACACCACCCGTCCGACGGCGATGACACGATCCCCGAGCGCCGGAAGCAGCAGGTCCACCTCGGCGGCGAGGTCGCGGGAGGACGGCCACCACGCTCCGTCGACCTGATCGCTGGGGGTGGGTCGACTCTTCAGTGCGACGCGGCCCGACACGCGCTCGACGACATCGGTTCTGGCGGGGGTGGACGGCGTCATGGCGACGATCCGATCTGCCCGGACGACACCGGGCGATGACGCACCGAGAATCACAGGACACCAGCTGGTGTCTCACTCGTCGGTACGTGTCGAGCCTACGCCGTGACCGGAACCCGCCCGACCTCAGGAGTGCCCGAGCGTGTTGACCGGGTCCTCCCCGAGGATCCGCAGAGCGGTTGCCCGCAGGTCGGTCGCGGTCCACCCCGGGTAGCCGTGGAGCATGTCGGTCCACCGTGACGGGATGCCCGACGTCCCGGCGCACGCACCCGCGAGTGCCCCGGCGATCGCGGCGGTGGTGTCGGTGTCGCCGCCGGCGCGGACGCAGTTCCCGATCGTCTCGACGACGTCGCCGTCGGCTGTGCAGATCGCCCACCACGCCGTCTGCAGCGCGTGAACCACCCAGCCGTTGTTCGAGAAGTCCGACGGCGCGCCGGACTCGGCCTCGTCGAGCAGGGGCTCCCAGAAGGACCGCACGTCGGCGTCACGCTCGGACAGATACTGCCGCAGCCCCGACCGGTCGCCGGAACGGATGCCTCGCGCGATCGCCACCGACCACAGCTCGCACGCCTGGCGCGCCTGCGGGTCGGAGTGTGTGAGGTCGCTGATGTCCCCGGCGGCCTGCGCGCACGCCGCGTCGTCGGACCGGACGAACGCGACGCCGACGGGGCCGGTCCGCATGAGCGACCCGTTGCCGCCCGTCCTGCCCGACAGCGAGGACCCGCGCGCCGTCATCGACGCCGCGGTGGTGTCGCGGTGGGTCAGCACCGACCGCGTCTGGGTCCCGATGTCGGCCGGGTGGGTGTCGTACCAGGCGATGAACGCCGCGGCGATCGCGTCGAGGTCGACCGCTCCCGGCGAGAGTCCCGCCGCCACGCCGGTCGCCATCGACGTGTCGTCGGTCCACTGTCCGGGCGCCCAGTCGAACGGGCCGCCACCGATCATGTCGACGACGACGTCCTGCGCCGGGTGGCTGAACTCGTAGCCCGCCCCGACCGCGTCCCCGACCGCGCTCCCCAGCAGGGCACCGACGGCTCGATCCCGCTGCTCCTCATCCAGCTGCATGGTCGCGATCATGCCCTGCGAGTCGGACATTTTCGCCCGGTTGGCGCGGTACACGTCGGCCAACCGGACATGCGCAGTAGCGTCAGGTCGGTGGGCATATTGCGGACGAAGAGCGTCGAGGCCATCAACCGCGACGTCGAGAGCGGTGCCGGCGACGGCGAGAGCAGAGGCCTGAAGAAATCCCTCACCACCCGCGACCTCGTCGGCTTCGGCGTCGGCATCGTGATCGGGACCGGCATCTTCACCCTCACCGGCATCCAGGCCAAGGAGAACGCCGGCCCGGCGGTGGTCATCTCGTTCCTCGTCGCCGGGATCGTGAGCATGCTCGCCGCGGTCTGTTACGCCGAACTCGCGTCGTCGGTCCCCACGGCGGGCAGCGCGTACACCTACGCCTACGCGACGCTCGGCGAGGTCTTCGCCTGGATCATCGGCTGGGATCTCGTCCTGGAGTTCGCACTCGGCGCCGCAGTCGTCGCCCGCAGCTGGTCGGGCTATCTCGCCGACCTCTTCGACCTGCCGAAGTCGCTCTTCACCGAGGACGCGACCGTGAACATCGGCGCGGTCGCGCTCGTCCTGGTGCTCGGCACGATCGCCGCCGTCGGCGTGAAGGAGTCCGCACGGGTCACGAACACCCTGGTGCTGGTGAAGGTGGCGATCTCGGTGTTCATCATCGTCGTCGGCGCGTTCTTCGTGACGAAGGCGAACCTGGTGCCGTTCGTCCCGAGATCGGAGCCCTCGACGGAGTCGGTGAGCACGTTGAAGCAGCCACTGCTGCAATGGATCGGCGGTTTCGAGCCGGCGACGTTCGGCGTCGCGGGGATCTTCACCGCGGCCGCGGTCGTGTTCTTCGCCTACACCGGGTTCGAGGCGGTCGCGAACCTCAGCGAGGAGACACGCAACCCGTCGCGCGACATCCCCCGCGCGCTGCTCATCGTCCTGGGCCTGTGCACGACGCTGTACGTGCTCGTCGCGTTCGTCGTGACCGGCATGCAGAAGTACACCGGCCTCGACGCGAGCGCCCCCATCGCGAAGGCGTTCGACGCCAACGACGCGAGTTGGGCCGGCACGCTCATCGCGATCGCGGCGGTCGCCGGTCTCACCTCGGTGACGCTGGTCGACATCATCGCCATGAGCCGTATCGGCTTCGCCCTCGGCCGCGACGGTCTCCTGCCGCAGGCGGTCGCGAAGTCGCACCCCCGGTTCGGGACGCCGTTCCGGTTCACCGTCGGGACGACGATCTTCGTCGCCGTCCTCGGCGGTCTGGTCCCCCTGGCCGATCTGTCCGAGATGGTGAGCATCGGAACGCTGTTCGCCTTCCTCGTCGTGTCCATCGCGGTTCCGGTGCTGCGGCGGACCAAGCCCGACCTGACGCGCCCCTTCCGGGTGCCCTTCTCCCCCGTCGTGCCGATCGTCTCCGCCCTGGCGTGCATCTACCTCATGACGAACCTCGTGGTGGAGACCTGGCTCCGGTTCCTCGTGTGGCTGCTGATCGGCCTGCTCATCTACGTCTTCTACGGACGACGGCACGCCCGCCTCGCCGGCGGCGACACGACACCGGCCACTGTGGCGGAGACCACCGCGGACTGACCTCGCGCGAGCGGTCTGCCCGGAGACGCGCACGTACACTCGGATCGTTAGCGGTACTCACTACCGCGGCAATTCCGACATCCGCTCCGGCACAGCGAGGCTCGCCGCATGACGACCCCACCGAAGGTCGACCGTCCCGGGATGGTCGTCGTCCTCGACCACACCGCACCGTCGCCGACGCTCGACATCGTCGTACCCGTGTACAACGAGGCGGCCGGCCTCGAGCGCTGCGTGCGCCGATTGGCATCCCATCTGCGGACGTCGGTGCCCTTCTCGGCCCGGATCACCATCGCGGACAACGCGAGCACCGACGGGACACTCGCCGTCGCGCGGTCCCTCGCCGAACGCATCGACGGTGTGCGCGCCGTCCACCTCGACGACAAGGGGCGCGGCCGAGCGCTGAACGCCACCTGGCGGGACAGCGACGCCGAGGTCGTCTGCTACATGGACGTCGACCTCTCGACCGACCTCAACGCGCTCGTGCCCCTGGTCGCACCGCTGCTGTCGGGTCACTCCGACATCGCAATCGGCTCGCGACTGTCGCACTCGTCACGCGTCGTGCGGGGCGCCAAGCGCGAGATCATCTCCCGCAGTTACAACCTGATCCTCCGCACCGCACTGCGGACCCACTTCCGCGACGCCCAATGCGGTTTCAAGGCGATGCGGGCCGACGTCGCCCGACGCCTGCTCCCGCTCGTCGCCGACACCGGGTGGTTCTTCGACACCGAGGTGCTGGTCCTGGCCGAGCGCGTCGGCCTCCGCATCGCGGAGATCCCGGTCGACTGGGTCGACGACCCCGACTCGAAGGTCGACATCGTCCGCACCGCCACCGACGACCTCCGGGGGTGCTGGCGGGTCGCGCGGGCCATCAGCCGCGGCGACCTGCCCATCGCGGAACTGCGGCGGACGATCGGACGCGACCGCCTCGACGAGCCCGAGGTCACCGGCGTCCCGCGCGGGATGATCGGGCACCTGGTGCGATTCGGGATCATCGGTGTCGCCTCGACGATCGGCTTCGCCGTGCTGTACCTGCTGCTCCATCCCGTCGTCGGCGCGCAGCCGGCGAACTTCCTCGCCCTCCTCGTCACGGCGGTGCTGAACACGTGGGCCAACCGCGCCTTCACCTTCGGTGTGCGAGGCCGCGACGGAGCGGCCGGCCACCACGTGCAGGGCATCGCGATCTTCCTCGTGGGATGGGCCATCTCCGCCGGCGCGCTCTACGTCCTGCACGTCGATTTCCCGCACGCCGACAAGCACGTCGACCTCACCGTGCTCATCGTCGCCAACCTCGTCGCGACGGTGATCCGCTTCGTCGCGCTGCGATGGGTGTTCCGCAAGCACCTCACGACAGGGGCCTCCGCATGACCGCCGTCCTCGACCGTCCCACGCGGCGAACGGATCCCGCACCGGAGGACCCCTCGCGTGCCCACGCACTCGGCCTGGCGCTGCTGCTCGTCGGAACCGGGGTGCTGTACCTCTGGGATCTGTCGATCAACCGGTACGCCAACGACTTCTACACCGCCGCGATCCAGGCGGGCTCGCAGAGCTGGAAGGCGTGGTTCTTCGGCTCGTCCGACGCCGCGAACTCGATCACCGTCGACAAACCGCCGCTGTCGCTGTGGATCCCCGGTCTCGCGGTCCGCCTGTTCGGGCTGAACTCGTGGGCCGTGCTCGTCCCCCAGGCGCTCATGGGCGTCGCGACCGTGGCGATCGTGTACGCGATCGGGCGGCGGCTCGCGGGTCCGTCGGCCGGGCTGCTCGCGGGCCTCGTCATGGCCGTGACACCGGTGATGGTCGTCGTGTCCCGCTTCGACAACCCCGACGCGCTGCTCGTCCTGCTGCTCACCGCGGCGGCGTGGGCGACGGTGCGCATCCTCGACGACGGTCGCCTGCGCTGGGCGGTGCTCGCAGGCGGGCTGCTCGGTCTCGCGTTCCTCACCAAGCAGTTGCAGGCTCTGGTCGTGGTCCCGGCGATGGCGATCGCCTTCCTCGTGTTCGCGGCGGCACCGGTCCGGCGGAGGATCCTCACGCTGGTGGCCGCGCTCGGGGCGCTCGTCGTCGGTGCGGGCTGGTGGGTGCTGGCGGTCGAGGTGTGGCCCGCATCGTCGCGCCCGTACATCGGCGGAACGCAACACAACTCGATCATCGAGCTCACCGTCGGGTACAACGGCCTCGGGCGCGTCACCGGGGACGAGTCGAGCGGGATCGGTGGGGCACCGGGTGGCGGCGCCGGCCACTTCTCGGCGATGTTCGGTGGTCACACCGGCCCGCTGCGCATGTTCTCCCCCGCCGTCGGCGGTCAGGTCGCCTGGCTCATCCCTGCCGCGCTCATCCTGGGCGTCCTCGCGATCGTGCTGCGCGGTCGTGCGTCCCGCACCGGCCCGGAGCGTGCCTCGCTCGTGTTCGCCGGGCTGTGGCTCGTGACCACCGCGGCGCTGCTGAGCTCCATGGCGGGGATCTTCCACCCGTATTACACGCTTGCCTTCGCGCCGCCGATCGCGATCCTCGTCGGGGTGGGCTCGATTCGCGGGTGGCAGGCGCGTCGGCGTCCCTGGGTGCGAGCGACGCTCATCGCGACGGTGGTCGTCACCGCGGTGGTCGCGGTCGTCTTCCTGCGTCGGACACCGCAGTTCGCCGGCTGGCTCTCCTGGGCGATCGTGATCGCCGCCGCGCTCGCCGTCCTCGCGGTGCTCGTCGACGTCCTCCGGCCGACCCGACTCGTCGCGGTCGCCGGCCTTTCCACCGTCCTCGTCGTCGCCCTGGCCGGGCCGGTCGCCTACAGCCTCGACACCGTGGCCACGCCCCGGGTCGGTGGGCTCGTCAGCGCCGGCCCTCGCGTCGGATCAGGATTCGGGTTCGACCCGACCGAAGGTCGCACCGGGACAGCGCGGTCGCAGGCGTTCCCGATCCCCGGCGGCCAGGCCGCGCTGCAGGCAGCGCGCCGCGCGTTCACCGGAGAGGCGCCACCGCGGGCGGTCGTGGATCTCCTGGGCCAGGACGCCGGCCGCCATCGCTGGGTCGCCGCGTCGGTGAGCTCGCTGTCGGCCGCCGGGTATCAGCTGGCGACAGGCCGTCCCGTGATGCCGGTCGGCGGGTTCGCGGGCAGCGACCCGTCGCCCACGCTCGCGCAGTTCCAGGCAGACGTCGCCGCAGGGCGCATCCACTGGTTCATCGGCGGGTTCGCCGGCTTCGGCGGCCGCGCCGCCGACCGACCGTCGACCCAGATCACCCAGTGGGTGACAACGCATTTCACCCCACGCACCGTCGACGGCGTGACGCTCTACGACCTGACTGGACGCAGATGAACGCGACGACCGACTTCGGTGCTTCTGCGTTTTTCCCAAGTACAGTCGCGGTCAGACGGGGTTTGCGGTCGGCTGATCAGGCTGGCGGAATAAGGTTTCCTGCGCCGGACTCCCAATCGAGACGGGCTGCCCGTATGACTGGAACGCCGCGACTTCCACGCCGTACTGTTCGAACAGCGCACCCACCCGAACGACATCGGCCGTCGTGACTGGGCCTCTGATAGCCGCGTCGTCCGCGCCGGACGCTGCGATCACTCCTGCTTCGAGGCCACACCCGAATTCGCTTGCGGGACCGAAAAGCCCCGCTCCGTCCCCGTAATTGTAGGGAACGCCCTGGGTCATAGAGCCATCGCGAGTGAGGAAGCTGTCTCGAGAGCCATCGCTTCCGACTACCCACACGAGCACACCGTTTCGGGCTTCCACCTGGTGTCGGTGGAACGAGCCCGGTTGACTGTCGTCGACAATGACTTTGTTGGCCAAGTCGATGGGCATGTCGTCATCGGCTTCGATGACGTCGAGGTCTACGTAACCCGTGATTGCAGAGATCGTCACCGCGCAACGCTCAAGAACGCTTCTCACCGATTCACGAACGCATACGCGGCTACCGAGGCGAGCACGCAACCGCGCCGTCCTGTCGGCTCGTACGTCGAACACATTGAGACGGACCTTCGGGTTCGTCGACAATAGGTATTCGCATGTTGCGCCACCGATCGACCCGCCGGCGCCCAGAACCCCGATCTCGTTCTCGGGATATCCGAAGTCCTTGGTTAGACGATTCACCGTCTCACAGACAAGGAACACCGTGCCGCCGTGTCCGGTTGTCGTGACTCTGTTTTCGCTGTTCGCGAAATCTTTCAGAGTGGCTCCGAACCGGGTTATCTGCGGGAGCAGCGCACCGAGCCCGATCACGCGAGCGCCCAGACGATGAGCAAACGCTATGGAAGACGAAAGGTTTTGGTCCGCGACTGTCTGAGCGGCGCTTGGCGACAGATGCATCATCATGTCCGCATACAGAGGAGCGATCATGACGGCACCTCTTCGTATCCGATCATTACTCGCCGTATAGGTGTCAACCAGTAAAGGGGGTAGGCCGATTTGCGCCCTCATGCGAATCCACGGCGACACCGAAAACCCAGGGATTGCCAGCGGCACATGGTATCGAGACTCGCTCGCATACTCGTCCGCGTCGAAACTGCTCGCCCGTCGTGTCACCAAGAAGACACGCTCCAGATCGGCAGGGCTCGACGACTCGTAAGCGTCAAATGTGTTATGGTAGAAACGAATAGATGCCTCGTGCGCAAGGCGAACAAGCGGCGGGTTCGCATCCGTCTCAGCAAGAATCGCCGCAGCTAGTTCATCGACCCTTCGAAGCGATTGCTCACGTGAGAATGCCGAGTAATCAGGCACGCCGTCCCACAGGTCGCTCCCGGACTGCAGACAGAGCTGAACATTTCGACACTGCTCGTCCATCGCCGTCGTCATACGGCCGGCACCTCGGCGGGAGCTGGGGTCGGCCGTGCGGTCTGGGTGGAGCTCGCGCGTCTGATCCGTCCCGCCGTCATCAGGCCAGACAAATGCCACACCGCAGCAAACGGCACCGAGATGAGGCCGTACAACACGCGGTCGCGAATCTGTTGTCGCATAGCATGGAGTATTAGGGCGGAGACGAAGGGTTCAGAAGCCTCTGTTCACATGACAGGCCACACCTTCGCCGTGAACAAACTTGGGCGGGACTCCTACGCTCGTTCCTGGCGCATCAGTTCGTGCGGATGTGCATGAGGTCGACGTTGTAGGACGTGTACGTCGTCGCCGTGAAGTAGAGATCCTTGTCCGTCGACCAGGGGTGCATGAACCCGCCGTAGAGCTGCGGGTACTGCGCCGACGACATCAGCAGGGTCGGCTCCGACCACAGGCCCTGCGGCGACTTCGACTGCCGCAGCACGATCCCGCCGCGCAGGACGTCGAGATAGGTGGCCTGCCACAGCTGCGCGGCGGCGTCGTACCGGACCGACAGCTCGCCGGTGGGCCCGCCGAACAGCGGCGTCGCCTGGTCGCCGTTGGCGGTCGGCCGCCAGGTTCCGTCGACCCAGTACTGGTAGGCGGTCTTGTTCAGCACGTCCGACGCCGGGACGCGGGCGAGCGCGGTGGTGCCGAGACGCCCGTTCGGGGTGCCGAACATGTAGACGTAGCCGTTCGCCGGGACCATCGACGAGACCTGGAACTTGGACTGGCCGAAGAAGTTGTCCCACCGCGCGTACTGCGAGTTGGTCCACGTCGACCCGCCGTCGTCCGACCACGCGAGACCGCCGTAGTTGGTGAACCACTGGCCGGGCAGCGTGAAGTTGTTGATCGACATGTAGCTCAGGTACTGCCGGTTGCCGACCGCGAAACCCGATGTGGGGATGACGGTCTGCTCCACGTAGTTGATCTTCCGGCTCGCGATCACCTCGGCAGCGTGGCAGCGGCTGTCCTGCACCATCGAGTCGATGCTCAGACCCTTGGCCAGGTTCTTGTTCGTCGAGAAGCCCAGGGTGTTCGACCGCCAGTCACCACCGTTGGCGCCCGGGGGCCGGAAGCCCTTGCCGAACGTGTCACCGAAGGCCACGGCGACCTTGTCCGGCGTCGCCTGCCACATGATCCCGAGGTCGGTGCCGTTCACCTGGTAGCGCTTGTCGGTACGGCTCGTCGACCCGTGGCCCGTCACCTGAGCGACGTAGGACAGTCCGCCCGCGCGGGGATTGCCCGGCTTCGCGGTGACGGCACCCCGCTCGGCCGCGGGGTTCTGCAGCGGCGGACGCGCCTGCGGGGCCGGCGGCGTCCCGCCCGGGACCGGCACCGGGATGGTCGCGATCGGGCGCGGGGTGAAGGTGATCTTCGGGACGGCGATCGAGCCGGATCCGGAGCCGACGGACGCCGCGGGCGGCGGCGGATCGGTGATGTCCGGGCACGGGTCCTTACAGGGGTCCTTCGGCGCGGGCGGCGACGGGATCCGCCTGCGGGAGTTCTGCGGACCGAACTGCGGGACTGGCTTGAATTGCAGGTACGGGAGACCGAAGTCGATGCGCGGGGGCAGCGGGCTGCCCGGTCGCGGCGGCTGCGGGAGGTCGTTCACGCACCCCGAACTGGGGAGCACCGCGGCCGCCGCAGGCGCTGCGACCGCGGGCGCGGCGATCGCGAAAGGAACCAGAGCGGCCCCGGCCATGGCCGCGTACAGGGTTCGACGCATCACCGGTCTCGTCCTCTTCGTGCATCGGCAATTCAGACGGCTGAACCTAACACGGGTACAGGCGGTGCACGAGGGGACGATGAGACTCGAGTACATATAGCGGACAAACCGTCATACTCGACGGGTGCAGACCTGGCTGATCATCGTCATCGTCGTGATCGTGGTGTCCGTGCTGGTGGGAGCGATCCGCCCGGCGATCCGATTCGCCCGGTCGACCCCTCCTCCGACCCCCGAGGGCTGGTATCCCGATCTGCACGATCCGTCGATCGAGCGCTACCACGACGGCGAGGGATGGACAGAACAGACGCGTCCGAACCCCGAGGAGTCCTGACCGCCGACCCTCAGGCCACCGCACTCACCTGCGCCATCACGTCGAACTCCAGCGCATCGGCGGCGGCGACGTAGACGTCCTGGGCGAGGTGTCGGCCGTCGAAGACGACGTCGCCGCGGGGACTGACGTACCGGAAACCCTCGGCGGCAACACGATTGATCGCGAGCCCGTTTAGACAGCCTGCGCGGCGGGCCAGTTCGACGAGCAGTCGGATGCCCTCGTAACAGGACTCACCCGGCGACGTCAGGGGCGGCGCACTCGTCCCGAGCCTGCCGAAGTACCGTCCGCTCAACTCCAAGCCGTCCGGACTCGCCAGGTTCTCGAAGAACCCGGCCGTCGAGTACAGACCACGGGTCGCGCCGGCACCCGATGCGAGCAGCATGTTCTCGTCCATCAGCGGCCCCAGCCGCACGCACCGGTCGGCGAGTCCGCGCCGAGCGAACGCCCGGTTGAACGCGACCGCGTCCGAGCCGAGCAGCAGAACGAGCACGCCGTCGACCTCGGCGCGGTCGACGGCGTCGAGAACGGGACCGAACCGCGACGTGCCCAACGGGACGAAGGTCGTCGACGCCACCTCGAGGACACGGGATCGGCGTGCAGCCCGTCGCACACGCGCCTCGGTGCGTCGCGGCCAGATGTAGTCGCTCCCGACGACGGCCCACCGCCGGACACCGAGTTGCTCGCCGAGCCATCCCATCGCCGGTAGCACGTGACAGTCGGGGGTCTCCCCGGTGAGGAACACGCCCTCGGTGGACTCGCCGCCCTCGTAGGTCGCGGTGTAGACGTAGGGCACCGACGGCGTCCGTGCGGCGACCACCGCCTTCCGGACAGACGAGTTGTGCCAGCCGACCAGGGCGTCGACGGCGCCGTCGCGGCACAGAGCGGTGACCTTCCGGGCAACGACTTCCGGCGATGCGCCGCCGTCGACCACGGTGACCGCGATCGGCTCGCCGAGGAGTCCGTCGGCCTCGTTCAGTTCGTCGACCGCGACCTGGACCGCTGCAGCGCACGATGGCCCGAAGATCCCGGACGGCCCACTCTGCGGGATCACCACACCCACGCGCATCGCGTCACCGCCGTCTGTCGTCGAGAATCTCGCCCCAGGGTGGCACCGGCCGATTACGTCGACGTTTCGTCGACGAGAGCGCCTCTGGTCCCGTGGGCGAGATGGATCAGCCCGTCACCGAGGGCGAGGAACCGCGCTGATCCGATCTCGGCGGCGATCGTCGCGTCGACACGGCTCACCTCCTCGAGGGCCGGGGCGACCGTCGCTGCACCGTGGGCGCTCAGGAACACGACGACCCGCCGCTTGTCCGTGGGGTCGGCGCGTCGGTAGACCAGCGCCCGGTCGGCGAGGGTGTCGATCGCGCGGGTGGCCCCGGCCGGCGACAGCACGGACAGTCGCGCGAGGTCACTCATCGTGATCCCGGTGGTGGTGCTGAGCGTCACCAGGACGCGCCACTGATCGGCGGTCACGCCGAGGTCGTCGAGGATCGGCGCCATCCGCTCGTCGACGGCGCGGCTCGCGCGGGCGAGGAGCATCCCCAGCGGCGGGGTGTCGTCGCTGGTCACGATGCGCCGCCGCCCATGACGGCGACGGCGACCTCGCCGTCCACGACGTCGACGAGCAACCGCCGGGGCGGATCGCCGCGGGTGTCGGCGAGCACGGCGGCGATCGGCGCGACGAGGTGCACGCGCAGCGCGCGGTGCAGGGCGCGGACCCCGTAGCGGATGTCGAACGCCCGACGCAGCAGCTCGTCCCGTGCGGATTCGGTGACGACACAATCGATCCCGCGATCGGCCACGGTCGCGATCAGACGGTCGATCTCCCGGTCCACGACCGTGCGCGCCGTGCCCCGGTCGACGGAGTCGAACACGACGATCTCGTCGAACCGGTTGAGCAGTTCCGGGTCGAAGAAGGACCGCACGCGGTCGAGCACGACGTCGCGCGGACCGCGGCGGCGCACAGCCGCGGCCACGCGGCGCACCGACTGCCGTTGCAGGTCGTGGACCTCCCGCGAACCGAGATTGGACGTCAGGAGGACGATCGCGTTGCGGAAGTCGATGGTCGTCGTACCCGACGCGAGGCGCAGTCGTCCGGTGTCGAGGATCTGCAGCAGCGCACGCAGCACGGTGGGATGGGCCTTCTCGACCTCGTCGAAGAGGACGACGCCCGGGCGACTCGCGCTGCCCTCCACCGTGTCGCGGTCGAACAGGGAGAACTGCTCCTTGGAACCCGCGTAGCCGGGGGGCGCTCCCGACAGCGCCGCCGCGTAGTGCTCCTGGGCGAGCGAGTTCATGTCGATGCGGCACAGGCTGTCGACGTCGCCACGGACGTGCCGCGCGACCTGCCGGGCCAGCTCGGTCTTCCCGACACCGGTGGGTCCGACGAGCAGCAGGGATGCGATCGGACGGTAGGGGTCTCGCAGGCCGACGGCGGCGATGGTGAGCGCCCGGACGACCGCGTCGACGGCCTGCGGCTGGCCGACGATCGCCCCTCCCAGCCCGGTGCGGAGGTCCTCCGGTGACCGCAGGTCGCCGAGCCGGAACCCCGTCCCCGCGGACAGCTCCTGAAAGCGCTGCGTGGCGAAGCCGGACATGCTGCCTCCTCTCGTTCCAGATGAAAGTACACCCCGGGCCCGGTCGTCATGAGGTGTCAACCGGAATGCAACACGCTGGTCATCGCGGGACAGCTAGCGTGGGCATACGCTTCCGAATGGAAGCATCACATCCGATCAGGAGGCATCATGCGCCACGGAGACATCTCGTCCAGCCCCGACACCGTCGGCGTCGCGGTGGTCAACTACAAGATGCCGCGACTGCACACCCGCGACGAGGTGATCGCGAATGCGAAGAAGATCGCCGAGATGGTGGTCGGGATGAAGAGCGGCCTGCCGGGCATGGACCTCGTCGTGTTCCCGGAGTATTCGACGCAGGGCATCATGTACGACCCCGACGAGATGTATGCGACGGCGTCGGTGATCCCCGGCGACGAGACCGACATCTTCTCCGCCGCCTGCCGGCAGGCCAAGACGTGGGGCGTCTTCTCGATCACCGGTGAGCGGCACGAGGACCACCCGAACAAGCCGCCCTACAACACCCTCGTCCTCATCGACGACCAGGGCGAGATCCGGCAGAAGTACCGGAAGATCCTGCCGTGGACGCCGATCGAGGGCTGGTACCCGGGCGGACAGACCTACGTCACCGACGGGCCGAAGGGCCTGAAGATCTCGCTGATCATCTGCGACGACGGCAACTACCCCGAGATCTGGCGCGACTGCGCGATGAAGGGCGCCGAGCTCGTCGTCCGGCCGCAGGGCTACATGTACCCGGCCAAGGAGCAGCAGGTGCTGATGGCGAAAGCGATGGCGTGGGCGAACAACTGCTACGTCGCTGTCGCCAACGCGACCGGGTGGGACGGCGTCTACTCGTACTTCGGTCACAGCGCGATCATCGGGTTCGACGGGCGCACGCTCGGCGAGTGCGGCGAGGAGGAGTACGGCGTGCAATACGCTCAGCTGTCGCTCTCGACGATCCGCGACGCCCGGGCGAACGACCAGTCGCAGAACCACCTGTTCAAACTCCTCCACCGTGGCTACACCGGCGTGCTGGCCGGCGGCGACGGCGACAAGGGGATCGCGGAGTGCCCCTTCGACTTCTACCGGAACTGGGTCAACGACGCCGAGGCGACGCAGCGCGAGGTCGAGAAGATCACCCGCGAGACCATCGGTGTCGCCGACTGCCCCGTCGGTGACCTGCCGACCGAGAAGGTGATGGAGGCCTGAGACGCGACCGTGCCCGGCCGACGTCGCGGTCGACCGGGCACGGCGGGCAGTCCCCCAGCTCACCTGCGCTTCGGGTGGCACGCCTGGCGGTAGTCCCGGATCGGCGTGCGCGCCTGGCGGAGTTCCTTGAACTCCTCGCGGTGGGTCGTTCGGAACTCCTTCAGCTCCGCGCGCCGCTGGTTCTTCGGCAGCGTCCGCAGATGCGCGAGCTCGGCGGCCAGGTCGGGATGACGAGCCAGCACACCGGCGATCGCGGGCGCGGCCTGGGCGACGGCGGCCGCACGGGCCTGCGGCGAGCACTGGATCGGCGCGGCGGACGCGGTGGCCGCGGGTACGCCGGCGGCGAGGCCGATACCCACCGTCACTGCGGCGGCGGCACCGATCCGTCGTGTCCAGCGGGCGGGGTGTCGGGTGTCGGTCATGGTCTCTCCTCACGGGATGCAACGGTCATGCGCCTGTGACTGTGGGACGGGAGTCTGAGCGCAATCTGAGAGTCGCAGCACGAGACCGGCATCCCTCAGCGGACTTTCAGGTGCCGCCGGACCATTCGGACGAAACGGATTCCGACAGTCGACCCGCACACGAGGAACGCCCCGCGAACCACATGGTTCGCGGGGCGTTCGCATCAGGCTGAGGACTCAGCCGTCACGACCTCAGCGGTGCAGGTCGAAACGGTCGGCGTCCATGACCTTCGTCCATGCGGTGACGAAGTCGCGGACGAACTTGTCCTTGGCGTCGCTCGCGCCGTAGACCTCGCTGATCGCCCGCAGCTCAGAGTTCGACCCGAAGATCAGGTCGACGCGGCTGGCGGTGAACTTCTCCGCACCGGTCTCCCGGTCCTTGCCGACGAAGGTGCCGTTCTCGTCGTCGCGGGGCTCCCACACGGTGTCCATGTCGAGCAGCTCGACGAAGAAGTCGTTGCTCAGCGTCTCCGACTTGTCGGTGAACACGCCCAGCTTCGACTCCTGGTAGTTCGCACCCAGGGCCCGCAGACCACCGACGAGGACCGTCATCTGCGGGGCGGAGATGCCCAGCAGGTTGGCCTTGTCGACGAGCAGGTACTCCGCGGACAGGCGGTTGCCCTTGCCGAGGTAGTTCCGGAACCCGTCGGCCTTGGGCTCCAGGTAGGAGAACGACTCGACGTCGGTCTGCTCCTGGGTCGCGTCGGTGCGGCCCGGGTGGAACGGCACGGTGATCTCGACACCGGCGTTCTTCGCGGCCTTCTCGACGGCGGCGACGCCACCGAGCACCACCAGGTCGGCGAACGACACCGTGCCGCTGAACGACTCCTGGATGCTCTCCAGTTTGCTGATCACCTGGGCGAGCTCGTCGGGCTCGTTGGCCTCCCACCCGGCCTGCGGCTGCAGGCGGATGCGGCCACCGTTGGCGCCACCGCGCTTGTCGGAGTTGCGGAACGACGACGCGGCCGCCCACGCGGTCTTCACCAGCTGCGAGATGGTGAGGCCCGAGGAGAGGATCTGCTCCTTCAGCTGCGCGATCTCCGCGTCACCGATGAGCTGGCCCTCCTGGGCCGGCACCGGGTCCTGCCAGAGCAGCTCCTCCGAGGGCACCTCGGGTCCGAGGTAGCGCTCCTTGGGGCCCATGTCGCGGTGGGTCAGCTTGTACCAGGCCTTGGCGAACTCGTCGGCGAGCTCGGCCGGGTTCTCCAGCCAGCGACGGGTGATCTCCTCGTAGATCGGATCGGTGCGCAGGGCCACGTCCGACGTGAGCATCATCGGCGGGTTCTTCTTGCCCTCGACGTGCGCGTCGGGGACGAGATCCGTTGCCGCGCCGTCCTTCGGACGCCACTGCCACGCACCACCGGGGCCCTTGTGGACCTCCCACTCGTACCCGTAGAGGGTCTCGAGGTAGCTGTTGTCCCACTGGATCGGGGTCGCGGTCCACGCACCCTCGATGCCGGAGGTGATGGTGTACTCCGCGTTGCCGGTGCCGAAGCTGTTCTTCCAGCCCAGGCCCTGCTGCTCGATCGGGGCACCCTCGGGCTCGGGCCCGATGTACTTGTCGGGGTCACCCGCGCCGTGCACCTTGCCGAAGGTGTGGCCGCCGACGATCAGCGCGGCGGTCTCGACGTCGTTCATGGCCATGCGACCGAACGTCTCGCGGATGTCGTTGGCCGACAGCTGCGGATCCGGGTTGCCGTTGGGGCCTTCGGGATTGACGTAGATGAGGCCCATCTGCACGGCACCGAGCGGCTCCTCGAGCTCGCGGTCACCGGTGTAGCGCTCGTCGCCGAGCCAGGTGTGCTCGGGACCCCAGTACACGTCCTCCTCGGGCTCCCAGCGGTCCTCGCGGCCGCCGGCGAACCCGAAGGTCTGGAACCCCATGGACTCCAGCGCGACGTTGCCGGTGAGGACGATGAGATCGGCCCAGGAGAGCTGGCGGCCGTACTTCTGCTTGACCGGCCACAGCAGGCGGCGGGCCTTGTCGAGCGAGGCGTTGTCGGGCCAGCTGTTCAGCGGCGCGAAGCGCTGCATGCCGGCGCCCGCGCCGCCGCGGCCGTCGTGCACGCGGTAGGTGCCGGCGGAGTGCCACGCCATGCGGATGAAGAAGGGGCCGTAGTGACCCCAGTCGGCGGGCCACCACGACTTGGAGTCGGTCATGACCGCGGTGAGGTCCTTCTTGACCTCGGCCAGGTCGAGCTTGGCGAACTCGGATGCGTAGTCGAAGTCGGCGCCCTCGGGGTTGATGACGTCGGGGTTCTTCGCCAGGATCCGGAGGTTCACCTTCTCGGGCCACCAGTCCCGCGAGCTGGACCCCTCGACGGGGTACTTGCGGTGACCGCCGACGACGGGGCAGCCGGGCGCATGCGAACCGGACAGCTCCTCGGGCTGGTCCTGGTTCATCTCTTTTTCGCGGGTTGTGTGGTCTTCAGACACAGCTTTCCTTCCAGGAGTGATGAACTGAGCTGATCTCGATCACGGCTGCGATCGAAGCGTGGACGTGCAGTCGGGGCAGGTGCCCCAGTAGATGACCTCGGCCTCGTCGATGACGAAGCCGTTGTCGTCCGATGCGTGCAGACAGGGAGCCTCCCCGACGGCGCAGTCGACGTCGGCGATGGCCCCACACACCCGGCACACGACGTGATGGTGGTTGTCCCCCACGCGCGACTCGTACCGGGCGACCGATCCCGTGGGCTGGATCTTGCGGACGAGCCCGGACGCGGTGAGCGCGCCGAGCACGTCGTACACGGCCTGTCGCGAGACGTCGGGCAGGGTCTCGCGCACGGCCGTGAAGATGGAATCGGTGTCGGCGTGCGGGTGTGCGTCGACGACGTCGAGCACCGCCACCCGCGGGCGGGTGACACGGAGCGACGCCGAGCGCAACTGCTGCTCCGCATCTCCTCGGACTGTCACCCCGCTCACTATTCCACTTTTCTGGACTGAGTCAAGAGTTGGCGAGGGCAGCCTGGCCTGACGTCAGCCCGCCAGGTGACCCCATGCCGACTCGAGGTCGCGCCAGGTGCCGGTCGCCGCGATCGCGCCGTCGACGAGAACCATCACCCGGTCGGCCTGGGCGAGGGCGGCGCGTTTGCTGGTCGCGCCGAGTACCGCGGTCCCGCGCTCCCGCAGTGACCGCCACAGCTCGACCTCGGTGGCGGCGTCGAGCGCCGACGAGACATCGTCGGCGAGCAGCAGTTCCGGCTCGCTGGCCAGTGCTCGCGCCAACGCCAACCGTTGCACCTGTCCCCCGGACAGGCGCACCCCGCGGTGACCGATCACCGCGTCGACACCGCCGGCTGCGGCGACGTCGGGGGCGAGCCGCGCGTCGTCGACAGCGCTGTCGATCCGACGGTCGTGGTCGACGCGGATGTTCTCCGCGAACGTCCCCGACAGGACCCTCGGGACCTGTGCGACGTGGGCCACCTGACCGGGGCGCAGGAACGTCTGCGTGTCGTGGACGGGCTCACCGTTCCAGCGGATCTCACCGCGATGGTCGATGAGACCGGCCAACGCGGACAGCAGGCTCGACTTGCCCGACCCCACCTGCCCGAGCAGCAGCACCAGCTCGCCCGCGTCGACGTGGAGGTCGATGTGGGCGGCGCCGATGGTCCCGTCGGCGTGGACGGCGTCGAGCCCGCGCACCGACAACTGCTGCAGCGGGACGCGCGTGGGCGACTCCGGTGCGGGTGAGGTGCCGTCGAGCAGGTCGACCGCACGCGGGACTGCCATCAGGTCCCGACCGCCCGCGAACCGGGCGGTGGCCTTCTGCCACGCCCGGGTACCCGGGGCGTCGGTGATGACGGCACCGGCCACCCGGCCGAACCAGTCGAAGCCGATGACCGAGCCCGACACCAGCAGCGCGGTCGCGAGACCCCACCCGCCGGCGAGGAACACCGCCCACGCCGCGACGACTCCGGCGTAAACGAGCACCACCGGCACACCGATGAGGATCGACTGGATCCGGTGCTCACGGACCGCGGCGTCGACGCGGCCGCCGTCGGTGCGGATGAGGTGCGCGTGGGCGTCGCGAGTGGCCGCGGCGAGCTTGATGGTGCGGGCGCTTTCCAGGACCGACACCAGCGATCGCCCGAACGCGGCGCGGGTCGCCGACGCGGCAGCGGCCGACCGTCCGGCGAACGGCCGCCCGACCGCCGACGCGAGCGCTGCGGCGACCATCACGACCATGAGCACCCCGCCGGCCAGGACGCTGCCCGCGATCACCGTCGTCACGACGACGACGATCAGGCCGTTGACGACGTCGACCCAGCGGTCGGCGTAGCGGATGAAGCGGTCGGCGTCGAGGGTGCGGGCGACGATCTCACCGGGCGGCGTCCGCGGCAGTCGATGCTGCTCGGTCTGCGCCAGCAACACCGACGTGCGCACCCGCAGCAGGCCGTCGGCCCACCAGCGGGTGTACCGGCGGATCGCGACGGCCAGCACGAACGGGGACAGCAGCAGGCTGGCCACGACGCCGCCGAGAAGCCACACCGACACCTCGCCGCGACCGGCTTCGGCCACGACGTGACCCCACAGTGCCGCCGTCACCGCGCCGAACGCCCCGGTGAGAGCGGCGACGAGGAACATCGCTGCGCCGAGCAGACCCCACTCGGGGTGGACGCGCAGCAGCGACAGCACGCCGCGGCCGAGACCCGGTCCGGTGCGGACCGTCGGCGTCGGCGGCGGATCGCCCTGTCGCCGAACGGCTCCCACCGCACCCGACGACGCCTCCGACACCTCGCCCGTCGGCTGTGTCGCCGCGGCGTCGAGCAGTGTGCGGAACGGACCCGGACGCTGCGCGAGCGCCGACTGCGGGCCGTGGTCGATGAGCCGACCCCGATCGAGCACGGCGACCGTGTCGGCGCGGGCGACCGTCGTCAGGCGGTGCGCGATGAGCAGACCGGTGCGACGGGCGAGCAGCCGGTCGGCGGCGCGCACCACCCGCGCCTCGGTCAGCGGGTCCATCCGCGCGGTCGCCTCGTCGAGGACGACGATTCGGACGTCGCGGACCAGCAGCCGCGCGAAGGCGACGAGCTGCTCCTCCCCCGCCGACAGTGTGGTGCCGCCGGGACCGAGCGGGGTGTCGAGTCCGTCGGGCAGTCCCGCCACCCAGTCGGTGAGTTGCAGGTCGGCGACGGCGGCCGCGATGCGGTCGCGCGGAGTGTCGCCGAACAGTGCGATGTTCTGCGCGAGCGTTCCCGCGACGATCTCCGTTTTCTGGGTGACCACCCCAACCGCTGCCCGTAGGCCCTGCAGGTCGAGGTCGACGACGTCGACGCCACCGATGCGGACCGACCCCCGCGACGGGTCGACGGCGCGCGAGATCAACGCGGCGAGTGTGGACTTGCCGGATCCGGTGCGCCCGACGAGCGCGCAGGTGGTCCCTGCGGCGACGTGGAGGTCGATGCCGGACAACGCGAAGGTGCCCTCGTCGTAGGCGAACTCGAGGTCGGTGATGTCGACGTCGAGCGGGCCGTCGGGCAGCGACAACCCGCCGACCGGCTCCGGTGGCGACGCCAGCAACTGCCGGAGACGGACCACGGCACCCATCCCGGCCTGTAGGTCGGGCAGATGTCGGGCCAGCTGGTTGATCTGCCCCACGAACGTCGTCGACACCAGGAAGAGGGTGACCAGCGAACCGACCTCGAGGCGTCCGCCGGCGACCAGCAGCGCACCGGCCACCGCGATCATCGCCATCAGCAGATGCAGCAGCAGCCCGGCGCGCACCGTCATCCGCGCCTGGATCCGCACCACCGTGAGGAAGGCGCGGTGCACTGCCGCGGCCAGCTCGCCGTTGCGTCGCAGGACGAACGCCTGACCGAGGCTGGTCCGCAAGTCGTCGCGGGCGGCGATGCCCTCCTCCAGCGCGGCGGCGTGGTCGGTCCACGCCATCTCCTCGACGACCTTGCGATCGGTGAGGACACCGAGCAGCGGCCGGATCGACAGCAGCACGGCCGACGCGACGATCGGGAACAGCAGCCAGGCGGGCCACCATGTGAGGCCCGCGACGATCCACATCGGGACGACCAGGACGACGGTCCGCAGCGCGTCCCACAGCTGCAGACGCACCAGCGTCCCGACCTCGTGGGTGTCGTCGTCGACGCGGTCGAGGATCTCGCCGACCGCCGTCTCCGACAACACCGCCAACGGCTGCCCGAGCGCGGCCGTCAGGAGGTCCTCCCGCAGCGCACCCTCGGCGCGGTCGGAGACGGTCGCCCACACCGTGCGCCCGAGCGCGTCGAGCACAGCGGACCCGATGAGCGTCACGCCGAGAACGAGGACGAGTGACAGCGTCGGACCGTCGGCCACGCGCCCGACGACGACGGTGCCCACCGCTTCCGACACCGACGCGACGACGAGCAGCACGAGCGCGATCGCCGTCGCCCGGGAGCGCATCCGACGCCAGTCGACGGTGGCCCGGGGATCGTCGGCATGCGCCACCGACGCACGGCTCAGCGTGCGTTCCGGGGCGGGTGCGAGGGACATCGCCACCGACAGTACGCAGGGGCAACGACATCGGGCGACCGGTTTTCCGGGCGCCCTCACCCGACGGTCGGCGGCCCTGTGAGACACCCGTTACGGGGAGCGCCGCCCCACGTAATCGGACTGTCGCGCATGCATGCGGAAATGGGTGCTCGCAGGTGCAGCGGCGCGCCTGGCGACGCACCCCACTGCCCCAGGAGCCTCCCGTGCCCGACCTGTTCTCCCCGTTCACCCTCAAGGGCGTCACGCTGCGCAACCGCATCGCGATGTCGCCGATGACCATGTATCGCTCCACCGACGGGACGATGGACGACTTCCACGTCAGCTACCTCGGCGCCCGCGCCGCCGGGGGATTCGGTCTCGTCTTCCCCGAGCAGATCGCCATCACGCCCGACGGTCGCACGTCGACGTCGTGCGCCGGCATCTGGGACGACAGCCAGATCGAGGGCCACAAGCGCGTCACCGACATCATCAAGAGCTTCGGCGGCGTGCCCGCCATCCAGCTCGGCCACACCGGCCGCAAGGGCAGCGAGGTGCCGAAGTACAAGACGATCGACGGGTACCCCGGTGGTGCCCAATTGCCGCCGGATCACCCGCAGGGGTGGACCTGTCGCGCACCGTCGGCCATCCCGTACGGCGGTGATCACTCGTTCGAGGTGCACGAGCTGACCGTCGAGGAGATCGCCGACCTGATGCAGAGCTACGCCGACGCCGCGCGTCGAGCCGCGGAGGCCGGCTATCAGTGGCTCGAGATGCACTACGCCCACGGCTATCTCGGCGCAAGTTTCTTCTCGCCGTTGGCCAACCAGCGCACCGACCAGTACGGCGGCAGCCTCGAGAACCGTGCGCGGTTCCACCTCGAGGCACTCGACGCGGTCCGCGAGGTGTGGCCGGAGGAGTTCCCGCTGACGATGCGCCTGGGCGCCGACGACCTCCACCCCGACGGCACGCAGTTCGACGACTCCGTCACCGCGATCGGCTGGATGGCCGAGCACGGCCTCGATCTCGCCGACATCTCGCTCGGGTTCAACACCGACGACATGCGCGAGAACGTCATGGACAAGCCCGGTTTCATGCTGTCGCGGGCGACGCGTGTGAAGCGGGAGATCGGCATCCCCGTCGCCACCAGCTGGAACCTCGGCGTGCCGGGGATGGCCGACAAGGTCATCCGCGACGAACTCATCGACCTCGTCCTGCTCGGTCGGCCCGCGCTCGCGAACCCGCACTGGCCCGTCTGGGCCGCCCGCGAACTCGGACACGAGACGCCGTTCGAGCTCGTCTGCGACGACTGGCGCTGGTGGCTGGAGAACTTCCGCGGCCACGACGACAGCATCGGTCTGCCGCCCGCCAAGGTTGTCGCCGACCGTGAGGAGAACGCTGCCTGACACCACCAATGCGGCGAAACAGACACGGCGACAACCGTTCCTGAGCGGTGGACGTGGCCCGCGTCGCGTCGCGCGCGTACCGTTGTCGGTGATGCAGATGACGCGATGACGCCCGCCACGGCGGGTCCGACGAAAGGTTCCGCTGTGAGCACACCCCAGAAGTCGATGTCCGCCCCCACCGTCTGGTTCGGGTACATCTGCATGGTCGTCGGGTTGGCCGCCTTCGGCCTCACCGTCTGGCGGTTCGCCCGCGGCGACGACGTGACCGCGATCGTCTGGCTGGTGGTGATGGTGGCCGGGTTCGCGACGTCGGCGGTCATCCTGCGACGGGCGGTTCTCACCAACGGTTCCATTGCCCCCGCCGCCCGGCCGAACGCCGAGCAGCTCGCCGAGTACGACGCGCGGTGGCACCATCCCGACAGTGCCCCCGCATCCGGCGACGTCCGCTGACGGTCCGCGGTAGCGTCCGACGGTGATCCGTATCGCGCTCGTCGGAGGCCTTGTTCTGCTGGCGGTCGCCGCCGTGGTGGGGGCTGTCCTCGGACCGTGGGGGCTCATCGTCGTGGCAGTGGTGCTCGTCGTCATCGCGGCCGTCGCCGTCCACGACGTCGTCCAGACCCGACATTCCGTGCTGCGGAACTATCCGGTCCTCGGCCACCTGCGCTACCTTCTCGAGGCGCTGCGGCCCGAGCTGCAGCAGTACTTCATCGAGCGGAACTTTGACGGACGCCCCTTCGACCGAGACGTGCGGTCCCTGATCTACGAACGAGCAAAGGGCACCAACGCCGAACAGTCCTTCGGCACCGAACGCGACCTCGACGCCGACGGCTACGAGTACCTCGTCCACTCGGTCGCGCCGGTGGAGCCGCCCTCCACCCCGGCCCGTGTCCGCGTCGGTGGTCCCGACTGCACGCGCCCGTACGAGATGTCGTTGCTGAACGTCTCGTCGATGAGCTTCGGGGCGCTGT
This sequence comes from Williamsia serinedens, assembly GCF_024171725.1. Taxonomy (GTDB): domain Bacteria; phylum Actinomycetota; class Actinomycetes; order Mycobacteriales; family Mycobacteriaceae; genus Williamsia_A; species Williamsia_A serinedens. The sequence continues at coordinate 517,784 of NZ_JAMTCG010000003.1, forward strand.
CGGGAAATGCATTGAGCGCGTTGAACGCCGGGGCTGCACGCGGTGGGTTCGCGCACGACACCGGCGAGGGTGGGCTGACGCCGTACCACCTCGGCGGAGCCGATGTGATCTGGGAGATCGGGTCCGGCTACTTCGGCTGCCGCACGTCCGACGGTCGCTTCGACCCCGACCAGTTCGCCGAGAAGGCCGCGGACGACGCGGTGAAGTGTGTGTCGCTCAAGCTGAGTCAGGGCGCCAAGCCCGGCATCGGCGGGGTGCTGCCGGCGGCGAAGGTCACCGCCGAGATCGCCCGGTACCGCGGCGTGCCGCAGGGCGAGAAGTGCGTGAGCCCGGCCGGCCACTCGGCGTTCAGCACCCCGCGCGGACTCATCCGGTTCGTCGCGCAGATGCGTGACCTCGCCGGCGGCAAGCCCGTCGGGTTCAAGCTGTGCGTTGGCTCGCGCGTCGAGCTGCTCGCCATCTGCAAAGCCATGCTGGACGAGCAGGTGACACCCGACTTCATCATCGTCGACGGGTCCGAAGGTGGCACCGCCGCAGCGCCGTTGGAGTACGAGGACCACGTCGGGCTCCCGCTGACCGACGGGCTGATGACCGTGCACAACGCCCTCGTCGGCGTCGGATTACGCGACCGGATCCGCGTCGGCGCGAGCGGCAAGGTCGCGACAGGAACCGACATCGTGAAGCGCCTGATCCAGGGTGCCGACTACACCAACTCCGCGCGGGCGATGATGATGGCGATCGGGTGCATCCAGTCGCAGCGGTGCCACACCAACCACTGTCCCGTCGGCGTCGCGACGCAGGATCCGGCACGGGCGCGGGCACTGGACGTCACCGACAAGAGCGCCCGCGTGCAGCGCTACCAGGAGGCGACCGTCGACGAGGCGATGCGCATCATGGCGTCGATGGGCGTCACCGACCCCGCCGACCTCCGGCCGTGGATGCTCCGGAAACGCCTGGGCCCGGTCTCGCAGCAGTCGTACGCGGAGATCTACGAGTGGCTCGAACCCGGCGAGCTCGTCGCCGACACCCCCGCGAGCTGGGCCGAGGACTGGCTCCTCGCCGACCCCGACAGCTTCACCCCCGGCGTCCGCCTCTGACACCCACCACCGCACCCTTGCCGACAGGTCCGCGAATGTCGCTGAATCGCAGTCGTAGTGGCCGGCCATCGCGTTGGGCGTGGATGTGCAGATGCGGCTCAGTGGAATTCCCGCTGTCGCCGACCTCTCCGATCGGGTCGCCCGGCGACACCGTCGTTCCTTCCCTGACGGCGACACTGCCCTGCCGCAGGTGTGCGAGCACCACACGTTCGGCGCCGGTGTCGATCACGACAAGGTTGCCTGCAGGCCGTCGGGTGTCCGGAACCCCGTCCGGCAGGCCGTCGACGGCCCGGACCACCGTCCCTCCGCAGGGTGCGACGACGGGCGACCCGAACGCGTAGAAGGCAACGCCTCTGCGTCGAAACCCCCTTCGCGATCTCGCAATCGAGCCGAGGCGGACCAGATCCCACGCGCCACGCTGGGCGGCGACGGGCCAGTGGTGGTTGAACAATTGGCCGTTACCCTCGACGGCCAGCCATCGACCCTCTCGGAGGGGGAACAGCATGGGTTCGGCTACCGACTCCCGCACCCCGGTGAACGGAGCTGACAGGACCAGTAGGACCGCACCGATGGCGAGCCCCACCCCGATCCACGACGTCGGCGAACGGATCCCGTCGATCACTGTTCCGTCGATCCAGGAGCGGCGGGCGCCGACCACACCCATTGCCAGGATTGCCAACGGAACGGCCGGAGCGGGGGCGAACGCCAGACCCGGAACCAGGAACCGCGCCGCCATCACGGCGAAGGAGAACAGCGTGGCCATCGCCGAGAGCCACGCCCCCGGGCTCGTCGAGGTCACCCCCGTGACAGTGATCGACCCGACGATCACCGACCAAGCGACCGCCCACGACGCGTCTTGTCTCACCCTATGATTATCACCGCTAACGATACGGCTGGAGCGGTTTCAGCGCAGCGCGGACACGATCTCTGGCAGCGCAGTCGCTGCGGTCGCCCGCACTGTGATGTCGCAGGCGTCGGAAAGGTCGGTCTCCTGCGGGTTGATCTCGATGATCGTGGCGCCGGCACCCCGTGCGATGTGCGGCAGGCCCGCCGCGGGATAGACGACACCGGAGGTACCGACGAGGAGGAACACGTCACACGCCTCGGCTCGCGCCGTCGCCTCAGCGAACGCGTTCTGCGGCAACATCTCCCCGAACCACACGACGCCGGGCCGCACGCGCCCGCCGCATTCGCAGGCCGGCGGGTCGACGCGTTCGCCGTCGGGCTCGCGTGCCTCGACCTCGTGGTGCCGCCCGCACGTGTCGCAGCGACAGGCGAACAGGCTGCCGTGGACATTCACCACGTCGGTGCTACCGGCGCGCTCGTGGAGATCGTCGACGTTCTGGGTGACGACGCGGACGTCTGCCGTCGACGCCCACTCTGCGACAGCGCGGTGGCCGTCGTTCGGCTCGACGGCCTGCAGCATTGCGCGGCGCCGCTGGTACCACGCCCAGACGAGCGCGGGGTCGTCCTCCCACGCCTCCGGGGTCGCGAGAGTCATCGGGTCGTACTTGGCCCACAGCCCGGTCTGCACGTCGCGGAAGGTGGGGACGCCGCTCTCCGCCGACATGCCCGCGCCGGTGAGCACCGTGATCGTGGTCGCCGACCGGATCGCCTCGACGGCCTGGGAGATCGCTGCGTTGCTCATGAACCCATGGTCTCGCGACGGTCAGACAGGGCGCAGCCGGACCGCGTCGAGGGTGTCCCCGTGGTGCGGCAGGGCCGTGACCGCGAGTTGCGCCAGGACGTACGAGCCGTCGGGCTGTGTCTGGATCACGGCGTGCGAGTTCGAGACGAGCTGCCCGAACGGCGAGTCGAGCGTTCCGAGGAGCGTCGAGCCGCACGCGTTCACAACGTCCTCGTCGTTTCCCCGCAGCTGCCACCCCGTCACGCCAGAGGTCATAGCCTTCGCGAACTCGAGCAGGTGCTCCGCGGGCACCGGGAGATCAGCCAGACGCCATGCCGTCGCGAGCGCGTTCGACACGAACCGCTCCTCCGGGTCGAGGGCCGCCTGCTGTTCGGCCTCGGCGACGTCGAGCCACAGATCCGACACCGTCACGATCTCTGCGTCCCGCCGCACCTTGCGCCACCCGTCAGGCAGCCCGTCGACGACGAGACCCGTTGTGGCGAAGTCGTCGACGAGCGTCACCGTGGCCATCGGGTGACCGAGAGCGCTCGGATCGATCGGCGCGGTCACGCTGTGCTGGCCTGCGGTTGGGCGACGATCCGCACCTCGATGCTCTCTCCCACCTCGACCTCGCGGTCGGGCGTGAACAGCAACATCTCCCGGATTAGCTCGGGGCTGTAGTTCCGACGCGTCTCCTCGTCGGTCTCCGCCAGGTGCCGGAGGGTCGAGTAAAGCGAGTTTGCCTCGAGGCCATAGTACTTCGTCGGGAAGAACAGCAGCTTGGGCCCGCTCTCAAGCATGACTTCAAGGTGAGGAAACGAGCTTTTCTTCTCCTGGACGAGCGTGAAGTCTGCCCCGGAGTACGGCGACATGCATCGACCAGGAATACCGAACTCGGTCGTCGAAAGACGCAGAGCGCCTCGATAGCGGATCGTCGTGCCTGCCGTGACGAGTACTGCGAGCCAGAACAACACGGTCACGAAAGGCAACCGGACGTCGCCGCCCGTTGGTTCGGTCACCACCCACTGCATGGTGATGAGTACCGCCGCAATAAGGGTGACAGTCGGAAAAACGTAGTGCGTGTTGAGAAGAGCAGCACGCGGACGTGCTACAACGGCATCTTTGGCAACAGTGACGCGACCTCGGGCAGGAGCGATGACGGGTCCGCTCACCAGAGTCATGACTGCCATCGCGGCGGCCAGGAAGAGGTACCCCGTCACTGCGCAGAGAATTGCGATGGCGGTGAACACGACCACCAGGCTCAATCCGAGGCGGACGTCCCGCGTCCGTGCGTCCGCAGTCTTGCGCCACACAAAGGTGGTGTTGTCGATCATCACTCGAGTAACGCCCCGATTCCCTTGGTTGCAGCGATGCTCAGCGCACCGCCGACAGCCGTACCGATGAGCGCTCCGCCTGCAGTTCCGATCCCCGGCACGACGCCGGTGCCGAGAACCCCGCCGATCCAAGCGCCGGCGGTCACCCCGATCGCCGTTCCGCCGACCTCTTTCGTCACCGCCTTCCACGGTTCCTCGCCGCCGCCGACGTCGCTGATGATCGCCGGGATGAGCATGGCGACATTGCCGGCGATACCGATCCTGCTCAGTTTCAGGTTTCCGATGTCCGTCATCCAGGGCAGCAATCGACTGCTCGTGCCGTTGAGCGCAGCCTTGCCCAGATCACCCACCAGGTCGACCTGCATGCCCGTCAGGTAGCCGAAGACATAGGAGTTGATGTCCTTGCTGTCGACTGACCAGACAGACCTTTTCCCGTCTTCAGACACCTTGGCGAGTGCCCGCGCTAGTTCGTCGTCAACTCGATTGGCCTCGTCGACGAGCTTGTCGACGCGCGCTTGCAATTCCCTCTGGTCCGCCTTCAGTTGGGCGAAGTCTTCGTCCGACCAGTGCGCCGTCGAGATGGCGATCTCGACGGTGTTGGCGGCGTCGTTGATCCGCAGCCCGTGCACCGAGGCTGCCATCCGGATGTCGATCAGAGCTCGGACCAAGCCTTCGACCAGACCTTCGGCAGCCGTCGCGGCACCACCGAGCATCTTAGCCGCGCCGACCAGCCGGTCGGCTTTGGTAGCGCTGTCCTTCATGGACCATCGAGCACTACTGGCTCCGTCGCCTGTCCATATCGCGAATACAGGCAAGTTGCGTAACGGGCCGGCTGCGTCGTCGACTGACACGGCCAAGTTCCGCGCCGCACGCGCAACGTCCCCGATCGCCGCGGGATCCCAACGCGCGATGTCGGCCACGCTGAGACCACCCACGATCCACAACCTCCCAACAGCACGATGTCCGTATCGGCGGATGACGCTACCGTACTGACGTACACCCCCAACCTGACCGGAGGCTGCCCTGTGGATGGCGACGGCAAGCTCACCGTGCGATCGTCCGACCTCTTCCATGCGGCGCATCAGGTGACGCAGGCCAGTGAGGCGATCGGTCGTGCAGCGTCGTCCGCCTACGGCGAATGTCGGGCCGACGCCGGACGCTGGGTCGGCGCCTCCAAGAAAGCCCTGGAGCGGGCAGTCGAGCAACTCGAGAAGCATTCGACTGACATGACAAAAGAGCTCACCAACCGCGCGGAGCGAATCAGTTACTCCGGCCGGGAATATGCCGACACCGAGCGACGTAATGCCGAGCGTCAGCGGAAGTCCGGGCAGTCGTCGAACCCCACCCTGAACATGGACCACTGAAGAACCGAACGAATAACGAATTTGGACTCAGGTTGTCGTAACGACCGGCCACACTCCTGCCGTGATTATCGAACTGACGCGGCGGAAAAGCTTTGCTTACGACGTTATGAAGTCTGCCGAGAGCAGCCTCTTTGGGGTGTTCGTCGCGTGGGTCGTGGCATCGATGCTCGTGCCTGTGAACGACCTGACTCAGGCAGTCGTCGTCACGCTGCTCGTCGCGTCGGTAAGTACGCGTCTGGTGTTCGCGCTGGTTGTCGGCTTGCGATCGTTCAATCCGACGTGGCCTGCGACAGGTATTGATGGCGGCCGATCCCAGGACGAGTGCGGAGTCTGGCAGGCATGCGGAAGGGACCTGTCGTGGCAACTTGCCCGGCTGATCGTTGTCTTCATATACGCCCTTGTCGCGACGTCGATGCCGGCCGATGCGCCGCGGCCGGCCGCTGCAGCCTCTACGGGCGCAGTTCTCGCGTTCGTCTCGGCTTTCGGCGAGCGAAGGTTCGGGTTGTCGGTCCGGGAACAGCAGATTGCGCGGGCCGTACCCATGAGTCTGTATCGGTGGCCGCGGCGGCGCACTTTCGCTCCGCAGGGAAAGCGGATCAGCTCCGATTCAGCGCGACCGCGGCCTCGACCAACGCCGCGAAGGCGTTGGGGTTGAGGGTGTCGGTCTGCTTGATGTCGACGGCGCGGCGGGTGCCGGCGTCGAGGCTCGCGTTGAAGACGTTGGTGGGGTCCGGCAGGGATGCCCCTTTGGCGAACGTGACCTTCACCTTGTCCTTGTAGGTCTCGAGCGTGCAGATCAGACCGTCGCACGAGAAGGTGGGCACGCCATCGGGATTCGACGGCTTCTTCCACTTCCGTTCCTCGACGATGCCGTCGTCGACACCCAGGATCAGGCTGCGGATGCTGTCGACGGTGTCCTCACGCCAGTCGCTCATGGGAGAACACTAGCGAGGCGACGAGCTCGGCCGATAGTCCTCTGCGAAGCACAGTGACCTCAGCACGTTGTTGTAGGTCGTGATGCCGTAGGTGTTGGGTGCGTTGATGAGACCCCAGGGCGAGGGCACCAAGTTCCAGACATTCAGCCCGCCCGTCGCCGGTGAGAGAGCAGCACCGATGCCGCTTCCGACGTTGCCGGTGACGAACTTGAGCATCTGGGTCGTCACCGCGTAGCCGTACCCGATGCCCGTCAGCGCATCCGCCACCGGGAGGTCCGCCAGAGGCACCACGTTTCGCCGATCGGCCGGCTCGGCCGCCTTGGCGCCCAGTCCGACAATCGCGTTCGTGATGGGCCCGCCCACACTGGGCACGAACGACAGGATCGTCGACAGAACGGTCTCCACCGTCGTGAACTCGGCCTGGTCGGTCGGGATGATCGCGCGGTTGATTCGCGTGGTGCGCAGCGCCGACTGGATGCGACGCTCGGCGTCTGTGACCCTTGCGGCCGATCGCGGATCCGACCGTCGGAGATTGTCCGAGGTGCGGGCGACGATGCGCGACAACGGCTGGACGCCGATCGACGGGCACTTCTGCTTGTCGGCCAGGCGCACCTGCGCGGCCAGCCCGTCGAGCATCGACGGCACCTGCCTGGTGAACCGCAGGTCGGCGTCCTGGTCGGAATGGACTTCGTCGATCTGACGCTGTGTTTTCCGCGCCAGGCAGGCATTCGCGAGACCGTTGCTGAGGGAACCGAGAACCAGACCCATCCCGGTCGATCCCAGCGACAACGGCAGGCTGATGAGCGTGCCCAGTCCGATCCCGTTCACCGGGAACAGCGGTGGCACCGTCTGCGAGATGATCGACGCCGGGACGATGAAGGTCACGTAGATGTAGAAGTAGGCGGTCTCGACTGCCTGCGACAACGTCATGTGATCGAGGCGAATCCCCCCTGCGGCCTTGCCTTCTCGCGTCCGGATCAGCTGCGTGACGATGAACGTGCTGAGCGGGTTGCGGTACTGCAACATCGGCGAGTCGGCTGTCGCGCCGATTCCGTAGGGGTGGTCGGAGATCGTCGTCGAGGCCACGCCGATCTGGGTGAGCCGCTTCAGCACATCTCGCCGGCTGTCGAGCATCGGCGTGCGCGCGGCGGGCGGCAACGACGGTGCCAGCGACTCGACGATCGCGTCGTACGTCTCCGGCAGGGTCACATCGCTGGAACCGACGCACTTCACACCGGCGTCGCGCGGCGGGGGCGCGGCCTCACCCGTGATCGGGCGGACGAACACCACGACGGACGCGGCGAGGAGAAGGATGGTCAGCACGCGCCCGGCAGGGCTCAGCCGACGGCGCACTGGCCGCGCCGGCCCGTTCGAGGTCACCGCGCAAGTTTGAAGTGGGTAGACCCTGTGAGCAACAGCTAGCAGGTCTCCGACGTGCAACGGTTCGGCACACCGCGACGTCACAGTCGCGATTGTCCGCTTTTGCGCAGGTCAGCAGCCCTCGTTCGCACTGCGTACCGTATCGTCTGATCCGAACTGCACACCTGCCCAGCACGCGGGAAGGGGACGCCGATGCCCGAGCTCCATGTCACGCCGGCCGAGGTCACGTCGGCCTCGCAGGGCATCCGTTCCGCCGCGGACACCCTCGACGACCGTGTGCGTGCTCTGACGTCCCGCGTCGAGGACCTTCTCGGCGGCGGGTGGAAGGGCCAGGCCGCCGACGCGTTCCGTCGCGACTGGGAGCAGTGGCTGCAGGGGGCCAAGGATGTCGTCGGTGGGCTCGACTCGATGGCTGCACTCTTGGCCTCGACCGCACAGACCTACTCCGCGCAGGAGTCCGCCAACGCATCTGCCGTCGGCCAGTCGGGTTCTGGTCTGAACATGGCGGTCTGAGCGGTGGCCCAGAAGTTCACGGTGAACACCGAGCTGTTGGCCGACATCGTCGCCGACATGGCAAAGTTCGACGCCGATGCGGAGTCGGTCTGTCGCGACGCCGAGCAGACGGTCGAGCGGCTGCACGGGTCGTGGACAGGTGAGGCCGCGGAGTCGCAGCGGGCCGCGCACGAGCGGTGGACGAAGGGTGCAGCCGAGATGCGTTCGGCCGTCGCGGATCTGCAGAGGGCCGGCGACACCGCGCACGCGAACTACACCGCCGCAGTGCAGGCCAACCAGGAGATGTGGGGCTGATGCCGACGCTCGTCGTCGACCCCGCGCAGTACGCGCACGCCGCCGCCGGCATGACGTCGGTGGCGAACTCTGCCCACTCCGCGGTCAGCTCGTTGGCCGGCGAGCTCGGCGCGTCGTCGGGGATGGCCGGGTCCGACAACGCCGGGACCACCTGGGCCGACGGTTACGACCAGGGCGCGCGAGCCGCCCTCAGCGCCGCGGCATCGGCGGTCGGGGCCGTCGGCAACATCGCGACGCGACTGCACGCCACCGGCGAGAACCACGCTCAGGCCGACGCGTCGTCGGTGATCGGGGGCGGTGGCGACTCGTCGATCGGGGCGGCCCCCACTGCCCCGACGATGTCGGCGCCGTCTGTTCCGTCGTCGGCCGGTGGCAGCGGTGGCGGTCCGCCAGGGTGGTCGATGGTGGAGGGCCTCGTCGGCTACGTCTGGCCCGACGGCCACCAGGACCGACTTCACGCGGCCGACGCCGCGTGGAAAGCCGCTGCAGCACAATTGCAGGACGCGGCCGGGCCGACGAGCGCTGCCGCGTCGGCCGTCTCCGCGCAACAGAGCCCAGAGGCCGCAGCCGCCGCCCAGGCGTGCACCGACGCCGGGGCGCATCTGCGCGAGTTGTCGTCGGTGTTCACCGAACTCGGCTCGTCGTGCTCGGAGTACGCCGCCCACCTCGACCAGGCGCACCACGAGATCATCCACGAACTCGAAGTGCTCCTGGCCCAGACGGTCGCCATCGAGAGCCTTGGAGCGATCGCCGGCTTCTTCACCGCCGGGATCGGCGAACTCGCGGGCCAGGCTGTCGAGACGGCGCGACTCTCCGCTGCTGCCAACCGCATCCGGGAGATCATCGAGGCGTTGCTCGCGGCCGCGCGCGTGGTTGCGTCCAAGGTGGGCGAGGTCGCCGCCAAGGCCGTGCGCGTCTCAGTTGACGCAGCGAAGGCCGCTCAGTCGCCCGTCACCAGGGCTGCGACGGCAGTGGCGAAGGCTGCTCCGAAGAACTTCGCTGTCGGCTCTGGACTCGAAGCGGCGAAGGAGGGTGTCCTGACCGTCGAGACCGGCCACAACCACTTCGACCCGACGCGGATCGCAGCGCAGGGCGCATCGAGTGTCGTGACAAGTCCGGCAGCGCAGAAGATCGCGAGCTCAGGCCGACTGGGTGCGAAGATCGCCGACATCCCAGGGGGCCAATTCGCCGCGCGCACAGCCGTGAACAGCCAGCTGAGCAATCTGCAACAAGACGCGCAAGCCGCGATCAGCCCAGAGCTGTCGGAGAAGACCGAGTCCACCGGATGGACAGACGTCGCGAAGGCGTTGCCGGGCTCGCTGCCTCCCACTCAGCACTACTCTCCCGACACAGCAGGTCACTCACCTGCGCAGGATGCCCCGGAGACTGGGGCTGCATCCCCACCCGCTTCCGACGCGCCTGGCAAACAGAGTTCCGCAGGAGGCGGATAGATCGTCGTGCGCCGCGCTTACTAACGTTCTCGACGATCAACCGACATGACCTGAACGGATCGGAAGGCGGTCGCCAATGCTCCTGTCCTACGGGGTATCTGTGGATCCGAAAGCCACGACGAATCTGGTGGCCGTGGTTCGCTCCGATGCGAGCGGTGAGGTCGCAGATCTGCGGGTCGCATTCCCGAAAGATCCTGGTCGCGAAGCGGTGCACGTCGTGAATCCGGCTGACAGTGATTCGCCGCTCGCGTCGATATCCGGTCCGCGAGCGAGGCGTGAGATTCGCGGCGGCACCGGCGAGCTGATCGCGCAGGTCTCTGCACAACGCGCGCAGAGCATCCTCCGGACACTGTGGGTCGTGACCGACCCTGGAGGCGACGAGATCTTCCGGATGGTCGAACGGCTGGGGGACGGACTCTGGCGCAGACTGGTTCGCCCGTTTCCAAGGGCATTGAGCGAGGGCGCCACAGACCTGTTCGGAGCCATCCTCCTCGCCCCGCTTCTCATCTTCCTGCGGGCGAAACCCTCCTGTCGTATGACGATCCGCGACACCGATGGACAGGCCGTCGGGTCTGTGGTCTTCGCGTCCAACGCCAGAAGGCCGCGCGAGGATTTTTCGGTTGAGCTCCCCATCGGCGACTCGACGATCGGTGGGGTCGATGCATTCACTGCGGCGCTCGCAGCTGTGACAGTGATGCGGTAGCACGACCGCTGCTGATGCGTGACCTGCATCTCACCCGGGACTGCGGTCCGGTTGTGAAGCGTTGTCTCTCGCATGACCTACCGCCTGGAATCTGATTCACCCCTGCTCCAGCCGTTCACCTCCGGCGTCATCAAGACCCCGCACCGCATCTTCATGGCGCCGCTGACGCGGCTGCGTGCGGAGTCGGACGGGACCCCGACCGACCTGCAGACCGAGTACTACCGGCAGCGCGCCGGTGCCGGTCTGATCATCACGGAGGCCACGCAGTCGAGCGCGAGCGCCGGCGGCGCGTACATGAACACCCCGGGCATCCACAATGACGCCCAGCAGGCCAAGTGGTCGGAGATCGCTGACGCCGTGCACGGCGAGAACGGTCAGATCTTCGTGCAGATCTGGCACGTCGGCCGCGTCGCACACCCCGACCTGCCCGGCGGTGACCCCGTCGCCCCGTCGGCCATCGCCGCCGACGGCAAGGCCCACGGACCCAACGGCAGCGTGCCGCTGGTGACGCCACGCGCGCTCGAGACCGACGAGATCCCCGGCATCGTCGACGCGTTCCGCAGCTCTGCCCGTCGCGCTGTCGACGCCGGCCTCGACGGCGTGGAGATCCACGCCGCCAACGGCTATCTGCTGCACCAGTTCCTGGGCGACGACACCAACCAGCGCACCGACCAGTACGGCGGCTCGCCGGAGAACCGGGCGCGCATCGTCGTGGAGATCGTCAAGGCCGTCGTCGACGAGATCGGCGCCGACCGCACCGGCATCCGCCTCTCGCCCGGCCACAAGGCAAACGGCATGTACGAGGCCGACACCATCCCGGTGCACCAGGCACTGCTGCGGGCCATCGCCGACATCAACCTGGCCTACGTGCACTTCCTCGTCGAGCCGCAGTCGTCCGCACTGGCCGCGCTGCGCCCGGAGATCACGGTGCCGTTCCTGCTCAACACCGGCTTCGCGATCGAGTCCGACTTCGCGCAGCTCGAGAAGCTCGTCGCCGACGGAACCGCCGATGCGGTCGTCGTGGGTCGCTGGTACATCTCCAACCCCGACCTCGTCGAGCGCCTGCAGCAGGGCGCCGAGCTGGCCGAGCCGAACCAGGCGACGTTCTACGCGCCCGGCCCCGAGGGCTACATCGACTACCCGACGCTGGCCACGCAGAACGCCTGACCCTCTCCGACACCGAAGCCGGTGCCGCGCAGCGATGCACGTCGCTGCCGGGCACCGGCTTCGGTGCGTTCGCCGTCAGGCGTCAGATCGCGCTCCACGGCGCGTACGCCCAGCCGACGAAGTTCCAGTTCCCCAGGTTGGGGGCGGGCAGGATCTGGATGTCGGTACCGTCGCCCCACCCCGGCGCGAAGCCCTGGACCCCGCCGCTCTCGTACTGCCCGTTGCCGATCGAGATGTCGACGTGGTCGCCGTCCTCGCCCTGTGAGAACACCAGCGCCCCGGGTGGGGCCGGCAGCGAGGTGTGTCTCTGGCCATTCGCCTCGAGCTGGCGGTAGAACGCAAGTGCGCCGTCGTGCGGGATACCGGTTGCGGTGGTCTTGCCGTAGGCGGCGTCGACGAAGTCTTCGCAGCCGTATTCACCGAAGTCGTTGCTGTGCAGCATGGTCGCGCCACGCGCGAGAGCGATGCCGCCGTTGGCGATCGCCGGGATGTCACTCAGCGACGGAGCAGCCTGCGCCGACGGGACCGTCGCGCACACGACCGCGATCGCCGATCCGACCGTCACCGAGAGCGCCGCAACTCTTTTCGACCACGTGGCAGAAGGCATACGTGCACAGTCCCACCACTTCCGAACCAGAGCACCGCTGAGACGCACACCGACAGACAACTGCCATGGGGCGATCAGGAATCTGGTGCGTCTGCGCGCATTGTCCGTTCGACGGTCGCGGTGACTCTAGGTGCGGTCGGCTGGTTTCGATGACGCGCCGGTGTCGTCGGTGGTGTCGAGGTTCAGCCCACCGAGGACAGAGGGCGCGGTGTCCGGCAGGTCGCCGGCGATCTCCTCACCGTTCTCGACGTGCTTGAGGTACTTGGCGGCGCGGTGCTCCTTGTCGTCCTCGCCCTTCGCACCCGCGCCTCGAGCGCCCATCGGGCCACCCGCAGCCGGCGACGCAGCACGAGAAGCCGTCGCACCCTGCTGACCCGCCAACGCCTTCTCCGCCGCCGACAGCGACGAGCTGTTGCGCGACAACGCACTCTCCGCCGCAGCCGCACCACCCAGACCACCGGCGCCACCGAGATTCCCGGTACCGCCACCCCCGCCGCCGGCACCTTTCATCCCACCGGCCGCAGCCTTCGCGGCGTTCCTCTCCGCCTCGCTCAACGAACCTAGACCGGCAGGACGCGTCATCGACCCAGCGCCCGACCGCGAACCGCCCAAGCTCTTGGCACTGTCCCCGGCCTTCGACACAGCCTGTTGCGCAGCCGCCGCCGGATTCTGACCCGCCTGCGACGACGCATTCTTCGCCGCGTTGCTCACCGGATCACCGGTCCCCTGACGCGCCAGCTGACCCGCTGCGTCGGTGCCGTTTCTGGCTGCCGTCGAACCGCCGCCGCCTCCGCCACCGCCGCCGGAGGTCCTACCGCCCCCACCGCCGCCAGCTGAGGCGGCCGACGTGCCGGCGCCGCTACCCGCTCCCGCGGATCCGCCTGAGCCACTCATGCCAGCAAGCACGAGGGGAACGCCGGTCTGGTTTGCGGACGGATCACTGAGGTTCGACAGACTTGAGGAGATCGCCGTCACGCCGGGGTTGTAGGTGCTCGCCATTTTCAACCGGGCCATCGTGTCGATCTCGTTCTGCACCGTCGCCCGCGACTCCGGCGGCGCAGCCGCCATCGCCGGGCCCTTCGACGCTGCGAGCGAGTCGATATAGCTCTTGGTGTCTCCGAGCGCGCCCGCCCACCCGACAATGGCCGCACCATTCGCATTGGCCTGCGCCGCGATCTCGACCGAGGTGTTCACCAACTTGTGCGCGGCGTCGCCCACGGCCTTGCCCGACGAACCTGTCCACCCGCCAGCTGCCATCTTCGACTGAACGATGTTGTGGAATACCGTGATCGAGCTGGTCAGGTCCGCGCCGAGTTGCTGCCACTGTTGCGCAAGCATTTGGAGCCTTGAGGCCTCGGCGGGGCCTAGGTGCGCAACACAGCTATCTAGAGTCAATCCGCCAATCGCTTCTGGCGAGGCCGCGCATTCGGCCCTGCCTGCCGCGAATGGTTGCCCCGAAGGAAGTGGAGGAAGTCCAGACTGAAGCGAGGAACCAATGATGTCCCCAACGTCCGGACCCGCGGGGATTGCAGTGGGCGCGGGCGTGCCTGAAAGCATTCCGCCCAAAATTCCAGAAGACGAGGCGGTGGAGCCGGCTGCCGCGATGCGGTCCTTATTTTCCGCTTCTTGAGCTGGAATAAGGCGACCTGCTTGAATCACTGATTTGAGATACTCCTCGACCGCCGTTTTCAGTCGATCGGCAAGTTCATTGGCCGCTTCGCCCAAATCGCTCAATATCTGGTCGATAAGGATGCCCGACGGAAATCGACCACTCCCGTTAGCTGCGCGAAGTGAGCCCGCGAGGTCAGCCAGACCCGCGATTCCCCCAACCAAACCTTTACTCGCCCCCGCAACCGCTGCGGCGGTTTCCGGATCGAAGCTGAAGGCCCCCGTCATTCTGCCGCTCGCATCTGAGACGGACTCTTCGGTGCGCTGGAAACGAAGAGTTTGGCGGCCGCCACGGCTTCATTGCAGGAGTCCCTCGGGGGCTCCGCAAAGTAGCGAAAGGAGACAGAAATCGCACCAAAAAATGTTCCCCACGACGCTGAACACGTTTGGAGGGCCGTTAAATCTTCCGAGCTGGCTGGGATCAACCGATTGAGCGTGGCCGATACCGAGGGCGATAATGTCACGTCTCGCCTGAGGATACTTACTCGATCGGTCCGCAAAACTTCGCTTATGTTATTGGTATAAAACCCAATAGTCGCCGAGTAGTCCGGCAATCCGTCCGCTCCCTGATGTTGCAAATTGCAAGCCTGGGCGACGAGCTGGGTGCCTCGAAATCCCCGCCTTTTACCTTCGAATCCGAAGCGGTCCATCAGTGTCTGCGGCACGAAATTGCAGACATCCGGTAAGTGGGCAGCATAGGGGCTCTGCCCGAACGGGACTGTCGTAACAACGCCAGTCATGTCCTTCGTCGAGTTCAAATCGAACACCGAGTCCTTCTGAACCCCCGGCGGCAGCGACTCAACCGGGAACGCAGGCGAGGCAGAAGCGCTCGACGAAGCAGTCTCGACTCCCGCGGTCGAACCCGAACCACAGGCCGATGCTGCGAGGCCCACGCAGACAGCGATCGCCCCGACAGAGAGAACGGCCCGAATCCGAGTCCCCACGAAATGTGCTCCTTGGCGGTCAGAACGACTTGTCCGGGGCGAGGGTATTCGACGTCGACTCCCCCATCACACCCCGTCGTGTCCAAATGTGGAATCTACATCGGTTCGCCGCACAAACGCACAGCAGGCCGCATGCCACGCACACAGCACAACGCCCCCGTTCCGGTCGGAACGGGGGCGCTGCGTCGAACGACTTACTTGGCCGTCGCCTCGTCACGCTTGGGCAGAACCCAGTTCGGACGGACGTAGTGGCAGGTGTAGCCGCCGGGGTTGCGGATCAGGTAGTCCTGGTGCTCCGGCTCGGCCTCCCAGAACGGGCCCGCGGGCTCGATCGTGGTGACCGCCGGCCCGGGCCACAGCCCCGACGCGTTCACGTCGCCGATGGTGTCGCGCGCGACCTTCTCCTGCTCCTCGTTCTGCGGGAAGATCGCCGACCGGTAGCTCGACCCCACGTCGTTGCCCTGACGGTCCTTCGTCGTAGGGTCATGCGCCTGGAAGAAGAACGCCAGGATGTCGCGGTAGGTGGTCTGCGTCGGGTCGAACACGATCTCCACCGCCTCCGCGTGGCCGGGGTGGCGACGGTAGGTGGCGTGGTCGTTGCTGCCGCCGGTGTAGCCGACGCGCGTCGAGATGACGCCGGGCTGGCGACGGATCAGGTCCTCCATGCCCCAGAAGCAGCCGCCCGCGAGGACGGCGGTCTCGGTGCCGGGGCGGGTGGTGACCTGGCCGGTGTCGGTGCTCATCGTGCGTTCTCCTCGGTGGTCGTGGTGGTGAACAGGGCGCGGTACTCGCCGTAGCCCTGTTTCTCGAGCTGGTCGACGGGGACGAACCGCAGCGCAGCACTGTTCATGCAGTATCGCTGCCCGCCCGCCGAGCGGGGGCCGTCGCCGAAGACGTGGCCCAGGTGGCTGTCGGCCGACGCCGAGCGCACCTCGGTCCGCTTCATCAGCAGCTTGCGGTCGGACTTGGTGGTCACCGCGTCATCCTCGATGGGGCGGGTGAAGCTGGGCCAGCCGGTCCCGCTGTCGTACTTGTCGGTCGAGGAGAACAGCGGCTCGCCGGACACCACGTCGACGTAGATGCCGGGCTCGTGGTTGTCCCAGTACTCGTTGTGAAACGCAGGCTCGGTGCCGTCCTTCTGCGTGACCCGGTACTGGTCGGGTGTCAACGCCTTCACGGCCTCGTCGGTCTTGCGGTAGCGCGTGGTCAACAGAACCTCCTCCGACGACGCTGGCTGCGTCGTCCTCCCTCTCAACGAACGAGGGTCCGGTTTTGGTCCCGCACGTACCGAGCTATCGGGCGGCCAGCTCGTCGGCGAGGTCGTCGCGACCCAGCGCCCGGAACGCCTTCGTGTACTTGGTGCGCAGCTTCGCCTGGGTCTCCGCCGGCAGCTGCCCCATCCGGCGGCGGTCGGTGTTCTCGCCGAGGTCGGCGAGCTTCACTGCTTTCGCGTCGGGGTCGCGGCTGATCTCGGCGTAGTAGTCGTCGGGCGACTGATCGCCGCGGCGCGTCACCTTGTGCACGACGTCGATCACCGACTGCGGGATCCCCCGGTCGAGCAGGTCGGCCGCGGTGAACTCCGAGTCCTCGATCACGTCGTGGAGAAGCGCCGCAGCCACGAGATCCGGGCGTTCGGAATCGACCCGACGCGACACAGCTCGGGGGTGCTCGATGTAGTCGACGCCGAGCTTGTCCGTCTGCCCTCGGTGCGCCTCGACGGCAACCGCGTCGGCGAGCTGCACAAGATCAGAGTTCTCCACAGGCGCTCCTATCGGCCGAGCGTTTCGTCGTGTCTGCCCGATAGGATGCCGCACGAACGACCGAGGAGGAAGGTGGCCATGCCCGACGACCTGCACGTCGAACCCGCATCACTTCGCCACGTCGGACGCCAGCTGAACCAGGGCGCCGAAGAAGGCCGCGAAGCGTTCACCAGACAACATGGTCAGCTCACCGCGGCGGCCGCAGGATTGTTCGACCGGTCGCGCTCGGCGCTGGAGTCGAAGGCCGACGCCTGGCGGACCCGCGCCGCCGAGCTGACCGACCGCGTCGACGAGCACGGCACTCATCTGCACACCAGCGCCGCGCTGTACGAGTCGACCGACGGGGAGAATCGCACCGCGATCCATCACGTCGGCGACGCACCGTCGCTGAACCTGAAGGCGTGACGTGGTCGCGTTCGGCGAGATCCTGAAGTTCGACCCCAGCCAGATCCAGGAGATCTTCGGCGCCTGCTCGGGTCAACAACAGACATGCTCTGCCATCGAAGGTCATCTGAAGAACCTGTCCGATCTGCACACCTGGCAGGGCGACGCCTCGCAGGCCGCCAAGGACGGCGCCGGCAAGACCCGCAAGGATCTCGACGCCCATGGCAACGAGGTGTGGAAGGTTGCTGCTGCCGCGCGGGATTGCTTCAACGAGGCCGTCGAGCTGAAGGCGTCGGCTCAGCGCGTGCAGGCCGACGCCGACGCCAAGGGCTGCGTGATCGATCCCAGGACGGGCACCGTCACCCCACCGGCGATGCAGGGCTGGGCCGACGTAGACAAGGCCGCCTACTACGCCGAGGTCGACGCGCTGCAGGCTCGGGTCAACGACGTCATCGCAGCAGCGGAACGCTTCGACGACGACCTCGCCGCAGCCATCAACGCGGCCGACGGGTCGATCCCCCTCACTCCGAAAGGGGAGGGTGCGAACGTCAATCTCGCTGATCGACGCGCGAATCAAGTGGCGGCGTATCGGAAGACGTACGGCAAGGACCCCGCCACAGCCAACGACTGGCGAATGGCGGAAGCTCTGGATCCCCATACCTACGACCCGAAATACCAAGGTGCGCTGTCGAACGTCTCGGTCGCAAGAATCGAACCCAAGCCCGGAGCGGGCGTTGTGCGAACCAACCTCTACATCCCCAGCAAGCAGGTGCAGAACGTCTCTGGCAACCCGCTGGACTGGGTAGCGAAGCAGCAGTTCCCCAACAACTTGGGCGACGATCGTGGGCCCGACGTGAATGCCAGCGCGGAGCATTCGCGCGTGTCGGTATACGTCGACTACGAGCGGGGGATGGTGGTCGCGCGACAGAACCCGACGGTCGTCAAGGGTCCACCCGCGGACCTGGGGACTGATCATTCGCCGCGGGCAGGGGTGCCGGAGGTGTCTGCACTGCAGAGCGCGGATGGCACGGTTCGGATCAAGTATTTCGGTTCCGATGCTTTTCAGCCCGAAGTTGCCACGGCAGGCAAGATCGGCGTCGCGGGCGACCTGACTGTGCGGCCTTCAACTACAGGGTCCGCAGCCATCGACGGAACCGTGACGCCCTATCCCGCAATCGAGTCGTACAACTACAAGGACGACGGAACCGTCCATACGCTGGTGCAACGCGGGGCGACAAACAGCGAACTCGGGCCCGGGCTCGGCCTCCTTCGGGGCCCCAACACTCATATCGGCACTGATCTCCCCGACATCGGTCCGACAACACACGCCTCACCCCAAATGGGTTATCCCGGGACACAGCAAACGTCTGCAGACGATCCCGGGATACCGCTGGGAAGTGCAGATCACCCACCAAAGGTTCCTGTCGAATGAGTGACGATCAACCGATTCACAGAAGCGATCGCGGGATCTACTTCACGTCAGTTCTGTGGGCCATACCGCTCTGCTTTGTTCTCACGCTCCTTGCCACCGCCACGGCTTTGCTCGTAGCGCAGATTGGCGAACCAGATTTCGACGCTCCCGGCGCCGTTTTCTCCGGGATATTCTTCGGCGTCATCATCTTTTTTCCGACGTGTTTCGTGTCGATCCCGGTTGTCGGCCTCGTCATTGCCAGCATCCGGCTCTTCGCGAGGTCGAGGAAGCAACGGTCTGGTCGGTGAAGACACGGCCGAACACGACGCTGCGCTGGCCGGACTCCGCGCACCGTTTCAATGGAACGGCCCTAGTGTCGAGGAATGACGGTCTCGGGTTCTGACCCCCTCGCACTGGGCCAGAAGCTGGTCAGCGTCCTGGACGACGGACTGCGCACGGCAACCTACAAACTCGCGACCTTGATAGCTCTGCTCGACTTTGCCGTCGAGAACGTTCCGCGGAACGCCGACGCGGCAGTCGACGTCGATCTCGACGACCTCGCCGAACGTGTCATCGCGATCTACTGGCGCCCCGTCCGCGACCTCGACGGTCACTATCTGAGGCAGTCGTCGAACCGCGTCGCGCGCATCCCCGATGCCGTGCGCGAACTGAAGTCCCTCGCGACGACCCGGACCGGATCGGACCCGACGCTCGAGTTCGTTCGACGATTCCATCCAGACCCCTATCGCGCCGCTGTCGTCGCGGTCCGCGAGACCCTTGTCACGCAGCCGCTGTACCGACTCCAGCGTGTCCGCGGCGAGCGCAGCCATGAGTGCTTTCTCTACGACGACACCTGGCTGAGTGACAAGGTGTCGGGCAAGCAGCTCGCCGCCCACGACAACAAGATCTCGCTGTTCCCCGGCGTCTGCACCACGCTCGCTCGCCTGTCGTCGTTGCTCCGCCCCGCACTGCAGATCGCCTGGCTCGACGACGTCCGGCGCCACAACCCGTTCCTCCAGCGTGACGTCCCAGACCTCGCGTCACACCACTTCGGCGCCGACCGGATCTCCCTGGAGCGCGCACGCGGGGCACTCGCCGACAACTTCGGGCAGCGGTGCTTCTACTGCGGCGCGGCGACGACGCACCACGTCGACCACGTGCTCCCGTGGTCGCGCGTGGGGCTCGACGGCCTGACCAACCTCGTCTTGTCCTGCAGTGCTTGCAATCTCAACAAGTCTCAGCTCCTCCCCGACCCGCGCATTGTTCTGCGCGCACTCGACCGTGGACAAGAGAGGCTCACCGAGATCGCCGACTCGATCTCCTGGCCGAGCCAATACGAGCGCGTCGAGTCAGCAGCCCGCGGTCTCTACTCGACCCAGCCCGCAGGGACGCCGCTTTGGATCGGCCGGCAGTCCGTCGACGTCATCCGCGCGGACTTCGCGTGGCCAGGCGCAGGCTGATGACCACCGCTGGCCAGGCCTGAACAGGTCGGACGCAGACACCGAAGGCCGGTCCCTCCAGTGGTCAGTTGAGTCCGAGGCGGCGCGCCAACTCCGGCCCACCGACCTCGAGAACGAAAGCAGGATCACCGCAGACGACGAGTTGTTCTCGTGCGCGGGACAAGCCGACGTACAGCCGCTCTTTGGAGCGATCATGTGCCGCAGTCTGATTCATGGCCAGCACGACGACGTTACGCTCGAGACCCTTGAAACCCAGGACGTGCCCGAAAAAGATGTCGTCCCCGTCCCAGAACGTGTCCCAGTAGGCCACGTTGCCCTCGGCCTGCCTCTCGGCCTGAACGGGATGTCGACTGCCCGTGGTGAGGAGCGCGATGTCCTCGTAGCGCCATCCCTCGTCGATCAACAGCTCGACTTGGCCATCGGCTGCCTCGACCGCATCGTGCGGACTGCAAGAGATGAAGCGGACCGCCGGGCCATCACCACCGTGCATGCGCATCCGCTGGCCGACCAGCGGTGTGAACGCCTTCGCGATCTGACGCGTGTTGCGGATGTTCGCGTCGAGGATCAACGGCACCAGCGGAACCGGCGGCGATCCCTGCCGGTCGAAGACGCGCTGGCCCTCATCGCTGAACACGTACACACCGCCATTCTCGGGATCACGCAGGCACGCCAACAACGGGGTCCACCAGTCGTCGGCGAAGTCCTGTGCCTCGTCGACGACGATCGCGTCGAAACGCTTCCCTGGCGGGAGCTCCTCGGCGAGGCCTGCCATGACCGCCGGCAACTCGTGCTCCCAGAACCGAACTGTGCCGGCGTTGCGAACACCCTCGTCCGGTCCGGCCGGCGCACCCCATTGTTTGCCGAGCTCATGAAACTCCCCCACGTACGCGGGTTGCTCACGGCGAGACCAGCGGTCGGTCGTCCGACGCAGGAACGACGCGAGGCCGTGCGAGTAGCAGACCAGCGCGACGCGTTTGCCGTCGCGACCCATCCGCCGCGCCTTCTCCATCGCCAAGAACGTCTTGCCACTACCCGCACCACCGCGGACCTCGACGCGCGGCAGAAGGGACGCGGCATGCAAGATCATGACCTGCTGCTCCGAGAGGATGTCGGCACTGTCCTCGTTCTCCTGCGCACGCGCGACGACGTCGTGTTGCGGGAGGCCACGACCGCCCAGCGCGAGCTGCAGTTCCTCGATCCCCTTCGAGCCGATGAACAGCTCATTGGAGCCGCGATCGATGAGCGCAGCACGCAGCAGCGAGAAGAACTGGTCGAGCTGATCTCGGTCGATCACCTTCCACCGCGGGCAATCGGGCAAAGCGAAGTCCGCCGCGATCGACGTGTGCGGGAAGACCACCATGTGGGTCCAGCGCACACGGCCTTGCGTCCATCGCGGGTCGGCCTCGACGAAACTCCGCAGCGCGTAGCACGCACCGAGAACCTGTGCCACGGGGTCGATCCGATGCCGGCCGTCGTCCCTCCCCTGCCACCAATCGGCACCGTCGTGGGTGATCTCGCCGGCCTTCACCTCGAGACACACGATCCCGACGCCGTCGATTGCGACGACGAAGTCGATCTCGTGATCCTTGTCGTGATCGGTGACCCGCTGCCCGACGACGATCAGGTCATCGCCGACGAACTGGTCGACCAGGCACTGGTAGACCTTCTTCTCTGCGGAGTTCGCAAAACGCGGCTCGGCGGGGATCGTCTGCGCCATCCCACCACCCTGGCACGGCCGTACGGTTTGTCAGGCCACTTCGTCGAGGATTCGACCGGCTGCGATTCGGTCGACGACTCGGTCGTCGGCGAGTTCGTCGCGGAATTCCGGATGCGTCAGATAAAAGTGGATGAGCCAGAACGCTGCGCGGTTGCCCATCGGCCAGTTGATGGACAGCGAAAGGGGTCGCTTGCCTACACCAGAACGAATCAGCCACAAACGGTCCGGAAAGTAGACCTGTTGCCGCTTTTTCCGTTGCTGCGGTGTAAGAGTGAGTTCGTCGATGTCATCCCACGGAATCCGGTGACGAGTCAGACCCAGCTCCATGGAGTCGATACCTGCTGGACTGAGCGCGAGCCATCCGCTCGTACCGCGAACCAGGATCGCAACGACCATCGACACCGCGATCAGGCCGATCACCACGGTCACTGCGGGGATCGCGTGACCCCGCCGACCCGACAGATCGAATACGAGAGTGTCCGTCCAGACCCCGACGGAGAATGCCCAACATCCCACGGTCAACAGCAACAAGAAACCGACTGTCCGGAGCGTGGATCGGAGGTCGCGCTGGATCCGGATCTGCCCACCTCCACGCTCGGCGACGAATTCTCGGAGCGCGCTGCAGTCCCTCTCTCCTCGAGTGAACTGCGCAATTGCGGGAATTGCGAACACAACCGCGCCTGGGACGTACACCAGCAGGTATGGCCAGCGACCTTCCACCACGGCGCGGGCACTCAACAAGGCGAAGAAGATGCCGCAGGCAGCACCCACCGCGAGGGCGGTGATGAGCAACGGCGTCATGGGAGTACGCGCCCCCGCGTATCCGATTGGCTCGGGTAGCCGTTCGCTCACCGGCACAGGACGTCCCCCAGCTTCTCACCCAGTTCGGAGCCGGTCCATCCAAGGACCAAGCTGCCGACCGCCGCACCACCACCCGTCCCCCAAGGGCCGCCTGCTGAACCAGCTAGTGCCCCTAGCTAGCCCCCGCTGCGCCGGCCGCAAGACCAGACACTCCCGCAACCCCCTCGACGCACTTGTCTTCCAAGGTGGGCGCGCAAGTAGACGTCGTCGAGCGCCGTTTGCGATGTCCACGGCGGGACCCGCGTACCCGCGCACCCACCTCGACCCCGCTCGCCGTCGCGGCGGAGACCTTGGGGATGTCGTCCGCCTCGCCTAGACCTTTCTCCAAGCGCTGCTCATGCGATTCGTCTGGGACAGCACCTTCCGAGCGTTCGTCTGCGGCCGTCTGCAGGATACGGTGGCAAAGTCAATCCCGATAACGACGTCGAATCACTCGCAAAGAGGGCCATTTCGAGCATTTCGACCCCCACCGAACTAACCGACGCAGTCTTGATAAACGTCCCGTCGATAGGTCCGAACGGTTGGCCCGATTCAAACCAGTTCGCAAAAGCGATAGATTCCCGATCTCGATTAGTAATCTAGTGGGTCGACGCTTCCTAAGATGAACCTTCCCTGCGCAGATACGGCACGATGGCTCCTACAATTTCATCCGCCGACTCGTGCTCCCAGAAGCGCAACACCGTCCACCCACGCTCCGCAAGGAGCGAATCGACTTTCCGATCCCGCTCTCGATTGGCGTCGAATTTCCTACGCCACCAATCAGAGTTTCGCTTGGGCAAGTTGCCGTGAGACGGACAGCCGTGCCAGAAACAACCGTCCAAGAAGACGACGAGGCGGCGCCCTCGCCAAGACAAATCGCCTCTAAAACGGTGGTCCGACAGCAGCTTCTGGTCGACTCGAAACCGGAAGCCCATCGCGTGTAAGCGCCGCCTAACCTCGACCTCAATCGATGTTCCGGACGTCTTCTGGGAACTCATCTGACGCCGCACCACATCGGTTGGCGGCACAAGTGGCTCGTTAGCACGCATTGATCACCTCTGCACTTCCGGGCGCGCCGGGCGCGGCCATGTCAGACCTCTATCCTAGGCTTGTAAACATGGCTCGCACGGAGACGCCCAACAGCGAACCGCACTACGGCGTGAAGCAGGTCAGAGGCCCTTTTGTCGTCCTGCCGCCGAATTCGATCGCCACCGAGGACGACGCATCCCTCAGCAAGCTTTGCCGGTCGTTGAGGTCCCGGGATACCCCACTCGCCGCCGATCTGTTCGCCGGCGCCGGCGGAATCAGTCTCGGCCTAGAGCGCGTCGGCTACAAGGTCGTGCTCGGCGTAGACCACTACAACTTCGCCGTCGAGACCCATCATCACCACTTCGCGGGTCGGTCCCTTGAGTGGGACCTAGCGGACCCTGACGTGATCGAAGACGTCGCTGCGACAATCCGAAAGAACAAGATCGAGCTGCTTGCGGGCGGCCCACCATGCCAGCCGTTCTCGAAAGCTGGTAGATCGATGATTCGTCACCGCGTCCAGTCTGGTGTTCGCGATCCACATGACGAGCGACGGGACCTGTGGCGCTCATTTCTCGAGGTAGTGCAGCTCTCTAAACCGCCCGCCGTTATCATGGAGAATGTTCCCGATATGGCGCTGGACCGTGAAATGTTCATCTTCAGAAGTATCGTGGAAGAGCTCGAGCAAGAGGGTTACTCGGTAAGCGCCCAAGTCGTGGAGACGTGGCGTTATGGAGTACCTCAGATGCGTCAGCGGCTTATCATCGTCGCCCTCCGCGGAAACAAGCAGTTCAATTGGCCATCTGAATCGCCCCAGCGCGTGACGTTGTGGAATGCGATTGGAGATCTGCCTCCCGTAGAAGGTGGCTGGAGACCGCCGGGCGGCGCAGCTGGATGGACTGAGTACAACGGACCGAGCACTCAATACCAGAGTATGATGCGATGCGGAGTAGATGCCGGCGACTCAGGTAAAGTATTCGATCACATAACGCGCCCCGTGCGGGAAGATGACCGAGCTGCATTCGAGTCAATGACGCATAAGACAAAGTACACGGATCTGGCGCCTGAGCATCAGCGCTACCGCAGGGATATTTTTGACGACAAGTACAAGCGTCTAGACGAGAACGATCTGTGCCGGACGATTACAGCACACATAGCCAAGGACGGCTATTGGTACATTCACCCGCGGCAGCCGCGCACACTAACCGTACGTGAGGCCGCAAGAGTTCAGTCTTTCCCAGACGAGTTCAGGTTCGCAGGGCCCCCATCCGCCGCGTTCAAGCAGATCGGAAACGCGGTACCGCCGATCATTGGAGAGGTTTTCGGGCGCGCTATTCGCTCAGCACTGGCTGACGGCCGCAAAGCAAAACTTTCTACTCGTCTGACTGCAGCGTCGCTAGCCAAGTGGGCTGGTGTTCCACCCACCGAAACTTTGGTGCCGTGGATAGCATGTGGGGACCGATGGAAAATCACGGTTGCGGAGCTTCTCTTAGATCGAGCACCGTCTACGGTCATTAGATCAGTGTGGCCAGTCGTCGAGATGCAACCTACTATCAACAGAGGTGGCTTGCCTACAGATGCAGACACTGCCCTGTTGGTGGATCTGATGTCCGGCGTTGGTCGAACAGCCAGAACAGAGATTCTGAAGAATTTGATCGATCAAATGAAAAAGCATCCAGAAGCCCTCTGGCAGCCAACCATTGATCGCACCGTACTGCCCGCAGTGTCGATAGCTTTAGCCGACTTCTTAGAGCTGGCAGCGCCGACTGCGGAGCGGGACACAAAGAGTGAAGAACCAGTTTTGGTCACAAAAGGCGTCCTTCGCGTCGCGAGTCGCTTCCAGGGAAATGATGTTGACAAGCGAAACCGGCAAACGGACGGGCGATTAGCGGTCGCTA
This sequence comes from Williamsia serinedens, assembly GCF_024171725.1. Lineage (GTDB taxonomy): Bacteria > Actinomycetota > Actinomycetes > Mycobacteriales > Mycobacteriaceae > Williamsia_A > Williamsia_A serinedens. The sequence goes on from NZ_JAMTCG010000003.1 coordinate 543,364, forward strand.
GGATGATCGGCCTCGGACCCGATTCGCGAATAGCGCATCTCAAGCTTGTCCAGTTAGCCGCAGACATCTGCACGGTCGAGACTCCCAGCTGTTCGCGCTGTCCGCTCAGGGCGCGATGTGCGGCCGCTGCCAGTTAAGCTACATAAATCCCAATCCAGCAGCCATTTCTGGGTTTTGCTCACGCATTACTTCGACGATTTTCTTCAGCGTCTCGTAGTGACCGCTCTGGATAGCCGCAGACTTTAGTGCCAACCCAACTTCAGCGTTAGAACTGCTACCGCCCTTCGACTCACTGCGATCTTCGGACGGGTCGTCGTTATGGTCCTGCCGACGATATGTGCGATCGGCAAGTATGCAGAGCTCACTTATAGGTCGCTCCAACATCTGCTTGAGCTGACCAGGAATAGCTACCCGCATTTTAGCTACATTGATATTGAAAATCTCGTCAAGATCGTTATCAAAGTCAATACTGGCACGTGCGAGTTTAGTATGTTCGTCGATACCCCGAGTTCCACCCCAGCTGCCCCACTGCACTAGACGATTTTCCCGATAAATGTACAGGCCCTGCTGGCGATTCCAATTCAACGGCCCCGCGGCATCGTCAAATGCATCCGGACTACTGAAGGTGCGCTTCCCAGGAAGAATGTAACGACCTAGTTGGACCTTCGAAACGCCTGTGTGATGCGAAAGCTCGAACTCTAAGGGATCCAGCTGCTGTGTTGCCGGCTCGTCGCGTACGTAAGGATCCCATGGCATAAGCTTCTCGCCGTTGACCGAGATCGACACTCGGGGCGCGAGATTTTCTCCTGAAAGGAAGCGGTGGAACACCATCGCAAGGTGCTGCCGTGTCTTTACGATAAGAGTTTCGAATCGGCGCTTTGCCCACCCGCCATCCGCACCTGACGCCGGCAGAACGCGATCCAATTTCTGCCAAATTACGACGGTGCCTGCGTCGCCACCGAGCATAGATTCGGCCCGCTCTGAGTGGCGGTCTCGTGGATTCTCCACGATAACCCAGTCGTCCCACCGTCCGATTAGGTCGAGGTCCAACGTCCTTCGTACAACACGCCTACGCTCTGACGACCGCGACACGAGGGTGAGGCACCTGCCCTGCGACAGGGAAGCAGTCTTGAGTCCCAACCCGTACCGGCCCAGATCACCAAGGGCATAGCTCCGCCGAGTCCCAAACCTCAGCGCCTCAGTAGCCTCGACGGCGGTGAGACCACAGCCGTTGTCGACTACGTAGACAGCAGAATCAGTTCCCGCGAACTCGATCTCAACGCTCACCTCGGTCGATGACGCTGCAATGCTGTTATCGATAAGGTCGGCAACCGCGCCAACAAAGTCGTACCCGATGTCGCGCAACGACTGTGTGAGACGTGCTGCTGAAGGCGTGGCGCTGATAATGTTCTGCGGCACTGTTGAGTCCAATCGTCTTCGAATCTGCCTGCGACCAAGTTAAGCACCCCACACCGACAGTCGCCGTGAGCCACACGCCGACCCCCTCGCCGCGCGAACCGCTACCTCCACCACGGTGAAGTTAGGGTCTCAGCCCCCACGGAGGGCGGCGACGCCGGTGGCGACGAGATGGTCGAGCAGTAGGTCCAGTTCGGCGCCATCAAGCACATCGAGTGCCAGATGCGAGCGTTGACCGCGCACGCGTCTTGCCAGCTGCCGCATCAGTTCTGATCGTGCCACGTCTAGACCGTTCAATTCCGCACGCCACAACGCATTCTGAATCGCACGCGCGGTGCGGATATTCCCACCCAAGGTCGTCCGCTCCATAATCTGGACGAACTCGTCTTCACCCAGCGGCGCACATCCATCTGGGGCTGCGTCTAGATCTGGGCCTAAGGCCCAAGCACGCCACCACAAACGCCGAAGCACATTCCTCGGCTTTCCAAGCATTCGGGATTCCGGCGCACCAGGAAAGCGCCAAGACCCGATTTCTGGAACCACTACTAGCGTCAGAAACGACCAGACCCCAACGCTCGCCGCGTCGGCAGGAACAATATTCATTATTCGAAGTAATTCGCTGCCACAAGGGCGGTCAAAAGTTTGCGCCTGTCCCCGAGCGAGCGGCCTCGGGTAACCCGCGTTCTCCGCCGCCTCGCGGATCGCATCTCTGACGCTTGCGAGTTTCCGTTCGGGCACCACTTGGCCGCCGGTTGCGGAAGGAGATGCGCGATTGTGTTTCAATTCCGAAAGCGCAAAAAGCTGGGACGATTCAAGAGGCGCACGCTCGATTAGCAATGCCCGGGCGGCCGCAGGATCAAGCCGCGGGTAGACAAACGAGCTCACTCGCGGCCTACCTTGTAGTGGCTCTGTAACCGGGACTCAATGCGCCCCTTATCCTGAGTTCTCCACCGACGTAGCGATGACATGCTCTCCAATGGCCAGATCGCACCTATTATGTTTCGTAAAACTCCTGCAAGCGAATCGGCAGTACCATCAACGTCTAATGCCTCAACTTCCGCGCTCAGAAGACCAATGTCTACGAGTTGCCTAGATACGTCCCAATCTATCAGCCGAAGCAGCTGCTGCGAACTTGAATCACCTGAACCCGAAATCATTTTCTTTATTGCTGGACTACCCGTGTTCAAAAAAAGTCGGACCGAAGACATGAACGGTGCGTCGAAGTCCGAAGCGTCCACCTCAAGAAGCCACCCAGCATCGGCCACCGAACCTGACAAATTGGCAAAATCCAGCGCTTCAGTCGGAAACTGACTTCCAATTCCCTCCAATAAGTGCTGCGACTTCGAGCGCCAAATTACAGATCCCTTTGCCACCGGAGCAACAGCGCTGGTTGATTTCGCATCCAGAATTGCAATTACGGTCTCCAGCGTTAATCGGCCGCCAATCTCGTCACCACTTAAACGAAACTCAAACTTCTCGTCGCGATGTCCTTCGCTGAGCACTGTCCGAGCAACCACTCTCTCCGTCTTTGTCTGACTGGACTGCGCCAGGACAATCGCAGCGAGGGTCGCGCCTCGGTCGAGTCCACAGTCGCGGGTTAGAGCGTCCTTCTCTAACGAAATAGTGGAACTCAACTTTAGGCTGGTCTGGTAGTCCCAGTGCTCAACATCGGGGGGAAATATTGAATAGCCACTTGCATCCTCGCGCAACCACGGTCCGTGCGCGACTGAACTCGGAGCGAGGGTAAGGAAAGGCGGAACGGAAACCCTCACCTCATAACTCCTGTACCCCGAGATCGAACATCACCGTTGTGTCGTCGGAGCGCGCTACGACCAACTCTATCTCACTAACACCAGATGCTAACTCAACCTCGTACTTCGACCGGTCTAATCGATGCGGTTCTCCTGCAGAATCCGACCGAAATTCGAGTAGCTCGAGAGCCGGATCCAGATCACTATCAATCTCCTTACCGTCGAGGGCGGACCCGATATTCACGGAAAGCAATACCCCTTGGCTTGAACTTGCTGTCGAGACACGCACTCGTGCGGCTGTACCTGCCCGCTCTTCACCGGCCTCGCCTAGCACGATCGGACGAGCCCAAACGATGTCTACACGCGAGCCAGAATGGCCTGACGCGCCACCGCGGGATCCAGCCGATTCCGCTTGCCCCTTTCCGGCAGCCGCCACTGATGAAACTAAATGTCCCAATTCGTCGGCCACTCGCGCGACACCGTCTGTACTTCTTCGCTCGTCAACAGGCGCGCCTCTCCACAACGCGTCGACGATTCTATAGACCTCGCGCAACGACACATTCACCGTGGTCTTGCCTGGGCCCTTCTCGAGCAGTCCTACGTTCCACGCATCATGCGTTGGAGGCTCGGAGTTTGCGAACAGGTGATCATACTTGTCGTTAACCTGAAACACACCACCCCACTCAGTACCTCCTTCGACCGGCGCCGGACCCTCCATGTAGCAAACGACGAGTCGCGGAGAGCGAAGGAGCGCTATGTGGTGGGCCGCCCGCGGAAAGGGTGATGCCGGCAACATGCCATCCGTGTCGGCCGAGTCAGCCCCATCAGACACATCTGCGCGAGGTCGCCACACCGTAGGAACGACAGCGAGATGGCCCACTTCGGCTTTTGGCCGTTTGCAGCGGATCAATTCAACCGTCGCGCCTAGGGGTGGGGTAAATCCCTCTGGGTCGTTTACCGCTCTATAAGCGTCGACGAATGCTTGTAGCGGTGGCCGTTCAGAAGGGCTTGGTATTGCAATATTTAATCCATTGTAGGATACTGAAATTGCCATTCCGCAAGAGTCATTGGGTAACGCCACCATTTTCGGCCATAGATGCCAAAGCGCTGATTCCGCGATAAATTGCATTGCCTCTGAATCAGTCCTACCATCGAAATTTGGGGCGAGTATGAGAATCGACGTGCCGTACTCCTCATAACCAAATTGACGCATCCCGATTCGCGCCGCGAGGCGGTCGGCTTCTCGACCCATCACTGGATGGGGGCTTCCGGCGCTATTCGCGACCTTGTCCCCCCACCAATGACGGCCGGTGTAAAGGTGCCGCGAGTAACTGAACTCGTCGCCGACAGCGCTGGCGATCAAACGCGAAACTGGCCGCCCATTAAACCGCGTCCGTGTGTACACGACGATTGCGTTGACCGACGAAACCAGATATGAAATGGTCTTTCCGAATCCGTAAGTACCCCCAGATAAAGACTGAGTGCTTGAGCGGGCCTTGCCCACGTTCAAAAGAAAATTTACCCAGTCGTAGCAATCGTCAGGTGACTCGGTATCCGCCTCCAAAGGACCGCCTAGCCCTCGTGTACCGCGATCCGTGATATAGATTCCAAAAACTTCGTGGCGACTCAGCAGCTGGTCGATCGAAAGGCCCGATGCCTTGCTGTATTTTGTAAAGACATCTGATCGAAGCGCCGCAATCTCGCCCGCTTCTAGGTCCCAACCTTCGATATCGAATTGCACTTCTCCAACTCCGGGCAGCCGAGCATCCCAACTATTCTGTGCCGTCTCTCTTACCAGCACGGTTAGCGGATCCATCGATGGGCGTCCAAGTAGCTTACGGAATCCTGATCCAGCAAGCGCGCCGGCACTCGGATATCGTTCAGGTACCCATTCCATCATGAATCCTTCGCAAACTCATCGAAGACAGCAGAAATCGAGTTCGCGCTAAGAGCAGTTGGAGGCTCGGTGGCGAGCTCGATATCATAAGACATTCGTACAATCCCGGCCGGTAGTCTTCCTGACTTGAAACTTGACCGGACGATGCGTGGAAAGTTTTGGTCAACCAAGTACAAGTTAGACTCGAGCAACTTGAACCGGTCCTTGTCGTAAATATTGATTTTAGTGCCGTCTAGTCCGAGATTGGACAATTTCCGAGTGAGCGACGCCGTGTCTGCACCTGCGTTCAGAACGCGCTCTAGGTGCTGAGCAAGATTTTCACCTGCGGGGTCCCGCGACATCCTGTGGAAGTTTAGCCACAGGGAAACTTGATCGTCGGAGTCGAGTTGGTCGATGCTTGATATTTGAACACGTCGACCGCTCCGAGACAACGATGCCTTCACTTCTATCGCAAAAAGTTTAGTGCGGAAGTCGTGCTGACTCCCAACGGGCCCAGTCCAATAATCAATTGATCGATGGCCTCCGGCGTTCAAAATTTTCTCAAGAGTCAGTAATTCGCCAATGAGGCCGGCTAGCGCGCCGTCAGAAAGCGGCACACGGCTCATCGCTTCCAAGAACATCGACTTCCATTTGAGAAACACTCGATAAGCGGCACTCGCCGGAGATGTCGACTGCTCGATAGATTCGACAACATCTTGCGAAAATTGCGAAAAGATCGGTCTTAGATTTTCGTCTAAGCAAGCAATCGATAAGTATTCGGCCCCATCGACTTTTATTCTTGAAACTTCCAGTGCCTCACCACGTTCACTTGCAGGACAAGACTCGCCCGGCGCTAAGGGTATGAGCAGATGCCTCGCTCCCGCCGAGTCTAAACCAAGGAGAATAGTCCCCGCGCGGACGCGAAAGCCACTGTCATTCACCGACAAGCCCAAACCAGCAGAGTCGGTCTCTTGGACTTTCCAGATGGATTCGAACGGATCAGACCCCACTACTCGACCCCCAGATCGATGTCATCGCGACTTCCTTCGTTATCGGTGTAGTCCTCGACGAAATCCTCAGTTTCAGTGTCGATCTCGGTGAGATCCACATGCACTGAAGGCTGGTCCTCTGTGGACGGATCAGCCTCTGGAAACGAGAACGCGACTCCCATTAGGTCACGCTTTGCGTCCAACGCGACTCGAAGGCCGGCGTCTGCCTTCGGCTGCGAGTCCTTATCTATGGGGTATATGATCAGCGATGCGCGTTGACTCGCGTTTCTGGCCTTTAGCAGACCACTGTCGCTAATCTCGTCTCTTACCTGCTCTGTCGTCATGATGTCTATTACTCGGTCGGGCCTAGACATCAACGTGCCGATATTCGCGACGCCAGCCTCGCTCCTTTTTAATTTTGACCGAGTCATTAACGGCACTTTTTTGCCGATTCCTAAATCTATTGATCGTTTGGCGCTTTTCCTTCCCATTATCACCACATTCCAAACTAAGAGCGAATTGGCTTTATTTTGTTTTTTGATGTAAGTTGTCAGCTTTTCGGAATTCATCTCACTGGAGGAATGGAAACTATAATGTTCGATAAAACTCAAGATTTGATGATTCGAAACTCCCTCAAATATTGTCAGACTGTCGTTATCAGAGCGCGATATGTCCTGAGCGATTTTGTCCATTATGCTGATAATAAGGTGCTTAACTGCGTTGAGGTTTTGCGACAGGATTGTTTCATCGAGATGCGAAAAGTAAGTAGTCTGGGGGTGTTGCCCACTAAATGAGGTATCACCCGTCACCGCAAACTGCATCTTGACTTTTGCAGTAACATGCATCTTCGGATGGAGCAATATTCTCACGGGAAGATTGGCCGGCGTAGATCCGTCAGTGAGACGGTACCGACTAATTTCAGTTCGTAACCCATCCTCGACGTCAGCTAGGAACTCGAAGTCTTCCGCAAGTTGCGCTGTAGTCCAGATCCGTGGTAAATCGCTGTAGCCGGGTCGATATCCAAACCATCGCCCCATTTGCAGTAGGGAATCGTATGTGTTCGACGACCTCAAAAAGTAGGACGACACTAGACCCTCAAGAGTAAGTCCACGAGACAAGGTGTTTCCCCCGACTGCTATAACAGTCGCGGGGTCATCACCGTAGATAAGACGGTCGGTAGACGCACTATTATCTGCAACGACCTTTACGTTGTTCAGCACGATCGCGAGTTCAGGCTCCAACGCAGTAAAATCGATTGCCGTCAAATTGTGCTTAGACGGAGGTTCCTTGACCATCTCGTGGTCCCAAAGGGTCTTGAGAGCGCCGCGGACTTGCTCGCGCTTTAGGTCTAGAGATCTGATAAATTCTTTAATTGGCGACAGATAGCTTTGTTGAAATTGAACACGCATAGTTGTGTGCACCAACATGCTCGAATGCTTGCTGGTTTGCCCCCTCACACGCCGCGCGGCGGAGGCAAGCACGAACCACCTTATAGCGTCAGCCAATCCGCTCGTGACGACTGCACCTTGCTGTTGCAGTTGTTTAGGTGAATGTTGGGCGGCTTCCTCCGAAGATATGATCCGAATCATATCGTGGGGCGCTTGCTCTGAAGTTTGCTCATCTTCACTTACCAGAGCACCAAAGAGTTCTCGAGCGCCGAAGTAGGTGTCCGGTTTTCTCAAAGAGTAGATGAAAGAACGGGGGTAGATGTCCCCGGCATCATTGGGATTGACGAGCACGTTCGCAAATGGTGTTGCGGTGTATCCCAAGTAGGCGACTCGCGGAAGCCTCAGAAGGTCGACTAGCAATTGGTTAATCCTAGTGCGATCTAGCTCGGCATTCTTGGCCGTATTTATGCTGGCTTGATCTGATTCGTCGTCTATGATTAGAACTGGGCACGTATCCAGGCCGCCATGCTTGTTGGCCTCGTTCAACCAATCCCGCAGCCGCGTCATACGGGAAACATTCTTTTTCACGACGGCGATGAGTCGTAGATCCGTCCCCGCAACCAGCGGAAGCGCCCGGACAGGATTACCGAAGTCTCTGTATTCGTCCGTAAGTTGCAGCCACTGCGTAGGGTGTTGCGCGCTTAGCTGCTGCTCTAACCGAAGCTGCGTCTGTCTCCTCAGAGCATTGTGGACGCCTGAAAGCACTATGAACAGGCGATAGCCGGCATCTGCGGCCTTCGCGATGGTGGCAGTGAAATTCGCAGTTTTTCCCGACTGAACAAACCCAAGCACGAGGCCGCGTGTCTTGATCTGTTCACTGTGGGGATCGGCGAGAAGGCCAACGATATCAGTTGACGCCTCATCTAGATCGGGGACGGCGTTTTTCCAGCTCGAATCCGCGAGCAGCGCAGTCTTCAGCTTTGGCCAGAAAACATCTTCTGCCGATGGTCCAGTGTACCAAGGGTCAGCTCCGTCTTCTGGGTCATACAGGGCCGTGCCCTGAGCAACAACGCGCGTGTGGTCTGAGATCTCTTTCCGTAAGGCGATCACTCCATCGATCAGTGCGTGGTCACCCGCCAAGGTCTTCAACTTGCGGCCCGCTTCGTCGACAGTGTCACCCCTACGAACGAGCAGTTCGAGTTGGTTGAGGATTAGCGCTTGTCGCTCCGAAATATTCAAGTCTCTCCTTGCCCGAAGGTGTTCGCTGCTTTCGCTCGTTATCGTGTCGGTGATTGCCGATCCTAGACTGGGTTCGGTTGTATAGATCGGATCTAAATGCTGGGGCCGACCTTAACTGGCGTGCAGACACGACCGCACGTGTTCGAGCGGCGGTCGGAACAGAATTTGCGGCGCTGATCCCACAAAACGGATTAGGCCTTCCGGTTGCAGTGGGGGCCGACGGACGTCGTTGAGAACAAACACCAGCGGACATGTCCCCACCGCACAAATATTCTCGTGCTGCCATGGGCACACCTAACTGACTAAGCAGCGGACCACCGCCGATTTCGCGGCGATCGGCGACCTGGACTCATTGGTGGGGCGACTCCCCGACCAGATTTTGCACCAACGCGGGTACAAACCGGCGTGGGATGAGCAGCACTCGTGCGGTGCTCGCTCCCCGTTTTGGCCGCCGACCTGCGCGATGCGGGACTCGGCGACGTCGAGACACTTGTTGAGATCCACCCAGCACTGACGTCGCAGTGAGTCGCCGTAGGTCTCGCTGGGATCCACCCGACCGCCGGCGAGGCCCTCCTATGTGGTCGTTGAGTTGGACCAGTGCTCGGAAAGAACCTCATTGGAGAGAAGCCCAGCGCTAGTGTCGGTCCCAGAATGGCTGGTGGTCCCGAACTGCATCCTGCGCTTCCGGTTCGTGGCTACTGCAACTATATGGCCGACTTCGCGCGAGCTCTCAAGGTCAGCCCGACTCGCTCGTAGGCATGGTCCACCTTCACAACGCCACAGACTCCGCTGTAGTCGCTGGCCTGACAGCAGACTCGGTGTCGACGACCGGACGGTTCTTCACTGGGATCACGCGCGGTGCGGTGATCGACTTCCTGCGAACACGTCTGTCACCCCGCCCTGGCCGAGCGGGCACAGACATCTCCCTCAACTCCCCTGTCGCACCTTCGCAGCGGTTGCTGAAGCTCGCTGCCGACGAGGTACGCGGTCGCGAATAGTTTCACCTGCTCGGCAACCAGCAACTCGCAGTCGACCTCGTTATGCACTTCGTCGAACAGGCACGGCGTGCGAATTCGAAGCGCATCGTCGTGGTCACGGGTGCGCTCGGCAGCGGAAAAGCCTGGCCGCCTGTCGCTGCTCGGTGAGCTGTCCCGGCAGGGTCGAACCGTGCTGTACGCCAAGAGCCCCCGCTCGCTCACGCACATCCTGCGCAAAGTTGCGGGCCATCGCGACACGCGAGTGCACTCCATGATCAAGTACTTCGACCAGTTCGTAGACGCCGGCACCGGCGACCTCGACGTCCTGATTCTCGACGAAGCCCACCGCAATCGAGATACTTGGGTGGACCGCTCTACCGAACGGCGCTGCGTACCGGTAGTCGGCAAGTAGACGAGGTGATCTCCGTGGCGCGTCCCAGTCTCCCAGCTTGACCAGCGCTAAAATGTGCGGCCCGGTGAGATGGGGACGCGCGAGCAGATTGAGGCGTACGCCGCACAGGTCGGAGTCGCGACCCATCACGTGGAACTCGGCGAGCAGCTCCGCTGCGGCGGCAGCGAGAAAACTTGCGGTCACGCCGCGGGAACAGCAGGAGTGATCGCCGGATCGGCGATTGTCCGCCGGCGCCGCGGGCGACGGACTATGGCGATTCAGTTTGGTCAGATTTGTGTATACCGCGCAGGGTTTAAGTACGACAGGAAGGGCGCAATTATTGAACCGGACCCCATGTGACGCGGTGACCAGTTCGTCTTTGTCGAGAAGCCAACAAAGATCCCGATTCGAGGAACACGGTCGAGGTTCCAGACAGACGGTTCCATCGCCTCGTCCGCAGCGCTTAGAGGTGTTATTCACGCTCGGAATGGTCGGCACCGTCGTCTACTAGAGTGATCGTGAGACGCGAGACGTTTTACATCGTTGTCTCGCTTAAGACCGTCGAACGGATGGGGCGCGCTCATTGGTAGCTGTACTTACCACGTACAACGCCGTGTCAGCCACGGCAAAGAGAAATCTCGACTGGGGCCTTCGACACGGGATTTGGGGGTTACCTCGCCCCCCTTTGGGACCCGACGATGCAACGGACTTTAGCTGGCATCTGATGGGCACGCGGGCGCAAGGTCTCCCCAACGGGCCGCGCGCTCAGCCGGAGATCTGGATGACGGGAAAGATCGATATTTTTCTGGCAAAAGTCGCCTCCGGCTTGGAGGAGCAGGATAGTCTATTTTGGCCGGACGAAATCCAAGACGGTCGTCTCATCTATCCGTATCGTTTCAAGATCAATCTCGTTGGCTCTGTCAAGGAGGTCCCTTTGGGCTCAACCGGCCCACTCCCTCCGAAGCTCTCGGAGGGAATTCGCATAGGCGCCACAGGTGGACCCAGCGTTGTGTCGATACGGGACGAACAGCTCGAATCATTGATCAGGTACATCTAACCTCTGAATCGAACCTCACGACCCCGGCTGCGGCGTTCATTAGTCACTCATCAGCAAGCAGCAGGTCTGGGAAACTCGTAGCTGCAGCCGAGGTCCTCGGGAGTCGAGACGAAACCACAGTCGCGGAACCACGACGTCACCGCGTCGGCGACGAGGTCCACGTCCTGGGTGAAGAAATAGCCGTCGGTGCAGTCCTCGAAGTGATCCCCATCGAGCCATTCTTCAAGCGGCAGATCGTCGGCGGAGTGGTCGCCGAGGTTCAGGCGGCGCAGCACGGTCCGCGAGCGGCGGAGCATGAAAACGTCGTCCTGGAGAACAACCACCTGCGCGCAGACGGCCTCGAGGCCTTTCTCCTCCTCGGCCGGGCCGTAATCCCGCGGACCGAGGTCGAAGACGAAGCCCACCGGCTTGTCCGACACGGATTCGACGACCCATCCCGTCATATTCGCCCACTCGCGTGTGCCCGCCGGCTCCGTATCTCGCGTCATCGTTCCTCCTCGTCTCGACGACCTGAGGCTATCGCCGAGCACCGACAGTCCATCTGCGCTGAGCGAGGAGGCGGGGCTTCTACGCCGCGATCGGGACAACCACCTCGTTGCGGCGTCGGAAGGGCAGGGTCCACGGCGGGTCGTAAAACCAGCTGACCGGCTCGCCGGCGGTCTCGACACCCTTCGCGGCGAGCGCGTCGAGCAGCTCCTTTGTCTTCGCCGCGACCGCCTCGGGGCTGCGGGAGCCGCTGAACCGCACTGCGGCGACGGACTCCTCCGGCACCTCGACAAGCCGGACGCGATCGTCCTTCGGCGTCGGCAGCGTCGCCATCGTCCACTTCGACGGCATGAAGAACCGGATGACCCAGCCGTTCTCATCGCTCGACGTCGACACCGGCGCGGTCATCGCGATCTTCTCGCCCTTCGCGGCCCCTTGGCTGACCGGCGCGGTCATCGCAACCTGCCGGCTGCCTTGGTTGCCTCCGAAGATGTAACCGGCGAGGCGTCGGAACCCGTCGGACCGCGCCTTCTCCTCGTCGGACCCCTCCACGGTGGTCTCGGCCGCGATCCGCGGCTCGTAACGACGGATCTCGACGGTGTCGGTCAGCTTCTTCGTGGTGTGCGACGGCTCCTCGGTCAGCACGCGCACACCCACGATCCCCAGCGCGGCATCCGCCACCTGCTCGACAACATTCACGACTCTCGACAGCACGTCGCCTCATCTCCTCTGTTCTGTCTCGGATGTCTTTCACTTTCTGAACGACCGCCTGTCCGTGTTCGTTCCCCTGGCTATCGACTGAGCACGCCGGGCTTGTCGGACCTCTCCCTAACCTGCATGTGAACGGTGGTTCTTCCACCGAGTGCGGGCCGGCGATCGCGGGCCCGACGGCCCCGATCCACCCCGCTGACGACCGGGCCGCGTCAGCACCAGAAGAGGTCACCATGACCGACCAACTGACGCTCCCCGACGCCGCGTGGGACACCTACACCGAGGAGCTCGCCGGCCGCCTCGTGCGGAACGACGGTGTGGACTTCGTGTTCATCGCCCTCTTCGAGGGCGACGCGGGCGACGGGCTGCGGATCCACCGGCGCAACGGTCTGCGGCTCGTCGGACCGAGACCGGAGGGCGGCGGTCGGCTCGAGATGGCGCAGATCCGGTCCGACCGGATCACCCAGAGCGGGTACACCCCCTACGACCTCGCCGTGACCGTGGTCGAGATCGCCCGGAAGCACTGGATGCTCGACCATCCCGTGGAGATCGCCGACGTCGGCGAGGAGTTCCTGACCGGCGACGTCGCATCGGGCAGCCGACTCGGTCCCGACGCTCTCCGCGCCCGCGTCCGCGACGACCTCGCACGGTTCGTCGGCGGCAATCCGACCATCGGCCCGGATCTGATCATTCGCATCCCCGGCGCCGACTTCCCGACGTCCGTCGCGGTGTCGATGGAGAAGCCGCAGCTCGACATCTTCGCGTGCGTCATCGCCGACCTCCCGTTCGACGTGTCGGCGGAGACGTTGACGCGCCTGCTCGGATCGGAGTTCGACCACATCACGCTCGTGGTCCGCGACGGTGACCTGTACGCCGCGACGTTCGCACCATCAGACGGGTACAACTTCCTCTACTTTTGCTGGTACCTGAGTCGGTGGTTCGAGTTCCTCGACGAGGGTCTTCCCCTGCTGCGCAACGCTCTCGGCATCGGCGACGAGCCCGACGGGACTCCCACCGCCTGTCGGATCGTGCGGCCGTCGGTGGATCTGATGGTGGCCGAGGCGTGGGAGACCTACGTCGTCGAGCTGGCCGCGGAGATCGCGGCGCTCCAGCCGGGGCAGCGACTGACCGTCGCGCAGTCGTGGGAGTACCCCGAGGGCCCGCACGGCGTGGTCGTGGTGACCGCGTCGGACACCGGCGGGTACACCGCCGCAATCGACGCAACGACCTTGCACCCCGACCAGGAGTGCTGGAACGAGCAGTCGGAGTTGCTGTTCGAAGCCGGCTGGTCGGACGACGGGGCGTGGCTGACCATCAGCGGACCGGATGCTGAGGCTCTCGCCAGACACATCGTCGACGACGCCCTTCTCGCGACCTGGGATTGCGTGCACCCGTCGTTCCTGGCGGACACGACGATCTCGGAGCAAAAGCCGTGATCCTCTCCGTGGCGTCGCTCGTCAGTGAAGGCCCGGCAGAACCGTGTCGGCGAGATAGGCACGCAGCGTGGGCACGTCGAGGGTGGCGGTCCGCCACACCCGCCGCGGATCGAGGTCGTCGTACTGGTGGGCGGCGAAGTTCCGCATGCCCACGATCTCCCGCCACGGCTGGCCGTCGAACCGCGAGAGAATCTCGTCGGGGACTCGGTTGATCCCCTCGCCGATGCGGATGAGCCCCATCTCGATGGCCCACTGACTGCGGGTGTCCTGCCGGAAGGTCTCGAATCCGACGTCAGTGAGCTCGACGACCCTGTCGCACACAGCGATCACACCACGCACCGCGTCGCGGGCCTTGGAGTTGTCGCTCACACATCCACCGCTTCGGTCAGCAGGCGCTCGCGGATCTCACCGCGCAGCGAGTCCGACGCGATGACGTCGACCTTCACGCGTAACAGGTCGGTGAGCGCGAGGCGCATCCCGACCTCGTCGAGCAGAGTCGCTTCGTCGGTGAAGTCGACGAGGATGTCGACATCGGACCCTGGACGATCCTCCCCCCGAGCAACCGAACCGACGATCCGCGGACGCCGGCCATGGAACCTCTCGACGGTGGCACGGATGTCGTCACGATGACGCTCGACCCGCGCGGACGGTCGGCCCGCCAGCGCGGCTGCGATTCGCGAGAGAACTTCCGGACTGGGGACTCGCCGGCCGTTCTCGTACGCCGAGAGATTGGGTTGCGACACGTTCGCGGCATGGGCCAACTGCGACTGGCTCAGTCCAGCCGCCAGTCGTTCCGCGCGGACGTCCATGCCGCCAGCGTATCGGAGTGTTATCGCACGCGATATATGTACAACCGGCGCCTGTGCACAACCCTGACCCACAGCACGACGGGCGCGGTTCGCACCGCTAAGTTGTCCTCGAGCAGAACTTTCGTACGACACAGGGGTGAACGGGTGCGGTGGCAGCCAGGTGACCTGACGGCAGCGCAGCTTCAGGACGAATGGGTCGAGGAGCACGGGTGGGCCGTCGACCCGCCGGAGTCGATCGTCGCCATGTGGCGCGAGGTCGCCGCCGCTGAGGCAGCCCATGCGACCACGGACCGCTCGGCGGACGCGGCCGGGACAGCATCCGTCGGTGCTCAGCTCCCGCAGGTCGTCGTGGTGCCTGCTCATCCGCGACCCGATGGTTCGAGAGGCTTCGACATCGAACTGGCGGTGTCGAACGGGCGGCCACTGATACCTGCGTTCTCGTCCGTCGACGGACTGGTCGAAACGCTCGGTGAGCATCAACCGTGGTTGGGCCTGACTCCTGACCAGATCGGCGCCGTGTACTCCGGCATCTCCATCGTTCTCGACCCCGTTCCCGGGGTCGTGCAGAAGTTGTGGAGCGCCGACCGCCTGGCCGCTCTGGGAGAGGTGATCCGATGAGCACGTTCTCCGTCGTCCTGCAGGATCTCGACGCACTGTCGGGGCGATTCGCCGGTGCAGCCGGCGACTACCGCACCGCTGCCGCCAGTGTCACCCCGCCTGTCGTCGACAGCGGAGACGGGAGTTGCAACAGCGCGATGACTGCCGTCATGGAGATGCTCGACGTGTTGCACAAGTCCATGGCCGCCTCCATCGAGGACCACTCCTCCAAGCTGCACGATGCCCGCGACGAGTACGACCGCACGGAGGACGTGAACAAGAACCGCTTCCTTTGGGACAACCTGAACAAGGACTTCCGATGAGCTGGATCGGTGGCGACATCGCCGGTCTGCAGTCCATGGGCAGCACGCTGCAGCGCGCACCCGGGTTGATCGAACCGATCGTGGCAAAACTGACCGATGGCGTCGACAAGCTGGGCGACGACGCGAGCTGGTCGGGTGAGGCCGCGCAGGCGTTCCGCAAGCTGTGGACCTCCGACGCGGTCCGCGCGGGAGGCATCGGCGCGATGGCAGGCAAGGCAGGCGACATCATCGCCGGACTGGGAGACCACCTTGCCTCGCTGGAGTCCGCTCTCTACAACAGCGCCCACGACGCCCAGTCCCGCGGCGCGCAGATTGGCGCCGACGGGCAGCCACTACCGCTCGTCATCACGGGCGACCCGACGACGCCGGCAGCAGCGGCAGCCCTGCAGGCGCAGGAGGATTACCAAGCCGCCTATGCAGAGGCCAAGCAGTTGGCGCAGGGATTCCGCCTCGACGCGGCGTCCGACCTGGCCGGCCTTGCCGAACCGATCGTCTCCGAGGGCGGGAAGGGCTTGACCCTAGACGGCGCCATCACGATCGGCGACTACCTGAAGGCCTTCTACGTCGTACCGAACGACAGGAACGCCCGGGTCAAACAGACGCTGCCACAGGAGATTGCGAAATCGAGGGAGAACTTTCGCGAGCTCCGGTGGAAGTTGAAGGCCGAGCAGGCCGCGTACAAGCAACGCGGATTGGCGGTTCCCGAGGGTTCTCAGGCTCGCCTGGACCACCTTGCCGGGTCGAAGGCGTTGGACGACCTCAAGATGCAGCTCGCGGATGCGCAAGCCGGCAAGGGCGAGCTACCTATGTCTCAGATCCTCAATACGAAGATGTCCGACCTCAAGGGCATCGCCGGCCTGTCGGAGAAGCTGCCCGGCAAGCTGAAGTTTCTCAGCGACATTCCTGTGATCGACGTCGCCGCAACCGGCGTCGTCGCCGAGCTGCAAGCCATCGACGACCACCAGAAGGGGTGGAGCGAGACCACCGCTCATGTCAACGATTACGCGGCCGGCGCAGTTGGGCTCGCCGGGGGCGCCTTGGTCGCGGCGGCCCTGCCGCTCGAGGCTCCAGTTGTTGCTGTGAGCGCTGCGGCGGGTTTCGCCGGGGTGGCGATCGGAGGTGTCGGTTACAACGCCTTTCACGAGCATTGGTCCGAAGACATCCACGACCACGGCGTGGTCGCAGGCATACTCCACGGATCAGGGAACACGTTGTCGAACACAGGCGAAGACATCGCCGACATGGGAAGAGGCGTCGCCAACACGACGAAGTCTCTGTGGAAGTCGGTCTTTGGATGAGGAGTACCGAGACTCAGCCAGCACCTGTTCCCGTTCGCTTCCTGGGAACCACCTGGCGGCGGCGCGGGGTCCGTTACTGGGTGCGGCGTGCATCGTTACTGATCTTGTGGACTCTGGTGTTAGCGCTGTCCGTGTGGGGTGTGTCGATCCTGTTCTCCGTCGTCGCAACAACTGCGGCGGGAACCGCACGCATCGTCGCGCTGACCCTCATGTCGCTCGCAGTCATCGGAAGCTTTGTCTGGGGCTTCTCACTCATGCGTCGGTCGGAAGAGGAAAAGAAGCTCGGCGTACCGATGATCATGCGTGCCGGCACAACAGTTGAGCAACGACGCGACGCGGCCTGGCGAGGCTACGGACTGGGGCTGGTGGCCGGGCCGCTCGTGCTGGTGAGCCAGATGTTCGTGGTCGGCGTTCTTGCGGCCGTTGTCCTTTCGCTGATGCAGAAATACATCTCGATCGAGGAGTTCGAGGCCGCAACGGGCCGTAAGGCGCCACTTCGAATCAAGCGTCCGAGCGTCTGGTCTCAGATGAGGCGTCGAGGGTGAGAGTCGAACGGATCATTGCGTCGCTGGGCTTTGCGGCGATGGTCGCCGCCGCGTCCGCGTGCGCAGACGGAGGCGGCGCGGGCTCGCCGGACGCGGCCTCAGAGTCTTTGTGCCGAAGCCTCCCGGCGACAGAGGTCGTCAAGCTCTTCGACCTGCAGCCCGGCTCCGGCGGCCAGTCCGGGGACGCACAAGTGAGAACCGAAGCCGACACATCGACGTCGGGCAGCGCGCCCGGGTGCAGATGGTCGACCGGAGGGAACACTGTGGGGACCAACATCGTCCAGGTCAAGGGCGGCCGGGAACGTTTGGCGTCGATCTCGACGGGTCCGGTCGACGTGGGTGACGGAGTCGAGCTCTTTCCACCGAGGCAGACCGACGCGATGTGCCAGGCGGAGTTCACCGCGAGTAGCGGGCCAGTCGACCAAGCAATCACGGTCATCGTTCTCCCCGACCTGCAACTCACTCGTGCGTCGAACCCACCCGTGGATTGGTGCCAGCGAGCGGCGCCGCTGGCGAAGTCGGTCATGAGGGGCCTCGGCTGGCTCAGATGATCCCCGCGTGTCCGAGGCAAGTGCTTCACTGGCCGCGTGAATGCGCGGAGTCGCAGGCGGTGGGCAAACCGACAGCGGAAAACTGCTGGATCTCAGCCGAGCGCGCCACAACCTCCACTGGTCCGGCTCGCAACCGACCTCAAGGCCGCCAACGCCGAGCGGACGACGTGGTGCGAGTCGGCGCGGAACTCGGCCCGGCGGTCGTTTCCGAAGGAGCGCCGTCCCGAGGACGGTCAGATCCTCGGGTACGAAGCGATTGTGCTCGACGTCTGGTGCGGGCGAGAGTTCACCGATCGCAACAGGTCTCGCAGCTGGAGCTGGGTTCCGTTCTACACCGGCGAGCTCGACGCGACGCCGGACACGGACGAGACCGTCGCTGCGCGGATCGCCCGCAGCTACACACTCAGCGGCAGCGAGAAGGCCGAGCACGCGGACATGCTCGCAGACCCCGTCGGCACCATCGCCGCAACGGCGGGCACACTCGCGTCCCGCATCAATGCGTACAGCGTGTGGCGGCTCGAATTCTTCGACGAGCATTCCGTCCGTGTCGACTTGACCGACGAGGTCACCCAGGTGACGCAACGCGCTCGACGCCTCCGTCACCAGCAGAAGGTGCTCGGCCCGCAGCCGCAGGGCGAGCTGCGCAGCGACGACGCGGTGGTCCGGTTGTACGTCGAGAAAGCGACGGCGATCGAGCGGGCCGTCGGTGCGCTGAACGAACGGCTGACCGCCCTCGACAGCTACTGCGACGTCGTCGCCAGCATCCAGCGCCGAAAGAACAAGTACGACTATCTGGCGCGCCTCAACGGCATCGACGACCTCGAGCTGCTCATCGACGACAGCACGGACCGCCACGAGACGGCCCAGATCCGTGAGGCCGGGTCGATCTCCGATGCGTTGGCTGCGGTGTATCTGGACTCGCTTGCGCCGTTGACCGCCACGCTTGCATCACGCGGCTGAGGACGCTCACGCTCGGAGCGACTTCTTGTCGGAGGCTGTCGCTAGCGTGACGGCAGCAGACAAGGAGTTGAGCCACATGCCCGTCACCGCCACCCACACATCACTGGTTTTCGAGTTCCCGCAGATCGCCGAGGACGCCGGCCTCAGCGTCACGTTTCATCGGACACTTCGCGTGCCCGACGACGAGACCACTTACGGTCTCCCGCCGTCGCTCGGGGCGTTCAGCCTGTCGAACGAGCGCGAGGGCGCCGGGATTCTCATGCCGATGTGGCAGTCGGAGGCGTGCTGGTTGAGCTTCTCGACGTCGAGGCCGTTCGACTCGATGCCGTTCTTGGTGAAGGTGGGCGCCGGCTCCGTCAACGCGGTGACCGGAGGCCGGTGGACGCCCGAGCCCGACTTCGAGGCCGAGGACTACTTCGAGGTGCCCGAACAGCCCTGGCTCGACGGGTTCTGTACCGGGCACAACGTCGTTCGGCAGTTCGTGGCGATGCCGCTGGGTGGCGGCTACACCGTCGAGGAGCAGCTCGTCGACGCGCCGGCGACCGGCGGGATCCATCTGTCGGTGTACCCGCTCAAGAAGTCGGTGTGGGAGCAGCGCAGCCGCGGCGACGTCGACCACGGGATGGTCTTCAACTGCTGCGGCGTGCCCGGCGACATGGGGCTCGGCGCCGGCGGATCGATCACGCAGTCGATCGCCACTCCGGTCGAACCGCACGACAACTGGGATCTGACCGCCGGCCTCTCGACGTTCGTGCGGACCGTCAACACACAGCAGTGGCAGGCGATCACGGGCGAACCGCCTCACACTTCCCCGCTCACCATCGAGGAGTACCGCGCCTACGGTTTCCCGTGGTTCGAGAGGTACGACGACACCCTGGCCCGCCAGGGCTCGGAGTCCCTTGCAGCCGTGTCGACCGTCCGCCAGGTCGGCGCCAAGACGGGCCATGACCCTCTGCCCGACAACGGTGGCTTCGACCCGCCCAAGCCGATCGTCGTCGGACCCTGATCGGACCGACGCGATCGATTGAGTAGTTCTGCGCTGTCGGCCGGATGGGCCGACGGGTCTGATGACTACATGACCGAATCGCTTCGACCGCGGCAACGCCTTGGAACCGCGTGCTCACTGCTGTCCGTCCTGTGCGCGGTGTTCGCGCCGTTGCCGCTCCTCGGGTTGCTTAGCAGCACGGAATTCGCGTCCGACTTCGAGAACGGAACGCATCTCGCGGACTACAACGGGGTTCCCATCGCAGAGGGCCTCGCCGTCGCTGCGATCGTGTTCGCCGCCGTCGGGGTAGTGATCGGTACCGCGAGGGCGCGCGTCGTCGGCGCACTCGTCCTCATCGCGCCGGCATTACTGGTGCTCGACGCAGCCGTCAGCCGCTGATCTTCTTCGCCGCCGCGGTGACGACCTGGCGGAAGACGGACTCGTCGGGCTGGCCGGCAAGGTTGTTGAGACTGACGAGGACGGCGCCGTCGGGGATGGGGAGAATCGCGACGAGCTGCTCGGTGGTCCGTTCCGACGAACCCGGGATCTGAGCGACCGTCTCGAGGCGGGCGGCGACGGCACCGCTGACGCCCGGGGTGTCGACGGTCAGCTGCATCGCCTTTTGGGTGGCGGTCACGGTCGACCCTCCGACCGAGGTGGTGATTTGATGGGTCGCGCAGTCGCCGAGGTTGTAGCGGCGGAAGCCCTCGACCGAGCCGTTTGTGCCGGATGACTTCGTGCTCACCGCCGTCACGATCGCGGCGCCGGTTGCACCGTTGGCGAAGATGGCCTTCGGGGCCGACAGGGCCTGCTGCGCATCGAAACCCGAGAGATCCGGCTGACAGGACGCCGGGGTGACCTTGGCGTCCTTCGTCGCGGCGGTGATGGAGCCGACCGCGTCGGCGGCACCCGGCGGGAGTTGCTGCTGCTCGTAACCGCTCGGCACATCGGACTGCTGGACGAGGTAGGCGGACAGCGGCTTCGACGGCGCCTGGGACGAGCTCGCGACAGCCCCGCCCTGGGTCGTCGACGTCGTGGTCCCGGAACTGCACGCCGCCGCGACGACAGACAGCGCGATGACCCCTGACAGCGTGACCCTCTTCACGGCACCCTCCACTCGTTCGCTCGGCGTACGGATACTAGACGAGCGTCAGGGGCCGATCTGCACCAACTGCAGGACGTTGCCCTCGGGGTCGATGACGTCGTGATGGGTCATCCCGCGGAACGTCCACGCGCGGTCGGCAGGGTCGATACGACCACCGAGAGCGGCGATGTTCCGGGTGGCGTCGTCGATGTTGTCGACCTCGACGACCAGCTTGATTGCGGTCGCTGACCGGCGCGGAGCCGGGTTGGTGGTCACCCGCGCGTCAGCCGTCTCGACGAAGGTGACCAGGCCGGCCCTCGATCGCATCCCGCAGTAGCGGTGCCCCTCGTCGACGACGGACCACCCGAAGCATCGCTCGTAGAAGCGGCACATTCGCGCACGATCGCCGACGTAGATGACCGCGAGCGTCGGAACTGATTCGAGATCCACGAGATCGGATGGAACCAGATCGCGCCCACGCCCATCTAACGGACGTGAAGGTTGATGAGAGGCATGACGTGGTCGCGGAGATCGGGGCCGACGGCATCCGGCTGACGCTCGACGACGCGGGACTCGAGGGGTGTCTCGTGATCGGGGTGCGTCGGACACTCGTCGCGCCGGAGCGGTTCGGGCTCCTCCCCGACTTCGGCGCGCTGGAGCTGCGGATGGCCGACGAGGTCGGCCAGCTCGGCGGCGCGGAGTTCTTGGTGCCGGTGTGGCGAGGCGATGCCGTCTGGCTCGACTTCACCTCGACGGTGCGGGCGTCGCTGCCGGTGCGGGTGTCGCGGGACGGGGGTCCGGAGACGCTGTGCCTCGCGCCGCACGACCCATGGATCGACCGCTGTCGACGGCTCGACGGATCACGCGTGCAGCTCACTGCTCCGCCTGAGGGGGCGACACGGATCGACGTCCGTGTCGGAGGAGCCGACATGTTCGGCGGCGAACTGGTGTCGCTGCATCTCGTCGACGCCATGCTGCTCGCGCAGGCCGGCCTCGAGCTGCCGGCGCACGATCCGCTCGAACCGATCGACTACGCCCAGCACAACGAGCGTTGGCCGTTCGATCAGAGGTAGCGACGCATGATCAGTCGCGGCATTTTCGACGCGACAGCGTCGGTCTGACCGACCACCTCGAACCCGACCGCCTCGAACATCTTTCGTGTTCCGACGAACGCCATGGTGAGATCCATGCGTCCTGGTGGGTCGACGGGATAGGCCTCTACGGCGGGCGCGCCGTTGGCGGCGGCGTAGTCGACGGCGCCCTGGATCACCCGGCCGGCGACGCCCTGCTTGCGGTGGCCAGCGCGGACGACGACGCAGATGATGCTCCATACTGGCAGGTCATCGAGGGGTCGGATGAGCTTGCTGCGCGCCAGCCGCGGGGTGTCGACTCGAGGGTTGATGCTGCACCAGCCAACGGGTGTGCCGTCGCGGTAGGCGACGACGCCGGGCGGGTGTTTGCGCTCGCAGAGCGCGCGGGCGGCCTGTTCGCGCGAACCCCGTCCCAGTTCCTCGATCTGCTTCGCCTGCAGTCGGTGCGACAGACACCAGCAATGCGTCGTGCGCCGATTGGGGTTGATGACGTCAGCGAAGTCGTCGAAGCGGTCGGGTGTGACCGGATGGGTCTCCCAGGTCATGGGGTCAGCATCGCGGGTACGGCGATGCTCGGCAAGCGGTTGGGGAGACCGGGCGATCTGTGGACAACATCGAGCGAGCCCGCGGCGTGACGGCGGTTCTGTCGGGACCGAGCAGCACCGTCGTCGGCATGTTCCCCGAGATCATCGAGCCTGCTGCACAGCATGACTGGCGCAGACGCCTCACACATCAGGATGCACCGGCTTACCGCCCCGTGACCCTCGTGGTCGACGCCGTCCAGGATGCGACGGGCCTGTGCGACCTGGCGCTGCGCATCACCGTCCCGAGTGAGTTCGGTCTTCGCGGCCGGCGCGAGATCGACTGGGACGAGGTCTGGTCGGTCGGCGGACCACACGACCTGTGGTCGATGGACGTCGACCCGATCGACCCCGCTCACCTGGCGGCGGTACGCGCACTCGCCGCCGTGATGGCGTCGGGGCGGGGTGGCCGCCGGTCGTCGACCGCGAGTCTCAACGACGCGTCGGCGCCGGTGTGGGAGTTCCTGCGTCGGGCTGTCGACGCGGGGGTGGGTCTCGAGCCAGAGCGGGCGCTCGGGGTCCACGGCGTCGAGGTGGTCGAGCCGATCGAACCCGGGCTGCAGGTCGTCGCTGATCACGACGGCGGGGTCACCGTCGCGCCGGCGGCCACCCTCCGGGTGCCGCACCGCGGGGCGTCGTCGACATTGACCTTCGGCGCGCCACCGCACGGGGTGGCGGTCATCGGCGTGACGACCCTGTACCTCGCCGGGTTCGCATCAGCCCATCCTCTCGTGCTCGACCTCATCTCGGGGCCACCCCTACGCATCCCCCGTCGCGACCTCGACGAGTTCACGGCGTCGTTCCTGCCTGCCATCCATGCCCGGGTGCACGTGCGCATCGACGACGATGTCCACGAGGGACAGGTCATCTCGCCACCCACCCCCGCGCTCGTCGTCCACGTCGCGGCGGACGGCACGGCGCGCATCGACTGGACCGTCCGCTACCGCGTCGACGACACCTGGCGGGAGTTCGACCCGAGGCACGAGATCGACCAGGACCCGTTGCGCGACATCGCCGCTGAACTGACGATGTGGGACGGGATCCGCGACGCGCTCGAACGGACGGTCGCACTGTCCGCACGATGGTGGGATCAGGCGATTCGCCACGAACAGCAGGGCATCCGAGCGTCGGGGACGTGGATGGAGCGGCTCGACCCTCTGCCCCGCGCCGTCGCCCAGGCACCGACATCGGTGCTGTCCCGCGTGTACACATTGGCACCCGTCGAAGCGGCCGTGCTGATCGGCGAGGTGCTGCCGGAACTGCGCGCACGTGGCGACATCGTCGTCGAGGTACACGGCGACGTGGGTCGTCTCCGTCCTGCCCGACGGCCGGCCGCGGTGACCTTCGGGCTCGGCGAGGACGACACCCGCACCGACTGGCTGGACCTCACGATCGACGTCGACATCGACGGGGAGCGGGTGTCGCTGGCCGAGGTGATGGCGGAGCTGGCGCGCGGGGCGACGCACATGCTGCTGCCGTCGGGCGTCTTCTTCCGACTGGACACCCCGGAGCTGCGGCGACTGTCCGCGCTGCTCGCCGAGGCGCGAGCGCTCGGTGAGCTGACTGACGGCCGCGTCCGTCGGGACTCGATGAACGCCACGCTGTGGGACGAGGTGCTGGGGCTCGGTGTCGTCGAGGCGCAGTTGGCCGAGTGGCAGGAGCGCACAGCGGGTCTCGCCGCTGCGAGCCCGCCGGTGCCGGTGGCGGTCCCGTCGACCATCCACGCGGAACTGCGTGACTACCAACGACGCGGACTCGACTGGCTGACGTTCCTGTGGGAGAACGGGATCGGTGGGATCCTCGCCGACGACATGGGTCTCGGAAAGACCCTGCAGACGCTCGCGTTCATCGCGCACGTCGACTACACGGCGCCGTTCCTGGTCGTGGCGCCGACGAGTGTCGTCGGGAACTGGCTGTCAGAGGCGGGGCGGTTCGTGCCCGATCTGCCGGCGGTCGGGATCACCGAGACCGAGAAGAAGTCCGGGCGCAGCGTCATCGAGTCGGTGTCCGGTGCGCGGATCGTCGTGACGTCCTACGCGCTGTTCCGTTTGCAGTTCGAGCAGCTGTCGCGAATCGGCTGGGCCGGGGCGGTGTTCGACGAGGCGCAGTTCGTGAAGAACCCCGCGAGCAAGACGCACCTCCTGGCCCGACGCCTCGATGCGCCCTTCACCCTCGCGATCACCGGGACGCCGATGGAGAACAACCTGTCCGAGCTGTGGGCGTTGCTGTCCCTGACCGTCCCGGGCCTGTTCCCGTCGTCGGACACCTTCACGCAGTATTTCCGGCGGCCGATCGAGACCCGGGGTGACTTGACGAGGTTGTCGGTGCTGCAGCGACGCATCAAGCCGGTGGTGTTGCGGCGCACCAAGGCCGAGGTGGCGACGGACCTGCCGCCGAAGCAGGAGCAGACCATCGCGCTCGCGCTGCATCCCGAGCACGAGCGCATCTATCGCACCCGACTGAACCGGGAACGCCAGCGGCTGCTCGGCCTGCTCGACGACTTCGAGCGCAACCGCATCGCCATCCTCACCTCGTTGACGATGCTGCGTCAGCTCAGCCTGCACGCCGGCCTCGTCGACGACGCCCATGCCGAGGTGGCGTCGGCGAAGGTGGACCACCTGGCGCGGGTGGTGCCGGAACTGATCGCCGGGGGCCACAGCGCGCTCGTCTTCAGCCAGTTCACCGGGTTCCTGCGGATCATCCGCGATCGGCTGGCCGCGGAGGGGGTGCGCATCCGCTACATCGACGGGTCGATGTCGGCGCACGCGCGGGCGTCGGAGGTGGAGCAGTTCCGGTCGGGCGGGCCGTCGGTGTTCCTGATCAGCCTCAAGGCCGGCGGCTTCGGCATGAACCTCACCGAGGCCGACTACTGCTTCGTCTGCGACCCGTGGTGGAACCCGGCCGCGGAGGCCCAAGCGGTGGACCGCGCGCACCGGATCGGGCAGACCAGGCCGGTGACCGTGTTCCGACTGGTCTCCGCCGACACCGTCGAGGAGAAGGTGGTCGCCCTGCAGGAGCGCAAACGCGCACTGTTCGACGCGGTGATCGGCGACGGCGACGTCTTCGGGTCGACCATCACCGGCGACGACATCGCCCAGATGCTCGGTGGCTGAGGTTTGGCCGCCAGTCGATGCGCGCACACTGGTGGCATGGCGCAGGACACGGTTCGCTACGGCTCGCATCCCGACCAGTACATCGACGTCACCCGCCCCGACGGGGACGCCCGCTGGACTGCCGTGCTGGTCCACGGCGGCTACTGGCGATCGAAGTACAAGGCCGACCTCATGGAGCCGATGGCCGAGGCCCTAGCGTCGTCGGGCGTCGCGGCGTGGAACGTCGAGTACCGACGACCCGACGAGCACGGTTGGGCAGCAACGACATCAGACCTCGCCGATGCTCTCGTCGCGGTCGAGACGGAGCTGCCCGTCGTGGTCATCGGACACTCTGCGGGCGGGCAGCTCGCGTTGCGGGTCGCCGCCGATGCGTCCACCCCACCGGCGCTCGCGGTGTCGCTCGCCGGCGTCATCGACCTCGAGAAGGCGCACGAGCTCCGGCTCGGCGACGGGGCGGTCGAGAACGCACTGGGGCATCCGTGGTCGGCGGACAACTCCGACGATGTCGCGTCGTCGCCGCGGCATCGCCTGCCGTTGCGCGTTCCGCAGGTGATCGCGTGCGGGCACGACGACGACCCGCACCTTCTCGCCATCAGCCGCGACTATGCCCGCGCCGCGGGAGAGGCCGGCGACGAGATCGTGGAGGTGACCGCCCCCGGCGACCACTTCGACATCATCGCGCCGCAGCATCGCCTGTGGGCACAGGTCCTGGCGACGATCGAGCACCGAATCGCGGGGTAGGTGTCGGCGGTCAGCCGAGGGCGAGGGCCAGGGCCTCGATGCCACGCTCGACCTCGTCGAAGCTGGTGGTGAGGGGGCTAAAACCGAGGCGCACGCCGGCGGGCGTCCGAAAGTCGGGGATGACGCCCTGCCGCCACAGTCGCGCGACCGCGTCGCGGGATCGCGGGTGGTCGACGGTGATGTGGCCACCGCGTCGTCCGGGGTCACGTGGTGAGGCGAGCGTCGCGCCGAGCGGGCGAAGAACGCTGTCAGACAATGAGACCGCGAGTTCGGTCAACGCGACCGACTTGGACCGGATCGCGTCGATCCCGGCCCGCTCGATCAGCTCGAGCATGTCGGCGACCGGCAGCATCCCCAGGATCGGAGGGGTACCGCTGAGCAGACGGCGGATGCCCGGTCCCGGGGCGTACCCCTGCTCCATCTGGAACGGGTCCGCAGCACCGATCCACCCCCAGATCGGTTGCGCGACCTGTTCGACGAGCTCGCGCCGCACGTAGGCGAACGCTGGCGCCCCCGGCCCTGCGTTGAGGTACTTGTAGGTGCATCCGGCAGCGAGGTCGACGCCCCAGTCGTCGAGCTGCATCGGAACCGACCCGACCGAATGGGAGACGTCCAGCAGCAGAAGCGCGCCGCGGTCGTGGATGAGCCGGGTGACCGCGGGCGCGTCGACGAGAAACCCCGAGCGGTAGGCGACGTGGCTGACGAGGACCAGCGCGGTGCGGTCGGTGACGGCTGCGTCGAGCAGCTCAGTCGTGACACCGCTGTCGTGCTCGGTGTCGATCCAGCGGATCGTCGTGCCGGTCTCTGCGGCGATCCCCTCGACGAGGTAGCGGTCGGTCGGGAAGTTGTCGCGGTCGATGACGATCTCGGTGCGGCCGGGGCGCATCGCGACGGCCGATCGGGCCAGCTTGTAGAGCAGGACGCTCGTCGAGTCGCCGATGATCGTCTGACCCGGCGCGGCGCCGAGCACGGCCGCGCCGATGCGGTCGCCGAGGGCCGCCGGAAGGTCGAGCCACCGCTCATCCCACCCGCGGATCAGCCGACCGCCCCACTCGTGCTCGATGAACTCGCGCATGTGGTCGGCGGTGACCGTGAGCGGGCGGCCGAGGGAGTTGCCGTCGAGGTAGGCATGCACTCCCCCGCCGTCGACGAACAGCGCGCGGTACTCGGAGAGAGCGTCGGCGGCGTCCAGGTCCTCCGCGCTGGGACGGGTCATGGCGGACAGTGTCGCACCGATGCGTCACGCATGGTGGAAACATCCGCACGGTCGGCGAGATCTGGTGCCCGCTGGGCGGGATCTACCGCACGGTCGGCGGGATCTGGTGCACGCTGGACGGGATCTACCGCACGGTCGGCGAGGAGTTCCTGGCCCGGTCGGGGACTTGCGGTCAGGCGCGGACGGGTGATCGGGACTCGGCGGACCAGGTCTCCTGGATGGTGTCGGCCGCGGTACGCAGGGCCTCGGCGACGGCGTTCATCGCCGGGCTGTAGGCGCGACGGGCCAGGGTCGCGACGTAGATCGAGCGCGTCGGGACCTCGTCGACTGCGCTGAACGGGACCGCCTTCACATCCGGCCGGTGGGAGGCGACCGCGAGCCGCGGGACCATCGCGATGCCCAGCCCGGCCGCGACCATCGCCTCGATCTCCTGATAGTCGTGCGCCTCGTAGACGACGTTCGGTTCGAAGCCGGCGTTCTGGCAGCTTCGATAGAGCACCTCGGCCGCGGGATGGTCGGAGTTGCGGATGATCCAGCGCTGCGAGCGCAACGACGACAGGACCGCTCCCCCCGCCGGCATGTCGCGGTCGGCGGGGATGAGCAGCATCGTCGGATCGCTCATCAGCGGATGCAGCGTGAGCGACCGCTCCGTCTCAGCGGTCCACCGGTAGCTCCACAGCAGGGCCATCTCGACCTCGCCTGCGTCGAGCATGTCGAGCAGTTGCGGGCGGGTGGCCGAGGTGACGGAGATGTCGACGTCGGGCCAGCGGGAGCGGTAGACCTTCAGCGCGTCGGACAGGATCGACGCGCTGACCGTCGGGAACGACCCCAACCGAACGGTCCCGCGCTGCAGTCCGCGGAGCGCGTCGAGATCGCCCTGCGCCGACCGCATCTCGCGTCGGAACAGGCGGGCACGCGCCACCAGCACCTCGCCGGCGTCGGTGAGCGACACCCCGCGCGGCAGCCGCACCACGACCGGCTGCTTGATGGACTTCTCGAGCTTGGTGATCCGCTGCGACGCCGCCGACGCCGTCATGTTCGCCTGCTCCGCACCGGCGGTCAGCGATCCCGCCTCGGCGATGTCCAACAACAGGAACAGCGTGACGACGTCGAAGTAGCCCGTCTGCGACACGAGGACCTCCCAGATCTGCGTTCAGCTCAGCTTACAGCGGGGCGCAAAACGCGTAATTGTCCTGAAGTGATGCCGATCATAGTGTGACCCGCATAACGTCGTCGTCGAGAAACCACTGCGTGGTGATCGGCCCGGAAAGGTCAAGGACCAGATCATGAGTTCCATCGAGATACTGCCGCTCGTCGCGCTCGTCGCGATGTTCGTGGTGGCCAGCATCCTCCCGATCAACATCGGGATCCTCGGGTTCGTCGGCGCCTTCGTCGTCGGCTACTTCGCCCTCGGCTACGACGACAAGGAGATCCTCGGGGAGTTCCCGGCGTCGATCGTGCTGACCATCGTCGGCGTCACCTACTTCTTCGGCATGGCCAAGAAGAACGGCACAATCGACCTGCTGGTGAACGCGTGCATCCGGGCGGTGAAGGGCCGCGTCACCGTGGTGCCGTGGGTGTTCTTCTTCGTCGCGTCCGCGCTGACGGCGCTGGGCACGTTCAGCCCGGCGGCGGTCGCCCTCATCGCGCCGGCCGCGCTGACCTTCGCCGCGACCGTGCGCATGAGCCCGCTGGTCATGGGCATCCTCGTCATCAACGGAGCCCACGCCGGAGCCTTCTCGCCCATCTCGGTATCGGGCGTCCTGGTCCGCGGAATCGTCAACGACAACGGCCTGTCCATCGGCCCGTGGTCGCTGTTCTTCTCCAGCTACGGCATCAACCTGTTGCTCGCCGTCATCACCGTCGTCACGTACTCGGTCCTTGCCCGCACCCGCAATCTCGCCTACACCGCGACAGGTTCGACGCTCGCCGCGACCACCGACTGGTCGTCGGCACCCGGCGACGGCGGCGCCCTGACCGGCCCGACGGGCGGCAGCGCCCCC
Source organism: Williamsia serinedens (assembly GCF_024171725.1). GTDB lineage: Bacteria > Actinomycetota > Actinomycetes > Mycobacteriales > Mycobacteriaceae > Williamsia_A > Williamsia_A serinedens. The sequence goes on from NZ_JAMTCG010000003.1 coordinate 572,978, forward strand.
ACCGGCGGGACCCCGACCGGCGGGTCCGGTGGCACGAAGGTCCTCACCCGCACCGAGCCCGTCGAGGCCACCCTGACGCTCCCCCAGGTCGCGGTCACCCGTGTGCACAAGCTGACCCTCGCCCTCATCGCCACCGTGTTGGTGCTGGTCCTCGTGTTCCACATGCCGATCAGCTTCGTGGCGATCGCCGCCGGCGTGATCCTCGCCTTCACCGACCTCAAGGGACAGAACGACGCGATCATGGGCATCAGCTGGCCGACGGTGCTGCTGGTCTCGGGGATGATCACCTACATCTCCGTGCTCGAGAAGGTCGGCACGATCGACCACCTCGCGCACCTGGCGGTCGGCCTCGGCGCCCCACTGATCGTCGCGGCCGTCCTCTGCTACGTCATCGGCATCACCTCGGCCTTCGCGTCGTCGACGGCGCTGATGGCCGCGATCATCCCGATGGCCCTGCCGCTGCTGCACACCGGCGCACTGCCCGTCGTCGGCGTCGTCGCGGCACTGGCCATCGCGGCCACCGTCGTCGACGTGTCGCCCTTCTCCACCAACGGCGCGCTCATCCTGGCCAACGCCCAGGGCATCGACCGTCGCGTCTTCTACCGCCAGCTGCTGGCCTACTCGGGCATCATCGTCGCACTCGCGCCGGCCCTGTGCTGGATCGTCCTGGTGGTGACTCCCTCCCTGTTCTGAGCCCCCGGGCGCGGAACGCCACCCTCGGTGCAACCCCGGGCGTTAAGCACAGCGAAAGCGATAGCCAGAGATCGCACATTGTGCTTCACCCTGGGTTGTCCCATTCTCGAATCAGAACGTCGCCACACCCTCGGCGACATGTGGAAAGGCACGCAGATGTTCACAGTGCGCGGAACCTGGATGCGGGGCGGCACCAGCAAGTGCTGGCTGTTCACCGGCGTCGACATCGACCCGCTCGTGTCGTCGGAGATGACCCTCGACGACATCCTCGTCGCAGCGTTCGGGTCGGGCGATCCCCGGCAGATCGACGGCATCGGCGGCGGGAGCTCCACCACATCGAAGGCGGCGATCGTCCGTCGGTCCGCGCTGACGGGCGTCGACGTCGACTACCTCTTCGCCCAGGTCGCGATCGCAGACTGTCGCGTCGAGTGGTCGAGCAACTGCGGCAACTGCGCGACCGCCATCGGCCTGTACGCGCTGCAGACCGGGATGGTCGCCGTGCAGAGCCCGGTGACGCGGGTGCGGATGCGCAACGAGAACACCGGTGACATCCTCACCGCCGAGATCGCCACGCCGGGCGGCCGGATCCCCTTCGACGGCGACGCGACCGTTCCCGGTGCCACCGCGCCGGGGGTGCCGGTGGTCCTCACGTTCGAGAAGCCGGCCGTCGCACCGTGGCCGACGGGCAACGCCGTGGACGATCTCGTCGTCGACGGGGTCACCTACCGGGCGACGATGGTGCAGGCGGGTGCGCCCGCCGTCCTCGTCGACTGGCGGTCGTTCGGACTCGACGAAGGTGGCGTGCTCGACACCGCGCGGGTCACCGCACTGATGCCGACCCTGATCCGGATCCGCCGCGCGGCGGCCCTCCGGATGGGGTTGTGCGGGCCCGACGATCCGATTTCCCACGCGACCCCCAAGGTCGGGATCGTCGGGCCTGCTGCCACTTTCGTGACGCCGACCGGCGAAGAGCTGACAGCCGACGACCACGACGTCATGGTTCGGATGGTGTCGATGATGGCACCGCACCCGGCGATCGGGCTCACCTCTGCGGTCGCCGTGGCAGTCGCGGCGTCGCGGCCGGATTCAGTTGTCGCACAGCTGTCGTCGTCGACTGATCCGTCACAGCTGCGGATCGGGACGGCAGCGGGCGTCGTGGTCGCCGAGGTGACGACGGATTCCGACGGATGCGTCGCCGGCGTCGGGCTGCACCGCGCAGCCCGACGGATCGCGACGGCGGAACTGTTCGTCGCGGCAGCCGGTTCCGCCGCACCGGCGCTCGTCGCCTGATCGTCGGCGGGATCTACTGCACGGTCGGCGGGATCTACCGCACGCTCGGCGAGATCTGGTGCACGCTCGGCGGCCCGGATTGGCACGGTCGGCGAGCTAGGTGCGCGACGCGAGCTAGGCACGGCGCGTCAGGTCAGCGGGGGTTGCCGACGGCCTTGCGCCAGGCGGTGAACGACCTCACCGGAGCACGCTTTGGATGGACCAACCAGGGCCAGGGGTGCACCTCGGCGGGGCGCACCTGCCCGGCGATGCGCTTGTACCCCGGCACCGGGGCCCAGGTGGACGCCAGCGACCGGCCGTCGAGTTCGTCGGCGACGACACCGCGACGCACCTCGACCTCACGGCGCTGCGCAAGGTCACCGAGGCACTCCGCGAGGAACACCAACCGCTTGCCCGACAGGCGGAGTCGACGCAGCAGCGGCTCGTCGAAGACGAACACCGCGGGGCGCGATTCGTCCACCGCCAGAGCGGGATCCGCGTCGCCGAGGGACTCCGCGGTCAGCCACACGGCGTCGGCCTCACCAGTGTTCTCGGCAGAGTCCGGGCCCGACGGGATGTCCTCGGGGCCCAGGTAGGGGCCGTCGACGGGTGCGCCGTGGTCGTCCGACGGCCAGTCCTGGATGGGGCAGTTCGAGTTCAACGAGCACTCACCGCACAGCTTCGGCGACCGCTTCTTCACCTGCCACCGGCTGAACCCATAGGGCTTACCCGACCCGGTGCCCACGGTCCACTGCCAGCCGAGGCGGTTCGCGGCGCGCGAGCCGTCGACCAGGTGCGCGAACATCTCGTCCTCGCCGTCGGGCCACGTCGCGCCGACGCGCACGGTCCACTGCGACGCCGCCCACATGCGTGTCTGGTTGACCAGCCAGCCGTTCTCGTGGAGTTCGTCGACGACGAGCTCCATGCACTTCATCTCGCGCGGCCACGGGTCTCCGCCGAACGGGCGATCACCCGCGGGGAGGTCGCGGCGCGGCTGCTCGTAGCGCAGGGCCTGGCCGAGGTCCGTCCTGACGCGCGAGTACAGGTGCCGCGCGTACTCCTGCCACAGCAGCTCGTCGCGGTACTTGGTGCGGTCGCGGCCGGGCGCGTCGGACACCGCGTCCCACACCTCGGGCAGCGGTGTCAGGCCGTGACGGATGTAGGGCGACATGCGGCTGGCGCCGCGACGGGCCACGGGCAACACCTCGTTGCGACGCGCGGCGTAGCCGGTGATATCGAGCGCGCCGAAGGCGATGTCTGCTGCGGTCTGCCCGCCGGTGAACGCCCCGGCGGCGATGTCCGACGGTTCCTCGCGGGCGAGATCTCCGAGGTGTTCGGCGACCCACGCGACGGACTCGGCGTGGTCGCCGTCGGGGCTGGGCGGCGGTGGCGTCGGGAGGGCGGTCACCCTCCCGACAACGCCGTCGTCAGCTCAAACGCTTCCCCGGGCTGCGGGTCAGGTCGGGGTCGGTGATGATCGCGTCGCCGAGCGCGGCGTCGATCCGCGACAGCACGTCGGCCTCCAGCGTCACCTCGGACGCCTTCACGTTCTCGGTGATCTGCTCGGGCCGCGATGCACCGACCAGCGCGGCGGACACGTTGTCGTTGGCGAGAACCCACGCGACGGCCAGCTGCGCCATCGTGATCCCGAGGTCGTCGGCGATGGGCTGCAGATCCTGCACGCGGGTGAGGACGTCGTCGGTGAGGTAGCGCTTGATCATCTCGTCGCCACCCTTCTCGTCGGTGGCGCGCGACCCGGCCGGCGGCGCCTCACCCGGCTTGTACTTGCCGGTCAGCACACCCTGGGCGATCGGCGACCAGACGATCTGACCGATCCCGAGCTCGCGCGACGTCGGGATCACGCGCTCCTCGATCACCCGCCACAGCGCCGAGTACTGAGGCTGGTTGGAGACGATGGAGAAGCCGGCCTGCCGTGCGAGGGTCTGACCCGCGCGGAGCTGGTCGGCGGTCCACTCGGAGACACCGATGTAGAGCGCCTTGCCCGAGCGGACGACGTCGGCGAACGCGGCGATGGTCTCCTCGAGCGGCGTCTCGTGGTCGTAGCGGTGCGCCTGGTAGAGGTCGACGTAGTCGACGCCGAGTCGCCGCAGCGAGTTGTCGATGCCCTCGCGGATGTGCTTGCGCGACAACCCCGTGTCGTTCGGACCACGCTCCCCGACCGGGAAGTAGACCTTGGTGAAGATCTCGAGGCCCTCGCGGCGCTGCCCCTTCAGGGCCTTCCCGAGAACCTCCTCCGCGGCACCGTTGGCGTAGACGTCGGCCGTGTCGAAGGTGGTGATGCCCGCATCGAGTGCGGCGTGCACACACTTCTCGGCGACGTCGTTCTCCACCTGGGAGCCGTGCGTGAGCCAGTTGCCGTAGGTGATCTCCGAGACCTTGAGACCACTGCTGCCGAGATACCGATACGCCATCGTCCACCGCTTCCGTTCGCTGCTCGCCCGACCGCGGCCGGGCCCGTGCACTGCCCGAGGGTAGGCGCGCGGACCCATGTATCGATCAGGTCGGGCGAAACGGGCACCGGGTTCGCCTCCGCGAACGTGAGCGTGGCTATCATGATCGGGCCGCGACCGCGTGACACCACGCCGGGAGCGGTGAAGAAATCTGTCGGACCTCGTCCGTACGGTCCTGTCACGAGAGGGCACCGATGAACGCAGCCACATCGCGAGCGGAGTCGAGATGTGCTGCACACCCGCGGTTCTCCCCTCTCGTCAGGCGGTCCGTGCCCGGATCGCCCCTTCCCTGACGAGATCGGAACGGCGCATGGAGTCCACCGGCGACAATTGGATGCCGCGCACCCACATCCTCGTCCGCGAACCCGACGACGACGGCTACGACCTGCCCGGGTGGGTCGAGGTCGGCGAACGGGTGGTCGGCCTGGTCGCGACCGGACTGTGGGCCGTCGACGGTGTCTACGACGTGGTGGACGGCGATCGTCGGCGAGACGGACCGAACCTGAGTCCCACCGACCCGTTCGTCGACCACTGCGGGGTGTCGTTGTTCGCGGTGGAGGCGCGAGTACGCCGGGCGCTACCCCGCACCATCACGACCCTCGAGGTCGGTCTCGCCGACCTGACGATCGCGGCGATTCGTGCCGAGACCATCTCTCCGACGCGGTGGTATCGCGTCGACCACAGCTGCGCGAGCGAAGGCGTGACCGCTTATGACGCCGCGATCGCGCGTACGTGGGGGTGCAACACGTGCGGTCGCGACCCGCGTACCGAGTTCACTCCGCGATTCGAGGCCCACCGCATCGGCCTGCGTATCGACGCACGCATCGATCTCGACATCAGCATCGCGGTGTGCCCGTCGTGTCACGAGATCCTGCATCAGCCGCTCGCGCCGACCGCGGCTGAGCTCATGTACGGCCTCCGCCCGTCGTGCCCCGGGTGCGGGGCTCGCCATGCCGACATCGTCACCGTGAACCACTCCGACGCACCCCTGCCGATCGGAGTCACGACGTCATCGGCCCCGCCCGGCGAGATGCCTGACTTCGTCTGCGGCTCATGCGGTCACGAGTGGTGACTGTCGATCTCCGGTCCGAGGTCGGTGAACGACGCCACGGTGTGGTCGGGTGAGGCGAAGGCGTCGGGGTAGTCCGCGCCGTCGCGGTTGATCCAGGCGGTCTGCAGTCCGACGCGGCGCGCACCCTCGAGATCCCAGGGGTGCACCGCGACCATGAGCGCCTCGGGGGCGTCGACGCCCGCGACCTGCAGTCCGTGTCGGTACGACGCGGGCGCGGGTTTCCAGGCACCACCGTCGGCCGCCGCCAGGTAGTCCGTGATCGCGGGGCCGGCGTCGGTGGACCCGAGCAGTCGGCGGGCGACGTCCGCGGAGCCGTTGCTCAGCGTGTAGACACGCAGCCCGGCGCCGGCGAGTGCGGTGATACCCGGCACGACGTCGAGGTGCGGAGCAGCGTCGATGAAACTGCGCATCAGACCGGAGGCGACCACGTCGGCCGACTTCACGTCGCGCGATCGGTCGGCCAGGCGCAGCATCGACCGCAACTGTGACTGCCCGAGCTCGGCGAAGTCCGCTGCGTCGCCGAGCACCGTCAGCGCGAACCCGTCCCGCAGCACCGACAGGTACCAGATACGGACGTCCTCGGCACGCAGTCCGGCGTCGACGAACGCCGGTTCGACGGACGCCAAGTCCGAGAGGGTGTCGTTCACGTCGAGGAACGCGACGGTCGGGCGGGCCATGGGCTCTCCTTGTGGGTGGGTTCCCTCCGGTCTACCCGTTCCCGATCACCGCGACGCCAACCCCGGCGCGTCGGCAGACGTCGACCTACCCTCGAGGACGTGTTGCCGCTGATCTCCCTGGCCGACCTGGAGACGCCCGACGAGCGTGAACGTCTGGCAGAGGTGTCGCGCACCGTCGGCTTCTTCTACCTCACCGACCACGACGTCCCGGCCGACCTGCAGCAGCGGATGGCCGACGTCGCCCGCCGGTTCTTCGCGCTGCCGCAGGCCGACAAGGACGCCGTCGCGATGGTCAACAGCCCACACTTCCGTGGCTACAACCGGCTCGGCGGGGAACTGACGAACGGGCGCGTCGACCGGCGCGAGCAGATCGACATCGCCCCCGACCGCGACCCGATCCCCAACGCCGTCGGACCGATGCGGCTGCAGGGCCACAACCAGTGGCCGTCCGCGCTGCCCGAGCTGCGGACGGTCGTCGGGAAGTACCAGGCCGAACTCGAACGGGTCTCGCGGACACTGCTCGGTCGGTGGGCGCAGGCGCTCGGAGCGACGACGGACTTCTTCGACGACGCGTTCGCGCTGCCGGCGACGCTGATGAAACTGGTGCGATATCCCGCGCGGCCCGCCGTCGAGGACGGTTTCACCGACCAGGGTGTGGGCGCGCACAAGGACTCCGGCGTCCTCACGGTCCTACTGGCGCAGGAGGGTTCGTCGGGACTCCAGGTCGAGCGCACCGACGGCGTGTGGATCGAGGCGCCGCCACAGCCGGGGACGTTCATCGTGAACATCGGCGAGATGCTCGAGATCGCCACCGACGGGCGACTCGTCGCGACGCGGCACCGCGTCGTCACGCCGCCCGGAGCGCCCGAGCGACTGTCGATCCCGTACTTCTACGCACCGTCGCTGGACGCGGTGATGCCGCGGATACCTGCGCAGGACGGTGGGCCGTCGAGGATCACCGACGACCCCGACAACCCGCTGTTCGACACCTACGGACAGAACACGTGGAAGAGCCGGACGCGCGCGCACCCGGACGTCGTCGCACGCTGGTATCCCGACGAGACCGGCGCCCGGGTCTGAGCGACCCGGGACGCCCGCCTCAGCACCGTCCGATGTCGGTGCCGGGCGGGCGCACGGGGTCTCCCCCGACGAGCATGCGTTCCTCGTCCGCGCCGACCCCTCGCAGGCGCGGCAGGAGCCACTCGTAGACCGTGTCGTCGTTCAGCAGGGTGAAGTGATTGGCCGAGCTGATCGCGAAGCCGTCCTCGTCGCGGAAGCCTATGTGGCGCTTCTTGTTCCGTCCGATCGCACTCGGGACCAGCACGAGACCGTCGCCGACGACACGGCCGACCGGGTGCCGGGCGTCGCGGGTGATGGTGGCGGAGACGAACAGGTGCGTCGCGTGCTCGAGCAGCGGCACCTCCTCCACGGCGGCGACACGCAAGGCGTCGAGATCCCGGCCGGACCAGTCCTCGTCGACGAGCGACCCGTGGAACAGGTCGCGGACGCCGGCGCTGCGTCGACGGAGCAGTCGCGCGAACGGCCGCGACTCGGGCACGAGATGCAGTGCGGCGGCGAGGTAGTGAACCGACTGCGCCAGCGGCGCGCCGAGGTGCGGCGACCCCAGCGAGACGACGGTCTCGACCGAACGGACCCAGTCGGCGCCCTCGAGTCCGGCACGGTGGCAGGCCGAGCGGGCGACGAGCCCACCCATCGAGTGGCCCACGAGGGTGACGCGGCGGACCGGGACGGGCCAGGCGTCGACGAGGGTCGTCAGCAGGCGGTCGAGTTCGCGGCCGTTCTGGGAGATGTGTCGGCCGGTGTTGTAGCGGATCTGGATCTCGGTCGCGCCCAGGTCGTCGGAGAGCCGGGCGCCGTAGGTCGGTCGCCCACCGATGCGCCAGGCCGACTCGGTCTCCATCAGTCCGTGGAGGAAGACGACGAGATGGTTCGTCGCGCTGGGGAAGGCGTGACGCAGGGCGTCGGGCATGGGCTGGACGATCGCACCGTCGACCCGGACCGCCATCGGCTCGGCCAACGGACTTCGCGCGGCGTGGAGTTCGTCGCCGATGAGTCCGTTGATGGCTGCGATGAGGCCGCTGCCCTTCACGGTCTGCGACGGCGGACGTCCCCACCCGTCGGCGGACTGGCTCGCCACCTCGGAGGCGGTGTCACACATTGCGGCGATCGTCGAGTAGGTGCCGCCCGCGATCGCGTCGTGGACGAGCTTGGCCGGGGCCACGAAGTCGGCGAGGCCGATGGGCCGGAGTCCGAGCCGGAACCCGGTGAACAGATGTTCGCTGACCGCGGAGTGCACCTTGGCGATGCCGGTGGTGGCGTCACCGAGTTCGGCAAACGCCAGACGTCCCATCTCGCGCACTTCCGCCCGGCGCTGCCGCTCCAGCGTGTCCATGCGGCTGAGTGTACAGCTGTTCACTCAGCCTGGTCGAGAGTCAGGCTGACCGGCGGAGCTCCGACCACGCACCGGTGGACCACAGAGCCCAGGCGACGAGGACCGGTTGGAACACGAGACGAATCGTTCGGGCGCGATCGGAGTTCAGCCCGAACCCGTCGCGGTGGTGACGCCACTGCGCGAGGTTGCCCGGCAGGATCGCGACGAAGAACAGGGCGAGGAACAGCCCGACCGCGGCACGGCGGCTGCGCAGCAGGATGAGCGACCCGCCCAGCGCGATCTCCACGACGCCCGACGCCACCACGATGTCGTCGACCGACCGTCTCGTGACGCGCGGGACGAAGCGCGGCACCTGCGCACGGAACTCCTGCCGGGCGAAGGTGAGGTGGCCGATGCCGGCGAACACCATGGCCGAGCCGAGCGCTACCCGTCCGATCTGTTGGGCACCCGACTCGGGCGCAGTGGTCGACTGCAGGAGGGTCGTCGTCATCGCTCCGGTCTACCCGACCGCACGCTCGGCGGGGTGTTTCGGCACGGTCGGTGGCGGGTTTCGGCACGGTCGGCGGCGGGTTTCGGCACGGTCGGCGGGATCTGCCGCACGGTCGGCGGTCAGCCGAGGTACTTGCCGAACCAGTCGAGCGCTCGACCCCAGATCTCGGTCGCCGCGGCCTCGTTGTAGCGACCGCCGGTGTCGTTGAAGAAGGCGTGGTCGACGTTCGGCACCGTGAGGATCTCGTGGGTCAGACCCGCCTGGGTCAGCGCCGTCTCCGCCTCCGCGCGCCCGGCGTTCACCCGGTTGTCGAGTCCGGCGTAGACAGCGAGCACCGCGGCGTTCTTGGACCCCGCGAAGTCGTGGTCCTGCGGTAGCGGACCGTACAGCGGGATCGCCGCGCTGAGCTGCGGCTCGCCCGAGGCGAGCAGCGACCACACCTGGCCGCCGCCGAAGCAGAATCCGATGACGCCGACCTTCTTCCCGGGCACACGACGTTGCAGCTCGGCGATGGCCGACTTCTCGTCGGAGACGAACCGCTCGTTCGGGATGGTGCCGAGCGCCGCGGTGGCCCGCGCGGTGTCCCCGAACGTCGAGGTCCCGCCCTCCTCCGACAGCAGGTCGACGGCGAGCGCGGAGTAGCCGACGCCGGCGAGCCGGCCTGCGATCGACGCGATGTGCGGGGTCAACCCCTTGTTCTCGTGGATGACGAGGACGACGCCCTTCGGGTTCGCGGCGGCGGCGTAGGCACCCCGCAACTCGCCGCGCTGTCCGGGGAAGGTGATGGTGCGCGTCGGCAGCGCGGTCGCCGCGCCGGGGGCCTCGGGTGACCCCGACGACGTCGTCGTGACCGCCGACCCCGACGATCCCCCGGGTGCCGCGGACGACGACGTCGCGCTCGCCGACTCCCCACCGCTGCTGCACGCCGCGAGGACGCTCGACGCGGCTGCCGCCGACAGTCCGAGCAGACCGAGACGTCGGATCGCCTCCCGGCGGCCGAACATCCCGTCGGCGTGGTCGAGCGCGATCTCCTCGGCGATGTACTGGGTGAACTCGGCCATGCTGCACTCGCTTTCGCCGCCCCGAGAGTGTCTGCACGGGTGGGGCGTCACCCGCACCCACCACGGTGCCAGAGCACCGGCCGCGCGGGGTGCCGTTGCCGTTTCGTGACCTGATCCGGCACGGCGACACGATCTGATGGCGTTCGGCGCGCGGGGGTTCCACCGGCACGACGCCACGACGAGACTTCTCCCTGCACGGCCGTCATCGGAGACGACCAGACCCGTCGTCCCCTGTGAGCCCGGTCGAGCCCATCAGCCCGGTCGAGCGACCGGGCGCCCTGCGAAGGAGCGTCATCATGATCGGCACCATCATCAGCGCGATCGTCGTCGGTTTGATCGTGGGCGCGCTCGCCCGCCTCGTCCTGCCGGGGAAGCAGAACATCGGGGTGATCATGACGATCATCCTCGGCGCGCTCGGCTCGTTCATCGGTTCCTGGCTGACCTACAAGCTCGGCTACAACAACAGCAACGGCGGCTGGGAGGTCATCCCGTTCGTCGTCGGCATCGTCGTCGCCGCCGTGCTCATCCTCGGCTTCGTCGCCGCCACCGGTCGCCGCACCGTCAAGCGCTGACGACCCGTCCCGACACCGCCCGTCCACGACCAGGAAGCCCCGCCATGACCACGAGCACACGGTTCGACACCGCGCTCGAGTCCGCGTGGCTCGAGTTCCGGACGGGCCTGGCCGACCTCCTCGTCGACGTCGCCGTCGACGAGGAGGTCGTCGTCCGGCGGTCCTACGACGCGACCGACCCCTGGGCCCCCCTCCTGTCGTTCGTGACCACCGGCGCCCGACGCGTGCGGTGCACCGTCCTGCGCGCGGACCTGTCGGACGATCAGATCGCCGTCCTGTCCGGCGACGGCTGGCGACGGCTGCGCGACGGGCGGCTCATCATCGAGTTCGGTCGTCGGCGCGTCGACGAGATCTGCGCCGCCGCCACCGACGTGCTGCGCGAGGTCAGCGGGGTGCTGCACCCGACGTTCCTCGCGCCGTTCGACTCCGACACCGCGGCGCACACGGCGATGCTCATCTCGTTGCGTCGCGAACCCGTGACGGCGGCGACCGCGTCGGCGGCACATCCCGTCACCGACACCGAGCACCTGCAGGAGCTCCTGCTCGACACCCTGGCCGCGCACGCCGACGACGCATTCGTCGACGCCGACGGCGACATCCGCGTGCAGATGGGCACGCAGACCATCCAATTGCGCGTGCACCCGTCGCGACCGGTCGTCGAGTTCATCGCGTGCGTCGCCGCGGTCTGCGTCGACGACCGCACGGTCAACGAGATCGTGGTGGCCGAGGGCGTGCGCTGGACCGGCGTCGCCGTCCACGTGCTCGACGGACACGTCTGGGCCACACAGCGTCTCGTCGTCCCGACGTTCGTCTCCGCCAACGTGATCGCGGCCGTCGAGTCGTGGCGGGACTTCCTGCGTGACGGAGCGCCCGCCATCACCGCCCGGATCGCCGACGCCGCCGAGCCGATGGCCGCGCGGCGCAACCGCGAACCGACCCCGGACCACGTCGAGCGGCTGCTCGACACCCTCACCGCGCTCACGACGCTCGGCACCCCCCTGCCCGCCGAGGGCGTGGCACGGATCTGCGACGACAACGCCGTGGTCGCCCGTCGGTGCCTCATCACCGGGGCCCGTCGCCTGCTGGCGATCGGTTCCGCCAAACGCCACGCCGCCGACACCGGCGACGTCATCGCGGCCGACTCGCTGGAACGGAACAGACAGGTCTGCCGGACCATGCTGATGTCGGTCAGCGGCGCGGTCGACCTCTTACGCGAACGGGACGCGCACGCCGCGCCCGGGCACTCCCGGAACACCGGCGGCACCGCACGGTGATCCGCCTCGCCGTCAGCGCCTCGCGGTGACGGCGTCCTCCCGATGCGCGGCGCGGATCTCCCGCACGCGGCGCAACGCCCCGACGGCGTCGGCGAGCGCCGACCGCTCATCGTCCGACAGCTCGTCCAACGTCGACGTCACGAGTTCGGCCCCAAGTCGTCGACGTCGTGCGACCAGATCCCGGCCGGCGTCGGTCACGGTCACCAGGGCCGCCCTCTTGTCCCGCGGGTCGGCGTGACGACTGACGAGGCCGTCACGCTCCAGCGCGGTGACGAGCGCCGTCATCGAGGGCTGCGCGACGCCCTCCGACGCCGCCAGCTCGGTGACCCGACGTGGGCCGTTCCGGACGAGCGTCGACAGCGTCGCGACCGAGGTCAGACTCATGTCGCGCGGCATCTGCCGCACGAGCTCGGTCGCGAGCGCGTAGACGGCCTCGCCGATCCCGTCGATCTGCACCTCGGTCATGACGGCCACGATAGAACCCCTCCACGTTGTTGCATAGACGATTTATATAGAGTACCTATGGATTGGTCAGAGTCGTCGAGTCAGGGGTGTCACCGTGTCGCACTCGTCCGGATCGTTCACCGACGCGTTCCGCCAGCCGAAGGCCGTCTGGGCCGTCGCGTTCGCCTGCGTCATCTCGTTCATGGGGATCGGCCTCGTCGACCCGATCCTGCCGTCGCTGTCGTCGCAGTTGAATGCGTCGCCGTCGCAGGTGACGCTGCTGTTCACCAGCTATCTGGTGGTCACCGCGGTCGCGATGCTGGTGACCGGCTGGGTGTCGAGTCGCATCGGCGCCAAGCGCACCCTCATCGCCGGTCTCGTGCTCATCGTGGCCTTCGCGGCCCTCGCCGGGTTCTCGGGGAGCATCGCCGAGATCGTCGGGTTCCGCGCCGGATGGGGCCTGGGCAACGCGCTCTTCATCGCGACGTCGCTGGCGGTCATCGTCGGCTCGGCGTCCGGCGGGTTCGGCGGCGCCATCATCCTGTACGAGGCGGCCCTCGGAGTGGGCATCGCGTCGGGCCCGTTGCTCGGCGGACTGCTCGGCAACATCTCGTGGCGGGGGCCGTTCTTCGGTGTCGCCGTCCTGATGCTCATCGCCCTCGTCGCGACCATCGTCCTCGTGCCCGCGACGCCTGCGCCGCAGACGAAGTCGTCGATCCGCGAGCCCATCACCGCCCTGCGGCACCGCAGCCTGGCCACCACCAGCGTCACCGGCCTGCTCTACAACTGGGCCTTCTTCACCATCCTGGGCTACGCACCGTTCCTGATGGGCTTGTCGGCGCTGAAGCTCGGCGCGGTGTTCTTCGCGTGGGGCATCCTCGTCGCGATCTTCGCGGTGTTCGGTGCACCGATGCTCAAGGCGCGCTTCGGGACCACGCACACCCTCTACGGGGCACTCAGCGGTATGGCCATCACGTGCCTGCTGATCGGGATCTTCTCCGACAACCAGGCCGTGGTCATCGGCGCAACGATCGCGTCGGGGATCGTCGTCGGGCTGAACAACACCCTCGTCACCACCGCCGTCATGAGCATCGCGCCCGTCGAGCGGTCGGTGGCATCGGCGACGTACGGTTTCGTCCGCTTCATCGGCGGTGGGCTGGCCCCGTTCGCGGCCGGGAAACTGGTGGAGCACTTCAACGCGCACGTGCCGTTCGTCCTCGGGGCGGTCACCGCCCTCCTGGCCGCCGCGGTGCTGTTCACGGTCCGTCGTGACATCGACGCCGCCGACGTCGAGGAGACGCAGCCGCAGTCGCACGAGCGGGCCGATGCCGAGCGCGCCGTCACCGACGTCCCGGCCGACGAGTCGGAGGCGGTCCTCGCCCATGAGGCGCTCGTCGAGGATCGGCGGTACGCGTCGCGCCGCTGAGCCGTCCGAATTCCGCGCCCACACCGATCGCCGTGGTCACCATGACCGCGGCGATCGCTGTCGGTGCGGATTCTCGACCGCATGTCGTGCGATCGCGTGAACATTTGCGGCGCGAAGTAACGGCAGCCGTGCCGCCTCCGACAATCGGGGCATGATCCGTACATCCGTCTCGCCGGAGAGCTCACGTCGCCGCCTCACCACGGTGCTGATGTGGGCTGTGATCGCCGGGTGGTCCGTCGTCGCCATCGCCGGCCTCGCTGCGTGTTCGAGCGATGGATCCGACGGTTCCACCGCATCCTCGAGCTCGTCGGTGCCTCTCAGTTCACCGGTGACCTCCACCGCGTCCGAGTCGTCGTCGGCGGTTCCGACGACCGACACCCCGGTGACCACGACGACCGCTCCGGCCGTCGTCCCCACCGGCGCTGCCCCGAACGGCGTGGACCTGTCCCGCTGCACGAACCAGACGAACTACGCCGGCGACCCGCGGTCCAACGCGGAGATCAACTCCATCGGCGAACGCACCGGCACCTGCCCGCCGGTGATCACCCCGGGCGGGCAGCCGGGTGTCGACTACTCGCGCTGCACGAACCAGACGAACTACGCCGGCGATCCGCGGTCCAACGCGGAGATCAACTCCATCGGCGAACGCACCGGCACCTGTCCGCCCGTCCTGACCGCCTCGTCCACCCGCTGAGAGGAACGCCCATGTCACGCATCCGAAGCCTTCTCGCCGCATCGGCAGTCGTCCTCACCCTCGGCGCCGGACTCGTGGGCGCCGGGACCGCCGCGGCCGCACCCGCGCCGCAGGTGATCACCCTGCACCCGGGCGGCAATCCCGGCCAGCGGGTCGACGCCGTCATCGACCACGGCCGGGGCACGGTCACCGTGCTGCAGCGCTTCCTGCTCGAGCCGTCCCGGTTGACGGTGGCGTGGGTGAACCTGCGCACGGGTGCCTCGGGCACCACCGGACTCCCCGACCGTGTGGCCCCGGCGAACCCCCTCGACTACCCCGACCGCGGCGTCGTCCTGCGCACCGGCGCCGGTCCCGTGGCGCTGGTCGTGTTCGGACCGTTCCCGCCGCAGACCGGCCTCATCCCGACGCCGAGCTACATCCTCCCGGTCCCCCATCTGCTGACCGTCTGAGCCGGACAGGACTGTCGGACCCGGCCGCTACCTTCTCCCCATCACCACGACGGTGGCACGGGAAGGAGGGCGGTCATGGAGTGCTTCGACGGCGCGGTCGAGGCGGGGTGGCGACGGTTCACCGTCGACCTCGGCGACCGCCTCGCGAGCATCGATCCCGGTGACTCGCACGTGATCCGGCTCGATGTCCTGTGCGACGACGAGCTGTCGCGGGAACACACCCCGTTCGTCGTGATCACCACCCACGGCACGACGCGTGTCCGCGTCACCGTCTGCAACGCGACGCCCGACGAGGACGCGATGCTCGTCGATGCGGGATGGCGGCCGCGCGGCACCTTCCCGCACACGATGGAGGTCACCCGCCGCCGCGCCGACCGGCTCGCCCGGTGCACCGTCGCGGTGCTCCGCGACGTGTTCGCGGTGCCGGACGCCAGTTTCGTCGACGGCACCCCCGCTGCGGCCCCCGCACCGGCGATCGGGGGGAGCCCCGACAGCCCGGAGGCGTTGCAGCACATGGTCGACACGACCATCGCCGAGATCTCCGGTCGGCCGGTGCACAAGGACGCCGACGGCGACATCCCTATGCCCACGGCTCTCCCGTCGTGGCTGCGGGTCCGCGACGACGAGGCGGCGATCGAGGTGTTCTGCACCCGCATCTGTGCCGCTGAGGCGGTCACCGCCGAGATGCTGTTCGTCGTCGCGGATCGATGGCCGGGTGTCGCGGTCACGGTCCGCTCCGGAGCGCTGGTCGCGCGGATGCGGATCGAGGCCGCCGACTTCTCGCCGGCGAACCTGCGCTCGGAACTCGCCCGGTGGTTCGCCTTCCTCGACGAGGGGGTGCAGGAGATCCGCGACGCCCTCCCCGAGCACGACAGCGCGACCGACGACGCCGGTGTGGCTGTCACACAGCCGGATCCGACGGCCACGGTCATCCGCACCACCGACGTCACGACGACGGCCGGCCGGACGGTGACGCTGCCGGCCCCGCTCGAGGCGCTGCTCCTCGTCGCCACCACCCAGGCCGCGGCCCTGCGACCTGACGAGGTCGCCGCGGTCATGGAGCGCGACCGTGACGTCATCCTGCGGTGCCACCGTGCGTGCGTCGGGCAGCGTGACGAGTGGGAGACCGCTGCCGACGCGGCGGCCGACCGCGACGACGTCGAGGAGGCCCATGCGTGTCTCGTCGAGTCGTGGAGATGGGAGGACGTGGCCCGCTCGCTGCGGGGCGCCCTGCGGGCGGTCCTCATCGACCGCCGTCGGGCCCCGGCGTCGCGAGCGACGGATGCGCGCCGCCGGGAGGAGCACGGGCACGATCAGCGCCCCCGCGACCAGCGGCCGCCCCGCGACCAGCGTCCGCCGCACCTCACCGATCCCCGCGACCGGCGATGACGGCGCCCATCGCCGCCAGCGTCGGTGAGCCCGGTTCCCAGTAGCTGGAGTGGTTCTCGATCCCATACCGGCTGTGTGGAGCCCAGGGCGGGTCGCCGGGCGACGACGGCAGTTCCCGAGCGCCGAACAGCGGTGAGGTCGGGTCCCGACCGAGCACGTACGGCGACGCCAGCCGGATCGGGTCCCGGTCTGCCGTGACCGCCCACACGTGGTCAGACACCTCACCGGGTTCGACGCCGGTCAGGTGCAGCCCGGACGCGGTGAGCACACCCCCGGCTCCCGGACTCGCGACCAGGATCACGTCGGCGGCGTCGAGGCCCTCCGGCCGGGAGGCGGTCACCCCGACGACGGTGCTGCCGTAGCTGTGCCCGATCACCGTCTGATGCGCCGGCGGACCGAGGTGGGTCGCGCGCAGATCGGCGGTGAGCCCACCGAGACCGGCGGCCGCGGCCCGCGCCGCCGACGGGCTCGCCGCGGCAGTGAGATCGGCCGGTGCGGCGTAGTCCTGCCACACCACCACGCTCGTCGACGAGCCGTCGCCCGCCGCACCACGCAACCGGTCCGCGCGGTCGAGGTTGGTCGTCAGAGACGCCAACGTCGTGCCGGTTCCCGGTACCATCACGGCGACGTCGCGGGCGACGTCCGGATCGCCGACGGCCACGACCGCCCGTCCGTCGTCGCGGAGGGTGAGCAGGAACCGGTCCGGCCGTGCCAACCGCCGTCGGAGCGCCCGCTGGTCGGCGGTGGCCGCGCGCATCCCCGACAGCCGCACCCGGTTGAGTCGGTCGCGGTCGGCGACAGGGATGCCCGCTCGGTTACCCAGGTCGGGATCGGCTGCTGCCCAGGCCATCCGTTGTCCGACCGAGGCGCCGCGCCACACGCGCGCCACCTCGGCGGGCGGGCCCAGCGGGAGCAGCGTGCCCGGCGTCGCGGCGGCCTCGGCGTGGACACCCGGCGTGGCCGCGTCGAGAGCGGCGGCGAGCACCGCGTCGGCGTCCCGCGCCGCCGCCACCAACCGTCGCAGCGTGTCGGTGTGTCCGGCGGCGTTCACCGTCGCGATCGACAGCGCGAGTGCAGAACTCGCGTCGCGCGGAACGTCGGCCTGTGGCCGTCCGGGTACGGGCTGGACGCGACCATCGGCATCCGCGCGATACCCGTCGGTCGCGAGCGCGCGCAGGAACGCATCGGCCGCGGCGACGGTGTGCACCAGGTCGGGGCCGGCACCCCGCAACGCGGTGATCACCGCCTGCGCGGCGAGCGCGACACGTGCGGCCTCCGTGCGCCGAGCCTGCAGTGCGGCGTCGTGCGCGGCCGCCGCGGTGCCCGTCCAGTGCTCGGCCACATCCTGCGACCCGCGCACGACCGCAGCGATCTGCTCGTCGCACCGGTCGACGAGGGTGTCGAGGTCGACGGCCACCTCGTCGAGCCGGTGGCTGTCGCGACTCCACCCGGCGACCACGTCGGCCGACGGCTCGCTCACCCGCCACCCCGCCGCAGACCCTCCGCCGCTGCCTCGTCGGCGTCGTCGAGGGCCGTTGCGCCCCAGGCGGTCCGCCTGCCCAGGTCCTCGACCCCCTCCGCGACGCGGGCCAGCGCCTGCGCGATGGCGTCGACGCTGCGGCGCAGCGCCACCGCGGTCGACGACCCCGCGAGTTCCCCCGTGGCCAGCCCGACGCGCCGGGGATCGATCGCGCCGAGGTCCGCGCCCGCCGCCCGTTGCAGGGCGGCGAACCGGGCCACCGCCCCGACGTCCGCCCTCATCCCGTCTGCCATGGCACGACCGTAGGATCGTCAACCGACTCGTCCGACGTCTCGCACCGGTCCCGCCGACGCATCTGTGAACGGTGAGCGATCGGTGCACGAGTCGGACATTGCGATCACCGGGATCGAAAAGCTTGTCCGACACCGCGACCACGGTCTGCCCATGCGAACACCCGCCACCAGCCCTGTCGTGAACTGCGACTATCCGGCGACCGCACCGACCCGTCGGTCGACGGCACCAGAAGTTCGCTCGGCACAGTACTTTTCGGCACCGAGCCGGGGCGAACCCCTCTGCTAGCGTCCCTGCTCGAATCGGCGGGCCTCCGCCGGGTCGCCCGCGTCGGTCCCGGCGCCTCCCCTGCCCGACGGATCCTTCATCGGACCCGACGACGAAAGGTGTTCGCGTGACGCGGTCACGGATCCTCGCCCCCATGGTCGTCGCGCTGGCGGCCGCGGTGGGCCTCACCGCCTGCGGTGGCGGTACCAGCGACAGCGCGGACGGCGGGGCCAGTCAGGCCGCCACGACCACGACGCTGTCGCTCGTCGGCTACGCCGTCCCCCAGCCCGGGTTCGAGAAGGTCATCCCCGGTTTCCAGGCGACCGCCGCCGGCAAGGGCGTCGGCTTCAACCAGAGCTACGGCGCCTCGGGTGACCAGTCGCGCAAGGTGGTCCAGGGTCTCGCCGCCGACGTCGTGGCGTTCTCCGTCGAGCCCGACGTGACCCGCCTGGTGACCGCGGGCAAGGTCGACCCGTCGTGGGACGCCGGCCAGTACAAGGGCATCGGGTTCGGGTCGGTGGTGTCCCTCGTCGTCCGCAAGGGCAACCCCAAGAACATCCGCACCTGGGACGACCTGCTGCGGCCGGGCATCACGGTCGTGAGCCCCGATCCGCGGTCGTCGGGGTCGGCGAAGTGGAACCTGCTCGCGCCGTACGCCGCCGCGAGCCAGGGCGGCAAGGACAAGCAGGCCGGGATCGACTTCGTCAGCAAGCTGGTCACCGACCACATCAAGGCCCGTCCCGGGTCGGGTCGCGACGCCTCGGACCTGTTCCTGCAGGGCTCCGGTGACGTCCTCATCTCCTACGAGAACGAGGCCATCAACCTGCAGCGCCAGGGCAAGGACGTCGACTTCATCGATCCCCCGACCACGTTCAAGATCGAGAACCCCGTCGCCGTCGTGAAGGGCAGCCACGAGACGCAGGCGAAGGCCTTCGTCGACTACATCACCTCGGCCGACGGTCAGAAGCTGTGGGCGCAGGCCGGGTTCCGGCCCGTCGACCCGCAGGTCGCGAGCCAGACCGCGAGCCAGTTCCCGACACTGGGCACCGTCTACACCATCAGCGACCTCGGCGGATGGAAGACCGTCGACAAGGAGCTGTTCGACAAGCAGAACGGTCTGCTCACCCAGGTGTACGCCAAGGCGACCGGATAGTGGCGGTCCCCGCCTCGCTCGTCGCGCCGCCCACACCCCCGCCGGGGCGTGGGCGGCGCGCCGGTGTCGGCACCGCCCTCGGGATCGGGGCCGGCACACTGTGGTTGAGCCTCATCGTGCTCATCCCGATCGCCGCCATCGTCGCGCGATCGGTCGACGGCGGCTGGTCGGCCTTCGTCGACGCCGTCTCCTCCGACGCGGCGGTCGCCGCGTTCGAGGTGACGGTGGGGACGTCGGTGGTGGTCACCGTGATCAACGCGATCGTCGGCGTACAGATCGCGTGGGTGCTGACACGGGACTCGTTCCCCGGCAAGCGGATCGTCGACGCCCTCATCGACCTGCCGTTCGCGCTGCCGACGATCGTCGCGAGCATCGTGCTGCTCTCGCTGTACGGCCCCGACAGCCCCGTCGGGATCCACGTGCAGCAGACGAAGATCGGACTGGGGATCGCGCTGCTGTTCGTCACGTTGCCGTTCGTCGTGCGCACCGTGCAGCCGGTCATCCTCGAACTCGACCGGGAAGCGGAACAGGCCGCCGCCACGCTCGGCGCCCGCACGTCGACGACGCTGCGCCGCGTCGTGTTCCCCGCGCTGGCGCCGGCGTTGCTGTCGGGCGCGGGTCTCGCGTTCTCACGCGCCATCGGTGAGTTCGGGTCCGTCGTCCTCATCGGCGGCGGCATCCCGAAACAGACCGAGGTCTCGTCGCAGTACATCCGGTCGCTGATCGAACAGGACAGTCCGCAGGCCGCCGCCGCGGTGTCGGTGGTGCTGCTGGCGATCTCGTTCGTCGTGCTGCTGGTGCTGCGCCTGACCGCGGACCGCCTCTCCCGGAAGGAGACCCCGACCCGTGCAGCACGGTAGGGCCGCGCGCTACGCGAACCGGACGTTCACGCTCGTCTACCTGACGATCCTGCTGCTGGTGCCGCTCGGGCTGATCCTGTACCGGACGTTCTCGCCGGGCGTGGGGGCGTTCCTCGACTCGATGTCGTCGCCGGCGGCAATCTCGGCGATCAACCTGTCGCTGCTCATCGTCGCCATCGTGGTGCCCCTCAACGTCGTCTTCGGCGTCGTGATCGCGCTCGCCCTGGCCCGCGGGACCTGGCGCGGCCGGGCGATCGTGCAGGCCGTCGTCGACCTGCCGTTCGCCATCTCACCGGTCATCGTCGGCGTCTCGCTGATCCTGGTGTGGGGCGTCGACGGCTGGTTCGGGTTCCTCGCCGACTGGGGGATCCAGATCATCTTCGCCGTGCCCGGCATGGTGCTCGCGACCATCTTCGTGACCCTGCCGTTCGTCGTGCGTGAGGTGGAGCCGGTCCTGCGCGAGATCGGTGTGGAGCAGGAGGAGGCCGCGGCGACGCTCGGCGCCTCGGCCTGGCAGACCTTCCTGCGCATCACGCTTCCCGCCATCCGATGGGGTCTCGGCTACGGCGTGATCCTCACCGTCGCACGCAGTCTGGGCGAGTTCGGCGCGGTGATCATGGTGTCGTCGAACCAGCCCGGCGTCTCCCAGTCGCTGACGCTGCTCGTCTACGGACGTCATCAGCAGGGCAACGAGTACGGCGCCTACACCGCGTCGACGATGCTCATGCTGATCGCGCTCGTCGCGCTGGTGTTCATGACCGTCCTGGCCCGTCGCAAGGACGCCGCCTGAGGTCCGTCAGCGATCGCTGCCCGACGGGGTGGAGGACTTGTCGACCGACGGGTGCGCGTTCGCGATCGCGGTGACGGTGCCCGAACCGATGGCACCGTCGCGGTCGGTGATCACCGACGTGCCGACCGCGATCCCGTCGGCGTCGAGGTGCGACAGCGCCTGCACGCCCACCCATTCCGACGACGGGACCCGCGACAGCGCGACGGTCAGGTCACCGTTGATGTAGCCGACCCAGTCGGTGCCGATGTTCGTGACCAGGCTGGTCCACTCCGACACCATCACCGCCCGCGCGTACGGGCTGGGTTCACGACCGGCGGTCACCTGCGGCGGCTTCCACCACGCGGTGAAGCGGTCGGCATTCAGGTGGTCGGAGAGCTCGGTCGTCCACCCCGACGACGCCGAGTGGTACCAGGCCGCGGCCTCCGACGACGGATCGTCGAGGGCGGGTGGGGCCGGCACGGTCAGGTCCGGCAGCCACCTCTCACCCGGCGCGTTCTCGGTCCGCTTGTACTGCACGAACGTGGCGATCGCGACGACGTGGTCGTTCTGGACCGCCTCGGCGCGGGCGACCACGATCCGGCGGCCGGTGCGCACGATCTCGGTGTGCACCGTCGTCGGCGCCGTGCGGAAGGTGCGCAACAGCTCGACGGTGAGCCGGGCGGGTACGAAGCCGTCGACGCCGTGCGCGTCCTCGAGGACCTGGGCGAGCAGCCCGACGACCGCAGGCCCGGCGACGTGGTCGGGTCCCCATCCGGCCAGGGCGATCTCGGTCGCACGGTAGCGCGGCTCGCCGCCGGGTGTGGCGGGCTCGTCGACGTCGAAGAAGCGGATCACGACCTCACGTTCTCACGCGACGGTTCGACGACCGTCCCCCGCCACCCTCCGACGATGCGCATCGCGTGATAGATGACCAGCGCGGCGACGGCGCCGAGTGCGATGCCACCGAACGCGAGGTCGCCGATGGTCCAGGCGAAGTCGGCGATCCCGATGACCAGCGGGATGGCCGCGGTGAACTGGTTGATCGGACGGGTGAAGTCGACGCGTGCCGACACCCAGATGTTGACGCCGAGCACCGCGACCAGACCGTAGAGGGCCGTGGTCACGCCGCCGAGGACACCCGCGGGGATCGATGCGATCACCGCACCGACCTTGGGCGACAGCCCCAACAGGACCGCGCCGACGCCGGCCACCCAGTACGCGGCCGTCGAGTACACGCGGGTGGCCGCCATGACGCCGATGTTCTCGGCGTACGTCGTCGTGGCCGACCCGCCCCCGGAGCCCGCGATGACGGTGGCCAGGCCGTCGGCGGCCAGCGCGCGCCCGATCTGCCTGTCGTGGTCGACGCCGGTCATCGTCGTGATGGAGCGGACGTGCCCGATGTTCTCGACCACCAGCACCAGCACGACCGGGATGAACAACGGCAGCACCGAGAGGTGGAACGACGGCGCGGTGAGATCGGGCAGGCCCACCCACGACGCGGCACCGATCGCGTCGGTCTCGACCTTGCCGCGGGCCAGGGCGACGAGGTAGCCGATGACCACGCACACCACGATCGCCAGCCGTCCGAACAGTCCGCGGAAGAAGATCAGCACCGCGACGAGCAGCACCAGCACGATCGTCGCGGTGACCGCGTCCTTGGTGAAGTTGGTCTTCGCGGTCGGGGCCAGGTTGAGGCCGATGATCGCGACGATGGTGCCGGTGACGATCGGCGGCATCAGCGCCTCGATCCACCCCGTCCCGGCGAGATGCACGATCAGCCCGATGACGACGAGCAGCGCACCCACCACGACGAGACCGCCGAGGGCCGAACTCTGCCCGTGCGACGCCGACGCCGCGGTGACCGGCGCGATGATGGCGAAGCTCGAGCCGAGGTAGCTGGGCAGCCGGTTGCGGGTGATCAGCAGGAACAGGATCGTCCCGATGCCGGAGAACAACAGCGTCGTCGCCGGCGGGAAACCCGTCAGGACGGGCACCAGGAACGTGGCCCCGAACATCGCGACGATGTGCTGCAGACCGATCCCGACGGTGCGCGGCCAGCTCAGCCGGTCACCGGGGGCGACGACACCACCGTCGGCGAGGTCGTCGGCGCCGACCCGACGCCACCGGAACATGTCGCCGACCGCGGGTTCGACGACGGGCGGGGGCGTGGCGGGGCTCTGTGGCATGCGGGACAGTCTGACGGACGCCGCCGTCCGTCTCTCGCCGAGTGCGTCACGGGGGCGCGAACACCTGTCGCTTCCCCGGGCGCGGGAGCAAGATCACCTCATGACCGATTTCAACGCCACCATCATCGACGAGTTCCGCAGCAACGGCGGTCACGTGGAGACCGCCGGGTTCGGCGACAACCTGCTCATCCTGCACACCGTCGGCGCGAAGTCCGGCAAGGTCCGCGAGGTGCCGCTCTTCGCACTGCCCGACGGCGACGCCTGGCTCGTCGTCGGCTCGGCGGCCGGGTCACCGAAGGACCCGGCCTGGGTGCACAACCTGCGCGCGCACCCGCGGATCGACGTCGAGAAGCCCGGCGACGGGGGTGTCGAGACCGTGTCGGTGGCCGTCAGCGAGGTCGGCGCCGACGAGTGGGCACAGACCTGGGAGCAGTTCACCACCGCGTCGTCCGGCTTCAAGGAGTACGAGAAGACCGCCGAGGGCCGCCGTTTCCCGATCTTCCGCCTGGTGCCCTGAGCAGGGTCAGGCGCGGGAGGCGGCCAGATCGTCGAGCGTCTCCCGCGCCGAGTGGCGCGGTGTCCAGCCCAGGTCGTCCCGGGCGTGCGACGTGTCCATGACGACGGACGTCCGGCCGATGTGGATCCACTCGGCGAACGACGGCAGGAACGGCATGCGCTTGACCACCTCGGCGGCCGCCTTCACCCCGATCGCAGGGAACGGGACCGGCTGACCGCCGAGCGCCTCGACGATCTCGCCGAGGCTGACGGTGCCGTCGCCCGCGATGTTGTACGCACCCGGCGGCGCGTCGGCGACGGCGCAGATCGCGATCGCCTCGGCGACGTCGTCGTGGTGGACCAGCTGCACGGGGACGCCGTGGTCCGGGAAGGGCATCTTGAGGCCTGGGACGGCGTTGAGCAGCGCTTTCGCCGGGCCGGGGAGCATGTTCCACGGCATCGACTCGGCCAGCGCCGGCGACTTGGGGCCGGCGACGATGCACGGACGCAGCGTGTAGACGTCGAGGTCGCTGCCCTCG
Source organism: Williamsia serinedens (assembly GCF_024171725.1). Lineage (GTDB taxonomy): Bacteria > Actinomycetota > Actinomycetes > Mycobacteriales > Mycobacteriaceae > Williamsia_A > Williamsia_A serinedens. Next base: position 597,412 of record NZ_JAMTCG010000003.1, read on the forward strand.
ACGAGGTCGGCGATGGCGAGCTCGCACTCGGCCTTCTGCGCCGAGTAGTAGTGCTCTGCCGACCCCCGGATGGGGGTGTCCTCGGTCAGCGGCAGCGGGTTGTCGTCGTGGTAGCCGTACGCGGCGACCGACGACGTGTAGACGATGCGGGTCGGTCGCTCGGCGGCGATCGTGGCCTCGAAGACGGTGGTGGTCCCCGCGAGGTTCACGCGGGCGGCCTCGTCGCGCGATCCCAGGACGATGAACGCCAGGTGCACCACGACGTCGGCGTCACGCACGAGCCCGTCGACGGCCTCGCGGTCGAGGATGTCGCCCTGCCGGTACTCGGTCTTCGTCCACCCGTGCGCGGAGGGGTCGAACGGCCTGCGGGCCATGCCGATGATCCGATCGACTCGGTCATCGGCCTCGAGTGCCGTCACCGCGGAGATGCCGATCTCGCCGGTGGGGCCCGTGATGGCCACCGTCACTCCCACTCCGCACTCCTCACGTCCCACGTCATCGGCCGATCGTCGCACGGCCGGGTCACGGGCTCGGGGGTTTCCGCGTGACGAAATCGCCACGATCGCGTATCGCACCGGTGGGGCCTCGTTCCTGACGTCACCCGGACGGACGAACGGCAGAACCGGTCACATACGTTGTGCGCCAACGGTTTCTGCCCCAACACGCCCTCGTCGGACAGTCAGGGTCGCGGGGTCGCCTCGGGCAGTTTGTGTTCGGCCTCGACGAGAACGGTCCGGGCGAGCTCGCGGAACTGGTCGAACTGCCCCCGGGCGCCGTACCGGGCCCGCAGCGACGGCCAGTGGTCGAAGCGCGCCGCGGCGGCGATCGCGTTCGACTCCCCCAGATACCCGGGGAGCACATGGGCGATGGTCGGGTCGCGGCGGAGGCGCAACACGGTCTCGCGGTGCACGGTCGCGTTCGCCCGGTACTTGCTCACCACGACGCCGAGTTCGACGATCGGCCTCCCCAGCTCCGCGGCGAATCGGGCGATCTGTGTCTGCACCTGCCCGATCCCGTAGGTGGACAACACATCGGGGATCGTCGGGACGAGATAGCCGTGCGCCATGGCCAATCCGTTGAGGGTGAGCGGGCCCATCGAGGGCGGGCAGTCGAGCAGCACGACGTCGTAGTCGCCGAGGACCGGGGCGAGCGCGTCACCGAGGATCCCGACGGCAGCGAGGGTGTCGTCGCGGCGCACCCGCAGCGCGCTGAGTTCCTCGGTCAGCTCGATGAGGTCGAGCGAGGACGGGACGAGATCGACGCCGGCCACCCCGTCCACCGTCGACACGTCACGCTGCAGCGCCTCGGCCAGGCGGAACGTCCGCGTCCCGTCGACGGCGTCGGCGAACAGGGCCGCGAGCGTCGCACCCCGGGTGTTCAGGTCGACCCAGCGATCGGGTCCGATCATCATCGCGGTGAGGTTCATCTGACTGTCGAGGTCCACCAGCAGCACCCGGCGTCCGAACTCGCCCGCGAGGAACTCGCCGAGGCCGGCGGTCACGGTCGTCTTCCCGACCCCGCCTTTGAGGTTCAGCGTCGCGATGACGGCGGGCACCCGACGAGCGTAAGAGGCCTGTCCAGCAGTTCACTACGACAAAGACCGAATTCGTTTCCTATCGCACTATTTACACCCGCGAAATGTTCACGGACTCAACAATTTAGGACTTGTCCCCACGATGTGAACTCCGTGCCGAAACCCGGTGAATTCTGTGTTTTGATGTGACCTGACAGATGAACGGCGCGGTTCGCTCACCTGACGCGTTCGAGCCGGAAGGCGAGCCCTATGCACGACGAGGTGGTCACCGTCGGTGACCTGCACCCCTCCCCCATCACCCCATCGACGTATGCGCTGGTCAGCGCGTCCGTCGTGACACCGCCGCGCGCAGCGTCGGCCCCTGCGCGGGCCCGCTGGGGCGGTCTGCGCCGCCACCGGGACCCGGTTCCCACGGCCCGTCGCGCGCCGGCGAACGGCGGGGTGCACGGCCGCATCACCACCGGTTCGGAGGCGCGCGACGCGTTGACGGTGACGTCCCCGCCTCATCACGGGTCGGTCACCGTCGCGGCGGACGGCACCTTCACCTACCTCCCGCGCACCGCCGACCGCCACCGGGCCTCCGCCCGCACGCCGGTCGTCGACACCTTCCGCGCGGTCGTGAGCGACGACCGCGGACGCCGTTCCGCCGTCGCGATCGCCCCGATCGTCACCGCGATCGGCCACTCGTGGCCCGTCGCCTACACCGCGAACTCGATGGGGTCGACGAGTGTGACCGTCGACGAGCACCCCTGCGGGCTCGCGCTCTCCGCCGACGGCCGACGCCTGTTCACCGTGAGTGCGACCGCGTCGAGCGTCGTCGCCGTCGACACCGAGACCATGACCGTGCTCGGAAGTGTCGCCCTCATCGGCCGACCCTCCGATCTCGCCCTCGACCGCGCGACGGGCCGTCTCTACGTCACGCTGCCCGAACTGCACATCGTCGAGGTCGTCGACGTCGCCACCCTCGAGGTCGTCGACGCGATCGGCCTGACCGGTCCCCGCGCCGTCGCCGTCGTCGACGGGCGAGCCGTGGTCGTCGCGACGGATGCCGGCGAGATCGTCACCGTCGACGTCACCGATCACGCGATCCTCGCCCGTGTCGGCGGGTGCGGGCGACCCCGCGCGCTGGTGCTCACCGCCGACGCCCGCACCGCCCTCGTTGTCGACGAGTCGACCACCGACGCCCGTCTGCACCTGGTGGGCTCACCGCTGCGCGATCCGCGGCCCGCGGGCACGTTCCGCGCGGACGGGTTCGTCTTCGACGTCGCGGTGTCCCCCGACGGCACCCGCGCGCACTTCGTCGAGGACGGGACACGCTCGCTGATGACCGTCGACCTGACGACCATGGCCGTCGTCGCGACGACCCCGCTCGAGACGTTCCACACCGGCGTCGCCGTCACCGCCGACGGCCGGTGGGTCATCGTCGCCGCCGCCTTCGACGACTGCGTCCGCGTGGTCGACACCGAGACCGGCGCGGTCACGTCGGCCGCCGTCACCGGCGAGTTCGCCCGCCACGTCCTCACCGGCCCCGACGGCCGCGGCTACGTGACCACCGCCGCCGGCGTCACCGCGATCGGCGGTCCGATCCACGGGTCCGTCGTCGCCGACGACGCCGCGCCCTGCCGCTTCACCCTCGCCGCGGCCCCCGCGCGGGGAACGGTGACCGTGTCCGAGGACGGCGCCTTCGTCTACGTGCCCGGCGCGCCGCTCGTCGACGGGGACTCGTTCACGGTGACCGTCGAGGACGGACGCCACGCACCGGTGCAGGCGGTGGTCCCCGTGATCGCGGGTCTGCCCGGCTCCGTGCACGCCTGAGCGCTCGTCAGCGCCCCGCGGCCACCGCGTCGACGTCGTCGACCGGACCGGTGAACTGGCTGGTGTAGAGCCGGTGGTAGGCGCCTCGCGCGTCGAGGAGCTCGTCGTGGGTGCCCTGTTCGACGATCCGCCCGGACTCCATGACGAGGATGAGGTCGGCGTCGCGCACCGTCGAGAGGCGGTGTGCGATCACGAAACTCGTGCGGTCGGCCCGGAGCGCCACCATCGCCTTCTGGATGAGCAGCTCGGTGCGGGTGTCCACGGAGCTCGTCGCCTCGTCGAGGATGAGCAGCTGCGGACGGGCGAGGAACGCCCGCGCGATGGTGATGAGCTGCTTCTCGCCGGCGCTGACGCCGCCGCCCTCCTCGTCGATGACGGTGTCGTACCCGTCAGGAAGCGTGGCGACGAGTCCGTCGACGTGGGCCGCGCGGGCGGCCTCGAGCACGGCCTCCCTGCTCGCGGTGGGGTCGCCGTAGGCGATGTTGTCCCAGATGGTCCCGCCGAAGAGCCACGAGTCCTGCAGCACCATGCCTGTGCGCGACCGGAGGTCGGCCCGCGTCATCGACCGCGTCTCGACCCCGTCGAGCTCGATGCTGCCGGAGTGGATGTCGTAGAAGCGCATCAGCAGGTTGACCACCGTGGTCTTGCCCGCGCCCGTCGGCCCGACGATCGCGACCATGTTCCCCGGCCGGGCGGCCAGCGACAGCTGCGTGATGAGCGGCTGGTCGTCGCGGTAGCGGAAGTCGACGTCTGCGAAGGTGACCGCGCCGCGGCCGTCGGACGGCGGTGTGGCTGGCTTCAGCGGGTCGGGGGTCTCGACCTCCTCGTCGAGGATGTCGAAGATGCGCTCGGCCGACGCCACACCGCTCTGCATGAGGTTGAACATCGACCCGATCTGGGTCAGCGGCTGGGTGAACTGCCGCGAGTACTGGACGAAGGCCTGGACCTCGCCGAGGCTGAGCGATCCCGACGCCACCCGCAGTCCGCCGACGACGGCGATCGCGACGTAGTTGAGGTTCCCCAGGAACATGATCGCGGGCATGATGATCCCGCTGATGAACTGGGCCTTCCAGCTCGCCGCGTAGAGGGTCTCGTTGCGCTCGTCGAACCGCTCCTGCACCTCGTCGCGACGACCGAACAGCGCTATCACCTCGTGCCCGGTGAAGGCCTCCTCCACCTGCGCGTTGAGTCGGCCGGTGTTCTTCCACTGCGCGAGGAAGTGCGGTTTGGACCGCTTCGCGACGAGCGCCGTCGCGAGGACCGCGAGCGGGACGGTCGCGAGCGCGATCAGGGACAGCAGCGGCGAGATGACCACCATGACGACGAGGACGGCGATCACCGTCAGCACCGAGTTGAGCAGCTGGGTGATGGTCTGCTGCATCGACTGCGCGAGGTTGTCGATGTCGTTGGTGACCCGCGACAGCAGCTCGCCGCGCGGGGTGCGGTCGAAGTAGGACAGCGGGAGTCGGTGGATCTTGTCCTCGACGTCGGCGCGGAGCTCGCGGACCGTCTGTTGCACGGTCACGTTGAGCAGCAGGCCCATCGCCCAGGCGAGGATCGACGAGACGACGTACAGCGCCAGCACGATGGTCAGCGTGCGGCCGAGAGCGGTGAAGTCGACGCCGACTCCGGGGGTGAGGTCCGTCGACGCGACGAGGTCGGCGAAGGTGCCCTGGCCGCGCTCGCGAAGTCCCTGCACCGCCTGCGCCTTGGTGATCCCCGACGGCAGCTGCGCCCCGATCACGCCCGCGAAGATGATGTCGGTGGCGTGACCCAGGATCCGTGGGGAGATCGCCGTGAGCACCACCGAGCCGACGGTGCACGCGACCACGACGAGCAGCGACAGGCGGCGGCGCGCGAGGAGCCCGAGGAGTCGTCGCACCGACGGCCGGAACGAGCGCGCCTTCTCCCCCGGCATGCCGCCGGCCATCGGGCCTCCCGGGCGGCTCATCCCGCCCGCCTGACGTCCGGGCGGCTCATCGGGCGCCCTGCGCGGCGAGCTGGGAGTCGACGATCTCGGCGTAAGTCGGACAGGAGGCGAGCAGCTCGTCGTGGGTGCCGATGCCGACTGTCCTCCCGTGCTCGAGGACGACGATCTGGTCGGCGTCGACGACGGTCGAGACCCGCTGCGCGACCACGATGACGCAGGCCTCGCGCGTGACCGGCTTCAGCGCGGCGCGCACGCGGGCATCGGTGGCGAGGTCGAGGGCGGAGAACGAGTCGTCGAAGAGCAGGATCGACGGTCGTCGGATGACAGCGCGGGCGATGGCCAGGCGTTGTCGCTGCCCGCCGGACACGGTGGTGCCGCCCTGCGCGACGGCGGTGTCGAGGCCGTCGGGCATATCGCGGACGAACCCGTCCGCCTGGGCGATGCGCAGCGCCTCCCAGATCTCGTCGTCGGTGGCGTCGGCCTTGCCGTACCGCAGGTTGGACGCGATGGTGCCGGAGAACAGGTAGGGCTTCTGCGGGACGACGCCGATCGCCGCCCGCAGGACCTCGGGGTCGAGGTCGCGGACGTCGGTGCCGCCGACGAGGACCGCGCCGGCGGTGACGTCGATGAGGCGCGGGATGAGCGAGAGCATCGTCGTCTTCCCTGCGCCCGTGGACCCGACGATGGCGGTCGTGGTGCCCGGGCGGGCGGTCAGCGTGAGGTCGCACAGGACCGGGGCGTCGGCGCCCGGGTAGCGGAACTGCGCGTCGCGGAACTCGACGCGGCCCGGATCGCCGGCGAAGCCGATCGGGGTCGGGGTGGGGACGACGGAGCTGTCGGTGGCCAGCACCTCGGTGATGCGTTCGGCGCAGACCGACGCACGCGGCGCCATCATCGCCAGGAACGAGGCCATCATGACCGCCATGAGGATCTGCATGACGTAGCTGATCATCGCGGTGAGCGCACCGATCTCGACGGCGCCGTCGGAGATGCGGTAGCCGCCGACCCAGACGATCGCGACCATGGTCACGTTGGTGATCAGCAGGACGGTCGGGAACATGAGGGCGACGAGGCGGCCGACGCGCAGCGACGCCGCGGTGAGGTCGTCGTTGGCGTCGCCGAACCGGCGACGTTCGTGGTCCTCCCGGACGAACGCGCGCACCACGCGGATACCGGTGATCTGTTCGCGCAGAACGCGGTTCACGGCGTCGATGCGCACCTGCATGGCCCGGAACTGCGGGATCATCCGCGCGATGATCAGTGCCATCGCGCCGCCGAGGACGGGGACCGCGATCACCAGCACCCACGCCAGGGAGGCGCCGACGCGGACACCCATGACGATGCCGCCGATGCACATGATGGGTGCGGTGACGAGGATCGTCGCGGCCATCACGCCGAGCAGCTGCACCTGCTGGACGTCGTTGGTGGTGCGGGTGATGAGCGACGGCGCACCGAACGTGCCCACCTCGCGGGCGGAGAACGACCCGACGCGGCGCATGAGGTCGCGGCGCAGGTCGCGACCGGCTCCGAGTGACGCCCGCGCGCCGAAGAAGCTCGACGCGATGCTCCCGATGACCTGGACGACGGAGAACAGGAGCATCCACCCGCCCATGCGGAGGATGTAGTCGGTGTCGCCGCGGGCGATGCCGTTGTCGATGATGTCGGCGTTGAGCGTGGGCAGGTAGAGCATCGCGATCGTGGCGATGATCTGGACGACGACGACCGCCCCCAGCTCACGGCGGTAGGGGGCGAGGTAGGTCCGCAGCAGACGGATCAGCACGGCCGGTTCTCCGGCGTCGGGAGAGGTGGAGGCAGCACCTCCAGAACGCTACCGCTGCCCACCGTCAGCTGCCTCGTTCTTTTCGCCGCGGAAACGATCTGCGGTTCGGGTGGTGACGCGTCACCGCGACGGGGATGTGACCATAGGCGTCATGTACATGGCTCTTCCCACCCTCCGCGCCCGTGTCCTCGGCGTCGTCCTCGCCGGTGCGGCGGCCGCGACCGTCTGCACCGCCGCCCCCGCGTCCGCCGACACCGTCTACGGCGAGTTCACCGTCGGCGGCAAGATCGAGGAGGCGTTCGACGCCACCGGCGGCGTCGACACGTGGGGCAACCCGATCACCGGCGAGCGCGTCGCATACCGCAACGGGCGTTTCCAGGTGTTCGAGAAGAACGTGTCGTTCTACTGGAACGCCGGCGTCGACTCGGGGAACGCCCACTTCGTCGGCGGGGCCATCCGCACCAAGTGGGGCCAGCTCGGTTACGAGCGCAAGGCCCTCGGTTACCCGGTCACCGACGAGCAGGACGTACCCGGTCGCGGCAAGCGCCAGGACTTCCAGGGCGGGAACATCTACTGGTCGTCCTCGGCCGGCGCCCACCAGGTGTGGGGGAAGATCTTGGGTCGCTGGGCCGCGATGGGCGGTTCTCGCGGCTACTACGGGATGCCGCAGACCGACGAGTACCGCGTCGGCAACCGCTTCGCCCAGGACTTCGCCGGCGGGACCATCTTCTGGCCCTGAGTTCCCGTCGTCCGTCGCACCCCTGGCTCGAAACGCGTCGAGTGGGCGGTTCCCGACGTCGAGTGGGCGGTTCCAGACGTCGAGTGGGCGTTTCCAGACGGTCTGTGTCGTGAGCCGCCCAACCGACGTCCGGTAACGCCCACTCGACGGGGTGGGTCAGCCCGCGAAGCGGGCCGCGCGATCGGCCGCGCGACGGTCTTCCGGGATCGCCCGGGCCTCGGCGATCGCCGCCGTGACCGCGGCTCCGATCGCCCGTGCGAAGCCCTCGGGATCGCGGGCCGGGTCGCCCTCGTCGACGACCGTGTCGACGAGTCCCCGCTCGGCCAGCGTGGCCGCGCCGATGTCCTGACGACGGGCCATGACGTCGGCGTGGTCGGTGTCGCGGAAGACGATGAGGCTCGCACCCTCCGGAGGGAGCGGCGCCAGCCACGCGTGTGAGGCGGCGACGATCCGATCGGCGGGCAGCAGCGCCAACGCCCCTCCTCCGGCGCCCTCGCCGAGCAGCACCGACACCGTCGGGACAGGCAGCGCGACGAGATCGGCCAGGCAGCGCGCGATCTCACCGGCCAGACCGCCCTGCTCGGCATCCACCGACAGGTCGGCGCCGGGGGTGTCGATGATCGTCACCAGCGGCAGACGCAGATCGGCTGCCACCTGCATCCCGCGTCGGGCCACACGCAACGCGGCCGGGCCGAGCCGGGAGCCGGGGCGCTGCAGCCGACGATCCTGGGCGACGACGACCACGCCGTCGCCATGGATGCGGGTCAGCATGACGATCAGCCCGTGATCGTTCTCGCCCTCACCGGTACCGCTGAGGTCGACGACGTCGGAGGCGATGCGCGACAGCAGTTCTCGCGCACCCGGCCTGTCACCACGCCGAGACGCGACGACGCAGTCCCACGCGTCGACCTGCGGTGGGCGCCCGTCGACGCCCGTCGACGACGCATCACCGGCGCCGTCCGAGTCGATGATCCGCAGCACGGCGTCGACGATGACGGCGAGTTCGTCGACGCCGCAGATGATGTCGACGATGCCGTGGCGACGGAGGTTCTCCGAGCGCTGCACCTCGGCGGGGAACGGCTCGCCGTACAGGCCCTCGTAGACGCGGGGGCCCAGGAAGCCCACCAGCGCAGAGGGTTCCGCGATGGTCACGTGGCCGAGTGATGCCCACGACGCGAACACGCCACCCGTGGTCGGGTGACGGAGACACACCAGATACGGCAGGTGTGCGGCCTTGTGGTCGACGACCGCCGCGGTGATGGTGACCATCTGCAGGAAGGCCGGTGTGCCCTCCTGCATCCGGGTGCCGCCGGAGGCAGGGAGCACCAGCACCGGCAGGCGTTCCGCGGTGGCCCGACGGAGGGCAGCGGTCACACGTGCGCCGGCGTCGCGTCCGATCGACCCGGCGAGGAAACCGAATTCGCTGACCACGACGGCGATCGAGCGCCCCCGGACGCGCAGACGACCGGTGAGGACGGATTCGTTCTCACCGGTCGTCTGTCGGGCGCTGTTCAGATCGTCGGCGTACCCGGGGTCGTCCGTGTCGACGACGACGGGGGTGTCCCAGCTCTGCCAGGTGCCGTCGTCGGCCAGGACGTCGATCACCTCGCGGGCGCTGCGTCGTGTCACACCCCCATCATCGTCGGGCGATCACTTCTGGGCGGGCAGAACGTGCTCGCCTGTCTTGTCGCACGACAAGGCGAGCGAGGAGATGTACTGCTTCTCCCCGTTCGGACCCGGCTTGGCCGAGGCGATCATGTCGGGGCGCTCGAACTCGACCCCGGTGACGCAGCACATCAGCTTCACGTCGGTGGGGTTGCCGTCGGCGTCGAGCATCGGGATGTCGATGCCGTCGTCGGTGCGCCGCAGGTAGAACCTGCCCTGGGTGGCCAGCGCGATGATCGGCGGGAGCACCAGCGCGAGCACCAGAGCGACGATCGGAGAGTAGGGCTGGATGGCGTCGCCGAACACGTGGAAGTACACCAGGATCGACGCACCGGCGGCCACGATCACCGACACGAACCCGACGGGGTTGACGTTGTAGAGCATCCCGCGGCGGAACTCCGGCTGCTTCGGGGAGATCTTCAGCAGGTACTTGTTGATGGCGATGTCCGAGGCGACGGCGACGATCCACGCGATGCCGCAGTTGGCGTAGAAGTTCAGCAGGTTGTTGAGGAAGCTGAACATGTCCGCCTCCATCAGCACGATGGCGATGGCGACGTTGAACACCAGGAACACGATGCGACCCGGGTAGGTCTTGGTGACGCGGGTGAAGCTGTTGGTCCACGCGAGCGAACCCGAGTAGGCGTTGGTGACGTTGATCTTGATCTGGCTGATCACCACGAGGATGACGGCCAGGGTCAGCGCCAGCCAGTGCGGCATGAAGTCCTCGTAGATGGCGAGGAACTGCTCGACGGGCTGGTTGGCGACGCCGGCCTGCTCGGTGAAGTTCAGGATCAGGTAGACCGCGAGGAAGAGCCCGACGACCTGCTTGATGGCGCCGAAGAAGACCCAGCCCGGGCCGGCGGTGATGACCGCGGTCCACCACTTGCGGCTGTTCTCCGCCGTGCGCGGCGGCATGAAGCGCAGGTAGTCGATCTGCTCGGCGATCTGGGCGATGAGCGACAGACACACACCAGCGGCCAGCATCGTGCCCGCGAAGGAGACACCCTGTCCGCCCTTCGCGTCGGTGCCGCCGCTGTAGGCGAGGAAGTCACCGATCGCGTCGGGGTGCGTGATGAGCAGGTAGAGGAACGGCAGCACCATCATGACCAGCCACAGCGGGGTGGTCCACACCTGCAGCTTGGCCAGCGTGTTCATCCCGTAGATCACCAGCGGGATGATGAGCACCGACGAGAGCAGGTAACCCAGCCACAGCGGGATGTGCAGGCCGAGTTTGAGGCCCTGCGCCATGATCGAGCCCTCGAGGGCGAAGAAGATGAACGTGAACGACGCGAAGATGACGTTGGTGACGACGGACCCGTAATAGCCGAAACCGCTTCCGCGCGTGATCAGGTCGAGGTCGATGTTGTACCGCGCCGCGTAGTAGGCGAGCGGGTAGCCGGTCAGCACGACGACGATCGCGAAGAACAGGATGCCCCACAGCGCGTTGCCGGTGCCGTTGGCGATCCCGATGTTCGCGCCGATCGCGAAGTCCGCGAGGTAGGCGATGCCACCCAGCGCGGAGATCGCGACGACCCCCGGGCCCCACTTGCGGTAGCTGCGGGGTGCGAACCGGAGGGTGTAGTCCTCCAGGGTCTCGCGGGTCGCCGCGGCCGCCGGTCCGGTCGCGAGGGTCGTGGTGTTCGGCGGTTCCGCCACGGTGTCCGTCATGAGCTCTCCTGTTCGCCGGGCATGGGTGCCCCCTGTTCTCGCAGTGAGGATCTCGCCCCCTACTGGGCAATAGCGCGAAAGTAGGGACGCGGTGTGTCGAATGCGGTGCCGCCATGTTTCCGGCGCGAAAACTCGCAGCTCTTAGCCTTGCGTATCACTCGCTGGTGCCGTAGAGCATCCTTCGACGTCTCCCGTACCGTGGCGGGCGATGAGTGCGACGATGCCGACGGTGACCGTGTGTCGCGGATGCTGCTGCGGCACCCGCAAGAAGCATCCCGACGTCGACCACGACGCCCAGCTCGACGTGCTGCGGGAGTCGGTGCGCGATGTCGCACGGGTGCGCACCAGCGACTGCCTCGACGACTGCAAGCGCTCAAACGTGGTCGTCGTGTCGCCGTCGCGAGCCGGTCGCGCCGAGGGTGGTCGGCCGGTGTGGCTGCAGAAGGTGCTGACGGCGTCCGCGATCGATGCGATCGGCGAATGGATCCGGGCCGGCGGACCTGGTGTCGTCACCACGCCGCCCGATGTCGGGCGTCACGTCTATCGGCCCGGCGCCTCGACGAAGAAGGCCGCCGCGAAGGCCGAGAAGAAAGCGAAGAAAACGAAGCGCTGACGCCGATCAGCGGCCCAGGAATCGGGGCGCGCGCTTCTCCGCCCGCGCGGCGCGGCCCTCGGCGAGATCCTCGCTCTCCCATGCCCGCATCATCGCGGCCTGCCGGTCGGCCGGCGCATCGTCGCGAGCACCGTCCCCGGTGAACACCGCCTTGTAGTGGGCGAGCGTCAGTGGCGCGAGCTCGGCGATGGTCGCCGCCCACTCCTGCGCGGACGCGAGGTCGCCGAGACGGTTGGCGAAACCCGTTGCCAGAGCGTGGTCCGCGGTCAGTGGGTCGCAGCCGATGAGCATCCCCCGCGCGGTCCCGGCGCCCACCAGCGAGATGAGTCGCCGGATCGTCCACTCGTCCACCGCCACACCGATCTTGGCGGCCGGGATGCCCGCGATCGCACCCGGCGCCATCACCCGCAGGTCGGCGATCATCGCGAGCTGCAGCCCCGCACCGAGCGCACTCCCGTTCAGCGCGGCGATCACTGGAACCTGAACGGACTCCAGGCGCGTGAGGGTCGCGACGAGCGAGCCGAGGAAATCGGGGTCGTACACCGGGCCCGACAGGTCCGCACCCGCGCAGAACACGTCTCCCGCGCCGGTGAGCACGATCGCTCGCGCACCGGACGACACGGCGTCGTCGAAGGCCGAGGCCAGGTCGGCGACCATCGCGTGGTCGAGAGCGTTGCGCTTCTCCGGCCGCTGCAACTCGATGGTCGTGACGGCGCCGTCCGACGTGCTCCCGATCATGGGGGCAGCGTATCGCCCGTGCGGCACGCTCGATGTCAGACGTCGTAGCGGTGCGGTACGACGGCGCTTCCGGGCTCCTGCCGGTAGGGGACGAAGCCGAGCGACGAGTAATAGGCGAGAGCAGGTGCGTTGTCCGCGCGGATGGTCGCATCGATGTGCCGGAGTCCGGCCGCCTCCGCAGCAGCGTGGGCGACGACGAACAGCCGACGGCCGATTCCGCGACGGCCCACGTCGGGATGGATGTGGGTTCCGATGATCCCCCACCCGACCGGGACGCCGTACGGGTTGTCGATCCAGGCCCGCTTGAGGGACTGGAATCCCACGACCCGCCCATCGTCCACCGCGACGGTGCATGCGATCGAATGCACCTCGTCCAGATGCCGTTCGCGAACGCCGTCGGTGTCGACCGGAGTCGCCCGCAGCCCCGCACGGTGGATGGCGTTCTGCACCGTGGCCATCGCTTCCGCATCCGGCGGCCACGCGGGTCGGACCTCGATCACGCAGCGACCGTAGACCTTCGGTGCCGGATTCATCTGTTCGAACTAGACCGCGAGTCGAACACATGTTCTATGATGTGTGTACAGCGTTGCCAGGGGAGGTGCACCGTGAGCGACAGTCTCGTCGACGACTACGCCGAGTTGCACGCCGTGCTGGATCGGATCGTAGAGCGCACCTCGGACGCATGCCCGGAGCTGGAGGTCGCCGAGTTGGCGATCACCCATGAGCACGCGGTGCGGCGGATGGGTTCGATTGGGCTGCAGCGCATTCTGGACGTCTCCGATCGTGAGGCGTATCGGTCGGTGCAGTGCGCGAAGCTCGACGAGTTCGTCGGGCAACGCCTGCGGATCCCGAACCCGCGCAGACGGCTGCGTCAGGTCACGCAATTGACCGAGATGCACGCGATGACCGGGGAGAAGCTTCCGGCGAAATGCCCGGAGACCGCGGACGCGATGGCCGACGGAGCACTCGGCCACGAACACGTCGACGCTGTGCTGGACGTGATGGCCAAGGTGCCGTCGGCGACACCACCGGAGATGTGGGACCTGGCCGAGGAACAACTCGCCGAGATCGCCCGGCACCATTCGCCGCGGGAGATCACCCGCGCGGGTGCGCGAATCCTGGCGCACCTCGACCCCGATGGGGACCTCCCGGACGAGCGGGATCGCGCTCGGAACCGGTCGTTGTCGCTGGGTGCGCAGGACACGCTCAGCATGTCGAAACTGATGGGGACGCTGGATCCCACGACGCGCGCGTTGTTCGAGGTTCTGCTGGCGGCCTGGGCCAAACCAGGCATGAACAATCCCGACGACGACCAGTCACCCAAAGGTGGCGCCGACGATGAGGGCATCGACCAGGCCCAGTTGCGCGACGCCGCGTCACGCGATTGCCGGACTCAAGCGCAACGCAATCACGACGCCTTCCACGCCCTGCTGCAGGCCGCCGCCGACGGCGGGCTCTACGGCGCCGCGCATCGCGGGTTGCCGCCACACGTGATCGTGTCGATCACCGAATCCCAGCTTCGTGAGCGGGCCGGGATCGGGCACACCACGACGGGCACAGATCTCCCGATGGGCGAGATCGTGAAGCTCGCCGCGCAGGCGCAGATGTATCTGACGGTGTTCGACGACCACACCGGCGAACCGCTCTACTTCGGGCGGGCGAAGCGGCTCGCGTCGGAAGCCCAGCGGTTCGTGACGTTCGCCGAGTACGGCGGCTGCTCCAAGCCCGGTTGCCCGCGCCCGTTCTCCCACACCGAAGCCCACCACGCCGAACAGGACTGGGCACACGGCGGAAAGACCGACATCACCGACCTCGCCCCGGCCTGCGGACCGCACAACCGCGCCGTGCACGACGGGCCCGGCGGCTGGCGAACCGAGAAGATCCTCGACGGACCCGACCGCGGGAAGTACGGGTGGGTCGCCAACGGCACCACCGACCCACCCCGCACCAACCACCTCCACCGGCCCGACCGGATCCTCGACGACACCGCACCACCCGACCCCGAATGGTCGGAGATCGAACACGCGCTGGAACTGATCCTCGCCGACCGACGGCGGCGGGCCGACATCCGTTGGGGCCCGGACCACGCTGCGTAGAGTTCGGGTGTGTCCACGGCCGACGAGTACGACTGCGTCGTCATCGGCGGCGGGCAGGCCGGGTTGTCGGCGGGGTATTTCCTCCAGCGGTTCGGCCTCGAGGACCGGTTCGTCATCCTCGACCACGCCCCCGCATCCGGCGGCGCATGGCAGTTCCGGTGGCCCACTCTCACCCTGGCGGGCGCGAACCACGTCCACGACCTCCCCGGCTGGGGCCTCACCGAGGCACTCGGTGTCGAATGCGACGCCTGGCCCGCCTCGAGCGCGGTCGCCGACTACTTCGGCCGATACGAGGAGCGGTTCGCCCTCCCCGTCCGACGGCCGGTCCACGTCCGCGCGGTCCGTCGCGATGGACCCGACCACTTCACCATCGCCGCCGTGTCTGCCGACGGGCCGTGCACCATCCGGACGCGGACCGTCGTCAATGCGACCGGGACGTGGGATCGACCCTTCATCCCCCACGTGCCCGGCATCGACACGTTCACCGGCCGCCAGCTGCACACCCACGACTACGCCAGCCCCCATGACTTCGACGGTGAGCGAGTACTGGTCGTCGGTGCGGGCATCTCCGCGGTCCAGCTGCTGATCGAGATCGCCCGTTCTGCAACCGATGTGACGACGTTCTGGTGCAGCCGGCGGGAGCCGGTCTTCTCCGACGCGCCTTTCAGCCCGGAGGCCGGCCGCGAAGCCGTCGCCCGGGTCGAGCGACGGGTCCGCGCCGGGCTCCCACCGACCTCGGTCGTCTCGGTGACCGGCCTGCGTCGGACGCCCGCCATCGCCGCCGCGGAGGCCGACGGGATCCTCGCCTGGATGCCGATCTTCGACGAGATCACCCCCGACGGGGTGCGGTGGCGCGACGGCTCTCGCCCCGACCTGCCGCTCGACAGCATCTTCTGGAACACCGGGTTCCGCAGCGCGCTGGACCATCTCGCGCCGCTACGACTCCGCGGACCCGGTGGCGGCATCACCATGACCGGCCGCCTCGCGACCGTCGTCGCCGACGAACCACGGGTGCAACTCCTCGGTTACGGACCGTCCGCGTCGACCATCGGGGCGAACCGGGCCGGCCGCGAGGCGGCCCGCGTCGTGGCGGACCTCCTCGCGAGCCGATGACCCGAGCGGGTCAGACGATCCGCTCGTAGATGGTGGCGTTCGCGAGTCCGCCCGCCTCACACATCGTCTGCAGCAGGTAGCGACCGCCCTGCTGCTCGAGCGCGGCCAACCCCGTGGTGGCCAGTCGAGCGCCGCTGGCGCCCAACGGGTGGCCGAGTGCGATCGCGCCTCCGTGCACGTTGACCTTGTCGAGGTCCACGCCGAGCTCCTGCTGCCACGCCAGGACGACGGGCGCGAACGCCTCGTTGACCTCGAACAGGTCGATGTCCGACAGCGACAGCCCCGACTTGGCCAACGCTTTGCGCGTGGCGGGCATGATCGCCGTCAACATCAGCAGCGGATCGTCACCCGCGACGACCGCCGTGTGCACGCGAGCCCGCGGCCGCAGACCCAGCCGGGCCGCCGCCTCCTCGCTCGTCACCAGCAGCGCGGCCGAGCCGTCGCTGATCTGGCTCGCACCGGCCGCCGTGATGCGCCAGTCGATCTCGGGGAACCTCCGCGCGATCGACTCGTCGAAGTAGGCCGGGCGCAGACCGGTGAGCTGATCGAGCGTGCTCCCGGTGCGGATCCCCTCGTCCGCCGTGAGCCCTGCGATCGGGGCGAGTTCGCCGTCGAAGAGGCCGTTCTTCGTCGCCGTCGCGGCCAACTCGTGCGACCGCAACGCGAACTCGTCGATCGCCGTGCGGGAGATGCCGTACCGCGCCGCGATCAGCTCCGCGGAGATCCCCTGACCGACGAGACCGTCGGGGTAGCGCTCCTCGAACGCCTGGCCGTTCAGGTTCTCGGTGCCGAACGCGGCCGAGCCCATCGGGACCCGCGACATCGACTCCACACCCGCCGCGACGACCACGTCGGCGGCGCCGGACGCGACCGCCTGCGCCGCGAAGGCGATCGCCTGCTGCCCGCTCCCACACTGACGGTCGACGCTGACGCCGGGGACCGACTCGGGATAGCCGGCGGCCAGCAGACCGCGGCGGGCGATGTTCAGACTCTGCTCCCCGCTCTGCGTGACGACGCCCGTGATCACGTCGTCGATCTCCGCCGGATCGATCCCGGTGCGCTCGACGACGGCACGGAGACTGTGCGCGAGGAGGTCGACGGGGTGCACGTCGTGCAGGGCGCCACTCGGCTTGCCCTTCCCGATCGGAGTGCGGACCGCGTCGACGATGACGGCTGTGGCCATGGCGTCCTTCTTCCCGAGACACCCAGGACATCTGGGTGATGTTGTCGTTACTCAGGAGACAACGCGGTGCCGCTGGAAAACGCTAGCGTTATCCAGCCGATTGTGACGCACCAGACAGCGCAGCTCAGCGACGGGCGCCCGGACCGGGCTCGACGAGGATCGCGTCGGCCGGGAGCGCGGCGTCGACCGCATCCGCGGTCACCACGGCTCGCACCGAACGTCCCGATGTGGCGTCGAGATACGACAGCGGACCCCGACCGCCTTTCAGGTGCGCGTCGCCCCACTGTGCGAGGGCGACGACCAGCGGCAGCAACTCCTCGCCCGCGGGCGTGAGCACGTACTCGGTGCGGGTGCGCGCGCCGGGTTCGCGGTAGGGGGTGCCGACGACGACGTCGGCCTCCTCGAGCCGCTTCAGGGCGCGCGACACCGCCGGGGCCGACATGCCCACGCGGTCGACGAAGTCGTCGAAGCGGCGGGTGCCGTAGAAGCACTCCCGGATCACCAGGAACGCCGCCCGCGTGTTCAGCACGTCGAGAACGGCTGCGATCGAACACCTCTCGGTCGTCCATCGGCTCCGATCGGCCAGCGCCGGCCCGAGCGTCATCGTCGGAGGGTGCTCGTCGTGGGACGTGTCCCGGGTGGTCTGCACACCGCCGAGCCTACATAACGACAGCTTTATGCAGGCCGACGATCGGCGACGTTCCGAACGCTTGTCCGTCGTAAACTCTTGACAGGATGTTGTGTTTTCCTAACACTGTGTTGCGTGAGTCCAGTCCGACGGGGAGCGCAGCTCCCCATCTACAACCGCATCGGCGTCCTGCGCGCCGAGCGTCGGATGTCGCGCGCGGAACTCGCCGAGGCCGTCGGGATCAACGTCCAGTCGGTCGGCGCGCTCGAACGCGGCGACAACTACCCGAGCCTCGACCTCGCGTTCCGGATCTGCGCCGTCTTCGACCTCCCCGTCGAGGCCGTGTTCAGCCGGACCGAGTTCACGGCGATGTCGACCGAGCTGTACGCCAACCGCAACGGGAGCACCTCATGACCGACCCGAATTCCGCGATCCCGGACCACCTCAAGCCCGCTCCGTGGGTGCGGTACGAGGGGTGGCGCGTCCGCCTGTACGAGAAGAACCAGGCGAAGAACGCACACCGGCTCGTCGGCATGCGCAACCGTCGGGGCGCACGCATCCTCGCCTGCGGCGTGCTCGCGTCGCTCGCGGTACTGGTGGTCGCGTCGGTGATGTCCTTCGTGACCCACGTGTGGTTCTTCATCCCGTTCGTCGTCGGGCTGATCGGGGTGTTCGTCTTCCTCAAGCTGCTCGGGATCGTCACCGGCAACATCGCCGAAGCGCCGGTCGCATCACTCGACGAACTCCAACTCGCCAAGCGGAACTCGGCACGGTCCATCGGGTATCTCGCGGTGTTCAGCCTGATGTTCATCCCCTACCTGGCTCTCGTCCTCGTCGGCTCGTCGGTGGAGTCCGTCAGCGGGCACACCGTCTACGGCTTCGGGGTCCTGTTGATCACGCTGATGCTCGTCGGCACCTGCAGTCCGACACTGCTTCTCGCCTGGTGGACCGAGGACCCCGACCCCGAGGACTTCGCGGACACCGTCGACACCGCGACAGACGAGGCCACCGTCGAGTCCACCGAGCCGCCGCGCGTCACCGCAGACGCGAGCCCGTCGCGACCCCGCGACGACGACACACACTTCGATCCCCCGGCTCCTGGCCGGTGGTGACCGGACCCCAGAACCCACCACAGAGAGGACGATCGTGAGCGACCCCCTGATCATCGACCGTCTCACCAAGAGATACGGCGACCTGACCGCGTTGCGGGACATGACCTTCACCGTCCACCCGGGCGAGATCTTCGGCTTCGTCGGCAGCAACGGCGCCGGCAAGTCGACGACGATGCGCATCGTGCTCGGTGTGCTCGCCGCCGATTCCGGGACGGTCTCCCTCGGGAACCGTCCGATCGATCTGGCGCTGCGCCGGCGCATCGGGTACATGCCCGAGGAGCGTGGCCTCTACCCGAAGATGAAGGTCGGCGAGCAGCTGCAGTACCTGGCCGAGCTGCACGGCCTCTCGCGCGCCGACGCCGCGTCGACGGTGCGGGACTGGCTGACCCGGCTGGGCATCGCCGACCGGATCGACGACACCGTCGACGACCTCAGCCTGGGCAACCAGCAGCGCGCCCAGCTCGCCGCGGCACTCGTGCACGATCCCGCGGTGCTCGTCCTCGACGAGCCGTTCTCCGGACTCGATCCCGTCGCGGTCGACGTGATGAGCGACGTGCTCAAAGAAAAAGCGGCGCAGGGTGTCCCGGTCATCTTCTCCAGCCACCAGCTCGATCTGGTACAACGCCTGTGCGACCGCGTCGGCATCATCGCGAAGGGCGAGATGCGGGCACTCGGAACCGTCGACGAGCTCCGCGCGCACGGCGGGGTCGAGATCGAGATCGTCGGCCCGTCCACCGTCGACAACTGGGCCGACGGACTGCCCGGTGTCACGTCGGTACGGGTGGCCGGCCCCGACACCACCGTCGTCGGGGTGGCACCCGACGCCGACGACCAGCAGATCCTGCGCGCCGCGCTCGACCACGGCCCCGTGCGTCGCTTCACCCCGCGTACACCCGACCTGACCGAACTGTTCCGAGAGGTGGTGTCGGCATGACCAGCACCCTGACCCCCGAGCCGATCCGAGGCGCGTCGACGCACGGCACGGACACCGGCGCCGCCCGGGCGATCGCGTTGGTCGCCCGACGCGAGATCACCACGCGCGTCTCGACCAAGTCCTTCCGCATCATCAACGTGCTGCTGCTGGTCCTCATCGTCGGCGGCCTGATCGTCGCCGCGCAGTTCGTCGGGAAGGGTGGCGACGACGCCCCGAAGATCGGCCTGGTCGCCGCGGCCGGCAGCCCCGTGTCCGAGGCGCTCACCCAGGCCGGTCGGCTCACCGGCAGCGGTGTCGACATCCGCCCGTTCGCGACGCCCGAAGAAGCCCGGTCGCAGGTCGAGTCCGGCGACGTCGCCGCGGCTCTGGTCGCGAACGGCCCGGGATCGTCGACGGCGTTCACGGCCATCACGAAGGACGGCTTGTCGGGCTCGGCCGAGACGCTCATCCGCACCGCCGTCTCCCAATCCGGCCTCCGCACGGCGATCAGCTCGGCCGGCGCGAACCCGGCCGCGGTCACCTCGGCGGCCGCCGCGTCGTCGACGCTGTCGGTCGCCGAGACGAAGGTGACGAAACCCGATGAGGGACAGCGCATCGCGATCGCCTACATCGGGGTGATCCTGCTGCTCATCGTAATCATGCAGGGCGGCGGCATGATCTCCGTCGGCGTGGTCGAGGAGAAGTCGTCGCGGATCGTCGAGATCCTGCTCGCGACGATCAAGCCGCTGCACCTGCTGTGGGGGAAGATCCTCGGCATCGGCACCATCCTGCTGGGGCAGCTGGTCGTCCTCGCCGGGGCGGGGTTGATCACCGGCTCGGCGACAGGACTGCTGACGGTCCCCACGACCGCGGTGTCGATGTTCGTCGCGGTGATCGTGTGGTTCCTGCTCGGGTTCCTGTTCTTCGCCACGCTCTACGCCGCGGCCGGCTCGATGGTGTCGCGACAGGAGGAGGCCGGCTCGACGACGCTGCCGCTGACCTTCCTCGCGCTCGGCGTCCTGTACGCCGGGATCTTCGGGATCAACGCCATCACCTCGACGCCGATGACCATCCTGTCCTGGATCCCGCCGTTCTCCGCCTCTCTGATGCCGATGCGCATTGCGACCGGTGACGCGAGCGTCGGTCAGATCATCGGGACCGTCGTCCTCATGATCGCGGCGTGCGCGGCGACGACGTGGATCGCCTCGCGGATCTACCAGCGGTCGATCCTGCGGACCGGCTCGCGGGTGAAGTGGTCCGAGGCGGTGCTGGGTCGGTCGCACGACGCACAGCGGACACCGGTCGAGACGGCGTAATCGCGGGGTAACACCCCAGCAACAGGCGGCTCCTACCGTCACCCCTCATGACGCAGGAGCCGACCACCCCGGCACCGGTGCCGGCACGGACACCTCCGGCCGGCACCGGTGTCGACATCTCCGGGCTCACCAAGACTTTCGGCTCGCGAAAGACCTCGGTGACGGCACTCGAGGACGTGACCCTGAAGACCCCCGAGGGGTCGTTCCTCTCCCTGCTCGGCCCGTCGGGCTGCGGCAAGTCCACCGTCTTGCGGATCCTCGCCGGCCTCGAGTCTCCGAGTTCGGGGACCGCGCTCATGAACGGGAAGTCCCCGCGCGATCTCCAGCGCGACCACGGCCTCGGGATCGCGTTCCAAGACTCGGCCCTCCTGCCGTGGCGCAGCGTCGAGGCGAACATCAAGCTCCCCCTGCAGGTCGCGCGCATGCCCGCCGACGACGACCTCGTCGCCGAGCTCATCGAGCTCGTCGGCCTCTCCGGATTCGAGAAGGCCAAGCCGGCCACGCTGTCCGGCGGCATGCGGCAGCGGGTGTCGATCGCCCGGGCGCTCGTCGTGCGACCGACCGCCCTGCTGCTCGACGAGCCCTTCGGCGCCCTCGACGACATGACCCGGCAGCGCCTCAACGACGAACTGCTCCGCATCTGGACCGAGAAGCCGGCCACCACCCTCATGGTCACCCACGGCATCGCCGAGGCGGTGTTCCTCTCCGACGAGGTCGCCGTGATGAGCCCGCGCCCGGGACGCGTCGTCGAGGTGCTGCCCATCGACCTCCCCCGGCCGCGCGTGCCCGAGATGCTGCGCACACCGGAGTTCCACGCCCTGCACGACCACCTGAGCGGCGTGCTGTTCGGTCGCCGCACCGACGCGGCCGCGGCATCGACCGGG
This sequence comes from Williamsia serinedens, assembly GCF_024171725.1. Classification (GTDB taxonomy): domain Bacteria; phylum Actinomycetota; class Actinomycetes; order Mycobacteriales; family Mycobacteriaceae; genus Williamsia_A; species Williamsia_A serinedens. The sequence continues at coordinate 619,139 of NZ_JAMTCG010000003.1, forward strand.
GCCGCGGGATGACCGCGGTCGTCGAGCCCACCACGGCCGACATCGCCGCCGAACCCGGTCCCCTGCCCGGTACACGGTGGGCGGGTGCACGATCCGCCGGGTCCCGCTGGGGTGCAGGCGCACTCGGGATCGTCGCGGTCATCGCGCTGTGGACCGTGGCCGGCGTGTTCGAGTGGTTCCGCGGCACCATCCCGACACCCGTCGCCGTGCTGCGTGCCATCGGCGATCAGGGCGGCGACTTCTACGCCACCAACGTGACCCCCACCGTCGAGCTCGCGCTGCGGGGATTCCTGTGGGGCAACGGGCTCGCCATCGTCATCGCCCTGATCGTCGTCATCGTGCCGGCGGTCGAGGGTCTCGCCACCCAGCTCGCGATCATCAGCTACTGCACCCCGCTGATCGCCGTCGCCCCGATCATCCAGGTCGCCTTCGCCGAGGTGCAGACGATGATCGTCTTCCTCGCCGCGATCTCGGTGTTCTTCACGACGATGATCGGCGCGCTGTCGGGTCTGCGGTCGCCGAAACCCGCCGAGCTCGACCTCGTGCGGGTCTACGGTGGCGGCCCCTTCGCCCAGCTGCTCCGGGTCCGTGTCGTCGCCGCACTGCCGAACACGCTGGCAGCACTCAAGATCTCGGCCCCGGCCGCCGTGCTCGGCGCCGTGCTCGGCGAGTTCCTGTCCGCACCCGAGCAGGGCATCGGACCGGCCATGATCCTGGCGCAGCAGGCCGCCGAGATCCCGCAGGTCTGGGCGATCGCGTTGATCGCCGGGGTGATCGCCGGCGTCGGGTACGCCGTCATCGCCGTCGTGGCGCGCTTCGTCGAGCGGTGGGCCCGGGGGGAGCGGGCATGGTGAGCACGACGTACCGCCCGACCCTGGTCGGACGCGTGGGACCGACCGCGCGCCTGCTGCTGTCGCTGCTGGGATCCCTCGTCCTCATCGTCGTCATCTGGATCCTGTTCCTGCTGGCCTTCCCCGACGTCGGCCCGATCATCGGCCGCACGCCCATCGACGTGTTCCAGTACCTGTTCACCGCACCCGACGCCGCGTCGGACCGTGCCGACCTGCTCGACCGGCTGTGGATCACGCTCGGTGACACCGGGATCGGGTTCGTGACCGGGATGGTCGCGGCGATCGTCGTCGCCGCGGTGTTCACGCTGTCACGTCCCGCCGCGCAGACCTTCATGCCGATCGCGATGCTCATGCGGTCTGTGCCGCTGGTCGCGATCACACCGCTCATCACGATGATCGTCGGCCGCGGACCCGCCTGCGTCGCGGTGATGGGCGGGATCATCGTGTTCTTCCCGGCGCTGGTCATGATCATGACCGGACTCGCCGGGGCTCCCCGCCAGATCTCCGACGTCATCAGTGCCTACGGCGGCTCCCGCACCACCACGCTGCGCATGGCGGCGCTGCCCGCGGCGGTCCCGTCGCTGTTCGCCGCCGCGAAGATCTCCGTGCCCGGCGCCATGATCGGCGCGACCGTCAGCGAATGGCTCGGCACGAACAAGGGTCTCGGCGCGAGCCTGCAGCAGGCACTGCCCGCGGCGGCCTACGACGAGCTGTGGGCGTCGGTCGTCGTCATCACCGTCAGCTCCATCGTGCTGTACGCGATCGTCGGGGTGCTCGAGGCCGTCGTGCTGTCCCGCATGGGCACCGCACCCTCCTGAACATTCCCGACCGTCATCCGACCATCACCACCGATCCACCCCTTCCGAACGGAGATCCCATGTCCCTCAGCGTCGACCGTCGTTCCTTCCTCCGGTACTCCATGCTCGCCGGCGGCGCGGCCGGCGCCCTCGGCGCGTCGGGTGTCCTCGCGGCCTGCAGCAGCGGCTCGTCGTCCTCGTCGTCGGGGGGCGCCAAGAAGGTCCAGCTGTCGTGGATCAAGAACATCGAGTTCGCGGGTGAGTACCACGCGCTGAGCAAGGGCTACTACAAAGCGGCCGGCTTCACCCCGGATCCGGACCTCGTCACCGGCGGCGGTGCCGGCACGGGTGTGGAGACGGGGTTGACGTCGAACAAGGTGTGGATCGGGATGACCGCCCCGCAGCTCACCGCGCCGGTGATCCTGCAGGGCGCCAAGCTCAAGACCGTCGCCGCGACCTACCAGAAGAACCCCTTCTGCATCATGTCCTCCGCCAAGTCCCCCATCACCACCCCGGCGGAGATGAAGGGCAAGAAGATCGGCGTGCAGGCGTCGAACGAGAACGTCTTCAAAGCGCTGCTCACCGCGAACAACCTGTCCGAGAGCGACGTCGACAAGATCACCGTCCAGTACGACCCCACCCCGCTCACCAAGGGCGAGGTCGACGGCTGGGTGGCCTACAGCACCAACGAGCCGATCACCCTGGCCGCGCAGGGCTTCCCGACGGCGACACTGCTGTTCGCCGACCACAACCTCCCGCTCGTCGCCGAGACGCTGGTGGTGCGCCAGGAGACCATCGACTCCGAACGCGACCTCCTCAAGAAGTTCCTGAAGGCGGAGATCCAGGGGTGGAACGACGCCGTCGCCGACCCCCGCGGGTCCGCGGAACTCGCGGTGAACGTCTACGGCAAGAACCTGGGACTCAAGGTCGACGACCAGACGAAGGAGGCGACCGCACAGAACGATCTCGTCGTCTCCGCCGACACGAAGGCCAACGGCCTCCTGACGATGACCGACGCATTGATCGCCGAGAACATCGAGGCGCTCGCGAAGGCCGGCTACACCATCAAGGCCGCCGACATCTTCGACATGTCGCTCATCAGCGAGGTCTACCAGGAGAACCCGGACCTGAAGAAGGCCTGACCCCCGCCGGGGTCAGCCCTTGCCGGTGACGGTGAGCAGGATGAGCGCGACGTTGAGGGTGACGACCACGACGGCGATCGCGATCGCGACGACGCGCAGGACCCCGGAGTCGGCGAACGCCCCCATCAGGGCACGGTCTCGGGTGTAGCGGCCGAGCGGGATGATCGCGAACGGGATGCCGAAGCTGAGCACCACCTGGCTGATCACCAGCGCCCAGGTCGGGTCGACGCCGCTGCCCAGGACGACGAGTGCGGGCACGAGGGTGACGATGCGGCGGATCCACACCGGGACGCGAACCTGCAACAGTCCCTGCATGATCGACGCGCCGGCGTAGCAACCGACCGAGGTCGAGGCGAGACCCGATGCGAGCAGGCCGACGGCGAACACGACCGCCATCACCGGCCCCATCGCGTCGCCGACGGCCCGCTGCGCGCCCTCGATCGTGTCGGTGCCCTGGCGCCCCTGGAGGTTCTGCGCGGCCAGCAACAACAGGGCGATGTTCACCGCGCCGGCGATCACGAGCGCGACGGTCACGTCCCATCGCGTCGCGCGGACGAGTCGTCGGCGTCGGGTGTCGTCGGTGCTCGGTCCGTGCCGGTCGATGACGAGGCTGGAGTGCAGGTAGATGGCGTGCGGCATCACCGTCGCGCCGAGCATGCTCGCGGCGAGCAACACCGTGTCGGTGCCCTGCAACCGCGGGACCAGGCCACCGAGGACGTCCCCGGGCGACGGCGGGCCGACGACGAGCCCGGCGAGGAACCCGACGACGATGATCAGCAGCAGGGCACCGATCGCCGACTCGAACATGCGTTGGCGGCTCCGGGACTGAAAACCCAACAGCGCCATCGAGATCGCGCCGACGATCAGCCCGCCCACGACGAGCGGGAGGTCGAACAAGAGGTGCAGGGCGATCGCGCCGCCCACCACCTCGGCGATGTCGGTGGCCGCGGCCACCACCTCGGCCTGCGCCCAGAACCCGAGTCGACGACGCCGCGGCAGGCGCTCACCGAGCAGACCGGGCAGCGTCTTGCCGGTGACGATGCCGAGCTTGGCGGACTGGTACTGGATGACCACGGCCATCGCGCACGCCATCACCAGCACCCACACCAACAGGAAGCCGTACCGGGCTCCGGCGGTCACGTTGGCCGCGACGTTGCCCGGGTCGACGTAGGCGATGGCCGCGACGAACGCGGGGCCCAGCAGGGCGAGGCCGGCGAACCGCCCCCGCCGAGAGCGCGGCGGGACGGGCTCGGTCACCTGCGGATCGGTCCCCAACGCCATCGGCCCAGCGTGACACACCCGCGAAGCGGTTTCAAACCGGGTCGAAGAAAAAAGTTAGGACGTCCGAACTCGGCCGTGTCAGCCCTTGACCTTCTGGTATCGGGCCAGAGCCTCCTCACGTTCGGCCTTGTGGTCGACCATGGGCTCGGGATAGTCCTCGGGGCGGTCGTCGCCGGGCTGGTGGACGGCCTTGCCGGAGATGTCGGCGAGCTCGGGCACCCACCGGCGGACGAAATCGCCGTCGGGGTCGAACTTCTCGCCCTGCGTCGTCGGGTTGAACACCCGGAAGTAGGGCGATGCGTCGGTGCCGCAGCCCGCCGTCCACTGCCACCCGTGCTGGTTGTTCGACATGTCACCGTCGGTGAGCTGCTCGAGGAAGTACTTCGCGCCCCACTGCCACGGCAGGTGCAGGTCCTTCACGAGGAACGACGCGACGATCATCCGCAGCCGGTTGTGCATCCACCCGGACTCGTTGAGCTGTCGCATCGCCGCGTCGACGATCGGGAACCCGGTCTTCCCCGCCTTCCACTGCTCGAACGCCTTCTCCGCGTCGGCGTCGGTGTCGACCTCGATGTCGTCGAACTGCGAGTTCCAGTTCCACCAGGAGCTGCGCGGCCAGTGATGCATGATCGTCGCGTAGAAGTCGCGGAAACAGATCTCCCGGATGTAGCCGGTGGCACCGTCTTTCGTCGCCGCCTTCTTCTCCAGGTCGACGAGGTCGGCGAGCATCGTGCGCGGGTGGATGTTGCCGAACTTCAGGTGCGCCGACATCCGGCTCGTCGCGTCGAGATCCGGCCGATTGCGCACGTCGTCGTAGTCGGCGACCGAGTGCTCCGCGAAGTCCTTGGTCCCGTCGACGAACTGCTTCCACCGTTTCAGAGCCGCGGTCTCCCCCGCCGGCTGTGGGAGGTCGACGCCCGGGTCCGGGATGTCGGCGGCCTTCGACTTCGAGGTGGTGACGTCCTTCGGGTCGACCCATGTCGCGGACTTCGGACCGGTGTCGGCCGGCGAGTGCCAGCCGTGATCGCGCCAGGCGCGCAGGAATGGTGTGTAGACCTTGTACGGCTCGCCGTCGTTCTTGGCCAGACGACCCGGCGTGACCGCGTAGGGCGACCCCTGCGCGGCGAGCTCGACGTCCCCGAGCGCCTCGGCGACCCGTTTGTCCCGCGCGACGCCGTAGGGCGTGTGGTCGCTGGAGATGTGCACGCTCGTCGCGTCGACGGCCTTGACCAGTTCGGGGATGCGGTTCTCCGGCTTGCCCCGCACCACCAGCAGCCGTCCGTCGAGCTGCTCGGACAGGTCGCGCAGCGAGTCGCCCAGGAACTGCACGCGACGCTCGCCGGACGAGGAAAGCAAGGTCGTGTCGAGGACGAAGCACGCCAGCACCCGGTCCGCCGCCTCGACCGCGTCGAGCAGCGACGGCAGGTCCGACAGACGCAGGTCGCGGCGGAACCAGAGCAACGCGGTGGTCGTCATCACCCCATCCTGCCGGAGGCGTGGCGTCACAGGCCCCGACCAGGGGTCTTCGGCACAATGGCCGCCATGACGCCCCCCGACGGTCCCGACGACACCGCGGCCGACGTCCTCGTCGTCGACGACGACCCCGACGTCCTGCACTCGCTCGAGCGGGGACTGCGGATGGCCGGGTTCCGTGTCCACACCGCGACCGGTGGCGCCCAGGCGCTACGCAGCATCACCGAGCAGCGCCCGTCACTGTTGGTCCTCGACATCAACATGCCCGACCTCGACGGTGTCGCGGTGGTGACCGCGCTGCGCGCGCTCGGTGACGACATCCCCGTCTGCGTGCTGTCGGCCCGGACCACCGTCGACGACCGGATCACCGGTCTCGAGGCCGGGGCCGACGACTACCTGACCAAGCCCTTCGACCTCGGCGAGCTCGTCGCCCGGCTGCGCGCACTGCTGCGACGACGACCGGCGACACCCGCCGCGGAGACGGCCTCGGCCGCACCTCACCGGACGCTCGTCGTCGAGCACGTCACCGTCGACGTCGACGCGCGGCAGGTCACCAGCGACGGCCATCCCGTCGACCTGACGCGCCGCGAGTTCGAGCTGCTGGTCGCCCTGGCCGAACACCCCGGCATGGTGCTCAGCCGGACACAGTTGCTCAGCCAGGTGTGGGGCTACGACTTCGCCGCCGACACCAACGTCGTCGACGTGTTCATCGGCTACCTGCGGCGCAAGCTGGAGGCACAGGGTCAACCCCGGGTGGTCCAGACCGTGCGGGGCGTCGGGTTCGTCCTGCGGGCCCACCCGTGACGCCGGCGCGTCGGCGTCGGTCGCCCTCCCTGCGGACCCGCGTCACCGCGGCCGCGGCACTGGTGACCGTCCTCATCGTGCTGGCGATCGGGACCGTCGCCTGGGTGCAGGTCCGCGACAGCGCCTTCCGCGAGCTCGACGCCCGCGTCGACACCCTGTCGGCGGCGTTCCAGCCGAGCCTGTCGACGTCGAACACCACGACCATCACCTCCGGCGTCTCCGACGGCGCGCTCGCGACCGCCCGTCTCGGTGGGATCGTCGTGCAGAGCACGAACAGGCAGATCCCGGCACGCGGCGTCGGCCAGGGCGACACCACGATCGACGGCACCCCCTACCGGGTGCGGACGACGAGCGCGGCGAACTCGGGCCTGCTGAACGGACTGGTCACGTCGTCGGTGGCCGTACCGCTGCAACCCACCTACGACCGAGTCGCGTCGCAGCGTCGGGCCCTGCTGTACATCGGCCTCTCGGCCGTCGCCGCGTCGGCGTTGCTGGCGTGGTTGCTCGGTGGCCTGGCGATCCGACCGCTGCGCCGACTCGCGCGGCAGACCGAGACCATCCCCGTCGACGCCGGGCCCGATGCGCCGGAACGCGCTGCGCTGGAACAGGTCCGGGGCGCCCGGGAGGCCGAGGAGCTCGCGATGGCCATGCAGTCGCTGCTGCGCCGCGTCGACACCGAACGCGCGCGCACCCAGGAGGCACTGGTGACCGCCCGCGACTTCGCGTCGGTCTCGGCCCACGAGCTGCGGACCCCACTGACCGCGATGCGGACCGACCTGGAGGTGCTGGAGTCGTTCGCGCCGGACGCCGCCGCACGCGCCGAGATCGTCGCCGACCTCCGGCGCTCGCACGCCCGCGTGCAGGAGACGCTCGCCGCGTTGGAGAGCCTCGCCCAGGGCGATCTCGGCGGCCGTCACAGGACACCGGTCGACCTCGCCGACATCCTCGACCGCGTCGTCACCGAGGCCCGCGCACACCACCGGGGCGTCGAGATCGACCTCGCATCACCGCAATCAGTGCCCGTGTACGCCGTCGAGACCGGCGTCCGGATGGCTGTCGGGAACGCGATCACCAACGCCGTCCGACACGGCGAGGCGAGACGGGTGCGGGTCGGTGTGGAGCCGCGGGGAGACGCCGTGGCGATCGTCGTCGACGACGACGGCCACGGGATCCCGCCCGCGGACCGGGAGCGCGTGTTCCGCCGGTTCGAGCGTGGGACGAGCCGGCAGTCGGGGTCCGGGCTGGGCCTGGCGCTCATCGCCCAGCAGGCCCGGCTGCACGGCGGGGGCGCCGAGCTCTCCGACAGTCCCTGGGGCGGAACGCGGCTCACCGTCGTCATCGGCGGCCCGCCCGCGCCGTCGGTCTGACGGACTCGGACACATCGGGTACGCCGGTACAGTTGTCGACGCACGCGCCGCTGCAGAATCCCGGCTCCGACGAGCGCGTCATCCGCCGCGAAGGGTTCCACCATGACCACTCGACGTCCCCGCGCCCGCGTCACCCGGGCTCTCGCACTGGCCGCCGCCGGACTCGGCACCGCCGCCGCACTGTCCCTCCCCGCCGCGACCGCGTCCGCCGCACCCCAGGACCGTGTCCCGGGCACCGACTGCACCACCGCGCAGGTCGAACGCGCCGTGACCGCCACCTCGCCGGAGGTCGCGGGCTACTTGGACAACCCGCGCGTGCGCGGCGAGTTCGAGCGCATCGTCCTCCTGCCCGAGCCGCAGCGGACCGAGGAGGTCGACCGACTCCTCCAGCGCAACCCGCGCATCGCCGCGCTCGTGCAGCAGTACCGGCCGATCGTCGATCAGCGTGTGGCCCTGATCTACGCCACCTGCGACCGCTACTGACGCGCGGACGCCGGGATCAGTCGAGGCCGTCGCGGGCCAGCGACGCGGCACCGACGATCCCGGCGTCGTCGCCGAGCTCCGACACCACGAAGCGGCGGTCGGGGTCGGATTGCAACACCCACGGCGCGGTGGCCGTCGCGACGCGGTCGGCGAGATCCTGTCCTAGCTTCTCAGCGAGTCCGCCGCCGATGACGACCAGACCGACGTCGAGCACGTTCAGCGTCGAACCGAGTGCCACGCCCAGCGCGTCGAGCGCCGTCGCGAACAGCTCGACCGCGACCGGATCGTTCTCGTCGAGCGCCTTCTTCCACACCTTCGACGTCACCGACGGCTTGCCGACCTCGTCGCGGATGGCGAAGAGGCGGGTCTCACGGCCGGCCGCCTGCAGCGCGGTCGCGGTGACCTCCATCTGCCGCCGCCCGGCGTAGGCCTCGACGCATCCCCGGCGCCCGCAGCCGCACAGCGCGCCGCGTTCCTGGACGACGACGTGCCCGATCTCGCCTGCGGCACCGCGAGTCCCGCCGTAGAGGTGTCCTCCGAGCACGAGGGCCCCGCCGATGCCCGTGCCCATCCACACCCCGAGGACGTCGTCGACGCCACGGGCCGCACCGGCGAGGTGCTCGCCGAGCAGTCCGACGTTCGCGTCGTTGCCGAGTGCGATGGGCAGATCCAGCCGGTCGCCGAGTTCGGCGCCGATCTCGACGGTGCTGGTCCAGTTGGCCAGGTTCGGGACGGTGAGCACGTCGCCGCGGTGCACGACGCCGGGGATCCCGACCCCGACCGCGACCGGCCGGTCGTCGAGCGAACCGACGAGGTCGGCGATCGTGTCGAGCACGGCGTCGGGTCCGTCGGTGGGGGTGTGCGCCTTCGCGCGGTCGACCACCGTGTGATCGGCGTCGACCAGTCCCACCTCGATGTTCGTCCCGCCGACGTCGACCCCCGCCACCAGGCGGGACGCGTGCTTGCTCATCCCCGCAGTCTGTCACGGGTGCTCCGTCCCACCCGGATCGCGCGATGTTTGAGACCGCGCCGTCGTGGCCATCCGCCACGTCATGACCGTCGAACCCGAACAACACCTGCCCGTCGACGAGGAGACCACCGAGCTGTGGGAGCGGCTCGCCGACTTGGCGCAACGCGGCGGACGCTCGATCGCGACCTGCGAGTCGCTGACGGCGGGCAACCTCGCGGCGCAACTCGGCCGGGCCCCGTCGTCGGGTGAGTGGTACGCGGGCGGGATCGTCGCCTACCGGTCGTCGGTGAAGCACTCGCTGCTGCACGTCCCCGACGGTCCTGTCGTGAGCGAGGAGTCCGCCCGCACGATGGCGCACAGCACGGCGACGATGTTCGGCGCGGACCTCACCATCGCGCTGACCGGCGAGGCCGGCCCGGAGACCGACGAGGACGTGCCGCCGGGGACCGTGTGGGTCGGCGTCGTCGACCGCGGTCAGGCGAGCACCGAGCGCGTCGAGTTCGACGGCGATCCCGCCGACGTCCTCGCCGCGACCGTGCACTCCGCGGTCCGCATCCTGCTGGAGCACGCCGAGAAGTCCTGACCCGCTGACCAGCCGACCCCCGCCGCCGAGCGTGCCGACACCGCCCGCCCAGCGTGCACTCGATCGCCGCGACCGTGCAGTGGCTCCTGGCGATCGTGCACATGCGCGATCCTCGACGGGATCGTCTGCACGCTCGACGGGATCTGCCGCACGCTCGGCGGGATCTGCCGCACGCTCGACGGGATCTGCCGCACGCTCGGCGAGGTGAACCGACGCTCTCGCGGCCGATCCGGTGTGCGTTGTGCTGAGATCGAGACATGAACGACGACGAGTGGAACGAGCGCGCGCGGGGCGAGACCCCCACCGAGCGCCTCGACCGCAACTGGGCGTCGTTGCTGCAGGAGCTCCGCGTCATGCAGACCGGGATCCAACTGCTCACCGGCTTCCTGCTGACGCTGCCGTTCCAGGCGCGGTTCGCGCAGATCTCCGACCGCGACGTCGCCATCTACCTGGTCACGACCACCGCGTCCGTCGCCGCGACGATGCTCGTGGTGGCGCCGGTCGCGATGCACCGGATCCTGTTCCGCCGCCACGCCGTCGCCATCCTGGTCCGGTGGGCCAACCGGCTGGCGATCGCCGGGTTGGGACTGCTCGCCGTGGCCGTCATCGGTGTCATCACGCTCATCTTCGACGTCGTCGTCGACCGCGGGACCGGACTCGTCGTCGGCGCCGTGATCGCCGTCGTCGCGATCACCCTCTGGATCGCGCTGCCGCTCGTCCTCCGCCGTCGGACGACATGAGCTCGCCCTCCCACGACCCGGACCGACGGTTTGACGCCCGCCGTCGGTGGGAATCGATCACGGGTGACCTCCGAGACGACCCCGCGCGCGTGGGGCGTCCCCGTCCGGTGAGCGCACCGGACCGTGGGGGCGCGCACCACGTGTTGTTCCGCGGCATCGACGACCTGTGCCGGACGGCGGTGCGCCTGACCGGCGTCGACGGCGCGGCGATCGCGGTGTTCGAATCGGCGGGCGACGCCCGAGATCTCGTCTTCGCCACCGACGCCACCGCCACCCACCTCGACGACCTGCAGTTCACACTGGGCGAGGGCCCGTGCATCGACGCCTTCGCCACACAGGAGCCCGTCATCATCGGCACGCTCGCCGACGACTCCGCGACCGACCGATGGCCCGTCTTCCGCGCGGAGGTGCGGGCGATGGACATCGGGGCCGTGTTCGTGGTCCCGGTCAGCGCCGACGACTTCACCGTCGGGGTGTTGGAGCTCTACCGCCGTCGTGCCGGCGACCTCACCCACGACGAGCGGCAGGCCGCGCAGGTGTGTGCGCGCCTGGCCGCGGTCACCATCCGACACAACGTCGACGAGGTCGCCGAGAGCGCCGACGCCGTCGAGGAGTTCATCGAGGACACCCACGAACACCTCGGCCGCGACGACGTCCACGTCGCGGCGGGCATGATCGCGGTGCAGCTCGGCGTCAGCACCGGCGCGGCCTTGGAACTGTTGAAGGGGGCCGCGTTCCGGCTCGGCCGACCCATCAGCCTCCTCTCCGGGGAGATCGTGACGCGCAACCGGACCTTCCGCGAGATCGAGAGCGAGTACCGACCGTGAGCGACCAGACCAGCGGCGTCACGACGGGGACCGTGCCCGGCCACTCGGTGGTCGCCGTCGCCGACATCGTCCACAGCCTCACCCGACCGTTCGACGTCGCCGAGTTGATGGACGCCGTCGCCGACGCCGCCCGGCGTGGGTTCGCGGCACAGTCGTCGGCCGTGGTCGTCCTGGACCGCACCCGAGAGCCGGTCCGCGCCGAAGCCGTGGCCGCCGCGGGCGACGCGTCGGCCGTCGACGACCCGAGCCTGTCGACCTCGGGGCCGGGCCTGACCGCTGCCGGCGACGGGGCGCTGGCGGTGATCGGTGACCTGGACGAACAGAGCGACCGCTGGCCGCGGTACCGGGAACACGCGCGCGACGCGGGTATCCGTGCGGTGCATGCGTTCCCGATCCGCTTCATGGACCGGCCGGTCGGATCGGTGGTGGTGCACACGGCGGATCCGTGGGGCCAGAACCGACCGGTGATGCTCGGTCAACTCCTGGCCGACCTGGCCGCGATCGCCCTGTCCGCGGGGATCACCGACGCGCAGCCCGCCACCGTCGAGGTCGTGGTCGACCGCCTGATCCGGGACAACCGGACCATCGCGACGGCGGTCGGGATCACCGCGGCGACAATGGATCTCGACCCGGTCGCCGCGCGACGCGAACTGCGGCGCCTCGCGGCCGCGCACCAGGCACCGTTCGCAGCGCACGCGCGTGCGCTGGTGGACGCGCACGACCGACGGCCGGGCGACCACGGCGGACTGCTGAGCGACCCCTACACCCGCAGCTGACCCGCGCGGGGTGGGCGTCCGACCGGTCGGGTCAGCCGACGCCGAGGAGGTCGATGACGAAGACCAGCGTCTTGCCCGACAGCCGGTGGCCGGCTCCCGCCGGCCCGTAGGCCATCTCCGGGGGCACCGTGAGCCGGCGGCGGCCGCCGACGCGCATTCCCGGGATGCCCTCCTGCCAGCCCACGATGAGGCGGTCGAGCGGGAAGTTGGCCGACTGGCCACGGTCCCAGGACGAGTCGAACTCCTCGCCGGTCTCGTACTCCACCCCGACGTAGTGCACGTCGACGAGTCCGTGCGGTACTGCCTCGTCGCCGTCGCCGACGATGATGTCCTCGGCGACGAGCTGCGTCGGCGCGGGGCCCTCGGGGAATTCCACCTCGGGCTTCTCGTTCTGGGCCATCAGCGATCACCCATCCCGACGAAGTCACGCTCGGTGTAGCCGGTGTAGATCTGGCGCGGTCGGCCGATCTTCGTGGTCGGGTCGGAGTTCATCTCCTGCCAGTGCGCGATCCACCCGGGCAGGCGACCGAGCGCGAACAGCACCGTGAACATGCGCGTCGGGAAGCCCATCGCGCGGTAGATCAGGCCGGTGTAGAAGTCGACGTTGGGGTACAGCTTGCGCTCGATGAAGTAGTCGTCGGAGAGCGCGACCTCCTCGAGCCCCTTCGCGATGTCGAGCAGGTCGTCGGTGACGCCGAGCGTCTCGAGGATCTGGTCGGCCGTCTTCTTCACGATCGCCGCGCGCGGGTCGTAGTTCTTGTAGACGCGGTGCCCGAAGCCCATGAGCTTCACGCCCGGCTCCTTGTTCTTCACGCGCTTCATGAAGTCGGTGGTGTCACCACCGCCGGCCTTGATGTCGTCGAGCATCTCCAGGACGGCCTGGTTGGCGCCGCCGTGCAGCGGGCCCCACAGCGCGTTGATGCCACCGGAGATCGAGGTGAACAGGTTGGCCTGCGACGACCCGACCAGGCGGACGGTCGACGTCGAACAGTTCTGCTCGTGGTCGGCGTGGAGGATGAAGAGCATGTCGAGCGCCTTGGCGACCCGCGGGTCCACCTCGTAGGGCTCGGCGGGGAAGCCGAACGTCATCCGCAGGAAGTTCTCCACCAGCGACAGGGAGTTGTCGGGGTAGAGGAACGGCTGTCCGACCGACTTCTTGTACGCGTAGGCCGCGATGGTCGGCAGCTTCGCCAGCAGGCGGATGGTCGAGAGCTCGACCTGCTCGGGGTCCTTCGGGTCCAGGGAGTCCTGGTAGTACGCGCTCAGCGCGTTGACGGCGCTGGAGAGCACCGGCATCGGGTGCGCGTTGCGCGGGAACCCGTCGAAGAACCGCTTGAGGTCCTCGTGCAGCAGGGTGTGCCGCTGGATACGGGTGGTGAACTCCTCGAGCTGCGACGCACTCGGCAGCTCCCCGTAGATGAGGAGGTAGCTGACCTCGATGAACGTCGACTTCTCGGCGAGCTGGTCGATCGGGTACCCGCGGTAGCGCAGGATCCCGGCCTCACCGTCGATGTAGGTGATGGCCGACTTCGTCGACGACGTGTTCACGAACCCGCCGTCGAAGGTGGTCATCCCCGTCTCGGACAGGAACTTGCCCAGCGCGACGCCGTCGGCACCCTCGGTGGCCTCGACGATGGGGAGGTCGACCGCTCCCCCCGGGTACTCGAACTTCGCGGACCGGGTCTGCGACCCGTCAGACACTGCTTCGGCGGACACTCGGGCCCCTTTTCGACTGGCTGGACCCGTCTCGTGAACGGTGATCCAGGTGTGCGTATCCCTGCCTTCACGCTAGTCGCTGGTCAGCTCACCCGCCCACGGAGGGTCGGCGCCGGCCCGCGACACCGTGATCGCGGCCGCACGGGCGGCGAACGCGGCCGCCGCGCGCCAGTCGTCGTCGGTCAGACGACGGACGGCGTCGACGCCGAGCGCGTCGTGGCGGTCGAGCCAGTGCAGCAGCGCACCGACCGTCGTGTCGCCCGCGCCGATCGTGTCGACGGCGTCGACCGGGGGCGCCGGGACGGCGACCGTCCCGGACGCCGTCGACACCGCGATCCCGTCGGGTCCCCGTGTCGAGATCACCGCCGCCACACCGGCGTCGAGCCAGTCCTGCGGGTGCGAGCCGTGTGGACCCTGTGCGAGCCACTCGGCGTCGTCGTCGGAGACCTTCACGACGTCGACGGTGCGCACCCACTCGGTGAACCGGCGTCGGTAGCCGTCCGCGTCGTCGATGACGGCGCTGCGGATGTTCGGGTCGAGCATGACCAGGCGCCCACGGTCGTGGTGTTCGGCCATCATCTGCGCGTACACCGACGCGCCGGGCTCGAGCACCAGCGACAACGTGCCGAAGGCCAGTGCCCCCACCGACTCCGGCAGCGATCCGGGATCGGTCACCCGACGGTCGGCGGTTCCCTCGACGTAGAAGCTGTAGGCGGCGGACCCGTCGGCACCGATGGTGGCCAGCGCGAGAGACGTCGGCGCCGGGTCCCGCTGGACCAACGCGGTGTCGACACCGGCATCGCCCAGGGAGGCCATCAGCGCGTCGCCGAAGTGGTCGGTGGAGACGCGGGAGAAGAACGACACCGACGACCCCAGTCGGCCGAGGGCGATCGCGGCGTTGAACGGGCCGCCCCCGGGGGCCGGCTGCAGGGGCGCGAGCCCGCGCGCGTCGGAGTCACGGCCGCGCGCGTCGAGGACCAGGTCGACCAGGGACTCGCCGCAGACGACGATCCGGCTCACGCGGACGCACCCGTCCGGCTCATGCCGCCGAGTCCCGGTGTCGCAGACCCCACTCCCCCGACCAGGTCTGCCCGGGCTCGAGGACGATGAGGTCGTCGCCGGAGGCCAACGCGTTCGGCGGCGCGGTCATCGGTTCGACCGCGACCGCCCGACCCCGGCCCGGGAAGCCCTGGTCGTGGTCGGGATCGGCGGTGAACACCTGCGCCCACCGGAACCCCGTGTCGGTCCACAGTTCGGTCGCGCGGCCGTCGGGGTCGGTGAGGGTGGTGACGTGTCGACCGTCGGTGTCGGCGAAGTCGGTGAAGGGGGTGTCGAGCCATACGCCGGCGAGCGCCCGTCCAGAGCGGAAGTCACCATCGGTGTCGTCGACCGGGACCGGATCACCCTGCGGCAGCTGTCGTTCCGGGTCCAGCGGCAGTGTCTTCGCGGCGGACAGCGTGAGCGTGCAGTCGTCGACCGGCGCGTCGCCGGCGCGGACGAACGTGTGGAACCCCAGGGCGAAGGGAGCGCGAACGTCGCCGCTGTTGGTCACCGTGCTGGTGACCGTCAGCCCGGTGGCCGCGTCCACCGTGTAGTCGACCACCAGGGTGAGGTCGAAGGGCCAACCGGGATGCCGCCCGATGGGCACACCGAGGGTGACCGAACGCTCGGTGGCGTCGTACAGCGACCACTCGACGGTGCGGACGAACCCGTGGTTGGCGTTGTTGCGGTCCTTCTCGGTGATGTCCAGGTGGTGCTCGACACCGTCGAAGACGAATCGGCCGTCGGCGGTGCGGTTCGGCCACGGCGCGAGGACCAGACCTGCGGACAGCGGCGGCTTCTCGTCGGGACGCACGGGCGGCGACTCGGTGAGCAGTCGGCCCGCGTGGCGGACCTCGCGCAGACCGGCGCCCTGCGAGACCACCACGGCCGAGTAGTCACCGGCGGAGACAGCGAACTCACCCACGGTCCGAGTCTGGCACACCGGAACGGTCCGTCGGCCCGGACTCGGGGGTCGTACGGTGAGGCGGTGCGCGAGACACCGGCCGGCCACGACGCACTGCTGCTCGACTTCGCCGACGACGAGATCCCCTGGCGTCGCGCCCTGCACGCCGGACGGACACTGCGGGCGGCGGTCGAGGACGGTCGACTGCCCCACGTCGTCGACGTGATCCCGACCGCGCAAGCCGTGCTCGTGCAGTCCCGGCCCGGCGGCGGCATCGACCGGCTCGGCGTCCATCGGGTGTTGCGCGCCGCGGGGGACCCGTCGACCGAGGTGGACGCGCTCGACCCCGAGCCCGTCGAGATCCGGGTCGTCTACGACGGTGACGACCTCGACGCCGTCGCCGACCGTCTCGGCACCGATGTGACCGGGGTCGTCGCCGCACACACCGGGATCCTCTGGCGCGTGCAGTTCATGGGCTTCGCACCGGGTTTCGGCTACCTCGTGCCCGACGAACCCCCGGACGACCCCGTCGTCGAGAGGCTGTGCTCGGTGCCCCGGCGCGCGGAGTCGCGGACGACGGTCCCGGTCGGCGCGGTCGCCGTGGCCGCGGGCCACTCGGCGGTGTATCCCCGGTCGTCACCCGGGGGATGGAACCTGCTGGGGCGCACCGACGCCGCGCTCTGGGACCTCGACCGCGACCCTCCCGCACTGCTCGAGCCCGGTCGTCGGGTGCGGTTCACGGCGTCATGAGCGCCCTCGTCGTCGCCGACCCCGGCCCCTTCACCACCGTCCAGGACCTCGGCCGCCGTGGCTACGCACATCTCGGCGTGACCCAGTCGGGTGCGGCGGACCGCGGGTCCGCCGCGACCGCGAACCGGTTGGTGGGCAACCACTCCCGCGCCGCGGTGCTGGAGGTGACGGTCGGTGGCCTGCGAGCCGTCGCGGAGGGGACCCTCACCGTCGCGGTCACCGGAGCGCGGTGCCCCGTCACCGTTGCCGGCACGCCGGTCGGCCACGCGTCGACGGTCGTCGTCCCCGACGGGGCTCTGATCGAGGTGGGCACGGCCGTGTCCGGCCTGCGCGCCTACCTCGCGGTGCGTGGCGGCATCGAGGTCCCGCCGGTGCTCGGTTCGCGCTCCACGGACACCTTGTCGGGGATCGGTCCCGACGTGGTGGCCGCGGGCGCGCGACTGCCGATCGGCACCGACACCGTCGGGTGGCCGAGCGAGACCATGGCGTTCGGGGACATCGGATCCGACGACGACGAGGTCGTCGTGCTGCGCTCTGTTCGCGGGCCCCGCGACGACGCCCTTCTCGATCCCGCGGCGCCGACGATCGGCGACTGGCTCGTCGATCACCGCAGCGATCGTGTCGGGGTGCGACTCGAGCGGGACCCGGACCGTCGCGACCCGCCGCTCGAACTGCGGCCCGGCCGCGACGAGGTGCCGTCGGAGGGCGTGGCCCTCGGTTCTGTTCAGGTCCCGCCGAGCGGGCAACCGGTGCTGTTCCTCGCCGACCACCCCGTCACCGGCGGCTACCCGGTGGTCGCCGTGCTCACCGCCGACTCCACCGACCGCGCCGCCCAGCTCGTCCCCGGACAACGGGTGCGCCTGCGTACCTGACCCGGGACAGCACCACCGTTGACCGAGGTTTGAGACGAGAATACGATTTCGTCTCATGACGTCGTCCCCACCGGCCACCGATGTCGCGTCCTTCGGTCCGCACTCCGCGAGCTGGCGGTTCTTCGGCGGCTGGCACGGCATGCTCATGGGTCTGTGGTCGGGGTCGATGCAGAACATGCACCCCAAGCTCGGCGAGGCGGTGTGGGTGCACTCCGACTTCTTCGGCGAGCGGTGGCAGCGCCTCATGCGATCGCTGTACCCGATCATCGGCGTCGTGTTCGACCCCGCCGGCGAGTCGGGCCGGGTGGAGACCGGACACGAGATCCGCGACTACCACCGCGACATCAAGGGCACGATGCCCGACGGATCGCGCTACCACGCCCTCGACCCGGACGTCTTCTATTGGGCGCACGCCACGTTCTGGTACGGCGCGGTGCGGTGCGCCGAGTACTTCGGCCCGCCGATCACCGAGGCCGACAAGCGGGCGATGTTCGCCGAGTCGAGTGCCTGGTACGCCCGGTACGGCGTCAGCATGCGGCCGTGCCCCGAGACCTACGAGGACTTCCTCGCCTACTGGGACCACATGTGCCGGGAGGTGCTGAAGGATCACCCCGCCGTCCGCACGGTCCTCGACATCTCCGAACTGCCCCCGCCCCCGTTCCTGGCGTGGATGCCGGCCCCCGTGTGGCGACAGCTCGCGAAGCCGGTGGGTCGCGGATTCCTGTGGATCACCACCGGTCTCTACGACGAGCCGGTGCGCGCCATGCTCGGACTCGAGTGGTCGTCGCGGGACGAGAAACTCCTGCGGTTCCTGGGCCGCTGGTTCGACCGCGGCTTCCGTCTGCTCCCCCACCGCCTGCGTCTGCACCCGCGCGCCCGCGACGGATGGGACAGGGCCACAGGACGTCTCGCGCCCGACGCCCCCGTGATCGAGACACCCGCACGCAACCTCCCGCCGCGCAGCGAGTGGGGATCGTCGATGCACTACTGCCCCGTGACCGCCGCCCGTCGGGCCGATCTGCCGTGGGAGCGCGCCGTCGAAAAGTGAGGTAAGGGTTGCCTTTTGGCGACGATGTCCGATTTCGAAGGGTTGCCTGACCTTGCTGGTGGAGTGTCCGGAACTTCCCTATCGTTCCGGTCAGACACGCGGTTCGACGATCCGCATCGCGTCGTCGACAGCCCGATCGACAGCGAGATCACGGAGGTTCACATGGCCACTCTCGAGATGCCCCACGTCAGCGAGTGCAGTGTCAGCAGCTGCTCCTACAACCACGACGGCTGCCACGCCTTCGCCATCAACGTCGGCGGCACCAACGGCACCGCCGACTGCGGAACCTTCATCCCCCTGTCCGTCAAGGGTGGCCTCGACGTCGTCTCGCCGCAGGTCGGCGCCTGCCAGCGGTCGGACTGCCAGTACAACTCGAACCTCGAGTGCACGGCTGCCGCGGTCCGCATCGGCGCCGGCGAGAGCTCCGACACCGCGAACTGTCTCACCTACAGCAAGGCCTGACGACACCTCGCACCCGATCGACGAGAACGCCCCGCCCCATCGGCGGGGCGTTCTGTCGTCGGCAGCAGGTCTGCACCCGCCGGACGGCCGAGACCGATCGATCTCTGCACCCCGTCCTGCGGACTATGCTCGCGCACGTAGTCGACGGACAGGGAAGCGCGTGATGGCACGACGGGGCGAGACACGAAGACGGATGGTGCACAGCGCCATCGGGCTGATGCAGCGGCGCGGTGCCGCCGCCGTCACCGTCGACGCAGTCCTCGCCGACAGCGGCGCCCCGCGCGGGTCGGTCTATCACCACTTCCCCGGCGGCCGTGACGAGATCGTGGCCGCGGCCCTGCAGGCGTCCGGCGATGTGATCGGCGCGATGCTGACATCCCCGGGCCACCGCGCCCCTGCCGAACTGCTCGACCTGTTCGTCGACTTCTGGACCCGCCAACTCCTCGACAGCGACTTCACCGCGGGGTGCCCGGTCGTCGGGGCCGCGGTCAGCGGGCCCGAGGTCGACCCGCACCTCGCCGAACTGGTCGCGGACATCTTCGCGACCTGGCACCGCACCCTCGCGGCGGCATTGACCGAGAGCGGGGTCGACGAGACCCGCTCCCGGACGCTGGCCTCGACCGCCATCGCAGCGGTCGAGGGTGCGTTGCTGCTGTCGCGGTCGCAGCGATCGATGGATCCCCTGCACGACGTGGCGGGCGAACTCCGCACCCTCCTCGAGGCGGCCATTCGCTCCTGAGCCCCGTCAGCCGGGCCGGTGTCGCGAGCTTCTCTCAGGCCCGGGCCGGCCACCAGATGCGGTTGCCGATTGCGGCCATCGCCGCCGGCACCAGGACGGTCCGCACGACGGCGACGTCGAGGATGAGGCCGACGCCGACCGTGAAGCCGATCTGCAGCAGGTTGATGACGGTCGCGCTCATCAGCGCGAACATGGTGACCGCGAATACGACGCCGGCGGTGGTGATCACGCCACCCGTCGTTCCGAACCCACGGATCACGCCGCCGATCATCCCGTGACGCGCGTGTTCGCGGATGCGGGATGCGAACAACATGCTGTAGTCGGCACCGACCGCGACGAGCGCCATGAACGACACCGGGATCACCGACCAGTCGAGGTCGACACCGAGAAGGTGCTGCCAGAACAGGATGCTCACGCCGACGGTGGCCCCGAACGACAGCAGCACTGCCGCGACGAGCAGAACCGGCGCGAGCAGACTGCGCAGCAACAGGATCAGGATCGCGAGGACAGCCAGCACCGCGACAGCGGCATACAGGGCGAAGTCGCGCTGCACCTGCCTGTTCATGTCCGCCGACAGTGATGTCAGGCCTGTCGACGACACCGCCGCGTGCTCGAGCACGGTGCCGCGTGCACCGGCGCGGGCGGCATCGACGATCGTGCCGACCTCCGACAGCGCGCGATGGCCGTAGGGGTTCGTCGATCGGATCACCAGCATCCGCGCCGACCGGCCGTCGGGGGACATGAGCAGTCGCGTCCCCGCGACGAAGCGAGGGTCCGACAACGCCTGCGGCGGCAGGTAGAACCCGGCACCTGCACCCGACCGTGTCGCGTCGGACATGGTGGTGAGATAGTCGCCGGCCCGGCGCAGTCCGGCGGTGAGCTCGGCCGTGAGCGTGACGGTCTGGTCGGTGCCGGCTTTGGCCTGGCGGAGTCCATCGGCGAGGCTGTCGAGCCCTGTCGACAGCCGCGAGACACCATCGGTCAGGTCGCCCAGCTGCGCCCTCAGCTCCGCAGGCGACCGTCCGTCGAGACGGTCGAGCAGAGTCTGCAGCTGCGACAGTCCGGTCCGCAGTTCGGGGAGCAGGGCATGTGCCCGCGCGACCGCGGCCGACGGCGCCGACGCCGCCGAGGTCGCCCCGCGCAGAGCCTGTCCCGCTCGCCCGCCGGTCGCCCGGTCGACGGCCAGGAAGGCGGCGCGGGCCGCGGCGCAGGCAGGGTCGCGAGCGCAATCCGGGCCGTTCGCACCCGCCAGCATCGGACCGAACACCGATCGCAGTCCGTCGGCCGCAGCGGCGGAACGTCGCGCATCGTCGTCGATGTCGGTGAGCAGCGCCGACACCGTGTCCGCGAGCGCGGCCAGCGTCCGCACGCTCGACGGGAGGGTCATGGTCCCATCGGAGGCGATCGCGATGATCCGTTCCGCGGTGCCCACCGCGGAGAGGACGCCGTCGGCGAGCGAGACGACCTCGTCGGTCCCCGCGACCAGCCGCGGCATCTGCCGGGCCGCCTCGTCGGCCCCGTCGCGCAGCGCGGTCACGCCGGTCGCGAGCCGCTGCAGTTCGGGGGTGGCCGCCTCGACGCGACGATGCGCGTCGGTGAGCTGTCCGCCGACGGCCCCCGTCGAGAACCCCGTTGCCGACTCGGCCAGGGGGCGCCCGTCCGGCCGCGTGATGGACCGGACGTACGCGATCCCCGGCGCCTTCGACACCGACATCGCCATGAGCTCCAGGGCCGCGAGATCGGTCGTGTTCCGCATGTCGTGATCACCCCGCACCAGCAGGTACTCGGGGACCACCTCGTTGACACCCCAGCGCTCGCGGACCAGGTCGTAGCCACGCGTCGAGTCACTGCCGTAGATCTGCACCGACGACTCGTCGTAGCTGACGCGGAAGGTGGGGATGACCGCGGCGAGCGCCAGCAGCACCACCATGGCGGCCACCGCCAGTGCGCCGGACCGACGCACGACGCCCGCCCCGACACGGCGCCACCGGCGCTCGGTCGACGCGCGCGGCTCCAGGTGTCCGCGCCGCGCGGCCACGGACATCAGTGCCGGGGTCAGGGTGAGGCACACAGCCATCGTGACCAGGACTCCGAGCGCCGTCGGCGGGCCGGAGGTGCGGAACATCCCCACCTGGGTGAACGCCATGGCGCCGGCCGCGGCGGCGATGGTCGCGGCCGACGCCACGACGATGGCCGACGTCCGGCCCGTCGCCTCCGCCACCGAACCGTCCGGGGATCGACCCCGTCGGCGGGCATCGTGGTGGCCGGCGATGAGGAAGATCGCGTAATCCGTTCCGGCACCGAGGATCAGGGCGGTCATGATCGCGATCGAGAAATTCGAGACCCCGACCACGTCGTGGAGACCCAGGAGCGACACGATCGGGCGTGCCACCCCGAGCGCGACGCCGATCGTGATGAGCGGGACGAGCGCGGTGATCACCGACCGGTAGGCGACCACCAGCAGCAGGGTGATGAGCAGGACCGACACCGCGGTGATGATCAGCAGCGACAGGTCGATCGAGCTGAACAGGTCGGCCAGGGTCGGCGACGGCCCGGTGTAGTGCACCCGGAGACCGTCTGGGCGCGGTATGTCGTCGACGAGGGCGCGGATCGCCACGGTGCTGTGATGCGCCCGTGTGCTGCCGACGTCGCCCTCGGCCGCGACCGTGAGGTGCACGGCCTTGCCGTCGGGACTGCGCGCCGCTGAGCGGGTCGCGGGGTTCCCGTCCATGTCGAGGACGTAGGCGACGTTCTCGTGGTCGGCGGTGAGCCGGTCCACGAGCGTGCGATACCACCGCTCGTCGGCCGCATCGAGACCGCCGTCGTCCGCAGCCACGATGCTCCCGAGCGCGGTCGACGCGGGCGAACCGAAGTCGCGCGACATCGCCCGCAGGGCGTCCTGGGAGGGCATGTCCGACGGCAAGAACGGCGCCGACCGCTGGGCAACCGTCGACTCCAGTTGCGGCACGGCGACATTCAACCCGGCGGCGAGGACGACCCAGAACGCGATGACCCACCACCGACGTCGCGCCATCTCCTCGCCGATCCGCGCGAACCGGGCACTCCGTCCGTGCGCCATGCGTCCCCTCCCGATCAACCACCGCGTGTTTATTATGGTGTGACGCATAGTAACGTTTACATGACAGGAGTCCAGTGATGGCGAACACACCCACGACGCTGCGCCGGGTGATGCGATGGTGGCCGCCCTACCTCGGGGCCGGCGTCCGTGTGGTCGAGGCCGACCCGGCGGGCCGGCATCTCACCGTCGAGCACCGCGTCACGCGGTGGACACGCAACGCGTTCGGCACCGCGTTCGGCGGGACGATGGCATCGATGACCGACCCGTTCTTCTGCCTCCTGATCGCCCACCGACTGGGATCCGGCTACAGGGTGTGGGACACACAGGGACACATTGTGTTCCGCACTCCGGGACACGGTCGGTTGCGCGCGACGTTCGTCGTCACCGACGAGGACCTCGCGCAGATCCGCGAGGCCACCGATGAGGGACAGAAGCATCTGCGGTGGTTCCGCACCGCGATCGTCGACGAGTCGGGAACCGTGGTCGCGGATGTCTCCCGCGAGGTCTACGTCCGACGGGCGCGGGTCACCACGTCCGAGCAGGCACCTCACGAGGAGTCCCCGACGCGTGCGGACCGACCGACCGGCGGGACGGTCCGAGGGTGAGCAGCGCGAAGACGACCGCGGCGACCACGCCGACCACGGCGAGGATCGGGTGCCCGGTGTACGCGGCCCACAGCAGCGGTCCGACCAGTCCGACGACGGCGGTCCCGACCGCGGCGACCGGCCCCCACCCGCGCTCCCGCGAGGACGTCGGGACCAGGATGAGCAGCGCGCCGACCATGAACAGGGACCCGATAACGTCGCTGGGCCGGTGCGCCCCGACCTCCATGAGCCCCTGGCCGACGACGGTGACCCACATCGCGCCGACGACGGCCATGATCGGGGCGAGCGGTCGCGGCGCCGCGCGGATCGCCGCGGCCACACACCCCGCCGCCGCGGCGGTGTGCCCGCTGGGGAAGGTGTTGTAGGCGGCCCGGACGATGTCGATGAGTTCGGGCCGGGGCAGGATGACCGTCCGGAGAGCCCGGGCGACCACGACGCCGACGACAGGCAGCACCAGCAGCGGGATGATGCTCGCGCGCCGGCGGGACAGCAGCCCCAGCCCGATCACCACGACACCCGCGACCACCCACAGCCGGGGGTCGGTGACGCGTTCGAAACCGATGCGGTGCAGCAGCTCTCGCCACGAGCTCGCGCCGAACATCTCCTCGTAGAGCCGCTGGTCGGCGGACTGCCCGCGTCGGGTCCAGACGGCGACCAGATAGACCGCGGCCATCCCGGCGAGCAACACGATGCTCCCGGTGACGCGCGCGGCCATCTCCTTCATCGACGCAACGGTACCGGCGTGGTCAGTGGGTCACGCGGTAGCGCACGAAGGCGGGCACGGCCAGCGCGGCGACCATCGTGAACACCACGACGAGGATGCCGCCGCCCGCCGTGGTGACGGCCACACCCGCGACGGCGGCGACACCTCCGTGGGCGACGTCGGCGATCCGTGGCCCGCCCGCGACGACCACCGTGAACACACCCTGCAGACGCCCGCGGACGTCGTCGCTCGCGGCCGACTGCAGCATCGACTGTCGGAACGCCGCCGACGCCATGTCGGCCGCACCACCGACCATGAGCAGCGCGATGACGATCGGCAGGACGGGCAGAGCCGACCCGCCGGCGAACGCGACCGCGACGCCCGCCCCGGCGATCGCCAGACCCCACACGACGATGCACACGATCACCGCGAGTCCCTGCCGCTGCACGCGGGACACCCAGCCGGAGAACACACCTCCGACGACGGCACCCGCACCGATGGCCGCGAACAGCAGCGCGAACGCGAGGCCGCCGTCCTCGGGACCCCCGAAGTTCTCATGCGCCATCTGCGGGAACAGCGCACGCGGCATGCCGAAGACCATCGCGATGAGGTCGACGACGAACGACATGAGCAGCACCTTGTGACCGCGCAGGTAGACGAAACCGTCGATGACCGAGCGCAACCCGGCCACGCGCGGCGTCGACGCGTCCCGGTCGGGCCTGAGCGACGGCAACGCGATGACGGCCCACAGCGTCGCGAACAGGAAGATGGTGTCGATGAGGTAGAGCGTCGAGTAGCCCAGTTGCGGGATGAGGGCACCGCCCACGACGGGCCCGACGATGGCGCCGGCCTGCATGACGGTCATGTTCAGCGAGTTGGCGGCGGGCAGGTCGACGATCGGCACGATCTTCGGCAGGATCGCCGACTTCGTCGGTTGGTTGACCGCGAAGAACGCCTGCTGCACGGCGAACAGCGACAGGATCACCCAGACGTTGTCCAGCCCGACGGCCGCCTGCAGCCAGAACAGCGCGCTGCAGCCGATCAGGCCCAGGGTGGTGATGATGAGCAGGATCCGGCGGTCGACGACGTCGGCGACGGCGCCGCCCCAGAGGCCGAACACCACCAGCGGGACGAGACCGAACAGCCCGGCGAGCCCGACATAGGCAGAACTGCCGGTGACGGAGTAGATCTGGGCGGGGACGGCGACGACGGTCAGCTGCGCGCCGATGACCGTGACGATGTTGGCCGACCACAGTCGGCGGAACTGCGGACTGCGCAGCGGCGCGGTGTCGGCGAGGAGGCGCGCCATCAGGGCTGCAGGCGCGCGACGGTCCACCCGTCGTCGGTCCGCGTGGCCCGCACCCGGTTGTGCAGACGGTTGGCGCGACCCTGCCAGAACTCCACTGTCGTCGGCCTGATGCGGAACCCACCCCACCCGTCGGGCAGCGGGACCGGGCCGTCGTCGTCGGAGGCGCCGAACCGCCGCTCGACTTCGTCGGCGCGATCCCGCAGCGCCTCCCGTGAGGCGATGGGTCGGGACTGGTCGGAGGCGACGGCCCCCAGCCGCGAGCCACGCGGGCGGCTCTCCCAGTAGGCGAGCGTCTCGTCCCGGTCGACGCGGACGACCGGTCCTCGCACGTGGACCTGCCGCTCCATCGCGATCCACGGGAACGTCGCCGATGCGACGGGCCGCCGCTCGAGGTCGCGTCCCTTGTCGGACCCGAAGTTGGTGTAGAACACCACGCCCCGCGCGTCGACACCCTTGCAGAGAACCGTCCGCGTCGACGGCGCGCCGTCGGTGTCGACGGTCGCGACGACCATCGCGTTGGGCTCGGGCACGCGGGCCTCCACGGCCTCGGCGAGCCACCGCTCGAACAAGTCGAGCCAGATGGGGTCGCCGGTCAGCCAGTCGGGTTCCAGATCGTCGTCACCGCCGGGTTTGTACCCGACACGCATCGCCGAGACGTCCACCGAATCGCCATCCACGTGCCCCGACGCTACTCCGGCGTGCCGTGGCGCTCGCCGCGAGAGGCGGTCTGTTAGGCGTGCGGCATCGGTGGGTATGCGTGATCCATGACCACGATCACCGACACCCCCTCCGCCGACGCCGTCCGCACCGCGCTCCCCCGCGTGTTGGGGGCCGTCACCGCCGCCTACAGCGCAGCGTTGCTCGTCCGGCCCCGACTGCTCGCGAAGCCGTGTGGCTTCGCCGCCACCGACGAGGTGCCGCGGTCGGTCGCCGTGCTCGTCCGTGGGATCGCCGTCCGCGACCTCGCGAGCGGTGCCGCGATGGTCGCCGCGCCGCAGGGCGAGCCGCTGCGGGCCGGCATCGCGGTGCGCGCCGCCGCCGACTTCGGCGACGCCATCGTGTTCGGGACCGGCCTCACCCGACAGCGCGCCCCCAAGATCGCCGGTTTCGCGGCGGTGTGGGGGGCGCTGTGCGCGGCGAGCGGGGTCGTCGCCCGCACCTGAGGGTGATCGCCCGCTCCGTCACGGTCTCGCCACGCCGGCCCGAGTTCGCCCGCGACAGGCTGCGGGCGAACCCGGGATCCGGTGGCGAATTGACTCAGCCCCCGACCACCACGTGCTCGTCGGGGACGCAGTGCGTCATCGTGAGACCGGTGACGTCACGGGGTCCGTTGGCGCCCAGGTTCGCCTGACGCTTCTCCTCTTCGTCGGAGAGTGTCTGCGACGGCAGCGGCTCGAGGTCGCGGACGGCGTCGGCGGAGATGCCCAGGCCCTCCCCGACGCGGCCCCCGAGCTCGTCGTCGGCCATGAGGAAGTGCCACACCATCCGCTGCTGCACCTCGGGCACGGCCTCACCGATGTTGGCGACGAGGTTCGCGACGAGGTCGTCCTTCTCCCACTCCTCCATCAGCTGATAGCGCTCACCGGCCTGCTGGTAGTCGTTGGTGAGCGGGATTCGTGCGCGCGTCACCCGTCCGGTGATCTGCGAGCCGATCTCGTCGGGTGACGCGGCCTGCGCCTCGCGCAGTCCGCCGGTGACCGACGGCTCGTAGTTGACGTGAGGATTGGCCCCGGCGTCGTCGACGCCGTACATCATCGGCCCGCCCTGCTGATTCGTGCGGACCGGCGCCTTGGGCTGGTTCACGGGCAGCTGCAGGTAGTTCGGTCCGACGCGGTAGCGCTGGGTGTCGGAGTAGGAGAACGTGCGGCCGACGAGCATCTTGTCGTCGGAGAACTCGAGCCCGTCGACGAGGACGCCGGTGCCGAACGCGATCTGCTCGTTCTCGGCGAAGTGGTGGGCGACGTTCGACGTCAACGTCATCCGACCGACCAGCTGCGGCGGGAAGTCGTTCTCCGGCCACACCTTGGTGTCGTCGAGGGGGTCGAAGTCGAGCTCGGGGTGTTCCTCGTCGGACATGATCTGCACCAGCAGATCCCACTCCGGGAACTCGCCGGCCTCGATGCGGTCGTAGAGGTCCTTGCTCGCGTGGCCCAGGTCGTTCGCCTGGATCGCGGCCGCGTCGGCCTCGGTGAGACTCGCGACGCCGACGGTCGGCATCCAGTGGTACTTGACGAGATGGGTCTCCCCGTCGGCGTTCACGCGATAGGTGTTCACCCCGAAGCCCTGCATGGTCCGGTAGTT
This sequence comes from Williamsia serinedens, assembly GCF_024171725.1. GTDB lineage: Bacteria > Actinomycetota > Actinomycetes > Mycobacteriales > Mycobacteriaceae > Williamsia_A > Williamsia_A serinedens. The sequence goes on from NZ_JAMTCG010000003.1 coordinate 646,762, forward strand.
CGCGGGGATCCCCCTGGGCGAGAACAGGTTGACGAGCATGTGCGTCGCCTCGGGCGTCTGCGACATGAAGTCGAAGATGCGGGCCGGCTCCTGGCGGAACGTCACCGGGTCGGGCTTGAGGGCGTGGATGACGTCGGGGAACTTGATGGCGTCGCGAATGAAGAAGACGCCCAGGTTGTTCCCGACGAGATCCCAGTTCCCGTCCTCGGTGTAGAACTTCACCGCGAAACCGCGGGGGTCGCGCGCGGCCTCCGACGAGTCCCGGCCACCGATCACCGTCGAGAAGCGGATGGCCAGGTCGGTGCGCTTGCCGGCCTCGGAGAAGAGCTTCGCGCGGGTGTACCGCTCGATGGGCTCGTCGCCCAGCTTCCCGGTCGCCTCGAAGTGCCCGTAGGCGACCGCGCCCCGCGCGTGCACCACGCGTTCCGGGATGCGCTCGCGGTCGAAATGACTGATCTTCTCGAGGAAGTGGTAGTTCTCCAGCGTCGCGGGACCACGGGCGCCGACGGTGCGCTGGTTCTGGTTGTCGGCGACAGGATGGCCCTGGCGCGTGGTGAGGACCTCACGGTCGTCGTCGGGGGCGGGTCCCTGGGCAGCGGTGTCGGTCATGGGCCTTCCTCGGGTCGAGTGCAGATGGCACGCGGATGCCCATCGACCCGGGGACTCAACCGTGGTGCATCGCCGGAGCACTACAGTCCAGGTGACAGCGTGAGATCTCCCGGAGGAGTCACCACCATGGCAGGTACCGCAGAGACGCCGACCAGGTCAGCGGGGGTCCCCGACGACTTCGTCCCCGGCCTCGAGGGCGTCACCGCCTTCACCACCGAGATCGCCGAACCGGACAAGGCGGGCGGCAACCTGCGCTACCGCGGTGTCGACATCGAGGACCTCGTCGAGAACCACGTGACGTTCTCGGACGTGTGGGCGCTGCTCGTCGACGGCCGGTTCGGCGACGGCCTGCCACCGGCCGAGCCGTTCCCGCTACCGGTGCACACCGGCGACGTCCGCGTCGACGTGCAGGCCGCGCTGGCCATGCTCGCGCCGATCTGGGGGTACCGCCCGCTGCTCGACATCGACGACGCGACCGCCCGCGACAACCTCGCCCGCGCGTCGGTGATGGCGCTGTCCTACGTCGCGCAGTCCGCCCGCGGGATCCACCAGCCCGCGGTGCCGCAGGCCGAGATCGACGGCTGCGACACCGTCACCGCCCGCTTCATGACGCGGTGGAAGGGCGACCCGGACCCGAAGCACATCCGCGCGATCGACGCCTACTGGGTGAGCGCCGCCGAGCACGGCCTCAACGCGTCGACGTTCACCGCCCGCGTCATCGCATCGACCGGTGCCGACGTCGCGGCCTCGCTGTCGGGGGCGATCGGCGCGATGTCGGGACCGCTGCACGGTGGCGCCCCGGCGCGCGTGCTGCCGATGATCGAGGAGGTCGAGCGGACCGGCGACGCCCGCGGCCTGGTCAAGGGCATCCTCGACCGCAAGGAGAAGCTGATGGGCTTCGGGCACCGGGTGTACCGGGCCGAGGACCCGCGCGCCCGCGTCCTGCGCCGCACCGCCCAGGAGTTGGGTGTCCCCCGCTTCGAGGTCGCCTCCGCGTTGGAGCAGGCCGCCCTCACCGAGCTGCGCGAACGTCGACCCGACCGCGCGATCGAGACCAACGTCGAGTTCTGGGCCGCGGTCATCCTCGACTTCGCCGAGGTGCCGCCGCACATGATGCCCGCGATGTTCACCTGCGGCCGGACGGCCGGCTGGTGCGCGCACATCCTGGAGCAGAAGCGTCTGGCCAAGCTCGTGCGGCCCGCCGCGCTGTACGTCGGCCCCGGCCCGCGTCGCCCCGAGGACGTCGTCGGCTGGGAGTCGGTCACCACGCACTGATCGCGCCGACCGGCCGGTCTGAGGCGTCGGCCCGCCCACTACGATCGACCACATGAGCGACACGACGACGGCGCCGATCCCCATCCCCGCCGATCTCCTGCCCGCCGACGGCCGATTCGGTTGCGGCCCGTCCAAGGTCCGCCCCGAGCAGCTGCAGTCGCTGGTCGACACCGGCGCATCCGTGTTCGGCACGAGCCACCGCCAGAAGCCGGTGAAGAACGTGGTCGGGCGCATCCGGGCCGGTCTCGCCGAGCTGTTCTCGCTGCCCGAGGGCTACGAGGTGGTCCTCTCCAACGGCGGCACCACCGCCTTCTGGGACGCCGCCGCGCTGGGTCTCGTCGAGAAGAAGTCGCTGCACCTCACCTACGGCGAGTTCTCGTCGAAGTTCGCCTCGGTGACGAAGAAGGCCCCCTTCCTCGACGACCCGACCGTGATCTCGACCGACCCGGGCACCGCGCCGGACCCCGCGGCCATCACCGCCGAGCAGGCCGCCGACGTCGACCTCATCGGCTGGGCCCACAACGAGACCTCGACCGGCGTGGCCGTCCCGGTCTCGCGGCCCGCGACCGCCGGTGACGCGCTCATCGCCATCGACGCCACGTCCGGCGCCGGCGGCCTCCCGGTGGACGTCGCCGACACCGACGCCTACTACTTCGCCCCGCAGAAGTGCTTCGCCTCCGACGGCGGCATCTGGGTCGCGCTGCTCAGCCCCGCGGCCCTCGATCGCATCGCGCGGATCGGCGCCACGGACCGCTGGGTGCCCGAGTTCCTGTCGCTGCCGACCGCCGTCGACAACAGCGGCAAGGACCAGACCTACAACACCCCCGCCGTTGGTTCGCTGCTGCTGTTCGCGAACCAGGTCGAGTGGATGCTCGCCCAGGGCGGCCTCGACTGGTGCGTGCAGCGCACCGCCGACAGCAGCTCGCGCCTGTACGACTGGGCCGAGAAGAGCGAGTTCGCACGGCCGTTCGTCACCGATCCGGCGCTGCGCAGCCAGGTCGTCGGGACCATCGACTTCGACGACTCCGTCGACGCCGCGGCGGTGGCGAAGACGCTGCGCGCCAACGGTGTCGTCGACACCGAGCCCTACCGGAAGCTCGGTCGCAACCAGCTCCGCATCGGCATGTTCCCGGCCATCGAGCCCGACGACGTCACCGCGCTCACGCAGTGCATCGACCACGTCGTGGCCGCTCTCTGAGCAGTCGGCACACCCGTATCGGACCTGCGTGTCGGGGCCCTGCGGGGTGGTCGCTGCACTAGAGTCGGATGAACCCCGAACTCTGGTGGTGAGGAGGGCAGATGCGCGAACTGCGTGTCATCGGCGTCGACGCCGAGAGTGGTTCGGTGATCTGCCGCGACCCCGTCTCCGGTGAGGAGTTCACCGTTCCCGCCGACGATCGCCTCCGTGCGGCGCTCCGTGGCGACATCTCGCGGATCGGGCAGATCGAGATCGAGATGGAGAGCGCGCTGCGTCCGCGCGAGATCCAGGCGCGCATCCGTGCCGGCGCCTCGGTCGCCCAGGTGGCCGCCGCCGCCGGCGTATCCGTCGACAAGATCGACCGCTTCGCACACCCGGTGCTGCTGGAACGGTCGCGCGCTGCCGAACTCGCGGCGTCGTCGCACCCGATCCGTCTCGACGGTCCCGCTCTGTCCACCCTCGGCGAGGTCGTCGCCGCGGCACTCGGTGCCCGCGGACACGACCCCGACAACACCGAGTGGGACGCCTGGAAAGGCGACGACGGCCGCTGGGTGGTCGCCGTGTCGTGGCGCGTCGGTCGGTCGGAGAACCGGGCGCACTGGCGCTACCTGCCCGGGTCGAGCGGGGGCACCACGGAGCCGCTCGACGAGACCGCCGACGAACTGACCGACGCGGACCTCACGCGACCGCTGAGCGGATCCGGGTCGGTCGTCTCCCTGGCGACTCCGCCGACCGCACGTCCGTCCGGCCGGCCGACACCCGTCTCCGGCGAGGTCACCCTGCCCGCGGACGACGTCATCCACGCGCAGCGGTCCCGGTCGCGACACACCGACGACGAGACGGTGTTCGAGGACCCGTCACCCGAGATCGCCGCCGCTGCAACCGATCTCACGCCGGCGCGTCGGAACGACTCGATCGAGGACCTCGAGGCCGCCGACTTCGACCCCGACGACGTCCCCACCCGTCGTACCGCGGAGGCCGACGCGCCCACCGACACAACGGACGACGAGTCCGAGAGTGCGACCCCCGCCGCCCCGGCACCTGCCCGCAGGCCGCGGAAGGCCTCCCGGAAGCCGTCGGTCCCCGCGTGGGAAGATGTGCTCCTCGGGGTGCGCAGCAACGGCAGCCAGTAGGACACGACCGGAAGGGTTGGTGTGGGAGCAAACGCGGGGATGCTCTGGTTCGTCGACAGCGACGACCCGATCGCCGATCTGCAGTTCGGTGTCCGCAACGATCCCGACGCCGCCGCACGCCTCGCGCAGACCGTCGTCGGCGACTCCGTCCTGATAGCCCGCGGTGAGACAACCCTGGATCGCGCGGCCACGACGGACGACGAGGTCTCCGTCGGTGTGTTCGGTCGGATCGCGGTGGTCGTCGGCGCCCCCGTCGCGACCGACTTCCCGTCGCAGCTGCCCGATTCCGTCATCGGGGCGCGACCGGCGAAGGTCGTGCACCTCGTCGTGACCGATCTCCAACGATCCTTCGGCGCGTTCGCGTCGTGGGAGAACGGCACTCTCCGACGGTCGTTCGCGTCGAACCCGGTCGACATCTCCGAGAACATCGGACTGCCCTACGTCTTCGAGCGGGAGTTCTGGGCCGGCGAGCGACCCCTGCGCTACAGCGAGGGCGCCATGCCCGATCCGCAGGCGCTGCCGTTCCACCCCACCGAGTTCGCCGACCACGCGTCGACACTCTGGGTGGGCCTGCGTCTCACGCCGCCGTTCGGCCCCGACGTCATCTCCCCCGAGGCGATCCCGGTGTCGCGCTTCGCGATCCGTCCGCCGGGCCATCAGCCGACCGCCGACGATCTCCGTGAGCCCCGTCGTCCGGAGCCACAGACCGCCCCGCCGCAGGACAGCGAACCCGAGGCCGGCGGTGACGACGACGTCTCGGCGCCGACGAAGGTCGCGCGCTGGTTCGGTTTCGGACGTCGCTGACGGGCGGGACATCCCGGGCGGCGCCGGCGGCGTCCTGCGCGCGCCGGCACCGGCCGGAGATCGCCGAGTTCGCCACACCCCACGAGTTCTGCGGCGAGATCAGCAGTGGCTCGATTATACGTTCGGTGCGCTAACTATCGTCAAGCGTGGGTCTGCTCACCGCACCGCGGCCAGTGCGGTCGCGATCACCAGCCCGACCACCAGACCGATCAGCGCACCGGACCCGATCCAGCGCAGCACCGGCCGACGCCGCCACACCCAGGCCGACGGTCCCAGGCCCCCGCAGACCACGACGACGGCGAGGACACCGAGGATCCTGCCCGCCTCGGCCACCACGCTGTAGACGCCGGCGACCACCCCGGCGACCACGACCGCGCACACGGCGGCCAACGTGATGCCCGGTCCCCACGGGGTGGGCTCTGCGGCGGTCATCTGCCCATTCTCGCGCCGGACCGCCGTCCCGGGGACGCGACGTGCCGGTCGGCTACCGTCGAGTCCATGACCACCGCCGTCGTCGTCGGTTCCGGCCCCAACGGCCTGGCCGCCGCCGTCCACCTCGCCCGGTCCGGGGTGTCGGTGACGGTGCTCGAAGCCGCGAACACCATCGGCGGCGGCACCCGGTCCGGTGAACTGACCCTGCCGGGCCTGATCCACGACCACTGTTCGGGGTTCCACCCGCTCGGCGTGGGCTCACCGTTCCTCGCCGGCCTCGATCTGGAGCGATACGGCCTGCACTGGGACCACGCCCCGATCGACTGCGCCCATCCCCTCGACGACGGGACGGCTGCGCTGCTCCACCGGTCGATCGACACGACGGCCGACGGCCTGGGACGCGACGGCGCCCGGTGGCGCGCCCTCGTCGGACCCCTGGCCTCCCGCTTCGACGACCTCGCGTCCGAGGTGATGCGCCCGATCGCTCATGTGCCGAGGCATCTTCTCGCGCTGGCGACGCTCGGCCCGCGTGCCCTCCCACCGGCGTCGGTGACGATGCGACTGTTCGGCACACCGCAGGGACGCGCCGCATTTGCCGGCTCCGCCGCCCACGCCTACACGCGCCTGGACCGACCGCTGACGTCGGCGGTCGGGCTGATGCTCGCCGCCTCCGGGCACCGGTTCGGGTGGCCGGTCGCGCGGGGTGGATCCGCCTCGATCACCAACGCGCTCGCCGCGATGCTCACCGATCTCGGCGGGACCGTCGAGACCGGATGTCACGTGCGGTCCGCGGCGGAGATCCCCCGCGCCGACGTCGTCCTCCTCGACACCTCACCGGGCGTCGCCGTCGACATCTACGGTGACGCCATCCCCCACCGCATCCGCAAGGCCTACACACGGTTTCGTCGCGCGCCCGGTGCGTTCAAGGTGGACTACGCCGTCGAGGGTCCCGTGCCGTGGGCGGCCGAGGGGGTGGCCTCGGCGGGGACCGTCCACGTCTGCGGCGACGCCGACGAGGTGGTCGAGGCCGAACGCCAGGTGTCTGCGGGCGTCATGCCGTCGCGGCCGTTCCTCATCGTCGGGCAGCAGTACGTCGCCGACCCGACGCGCTCGGCCGACGGCCTGAACCCGCTGTACGCCTACGCCCATGTGCCGCACGGGTTCACCGGCGACGCGACCGAGACGATCACGGCGCAGATCGAGCGGTTCGCACCGGGCTTCCGCGACCGGATCCGCGCGACCACCGTGACGACGACGACCGAGTTCGCGCAGTCGAATCCGAACCTCGCCGGGGGCGACGTGATCGGTGGCTCGAACGGCGGGCTGCAGGTACTGCTGCGGCCGCGTCCCGCGATCGACCCGTACGCCACCGGCGTCGACGGCGCGTACCTGTGCTCGGCCTCGACGCCGCCCGGCGCCGGGGCACACGGGATGTGCGGCTACAACGCGGCCGAGTCCGCGCTCCGGCACCTCCGCCGCTGACCGGGAGACCTCACCGGGCGGCGCGGGCGTAGAACGCGATGGCCGCGGCGGTCGCGACGTTGAGGGAGTCGGTTCCGCGGGCCATCGGGATCCGGGCGCGGACGTCGCCCGCCCGCATGGCGGTCTCGGACAGTCCGGGGCCCTCGGCGCCCACCATGAACGCGACGCGGTCGGCGTCGACGGCGTCGGCGAGCGCGACCGCGTCGGGATCCGGGGTCAGCGACACGACCGTGAAACCGTTGTCCCGCAACGCATGCAGATCGCCGGGCCAGTCGTCGGCGGGCGCGAACGGCACGAGGAGAGCGTGTCCCATCGACACACGGACAGCGCGGCGATAGAGCGGGTCAGCACATCCGCGTCCGAAGACGACGGCGTCGACGCCGAGTCCGGCGGCGTTGCGGAAGATGCTGCCGATGTTCTCGTGGTCGTTGACGCCCTCGAGGACCGCGATCGTGCGGGCGTCGGCGACGACGGCGTCGAGGGACAGACGCTCGGGGCGTCGTGCGACGCCCAGCACGCCACGGTTCAGGTGGAACCCGACGATGTCGGCCATCACCTCCGCCGACGCCCGATAGAAGGGGACCCCGTCGACGGACGCGTCGGTGAGGTCGTCGGCGAGTTCGGCTCGACGCTTCTCGACGCCCAGGAAGGCGTGCGGCGCGAACCGCGACGCGATCATCCGCTGCACCACCAGCACACCCTCGGCGACGACGAGTCCGCGTCCCGGTCGGCCACCGGGGAGCACCGGCAGGTCGGGACGGCGGTCGACGGAGTTCAGGTCACGGAAATCGTCGACCCGCGGGTCGTCGGGATCGGCGATGTCGATGACGTCGACGGGCATCACGCCAGTCTGCCGGATGTGCTCCGACCGCCCACCCGATGGTTCCGGCTGCCCAACGAACGGTCCCTGCTGCCCAACAAATGGCGTACCCCCGTTCGTCGGGCGGCTGGAACCGTCTGTTGGGCGGTTGGAACCGTCTGTTGGGCGGTAGGAGCACTTCAGTGGGCGGTCGCGTCGGCCTTCTGCGTGTCGTCGTCGATCCGGGTCTGCTCCCGCCACGCCAGCACCCCGGCCGTCAGAGCGAGCGCCGACACCACGCAGGCGAAGACGATGCCGGCCGTCTTCACCCCGACAGCCCGCGACAGCAGGCCCTCGGCGACGACGGGGATGCTGATCGCGATGTAGGTGATGACGAAGTAGGCCGACGTCGTGGCGGCCTTGCGGTCGGCCGGTGCGCCGGTCGCGATCCCCGACAGCCCCCGGGCGAACGCGACGCCCTGACCGAACCCACCGACCAGACCGGCGGCCGCCAGCAGTTCCCAGTGCCCGGCGAGCAGCGTCGCGACCAGCAGCGCCATGCCGGCGATCATCATCGTGATCGCGACGATCTCGGACACGCGGTCGTCGAGCGCGCGACCCGCGATCTGACCTGCCAACGAGCCGCCCATCACCGCGGCGACGAGCAGCGCCTGGCCGATCACCGAGTCGACGCCGGCGAAGCGCGACGCGATCGTCGGCGCGAGGGCGGTGAACAGGCCCATCACGGCGAAGCCCGCGAACCCCAGGATGGCCGCGCGCACGAAGAACGCCCGGATCTCCGCCGGGACGGTCAGCGGCATCAACCCGAGCTTCTCGTCGCGGTGGCGACCGCGGGTCTCGGGGACCGCGACGATGATCAGCGCCGCCACGACCATGAGCCCCAGGTGCACCCAGTACGTGGTCCGCAACGGGCTCGGCGCCCAGGTGACCAGCAGCGACGCGAGGATCGGGCCGAGGCCCAAACCACCGATGGTCGCCAGACTCGCGAGCAACGGCGCCCGCGCGGACAGACGCCCCTGCGCCATCTCGATGATCGCGACCGACGCGGTGCCGACGAACACGCCGGCCGACAACCCGGACACGACGCGCGCGACCAGGAGCACCGCGGTGTCGTCGGCGAGGAGGAACACGACGTCGCTGGCCGCGGCGAAGAACACCCCCAGGGCAAGCACGGGCCGACGCCCGAGGACGTCGGACCACGTGCCGAACGCGATGAGCGCCGCGAGGACGCCGACCGCGTACATGGCGTACACCACGGTCACGGTGAGCAGGGAGAACCCGAACTCGCGCTCGTAGTCGGCGTAGAGCGGGGTCGGCATCGTCGTGCCGACCATCACGGTCGCCAGCACGATCATCAGGCCGACGGTCTGCGGCGCCCGGCTCCCGCTGCCCGTCGTCGGAGCGGCGGAGGTGGTGGCTGAGGACATGGGATGTACAAGCCCATCGGGGCGTCCGACCATTCCGCGTGGTCAGCAGCGGTACCGGGACGTCTTCGTCACACCCGATAGGTTGTGACGGTGACCGACTCCGAACTCGTCCTGCGGCGGGCCACCGACGACGACTGGCCGGCGATCATCGCGGCCGACGCGCGCGCGTTCGCGTTCATCCACCCCCTCGACGCCGAGGCCGAGGCGGACATCCGCAGCAAGCTGCGCGACGGCGACGTGGTGGTGGTCTACGACGAGTCCGGTCCGGTGGGTCCCGTGCTCGCCGGTGTCGCGATGTTCTATCGCATGACGCTGACGCTGCCGGGCGGCGCGCGCGTCGACCTGCCGGGGCTGTCGTGGGTGTCGGTGGCGGCGACACACCGTCGCCGCGGCATCCTGCGGCGGATGATCACCGAGCTGTTCGACCAGTGGGAGCGGGAGAAGTCGGTCTTCTCCATCCTCACCGCCAGCGAGGCCACGATCTACGAGCGGTTCGGTTACGGGCCCGCGTGTTTCGAGCAGAAAGCCGAGATCGACCTGTCGAAGGCGGAGCTCCGGGAGCCGCCGCCGGCCTGGACGCCGGTGCGGTTCGCGACCGCCGAGCAGGTCCGTGAACTCGTCCCCGACCTGCACGACCGCTGGGCGTCGATGAACCCGGGCGCGATCGTGCGGTCACGGGTGTGGTGGAACATGATCTTCGCCGACCGGGAGATGTTGCGCGACGGGCAGAGTGCGCTGCACTATCTCGTGCACCCCGACGGCTACGCCAGCTACCGGATCAGCCACGAGGGCGGGAAGGCCTCGGCGAACGTGTCCGAGTTCTTCGCCGTGACCGACGCCGCCCACACGGATCTGTGGCGGGTCCTGCTCGGGCTCGACCTCATCCCGACGATCCACGTCTCCATGCCCGTCGACGATCCGCTGCCGATGAAGCTGACCAACCTGCGGGCGCCGAAGATGACGGCGCTGTCGGACTCGATGTGGTTGCGCATCATCGACATCCCCGCGGCCCTCGAGGCGCGCACGTACTCCGAGGACGTCGACGCCGTGCTCGAGATCACCGACCGGTTCCGCGGCAACGGCGGGCGTTTCGCGTTCACGGTCCGCGACGGTGTCGCGACGGTCTCGGTCACCGACGACCCGGCGACGGTGCGGATGGACGTGTCGGTGCTGTCGAGCATCTACCTCGGCGGCTACCGCGCAACGGAGTTCGCGGCCGCCAACCGGCTGTGGGCGTCGGACCACGCCACACTGTGCGAATTGGACCAGGCCTTCCTCACGGATCGGAAGCCGTTCTCCGGCACGTTCTTCTAGGAGCGCGATGGACGACGCACAGATCTTCGCCGCGATCGCCGACGAGCGCCGTGTGCTCGCCGATGTCCTCGACGGGCTCGACGACCGGCAGTGGGCGACGCAGTCGCTGTGCGGTGCGTGGGATGTCCGGGGCGTCGCGGCGCATCTCCTCGGGCCCACCGTCACCGGCATCCCCGAGGTCCTCTGGCTCGTGCTCCGGGCGCGGGGGAACTTCGCGAGGTCGAACATGGCGCTGACCGACCGCGTCGTCGCCAAGTACGGCGCCCGGCTCCCACAGATGCTGCGCGCCAACGCCGATCACCGGTTCACGCCGCCCGGCGGCGGTCCGATCGCACCCCTCACCGATCTGCTGATCCACGGTCAGGACATCCGTCGTCCGCTCGGACTCGCGCGGTCGTTCGACCCCGACCGGCAGCGCGCCGCGCTCGACTTCCTGACCTCCCCCGCCTCGCGCCGCGGGTTCGCTCCGCTGCGCCTGCCGATCCGGTGGGTCGCCGAGGACATCGGCTGGGAGTCGGGGACGGGAGCGACGGTGTCCGGCACCGCCGAGGCCGTGATGCTCGCCCTCACCCGACGTCCCGTCGTCCTCGACGAGCTGTCGGGTGACGGCGTCGGCGTCGTTCGCACCGCCCTCCACTGACCGGATTCACCACGGCGCAGGCGATTTTTGGCACGGTCGGCGGGATCCACCGCACGGTCGGCGGGACCCACCGCACAGTCGGCGGGATCTGGTGCACGCTCGGCGGCGCGGGAACGCAGCTGATCAGCGCGTGACGCCGACCTCGGCGGTCGCGTCCGGCGTCGTCACCGCGTCGTCTGTCGCCCGGACCCTTCTCTGTGCAGCCGCACCGAAGACCGCGGCCGCCGCCACCGCCGAGACCGCGCTGATCGCTCCACCCACGACGAGCGGCGCGCGGGGGTCGGTGACCTGGGCCAGCCAGCCGAGCAGCGGGCTGCCCAGCGGCGTCCCGCCGAGGAACGCGAGCATGTACACGCCCATCACCCGTCCGCGCATCGACGAGTCCACCGACAGCTGGACGATGTTCATCGCCGCCGTACTGAAGGTGAGCTGCGCGGCGCCCACGGGGATCAGGACGACGGCGACGAGCGCGAACGTCGGCATCAGTCCCGCGACCACCTCGAGGACACCGAACGCGATGGCCGCGATCATCAACTGCCGCACCCGTGCGGGGCGCTTGCGCCGCGCCGCCATGGTCGCCCCGGCGAGTGTCCCCACCGCCAGCACCGTCGACAGCAGCCCGTACCCACCGGCGGATCCGGCGAAGGTGTTCTTCGTCAGCAGCGCCAGCGACAGCGGGAAGTTGAGCCCGAACGTCGACACGAAGAAGACGGTGGTGAACAGGGCGACGAGGTGCGGTCGGGCCCGGATGTAGCGCAGTCCCTCGACCACCGAGCTCCGGCCACGGGCCCTCTCGCTGCGGTGGAGTTCCCCGGTCCGCATCATCAGCAGACCGGTCAGCACCGCGACGAACGTCGCCGTGTTGACCAGGAACACCGGCCCGGTGCCGATCGCCGTGATGAGCACCCCGGCGATCGCCGGCCCGATGATGCGGGCGGTGTTGAACGTCATCGAGTTGAGCGCGACCGCGTTCGGCAGGTGCTCGGGTCCGACCATCTCGACGGTGAAGGACTGGCGGATCGGGGCGTCGACCGCCGAGATGCAACCGAGCGCCAGGGACAGCGCGTAGACCTGACCGAGCGTCGCGACGCCGAGTGTGTCGGTGACACCGAGGATCAGCGCGCACGCGGCCATGCCGATCTGGGTCAGCATCAGCAGCTTCCGCTTGTCGAAGCGGTCAGCGAGGGCGCCCGCGGGCATGGACAGCACGGCCGTCGGGCCGAATTGCAGGGCCATCACGATCCCGATGGCGACGCCACTGTTGCCGGACAAGTGCAGAACCAGCCAGTCCTGGGCGATCCGCTGCATCCACGTCCCGACCAGCGATACGACCTGCCCGCCGGCCCACAGACGGTAGTTCCGTACCCCGAGGGACGAGAACATGGTGGGCAGCGGCACTTGATCGATGGTAACCGCCACTAATCAGAAGGGTCGCAACCCTTCCGCGCACATCCGCCGAAGCGGACGGATCAGTCGTCGCCGGCGACGATCCCGGACATGATCTCGACGGCGCTGCGCAGGGTCGCCTGCTCCTCGTCGCCGAGCTTCGCGAGCTGACCGCGAAGCCACGCCTCGCGGGCGTGGGTCTCGTCGGCGATGACCTTCTGCCCCAGGTCCGACAGGGTGACGATGATCTGGCGGCCGTCGGTGGGGTGCGGGTCGCGCTTCACCATGCCGAGGTCGGCGAGGGAGGCGATGACGCGGGTCATCGACGGCGGCTGCACGCGCTCCTGCGCGGCCATGGCACCGGGCGTCATAGGTCCCTGTTGCGACAGCGTGTTCAGAGCGGAGAGCTGGGTCAGCGACACGGTCGACGTCGCGCGGCGTCCGCGCAGGTGCCTGGCCAGGCGAACGACTGCCAACGACAGGTCACTGGCCAGATTGTCGTCTTTCCCACTCACGGGCTCAACAATAGGACACCGCAACTGGAATGCACGACGAACTACCGATGCGAACACGCCGGTCGCGGCGGCGCGTCGCGGCGTGTCCCTCGCACGGATGACAGGTCAGGAGTCGATCAGCGACTCGATCGGGCCTTTCGCGAAATACAGGACGAACAGGACGGCGACCACCCACAGCAGCGGGTGGACCGAGCGGACCTTCCCGCGTGCCGTCGCGAGCACCACCCAGCTGATGAACCCGACGCCGATGCCGTTGGCGATCGAGTAGGTGAACGGCATGACGACGATGGTGAGGAAGCACGGCAGCGCTACCTCGAACCGGGTGAGGTCGATGTGCCGGATCTGGGCGATCATCAACGCGCCCACCACCACCAGCGCCGGCGCCGCCGCCTCCAGCGGGACGATCGAGTACAGCGGCGTGAAGAACATCGCGACGAGGAACAGCACGCCGGTGACGATGTTCGCCAGACCGGTCCGCGCTCCCTCCGCGATGCCGGACGCGGACTCGACGAAGACGGTGTTCGACGACGATGACGCGGCGCCGCCGACGATGGCGCCGGCGCCCTCGACCGCGAGTGCCCGGCCGATGTTCGGGAGGTTGCCGTCCTTGTCGGCCAGACCTGCCTCCCGGCCGAGACCGGTCATCGTGCCCATGGCGTCGAAGAAGTTCGACAGCACGAGGGTGAAGACGAACACCGACGCCGACAGCACACCGATCCGCACGAACGCACCGAACAGGTCGACGTCGCCGACGAGCGAGAGGTCGGGCAGATCGCCCACGGCCTTCGGCCACTCCGGGATGTTCAGGCTCCAGCCCGACTTCCCGTTGCCGGACGCGGGCAGGTCGGCGAACGCCTGCACGATCACCGCGATGATCGTGGTGACGACGATGCCGATGAGCAGTCCGCCGCGGACCTTGCGGACCACGAGCACGCCCATGATGAGGACGCCGAGCACGAAGATCAGCGTCGGCAGGGTGGTGATCGAGTTGCCGTTGCCCAACCCCACCGGGACGGTCGTGCCCGCGGCGTCGGGGACGCGGGTGACGAAGCCGGCGTCGACGAGGCCGATGAACGCGATGAAGCAGCCGATGCCCGCCGCGATCGACGCCTTCAGCTCGGTCGGGATGGCGGTGAACACCCGCGTCCGCAGACCGGTCACCGCGAGCAGCACGATGATGATGCCGTCGATGACGACGAGGCCCATCGCCTCGGGCCAGGTGACCTGGGGGGCGATGCTCACGGCGAGGAGGCTGTTGATGCCGAGCCCGGTCGCGATGGCGAACGGGTAGTTGGCGATGGCCCCGAACAGGATCGACATGATGCCCGCGACGAGCGCGGTCACGGCCGCGACCGCGGCGATCGGCAGGACGTTGCCGAGGACGTCGGCGTTGCGCTCGCTGCCGGCGACTCCACCGATGATGATCGGGTTGAGCACCACGATATAGGCCATCGTGAAGAATGTGACGAGGCCGCCGCGGACCTCCTGCCCGAACGACGAACTGCGTTCGGTGATCTGGAAATAGCGGTCCACCCGGCCGCGGACACCGTGGGGTGTCTCGGTGGGGGTCTCGTCCGTGGTCGTCGCCAGCTTGTCGAGCTCCTCCGACACGCCTACCTCCTCGCCTCCGCGGAGGAGGCCACCCGGGGGCGGACGTTGTCCACCCGTCGCGGGGGACCTTACGCTGGCCGTCGTGAGCACGAACGACGGTCCGCAGCCCTCCGGCCCACCCGGCCCGGACGACCTGCCCCGTCTGCCGCACTGGCTGGCCGAACCGGCGAACGTCGTCTACGTCGGGATGGCCTGCTGGCTGGTCGCTACCATCGTCGTGGCCGCGGCCGGGATCGGCTCCACCTCGACTCTCGTCAGCTGCCTCGTCGGGCTGGCGGTCGGCCTCTTCGGCACGACGATCTTCACGCTGCAGCGTCGCTCGAGTCGGCGGGGCGACCGCGCCGCGCAGCGCGGCCTCGACTGACCGCTCCCCCCACCGCGAGCGCCATCACGACCCACAGCGCGCCGATGACCCATCCCGCGACGACGTCGGTGGTCCAGTGGACGCCGAGATAGACACGGCTGGCACCGATCAGGGCCGACGCGACGGGTGCGACAGCGAGGACCGCCGCGTGGGCCCGCACCCACGTCGACGTCCGCCATGCCGCGACCGCCACGAGTCCCAGCACGATCGCCGACATCATCGCGTGGCCCGACGGGAACGAGTACGTGTCGATGGCGAGCACGCGGAACCGCTCCGGCGGTCGCGGGCGGGCGACCCCGTACTTCAGTGCCTGCATCAGCAGCCAGCCGGTCGCCGACCCCAGCAGGACGGTCAGGGCGAGCGCCCGGTGACGTCGCCACAGGACCACCGTCGCCACCACCGCGATCAGCGTCATCGCTGCCGTGTTGCCCACCGTCGTGATCACCCGGAAGACCGACGTCAGCCAGTCGACGCGGTGGTCGGCGACCCACTCGGTGACGTCGCGGTCGAGGCCTGGGGTCATCGTCGGGTCCCGTCGTCGCGTGTGAGGTGGTGGATCCCGGCGTCGTCGACCCACCAGTCGACCTCGACGGTCCGGCGCACACCGTCGCGCTCGACGTCGAGGCGCAGCACGTCGTGCAGGCGCACCTCGCCGGACGGGAGCCCGATCCCGCGAGCCACCGCGAACGCCAGGGACGCGGGGTCGTCCGACCACGTGGACGGCACGCCGGGTTCGGTCGGGGTCACACGCAGGGCTTCCGACGCGGTCGGGAGGTCGAGCACCGTGGCGAGGTCCCGAGCGGCGTCGGCGGTGACGGGCGGGGTGAGGACGACGGCGTCGGCCGCACCCACCGCGGGCAGCAGCCAGGGCAGGTCCACCACGACACCGTCGGTGGTGGCGCCGCCGGTGACCGCGCGCACACGGTCGGGCGGGTCGAGCCGGTCCAGGTCCAGATCACCTCGTCGGTGCGCGCGGACCAGCGCGGCGTGCGCGGCGGCGGCCACCCCCGGCGTGACGGGGCGGGCGGGGTCGCCGAGACGATCCACGACGAGCGCGGCGAGGTCGGTCGTCGTGATCTCCGTGCCCGCGAACGCGGTCGCGACGGCAGCGGCGTCGGGGTGGTCGGCGACGTCCAGGAGACCGGTGAACGTGGTGTCGTCGGGTGCGCGCAGATGGCCGAGGGGCACCCCGTCGAGCCGGGCGAACCGTCTCAGCCACCAGGCGGTGTACCCGTCGGGATCGGCCATGGCGTCCCGACAGTCGGACTGCGCGGCGAGCAGCGACAGCGCCTCCCGCCATCGGTCCGGGTCGACGAGGTCGAGATCGCGGACGGCGACGACCCGCTGCGGCTCGTCGGCACGCGTGTCCCACCAGAGGTCCTCGTCGGGCAGGTCGTGGTCGGGACCGACGGGCATCTCGTCGGTGACGACGGTGAACCCCCAGCCGACGCCGATGCGCCGCAGCACATCCGGCCCCCACCGGTCGACGCAGGCGTCGGCGACGACGCCGAACGGCGAGTCGTCGACGAGCACACCCCGCAGCGGGCTGTCGGGGAGGAGGAGTTCGTCGGCGGGACGGTCCTCCCCGTCGCCGTCGGGCAGTGGCAGACCACCGAGCCACGGCGGGGTCGGTGCGTCGGTATCGGCGGCGACGAGAGTCAGGACCGCCTGGACGACAGCGTCGTCGGGGTCGCCGTCCTCCAGGACGGCCTGCAGCGCCGGGTCGTCGAGGACCTCGGCCACCGAGACCCGTCGGGCCCCGAGGCGGTCGAGCAGCGGGTGGTCGGCGTCGGGGTGCACGGTGGCGATCCAGGAGATCTCGACCTCGCCGAGCGCGGCGGCCACCTCGGGCGTCGGTGCGTCCACGACGACGAGCCCTCGCGCCCCGACCGCCATCCGCCCGTCGGCGCGCGGGACGGGGACGGTCGCGATCGCCTCGCGCACGCGGTCGTCGACGACGACCGGCGTCAGCGCCTCGTACAGGTCGCGCCACCACGTCGGCGGGCGATCGGTGCCGGTGAGCGTGTCGCACAGCGCATCCCACGACAACTCCGTCACGCCGACGGACCGCAGCAGCGACAGCGCGGCCTGATCGCCCAGGCTCGGGTGGCCGACACGGGCGTCGAGGACACCGTCGACGATGTCGGCGAGCAGGTCGATGAGGGCGGCCGGGGCGCCGGGGACGACCACGGCACGCTCGGGTGCGACGACGTCACCGGACGCGGTGGGCAGCCACGGCCCGGAGGTCAGGTCGGCGACGACGGCGGCGCGCAGGCCCGCGTCGACCGGACCGGCCGGGATGGTCGGGGTCGGGACGGCCGCGAGTCGCACCGCGGGGTCCAGCGCGAGAGCGAGCCGGTGGTATCCGAGTGCGACGGAACCGATCTCCGCCGACGGGTCGAGCGTGCGCCGGTCCGGCGTCAGGGCGACATCGGCGACACACAGGGCGGGCACCGTCAGTTCCACGTCGGTGACCGTGGGTGCGTGCAGACGTTCCAGTTCCAGGGGTCGCGGCGTGGCTGTGGTCCCGGGCATGAGCCACCGTGAACCACGCGTCGTGATCTGGACCCACGACCGGTCGCCGACGGTGAGCTCGTCGTGGGCGGGGTCGTCGATGGTCTCGACCGTGCGCCGAACGGCTGTGCCCTGCACGGTGATCGACTCCAGAGCGAGGAGCTCGACCAGCAGCATCGGGGCCTGCTCGGCGGCGGCGGCCACGAGCGCGTCGGCGTCGGACCGCGGCGTCAGCACCACCTCGGTGTCGAATCCGTCCCTGGGCGGCGTCGGATCGGGCCAGGCCAGTCGCAGCAGCGGCGCCCGGACGACCGGGTCGGCGATGCCGTCGGCGGCCAGAGCGTCGGCGGTGCGCGCACGCGAGAACAGCACTCCCCCGTCGCGCGACCGGACGGCGACCTCGTCGGCGACCGCGGCGACGGCGCTGAACCCGACGCCGAACCGTCCGACGGTCGCGTCACCGGCCTTCGCCGAGACCCGCAGCGCGGCCAGCGATCGCACGCCGGCGGCGGTGAGCGGTTCACCGGTGTTGGCGACGCTCACCGTGCCGTCGTCGCGGAGGCGGATGTCCAGTCGCCCCGGCGATCCGGCGATGGTCGCGGCGTCGGCGGCGTTGGCGGCGAGTTCGGTGACGACACGGTCGCGGTAGCCGATGCGCGCGAGGTCGTCCTCGGCGGCGGCGTCCTCGGCCAGGCGGGTGGGCGAGGCGGCCCACGCCGCGAGCACCGTCGCGCGGAGCGACGCGGTGTCGAACGGGTCGTCGGGCGTCACCGCCGACAAGATCAGCTGCGGCTGTCGGTGGCGACGGCGTCGGGGGCGACGACCTCGATGGCGCCGTCGTCGTAGGCTTCGTAGGCGGGCGAGCCCTCACCCGACGGTGCGACGGCGTCGGAGTGTGCGCCGCAGCCGTACTCCGCGGACACGACGTGCCCGTCGGCGGCGTACTCGTTCGCGCAGACCCCGAACGCCACCCGCAACGAGCCGGCCAGCGGCAGGTAGAAACCGCATGTACCGCACGAGAAACGGGTCGCGGCCGCCATCTCGCTGTCGGGTCCGTGATCGCCGGTGTACCAGCGGTCGGCGGCCTCGTCGCGTCCTTCGCGGCTCAGCACACGACGGCGGCCCAGTCCGAGCGCGAGGTGGATGTCGGTGGCCTCGTCGAGCAGTCCGGTCGACTCGAGCTCGGCCGCGTCGACGTGGTTGGGGACCAGACGGGGGTCCTCGGGTGGCGCGGCGAGCGTGTCGCCGGGTCCGAGATCGCCGGGCGCGATCCGCTCCGACCACGGCACCCAGTCCGGTGCGGTGAGGGCATCGCCGCCGGGCAGCAGCGCGACCTCGCTGACCGTCACGACGGGCTCACCGTCGGCGTCGTCGGCCGGGCACGTCGCGAGCACCACACACCAGACCCACCCGCGGTAGCCCGGCAGATCGGCGGAGAAGTAGTGGGTGACGGTGCATTCGCCCTCGACGACCGCGTCGAGGTGCTCACCCACCGAGGTCTCACCGACGGCGACGGCGGCGTCGCGCGCGACGTCCACGGCGGCGGAGACGGTGGCCTCCAGGCGTGCGCGGACCTCGGGGTCGATCGCGGGCCGTTCGTCGGCGACGGGAGCGGCGTCCGCGACGTCGGCCGTCGTCTCCGGCGCGGATGTCGGAGAGGCGTCCGACGGCTCGTCGGCGGGCGGGGTCGTCTGCGAATCGGCGTCGGTCACGTCGGTGTCCACGCCCTCCAGTCTGCCGTATCCGCACCTCGTGGCGCCGCTGCGGGTGCAGGCGCGGCCTGGTCGTCACGCCGCGTGGCACCGTGCGACGCCGTCGCGGCATAGGGAAGAATGGACCCGATGAACCGGCCTGGCGACCGACGCGCGGACGCACCCCGGCGCTCGCGGTTGGATCCGCGTGAACGCCGCGGTGACGCCACCCGCCGGATGCCCGGTGCGCCGCGCCGCCCCGAGGAACACCCCGGCGCCGTGAACTACCCCGTCGACGAGGGACGAGAGGCCCAACCGCGTCGTGGTGGTCGGCCGCAACCGCCCCCGGGCCCACCACGCCGCGGCCCGTCGAAGGCCGACGCGTACCGGCCGCCCCCGACCCGCAACCCCCACCTCGACCCGATCGACGCTCCTCGTGTGGACGACGAGCGGGAGCACGAGGCCGCGCCGCCCGGTCCGTTCGGTCCCGACGGCCGCGCCATGCCCCGCAAGCTGACCGTGACGCGCGTGGCCGCGTTCCGCGGTCGCCAGCTGACGTCGAAGGGTGTCGGGCGGGTGCGCGCCGCGGCGACCGCCGACGGCGCCGACCGGTCGGGACTCACCGCGCTGACCCTGCCCGTCGTCCTCAACTACGCGGTCGACGCGGCGATGACGGTCGCCCTGGCCAACACGCTGTTCTTCGCCGCCGCCAGCGCGGAGAGCAAGGGCAAGGTGGCGCTCTACCTGGCGTTGACCATCGCCCCGTTCGCGTTGATCGCGCCCCTGATCGGGCCCATGCTCGACAAGCTGCAGCGGGGACGTCGCATCGCGATGGCGACCACGTTCGGACTGCGCGCCCTGCTCGCCCTGCTGATCATGGCCAACTCCGGGTGGGACCCGGCCTCGAACCAGCTGACCTACGACCCGTGGGTCCTCTACCCCAGCGCGCTGGGGCTGCTGGTCCTGTCGAAGTCGTTCGGCGTCCTCAAGTCGGCGGTCACCCCGCGCGTCCTGCCGCCGTCCATCGATCTGGTCCGGGTCAACTCACGGCTGACGACGTGGGGGCTCGTGGCGGGCACCGTCATCGGCGGCGCGCTGGCTGCGCTGTTCGAGACGGCGCTGGGACGCGTTCTGCCCCTGCACCTCCCGGGCGCGTTCGTGCTGCTGCTGATCCTCGCCGCGGTCGCGTCGTACGCGTGCATGCGCATCCCTTCCTGGGTGGAGTCGACCGCGGGCGAGATCCCGACGACGCTGACCTACCACGGCGAACCGCCCGCACCCGAGCCGCGCCGCAAGTCGTTCACCCCGGCGGCACTCGCCGCGACCATGCGCCAACCGCTGGGACGCCATGTCCTGACCGGGCTCTGGGGCAACGGGACCATCCGTGTGCTCACCGGCTTCCTCACGCTGTACATCGCGTTCTACGCGAAGTCGAACCAGGGCAACCACTCCGGCTGGGTCCAGCTCGCGCTGATCGGGTCGGTCGGTGCGGCCGCCGGCATCGGCAACTTCGTCGGCAACGCCGCCGGTACCCGCCTCGAACTGCGCAATCCGCAGCGGATCGTCGTCGCGTCGACGGCGGCGAGCCTCGCCGTGTGTGTGCTGGCCGCGGTGTTCGGGTCGATCGTCCTCGCGGCGCTCGCCGCGCTCGTCGCGTCGGGCACCAGCGCGATCGGCAAGGTCTGCCTCGACTCGTCGATCCAGAACGACCTCCCCGACGAGTCGCGCGCCTCGGCGTTCGGGCGGTCGGAGTCGGTGCTGCAGCTGTGCTGGGTGCTCGGCGCCGCGCTCGGTGTGCTGCTGCCGCCGACCCTGTGGATCGGGTTCACCGTCGTCTCGGTCATCATGGCGATCGGAGCCGTGCAGACGATCGTCACCGACCGCGGGGCGACGCTGGTCCCCGGACTCGGCGGCCGTCGTCCCGACCAGGCCATGCCGACCGGGGGCATCCCGATGGGCACGCACGGCGGACGGGAGGAGAGCACGTGGGCTCGCTGACGCGAGGCGAGAAGAAGTTCGGGCTGATCGCGGCGGCGGTGATCCTGGTCGCGGCGCTCGTCGTCGTCGGGTCGGTCTACCTGCTCACCCGCGACGGGTTCGACGAGAAGCCCTACGTGCAGGCCACCACCGGCAAGCGCCTGGTCACCGTCGAGCCGACGATCTTCTGCGGCATCGACCTCTCCGACTGCGAGCAGGGCGAGCCGGGCACGTTCGCCAAGAAGCTGCCCGTCCCGGCCGGACAGAGCGTCCTGGTGTCGGTGAGCAAAGAGATCGCGTCGGCGCCCTGGGTGCTCACCCTCGAGTACCTGACCCCGCGCGGTTTCGAGCAGCGCCCCCCGCAGTTCTTCGCGCCGAACGAGAAGTTCTCCTTCACCGCGCGCTCCACGCCCGACGCAGTCCTCAGCACCGTCGAGGTGCGGCTGCCGTCGAGCCGCGTCGACACCTCCGGCGCGCCGATCACCCGCGCCTTCTGGTCGATCAGCACCCTGCCGCCGGGCACGAAGGTCCCCGCAGGCGCGTCCTAGACGGCCTGCGACGTCGCGCGACTCAGTGGTCGAGTTCGCGCGCGACCGCGCGGACGACCTCCGAGATGCGCTGCGCGGTCTTGCGGTCGGGGTAGCGGCCCTTGCGCAGGTCGGGCTGGACCTTCGCCTCGAGGAGCGTGATGAGGTCGGCGACCATGCCGTGCAGCTCGTCGGGGGTGTGGCGCTTGGCGGCCTCGCGGGCCGCCTCACGGTGGTTCTTCGCGACACTCGGCGCGGGGTCGAGCACGGTCACCGACAGGGCCTGGGGTCCCCGTCGGCCGGCGGCCATGCCGAACTCGACGCGCTGGCCGGGCTTGAGGGACTCCACACCACCGGGCAGCGCGCTGGACCGGACGTAGACGTCCTCACCCTCGTCCTGCGAGAGGAAGCCGAAGCCCTTCTCCGCGTCGTACCACTTCACCTTGCCGGTCGGCACCGTGTCACCTTCAACTCTTGTCGGATGTCGCTCCATGACGAATGCGCCCACCGGACGGGGTGGAAGCCCCTCGGAGGACGCATCGATGTCCCATTCTACCGCGCACCGTCGGAAAGTCCGCACTCGTCACGGCGTCGCGCGACCCCGCGGATGGCCGGTCCACCGGCCGCCGGTCTACCGTTTGACCATGCGAGAACAGCCGAGCGACCGGCTCCTGCACGTCGCCCTCGCCGTCTTCGCGATCGGCCTGGTCGCCACGATCACGATGTTCGCGGTGCCCGCCCTCGACGACGGTGTCCGCGCCCCCGTGTGGGTGTACGCACTGACCCTCGGGCTGCCGATCGGGTTCGTGCTCGCGATCGTGTTCGCACTGCGGTCGGGGCGTCGCCGTCCCGGCCTGCACGACGACGACAGCCGGGGGACCCGATGACCTTCCACGCCGTCGAGACGTTGCAACCGGCCACCGACGGCAAGGCCCTCCGCCGCGCCTACAGCTGTTTCCCGTCCGGGGTCGTCGGTGTCTGCGCGAAGATCGACGGCGCCCCCGTCGGGATGGCGGCGAGCTCGTTCGCGACGGTCTCGCTGGAGCCGGCGCTGGTGTCGCTGTGCGTCCAGCACACGTCGTCGACGTGGCCGCGGCTGCGGTCGGCGCCCAGCCTGGGCCTGAGCGTCTTCGCCGCCGACCAGGAGGCGCTGTGCACACGTCTCGCCGGCCCGGCCGCGCACCGCTTCGACGGGTTCGACCCGCTCGTCGCCGACACCGGTTCGGTCTTCGTCCCCGGGGCGGCGGCCGTCCTCGACTGCACCGTCTACAACGAGGTGCCCGCGGGCGACCACGTGCTGGTCCTCCTGCGCATCGACACGCTCGACGCGGACCCGTCGGTGGAGCCCCTCGTGTTCCACGCCAGCACCTTCCGCGCCCTCGAAGCCCGTTCGGAGACGTCTACGCTGGGGGGATGACCACCATCGGCCTGGGGATGCCCGTCGCGGGGCCGCCCCGACAGCCCGACATCACGGGCATGCCGACGGCCGGACCCATGGTCGACACCCACGGCCGCGTCACCCGTGATCTCCGGGTGTCGGTGACCGACCGGTGCAATCTCCGCTGCACCTACTGCATGCCCGCCGACGGCCTCGACTGGCTGCCCGCCGACGACCTCCTCTCCGCGTCGGAGATGATCCGGCTGATCCGCATCGCCGTCGGCGAGTTCGGGGTCACGTCGGTGCGGTTCACCGGTGGCGAGCCGCTGCTGCGCCGCGACCTCGTCGACATCGTCGGCGCGGTCCGTGCCCTGCCGGACGCGCCCGAGGTGTCCATCACGACGAACGGGCTGTCGCTGCGACGGCACGCCCGCGCTCTCGCCGACGCCGGACTGTCCCGCGTCAACGTCTCCCTCGACACCGTCGACCGTGAGCGGTTCGCCGCGATCACCCGGCGCGACCGACTGCACGATGTGCTCGACGGCCTGGCCGCCGCGCACGAGGCCGGTCTGCGCCCGGTGAAGGTCAACGCCGTCCTCGATCCCGACGGCGGTCTCGAGGACGCGCCTGCGCTCCTGCGCATGTGCCTCGAGAACGGCTACTCGCTGCGGATCATCGAACAGATGCCGCTCGACGCCGACCACGCCTGGTCGCGCACCCGGATGATCACCGCGGCCCAGGTGCACGAACGCCTCGCCCGCGACGTCGAGCTGCTCCCCGACCCCCGTCCGCGAGGAGCCGCGCCGGCGCAGACGTGGCTCGTCGGCGGTCACACCGCCCTCGACCGTGAGGGCAGGGAGGTCCCGGCGCGCGTCGGCATCATCGCGTCGGTGACGCGTCCGTTCTGCGGCGACTGTGACCGCACCCGACTGACCGCCGACGGCCAGGTGCGGACGTGCCTGTTCTCGACCACGGAGACCGATCTGCGCGCGCTGCTGCGCGACGGCGCCGACGACGAGGCGGTCGCCCGCGCGTGGCGGGTCGCGTCGTGGGGGAAACTGCCGGGCCACGCCATCGACGACCCGTCGTTCCTGCAGCCCGACCGCCCCATGTCGGCGATCGGCGGATGACCGGCTCGACGCGGCGCCGGGTGGAGGTGCGCTACTTCGCGGCGGCGGAGGCCGCGGCCGGGCTGCACTCCGAGGTCGTCGAGATCGAGCCGTCGACGACCCTGACCCAGTTGCGCGACCGGCTCGGCCACGCCCGCCCGGGGTTGGCCCGCGTCCTCGACCGCAGCTCGTTCCTGCGTGATTCCGTGGTCGTCCGGGACCACGAGGCCCCGCTGGCGGAGGCGTCCCTCATCGAGGTGCTGCCCCCGTTCGCGGGCGGCTGAGGCCGGCTCCGGGTCCGACTGGCCCGATCTGCGAATTCGTGTGCGGCACAGCGTCACAGACGCTCGCCCGTGGAGCACCCGACTTTTCTTCCCGCAGCGTGTCGCGAGAACTGTGAGGTTCTTCACATAACGGCGCGGTCACGGATCGGACACGGGTCGGGTATCGGCCCGCTCACCAGCATCGACGCCGTCACCTCGCCGAAACACGGCCCCGACAGGCCCGATCGTTCGTCGTCCGAAGGTATGACTCGACGCGCTCGACCACGTAGCGTCCGAGGCGGCCACAGCAGTGGTCACCACCAAGCCAGGTCCTGTTCACCGCGCCGAACCTCGTTCCACGGACAGGACCACGTCAGACCAGACTTCAGGAACGAGGACGGGGGACCCACCTCGTCGACGGACACCAGACGGTGAACGGGGTCGACGAGGATCGGGCCGGACAGACATCCGGATCCCTTGGGGTGAAGCTCCGCGACGCGGAGCCGGGCAACCTCTCAGCCCGAACCCGACAGCTCACCTCGCAGGCGCGTGGGGAGAGGAAACACGAACACCTATGTCCGGACGTCATCGCAAGCAGTCCTCCGCCACCCGCACCGCCGCCAAGGTCGTCCTCACCTCCGCCGTCATCGGCGGGGGCGCGAGCGCGTTCTTCGGTGTCGGCTCCGCCTCCGCTGCCACCGACGCGCAGTGGAACCAGGTCGCGCAGTGTGAGTCGGGCGGCAACTGGGCCATCAACACCGGCAACGGCTACCAGGGCGGCCTGCAGTTCAGCCCGAGCACCTGGGCCGGCCACGGCGGCACGGAGTTCGCGCCGACCGCCAACCAGGCCACCAAGGAGCAGCAGATCACCGTCGCCGAGCGCGTGCTCGCCGGCCAGGGCAAGGGCGCATGGCCCGTCTGCGGCACCGGCCTCGGCGCGCCGACCCCGCGCACCGCTCCGACTGATCTGCCGAAGGCGCCGCAGCTGCCCTCGGTCCAGGACGTGAAGGACCAGGCCGCCAAGACGACCGACGACGTGAAGAAGCAGGTCGACGAGATCGTCGAGAACGCCCAGGCCAAGGGCAAGATCGACCCCGCGATCGTCGGGCTGTGGGAGCAGGCCAAGAAGAGCGGCCTGAACCTCTCCGCCGACCAGATCGCCCTGTTCAACCAGAACAAGGGACTGATCCCCTTCCAGTGATCATCACGGTGATCCGGTAGGGCCTCACAGACGAAGGGCCCCGCACGAGACCTCAGGTCCGTGCGGGGTCCTTTTCCATTCCCGGGGCCTCTCAGGCCCGTTCTCGCCCGTCGAGTGGGCGTTTCCGGACGTCGAGTGGGCGGGTTAACACGTCGAGTGGGCGTTTCCAGACGTCGAGTGGGCGGAATCGGACGTCGAGTGTCGTCATCCGCCCAACCAACGTCCGGAATCGCCCAGTCGACGTCTGTAACCGCTCAGTCGACGGGTGAGGGGTCAGGCCGACCCGACCCATTCGTCGGTGCCGTCGGCGAAGTGTTGGTGCTTCCAGACGGGCAGCGCAGCCTTGACGTCGTCGACGACGCGGGAGCACGTCTCGAACGCCGCGCTACGGTGGTCGGCCGCGACCGCCACGAGGAACGCCACGTCACCGATCGCCAGATCGCCGACGCGATGCGACACCGCGATCGCCCGTACACCCTCGACCTCCGCCGCGATCCCGCCGACGACGTCGGCCAGGACCTGCTCGGCGCTCGGGTGGGCCGTGTAGTGCAGTGCCCGCACCGACCGCGCGCTGTCGTGGTCGCGCACGGCGCCGGTGAAACAGACGACGGCGCCCGCGGCGTCGTCGGCGACGAGCCGTTGGTGTTCGTCGGGGTCGAGCACGGCCTCGGTGACGACGGTCCGCGCCACGCGGGCACCGCTCACCGGTGGTCCCCGCCGCGGATCTGGTCGAGCGCGTGGTCGAGGACGGGCTCGAGCACCGCCAGCCCGTCGCGGACGCCGCCCGTCGACCCCGGCAGGTTCACGACGAGGGTGGTCCCGGCGATCCCGGCGACCCCGCGCGAGAGCATCGCCGTCGGCACAGCGTCGGAGCCGGCCGCGCGAACGGCGTCGGCCAGTCCGGGGATCTCACGGTCCAGCACCGGTCGGGTCTGTTCGGGGGTCACGTCGGTGGGCGTCAGTCCGGTCCCCCCGGTGGTGAGTACGAGAGTCGCACCGGCCTCGAGGGCACGCCGCAGCGATCGTCCGACCTCGTCCCCGTCGGCCACGACGTCCACGCGGACGGAGAAACCACGCTCGGTCAGCCACGCCTCGATGAGCGGACCGGTCCGGTCGGGGTACGTACCGGATGCGGCGCGGGTCGATGCGACGACGACGTGTGCCGAACGCTCAGTCACGCGTCCACCGCCCGTGCTTGCCCCCGGTCTTCTCGACGAGGCGGATGTCGGTCATGCTGGCGCGCGGGTCGAGGGCTTTCACCATGTCGTGCAACGTGAGTCCGGCGACCGCGACGGCGGTCAGCGCCTCCATCTCGACGCCGGTGCGGTCGGCGGTGGCCGCGGTCGCGACCACCTCGACGGAGGCGTCGCCGACGCGGAGATCGACGGTGACCGACGACAGCGCCACCTGGTGGCAGAGCGGGATCAGATCGGGCGTGTGCTTGGCGCCCATGATCGCTGCGATGCGGGCTGTCGCGAGGACGTCGCCCTTGGCGACGGACCCGTCGGCGATCGCCGCGACCACCTCGGGGGTGGTCTGGAACGTGCCGGCCGCGACGGCGACACGATCGGTGACGGGCTTGCCGCCGACGTCCACCATGCGGGCGGCGCCGTCGGCGTCGACGTGCGACAGCCGACGGGCCGGATCGGTCACGAGGTCAGCGGTTGACCGTGGTCTTGGCGTGCGTGTACGGCAGCTGGTCGACCGGGAGCGGGAACTCGGTGTCACCGAACGGCGAGAGCGCACCGGAGATCGAGGCGGCGAACTCCGACACCGCGTGCTCGTGATCGCCCTCGTCGCTCTGGGGCCACCCGTTGTCGACGTACCGCTTCTTGCTGCTCTTCTCGGCCACGGGCTCATTCTGCCATGCGGCCCCCTCCCTATCATCGATGAGATGACCTCGTCCGAGCGTGCGCGGCGCACCGCCACGGCGTCCGCACCCGGCACCCTGGCCGAGGATCTCGCCGCCCGCCCCGACGACGCGCTCGTCGCCCTGCTCGCGGCCCGCCCCGATCTGGCGAGTCCGCCACCGGCGGGGACGGCCGTCCTCGCGCAGCGGGCGCTGGCCGCGCCGTCGATCAACCTCGTCGCCGACGACCTCGACCTCCTCGGTGTCGCCGTCCTCGAGCAGGTGATCCGGCTGTGTTCGGCGGCTGCGGGCCGTCGCGCCGACGAGGCACCCGGCGCCGGCACCACCAGCGCCGACGACGTCCGCGACGCCCTCGCAGGACGGGCCGACGACGCCGACATCACCGCCCGCATCGAGACCCTCCGCGACCGCGCGCTGATCTGGGGCCCCGACGACGCCATCCGGACCGCCGCCCACGCTCCCGCCGCGCTCCCGGGGCGGGGTCTGCACCTGACCGGCCCCCTGGCCGAGCTCGACACCGACGCGTTGCGCGCCCGCATCGACGGTCTCGGCGAACGGGAACGCGAACTCCTCGACACCCTCGCCCAGGGGTCGCCGCTCGGGCGGACCCGCGACGCCGCGCCCGGCGCCGACCCCTCCCGGCCCGTCCCCCGACTGCTCGCGCTCGACCTCATCACCCGCGTCGACGACCAGACCGTCGAGCTGGCGCCGGTGGTCGGGGCGCTCGTCCGGGGCGAGCGCACCCGCGGACCGCACGACCTCCGCGAACCCGTGCTGGAGGCTGCCGGTGGCCCGGCCGCCACGAGCGGCCGACGTTCCGGGATCAAGGACGTCGACGCGGCGGCAGGTGGCGAGGCGCTCGAGCTGCTGCGCCACCTCGCGGACACGCTCGACGTCCTCGGGACGACCCCGGCGGCGGTGCTGCGCTCGGGCGGGCTGGGTGTCCGGGAGCTGCGACGCGTCGCCAAGGCCACCGGGCTGGACACGACGCTGCTCGCCTTCGTCGTCGAGGTCGCCGTCGCGGCACGTCTGGTGGACAACGGGTTCCCCGATCCGCCCGTCGGCGTCGGCGAGGCGGTCTGGGCCCCGACCGTCGCGGTGGACACCTGGTCACACCAGCCGGCCGAGAAGCGATGGCAGACCGCGCTCGAGGCGTGGTGGACCATGCCGCGGCGCGCGTGGCTGATCGGCGAACCCGGTTCCGAGGGCTCCCCCACACCCGCGTTGGCGGGCGATCTCCACGACGTCGCCGCCCCGCTCGAACGGCGGATGATCGTGGCCGCGATGGCATCCGCCGACCCGGGCACGTCGGTCGACATCGACTCCCTGATGGAACTGTTGGCGTGGCGACACCCGCGGTGGCAGCGCCGACTGCACCGGCGCTCGGTGGAGGCGACCCTCGACGAGGCGCGCATGGTCGGCGTCGTGTCCCGCGGTGCGCTGTCGTCGGTCGGACGGGCGCTGCTCGACATCACCGTCGACCGGGACCCGCGTCCGACCGCGCCGGAGTCCGACGTCGACAAGACCCTGCGCCTCGCGATGGTGGCCGCGCTGCCCGAACCCATCGACTTCTTCCTCACCCAGGCCGACCTCACCATCACCGTGCCGGGCCCGCTGACACCCGAGCTCGCGACCGAGCTGTCGGCGTTGGCCGACCTCGAATCCGGCGGCGCCGCATCGGTGTACCGCGTCACCGAGGACTCCGTACGCCGCGCCCTCGACACCGGGCGGACGGGCACCGAGATCACCGGGTTCGTCGCCGCGCACTCCCGCACGCCGGTGCCGCAGTCGTTGGAGTACCTCGTCGCCGACGTCGCCCGGCGGCACGGCCAGCTCCGGGTCGGGGTGGCGTCGTCGTTCGTGCGGTGCGAGGACGCGACGACGCTCGCCGCGGTGCTCGCAGCGCCCGTGTCGGAGTCGCTGGCGCTGCGGGCGCTGGCGCCCACGGTCGCGGTGTCGCAGGCACCCCTGCGCCAGGTGCTCGACGAGTTGCGTGAGGCCGGGTTCGCGCCGGCCGGTGAGGACTCCCGCGGCGCGCTCGTCGACATGCGTGACCACGGCATCCGCCTGCCCGGCGGTCGTGGACCCCGACGGGCACCGACCCGTCGTCCCGGTCAGATCGGGCCCGACCGTCTCGCGGCGGTGGTCGAGCGCATGCGGTCGCACGACGCCGCGGAGTCGGCCACACCCGCGCGGGGAAAGGCGGCGGTGAGCGCGGGCAGCGGGGAGTCGGCGACGGCGCTGCTGGCGCTCGCGGTGCGCACCGGACGCCGCGTGCGCATCGGCTACGTCGACGCCCACGGCTCCGCGAGCAGACACGTCGTCGTGCCCTCCTCGGTCGGCGCCGGTCAGCTCGTCACCGGCCCCACCGACGGCGACGACCCCGGCGAGCGCTACTCGTTGCACCGCATCACCTCGGTGGAGCTGCTCGAGAACTAGTTCTGAGCTGCGACGATCCGCGCCGGACGGGGTGGCGTCGTCCTCGTGTGGACAATGGATGGGTGACCGATGGCCCGTTGATCGTCCAGTCCGACAAGACCCTCCTGCTCGAGGTGGACCACCCGCAGGCCGCGGAGGCCCGCGCCGCGATCGCCCCGTTCGCCGAACTCGAGCGTGCACCCGAACACGTCCACACCTACCGCGTGACGCCGCTGGCACTGTGGAACGCCCGCGCCGCGGGCCACGACGCCGAGCAGGTGGTCGACGCCCTGGTGTCCCACTCGCGCTACGCCGTGCCCCAGCCGTTGTTGATGGACATCGTCGACACGATGGGCCGCTTCGGCCGCCTCCAGCTGGTGAAGAACCCGGCGCACGGACTCACGCTGGTCTCCCTCGACCGCGCGGTGCTCGAGGAGGTGATGCGCAACAAGAAGATCG
This sequence comes from Williamsia serinedens, assembly GCF_024171725.1. Lineage (GTDB taxonomy): Bacteria > Actinomycetota > Actinomycetes > Mycobacteriales > Mycobacteriaceae > Williamsia_A > Williamsia_A serinedens. The sequence continues at coordinate 677,179 of NZ_JAMTCG010000003.1, forward strand.
CCCCCATGCTCGGCGCACGGATCGACGACGACACGATCATCGTCCACCCGTCCGAGCGCGGGCACATCAAGCAGCTGCTGCTCAAGATCGGCTGGCCCGCCGAGGATCTCGCCGGCTACGTCGACGGTGAGGCGCACCCGATCGAGCTCGTCCAGGACGACTGGGAGCTGCGCGACTACCAGCAGCTCGCCGCGGACTCGTTCTGGGAGGGCGGATCCGGCGTCGTCGTGCTCCCCTGCGGTGCGGGCAAGACGATGGTCGGCGCGGCCGCGATGGCCAAGGCCGGTGCGACGACGCTCATCATGGTCACCAACACCGTCGCCGGACGACAGTGGAAGCGCGAGCTCATCGCCCGCACGTCGCTGACCGAGGAGGAGATCGGCGAGTACTCCGGCGAGCGCAAGGAGATCCGCCCCGTCACCATCGCGACGTACCAGGTGATGACGCGGAAGTCGAAGGGCGAGTACCGCAACCTGGAACTGTTCGACTCCCGTGACTGGGGTCTGATCATCTACGACGAGGTGCACCTGCTGCCCGCGCCGGTGTTCCGGATGACCGCCGACCTGCAGTCGCGACGTCGGCTGGGGCTCACCGCGACGCTGGTCCGCGAGGACGGGCGCGAGGGCGACGTGTTCAGCCTGATCGGACCCAAGCGCTACGACGCGCCGTGGAAGGACATCGAGAACCAGGGCTGGATCGCCCCCGCCGACTGCATCGAGGTCCGGGTCACCCTCACCGACAACGAGCGCCTGCAGTACGCGGTGGCCGAGGCGGAGGAGAAGTACAAGCTCTGCTCCACCGCGCACACGAAGGTCAACGTCGTGAAGTCGATCCTGGCCCGCCACCAGGGCTCGCCGACGCTGATCATCGGCGCCTACATCGACCAGCTCGAGGAACTCGGTCAGGCGCTCGACGCCCCGGTGATCCAGGGGTCGACGAAGAACAAGGACCGCGAGGTCCTCTTCGACCGATTCCGCGCGGGCGAGATCTCGACCCTGGTCGTCAGCAAGGTCGCGAACTTCTCCATCGACCTGCCCGAGGCCTCGGTCGCGGTGCAGGTGTCGGGCACGTTCGGGTCCCGGCAGGAGGAGGCGCAGCGCCTCGGTCGGCTGCTCCGCCCGAAGAAGGACGGTGGGCAGGCGCACTTCTACTCGGTGGTCTCCCGCGACACCCTCGACGCCGACTACGCCGCCCACCGGCAACGCTTCCTCGCCGAGCAGGGCTACGCCTACCGCATCACCGACGCCGACGACCTCCTCGGGCCGGCGATCGGCGAGGGGTCCGGGTCAGCCTGACGTGAGGACGTCGGCGCAGTAGCTCACCGGGTTCGGGCGGCGATAGGAGAGCTGCTCCCCCGTCGAGCACACGTCCGGTGCCGACGACTCGACGCGCTGCTGCACCTTGATGACGGTCTTCGAGATCGCGAGACCCGTTGCGGAGCAGTCGACCTCGGCGAAGTCGGTGACCGACCCGGACTCCCCCGGCAGCGAATAGCACTTGCCCTCGCGCAGGTTCGGGGTGAGGCAGAGCCGACCCTTGCCGCGCTGGGTGAGGTGCAGAGCGTAATCGTCGGCGCACTGCGCGTTCTCGCCGACCTTCTGGCCGACGTAGAAGCTGAAGTCGGTCGACGAACAGTTCGCCCGGTGCGGCGTCGCCGCGTCGCTCGTCCCGGAGACGGTGATGCACTCCCCGGTGGCGGTGTCGTCGATGTCGGAGATCTCGCGGGACTGCACGAACAGCCCGGCGACGACGACCGCGACGACGAGTACCAGCGACACGACCGACGCGACGACGACCCACTTCACCCACGGGCGCTTCCGCGGGGGCTGGTCGCCCCACGGTGGCGGCGGCCCTCCCGGGAACGACGGCGGCGCACCGGGATACGTTCCGGGCGGCGGACCTCCCTGACCGGGGTACGCGGGGTGGGGACCCTGCGGATACGGCTGGTGCGGATACCCGCCGTACTGGGGCGGCTGGCCGTACTGCGGCTGCTGACCGTACTGGGGCTGCTGTCCGTACTGGGGTGCCGTCCCGGGGTCGGCCTGCCCGTACTGCGGGTACGTCGGCTGCTGATCGCCCGATGCATCCGGGGCGCGGCCCCATCCCGGGGACTCGCCGTTCTCGGGGCCCTGCGCGCCGGGGCCGTCCTGGGGACCGCTCATCGCTTCACACTAACCGGCGCGCGTCGGCGTCAGGCAGTACGCGATCGGCCGCGGTCGCCCGGTACCCCAGCCGATCTGCCCGGCGGGGCAGTCGACGCGCGTCGCCCCGTCGGCTCGGCGGGTCACCGCGTAGATCGGCGAATCGGCGGTGCCCGCCACCGTCGAACACCCTTTGCGCTCGTAGCGTGCGGCGCGTCGCGCCGCCGACGACCCGTCCCGCGCGGCGGGCAGCAGGTAACAGCGCCCCTGACGGAGATCCGGCACCAGGCAGATCGCGTCACCGCCGAGCTCGACGCGGAGGTCCGGCGCCAGCCGGGCGGGATCGGTCACGGCGGGACAGCCGGCGCGACCGGTCGGCCTGGCCGCGACGTAGAAGGTCATGCCGTCGCCGGTGCACCCGACGGCGTCGACGGCGACAGCGTCGTTGCCGCGGTCGTTCACGACGACACAGCCGCCGACGGCGACGTCGGCCGACGTGCGCACCGCACCCCGACCTCCGATCACCGCCACCACCACGACGGCGACGAGCAGCACCACGATCACCACGACCGCGACGAGCAGCGGCCACGTCGCTCGCCTGCGCACGTCGGTCACCGGGTGACCCTACGACCGGGAGGGCGTCCGCCGCTGTGACAGCCTGGACCGATGAGCACCGTCGCCCGCCTGGCCCCGTTCGCCACCACCGTGTTCGCGGAGATGTCGCAGCTCGCCGTGGCCCACGACGCCATCAACCTGGGTCAGGGTTTCCCCGACACCGACGGACCCCGCTCGCTGCTCGACGCCGCCTGCACCGCGATCACCTCGGGCGCCAACCAGTACCCGCCGGGTCCGGGCATCCCGGCGCTGCGTCGCGCGGTCGCCGACCAGCAGTCGCGCACCTACGGCCTCGACTACGACCCCGACACCGAGGTGCTCGTCACCGTGGGCGCCACCGAGGCGATCGCCGCGGCCGTCGTCGGACTCGTCGAGCCCGGCAGCGAGGTGGTGCTGATCGAGCCGTTCTACGACGCCTACGCCGCCGCGGTGGCGATGGCCGGCGGGTTCCGACGGTCGGTACCGCTCGTCGCCGACGGGGACGGCTTCGTCCTCGATCGCGACGCGCTCGCCGCCACGGTGAGTGACAAGACCGCCGCGGTCGTCGTGAACAGCCCGCACAACCCGACGGGGTCGGTGCTGTCCGACGACGATCTCGCGGCGATCGCCGCCGCGTGCGTCGAGCACGACGTCGTCGTCATCAGCGACGAGGTGTACGAGTACCTGGTGTTCGACGACCGCGAGCACCGCTCCATCGCGTCGCTGCCGGGCATGCGGGAGCGCACCATCCGCATCTCCAGCGCCGCGAAGACGTTCAACGTCACCGGGTGGAAGGTCGGCTGGTTGAGCGGTCCGGCACGCCTGGTCGCGGCGGCACGGACCGCCAAGCAGTTCATGACGTTCGTCGGCAGCGGGCCGTTCCAGCCGGCCGTCGCCGGTGCCCTCGACACCGAGATCGACTGGGTGCACGCCAACCGCAAGGACCTGCAGCGCAAGCGCGACGTCATCTCGGAGGCGTTGGCCGACATCGGTTTCGGTGTCCACCGCACCGAGGGCACGTTCTTCGTCTGCGCCGACCCGCGTCCGCTCGGGATCACCGACGGCGAGGCCCTGTGCCGCGAACTGCCGGGCACCTACGGCGTGGCCGGGGTGCCGGTCAGCGCCTTCGTCGACCGGCGCGAGCCGTGGCAGCACCTGATCCGCTTCGCCTTCGCCAAGCGCGACGACGTCCTGCACGAGGGCATCGAACGCCTCCGCCGTCTCGCCGGCTGATCTTCCCGCGACCGTGTCGACCCCTTTCGCGACCGTCTCCGCCTCCTGAGACCGTTGCGACGGTCGCGGCGAACAGATTCGGTCGCGGGAAACCGCTCGCACACACGTTCGATCGGGGCGTACGCTGGTCCCATGACCTCCGCCGGGACCCAGGGGTCGCTGTTCGCCGCCGACGACACCGAACCCACCGTGATGCCGCTGGGCGCGGCCGTCCGTCGTCGGGTGCTCACCGAGGGCGCATGGGTCGACGTCCGCCCGGGGTTCATCGAGGGCGCCGACGCACTCTTCGACCACCTGCGCACCGAGGTGCCGTGGCGGGCAGAACGTCGGCAGATGTACGACCGCGTCGTCGACGTCCCCCGACTGCTCAGCACCTACCACGAGGACGACCCACTCCCCCACCCCGTTCTCGACGAGGCGCGTGACGCTCTCACCGCGCACTACCGTCACGAGTTGCCCGAGGGGTTCGCGACGGCCGGGATGTGTTTCTACCGCGACGGTTCCGACAGCGTCACCTGGCACGGTGACACGATCGGGCGCGGTAGCACCGAGGACACGATGGTCGCGATCGTCTCACTCGGGTCACCACGTCCGCTCATGCTTCGGCCGCGCGGCGGCGGCGCGTCGCTGCGGTTCGTCGTCTCCCACGGCGACCTGCTGGTGATGGGCGGCAGCTGTCAACGCACCTGGGAACACGCGGTCCCGAAGGTGACCGGCGTCGGTCCCCGCATCAGCGTGCAGTTCCGACCTCTTGGGGTGTTCTGAGCCAATCTCAGATGTCGTAGGTGACGCCGGTGAGCTTCTCCGACGCGATCCACAGCGCCTGAGCGACCGACTCGTCCCGCGCCTTCGACAGCGGCTTGGTCAGCACCGGCTCGCCGCGCAGGCCACCGAGGTTCTTCGGTCCGTAGAACGCACCCGACGCGGCGTCGGGCGACGTCGCGGCGTACAGCTCCGGCAGCGCGCCGTTCGCGGCGGACTGACCGACGAGGAGGTTGGTCACCGACATCAGCCGGTCGTAGAGCGACTCGGTGTGCGACTGCAGGTTGGTGCTCGCGTACCCGGGATGCGCGGCCATCGACCCGAGGGTGGACCCCGACCGGCCGAGGCGACGGGCGAGCTCGAACGCGAAGTGCAGGTTCGCCAGCTTCGACTGCCCGTAGGCCGTCCACCGCTCGTAGCGACGACGGTCATAGTTGAGATCGTCGAGCGCGATCTTGCCCGCCGCATGCGCGAACGACGACACGGTCACGACGCGGTCGGTGATCTTCGGCAGCAACAGACCGGTCAGGGCGAAGTGGCCGAGGTGGTTGGTACCGAACTGCATCTCGAACCCGTCGGCGGTGCGGCCCTTGGGCACAGCCATCACCCCGGCGTTGTTGATCAGCACGTCGACCTTCTCGACGGAGGCGGCGAACTCCCGCACCGACGACAGGTCGGCGAGATCGAGGCGGGACACGGTCGCGTTCGCGCCGATCTCCCTCGCCACGGGCTCGGCCTTCTCGGTGGAACGGCAGGCGAGGACCACCGAGCCGCCCGCGGCACCGATCGCCTTCGCGGCCTCGGCCCCGAGCCCACTGTTGGCACCGGTGATCACGAACGTCCGGCCGGTCTGATCGGGTATGTCGCGCGTAGTCCAGCTCACCGTCGCGATCCTACGTGCGCCCACAGCCGTGGTCGTGGACTCGTGCAGCGGTCACAGCGCGTCGTGCGACTCCTATGCTGCGGGCATGACCGCGCCGACCTACGACTCCGTCGCAGCGGCGGCTGCGACCCTCGCCGGCATCGCCCACCGCACACCCGTGGTGACGTCGCGACTGCTCGACGAGATCGTCGGCGCGCGACTGTTCTTCAAGTGCGAGAACCTGCAGCGCGCCGGGGCGTTCAAGTTCCGCGGCGCCTACACCGCCGTCTCCCGGCTGCCCGCCGACCGTCGTCGCGCCGGCGTGCTCGCCTACTCGTCCGGCAACCACGCGCAGGGCCTGAGCCTCGCCGCGTGTCTGCACGACGTCCCGGCGACGATCGTCATGCCGTACGACGCACCCGCCCCGAAGGTCGCGGCGACGCAGGCGTACGGTGCGACCATCGTCCGCTACGACCGCTACTCGCAGGATCGGGTCGCCGTCGCGGGCGAGATCGCCGATCGCACCGGGGCATCGATCATCCCGCCGTTCGACCACCCCGACGTCATCTCCGGGCAGGGCACCGCCGTCGCCGAACTGCTCACCGACGTCGCCGACCTCGACGTCCTGCTGGTCCCGCTGGGCGGCGGCGGACTGCTCAGCGGGTCGCTGCTGTCGGCGGCGGCGCTGTCCCCCACCACCGAGGTGTTCGGGGTCGAGCCCGCCGCGGGGGACGACGTGCTGCAGTCGTTGCGGGCCGGGTACATCGTCGAGATCCCCACGCCACGGACCATCGCCGACGGTGCGCAGACGACCCGCGTCGGCGATCGCACGTTCCCGATCATCCGTGACCTCGTCACCGACGTCCTCACCGCCGACGACGACGCGCTCCGGCACGCGATGGGGCTGCTCGCGACGCGCGCGAAGCTCGTCGTCGAGCCGACGGGCGCCCTCGGTCTCGCCGCCGCGATCGGTCACCGCGAGCGGTTCGCCGGTGCCCGTGTGGGCATCGTCCTCTCCGGTGGGAACGTCGACACCGCCGTCTTCGCGACGGCCCACTGAGCTGCGACTGGAACAAAAACGGACCGCGGTCCATTATAGGGACATGAAGAACATCGGTTTCCTGTCGTTCGGGCACTGGACGCCCTCTCCGCAGTCTCAGACGCGGTCCGCGGCCGATGTGCTCCTCCAGTCCATCGACCTGGCCGTCGCCGCCGAGGAGCTCGGCGCGGACGGCGCCTACTTCCGCGTCCACCACTTCGCCCGCCAGCTGGCGTCGCCGTTCCCGCTGTTGTCCGCGGTCGGCGCGCGGACGTCGCGGATCGAGATCGGCACGGGTGTCATCGACATGCGGTACGAGAACCCGCTCTACATGGTCGAGGACGCGAGCGCCGCGGACCTCATCTCCGGAGGCAGACTGCAGCTCGGCATCAGCCGGGGATCCCCGCAGCAGGTGATCGAGGGCTACAAGTACTTCGGGTACGCGCCCGCCGAGGGTGAGACCGACGCCGACATGGCGCGTCGCCACACCGCGGTGTTCCTGCAGGGCCTCGAGGGCCAGGGGTTCGCACGTCCGAACCCGCGGCCGATGTTCCCCAACCCGCCGGGACTGCTCCGCCTCGAGCCACACTCCGAGGGTCTGCGCGAGCGGATCTGGTGGGGCGCCGGCACGCGCGCGACCGCGGAGTGGGCTGCGCAGCAGGGCATGAACCTGATGAGCTCGACCCTGCTCACCGAGGACACGGGTGTGCCGTTCCACGAGCTGCAGGCCGAGCAGATCCGCGTGTTCCGCAAGGAGTGGCAGAACGCGGGTCACTCCTTCACACCACGGGTGTCGGTGAGCCGCAGCATCTTCGCGATCACCGACGACCGGGACCGCGCCTACTTCGGTCACGGTGGACAGGAGTCGGACCAGGTCGGGCACATCGACGGCGGCATCGCCCGGTTCGGGCGGTCCTACGCCGACGAGCCGGACAGGCTCGTCGAGCAGCTGGCCGAGGACTCGGCGATCGCCGAGGCCGACACCCTGCTGCTGACGGTCCCCAACCAGCTGGGCGTCGAGTACAACGCCCACGTCATCGAGTCGATCCTGACCCACGTCGCGCCGGAGCTCGGCTGGCGCTGAACGACTCTCGTCTGCGACCCCCGTCTGCCTGGCAGGCGGGGGTCGCGTCGTCCCCACCACTCGACGGGCACCGGGAACCGATCGTCGGGCACCCGGAACCGATGGTTGGGCACCAGGAGCCGTTGGTTGGGCAGTCGGGACCGTTCGTTGGGCACCCGGAGCGGCCCGGCGGCACGACCACTGCTCCAACCGCCCACCAGACGGTTCCTGCTGCCCAACGAACGGCTCCGACTGCCCAGCGAACGGCGGTCAGCGGTCTGAGCGGGCAGGGCGCGCAACCCGGGCGGGTCAGGCTCGCTTGCCGCGCAGGATCGACAGCGGACGACGGATGAGCCCGTCGACGAGGTCGGTGAACCTCAGGTCCGAGTCGGCGACGAGATCGACCGGCGCGTGGACGTCCGTCGGCGTCGCGCGACCGCGCAGTGTCACCTGACCGATGGCGGTCCACTCGTAGTACTCGTCGTGCTCGGCGGTCAGCATGCACTCGCCGTCGTCGTCGACGCCGGCGGACACCAGGCTGTCGACCGCGGCGCCACTGGCCAGCACGTTGGACCGGCTCTGCTTGGCGACGTCGGCGAGACGCGCGCACTCGTTCACCGGGTCGCCGATGACGGTGTACTCGTACCGGGTCTCGGCGCCGATGTTGCCCGCGAACACGCGTCCGCTGGAGACACCGATCCCCACTCGGAGCGGATGGATCTCCTCCAGCTCGGCGCCGAGCTCGCGTGCTGCGGCGAGAGCGGCCGCAGCGGGGTCGGCGACGGCGTTGGGCGCACCGAACACCGCGAGCGCGGCGTCGCCCTCGAACTTGTTGATGAAGCCGTGGTGCCGGGCGACGACCTCGGCGACGATCGTGAAGAAGCGGTTGAGGCTCGCCGCGACGGTCTCGGGATCGGTCGACTCGGCGAACCGCGTCGACCCCTCGATGTCGACGAACAACACGCCGACCTCGGCCTGAGACCCGTGCATGCCGATGTCGGTGCGCAGCGCGCGGGCCGCGACCTCCGTACCGACGTGGCGCGCGAAGAGATCGCGTAGTCGGTCCCGCTCGGCGAGACCGTCGACCATCGTGTTGAAGCCGTCCTGCAGCACGCCGATCTCCGACGAGTCGTAGACGTCGACGCGGGTGTCGTAGTCGCCGTCGGCGACGCGCTCGACCGCACCGCGGATGTCGCGCAACGGGTCGGTGATGGACCGGGTCACCAGGGCGATCGCCCGCACGCCGCTCGCGAGACAGATGATGGCGAGGACGACCGTGGGGATGTCGAGGACCGTGTCACTCGGGGGCACCCAGCCGATGGCGCGCCCGACGTTGACCAGGACGATCCCGCCCAGCGGCACACCGCTGACGGCGAGCCACAGCACGATCATCCGTTCGCGGACGCCGAGGATCGGCTCCGGCGGCGGGGAGTCCTGCATGGCCGCGGCGACGAGCGGACGGCCGACGCGCTCCAGGATCATGTAGATCGCCGCGGCGCACGACGCACCGCCGAACGCGAAGGCTGTCGCGATGATGAGCAGGTCGATGGCCCCAAGGTCCCGGCCCGCGACGGACGCGTAGGCGACGACGCCGCCGACCCACCCGATCCCCGTCGCCGCCACACCGGTCATCGGCATGCGCTGCAGCGCGAGGCGCCGTCGTTTGTCGGCCGGGACTCCGGAGAGATACCAGCGGATGTGGGGTCGGAGCACGGCGATCGCGGCGACGAAGTCGATGGTCGCGCCGACGAGCAATCCCCAGAAGACACCGGAAACGCTCTGCCCGCCCGAACCGAGGGTCAGGTGACCGCCCGAGGTGGTGAGAGCGACCAGCAGCGCGGTCTCGAGACCGACCGCGACGGTGGCGACGATGATGCCGACCGTCGCCAAGCCCATCAAGCGGGACGCGACGGTGCGCCTGTCCTGCTGGTGGTGTTCGGTCATGGGTCGGCTCGTTTCCGTGTCGGCTGTCGTCGTCCGGCGGCCATCGCAAGTCGAGTTGCGTAAAGCCTACAGAGCGCAACCCCACTTGCGTTAGGGTCATTCCGTGTCGTCGACCACAGGGGGTCACCGTCGGGGCAAGGCGGTCCGCGACAACGTGCTCACCGCAGCCCTGAACGAGCTGCTCAACGTGGGTGTCGACGGTGTCACCGTGGCGTCCGTGGCCGAGGCGGCCGGCGTGCATGTGACATCCATCTACCGGCGCTGGCGGACGCGCGAGCAGCTGATCACCGACGCGGTGCTCAGCCATCTCGACCCGTTGTCGATCGACGTCCCCGACACCGGGTCGGTCCGTGACGACCTGATCGCCCTCCTCGCGAGCCTCGACGAGTCGATGTCGAGTCCGCAGAACTGGGCGCTGCTGCGCCTCGCGACGATGCCGATCGAGATCGACCGCCTGGAGGAGGCGCGCCGCCGGATCACCGACGAGCGCATGACCGAGGTCGCCACGATCCTCGAACGTGGGGTGGCGCGGGGGGAGATCTCCCCGCACGTGGATCATCGCCTCGCCCTCGAGGCGATGTACGGGCCCGTCTACGCCCGGCGACTGCTGACACACGAAGAGGTCGACGAGGCCTATCTCGCCGGCCTCGTCGACCTGTTCCTCGACGGCATCCGCGCCCGCTGACCTACCGGCGGACGCCGAGGTACAGCAGGGCGAGTTCCGCTCGCGCGGATCGTCGTTCCTGTTCGATGTGTTCCCGACGCCGACGGTGGTGCCGCTCGCGGTCGTCGCGGCTCATCGCGACGGAGCGCCGCGTGAGATGCGAGAACGGTTGCGCGAGAACGGTTGTCGGTGACGTGCGGCCGGAGACGGCCGGCGCCGGGACACGGGTCGTGATGACCATGGCTGCCTCCTCGGAGTCGGTGTGGGAAGTGACACCGAGGACGGTAGAGCGCGCCCGATCAGCCTGTCATCCGAATTTCCGCGCGCTCAGGCGGCTTTGGTGGCCTCGATCTCGAGGGTGATGGTCACCTTGTCACCCACGACGGTCCCGCCGGTCTCGAGCGGCATGTCGATGGAGATACCGAAGTCCTTGCGGTTCAGCTCGATCGACGCCTCGAAGCCCGCGACCTCGCCGTGGCCCATGCCCGGGTTCACGCCGTTGAACTCCAGCGGCATCGACACGGACTTGGTCACGCCCCGCAGGGTGAAGGCACCGGTCAGCACGTAGTCGCCGTTCTCGCCGGTGACCGAGGTCGAGACGAACGTGGCGGTGGGGTGGTTGTCGGCGTCGAAGAAGTCGGCCGAGCGGATGTGACCGTCGCGCTGCTCGTTCTTGGTGTTGATCGAGCGGACGTCGATCTCTGCGCGCACCGATGGGGTGCCGTCCTCGGCGATGGCGATCTCGCCGCTGAACGTGTCGAACGTGCCGCGGACCTTGCTCACCATCAGGTGACGGACCGAGAAGGCGATGGCGGAGTGGACGGGGTCGATGGTCCAGGTGCCGGTGTTGAGGCCGGCAGCGGTTGCGGTGGTCATGAGAACTCCCTCGGAGCACGGTGGGTCGGCCTGTCCGGCCCGTCGAGAACTATAAGCGGACCGCGGTCCGATTCATTCCGACAATCCCGGACGTGATCGACATCACGCCATCAGCGCATCGCGGGCCGTGCGGGGCGTCCGGCCGATCAGCTCCGTCAGCAGCGGGTCGACGCCGGCGAAGAAGCCCTGGGCCGCCGCGTCGTACATGCCGAGGGTGAACCGCGCCTGCGGCTCCGGCGCGCCGGCGGCCACCTGCTCGTCGACCCACTGCTGCGCGTCGACGACTTCGAGACCGATCGTCTCGCCGACCAGCTCCGATGCCACCTGGGCCACCTCCGCGAACGTCGGCGCCTCGGGTGCGGTGATCGTCACCGGGCCGTCGTACGCATCGTCGGCGAGGAGGACCGCAGCGGCGGCCTCGGCGGCGTCCTCGCGCGCCGTCCACGAGACGGGGCCGTCTCCCGGGACGCGGATGACACCCGTCGAGCGCCACGGCCCGGCCAACCAACCGAGACTGTGGGCGTAGAAGCCGTTACGCAGCGACGTCCACGGCAGGCCGCTGCGCGCCAGCAACTCCTCGGTCGCGGCGTGGTCGCGCGCCGGGGCGAACGGGCTGTCATGGGCGGCGCCCTGGTGGCTGGTGTAGAGGATCCGACCCACCCCGACCTCGACCGCGGCGTCGACGGCGTTCCGGTGCAGCGTCACCGCGTCGGCGAACGGGTCGTTCGACGACACCAGGAGCAGCTGGTCGGCGCCGTCGAACGCGGCGGGCAGCGACGCCGGGTCGGCATAGTCGCCGCGTCGGACCTCGACACCGCGATCGGCGAGGTGGCCGGCCCGGTCGGGGTCGCGGGTCACGACGACGAGGTCGTCGGCCGGCAGCTGCGTGAGCAGGTGGTCGGTCGTCGCCCCGTTGAGGCCACCCGTGGCCCCGGTGATGATGATCATGCTGGCCCTATCGTTGATCAGACTTTTATGTTTCCGACGATAAAATCGACGGTAACAGACGGTTGTTATCGTCGGAACGTGACGACTTCACCGCCCGAGGAGGACCGCGACGACGTGCGTTCCCGCATCGTCGAGGCGGCGTCTCACCTCCTCACCGACCACGGCGCGTCGGCGGTCACCACCCGGGGCGTCGCCCAGGCGGCGGGCGTCCAGCCACCGACGATCTACCGGCTCTTCGGCGACAAGGACGGACTGCTCGACGCCGTGGCCGAACACGTCATGGCCGACTTCGTCGCCCGCAAGGCCGCCGAGGTCGCCGCCTCGTCCGATCGCGTCGACCCCGTCGAGGACCTCCGCGACGGGTGGTTCCGTCAGGTCGAGTTCGGGCTCACCCACCCCGCGCTGTTCCACCTGTTCGGAGACCCCGACCGCGTCGTCGGGTCGGCGGCAGCGCAGGACGGCCGTCGGGTGCTCGCGGAGCGGGTGCGTCGCGTCGCCGCCACCGGTCGACTCCGCGTCGAGGAGTCCCGCGCTGCGGACATGCTGTCGGCCGCCGGCAACGGCGCTGTCCGCGTCCTCCTGTCGATGCCGGCCGATGGCGTGCACTCTCCACTCGCCGACGACATGTGGCGCGCCGTCGCGACCGCGATCCTCACCGAGGCACCGGATGACCCGACGGACGCCGTGACCGCGACGGTGACCGCGTTCCGTGCCGTCGCTCCCCACGTCTCCGGGCTGAGCGGGTCGGAGCGTCAGCTGCTCCTGGACTGGCTGGACCGCATCCGCACGACCGGGTGAGGCGTCAGCGCCAGGCGAACACCGGCTGCTCGAGGTCGGCGACCCGGGTCGGGCGCCCCGCGATCACCTCGGCGAACTGATGGATGATCGCGGCTGTCGGCGCATGGATCAGCGCGCCCAGCATGGGCAGCTGGATCACCGGTCGCGGGGACTCCGGGATCGTGATGAACCGTGGCGCGACGGCGATCTCGTCGAGGGTGGCGAAGTACAGGTGCGCCACCTCGGCGGGGTTCGGCGCCACCTGCCGGTCGGGGCCGGCCCAGCACACGATTGGCGACATCACGAAACCCGATCGGGTGGCGTAGTCGTCGAGGCGGCCCAGCACGGCGTCCCGTCCGACGTGCACGCCGACCTCTTCCTCGAGTTCGCGCAGTGCCGCGTCGATCTCGTCCTCGCCGGGGTCGATGGACCCGCCCGGGAGCGCGTACTGCCCCGGGTGTGACCGCATGTCGTCGGGACGTTTGAGAACCCAGATCCCGCACCGCTCGTCGACACTGGTCACGGTGACCGCGACGGCCGCTCGGCGTGCACCGGGGAGGTCGATCCTGCGCACCTCGAACGCGTCGAGGCGCGCGGCGATCTCGTCGGGGGTCACCCGATCACTGTGCACCCTCGTCGTCGGCGGCGGCCACGGCACCCGGCCGGGACACGGTCGGCGACACCGCGCCGACCAGCTTGCGCGAGACCTGCGCGACCGGGGTGTTGGTCTCCTGCGACAGCGTCGCGAGCATCGAGAACGCGCGGTCGGCGTCGACACCGAACCGCTCCATGATCATCCCCTTGGCCTGCCCGATCACGTCGCGCGAGGCCAGTGCCTGCACGAACTGCTCCTCGCGGCGCGCGGCGGAGGCGGCGATCGCCGCGTGGACGCCGAGCATCTGGGCGACCTCGATGCTGTCGGCGTCGAAGGCGTGGGGATGCTCGGAGTGCATCACGATGATGCCGATGTCGCGGTCGGCCGCCGTCATGGCGACGCACAGCGACGATCGGATCGGCGTGTCGCGCCGGACGACGTCCATCAGCTGCGGCCACCGGCGCTCGTCGTCGACGTCCTCGACGGTCACGACAGCCCCGGAGAGGATGGCCTCGATCCCCGGGCCGGCGCCGTCCTCCCACTGCGTGTTGGCGAACAGGCGGGACGGGCCACCGGTGGCCACCGTCTTCTCCCGCAGGACCCGTCCCGACCGGTGATGCCGGACGAGGGAGATCGAGACGTGGTCGACCGGGGGCAGCAGACGACACGCGGTCGACGCGACCATCTCCAGGACGTCGTCGACAGGGACGGCCCGCCCGTTCACACCATGCGCGGAGAGGGACATGCGAGCGATCTCGTCGTGGACGTCGACGCCACCAGCAATCCTCTGTGCACTGACAGTCATCTCATCACCACCGCTGTCGGATCTGACCCATTGTCGCAGCTTCGGCGCGACGGGTCCATCGAATCAACGAACACGAAACACGCACGCATGAAACACATCTCCGACCAGCGGTCGCACACCATAAGCCATCCCACGGCACGCGTGCGGAGCTGCAACCGTCAAGACACGACCGCGATGCGGCCGTCGTCGGAGCGACGCACAAGACCTTCCGACTCGAACGCGGTCAGCCACCCCTCCATCGGCCACCGACCCCAACGTCTGTGGAACACCGCGGAATTGGACACTATGTCCCCCAGGTGTTCACGCGGCGGCCGCGACACGGGGTGGTGCTGGTGGTAGGCGTCGGCCCCACCCACCCACGACATCCCCACGCCCAGTCTCGCAGCCGTGGCCGCGAAATCGGTGTCCTCACAGCCGTATCCGGCGTACTCGGTGCAGAAGCCGCCCACACGGTCGAACACCGCGGGACGCACCGCGAAGGACAGGGACCAGAACAGATCGGGATCGTCGACGCTCCACAGATGTCCCGCCGGCGGCGCCGGACGCGCGGGATGGGGCGCGGTGTGGACGGACCAGTCGTCGGGCCAGCCGTCCCCGGGGACACCCGGCGGCAGGTAGGTCACCGGCCCGCAGTGGATCTCGTCGGGACGCGCGACAGCCGCCGTCAGGTAACGGCGCAGGGTGTCCGGCGCGGGGATGCAGTCGACGTCGAGGAACACCATCAGCTCCCCGCCCGCGGTGCGCGCCGCGTCGGCGCCGAGATTGCGTGCTCGCGCCAGGGGCAGGCGCCCGTCGGGGTCGCGCGGACAGTCCACGACGACGGTGACGATGTCGGACCCGGCGACCACCTCCGCGATCGCGGGATCGTCCATCGCCACCACCACGTGGACGGGCTCGACGGTCGAGTCGGCGAGACCGCGTCGCTGCGCGCGCAGATGGTCGTGCCGCCCGGAGACCACCGTGATCACCGCGACGGTCGGTGTCACGCGGCGACCCCGGCGATGACGTCCGCGGCGCGTCCCGCGGCGCCGGCGGTCCGCAGGTCGGCCCAGCGCGACGAACCGACCGCGAGCGCATCGTCGACGGCGTCGGCGATGGTCCCCGGTGCCGGCCACTCGTCACGGACGGCGGCCACACGGTGGCCGGACAGGGCCGCAGCCGTGCGTGACTGCTCGGCGAAGGGCCTGCTCTGCGGGACGATCACGGCGGGTCGCGCGGCCGCCGCGACGTCGGCGACGGCGTTCTGCCCGGCGTGGGTCACCACCACCGCCGACGAGGTGAGCACCGGCCACACGTCCGCGGTCCAGGGGCCGCCCACCGCGCCGACGGCGCGGTAGTCGAACCTCGGGTCGGCGTCCTGCCATCGGGCCACGTCGCCGACGGTCACCGCACCACCACCGGCGCCGCCCAGCACGGCCACGGTCGGGCGGGCCCGTGGTCCCGGATCCGGCCGGACGCGGCCGTCGAACCGACTGATGCTGCCGACCCACGTGGTGGTCGCGGCCCGCGCGGACAGCCACGACGGGTCGTACACCGTGCGCGACCACGGCGCGATGATCGCGTCGGCGGCGTCGTAGGCCAGCGTGTGCGGGCGATCGTCACGATCGCCGGGCATCGCCATCACGACGACCGGCACGCCCATGAGCCGCACGAACAGGGCGACCTCCACGGACACGTCGACGACCATCACCGACGGGCGGGTCCGCGCCACCCAGTCCGCGATGGCCGCCATCCGCGCGGTGAGGCCGGGGGTGTCCCGGGGCGCCCAGTGCACGACGCCGCCCGCGCTGGGGTCGGCGGCGTCGGAGCCCGGGGCCACGTCCATGGGCAGCCGGAACCACACCGCGGCCGCATGGCCGGCCGGTCGGGGCCGGGAGGAGAGGACGGTGACGGGTTCGTCGAGCGCCCGGGCGATCGAGTCGGCGCGGTGCGCGTGGCCCATCCCCTGGTGGTGGACGTACCAACCGATCACGCGATCGACCTCGCGTCCTCACCGATCCGTCCGCGGGCGACCACCTCGCGATAGAGCTCGACGTAGGCGTCGACCATCTGCTCCGACGAGCAGTGCCGCTCGGCGCGGCGCCGCGCCGCGGTCCGCGACAGTCGCGCCGCACGCGGGATGGCGGCGGCGAGGCTGGCGACGTCGTCGGCCGGGGCGAGCACGCCGCAGTCCGCGTCGACGATCTCCGGCACCCCGCCCCGGCTGAACGCCGCCACCGGTGTGCCACACGCCAACGCCTCCGCGACGACGAGGCCGTAGGGCTCCGCCCACACCGGCGTCACCAGGGCCACCGACGACGACCCGACCAGCGCGGCGAGGTCGGCACGGCCGAGGTGCCCGACGTAGTCGACGCCGTCCCCGAGGCGGGGCGCCACCTCGTCGGCGAAGTACTGCGGGTCGTAGACGGGCCCGGCGACACGCAGGTCCACCCCGGCCAGCCTGGCGGCGTCGATCGCGAGGTGGGTCCCCTTCTCGGGGGTGATCCGTCCCGACCACACCGCCGCCGGGCCTCCGGGACCGACCGGCCAGTCCTCCAACGGGATCCCGTTGCGGATGACCGTGGCGTCGGGCACCACCGTCGCCCACTCGGCGGCGTTGAAGTGGCTGACCGCCGCATAGGTGTTCACGTCCCGCGGCGCCAGCGCCACAGCCGATTCCAGCCACGGCACCGGTGGCGTGTGCAGCGTGGTGATCATCGGCATCGGCAGCGTCGCCGACATCGCCGGGGGGAGATAGTGCAGTGAGTGGTTGTGGATCACGTCGAAGTCGTCCGCGAGATGACCGGCGAAGTCCAGCATCACGCCGAGATAGGCGTGATGCTCCTTCACCGCGGTCGGCGTCATCACGGGATCCACGAGCGACGCGGGGCTGAGATCCAGTGTGTGCACCGGCAGTGTCGTGATGTCCTTGTCGAGCGACGAGCCGGGCGCCGCGAACAGGCTCACCTGGTGACCGCGTTCCCGCAGGGCGCGCGACAGGTTGTAGACGTGCGCCTCGAGGCCACCCGCGAACGGTTGCTCGATCGGGAAGCTCGACGACGCGAGGACCGCCACCCGCAACGCATCGGGCCGGCTCATGCGCTCACCATCGCCCGGCGGTACACCTCGGCGTGTGCGGCCGCGACGGCCTCTCGCTCGCGTCGACGCTCGTCGGGGTCGGCCGCGCGTGCGGTCGCCGAGGCGGCGACGACCTCGTCGACCGCCGCGGCCAGCGACGCGACGTCGACACCGGACTCGTCGAATGCGTACGTGGCACAGCCGTGTTGCTCGTCGAAGTAGCCGCATCGCGGGGCGATCACCGGCGTGCCGACGTCGTGACAGGCCTCGAGCCAGCCGGAGTGGGTCCCGAACCGGTACGGGAGCACCGACGCGTCGATCTCCCGCAGGTACGCCCACAGTGCGTCGTCGTCGAACCGCGCATGGATCCGCAGGTCGAGACGGGGATCCTGCGCGAGCGACCGGAGTTCGTCGACGACGTGCGGCGCGAACCAGGTGCTGTCGGGGTCGACGACGGCGTCGTCGAGGTCGACGCGGACGCGGACGTCGCCGCGGTCACGGGCGATGTCCAGCAGTGCCCGCGCGACGGGGACCGGGTCGCTGTTCGCACGCAGGTGTTTCGCGTGCAGACCCAGCACGGCGGGCAGGGATCGTGTGGCGCGCTCGGCGAAGTCGTCGAGCGGGACCACGTGGGGATGCGGGACGACGGTCGCGGTCACGCCCCACCGCTCGGCGACCTCGCGCGCGGCACCCGAGGTGAGGGTGATGACCTCTGCGGCGGCGGGGACGAGCACCGCCAGCCGGGCCAGGTGCGCGGTCGGGTCGGCCTCGTGGGGGTTGTGGAGATCGTGCACGGTGAGCACCAGCGGCACGCGATGCGTCGCGAGCGCCGCGACGGTCTCGGCCAGGTCCGCGGGAGTCGACGACTCGAACCCGAAATGCACGTGCAGCACGTCGATCTCGATCGCGTGCTCGGCGATCCAGTCCGGCCGCAACATCACCGGCGGCCACCACTGCCCCGGCACGGTGACACCCGCGGGCGTCGGATCCGGCGGGCGGACGACACGGTCGTCGTCACCGACGGCGTCGACGGGTTGCAGGTGGTGCACGTAGACGTGCGCGGACGGGACTGATCCCACGGTGAGCATACGTCCTCTCGGCCACGACGAAGGGACGGGCCGCACTGCTGCACCCGATCGGGACATGCTGTGCCACAACGGTTCACAGCAGGAAGTTTCGAAAAGCGGTGCGTGACGGGGTGTACCGTGGGCACCGATGGAGATCGACGGTCGGACACGCCACTACGGCGGCTTCTACGGCGTAGGCGGCGCTGCGGTGGCCGCTGGCTCGACCGATCACCCGGTGGTGCTCGTGTGGGGCAACTGCCAGGCAGAAGCACTCCGGGTCGTACTGAACACTGTGAACACTACCCCCTGGGGGACCCTGCGTGTACCTCCGGTGCACGAGCTCACCGAGGACGACCTCCCCCACCTCGACAGACTCCTCCGCCGCACGCGTGCGGTTCTCTCGCAACCCGTCCGCCGCGGATACCGCGGCCTGCCCATCGGCCTCGACGACCTGCGCGAGCGGCTCCCGGCCGACGTGCCCGTCCTCCGTTGGCCCGTGGTGCGCTGGTCCGCACTGCATCCGTTCCAGGCGATCGTGCGGCACCCCGACGACCCGTCGATGGACCCCGACGGCGTCCCGTACCACGACCTGCGCACGGTGGCCGCCGCGCGTGACGGCCGGTCCGCCGACGACCCATGGGACGTCGACGTCCCCGACGAGGCGTTCCGCGAGGTGGCCCGCCGCAGCGGCGAGGAGCTCCGGCGACGGGAGGCCCGTGACACCGACATCGCGGTGTCCGACATCCTCGAGGCCGTCGGCGCCGAGGCGACCCACACCATCAACCACCCCCAGAACGGGGTGCTGCTCCGCCTCGGTCAGCGCATCCTCGACGAACTGGGATGGGCCGGCACCGTGCAGGAGCCCGGCCGGACCCTGCTCGGCGGCATCCGGGCGCCCGTCGAGCAGCGTGTCCTCGACGCCCTCGGGCTCACGGGGACAGCGCGGTCCGCGTGGTCGGTCCACCTGCGCACGGTGTCACCCGACGAGATCCACCGCATCCAGATGGACTGTTACGCAAGGCATCCGGGCTTCGTCGATGCCGCGGTCGCCCGCCACGGCGAGGTCATGGACCTGCTCGGTCTCGGCCCCTCGTGACCACCGTGACGCATCTCGTCGTCGGACCGGAGCGTCACGGTGTGGTCCGGTGGGCGTGCGACATCGCCGACGCACTCGGCGCGCCCGTCGTCCGGTCGGCCACACCCGACGAGGTCCCGACGTCCGTCGGCGACGGTCCGCTGCACATCCACGTCACCGACCGTCTGTTCGGGCCCGACGCGACCGCCGCCGCCGACCGCTTCGTCGACCTGGTCGAGACGCTCGGCGTGCCGGTGGGCGCGACACTGCACGACATCCCGCAGCCGTCGGACGGCGGCGCCTACGAACGCCGCGCCGCGGCGTACCGGCGGATCGGGGCGGTATGCCGCGGGGTCGTCGTCAGCAGTGACCACGAGCGGTCGCTGCTGCGCGAGTCCGGGTGGACCGCGCCGGAGCCCGAGGTCATCCCGCTCGCACTGACCGCACCGGAGCGTGGCCCGCGCCCGTCGTCCGCGACGACGCGAGACGTCGGCGTCTTCGGCTTCGTCTACCCCGGGAAGGGGCATGCCGAGGTGCTCGAGGCGGTGGCCCACCTCGACGACGGTGTCGGCGTGGTCGCGATCGGGTCCCCGTCGCCCGGACACGACGACCTCGTCGACGACCTGCGTCGTCGCGCCG
This sequence comes from Williamsia serinedens, assembly GCF_024171725.1. GTDB lineage: Bacteria > Actinomycetota > Actinomycetes > Mycobacteriales > Mycobacteriaceae > Williamsia_A > Williamsia_A serinedens. Next base: position 697,320 of record NZ_JAMTCG010000003.1, read on the forward strand.
ACGAGCTGGGCCGGCCGTTCCGCATCACTGGGTTCGTCGACGACGCCGACCTCGACGCGACACTGCACGCCGTCGCGGTTCCGGTCGCCCACCACCGTCACATCTCCGCCTCCGGGTCGATCCCGACGTGGATCGCGGCGGGACGCCGTCCACTCGCGCCGCGAGGTCGCTACATCGACGAGTTCGCCGAGCGCTCGCCCGGCGTGCTGACGACGTACGACGACGACCACCTCGTCGACGCGCTGCGGTCGGCGCTCGACGATCCCGGCCGGACATGGCTGGGTGACGTCGACGTCCGACCGTCCTGGCGAGACGTGATCGCGATGCATCACGCGGTGTTCGCCCGGTGGGCGGCATGACCGGACGGCTCCCCGACGGGCGATGGCTGCTACCCGACGGCCGCTGCGTCCTGCCGGGCAACCGGTGGGATCTGGCCCCGCGTGACGTCGACCCCCCGACGGTGTCGGTTGTCGTCCCGTTCTACGAGCAGCAGCCTCAGCTCGAGCTCGTCCTCGCGGCGCTCTCGGTACAGACCCATCCGGCGACGCGGTTGCAGGTCGTCGTCGCCGACGACGGGTCGTCGGTGCCGCCCGATGTGGGTGCACTGGAGGGGACTGTCGTCGTCCGCCAGGAGGATCGCGGGTTCCGCGCGGCCGCCGCGCGCAACCTGGGTGCACGAGCAGCTGACGGGTCGGTGCTGTGTTTCCTCGACGCCGACACCGTGCCCGAGCCGACGTATGTCGACCGGGCCGTGCGCCTGTCGGCGGGTGCCGCCGATGTCGTCGCCGTTGGTCGACGACGGCACGCGGATCTGGCCGGTTGGTCACCGAGTCGGCTGCTGGAGTGGTTCGACGGCGGCGCCGCGCCGACGGAGCTGACCGAGCCGCGTTGGCTGCGTGACGCCTACCGCGAGTCCGACGACCTGCTTCACGCCGATCATCGGTCCTATCGCCACGTGATCAGCGCCGTCCTCACATGCGAGCGCGATTTCTTCTGGGCCGTCGGCGGTTTCGACGAGGGGTTCGTCGGCTACGGCGGCGAGGACTGGGAGTTCGCGGCGCGCGCGTGGGAGCGGGGCGGGGTGCTCGCGCACGTGGCCGAGGCCGTCGCGTGGCACGACGGGCCCGATTGGGCCGAGCGGTCGACGTCAGACCGCGTCGGCAAGAACGCGGAGGCGTTGGCCCTGGCGTCGCGGATCACCGATCCGGCCGCCCGGCGGCACGGCATCCGGTTCGCCCTCCCGGACGTCCGCGTCGTCGTCGACACCGACGGGCATTCAGCGGCAACTCTTCTCGTCACCGTCGGCGCAGTCCTGCGTGACCTGGACGCGACCATTCATCTCGTCGGTGAGAACGCGGGTGCCCTGCGCGCGAGCTGGGGCGATGCCGACCCGCGGATCGTTCTCGGCACCCCGGGAACAGGGGCGCGGTCACGCATCGTGGTGCACATCCGTCGACCGATCACCGCGGAGCCCGGCGCGCTCGGCGACCGCGTCGCCGAGCTCGACGACCACCGGGCCGGGCGCCTCGACGTCGTGGCCGGTGACGACGTGATCGTCGAGATCCGTTCCGTCCGTGCCGATGCCCGCGCGCAGCGGCACGCTGCGGCACTCGCGTGTGACGCCGCGACGCTGGCCGAGGAATTGTTCCCCGTCCTGCGCCGCGACGTCGCGACGACGGCGCTCGAACTCCTCGACGAGGAGCCGCGCCTCGACTGGTGAGCCCTAGGGCTTCAGGACGATCTTGACCGCGCCGTCCTGCTTCTTCTGGAAGATGTCGTAGGCGTGCGGCGCCTCGTCGAGAGGCAGTTCGTGCGTGGCGAAGTCGTCGACGCCGAGCGGGTCGTCGTCGGTGAGCAGCGGCATGATGTCGGGCACCCACTTCTTCACGTTGGCCTGCCCCATGCGCAGTTGGATCTGCTTGTCGAACAGCGTGAGCATCGGCAGCGGGTCGGCCATGCCGCCGTAGACACCGGTCAGCGAGATCGTGCCGCCGCGGCGGACGATGTCGATCGCGGAGTAGAGCGCCGCGAGGCGGTCGACGCCGGCGTGTTCCATCATCGGACCCGAGATGGCGTCGGGGAGCAACCCGGCCACCTGCTGGATGGCCTTGGTCGCCACCGACCCGTGCGCCTCCATCCCGACACAGTCGAGGACGGAGTCGGTGCCGCGACCGCCTGTGCGCGAACGGATCTCGTCGCCGAGATCATCGACCTCGTCCATGTTGACGACGTCGATGCCGCGCGCCTGCACCCGGGCGAGACGTTCGGGGACACGGTCGACACCGATGACGCGGTACCCCAGGTGGGTGGCGATGCGGGCGGCCATGTCACCGATCGGGCCCAGGCCCAGCACCGTCAGCGACCCGCCGTCGGGCACGCCGGCGTAGGCCACGCCCTGCCAGGCCGTCGGCAACACGTCCGAGAGGTAGACGAAGCGCGAGTCCGGCGGGCCGTCGGGGACGGTGATGTGGGTGAACTGTGCCTGCGGGACGCGCAGGTACTGCGCCTGGCCGCCTGGGACGGCGCCGTAGAGCGACGAGTATCCGAACAACGCCGCACCCATCCCCTGGTCGCGGACCTGGGTGGTCTCACACTGCGTGTAGAGGGTGTCCGAGCACATGTGGCACGACCCGCAGGAGATCTGGAACGGGATCACCACGCGGTCCCCGACCTTGAGGTCACCGGTCTCCGACCCCACCTCCTCGACGACACCCATCGGCTCGTGACCGAGGATGTCGCCGGCGGTCATGAACGGACCGAGCACCTCGTACAGGTGCAGATCGGACCCGCAGATGTTCGTCGACGTGACGCGGATGATCGCGTCACTCGGCTTCTCCAGCTTCGGGTCGGGTACCTCGTCGACGCTGACGTTCCGCTTTCCCTGCCATGTGACTGCACGCATGGGATGCGCATGCCCCAGGCTGCGCCATCTCAAACGCGCGTCGGGCTCCCGTCTCGGTAACATCCGACGCGCGGCGACCGACATGTCGCTGTCGGCCACGTGTCCAGCAGGGGGTGACGGCCCGATGACTGGGCGGATCGACCCTTCCGCGGAGCAGGCGGATCGTGTGCTCGACGCCGTCCCCGCCGCTGTCGGCCTGTGGGACCGGCAGATGCGCAACGTCGTCGCCAACGCGGCGCTCCGCCACCTGCTGGGTGTCGACGACGCACACGGACGCACGATCGCAGACCTCGTCGGGACCGACGTGTTCGACCGCGAGCGACCGCATCTCGAGGCCGCCCTGGCCGGTGAGCGGCAGGACTACACGCGGACCGTGGTCGACCCGGACGGTCGCACCAGACACGTCCACATCACGCTGACCCCCGACGTCGTCGACGGCGCGGTCACCGGCGTCGTCGGTCACGTGATCGACGTCCCGTCCGAGGCTGCCCTCGACTCGCAGCGCGACGAGGCACTGGGGCTGCTCGTCAAGACCCTCGAGTTCTCACCGGTCGCGACGGCCGTCATGACGACGACGGACCGCTGGATCGACGTGAATCGCGCGATGTGCGCGCTGCTGGGCTACACCACGGCAGAGATGCTGGAGATGTCGTTCGCGTCCGTCGCCCACCCCGACGACCTCGAGGTCTCGTTGGCCGAACGCGAGGCGCTCCTGAGCGGGACCACCTCGCACGTCGAGTCCGAGGCGCGGCTGATCCGACGCGACGGGTCGTCGGTGTGGGTGCACCGTCACGCGACGATCGTGCGGGCGGCCACCGCCGCGGGTGAGGACATCGTGATCGCGCAGGTGCACGACATCACCGAGCGCCGATCGCTCGAGAGAGCACTGACGCGTCAGGCCCTCACCGACCCACTCACCGGACTGGGCAACCGCCGTCGCTTCATGGGTCTGGTATCCGAACTCGCCGAGCAGGACGAGCGACAGGTGGGTCTGATCTACCTCGATCTCGACGACTTCAAGCGCGTCAACGACACCCACGGCCACTCCGTCGGCGACGAACTGCTCGTTGCCGTCGCCGATCGCATCGGCTCCGTGATCGGTGTGCACGACACGGTGTGTCGCATCGGCGGCGACGAGTTCGTCGTGCTGGTGCGCTCGGCGCGCACCGCCGACGACCTCGACGGCCAACGCATCCGCCTGAAGACGGTGCTCAGCGAGCCGTACACGCTGACGTCCACCGCGACGCCGGTGCGGGTCTCGGTGTCGGCGGGGTCGAGCTGGTCCGGGGACGACCCCGCGGCGCTTCTCCGCGTCGCCGACGAGCAGATGTACCGCGACAAGTCCGCCCGCCCGCGCTGATTTGTCCGAGATCCGCGCCCACACGGGCTTCCGTGGTCATGGCGACCACGGCGACACCTCACAGCGCGGAACTCGGTTCAGGTCCAGTAGAGGAACTGTGCGTCCGGCAGGACGCGGTCCAGTTCGTCGAGGAACCAGGACCTCATCTCGGCCATGGCCTCCTTCGGGTACACGTACTTCACGCCGCCGAACTTGGTCCGCTTCGCCGACCGCACAGACTCGTCCATCTCGAGCTTGGTCGCCGGGTACCAGCTCAGCAGGATCTCCTTGCTGGACTCGGTGAACCGATGGGTGATGATCTCGACCGTCAGGTCGAGGTCGGGCACGTCGCGCAGAGCCTCGGCGACGTCGGCGAGGAGCCGACCGTACTGCTCGCGCCAGTCGGGGACGGGCATCACCGGGGCGATCGTGAGGCCGACGCGATACCCCGCGAGTGCCAGCCGGCGAAGGGCGGTGATCCGCGCCGGCATCCGCGCCGTCCCGCCCTCGAAACGGTGCGCGACCTCGTCGGCGTTGACCGACATCCGCACTCGGGTGCGCCGCCCGTGGTCGATGGTGAGGAGCTCGTCGACGTCGTCGAACTTGGTGGTGAAGCGCAGGGACACCCCGTCCCCGTAGTCGCCCGCGCCGACGCGACGGACCGCCTCGGCCACCGAGCCGGTGACGTGTTCGATGCCCAACGGGTCGGTGTAGCAGGACAACTCGAAGGTGGTGCCCTCGTGTCCGCGCTCGAGCGTCCCCGACGTGACGGCACCGCGCCCCGCGTGGGTGGGGATGCCGTCGAGCACCTCGTCGAGATTGGCGTAGACGCGGGTCACGGGCGGTCCCGACAGCGATCCCGCGAGGTAGCAGTACTGGCAGTGCGCCGGACAGCCGCGGGCGAGGTCGATGCGCCAGTCCGCGCTGGGCGGGATGGGCTGCGGCTTCCGCGCGCTCGGCGGGGCGACCACGACAGCGAGGGTCTTCTTGGCCAAGGCGTACGTCTGGCGTTCGTTCTCGCCGCGCAGGCCGGTCAGACGGTCACCGGTGAGCATCTCGATGTCCTCGACGCCGGCGGCCTCGCACCGCCGCAGGATCTCCGCGCTGTGGGGGTGATCGGCGGCCGAGCGGGTGACCAGGACACGCGACGGCGTCCAGATGCGGGTGGGGGTGCTGAGCGGATCGGTCACCTCTGATGAACGCTCACGACAAAGACGACCATCCCGGCATCCGTGCCCTAGGCTCCATCCGGTGATGACAACGGTCACGTCGACAGACCGGACCCGTCCTGACAGGACCACCCCGCGTCGGCCACGGGTCGTCGACGTCCTCGGTCTCGTGAGCCTCGTCGTGTCGCTGGTGGTGGGGGTGACGGTCGACCCGTCGACGCTGTGGGGATTCCTCCCCATCGCTCTGTACGGGGTGCTCGCCGCGATGGGCATGCCGATCGTGCGGGCGACGATGATCGCTGTGCTCTCCGGGCTGCTCATCCTGCTGCCGGGACCGGCCATGGCGCTCGACATGGCATACGACGCGATCACCGACCAGGTCACCGTCATCGGTGTCGCGATCCTGTTCGGCGGTGCGCTGGCCGAGGTGCTGCGCGTGACCGGCGCCGCGACCACGATCGTCACGACGACGCTCCGCGGTGCCGGGACCACCAGCACCACCGCCGTCGCGGCCGGGATCATGACGACCTGCTGCGTCCTCGTCACCGCACTGGGGACGCTGGCCGGCGCACTCGCGGTCGCCGTGCCCGTGCTCCTGCCCGTCGCGGCCCGTGCGGGACTGACCCGGTCGGCGACGGCATCGGCCGTCTTCATCGGCGGCTGTGCGGGTTTCGGCATCGCGCCGTTCGCCGGCGGCACCATCGCGGTCATGCAGGCCGCCGACGTCGGTTACGTCGAATACCTCTGGCGCGGTGGCATCTGGCTGCCGGTGCTGTCCTTCGCGATCGGCATGCTGGTCGTCCCCTGGATCCAGCGCCGGACGGTGGACAACGACGACCACTACCCCGCCGAGCAGCTCGGCGCGGTGCCGCATGCGGTCGACGACGACACCCGACGACGAGCATCGCGCGCGGCGATCGCCTTCACCGTCACCCTGATCGTCGTGCTCAGCGTGGCGACCGTCCTCACCATCGGCGTGGTGCTGCCGCTGGTGGCGCTCCCCCTTCTCGCCGTGGTCACGGCGGTCGCGGGCGGCATGCGGCCGGCGGCGTTCCTCGGTGCCGTACGACGCGGCGCGTCGTCGTTGGCGTGGCTGTTCGCCCTATTTCTGTTGCTGGCCGTGCTGTTCACCGCGATCGCCCGCATCGATCCGTTCTCGGTTGTGCTCGGGTCCTTCGGCGACGACATCGGACACATGACGCCGTTCCTGTTAGCGATGACGATCGCGGTGATCGGCTGGATCGGCATCCCGGGAGCCACCGGAGCCCAGGTGGTGTTGGTGGACAAGGTCTTCGGTCCGCTCGCCGACGTCGCGGGTATCGGCGCGGCGGTGTGGGTGGTGGTCCTGCTGTTCTCGTCGAAGGCCGACACCTATGGGCCTCTACCGAATCCGACGATGGTCGGGGTGATGGGCCTGTGCCGCTCGACGAACCTGCGGGCGATCTTCCTCACCGCGTGGACCGTCCTCGTCCCGATCGTCGCGGTCTACACGCTGCTGATCCTCATCGGGACACGGTGAGCGGGAGGGTGTTCCGAGCCCCGATGATCGGTGGCGTGCAGCGAGCCCTCGACCTCGGGATCTGCGGGATGGCCGCCGACGACGAACGCGCGATCAGACGTGTCGAGCGCTTCGCCGAGGTCCCCGACGGCGCGTTCGTCTGGACCCGCGACGCCGACGGCGAGTACTTCCTGGGCCGGCTCACGGGGCCGCTGCGGCACGATGAGAGGGACGAGGCAAAGGCCGCAGGACTGACCGAGATCCGTTCCTGCACCTGGACCGAGCAGCCCGTCCCGGAACACGAGGTGCCCGCAGCCACCCTCGCGACCTTCGCCCGCGGCGGCCGCAACTTCCAACAGACCCATCACCCCGACGTGTGGGAGCAGTCGCTGGACGTGTGGCGGCGCCGCGGGCGGTGACTCAGTCCCGCAAGGGGAGCGTCGACGACCAGACGGTCTTGACCGGCGGGGCCGCGACGATCTCGCGCAGTCGGCTGGCGCCCTCCGGTGTGGTGCGCCACTGCGCGTAGGCCGCGTGGTCCTCGGTGCGGGCCCACTGCTCGACGATCATCACGTGGTTCGGGTCGTCGTCGTCGACGCGCACCTCGATGCCCTCGTTGCCCGGCCAGTTCCGGGTCGCGACCAAGGTCTCGTCGATGATGCTCGGCGCGGTGTCGCGCTGCGCGGGGTCGATCTGCAGTTCCAGGAGCACGAGGCATGTCATGCACCCATCGTGCCAAGTGGTCCCTACAGTGGACGCAGTGCGCCGACCGACCCCCGTGGAGAGGGAGACGATGACCTCGCACATCGATCGCTACCTGCGCGAGTTCGGCCGGTTCCAGGACGTCACCGAACGGATGGAGCGGGCGGTGTCGGCCCGCCTGACCGAGAGCTACATCGCCGTCCACGCGGTGCAGTCCCGCACCAAGGAACCCGACTCGGCCGCAGGCAAGTTCGCGCGGCTCGACGACGACGGGGAGCCGGTCTTCACCGATCCGCTCCGCGAGGTGACCGACCTCGTCGGCGTTCGCGTGATCACCTACCTCACGTCGGACATCGAGCGCGTCGAGCAGGCGCTGACGTCGGCGTTCGAGGTCCGCCACCGCGTCGACAGGACCTCCGTCACCCAGAGCGCCGGCACCTTCGGCTACGCGGGCACGCACCTGATCCTGCGCGCCGACGACGAACTGCACTTCGAGGTGCAGATCCGCACTGTGCTGCAACACGCGTGGGCCGAGATCGAGCACGGCATCCGATACAAGGGATCCCGGACGACGCCGTCGGCGCCGATCGACCGCGCCTTCACGCTCGCCGCAGGCCTCATCGAGCTTGCCGACGCCCAGTTCGCCGAGGTCGACACCCTCCACAAGAAAGAGGTGGAGGAGGCGCGTGCCACCGAGGAGATCGAGATCGGGACGCTGCAGGAGGTGCTGACCAAGGCTCTTCCCGACATCAAGCCGGCCCGCGCCGACGCCTACGAGTGGCTGGTCACCCTGCTGGACGCGAACGGGATCGAGGTGCGCGAAGATCTCGACGACTTCCTCGCCGAGGCCGACGTCGACGCGGTCGTGGCGGCCATGGACTACCGGTTCGAACCCACGCACGTCCGGCTCGTCGACGACCTGCTGCTCGCCCGGTTCGGCGAGGACCACATCGCCCGCACCGCCGACGTGACGTCGGACAGGGACCGGGAACCGAAGCTGCGGTACCGCCTGGGGAGGCTGAGCGGGAGAGACGAGACCGACTGAGACGTCGGCCCGGAGCAGGAGGAGTGGCCAGAGTCGGGATCGAACCGACGACCTTCCGCTTTTCAGGCGGACGCTCGTACCAACTGAGCTACCTGGCCGGATGGTGCCGGTGGCACCGATCTCCGGTGTCCACCGGACATCATGAGCGACCCTGACGGGACTCGAACCCGCGACCTCCGCCGTGACAGGGCGGCGCGCTAACCAACTGCGCCACAGGGCCTTGCTGTACTGCTGTGTTCTTCTCCCGCACCCTTCGGCTCGTGGCCTCGGACGCGGGGTCAGAGTACCCCCTACGGGATTCGAACCCGCGCTACCGCCTTGAAAGGGCGGCGTCCTAGGCCGCTAAACGAAGGGGGCCGGTTCTCCGTTGGGAGCCAGGAAAGCTTATGACACGCGCTCGACGATCCCCAAATCACCTGATCGTGGCGATCCCGGCACGACACCGCCCCCGCGACCGGACGGGTCGCGGGGGCGGTGTCAGCCCAGGTCAGGCGTGGACGGCGACCGCACCCTCCGGTGTGGCCGGCAGCTTCCCGGGCCGCACCACGACGGCCGCCAGCACGCCGCCGATCGCGAAGATGATCGCGGCCCACGCGAAGGACGTCGTGTAGCTGTGCACCGCCGCCGTCTGGGCGAGCTGCATCGCCGCGGTCTGGCTCGTCGCCGGGTGATCGGCGAGGTAGCCGGTCAACGCGCTCGACGCGATGGTGCTCAGCAGCGCGGTACCGACCGAGCCGCCCACCTGCTGCATGGTGTTGACCGTCGCCGACGCGACGCCCGCGTCGTCGGCGGAGACACCGGAGATCGCTCCCTGCATGGCCGGCGCCATCGCCGCACCGATGCCGAGCCCGGTGACGATCAGCCCGGGGAGGATGTTCGCCACGTAGGTGCTGTCGGTCGACAGCTGCGTCAGCAGGGTGATGCCGGCCGCGGCGGTCAGCATGCCGCCTGCCATCAGCCATCGCGGCCCGAACCGCGGCAGGATCACCGACGTCGACGTGGTCGCGGTCAGCACCAGGGCACCGATCATCGGCAGGAACGCCAGACCCGTCTTGATCGGCGTGAAGCCCAGGTTCTGCTGCAGGTAGTAGGTGAGGAACAGGAAGATCCCGAACATCCCGATGCCTGCGATGAACACGATGAGGTACGACCCACCGCGGGTGCGGTCGAGCACGATCCGCAACGGGAGCAGGGCGTGCTCGGTACGCGACTGCAGGCGGACGAACACGCCCAGGAGCACCGCGCCGGCGACCAACCAGGTGATGGTGGCCCAGTCGGCCCAGCCGTTGGTCTCGGCGTTGGAGAAGCCGTACACGATCGAGAACAGCGCGGCCGACACGGTGACGACACCAGGCAGGTCCAGCCGCGGACGGTGCTCGCTGCGCTGCCGACCGATGAAGGCCAGGGCGCCGGCGAGAGCGATCGCGGCGATCACCAGGTTGACGTACAGGCACCAGCGCCAGTCGACCCACTCGGTGAGCACGCCGCCCAGCAGCAGACCCAGCGCACCGCCGCCGCCGGCGATCGCACCGAAGATTCCGAACGCGCGACCCCGCTCCTCCGGGTCGGTGAACGTGGTGGTCAACAACGACAGCGCGGCCGGCGCGAGCAGCGCGCCGAAGACGCCCTGACCGGCGCGGGCCATGACCAGCATCTCGAAGTTGACCGCGGCGCCGCCGATCGCCGACATCACGGCGAAGCCGACGAGCCCGATGGTGAACGTCGTACGACGTCCCCACAGGTCCGAGAGCCGCCCGCCGAGCAGCAGAAGGCTGCCGAAGGCCAGCGCATAGGCCGTCACGACCCACTGTCGGTCGGCGTCGTCGAAACCGAGCGACTGCTGCGCGTGCGGCAGGGCGATGTTCACGATGGTCGCGTCGAGCACGACCATCAGCTGCGCGAGGGCCAGCACGCCGAGCACCAGCCACCGCAGTCGGTGATGCCGCTCCTGTCCGGTCTCCGGCGCACCCGATGGCGCCTGGGCCACAGAACTCGTTGTCATGTCGTTCCTACGATTCTCTGGAAGTCCTATGCGGAGACGTTTCCTCCGCTTGGTGAGAACGGTAACACCAACCGGAGATCTTGTCTCCACTTGTTAGACTGTGAGCATGACCACGGTGGACGCAGGCACGGCGACGACGCCGTCCGCAGACCCCTCCCCCAGGCCGCTGCGCGCCGATGCCGAGCGCAACCGGCTGCGCATCCTCGACTCGGCCCGAGAGCTGTTCGCGCAGAGGGGACCTGACGTCACGCTCGACGACATCGCGGCGCACGCCGGCGTGGGCGTCGGGACGGTCTACCGGCGGTTCGCGAACCGCGACGAGCTGCTCGAGGCAATCGTCACCGAGCACTTCGGACTCGTGCAGGAGCGCGTCCAACAGGCGCTCGAGGCGGACGACGCCTGGCAGGGCATCGTCGATCTGGTCACGTTCGTGAGCGAGTCGATGGCCACCGATCGCGGCCTCGCCGCAGTGCTGATGCGCGTCGACCCGTGCGCGGCGTCCGTCGAGCGGGCCAAGGAATCGCTGACGTCGTCGGTCGACGCCGTCTTCGAGCGCGGGCGGCGGACCGGGGTGCTCCGCGAAGACATCGCGGAGAGCGACTTCTTCGCGTTCTTCTGCATGGTGCGCTCCATCGCCGACCTCACCGAGTCGTCGGCCCCGGGCACCTGGCGGCGCTACCTGTCGCTGCTGTTGGACGCGATCCGCGCCGACGGCACACGGACACCGCTGACGATCCCCGCGCTCACCAAGGAGCAGATCCAGGCGGCGAAACACGGCAACCGCGGGGACTGTTCGGGCCGCTGAGGTCTGTAGACTCCTGCGACCAGTGGGTCTTTCGGGACTCCTGCCCCTATAGCTCAGTTGGTAGAGCTACGGACTTTTAATCCGCAGGTCGTAGGTTCGAGCCCTACTGGGGGCACTGCATCGCTCCGCGATGGGGCACGGTTCAGCCGCGATCGTGGTCGACCCGCGCAGCGAAGACGTCGTCCATGTTGTCCTGCGCCCACGTCTTCACCGCGCTGATCACGTCGTTCAACGACAGTCCGAGCGGCGTCAGTTCGTAGGAGACCGTGACGGGCACCGTCGGGACGACGGTCCGCGACACCAGCCCGTCCCGCTCCAGGGCGCGCAACGTCTGCGTCAGCATCTTGGGGCTGATCCCCGCCAACAGCCGCGACAGCTCCGAGTAGCGCATCGCCGTCGGGCCGTCACCGCCGCAGGGGCCGGTCCCCGCGAGACCGGCGATGATGAGCGCAACCCACTTGTTCGAGATCCGTTCCAGCAGATCACGACTCGGGCATCCGGCGAGGAATGCGTCGTACTCGGCCTTCGCCGCGGACCGCTTCTGCGCGGCCGTCGTCGTCGCCATGACCGTCTCCTCCCGAGAGCCGTCGGTGAGTAACGCACCTTCAGGTACCTACTTCCCACCGGGATGTTACCCGCCGAGGATCGAGACGACGCGAGTCAGAACGTACGAGAGGAGAGCCGTGACCACCCGACAGACATCACTGCCCGGCGACACCTGGCAGCTGGGAGACCTGACGATCACCCGATTCGGGTACGGAGCCATGCAGCTGACGGGACCGGGCGTCGTCGGCCCGCCCGCCGACCACGACGCAGCGCTCGCGGTGCTGCGAGCAGCGGTCGACGCCGGCATCACCCACATCGACACGGCCGACGTCTACGGCCCGAGAGTCGTGAACGACCTCATCCGCGAGGCCCTGCACCCCTACCCGGATTGGGTGCACATCGCCACCAAGGTCGGTGCGACGCGGGACGCCGACGGCAACTGGCCGACGGCTCGCGAACCCGACGACATCCGCCGCGCCGTGCACGACAACCTCGACGCACTCGGGGTGGATGCACTCGACGTCGTGAACCTGCGGATGGGCGACGCGACCGGCCCGCAGGACGAATCGTTGGCCCGGCCGTTCGAGACCCTGCTCGGCCTGCAGCAGGAGGGCCTGATCCGGCACCTCGGCGTCAGCAACGTGACGGTCGGGCAGGTCGCGGAGGCGCGGCGTCTGGGTCCGATCGTGTGCGTGCAGAACATGTACAACCTGGCGTCCCGGCACGATGACGACCTGATCGACGAACTGGCCGACGCGGGGATCGCGTACGTGCCGTTCTTCCCGCTCGGTGGTTTCACCCCGGTTCAGGCCGAGGAACTCTCCGCCGTCGCCTCCGCACGCGGCACCACCCCCGTCGCGGTCTCGCTCGCCTGGCTCCTGCAGCGGTCGCCGAACATCTTGGTGATCCCGGGAACGTCGTCGGTCGACCACCTCCGCGAGAACATCGACGGTGCCGGCCTCGTCCTCGACGACGCCGATCTCGCCGCGCTCGACCGGATCGGCCGGATCGGCCGACCGGGCCGCTGACATGCGGTACGGCGCTCGCGCGACCGTTCCTGCTTCCGGCGACCGTCGCACCGGTCGCGGGAGGTGGGAACGGTCGCGCTGAGGACGGGAACGGTCGCGGCGGGCGGAGTCGGTCGCGGGAACGCGAGACCGCCCGGCGTCGCGTGGGGTGCGACACCGGGCGGTGGGTAGACGGGTGTGGTCAGCGGCCGCCGAGGAACGACCCGAGCTGGGTCAGGGCGTTCGTTCCCGCGGTGCCGAGCTGGGTCTGACCGTTCGTGCCGGCCGTGCCGAGCTGCGTCTGACCGTTCGTGCCGGCCGTGCCGAGCTGCGTCTGACCGTTCGTGCCGGCCGTGCCGAGCTGCGTCTGGGCGTTCGTGCCCGCGGTGCCCAGCTGGGTCTGACCGTTCGTACCGGCCGTACCGAGCTGCGTCTGAGCGTTGGTGCCCGCGGTGCCCAGCTGCTGCGAGCCGTTGGTGAGGGCGGTACCGAGCTGCTGCGAGCCGTTCGTCAGCACGGTGCCGAGCGAGTCGGCCGACGCCGGGGAAGCGACCAGGACGGCAGCGAAAGCGCCTGCGGCAAGCGCAGATCCGGTGAGAGCGGTGATGCGTGCGACGCGTGTGGTGGAGGTCATGATCGAAAGCAAACACCGCCCCGTGAGCGCCCACCAGACATTCAGGCCCCCTACGCAACAGGTGTAGGGAAGTGCCCCGACTCCCCTAACGGCCCCCGATCCCCATCCCCCTGACCCCTACGCGGGGTTCACGATCTTGTATTCCTGCTTGGGGCGTCCGGTGGTCCCGTAGCGCAGGGCCATCTCCAACCGACCGTCGGCGACGAGACCGGCGAGGTGGCGACGCGCCGTCGGGGCGGAGATGCCGACGGCCTCGGCGATCTGGTCGGCCACCATCGGTCCGTCGTGCCCGGCGACCGCCGCCAGGATCGCCTTCTCCGTCTGCGACACCTCCGGTGCCCGGGACGCCTGCGGGCGCTCCCCGCGCACGGCACCCATGGCCGAGTCCACCTGCGACTGCGTCACCGTCGGCACCTCGACGATCCGTCGGTACTGCGCGTACCCGGCCAGCCGGCGCGCGAGGTCGGTGTTCTCGAACGGCTTGATGAGGTACGCCATCGCGCCCGCGGTGACGGCGTGTCGCAGGGCGGTCGCGCTGTCCTCGGCGGTGACGACGAACGCGTCGCAGCGCAGTTCGCGGATGAGTTCGACGCCGGACCCGTCGGGCAGGTGGACGTCGACGAGGGCGAGGTCTACCTCGCCGACCGTCGCGACGGCCTCGCGGGCCTGCGCGATCGTCCCGGTGCGGGCGACCGTCTCGAAGCCGATCACCGCATCGACGATCGAGGCGTGCAGGGCGGCGACACGGAAGTCGTCGTCGACGACGAGGACCCGGATCGGCGCACGCGCCATCAGCCACCACCTCGCAACACCCCGGGGATCCGCGCGACCATGATCGCACCGCCCAGCGGGTTCTCCGGACCGACGACGCCCCCCGGGTCACCGATGACGACGTCGCCGCCGTGCCCGCGGGCCGACTGCCGCGAGAGCGCGAGGCCCATCCCCCGCCCACCCGGCACGGTGGGGTCCGTGTGCGAGGTGACGCCCTCGGTGAACACCGACTGCGGGTCGTCGGCCATCGCGGCGTCGGTGCCGAGTCGGAGGCCACCGATGCCGTCGCCGCTGTCGGCGACGGTGATCAGCACGGTGTCACCCTCGGCGACGATCTCGACCTCCACCACCCGCGGGTCCCGCGACCCCTCCCGTGCGGCGTCGATCGCGTTGTCGACGAGGTTGCCGAGGATGGTGACGACGTCGACCGGGCTGACGAGCTCGCCGTCGACCCACGTCTGCGGGCCCAGCGTGAGCGTCACCCCGTGCTCGCGGGCTGCCGCCGCTTTCGCGTCGAGGAAGGCGTGCAGATGGGGTTCGGCGACGTTGTCGAGCCCGGGGACGTCGATCGCGAAACGCCCTGTGCCCGCGACCTCGTCGAGGTACTCCAGCGCCGCGTCGGCCCGCCCCTGCCGGATCAGCCCGGACACGACGTGGATCCGGTTGGCCGACTCGTGCCGCTGCGCGCGCAGGGCGTCGGTCATCGCCTTGATCGACGCGACCTCGCGGGTGAGGCCCTCGACGTCGGTGCGGTCGACGACGGACACCACCAGGCCGAGATCCCTGCCGTCCCTGCGGACCCGGCGCGACGACACCAGGACGATGCGATCGCCGACGGCGGCGGCGCGCGCCGTCTCGACCGGTTCGCGAGCGACCTCCAGCACCCGCGGCGTCAGCCCGATGTCCTCGACGCGGTCACCCACGGAGCCGGTGATCGCGAGCAGATCCCGGGCGCGGTCGTTGGCGACACGGACCACGCCGTTCGCGTCGACGGCCAGCACCCCGTCGCCCACCGAGTGCAGGACGGCCTCCTGCTCGCGGACGAGTTCGGAGAGCTGGTCGGGTTCGAGGCCCAACGTGAGGCGTCGCCACCGCCGCGACAGGGCGACCGAGCCGACGACGCCCACGAGCAATGCGCCCCCGGCGATGCCGGCGGTGGTGAGGAGGTCGTCGCGGAGGTCGCGGCCGAGCCGCCGCGTGGAGATGCCGACGCTGACCAACCCGACCACGCGTCCGTCGTCCGCGTAGATCGGGGTCTTCGCCCGGACCGACTCCCCCAGCGTCCCCCGGTCGGTGGAGAGGTCTTCCTGGCCGGACAACGCCCGTCGGGGATCCGTCGACAGCGGCGCCCCGATCTGGTCGGGTTCGGGATGCGCCAGTCGGATCCCGCGGTCGTTGGCGACGACGACGAACAACGCGCCGGTCCGTGCCGCGATCGCCTGCGACTGCCGTTGCAGCGCCGAGGCTTCCAGCGCCGCGCGCGTCGGCGTCAGCGGGGACGAGGCGTCGGCGGAGTACCGCGTCGTCTCCTCGCGGACCTGCGGGTCCACGGCCACCGACCGCGCGATGGCGAGCGCTCGCTGCGCGTACTCGTCACGCAGCCGCTCCCCCGATCCGGCGATGAGCACACCGAAACCGACACCGAGACTGAGGAGGATCACCACGATCTGCAGGACCAGGACCTGGGTGCGCAGCCTCATGCGCGACGACGCCCGACGCGAGATCCCTGCACGCGACAACAGTAGGCATCCGCCGGATCGCGATGGCGCGATCCGGCGGATGCCGTGGGGTGGAGCAGGGGTCACGCGGTCAGAACGGGATCGACCCGACCAGCACGCCGACTCCGAGCATGGCCACGGAGACCAGGCACGCCCGCCACAGCACCTTCTTGTGGTGATCGGCGAGGGAGACGCCGGCCAGCGCGACCAGCAGCAGGATGGCCGGCACCAGCGGGCTCTGCATGTGGACCGGCTGCCCGGTGATGGAGGCGCGGGCCACCTCGGCCGGGTCGATTCCATACTTCTGGGCGGTCTCCGACAGGACGGGGAGCATGCCGAAGTAGAAGGCGTCGTTGGTCATGAAGAACGTGAACGGGATGGAGAGCAGGCCGATCACGATCGCGAGGTGCGGGCCCAGGAACGTCGGCAGGATGCCGGTCAGCCAGTCGGCGATGGCCTCGACCATGCCGGTGCCGGAGAACACGCCGGTGAGCACGGCGGCGGCCAGGACCATCGACACGACGGCCACGATCGACGATGAGTGCCGCGTGATGGCGGCCGACTGGTCCTTCACCTTCGGGAAGTTCACGACCAGCGCGATACCGGCGGCGATCATGAACAGGACCGGGATGGAGATGACATCCATGCCGAGGACGGCGAGCAGTCCGATGGTCAGTGCGGCGTTGAACCACAACAGCTTCGGGCGCAGGGTCTCGCGGGTCGGGTCGAGCGCGCCGTCGGTGAAGGTGGGACGCGGCTTGTCGTCGGACGACGGCTCGTCGGCGTCGGGGCCGTCGAGGGCGATGTCGGCCGAGCCCGAAGGACGCTGCGGGGGGACTGTTCCCGTACCCAGGCCGTCGAGGACGGCGACACCCGAACCGGTTCCGCCACCCGAGCGGGCCAGCACCGACTCGCGGATCTCGATCTTGCCGATGCGACGACGCTCCAGAACCCCGAGGTGGTAGGCGAACAGCAGCACGATGACGAGGCCGACGACGAGCGACGGGATCATCGGGACGAACACCTCGGACGGCGAGATCTTCAGCGCGGACGCTGCACGGGCCGTCGGCCCACCCCACGGCAGGATGTTCATCGTCGCGTTCGACAGGCCGGCGACGACGGTCAGGACCACCGGGCTCACACCGAGTTTCAGGTAGAGCGGCAGCAGCGCCGACGTCGTGATGATGAACGTGGTCGAGCCGTCACCGTCGAGCGAGACGATCATCGCCAGCACCGCGGTGCCGACGACGAGCTTCGCCGGGTCGTCGCGGACCAGCTTGACGACGCCGCGGACCACCGGGTCGAACAGGCCGACGTCGATCATGATCCCGAAGAAGACGATGGCGAAGAAGAGCATCGCCGCCGTCGGGGCCAGGTCCTTGATCCCGTCGGTGATCATGTCGCTGATCCCCAGGCCCGCGCCGGCGAAGAGGCCGAACGCCACCGGGACCAGCATGAGCGCGACCACGGGGGTCGCTCGCTTGGTGATGATGAGGAACATGAACGTGACCACCATCAGGAGGCCGAGTGCCACAAGCATGTCGATACCGTCGCTTCCGTGAACTGCCGGAGTGATCTCCGCTACTGGTGAAGCGTCGAGGTGTCGACGATCACAGTCACGCTTGAGCGCGTAACCGCGACTTCTGCGCGTTTCGCGCGTCGCGCGGGGGTTCTGCGCGCGGGTGCGCTCAGCGGGCCTGCCGCGCGATCGCGTCGGCACCGACCGGCGTGAACAGGTTGACGAGGTTCCCGTCGGGATCGCGCATCAGCAGAGACCGGTTGCCCCATGGCATCGTCGTCGGGGTCTGGACCACGTCGTCGACGGCGGCCGACAACCGCTCCCACTCCGCGTCGACGTCGTCGACGCGGAACTCGACGATCGCGCTGTGGTTCTCGGCCGGTCGCGCCGAGTCGGCACCGAACAGCGCGACCGTGGCGACGTCACCGATCGCGAGCGTGCCGCCGGGCGTGACGATCTCGGCGAACACCGGCGCCGGCCGGTCCGCGGTGGTCCGGGTGACGGTCTCGTAGAACGCGACGAGACGGTCGACGTCGGCGGTGATCAGGCGGACGGAGACGAGCTGCATGAGGAGACTCCTGGGTGCGGGGCGGGACGTCGTCGACGCTAGGAGCGATTGCGGACGCCGACGGTCCGGTATCGCGCGGCGCCCGCCCGCGCCCGACCGTCTGGGCGTTTCCCGATCGATCGCTCGGTAGCACCTGGGATAGTGGAGGCCGTGATCGACATCGACCGTCCACAGATCGAGGGATCCGTCGCCGTCGGCGACGGCCGGCGGATCGGGTTCGCGGAGTTCGGTGACCCCCAGGGCCGGGCGGTGTTCTGGCTGCACGGGACACCCGGCGCGCGACGGCAGATCCCGCTGGAGGCCCGGCGGTGGGCCGGCGAGAACGGCGTCCGACTGCTCGGCCTCGACCGTCCCGGCGTCGGGTCGTCGACGCCGTACCGCTACTCGAACGTCCTCGGCTTCGCATCCGACCTGCGCGTCGTCGCCGACAACCTCGGGATCGACCGCTTCGCGGTCATCGGGCTGTCGGGCGGCGGGCCGTACACGTTGGGCGTCGCGAAAGCGATGCCGGAGCGGGTCGTCGTCGCGGGGGTGCTCGGCGGTGTCGCGCCGACCGTCGGTCCGGACGCCATCGAGGGCGGCGCGATGGAACTGGGGAAGCTGCTCGCGGGCACGCTCGAGATCGCCGGCGCACCGATCGGACGCGTGGTCAGTTCGTTCGTGCGGGTCGCACGTCCGATCGCCGATCCCGCGATCGCCGCGTTCGGGTTGATCTCGCCCCGTGCCGATCGACAGTTGCTCGCGCGGCCCGAGTTCAAGGCGATGTTCCTCGACGATCTGCTCAACGGCGGCAGGCACCGCATGGAGGCGCCGTTCGCCGACGTCGTCGTGTTCGCCCGCGACTGGGGGTTCCGTCTCGCGGATGTGACCGTGCCCGTACGGGTCTGGCATGGCGACGCCGACTGGATCATCCCGCACGAGCACGGCGAACACGTCGCGAGCAGACTGCCCGACGCGACGTTCCACACCCTGCCCGGCGACAGTCACCTGTCCGGTCTGCAGATGGCCACCGACATCATCGCGGAACTGCTGTCGGTGTGGGACAGCCGGGTGTGACCGCCCAGCGGCTCCTGTGCGCCTTGGCCATGACGGCGGTGACGATCACGGCCGCGTGCTCGACCGGCACGTCTGCACCCGACCCGTCGTCGTCGGCTGCCGCGCCCTCCTCCGGGGCCATCCCTGGCGTGGGCACCTTCGACTACCAGCTCGGTGGCGCCTCGGCCATCCCCGACGGCGCGCGCATCGTCGTCCGCGACGCGTCGGCGTGGCCCGCGCCCGGCGTGTTCTCCGTCTGTTACCTCAACGCTTTCCAGACCCAACCCGGCGATCGGTGGCCGACCGACCTGCTCGTCCGCGACGACGACGGGCGCCCGATCGTCGACCCCGACTGGCCCGACGAGAACATCCTCGACATCGCGAAACCGCAGCGCCGTACACAGGCGGCCGCACGGGTCTTCGCGACGCTCGACCGATGTGCACGAGCAGGTTTCGCCGGCGTCGAGCTGGACAACCTGGACTCCTACACGCGCTCGGACGGGGCCTTCGACGCCGACGCCGCCCTCGCGTTCGGGCGGGTGCTCGTCGAGCACGCGCACCGGGCGGGCCTAGTCGTCGCCCAGAAGAACGCCGTCGACCTCGCCCGGCGAGGCCGGGACGACGCAGGGTTCGACTTCGCGATCACCGAGGAGTGCGACCGCTACGGCGAGTGCTCCGAGGCGTCGGACGTCTACGGCCCGTCCGTCCTGGACGTCGAGTACACCGACAACCTTCGGGGCTCGTTCGACGAGGTCTGCGCGCGGACGCCGGTGCGCACGATCCTGCGCGACCGCGCATTGGTCCCGGCGGGTACGCGCGGGCACGTCTACGCCCACTGCTGACGCGGTCGGTGATTGGATCGGTCATGGCCTCTGTCCGGCGCGCGAGCGTCCGCATCTGCCTCGCCGTCCTCGCGGTCCTTCTCGCGACGGTCGCGCTCCCGATCGGACGCCCCGCCGCCCACGCGGCACCGTCGCTGCCGACGGTGGAACCCGGTGTCCTGACGGTCGGGACGGAAGGCACCTACTCGCCGTTCACCTACCACGTGAACGGCACCGGACCGCTCACCGGCTTCGACGTCGACGTCATCACCGACGTCGCCGAGAAGCTGGGCCTGCGAGTGAAGTTCGTCGAGTCGAACTTCGACAGCCTGTTCCCCGCGCTGGAGGCCGGTCGCTTCGACGTCATCGCCAACCAGATCTCCTATTCGGCCGATCGCGCTGCGAAGTACGACCTGTCCGAGCCGTACGTGCAGACCGCGAGCGTCGTCGTCGCACGGTCGGACGACGACTCCATCAAGTCCGTCGGTGATCTCCGCGGCAAGACAGCAGCGCAGTCCCTGACCAGCAACTACGCGCAGATCGCCCAGTCCGCGGGCGCGGTGGTGGAGCCGGTCAGCGGGTTCGACACCGCCATCCAGTTGCTGAAGGCCGGCCGGGTGCAGGCCACGGTCAACGACGAACTCACCGTCAAGGACTTCCTGACCAGGACCGACGACAAGTCCGTGAAGATCGCCGCCACCACACCCGACGTGAGCAGGCAGGTGTTCGCGGCCCGCAAGAACTCCGGACTCATCCCCGCCATCAACACCGAGATCACCGCACTGCGGGACGACGGCACCCTCGACAAGACCTACGCGAAGTACTTCGACGCGACGGACCGGGCTCCGAGCACGTGGTCGGTGGTGCGCAGCAACCTGGTGCCGCTGCTGAAGGCGACGGTCACGGGCACCATCCCGCTGACCGCGATCAGTTTCGTCATCGGCCTCGCGATCGCGTTGGGCGTGGCGCTGGCGCGGATGTCGTCACGGCGGATCGTCTCCTCGATCGCGCGGCTCTACATCTCGATCATCCGCGGCACGCCTCTGCTCGTGCAGCTGTTCATCATCTTCTTCGCGCTGCCCGAGCTCGGGATCGTCGTGAGCCCGTTCCCTGCGGCGATCGTGGCGTTCAGTCTCAACGTGGGCGGCTATGCCGCGGAGATCATCCGCGCCGCCATCTTGTCCATCGATCGCGGGCAGTGGGAAGCATCGGAATCCCTCGGTCTGTCCCGCTGGGAGACCCTGCGGTCGGTGATCCTCCCGCAGGCCGCGCGGACCGCTGTGCCGCCGCTGTCGAACACGCTGATCTCGCTGGTGAAGGACACGTCACTCGCCTCGACGATCCTCGTGACCGAGCTGTTCCGCCAAGCACAGATCGCCGCGGCGAGCACGTTCGAATACCTCGCGCTCTACAGCACGGCCGCGCTGTACTACTGGGTGATCTGCCTGGCGCTCTCGTTCGCCCAGATCCGCCTGGAGGTCCGCCTGAGCCGCTTCGTCGCCCGCTGACCCCGCCCCGAGCGTGCACCAGATCTCGTCGACCGTGCATCAGATCGCGCCGAGTGGTTCACGAGTGCACGGGCGCGGGGATCTAGTGCACGTTCGCGGGGATCTGCCGCACGATCGGCGAGCGGTTTCGGCACGGTCGGGGAGTCGTTTCGGCGCGGTCGGCGACTGGTTTCGGCACGGTCGGCGAGTCGTTTCGGCACGGTCGGGCAGTCGTTTCGGCACGGTCGTCGAGTTTGACCAAGCGTTTGCTTAGTATCGATCCATGTCCGGTTTCACGGCCGACGAGTTGTCGGCGGCGTTCGCGCGGTTCGAGGCGACGACGGAGGCATGCGCGGCGACCGGCGACTGGAACGCGTGGGCCGAGCAGTTCACCGTCGACGCCGACTACATCGAGCACGCGATGGGGACGATGAAGGGCCGCGAGGAGATCCGCCCGTGGATCGCGAAGACCATGGGCTCGTTCCCCGGCAACCACATGGTCGCGTTCCCCTCGCTGTGGCACGTCTGCGACCCGTCGACGGCCCGGGTGATCTGTGAGATCGACAACCCCATGCGCGACCCGGGCGACGGGTCGCGTGTCTCGGCCACCAACATCACGATCCTCACCTACGCCGGCGACGGGCAGTGGTCGTGCGAGGAGGACGTCTACAACCCTCTCGAGTTCGGCAAGGCTGCCCTGACCTGGTGCGTACGCGCCGAGGCCACGGGGCAGATCACCCCCGAGGCGCGGCGCTGGATGGAGACGACGGGGGCCTTCTTCCGCTGAGCCCGCACCCCGTCGACGGCGAGGTCGCGCGGGGTTTGGGAACAGTCACGACCACGCCTCGTGAACTTGGGCCGCACCGACCGCTCCCGTAGGCTGGACCACTGTTCGCGCACGTCGTCGAGGAGGGTGGACCCATGGCACGCGAGATGACGCAACTCGAGCTCCTCAAGGAGTTGTCGCCTGCTGCCGAGGAGAACGTCAATCGTCACCTGTCGGTGGCGAAGGACTGGAACCCGCACGACTACATCCCGTGGGACGAGGGACAGAACTTCGCCGCGCTCGGCGGCCAGGACTGGAGCGAGGACCAGTCGGAGCTCGGTGACGTCGCCAAGGCCGCGATGATCACGAACCTGCTCACCGAGGACAACCTCCCCTCCTACCACCGCGAGATCGCCAACAACTTCTCCACCGACGACGCGTGGGGCCACTGGGTCGGCCGCTGGACCGCCGAGGAGAACCGCCACGGTCTCGCCATGCGCGACTACCTCGTCGTGACCCGCGGCGTCGACCCCGTCGCCCTCGAAGAGGCGCGGATGATCCACATGACCAACGGCTTCACGTCGGTGGGCGTCGGCGGCGACCGCGCGGACGAGGTCGAGGCCCACGGCGGCGAGCTCGGTCTGCTGTACACGGTCGCGTACGTGACCTTCCAGGAGCTCGCGACCCGCGTCTCGCACCGCAACACCGGCCGGGCCTGCAACGACCCGATCGCCGACAAGCTGCTGCAGCGCATCGCGGCCGACGAGAACCTGCACATGATCTTCTACCGCAACATCGTGGGTGCGGCGATGGACCTGACGCCGGACCAGACGCTGCGCGCGATCACCGACGTCATCTGCAACTTCCAGATGCCCGGTGCCGGTATGCCGAACTTCCGTCGGCACGGCGTGCTGATGGCCAAGCACGGCATCTACGACCTGCGCCAGCACCACGAGGAGGTCGTCATGCCGATCCTCCGCAAGCTCAACGTCTTCGACCGAGACGACTTCGGCCCCGAGGGCGAGAAGGACCGCGAGCGCCTGCACGCGTTCACCGAGAAGCTCGCTGAGGACACTCTGAAGTTCGAGGAGATGCGTGACCGCGCCCTGGCCCGCGAGGCGGCCAAGCGCGAGGCCCGCGCGTCCTGAGGACCTGTGTGACAACACTTCTCGACCCCGCGACCGCCGCACCCGATCCCTCGGGCGCGGCGGTTTCGGCATCCGCTCGTGCCGCGCTGCGCATCGGTCCGTTCGACCTCGCCAGCCCCGTCGTGCTGGCGCCGATGGCCGGCGTCACCAACGTCGCGTTCCGCACGCTGTGTCGTGAACTCGAGATGGAACGCACCGGCACGGTGTCGGGCCTGTACGTGTGCGAGATGGTCACCGCACGCGCTCTCGTCGAACGGCATCCCACGACGATGCACATGACGACGTTCGGCCCCACGGAGACGCCGCGGTCGATGCAGCTGTACACCGTCGACCCCGAGTACACCTATGCCGCGGCGAAGATGATCGTCGACGAGGACCTCGCCGACCACATCGACATGAACTTCGGCTGCCCGGTCCCCAAGGTGACCCGCAAGGGCGGCGGCTCGGCGATCCCGTACAAGCGGCGTCTGTTCCAGAACATCGTCGCCGCCGCCGTCCGCGCTGTCGAGGGCACCGACATCCCCGTGACGGTGAAGTTCCGCATCGGGATCGACGACGACCACCACACCCACCTCGACGCCGGGCGGATCGCGGCCGCCGAGGGCGCGAAAGCCGTTGCGCTGCACGCTCGGACGGCATCGCAGCGGTATTCCGGCGAGGCCGACTGGTCTCAGATCGCCGCTCTCAAGGAGCACGTCACCGAGGTGCCCGTGCTCGGCAACGGTGACATCTTCGAGCCGACGGACGCGGTCGCGATGATGGAGCAGACCGGCTGCGACGGCGTCGTCATCGGACGTGGGTGCCTGGGTCGGCCCTGGCTCTTCGCCGAACTCAGCGCCCACCTCAACGGCCTGCCCGCACCGACACCGCCGACCCTGGGCGAGGTCGCGGACATCATCGTGCGCCACGGTCGCCTTCTCGCCGACCACCACGGCGAGGACAAGGGCATGCGGGAGATCCGCAAGCACGTCGCCTGGTACCTGCGTGGCTTCCCCGTGGGCTCGGATCTGCGGCGTGACCTCGCGCTGGTCACCACCGTCGAGCAACTGCGTGATCTCGTCGGTCGCCTCGACGCCGACGTGCCGTTCCCGCGGGACGGACACGGCCCGCGCGGACGGCAGGGGTCACCCGCCGCGGTGGCGCTCCCCGACGGCTGGCTCGACGACCCCGACGACGACTGCGTCCCCGACGGCGCGGAGGTCATGCACTCGGGCGGATGACCGGCCGGAATTGCCAGCTTGCGGCCGTACCATGGCCTGACCCCCGCACCTTCAGAGGAGTTCAGTGAGCGACGAGCAACCACCCGGATCCCCGGGTCCGGGCGATGCCTCGCGCCGCGACGACCCCTCCGACGGATCCGGACGTCTCAGCCGCGACGAGATCCTGCGTCGCCTCGAGCAACCCTCCGACGAGGTGCTCCGCGAACCCACCGACCGGGGGCGCATCCCGTCCGACGGCCGCCGCCGCACCGTCGCCGACCTCCTACGGGAGATCGAGCAGCGCGACGGTACGACGACGCCGCCGGCCGCGCCGCAACAACCCCGGCGCCCGAACCCCAGGTCTCGACCCGCGCCGCCCGCGCCCGGTCCGACTGCCCCGAGCGCGGACAGTCCGGCCCCGCCGCGCCCTCCGGAGGACGCCGACCGGACGGAGACCATCCCGCCCGTCGCCGACCCGCGGCCGGCGGCCCCGTCCGGCACCGACCGTTCGTCGACACCGGACCATGCCGAAACGACGACGATCCCGCCGGTCGTCGACGCACCGACAGCGGACTCGCCGGCCCCGGCACCGGGCGGTCGTCGTCGCCGTGCCGCCGGGCCGGCGGTGCTGCCGGCCAGCGGGACCCGCCTCGCCGCGGCGGACCGTCGGGCCCGTCGCCGTCGTACCGCGACGACGGGCGGGCGCGTCGTCGTCGCACTCGCCTGCGTGCTGTCGCTGGTCGGCACCGGGTTCGTGTGGGGGTATCTGCGCACCACGAACGGTGGTTTCCGCACCATCTCGGCGGTGAACGCCGACGACAAGAACATCCGCAACAAGGGCGCGCAGACCGGTGACCAGACCTATCTGATCGTCGGCACCGACACCCGCGCCGGCCAGAACGGCCGCGTCGGCGCCGGCACCACCGCCGAGGCCGACGGCGCCCGGTCGGACACGGTCATCCTCGTCAACGTCCCGGCCAACCGCAGTCGCGTCGTCGCGGTGTCGTTCCCCCGCGACCTCGCCGTCGACCGCCCCGAGTGCCGGAGCTGGGACAACAACACCGGCACCTACGGGACCGACATGGTGCCCGCCGAGACCGGCGCGAAGCTCAACACCGCCTACGGCGACGGCGGCCCCGAGTGCGCGGTCAAGGTGATCCAGCAGCTGTCGGGTCTCAACATCAACCACTTCATCGCCATGGACTTCTTCGGGTTCGAGCAGGTGGTCAACAAGCTCGGCGGGGTGCAGGTCTGTTCCCCGACGCCCCTCTACGACTACGAACTCGGCCAGATCCTGTCGCGCCCCGGCAAGCAGATCGTGCGGGGGTCCCGCGCGCTGAACTACGTCCGCGCCCGCACCGTCGAGAGCGAGGGCAACGGCGACTACGGCCGCATCAAGCGACAGCAACTCTTCATGTCCTCGCTGCTGCGGAGCATGCTCTCGGGTCAGGTGCTCTCGAACCCGGCGAAGCTGAACGGGATCATCAACACCTTCATCAAGTACAGCCTCGTCGACGGCATCGACACCGACAGCCTGTTGAACCTGGCCCAGTCTCTCGACGGCCTGCAGGCGGGTCGGGTCACGTTCCTCACCGTCCCGACCGCCGGAACCACCACCGACGGGTCGAACAACGAGATCCCGCGCACCGACGACATCAACGCCATCTTCGACGCGATCATCAACGACGATCCCCTGCCCGGTGAGCAGCGGGCCGCGACCCCGCCGTCGTCGTCGCGGTCCGAGTCGTCGACCCCGTCGCCGACCACCAGCGAGGCGCCCACGGAGGTCACCGTGAACGCGCAGTCACCCGAGAGCGTCGGCGTGCGTGTCCTCAACGCCACCGGCACCACGGGTCTCGCCACACGGGTGTCCGACGAGATGTCCACCAAGGGGTTCGACGTCCGCGGTGTCGCCGACGCGTCGCAGAACCAGGATCAGACCGTCGTCCGCTACGGCCCCGGCGCGCAGGCGGCCGCGGCGACGGTCGCGGCGATGATCCCGGGCGCGGTGATCCAGCCGGACCGGACCGTGAAGTCCGGCGTGGAGGTCCTGCTGGGCAGCCAGTTCTCCGGTTCCCTCGGCGAGGTGCCGACGCAGGGCTCGGCCGTGCGCGTCATGCAGAACCCGCAGTCGAACGAGACCGTCGAACTGCCCAACGACCTGAGCGTCACCAACGGGGCGGACACCAGCTGCAACACGTGACCCGGTTCACGTCCCGTTCACCGCTGCACAACCGTCTGATCGCCGGGTGTGAGTAGTCTCGGCGTATGCGTACTGCGTATCACGAGCAGATGGCGGAGTTGAACGCCGTTCTCGGCCAGATGTCCGAGCTCGCGGGCAAGGCCATGGAGCGGTCGACCCGGGCGCTGCTCCAGGCTGATCTCGCCGTCGCCGAGTCCGTCATCACCGACCACGAGGAGATCGTCCGACTCTCGGCGGCCGCGGAGGAACGGGCCTTCGCCCTCCTCGCCCTGCAGGCCCCCGTCGCGGGTGATCTTCGCGCCATCGTCAGCGGTTTCCAGATCGTCGCAGACGTCGACCGGATGGGCGCGCTGGCGCTGCACGTCGCGAAGGTCGCACGCCGCCGCCACCCGAACAAGGCGCTGCCCGAGGAGGTCAACGGCTACTTCGCGGAGATGGGCCGGCTCGCCGTGCAGATGGCGCTCAACGCCCGCGAGGTACTGAACAACCAGGACCCGACCGCCGCGCTGCGCCTCCAGAGCGACGACGACGCCATGGACGACCTGCACCGGCACCTCTTCACGGTCCTCATGGACCGCGAGTGGAAGCACGGTGTGGCCGCCGCCGTCGACGTGACGCTCCTCGGCCGCTACTACGAGCGCTTCTCCGATCACGCCGTCCTCATCGGACGTCGGGTGGTGTTCCAGGCGACCGGCAAGACCCCCGAGCAGTTCGCCGAGATCGACGCCTGACACCCCACTCGCCGCGCGCGAGTCCTCCCGGCGTCGAGTGGGCGTTTCCGGACGTCGAGTGGGCGGTTCCCGACGTCGAGTGGGCGGCCCAGCACACTTGATCGGTCCAACCGCCCAGTGAACGTCCACAGCCGCCCAGTCGACGTCGGTGACCGCCCAGTCGACGACGTTCAACCGACAGACGAAGGCCCCCACCGGATCCCGGTGAGGGCCTTCGTCGTGGCGCGGTCGATCAGCCGAAGCGGCCGGAGATGTAGTCTTCCGTGGCCTTCTGCTCCGGGTTGGAGAACATGGTCTCGGTGTCGTTGATCTCGATCAGCTGACCGGGCTGGCCGACGCCGGCGAGGTTGAAGAACGCCGTCTTGTCACTGACACGCGCGGCCTGCTGCATGTTGTGGGTGACGATGACGATCGTGTAGTCCTTCTTGAGCTCGGTGATCAGGTCCTCGATGGCGAGGGTCGAGATCGGGTCGAGCGCGGAGCAGGGCTCGTCCATGAGGAGCACCTCGGGCGAGACGGCGATCGCACGCGCGATGCACAGACGCTGCTGCTGACCACCGGACAGACCGCCGCCGGGCTTGCCGAGCCGGTCTTTCACCTCTTCCCAGAGGTTCGCGCCCCGCAGGCTGCGCTCGGCGACCTCGTCGAGCTCCTTCTTGTTGCGGACGCCCTGCAGCTTGAGTCCGGCCACCACGTTGTCGCGGATCGACATGGTGGGGAACGGGTTCGGGCGCTGGAACACCATGCCGATGGTGGAGCGGACGCTCACGGGGTCGATCCCGCGGCCGTAGATGTCCTCGCCGTCGAGGAGCACCTTGCCCTCGACGCGTGCGCCCGGGGTGACCTCGTGCATGCGGTTCAGGGTCCGCAGGACGGTGGACTTGCCGCAGCCCGACGGGCCGATGAAGGCGGTGATGCTGCGCGGCGCCACCTCGAGCGAGACGTCCTTCACCGCGTGGAAGGCGCTGTAGTAGATGTTCAGGTCTTTGACGTCGAGACGCTTGGCCATGATGTCGGTCCGTTTCGATCGTGGGTGGTCGGGGGCGGGAGCCGGAGCCCGCTAGGCCTTCTTGGGCGCGAACAGCTTGGAGACCAGCTTCGCGCCGAAGTAGACGACGGCGACGAGGATGACGAGGGTCAGGGCGGCGCCCCACACCTGGTCGAAGGCGTCGGAGCCGTTGTTGTACTGCTGCACCATCATCAGCGGCAGCGACTGCTGGTTGCCCTCGAACGGGTTGTTGTTGATCGCCCGCGTCGACCCGACGAGGATCAGGACCGGTGCGGATTCACCCATGACGCGGGCGACGGCGAGCATGACGCCGGTGACGATGCCCGACAGTGCGGTGGGCAGCACGATCGACGCGATGGTGCGCCACTTCGGGACGCCGAGCGCGTACGACGCCTCCCGCAGGTCCTGCGGGACGATCTTCAGCATCTCCTCGGTGGAGCGCACGACGATCGGCACCATCAGCAGCACCAGCGCGAGAGCGACGACGAAGCCCGACCGCGGGAGGCCCAGCGTCGTGCGCCACACGGCGTAGATGAACAGGGCGGCGACGATCGACGGGACGCCCGAGAGGATGTCGACCATGAAGGTGGTCACCCGCGCGAGCACCGACTTGCCGGTGGCGTATTCGACGAGGTAGATCGCGACGAAGATGCCGATCGGGATCGAGATGACCGCGGCGAGCAGCGTCTGCTGCAGGGTGCCGATGATCGCGTTGAACGCGCCGCCGTGCAGCTCGTCGAACTGCCACCACTCGACCGACAGGATGGGGCTGATCCCGCGGGCGACGAGGGTGACGATCAGCCACACCAGGGGCGCGAGGGCGATCAGGAGCGCCAGGCTCACGAGGATCAGCGCGATGTTGTCGGTGATCTTGCGCCGCAGGGTGACCGGGGTGAAGCCGGCCGGCGTGCGCTTGACGGGGCCGAGCTCCGGGCGCTCGGTGGTGGTCGCGGTCATCACTTGGCCTTCCGGGTCACGACCGAGCGGGCAGCCGCGTTGACGACGAACGTCAGCACGAACAGCGCGAGGCCGGCGGAGATGTACGCGCCGGTCTTGAGCGGCGAGTCGAACTCGGCGGCGTTGTTCGCGATCTTCGTCGCGAAGGTCTCACCGCTCTCCATCAGGTTGAAGTCGAGCGGGCCGGCCGTCGAGATGATGAGCAGCAGGGCCATCGTCTCGCCGAGAGCGCGGCCGAGGCCGAGCATCGATCCGCTGATGTACCCGGAGAAGCCGAAGGGCAGGATCGCGACCCGCACGACCTCCCACTTCGTCGCGCCGAGCGCGAGGGCGGCCTCACGGTGGCCGACCGGGGTCTGCACGAACACCTCACGGGTGACCGCGGTGATGATCGGCAGGATCATGACGGCCAGCACGATGCCACCGGTGAGCATCGTGCCGCCGGTCGACATGTTCGCGACCTGCGTCGGCTCGTTGAAGAACGGCAGGAACGACAGGTTCCCGACGAGCCAGGTGTTCACCGGGACCAGCGCGGGACCGAGGACGAGGATGCCCCACAGGCCGTAGACGATCGACGGCACGGCGGCCAGCAGGTCGACGAGGTAGGTGATCGGTCCGACGAGGCGCTTCGGCGCGTACTGCGTCAGGAAGATGGCGATGCCGAGCGACACGGGCATCGCAAGGATGAGCGCGATGACCGACACCACGACCGTGGCGTACAGCAGGTTGAGGATGCCGAACTGCAGGGTGTCACCGTCGGTGACCCAGGTGCCGGTGTAGGTGAAGAAGTTCTCGGAGTTCTTCGCCAACGCGGGGACGGCCTGGATGATCAGGAACAGCGCGATCAGGCCGATGATCAGGGAGACGAGGAGACCGGAGCCGACCGACAGCGTCCGGAAGATCCGGTCGCCGAGGCGGGTGACGGTGCCGGAGCCGTTCTCGGGACGGTCGGCGTTGTCGCCGGTGGGGATCGGACCGGGGATCACCCCGTCCATCGGGTCGGGTCCGCTGAGCGAGGATGTCGTCATGGATCCTTCGGGGTCGGCCGTTGCTCGACCGGCGCGCAGTTGGTCGCCGTGCACTTCGGTCATGTCAGGGGTCTCCCAAGTGTCTCAACCGGTGCCGCGGGGTTGCAATCTCACGCGTGAGATCGCGAACCCCGCGGCCGGGTCAGCCGACGATCAGCTGAGGGCGTTGATGGTGCCCATCAGGGTCTGCTTGTAGGAATCGGGCAGTGCGACGTACCCGATCTCGGACAGACCGCTCTGTCCCTGGTTCAGGATCGTGGTGAAGGCCGACTTCAGCACCGCACCCTTGTTCCCGGTGTAGCCCTTCGAGCACACGACCTCGTAGGTGGTGAGCATCAGCGGCCACGAACCCTGCGTCTTCGTCGCGAACAGCTTGTCGGTGTCGACCTGCAGGTCCTTGCTGCCCGGGGTCTTGAACTGCACCTCGGACAGGGCCTTCGCGGCGGTGTCGCCGGTCAGCTGGGTCGCACCCGAGCCGAAGTCCATCTGGGCCAGACCCAGGTTGTTCTGCTCGGCGAAGCCCCACTCGACGTAGGTGATCGCGCCGGCGGTCTTCTTGACGGTGTCGCCCACGCCGGTCGACTTGGCCGCTGCCGAGCCGCCCTGACCCTTGAAGGTCTTGTCGTGCTCGTAGGGCCAGTCGCTCTTCGCCGTGTCCGACAGGAACCGCTGGAAGTTGTCGGTGGTGCCCGAGCTGTCGCTGCGGTGAACCGGGACGATCTTCGTCGACGGCAGGTTCTTGCCCGGGTTCAGCGCGGCGATGGCCGGGTCGTTCCACGTGGTGATCTTCGAGTCGAAGATCTTCGCCAGCACGCTCGGGTTGAGGGTCAGGCCCTCGACGCCGCTCAGGTTGTAGGCGATGGCGACCGGGCCCGCGACCAGCGGGATGTGCCATGCGTCGTTGCCGGCGCAGCGGGTCTTGGCCTGCGCGGCCTCGCTCTCCTTCAGAGCCGAGTCCGACCCGGCGAAGTCGACGTCGCCGGCGAGGAACTTCTTGACGCCGTCCCCCGAGCCGCTGCCGGTGTAGTTGAGGACGATGCCGCCGTTGCTGGAGAGCACGTCCTGGAACTTCTGGACGGCCTTCTGCTGCGCGGTCGAACCCTCGCCGCTGACCGACTGCCCGCTGAAGCTGTTGTCGGCGCTCGAACCGCCCGACGAGCTGCTGGAATCCGCCCCGCCACTGCAGGCCGAGAGGGTGAGAGTGGCAGCGGCGACGATGCCTACGGCGATCGCGCCGGTCCGTGTCGCCGAGCCCCTGTTGAGATTCACGCCAGAGTCCTCCGATGGATGTGTGCCGGGGAGCAGTCGAGCACCTGCCCCGCGTCTCCTCACGAGGTGACGCGCGCAGGGGACCACCGCCCCGGTGCCGTGTGGTCGGGTTGAAAGCTATGGGCCGGTGGTGGACGGTCGACCGACGTCCGGTGAACGGAGGGTGAATTGATCCCACCTGCACGCGGCTCTCCGGCGAACACGTGACTCAGGTCGTTACCCGAGGTGACGAGGTGTTTCGTGCAACGATTCGGACCGCGGTCCGACGCCGAGTGATCCGGACCACCCGGCCACCGTTCAGCCGTAGGCGACGTCGACCGTGTGGCGGGTGAAACCGAGCCGGTCGTAGGTGTGCAGCGCGGCGGCGTTGTCGCCCTCGACGTACAGCTCGACGACGGTCAGTCCCTCGCGCTCGAGGTGCGCGATCCCCGCCAGCGTCAGCAGCCGGCCGAGGCCCCTCCCCTGCGTGCCGGTGTCGACTCCGACGATGTAGACCTCGCCGATCTCCGGTTCCTCGTCGGTCGCGGGATGCACCTTGGTCCAGTGGAACCCGAGGAGGGTGTCGGGGTCGGAACGGTCGAACACGAGGAACAGACCCTCGGGATCGAACCAGTCCGACGACGTCCGCGCGTCGATCTCGTCCTGCGACCACCCACCCTGTTCGGGGTGCCAGTCGAAGGCCGCGTTGTTGACGCGCAGGATCTCCGCGTCGTCCTCGGGTCCGGCGTAGGTGCGCAGCAGCAGGTCGTCGGGCACCTCGAGGTCGGGCAACGGGAGATCGGGGTCGTTCAGGGAACGTCGCATCGACAGCAGTTCACGCAGCGGCTTCAAACCGAGCGACGCCGCGAGTGCTTGCGCCGCAGGGAGATCCCCGTGGGCCCAGACACGCGCCGAGCCGGCGGACGCCTCGAATGCGGCCTGGATCAACGACTTCCCGTGACCGACGCCGCGGCGCTCGGGGTCGATCGCCGCCTCGATCATCGCGGGCTCGTCATCGCGGCCCGGGGTGATGTTGGCGTAGCCGACCACCCGCCCGCTGTCGTCACGCGCGGTCAGGTGTGTCACCCGGTCACCGTCGATGGCCGCGACCGCCTGCTCCGAGAGCCCGGCGACGCCGTCGGCGCGTTCGACCCGGTCGACGAGTTCGTGTGCGGCGCGGGCGGTCTCGGCGTCCAACGACTGCGACTCCGCGACGGTCAGGTCAGCCACCGTTGCTCATCGACCGCAGTTCGTCGTCCAGTTCCTCGGCGCCGTCGGCGAAGTCGTCGTCGAAGTCCTCGGCGGGGCCGTCGGAGTCGTCGCGGCCACGCGCGGGGCGGACCGCCTTGTAGCCGACGTTGCGCACGGTGCCGATCAACGACTCGTGTTCGGCGCCCAGCTTCGCGCGCAGACGCCGCACGTGGACGTCCACGGTACGAGTGCCGCCGAAGAAGTCGTATCCCCAGACCTCCTGCAGGAGTTGCGCTCTGGTGAAGACGCGGCCTGCGTTCTGCGCCAGGTACTTCAGGAGCTCGAACTCCTTGTAGGTCAGGTCGAGCGGGCGGCCGCGCAGCCGCGCGGTGTAGGTGCCCTCGTCGATGACCAGTTCCCCCAGCGACACCTTGCCCGCGGCCTCCTCGCTCTCCCCGCCGCGGGTGCGGACGACGAGCAGTCGCAGGCGGGCGTCCAGCTCGGCCGGTCCGATCGTCGGGAGCAGGAAGTCGTCGAGGCCCCACTCGGCGTTGACCGCCACGAGTCCACCCTCGGTCAGCACGGCGACGACCGGGACCGAGGCCCCGGTGCTGCCGAGCAGACGGCACAGTCCGCGGGCCGCGGCGAGGTCGGTGCGGGCGTCGACGATGGCGACGTCGGCGTTGCCGGCCTCCATCAACGACGACACCTCGGTCGGCGCGACGCGGACCGTGTGGGCGAGAAGCGCGAGTGACGGGACCACCGATTCCGGCGCGGGGTCGGCCGTCAGCAACAAGAGATCCATGGGAACTCCGATCTCCGACGGTGGTCTCTCACGTGTGTACGCTGCAGCGACGACGGTGCAGGGTAGGGAAAGAATAACGCCTGTCCCTGTACGAGCCCGTATCGGCGGCGCGGTGAGGAGCCTGGAGTGGTCGGCAGCCCCCGACTCCGTCGCCCCCTCCGCCGCATCCTGTGGACACTTCTCGTCGTCATCGTCGTGGCCGTCGTCGGGGCCCTCGGCGTCGACACCGCCATCGCGATCAACGCCGAACGCAGCTTCGCGAAGGCGCTGATGTCGTCTCGCTCGGACGACGGAGAATCCCCCGCGCTCCGCTTCGAGCCCGAAGTCACCATCTCCGGATTTCCTGCGTACAGGGCTGTCGAGGCGGGGCGGTATTCGCAGATCGGGATCACGGCCCGCGCGGTGGACGTGACCGGCCCCGCCACCTTCCGCTACAACCAGCAGCCCCGGATGCCGCATGGGTGCACGGGCGACGACCCGTGTCGAGCGGACGTGCGGACCCGGCTGACCGATGTCCGCGTCGGCGGCAAACATTCGATGACGAGACCCTTCAGCCCATGGGTGGGATTGAAGGTCGGTTCGGCGACCACCTCGACGACCATCGACTCGGTGGCGGTCGGCCGGATGCTCGGCATCGACGACCTGACAGTGAACACGCCCGCACCGGAAGGCGAGGCCGGCAGCGGCGGACCCCAGGACGGCCTGCTGTCGCGGACGAAGGGCGTCCTGCTGACCGGCACGGTGCGCACTCCGGCACCCGACAACCGTGACGTGAAAGTCAGCGTGACGGTCGACCTGTCCATCAGGGGCGGGGCGCTCCACCTGCAGGCGACCGGTTTCTACACCGGCCCCGAGGAACACTCCGACACAGTCGTGCCGAAGGCATATGCGGCGCAGGTCCTCGAGCGTTTCACCGCGACCCTGCCGACTCTCCCGACGTCGTGGGGCGCGATCCCGACATCAGCGCGCAGCAGCGGTAGCGACCTCATGGTCGAGGGCACGCCGAACCTCGAGTACGCGCAGTCGCCCGAACTGTTCCTCAATCCCGCCGGGAGCGCGTTCTTCATGTACACCTGCCGGTCAGGTGGTCAGTTCCACCGACCGCCCTGCTGAGCCGCCCGGCAGCTCAGGAGGTGACCTTTGTTACTGTCGGCCCCATGCAGTCGCGTCGTGAGTACCTGCTCACCCGCCGCCGGGCGATCGATTTCTGTCGACTCGCCACCTGCTGCTGTCGCTGACACAGGTCCGCGACGCGCAGTCGTCTCGTGGCCGTCCGTGCCGACGGTCTGAACCCCTCACCGTCCGCCGTGTCGGCTCACGCCCGTTCTCCTGCCGCTCGTCGCGGTCCCCGTGTCGGCTCGCTCGACATCCCGATCACCCACCGTCCCACCCGAAAGGACCACCATGGCTCGCTCCGATGTCCTGGTCAGCGCAGACTGGGCTGAGCAGAACCTGAACACCGACTCCGTCGTCTTCGTCGAGGTCGACGAGGACACCAGCGCCTACGACGGCGGCCACATCCAGGGCGCCGTCAAGCTCGACTGGAAGACCGACCTGCAGGACCAGGTCCGTCGCGACTTCGTCAACGCCGAGCAGTTCGGCGACCTGCTGTCCTCGCGCGGCATCTCCAACGACGACACCGTCGTGCTGTACGGCGGCAACAACAACTGGTTCGCCGCCTACGCCTACTGGTACTTCAAGCTGTACGGCCACCAGGACGTGAAGCTGCTCGACGGCGGCCGCAAGAAGTGGGAGCTCGACGGCCGTCCGCTGTCGACCGACACCGTCTCGCGCCCCGCCACCAGCTACAAGGCCTCCGACCCCGACCTGTCGATCCGCGCGTTCCGCGACGAGGTCGTCGACGCGATCGGCAGCAAGAACCTCGTCGACGTGCGCAGCCCGGACGAGTTCTCCGGCAAGATCCTCGCGCCGGCCCACCTCCCGCAGGAGCAGAGCCAGCGTCCCGGCCACATCCCCGGCGCGATCAACGTGCCGTGGAGCAAGGCCGCCAACGAGGACGGCACGTTCAAGTCCGACGAGGAGCTGGCCGAGCTGTACAAGGAGGCCGGCCTGGACGGCGAGAAGGACACCATCGCCTACTGCCGCATCGGCGAGCGGTCGAGCCACACCTGGTTCGTGCTGAAGGAGATCCTCGGCCACCAGAACGTCAAGAACTACGACGGCAGCTGGACCGAGTACGGCTCGCTGATCGGCGTGCCGATCGAGCTGGGAGAGGGCAAGTGATGTGCGCAGCACCCAAGCAGGGGCAGAAGTTACCCGCCGGCGTCGACGTCGAGAAGGAGACGGTCCTCACCGGGCAGGTCCTCGACGGTGACGGCCAGCCCGTCGGCGGCGCCTTCGTGCGTCTGCTGGACGGCACCGGCGAGTTCACCGCCGAGGTCGTGGCGAGCGGGACCGGCGACTTCCGGTTCTTCGCCGCACCGGGCATGTGGACGCTGCGGGCGCTCTCGCCCCGCGGCAACGGCGACGTGACCGTCCACCCGGACGGCACCGGCGTCTACGACCAGGACGTCACGGTCGCGAAGGCGAGCTGACACCGTTCTGTCCGATCGCCCCCGCTCGCGCCCTGCGAGCGGGGGCGTCGTCGTCTCCGGGCCCTACCGCGGGTCGAGGAAGGTGTAGAGCTCCGCGATCCGACCGTCCCGCACGTGACCGATGTCCATGCCGGACACGACCGTCGGCCCGTCGGCGGGACCCAGCGCCCAGGAGATGCGGCCGAGATCACGCACCGAACTCGGCGGGACCGTCACCGTGAAGACCAGCCCGGGCGTGTCCTGCTGCAGCGATCGGATCTTCGCGTCGATCGCATCGTGGCCGGTGACCGTCCCGTCCTCGTCGTGGAATGCCGCGTCGGGGTGGTAGAGCTCCTCGACCAGTCCGCGGCGCACCGCATCGTCGGTGGTGGTGAACACCTCGACGACGTTGCGCTGCATCACGTCCGCGATCATCGCGGCCGGGGTTGCGTCGTCGGACATGAGACCTCCCGGTGTGTCGACGGGCTACGCGACCGCGGCCGCCCGGTGCCGACCCCATCCGCGCCGGGGGCTCGTCGTAGACTGGTCGCGTGGTCATCTTCTTCGAGGTCCTGCTGGTGATTGCGACGGTCGCGATCGTGTGGTTCGGGCTGTACACGCTGTACCGCCTCATCACCGACGAGTCCTGACACCGCCCGCGTGAGCGACCCCTCCCCCGACGGCCCCGTCCCGGGCAGCGCCGACGAGGCGATCGCGGATGCCGCGCGCCGCGCGGAGACCACGGCGATCCGCAACATCCCCGTCCTCGCGGGTCTCGACGTCCCCGACGACACTGCCAACCTGCGCCAGGGCCCCGATCTGAACCCGGCACTGCTGGGTCTGCTGCCGCTCGTCGGCGTGTGGCGCGGCCTGGGCGAGGGGAACGACCCGGAGACCGGTGACTACCCCTTCGGTCAGCAGATCGTCGTCAGCCACGACGGCGGCCCCTATCTGATGTGGGAGTCGCGCACCTGGCGCATCGACGACGACGCCCACCACATCGGACCCGACCTCCGTGAGACGGGGTATTGGCGGATCTCGGGTCCCGATTCCGACGAGACGATCGAGTTCCTCGCCACGCACGCGGAGGGCTGGATCGAGCTGTTCTACGGCAAGCCGCTCACCCAGACGTCGTGGGAACTCGTCACCGACGTGGTCATCACCTCGGCGTCGGGATCCGCCGGCGGCCGGAAGGTCGGTGGCGCCAAGCGGCTCTACGGTCTCGTCGACGACGGCGACCTCGCCTACGTCGAGGAACGCGTCGACGCCGACGGCGATCTGGTGCCCCGGTTGTCGGCGAAACTGTCGCGACACGTCGGCTGACCCGCCACATCCGCCGGAGGACTGATGCACCGCCGCATGCGTGGTGGGAAGCTTGTCCCATGATGATCGCGACCGCCAGCATCCCCGGTGAACGGGAGACCCTGATCGAGATCTGGGGCGACCAGCGCAAGAGCCTGTTGGTGACCGTGGACGGCATCTCCGAGGAGCAGGCCCGCACGCCGGGACCGGTCGGGACACTCACGCTCGGCGGCCTGATCAAGCACCTCGCGCTGTTCGAGGAGTACTGGATCGCCACGATCCTGGCGGCCGATCCGAACGCCGAGTTCGACGTCGATCTCGAGGAGCGGTACCGCATGGCGCCGGACGAGACGTTCGCGGACTGGCTGGACCGGTATCGCCGTCAGGCCCAGCTGACCGAGGAGTTCGTCGCGACCGTCCCCGATCTCGACGCTCTCATCCCCATCCCGACCGCGCCGTGGGCGCCCGAGCGCCAGCACCACACCGTCCGCCGCATCCTGCTGCACATGTTCCGGGAGAACGCGCACCACTCCGGGCACGCGGACCTCATCCGCGAGTCGATCGACGGGCAGAGCACGACGAAGACGCTGGCCGCGGACGCCATCCGCAGCTTCGAGCGCGGCTGACACCGACCGACACGAACGAAACCCCCGCGTCGGGTGTCGACGCGGGGGTTCGTTCCCCAGACATGGGACGACCCCCGCACCGCCACTTGCGTGGCCGAACCCACCTGGACGGGTGGGGGTGCGGGGGCCGGGTGACCACCGTGGATTCGCTCGGGTGACGGCGCCGCTGCCATGGAGGCGGGCGACCCGCACCGGGTGAACCCCGGGCGTTGGCGCCACCTAGCTGATGGTCACCTCACGTGTCCATAAGTCATGCAACTTCAGACCACCTCCTTCCTCGTGTACGACCGAAGTTACGCGCGGATCCCGGACTCGGCAACGGCTTTTCGCCGGAGGCGAACGACGGGTCGAGCGCCGGAGGCGAAACTCGTTCGTTCCGGTGTCGGTGGGTGTCGCTCAGCGACACGTGGATGCACCGGAACCGACGGGCGTCGTGGCGGTGAGGTCGACGACACGGTCGGCGGTGCAGCGTCGCGGCAGCCGATGGGTGACCACCACGACCGCCCGGTCCGGCTCGACCAGTCCCGAGTTGCGGTCGAGGAGTGCGGCGGTGAGGACGTCGGCCTCGTCGGGGTCGACGTTCTCGCACGGTTCGTCGAGCAGCAGCACGGGCACCGGGCAGATGAGGGCACGGGCGAGGAGCAGTCGGCGCGCTTGTCCGGTGCTCATCGAGTCCGGACCGGAGGCGAGCAG
The DNA here is from genome assembly GCF_024171725.1 of Williamsia serinedens. Taxonomy (GTDB): domain Bacteria; phylum Actinomycetota; class Actinomycetes; order Mycobacteriales; family Mycobacteriaceae; genus Williamsia_A; species Williamsia_A serinedens. The sequence goes on from NZ_JAMTCG010000003.1 coordinate 736,328, forward strand.
GTGGTCGAGACCGCCGTCGAGCCCGCGCACCCAGTCGGCGAGGCCGACGCGGCGCAAGACGTCCCACAGCCGTACCTCGTCGGCGTCCCCGAGCGCGACGAGCAGGTTCTCGCGGACAGTGGTCGCGAAGACGTGCGCGTCGGATGCGAACCACCGGATCGTCTCCCCGGGGTCGACCGGGCCGTCGTCGTCGTGGACGGTCATGTCGCCCTCGACGGGTGGCACCAACCCCGCGATGGTCGCGAGCAGGGTCGTCTTCCCGGACCCGGACGGACCCACGACGGCGACACGGGATCCTGGGACCAGAGTGAGTCCACCGGCGATCGGCCCGCTCGGCAGACGTCCCGGGTGTCCCCAGCGCAGGTCCTCGGCGACGAGGACGGTGGGCGTCGCCCGCTCGACGGGGCGGACGTCGGCGACGACGGTCGGCTCACCCGCGGCGTCCACCACGGCGAGCACCCGCGATGCGGCGTCGCGGCTGCGGTGCAGTTGCCGGGCGGCGTCGACGAGCGGTGCGGCGGTCTCGAAGGCGCTGAGCGGCAGCAGGATCAGCACGCCGAGGGTGGTCGCGTCGACCGATCCAGCGACCGCCACGCCGACGAGGCACGCGACGAGTACGCACGCACCCGAGACCGCGGGCAGCACGCCGGCCGCCCAGGACCGCACCCGGGTGCCGGTGTCGGCGGCACGGCGAGCGCGTTCCTCGGCCGCAGCGGCGAGAGCCGCGACCTCCTCCCGCCGGCCGGCGATCTCGAGTTCGGCAGCGTGCCAGAGCAGGGTCATCGTCAGCGCCGTCGCCTCGTCCCGGGCGTCGGCGGCAGCCCGCTCGGCGAGCGCGGCACCCCGCACGGCGCACCAGGGTGCGACGACGGCCGCCGCAACCCATGCACCCGCGACCGCGAGACCGGTCCACGGCGAGATGACAGCGAACACCACGACCGTTGCGCACGCGCTCACCGCGGCGGCACCGATGGGGACGACAGCCCGCACGAGGGATTCACCCATGTCGTCGACGTCCCGCCCGGTGCGGGCGACGACGTCGGCCGGGCGGATCCGCGCTGCGAGGGAGCCGGTCCCACCGGCGATGGCGGCGTAGATCCGCGAGCGGGCAGTCGCCATCACCCGCAGCGCGAGGTCATGCGTCGCCAGGCGCTCGAGGTACCGGAACAGCGCCCGTGAGATGCCCAGCGCGCGAACGCTCGTCACCGCGATCGCCACCGACAGCACGGGTGGCATCTGCCACGCCCGGGTGATCAGCCAGGCCGAGAACCCCGCCAACGCGAGAGCGCTGAGCGCCGCGAGAGCGCCGAGCGCGAGCGACCGGACGAGCGGTCGGGTCGGGAGCCCGACGAGCCGCGCGGAACGGAGGAGCGGGTCGTCACGCATCGACCGTCACCGCCTCGTCCGCGCGACGCGACGCGGCGACGTCCAGGACGTGGTCGGCCGCGGCGACCACCGCAGGCCGGTGGCTCACGGCGACCACGGTGGCCCCGGTGGACGCCCGTGCCCGCAGCGCGGCGATGACGTCGGCCTCGGCGTCGCCGTCGAGGTGGGCGGTCGGTTCGTCGAGCAGCAGGAGGTCCACGTCCCCGGCGAGCGCCCGGGTGAGGGCGAGTCGCTGACGCTGTCCGCTGGACAGGCCGACCCCGCCCGCCCCGATCCACGTCGCCGGCCCGTCGGGAAGCTCGGCGAGGACGGCGTCGAACCCCACCGCCGCGGCCGCACGGTCGAGGGCCGCGGCCTCCAGCGGGCCCGCCGCTGCGAGGTTCGCGGCCACGGTGCCCGGGACGATCAGCGGCGGCTGAGCGGTCATCGCGATCCGGCCGACGAGAGCCGCCCGCGGGATGGCCGTGACGTCGACACCGGCGACGGTGACCCGACCCGCGTCCGGGCGGATCAGTCCTGCGACGGCGTGCAGCAGCGTGGTCTTGCCGACGCCGTTGACACCGGTCACGACGGTCAGCGACCCGGGACGCAGGAGACCGGTCACGCCGCGGGGCGCCCACCCGTCCCGGTCGCGGACACCGACGTCGTCGAGGACGACCCTCATCTCCCCCACCGCCGGCACGCCGTCGGTGGGGTGCGGCGTCGAACCCGAGTCGTCGATCAGGTCGAGGACGTCGGCCGCCGCCGTCCTCCCGGCGTCGGACTCGTGGAACCGCGCGCCGACGGCACGCAGCGGGAGGTAGACCTCGGGCGCGAGGATCAGGGCGAGAACACCGTCGTACAGCGACATCTCGCCGTAGAGCAATCGCAGGCCGATCCCGACGGCGACCAGTGCGACGCACAGTGTGGCGAGCAGTTCGAGCACCGCCCCCGACAGGAAGGCCAGGCGCAGCGCGCTCATGGTCGTTCGCCGCGACCGCTCCCCGAGGTCGGCGACGCGCTGCGCCGGTGCCTGCGCACGACGGAGCGCCCGCAGGGTCGGCGCGCCCGCCATCAGGTCCAGAGTCGCTGCGCCCTGGCGGTTCATGGCGTCGAGTCGCGCGCGGGTGCGGTCGCGGGTGAGCTTCCCGATGAGCACCATGAACAGCGGGATCAGCGGCAGCGTCACCACGATGATCAGCGCCGAGAGTGGATCCGCCAGCGCGACCACCACCAGGACGGCCGGGGTCACTGTCATGGTGAGGGCCAGGGTCGGGACGAACGACGTCAGGTAGGGCTCGAGCGCGTCGAGGCCCCGCGTGAGGGTGGTGAGCGCTTCGGCTCGTCGATGCTGCAGGTCCCGGGGCGACGTCCGAGCGGGGTCGGTCAGTGACGCGAGCGCCCGCCGTCGCAGGTCGGCGATCACACGGCCGGCAGCACGAGTGGCGAGGCGGTCGTGGACGACGGCGGTCGCCGCCCGGACGACGACCGCGGCGACGAGCACGATCAGGTGGGTACGGTGCGCCGCGAGCGACCGGGTGGCCGGGTCGCCGACGAGTTCGGACAGGATCGAGGCGACCATCACCGCGGTCACGACGACCGTTGCGGCGGAGACGATCCCGCAGACAGCGGTGATCAGCATCGTCCGTGCCGCCGCGGGCGACACCCGCAGCAACCGCGGGTCGACAGGCGCGCGGGACGTCATCGCGCACCCGCGTCGCGACGGAGTGGGACCCCGATCGACGCCGGGATCTGCTGCAGCGAGATGCGCTGTCGGAACACCCAGTACGTCCACGCCTGGTAGCCGATCACCACCGGCAGCACGACCAGGGACGCCCACGAGATGATCCGCAACGTGTACGCGCTGGACGCGGCGTCGGCGATGGTGACCGAGAACGCCGGGTCGAGCGTCGACGGGATGACAGCAGGCCACAGGGAGCCGAACAGCAGCACCGTGAGAGCGACGATCGCGACGGCGGTGGTCGCGAAGGCCACCGCCTCCCGACGCGCGCTGGGGGTGCCGTGACCCGAGGTGACGACGACCGACGTGGCGATCAGTGCCCCGACGCACGCGACCGCCGCGACAACGGTCAGCGCATGTCCGTGCTCGAGCTGGGTCCACCCGGCGAACGCCGCGACGACGACCGCGGCCGGTGGTGCGAGACGGCGGGCGGCACGCGTCGCCGCGATGCGCATGACGCCGTCGGTCTTGAGCCCGAGGAACACCGCCCCGTGCACCGCGAACAGCGCCACGGTCGTGAGCCCACCGAGCAGTGCGTACGGGCTGAGCAGGTCACCCAACCCGCCGACGAAGCGCCCGTCTCCGTCGATCGGCAGCCCGCGCACCAGGTTCGCGAACGTCAGACCCCAGATGAAGGCCGGGACCCATGAGCCGGCGCCGATGCCGATGTCGCACCAGCGCCGCCACCGGGGGTCGTCGATCTTGCCGCGCCACTCGATGGCGACGACACGCAGGATGAGACCGACGAGCACCAGCAGCATCGGCAGGTACAGCGCGCTGAGCATCCCGGCGTACCAGGCGGGGAACGCGGCGAACATCGCGCCGACGGCGGTGATCACCCACACCTCGTTGCCGTCCCAGACGGGGCCGATGGTGTTGAGGACGACCCGACGCCGCGTGTCGCCCTCGGCGACGGTCTCGCCGCGTCGTCGACCGAGCACGGGCATCAGCATCCCGACACCGAAGTCGAATCCCTCGAGCAGGAAGTAGCCGCCGAAGAGGACCGCGATGGCGAGGAACCAGATCTCGGGCAGGGACATGGCGTGCTCCTAGTAGGCGAACGAGAGGTGTTCGGCGGGTTCGTCGTCCGCGGCGTCGTCGTGCATACCCGGCTCGTCGGAGCTGGTGGGCGACGTCGTGGCGGACGGTCCGGTCTCCGCGTGGCGCTTGATGAGCACGAACCACGCGACGGCCAGCACGCCGTAGATCAGGGTGAACACGGTCAGCGACGTGGCGACCGTCGCGACGGATGTGGCGGACACGCCCTGCTGCACGGTCAGGTGGATGTTCGGGTCACCGTTCGGGTTCGGCACCACCATCCACGGCTGACGGCCCATCTCGGTGAACACCCAGCCAGAACTGTTGGCCAGGAACGGCGTCGGGATCGCGAGCAGTGCCAGTCGGCCCAACCACCGCGCCTGCGGTACGCGACCGCCGCGTGTGAACCACAGTCCGGCCAGCGCCAGCAGCGCCGACCCGGCGGCCCAGCCGATCATCGCCCGGAACGCCCAGTAGGTGACGAACAGGTTGGGGCGGTAGTCGCCCGGGCCGATCGTCTGCTGGTAGTGCTGCTGCATCTCGGCGACACCGGGCAGCGTCGCGTCGAAGGTGTTGGTGGCGAGGAACGATGTGAGATACGGGATCTGGATGAGGTGGGTGACCGAATCGCAGTTGTTGTGCGTCCCGATGGTCAGGACCGAGAACGACGCCGCGGTCTCGGTGTGGCACAGCGACTCCGCGGACGCCATCTTCATGGGCTGCTGCTCGAACATGAGCTTGCCCTGCACGTCGCCGGTGATCCCGAGCGCGATCCCCGAGGCGACTATCACCCACAGCGCCATCCGGGTGATCGGGCGGTGCAGGGTGCGCGCGTCGAGGCGCAGCACGGCGGCCTCGGCCGGCGTCGCGGCCACGTCGGCCCGACGGCGAGCACGGATCATCCACCACAGGCCGATGCCGGCGACGAATGTCCCTGCGGTGAGGAAGGATCCGGCCACGGCGTGCGGGAACGCCGCGAGGGTCGTGCTGTTGGTCATGACGGCCCAGAAGTCGGTCAGCTCGGGCCGACCGGTCTCCGGGTTGAACTGCGCACCCACCGGGTGCTGCATCCACGAGTTCGCCGCGATGATGAAGTACGCCGACGCGTTCACCGCGATCGCGACGAGCCAGATGCACGCGAGGTGGACCTTCTTCGGCAGGCGGCCCCACCCGAAGATCCACAGCCCGAGGAACGTCGACTCCAGGAAGAACGCGACGAGACCCTCGAGCGCCAGCGGCGCCCCGAAGACGTCGCCGACGAACCGGCTGTAGGCGCTCCAGTTCATCCCGAACTGGAACTCCTGCACGATGCCGGTGGCGACGCCGAGCGCGAAGTTGACCAGGAAGAGCTTCCCGAAGAACTTGGTGGCGCGGTACCACTGCTCGTTGCCGGTGACCGTCCACACGGTCTGCATCACCGCGATCATCGGTGCGAGACCGATCGTCAGCGGGACCAGGATGAAGTGGTAGACGGTGGTGATCCCGAACTGCCACCGGGAGATGTCGAGTGCGTTCATCGCCGACCTCGTCGTCGACACGGCCCGCGGGCGGGCCCGTGGGAGCTACTACTAGTCGTAGTACTACGACTGACCGTAGACCGCCATCCATGCCGTGACCAGGGATTCAGGGTGTTCGCTGGGACACAGAGACCCCGGTCACGCTCCCGCGCGGGCCTCGGCGGCCGCAGGGGATGCAGCGCGACGGACGACTGCACCCACAGACCCGGCGTGGATCAGGCGTCCACGCCACGTCTGTGGGTGCGGTGTTCGGTCGGCCCGGACGGGGCCGGCCGGGTCAGTCCTCGATCGCCTTCTCGACGAGGGCCGCGAAGTCCTTCGCCCGGGCGGGTTCCGGCATCTCGTAGCCGTTCAGTTCCCGGACGCGCGTCGCCAGGGTGACGCTCGACAGCAGCCACACCCCGTCGGCGACGATCAGGTCGGCCACACGCAGCGAGCGGTACTCGGTGCGCAGACCCTCCTTCTCCGCGGTCTCGAACAACGCCTGCTGAGTCGTCCCGGGCAGCACCCCGTCCTCGACGGGCGGGGTAATCAGGGTGTCGCCGTTGAGCACGATGACCGTCGACCGTGGGCTCTCGAGCACCTGACCCTCGCTCGAGGTGTAGATGACGTCGTCGACGCCCTGCGCGGTGGCGTGGCGCTGGGCGGCCATGTTGGTCGCGTAGCTCAGGGTCTTCGCGCCGAGCAGCTGCCACGGGGCGAGCGCGGCCAGGTCCACCGAGTAACCGCGCGTCAGCGTGATCACCGACGTCCCGTCCGTCCGCACGCTCGCGACGCGCGCGGGCACCGGACCGACGGTGAGGTAGGCGGTCGCCTCGTTCGACTCCCGGGTGATACCGGTCTCGGCGCGCTCGCGCGGCGCGGCCTGACCGACCGGTGCGCTCTCCCGGCCGCGCGAATAGACGATGCGCAGCAGACCCTCGGTCGCGCGACCGTTCTTCTCGGCCCATGTCCGTTGGCCTGTCGTGATCGCGGTGCGCCAGCGGTCGAGGTCCGGCGCGGGGAGATCCAGGGCTCGCGCGCTGTTCTGCAGCCGGTCGAGATGCCGGGACACGTTGCGCGCGCGGCCGTCTCGCACCAGCAGGGTCTCGAACACGCCGTCACCGCGGACCGCGGCCAGGTCGTCGGCGTGGAGGAAGGGGACGTCGGGGTCGAGGACTGCACCGTCGTGGGTCACCAGGATCGACTGCGGCATGGCGATCACCCTAGCCGGGGGCTCGTACGATGAGGACGTGACCGACTCGATCGGACAGCCCGAGCCCGACCAGCCCCCACTGCGGCGCCATCAGCAGGAATCCGGGGCCGTACCGCCCCCTGAGGACTCCGTCGACCAGGGTGTCGCATGGCACCACGGCGACCCCTTCGCCGAGCAGCGCGCCGCCGCGACGTCCGTCGCCGTCGTCGACCGCTCGCACCGTGGCGTGTTCGAGATCAGCGGCGACGAGCGACTCAGCTGGCTGCACACGATCTCCAGCCAGTTCGTAACCAACCTGGCCGACCGCTCGTCGGCGGAGAACCTCAGCCTCGACGCCAACGGCCGCGTTGAGGACCACTTCGTCCTCACCGACATCGACGGTCTGACCATCGCCGACACCGAGCCCCACCGGGCGCAGCCCCTGCTCACGTTCCTGCAGCGGATGGTGTTCTGGGCCAAGGCCGAGCCCGTCGACCGACCCGATCTGCGCGTCCTGACGCTGCTCGGGCCGCACGCGGTCACCGGACCCGTCGCCGAACTGCTCGAGATCACCCCCGACGCACCCGTCTACGCCGCCGGTCGCATCCCCGAGCTCCACCACGACGACGAGCCGTCGGGGTTCTGGCGGATCATGCCGCCGGTCGGCGAGCGGGGTGCCGACGGGCACCCGACGGTCCCTCGGGTCGACGTCCTGGTCCCCGAGGCGCAGTTCGACCGGTGGTGGGACGCCATCGTCGAGGCCGGCGCCCGGCCCGCCGGCACCTGGGCGTTCGAGGCGCTGCGCGTGGCGGCACTGTCGCCGCGGCTCGGCCTGGACACCGACGAGCGCACCATCCCGCACGAGGTCGACTGGATCGGCGGTCCGGACACGTTTGGTGCCGTGCACCTGGAGAAGGGTTGCTACCGCGGCCAGGAGACGGTCGCGCGCGTGCACAATCTCGGGAGCCCGCCCCGGCGGCTCGTCCTGCTGCAGATCGACGGCAGCGCCGACGGTCGGCCGGCGACCGGCGATCCCGTGACCGCCGACGGTCGCACGGTCGGCCGCATCGGGACCGTCGTCGAACACTTCGAGTTCGGTCCGATCGCGTTGGCGCTGGTCAAGCGGTCGGTCGAGCCCGGCACCGCCCTGGAGGCGGGCGGAGCGGCCGTGGCTATCGACCCCGCGTCGGTGCGCGTCGACGACCGGGTCCGCGCCGGTCGCGCCGCCGTCGAGGGACTCCGGTCGCGGTGACCGGTCGCGTGCTGGCGGTGTGTGCCGCCGACCGTCCCGTCCACCTCGACCGCATCGGCGACAGCGGTATCGGCAAGACGGAGATCCCCGGATCGGTGCGGGTCACCGCGGAGGGGATCGACGGCGACACCATCGTCGACACCAAGCACCACGGCGGTCGCGACCAGGCGGTGTACGCCTACAGCGACGCCGAGGCGCGCCGGTGGGCCGACGAACTGGGGCGGTCGCTCCCGTACGGCTGGTTCGGCGAGAACCTCAGGGTCGACGGGATCGACGTCACCGACGCCGTCATCGGTGAGCACTGGCACATCGGCGACGAGGTCCACCTCGAGGTGACCTACTTCCGCACACCGTGCAAGACCTTCTCGGTCTGGGCGGAGGAGCCGCGATGGATCCCGCGCTTCTTCGACCGTGCCGACGTGGGCGCCTACCTGCGCGTTCACCGCGAGGGCACGATCACCGCGGGCGACCCCATCACCGTCTCCGACCGCCCCGACCACGGCATCACCGTCCGCGCGTTGCTCACCGGCGACGTCGACGACGACGGCCTGGAACTGCTCGTCACCGATCCGCGGTACGACGGCAAGGTCGCCCGCGAGGCCCGCAAGATCGCGAATCGCCGCGCACGCACCTGAGATCACCGTCTCCCCCGGCGGGTCTTGTCCGGCCTGGTCCGCACTACGCCCCAGGCCGCGCTAGACTGTTGCACACGACAAGATTTGTTAACTCAGAGCGGGGCCGCCAATCTTGATTGGCCGCCCCGTCATCGTGCGAGGGGGTCCCCTATGGGCCGCGGCAGAGCAAAAGCGAAGCAGACGAAAGTCGCTCGGGAGTTGAAGTACAGCTCACCGAACATGGACCTCACCAGCCTCCAACGAGAGCTGGCCGGCGAACCGGAACGCCCCTCCGACCGCCCGGACCCCGCGGATGCGTGGGCCGACGAGGACGAGTGGCGCCGCGCCTGAGCGCTCATCGGAGAAGTTCCCGGCCGGAGATCGCCGTTCACCTCGGGTGACGTCGGACTCCCGGTCGGGAACATCTGTTTTCTAGAACCGTGGGTGCTCGCCGTGCAGGTCGGCCTCGCCCGCGGAGTCGCGTCCCTCGTGCGACTTCTTCACGGTCCCCAGCACCCAGCTGTCAATGTGTCGTGCCGTCAGCACCGCCAACGCGCGGTCGGTGTCCTCGGGAGCGACGATGGCGACCATCCCGACGCCCATGTTGAAGGTGCGCTCCATCTCGAGGCGCTCGACGCGGCCCCGCTGGGCGATCATCTGGAAGACCGGAGCCGGCGTCCACGTACCGCGGTCGAGCTCTGCACGGAGACCCTCGGGGATGACGCGCGCCAGGTTCTCGGCCAGCCCACCCCCGGTGACGTGCGCGAACGTCCGCACGTCGGTCTCGGCGACCAGCGCGAGGCAGTCCTTGGCGTAGATGCGCGTCGGCTCCAGCAGCTCCTCGCCGAGCGTGCGACCGAACTCCTCGACGTGCCCACCGAGATCCATGTGGCCCCACTCGAGCAGCACCTTGCGGGCCAGCGAGTAGCCGTTCGAGTGCAGTCCCGACGAGCCCATCGCGATGACGACGTCACCGGGGCGCACGCGGTCCGGTGACAGCACCTCGTCGGCCTCGACGACGCCCACACCGGTGGCCGACAGGTCGTAGTGCGACTGCTCCATCAGCCCCGGGTGTTCGGCGGTCTCGCCACCCAGCAGCGCACATCCCGCCTCGACGCAGCCGTCGGCGATGCCCTTCACCAGCTCCGCGACCGTCTCGGGGACGACTTTCCCGACGGCGATGTAGTCCTGCAGGAACAGCGGCTCGGCACCGCACACGACGAGGTCGTCCACGACCATCGCGACGAGATCGCGGCCGACGGTGTCGTGTTTGCCCATCGCCTGGGCCACGGCGAGTTTGGTGCCGACGCCGTCGGTCGACGACGCCAGGACCGGCTCACGGTAGTTGCCCCGCAGCGAGAAGAGCCCCGCGAAACCACCCAGCCCGCCGAGCACCTCGGGGCGTGAGGCGCGCTTGGCGTGGGGTCCGAAGAGTCGGACCGCGCGGTCCCCGGCGTCGATGTCGACACCGGCCTCGGCGTACGACGCGCCGCGGGTGGACTGTCCGTCGTCGGGCGCGGTCTCCTGGTTCGGCACGCCGGTCACGCTACCGGAGCACCCGCCACCCGCACGGTGGCGGGACCCGGGGCCGGTGCGCCCCGTCAGGGGCGGCGCAGCGCGCTGACGTTGTCGTTGTGCGAGACCAGCGGGTCGCTGCCCGCGGTCGACGACAGCATCGCCTCGAGGACCGCCTTGCCCATCGACGTCTCGGTCGGCAGGTCGATCGGGTACTTGCCGTCGAAGCAAGCGGCGCAGAGCTGTCCGGCCGGCTGTTCGGTCGCGGCGATCATCTCGTCGATGCTGATGTAGCCCAGCGAATCCGCCCCGATGGCCTGCCGGACACCCTCGACCATCCCCTCCTCGGACTCCATGCCGTTCGCGATCAACTCGGCGGGTGAGGCGAAGTCGATGCCGTAGAAGCACGGCCACCGCACGGGGCTCGAGGCGATCCGGACGTGGATCTCGGCGGCACCAGCCTCGCGGAGCATGCGGATCAGGGCGCGCTGGGTGTTGCCGCGGACGATGGAGTCGTCGACGACGACGAGCCGCTTCCCACGGATGACCTCCCGCAGCGGGTTCAGCTTGAGCCGGATGCCGAGCTGACGGATGGTCTGCGACGGCTGGATGAACGTGCGGCCGACGTAGGCGTTCTTCATCAGACCCTGGCCATAGGGGATCCCGGACTCCTGGGCGTACCCGGTGGCCGCGGGCGTGCCCGATTCGGGCACCGGGATCACGAGGTCGGCGTCGGCGGGGTGCTCGCGGGCGAGGCGGCGCCCGATCTCGACGCGGGACGAGTGCACCGACCGGCCGTTGATGACGCTGTCGGGGCGGGCGAGGTAGACGTACTCGAAGACACAGCCCTTCGGCGTGGGCGGGGCGAAGCGCGAGCTGCGCACACCGTCGGCGTCGATGGCGAGGAGCTCGCCGGGCTCGATCTCGCGGACGAACGACGCGCCCACGATGTCGAGGGCCGCGGTCTCCGACGCGACGACCCACCCGCGGTCGAGACGACCGAGGCACAGCGGACGGACCCCGAACGGGTCGCGCGCGGCGTAGAGGGTGTGCTCGTCCATGAACGTCAGGCAGAAGGCGCCGTCGAGCGTGGGCAGCAACTCCATCGCGGCCTGCTCGATGGTGCTGTCGGCCGCACCGTGGGCGAGCAGCGCGCCGACGACGTCGGAGTCGGACGTCGCGCCGCCGTGGATGCGCGACGCCATCAGGCCGGCCTCGCGGGCGACCGCGGCGAGATCGGCGGTGTTGACGAGGTTGCCGTTGTGACCGAGCGCGACGCCGGTCCCGGCGGCGGTCGTCCGGAAGATCGGCTGTGAGTTCTCCCACGTCGTCGACCCGGTGGTGCTGTAGCGGCAGTGTCCGATGGCGACGTGGCCCGGCATGGAGGCCAGGGTCTGCTCGTCGAACACCTGCGAGACGAGACCGAGATCCTTGAACACCAGGACCTGCGACCCGTCACCGACCGCGATCCCGGCGGCCTCCTGCCCGCGGTGCTGCAGGGCGTACAGCCCGTAGTAGGTCAGCTTCGCGACGTCCTCACCTGGGGCCCAGACGCCGAAGACGCCGCACTCCTCGCGCGGCTCGTTCTCGCCACGGTCGTCGAGAGGTGCAGCGGAGGCATGGTCGGCGAGGAGATTCGGGCTGTGGACGGACAGCTCGGTCACAGGGCACTCCGATGCGGTGGGCGGCGGTCGGACCTGCGCCCCAGTTTACGGGCCGACGTGCGGCGACGGCGAATCCGGCGCGCGCTCCCCACGGAGCATCAGACGCGCACGAGCGGCAGGTGCGCACCCACCTCCGACGCACGGCTGCCCGACGCCGACACCGTCGCCGCCGCGATCTCGTCGGCGAGGCCGGTGAGACCCGCCGCGAGGCGCAGCCAGGTGCGGGCGTCGGTCTCGACGACGTTCGGCGGGGTCCCCCTTGTGTGGCGGGGACCCTCGATGCACTGGACGGCGACGAACGGCGGGACCCGCACCTCGACGGACGAGCCGGGCGCGATCTGCGCCAGGGTGCGTGCCGTCGTCCGCACGGCGAGGGCCAGCGCCGGGCGCGCGGGTGCCTCGTCCGTCTCGCCGCGGAGCCACGGGCCCACGGCGAGGACGGCGGCGCGCATCTCGGCGGGGTCGACGGACTTCGGGGGCATCACCCGATCATCCCCTGTCGCTTTCGCGCACGGTGACCGGATCCGTTGTGAGGTGCCCCAGCCGCTCCTAGCGTCGCTGCACAACATCCGACGGGTCGCGGTCGTGCCGCACCCACATCCGAGCGGAGCCCATTCCCGGTGTCCAGCAGAACAGTTGCGCCCCCGCGCGCCACCGTCGACCACGAGGACGACCTCGCAGGTCTTCCCGTCGTGGGTCGACCCCACTACGGCCGGTGGCTCGCCGTCCTCGTCGTCGCGGTGCTCCTCGCCCAGGTCGTCGCGGGTGCGGTCACCAACCCCCGGTACGACTGGCCCACGTTCGCGTCGTACTTCGTCAGCACGACGATCCTCGAGGCGTTGTGGTTGACGATCTGGCTGACGCTCGCCGCGGCGGCGATCGGGTTCGCGGGCGGCATCGTGCTCGCGCTCATGCGGCAATCTCCCAATCCTGTTCTCAGTGGCGGTAGTTGGGCATTCATCTGGCTGTTCCGGTCGATCCCCCTGATCGTGCAGATCCTCTTCTGGGGATTTCTCGGGGCGCTGTACACCCACCTCGGCGTCGGCATCCCGTTCGGCCCCGTGTTCGCCGAGGTGGAGACCAAGAACCTCATCGCCCCGGTCACCGCCGCACTGATCGGCCTGTCGATCCACCAGGCGGCCTACGGTGCCGAGATCATCCGCGCGGGTCTGCTCTCGGTCGACGAGGGTCAGCGCGAAGCGGCTGCCGCACTGGGCATCCCGGTGCGGCGGCAGTTCACCCGCATCGTCCTCCCCCAGGCCATGCGCACCATCGTCCCGCCCGCGACCAACGAGGTGATCGGACTCCTGAAGGGCACGTCGGCGGTGTTCATCCTCGCCATCCCCGACCTCTTCTACCAGGTCCAGGTGATCTACGGCCGGAACGGCCGCATCATCCCGTTGCTGCTGGTCGCGGTCGCCTGGTACGTCATCCTCACCGGCCTGCTGTCGGTGGCCCAGTTCTACATCGAACGACGCTTCGCCCGCGGCGCCCACCGCGAACTGCCACCGACACCGCTGCAGCGCCTGCGATCCCGCCTCGCCACGCGGGCGGTGCGCGCATGACCGCCCCGGTCGTCCTCGACGTCCGCGGCGTCGGGAAGTCGTTCGACGGGGTCCGCGCCCTGTCCGACGTGTCGCTGCAGGTCCGGCAGGGCGAGGTGGTCGCGATCATCGGGCCGTCGGGCTCCGGCAAGTCCACTCTGCTCCGCACCATCAACCACCTCCAGCCGCCCACGGAGGGTTTCGTCACCGTCCACGGCGAGCTGATCGGGCTGCGTCGCGGCCGCAACGCCCTGCACCGCCTGTCGGAGAACGAGATCCGTCGGCAACGCAGCCGCATCGGGTTCGTCTTCCAGGCCTTCAACCTGTTCCCCCACCTCACCGCGCTGGAGAACGTCGCCGAGGCACCGGTCAGCGCCCGCGGGGTCGAGAAAGACGCCGCGCGCCGTGCCGCGGAGGAGTTCCTCGGACGCGTCGGCCTCTCCGACCGTCTCGACGCCTATCCCCGCCAGCTGTCCGGCGGGCAGCAACAGCGCGTCGCGATCGCCCGGGCGCTGGCGCTGGATCCCGAGCTCATCCTCTTCGACGAGCCCACCTCTGCACTCGACCCCGAACTGGTCGACGAGGTCCTGGCCGTCATCGGCGACCTCGCCCGCGCGGGTCGGACCCTTGTCATCGTCACCCACGAGATCGCCTTCGCGCGCCGCGTCGCCGACCGCATCGTGTTCATGGACGCCGGCCGCAACGTCGAGGAGGGCCCGCCCAGCCAGGTCCTGGGTCATCCCCGTGAGGCACGCACCCGCGCATTTCTCGACCGCGTCCTGTAGACGCGCCTTTCTCGCACACATCACAGTCACAGAACGGATCCCGCCATGACGCGACGTCGATCGATGTCCGCCGCCCTGCTCACCGTGCTCACCGTCGGGCTGCTCGCCACCGGGTGCTCCACACCGTCCGACGGCAGCACCCAGGCGGTGCGGGACTCCACCGGCGCGACACTGGACCTCAGCTCGACACAGCAACCGATCACCGCACCGAAGAACGACGCGATCGCCGCGAAGGTACCGGCCTCGATTCGGGAACGCGGCACCCTCGTGATCGGTCAGGGCTCGGGAACCGGCAGCCCGCCGTTCTCCTTCCCGTCGACCGACGACAACAATGTCTGGGTCGGCGACGAGGTCGACATCGCTCGGCTCGTCGCGGACACGCTCGGCTTGAAGCCGGACTTCCGTCGCTCGTCGTGGGAGGGCCTGTTCCTCGGGATCGACAGCGGCGCCAGCGATGTGGGTTTCTCGAACATCACCGTGACCGAGGCCCGCAAGGACCTGTACGACTTCGCGAGCTACCGGACCGACATCCTGTCGCTCATCGCCCGCAAGAGCGATCCGATCCGCTTCACGGGGTATCAGGACCTCACCGGGAAGACGATCGCGGTGGGCTCGGGGACGAACCAGGAGAAGATCCTCGTCGACTGGTCCGAGAAGCTGAAGGCGGAGGGCAAGGCGCCCATCACCATCAAGTACTACCAGGATGTCACCGGCGTCTGGTCGGCGCTGAACGCCGGGCAGATCGACGCCTACTTCGGCCCGAACCCCATCAACGCCTTCCACGACGCACAGGTTCGCGGCACCCCGAACGAGACCACCATCGTGGGGCAGGTGTCAGGCGCCGGCTCCGGGGTGACCGGTCTCATCGCCGCGACCACCAAGAAGGGCAACCCGCTGATCGAGCCTGTCCGCGAGGCGCTCGACGCCGTCATCCAGGGCGGGCAGTATCGAGAGGTGCTCCGCCGCTGGAATCTCGACAAGGAGGCCGTGACGTCCTCGCAGCTCAACCCGCCCGGGCTCCCGCGGACGTGACCGACGCGCAGGTGGGCTGTCATCCGACGCCCGTGTTCGCGTCCGTCGCCCAGGACGATCCCCGGGCGCGGCCGCTGCTCGACGAGCTCGCCGTCGAGTACAGCAGTCGATACGGGCACCCGCTCGACACCGTCCACCGCGATCTGGTCGAGTACCCGGCGTCGCAGTTCGCGCCGCCGGATGGCGGGCTCGTCGTCGCACTGCTCGACGACGAGCCCGTCGCCGGCGGCGCGTTCCAGCGCTACGACGACCACACGGCAGAGTTGAAGCGGATCTGGACGTCGGAGCATCACCGTCGGCGCGGCTACGGCCTGCTGGTGGTAGCCGAACTCGAACGACGCGCTGCGGCAGTGGGATACACCGACGTCTTCCTCACCACCGGGTGGCGACAACCCGAGGCGGTCGCGCTGTACGTGTCCGCGGGCTACACCCCGGGCTTCGACGTCGACACCTATCCGATGGGGCCGCAGCCGCATCCGTTCCGCAAGCAACTCCGCCGTTCACCGTGATCGAAACCCTTCTCGGACCGACGGCGGGCTGGCAGAACTGGTGCGATGCTCGCTCGTCTGCCCCGCCGGGTCACCCTCGTCGTCACGGTGCTCGCCATCGCCGCCGGCGCGAGCGCCTGCACCGAGCCGGCCCCCGGGGCTGACGACACCGGTCCGCCCCGCACCGGAGGAACCCTGCGGTACGGACTGTCCCAGGCGCCGACGTGCGCCGATCCAGCGCAGTCGTCGACGAACCAGACCATCTACGTGACGCGGCCGATCGTCGACTCCCTCACAGACCAGGACCCGCGGACGGGCGCGCTGGTCCCGTGGCTCGCGCAGCGGTGGGAGGTGTCGCCGGACTCCCGGCGGTTCACTTTCACCCTGCGCCCGGGGGTCACGTTCAGCGACGGTGCACCTCTCGACGCCACCGCGGTCGCGCGCAGCTTCGACTCGGTCGTGAAGACACTCGGTCCGGTGAAGGCCGCACTCGGTGCGAGTTACCTCGCCGGATACAGCGGCACGACGATCGTCGACCCCCAGACGGTCGTCGTCGAGTTCACCCGGCCCAACGCGCAGTTCCTCCAGGCGACCTCGACCTCACAGCTCGGCATCGTCTCGCCCGCGACCTCCGCGAGGTCGGCCGCCCAGCGATGCGAGGGCGAGGTCGCGGGAACGGGCCCGTTCGTCTACACCGACTACGCCCAGGACCGGTCGGCGACGCTCGAGAAGCGGAAGGGCTATGCCTGGGGGTCGTCGGTGGCCGGGCACACCGGCGAGCCCTACCTCGACCGCATCGAGTTCACCGTCGTCCCCGAGTCCGGCGTCAGGACAGGGAGTCTGGCGTCCGGCCAACTCGACGCGATCAGCGACGCCCTCCCGCAGGACCGCACGATCATCGAGGGTGCGCAGGGCCGGGTGCTCACCACCCCCAACCCCGGGATCACCTTCGGGCTGCAGCCCAACGTGTCTCGCGGGGTCCTAGCGGATCGTGCTGTCCGCGTGGCGCTGCTGTCGGCGATCGACCGGCAGGAGCTCGTCGACACCGTTCTCGACGACACCTTCGCGCCGGCGACCAGCGTGCTGGCCCGGAACACCCCCGGGTACGTCCGATCGCCGCTGGTCACCTTCGACCGGTCCCGTGCCGAGGCCCAGCTGGACGCCGCTGGGTGGCGGAGAGGTTCAGACGACATCCGTCGGAAGGACGGGCGAAAACTGTCGTTCGCCGTCACCTTCAGCGCGGTGTTCGCCGCGAACCAGACGGTGCTGGAACTAATGCAGCAACAGCTGCGCCTCGCGGGCGTCGACATGCAGCTCGACCTCGTGTCGACGCCGGAGAGCGTCGCCCGCCAGAGCAACGGGAAGTTCGACGCGTTCTACTACAACTCGACTCGAGCCGACGGCGACATCCTGCGGGTGTCGTTCTCGACCCGCGGCCGCAACATCGGCCGCGCGCCAACGGTTCCCGCACTAGAGGACGCGTTCACCGGTGAGTTGTCGACCTCCGATCCCGCGGCGCGTGCGCGGTTCATCGCGACGGCACAACAGGAGATCCTGGACAACGGCTTCTTCATCCCGACCATCGAGCTGTCGCAGACCATCGGCCAGGGCTCACGCGCTCACGGTCTGCGCTTCGACGCGTCGGCGCGACTGCGATTCGACGACACCTGGGTGACCCCCGACTCCTCGGACAGCAGGAGCTGATCATGGCGCGGTACATCGCATTCCGTCTCCTCCAGGCCGTCGCCGTGCTGTGGGCTGCGTTCACCGTCTCCTTCATCGTGCTGTTCCTCCTCCCGTCCGACCCGGTGAGCCTTGCTGCGGACAGCAACGGCGCGGGCACGCCCGTCGACGCGACCGCGATCGCGGAGATGCAGGCCCGCTACGGCCTGGACAAGCCGGTGTGGGAGCAGTATTGGACCGCCCTGACCAACGCCCTGCACGGCGACCTCGGGTCGTCGATCACCACCGGGCGCAGCGTCGTGAGCGCCATCGGCGACGCGGTACCGAGCACCCTCGCACTCGCCGGCACCGCGCTCGTCATCGCGATCGTGGGTGGCGGGGGTCTGGCGTTCCTGGCGGTGTACACGCGCGTCCGCTGGCTGCGGACCGCACTGTTGTCGCTGCCTCCCCTGGGCGCCGCCGTACCGACCTTCTGGGTGGGACTGATCCTGCTGCAGGTGTTCTCGTTCGGCCTCCCGGTGTTCCCCGCGTTCGGTGACCAGACACCGGCGTCGGTGGTCCTCCCCGCGATCACCCTCGCGATCCCGACCGGTGCGGTGATCGCGCAGGTCTTCGCTACGTCGCTGCTGTCCACCTGGCGGGAACCGTTCGTCGAGGTGGCGGCAACGAAGGGAGCGTCGCGCTGGTACGTCCACACGCGCCACGTCTTCCGGATCGCGACGGTTCCCGCGGTGACGATCGCCGGCGTGCTCGTCGGCGAACTGCTCGCCGGGTCGGTGGTCGTCGAGACCGTCTTCGCCCGCGCAGGGGTGGGCCGGTTGACACAGACCTCCGTGCTGGCACAGGACATCCCGGTGGTGCAGGGCATCGTTGTGCTGACAGCTCTGGTCTTCGTGGTGGTGACGCTGGCCGTCGATCTCGTCTATCCGCTGATCGACCCACGGATCGTCGTACGCCGGAGCCGTCGGGCACCGACGACCGGCCCCGCCACCGCCGACAGCTCGGAGTCCGCCCGTGTCTGACCTCCTCGTCGAATCCGTCGACCGCACCGACGCACCGCCCCAGAGCACCCCCGCTCGCCGTCGACGGCGGGGGTGGGCGCGATGGATCACCGTAGTGGTGGCCGCGGCGATCCTGCTCCTCGTGGCCGGGTGGGCGCTGTTCCCGTCGGTGTTCGCCTCCGGCGACCCATACGCCCTGGTACCCCGCGACAAGATGCAGCCGCCGAGCCTGCACCACTGGTTCGGCACCGACAGCATCGGCCGCGACCTCTACACCCGGGTGGTGCACGGTGCGGAGCTGTCGCTCTCGGCCACGATCAGCGCGGTGGCCATCGCCTTCGTCGTCGGATCGGTCGTCGGCCTGCTCGCCGGCGCGATCGGCGGCGCGATCGGCGGCGTGGTCGACACGGTCCTGATGCGCGTCGTCGACGTGTTGCTCTCCATCCCGACGTTGCTCCTGTCCCTCGCGGTGGTCACCGCCCTGGGCTTCGGGACCACCAACGTGGCCATCGCCGTGGGCGTCACGATGATCGCCGGGTTCGCCCGCGTCATGCGGGCCGAGGTGGCGCGGGTGCGGCACGCCACGTACGTCGAGGCGGCATTCCTCGCCGGGTCCCGGTGGCCGTCCGTCCTCCTGGACCACATCCTGCGCAACGCGATCGCCCCCGTCATCGGCCTCGCCGCCGCCCAGTTCGGTCTCGCGGTGCTGCTGGTGTCGTCGTTGAGCTTCCTCGGCTTCGGCGCGAAACCGCCGTCACCGGAGTGGGGCACGCTGATCGCCGACGGCCGGAACTACCTCGTCACCGCGTGGTGGCTCACCGTCATCCCCGGTCTCGTGATCGTGGCCGTCGTCGTCAGCGCGCACCGTGTGGGACGCGCGTTGCAGGACCGTCGATGAGCGCCGCCGGCCCGCTGCTGCGGGTGTCCGGCCTCCGCGCGTCCTACGGCGAGGCCGAGGTCCTGCACGGCATCGACCTCACCGTCGACCGCGGCGAGGTCGTCGCGGTCGTGGGTGAGTCCGGTTCGGGGAAGTCGACGCTCGCACACGCCACCGTCGGGCTCCTCCCCGAGGGCGGTCACGTCGACGCAGGCCGCATCGAGTTCGACGACGAGCGCATCGACTCCGCGTCGGAACGCCGACTCAGCCGCCTGCGCGGGGCCCACATCGGCGTCGTCCCCCAGGATCCGACGTCGTCGCTGAACCCGGTTCGTCGTGTCGGTGATCAGGTCGGGGAGATCCTGCGATTGCACGGCCGGGCCGATCGCCGGAGCGCCGCGCTGCGCGCCGTCGACATCCTCGCCGAGGCAGGCGTCGACCGTCCCGACGAGCGTGCGGGCCAGTACCCCGGCGAGTTGTCGGGTGGGCAGCGGCAACGCGTGCTGATCGGCATCGCCCTGGCGTGCTCGCCGGAACTGGTGATCGCCGACGAGCCGACCTCCGCGCTCGACGTGACCGTGCAGCGGCGCATCCTCGACCTGCTGGACACCCGCATCGCCGAGACGGGTGCCGCGGTCCTGTTCATCACCCACGACCTCGGCGTCGCCGCCGAACGCGCCGATCGCATCGTCGTGATGTCGCAGGGGCGCGTCGTCGAGTCCGGTCCCGCCCGCGACATCCTCACCTCACCGCAGCACCCGTACACCGTCGGGCTCGTCGCGGCCGCGCCCCACCTCAGGCGCCCTCGCACCCGGGCAACCGTGCCCTCCGATGGTGATCCGTTGCTGCGCGACGGACCTTCGGGTGCAGTTCTCGCTGCGCGGCGGGTCGTCGCTGACCGCGGTCGACGGGGTGTCGTTCGACGTCCACCGCGGACAGACCGTGTCGATCGTCGGTGAGAGCGGCTCGGGTAAGACCACCACCGCCCGCATCGTCGCCCAGCTGCACCGACCCGACTCCGGGTCGGTCGAGTTCGACGGTGTCGACGTCACGGGTGCGCGTGGGCGCGAGCGGCGGGCGTTGCGACGTCGGTTGCAGTTCGTGCACCAGAATCCGTACACATCCCTCGACCCGTCGCTGTCGATCCGGCGGATCGTCGGCGAGCCGCTGCGTGCGTTCGGCGTGGGTGACCGCGCCGGTCGTCGGGCGCGGGTGGACGAACTGCTCGATCAGGTGGCGCTGCCGAGCGCGCTGGCGGACCGTCGACCGCGCGAGCTCTCGGGCGGGCAACGCCAGCGGGTCGCGATCGCCCGTGCGCTGGCGCTCGAGCCGGAACTGGTGGTGCTCGACGAGCCCGTGTCCGCACTGGACGTGTCGGTGCAGGCCCGGATCCTCGACCTCTTGGACCGTCTGCAGCGCGAGCACGGCCTCGCCTACCTGTTCATCTCGCACGACCTCGCCGTCGTCCGGGAGATCAGCGACCACGTGCTCGTGATGCGCGCGGGGCAGATCGTCGAGGCGGGCGACGTCGAGACCGTCTTCGACGACCCGCAGCACCCCTTCACGCGCGAACTCCGCGACGCCGTCCCCGACCCGTCCCGACCCACCCGCAAGACGCGAGTGAGCGGCCCCTGACCCGGCGACGCCGCCCACCGTGCCGAAAACCACCGCCGACCGGGCCACAACCACTCACCCACCGTGCAGTGGATCCCGTCGACCGTGCACCAGATCCCGTCGAACGGGCAGTTCTGGCGCGCCGCCGGCATCGAGTGCCCGCTCGGCGGGCTTTTTCCGCACAGTGATACTCGATGGGCCCGGTTCAGGGGTGGGTCTGGCTCATTTCTGCACTGACACGACCTGGCTGTTGTCCTTCGAGCGATCGGTCGACTCGCCCTTGGGCCTGGGCGCATCTGTCCGGGGCCGTCAGCGTGCTCCCGGCCGGTCCGGGTGTGGCTTGATAGGAGCCTGACGACACACGGCAATGTCTCGTCACTGTTCTGTCCACCCGGCCCGACCGGTCGCGTGCGGCCCACCTCCTAGCCCAAAGGTGACCCATGGCCAGCATGACAAAACCGCCGTCGGAAAGCAGTGCCGATCGGGTGTTCGTCGGGATCG